>NZ_BAAGBE010000001.1:0-2470000 GCF_047149785.1 Nitrobacter sp. | reverse complement strand
GCGGCGTGCTCGTCAACGAGTTTCTGGAAACCAGCGCGCCCGGCATCTATGCAGCCGGCGATATCGCACGCTGGCCGGACTCCCATTCCGGGGAAAACATCCGCGTCGAGCACTGGGTGGTGGCGCAGCGTCAGGGCCAGGTCGCCGCGCGCAACATGCTCGGACACCGCGAAAAGTTCGATGCGGTGCCGTTCTTCTGGAGTCAGCACTACGACGTGCCGATCAACTATGCCGGCCACGCGTTGAAGTGGGACGATATCGAGGTCGACGGCAGCGTCGCCGACAGGGATTGCCTGCTGCGCTACAGGCAGAATGGGCGCGTGCTTGCGGTGTCATCGATCTACCGCGACATCGACCACCTCAAGGCCGAAGTGGCGATGGAACGCGCCGTCAGGTCGTAAATTCGGCCCGCCCGAAACCGCTAGAGCCGAGGACCGTTCCGTCACGCTTGACAGGTATTCCGTCGGAATCCGGGTGGATCGCAGCGTTCTCCAAACCTAGATTTCCCGACGAGGGGAGTCTTGGAGACGGAGCGGCCCATGAGCGACGTGAAGGACTGCAAGTTCGCGCTGTTCGACACGGCGATCGGCACATGCGGCATTGTCTGGAGTGTAAACGGCATCAAAGCCGTGCAACTGCCGCTGCCGGACGAGAACAAGACCCGGGCGCGCATCCGCCAGCGCTGTGGCGAACTCGCGGAGGCGATCCCGCCAGCCGGCGTGCGGTCCGCGATCGACGGCATGATCGAATTGCTGGAGGGCAAGGCGAAGGATTTATCCGATGTCGTGCTTGACCTTGAAGATGTTCCCGCATTCCACCGCGACGTTTATGAGATCGCCCGCACCATCGCGCCGGGACGGACCATGACTTACGGCGACATCGCCCGGCGCCTCGGCGGCGTCGAACTGTCGCGCGATGTCGGTCAGGCGCTCGGCCACAATCCGTGTCCGATCGTGGTGCCGTGCCATCGCGTGCTCGCCGCCGGCGGCAAGCCCGGAGGTTTCTCGGCGAACGGCGGCGTCGCCACCAAGCTGAAGATGCTCGCCATCGAGGGCGCGGCCGTCAATTATACGCCGAGCCTGTTCGACTGAACCGTTCGGACGAAGCGGATGCCGGCCGGTCGGCATGTGAACCTTGTCACGCCGCGGGCGGCGCCGAAATCTTCACCGACGGGCGCTGCATCATCTTGTCGTGGAATGCGACGAGGTTCGGATAAGCCTTGCGCCAGCCGCTATCCGCAAAACGGAAGTCGGCATAGCCGAGCACGCAGGTGAGCGCGATCTGCGCGACATCCAGCGGTCGCGACAGCAGGTCGCTCTGCCTGTCGAAATGCGCCATGCCAGCCCAAACCCGCTGCCAGTGATCGTCGGCCCATGCCTGCCAGTAGCACTCCTTCGGGCGCGCCGCCTTCTCGTATCGGCACAGCACCATCGAATCGAGAATGCCTTGCGCCATCGAATGATCCGTCTTGATCCTCCAGCGCGCTGGACCCGACGCCGGAATCAGCTTTCTGCCGCCGGCGATCTCGTCGAGATATTCGACGATGACATAGGAATCGAGAATCACGCTGTCGTCGTCAAGAATCAGCACCGGCAGCTTCTTCAGCGGATTGACGTCGCGCGAATAGTCGTCGTTGGGCTTGCCGGGCGCAAGGGCAGCCGGCACCAGCTCGATGGTGTCGATCAGCCCAAGCTCGATGGCGGCGATGCGAACCTTGCGGGCGAATGGCGAGGTGGACGAGAAAATCAGCTTCATGAAATGCCTCAAGCGCCGATCGCGCCCTTCGACTTTGTGGTCTTGAACTATTCAAGAATAACGGGCGTGCATTCGACGACTGTTTGCCCCGTTTCGCAAGGATGGCCGAGGGGTCGCGGGGCCTCTCCGTAAATTTCCGTTGCCTGCAATTTGCCTGCAATTGCTTCACGTCACGGTGATTGGGATCAACCTCGCAGCTTTTGCGTTGGCGTTCTCGAACAAAGGAGTATCGCCAATGCCGGATCTTGCCATTTCGCCGGAAAAGGTCGGTTTTCTCATCGAGAAAGCGCGAGAGTTCGATGCCAAGGAGGGATCGACGGACCCGGATTCCGGCTCAAACGCCTCCGACGACAACATGATCGATGTGCTGACCGACAATGGAGACGACCCGGTGGTTCGCGAAATCACCGGGTTCATCAATTCGCTGTCCGAGGATGAGCAGATCGATCTGGTCGCGCTGATGCGGCTCGGCCGGGGCGATGGCGCGATCGATGAATGGACGGATTTGCGGCGCGAAGCCGCAGACGGACACAACTCCCGGACAGCCAGTTATCTGCTTGGCGAACCGCTTCTGAGCGATTTTCTCGCGGAAGGGCTTGACCAGTTCGGTCTGGAATGGGGCGACGAGCGCACTGTGCCGGCAGGGTGAGCCCGTCGCGGTCCGGCGGCGGATGCCTCATTGCCGCCGTCGTGGTAGGATGCTGTTTTATGGCGTTTCGAGCGAGGCGGGGACCGGTTCGCGTCAAGAAAACGCTCCAAGCAAGAAGCTGGAGTCCGGCTTCGATTCCGTCTGAATGGCTCCAGCAATCCGGAGAGTTGGTTGACCGGCGTGACCCCAGATCCCTCCAGTCAGGACCGCGGCGAGCCTGCGGCGGGGCTCGGCCTGGCGCGAGCCCTGCGGCGCGCAAGATGGGCGATTGCATGGGAAAGAGCCTGGCCGCACCTCGCGCGGCTGCTCTGCGTCGCCGGACTGTTCCTGGCGGCATCGTGGGCGGGGCTGTGGCTCGAACTGCCGGCGACGGGACGTGCCGTTGCCTTGGCCGCCTTTGTCCTGCTGGCGCTGGCGGCGGCGGTGCCGGCGCTCAGGTTCCGCTGGCCGACCCGCGAGGAAGGGCTGAGCCGGCTCGACCGCAGCGCCGGTCTGCGTCATCGTCCGGTGACTGCGCTCGCCGATACCGTCGCGACGCGGGACCCGGTCGCGCTGGCGTTGTGGCAGGCGCAGCGGGCGCGCACGCTGGCGTCGATCAAGCGCGTTCGTGCCGGGTTGCCGTCGCCGCGGCTGCCGCTCCATGACCGCTGGGCGCTGCGCGCGCTGGTGGTGGTGCTGATGGTCGCAACCTATGTTGCCGCCGGCGGCGAACGAACCGAGCGGGTGGTTGCCGCGTTCGATTGGGACGGCATGCTGACGCCGGCCAATGTCAGGGTCGATGCCTGGGTTGCGCCGCCGTCTTATACTGGCAAGCCCCCGATCATCCTGTCCGCGGCCAACAAGGATAATAGTGCGTCGTCGGACACCGAGTCGCTTTCGGTGCCGGCGGGCAGCACGCTGGTCGTTCGCTCGAGCGGAGGCAGTCTCAACGTGGCGATCGGCGGCGGATTGACTGAATCAACTCCGGCGGAAAAGCCTCCCGAAGGCACGAATGAACGGCATTTCACCATTGCCGGCGACGGCACCGCCCATGTGCGCGCGCCGTCGGATCAACCGCAATGGACGTTCAACGCGATTCCCGATCGCGCTCCGGCCATATCGCTCGCAAAGCATCCGGAACGCCGGGCGCGCGGATCGCTGCAGTTGTCCTATCGCCTGGAGGATGACTACGGCGTGACCGAAGCTCATGCGGTCTTTTCGGCTCGACCTGGGTCCGCGGTAAAGGACGGCATTGCTCCGCGCCCGTTGTTCGATCCGCCGAAATTCGCGCTGGCGTTGCCGAATGCGCGAACCCGCAACGGCATCGGCCAGACCGTCAAGGATCTGAGCGAGAGTCCCTATGCCGGCGCCGACGTGACTCTGACGCTGAGCGCGCGTGACGACGCCGGGAACGAGGGACACAGCGAGCCGCTCGACTTGCGCTTGCCGGAACGCGTGTTCACCAAGCCGCTTGCGCGCGCGCTGATCGAGCAGCGCCGCATCCTGGCGCTGGACGCCAATAAGAATGCTCAAGTCCATACCGCACTCGATGCTCTCATGATCGCGCCGGAGGTGTTCACCCCGAAGACCGGCGAGTACCTCGGTCTTTACACCGTGACCAAGGAACTTGGGGCCGCGCGGACGGACGCGCGGTTACGTGAGGTCGTCGCCAGCCTTTGGGCGCTCGCCGTGAGCATCGAGGACGGCAATATGACCGACGTCGACAAGGCGCTGCGCGCGGCGCAGGATGCGCTCAAGGAGGCGTTGCAGCGCGGCGCGAGCGACGACGAGATCAAGAAGCTCACCGAGAACCTGCGGGCGGCGCTGGACAAGTATCTGCAGCAGCTAGCCGAACAGATGCGCGACAATCCGCAGCAACTGGCGCGTCCGCTCGATCGCAACACCAGGATCATGCGCCCGCAAGACCTCGACAACATGATCGAGCGCATGGAACGTCTGTCGCGCTCGGGCGACAAGGAGGCGGCGACACAGTTGCTCGAGCAGTTGCAGCAGATGCTCGAGAATCTGCAGATGGCGCAGCCGGGCCAAGGCGATGACGGAAATCTGCAGCAATCGCTGAACGAACTTGGCGACATGATCCGCAAGCAGCAGCAGTTGCGCGACAGGACCTACAAGCAGGGCCAGGAGTCGCGCGACCGGATGCACGACAACAGCCAGAGCGACCACAACGCGATGGATGGCTTGCAGCAGGATCAGCAGGCGCTTCACGACAGGCTCAAGGCATTGCAGCAGGAACTCGCCAGGCGCGGAATGGGGCCGAGCCAGCAGGACCGGGAGGGGCAGGAGGCCGGTCAGGATGAAGGCGGAGACGGTCTCGGTCAGGCCGATTCCGCCATGGGCGACGCCGGCGGGCGGCTTGGCGAAGGCAATGCCGAGGGCGCCGTGGATGCGCAAGGCCGGGCGCTTGAGGCGCTCCGCAAAGGCGCCCGTCGTCTCGCCGAAGCCATGCGGCAAAGCGAGGGGGAGGGCGAGGACGGTCCGGGCAGTCAGGTCGGCCGTCGGGGAGACGGCGGCGATCAGACCGACCCGCTGGGGCGGCCGCTGCGCGGCCGAGAGTTCGGCAATGATTCGAGCGTCAAGATTCCCGGCGAAATCGACGTGCAGCGAGTCCGCCGCATTCTCGAGGAGTTGCGACGCCGCCTCGCCGATCCGTCGCGGCCGAAGATCGAGCTCGATTACATCGAGCGGCTGCTCAAGGGTTACTGATCTCCGTAAGCGGCGTGCGCCCCGCCCGCGGCAAGCGCGCCGGTGACGGCGGCACGGATATCGGCTACCGAGAACGGCTTGGTGACGACGTCGTGCACGATAGCGTTGAGCCCCGACGCGCGCTCGCGCTGGTCGGCGAAGCCCGTCATCAGCAGGATGACCAGATCGGGGAAATCACGCGCGGCCGCCAGCGCCAATGCGATTCCGTCCATGATCGGCATCTTGATGTCAGTAAGCAACAGATCGAAGGCGCGCGCATCTTCTGTCAAAATGTCCAGCGCTTCGGCGCCGTCAGCCGCCGTCACTGTGTCGTGGCCGTCCATGGCGATGGCGCGGGCCACCAGCGACCGCATCGAGTCTTCGTCGTCGGCGATCAGAACACGCGCCACGCGTTATGCTCCGCTTCCCGCGGCAAGGTCCTGCCGGTTGAAGAAACGAATATCGATGCTGCGGCCTTCCGGCGGGGGAGACGCCAGCCGTGAACGGAACCAGGCCTTTTCGCCGGGCTTGAGCGCGGCCTGTTCCAGCACCGCGTTCCAGGCATAGATTTCCGTGTCATGCGCGTCACGGACGCTGAAACGCAGACGCGGCAATTCGACCGGCTTGCGGGTCTGCGCCACGATCGTGCCTTCGATCACCAGCACCGGCTTGCCGTCGACGGTTTCGCTCGACATCTTGACGTCCTTGAATGCCAGCCCCCGCAAGTTCACCCCCAGCCCGGCCAGCCGGTAGAAGGTCGCGGTTTGCGGCAAAAGACGCACGATCTCGGCGCGCCAGATGACGAGGGCCAGCACCATGGCGGCCATCGCGACACAGAGGGCGTTCAGGTTCAGCGCCGGCATGTGCGACGCGAACGAGGTCTTGAGGCGCGCGCCGAGCCGCGAGGGAGCGGTCGAAAGCGAGCGCTCGTTATCGTGGGGCGTATTGTCCTGCCCTGCCGTCGACGTTCCGGCGCCGGCAAGTTCCTGTTGCGACCTCATGAGTTCGGGGGATTCCGGCAACGCGCTCGCGATCGACGGGCTGTCGACGGATGGGACGTCATCGGTCTGAGGCGGGTCGTTCCACTCCGCCGTCTCATCGGCTCCCGCCATCGAAGGGACGCGAACCTCGGTGATCACACTGTTCTCAGGCGTCGCACGCCATGTTTCCTTGCAGCGCGAGCACCGGACGGTCCGGCCAGCCTTGCCGAAACTCGCGGGATCGACTGCGTAGGATGTCGTACAATGGGGGCAGACAATGTGCATGGACGAATCGCTGCAAATGACGCTGTCGGGAGTCTATGCGCCGACCGTTAACGAATCGGAAACCATAACCGACGCACAACGGGGTCGATCGGCGGCAGCAGTTCCGGAGACCGCGGTCGTGCGCGGTGTCCGGCGGGGTGGCCGTCTGTACGGTCCCGCCTGGCGAAAGGACGCGCTGAAAATGTTGCGAACTTTGGCTCCGGGACGCCAGGCTTGATCCGGTTCGAAAATGTCGGTCTGCGCTACGGGCTCGGCCCGGAGGTTTTGCGCGACGTCAGCTTTCAGATTCCCGCTCACTCGTTCCAGTTCCTCACCGGCCCGTCCGGCGCCGGAAAAACCTCCCTGCTGCGGCTGTTGTTTTTGTCGCTGCGGCCGACGCGGGGATTGGTCAACCTGTTCGGCCACGATATCTCGCTGCTCGGCAAGGACGCGGTCGCCGATCTGCGCAAGCGTATCGGCATCGTGCTGCAGGACTTTCGCTTGCTCGATCACATGACCACCTACGAGAACGTCGCATTGCCGTTCCGGGTGATGGGGCGCGATGAGTCGACCTACCGGCGCGAAGTCATCGATCTCCTGAAATGGGTGGGTCTCGGCGAGCGGATGGATGCGCTGCCGCCGATCCTGTCCGGCGGCGAGAAGCAGCGCGCCGCGATCGCCCGGGCCGTGATCGCGCGTCCGCAGCTTTTGCTGGCGGACGAGCCGACCGGCAACGTCGATCCGACGCTCGGCCGGCGCCTGTTGCGGCTGTTCATCGAGCTGAATAAAACCGGCACGGCGGTCATTATTGCTACCCATGACATCACGCTGATGGACCAGTACGACGCGCGGCGGCTGGTGCTGCACCAGGGACGGCTGCACATCTATGAGTGACGCGGGCGACCATCATGGTGTTCTGGTCGATCTCGGGCGGGAACGCCCGCGGGTGCCGGTCGCGCGCAACGTATCGCCGATCGTGCCGCGCGCATCGATCGCAGGCCGTGCGCTGGTGGCGGTCGTCGCCATCATGACATTTCTGGCCTCGATCACGACCGGGGCGGTGCTGCTGGTCAGCGCCTCGGCCGCGGAATGGCAGTCGGAGGTCGCAAGCGAAATCACCATCCAGGTACGTCCGGTCGTCGGACGCGACATCGAGCGCGATGTCACGACAGTCGTCAACGCCGTGCGTGGACAGCCGGGGATTCTCGACGTCAGGCCGTACACCAGGGAGGAGTCCGCCAAGCTGCTGGAGCCATGGCTCGGCAGCGGTCTGTCGCTCGACGATCTGCCGGTGCCGCGGATGATCGTGGCGCAGGTGGCGCCCGGGACCAGGCTCGACCTCGAAGGGCTCCGCGGCAGGGTGACGCAGTTGGTGCCATCGGCCAGCGTGGACGACCATCGCGCCTGGATCGACCGCATGCGGTCGATGACCGGCGCGACGGTATTTGCCGGCATTGGCGTGCTTGCCCTCGTTATCGTTGCGACGATCATCTCGGTATCCTTCGCAACCCGGGGCGCGATGGCGGCCAATCGCCCGATCGTCGAAGTGCTGCATTTCGTCGGCGCGAGCGATCGCTATATCGCCAATCGTTTTCTGCGGCACTTCCTGCGGCTCGGGTTCGAGGGCGGAGCAATCGGCTGCGTCGCAGCCATGCTGATGTTCGGATTCTCGGAATCGATCGCCAAATGGTTTTCCGGAACGCCGGTCGGGGACCAGTTTGCGGCGCTGTTGGGCACATTTTCGCTGCGTCCCTCAGGCTATATCGTACTGGTGGTACAGACGGTCCTGATCGCGGCGATCACCGCCTGGGCCTCCCGCAGCACGTTGTTTGCGACGCTCGACGATATCGATTGAGATCACACGTTTGAGGCCACACGTTCCGGCGCAACCGGATTCCACTTCGCCCCAAAACGCACTAAAGTGGAGAAGACAGGAACGTCAAACCTATGAGTGAACAAGTCCACCGTGACAAGTCGGAAGCCTCGCGCCCGGCGTCGAAGCGGCGTCGCGTCAGGCTGCTCGCGGCCGCGGTCGCCGCCGCAGGGATCGCCTTTGCCGCAACGGCGGTGGGCTTCATCGGATTCCTGTCGCAACTGCGCGGCGTCGAGACCAAGCCCGCCAGCAATGCCGACGGCATCGTCGTGCTCACCGGCGGCTCGTCGCGGATTTCCGACGCGGTCGAGCTTCTGGCTCGCGGCTACGGCAAGCGGCTGCTGATCTCGGGTGTCCACCCGACCAACGGGATCAGCGATATTTCGCGCTCTCTGCCCGACAGCCAGCAGCTACTGACATGCTGCGTCGATCTCGATCGCTCGGCGGTCAACACCCGAAGCAACGCCAGCGAGACGCGGCGCTGGGTCAACGAACGCGGCTTCCGTTCCCTGATCGTGGTGACGTCGAACTACCATATGCCCCGCGCCCTCGTCGAATTGTCGTACGCGATGCCGGACGTCACCCTGATTCCGTTCGTGGTGGTCGGCGACAAATGGCGCGAGGAGCCGTGGTGGACGAGCGGCGCGACGGTGCGGCTCCTGCTGTCGGAGTACGCCAAATATCTCGTTGCGGAGGCACGGGTTCGCCTGGCCTATCTTGGCCTCGAGCTCTCGGCCGAGATCGGTGACCAGCCGACGGGATCGATCGAGCCGCGCCGGCCGGCGTCGGGCTAGCGGCGGCGAGAAATTGGATTCTTAATGATTTCGATCTTTCTGCGCTCGCTGGTCTTCAACGTTTTGTTCTATCTGTCGATGGCGGTCTGGATCATCGCCGCGCTGCCGACATTCGCGATGCCGCGCGCGGCGCTGGTCGGCACGGTGAAGGCCTGGGGGCGCTGGAACATCTGGCTTATGAGCGTCATCTGCGGCACGCGCGTGAAAATTCTCGGCGCCGGGAGGATTCCGAAAGGGCCTCTGATCATCGCCTCGAAGCATCAGTCGATGTGGGAGACCTTCGCGCTGTTCAGCCTCATCGACCAGCCGATCTTTATCCTCAAGCGCGAGTTGAAATGGATTCCGTTCTTCGGCTGGTACTTGATGAAGACGGGCATGATCGACATCGACCGCAAGGCCGGCATGCGCTCGCTCAAAATGCTGGCCAGGACAACCAAGGAACAGATGCATCTCGGGCGTCAGCTCGTTATTTTTCCGGAAGGCACGCGCCGTCCGGTCGGGGCGCCGCCGGCCTACAAAAGCGGCGTCGCCATGATCTATGCGGGGGCCGAGGTGCCGTGCGTGCCTGTCGCGCTCAATTCAGGCCTGTGCTGGCCGCGCCGCACGTTCTTGCGTTACCCGGGAACGATTACGGTCGAGTTCCTCGATCCGCTGCCGCCGGGATTGCGGCGCGACGAATTCATGTCGCGACTGACGGAGTCGATCGAGAGCGCGACGGGTCGCCTGGTCGAGACGGGGCGGCGCGAGCAGGCGAGGTTGTTCGGACATGTGCCGGGCGCGCCGGAGGCGGGGAATTAGAGCCTTTCCGCTTCTGATTCGATCAGAAGCGGAAGGTTCTAGCCGCGCTCCGGCGTATCGTCGCGCAGGAATTCGGCCAACAAATGAAGTTTCGGGTCACGAAACCCCTGTGCCTCGATCGATCTCACCGTGGACAGCACATAGTCGCGGTTATGGCCGGAGCGGCCGTGCCCCTGCCGGACGTAGCGGACCTGCTCGGCGATGGTCAGCCGTCCGGCATACTGGACATGACCGCGATCGACGACATAGGCCAAGGCCCCGACCCGCCGGCGGGCATCGTCGTTGAGCCAGACCGAGCGCATCACCTCGCGATAGACGTGGGTGGTCTGCTCGCGCCCGCGCAGGTAAGCGATCGTCGCCTCTCGTCGGCTGGCCGCAACGCGGAACGCGATCCCCCGACAGGCGCCTCCGCGGTCGAGGCCGAGAACCAGCCCCGGCCTCTCCGGCGTTCCGCGATGGTCGAACGAATAGACGCAAAGCGCCCGGTGTTCGCCGATCAGCCGCGCCGGAACCTGCTCGGCAAAATCGAATCCCGGCCGCCACATCAGCGAACCGTAAGCGAACACCCAGAGGTCGTCGGAATGGCCGGAACCCGGCTCGAATCGGCGTTGCGCGTTCATCACGCGCACATCTAAGGCCATTTCGGCTTTGATGGAATCAAGACCGGGCTCCAGCTTTTTGCCTGCCCCGGACTTGATCCGGGGTGGAAACCGGTTTTCGGATAAGATCAGGATCGGAAAGCCGCATTCTAACAGATCCGCGCGCTCGGGCGAAGCGGAATTGAAAGAGGCTGGTTTTGCTGGAACGGCGCGACTATGGTCCGAGGCGACCGCCGATTTGACAAAATTCACGGGTCTACACCCCGCATGACTGCCACCCCTGCCGCCCCTTCCACCAAGTACCGTCGTTGGCCCATTTTCGTCATGCCCGTGCTGATGGTCATCGCCGGCGCGGCGTGGAGCGCGTTCTGGTTCTATTCGGCCTCGCAGGTCGACCGGACCGTCGACGCCTGGCGCGCGCGCGAAGCCGCGTCCGGTCGCATCTATGATTGCGCCAAACGGACCGTTGCAGGGTTTCCGTTCCGCCTGGAGGTTCATTGCTTGGATGCGACCGTCGAGCTGAAGTCGCAGACCGCCGATCAGGCCGCTGCCCAGACGCCGCCCGTGACCGCGCGCCTCGGGGACATTTTTGTGATCTCGCAGATCTACACTCCGAAACTGCTGATCGCGGAGTTCAAGTCTCCGGCGACGCTATCCCAGAACGGGCAGCCGGTGATGGTGGTCAACTGGAAGACCGCCCGCAGCAGCATCGTTGGATTGCCCGGTACTCCACAGAGCGCGGACATCGTATTCGACGATCCGGTGATCGACCGCGTCGAGGCTTCTGTGCAGACCCCGGTTGCCCGCGCCAGCCATGTGGAGCTTCATGGCCGCATCGCGGAGAATTCCAGGCCGGATCACCCGATGATCGAGACCGTCATCGAGTTGACCGGCGCAACGCTTCGGGACGTGCATCCGGTGCTGGCCAAGCCGTTCGATGCGGAGGTCCACGCGATGGTGCGCGGACTGAAGGATTACGCGCCAAAACCCTGGCCGGTGCGGTTTCGCGAATTGCAGGCGGCGGGCGGCAGCATCGAGATCATGCAGTCGCGCATCCAGCAAGGCGATCTGATTGCGATTGCCGCCGGCTCGCTTGGCCTTACTGCCGACGGGCACCTTGACGGCGAGTTGCACATGACGGCGACCGGATTCGAGAAGCTGATTCCCGCGCTGGGAATCGAGCAGATGCTGGAGCAGGGGGTGCCGCAGGGCACTCTCGACAAGGTTGCGCCGGGCGTGAAGACGCAGGACATCGACAATCTGTTCGGCGCGCTGGACCGGGCGATTCCGGGACTCGGCAAGGCCGTGCGTGAGAACGCCAATGCCGGCGTCGCCGCCGGTCTCGCCGCGATCGGCCAGGAGGCGACGCTGGAGGGGAAGAAGGCGCGCTCTTTCCCGTTGCGGTTCGTCAATGGCGCAGTCTTCGTCGGACCGCTGAAAGTCGCCCAGACGCCGCCGCTGTTCTAGAGCCTTTCCGCTTCTGACGGAATCAGAAGCGGGTTCTATGTTTTTGTTTTGACGCGTTTTCTTTACGCGAACCGGTAGCCACTTCGCTCGAAAACGCTCTAATATTTGCCCCGACCGTCATACGCGGGATTGACCCGCGTATCCATCAACCTTCGTAGGCAGATGGATTGCCGGATCAAGTCCGGCAATGACTTCTTAAGGCTTCTTTGCCGCGCTCGTCTGCAGCCGCCCGAAGTCGGGGGCCGCGGAATCCTGGCCGATCTCGACGATGCCACGGCGGATCGCGCGGGTACGGGTGAAATGCTCGAACAGCGCCTCTCCGTCGCCGCGACGCATGGCGCGCGTCAGCTTGGCGAGGTCCTCGTTGAAGGTGCCGAGCATTTCCAGCACCGCGTCCTTGTTGGACAGGAAAACGTCGCGCCACATGGTGGGATCGGAAGCCGCGATGCGCGTGAAATCGCGAAAGCCGCCGGCGGAGAATTTCATCACTTCCGAGGACGTGACCTCGCCGAGTTCGTCCGCGGTGCCGACGATGGTGTAGGCGATCAGGTGCGGCAGATGGCTGGTGATCGCCAGCACCAGGTCGTGATGCTCGGGCGTCATGGTCTCGACCCTGGCGCCGATCGCGGTCCAGAACGCGCGCAGTCTGTCGACCGCGGCGGCATCCGTCCCCTCAGGCGGCGTCAGGATGCACCAGCGGTTGACGAACAGTTCGGCGAAACCGGAATCCGGACCCGAATGCTCGGTTCCGGCGACCGGATGCGCGGGCACGAAATGAACGCCCGCTGGCAGATGCGGAGCCATGTCGCGCACAATCGCGCCTTTCACCGATCCGACGTCGGAGACGATCGTGCCCGGTTTGAGGTGGGATGCGATCTCCTGCGCCACCGCTCCGCACGCCCCGACGGGGATGCAGAGGATCACGAGGTCGGCGCCATCGGCGGCTTCGGCGTTGGTCTCCGCCACGCGATCGGCGATGCCAAGCTCCATCACCCGCGCACGCGTCTTCGCGGAGCGTGCTGTGACGACGATTTCTCCGGCGAGGCCTCGCGCACGCGCGGCGCGCGCGATCGAGCCGCCGATCAGTCCGAATCCGATCAGCGCGATCCGCTGGAACAAAGGCGCTGCCGTCATGTCGGCGCCATGAAGTCGCGTAAGCCCTCCGCCACCAGGCGGTTGGCTTCCTCGGTGCCGATGGTCAAGCGCAAGGCATGCGGCAGGCCGTAATTGTCGAGCGCGCGCAGCACCAGGCCGCCTCTGGTCAGAAACGCGTCGGCTTCGGATGCGGTCTTGCCCCTGGTTTCGGGGAAGTGGATCAGGATGAAGTTCGTCACGCTCGGCGTCACTGTGAGGCCGAGTTTTGTCACTTCATCCGTCAGCCAGTTGCGCCACTTCTCCGTATGCGCCTTCGACATCTGGACGTGCGCGATGTCCTCGATCGCCGCCGCGGCCGCAAGCATCGCAGGGGTCGAGACATTGAAGGGACCGCGAATCCGGTTCACCGCGTCCACGATATGCGCGGGGCCGAACATCCAGCCGATGCGTAGCGCGGCCAGGCCGTGGATCTTGGAAAAGGTGTGCGTCAGCACGGTGTTCTCGGTGGTCGCCACCAGCTCGATGCCGAGTTCGTAGTCGTTGCGCGACACGTAATCGGAATAGGCGGCGTCGAGCACGAGCAGCACATGCGACGGCAGGCCCGCGCGCAGCCGCCTGATCTCGTCGAATGGCAGATAGGTGCCGGTCGGGTTGTTCGGGTTGGCGAGCCAGACCATTTTCGTCTTCGGCGTCACCCGCTTGAGGATCGCGTCGACGTCGGCGGTGTAGTCGATCTCCGGCGCGACGACGTTGGTCGCGCCATTCGCCATGGTCGCGATCGGGTAGACAAGAAAGGCGTGCGTCGTCGAAATCGCCTCGTCGCCATGGCTGAGAAAGGTGTGCGCGAGCAGATTCAGGATTTCATCGGATCCTGCACCGCAGACGATGCGATCCGGGTCGAGTCCGTAGGCGCGCGCGATGGCTTCGCGCAGCACGCGCGAGGTGCCTTCCGGGTAGTCCTCGAGATGCGCCACGGCGTTGCGGTAAGCATCCATCGCCTTCGGCGACGGACCGAACGGCGTTTCGTTGGCCGACAGTTTGAATACCTTGCGGCCCGCCTCCGGCACCGGCCGCTTGCCGGGCACGTAGGGCGCAATATCGAGAATGCCGCGATTGGGCACCGGTCGGGACATCATGAACTCCGGACTACAGCCGTTTCGCTTCCGACGGACTTGGAAGCTGGCTCCAAGACTTTGATTTTACACGTTTTCTTCGTGCGAACCGGTAACCATCCTCGGGTCAGGCCCGAGGACATGCTTCGCTCGAAAACGCCATAGCGGGACGTTGCGGTCAAGCGGCCCCGCTGGAAGGCATCGTATAGCGTGTTGCGTGGCTGCCGACGAGAGCCGTCGAACGGACCGACGCGCCTGCTTCGATCAGCGCCGACTTGATCGTGTCGAGGCGAGTGCCTCCCGTTACGGATACCAGCAGGGCAGCGCCGTCAAAGGCGGTATCGGGCACGGCCACGATCTCGGCAAGCGGCGACAGCGTCCGGGCGGTATCGGCATTCCAGCCGGACACCCGCACGCTCCAGGTCTCCACTTCGGTGACCCGCGCATCGTCGGCGACGCGCGAGATCACGAACACCGGCAGCGCGGCCGGATGGTCGGCGCGCTCGATGAAGGGCAGGCGGGCGATGATTTTCGGCGCGCCGTCGGCTTCAAGCGCGAGCCACCATGGTATGCGGCTCGAGGTCGCCGAGACCAGGGCAAGGTCGCCTTTCGAGGTCGCCACGGCTTCCACGGCCGCCTGCGCATTGAAGTGCGGCACGAAGGGGACCGTGAAGCCGAAGTGGAAGCGCGCGGAATCCCGCATCGCGGATTCTCCGAGCGACAAATCGGCATGCAGCGAGAACGGCGCCTGCACATAGGTGAAGGTCGAGATGATGACGCGCCAGATGCTCTCCACGGTGTCGAGCGGCAGGATGCCGCGATGGCGCTGCGCCAGGCGGCGCATCATGTCGGCTTCGCGCGCCGGACGGAAGGCGGAGCCGGTCTCCTGGGTCTGCTTCACCGAGATCAGGCGATCGATGATGTCTCCGCGGCGCATCAGCAGGGCGTGAACCTGCTCGTCGATGGCGTCGATCTCTTTGCGCAACTCCTGCAGGGAGGGTGGCGCCGGGGATGCTCTGGCCATGAATGCAACTCGTCGGCGGCGCGAAACGGGGTGATCGATGATCCGGTTAACATTCGCGTGGTGTTGCAGCGAATGTTATTTCATTCCGCTCGCCGTCGCATTGATAGGAAAGACGGCGCATGAAAGCAAAGAAAACATTGCTTCCGCCCCTGTGGCGGTTGCGGCGGGTCGCGCCCGCATGACTTGCCTTGACGGGAAGCGCACGCGGGATTAAATTCCGGTTATTCCGTGGTCATTTGAGCCGGCCGGCTTGCAGCCACGTTAAACAACTCGCTAAACAGGCCGGGGACAGCAAAATCCTGATCCCGGCCGAACCCAGTTCAGGCCGGGTTTTTATGGCCTGCGGTCCGGCGGTTTCACCAAGCCCCGGAGGAGGTCATCGGCAGGATGGTCAACGTGCAATCGATTCCGGTCCCGGCTCACGCCGAGGATCGAGCCCTTGAGGCGGACCATCCCACCTCGAAGGTCGCGATGTTCGCCGCCAATCAGCCGCTGCAACTCGATTGCGGAATCGATCTCGCGCCGTTCCAGATCGCCTACCAGACCTACGGCGAACTCAACGCCGGCAAATCCAACGCCGTCCTGGTCTGCCATGCGCTGACCGGCGATCAGCACGTCGCCAATGTTCATCCGGTCACCGGCAAACCCGGCTGGTGGACCACGCTGGTGGGGCCGGGCAAGCCGCTCGATACCGACAGGTATTTCATCATCTGCTCGAACGTGATCGGCGGCTGCATGGGGTCGACCGGTCCCGCCTCGACCAATCCCGTCACCGGGAAGGTATGGGGGCTGGACTTCCCGGTCATCACCATCCCCGACATGGTGCGCGCCCAGGCGATGCTGATCGACCGGCTCGGCATCGATACGCTGTTTGCCGTGGTCGGCGGCTCCATGGGCGGCATGCAGGTGCTGCAATGGTGCGCGGCCTATCCGCAGCGCGTGTTCTCGGCGTTGCCGATTGCGTGCAGCACGCGCCACTCCGCGCAGAACATCGCGTTTCACGAGTTGGGGCGGCAGGCGGTCATGGCCGATCCGGATTGGCGCGACGGCCGCTATGTCGAGCAGGGCACCCATCCGCACCGGGGGCTCGGCGTGGCGCGGATGGCCGCGCACATTACTTATCTGTCGGACGCGGCGCTGCATCGCAAGTTCGGACGGCGGATGCAGGACCGCGAACTGCCGACATTCTCCTTCGACGCGGATTTTCAGGTGGAGAGCTATCTGCGCCACCAGGGGTCGTCCTTCGTCGAACGCTTCGACGCCAACAGTTATCTCTACCTGACGCGGGCGATGGATTATTTCGACATCGCCGCCGACCATGACGGCGTGCTGGCGGCCGCGTTTCGCGGCACCCGGAGCCGGTTCTGCGTGGTGTCGTTTACGAGCGACTGGCTGTTCCCGACCTCGGAATCGCGCGCCACCGTCCATGCACTCAATGCCGGCGGGGCACGGGTCTCGTTCGCGGAGATCGAGACCGATCGCGGCCATGACGCCTTCCTGCTCGACGTTCCCGAATTTTTCGACATCGCTCGCGCGTTCCTGGAATCGGCGGGCGACAGCCGTGGGCTGGCGGCGTCAGGTGAGTGAGATGAGCGCACCGCACCCCCCCCTGCCGCTGGTTGACAACGCGCCGTCCCGAAAGCGCTATCGCCAGAAAGGCCGTTATCGCGGCGACCATCTCCTGCTGGCCGAGATGATCGAGCCCAACTCGAAGGTTCTGGACGTCGGCTGCGGCGACGGCGACCTCCTGCAACTGCTCGAGACGCGCGGCGTCGATGGCCGCGGCATCGAACTGTCGCGCGAGGGCGTCAATCACTGCGTCGCTAAGGGACTAGCTGTGGTGCAGGGCGACGCCGATACCGATCTCGTCAACTACCCCGACGACGCCTTCGACTACGTCATCCTCTCGCAGACCCTGCAAGCCACGCGGCAGCCGAAGGCCGTGCTGGAAAACCTGCTGCGGATCGGCCGCCGCGCCATCGTGTCGTTCCCGAATTTCGGCTACTGGAAAATGCGTGTGCAGCTACTGGTCGGGGGCCACATGCCGCGCACGGATAACCTGCCAGCGACCTGGTACGACACGCCGAACATCCATTTCTGCACCATCAAGGATTTCGTCCAGCTTTGCGACGAGATCAACGTCAGGATGGAGCGTGCGGTCGCGCTCGATCTTTACGGCCGGCCGCTGCGGTTCAACGCGCCGTGGTGGTTCTGGAATATGTTTGGGGAGCAGGGCGTGTTCCTGCTCAGCCGGGCAGAGGATCGGATAGGCGTCGGCTAGCGCGGGTGAGGGTATTTTTAGCTCGCCGGGCAGACCCGGGAGGTCTGATTCGGCGACAATCCGGAGTGCGATGCATTCTCGTCAATCCCTGTTGCAGATTGTCCACAGTCATAATTTATAATTATAAAACATATACTTATATTGATTATTCGATCTGCTTAACCGGATGCATTGCTGCCATGCATAAAACGCAATGCAGGTATGACTTCCAAAACCTTAACCCCCGTGGTTTCAAGACGCCGCGTTTTCCCCGCAGATCATAATCGCGGATTCACCGTGAAGCGTGTGGGGGAAGTGGGAGGTGTCACAGGGGAGCAAGTACCAAGTATGTTCCAGTTAGTTGCGTTGCGCCAGCTGCCGCGTATTTTGGCACTGACGGTATGTTCCTTGGCGGTCGTTGCGTTCGCAGCGCCAGCCTCGGCAAGGCCTCACCATCGTGCGGGACATCACGCACACATTCATCACCATAAACATCATCATCACGTTCGGCATCATCGGTATCGCCGTCATCATCACGGGGACCTTCACGCGTCGCGCGGGGACGAGGATGAAACCGGGTTTTCGGGCGTTGGCTTTGTATCGAATATCGTCGCCGAAGCGCGTCGCTACATCGGCGGCAATCCAACCGGCCGTCGCCGGCTCTGGTGCGCGCGCTTCATGAACATGGTTCTGAAGCGTTCCGGGCATCGGGGAACGGGCTCCGACATGGCGAGTTCATTCGCGCATTACGGCCGGCGGGTCTCCGGCCCGCGGGTCGGCGCCATCGCTGTCATGAGCCGCCGCGGCGGCGGTCACGTCGGCGTCGTCAGCGGCATCGACCGGCGCGGCAATCCCATTATCGTGTCGGGCAATCACGGCCATCGCGTCGCGGAATCGGTCTATCCGCGCGGCCGCATCTATGCCTACGTCGTGCCGAACTGAAGCAAATCGGCACGGACAATGTCCGTGCCGCCTTCTCCTGAGGCGAGAGGGAAGAAACATCGTTCGCCGCTCACGCGAGCTGCTTCCGAAGCGTTTCGACCTTGTCGCCGATTTTGATCGTTCCGCCGGCAATAACTTCCGCATAGACCCCGCAATCGCGATGTCCCAACGCTCGCGTGAGCGTGTTCGGAATGTCGAGATCACGAACGGCTGTCTCCGGGTCGACGTTGGTGGCGGTGCATCGGACGATGCGCTTGACCACCTTGAGCCGGATGTCGCCGATCGCAAGCGTATGCTCGAGCAGGTCGAGTTCACGCCAGGCAGGCCAGCCGCGGACGTAAAGATTGGCGCGGAAACGCAGCGGGTGAACCGCTTGCCCGACCATGTCCTCGATGGCCGCGACGCTGCCGAGGTTGATGATCGAGACCACCTTCCTGGCGACATCGGAAAAGCTGTGTCCGTTGCCGACGAGAATCCGCGGCGGTCCCTTGAGTTCCTGCGTGAAGTTGGCGGCGAAGAACCGTTCGACCGTGGCGCGGCCCGCCTCGGTGCCGAGGTCGGCGCGCACCACGTCCTCGCCGTTGGTGCGGATGGTCAGGATGCGGCTGGCGTCGTCGTAGCGGCTGTGGAGCGCGGCGAGCCGCTCGTCGCGCATCAGCATCAGAAAACGCGACTTGGGAAAATACCGGGGCGCGGCCGGGTCGAAACCGGTGGGGCCGTTTTCGATGGCGTAGCTGCGGTCGCCCGGAACCGTTTGGCCGGCGCTCAATGTTGCATGCGGCAGGGCTTCGGCGGTCAGTCCCTTGACGGGATAACGGTAAAGGGCCGCGACGGCCGCATCCGGGATAGCAGGCATGGGGTTCTTTAAGGGATTCGGACCGACCGTGCCATCGACTTCGAAAATCCGGGTCGGCGCTCTTCATTTCCTGGGAGCGTATTCCTACATTTGCCACAAGCCGGATCGACGATCCGGCGTGCCGACCGTTGCCGGTTGAGGAACGTCAATGCGGCCAGCGGAATTCACTACCCAATGAAGATGTCGCTCCTGTGCCTTCGGGGCAGGGACGGCAGGCTGAGGGAGATTTCATGAATATTGAAAAATATACCGAGCGGGTGCGCGGCTTCATCCAGTCGGCGCAATCGCTCGCGGCCCGCGAAGGCCACCAGCAATTCACGCCGCTCCATATCCTGAAAGTCTTGCTCGACGACAGCGAGGGTCTGGCGGGAAGCCTGATCGACCGCGCCGGCGGCAATTCGCGCGCGATCCTGAAGGCGACCGAGGCCGCGCTCAACAAGATGCCGAAGGTGTCGGGCGCCGGCGCGGGCCAGATCTATCTGGCGCCGGCGACCGCGCGCGCCTTCGATGCCGCCGAGCAGGCGGCCGAAAAGGCCGGCGACAGCTTCGTCACCGTGGAGCGGCTGTTGCAGGCGCTCTCGCTCGACAGGGACAGCGACGCCGGCAAGCTGCTGAAGGACGGCGGCGTCACGCCGCAGAACCTCAACGCGGCGATCAACGCCCTGCGCAAGGGACGCACGGCCGACAGCGCCACGGCGGAAAACGCCTATGACGCGCTGAAGAAATATGCCCGCGACCTGACGCAGGCGGCGCGCGACGGCAAGCTCGATCCTGTGATCGGCCGCGACGAGGAAATCCGCCGAACGATTCAGGTGCTGTCACGCCGTACCAAGAACAATCCGGTGCTGATCGGCGAGCCCGGCGTCGGCAAGACCGCCATCGCGGAGGGCCTCGCGCTGCGCATCGTCAACGGCGACGTGCCGGAAAGCCTCAAGGACAAGAAGCTGCTGGCGCTCGATCTCGGCTCGCTGATCGCGGGCGCGAAATATCGCGGCGAGTTCGAGGAGCGGCTCAAGGCGGTGTTGCAGGAGGTGACGTCCGCCGAGGGCGGCATCATCCTGTTCATCGACGAGATGCACACGCTGATCGGCGCCGGCAAGGCCGACGGCGCGATGGACGCGTCGAACCTTTTGAAGCCTGCGCTGGCGCGCGGCGAATTGCATTGCGTCGGCGCGACCACGCTCGACGAGTACCGCAAGCATGTCGAAAAGGACGCGGCGCTGGCGCGGCGCTTCCAGCCGATCTTCGTGTCCGAGCCGACCGTGGAGGATACCGTCTCGATCCTGCGCGGGCTGAAGGACAAGTACGAGCAGCATCACGGCGTCCGCATCGCCGACTCGGCGCTGGTCGCGGCCGCGACGTTGTCCCACCGCTACATCACCGACCGCTTCCTGCCCGACAAGGCGATCGATCTGGTGGATGAGGCGGCGGCGCGGCTGAAGATGCAGGTCGATTCCAAGCCGGAAGAACTCGACTCGCTCGACCGCGAGATCGTGCGACTGAAGATCGAGCAGGAGGCGCTGAAGAAGGAGAACGACGCCGGCTCCAGGACGCGCCTCGAGAATCTCGAGAAGGAACTGGTCGATCTGGAGAAACGGTCGGCGGACCTGACCTCGCGCTGGAACGCCGAGAAGAGCAAGTTGTCGGACGCCGCGAAGCTCAAGAGCGAGCTGGATCAGGCGCGGATCGAACTCGCCAACGCGCAGCGCAGTGGCGAATACCAGAAAGCCGGCGAACTGGCCTACGGGCGGATTCCCGAACTCGAAAAGCGTCTGGAGAGCATCGAGGCCAGCGAAAGCAATACGATGATGAATGAAACCGTGACGGCGGACAGCATCGCTCAGGTGGTGTCGCGCTGGACCGGCGTTCCCGTCGACAAGATGCTCGAGGGCGAGAAGGAAAAGCTGCTGCGGATGGAAGAGAGTCTTGCCGCGCGTGTCGTCGGACAGTCCGAGGCCGTGCGCGCGGTTGCGACCGCGGTACGGCGCGCCCGCGCGGGCTTGCAGGATCCCAACCGTCCGATGGGCTCGTTCATGTTCTTAGGGCCCACCGGCGTCGGCAAGACCGAACTGACCAAGGCGCTCGCCGCCTACCTGTTCGATGATGAAACCGCGATGGTCCGCATCGACATGTCCGAATACATGGAGAAGCATTCGGTAGCGCGGCTGATCGGCGCGCCTCCCGGCTATGTCGGCTACGACGAGGGCGGGGCGCTGACGGAGGCGGTGCGGCGTCGGCCCTATCAGGTCGTGCTGTTCGACGAGATCGAGAAGGCGCATCCGGACGTGTTCAACGTGTTGTTGCAGGTGCTCGACGATGGCCGCCTGACCGACGGTCAGGGCCGCACGGTGGATTTCCGCAACACGCTGATCATCATGACGTCGAACCTCGGTTCGGAATTTCTGGTAAACCAGCCCGAGGGCGAAGACACGTCCGCCGTGCGCGAGCAGGTGATGGGGATGGTGCGCGCGCACTTCCGTCCCGAATTCCTCAACCGCGTCGACGAGATCATCCTGTTCCATCGGTTGCAGAAGAGCGAGATGGGCAGGATCGTGGACATCCAGTTCGCCCGGCTGCAAAAGCTGCTCGAAGATCGCAAGATCGTGCTCGACCTCGATTCGGCCGCGCGCGACCGGCTGGCCGAGAAAGGCTGGGATCCCGCCTATGGCGCCCGCCCGCTCAAGCGCGTGATCCAGCGCGACGTGCAGGATCCGCTCGCTGAAATGATCCTGGCGGGCAAGATCCATGATGGCGATCATGTCGCGATTTCGGCAAAAGGCGGCGCGCTCACGTTCAATGGTGAGACGCCCCCGACGGCGGATATCGAGCAGTTCGAACCGCGCATGCCGAAGCGCAAGCTGCACTGAGCTTCTCCGCACGCGGCTTGATCTCCTGCATCGCAGCCGCGTGCGAAAAGCAAGACCGTTCCTTGATCTCGCCCGTTGCGTGATCGCGCTTTCCGGCATTAACGCAAGGTAAAGCCGGCCGACGCGCCGGAGCCCGATTCCAGGCGTTCTGGACACTCTCCCGCAATGCTAAAAATGAGCGCGGCAACGAAATATTCGTTTCGCTGCCTGCGTTCGCTGAAGGGTAATATTCTTTTTTTCAATAACGCATTGTTTTCCCTGCCAAACCGGACCTATTCAAGAGGCCCGGACTGTCGAAAATGACGCGGCAGATTCCGTTCGTTCAGCGGCTCGACCCGACCTGTGACGTGCAAATCGCAATCGGGCGGGCAGTTCGCTTCCGAGGTTTGCTTGCGATGACAAAATTGGAATTTCCAGGATCGGCGCTCTCGACGGATCAGTGGACGCAAGTCAACCAGCTTGCGACCTCGCTCAGTCATGAACAGGCGATCTGGATCAGCGGCTATTTCGCCGGTTTGAGCCATAAGGCTCGCGCGGCCGTTATTGCTTCGGATGTCGCGGAGCTTGCGCCGCCTTCACAAGGCAATCTCATCGCGGCGCCTGCGACGCGATTGTTGACGGTTCTGTTCGCCAGCGAAACTGGAAACAGCAAGGCCTTAGCCCAGACCCTCGTCGACAAGGCCACGGCCAAGGGCATCGAGGCCCGCCTCGCCGACATGGCGGACTACAAGACGCGCGGCCTCAAGGACGAGCAGGACATGCTCGTCATCACCAGCACCCATGGCGAGGGTGACGCGCCGCAGACGGCTGTCGGCTTCTTCGAATTCCTGGAAGGCCGCAAGGCGCCGAAGTTGCCGCAGGTGCGCTACGCGGTGCTGGCGCTGGGCGATTCCACCTACGAAAAATATTGCGAGGCAGGCAAGCGGGTCGACCGGCGGCTCGAGGAACTGGGCGCGCAGCGCCTTGCTGATCGCGTCGACTGCGACGTCGATTATGAAGACGCTGCTGAGGCGTGGATTGCGGCCAGGGTCACCAGCCTCGCGCCATCGGCGCAAACCGCGCAGTCTGCGCCGGCATCGGCGGCCGCGGCGCAGAGCCGTGAGCCGGCGTCGGCGACATTCGACAAGAAGCATCCGTTTCAGGCCGCGGTCATCGACAACATCGTGCTGACCGGGCGCGGGTCGACCAAGGAGACCCGCCATATCGAACTGTCACTCGCTAACTCCGGACTGACCTACCAGCCGGGCGATGCGCTCGGCATCCTGCCGCGCAATGATCCTGCGCTTGTCGAGGCTGTGCTGGAGAAGCTGTCGCTGCCGGCCGATGCCCCGGTGACGGTGAAACAGACGACGACAAGCCTCGGGGAGGCGTTGAGCGCGACCTTCGAGATCACGGCGTTGACGCCGCGCTTTCTCGATCATTGGGCCGACGTCACCGGCGCCGCCGAACTTCAGGCGTTGCGTGCGCCCGATCAGAAGGAGGCTCGCGCGGCGTTCCAGCACAACTACCACATTCTTGATGTCGTCAGCCGCTTTCCGGCGTCGGGCATCGATGCCGCGCAATTCGTCGCGGGGCTTCGGCCGTTGCAGCCGCGGCTCTACTCGATCGCCTCCAGCCTTGCCGCCGCTCCGGACGAAGCGCATCTCACAGTCAGCACGGTTCGCTATACGCTGCACGATCTGCCGCGCGCCGGCGTCGCCTCCGGCTATCTCGCCGCGCGCACCGAGGCGGACGCCACCATTCCGGTTTACATCCAGTCCAACGATCACTTTCATTTGCCGGATGACGATGTGCCGATCCTGATGATCGGCGCGGGCACGGGCGTCGCGCCCTACCGCGCCTTCATGCAGGAGCGCGAGGCCCGCGGTGCATCCGGCCGCTCCTGGCTGTTCTTCGGCGAGCGCAATTTCCGCAGCGACTTCCTCTATCAGGTGGAGTGGCAGGAGCTGGTCAAGAACGGCGCGCTGAGCCGGCTCGATCTCGCCTTCTCGCGCGACGCCGCGCCGAAGGCCTACGTGCAGGATCGGCTGCGCCGCCAGGGCCGCGATGTCTATGCGTGGCTGGAGGAGGGCGCGTATATCTACGTCTGCGGCGACAGCGCGCACATGGCGCCCGATGTCCATGCGACGCTCACCGATATCGTGGCCGAGCACGGCAGCCTCGATCGCGATGAGGCGGTCGCCTATCTCTCGGCGTTGCAGCGCGATCGCCGTTATCGGCTTGACGTGTATTGAGGCCAGTTTGATGGATGTGAAGGCTGAGCCCGATCGCAGCCGCGACGTTTCCCAACCCCTCGACAAACTCGGGCCGGATGAAACGCTGAAGGCCAACAGCGACTATCTGCGCGGAACGATCAAGCAGAGCCTTGCCGACGAGATCACGTCGGCGGTGGCGGCGAGCGACGCCAAGCTGATGAAGTTCTTCGGTATCTACCAGCAGGATGACCGTGACATCCGCGACGAGCGCCGACGTCAGAAATTGGAAGCGGCGTTCTCATTCATGGCGCGCGTGCGGCTGCCGGGCGGCGTTTGCAGCCCCGGCCAGTGGCTGAAGCTCGACGAGTTGGCGCGCAGCGTCAGACGTTTCAGTTTCACCGCGTCATGAAGCACAACCTGCGCAGCCTGATCCAGGGGCTGCGTGATGTTCTGCTCGACACCAAAGCCGCCTGCGGTGACGATACCCGTGGCGTGATGTGCACGGTCAATCCCGATTTGTCGAAACTGCACGCCGAGGTTTACGCGCTCGCCAAGCGCGCGAGCGATCACGCCGTCCATCGAACGGGCGCCTACAAGGAAATCTGGTACGAGGCCGAGCGCGAGGAAACGGATGGCCCCGAAGAACCGTTCTACGGCCGCACCTACATGCCGCGGAAGTTCAAGATCGGCTTTGCGATTCCGCCGAGCAACGACATCGATGTCTACGGCCAGGATCTCGGCTTCATCGCGATCGCGCGTCGCGGCAAGCTGAAAGGCTTCAACGTCGCTATCGGCGGAGGGCTTGGCCGCACCGATCAGTCGCCCAAAACCTATCCGCGTCTCGCCAGCGTCATCGGCTACATCGACGCCGACAAGCTGTTTCCGACGATCGATGCGGTGATGTCGGTGCAGCGCGACTACGGCGACCGGCTCGACCGGCTGCATGCCCGCTTCAAGTATACCATCGACGAAAAGGGACTCGACTGGATCAAGGCGGAGGCCGAGCGCCGGCTCGGCTTCGCGCTCAAGCCTGCGGAGCCCTACACCTTCACCTCGAACGGCGATCCGCTCGGCTGGGTCAAGGGCGAGGACGGCCGCGAGCATTGCATCCTGTTCATCCAGAACGGACGCGTCATCAACATGCCGGACTTTCCGATGATGGACGGTCTGCGCGCCATTGCGCAGGTCCATAAGGGCATGTTCCGCGTCACGCCGAACCAGAACCTCATCATTGCCGACATCGCGCCGGGGGATCGGCCGGCGATCGAGGCGCTGATGAAGCAATATGGTCTCGATCAGTTCGAGACGCGCAGCGGACTGCGCCTCAATTCGATGGCTTGCGTTGCGCTTCCGACCTGCGGTCTGGCGATGGCCGAAAGCGAGCGCTATCTGCCCGATCTCGTCACCAGGATCGAGGCCATTCTGAATACGCACGGACTCAAGGATGACCCGATTACCATCCGCATGACCGGCTGCCCGAACGGTTGCGCGCGACCCTACATCGCCGAGATCGGCCTGACTGGCCGCGCTCCCGGCAAATACAATCTTTATCTCGGCGGCGGCTTCCACGGCGAGCGCCTCAACAAGATGTATCTGGAGAATGTCGGCGAGCCCGCGATCCTGGAAGCGCTGGACAAGACGCTCGGCCACTATGCCCGCGAGCGCAAGCCGGGCGAACATTTCGGCGACTTTGCCATTCGCGCCGGTTATGTCGCGGAGGTCAAGGAAGGGCGGTTCTTCAACGATTGAATAGGCCGCGCCGGCCCATTTATATTTCGGCTGAAGCTCTTTAAATATGTCGCGGTCGGCTGGTCGCGACACCCCGGACGGGATGTGCGCTCGCCGCATTTCATCGAAAGTCCACGAACATCATGCCCGAATCTACGAACCTGAAAACGGTCGCGGCCGCAAACGGCATCGCGACGGAGGATGCCTTCGGAGCGGTGACGCCGCCGCTCTGCCTGTCGAGCACTTTCATCTGGCCCGGCTTCGGGCGCAGCGGCCCGCACGAATATACCCGGACCAGCAACCCCACCCGGACGTTGCTGGCCGACACTCTCGCCAAGCTCGAAGGCGGCGCCGGCGCGGTGGTGGTGTCCTCGGGTTTGGCCGCGATTGATCTGGTGCTGTCGCAACTGTCGCGCGATGAGGTCGTGATTGCGCCGCATGACTGTTACGGCGGCACGCAACGCCTGCTGGTGAACCGCCGCGACCGCGGCCACTTCAAGGTGGTTTTTGTCGATCAGAACGATGCGAAGGCGCTGACGGCCGCCTTGCAGGATAGGCCCAGGCTCGTCCTGATCGAGACTCCGAGCAATCCTCTGATGCGCATCGTCGACATCCGGGCGATTGTCGCGCAGGCCGGAGCGGTTGGCGCCAAAGTCGCCGTCGACAATACGTTTCTGTCGCCCGCTCTGCAGCGTCCCATTGCGCTCGGGGCGGATTTTGTCATTCACTCGACGACGAAATATCTCAACGGCCATTCCGACATGGTCGGCGGCGCCGTGATCGCGGCCGATGCCGCCGATGCCGAGGCGCTGGCGGCCTGGGCCAATATCGTCGGCACCACGGGAGCGCCGTTCGATTCGTATCTGGCGCTTCGCGGCATCCGCACGCTGTTTCCGCGCATGGAGTGGCAACAGCGCAACGCGCAGGCGGTTGCCGAGTTTCTTGCGAAGCATCCGCTTGTCGCCGCGTGCCACTATCCGGGGTTGCCCACGCATCCGGGCCACGCCGTCGCCAAGGCCCAGCAATCCGGCTTTGGCGCGATGCTCAGCTTCGAACTGAAGGGAAGCGATGTGGAAGCCGCCCGTTTCGTCGAGGCCGTGAAGCTTTTCAGTCTCGCGGAGTCGCTCGGCGGCACCGAGAGCCTGGTGGCTCATCCCGCGACGATGACCCATGCCAGCATGTCGGAGGAAGCGCGCAGGGCCGCCGGCATCACGAGCGGTCTCATACGGCTTTCAATCGGCCTGGAGGACGCCGCCGACCTGATCGCCGATCTGGATCGGGCTCTTGCTGCAATCAAGGGACCGGCCCGTCAAAAAGCGGGCGTCTGAACCGCGACGTCGCAAACATGCTGCATATATAAAAATCGCGGAGCCGACGGGCTCCGCGTCAAACGGCTCGGATGTGTTGGCAGGATCGTGGGCCGAAAAAATTCTGTCGCCTACGGACAGGGATGACGGTAGCCGTCCAAGCCGAGATACGTTCCGGATGCCGGATCGTAGGAACGGAAGCGCTGCGCGCAATAGGCTGCGTTCTGTTGCGCGGCCGCATTGGCCTGACCCGCGGCAATTGCGCCGCCGATAATGGCGCCAGCCGCCAGGCCGCCGATCAATGCGCCGGCGCCGCCACCCCCGTGGTGATAGTGGCCGTGGCCATAGTACCTGTGTCCGTGCCTGTAATACTGCACGGTCTCGATCGAGGATGGGATGGCTGTGCTCAGACCGGATTGACCGATGAGCGGCGCTGAGGTTGCCGGCACGGAAAATGTGAACGCCACGGCACCGGCGAGCAGTGCTCCCAACAGAATCTTCGATCGCATCTTCAATCTCCTCACTGGTGGATATCGCCAAAGGATACTTGTTCAAGGCGTCATGATTGGCGAAGCGTCAGATTGCCGCAAGCGGGCACGGATCCAAATGACGACGGACATGATGCTTGGTGCGCCATGACCTCCTCAAGGTTCATTTTTCTTTAGCTCGACGATGAATCAATAGCAAATGGCGCCCGTTTGAGCGAGGCTAGAGCCAGTCCGGCTTTGATGGAATCAAAACCGCGCTCCAGCTTTTTGACATGTTTTCCTAACGCGAACCGGATTCCACTTCGCTCGAAAACGCTATATATGCGACGACAGGAGGATCGAGCTGCTCGGCCTCGCTCATCGCGATATTCATGCGTGTCTGTCCGTCGGCAACGGCCGTTCGCACAAGCGCCGAGACGTAGCTGAAAGGCGTATCGCGTTATTTTTCCGGCGGCTACACCACGATGCTCAATCGCTTCGCGGCGCGGGTGATGCCGGTATAAAGCCAGCGCGCGCGGCTGTCCTGAAACGCGAAACTCTCGTCGAACAGCACCACGTCGTCCCATTGCGAGCCCTGCGATTTGTGCACGGTCAGGACGTAGCCGTAGTCGAATTCGTCGTAAGGCTTGCGCTGCTCCCATGGAATATCCTCGATGCCGCCGGCGAAGCAGTCCTGCCGCACCGAGACCTTCGTCACCTTGTGCGCGAATTCTTCATCGGGGGAGAGTCGCATCGTGATGATTTTCGATTTCGAGGCGGCGCGCGACTTCACGCGCCACAGGCCGCCGTTGAACAGCGCCTTCTTGCGGTTGTTGCGCAGACAGACCAGTTTGTCGCCGGCCACCGGCAGCGGATCCTGGACGTTCCGCCGCTGCCGCATCCGCATGTTGTAGGAGCGGCGGGTATTGTTGCGTCCGACCAGCACCTGATCGGCGTTCATCACGCGCGCGGGATCCAACTCGCCGCGCGCCACGACTTCGCTTTCGCCGTAGCGGCCGATGTCGAGTTCGCGGCCCTCGCGAACCTCCATCGACATGCGCACGATCGGGTCGTCCTGGGCCTGACGGTGAACCTCGGTCAGCATGGCATCCGGAGCTGCGCTGGTGAAGAAGCCGCCGCCCTGGATCGGCGGCAGTTGCGCGGGATCTCCCAGCACCAGCAGCGGGCAGTCGAACGACATCAGGTCGCGACCGAGTTCGGCGTCGACCATCGAGCACTCATCGATCACGATGAGCTTGGCCTTGGAGGCGGGTGCATCGTCCCACAACTCAAAACTCGGCTGCTCCTCGCCGGATTCGCGGGCGCGATAGATCAGCGAGTGGATCGTCGACGCGCCGTCGCAGCCTTTATTGCGCATTACCAGCGCGGCCTTGCCGGTGAAGGCCGCGAACTTGACCTCGCCGTCGACGCCGTCGGCGATATGGCGCGCCAGCGTGGTCTTGCCGGTGCCGGCATAGCCGAACAGGCGGAATACCTGCGGCGTGCTGCCTTTGCCGGGTTTGGCTTTCAGCCAGTCGGCGACGGCTTTCAGCGCTGTATCCTGATGCGGCGTGAAGGAGGTCATGGGGTCTCGAAGCATGGCGGAGCCCGCGAAGGGGTGCCGCGACTCGCTCTTCGAAAGCTAACTATTTGCGGAGCAGGCGCAAGATGCGTTCCGTCTGCACGGCAGAAAGGGCTTATTCCTTTACGTGTGGCGCTCGTCGTGGGTCCGCAACATCAGGTCGTCGCCACGAACGCGCGATGATCGCCGCTTCCGGGGGGCGTGATAGGGATGCCGCCATCGGCGTATTCATTGAGTTTGTTGCGCAGCGTACGGATCGAAATGCCGAGAATGTTGGCGGCATGGGTCCGGTTGCCGAGGCAATGCTTCAGCGTTTCGAGGATCAGGTCGCGCTCGACGTCGGCCACGGTGCGGCCGACCAGCGCCCGCGTCACCTGCTCGGCGGCGAGCGTAGCGTGGGCAACGGCGGGCGCGGTTTTCGCGAGGTCGAGACGATCGCCGTCCGGCGTCAGGATCGCGTCGGCGCCGATCTCGTCGCCGCCCGCCATCAGGACCGCGCGGTGAAGGGTGTTCTCAAGCTCGCGGACGTTGCCCTGCCAGCGATTGGTGGTCAGCACGCGCCGCGCATCCGCCGAAATCGGACGTACCGGCAGGCCGTTGGCTTCGGCATATTTCTTCGCGAAATGCTGCGCAAGTTCGAGAATGTCGGCGGGACGCTCGCGTAGCGGCGGGATTTTCAGGTTGACGACGTTGAGGCGGAACAGCAGGTCCTCGCGGAAGGCTCCCTCACGCACGGCGTCTGCAAGGTTGCGGTTCGAGGTGGCGATGATGCGAATGTCGACCGGCACCGGGCGGGTACCGCCGACGCGATCGATCACGCGCTCCTGGATGGCGCGCAAGAGCTTCGATTGCAGACGCACGTCCATCTCGGAGATTTCGTCGAGCAGCAGCGTGCCGCCGCTGGCTTCCTCGAATTTGCCGATGCGGCGCGCGACCGCGCCGGTGAACGCGCCCTTCTCGTGACCGAACAGTTCGGATTCCAGGAGATGCTCCGGAATCGCCGCGCAATTGATCGAAATGAACGGCCGCCTGGCACGGTTCGAGCGGGTATGAACGTAGCGCGCCAGCACTTCCTTGCCGGTGCCGGATTCGCCGGTGATCATGACCGAGGCGTCGGAGCCGGAGATCTGCTGCGCCAGCTTGATGACCCTCGCCATCGCTTCGTCGCGGTAGACGAGATCGCGCGAGTCGTTGGCCACGGCTGCGAGCACCGCGGCGATCAGTTCGGGATCCGGCGGCAAGGGGATGTATTCCTTGGCGCCGGCGTGGATTGCCGCGACAGCGGCACGCGCATCTCTGGTGATACCGCAGGCGACGATCGGGACGTGAATGTGTTCGGCTTCGAGCCGGATCACGAGGTCGCGGATATCGAGGCCGACATCCACCAGCAGGAGATCGGCACCCTTTCCGCCGCGCAGCACGGCCATGGCCTGTTCGTTCCCGTCCGCGTGGGTGACGGACGCGCCATTGTCCATGGCGATCTTGGTGGCGTTCGTGAGCTGGCCCTTCAATGTGCCAACGATGAGAAGCCGCATGATCTGCTCCTGTTATGTGTCCCCGGCTCGCGACGGGCGTCAGGCTTTGTCGGCCTTGATGATTTCGGTCATGGTCACCCCGAGCTTGTCCTCAACGAGAACGACCTCGCCGCGCGCCACGAGCCGATCGTTGACGTAGATGTCGATGGCCTCGCCGACGCGCCGGTCGAGTTCCAGAACGCTGCCGGGCCCGAGCTTGAGGAGCGCGCCGACGTCCATCTTCGAACGCCCGAGCACGGCGGACACCTGGACCGGGACGTCGAACACCGCCTCGAGATCGGACGCGACCCGCGAAACCTGCTCGTCCTCGCTATATCCGACATCATCGATCGCCGGCGCATCGGCGGCGTTGAGGTCGGGAAGCGGCACCTCGGTGTCGTTGTCGCTCATTGTTCGCCCCATGTCCTCAGCGGTTGCCGTTCGATTTGCGTAGCGTCATGTAACCGCGCACCAGCTCGCCGATCCCGGCATCGACAGTCGCACGTTCCAGCACGATCCCGCCGTCGGCCCACTCGATCCGGCAGTCGCCGGTCTCGATGTCGGGTTCCGCGAGGATGACGAGATGACCGGTAAACCCGTTTTGTTTGGCGATACGCTCGATTTGCTCGCGCGCCGTCTCGTAGAGCTGATCGTTGATCCGCACCACCAGATGCGGCGTCGACACCAGATGCCGGAAGCTGTCGCGGACCAGCGCGGCGACCTCCGTCAAGGGTTCGGCCGCGATCAGTTCGCTGCACAATTTGCGCGCGACCGCAACCGCGACATCGACCGCCTCGGTCTCCATCCGCGCTTCGACGCCCGCGAAGCGTCCGGCGATTCCCTTGATGCCGGCGGCGATATCCTCGATCGCCAGCGCCATGCGGCGGTCGCTCTGCACCCTGGCTTCGCGCTGCGCGGCGTCGAACCCGTGCTGATATGCCCGGGCTTCCGCGGCCGCGATCTGCTGCGCGACCTCCTGGGCCGTGGGCGCCCGTTCCCCGGATTTATGCGAAACCGAGAAATCGGTGTCGAACAGGAATTTCGCCGGTGCGCCCATCAGTACACCAGCTCGTCGTCGGCGCGGTTTTTCGACAGCATGATTTCGCCCTTGGCCGCGAGGTCCTTGGCGAGATTGACCAGCAGCGCCTGCGCCTCGTCGACGTCACGCAGCCGGACCGGGCCGAGCGCAGCCATGTCGTCCATCAGCATCTTCGCGGCGCGCGACGACATGTTGCCCATGAAGAAGGCGCGGACCTCCTCGTTGGCGCTCTTCAGCGCGATGCCGAGCTTGTCCTTGTCGACGTGGCGCATCAGGGTCTGCGCCGAGCCCGCGTCGAGCTTCACGAGGTCGTCGAAGGTGAACATCAGCGCCTTGATGCGTTCGGCGGATTCGCGGTTTTCTTCTTCCAGCGCCGTGATGAAACGGGTCTCGGTCTGGCGGTCGAAGTTGTTGAAGATTTCCGCCATCACCTCGTGGGCGTCGCGGCGACGGGTCTGCGACAGGTTGGACATGAATTCGCTGCGCAGCGTCTGCTCGACGCGCTCGATCACTTCCTTTTGCACCGCCTCCATCTTGAGCATGCGGCCGACCACGTCGAGCGCCATGTCCTCGGGCAGGATGGCGAGCACCCGCGCCGCGTGTTCCGGCTTCAGCTTCGACAGCACGACCGCGATGGTCTGCGGATATTCGTTCTTGAGATAGTTCGCGAGAACCTCCTCCTGAACGTTGGACAACTTCTCCCACATGTTGCGGCCGGCGGGCCCCCGGATTTCATCCATGATTCCGCTCACCCGGTCGGAGGGGAGATATTGGGTCAGCAGCCGCTCGGTCGCATCGAAGTTGCCCATCAGGGCGCCCGACGCCGACATCCGCGAGACGAATTCGAGCAGCAGGTCCTCGACCACGTCGGCCTCGACCGTGCCGAGCGTGGACATCGCCAGCGACAGATCGCGCACCTCGTCGTCGTCGAGCATGGCCCAGACCTTGCCGCCGTACTGCTCGCCCAGCGCCAGCATCATCACCGCCGCCCGTTTCGGCCCGCTCATCGGCTTGGACTTGGGACGGTTGCTCTGGCGACTCGCAAGCGAAGCGACGACGCTGGCGATGTCGTTGGCGTTCGGGGTGGTCGTGGTCTGAGGTACGGCCATGTCGGATCACGCAGGTTCGGCAAGCCATTGACGGATGATGGAAGCGGTTTCGGCAGGATTGCGCTCGGCCAGTTCGCCGACCCGATGCACCGACTGGGCGTGAACCTGGCCCTGCACCTGGGCGACGTCGATCAGTTGCGCGGTGGCGTTGTTGCCGGGAACGAGATTTTGTCCTGTCGCGCCGGTCTGGGCGCTGGCCTCGGCCGGGGCGGGGAGCGCGGACGGCGCGGCGGCGGCCGGGGCCGGCTCCGGCGCCAGGATCCGCCGGACCAGCGGACGGATCACCATGAATATCACCACGAGGCCGAGGAGCATCATGACGGCGAGTTCGATGATGTACATCACGTCGTCCTTCGTGAAATCCATCATGCCGAAGAATCCGGCGCGCGCCTCGATCGGCGCGACGGCAGGCGGCTCGGCGAATTTGAGGTTGACGACCTGGACCTGGTCGCCGCGCTTCTGGTCGAAGCCGATAGCCGAGCGCACCAGCGTGGCGATGCGGTCGAGCTCGTCCTTGCTGCGCGGCGCATAGACCATCTGGCCCTTGTCGTTCATGGTATAGGTGCCGTCGACAAGAACGGCGACCGAGATGCGATTGACGCGGCCGGCTTCGGTCACCTCGGTTTTGGTTGTGCGGGAAATTTCGTAGTTGTTGGTTTCCTCGCTCTTCTTGCTCTGATCGCGGACAGGGTTTGGATTGTCCGATTGCTGATTGCCGGGAAGTTCGTTGTTGACCGTGACCTGGCCGTTGTTGTCGGCCGTGATCGAGGATTCCTCACGGGTCTGGCTGGACCGCAGCACCCGGCCTTCCGGGTCGAACTTGTCCGAGGTCTGGGTGATCTTGTTGTAATCGAAGTCGGCGGAGAGTTCGACGCGCGCGCGGCCGTTTCCGACCACCGACGACACGATCGCTTCGACCTGATCGCGCATGCGCTTTTCGAATGCGGCCCGCCGCTCGTCTCCGCTCACGCCGTCGGCGTCGGTCGCCGAGCCGTCGGCAAGCAACCGGCCGGTTTCGTCCACGATGGACACCCGCTGCGGCTTCAGCCCGTTGACGGCCGAGGCGACGAGATGGCGGATGGCGCGGATCTGCTGGGGTTCGAGGCTGCCGCGGACACGCAGCACGATCGACGCCGAGGGTTGTGGCGCCTCGCGCGAGAACAGCGGCCGGTCGGGCAGCACCAGATGGACGCGGGCGTCCTGGATGCGGTCGATGGAGCGGATGGTGCGGGCGAGTTCGCCCTCCAGCGCGCGCAGGCGATTGATGTTCTGGACGAAACTGGTGGTGCCGAGCGCGTCGGATTTGTCGAAGATCTCATAGCCGACCCCGCCGCCCTTGGGCAGTCCGGCTTCGGCGAGTTTCATCCGCAGCCGCGTCACTTTGTCCTTCGGCACCATGATCGCGGTGCCGTCGTTGCGCAGCTCGTAAGGAATTGCCTGGCGTTCGAGCTCCTTGATAATTCCGGAGGAGTCGTCGACGCTGAGGTCGGTAAAGAGGGGCGTCATCTGCGGGGCGGTGACGCGCACGATGACGAACGCGAAGAAGCCGATCAGCACGGCGGTGACGGCGACCATCGCCATCAGCCTTGATGCGCCCAGGCCTTTCAGAAATGCCAGCAGCCCCTGCAACGAACCAGCCCCTCGACTCGGCCCGCGGAAAAGGCCGACTCGGCAATTATTGCCTACGGTATGGTTTCGATATGGTTAACGGCGATTAAGACCCGTGACGAAATTGCTCAATGACAAAAAACCGGTCTCCAGAAGGAGGCCGGTTTTCCGAGAATTTGCGCTAATCTGGAAGGTGTCTTACTGGCGATATTGCTGGATTCGCGTGGTGCGCAGTCCGGCAAGGCCGTGCTGGTCGATCGAGAACTGCCACGACAGGAATTCGTCGACGGTCAGCGTATAGCGGCTACAGGCCTCCTCAAGCGAGAGCAGTCCGCCACGGACGGCGGCAACGACTTCGGCCTTGCGGCGGATCACCCACCGTTTGGTTCCGGGTGCCGGCAAATCCGCAATTGTCAATGGGCTGCCGTCGGGCCCGATCACGTATTTCACCCTCGGGCGATGAGGTTCTGTCATGGCGTACTCACAAACTCTCGACCACTGAACTCACCGTGAAAGCTACGCTCCGTGGCTTAAAATTTGCCTAAGCCCAAGGCTTCAATGCGATTCTCCTTCGAATGGCCGTTCCGGAAGGAGCGACAAGGCAGAGCCGACCCCGCCGGCTCAGTTCACGATGCGTTTGATCTGGCTGATCGTGTAGGTCTGGCCGCCGATCGACAGCAATGGCGGCGACTGGGTCAGATCAACGGAATTCACCTGCCCCTGTATCTGCGTCGAGACCGTGACCGGATTGCCGGAGGCGTCCGCCCCCGTCGCCGTCAGCGTGTATTTGCCGTCCGGCCATTGCGTGCCGTCGTTGCCGAGGCCGTTCCAGGAAAAAACCTGGTTGTCGCCGGCATTGACGCCGTAGGAGCCGGTGAAGACGTTCTGGCCGGTGCTGTTGGCGATATTGACGGTGAGGGTGGAGGCGGTCGGGACGCTGAGCTGCCATGTCGCCGCCGCGTTGGTCATGGTTGCGGTGCTGCCGTCGACCACGGCGTTCTTGCCGACGAAGTCCAGCGCCTGCGTCGCCTGCGTCGTCTGCTGCAGCGTGACCAGGCTTGCGAGTTGGTCGTTTGTCTTCAACTGCTGCTCGACGCCGGCGAACTGGACGAGTTGCTGGGTGAACTGGTTGGTGTCCAGCGGATCGAGCGGGTTCTGGTTTTGCAACTGCGTCGTCAGCAGCGTCAGGAAGGTCTGGAAGTTGCCCGCCAGCGTGCCGTCGGTCGAGGTCGAGGAGTTCGAGGACGAGGACGCAGGAAGCTGCGTCGTGCCCGACACCACCTGCTGAACCGCAGACCCCACTGACGTCGTCATATCCGTCTCCCTAAACCTTGATGTCGAGACCGCCGCTGGATCCCAATATCCGGCGATAGCTTCGTCCGGCGGCTGCCACGGGAACGATGTCGTCTTCGGTTACGATCAGGTGCCGGGCGTTGCGGCTGCTGTCGTCGCGCGCGTTCTGGCCCTGGGAGGACTGGTCGCGCAGGCTGAACTGCAGACCGCCGTCGCCGGTTTTCAAGCCGGCGTCCTGTAGCGCGCGCTGGAGCTGCGGCGCATCCTGCCGCAGCATCGCAAGCGTTTCCGGCTTGTCGACCGTCAGGTGAGACGTGACCCGGCCCTGGCGGTCGACATCGAGGCGGACATCGATGCGACCGAGATCGGCGGGATCGAGCCGGATCTCGAAACGGCTCTTGCCGCTTTGCGCCGTGACCGCGATCTGGACCGCGAGACCGCTCAGCGGGACCGCGGCGCCGGCAGCCAGCGCGACGTTGAGTTGTGGGGGGACCGGAGGGGTTGCCGCGGCGGGTTGCATTTGCAGTTGTACAAGTGCGCCGTTGACGCCCTGCGGCTGACCGCTGGCGGGCTGGCCGGGTTGCGGCTGCGCAGCGGCGGCGGCAGCGTCGGCCGTCGCGGCGGGATGCTGCGGCGCTGCCGCCCCCGGTTGCGTCGCGGGCGTGCCGGTATCGGTCGTGGCGGTCTTTGCGTTGTCGGTGTCGGCGGCATTATGCTTATGATCGCCGGGAGTGGGGTTGGGGGGTTGGACGGGACCGCTGGTGGACGCGGCTGGCGTAACCGTTGCGTCTGCGGCCGTCGATCCGGGCTGGAGTCCGGTGAGGGCCGGTGCCGTGGTCTTGCCGGGCCGAGCGTCGTCGAGTGTTTTTGCAGTTGTCTTCGCGCCGGCCGGTGTTGCCGCGGCGACTGCGGCGGCCAAGGCGCCGTCGGCCTGCACAGCGGTCGTCTGGGCGGCCTGCCGGGCATCAGGCGGGATGGTTACGCCTTCGACGATTGTCGCCGCAGCGGTGGCCGTATCTGCCGCCGGATTGAAACCGGTGCCCGCGGGTGCAATCTGAGTCGCGGAAGCCGCCCGAGCCGGCAATACCCCGGTCGCTCCGGATGCGGTCGCCGAATTGGTGGCCAAGGTTGCCGTAGGCGCAGCGGGTCCCGATAGCGAGGCCGCGATGGGTGCCGGAACGGCAACCGCAGGCGGCGTTGCAGTGGCCTGCGACGAGGCGCTCGGGTCCGACGTTGATGCCGCTAGCTGGTCGTCTTTGGTCGGGTCTTTATGTTTGGTCCGATGGTGATGCGTGGTGTTGGATGCGTCTCCGCCCGCGGGCTTTTGAATGCCGGTGCCCGGTCCAGCCGTTGAATCGGTCTGCGACGTCCGTCCGGATGACGCCTGGGAGCTTTGCGTCCGTGCATTTTCGCCGGCCGAAGGAGTGCGGTCTGGACGGGAGGCGTTGGGAAGCAGGTCAGGATGCCGATCGGCCGAATTCGACGTCTGCGCCGTCGAGCCCTGTGCGTTGATATCGATCAGGGACTCGAAGCTGTCGCCGGTCGGCTGATCGTCCCGTTCAGATATGCGCGGCGCGCTCGGGAGCGATACGCTGGTGGCGGCTTCGGATGTCACGCTAAGCACAGGAAACCTCTCGCGATAGGCTTGCTTAAGCAGACAGCAAGGACCGGGCCACGGCCGCTACGAAAAATGATCATTGGATTCATGTAGTTACATTGGCTGGCAGGGCTGACCCGGCCAGTTTGGCCGCTTGCTTTCTGCCTGGCGGCAAGATTTGCCGTCGACCGGTGCCGTCGGTGCCGTCGTCTGGCCGTGATTGCCTCGCAGGAATACGGACTATATTAAAGGCTGGTCTTTCGGTTGGCTCGACGGAACGGAATCCTGCTTGGGAGTCCCGCGAAAGTCGCCGATCCGCAAGGCGCGTGTCCTTGCGCGGGTTTCACGAATGACGGGATCAATGCTCAACAGTCTGGATCTGGAAGGCCGTCCTCAGGATACGCGGGTCGTGGTCGCCATGTCGGGCGGCGTCGATTCGTCGGTGACGGCCGCGCTGTTGAAGTCCGAGGGCTACGACGTCGTTGGAATAACACTGCAGCTTTACGATCACGGCGCGGCCACCCATCGCAAGGGTGCGTGCTGCGCCGGTCAGGACATTCATGACGCCCGCAACGTCGCAGAGCGCCTCGGCATTCCGCACTACGTGCTGGACTATGAAAGCCGCTTCCGCGAAACCGTGATCGAGAATTTTGCGGACAGCTATGCGTCGGGCGAAACACCGGTGCCCTGCATCGAGTGCAATCGCCTGGTCAAGTTCCGCGATCTTCTCGCCACCGCGCGCGAGCTTGGCGCCACGGCGCTGGCGACCGGTCATTACGTCGCCTCCCGCCGCCTGGCCGGCGGATCGCGCGCGCTGATGTGCGCGGCGGATGCGGATCGCGACCAGAGCTATTTCCTGTTCGCCACCACGCGCGAGCAACTCGATTTTCTGCGCTTTCCGCTCGGCGACATGACCAAGCCGCAGACCCGCGAACTGGCGCGGCGTTTCGATCTGCCGGTCGCCGACAAGCATGACAGTCAGGATATCTGTTTCGTGCCGACCGGCCGCTACACCGATATCATCAGCCGGTTGAAGCCGAATGCATTGGAGCCCGGCGACATCGTCGATCTCGGCGGGCATGTCATCGGCCATCACGAAGGCATCGTGTATTTCACGGTCGGGCAGCGCCGCGGCCTCGGCATCGCCTCAGGCGCGCCGCTTTACGTCTTGAGCCTCGATGCCGCGAACCGGCGCGTGGTCGTCGGGCCGCGCGAAGCGCTGAAGATGCATCGCATCGTCCTGCGCGACGTGAACTGGATCGGTGATGGCGCGCTCGATCGCGCTGTCGGCGCCGGACTCGAACTGTTCGTACGGGTCCGTTCGACCCGCAAACCACAGCCGGCACGGCTGCGCGCTATCGATGGGCGCTACGAAATCGAACTCGTGGCCGGCGAGGAAGGCGTATCGCCCGGTCAAGCCTGCGTGTTCTACGATGGGCCGGAAGGGCAGGCGCGCGTGCTCGGCGGCGGTTTCATCGCGCGCGCCATGGCGAACCGCGCAAGCGGAACGGCGGCGCAGAACAGCGCGCCGGTGCAACCCTTCGCGGCCGAAATGCGCGGGTAGACGTTCGGGGCGGCCGGGGCGCATGGGCAACGACATCGACCGCGAGGGCGTCGCCAGGGCTTACGGCCGCTGGGCGCCGGTTTACGATCTCGTATTCGGCAAGGTTTTCGATCCCGGCCGCCAATCCACTATCGCTATCGCCGACGCGATCGGCGGGCGCGTCCTTGACGTAGGCGTCGGCACCGGGCTGTCATTGTCGGATTATGCGCCCACCACGAAGTTATACGGCGTCGACATTTCCGAACCAATGTTGCGCAAGGCGCAGCAGCGCGTGCGTTCCCTCAATCTCACAAACGTCGAAACGCTGGCAGTGATGGACGCCAGAAATCTTGCCTTTGAAGATTCGTTTTTCGACGCCGTGGTGGCTCAATATGTCATCACCGCGGTGCCGGATCCCGAAGCGACGTTGGACGATTTCGTCCGGGTGCTGAAACCCGGCGGTGAGCTGATCCTGGTCAATCATATCGGCGCGGAGCGCGGGCCGCGCCGCTTGTTCGAATTGGCCTTTGCGCCGCTGGCGCGGCGGCTCGGCTGGCGTCCGGAATTCCCGTGGCAGCGCCTGGTGAACTGGGCTGCGAAGCACGGCGGAGTCACGCTTTTCGAGCGTCGCCCGATGCCACCGATGGGGCACTTTTCGCTGATCCGCTATCGCAAATCCTGATCGTCGGTTCCGGCGGAACGTCGGCTGTCGCCGTTCGTTGCCTTGGCATGCGGATAATAGCTACGTCTTTATTGGTCGCTCTTGTTGCGCTCCCGGAGATTGCCTTTGCACAGGCGCCGCCGGGCGCGCCTCCGGCCACCACGCCGGCTCCGTCCCCGAACGCGGGCAATTGCCCGCCTAGCGATACGGCCCCGCCGCACGGAACGACGACCGGCAAACCCGGGGAGCCGCTCGGCGACAAATTGGCAAAATCCGACGGCGTGCTGTGCCCGCCTGCGGGCGTCGATCCGGAGATGCGCGCGCCGACCCCGGAAGGTGGCAATACGCCGGTTATTCCGCCGCCCGGCAGCCCCGGCGGCGATCCCACCGTGCGGCCGAAATAACCACTCGGTAATAAACCGGCATATCGGGCGGCTTTGCTTGACACGCCGTTGAGCGGCTTTTTATATGCCGCGCGTTCACAGCTTTCGCCGGTCGTGAACATTGCGGCGAGGTAGCTCAGCTGGTTAGAGCACGGGAATCATAATCCTGGGGTCGGGGGTTCGAGTCCCTCCCTCGCTACCAACGGCCTGAGAGTTGTAGAACGTTGCAGGAACGAGGCTTCTCGTTCAGGTCGCAGTCTCGCGCTTGATCCGCCGTGCCGGATTCGCCACGCCAGATCTCGAACGGGATTGCTAACCAGTCGGCGGGGCTAATCGATGCGCGAAGGGATTTCCCAATGAGTAACTGGACGCTTGTTGCTCGCAGGGAAGAGAGCGGCATCGCGGTTGATCTCACGATAGACGGCGGATCGGCACTCCCATTGGGTCCGGTCGAAGCCGAGACATTGGAAGGCGGCTTGGGCAAGGCGCTTGCCGGTGTTGATAATGCATCAGGCCGGATTTCCTGCGTGAATGCCGGCGCCCAGATCGTCGTCGCGATCGACAAGGTTACGGTCGCTTCGCTCAGGTACGACAAGGCGGATTTGATGCGTAGCCAGTTGAAGGATCTTCTGGCGGGCAACGGTACTGAATTCGACGGCTGATCTAAGCCGGGCTAGCGGTGGTTCGTGGCCGTTTGGGAATTGATCCGCGATCGAAGCGGATTGCGTCGTCCGTCACATTGCCGGCTTCGCCGGTTACCGCTTATCCTTGGCATGGGTTTCCTGGATTCTGCCGACCTGGCTGAGGGGCATGCACGGACTTATTGGCGATATCACCCTTTCTATCCTGTTTGCGTGGTGCCTGGGGCTGGCCGCTCATTTTTCCCGGCAACCGCTGATTCTGGCTTATCTGCTGGCAGGATTCTTCGTTGGCCCGTTCGGGATGGGATGGGTCAAATCGCAGGAATCGATCCAGACCATTTCCGAACTCGGCCTGATCTTCATGCTTTTCATGATCGGCCTGGAGATCGACCTGAAGAAGATCGTGCGCGCCGGGCCGGTGATCCTGATCGCCGGCGGCGGCCAGCTCCTCGGCGGCTGCATCCTCGGCGTATTGTTCTTCATGGCGATCGGCCTGGCCATGGGCCAGGGCGGTTTCGACGCGCTGTATCTCTGTGTCGCCTGCGCGCTGTCGAGCACGGTCATCATCGTCAAGGTCCTGTACGAGAAACGCGAGCTTGATACGCTGCCGGGCCGCATCACCCTCGGCGTGCTGGTGTTGCAGGATATCTTCGCGATCCTGTTCCTGGCGGTGCAGCCGAGCCTCGACAACCTTCAGATTTCCATCGTCCTGTTGTCGATCGCGCGGGTCGGCGCGCTCGTCGCGACCGCGCTGGTCCTCAGCCGATATGTGCTGCCACATCTGTTCCACCAGATCGCGCGTCGCCCGGAACTGGTGCTGCTCGGCGCGCTGGCGTGGTGTTTTCTGATCGGGGAGATCGCCGAGCGGTTGCATCTGTCGCGCGAAATGGGCTCGCTGGTGGCGGGCGTGTCGCTCTCGACCTTTCCTTATGCGCTCGACGTCACCGCCAAGGTGACGACGCTGCGCGATTTCTTCATCACGCTGTTTTTCGTCGCGCTGGGCATGACCATTCCGATCCCGAACGGCTCGGTGATCGGCCTTGCGCTGATCATCGCAGCCTTCACGGTGGTGAGTCGCGTTATCACCACCTTCGTGCCGCTGTATCTGATGAAACAGGGGCTGCGCGCCAGCCTGCTGCCGGCGATCAATCTGGCGCAGATCAGCGAGTTTTCGCTGGTCGTGATCCAGACCGGGCTGGCCGCGCGGCACATCAGCACTCAGACCGCGAACGCGGCCTCGTTCGCCTTCGTGGTGCTGGCCGTGCTGAGCACGTTCGCGATCGGACGCAGCGACCAGCTCTCGCGATCGGGAATCAGCTTTTTGAAGCGGCTCGGCTTGCGCGATCTCGACCGCACCGGCGCCGGCGAGGGCGGACACGACGGCGGTGGGCATGGCGAGCCGCGACGCATTGTCATCCTTGGCTTCTTCCGCGCCGCGAGCGCGCTTTTGAGCGAGATCGAACGCCGCGACGAGTCGCTGCTGGACCAGATCGCGGTGGTCGACTTCAATCCTGTGGTGTTCAGCACTCTTTCCGCCCGTGGCCTGCACGTCACCTATGGCGACATCAGCAACGTGGATACGCTGCTGCATGCCGGGGTCGGCGGCGCCGAGATCATCATTCTGAGCGTGCCGGATTCGCTGCTCAAGGGCGCCACCAATGTCAAACTCGTCCGCCACGTCCGCTCGCTCAATCCGACCGCGAAGATCATCTCGACGGCGGACCTGCTGTCAGACGTCGAGGATCAATATGCCGCCGGCGCGGATTACGTGACGGTGACGCGGCTGACGGACGCGCATGAGCTGTTCGCGGCGATCGAGGCCGCCGACAATGGCCTGCTGGCCGACAAGCGCGCCGAGACCGACGCGCTTTTGAGCGAACGCCGGGAGGTGCTGCCGTAAGCGGGACCTCGCCATTTTTGTCGCGCGGATCCCTATATATCAAAGGCGTGACTTGTAGGCCGATGCCGGGCCTTCCGGTTGCGCTGCAGCCTCCACTAGGCCATACGAAATTCCGTCACACGGGAAAGCGCGCGCCATGCCCCATCCGATTCCGGACGTCCTCCAGGCCTTCGCCAGCGGCGAGATCGTCGTCGTCACCGATGATGACGATCGCGAGGGCGAGGGCGATCTGATCGTCGCGGGATCGCTCTGCACCGTGGAGAAGATGGCGTTCATCATACGCCACACGTCCGGCATCGTTTGCGCGCCGATCACGACCGAGGACGCGCAGCGGCTACGGCTCGATCCGATGGTCGCGAACAATGAATCCAATCACACCACGGCCTTCACCGTCTCGATCGATTACAAGCCCGACGGCGGCACCGGCATTTCGGCCGAAGAGCGCGCTTCCTGTTGCCGGGCGCTCGCCAATCCCAACGCCGGCGCCAGCGACTTTGCCCGGCCCGGTCACATCTTCCCGCTGATCGCGCGCAACGGCGGCGTGCTGCTTCGCGCAGGCCATACCGAGGCGGCGGTCGATCTGTGCAAGCTGGCGGGCCTGCCGCCGGTCGGCGTCATCAGCGAGTTGATGAACGATGACGGCACGGTGATGAAAGGCGAGCAGGTAGCCCAGTTCGTGGCCTCGCACGGGCTCAAGCATGTCACCATCGCCGACATCATCGCGTATCGTCAGGCGCGGGAGAAGCTGATCGAACGGGTCTCTGAATTCACCACCGACAGTCCGATCGGGCCGCTGCAGGGCTACGCATATCGTTCGCCTTTCGATTCCATTGCCCATGTCGCGTTCGTCTACAACGGCATCGGCGACGGCAGGAATGTCCTAACCCGTTTCCACAAGCCCAATATCGTGCGCGATATCTTTACCGGACCAAGGCGGATGGAGGTCGTGCTCGAGCATTTCAGGAAAGCCGGCAGAGGCGTGCTTGTGTATCTGCGCGACGGCGCGGCGGGGGTCCCGGTGGCTCCGCTCCCCGAAAGCAAGTCGGCGGAAGCCGATCGCAACAGGCAATGGCGGGAGGTCGGCGTCGGCGCGCAGATCCTGCGCGATCTCGGCGTGACCTCGATCCGGCATCTGACATCGTCCGCATACGAGTACAAGGGGCTTTCCGGTTTCGGCATCGAGATCGTTTCCAACGAGCATCTTGAAAGCTGACCCCTGTTCCTCATCGGCATCGGCGCCGGCGGCGCGGGATATGCGTTCGACGAGATTGCAGCGCTTTCGCCTCAGGCGGCAAGTGCACGTCCGGAAACACATTGGTTGAGTCGCCGAATTGTCTATATACTGATCATCGATCCGGCTTTGGCGACATTCGGAACCATGTGAAAGGATTGTCATGAGCGTTCGTCCGCAAAGCAAGGACCAACCCGTGCCGGTCTGTTTCCAGTGGGACGATCCGTTCAGTCTGGACGATCAGTTGACCGAAGACGAGCGCATGATCCGCGATACCGCGCACGCCTATGCGCAGGACAAGCTGCAGCCGCGCATCGTCAAGGCCTATCTGGAAGAGAAGACCGATCGCGAAATATTCAGCGAGATGGGCGAACTCGGCCTGATCGGCGTCACCTTGCCGGAACAATACGGCTGCGCCAATGCGAGCTATGTCGCCTACGGCCTGGTCGCGCGGGAGATCGAGCGCGTCGACTCGGGCTACCGCTCCATGAACTCCGTTCAGTCGTCGTTGGTGATGTATCCGATCTATGCCTATGGCGACGAAAGCCAGCGCAGGAAATACCTGCCCAGGCTTGCCACCGGGGAGTGGATCGGTTGTTTCGGCCTCACCGAGCCGGATGCCGGGTCCGATCCCGGCGGCATGAAAACCCATGCCGAGAAGGTATCGGACGGTTATCGGCTGACCGGCTCGAAGATCTGGATTTCCAACGCGCCGATCGCGGACCTGTTCATCGTGTGGGCCCGTTCGGCGGCGCACGACAACCAGGTCCGCGGCTTCGTGCTGGAGAAGGGCATGAAGGGCCTCTCCGCCCCGAAGATCGGCGGCAAGCTCAGCCTGCGCGCGTCGGTCACCGGTGAGATCGTGATGGATGGCGTGGTGGTTCCGGAAGAGAACCTGCTGCCTAACGTGTCCGGACTGAAAGGCCCGTTCGGCTGCCTGAACCGGGCCCGCTACGGCATTTCATGGGGCGTGATGGGCGCGGCGGAAGACTGTCTGCATCGCGCGCGGCAGTACGTGCTGGAGCGAAAGCAGTTCGGTCGTCCGCTGGCGGCGACGCAACTGGTGCAGAAGAAACTCGCGGACATGCAGACCGATATCGCGCTCGGGCTTCAGGGCAGCCTGCGCGTCGGCCGCCTGATGGACGAGGGCCGGATGGCGCCGGAGATGGTCTCCATCATCAAGCGCAACAATTGCGGCAAGGCGCTCGATATCGCGCGGACGGCGCGCGACATGCACGGCGGCAACGGCATCCAGATCGAATATCACGTGATGCGCCACGCCGCCAACCTGGAGACCGTCAACACCTATGAAGGCACCCACGACGTCCACGCGCTGATCCTCGGCCGCGCCATTACCGGCATTTCCGCGTTTTCGTAGGGTTTTCGGAGCGACGCTGCCTTAGTGTTCGTTATGCCCGGCCTTGTGCCGGGCATCCACGTCTTAAAGCAGCAAAAAAACAAGAAGACGTGGATAGCCGGGACGAGCCCGGCCATGACAGCATAAACGTAGGCATTCACCCCGATGTCCGAACCGTCTGACGCCGAAGACGACATCCCGTTCAACCGCGACTTTCCGCTGAGGCCGGGCGTCGCCGAGGAGGTCGTGCCCGGCGTCCGTCGCGTGCTGTGCGACAATCCGGGTCTCTTCACGTTCACAGGAACCGTGAGTTACATCGTCGGCCGCGGCAAGGTCGCGATCATCGATCCGGGGCCGGACAGCGAGGCCCATGCGCAGGCGCTGCTCGATGCGGTGAGGGGCGAAACCGTGACGCACGTCTTCGTCACCCACACCCACAGGGATCATTCGCCGAACGCCGCGCGCATCAAGGCTGCCACCGGCGCGCCGGTTTATGCGGAGGGACCGCATCGCGCCTCGCGTCCGCGTTTTGAAAGCGAAAAGCATAATCCGGAATCGGGCGTTGACCGCGATTTTCATCCGGACGTTCGCCTTCGCGATGGCGACGTGATCGAGGGCGAGAGCTGGCGGCTCGTATCTGTTGCGACGCCGGGCCATACGGCAAACCACATGGCGTTTGCCTGGCCGGAGCGAGGGATCAATTTCGTGGGCGATCACGTCATGGGCTGGTCCACCTCGATCGTCGCGCCGCCGGACGGATCGATGGTCGACTACATGGCTTCGCTCGAGAAGCTGTCGCGCCGGGATGAGCAACTGTATTTTTCAGGCCATGGCCCCGAAATCCCGGATGGGCCGCGGTTCGCGCGGCATCTCGTGCGGCACCGCAGGGCGCGCGAGGCGTCGATCCTGCATCGGCTCGCCAAAGGCGAGGCCGACATTCCGACCCTGGTTCGCGCCATCTATATCGGGCTTGATCCGAGGCTGTCCGCCGCCGCCGGCTATTCGGTGCTCGCGCATCTGGAAGATCTGGTGGCGCGCGGCATGGTGCTCACCGATGGCGACCCCGTCATCGGCGGCCGCTATCGGTTGGCGTGAACCTATCGCTTGATCACGCCCTTGACCGGTGTGCGGGGCTCCTTCTTGAGCTTCTCGACGTTGTTCTCCGCTGCCGCGTTGATGTCGTCGATCAGGCTGCTGATGCGCGCGGCGTTGCTGCCGAGATCATGTTCGAAATAACGCGATGACGAACGGATATCGACGCGCGCTCCGTCGTCATTTGGCGCGATGCGGATCGCGACATCCTCCCGGAATCCCATGATGGGCGTTTTCGCGACGGCCTCGATATGCCCGTTTTGCCGCGGCGACTGTGGCGCGTGCTCGTCGATCACCAGCCATTTGCGCCGGGTGACGAGCCGTCGGACGATGTCGAAGGCCTGTTTGGTGGTCATGTCGAGATCAACCGGTTCGATCTCGGGATAGGCCACGCGCTGCTGTTCGGCGGAGGAAAGGCCGGCATAAACGGCGGTATTGGCGCCGTCGGTGCCGCGCAGCCGCGCCAGCTCCTCGAACTGCGGCGGATTGATCGGATCGGTGGTGATGTCGTGGATCGGCGGCAGCCTGCGATACTGCAGGGCGAGATACGCGGGATAGGCGAGGATCATCACGTCCAGCAGCAGCGCCGTAAGAATGCGTCCTATACCGCGCGAGCCGTCCCGCCAGAGTACGACCAGGCCCGCGAACGCTACCAGGATGGACAGCCCGGCGCAGGCCAGTGCACCGAAGAAGGTTGCCAGCGCGGGCTTGATCTCGAGAAAGCCGAACCTGACGACCATGACGGATACCAGCGTCGCAACCGCCGAAAACAGCGCGAGCCGTCGCGCCCAGGTGGCTAGCGCGGAGAACGGTTCGACTTGGTAAGCGGCGCGGAATCTGCGGGCCATCGGAGGATCTCGTTGGACAGGTGGTTCGTCGCGAGATCACCTAGCGCATTTCGCCATGCGGCGAAACGCCGGCGTAGGCGCGGGTGCTCGTACCGACGGCGACGGCCTGCGCCGCGATGAGAACACCGCGTGGACCATACCGGCGCGCGGGGGCCATTGCCGCAGCACATCGACCAGCGAGCCGGAGTCGCGGCTGGCCTTCACCGCCATGGCCGGAAAACTGCCCGAAGACCGATGCCGTGCTCAATCAAGAGGATAAGGCAAGCGCCTGATCCGACGAAGTTGGATCAGATCCTATAGTCCTTGAACTGTTCGCGTAGCGCCCTTTTCAGGATCTTCCCGGTTGCGGTGTGCGGAATGCTGTCGACGAAGGCGACGTCGTCGGGCATCCACCACTTGCAGATCTTGCCGTCCATGAAGGCGAGAATTTCCTCGCGCGTCACGCTCTCGCCCTGCTTGACGTGAACGATCAGCAGCGGCCGTTCGCCCCACTTCGGATGGTGCACGCCGATCACGGCGGCTTCCGCCACCTTGGGATGGCCGACCGCGACATTTTCCAGATCGATCGAGGAAATCCATTCGCCCCCCGACTTGATGACGTCTTTCGATCGGTCCGTGATCCGCACGTAGCCGTACTCGTCGATGGTGGCAACGTCGCCGGTGTCGAAGAAGCTCTGCTCGTCGAGGATGTTATCTTCGAGGCGGTAATAGGCGCCGGAGATCGCGGGCCCCCGCACCTTGAGCCGGCCTGCGGTCCTGCCGTCCCACGGCAACTCCCTGCCGTCGTCATCGGTGATCTTCATTTCGACCATGAACGGCGCGTAACCCTGCATCTGCAACACGTCGAGCTTGGCCTCTCCCTTGAGGTGGCTGAACTGGCCCTGCAATCCGCCGACGGTGCCGACCGGTGACATTTCCGTCATGCCCCATGCGTGTCGCACCTCGATACCCATGTCGTCGAACGCCTTGATGATCGAGCGCGGCATCGCCGAGCCGCCGCAGATCACGACCTTGAGTTCCGGCAGCCTGAGGTTGCTTGTCTCCATGTGCTGCAGCAGCATCAGCCATACGGTGGGCACCCCCGCAGTGAAGGTAACTTTCTCGGTCGACAGCAACTCGTACACCGATGCGCCGTCGAGTTTGGCGCCGGGCATCACCAGTTTGGTGCCCATGGACGGCGCCGAGAACGCGATTCCCCAGCTATTGGCATGGAACAGCGGCACCACCGGCAGCATTGTGTCCTTCGATGCCGCGCCGAGCGCATCACCGTTGTTGGTTATCATCGCATGCAGCACGTTGGAACGATGCGAATACACAACCCCCTTCGGATTGCCTGTGGTTCCCGACGTATAGCACATCGCCGCCGCGGTATTCTCGTCGAACGTCTTCCAGGCGAAGTCGCCGTCGGCCTCCGCGATCCAGTCTTCATATGCGACCGCATTTTTCAGCGTGGTCTGTGGCATATGTGTCTTGTCGGTGAAAACGATGTAGCGTTCCACGCTCGGCAGCTTGCCGGCGATCTTTTCCAGGATCGGGATGAACGTGATATCGGTCATCACGATCCGGTCTTCGGCATGGTCGATGATCCAGGCGATCTGGTCCGGAAACAAACGGGGATTGACGGTATGGCACACTGCGCCGATGCCCATGATGCCGTACCAGGCTTCGAGATGACGCCAGGTGTTCCAGGCGATGGTGGCGACGCGGTCGCCGAGCTTGATGCCTTCGCGATCGAGCCGCTGCGCCAGTTTCAGCGCGCGGCGGCGAATTTCGGCGTAGTTTGTCCGATGGATTGGGCCTTCAACCGATCGGGTCACCACCTCGCGCCTGCCATGGATCTTCGCCGCGTGATCGATGATCCGATGACACAGCAAGGGCCAGTCTTGCATCAAGCCGTGCATTCAAACCTTCCTCCCGATCCGCGCCCGCGGGCCATCGTTGTCCCGTAAGGGATTGGCATGAAGAAGTTTAACGCCGGGATGGCTCATCTTAAACGGTCGTTTGGTGGCGTGCGCCGCGACCGATTGGCCATGGCTGCGCTCTCGGCCCTCTTCATGCCGGCGGTGGCTCTGGCAGGGACCAAACTGCCGTTGCCGCAGTCTCGCCCGGCCGCCGCTCCGGCGCCCGACGACAAGGAGGCGAGGAAGGGTGCGCCCGCGATGCCCGGGACTTCGCCTTCGCCGTCTGCCTGCCGTCTGGCGCTGACCGATGCGGTCGCCGTCGCCCCGAGCATTCCCGCGATCAAGGGGCCGGGCGCGTGCGGCGGTGATGATCTGGTTCGGCTCGAAGCGGTTGTGCTGACGGATCGGAGCCGCGTCGCTGTCAAGCCGGCCGCCACGCTGCGCTGCCCGATGGCGTCGGCGATCGCGGACTGGATTCGCACCGACATGGCGCCCCTGGCGGAAGGGCTCGGAAGCCGCATCAGTGAGCTCGACAATTTCGATTCGTTCGAATGCCGGGGACGCAACCGGGTTGCCGGAGCAAAACTGTCCGAGCACGGACGAGCCAATGCGCTCGACGTTCGTGCAGTCAGGCTTTCCGACGGTCGGGTGATCGCGTTGACGGATCGCAGTGTCCCGCGCGAGCTGCGCGAAACGGTGCTGAAGTCGGTCTGCGCGCGCTTCACGACCGTATTGGGACCGGGATCGGATGGTTATCACGAAGATCATATCCATCTCGATCTTGCCGAACGCCGCAATGGCTACCGGATTTGTCACTGGGAGATTCATGGTCCCATGCCCGCGGTTGCGCCGTTGCCGCCGGCCGAACGCCCGGCGGAGGCGTCACGGCGCGAAACGGAGGAAACGGCGGATAAGACGTCGAAAACATCCCCGAAACGTGAGACGACGCCTCTTGCCGCCTCACAAGCTGCGCCCGCAGCCGCCTTACCGATGGACGTGGTGCCCAAGCCTCGAAAGCGGTCTGCGGCCGCTGACGCAGCAGATAAGACGATGCGGGGTTCGTCAGAGCCACCGCCACCACCATCGGCGCAATCAACGCGGTTTTCGGCAGCGAAACCTGTCAAGCGCAGACGCAAGCGGCGCATCGACCTGCCGCCGTTCCTCAGACGGCTACTCGATTGATGGCGGCATAAAACAAAAGCGCCGGAGAACCGGCGCTTTTCGGATCACGATACCACAACGGTCAGTAGGTGTTGTCGCCGCCGCCCTGCAACGCCATCTTTGGACTGTAGGGTGAGTCGCCGTGATGCGGCTCAAGCACAACCACCACGGTTCCAAGCTTGACGCGGTTGTAGAGGTCGATGACGTCCTCGTTGGTCATGCGGATGCAACCCGATGAAATCGAGGCGCCGATATATTCCGGCTGGTTGGTGCCATGGATGCGGAACAGCGTGTCCTTGCCGTTGGCGTAAAGGTACAGCGCCCGCGATCCCATCGGGTTGTCCGGACCGGGGGGCACGTATTTCGGCACGCCAAGGCGCTCGATCTCGCCCGGGGTCGGGTGCCAGGCGGGCCATTCGGTCATGGCGCCGACCTTCGCGATACCGGACCATGCCATCGCTTCCTCGCCGACGGTGATGCCGTAACGGATCGCCTTGCCGCCGTCGAGCACGTAATAGAGATAATGGTTGTCGGAATCGACCATGATCGAGCCCGGCGCTTCCTTGCGGTGATAGTCGACGATCGCGCGGCGGAACGGCGCGGCCACCGGCGTTTTCGTATAGGAGACCTTGGCCAGCAGTTCCTTGTCGCGCGGTTTGAAATTGTTGGTGTTGGTGGCCTCGTAATGCGTGGCCTGCATGCAGCCTGACAGCATCAGGCCCGCGGCCAGAATCCCAAGCTTGACCCAAAGAGACGACATTTTTGTCTTCCGAATACCCCGTTGAACCATGACGGTTTGCACCCGAACAGCCACGATTCCTCTGCGCTTTATTATTGTCGAAATTCCCCGAAATTCCAGCACTTAGACGGTGCCGTCGTCACGCGGCGTCGCGTATGTGGTATTTTTGCCGCAAAGCCTCGGCGGTTCCGTTGGAACACGGCGGCGTTAACTGCATGCACGGGCACTGGCGTCTCTCCTTTCGACAAAAAGGAGCGACGGCATCGGGCCGCCACCATGACCCTTTGCCGGGCTTGCCAAATCGATGCGACTTGGCGCACTTCACGTCGTCCGCGTTCACGCGAATCCACGCCGTCATCCCCGGAGGAGCCATGCTCTCGATCTTCGCGCCGGCCGGCCTCGCCTTGCGGAAGACCGGTCCGGCCGATCTCGCCGCGCTGCCGGACAATGCGGTGTGGATCGATCTCGACAAGCCGACCGCAGGCGAAGACCGCGCCGTGGAGCAGCTTGCCGGGGTTGCGGTGCCGACCCGGGAGGACATGCAGGAGATCGAGATTTCCAGCCGCCTCTATCTCGAGAACGGCGCGCGCTACATGACCGCGAGCCTGATATGCGGCAGCGAGACCGGCGCGCCGCGCATCACCCCGGTTACCTTCATCCTGTCCAAGCATCGACTCGTTACCGTGCGCTACGATGCGCCAAAACCGTTCACGCTGGTGGAGAACAAGCTTGCGCGCGCCGCCCCGCAGGGCTTGACGGGCGAGGGCGTGCTGCTCGAACTGCTCGATGCCGTGATCGACCGCTGCGCCGACATCCTGGAGCGCGCCGGCGCCGACGTCGATCAGGTCAGCCACGACATCTTCGAGCCGGAAGAATCCGCGCGCACCGGTCACGCCAAGCGCTATTCCGAAATCCTGATCACGATCGGCCGCAAGGGCGATCTCACCTCGAAGGTCCGCGAGAGTCTTGTCTCGATCGGCAGGCTCGTCACCTTCGTCGCCACTGAGACCGACAGCATCAAATGGTCGAAGGAAATGCGCGCGCAACTCAAGACCATGCAGCGCGATGTCGCGTCGCTGACCGATCACGCGTCCTATCTGTCGAACAAGATCACCTTCGTGCTCGACGCGATGCTCGGGGTCGTCAATCTCGAGCAGAACAACATCATCAAGCTGTTTTCGGTGATGGCGGTGGTCTTGATGCCGCCGACTCTGATCGCCTCGATCTACGGCATGAACTTCAAGATGATGCCGGAACTGGACTGGCCGCACGGCTACCCGTTTGCGCTCGTCATGATGGTGCTCGTCGCGGTGCTGCCCTATATGGTCTTCAAGTGGAAGAAATGGTTGTGAGCAGACGTCTTTTCCCTCGTGGCGCCACGCGACGGGCCCGCCACATTTTTCCTCGTAAAATTTGAGTGTTCGCCTGAACGGATTCCAAAAAAAATTACTGTCATAACTCCTGCATGAAACTGCGGGAGCTACAATGGTTGAGAAAGTCGTAACCCGGGATCGCAACGTCCTTGATTTTCGCAACTATCAACAGTTGCGCAAATCCAGGATGGACGAGGCATCCGCGCGCCTCGCCGCCGCTCCTGCGCGCACCTGCCGGCATTGCGGCGCGGCGCTGCTTGATGGCGAGAGCGACGATGATTGTTCGAGTGCGGTTCTCGCGCCGCCTGTGCTGCGCGCGCCGCCGCGCCGGTTTTGTGCGGAATGAAACGGCGCCTCTCGTCTCCCGGGAGGTCGGCAGTGCCGGTGAGGAACGCTGGAGCCTTTCCGCTTCTGATGGGATCAGAAGCGGGACTCTATGTTTTTGATTTGACGCGTTTTCTTTACGCGAACCGGTAGCCACTTCGCTTGAAAACGTTCTAGACGTGTTGACCGCCGTTGATGTGAATCTCGGCGCCGTTGACGTATGAACTCGTCTCCGTGCACAGCACGTAGACGATCTTCGCCACTTCGTCCGGCGTGCCGAGCCGGCGCAGCGGGATCTGCCGCTGGACGATCTTCTCGGTGCCTGGCGACAGGATCGAGGTGTCGATCTCGCCGGGCGCGATTGCATTGACGCGCACCCCGATGCGGCCGAAGTCGGCCGCCATCTCGCGGGTCAGCGAGGCCAGCGCCGCTTTCGAGGTCGCATAAGCCGCGCCCGCGAACGGATGCACGCGCGAGCCGGCGATCGAGGTGACGTTCACGACGGAGCCTTTCGCGGCCTTCAATTCGCCGATCAGTCCGCGCGCCAGCATGATCGGCGCCATGAAGTTGACGCGGAACACCTTCTCCCAGGTTTCCATGTCGGTGTTCAGCGAGCCGAGCCGCGCGCCGCCTTCGCCCTTCGGCGAGATCGCCGCATTGTTGACCAGCGCGTGCAGCCGGCCGCCCTCGAGCCGAGAACGAATCTCCTGGATCGCTTGCATGGTATTTTCCGGGTCGGACAGATCGACCTGGATGTGGTCCTCGGGTCCGGCGTCCCAGGGGCACTGTTCGGGAAACGGATGCCGCGAACAGGTGATGACGCGCCATCCCGCACTGGAGAACCGGATCACCGTCGCGTGGCCGATGCCGCGGCTCGCGCCGGTCAGCAGCAGCGTGCGGCGCGGCGCATTGGGGTCGGCCACCGTCGCCATTTCGGTTCGAGGGTTTGCCTTGTCCGGGGTCATGGATACAGCCTTGTCCTGGTCCACCGCCCATCAGGCGTCGTGCGGCGGAATTCGATGCGGTCGTGCAGGCGGAACGGACGGTCGTGCCAGAATTCGAACTGCGCCGGCGTGATCCGCCAGCCGCTCCAGCCTGGTGGCCGCGGCACACTACCGATGACGTATTTTGCGGCTTCTTTGGCGATTGCCTGCTCGAACGCAAAACGGCTCTCCAGCGGTTGCGACTGCTTGCTGGCCCAGGCACCGATCTGCGCCTGCTTCGGGCGGGTGGCGAAATAGGCGTCGGCCTCGGCGTCGGTCACGGGCGTCACCGCCCCGCGAACGCGGACCTGCCGGCGCAGCGACTTCCAGTGGAACAACAGCGCCGCTTTGGGATTTGCGGCAAGTTCGCGGCCCTTGGCGCTGGCGATGTGGCTGTAGAACACGAAGCCCTCCGCGTCATAGCCCTTCATCAGCACCATGCGCACGTCGGGCAGGCCGTCGGCATCGGCCGTTGCGAGCGCCATGGCGTTGGGATCGTTGGGTTCCGACGCGACGGCCTCCGCGAACCAGGCCGCAAACAGCATGAAGGGCTCCGGAGCTTCCGTGAAATCACCGGACGTTAACTGGCTTGTGTCCTTGATATCCATGGTGTCGTTCATGCGTGGAGTCCATAGGGTGCGCCGGTCTGCCGTCGAAAGTCCGTTGCAGTCCTTATACAGCGCAAATCTGTATAGGGCATGTCTGCATGTCGGCCTATCCGCGATCCGGCCCGCCGCCACGGTTGTGACGGTAATTCTGATCGGGGCAACGGCCGGAGGTTGCAGTTTGGCCCGCAATGACGGGGCTTTCGCGCAGATGACCGCCGGAGATACCACCGGATCGATCGCGTCGCCCGCGCGCACCGGTCCGACGGATACCGATCTCGCCTTCGCCCGCACGGCCGCCTCCGATGTGTTGACCAAAGGGAGCAAGGACGCGAGCCAGCCGTGGGAAAATCCCTCGACGGGCGCGCGGGGTTCGGTAACGCCGCTGGCACAGGCCTACACGGCTGAGGGGCGCACCTGCCGCGATTTTTTGGCGAGTTACGTTAACGGAAACTCCGAAAGCTGGCTGCAGGGCGCGGCCTGCAGGTCCGGCGGCGGCCGATGGGAAATCCAGTCGCTCAAACCGTGGCGGCGAAGCTAGAGCGTTTTCGAGCGAAGTGGCTACCGGTTCGCGTAAAGAAAACGCGTCAAAACAAAAACATAGAGCCCCGCTTCTGATTCATCAGAAGCGGAAAGGCTCTAGACTGCAGAGTGGCTTTCGCCAACCCGTTGCAAAAATGCCACGGATACCCCAGATGATAGGCACATGGGTCCGGGGGCCCATGGTCCGAACGTCCTGAAGGAGACTGAGACGGATGCGCGACCCCTATGAGGTCTTGGGGGTGCAGCGGGGCGCCACCGCGGCGGCGATCAAGAATGCTTTTCGCAAGCTTGCGAAAAAGCACCATCCCGATGCCAACAAGAACGATCCGAAGGCTGCCGAACGCTTCGCGGAGGTGAATTCCGCCAACGAGATCCTTGGCGACGAGGCCAGGCGCAAGCAGTTCGACCGCGGCGAGATCGGCGCCGACGGCAAGCCGCGCTTTCAGGGTTTTCCGGGCGGCGGCGGTCCGCGCGGCGCGCGTCCTGGCGGCGGATTCGAGCAGTACGGCTTTCGCGCCGGCGGCGCTGCCCCTGGTTTTGACGGGGACGGATTCGACGACATCCTCAACAGCATGTTCGGCGGACCACCGGGGAGCGGACCGCGGGGCGGGCGCCGCGGCGGCGCGCGATTCGACTTCGACTCCAGCACGTTCGGCGCGCCTGACCTTGATCACAACGTCGCCATGACGGTGTCGCTGGAGGAGTCGGTCAGGGGTGGCGACAAGCGCGTCCGCCTGCCAAGCGGCAAGGAACTTAATGTCCGGATTCCGGCTGGCGTCACCTCCGGACAGCAGATCCGGCTGAGGGGGCAGGGCGACACCGCGCCCGGCCATCGGCCCGGCGATCTTCTTATCACGGTGACCGTGGCGCCGCATCCGGTCTTCGAGGTCGATGGCAACGACCTGCGCGCCGATCTGCCTGTCACGCTTTACGAGGCGGTGCTCGGCGGCAAGGTGCGGGTGCCGACGCTTGGCGGCGCGGTCGAACTGTCGATCCCGAAGAACACCTCTGGCGGCCGCACCTTTCGTCTCAAGGGCAAGGGCATTCCGAAGGGCGGCGCGTCCGGCGATCTGTTCGTCACCACGCGCATCATCCTGCCTGACGGCAACGACGCCGAGCTTGAGGACTTGATGGAGAAGTGGCGCGACGTGCACCCCTATAATCCTCGCCGCGATATGGGATAGAGCGTTTCGAGCGAAGGCATCGATGCGGTTTGCGTCACCGTTCGTCCCCGCGTCCGCCCGATCCGGCATGACCGGAAAAGTATTTAGAGCATGATCCCGAAAAGTGGAAACCGGTTTTCGGAAAAGATCATGCTCAAACAAAAAGATAAGCGACGAGTCTGGTTCAACGCAGTTGAAACAGACTCTAGCTCCCTTGTTGTTCGCAGTCGCCGGCAAACGCATTGAGCAGCGCGTTGAAGGTGTCCGCCTGTTCCCACTGCGGAATATGGCCGGCGTCGGGGATACTCTGGACTGCCCCGCGCCACAGCGTCGGCATCGCCAGCGTGCTGACGTAAGCGCCGTTGATGAGTTGGTCCTCCGCGCCGTGCAGCACCGCGAGCGGCCGGGTCAGGCTGGCGACAACCTCGACCTCGTCACGGAAGCCGTCCGGCGTGATGCTCGCGCCGAGAGTTTTGCGAGCGCGGCCGTCCGTTCGCAGGACGTCGTCGACCATGAAAGCCGGCAGGTCGGCGACGCCCGGCCTGAAAGCCGCGGCGACATAGCCTCTGGCCTGTTTTTCGGTAAGATCCTGCGCAAAGGTGCAGGCCATCGCCGGATGCATCAGGAACGCCTGCTTGACCGCGGGCGGAAACGCAAACGGCGGCGTGCCGAAGATCGCAAAACCCTTGGCCTGCGGCAGGTCGGGTGCGGCCTCCAGCACGATATGTCCGCCGAGGCTCCAGCCGACGAAAATTGCGTCCGCTGCATCCAGGTGCTCGGCGACATGGCGCATCACGCGCGCATGGCCTGGCATGGTGTAGGTGGAGTCGGGATCGGCCGCGTTGTCGGACTCGCCATGTCCCGGCAGGTCGAACGCGACCACGCGATGCGCCATGCCGAGATTTCCATCCAGTTGCCGCGCAAAAGCCTTCGACGACGCCGAGTTGCCGTGAACCAGAACGATGGTGCTGCCGGTGCCGGCGGATTGCCGGTACGCGATCCGGCCCGCGTCCGTGGTGATGCTTCCGGTCGTTGTCATAAGTCCCTCTCCGCGCATGATGTGGCGGTGGGACCATGACCAAAATGTATCGGCTGGGAAAGAGGCTTGCGTCTTGGTTCTCGATGCCGTGGCCGCAGTTCAGCGGCGTATCGCCGCTGGCGTATGTCGTCGGGCCGAAATGGTGTATATCCCGGAGCGCCCCGCCTCGCCGATGCCAGATCCTATCCTCTTGACATGCACACCATCTACTACATCCGCCACGGCAAGACCGAATGGAACGCCGACGGCCGCTTCCAGGGCCTGCAGGACATTCCGCTCAATGATGTCGGCCGCGCCGAGGCGGTGAAGGCGGGTGACATTCTGCGCAAGCTGTTTGCGCGCGAGGGGCGCGATCCCGTTGGTTTGGGCTTCGTCACGAGCCCGCTGTCCCGCGCGCGCGGCACCATGGAATTGATGCGCGGCGTGCTGAGCCTGCCGCCGCACGACTATTCGGTCGACGAACGCTTGCGCGAAGTCGGTTACGGGCACTGGGAGGGTCTGACGCTTGCGCAGATGAAGGCTGCCCATCCCGACGTCTTCGCGGCCCGCGAGGTCGACAAATGGAGCGTGGCGCCGCCTGGTGGCGAAAGCTATGCCTCGGCCACGTCGCGGTTGCGCGACTGGTATCACTCGCTGAAGTCCGGCACTGTCGCCGTGGCGCATAGCGGTACGGCTCGGGCGCTGATGGTCGTGCTCGGCCTTGAGACGCCGCAAGCAGCCGCCAGTCTGCGGATCGAGCAGGGCGCGGTGTATGTCCTGCGCGAGGACGGACTGGCGAAGCATGGCTGAGGGCCAAAGCAACCGTACATCCGGGCCGGACCCGTCCCGGCCATCACCGCCTTTATCCCGCTTCTCAAAGCCAGATGACGTGGATGCCCGGTACAGGGCCGGGCATGACGAACGTTGCGATTTTCGCCGCTTTGCCGCTTAGAGAAGGAGCATTTTTGCTCCAAAGGTTTGCGATTTTTGCTACTTCCGGCTACGACAATTGCAAACATGCAGGCCAATATCTGCGAGATTGCAACTTTGTAGGTGCGATCCTGCAGGTGGCCAATTGCATTTTTTACAAACCTGCTTGGTTGGTTCATGTCCCACAACACCTTCGGTCATTTGTTCCGCGTCACGACCTTTGGCGAGAGCCACGGGGTTGCGATCGGCTGCGTGGTCGACGGTTGCCCGCCGCAGCTCGCCCTGACGGTCGAGGAGATCCAGCGCGATCTCGACCGCCGCCGTCCGGGCCAGTCGCGCTTCACCACGCAGCGGCAGGAAGCCGATGCGGTGAAGATTCTGTCGGGTGTCATGCCGCATCCCGAAACCGGCGAGCAGGTGACGACCGGCACGCCGATCGCGCTGCTGATCGAGAACACCGACCAACGCTCGAAGGACTACTCCGAGATCAAGGACAAGTTTCGGCCCGGCCACGCCGATTTCACCTATGAGGCGAAGTATGGCATCCGCGACCATCGCGGCGGCGGCCGCTCCTCGGCGCGCGAGACGGCGATGCGCGTTGCGGCCGGAGCCATCGCGCGCAAGATCATCCCCGGCATGATCGTTCGCGGCGCGCTGGTGCAGATGGGACCGCACAAGATCGACCGCGAAAAATGGGACTGGGACGAGACCGCAAGAAATCCGTTCTTCTGTCCGGACAAGGACAAGGCCGCGTTCTTCGAAAGCTATCTCGATGGCATCCGCAAGAGCGGCTCGTCGATCGGCGCCGTGATCGAAGTGGTGGCCGAAGGCGTGCCCGCAGGGCTTGGCGCGCCGATCTATGCCAAGCTCGACGGCGACCTCGCCGCCGCGCTGATGAGCATCAATGCGGTGAAGGGCGTCGAGATCGGCGCGGGCTTCGAGGCCGCCGCGCTCACCGGCGAGGAGAACGCCGACGAGATGCGCACCGGCAGCCATGGCCCGGTGTTCACCTCCAACCATGCCGGCGGCATATTGGGCGGCATCTCAACCGGCCAGCCGGTGGTGGCGCGGTTTGCTGTCAAGCCGACGTCGTCGATCCTGTCGCCGCGCAAGACCGTCGATCGCAACGGCACGGACACTGAAATCTTCACCAAAGGCCGCCACGATCCCTGCGTCGGCATCCGCGCGGTGCCGGTGGGCGAGGCCATGGTCGCTTGCGTGCTGGCCGATCACTTCCTGCGCCATCGTGGCCAGGTCGGCCCGCGCTGACGGTCCTCGAAGCCGTGGTCCTCGAAGCCGCTATTCTTCGGGCTCCGTCGTGAACAGCAGCGGAAAGCCCGCGGTGCGGCCGGCGTCGGTGGCGCGGGTCGCCTTGGTCTCAGCGATGTCCTTCGCGAACACGCCGACGACGCAGGATCCGAGCCGGTGCGCTGTGATCATCACCTTGTGCGCCTGATCCTCGGTCATGTTGAATTCGGCCTTGAGCACCATCACGACGAATTCGCGTGGCGTGTAGTCGTCGTTGTGGAGGATGACCTTGTGCAGACGCGGACGTTCGGTTTTGGTTTCGATCTTTTTCCGCGGTTTGATGGCAGTATCGCTCATTCGGGCTATCCCTGGATCGGAGCGTTTTCGAGCGAACGGCCGCCAATCGGGCCGCGAAAACAAATTAAAACTCGCGTTTTCGAGCGACGCATGTCCTCGGCCTTGACCGGGGGATGACAGATTCGCGTAAAGAAAACGCATCGATCAAACGTGGAACCCCGATCTGGCGTCGGCGGCCGTGACCTGTAGAATATAGCGTCGGAAGTCGCTGCGAAAAGGGGCGGCAAGCCCATCCGCGGCCGCGTGGGCGGCGAACGTCGCCGCCCGCGCAAGTCCGGCTCAGGCCGCGCGGACCGTGTGCAGGAAGTTCTCGACTTCCATTTTCAAACGGGCGCTTTCGGTTGACAGCATTTGCGCCGAGGACAGAACCTGGCTCGACGCCGAGCCGGTTTCGCCGGCGCCGCGGCTGACCTCGGTGATGCTGGAGGCGACCTCGCCGCTGCGCTGAGCCGCTTGCTGGACATTGCGGGCGATCTCCTGCGTCGCCGCACCCTGCTCTTCGACTGCGGCGGCGATCGCCGAGGAAATTTCGGAAATCAGTTTGATGGTGTTGCCGATCTCGCGGATCGCGGTCACCGAATCATGTGTGGCGGACTGGATGTCTGCGATCTGAGCACTGATTTCGTCGGTCGCTTTCGCGGTCTGCGCCGCCAGCGTCTTGACCTCGGATGCGACCACCGCGAAGCCGCGGCCGGCATCGCCAGCTCTCGCTGCCTCGATGGTGGCGTTGAGTGCCAGCAGGTTGGTTTGTTCGGCGACCGCCGTGATCAGTTTGACGACGTCGCCAATCCGGCCCGCCGCCTGCGACAGCTCCGTAATGTTGCTGTCGGTCCGCTCGGCCTGCCTGACGGCGTCGCTGGCGACACGGCTCGCCTCGTGGACCTGCCGGCCGATTTCATGAACGGAGGAGGTGATTTCCTCCGTGGCGCTGGCGACCGATTGCACGTTGGAAGAAACCTCCTGCGAGGCGGCGGCGGCTTCGCCGGATGTCTTGCCGGTGGTCTCGGCGGTCGCCGTCAGGGTATTGGCTGCGGCCTCAAGCTCGGTCGAGGATGATGACAGCGAGCCCACCAGTTCGCCGATCATCGATTCGAATTCGCCGGTGATGGTATCGATGCGCTGGGCGCGCTGGAGTTTGGCCGCGGCATCGTGCGACGCAGCCTCGTCGGCCGCCTTCTTGGCGATCAGCGCGGTTTTGAAGACCTGAAGCGCATCGGCCATCGTGCCGACTTCGTTCTTTTCGCCTAGGTGCGGAACGACGGCGGAAAGATCTCCGGCGCCCAGGGCCCGCATCGGCGCGACGATCGAGGCGATCACGCGCGAGATGTCGCGCACCATGTAGACGGCTATGCCGATGCCGAACATCAGCGCCACCGACATGATGGCGATCACGATCATGAGGGCTTCCTTATAGTTTTGGCTGGCTGCATGACCCGCGGCGTCGGCTCCCGCGTTGTTCAGTTCGATCGCCCTGCGCAGGGTTTCATCGGCCTTCAGGCCGATCTGATAGACCTTGTCCTTGCCGGCGTTCAGGTCGGCCTTGACGTCGCTTTTCCGCGATATGGCGATCAGATCCCGGACGCCTGCGACATAGGATGCCCATTGCTTGGAAAATGCGTTGTAGAGTCGGTGTTCGTCAGGAGAGGCGATCATCGGCTCATAGGCCTTGCGCGTCTTTTCGACGGCCTGTCCCACGGTATCCAGCGTTTTCTCGGCGGCGTCCTTTCCGGCGGCGTCGGTAGCGAGCAGGTGGGAGTGGACCGCGATTCCGTAGGTGATGACATTCGCGCGCAACTCGCCGAGTTCGCGGACACTGGGGAGCCAGTTGGTCCGGATATCAACCGCGCGGGCGTGGATGGATCCCATTTCAAGCAGGGTCAGTCCTCCCATTGTGGCCATGGCCAGCAGGAGAAACGAGATGACGGCTGTGATTTTGGCGCGAATTGAAAGGCGGGAAAGCATCATTCTGATCCTTTGGATAGTCCGCGGGTGGCTGACGGAACGTCGATGCGCCGGCTGAGAGGGAGCGAAGCGCGGGGAATAATGGGGCGTTCCTGGTCACGAAGGCTGCTCCCCGTTGCGGGGGGTACCAGGACTCGTTCCCGGATCATGAACGAGTTGAATGAAATGTTCGTAAACAACGAGTATGCCGCGTGCGCTGAAATCAGACGTTGTGCGCGCGGCAGGTGCGTACGGGTTGCATGCTTCCGTCCTGGCAGCCGTTAGAGCATGATCCCGAAAAGTGGAAACCGGTTTTTGGAAAAGATCATGCTCAAACAAAAAGACAAGCGACGGGTCTGATTCAACACAGTTGAAACAGACTCTAGCGCCGCTTCTTCCCGCAAGAAGGGAATTCACGCTCTTTCGAACCGCGCAACCAGTTCGACGTGCGGGGAATGCCTGAACTGATCGACAGGCGTCACGGTTTCGAGCCGATAGCCGCCGTCGATCAGGATGCGCGCGTCGCGAGCGAAGGTTGCGGCGTTGCAGGAGACGGCGATGACCAAAGGCACCTTGCTCGCGGCCAACCGGCGCGTCTGCGCCTCGGCGCCCTGCCGCGGCGGATCGAACACCACGGCATCGAATTCGCGCAGTTCCTGCGGCGCCAGCGGGTGGCGGAACAGGTCGCGGGCTTCGGCCTTGAGCGGCTTCAATCCGGGTGCGGCGGCGGCCGCCTTGCGCAGGGCCTCGATCGCGCCGGGATCGCTGTCGAGCGCCGCGGCGCGTGTCCGGCTCGCGAGCCGCAACGCGAACGGCCCGACGCCGCAGAACAGGTCGGCGATGTCCTTCGCCTTCTTGCAATGACCGGCCACCAGCGCCGCCAGGATTTCCTCGCCGGCGACGGTGGCCTGCAGGAACGAGCCCGGCGGCAGCACGACCTGCGCGGCACCGATGCCGATCACCGGCGGCGTGCGCATCAGCACGAGTTCGCCGTGACGTGTCAGCCGCGCCAGCCGATGTTCCTCGGCGACGCGCGACAAAGTCGCAATCAGCCGCGCCGGTAGCGGTCCGGAACCACGGACGTCGACATCGAGTCCGTTGTCGGTGGCGGTCACCTGGATGTCGAGCGGCTTGTTCGCGGGCTTCAGTACGTCGGCCAATATCCGCGCCACGTCGAGCGCGCCGTCGAGGCCGGGATCGAGGATCGGGCATGCGTCGATCGGCACGATGGCGTGGCTGTTCGGCGCGGCGAGGCCTACGCGCAGCTTGCCGCCGCCGTCGCGCCGGGCGTGCAGAGTGATCCGCCGTCGTCCTGCGCCGTGCGCGTCGATGAGTTCGGCTACCGTGCAGTCGATGCGGGCCTGCGCCAGCGTATCGATGACGATCTGTCGTTTCCAGGCGCGGTAAGCCTCCATCTGCCAGTGCTGGACGGCGCAGCCGCCGCAGGCGCCGAAGTACGGACAGAACGGCGCGATCCGTTCCGGACTCGCGGTCTCTACGCGGAGAAGACGCGCACGGTCGGGACGGCTCGCGAGCGGCTCGACCTCCACGACTTCGCCCCCGAGAGCGTAGGGGACAAAGACACTGCCCGCGTCGCTCAGCGCGACGCCGTCGCCGCGGTGGCCGACATGATCGATGGTCAGGCGTTCGGTCATGCCGCGTCTCTGTTCCAATTGTGGAAGACGGGTCGCCATTGCGAGGAGTTCTTGCGACGAGGCAGCCCGAACCGTCGCGCGGCCGGATTGCTTCGCTGCGCCCGCATTTGAAAATCAGCCACGGCGTGCGCCGAGGAAGAATTCCATGTTGCCGTCGCCGCCGGTGATCGGAGAAGGAAAGACGTCGATCTCGGCGCATCCGAGCGTTGCCGCAAAGGCCGCGATGTCGTCGCAGACCGCGCGATGCACCGCCGCGTCGCGCACGATACCCTTCTTGATTGCGGCGCGCGGCGCCTCGAACTGTGGTTTGATCAGCGCGAGAAGATGCATTGGCGCGGCTGCCAGCGACAACGCGACCGGAAGAATGGCCTTCAGCGAGATGAAGCTCGCATCGATCACCACCACGTCCGGCCGCTGCGGCAGCCGCTTGCCCTCGAAGGCACGGATGTCGGTCTGCTCCATCGACACCACGCGCGGATGGCCGCGCAGGCTCGGATGCAGTTGATCGCGGCCGACGTCGATAGCGAAGACCAGGGCGGCGCCGTTCGCAAGCAGCACCTCGGTGAAGCCGCCGGTCGAGGCGCCGACATCGAGGCAGACATGGTTCTCGATCTCCATCGGATAGCGTTCCAGCGCGCCGGCGAGCTTGACGCCGCCGCGCGACACGTAGGGGTGCGCGGGCTGGGCATCCAAGATGGCATCGACGGAAATCGCTTCGGAGACTTTGGTCACCGCCTTGCCGTCGGCCGCGACGAGCCCGGCCTCGATCGCGGCTCGCGCACGCGCCCGGCTCTCGAACAGGCCGCGCTCGACCAGCAGCACGTCGGCGCGCTTGCGGGGAGAGGGCATGGTGCTGTCATCCCAATATTTCAGGGCGTCATGTGCGGACTTGATCCGCCCACCCATCCTTGTTGGAAAGATGGATTGCAGGGTCATAGGCGAGCGAAACGACGCCGTTCTTCGAACGGCTATGCCCGACGATGACGAACAGGTTCAAGCCAGCTTGACGGTCTCGGTGTTGATATCCTTGCCGAGCGCCTCGAACACCTTGGCGACGATAGCCTTGGCGTCGAGCCCTGCGGCAGCATACATCGCCGTCGGCGTGTCGTGGTCGAGAAACTCGTCCGGCAGGATCATTGCGCGCATCCGCAGCCCGCCATCGAGCATGCCGTTATCCGACAGCGTCTGCATGACGTGTGAGCCGAAGCCGCCGATCGAGCCTTCCTCGATGGTGATCAGCACTTCGTGGTCGCGCGCGAGTTTCATCACCAGGTCGACGTCGAGCGGCTTCATGAAGCGCGCGTCGGCGATGGTCGTGGAGAGGCCATGCGCGGCAAGCTCGTCTGCCGCTTTCTCGCACTCGGCGAGGCGGGTGCCGAGCGACAAAAGCGCGACCTTGTTACCCTGGCGGATGACGCGGCCCTTGCCGATCGGAAGCGGGACACCGACCTCGGGCATCTCGACGCCGCGGCCTTCGCCGCGCGGATAGCGCACCGCGCTCGGACGATCGTTGATCGCGACCTGCGTCGCGACCATGTGCACCAGCTCGGCCTCGTCGGCGGCGGCCATGATGACGAAGTTCGGCAGGCAGCCGAGATAGGCGTTGTCGAACGACCCGGCATGCGTCGCGCCGTCGGCGCCGACGAGGCCGGCGCGGTCGATGGCGAAGCGTACCGGCAGCGACTGGATCGCCACGTCGTGCACGACCTGATCATAGCCGCGTTGCAGGAAGGTCGAATAGATCGCGCAGAACGGCTTGTAGCCCTCGGTGGCGAGGCCGGCGGCGAAGGTCACCGCATGCTGCTCGGCGATGCCGACGTCGAAGGTGCGTTTGGGAAACGCCTTGTTGAAGATGTCGACGCCGGTGCCGGACGGCATCGCCGCGGTGATGGCGACGATCTTGTCGTCCTTTTCGGCTTCCTTGACGAGGCTCGCGCCGAACACGTTCTGGTAGGCGGGCGCGTTCGGCTTGGATTTGGACTGCGCGCCGGTTGAGATGTCGAACTTGACCACGGCGTGATATTTGTCGGCAGCGGCTTCCGCGGGGGGGTAGCCTTTGCCCTTTTGCGTGACGACGTGAAGCAGGATCGGGCCGTTCTCCATGTCGCGGACGTTCTTCAGCACCGGCAGCAGATGGTCGAGATTGTGGCCGTCGATCGGGCCGACGTAGTAGAAGCCGAGTTCCTCGAACAGCGTACCGCTGTTGACCATGAAGCCCCGCGAATATTCCTCGACGCGTTCGGCGCGGTCGGCGATCATTTTCGGCAGGTGCTTGCCGAGCTGTTTGGCGGCTTCGCGCAGCGAGCGATAGGTCTTGCCGGAATAAAGCCGCGACAGGTAGGCCGACATCGCGCCGACAGGCGGCGCGATCGACATGTCGTTGTCGTTGAGAATGACGATCAGCCGGGAATTCATCGCGCCGGCATTGTTCATCGCCTCATAGGCCATGCCCGCGGACATCGCGCCGTCGCCGATCACGGCGATGACGTTGTTCTTGCCGCCGGAAAGATCGCGCGCCACCGCCATGCCGAGGCTGGCCGAGATCGAGGTCGAGGAGTGCGCGGCACCGAACGGATCGTAGTCGCTCTCGGCGCGTTTGGTGAAGCCGGACAGTCCGCCGCCGGTGCGCAGCGTGCGGATGCGGTCGCGGCGGCCGGTCAGGATCTTGTGAGGATAGGCCTGATGGCCGACGTCCCAGATCAGCCGGTCGCGCGGTGTATCGAAGATGTAGTGGATTGCAGTGGTCAGTTCGACCACTCCGAGACCGGCGCCGAAATGGCCCCCCGTCACCGACACTGCATCGATGGTTTCCTGGCGCAACTCGTCAGCAACCTGCCGGAGCTGCTCGACCTTGAGCTTGCGCAATTCGGCGGGGGTGCGGATGGTGTCGAGAAGCGGGGTCTTACTAAAATCGGTCACTGGGACATTCCAATTTTGCATATCCGGGTGTCTCAAACGGAGATAGGACGCCGGCGTCGTCGCGCAACAGACGTCCTTGGGCCGCGAAACCTCCCAAACTGAGAAGTTCGAAGTTTAGCCGGCGTTCCGGCCGAGAACTGTGATAGACATCACTATTTATCGTGTCACGCGTTCCAATCATTTTTGCAAGCTGCTTGAGGCGCTTGCCCCGCTTCAGCGCCGGTTGCGGAGCAGGTTCGGCAGCGCACAGCTTGAGAAGCAATACACCAAACCTGCGGTCAAAGCCAACGGGCAGCCCACTTGAGTAGAGCAGGCTTGGGCGAAGGTTCAAGGGTCGCAAGCAAGCCCTCCGGAAAGTGGAAAGCTAACGCGGCCAAGGGGCTGAAGTTGCATCCCCGGGACAACCCGCGACAGGACGACAATCAAGGACAATTAGTTCAAGGACACTTAATTTGATGATGGTTCCGGTTCGCCGGGGTGCGGGACCTGCCTCGGATGATCGGGGTAGGGCGGAAGTCCTTACTGTACGTCCAGCGGTTCCGTACCCGTAACCCGGCCGGAAGCGTCCGTGGTGATCTTCTCCACCCGCGCTTCGGCCTGGCGCAGCAGCTCCTCGCAGCGCCGCTTCAGCGCTTCGCCGCGTTCATAGATCGCGACCGATTCCTCGAGCGGGACCTTGCCGTCCTCCAGGCGCTTGACGATGGATTCAAGCTCCGCGATGGCATGCTCAAAGGACAGGGTCTTCACGTCGGCAAGGGCATTGGCAAGGGTATTTTCGACCATCTGAGGTTTCCGGAATTGCTTGCGCGAGGTCGGAGCAGGGATGACGCGGCAGCAGAAATGTCACGCGCCCATTAATGCGGCGACATGCGCCGCCACCGACTCCTGCAACCCCTGCAGATTATAGCCGCCCTCGAGCACCGAGACAATTCGGCCGCCCGCGGTCGCGTCGGCGATATCCATCAATTTGCGGGTTACCCATCCGAAATCGCTCGCCTCCAGATTGAGACCCGCCAGTGGATCGCGGCTGTGCGCGTCGAAACCGGCGGAGACGATGAACAGTTCGGGCGCGAATGTCTCAAGTCGCGGCAGGATCAGGTTCTCGAACGCGGAACGAAATTTCGTTCCCCCGTCGCCCGACGCCAACGGCGCATTGACGATGGTGTCGTGATCGCCGCGTTCGCCGGCGGCGCCGCTGCCGGGGAATAGCGGCATCTGATGCGTCGAGCAGTACATCACCGTCCGGTCGGCCCAGAAGATATCCTGCGTGCCGTTGCCGTGATGCACATCGAAGTCGACCACCGCAACGCGGCCGATCCCATGCTTGCGCTGCGCGTGGCGCGCCGCGATCGCCGCCTGGTCGAAAAAGCAGAAGCCCATCGCCCGGCCGGCCTCGGCATGATGGCCCGGCGGGCGCGTGGCGACGAATGCGTTGCTGGCGCGGCCGGCGACGACGGCTTCGGTCGCCGCGATTGCGCCGCCAACGCCGCGCATGACCGCCTCCCATGTTCCCGGCGACATCGAGGTGTCGCTGTCGAGATAGACCAGACCGTCCGACGGCGAAATATGCCGAACCTCGGCGATGTAATGCTCGTTGTGGCAGAGCGCGACCGAATCCAGCGATCCTTCCGGCGCCTCGCCGCGCGCCAGGCACTTGAAACGATCCTCGGCCAACACCTCGTCGATGGCGCGAATCCGATCCGGTCGCTCGGGGTGGCCGGGCGGCGTGACATGATCGAGGCTGGCGGAATGCGTGAGAACAAGCGTTGTCATGCCGAATCCTGACCGCCGTGCGGGCATCGCGCGCGGCAGCTAAGGGTCAATGTACCGGGTTACGCTAGGTTCCGAAAGGGTACCATGATCCCGATGCCGCCGGCAGGATCCCGTTAATCGTCGGCGGGAACGGAGTGGCGGCCCGTGGCTCCATGGAACGGCTGTCATTCCTTTCTGCGCGCAAAAAACGCCTGAAACGCGGCGATCGCTTCCTCCGAGCGCAGCCGCTCGGCGAACAGGCAGGCTTCCTGATCGATCCTGCGCGTCAGTTCCTCCGGCGGCGGCTTCAGAAGTTTGCGCGAAATAGCGACGGCTTCCGCCGGCAGCGCGCAGATCTCGCGGGCGACTTTTCCGGCTTCTGCTTCGGCCTCGCCCGGCGCGACCACGGTGGTCACGAAACCCGCCTCGCGGGCCTCCTCCGCGCCGAGCGTGCGGCCCATCACCAGCATGGCGAAGGCGCGCTGATGGCCCATGGTCTGCGGCGCCAGCAGGCTGGACCCGCCTTCCGGCACCAGGCCGAGATGGATGAAGGGCGTCGAGAACGTCGCCGTCCTGCCGGCGACGACGTGGTCGCAATGGAACAGCATGGTGGTGCCGATGCCGATGGCGATGCCCTCCACCGCCGCGATCAGCGGTTTTGCGTTGTGCGCCAGCGCGTGAAGGAATGCCACGGCGTCGGAAGCGCGAGACCCGCCGCTGCCGCCGGATGTGCCGTCCTTCAGGAAGTCGTCGAGGTCGTTGCCCGCCGTGAACACGTCCGGGCCGCCGGTGATGAGGATGCAGCGGATCGCCGGGTCGTTTTGCGCGCCGTCGATCGCGTCGCTCATCGCGCGATACATGCCGCGGGTGATCGCGTTCTTCTTCTCCGGACGCCGCATGGCGATGATCCGGATCTGGTCGCCGTCGGTGGCTGTGACATGGCCGGTCATGATGTATTTCGTTGTCCTATGTCGCGCGATCTAGACAAGCAAAACCGCATCGGCGCCGTTCACGGCATCGGCGCCGTCGATCACCGTACGCTCCAGCGCCGGGGCTTGTACCGCGACGGTCTCGGCGAAGAAGCGCGCCAGCGTGATGTAGCGGCTGGCATCGCCGAATTCGTCGCTGGCGTCATGTGCCGCGAGGGCTTCTTCCGCGAGCTTGCAACCGCCGAGCGTCGATCCGAACAGCCGTAGATAGGGTGTCGCGCCGGCGAGCGCGTCATTCGGCGACGACGCCAGCCGCTCCAGCAGCCATTTGCTGGCGCGTTCGAGAGACCCCACCGCCTCGCGCAGTCTGATACCGGTGGTGCCGAACGCCGGATCGTTCGAAGCCTCCACGCGCTTGACGGTCTCCGACAGTTCGTCGAGCAGCGCGAACACCGCTGCGCCGCGGTCGGCGCCGAGCTTTCGCATCACCAGATCGATCGACTGGATGCCGTTGGTGCCTTCGTAGATCGAGGTGATGCGGGCGTCCCGATAATGCTGCGCCGCTCCGGTCTCCTCGATGAAACCCATGCCGCCGTGAACCTGAATGCCGAGGGAGGCGACCTCATTGCCGATGTCGGTCGAGAAAGCCTTTGCCGCCGGCGTCAGCAGCGCGCCGCGGGCGGCGGCGGCCGCGCGCACCGCGGGATCGGTCGCGCGCGCCCCCACATCCAGCGCGACGGCGGTGGCGTAGCAGATCGTGCGGGCGGCGGCGGTGAGCGCGCGCATTTGCATCAGCATCCGTTTGACGTCGGGATGCACGATGATGGCGTCCATGCCGTCGCCGGATTTGCCCACGGCGCGGCCCTGCCGGCGCTCCCGCGCGTAATCCAGCGCGCGTTGATAGGCGCGCTCGGCGATGCCGACGCCTTCGAGCCCGACCCCGAGCCGGGCCTGGTTCATCATCGTGAACATACATTGCATGCCGTGATTTTCCTCGCCGACCAGGAAGGCGACGGCGCCGCCGTCGTCGCCCATGGTCATGGTGCAGGTCGGCGAGGCATGGATGCCGAGCTTGTGCTCGATGCCGCTGGCGTGGATGTCGTTGCGCGGGCCGAGCGAGCCGTCCGCGTTGACGAGGAATTTCGGGATGAGAAAAAGGGAAATCCCTTTGGTGCCCGCCGGCGCATCGGGCAGGCGCGCGAGCACGAAATGCACGATGTTGTCGGTCATGTCGTGGTCGCCATAGGTGATGAAGATCTTGGTGCCGACGATGCGATAGCTGCCGTCGGCGGCGCGTTCGGCCCGGCTGCGCAGGCTGCCGACGTCCGAGCCCGCCTGCGGCTCGGTCAGTTGCATCGTGCCGGTCCATTCGCCGGATACCAGTTTTGCGAGATAGATGTTTTTCAGGTTATCGCTGCCGTGCGCGGCGAGCGCCTCGATCGCGCTGAGCGTCAGCAGCGGGCACAGGCCGAACGCGACGTTCGCCGCGCTCCAGATCTCGGTGCAGGCGGCGTTGATCGCGAGCGGCAGGCCTTGTCCGCCGAAATCCTGCGGTCCGCAGACGGCGTTCCAGCCCGCCGCCGTCCAGCGCCGGTAGGCATCAAGCCAGCCCGGCGCGGTCGTCACGCGGCCGTCTTGAAGGTTGGCGCCGTGTTGATCGCCGATGCGGTCGAGCGGCGCCAGCACCTCGCTCGCGAACCGGCCGGCTTCCTCAAGCACCGCCCGCGCGATGTCCGGATCGTAGTCGCCGTAATGACCGGCCGCGGTCGCGGCATGGAGCCCCGCGCCATGGTTGAGGGCGAGGAGCATGTCGTTGATCGGTGGCCGATAGGTCATGGCAGGTCTCGCTGCGGCTGACGGGGACGAAGCCGCAGCCATGTTATCAGCTACGACCCGCCTTTCCACGCAACCGAATGTCTCTCTACCGATTCGGCAACGGCTGGCCCTGGGCCCCGCGCTATTTCGAATCCGGCGAAAGGCCCGGACTTGAGGCCACCGAAGCTGCTTCCGGACCCTGTGCAGCAGGTTGAAAAAACAGGGTTCTCTCTATAGACCGTCGGGGCCCGAGGAATCTGCGGGATCATGTTCCGCGCTTCGGGCCGTTGGGGCGTAGCCAAGCGGTAAGGCAGGGGATTTTGATTCCCCCATTCGGAGGTTCGATCCCTCCCGCCCCAGCCACCCAGTGCGATATTTCCTGGAATCTCCGAAGAATTAGCGAAAAGCCGCTAATAGCGGGCTTTGTGCCTTCAGCTTTCGCTGTGACGCGCCCCCTTTGTAGCGCGCAACTTCAAATGGCACCATCCGGGATAGGCCGGGATCAATCGGGAAATAACGGGAAGTGCCCGTCGTTGGCGGGTTTCTTTGCCAGTCGGCGGGTTTCCTGCGGCCAGTCGGCGCGCAAGATCAAATGGCACTCGTCACCAGTGCCGATTGCAGAAACCCCTGGAATATATGAATCGCGCCGGCGAAGTGGGAATAAAAGGCTACTCCCGGCGGGCCGGATTCCCAGTTCGGGAATTTCATGTTGTAGCGCAATGACGGGACTTTTTTGAAAGCCGCTATAGCTATGGCTCCTTGAACCGGGAATCGGAACTGGGAATCCGGGATCGCCGTGTTCGCGGCCCCGAAATGATCAGTTCGCGCGCTTGGCGCGTGTTGCTCGAGCGGGCCACGGTACAGGTCAGTGAGACCGGTTTTGTCGTGAATCCGGCGGAGGCTTTTCTCATCTCGGGAACATCGTTGATCGAGAGAATGAAGCGGCCTTGAAGGTCCCTTAAAACGGCGGCCATCCGTTCAAACTCGGAACGATCGAACATGCCCGCACCGTAGTCATTCTCGCTGCCCCAATAGGGTTAGAATAGCGTGCCAGGCCGGCCGTAACGCGCAATGAAGTCAGACCATGGCAAGCACTCGATAATGACGCCCGCGAGCCTATCATGCAGCGCATCCAGAATAGGTGCGAGCTTTGTCACATTGAAACGTCCGCCGAGCGGATCGACGCCAAAATTGCGGCCTGCGACTTTTCCGCCAAAAGCCGTCCGCTGCAGGTAGAGAAACCGCGCCGCTCGTTCCAGGTCGGTCAACGTACGCGGGTCGCTCGCCTTCAACCGTTCGAATTCCTGCCGGCCGGTGAACTGCCAGCGCAGCATATCGATGAATGGCACGTAATGGCGCTGCAGGATTCGGAAGAACGTTGCGACATCGCCGGATCGATCGTTGATGATCTCGCCTCTCGGCGCGCGCGGACGCCTTAAAAAGACACCGCCCATCCCGATGAAAGGCTCGGCATAGGTCTCATGTGGAATCCGGCTGATCCGATCGACCAGCATCTTCGATAACTTCTTCTTGCCACCGATGCATCGGCAGATGATGCGGCGCTTCCTCTGGCGGAAACAGCTCGCGGTTATCCGAGATCATGATGACCGCGTTGCCGTTGCGGCGCAACCGCTTGACGTAGGCCTCATTGCCGAGTCCGAAGACGTAAATCTTACTTCAACGATTTCGGATGCTGCCCGCGAGACGTCGACTAGCAGTGTGTCGCCGTCGTTGATCGTGTGCTTCATGCTCTCGTCGCTCGCTTCCATCAGGCGCGCGTACCTGATGCCAAGCGGTCGGCGGCAATACCTTTCGTTCCACCTGAAGGGCGATATTCCAGACGCTCAAATGTTGTTCATGGACCACGGCTTGTGCGCAATGGATCATGCGATGGTGGCTTCAATACCGCATAGTGAATTGACGCGCGTCTTTCGCGACCGGCCCATGATCAGTTCGTGGATGGGAGCGCTGATGACCCATCTCAACCGCTACAAGCGCTTCCCGCCGGCGGCCAGCACCGGCATCGCCACGGTTGCGTTCACGATCAATCGCTCAGGCCGCGTGCTCGCCGCGGCTGGTGCGCTCGGCCGGGGACGGTACTTGATACTGAAGCCGTGTCCTTGCCGCGCCGCGCCAGTCCCCTTCCCGCGTCGCCTCCCAACATCGGCGGCCGATCCATTACGCTCGTTGTTCCCATCAGGTTCGCACGATGACAGTGGCCTCTCCCTCGCGATTCCAACGGTTCTCCCGTATTGTCGTAATCGCAACTACCTCTTGCAACGGATACGCCGGCCGCTGCTGGGATGTTCGGCACCGCGCTCCTCAACAAATCAGGCGGCGTGAGCGGCCTTGACCGGATGAATGGACCGGAAACTGATAGCAATGCGATTCCACGCGTTGATCGCCGCAACCAGCATGGTCAGATTGACCGTTTCAGTTTCGGAGAAGTGACGGCGAACTTCGTCGTAAACGTCATCCGGCACATGGGTTTCCGACACCAGCGTCACAGCTTCGGTCCAGGCCAGCGCCGCGCGCTCGCTATCGGTGTAGAGCGGCGATTCGCGCCAGGCGTTGAGCAGATAGAGCCGTTGCTCGGTCTCGCCCTGCTTGCGCGCGTCCTGGGTGTGCATGTCGATGCAAAATGCGCAACCGTTGATCTGTGACGCCCTGGTCTTGACCAGCTCGATCAGCGGCTTCTCCAGGCCGCTGGCCTGAAGCTGCGTCTCGAGGGCCTGAAGCGCCTTCATTGTCTGAGGCGCAGCTTGATACGGATTCAATCTGGCTTTCATGATCGTTCTCCTCTGGTTGAAACCATATGGCCGGTGATAATTAATGTGCGCCGCCTGCATCGAGATGCGCGGGCTTCCTGAGCAAAAGCGACGCGGCAAGCGCGACGATCAGCGCCCCACCGAGCAGAAAGAAGGTGCCGCTGAACGCCATCACATAAGCCTACTTCTGCACGATATGTCCGATAGCGATCATAGCCTTATGCGAAGCGGCCGCCGGGTCGGCGAAGGTTGCGCTCGTCAGCGAAACCGAGGACCAGCTTGAGGCAGGCGGGAGCGAAGTACAAAGTATTCGAGATCATCGAGCCATTGGTCTCTCACGCGCCAAATAAGTGAAATTCCCTGTTAGCAGCGAATTCTGGTGGAGATTTGGTTGCGCATCACTGCATCGCCAGCCATCCAGTGCGATATTTTTCCGCAGAATTGGCGAAAAGCCCGCTAATGGGGCGCATCCTTGGCACGAAGAGACCTATGGCATGACATACCGAGCGTGCGAACTGCCATTGGATCGAGCGAAAAATGCGACAGCAGGGGCTTAAGGCGCGCCCACAACCTGCGAGATGGGTGAGCGGCAGCCACCAGCCATCGCTCCCAACGTGCCTGAAGCGCCTTTGAGGCTTCTGCTCCAAACCGCCGAAAGATTTACGCCTCTTTAAAACGGTTGTGCCAATAATAAAGGCTTAACCGAAGGATAGGGGCTTATGCGGACGATCATCGGAGTACTTTGCTTTTTTGCAGCGGTTCAGTCTGCCGTCGCCGGAGAGGCATTCATCTCTCAGCCAAACGCTCACAGCTTTCTTTTGGCTCCTGAAGCGTTGCTGTCGGCCGGTCATTCGTCGCATGCAAATCTCGCGGTCCCTCTTGCTTTGGCCGCCATTGCACCCACCTCCGCGGCGGTCGACCCGCGCGTCAACGCATCCTACATCAGCCAGGCTGGAACGAATAATTTCGCTGCCGTTGTCCAGTCGGGCGGCGGAAACCTGTCATTGATCGTTCAACGTGGCGCCGGCAATCAGGCGATCGTCACCCAGACACGCGGGCGCTGATGCCTGGTGTCAGGTCTTGGCGACAATCTGTAACGAGCCGAGGTGAAGTTCGTTCGGACCGTTGTTTATGAACGCGCGGATGTGGATCAGGCCGGGTCGCGAGATTTCGAGCGGAGCAAAGATCAGACTCGCGGCCACCACGATAAATGGAGGGAGCGTCTCCTTGGGCAAGCCCTTCAGCAAGTCTTCCTGATCGCGCAACGAAGGCACCTCGATCGTCTCCTCGGTAATCGGATCGACCTCTCCCGGAAGATAGCAACGCGCGACCACCGATTTGTAAGGTTGCGTTGCCGGCGAAAAAATATGCAGATGAGTGCAGAATTTCGGCAGCGATAGAGGAAAGCATCCGCTGACGAACATCACGGCATTGTAGCAGCCTACGAAGGTCAGTTTGCCGCCGGGCTCGTTGCGGATATCGTCGCAGAATATCGTGTAGCCGTACCGTTCCGTCATTGAGGCCAGGCCGCCTAGGCCGGAGTATCCGGGTTGGTTTCGGGGTCTGCGTTCGCATTCGAGCCGCCGCCCCGACGGCCGTTGACGATCTTGGGGGGCGCATGGCTGACCGTCGATGTTTCGATTTGTTCGTTCTGACCCGAACCCCGGACAGGCTCGCGCAACTCAAAAACCAGTTCCATGTCCATCGCCCAGGCGAGGTCCGCCAGGGAACGAAGAGTCAAATTGGTTTCCCCCGACAACTGCCGATTGATCAGGGAGCGATGCACGCCGAGCTTCTCGGCCAACGCCTGCTGCGTCACGCGCTCTTTGGCGCGCTTCTCTGATAGCGCTCTAATCAGTTCATGACGGACACGGCCAATCAGACGGCCGGTTTTTCGGGCCCGATCGCCGATGTCAAATTGAAATAACGTCACCAGGCAATATCCCCCTTACGCACAAAGTATCGTCGACTCCAAGTTCGCGGCGCAGGCGTCTGATGGAAATCCGGTAACCGCGATACAGATCATGGTCTTTGACTTGGTCGGCCCAATCACCAAAAACTCCCACGAAACAATCTTTCTTCAAAAACCAGCCAAAGATTCGAATGTCCGGCGTCTTGAACTCCCAAACGGCGTTCTCTTCAGCGCGGATGTAGCGAAACTGGCGCATATGAACCAGCGGGCGTCCCGTCAGAAACATATGAAAGAGATGATCAAGCTGTTCGGCTGGAGTTGTGTCTCCCAGCCTGACGTTTGGTTCAATGCCTCCCAGAATCTGCTTGAGCCATTCGATAAAACCGGGTGTCCCATACAGCAGCCGCAGCGGCTGTTCGCCGACATCCAGGGCAACGTCGATTTTCGATATCGCGCCGCGTTCGACCAAGTCTTCAATTGTCGACATATATAAATCTACAATTTGATCGACGTCAAAGCGTCACAAGATGTTTACATTAACAGCGTGAATGCCGCGGATAGTCAACGAAACTGCGGCAGCCCGATTGCGGGCGAAGCCGTTCGCGCCGCATCGATCCACGCCGCGTAACTACCTGAAGATATGTTGAAAATCAGGCTCGGCGGCCGTTGCGAATATCGTGGACGCCGGGGCGGGACGCGTTATCCATCCCCACCTTTGACGAGCGCTGGTCGTCAATTCTTTCCCGAACTCCAGAACCAGGGCCAAATTAACGCAAAACTAACGATTCCCCTTGCGCGGAATCATTAAAAAGAAGTTAAATCTGGATCGAGGGCGGCGATGGTCGCTGACCCCGCTTTGGATAACAGGGAACGTTATGAAAACATTGACAACGCTGGCCATCCTTCTGGCCACGACGTCGCTTGCCTCCGCGGCAAGCAACGAGTCGTTCATCCTGCAGGCCGGACACCGCAATCATGCATTCGCGGGTCAGACCGGCGGCAACAACACGCAGGCTACCGTTCAGTTCGGACGCCACAATGGCGCAGCGACGCTGCAGGACAACGCCGGAAGCCACACCAACGAGTCCGGTATTCTGCAGATCGGCGATTACAACGGCGCCATCGCCCGCCAGACCGGCGGCAACAACAAGCAGGGGACCATTCAGGGCGGCGTCGGCAACTTTGCGCTGACCACGCAGCAGGGCTCCTCCCACTCCGGCAAGATCAACGACTCGACCACGGCCCAGTTCGGTTTTGGGAACGGCTCGATCGTCAGCCAGAAGGACGGCAACAACAAGCAGACCACGCTGCAGGTCGGTGCGGGTAACTTCGCCGCGACAGCGCAGGACAATGCCGGCAACGACAACAATAAGTCGACCATCACCCAGTTCGGTGGGTTCAACCGCGCTTTCGCCAACCAGACGGGCGGCAACAACACTCAGGACACCCTGAGCGTCGGCCTCGGTAATTTCGCTCTGACGGATCAGAATCAGTCGGATGGCGCGAACAAATCGACCACGCTGCAGTTCGGCGCCTTCAACGGCTCGATCGTCGGCCAGACCGGCGGCAACAACGATCAGGGCACGCTGCAATTCGGCCATGGCAACTTCTCGCTGACCGGCCAGAACACAAATGCCCTGGGCGGCAGCAATGGCGCGGGCACCGGGCAGTTCGGCGGCGGCAACAAGTCGTTCACGTTCCAGAACAGCAGTGGCGCGCAGGCTTCGGTCGGGCCTTACACTTTTGATGGCTGGGGTTGGTATGGCCCCGTTCACGCGACCGGCCTGACATACGGCGCCGATGCCGCATATGGTGGCGGTGTTAATGGTTCTCTGACACTCCAGGCGGGCAAGGACAACACGTCGATCACCACCCAGGATGCAACGGGTGCTCGGACGTCAACATCCGAATACGGCACGTACGGAAGCGGTTGGTCCACAGCTTATGGCCAGTACACCTATCCAAACGGCCTAGGTCTGAACGGTGTTGATAACAATGCGGCCACGCTGCAGTTCGGCAATAGGAACTTCGCCTGGACCAATCAGAACGGCGCCAACGTTCTGCCGGTCTCCAACGACTCGCTCGTTGCCCAGTTTGGCGATGACAACGGCGCTCTGGTCAGCCAGAAGAATGGCCTGAATGGCCAGGCGACCCTGCAGTTCGGCAAGCATAACTTCGCCGTTACGAGCCAGACCAACACCTCGACCTCAGGTCTTCTGCCCACGGCCAATGCTGCTGCGACGATCCAGGCCGGCAAGTACAACCGCGCCTTTACTTCGCAGAGTGTCGCCAATCCGCTTGCCGCTGGGTTGAACGGCTCTCTGATCGCACAGTTCGGTGTTGGCAATACCGCCATTGCCAGCCAGCAGACCGGCTTGCAGCCGATGATCGGCGCGAACCTGAACACTCAGGCGACCGTGCAGGTTGGCTACGGCAACTACGCCGTGACCGCGCAGAACAGCGCCTCCGTATCGAACACCTCGGTGACCGCGCAGTTCGGCTCGGGCAACCACGCGATTACTGTCCAGCATTAAGCTACAGAGGCGGCGGGATCATTCCCGCCGCCTCCCTTCCATGGGACGACGGCATGTCGGGCATCCGCACGATCTTCGCGATTGCCGGGGCTGCTTTTTTGTCGACGTCCGTTTTGTCGGCGAGGGCCGCGGCTGCGATGACGATTGGTTGCCACATCCGCGCGACAAAGCAAGGCGATGCGCTTCGCCTCGAAGCCGTTGCAGAAGGTCGAAGCGCGGCCAACGGCAGCTATCGTTTCGAAGTTTCCAAGATCAGTTCAACTGGCACCAGCCAGAACGTTCAAAGCGGCGAATTCCGCCTGCACCGAAATCGCGACGAACTGCTTACGACCGTCATCCTGGATGGGTCGGCTGTTGGGCACTACAGCGCCCGTCTGACCCTGAATTCCACTGAGTTTGGGAGCGTCTCATGCGTCTCACCCTGATCAATTTGCTGTCGCGCGCGGGTCTTTGCGCGCTGCTTCTCCTCATGATGCCGCTGGTGTTTACTTCGAAAGCCCACGCGGACGGAGCCTTCGTTCAGCAAGCCATAGGGTTTACCGGCCATGGTACGCTGGCTCTTGCGGTGCCCTTGACGGCCGCGATGTCGACCGGCAGGCCGTCATTCTGGGCTCCACGCGCCCCGTCTGCACGGTTCGCGCCGGAAACGACTCTGGCGGCAAGCGGAGGAAATTTCGCCAGCACGCTCCAGATCGGCAACTACAACAGCGTATTCCAAGCTCAAGCCGGCTCGGGAAATATCTCTAATGTAGGAATTATTAAGGGCGATTATAACAAAGTTGGCGTGTTGCAGGCGGGGCACAGCCTTCGATCCAATCTTTTGCTAGTCAATACGACGGGGCTTTCTGTTGGCGTTATTCAGCCGAACAGATCGGCGCCGGTCAACATGCTGATCGCTCGGTTGCCAAATGGCGGCCTGCTTATCAAGCGCTGATCTGGTCGTTGGTTTTTAAGCGTGCTTTTCGGGAGGGGACGATGGGACGATATATTTTCGCTTCTGTACTCGCTGCGGCTTGCGCGTTCGCAACGGCGGCTTTCGCAACAGAGCAGGTTTACCACCCGGTCAGCCCGACATTCGGCGGCAACCCGCTCAACGGCAGTTTTCTGCTCTCGACAGCGCAAGCGCAGGGGATGGGAACCAAGTCCGGCCAACAAAGCCCCGACCTGTCAGGCCTGACGGATGCGCTGAGCGGCATCGGCTCGGGCTCGAGTTCTACTCCGGTCGTTGTCATCGAAGGGAGTGGCTCCAACATACCTAAGAACCCCTAAGAGCTATTCCGGCTTTGATGGAATCAAAGCCGGGCTTTAGCCTTTTTGTTTCGACGCGTTTTTTACGCGAACCGGTATCCACTTCTCCTGAAAACGCTTTAGTCGTGGCGTGACGCTTACAAATCGAATTTTGCGATTGGGGTCGAAGCGTGCAGTCATTTTTCTTAAGAGCGGCGTGTGCCGCCGCACTCGTACTGGCCAGTGCCGGCTGTGCGATTACCGGGTCCAACAAGGATCTGGTTTCTCCTCCGGCCTCGATGGTCGAAGCTACCAAGACCGGCGTTGTTCTTGATAACCTGCCGCCGCCGAAACGTAAGCTCGATGTTTCCGTCTATGATTTTCCGGACCTGACCGGACAGAACAAATCCAATGACAATTTCGCAGAGTTTTCTCGCGCTCTGACTCAAGGCGGCAGTTCGATACTGACCGATGTCCTGGTCAAGGCCGGCGGCGGAGCCTGGTTCGATGTGGCGGAGAGGGCAGATCTTCAGCCGCTTCTCCAGGAGCGGCAGATTATCCAAAACACGAGGACGGCGCTTGAGGGCAAGAAAGCTCCAAGCCTGCCTCCTCTCCGATTCGCCGGCATCATTCTCGAGGGAGGTGTCATCGGATACGACACCAACGAGACGACGGGAGGCATTGGCGCAAACTATCTCGGTCTCGGCGGAAACGTTCAATACCGACAGGATATCATCACTGTCGCGCTTCGGGCCGTGAGCGTGCAGACCGGCCGCGTGCTGGCGTCGGTCACAACCACCAAGATCGTTTATTCAGTGAATGTCAGCGGAACAGGTTTTCAGTTCGCTGCCGTCGATCATTTGCTTCAAGCGGATCTCGGCTTCACCAAGAACTCTCCGGCGACCTTGGCGGTGCGCGAAGGGGTTCAGTTGGCCGTCTATTCCCTCATTTTTGAAGGCGTGAAAAACGGCCTATGGGAGTTTAAGGATCCCGTAGCAGGCGCCGAATTCATGAGGCAGCTTGAACTGCAAAAGAAAGCCGTCGATCCGAGGCATGTGATGGCGTCCGCCGAGCTGCCACCGGGGCCGGCAGGGCGGCCGCCTGTTGTTTTGAAGTAGGCGGCGCTACCTGCCAACCGGTCGGGCCGATTGCGTGGCGCTATAACAGGCCGGCGATGCTGCATTCTGTTGGTTGCAGGTCGCGGGGGTGGACGGACTCCCTGCCGCCCCGCTGTTGATGCTCGCTCCTTCCGGAGTCGTCTTTGGCGCCGTGTTGCTGGCGGCAGGAGTTGCCGTAGCGGGAACGCGTCCATGCGCTTGATCGACATGAACTTCGGACGCGTGCCGGGCGCGTGCGTATGCGCTGCTTACGGGATAAACGGCCGATAGCGCGAAAACGGCCATTCCGGCGATTGATACGATGCGCAGCATGCTAATTTTTCCACGGTAATCATCGCTCGCATAAACCTGCGATGATATTCAACGGCTCGCGACCGAAAGCTTAGAGTCGAGCGCGTTTGCGATCAATAAAATCTTTGGGTTATGCAAGCAGGACAGAGGGTCCGCCGCCGGTCATTGGTGTTGTTCGCCGCCATCAACGGCTGGGTATGTCGGCTGATCTCGGTTAGCAGCTTAAGTTCCAGCTCGCGTTGCGTGGGAGGATGCCTCTTGACCTTTAGACCCGCGGCGCGGGCAACAGGCTGAAATCCATCGGGTACCCACTCGGGATGTCCCGCCGTGATCGCTTGAACATATTGCCTTGTCTCGATCGGTAAGGCGCTTTTGCCGGCAAGCCATCGTTTGACGCGTTCCGGTCCTGCATTGTAGGCCGCCGCGGCGAGGCCCCAGTTGCGGAAAGAGTCATTCAACTCCTTCAAGAGTTCCGCCGATTTAAAAAGCGCCTCGTTCGGATCGAACGGGTTTTTGAGACCCCGCTGCGCGGCCGTCGCCGGCATGAACTGCGCAATCCCTTGCGCGCCTTTTACACTGACAGCATCCGGATTGAACGCGCTTTCCTGCTTGATCAAGGCAAGAAAAAGTTCGATTGGCACGGAATGCGCCCTTGCCGCTCGTGCGATCGTTGCCTGTAAATCGTCTCGAGCAGAGGGCCTGGAGCGGCGGACCTTTCTCAAAGTCCTGGCAAGCGCGATCCGGGATGCCGAGATCTGAGAAATAGAAACCTCGGATATTTCAGCGCGATACGTGTGGTTTTGAATTGGTTCGCCGGTGGCCGAGTTGCAAAAACATGTGGTGACCAGCAAAGCCCAAAGGATCGTGCGCAAGGACAGTTCTCTCGACAACATGCCGGGATGGTTGCATATCAGACCAAGCCGTTGGCGTCTATTCGCCGCGTTAAGCGATGGTGAACGACGTAGTCGACAGTTGCACTTGTCCCTAAATTTATTCCGCAACATTTGGATCAATTATGAGGGTTCTTTGCCGGCCACCGCGGGAAAGACCATTCCATATCTGAAATTCGGGCGGGTGATAACGCCGCGAATGCCGGTGCTCGCTGAAGCGTTGGCTGTGCGGATCGGCATCGCCCGCGCATTGATGCCGGACGCCAGCGATTCCGAGCGCCGCTGGGTGGCAACGGCGGCTGTCGCATGCAAGGCATCCGCAGGGCGCTGCCTGGTCGCCTGTGGCGGATGCTGCGACGAAACGTTGCGCTATGGGTGGCTCGGCTCAATGAGGCGTTGAAAAACACCGGCCAGACCCTGAACTTCACCGATCCCGTCGAGGGGCCGGCTTCCGCCGGCACGATTTCCGATTTGATCGCGGACATGCGTGAGGGGCAGGTCAATACGCTGATCATTGTCGATGCCAATGCGGTTTATGCCACGCATATTTCCGTTTTTTGCGCTCCTGAATGTACGGGTTCGCCGAAGCCGGCGCTGCTTGTCGGGCTTTGCGCGCTCACGCTCGTCATCGTGTCGTCGAGGCCGCGATGCTGATCCTGCCGGCTATATCCAGGCCGGCGTCCATCCCGGTCATGCGCTGATCCTGGTGGGCGGTCCGTCGAGCGATAGAACGTAATCAAGAGAGCCTGATAACTCCGGCGAGGCGTTACGTGATCAATCAGAAGACCGTGGCGAAGTGGAAGAAGCGATCGTCGGGTGTCGATGGCTCCTTCTTGTCGTCGGGACCAGGACCGCAACCATACCCATCGCGCGCTCGCAGCTCGAGCACTCACGTGGCTCAATGGCGAAGCAAAATTTTAAAGCGAGATCAAGAAATGTGTGCCTTGGTGTGCTGAGTATAAGGCATTTCCTCACGCGATCCTTGGACGTACTTTGCGCTAAACGTGGGAGTGACGGTCCCAGGCCTGCAAGACCTGGAAACGGATTTGTTCAGTTCGGCACCCCTTCACGGCAGACATCAGCAGAGATACGATGGCAGACGAAACATGCATTCTCGTAACTGGCGGTGCAGGCTACATCGGGTCGCATTGTTGCCGCGCGCTCGGCGCAGCCGGCTATAAGCCGATTGTATACGACAATCTTTCGACGGGTCACCGCAGCTTTGTCTCGGCTGAGATGGTGGTCGGCGATCTTGTTCAGAAAGACCTGATTGTTGCTGCTCTCAGGAAGTACGATGTCACGGCCGTCATGCACTTTGCGGCCTCAAGCCTGGTGGGCGAGTCCGTTGCCGATCCACAGACCTACTACGTGAACAACGTTGTTGGCACGCTCTCGCTGTTGCAAGCGATGCGCGAGGCCGGCTGTCGTCGTATCGTCTTCTCTTCTACGGGAGCGGTGTATGGCAACGCCGACAGCAAGGCTCTTCCCGAGAACTTTCCCTGCGTTCCAATCAATCCGTACGGCGCGTCGAAATGGATGATCGAGCGCATCCTATCGGACTATCGGGCAGCCTATGGCTTCGGGGCATTCTGTCTGCGCTATTTCAACGCAAGCGGTGCTGATCCGGCCGGTGATATCGGGGAATGGCGCGCCAACGAAACGCACCTCATCCCGCGAGCGATGATGGCGCTCCAGGGCTATATCGATGACTTCGCCATATTCGGAGATGACTACGATACGCCCGACAAGACGGCGATCCGCGACTACATCCATGTCAACGATCTCGCTGCGGCCCACGTAGCTGCTTTGAAGCTGCTGCAGGAAGGACATTCGGGAGGAAGCTTCAACCTGGGTACCGGCTCCGGGTTTTCCGTGCGCGAAATCCTGGCGGCCATTAAACGGGTCACAGGCAGGGATGTGCCATACGTGGTTAAGCAGCGGCGGCCGGGTGATCCCACCTACCTTGTCGCGGATCCTTCCGCCGCGCGCGAAATACTCGGATTCATCCCAAACTGTTCGGACCTGTTTACGATCATCGAGACGGCCTGGACATGGCACCAAAAAGCGCATCCGACTAAATTATGAACGCGTGCTGTAGCGTTTTCGAGCGAAACAGATGCCGGTTTGCGTGAAGAAAACGCCTCAAATCATAATCTTCTGATTCCATCAAACCCGGAATAGCTCCAAGGTGTCCGGTTCCGGAGTATGAAGAAATCAGTCAGGCCGATCCCGCAATCCGGAGGTGGCGTCCATTCGCCGGGTTCGTCCGTCGCGCTGCTCTATCTGTTTGGAGAGTGACCTCATGACTGAAGAAGCCCCGTCAGCGGACGTGATCTTCGAGACGGCTACAGACAAGGCGTTCAAAGCCCGTGCCACGTTCGAGTATCAGCAAGTGAGGAAATGGGCTGGCCATCGGATTAACTTCAGTACGGCGCGAATCCTTGATTTTGGATGCGGACAGGGCGTGGCAGCGGCGTCCTTTGCGCTGCGTCATCCGGAGGCACGCGTCATTGGCGTGGACATTGAGCCCGTGATCGTGCCGCAGCTAAACAATCTTCTTAAGGCACAGATTGACCGTACCATTCCATCGAACGTCAGCTATCGCACCATCTCGCCGACGCCGTTTTCGAGCGAAAAATTCGATCTGATCTACGCCTGGTCGGTGTTCGAGCACATCAAGGAAGACAAGATGGTTGATACCTTCGCGATGCTGAAGGATCATCTCGCCGACAACGGCGTGCTGTTTGTCTGCTGCAATCCGCTCTACTTCTCCCCGCATGGATCGCATCTCTACAAGTACTTCAAGTCGCCCTGGCACCACCTGCTCTTGACGCTGGACGAATTGCGCGACGGCGTCGTATCTGATGGCTTCCTCTCTTCAGAAGCACGGGAGTGGCAACAATTCCTCCAGCTCAACCGGTTGACCGCTCATGACATCATGGGGCGGGCTTCGGCGGCGGGCCTCAAGTGCATTCGGCAGCATCTCTCGAAAACGGATATCGCGCCGCCGCCGAGGCTCGCCCGGCTGTATGAGAACGACGTTCTGACCACGACGGAGCTTGTAGCCACTTTTTCTTGAAGCCCAACTGGCCAAAGGCGTTTATGGATGAGATCTTGAGGCGTTACCGGCTGACGCTACCGGACGTGGTCCCATACAGTATATTGTCTACATAAATCGTTTGAGTTGTCGGCTGACGCCGGCGGTATATACCGATGTCGAAACCGATATTTTGCGTAATCTTGCCGTGTTCGACCACGGACGCTCGATCTGGTCTATAGCCCCAGCATCCGCTCCAGTTCGCAATGCTTACGCCATCAACTGAGGCCTGAACTTTTCCATTCCTCACGCCGCACGGCGCCGGCTCCAAGTCGAGCACGACATGAAACCAACGTTCTCGTTGAACGGAAAATGAGCCCACCACTATGGGACGGCCGTACGCAGCTCTTTCGCTCTCGTCCGAGGATACCGCAAGCTCGAGCGTGATTTCTTTATCGTTGGATTTGACGGGATTTACACGCATGACGAGGATCGGGTGGCCGGCACAGCATTGGTATGCCTGGAAGTGAATGAGCCAGTACCGTGGTACCTGATAAGACTTATCCAACATCATATCAAAACTGATAAACCGCTCATTATCGAGGCTGCTTACCAAGGTATGCTGGCTCGATTGATGGGGCACCGCATTGAGAAAAATTTTGTCCTTTACATTCCTGTCGTCTTTGGACGTCAGGGAAATCGCGAGGGAGCGAGCGTTGTTCCCCAAGCGGCGGCGCGCGGGAATGCGCTCATCGAGCCAAACATTAAAATGAGACCCGATATCAACAGTAAACGGATATGAGCCAAATTCAGCAGGACCATGTATCCGAAAATAGAATGGCTTCGATAGGTCTCGATTTGAGAATTTCGACGTGTCGATCGTGTCGGACAGGGAGAACGCCAACGAAGATATCAAACCAGATTGTTCTGACAGAGCTTCTTTTGCATATACGAGAGCGATAATCCCGCCGCATAGGGACAGAACGCCGAATTTCCTTAACTTGCGCGATAATGGGGACATAGCAAAGTCTCACGGGCTCGAAGCGCATGAACGCCGTACGGTGTACACGAGACTGTGGCGTTTTCGAGCGAGGTGGACGGTTCGCGTGAAGGAGCTATTGAGAGAACACAGTTTCAACAAAACGGAGGCGGTCTTTATCGACCTTGTCGAGACGGTTCGATGAGTTCCTTGAACGAGTGAAAAAAGCATCCACTTCGACGAGGTCGCCTTCGAAATGGGAGATCGGATTAAGGCGACGCAGGACCAGGCCGTGTTGATCGAGAAGCCCAACGAGGTCAGACAGAAGGCGCTGGCCTCGGTAGATCGCATAAAAATGAGCCTCTAGTTCAACGCCGAGGACGCCGTCCAAGAGACTCCCGAAACCCTGTAAGACCTCGTATTCGCAGCCCTGTACGTCAATCTTGATGACGTGCGGGGCAGGGACCTCTCCGTCCGCGTAAAGGCGATCGTAGCGCACGCAATCAATGGTCGTCGTATCGATGACCTGGAATTGTTTTGCTATCGGGTAGCCGTTCAGAAAACTGAAGTTCGGCTCGCGCAGGGACGTGCATCCGAAATGTTTCGTCAGATAGAGCGTCTTCCTGCCGGCGTTGTCGTACAGGCCTTTTTGAATGATCGAGATATTGGCCCGCCCGGCATACTTGGCTTGGATCTTTTCGGCCTCGGAAGGATTGCATTCAAATATCACAGGGTGAATGCGATCCAGAAAGCATTCCCATTTCGGGTGAAGGCCGCCGGCGCCTCCCACGTCGATCAGATTGAGCATGTCGCCTTCTCCGAATACACTCACCGTAAGAAGTCATTTCACATCATGACGAAATTCAGGCCTCATTCGTCTGAATGGCACGACGTGCTATCATGGCCATTATCCCGCCTTCAAAACCTTCAGCGCATGAGAAATACCAGGCCGGTTACTTGCACGACGGCAATCGTGCCGAGTTAAATTCACCCGCTAATTGCCCTCGGCATCGGATGGCACAACCGACTCGAAGCTGTCTCTTTCAAAAAACGGTGTCCATCTCTCTGAATCGTAGCGGATCAATCCCTCTCGAAGCAGATCCCAGTTGGACCGGGTCACCACGAGATCCCGCAAGTCATTTGCGGTCCAGTCGCGTTTCGCGCTTCGAACAAAGCCGGCCAGCTTGACGACGTAGCTCTGATCGAACAGTACCGGATGGCGCCAGCACTGATTGAGCGTGGTGACCCTCGGTCCATACACCGGAAAATTGGTTGTGCATTCGGCTACGTCACCGAAATCGGAGAGTGGCGCGCCGCGATGGCCCAGCCGGTCAACCTCGGTGGCGATGAACGGCTCGCAATGAACCCACACCTCCAGTGACCGCGAGCGCCGGAATCGGGCCATCTCCAGGCGCCGCGCAAACAAATCCAGCGCAAACCGTCGCGACACGATCACGAACGGAAAGTTGCACTGCCGTATCTTCGACAGGTCGAACTGCGAATCGACCTCTCGCTGGTACCATTCGATCGTGCTCTCATTCCAGACCCAGCGCGGACTCGCGGGGGCGAATTGATGCGCGACAAGATCGATATTGCCTTCCATGACACGCTTCGTGACATGCAATAGATCGATCGCCGGTATGGAGTCGTATTCCATTAGCACGAGATAATCGGCATCCGTTGCGAGCAGCGCCGTATATAGCGCGTAGTCGCCGCACTGCCAGAGGCAACGTTCGGCATTGGGATATACCGGCAGTCCCATCCGCTGAAAATCGGCGAGTCGGTAGGTAATCTTCCGGATGTCCCCCGCGCAATCCACGGGACCATTGGTCTCATCCACAAGCAGAGTGACAGGCTGCCCGGCAGCCTCACACTGCAACCGGTATATGCGCTCCGTATCCGGATTCCAGAAATGTGTCCTAAAGAAGAATCCGGTCTTCGCCATCGGTCCGCCTGGGTATCCGGCAACATTGTTCGCAATGTTCTGTGATGTAACTATCGTTTCACTTGACCAAGGACGAACAACCTACACGAAAAAGAAGCATCGGAAAATGATCGTTTAACCAGGGGATTCTTGCATCCCGCCGCGGGCGTCCATGGCGCAGCTCAACAGATGCGCTCAAGACAAAAGCTGAAGTAAGTGTCTGGGTCGATGGACAGATATTTATATCGCCATTCCGAGTTCCGGCAGAATGCACCTGTCGCCTGGATCACGCCATAAACATGCGGCGCCACGACATTTCCGGACGAGAAATCGTGCCCCGCGATAAGGCCTCGTGCGCTGCATTTGCGAGAGGACAGTTCAAGCTCCTGAGCCGTCAGGTCGTAGGCATGCGTGGTATCAAGATAGATGAAGTCGAAATAGCCATCGGGAAAGCTGGCCAAGACCTCGGTCGAAAAGCCGCGCACGATTTCGACGGCGCCGGTCTTGATCTGCGTCGCGAACCTGCTGGTCACGGTCGCGAGTCCTTCCGAGAAGCGCTGGTCTTCCCAGGCATCGACGAGATAAAGCTTGTCTGGCCGAAGACGCGCAATGATCTCCCGGCTGAAATCACCTGCCGCAACCCCGACCTCGACCGCTCTTCCTCCCTTCGGCAGCACATCGAGCATGTCATCCCTGGTCGGGACCACCCGACAGTGCTCGGTGTGCACGTGGTCAAGCTTTTGTCCCTTGATCCGATCAACTTCCGCTTGACGCTTCGATCGCGCGCTATCCATGGGAGTTCCTCGGAACCTTGACTTCAAAGCTTCTGATCGAAGATCGCGCTCTGATCGGCGTGGTCATCGCTTTGAAAAAGCCCTGATCGGAGCGAAGGAATATTCAACGGCCTTGCTGTTGAACTGGATGTCTGGAAGATCGCTAAAGCCGTTGTTTCCCATGAGACGCGACAGCGCCTCGCTCCAAGCGGTCCAGTGCTGGCTGCTCGTCAGCGACCGCTGCAAGAGGACAACTGCGCCGCGCAACATCACGCGTGCCAGTTCGCCCGCGATCATCTGAAGCTCCGCCTCGGAAAGCTCGCCGCAGCGAATAAGCGACAGGTGAAATGAAGTCGCCCGGTTTGGAAGGCGGCCCTTTGCCTTGAGTTCGGCGATCAGCGCCTCGACCGTCATCCGTGGACCCTGGAACTGCCGCGCCCACTCGTTTTCAAGCTTGCCTTCCAAACCGACCGCGAGCGCCGGCAGACGCCGGTACATATAGGTACCTTCGCTCAGCCATCTGTAGACCGAACGGTCCTCCGGTAATGCCTCGCATGACGGGCACCTGGCCGCCCCGCCAAAGCTCGGGCCATACCAATCGCAGATGTTGCAATGCTTTAGCCTGCCGCCCACGACCGCGTCATAGCGATCGAGTTCATCGGGCAGTACGGGATGGGCAACCACCAGCGTCTCATCGAAACGTTGGGACAGTGTGGGCCGGCTCTTGTTGAAGAGCGCAAGCATGCCGGGAACCGTCCCGAGCTTCCAACCGTTGCTTTCCGCGTAATAGCTGTATTCGACATCTGTATAGCTGTGCGGAACGTCCTCGCTGAAACCCCCGATCTCGTCCACCATTTTCCGGCGCATGCCGAACAGACCACCCTGCACATGGCCGAACACCCGGTCCGGATTATCGGTGGCGAACGACATGTTGCGGAACTTGGGGAACAGCTCGATGCCTGACGGGTATTCAGATCCGTGCAGATAGCTCGGCGAATAGCCGATGGTGCCGACAAGCCCGGCCTCCGGCTGTTCCTCCAGCGCGTGCACAATCGGGATCTCCCAGCCACGGCCGAAGCTGACGCCCTCCTTGCCGCACATGTAGATTGCGTAGTCGCTCGTGCCCTGCGCCAAAGCCGCGTTGGTGCCGGGACCGACCATGGCATTGACCGTGTTGTGGATCACCGTGACCCGGTCCTGCTGCTGCCAGAGTTCGTCGAGATATTCGGCGACCGGCTCCCGTCGGCTCAGGTTGTCGCAGATGATCAGATGATAAGGCAGCGATGTATTCTCGAGAAGCCGCTGCACCGTCATTTTCAGCTCGGCGAGGTTGTTCCAGGACACGATGATGACGTCGATCGTCTCATTGCGCCAGACCCGCATCAGCACGCGCGTCAGACGCACGACGTCGTGCCGCTCGCGCGCACGCTGCGCTGCGGCGCGAATCATCGCGCGCACTTTGAGCGAGGGCATGCCGTAAAAGCGCCGAATGCCCTCAGCCACGCTCTCCGGCGTCTGGTCGACGATGATTCCGGTGATGTCGTCGACCACGAGATCCGGAATGCCTGAGAGATTGGTCGTCAGTACCGGCACGCCGGCGGCCATGCTCTCCACCACGGAGGTCGGAATGCCATCCATGTCGCCGTTTTCGATGCGCACGGAGGGCGCGACAAACAGGTCGGCAGTCTTCATCCTGTCGACGATCTCGTCCTGACTCAACTGTCCCATGATCTCGATATTGCGAGCGCCGATCTCGGCGATGAGGCGGCGGTACTCTTCCTCCAGCTCACCATAGCCGTAGATCTCGATGCGAACGCCGAGGTCCTCGATCAGCGGAGCGGCGCGAATCAGCAGGTCGAGACCCTTCTTCTTCACGAAGCGATGGACGGAAATAATCTTGCGAGCCGAGCGATTCTGCTTCTCCTCGTCATAGGCGGCCGAGAAGCGGGTGGTATCCACGGCGTTCGGATTGATGATGACCTTCTCTCGCGGGAAGCCGCGCTCGACGACGAAGTCGAGGTGAAACCTGGATAACGTGAACAGGGCGCGGCACCACTTCGACTGGCCGATTTCCGCCAGCCGGTTCTTTATGTCGTTCTCGTAGCGGAAGATGTCCTGGGCGTGAGCGATGAACGTGAAGGGAATCTGTGCCTCTTCGCAGGCGGGCCAAACCATGTCGGTGACGACTGGATAGACGAAATGCGCGTGCACGATAGTCCGTCCGGTCTCCTTCAGGCGCTGGGCGAGCTTCTTCGGCGAATCGACCCGTTCGTAAGCAATCGAGAATGACGGCGTGAAGTCCTTCCATGGCGTCTGGCGACAGAACACCAGCACGTCGACGCCGGTCTCGACCAGCGCTTTGAGTTCGTTGAGAACGAAGGTTTCCGAGGGGACCGGGAAATGCCAGCAGAAATAGGCGACGCGCGGCCGCTCCTCCCGGTTCTTCAATCCGTGCCGGCGCGCCGGCCGGATGAGCGGCGTGCCGGCGACCTTCCGCAACTCACGCGGCGGAATGATTCTGGCATAGGCTTCCGCCATCTTGGTCCGATAGCTTGCCAGGGCAAACCGCGCCACCGCGATTTCCCGCCCGCGCTCGCCCAACTGCTTAATGAGCTGCGGATTGCGGCATAGCTTCTCCACACAGGGCAACGCTTTCGCATATTTCTTGAACTCGACCAGATAGCCGCTCTTGCCGTGGTCGATCAGCTCGGGCAGCGCGCCCCAGCGATACCCGATGACGGGTCGTCGGGCCGCCATCGCCTCCAGAACCGTGCGCCCGAACGATTCGGCGAAATGCGAGAAATTCAGGACCACGTTGACCTGCTCGACAGCCCGCCTGGGGCTGGATGCATAGCCGAGGAAGACGATGTTGTCGGGGAGTTCGCCTGAGGCCTGCCTTGCCTTCAGCTCCCTGACCAGGTCGGTTTCGGGACCGATGATGACGAACTTGGCATTCTTCACCTTAGCCGCCGCCAGCCGCGCTAGCTGCACGACATCGGCTATCCCCTTTTTCGGAATGTTGCTGCTGATCAGCCCGAACCTGACCTCACCGCCAGACAGGTCGTTGGCGATGTCCATGGCTTCGACATCGATGGTGTTCGGGATGATGAAGGTGCAGCCTTCCTTGGCGAAGGCGCGCCCGGTGCTCTCGGAATTGCCGATCACCCAGTCGGCGCGCGCCTTTGTCTCGCGGATGATGTCTTCCGGCGTCGCGCCGATCATGTCCTGCAGCGCCTGGTCGTGCTGGATGAGTTCCCGGACATGTACGATGCCTGGGACGCCACACCTGCGTGCCGCATCGAGCGGCTCGCGCAGCATGATGGTGTTGACGTGGACAGCATCGATGCGATCCGTCCGTATGATGTATTCAAACGCCTCCAACGCCTTCGGAGAGGTAGCCTCGCCATGCCGCCACCATTTGTAGTCAACAATATAGACGTGATGGCAGAGCGGACGAATGGCGTTGGTATAGTCCGGCACATTGCGGGGTAGCACTACGAATACATTTCCCGGGATGCTGCCGACGGCGTCGACCATGTCAATGAAGCTGCGCTCGCTTCCGAACAGGTGATCGCCGGCAATGTGGGCGACGATCAGGACGTTGGGAGCGTCTTCGCGATAGTCCAGCCTGCCCGGGAATTGCTTGGCGATCAGCAGCGTCCTGTCCGGCTTTGCCGCGAGCTGGGCGGTAGGCGCCACGACAGGCGGCGGCGTCGGCGGAGCGAACCGGGCATCCTTGAAAAAGCCGACGATCATCTCGGAAGACAGCCGCCTCAACCCTTCCGTGGCGAAGTGATCGAGGCCGGCCGAAGCAAGGCCCGCGTCCTGCCGCCTTGCAAGTTGTGCGTAAGTGCGCGCGTCGAAATACGGATGCGGATCGTTCAGCGCCGCCGCGCCCTTCGTCAGATAATGCAGCAAGGGGGAGGTGCTGCGGTCGTCAGCCAGATATTTCCGGCGGTAGTGCCGGGGCGAAAAAAACGGTGAAGGCTGGCGGTCGTCGGGCTCCCCCTGAAGCAGGTAATGCAGCAGTGGATCGGCCTGCAGCGGATCGAGGTCCACGGCTTGGAGATAGTATCGGCTGTTGAACAGGGCGTGCGGGCTTACGCCGTGAGCTGCACCGAAGATGACGAAATGCGAATAGGGCTCCAGGTCGATCGGTCCTTCGAACTGCGTCTCGTAATAGGCCGCATCGAACAGCGGAAGAAACGCGAACCTCTTCTCGCGCCAACCACTGGTGAGATAATCGAGCAGCGCGACCGCAGTATGGCTGTCGGAAAGGCCGGCCTTGCGCGCATAGGCGGCCGGGTCGAACAGCGGATGCGGACTTGGTGGTGAAGGGCCAATTTCGAGGAACTGCGTGAGCCACGTGCTGCCCTCCGGGGGCTCATCGGCAGACTTCGCGTAAAACTGGGTCGAGAACAACGGATGCGGATCCCTGCGCGCCCGCGAGCCGTACTCGATGTAGTGGCAGAGCGGCTCGATGCCATCTCGGGCAAGCTCCTGATTCCGCATCAGGTAGAATGGAACCGAAAAAAGGGGCTGTGGACTCTTGCCCTCGCGCCATCCCGCGGTCGCATAGTGGCTGATCAGATCGGTGCCACGCGGTAATGGCCGCTCGAACTGTCTCTTGTAGTATTCCGGATCGAAAAGCCCGCTCTCCCTTATGAGCCGGACTTGTTCGACAATCTGCTGTCTCGAGCGAGTATCGGCGCCGATCAGACCGATATTGAGGAAATTTTCTTCCTCTCGGTACAGATCGAGCTCCTCTCGCAACGCATACCGCAGCACTGGCTTGCAGGCATCCAGCGTCGTCTCTAGCCAGCGATTTTGTTCTGAGAGCAGTCCGATGAATCTCGTGGCAGCGTCGAGACGTCGCTCGTAGAGGCTCCTGACCTCTGACAAATCTCCGGCCAGCTTCAAGCGGTCGGTTTGATAATCGCCATCCTTGGCTGCATTGTCGAGCTTCAGCTTCGCCGCGATGGCGGTCGTATCCTTGTGCTCGTTTTGCAGCCGATTGAGCTTGAGGACGACAAGGTCGTACTGCGCGCGCAGGGATGCTTCCCGATCAAGGGCTGCTTCCAACTGTGATTGCATCTCTGACGGCGAAGGCGGGCCAACGCTCATGACCGGGCTCGCCATCGGCGCGCTCGCCTGACCGCCCGGTCGAATTGGCAGCACTTCGGGAACCGACGATGAATGGTCGCCGTTCGCTGCGAGCCTTGCCAAGTTCCGGGTCGCCTCATCAGAGAGACCTTCATGGTCGCGCTTCAGCAGTTGCGGCTCCTTTAGCTCTACTCGATCGGGCTCCGGTTTGGTTCTGGCGACCAACTGGAACAGGGTTTTGAGTGAGACGAGGGCGTCCGAGCATTCCCGCCGCACCGCGCTTAGCGTTCTTTCCATCTCTGCGATGGAATCGGGGTGGTGCCCGCAGTCACCTCCATCCAGTTGGGCCGTGACGGCATGAAGCTTCGGCGTTAGTTCTGCAAGCCGGATGTGAAGCTTGCCGATCGTTGCTTCGAATTTATTGACCTGGTTCATCTCGGAACCCTACGCCAAATCTCAAGGTCCCCAAGGTCTCGGAATGACGATCTGGCTCGTCATCTCGCTTGGGCTCGAGATAATGCATTGTCCGATCGGTTAAACAATTAATTGACGGACCAGTTCAAGCACTTTGGGGTCTATCAAATGCCCAGAAAGAGTCTGCCGATAGGCGGGCCTCGATCCGATAGGCCATTAAAATGCCAAAAGCCTCCGGGCGATACGGCGGACCTCTTCTATGACCATCATCACTGACGCTCCCGGGAATGCAATCCAACATGAGCGCGCCGGCTGAAAGAGCCGGTTTAGCTCACAAGGAGATGTCAATGCCGAAATTTTCGCTGTCCGATATGACGACCAGACGGCCGAAAGAGCCGTTCGATCCTGCTCTCGAAGCACCCATTGCCTTGACGCCCGATCAGCTCGAAGCGGTAGTTGGCGGTCTCGTCAACGTAGCGGGGTCGCTGCGGGGCGTTGGCGGTCTGGGCACGACCATCGGCGGGGCCACGACCGGCGTCATTGCCCCACCTGTCAAGCCGCCGTTCCTCGCGACGCTCGAAGTCTCCTGATGTCGCACGCTTCGCCAAAAGGAGGCGCTCGCCTGACCTCGGAAACCCTCGATTGTCCGAGTGCTCAGGCGGGCGCCAAGGACGCACGGGTCTACGGCGTGCGCACCGGCACTTCAGACGCGCCCCGCATCGGTTACCTGACCGAGACGCAGGCTGTCTCCGAGAAGCTGTTGGCCCTCTCAGGACCGGCAAAACCGACCGAAGTCTTTCGTATCGCGGCGCCTTGCGCGATGACCGGTTGCAAACACTTCGAGGGCAATGCATGCAAGCTCGCCCAAAGAATCGTCGAAGGTTTGGCCCCCGTCGTCAACGCCCTGCCGCCTTGCCGGATCCGCCCGACCTGCCGCTGGTTTCGTCAAGAAGGCCGGAACGCTTGCCTCCGCTGTCCGCAAGTGATCACCGATAAGCCCAACCCGACGGCAGAAGAGAAGCGGATCGCGGACGATGAATAAAAATGCGAGGTCCTTATTTTAAGGACCTCGCATTGAATATTGCATTCATAGTTACGAAGCAGGGCTGGCCTACAGAATGGGGCCGCCCGATTTGGCGGGCACGTGAAGGCGGTCCAGAAGCCACTTCACGAAATCGGAAGCGGCATCCGAAGCGCCGGTCGGGGCATCACTGCGATTTCCCCCGAATACGGAATCCAGTTCGTTATCGGTCAATTCCTGAGGTTCTTGCATTGTAATCTCCGTTCATTGGCTTGCGTTGAGTGAGTTCAACCCGCTGCCAAAGCAGGGCTCCTGAACCGGAAGATCCGGGAGTCCCGCCTTGGATCGTCAGCGCGCTTAAAAGATCGATGTGATGCAGTAACTGATGCCGCCAAGAAGACCGCCGCCAAGGGCCCCGGGCGCGGCGCCGGGGCCGCCCGTGGCCGCCGCACCGCCGGCAGCGCCGGTCACGGCTCCGGCCGCTATCGATCCGACCAAACCGCCCCAGCTAAACTCGGCCCCGGCCACGGAGTCGAGTTCGTCGATGGAAAGCTGGCGGATCGCTGCATTGTCGTTCATATCGTGTGTCATCTCAGTTCACCTCTGTTAAGGCGCGGAATTATTCCGCAACCGGGGTGCAGCATGTCCTTGCGGTCCGGAACGCTCCATGACGACCGTCACAGACGCTGTCTGCATGACGTTTTTTGACAAGCGCGGACGTAATGCTTGAATGACCCTGTATCCTGACTTTTTGTGTTGAAAAGCTCTCTACGGCATCGAAACCGTTTCTACAGCGGTCTCGAGCGAAGCATGTCCTCGGGCTTGACCCGAGGATGGATACCGGTTCGCGTGAGGAAAACGCGTCAAGTCAAAATCTGAGAACCCGCTTCTGATTCCATCGGAAGTGAAAGGCTCCGGGCATGATCCCGAAAAAGCCCGCCCCGGACCTGATCCGGGGCGTAATTTCACGAAGGCGTAATTTCACGAAGTGGATCAGACTCTAGGTCACGATGATTTTGGTCGAATCGATCCAAAATCATGAACGTGATCGATTCCTGAGAGGCGGGATGCGGACACTTTTTCCTATCCCGCTCGCGTCCAGCGTGCGATCTACCCGAGACGACGCAACGGCGCCGCTGCCTTGAGCCACGTGGCGATGTCCTCGATCATCTCGATGTAGTAGCGCCGGTAGTTTCCCGGGAATGCGTCCGGGCCGACGCCGGTGGTCGAATGCTTCTGCTGCGCCGTTTCGTCGCTGGTTGGCTCGCGCGCGATCGTCGGCACGATCTCGTCGCGTGGCGCGGGATCGCGGGCGCGCAGCCGGTTCATTCGGAACGCTCGGACGGACGTTGGCCGTGCCGGGCGCGCCAGGCAGGCCCCGGCCCGCGCATGTAGTGCAGTTCGGGCCGGTAGGAGTTGAACGCGGTTGCGATGAAGTCGCGCCAGAATGCACGAATCCCGTGGAATCGCCCGCTTTGATGGCGCTGTTTTTCGGGTCGGTTGGAGGCTGAAGCCGATACGCCAGTCGCCATGGTGGTTTGTGCCGTGTTATGTCGCAAGCTTCCTGCTGGAAGACCGCCATGATTACGCTGGCCTGCCATTCTCGGTAGATTGAATTAAAAAGCGGTTCGAATGTGAGGAGACGGAATGTTCCTTTCGTCATCCTTACCGGCCGGTTAAGGGCACGGTTGCCCTTTCGCCGCCGCGTCGCTACATCAGCGGCGGCAAACTTCCCCAAAAATCAAGCTTTCAGGGATCACGATGGCGCGCCAGTTCGTCTACTTCATGCAGGGATTGTCCAAGACCTACCCGCCGAACCGGAAGGTGCTGGATAACATCCATTTGTCGTTCTATCCGGACGCCAAGATCGGGGTGCTGGGCGTCAACGGCTCGGGCAAATCGACCCTGCTGAAGATCATGGCCGGGATCGACAAGGACTACACCGGCGAGGCCTGGGTCGCGGAAGGCGCGCGCGTCGGCTATCTCGAGCAGGAGCCGCAGCTCGATCCCGCAAAGTCCGTGCGCGAGAACGTCATGGAGGGCGTCGCCAAGCAGAAGGCGATCCTCGATCGCTACAACGATCTCGCCATGAACTATTCCGACGAGACCGCCGACGAGATGACGAAACTGCAGGACGAGATCGAGGCGCAGGGCCTGTGGGATCTCGACAGCAAGGTCGATCAGGCGATGGACGCGCTGCGCTGCCCGCCGGACGACGCCGACGTCACCAAATTGTCGGGCGGCGAGCGCCGGCGCGTCGCGCTGTGCCGCCTGCTGCTCGACCAGCCGGAACTGTTGCTGCTGGACGAGCCCACCAACCATCTCGACGCCGAGTCGGTGTCATGGCTCGAAGGCCATCTGCGCAATTATCCCGGCGCGATTCTGATCGTCACCCACGACCGCTACTTCCTCGACAACGTGACGGGCTGGATCCTCGAACTCGATCGCGGCCGCGGCATTCCCTACGAGGGCAACTATTCGTCGTGGCTCAGGCAGAAGCAGAAGCGGCTCGAGCAGGAAGGCCGCGAGGATGCCGCGCATCAGAAGACGCTGGCGCGCGAGCAGGAGTGGATCGCGGCCTCGCCCAAGGCCCGTCAGGCCAAGTCCAAGGCGCGCTACCAGCGCTACGAGGAGCTGCTCGCCAAGGCCAGCGAGAAACAGACCCAGACCGCGCAGATCGTCATCCCGGTGGCCGAGCGGCTCGGCAACAACGTCGTCGACTTCGAGGGCCTGACCAAGGGCTTCGGCGACCGGCTGCTGATCGATAACCTGACCTTCAAGCTGCCGCCGGGCGGCATCGTCGGCGTGATCGGTCCCAACGGCGCAGGCAAGACGACGCTGTTCCGCATGATCACCGGGCAGGAGAAGCCGGACAGCGGCAGCATTACCGTCGGCGACAGCGTGCATCTCGGCTACGTCGATCAGTCGCGGGACGCGCTCGACGGATCGAAGAACGTCTGGGAGGAGATTTCCGGCGGCAACGACCAGATCCTGCTCGGCAGGAAGGAAGTCAATTCGCGCGGCTACTGCTCGGCGTTCAACTTCAAGGGCGCGGACCAGCAGAAGAAGGTCGGCTCGCTCTCAGGCGGCGAGCGCAACCGCGTGCATCTGGCCAAGATGCTCAAATCCGGCGCCAACGTGCTGCTGCTGGACGAGCCGACCAACGATCTCGACGTCGATACGCTGCGCGCGCTGGAAGAGGCGCTGGAGGATTTCGCCGGCTGCGCCGTCATCATCAGCCACGATCGCTGGTTCCTCGATCGCATCGCGACGCATATCCTCGCCTTCGAGGACGACAGCCACGTCGAATGGTTCGAGGGCAACTTCCAGGATTACGAGACGGACAAGATGCGCCGACTCGGCCAGGACAGCGTCATCCCGCACCGGGTGAAGTACAAGAAGCTGACGCGGTGATCATTGCGAGGAGCTAAGGGTGTCGCGGGGCGTCGCCCCGAGCGACGCAGCAATCCGGCTCCTTCTTTGGATCGCTGCAATGATGGCGGAATGATCGTCTACCCCACCTTCTCCGCCAGCCACATCTTGATGAGCGACTGATAGGGCACGTCGCGCTTGTTGGCGGCGATCTTGATCTGCTCCAGCAGGCTGACCGGCAGGCGCAGCGAGATTGCGGCCGTCGACGGCTTGAGATTCGGGAAGCGCACCGGAACAGCTTTGCTCAAGTCGAAGTAATCGGCCGTATCGTGTGATTCCCAGAAAGCTCGCTCCGCGGCCTCGTTGGCGAATTTGGGAACTCGCTTAAGTTTCTTTGGCATAGCGTATGCGCTCCTTCGCGCTCATGGGGCGGGCGGAAATAACCCGCAGTATCGTTGCGTCGTGCCGCAACGTGAATGCAATTTGCAATAGTTGGCCGGCATGGATCTTTCCGTAGGCGTGGAATCGCTGTTCAACTGCGCTGTGCTCGGTGTCGTGCAAAAGCAGAAGCGGCGTATTCAGGAATACCTGCTCCGCTTCCCCCGGGCTGACGTCATGCTTATCCTCATTCTTCCGGCGATTGCCATCGTCCCATTCAAATCCGGCAATCCTGTTGAGGTCGATCATATTTGTATATTATGATAATATACAAAAAAATCAAACGTCTCCTCATCGTTCAGCTTTCGGGCGGCGCTCGTCCTTGCCACCCATGGAACCAAAACGGCCCGGCGATCGTTGATGATCCCGGATATTCGGGGTCATGCCGGCTGTGAGTCTGGATCTGGACGCGAGGGTGACGCCACGGAAAGCCGGTTTCGGCGACGGGGCGATGGCATCGGCGGTCATCGCCGCCCTTGTGATCTGCGGGCTGTATGTCGGCCGCGAGATTTTCGTCCCCATTGCGCTGGCGGTACTTCTGAGCTTCGTGCTTGCTCCGCTGGTGGAAATTCTGGAGCGATGGCATTTCCCGCGCGCCGCCAGCGTGCCGGTCGTGGTCGTGGTCGCCTTTATCGCGATCTTCGCGCTCGGCAGCCTGATCGCGAACGAGGTCAGGCATCTGGCCGAGGGCCTGCCCCGTTACCAGCAGACCATGCAGCAGAAAATCCAGTCGCTGCGGGCGCTGACGGCGACCGGGCCGCTCGATCGCGCCGCGGATATTCTTCAGACGCTCGGCAAGGAAATCAATGTATCGCCGTCGCCATCGGCGGAGAACGCGCCGTCGTCCGAAACGCCCGGCGAGGCCAAGCCGATTCCGGTCGAGGTGCGTTCTCCGCCGCCATCCGCTCTCGATAGCATCCTTGGGCTCATCAGTCCCCTGCTGCATCCGCTGGCGACGGTAGGCGTGGTGATCGTGTTCGTGGTCTTCATCCTGTTTCAGCGGGAGGACCTGCGTAACCGCGTCATCAAGCTCGCAGGCTCGAACGATCTGCAGTCCGCGACCGCGGCGATCGATGACGCGGCCGGTCGCCTCAGCCGTTTCTTTCTGATGCAGGTCGCGCTCAACACCAGCTTCGGCGTGCTGGTGGGCCTCGGCCTTCTGGTGATCGGCGTTCCCAGTGCCATCCTCTGGGGAATCCTGGCCGCCATCATGCGGTTCGTGCCCTATGTCGGCGTCTTCATCGCGGCGTTCTTTCCGCTGACGCTGTCTGTGGCGGTCGATCCCGGCTGGTCGATGCTGCTATGGGCGGGCGCGCTCATTTTCCTCACGGAACTCGTGATCGGGCAGGTGTTCGAACCGTTGCTCGTCGGGCATAGCAGCGGATTGTCGCCCGTGGCCGTTGTCGCCTCGGCGACGTTCTGGACCGCGCTGTGGGGACCGATCGGCCTTGTCCTTGCGACTCCGCTGACGGTGTGCCTGGTCGTGCTGGGTCGGCACGTCGAGCATCTCAGGTTTCTCGACATCCTTCTCGGCGATCGTCCGGCTTTGTCCCCGCCGGAGCTGTTCTATCAGAGAATGCTGGCCAACGATCCGGCGGAGGCCGTCGACACGGCGGAAGAGTTTCTGAAAGAGAATTCGCTCGCCGAGTACTACGAGACCGTCGCGCTGAAAGGATTGATGCTGGCCCAGGCCGATCTCAGGCGCGGCCGGCTGCTGCCTGATCGTCTGGCCGAAATCAAGGATAGCGTTGCTGAGGTGGTCGACGATCTGTCCTCCGAGTTCGACGACGTTCCGGCGGGAGGCCGGACGAAGGACGCGGAAGCCGCCGATGCGGTGGAGGGGACAGCCGATGCGCCGATGCCCGAACTTCCGTTCATTATCCGCGAAGGCCTTCCGCCGGACTGGCAGTCCGAATGTCCGGTGCTATGCGCCGCCGAGCGCAGCGATCTCGACGAGGCGGCCGCGATGTGTCTCGCCCAGATCCTGTCGAAGCATGGTCTTCAAGCGCGGGCGGCGAGGAAGGAGGAAACCTCGACAAGCGGAATATTCCGGCTTGACGGCTCCGGCGTGAGGCTGGTGTGCGTGTCGACCCTCGAGGACGGGAGCACCGCCCACACCCGCCACCTCGTGCGCAGGCTGCGACGCAAGGTGCCGCAGGCGCGCATCCTGGTCTGCTGCTGGGGGCGGACCAACACTGAGATGACCCGCGATCACCTCAATGCCGACGCCGTGGCGGACAATCTTGGGGAAGCCGCCGCCTATTGTCTGTCGCTGGTCGAGCAGACTGCCGTGCAGGACAACGGCGCCAGGCCGCGAGCGGCGTCCCGGCCGGCCGTTTCCGGGCGGGGAGCCGAGCGGAAGGCAGGGCGGGCCGAGCGAAAGGCGGATCGCGCCGGACCCTCATGACGTCCGCTTCCCGCCGCGATCGGTGTTGACTTGCCTGGTCCTGCTTGTTGGTGTGAAAGGGGTTCGGAGAAGAGGCGATGGACGACTGGAGTGCCGAGCAATACCTGAAGTTCGAGGACGAACGGACGCGGCCGTCGCGCGATCTGCTGGCGCAGGTTCCGCTGAGCGCGCCGCGCAAAATCGTCGACATCGGTTGCGGTCCGGGCAATTCCACCGAACTGCTGGTCGAGCGCTGGCCGGGAGCCGAGATCATCGGCATCGATACATCCGCCGATATGCTGCGGCGGGCGCGCGAGCGGCTGCCAGAACAGGCGTTCGTCGAAGCCAACGTCGCGCACTGGGTCCCGCCGGCGAACACCGACCTGCTGTTCGCCAATGCGATCTTCCAGTGGGTGCCGGATCATTTGCGCCAGTTGCAGCGCCTGCTCGACGCATTGCCGTCAGGCGGCGCGCTGGCGGTGCAGATGCCGGACAATCTCGACGAACCCAGTCACGTCATGATGCGCGAGGTGGCTCATTCGGGACCGTGGCGGGAAACACTTGCGAACGCCGCGCGGGCGAAAGACAGGCTGCTGCGGCCGGGCGGCTACTACGACGCGCTGCGGCCGCTGTGCCGGCGCATCGATATCTGGCATACCATTTATAATCATGTCCTTGCGGAGGCCGCGGCGATCGTCGAATGGGTGAAGGGCACCGGACTGCGGCCCTTCCTCGATCCGCTCGAGCCCGCCGAGAGAAAGGAGTTCCTGCGCGAATACACGGCGCGCGTGGCCGCCGCCTATCCGTTGCAGGCGGACGGCAAGGTGCTGCTGCGCTTTCCGCGCTTCTTCCTGGTCGCGATCAAGTGAAGCCGCGAGCCCAGCGATTGCAGGACACCGGAGCGAACGCCGCGCTGCCTTTTGCCGCGGCGCCCCCTCTCGATTCCGTCCTGGCGAATGGAATAGAAGGCTTCTCCCCCACGACGAGACCGCGTGATGTCCCCGCCGCCTGAAACTCCGCCCCCCGTGAAGACGACCGCGTTGCGCCCGCTGCCGATGCTGATCTTTTCCTCGCGCTGGCTGCAATTGCCGCTTTATATCGGCCTCATCGTCGCCCAGGGCGTCTATGTCGTCCTGTTCCTGAAGGAGTTGTGGCATCTTATCGCGCACTCCTTCGATTTCACCGAGCAGCAGATCATGCTGGCGGTGCTTGGCCTCATCGACGTGGTGATGATCTCGAATCTTCTGGTGATGGTCATCGTCGGCGGCTACGAGACCTTCGTGTCGCGGCTCAATCTCGAGGGGCATCCCGACGAGCCGGAATGGCTCAGCCATGTCAACGCCAGCGTTCTCAAGATCAAGCTGGCGATGGCGATCATCGGCATCTCGTCGATACATCTGCTGCGGACCTTCATCGAGGCGGGAAACCTCGGCAGCGCGGCGCGTCCCACCAATTACACCGAAAGCGGCGTGATGTGGCAGACCATCATCCATCTCGTATTCATCATGTCGGCGATCGGCATCGCGCTCGCGGATCGCATCTCGAGCGGGCCGAACGGAACGCACGGCCAGGCGGAGCATTGAGGATGGCCGCCGCCGGCCGGAATCCCCTGCGGCGGCTTGCGATCGCGATCATGGTCGCGCTCGTTCTCGGTGTCGGAATGCCGCCGGCGCAAGCGGCCGACGCCGGCTTCACGCAGTTCATCGCCTCGCTGTGGCCCGAGGCGCAGCGGGCGGGCGTCTCGCGCGCGACCTTTGATGCCGTCACCGCAGGGCTTGAACCCGATTACAAGCTGCCCGATCTGATCCTGCCCGGACGGCCCGCGACCGGCGCGCCGTCGCAGGCGGAATTCGTTCAGGTGCCTGCGGATTACGTCAAGGAGGGCAGCATCGCGCGGTTGGCGACTGAGGGGCAGCGGCTGATGCGGAAATACCGCGCCACGCTGAATGCGATCGAAAAGCGGTTCGGCGTGCCGGCGCCGATCATCCTTGCGATCTGGGGCCGCGAAACCGACTACGGCCGCTACGCGCTGCCTTACGACGCGATGCGCGTGCTGGCGACGCAGGCTTATGTCGGCCGCCGCAAGGACCAATACCGCACCGAGTTCATCGACGGACTGTTGCTGTTGCAGCACGGCGACGTCTCGCGCAAGAACTTCCGCGCATCGTGGGGCGGCGCCACCGGCCTCACCCAGTTCCTGCCGTCCGAACTTGCAAAGCACGGCGTCGATTTCGACGGCGATGGCCGCGTCGATATCTGGACCTCGGTGCCCGATGCGCTGGCCTCGGCCGCGCGGCAACTGGTCAACAAGGGCTGGCAGCCGGGATTGCGCTGGGCCTACGAGGTGCGCGCCCCGGCGAACGTCGATTGCACGACAGGCGTGCCGGAAGTGACCAGGCCGATCGGCGAGTGGCTGCGCGAGGGGTTCTTGCCGGTGCGGGGACAACAATTGACCGCGGCGGAGCGCGCGCAGAGCGCATCGCTGCTGCAACCGGAAGGAATCTACGGCCCGTCGTTCCTGACCACGAAGAACTACTTCGTGATCAAGGAATACAATTTCTCCGATCTCTACGTGCTGTTCGTCGGCCATCTCGCCGACCGCATGACCAGCCCGCTGCCGTTCGCGACGCCGTGGTCGGCATCGACGCAGTTGCGAAGCCGCGACGTCGAGACCATGCAGCGCTATCTGACGCGGATCGGCCTGTACAAGGACAAGATCGACGGCAAGGCCGGGATGCTGACGCGCGCGGCCCTCGGCGCTTACCAGAAGTCGGCGGGCTTGAAAGTGGATTGCTGGCCGAGCGACGCGGTGCTGCGCGCGATGAATGCGGCGCGCTGATTTCGAACGAAGCACGTCCTCGGGTTTGATCCAGGGATGGATTCCCGTTCGCGTGAAGAAAACGCGTCAGACAACAAGCGCCGGACGTCATCGGCAAACGAAAAACCCGGCCGTGAAGACCGGGTTCTCGGATGGGATCGTCAGGAGGTCCGGATCAGTCGCAAACCCGGATGCGGCGGAAGCGCCAGCCATATCCGTCCCAGAATCTCTCGCGCACCATGTGGCAAGGCGGTTCTTCCACATAGACTGGGGCCGGCGCGGCATAGGCCGGACGGCTGTTGGCAATTGCGCCGCCGATAAGGGCGCCCCCGATCAAGCCTCCAGCAATACCGGCTGCGACATCGCCGCCGCCTGCATGCGCCTGCGGAGCCGCCACTACCGAACCTGCCGCGACCGTAGCAGCCGCGAGAAGGGCGAAAACTGTCTTTTTCATCTTGAAGTCTCTCCTGAAGAGTGGCGCCACGGTCGGGCGCTAGGTTTAGAGCAACTTGCAACGCCGTCGTTCAAGTCGGCTGTCCCACCCCGAAGTGCCCAACATCAACCTGATGCAAACGTTCGCAAGTCAGTTGGCCGAAATAACGGCTTTTTCAGGCCCTTGCGTCCGGCGCTCCGGAAAACACCCGTAGGGTATGATCCGGAGATCGATTCGTTAAATTAAATCTGAGGCCGCTCCCGGATCAGCCGCACACCCGGACGCGCCGGAGCCGCCAGCCGTAACCATCCCAGAAGCGCTGGCGCTGCCAATAGCAGCCGGGCGCCGCGACATAACCCGGCCCGTAATAGCCGTAGCCGGGGCCATAGTATCCGTATCCCGGACCGTAATATCCGGGGCCGTAATAACCTGGGCCCGCCAGCGCGCCGCCCAGGATGGCGCCGCCGATCAGTCCGCCAACGACGCCGGCAGCGATGCGACCGCCGCGCGCTTCGGCGGCTTGAGGCGCGGCAACGGCTGTGATCAGCGCGGCGGCAGTGGCCAAGGCCAATATTTGTCTCTTCATGGCTTCACCTTTTCCTCTTGCGTCCATCGACAGCAATCCGGGCGGGCTGTCGATGGACGATTTCACATCCGGTTTGAACGATTAATGAATGCACGGGCTCAATGCCGCCACGATCCGCAATTTAACGTGAAAAATTGATAATGTATTTCAGTAAGTTACATCGCACCAGGAAAGAGGCGCCAGAGCGGCCTTAGCCGGCCTTCCGACAGTTTGGAATAGCTTCAAACAGCCGGTTTTCCCTTTGCGTTTCGCGACGGGCTCCAACAATATCGGCCCGGGTCCGCGTGTCACGCTTGGGTTCCGTTTATGATTGTTTGTTCCTGTAACGTTTTGACCGATCACGACGTTCGCTCCGCCGTAACCGCACCGGATGACCTGCGGCGCTCTCCCCGGCAGGTCTACGGATGTCTTGGATGCAGTGCAGAATGCGGTCGATGTGCCCGAACGATCAGAACCATCATCAAGGAAGCGCTCGGCGCTTGTGCCCGGAAATGTTGCGAAGGGTGTCCCCACTCCGCAATGCACGCAGAAGTCGAGCAAATTCAGACCGAAATCACACTCTGACGTCCCCACCGCGCCGATAAGCCCTCGCTTGGCCAGCGATTGGCTGACCATCCTTTCTTGGGGGTTGTTGCGCTGCCGAATCTGATTTAGAAGTATTCTAAATTGGATCGGCGGGCGCGACGGCCGCCTGCCGGCGTCACAGCACATAGAACAGGAGCTGCTCCATGAAGGGCGAACCGAAAGTTATTGAATACCTGAACAAGGCGCTTCGCCACGAACTGACCGCCATCAACCAGTATTGGCTGCATTACCGGTTGCTGGACAACTGGGGCATCAAGGATCTCGCGAAGAAATGGCGCGCGGAATCCATCGAGGAAATGGAACACGCCGACAAGCTGATCGACCGCATCATCTTCCTTGATGGTTTTCCGAACCTGCAGGTGCTCGATCCCCTGCACATCGGCCAGAACGTCGGCGAGGTGATGGATTGCGATCTCAAGGCGGAATATTCGGCGCGCGCGCTCTACGAAGAGGCGGCGACCCACTGCCATTCGGTGAAGGACTACGTCACCCGCGACCTGTTCGAGAGCCTGATGAAGGACGAGGAAAGCCATATCGACTTCCTCGAAACCCAGATCGATCTCATCAAGAAGATCGGCGTCGAGCTATACTCGCAGAAGCATATCGGCGAAATGGATCACGACTGATCGCGACCTTCCGCCTTCCGAAAAGCCGGCGCCTTCGAGCGCCGGCTTTTTGCGTCTGTCGTCAGTCCGCTGACGCCCGGTCGCGTTTTACCGCCCACAGTGCGAAGGCATAGGCGAGCGCGACTTCGTCGAGGCGGTTGAAGCGGCCGGAGGCGCCGCCGTGTCCCGCGCCCATGTTGGTCCGCAGCAGAACGGGGCCGCCCGACGTCATGGTGGCGCGCAGCCGCGCGATCCATTTCGCGGGCTCCCAATAGGTGACGCGGGGATCGGTCAGTCCGCCCATGGCGAGGATCGCGGGATAGTCTTTCGCCACGACGTTTTCGTAAGGCGAGTAGGACAGGATGGTGCGGAAATCCTGCTCGCTCGCGGTCGGGTTGCCCCACTCCGGCCATTCCGGCGGGGTCAGCGGCAGCGTGTCGTCGAGCATGGTGTTGAGCACGTCGACGAACGGCACCTCGGCGACGATGCCGGCGAACAATTCGCCGGCGCGGTTGGCGACCGCGCCCATCAGCATGCCGCCGGCGCTGCCGCCGTGGCCGACGATGTTCTTCGCCGACGTATAGTCCGCGGCGATCAGCGCGCGGGCGCAAGCGGCGAAATCGTCAAAGCTGTCGACCTTCTTCTCGCGCTTGCCGTCGAGATACCAGCCCCAGCCCTTGTCCGTACCGCCGCGAATATGCGCGATGGCATAAACGAAGCCGCGATCGACCAGCGACAACCGGTTGGCCGAGAACGACGCCGGCATCGCGTGACCGTAGGAGCCGTAGCCGTAGAGCAGCAGCGGCGCGCGGCCGTTGCGCGCGAAATCCTTGCGATGCAGGATCGACACCGGTACCTCGGCCCCGTCGTCCGCCTTCGCCACGATGCGGGTGGTGACGTAATTTGCAGGATCATGTCCCGACGGAATCTCCTGGCGCTTGCGCAATGTGCGCGCGCGGCTCGCCATGTCGTAATCGAACACCTCAGATGGCGTCGTCATCGACGAGTAGCTGAAGCGCAAGGTGGTGGTGTCGAATTCGTAGCTGCCGTGGGTGTCGAGGGAATAGGCGGCCTCGTCGAAGGCGATCGCGTGTTCCTCACCGGTGGCGAGGTCGCGGATCACGATCGAGGGCAGCGCATTGGCGCGCTCCAGCCGGACCATGTGGCCGGAGTAAAGTTCGAGATCGAGCACATAGGTGCCGGGGCGATGCGGGATCAGGTCGCGCCAGTTCGCGCGTTCGGGCGTGGCTAGCGGCGCGGTCACGACCTTGAAGTCGATGGCGCCGCCGGCATTGGTGAGGATGAAAAGTTCGCTGCCCCGATCGGCGACGGAATACTGCACGCCGCCCTCGCGCGCCGCGATCAGGCGCGGTGTTGCCTCCGCTTCGGAGAGATCGATCAGCCGCTGCTCGGAGGTCTCGTGATCGCCGCCGGCGATCACGCAGAAGCGGCCGCTCGCGCTTTCATGGATATGCGTGAACCAGCCCGTGTCCTTCTCCTCATAAACCAGCACGTCGTCGGATTGCGGCGCGCCGAGCCGGTGGCGATAGACCTGCATCGGGCGATGGTTGTCGTCGAGCTTGACGTAGTAGAAAGCGCGCGAATCCGCGGTCCACACCACGCCGCCGTCGCTCTCCTCGATGACGTCGGCGAGATCGGCGCCGCTGTCCCAGTCGCGGATCCGGATCGTGAAATATTCCGAGCCGCGATCGTCGGCGCTCCACGCTTCAAGGCGATGGTCGGGGGAATGCCTGACATCACCGAGCTTGAAGAATTTCTTGCCTTCGGCAAGCGCGTCGCCATCGAGGAGGAAGCGGGCGTCGCCGCCGTCGCGCGGCTGCCGTCCGACCATGCGGTGCTGGCCGCCCTCGCGGTATTTCGCGAAATAGGCGAAGGGTCCATCGGGCGAGGGGACGGTGGTATCGTCCTCCTTGATGCGGCCGCGCATTTCCGCGACGAGCTGTTTTTGCAGCGGTTCGGTTGAAGCGAGCAGGGCATTCGAATAGGCGTTTTCGGCCTCCAGATGAGCGCGGATATCCGGCGCCAGCAAGGACGGCTCGCGCAGCACCTGCTGCCAGTTCGCGTCCTTCAGCCAGGCGTAGTCGTCGGTCAGGGTGATGCCGTGATGGATGGAGGTGTGCGGCCGCCGTTCGGCCTTGGGGGACGTCGATGTCATGATGCTGTTCATAGGAGGGCGGGGCCGCGGCGGCAAGAGATTGCCGTGCGGCGGCGGTGCAGGTGGCGGTTCGCGTTGCGAGGCGGTATGATCCCTGCCTCGCGACGGGCTGAGCCGGAGACGAGCCTCATGTGCCGCAACATCAAGACACTGTTCAATTTTGAGCCGCCGGCGACGGACGAGGAGATTCATGCCTCGGCCTTGCAATTCGTGCGCAAGCTTTCAGGCTTCAACAAGCCGTCGGAGGCGAATAAGGCGGCGTTCGATCGCGCCGTCCATGACGTCGCACATGCCGCGCATCATCTGCTGGCGTCGCTACGCACGCAGGCGCCCGCGCGCGATCGTGCGGTGGAAGCGGAAAAGGCGCGCGAACGCAGCCGGGCGCGGTTCGGCTGAATGCGCCGTGGGCGCTGCCCGAGATCACGGAGGGGCAAGATGAAATACCTGAATTGTCTTGCCGGCGCGCTCTGTCTGGCCGGCGCGCTTGGTCCGGCAATGCCATCGGCTCGCGCGGCGACGTCCGAACGGTTTGGCATGGGCGGCTGGATCAAGGATTTCCAGCCCGAGATCGATCGCGTCAACGCCAGCGGTGAACTGTTTCGCATCACGGGGCACTGCCAGTCGAACTGCACGCTGTTTCTCGGCGTGCGGAACGTCTGCGTCGAGCGTAGCGCGCGACTCCTGTTTCATTCGGGTCACGATCGCCGGCGCCGCATCAACGTTGCATCGACCCAGCGCATGCTGAATGCCTACAACCCGAAGCTGCGCCAGTATGTGATGGACCATCACTACATGGACACGCTGGCGTTTCACGCCATCTCCGGCGCCGATATCATCGACAGGTTCGGCTACCGGGAGTGTCCGCGCCGGTAGACCGACCGCGCAGGGCGGCATCGGCCGCGCGCCGCTCTCAACCGGGTTCGGGCACGTCGAGTCCGTCGGCAACATACTGGCGTATCTTATTGCGAAGTGTCCGCACCGATACGCCAAGCACCCTTGCTGCGCGCGTGCGGTTGCCGTCGCAACGCGCCAACGTCTGCAACACAAGCTCCCGTTCGACGTCGGTGACCGTGGAGCCGACCAACAGCGGAATCACCGCGTCGGGCGTGAGCCCGGTTTGATTCCGCGGCGGGCCTTGCGCTCCGGTTTGCGATTCCTGGGTCATCAGTCCCTCCGAGGCTGCTTCCATTCTCACGGAAAGCGCGACTGGATTGAGACCCCCATCCCCGGCCATATGACCAATGATATGATTACCAGATTCTTAACAGTCAATGCGATCCCGGGGCGAGACGCAAAACAACGGAAAAGGGCCCTGTTCGACCCGCAGAAAGTACGCGTAACAGTGGAATGTGATATGTGAGGCGGGAGTTTAACGCGAATTGTGATTCTGCTTAACGCAAGCATCGATTGCGGTCTCATGCAAGCGGGCGAATCGCTTTGCCGGTCGGAGGCATGGCGAAGCGCGTCGTGTCTGTCATTTTCCGCCGTCATCGCGGGTGAAGCCGGACAGTGCCGCGTATCGCTGCGTCGATATCGTTGCGATCGGGTTATCGCAATTTTCCCGTGAGCAGCGGATGCCGCGCCGCCGCAGCGGATTGCGCTTGCCGCGCGCGGTTCTTACGCTTGCAGCCGCTTCGAATCATGTCCCTCCTTCGAACCCCGGAGAACCCTCCCATGCCGTCGACATCCCGGTTTCGCGCCGCTCTGATCGCGCTGGCCGTCTGCCTTGGCCTGTGCTCCGCAGCCCGCGCCGACAGCGGCACGGTGACGCTGACGATCTATAAAGGCGGCTGGATCATCGGCGCCTCCGCCGGCAGCGGCACGCTCACCTTTCGCGGCCGGCGCTATCCGCTTTCGGTCGGCGGACTGGATTACGGGCTGGTGTTCGGCGGATCGAAGACCGTGCTGCACGGCCGCGTCAGTCGCATCTACCGGCCTTCCGATGTCGCCGGCGTTTACGGCGCAGCGGGAGCGGGGCTGGCGATCGGCGGCGGCGCGCGCGCCATTGTGCTGAGCAACCAGAAGGGCGCGGTGCTCGAACTGTCCGGCCGCCAGGTCGGCCTGATGGCCAACGCCGATCTCTCCGGCCTTGCGATCTCGATGCGATAACGGCGCAGGACAGAGGGCGGATGAGCGACGCGTATTCCGTGCTCGCTGGAGACGGAACCTGCCGCGTGTGCAACTGAAAGCCGGCGGATCACGGCTTCGCCTATAGCGGTTTAGGTTTTGATGGAAACACCCTGTTCCGTCATGGCCGGACATAGCCGTTCGAAGAACGGCGTCGCTTCCGCTCGCCCATAGCCGTTCGAAGAACGGCGTCGCTTCCGCTCGCCTATGGTCTCGGCCATCCACGTCTTTCTCCGCTGAAATTCCAAAGACGTGGATGCCCGGCATAAAGCCGGGCATGACGGGTTGCTGGCTCAATCCGTCCTGCGCATCACAACACCTTGTTGCTCTCCTTCACCTTCTCGGCGTCGAGATACACGTTTGAGCCCATCTCCTTGAACTTCGCGCTCATCTCGGCCATGCCCTGTTCGCGATAAGACGGCTCGGTGACGCCTGCGGCGTCATTCGCCTTTTGTGCGGTCTCCGGATAGAGCGCCGCCTTCTCGTTGTCGCCGAGGGAGGCGGCGTAGTCGCGCACGTCCTGCGTGATCTTCATCGAGCAGAACTTCGGCCCGCACATCGAGCAGAAATGCGCGACCTTGTGCGCCTCCTTCGGCAGCGTCTCGTCGTGGAAGGCCACCGCCGTCTCCGGATCGAGACCGAGGTTGAACTGATCCTGCCAGCGGAAGTCGAAGCGCGCGCGCGACAGTGCGTCATCGCGCAGTTGCGCGGCTGGGTGGCCCTTGGCGAGATCGGCGGCGTGCGCCGCGATCTTGTAGGTGATCACGCCGGTCTTGACGTCGTCGCGGTTCGGCAGTCCCAGGTGCTCCTTCGGCGTGACGTAGCAGAGCATCGCGCAGCCGAACCAGCCGATCATGGCGGCGCCGATGCCTGACGTGATGTGGTCGTAGCCCGGCGCGATGTCGGTGGTCAGCGGGCCCAGCGTATAGAACGGCGCTTCGCCGCACTCTTTAAGCTGCTTGTCCATGTTGATCTTGATCTTGTGCATCGGCACGTGGCCGGGGCCTTCGATCATCACCTGGCAGCCCTTCTTCCACGCGATCTGCGTCAGCTCACCGAGCGTTTCCAGTTCGGCGAACTGCGCGCGGTCGTTGGCGTCCGCGATCGAGCCGGGGCGCAGGCCGTCGCCCAGCGAGAACGAGACGTCGTATTTGCGCATCAGGTCGCAGATGTCCTCGAAATGCGTATAGAGGAAGCTCTCCTTGTGGTGGGCGAGGCACCACTTCGCCATGATCGAGCCGCCGCGCGAGACGATGCCGGTGACGCGGTTCGCGGTGAGATGGATGTAGGGCAGCCGCACGCCGGCGTGGATGGTGAAGTAATCGACGCCCTGTTCGCATTGCTCCACCAGCGTGTCACGGTAAAGCTCCCACGTCAGCTTCACCGGATCGCCGTCGCACTTCTCCAGCGCCTGATAGATCGGCACGGTGCCAATGGGTACGGGCGAATTGCGCAGGATCCATTCGCGGGTGGTGTGGATGTTGCGGCCCGTCGATAGATCCATCACCGTGTCGGCGCCCCAGCGGATCGCCCACACCATCTTGTCGACTTCCTCTTCAACCGAGGACGTCACGGCCGAGTTGCCGATATTGGCGTTGATCTTCACCAGGAAATTGCGGCCGATGATCATCGGCTCCAGTTCGGCGTGGTTGATGTTGGAAGGGATGATGGCGCGGCCGCGCGCGATCTCCTCGCGGACGAATTCCGGCGTGATGAAGGCCGGCACCGATGCGCCGAAGGATTCGCCGTCGGCCAGCGCGGCTTCGGCGCGTTCGAGTTGCCGTTTGCGGCCGAGGTTCTCGCGCTCGGCGACATAGACCATCTCCTTGGTGATGACGCCTGCGCGGGCGAATTCAAGCTGTGTGATCGGTGCATCGCCGACGCCGCGCAGCGGTTTGTGGTGCGCCTTGAAGGTGGCGGCGGCGTGCGTCGCGCCGACATTGCCGTTGTCCTCCGGCCTGATCTCGCGGCCCTCATAGTCCTCGACACTGCCGCGTTCCTTCACCCAGGCGAGGCGCGTGCGCGGCAGGCCGGCGTTGACATCGATGACGACGTTCGGGTCGGTATAGGGGCCCGACGTATCGTAGACCGGCAGGTTCGGCTCGCCCGCGCCTTCGGAGAGAACGATCTCCCGCAGCGGCACGCGCAGGTCCGGCGCGGCCTCCGGCACCGAAAAAATCTTGCGCGAAGCGGGCAGGGAGCCGGTGGTGACGGCGGGGCGGGTCTTGTCCGGATTGGAGCGGATGTTCATGGCGTTTCTCCGGTTCGAGACGAGTTCAATGCAAATAGCCGAGAAGACTGAAGACGATGCCGATCGCGAGCCAGATCAGCCCGGCGATCATCGCCATGGCGGGGTGGCGCAGGAACGCGCGCCCGCCCGCATAAAGGAATGGCGGCTCGATGATGCGGATCGCACCGGCGAAAACCAGCAGCCAGCCGAACAGCGTCACGATCACGCGCCAGTCCGACGTCCAGACATTGTGGGTCAGCACGATGGCGAGGCCGCCAAGCATCACCATCAGCCCGCCGAGGAACATCAGCCCGCGGCTGGCCAAAAACTCTTCGGCCATCGCATGAAAACTTTGCCGGTTGAGCAGCACGGCAAGACCGGCCGTGATCATGACCGGGCCGATCAGCCGCGCGATAAAGACGGACGTCTGCATGACGGCACCTCATGCGGCCTCGGTGACCTGTTCGAGCCACGCTTTCACCCGCGCGTCGGGATCGGGATTCTGCGTCACATCGCTGACCACGGCGATCGAGTCGGCGCCGGCGGCGAAAATTTCCGTCGCCTGTTCGAGCTTGATGCCGCCGATCGCGACCAGCGGGATGTTGCCGACGCGCTTCTTCCATTCGGCGATTTTCGCAACGCCCTGCGGCGCGAAACGCATCGATTTCAGCGTGGTCGGAAAGATCGGACCGAGCGCGACATAGTCCGGCGCGGCCGCGAGCGCGGTTTCAAGCTCGCTGTCGTCGTGGGTGGAAAGACCGAGCGTCAGCCCGGCTTTGCGGATCTCGCCGACGTCCGCCCCCGCCAGATCTTCCTGGCCGAGATGAACATGCTCCGCGCCGGCGACAATCGCCGCGCGCCAGTAGTCGTTGATCACGAGCCGCGTCGGCGTGCCCTTGACGATCTCCAGCGCGTCGCTGACGAGCTGCAGCGCCTCGCCGTCGTTGAGGTCTTTCGCGCGCAATTGCACCGTGCCGACGCCGAGCGTGGTGAGGCGGCGCACCCAATCCAGCGTATCGACGACGGGATAGAACCGATCAGGATACGCGTTGCGATCAGGATACGGCATGCCAGAACGGTGTCCCTACCACAGGCGTTGACGGGGAGGCGAAGTCGCGGGCCTCCATCAGGCCCGCCTCATAGGCGGCGCGGCCGGCTTCGACCGCGAGCCTGAACGCGCCGGCCATGGCGACCGGATCGGCGGCCTTGGCCACGGCGGTGTTCAGGAGCACCGCGTCGTAGCCGAGTTCGAGCGCCTGCGCCGCGTGGCTGGGCGCGCCGATGCCGGCATCGACGACGAGCGTGATATCGGGCAGCCGCTCGCGCAGCAGCCGCAAGGCGTCGCGATTGACGATGCCCCTGGCGCTGCCGATCGGCGCGGCCCACGGCATCACCACCTTGCAGCCGGCATCGACCAGCCGCATGGCGACGCTGAGGTCCTCGGTGCAGTAGGGAAACACCTCGAAACCGTCCTTGATCAGGATCGACGCGGCTTCGACCAGGCCGACGACGTCGGGCTGCAGCGTGTCGTTGTCGGCGATCACCTCGAGCTTGACCCACGGCGTGCCGAACAGTTCGCGCGCGAGTTTCGCCGTGGTGACGGCTTCGCGCACGCTGCGGCAGCCGGCGGTGTTCGGCAGCACCAGGACATCGAGTTCGCGGATCAGCGACCAGAACGCATCGCCGGTCCTGCCGCCCGCGGTCTCCCGCCGCAGCGATACCGTGACGATCTGGCTGCCGGAAGCGCGGATCGCGTCCTGCATGATTTTCGGCGACGGATACAGCGCGGTGCCGATCAGCAGGCGGGAGTTGAAAGTTTTGTCGTAGAAATTCAGCATTCTGTAAATGCCCTTTCATCGCGAAAGGTCGCCGCCCCCACCCGCCGCGCTTCGGCACGCAAGTGCGTTGCCGAGCGCGTCGACATTCCCCGCAAGCGGGAGAGGTGAAGAAAGAACGAAGCGCGCTCCCTCTCCCGCTTGCGGGGGAGGGTAGGGGAGGGGGCATACTCGTTTGCGATAAGGAGACTCATCGCTCACCCTCCCTGCCGCGGCGCGATGATCTCGATCTCGTCGCCGCTTTTCAGAATTGCGCCCTCCCATCGGCTTTTCGGCAGCACCTCGAAGTTGACGGCGATCGCGACATGCGCACCCTCGTAGGCAAGTTCGTTCAGCAGCGCATCGACTGTCCGCGCCGCGATCTCGCGCCGTTCGCCATTGACGGTCACCTGCATCGCGTCACCCGCATTGCATCACCTCGTTGTCGATCTCGCCGCGCGCGACGTAGCCGAGCGTCAGTTCCGCGAGTGCCGGCGCCAGCAGGAAGCCATGGCGGAAAAGCCCGTTGACGGCGATGCGGTCCTTGCCGATCGCGATGCGTGGCAGGTTGTCGGGAAACGCGGAGCGCAGGCCCGAACCGATCTCCACGATCCGCGCCTCGCCGATGGCCGGATGCACCGCGTAAGCCGCGCTGAGCAGCTCCAGCACGGAACGCACGCTGACGCCGTCGTCCTCGCGCTCGATCGAGGTGGCGCCGATCATGAAGCGGTTGCCCTCGCGCGGAATGATGTAAAGCGGCCAGCGTGGATGCAGGAGCCGCACAGGGCGCGACAGCGCGATCTCGTCGGTTTCGACGATCACCATCTCGCCCTTGACGCCGCGCAGATCGGGGAACGCATCGCGCGCGGCGAGACCGCGGCAATCGATCGCAAGGCTCTCGATGTCGGCGGGCTCGGGCGCGCTGTTGAATTCGATCCGGCCGCCGGCGGCGCGGATGCACGTGTGCAGTTCGGGCAATACGCGGCGCGGCTCGACATGGCCTTCGTCTGGAAAGAACAGCGCTTCGTGAAACCGTCCGTCGAGCGATGGTTCGAGGCCGCTCACGTCATCGTCCTGAATGCGCCGGTGCCCCGACGTCATGCGCGCGAAACGCTCGAAGTCGGAGCGGTCGCGCGAATGCGCCACCACCAGCGAGCCGTTGAAAGGCGTATCGGGAAGGTGTTCGCGCCACATCGTGAGCGAGCGAAGGCCGAGACGCGTAATGAGAGGTTCGGACACCTCGGCTTCGCACCATGGCGCCAGCATGCCGCCCGCCCAATGGCTGGTAGCCTGCGTCATCGTGTCGCCGCCGCGCTCATGCAGCGTAACGGCATAGCCGGCTTCCGCGAAGAGCAACGCCTGCCACGTGCCGGCGATGCCTGCGCCGAGCACCGCGACGTGCGAATCCCCACGTATCTCCCGCGTCGCTTGAAACATCCCTGTCCCTTCGCCGGCATGACCCGGATCAGGTTCAAAGGGTCACCGCGCTGTCGCCTCAGTCGCGATCGGTGCGGTATCTCAGCTCCCTGACGGAGCACCCCTCGGAACAGCTTTAATTTAGGCGGATAGCTGCGGGTGTCAACGCGGGAACGCGCGGTCTCCCATGCGGTTCCGGCATTTTACCCGAAATTATGTTTTGCCGCGGATAATCGAACGCCGATGCGGCGGTCGCCCGCAGGTTCCATGGATCGGATTTCTGGATGAGCATCGCGTTCACAGAGCGGGCCGGAACGCGTAGCCGCATTGCCGCCGCGCCGGCCTGGCTGTTCGTCGGAGCGGGCATCTATCTGCTGCTGCTGATCCGCGGCGACGGCCTGCTCCGGGACGCCGACACGTTCTGGCAGATCAAGGTCGGACAGTGGATCGCAGCGCACCACGCGGTGCCTTTCACCGATATTTATTCCTTCACGCGCGCGGGCGAACCGTGGATATCGACGTCTTGGCTGGCGCAGGTGTTGTTCGCGCAAGCATTCGATGTCGGCGGCTGGGCCGGCGTCGTGGTTCTGACGGCTCTTGCGGCGGCAGCGGCCTGCGCGCTGCTTGCATACGTTCTCTGCCGTTGGCTGCCGCCGCTGCAGGTTGGCGTGGTGATCTGCGCGGTTTTCGCGCTGGCGGCGCCACACCTACTGGCCCGCCCGCACGTGCTGGCGATGTCGGTGATGGTCGCATGGGCGAGCGGGCTGGTCTCGGCCAGCGGGCGCGGCAAGACGCCCTCGCTATGGCTGCTGCCGTTGATGATTGCGTGGGCCAACCTCCATGGCGGCTTCGTGTTCGGTCTGGCACTGATCGGCGCCTTTGCGCTCGATGCCGTGTGGAACGCCGAGGCCACGCGGCGCAAGCGCGTGGCGCTTGGCTGGGTGCTGTTCGGGCTCGCGGCGCTCGGCGCGAGCTGCGTCACGCCCTATGGCTGGGGTTCGCTGCTGGCGGCGCGGAAAATTCTGGAGCTTGGAAAGGCGTTGTCGCTGATCGTCGAATGGCGGCCGACGGATTTTTCTCACGTCGGCGTGCTCGAGGTTTGCCTGCTCGGCCTGCTCGGCCTTGCGCTCTTTCGCGGCGTTCGGCTCACGCCGCCACGGACATTGCTGGTGCTCGGCCTGACGCAAATGGCGTTGACGCACAGCCGCAATATCGAGGTCTTTGCGTTCCTGCTGCCGCTCGTGGTGGCGGAGCCGTTGTCGGCGCAGTTCGCGGCGCTGCGCAGAACGGAAAGCACGGCTATTTCCCTGTCGGCGGCGCGGCTCGCTGCTGTCGTGCTCGTGCTCGGCGGCTTCACCGCAGCCTTCGCCGCCAGCCATTCCTACGTTCCCGCTGACGGAAAGTCGCTGACCGGGGCCGTTCATGCGCTGAAGGATCACGGCGCGCGCCGCGTTCTCAATGAGTACTCTTTCGGCGGTTTGTTGATCGGAGCCGATGTGCCGGTCTTCATCGACGGCCGCACCGAACTCTACGGCGAACGGTTCGTGCTCGCTTATGTCAATGCGCTTCAGCTTCGGGACGTTGGCCAGTTTCTGGCGCTGCTCGACACCTATCGCATCGACGCGACGCTGCTCGATCCCGCGTCGCCCGCGGTCCATCTGCTCGACCGCCTCGATGGCTGGCGGCGCGTTTACAGCGACGGCGACGCGGTGGTGCATGTGCGGACCGCCAAACTGGCTCCGCAGATCAGGCCGTCGCTGGATTGAAGCAACCCCGGATCGAAATGCTTCAGTGCGGCGCGATCGACAGCGGTGCACCGGGGATTCGTGCGTCGGCGCTCATGGTCTCTTGCCGGACTCGTCGCAGCCGCTGCCGCTTCGCCACGTAGTAGTAGCCGCCGGCATAATAAGCCACGGCGCGGTCGTGGTTGCCATGAGCGGCGCGATAGGCGCCGGCAAGATACTTCACGGCATAGGTGAGGTTGGTTTCCGGATCGAGCAGTCCTTCGGCCGTGCCGGTGTAGCCGAGGGCCCGCGCGGTCGCGAGCTTGATCTGCATGATGCCGTAATTGCCGCGATGGACGGCACGCGGATTGTAGCGGCTCTCGCGGACTATGACGCGGTGGACCAGTTCGACGGGAACTCCGTTCGCATGCGCGTGCGCCGCCACCATCTCTTCGTATTGCGCGCGCTGCGCGGACGACGGCCGCGGCAACGCCAGCACAACGACGACAAGAAACGGAAAAAAATTACGCAAAATCACGGGAGAGCCCTCACAACCTGCCTTATGCCTATCGCCACAATCGCGACTTTCCTGTGGCAAAGCACCGGGCAGGCTCCGGCGGGTTCCATCGCCGCCCGGAAAAAAGGAACTCCGGGGCGCCCTCCCTTCATGTTCTCCCAAATCAATTTTGCATCAACGATGAGGCGCGTCATGCGAAGCGCCGCAAATTTGTCGCGAGCCGGAGTCTAGATCACGATGATCTCGGATCGATGGATTCAAAATCATGAACGTGATCGATTCCGATATTTCGAGAAGCGGGATGCGGGCGGAAAACGCACCGCACTTTTCCTCATCCCGCTCTGGCATCGCGACGCGGATGTCGTGACGGCGCTCATGCCAGTACGGCCGATTTGAAATTCCCGCACCGCTTGCAGGGGCTTCGGGAATTCAAATCGAAAGCGGTACGAGGATTGTAGAGTTACTATTACCCTTTGCTTTCCGAAGGTGTTGCGATGTCTCACGAACTTCGCAAAAGCGGGTACCAGGTGCGAGAGAGTCCGCGAAAGCAAAGCAGATGGGAGAAGCGTCATGGCTGCTGCCGTATCTGATTATTTGCCTCATCAAAATCCATGTGCGCAATGCGGCCACCCGATCGCCGCGCCGGCCTGGTTTGAACACGGACCGCGCCGGACCGCGTATCTCTGGCAATGCGCCAACTGCGGCTACCGGTTCGAGGCGGTCGCGTTCTTCGCCGAGAGCAAAAGCGAGCCGAGCGCGATCGCAGCCTGACGGCAGGCGCAGCGCCGGGGCATAGCGTCGCATCACCGCGCTTCCGGACAGGTCCGCAGGCGGCGTCGATCTTGTTGTCGCCGTTCGCGCGGGGCGCCTTCATTCATGCCTTCATTGGGGTGTCGTTCGCATGTTGCGCGGACGAATCCCACCGTCGGTTTCTTCGTGCGCTATCCACTCATCAGCGAGCGGAACCCGGGCGATCGGAAATGTTCCCGGGAACGAGTGCCCAAGTTGTGTGTTTGGCTACTGATTTCAAAACCGAAGGAGGTACACTGATGATTGCCAAGCATATCACCGTCGCATTGATCGGATCCGCGCTGCTGGCGACGGCGGCGGTCGCGCAGACGCCCGGCAGCACGACGAACACCATGAGCGCTCCGGCGGCTACATCGTCAGGGCCCGGCTATCACGGTGACTGGCGCTCGTCGAAGATGATCGGCCTTAACGTCTATAATGACTCCAACGAGAAGCTCGGCTCGATCAGCGATATGCTGCTGGACAAGAGTGGAAAGATCAACGCCGCGGTGATCGGCGTCGGCGGGTTTCTCGGCGTTGGCGAGCATATGGTCGCGGTATCCTTCGACAAGCTGAAATTCGTCGATACGCCCGTATCGTCGACATCGGCCTCGACGACGAAGCCATCCGGCGGCACGGCTTCAGGCACCACCACGGGTTCAGCCACATCGACCTCGACGACAGCGAAGACCAATCCCTGGTATCCCGATCACGCGGTCTTCAGCGCGACCAAGGAGCAGTTGAAGTCGATGCCGGAATTCAAGTACGCCGAGTAGTCGGCGATCGAAGCGGATCAGCGACGCGCCCGGTTTTGGCCGGGCGCGTCTTTGCGGGGGCGCGAGCCAACCAGCCGAACGTCATGGCGGCGGCAGCGTCCTGACCTCGACGTTCACGGCGCCCGTCGCCTCCGCGACGACGCGTAGCGTACTGGAATCGAAAGCAACGTCGGCGAGTTTCAGGCTGGTGATCTCGGCCTTGACCCGCACCCCGTTGTCGTTTTTCTGGAAATCCGCGATGGCCGCCGCGATCCTCTCTCTCGCGCTCGATGCGAAGGGCTTGAGGTCGACGGTCGCCTTCTCGGCCAATGCCTTTTGCAGATAGGGCATGGCGGCGCGCGCGGCGGCGCCGAGCAGGCCGAACGCCGTCTCGGATTCGACCGCGAGATTGATATCGGTCAGGCGCAGGGTCTGGTGGGCCTGGTCGAGCGTCGGTCTGCCCCAGATGTGGATGGTGGCTTCGCCACCGAGACCGAACCAGCTTTTCTTCTCCCTCGCGTGAACCAGAAGCGAGATCAGAAGCCGGTCGCCGGCCGCCGCGACGCTGGCCCGCTTGACGGTGACGCCGACCGGGCCGCTGCCATCCTCGGGAAACGTCCTGCCGGCCAACCGGGCTTCGATGATCCTGTTGATGTCGGTGAAGGGCACATCGATCGGGATGCCGATGTTCAATCTGGCCGGCATGGCCGGCACGATGGCGAGCGTTGCGGGAAACGGACAGTCGGGTTTGGTTGCCGAGGCGGTGATCCGCGTTTCCGCCTCGACGCCGAGCGTCAGCGTGACGTTGCTGGCATCGATGCGCGGTTGAACCGCGACGGCGCGCACCGGCTTCAGTTCGAGGTACAGGTCCTGCAACCCGGCTGCGCCCCGCAGCGGAATGGAGCGGCACATCTGCTTCCATTGCTGTCGAGCGCCGCGCTCCAGAACCGGATCGTTGCGGATGCGCTGTTGCAGGCTCGCGAGTTGTTCGTTGACTGCTCTGTCGATGACCGGTTTGACCTGCGAGGGGACGTTGACGCGGGCGCCGGCGACCGAAAGGTTGGTGTCGCCGAGATGGACCTGTGCGGTCATGCCAGGATCGATGCGCCAGTTCGCGGTCAGCACCGGCCGCGCCGTCATCACGACATTGCCCTTGATCTCGGCGTTGGCGTTCAGGTTCTTGATGTTCACGCGCCCTATCTGCTTGGCGACGTTGCCGCCGAGCAGGTTTCCTAGCGCGTTGCCGATCGCGCCCTCGGCCTCGGCCGACAGCGACCCCTTGACCTTGAGGGTGCCGCTCAGCGGCGTCGACAGCGACAGCACGTTGTCGGCGCCCGTGGCGCTGATCGCGCCGCGCGACGCGGTCCATCCGATGTCCGCGTTCTGAAGAATATGCGTGGCCGGATTCTCCGCCTTGCCGGCGAAGTTGCGCGGCGCGGCCCGGTCGGCGGCGTCGCGAATGACGGCGATGGGAATTGTAATCGGTGCAATGATGCTCGAACTGCGGTTGACCGGGGCCAGCGGCGGCAATGTCGCAAGCGCGGGCTGGCTGATTCCAGGCGGAGACAACCAGTCCATGGCCTTGAGACTGAAGAAGAACGAGACCGCAAGGATTCCGGTGCCGAGCAGGATGGTCTTGAGGTTGAACCCAGGCCGCACATTTGCTCCCCGAAAAGGCCCCCGGCGAGGACTCTACAGGCTGCGGGCCACAGACGCCAGCGCGTGACCCGACGTGGCGTCGGAGATGACAATGGAATTTCGACAGCCTGCGTTTTTGGGCGAACATGTCCTGCACGCTCGACCCGAGGATGATACCGGTTTGCGTCGAGAAACGCGTCAAAACAAAATCATGCGGCCAGCAAAAGTCAGGCTCTAGAAGATGCCCAGCACGATCTCCCTGCTCGGCGAGCGCGTAGGTCCGATGCTCATGCGCGGAAAGCTTGCGCCGTGTTCCAGAGGCGAGGCCGTCTTGCTGTCGATCTTCCCTGTGCGACGCGAAACAATGGTTAAAAATGTTTGAATGCAACGCGTTGAAGAAGCCTTAAATAAATTCGCCGAACTTGCGCGGATGACGCGCAGAGTTGCCTTGTATCTCGTCGGCTCCGTCGTCCTTGTGTCGCTGGCCGGTTGCGGGCGCGGTTTTTTCCAGACCGCGGAGCGCGAGCCGTGGCGGGCCGAGGCTGAAGCCGCTTGTCTGAAATCCGGCGAGGTCAGGGAAAGCGCCGATCTCGTTCGCATCCGCCCGATCAACGGTCCCGGCGTCTGCGGCGCCGAATTTCCTCTGAAGGTCTCGGCGCTCGGGGAAAGCCCGGCCTACGGCTTTGCCGACGAGGACCTCAGGCCCCCCGCGTCGGTCGGCCGCAGCCAGCCGCGCTGGCCGGTTGCGCAGCCATCCTACCCGCCGCCGACGTCGTATCCGGAAACAGCCGCTCGCCAGCCCGTTTATGGCGGCGGGTCGAGCGGCCCGGTTTCCCTGACAGCCCCCGGCGTGCAGCCGGCCGTCGACCAGATCGAGCTGCCGGCGGAGGGCTCGTCAGGTGCGGATCGTGTATCGTCCTATCCGCCTGGCGACGGTTACGCCCAGCCGTACGAACGATCGTCGGCCTATCCGGCATCGCCCGCCGCCGCTTCGCCCCGGCACGATTCGTCGTTGCCCCGGCTCGGGCCGGTGCGCGGGACCCTCACCGGCGCCGTTGGGCCTGTCGCCGTGAAGCCGGCCGCGACGCTTGCCTGTCCGATCGTCTCGGCGCTCGACCGCTGGTTCGCGGATGCGGTCCAGCCGGCGGCGATGCGCTGGTTCGGCGCGCGCGTCGTCGAAATCAAGCAGATCTCCGCCTATTCCTGTCGCGGCATGAACGGCAACCCGCACGCACATATCTCCGAGCACGCCTTCGGCAATGCGCTGGATATCGCGGGCTTCACGCTGGCGGACGGGCGATACGTCTCCGTGCAGCATGGCTGGAAGGGTCTGCCGGAAGAGCAGGGCTTCCTGCGCGATGTGGAAGCGACGGCATGTCAGCGCTTCACCACGGTGCTGGCGCCGGGCGCGAACGTGTATCACTACAATCATATCCATGTCGATCTGATGCGTCGCGCGAGCCGGCGCTCGATCTGCGAGCCGCCGGCGGTGTCGGGCGAGGACATCGCGGCGCGCGCCGCGCGCGGTTCTTATGCCGGCCGCGAGCCTGGGGTGACGGGATCGCTGGGCGGCAGAGCGAGCCGTTCGCACCGTCACGACGCCGACGACGACTGATGCGCGCGAACAGGCGTGTTTGATATGCGCAAGCAGCCGCGCGGGTTTTGAAATGGCGAGGGGTCCGGCGTGGATGCGCCGGACCCCTCATTCACATTAAGCGCGTTTTCTTGACCTGAACCGGAAGTCCCACTTCCTTCGAAAACGCTTCGCGAACATATCAGCCGGCCTGTAAGCCGGGTTCTGTAGGGCATCGCGCGCTTGCGCCCGCGATACGTGACGGCCATTCCTCTGGGACGACGCTTGCGCGTCGCCTCGTGCAACCTACCCGGACAGCGGGCTCGACGCAGCCCTGCGATGTTATCGCCGAGGCGAACTATTCGCGATGCTGTCCCTATTCGGTTTTGCTCCCGGTGGGGTTTACCATGCCGTCTCCGTCGCCGGAGACGCGGTGCGCTCTTACCGCACCTTTTCACCCTCTTATCCTTCCCGCAAGGAGAAGGGCAGGGGCAGGAACGGCGGTTCGTTTTCTGTGGCACTGTCCCTGGGGTCGCCCCCGCCGGACGTTATCCGGCACCGTGTGTCGATGGAGCCCGGACTTTCCTCTCCCGAAAGCCTTTCGGCCGGAGCGGGAGCGGCCGTCCGGCCGACTGACGCGATATGCATGACGGTTGCGCGCGGCGGCGTCAAGCCGCGCGGAGCCATGCCGACGTCTGGCGGTCCGGCGGAACTCGCGCCGCCCATGGTCATTGAATCCCTGCGGCTATGTCCGCGAAGGGAGGTTGTCATGACCGATTTGCGTCTCTGGCGTACGCATGACGTGCCGATCGAGGATATGCGCGGGATCGTGCCTGAGGAAACAAATTACGCCATCGGCTGGGCGCTCAGTGCGCTCCTGACGCTGACGGTGATCTGCATCGTCTGGACGTTTGGTTTCTGAGCTGAAAGCCGGCGCCTGCTGCCGGCATGTTTAGACCCGTATCTGGAGGTCGAGCTGTTTTGCGCGACATCCCGCCGCGTTGTCGCGGTGTGACCGATCAACATCTTTCCGTCACGGAGCAAACAGTGAGCAGTGATCACCGAGCGGAGCTGGACCGGCATTTTGCCTGGTTCGAAAGCAAAATGCCGCCACGACCGGCGAAATTCATAGGCTGGGTGCGCAGGCCGTCCTCGCGGCTGGCCCGCGTTCCGCTGGCCGTGCTGCTGGTCGTCGGTGGCGTCTTCAGTTTTCTGCCGGTGCTGGGGCTGTGGATGTTGCCTCTTGGGCTCATGTTGATCGCGCTGGATCTTCCATTCCTGCAACGACCGATGGCGCGGACGCTCGGCTGGATCGAGCGCAAATGGATGGAGCGAGAAGCGGCGAAACGCACGTCGTGACGTTTTCTCGGGACAACTCGTTTGTGATCTTTGCGGCAATATGACTCACATATCCGGCGGAGTGTGACTCAAATGCCAGTTCAGTGTGAAAAACCGACGCAAAGATGCGATTGGCGGCAAGATTTGTCTTTAACGAATCAGTATGCTGATTCATTTTAGTCTCCCGGGTCAATCTTGGAGACCAAGGTATGAACGTTATTGTTTTCGCATCGCGTAAAGGCGGCTCAGGCAAAAGCACCCTGGCTGCTCACCTTGCCGCGCAAGTTCATAAGGCCTCGAAGCCCTGCCTGCTGGTGGATGCCGATCCGCAGGGATCGCTGACCCTTTGGCACAAGCTGCGCGGCACCAACGAACCTCCGATCCGGACAGCCAACCGTTCCGTCACCGAGATCATCAACTCGGCCAAGCGTGACGGTTTCGAATGGGTATTTATCGACACGCCGCCGAACCTGTCGGCCGTCGTGGACGACGCCATCCGCAATGCAACCATGGTTGTGATTCCCGCGCGGCCCGGTGTCTTCGACGTCAATGCGGTGCAGGACACCATCCAGACCTGCCGGTCCGCACGCAAGCCTTATGCCGTTGTCATCAACGGAGCTCCGGCGATGCGCGACGGCTCTGAAAGCCCGATCGTCACCATCGCCCGCGAGGCTCTTGCGAAATTCCGCGCTCCGGTCTGGAGCGGCCAGATCACCAATCGCGCCGACCTGCTGCTGGCGCTCGCGCATGGTGAAGGTGCTCGCGAATACGATTCCCAGGGTCGCGCGGCCTCGGAGATCGGACGGTTGTGGGCGGCGATCGAGCGGTCCGTCAAGGCCATCCGTGGCGCCGGGTCCTCGAACGGGACCATGCACAAGAACGCGGCCTGACCCGACGGATTCCATAGAACCGCTTCTGATTCCATCAGAAGCGAAAAGGCTCTGATGCCGGATGATAAAGCGCGCGGGTTTCGCGCGTTTGTCGTCTTCCGCTGTGTGCTTGCCGCGAGCCGAAAGCATTATCCGGCGGATCAGGACGGCCAGCGCTGCGCCTTGCTGACCACGAAATCGCGGAAAGCCTGAACCCGGGCGACGGATTTCAGTTCTTCGGGATAGACGAAATAAGTATCGAGCTGAATCAGATCGGATTCGCCGAACAACTGTACCAGGAGGTTGTTCTCGCCGACCAGGTAATCCGGCAGTGCGGCGATGCCGAGGCCTTGCTGACAGGCGCTGAACAAGCCCAGAATGTTGTTGACGATGAAGTACGGCTCGCGCGCTCCCGAGCCGTTGCGACCGGCGTCGATCAGCCAGTTGCGGTTCTGGGGGTGTACCGATGGGTGCGTATCGCTGAGCAGGACGATACGGTGTCCATCGAGTTCCTCCAGTGTCCGGGGGGTGCCGAAGCGCTTGACGTATTCGGTCGAGCAATAAGCGTGGAAGCCCATGGCAAACAGCTTGCGCTGAATGAGATCGGGCTGGGTCGGCTTTTGCGTCCGGATCGCGATGTCGGCCTGTCGCATCGACAGGTCGAGTTCTTCGTCGGTGAGAACCAGCGATATCCGGATCTCCGGATAGAGCGCGGTGAATTCGTTAAGCCGGGGGATCAGCCAGTTGATGCCGATGGCCGGCGTGGTCGTCACCTTGAGATCGCCGCTCGGCCGCTCGCGGCTGTCGGTGAGCTTGGCGCGCGCCGCCTGCAACTGCATGAAGACTTCATGCGCGGTCCGGAACAGCAGGTCGCCCTGTTCGGTCAGGATCAGTCCCCGCGCATGGCGATGAAACAGCGAGACCGAAAGCTCCTGCTCCAGCGCGCCGACCTGCCGCGACACGGCGGACTGCGACAGTCCTAGCTGTTCGCCGGCATGCGTGAAGCTCCGGCCTCGGCGGCGGCATGAAACACCTTCAGCTTGTCCCAGTCCATGTCGGCAAAACCGTCGCGATTCCGTAGCATCGTTACTCCGCGGCCGCGCGGTCGCTCGCATGGGCTGCGAGAAACCGTTCGGCTTCCAGTGCGGCCATGCAGCCAAGGCCCGCGGCCGTGACTGCCTGGCGATAAACCTCGTCCGCGACGTCGCCGGCCGCGAACAGGCCGGGCACCGATGTTGCCGTCGAGTTCGGCGCGACCTCGACATAGCCCGAGCTTTTCAGCTTGACCTTGCCGGCTACAAGTTCGGTGGCGGGGGCATGGCCGATCGCGATGAACACGCCGTCGGCCGCGACTTCGGTAAGCACGCCGGTCTTGACGTTCTTCAGGCGGGCGTGGGTAACCTTGGGCGGATTTTCGGTGCCGCAGATTTCGTCGATGACGCTGTCCCAGATCACCTTGATCTTGGGATGCTTGAACGCACGATCCTGCAGAATGCGTTCGGCGCGGACGTGGTCGCGGCGATGCACGAGGGTGACCTGCGCGGCGAAATTGGTCAGGAACAGTGCTTCCTCGACCGCGGTATTGCCGCCGCCGACCACGATCACGTTCTTGCCGCGATAGAAGAAGCCGTCGCAGGTGGCGCAGGCGGAGACGCCGAATCCCTTGAAGGTGTCTTCGGACGGCAGCCCGAGCCAGCGCGCCTGGGCGCCGGTGGCAAGGATCACGGTCTCGGCAAGGTAGACGTCGCCGCTGTCGCAGGTAAGCCGGAACGGACGCTGCGACACATCGAGCGAGTTCACGGTATCGGTAACGATTCTGGTGCCGACATGCGTCGCCTGCTTCTCCATCTGCTCCATCAGCCACGGACCCTGGATCACGTCCGCAAAGCCGGGGTAGTTTTCGACGTCGGTCGTGATGGTCAGTTGGCCGCCGGGCTGGATGCCCTGGATCAGCACCGGTTCAAGCATGGCGCGTGCGGCATAGATCGCCGCCGTATAGCCTGCCGGGCCAGAGCCGATGATCACAACCTTGGCGTGAACGGGAGCAGGCATAATTAGAACCTATGTCGAGAAGCCGGCCTGCGGGCGAGCGGCGAATTGCGGAGGCGGGAAAACATGGAACTTTATATATAGCATATCTGGTAAGCTATGCGGGATTTGCAACCCGTCACTGCGACAATTCCTCTAAACCCAAAAGCAGGCGCCGCGCAATAAAATTGCGCAGGCCGCTCCAACTGCGTTAATAAGCTTTGAGGAGATTCTTTCCGTTTCGAGCATGATCCCTNGTTTGTCGTCTTCCGCTGTGTGCTTGCCGCGAGCCGAAAGCATTATCCGGCGGATCAGGACGGCCAGCGCTGCGCCTTGCTGACCACGAAATCGCGGAAAGCCTGAACCCGGGCGACGGATTTCAGTTCTTCGGGATAGACGAAATAAGTATCGAGCTGAATCGAATCGGATTCGCCGAACAACTGTACCAGGAGGTTGTTCTCGCCGACCAGGTAATCCGGCAGTGCGGCGATGCCGAGGCCTTGCTGACAGGCGCTGAACAAGCCCAGAATGTTGTTGACGATGAAGTACGGCTCGCGCGCTCCCGAGCCGTTGCGACCGGCGTCGATCAGCCAGTTGCGGTTCTGGGGGTGTACCGATGGGTGCGTATCGCTGAGCAGGACGATACGGTGTCCATCGAGTTCCTCCAGTGTCCGGGGGGTGCCGAAGCGCTTGACGTATTCGGTCGAGCAATAAGCGTGGAAGCCCATGGCAAACAGCTTGCGCTGAATGAGATCGGGCTGGGTCGGCTTTTGCGTCCGGATCGCGATGTCGGCCTGTCGCATCGACAGGTCGAGTTCTTCGTCGGTGAGAACCAGCGATATCCGGATCTCCGGATAGAGCGCGGTGAATTCGTTAAGCCGGGGGATCAGCCAGTTGATGCCGATGGCCGGCGTGGTCGTCACCTTGAGATCGCCGCTCGGCCGCTCGCGGCTGTCGGTGAGCTTGGCGCGCGCCGCCTGCAACTGCATGAAGACTTCATGCGCGGTCCGGAACAGCAGGTCGCCCTGTTCGGTCAGGATCAGTCCCCGCGCATGGCGATGAAACAGCGAGACCGAAAGCTCCTGCTCCAGCGCGCCGACCTGCCGCGACACGGCGGACTGCGACAGTCCTAGCTGTTCGCCGGCATGCGTGAAGCTCCCGGCCTCGGCGGCGGCATGAAACACCTTCAGCTTGTCCCAGTCCATGTCGGCAAAACCGTCGCGATTCCGTAGCATCGTTACTCCGCGGCCGCGCGGTCGCTCGCATGGGCTGCGAGAAACCGTTCGGCTTCCAGTGCGGCCATGCAGCCAAGGCCCGCGGCCGTGACTGCCTGGCGATAAACCTCGTCCGCGACGTCGCCGGCCGCGAACAGGCCGGGCACCGATGTTGCCGTCGAGTTCGGCGCGACCTCGACATAGCCCGAGCTTTTCAGCTTGACCTTGCCGGCTACAAGTTTGGTGGTGGGGGCATGGCCGATCGCGATGAACACGCCGTCGGCCGCGACTTCGGTAAGCACGCCGGTCTTGACGTTCTTCAGGCGGGCGTGGGTAACCTTGGGCGGATTTTCGGTGCCGCAGATTTCGTCGATGACGCTGTCCCAGATCACCTTGATCTTGGGATGCTTGAACGCACGATCCTGCAGAATGCGTTCGGCGCGGACGTGGTCGCGGCGATGCACGAGGGTGACCTGCGCGGCGAAATTGGTCAGGAACAGTGCTTCCTCGACCGCGGTATTGCCGCCGCCGACCACGATCACGTTCTTGCCGCGATAGAAGAAGCCGTCGCAGGTGGCGCAGGCGGAGACGCCGAATCCCTTGAAGGTGTCTTCGGACGGCAGCCCGAGCCAGCGCGCCTGGGCGCCGGTGGCAAGGATCACGGTCTCGGCAAGGTAGACGTCGCCGCTGTCGCAGGTAAGCCGGAACGGACGCTGCGACACATCGAGCGAGTTCACGGTATCGGTAACGATTCTGGTGCCGACATGCGTCGCCTGCTTCTCCATCTGCTCCATCAGCCACGGACCCTGGATCACGTCCGCAAAGCCGGGGTAGTTTTCGACGTCGGTCGTGATGGTCAGTTGGCCGCCGGGCTGGATGCCCTGGATCAGCACCGGTTCAAGCATGGCGCGTGCGGCATAGATCGCCGCCGTATAGCCTGCCGGGCCAGAGCCGATGATCACAACCTTGGCGTGAACGGGAGCAGGCATAATTAGAACCTATGTCGAGAAGCCGGCCTGCGGGCGAGCGGCGAATTGCGGAGGCGGGAAAACATGGAACTTTATATATAGCATATCTGGTAAGCTATGCGGGATTTGCAACCCGTCACTGCGACAATTCCTCTAAACCCAAAAGCAGGCGCCGCGCAATAAAATTGCGCAGGCCGCTCCAACTGCGTTAATAAGCTTTGAGGAGATTCTCACGATTTCGGGTCAGCTTCGGGGTTTGCACGCGCGTGTCGAAAAGTCTCGATGAGATCGACCTCAAGATTCTGAGCGAGATTCAGGCCGATGGCCGGATCACCAATGTCGAACTGGCCAGGCGGGTCGGCATTTCGCCGCCCCCGTGTTTGCGCCGGGTTCGGGCGCTGGAGGAGGAGGGTTACATCCAGGGGTATCGCGGATTGCTCGATCCGCAGCGGCTCGGTTTCGAGGTCACGGTTTTCGCGTCGGTGCACCTGTCGAGTCAGGCCGACGCCGACCTGCGCGCGTTCGAGGAATTCGTGCGCGGCGAGCCGCTTGTGCGCGAGTGCTGGATGCTATCGGGCGAGGTCGACTTCATCCTGAAATGCGTCGCGCCCGATATGGCGACGTTTCAGGATTTCGTGTCGCATCTCACTGCCGCGCCGCATGTGCGCAACGTGCGCACCTCGCTGGTCCTGCACAGTTCCAAATACGCCGCCGCGGTGCCGCTGGAATTGAAGGTGCCAGGCTGAGGCCACGAAGTGCGCGCGCCGAAGACGCGCATGCCCGGCGTCAACCGGGCATCACGTTCAGCGGCGCTTTATCCTGCTCGTGCTTCAGCTCTTGTTGAAGATCAGCTTGTCGAGGCTGACCGGACCGCCGCCGGCGAAGACCAGGTAAAAGAACACGAAGCAGTAAAGCGCGGCCAGTTCGCCGCCATTGAGGATCGGCATGAATTTCTGCGGCGCGTGGACCATGAAATAGGCGACCGCGGTCATGCCCGAGGCGATGAAGGCGGCCGCGCGCGTGAACAGCCCGACCACCAGCAACGCGCCGCCGATGAGTTCGATAAATCCCGCGGCCCCGACCATCGAACCGATTTGCAGGTGGGCGAACATCGGCAGCGCGGGGAAGCCGAGCAGCTTGGCGGTGCCGTGTTGCATGAGCAGAAGCCCGCTCATGAAACGCAGCAGGCTCAGCACCATCGGCTGCCATTTTGAGAGCGTTTGGTTCATGTCGGGGACTCCGGGTTATGTCGTCGCGAATCTTAACCAGCCTTGTCTTCCGCGCCTCGTCTTACGAGACCCGGCCTCATCGCAAGGCTAACGCAAGTGGAACGGCTTGGCTCTTGAATTGTTCCAGATTTGGAACCGGCCGATGCGGGTTCTTCCGTGCGTCATTGTGCCCCGCGTATCCCGGGTTTCGGGATCGCCCGGGTCAAGGCTCGAGGCAGCGGATTGATTTAGGCTGGCAGGAAAAACCGGTGTTCGAGCAAACCGTCGGCGCGCCGTTGCCGTCGCGTGTGCAGCTCACGCAATCGTCGGTCCATCGGCTGCAATTGAGCGGGCCTTTCTGCACCGAAATTCCCTTCGCCGCCGACGGCGGCGGAATATCCATGTCGGCGGCGAGGGTGGGTCCGGCGATGATCGCCGCCGTCATCGCGAGAGCGAGGACTGAACAGGAAAGCTGTGTCATCGCTTACGTCCCGGTTGGCGGAAATTGAAAATGAAATCATATCGAGAAAAACGCAACCCGACCGTGGCGACGTATTTGCGATAACGAACAGCGAAGAGAATGAGCTTTCCGCTATCGCCACTCCACCTTGGCGATCTCGTAGGCTTTTGCGCCGCCCGGCGCGACGACTTCGACCGAGGAGCCTTTCTTCTTGCCGATCAGCGCGCGCGCCAGCGGCGAGGTGATCGAGATGCGCCCCTTTCTGGCGTCGGCTTCGGCTTCGCCGACGATCTGCCACACCGCCTTCTTGTCGGTGTCCTCGTCGATCAGCGTCACGGTGGCGCCGAACTTGATGGTGTCGCCGGACAGCTTGCTGACGTCGATGATGTCGGCGCGCGCCAGCTTGTCCTCGAGTTCGGCGATGCGGCCTTCGTTGTGGGACTGCTCTTCCTTGGCGGCGTGATACTCCGCGTTCTCCGACAGGTCGCCATGCGAGCGCGCCTCGGCAATCTGCTCGATGATGCGCGGCCGGTCCACCGACTGGCGCTTCTTCAGTTCGTCTTCGAGGGCGGTATGTCCGCCCCGGGTCATCGGAACCTTGTCGACCATCTCACTTCGTCCTTCGCTTGATCTGCGGCCCTGCGACTGTACTCGATGGTATCGCGCAAATCCGCATTCGGCCAACGTCCCGCATTTTCCGAAGGTCGCATGTTTTTGCAGCAGCCTTTGAATGCGATCTTCTGAATCAGAGGGACGTCAGCAACTCCATATTTCCGGTGCGGTTTGAGCTCGGAAGTTCGCTTGACGAACGGACTCGCCGGGAAATGAAGCGAACTTCCGAACCACCACACCAGCCTGTTCACGGCCGGCCCCGGCTGGAACAAACACTCCCGTGGCCGGCAGGTTCCGGCTCCGCCAGGACCCCTGGAACCGTTTCGGGCCCCTGAATCCAGTTCAGGCCTTAAGTCTCGGAAAAATAGCTTTGCAACGTGCGAACCTCAAGGTCCCCCCCCAGATAGGCGCGGATGCCCTGCGCGGCCGCCACGGCGCCTGAAAGAGTGGTGTAATACGGCACTTTATGCAAGAGGGCAGCGCGCCGCAGCGAGCGGCTGTCGGCCAGCGCCTGCGGTCCCTCGGTCGTGTTGAACACCAGTTGCACCTCGCCGTTGGTGATAGCGTCGACGATGTGTGGCCGGCCCTCCAGAACCTTGTTGATTTTCTCCGCCGGAACGCCGCTGTCTGACAGATAGCGTTGCGTCCCCGACGTCGCCATCACCCTGAAACCCATTGAGGACAATAGTTTCACGGTCTCGAGGATACGCACCTTGTCGGTCTCGCGGACCGAGACGAACACGGTGCCCTTGCGCGGCAGGCGCGTGCCGCTGCCGAGCTGGCTCTTGGCGAAGGCGATCTCGAACGAGCGGTCGATCCCCATCACCTCGCCGGTCGATTTCATTTCCGGGCCGAGCACGGTATCGACGCCCGGGAAGCGCGCGAACGGGAAGACCGACTCCTTGACGCCGACATGGCCGAGCTTCTGCGGCTTGAGCCTGAAGGAGGCCAATTTCTCGCCGGCCATGATCCGCGCCGCGATCCTGGCGACGGGCAGGCCGACCACCTTGGCGACGAACGGCACCGTGCGCGAGGCGCGGGGGTTCACTTCGAGCACGTAGATCTCGCCGTCCTTGATGGCGTATTGCACGTTCATCAGGCCGATGACGTCGAGACCAAGCGCGAGTTCGCGGGTCTGCCGTTCCAGCTCGGCGATGGTGGCGGCGTCGAGTGAGCGCGGCGGCAGCGAGCAGGCCGAGTCGCCGGAGTGGATGCCGGCTTCCTCGATATGCTCCATGATGCCGACGACGTATGTGTCCTTGCCGTCGCAGAGACAATCGACGTCGATCTCGGTGGCGTCGGAGAGATAGCGGTCGAACAGCAGCGGGTTGGTGCCGAGCACCGTGTTGATCTGGCCGGTCTTGTCGTTCGGATAGCGCGCCTTGACGTCGGCGGGCACAAGCTCGGGCAGGGTGCCGAGCAGGTAGTCGCCGAGCTGGCTGTCCTCGCGGATGATCTGCATGGCGCGGCCGCCCAGCACATAGGACGGCCGCACCACCAGCGGCAGGCCGAGATCGGCCGCCACCAGCCGCGCCTGCTCCACCGAATAGGCGATGCCGTTCTTCGGCTGCTTCAGTTTCAGCCGGTCGAGAATGCGCTTGAAGCGGTCGCGATCTTCCGCGAGGTCGATGGCGTCGGGCGAGGTGCCGAGGATCGGCACGTCGGCCGCTTCCAGCGCGCGCGCCAGTTTCAGGGGCGTCTGGCCGCCGAACTGCACGATCACGCCGTGGAGCCGGCCGTTCTGCCGCTCGGTGTCGATGATCTCCAGCACGTCCTCGGCCGTCAGCGGCTCGAAGTAGAGCCGGTCGGCGGTGTCGTAGTCGGTCGAGACCGTTTCCGGATTGCAGTTGACCATGATGGTCTCATAGCCTGCGTCCGACAGCGCGAAGCAGGCGTGGCAGCAGCAGTAGTCGAACTCGATGCCCTGGCCGATGCGGTTGGGCCCGCCGCCGAGGATGACGACCTTGGTCCTGCCCGACGGCGCGCTCTCGTCGGCCACCGCGCCCGCGAAGGGCGGCTCGTAGGTCGAGTACATGTAGGCGGTCGGCGAGGCGAATTCCGCGGCGCAGGTGTCGATGCGCTTGAAGGCCGGGCGCACCTTGAGCGCGCGGCGCAGCGTCCTGACCTCGGCTTCGGTCCTGCCGGCGAGCACCGCGAGCCGCGCGTCCGAGAAGCCCATGCTTTTGAGCGTGCGCATGGCGAAGGCGTTGCCCGGCAGGCCGTGGGCGCGGACCTTGTTCTCCATCTCGACGATGCCGCGCAGTTCGGCGAGAAACCACGGATCGATCTTGCAGGAGTTGAAGATCTCGTCGTCGCTCCAGCCGAGCCGCATCGCCTGCGCGACCTGAAGCAGGCGGTCGGGGGTCGGGGTGCCGAGCGCGGCGCGGATCGCGTTCTTGTCGTCGCCCTGGCCGAGTCCTTCGATGTCGATTTCGTCGAGGCCGGTGAGGCCGGTCTCCAGCCCGCGCAATGCCTTCTGGAGGCTTTCCTGAAAGGTGCGGCCGATCGCCATCACTTCGCCGACCGATTTCATCGAGGTGGTCAGCGTGGTCGAGGCGCCGGGGAATTTTTCGAAGGCGAAGCGCGGGATCTTGGTGACGACGTAGTCGATGCTGGGCTCGAACGAGGCGGGCGTCGCGCCGCCGGTGATGTCGTTGGCGATCTCGTCCAGCGTGTAGCCGACCGCGAGCTTGGCCGCGACCTTGGCGATCGGAAAGCCGGTCGCTTTTGACGCGAGCGCCGAGGAGCGCGACACGCGCGGGTTCATTTCGATCACGACCATGCGGCCGTCGGCCGGATCGACGCCGAACTGCACGTTGGAGCCGCCGGTCTCGACGCCGATCTCGCGCAGCACGCTAAGCGAGGCGTCGCGCATGATCTGGTATTCCTTGTCGGTCAGCGTCAGCGCCGGCGCCACCGTGATGGAGTCGCCGGTATGGACGCCCATCGGGTCGAGGTTCTCGATCGAGCAGACGATGATGCAGTTGTCGTGTCTGTCGCGGACCACCTCCATCTCGTACTCTTTCCAGCCGAGCACGCTCTCCTCGATCAGGACCTCGTTGGTCGGAGAGGCGTCGAGCCCGCGCTCGATGATGTCGAGAAATTCGTCGCGCGTATAGGCGATGCCGCCGCCGGTGCCGCCCATGGTGAAGGAGGGGCGGACGATCGCCGGCAGGCCGATCTCCGACAACGCCATCAGCGCTTCCGCCATCGCCTGCTGCTGGTAGCGCTTGCGCCGCTCGTTCTCGCCAAGCCTCCATTGCCGCTCGAATTCGGCGAGCGCGTCGCCGGAGAGCTTGTCCTTCTCGGCGAGATAGCTGTCGCGGTCGGCCTTTTTCATCGCGGATGCATTGGCGAGCCGCGATTTCGGGGTCTCCAGACCGATCCTGGTCATGGCCTCGCGAAAGAGTTGCCGATCCTCGGCCTTGTCGATGGCATCCGCGGTGGCGCCGATCATCTCCACGTCAAATTGCTCGAGCGTGCCCAGTCTGCGCAGCGACAGCGCGCAGTTCAGCGCAGTCTGGCCGCCCATGGTCGGCAGCAGCGCGAAGCCGCCGGGAACGACATGGCGCTCTTTTTCGATGATCCTGGCGACGATGTCCGGCGTGATGGGCTCGATGTAGGTGGCGTCGGCCAGTTCCGGGTCGGTCATGATCGTCGCCGGATTGGAGTTGACCAGGACGACCCGGTAACCCTCCTCTTTCAGCGCTTTCACCGCCTGGGTGCCGGAATAGTCGAATTCGCAGGCCTGGCCGATGACGATCGGCCCGGCGCCGATGATGAGGACGGTCGATATGTCGGTGCGTTTGGGCATTAAGTCCCGGGGACTGAAAACTGGGCACAAAAAAAGGGCGCGCGTCCCGCGCGTCCCTTGAGCAAGAGCGCGATTTTCGCGCGCGGTGTGTCTTTAGACCAGATTTCCAGGGTGGGGAAGGCTTATAAGGCTTCATCAACCGGCAATTTGAGCCCGTTTCGGAGCGCCGGAGCCAGCTGTGAACAGTTAACAGAATTTGGAGGCCCAGCCTGGACTTGAACCAGGATAAAAAGCTTTGCACAGCTCCCGCGTCGACTTCCGCCACCGGGCCGCCGGTATATTTGCAGATATTTCCGCCGGGTCGAGCGATTGCTCACTGTAACGTTAATTGCAATTCCGGCACATGAAGGCCGGCGATGTGCTATGTCTGCATTGCGCGGGTTTAGCTTAGTGGCAAAGCAGCGACTTCCAGGTCGCAGACCGATGTTCGATTCATCGAATCCGCTCCGTCACAAACAGGGACCGCGGCCCCTGTGTGATTTTTCGCAAACGCGTGCAGCGACCGCTCGATTTCGCCGACGTTCCGTGAACGATCTGAACGCCTAAAGTCCGTCCGGGCCGCGCTCGGGGACGCGGTTGCGCGGCGGTTGCATTGAGGCAAAAATCCGACGGCGCCCTTCATCGCATATTCAGCGGCATTGCGGTGAAATCCTGCCTTTCAATTCAAGGAGGAAAGCAGACATGAAACTCTTGGCTTCCATCGCTTTCGCCGTCGGCCTCGGCATGGCGTCAGCGCAAGCGATGCCCGTCGCGCCGCTGCACGACACGACCGGTCCAGTCACGCAAGTCGGCTGGCGCTGCGGCCCCGGCTGGCACGTCAACGGCTGGGGGCACTGCGTGCCCGACCGGCGCTTCCATGGCGCGTGGGGCTATTATGGTCCGCCGCGGTTCGATCCTTGGCGTCATCGTCACTGGCATCATCGCCACTGGCACCACTGGTAGGTGGGACAGGAAGGAGCCCGCGCCTTGCGGGCTTTTTCTTTGCAGTGAAATGTCGACACCGTTTTCGTGAGGCTGCGGTCGGCGTGCGCGGCATCCGTCGCGTCAAAAGTTCGTGTCGAGGAGAAGGTTTGGAGGCCCAGCCTGGACTTGAACCAGGATAAAAAGCTTTGCACAGCTCTCGCGTCGAACTTCCGCCACCGGGCCAACGGTAATATTCCGCGGCAACCGAGCAGAGACGAGTCTTAACGTCGCTTAACGTTAACGTTCAATTGACCGATTGCCCGTTTCGATGCGGTGTCTTGCGGTTTCCGCGTCGCGGTTGCGCTCGAACGCGAGCCGCGCCACGAACGTCATGCGCGACGGATTGTGGCCGATATTCACCGGCGCGCGCGTCGCCGTGAATCCGGCGGCGGAAAGCCTCGCGACCATGTCGGCCTCGCCGTAGCGTTGCAGGCCGATCCTGGTGCGCAGTTGCCGATAATCGGACAGGGCCGTGCGGGCCAGCCCCAGCAGCGCGTCCTTCACGAAGCCATGCTGCGCCGCGAAGCGAAGCAGCGCGATCACATCGCCCGCCATTCCTGCGTTCGGTTGCAGGATGTCGCCCAGCACCAGACGGCCGGCCGGTTTGAGCAACCGGCGAATTGTCGTGATCGCGGCATCGAATTCGTCAGGCGTCATGTATTGTGCGACCGAGTTCATCACCGCCAGATCGACCGATGCCTCATCCATGTGCCGAAGGTCATCCAGTGAGCGCACCCTGATTTTTGTGTTGGGTGCGAATCGCGCCACCAGCCGGCCGCGAACACCCGGCGCGGGCTCGGCGAGGATCAGCCGGCCGCAGGCGTCAGCCACCGTTTCCGCCGAGAGGGCTTCGCCGCAGGCATAATCCAGGACGACCGCTTCCTTCGACGAAATGTAGCCGACGATGTCCCGAGCGATGGTTTGGAAATGGACGTCGCGGTGGAGCTTGCTGACGTAAATCGTGTGCGTGGAGTCGTAATAGTCGATCCAGTCATCCATTGGACGGTCTGAGCCAATCTTGTCGGTCCGCGCTATTGTTCCGCGTCCGGAACCCTCTGCGGAATCGCACGTTAGAGCATGATCCCGAAAAGTGGAAACCGGTTTTTTCGGATAAGACCATGCTTAATCAGACTCTGGCGAACTTGTCGCGAAACAGCGCGTTAGCAGGGTCTGGAGCCGCTTTCCGGCCTCGCATTGCGCGTCGAAAATGGCAATTCGTCCGCTTTTCATAACAGGAGGGTGCATCGTGACCCAAGCCAAAAGTTCCGCCTTGCGGAAAGTAAATCCCGAACTCGACACGCCGACCGATCTTTCGCAGGAGGGCGTCGACAAGATCTCCGCCGCCATGAATACAATCCTCGCTGACAGCTTTGCGCTCTACCTCAAGACCAAGAATTTCCATTGGCATGTCAGCGGGCGGCATTTCCGCGATTACCATCTCCTGCTCGACGAGCAATCGGAGCAGATTTTTGAAACCACCGACGAAATCGCCGAGCGGGTTCGCAAGATCGGCGGCACCACGTTGCGCTCGATCGGCCAGGTCGCCAAGCTCCAGACCCTCGAGGACAACGACGAGAGCTATGTCCCGCCGCGGGAGATGCTGCGCGAACTGATGAACGACAACAAGAAGGTGGTGGCGGCCATGCGCAAGGCCCACGATATTTGCGACAAATACGAGGACGTTGCGACGGCGAGCCTGCTCGAAAACTTCATCGACGCGGCCGAGCGGCGCACCTGGTTCCTGTTCGAGGCGAGCCGCCAGGAAGGCAGCAACGAGGCCTGACAAGTTAAAGGCTTCGTCGCTGTGCCGTGCGGTCAAGCTCGCTTGTTCGCCCGCATCAGGTCGGCGAAGCGCCTGAAAAGATAGTGCGAGTCGCGCGGCCCCGGCGAAGCCTCCGGATGATACTGCACGGAAAACACCGGCTTGCCCTCGATCTCGAGGCCGCAGTTGGAGCCGTCGAACAGCGAGACATGCGTCTGCTTCGCGCCCTTCGGCAGCGTCTTCTCGTCGACGGCAAAGCCGTGGTTCATCGAGGCGATCTCCACCTTGCCGGTGGTCTCGTCCCTGACCGGGTGATTGGCGCCGTGATGGCCCTGATGCATTTTCTTCGTTTTCGCGCCGACCGCGAGGCCGAGCATCTGGTGGCCCAGGCAGATGCCGAAGGTCGGCGTCCCCGACTCGATCACTTTGCGGATCGTCGGCACGGCGTACTTGCCGGTCTCGGCCGGATCGCCGGGGCCGTTTGAGAGGAACACGCCGTCCGGTTTCATCGCCAGGATGTCGTCCGCCGACGTGGTCGCCGGCACCACCGTGACTTTGCAGCCCTCGCCGGCGAGCAGGCGCAGGATGTTGCGCTTGATGCCGTAATCGACGGCAACGACGTTGAATTCCGCCTTGTCCCGCCGGCCGAATCCCTTGCCCCACGCCCACGGCGTCTCGTCCCAGGTGTAGCGCTGGCTCGACGTCACCATCGGCACGAGGTCCATGCCCTCGAGACCGGGCCACTCGCGCGCCTCCTCTTTCAAACCGTGAAGGTCGAACCGTCCGTCCTTCGCATGGGCGACTACCGCGTTGGGCATGCCCTTGGTGCGGATCGTCGCGGTCAGCGCGCGGGTGTCGATGCCCGAGATGCCGATGATGCCGCGCGCCCTCAACCAGGCGTCGAGGTGCCTGGCGGCGCGGTAGTTCGAGGGCGAGGTGATGGCGCTGCGCAGGATGACGCCGCGCGCGCCGGGCGTCGCCGCCATGTTCACCGTTTCGATATCCTCGTCGTTGGCGCCGACGTTGCCGATATGTGGGAAGGTGAAGGTGATGAGCTGGCCGGCGTAGGAAGGATCGGTGAGGATTTCCTCGTAGCCGGTCATCGCGGTGTTGAAGCAGACTTCGCCAACCGCCTGGCCCTCCGCGCCGAGGCCGAAGCCTTCGAGGACGGTGCCATCGGCGAGCACGAGAAGCGCGGTCGGTTTGAGGTCCGGCCAGGCTGAAGCGTTTTCCGATGCGGTCATGAGCGCATCACATAGCCCGCGCTTGCGCCGTCGTCAAACTCCGGTTGTCTCGCGCACCGCCGCGGCTTACATCAGGTTTCAAGATGAATTCGGCGGCGTTCCACGCCGCAGGGGAGGCTTTCCGATGCTGCGCGATGACATCAACAACGCCGTCAAGGAGGCGATGAAGGCCAGGGACGAGCGCAAGCTCTCCACGCTGCGCATGGTCAATTCCACCATCAAGAACGCCGACATCGAGGCGCGCGGGCAGGGCAAGCCGCCGCTGTCGGACGGCGACCTGCTCGGCCTCCTGCAAAAAATGATCAAGCAGCGCCAGGAGTCGGTCGAGCTCTACGAAAAGGGCGGCCGCGAGGAACTGGCCGCACAGGAGCGCGCGGAAATTCTCGTGATCTCTGGCTACCTGCCGAAGCAGATGTCCGATGACGACGTGAAGGCCGCCGTCGCGGCGATGATTGCCGAGACCGGCGCGAGCGGCATCAAGGACATGGGCAAGGTCATCGGCGCGTTGAAGGCGAAATACGCCGGGCAGATGGATTTCGGCAAGGCCAGCGGTGTGGTGAAGGCCGCGCTGACCGCCGGATGAATTGCGCTCTTCCTATCAGGCGGTTGCGCGCACTCCGCTGAATTTGGTTCCGCTCGCAGCGAAAAATAGTTCGGTTCCTGCGCCGGAACGACGTGCCGCGCGTCGCGTTGTCGCCCTAAGCAAACAGGAGGCGAACAACATGGGCTTTGGACGCGGACTTCTTCTCTGGCTGATCGGCATTCCGATCCCGCTGATCATTCTCATTGCATTTCTCATGCATCACTGAGCTTGAGCGAGGAACGACATGAGCATCGGCACAATTATTCTGATCATTCTCATTATCGCGTTGCTGGGCGGCTTCAGCGGTATCGGCGGCGGGCCGTTCTACGGCACCGGCTATTACGGCGGTGGCGGCCTTGGACTGGTGATCATCATCCTGCTGATCCTGGTTTTGATGGGACGCATCTGAACGCATCCAGAATAACGCCCGTTTTTAACAGGAGCACATCATCGCAGCGCCGCAAGTTCTTTCCTGCAAGCGGGAGAGACGAAAGGGCGAGGCAAGTCGGTGCAAACGGGCAATGCTCTTGCGGCTTTCCGCGAAAGCAACAATGCAAAGGCTCCGGACCTCCGGAGCCTTTGTGTTATGCCGTGCGGCCTCGAGAATTCCAGAGCCTTCCCGCTTCTGACGGAAATCAGAATCGGGGCTCTCTGTTTTTGATTTGACGCATTTTCTTTGCGCGAACCGGTAGCCATCCTCGGGTCAAGCCCGAGGACGTGCTTCGCTTGAAAACGCTTTAAGCGTGCGACGATTGTGGCGCGATCACCGTCGCTTCGATCTCACGGAACAGCCGCGCCAACCGTTCCGCCCATCGCGCCTGCCCGGTGTCATCGGCGATCAAGTCCTGCCTGATCTCGATGCCGGTGTTCATCAGCCCGCGCGCCTCGCCATGCACCGGAATGGTGTAATCGGTCAAGTCGCTCACCGCATACGGCTTGTTGTCGCCGACAACGAGATCGCCGTCGGCGCGCAGCAGTGACAGCAAGAGCTGCGGCAGCACCGGGCTGCGGTGATAGAGCGTGCCGACATGCCATGGCCGCGCGATCCCGGCATAGACCGGCGTGAAGCTGTGCAGCGACACCAGCACCGTGGGACGACCTTGCGCCAGCCGAGCATCGATCGCCTGAGCGATCCGGCGATGATAGGGCTCGAAGATCGCGCGCCGCCGCGCGGCGGCATCGGCGGGCGAAATGCCTTCATTGCCCGGAACGACCGTGGCCTCGCTGATTGCCGGAATCGAGCTTGCGACATCCGGCGGCCGGTTGCAGTCGATCACCAGCCGCGAATAGCGCTGTGCGATCAGATGCGCGTCCAGCGCCACCGAAATCCGCTCGGCGACGCCGGCAATCCCGATGTCCCATGCGATATGCCGTTGTCGCTCGTTGTCCGGCAGGCCGAGGTCGCCGAGTGCGTCCGGAATCAGCCGGCCATAGTGGTCGCAGGTCAAAAGAAGAGGCGAGGCGCCGGAGACATTGCGTTCGAGGACGGGGCGAACGGGAGCGCCGCCGACGCGCGCGGCGAGATGGGCTTCGCCCTGGAAGGTTGTTTCGTCGCGGTCGGTGGACATCTGGGATAACAGGGATATTTTGGAACAAATGGGGAACTGTATTGGTGATGACAGCGAGCTATACTGGCGAAGGCGGCGATGATTCGCGACATTGGGCATTGGCGCAACTACCCGCCTCCAGAAATGCTTGAGTGAGACGGCGTATGCGTTTCCCGCCCAGCTTTATTGACGAGGTCAAGGCGCGCCTTCCGGTGTCGGAAGTCGTGGGCCGTCGCGTGAAGCTGAAGCGGGCGGGGCGCGAGTTCAAAGGGCTGTCGCCGTTCCAGCAGGAAAAGACCCCGTCGTTCACGGTCAACGACCAGAAACAATTCTATCACGACTTCTCCACCGGCAAGCACGGCAACATCTTCGACTTCGTGATGGAGACCGAGGGCGTCTCGTTTCCCGAAGCGGTCGAGCGGCTGGCGTCGATGGCGGGGCTACCGCTTCCGCGCAACTCGCGGGAAGACGAGCAGCGCGAGCAGCGTCAGAAATCCCTGTTCGAGGTGATGGAGTTGGCGGCCCGATATTTCGAGCAGAATCTCGCCTCGCGCGGCGGCGCGCCGGCGCGCGGCTACCTGTCGGACCGCGCGATTGCCCCCTCCAGCATCGTCGAGTTTCGTATCGGCTACGCGCCCGCGGAACGCTTCGCGTTAAAGGAATATCTGGGATCGAAGGGCGTTCCGGTCGAGGACATGATCGAAGCCGGCCTGTTGATCGCCGGCGACGATATTCCCGTTCCTTACGATCGCTTCCGTGACCGGATCATCATTCCGATTCATGACCAGCGCGGCCGGGTCGTCGGGTTCGGTGGCCGCGCGCTCAAGAAGGACGCGCAGCCCAAATATCTGAACTCGCCGGAAACCTCGATCTTTCACAAAGGCTCGATCGTTTTCAACTTCCATCGCGCGCGCCAGCCGGCGCACGAGGCCAATTCGGTCGTCGCCGTGGAAGGCTACATGGATGCGATCGCGGTCTATCAGGCGGGGATCAAGGCCGTCGTCGCCACCATGGGGACCGCGTTCACGGAAGACCAGATCGCCACGCTGTGGCGATTGTCGCCTGAGCCTGTGGTCTGCTTCGATTCCGATCGCGCAGGCGTCGCGGCCGCTTATCGATCCGTCGACCGCATCCTGCCGCTGCTTCGCGTCGGCAAGACGTTCCGCTTCGTGTTCATGGACGAACAGAAGGACCCCGACGATTTGATCCGGGAAAAGGGCGTCGAGGCGTTCAGAAGCGTTCTGTCCGGCTCCCTGCCGTTGTGGGATGTGCTCTGGCAGCGCGAGACCGACGGTCAGGACGTGCGAACGCCTGACAAACAGGCCGCGCTGGAACAGAAACTCTACGCGCTGGTGCGGACCATTCAGGATCCGGCCGTCAACACGGCGTTCTTCAGAACCTCGCGGATGCAACTCGCCAATCTGTTCTGGCAGGTTAATAGGCGGCCGGCCCGCAATCACAAGGAAGCGGACTCGAGATTAAATCCAAAACTCAAGTTTGACGGAGAAGGGCCGCGTTCGGGACTGCAAAAGACCGTTCTCGGGATGCTCGTCCAATATCCCGATCTTCTCGAAGACAAGCAGGACTCCGTCTTGCGCTTACACTTCCCTGAGGCTTTCGATCGTTTCCTCACGCGGCTGTTCCGGTTGCTGGTTACCGAGGCAAAGCTGTCGGTCTCGGTGATTTGGGAGGAACTTGGCGACGAATTTTATGACACGCTGCAAACCGTCCATGGAAAAGCAAGCGAAGGAAAACCGTATGGGCACCGGCTGTTTAAGCGCTTTCCAATTTTAAGTCGCGAGCCGTCGCTGGATTTTGTGTCCGGGTGCCTGGACCACTTTATCAAGATTCTGCATTGGCATGAGTTGGAAGACGATATTCAGCGGGCGAAACTTGACGCCGGGCAGGGAGACGAATCTGCAGTCGCGCGCTTGTTGAGTCTGGTTCGCGAAAGCCACGCCGAGCAGGAAAACATAAGGGCAGAGGGGGTGGTGCTATCGGAGTGGGCGGAAGACATCATCCGCATCTGGGCGCCCCAAAGCGGGACGATGCATCTGGCCGCATGAGCACGTGCTGGCTCCGGCGGCGAATCGTGGCGGCTTCCGCCCGAGCGAAGGAGGCGGAAAGCAGAGCGGAAACCGGAGTGTGAAAAAGTTGCGAATGCAGGGGTCGGGCTCGCCGCCCGACCGTTCGGGTATCGGAGGCCAAATCGGTTGCGCTGCAGCGTTTCACCGCCCGATACCGGGCCGGACGGCTTGCATCGTAAGTCGCGCTCATTACTTAGGGAATTAGCACGGCAGGATGCCGGACCCGGCGAAGCAAGTTACGCCAGCGGCAGCCGCCATGTGCCGGCGGCCCCGGCCTCGGGGCGTCCGAAACACGATTGAGGCGGGATGGCGGCGTCCGGGGCAGCGAAAAGACTCGCCAAATCCATGGTTTGGCGGCAAAAACAGGGTTAATGGAAAGTCAAGGCCTGACAGGTTAGGTCATCCGACACGTAGTCCAACGCGGGCACGATCATTCGGCAAGAGGGTTGACGGGGTGGCGAGGGATTGCGCCGCCCTTTGTGCGTCGTGAGCGGCGCAAATCGGAAGCGCCGGGGCGCGGCGCGGATTTTACGGGGGAGCAGGCGTGCTTCCGCACGAGTGCGTTTCAGGAGCTGTGAATGGCGAGCAAGGCAAAGACGCTGCAGGTCAAGGACAAGGAAAAGGACGACAAGGCAGCGGACGCTCCCGAGAAGGATACTGCCGATGCGCCGTCGCCCTTGCTCGATCTGTCCGACGCCGCCGTCAAGAAGATGATCAAGCAGGCCAAGAAGCGCGGCTTCGTCACCTTCGACCAGCTCAATGAAGTGCTGCCTTCCGACACCACCTCGCCGGAGCAGATCGAGGACATCATGTCGATGCTCTCCGACATGGGCATCAACGTGTCCGAGTCCGAAGACACCGACAGCGACGACGAAAACAAGGAAGAGGCCGACGACGAGACCGACAACGAGCTGGTCGAGGTCACGCAGAAGGCGGTCACGGAGGTCAAGAAGTCGGAGCCCGGCGAACGCACCGACGATCCCGTGCGGATGTACCTGCGTGAGATGGGCACCGTGGAGTTGCTGTCGCGCGAGGGCGAGATCGCCATCGCCAAGCGCATCGAGGCCGGCCGCGAGGCGATGATCGCGGGGCTTTGCGAAAGCCCGCTGACCTTCCAGGCCATCATCATCTGGCGCGACGAACTTAACGAGGGAAAGATCTTCCTGCGCGACATCATCGACCTCGAGGCGACTTATGCCGGCCCCGACGCCAAGAACAATATGAACCCTGCGCTGCTCGGGGCGGCGGTCGGTCCCGACGGCCAGCCGTTGCCGGCGGACGATGTCGCTGCGGCATCGGGCGAGGGCGATCTCGACGCTACCGTGACCGCGCCCCCTGCGGCGCCGCCGTCGCCGACCCCGTTCCGCGCCGCGCGCGGCGCGCCGGCCGGTGCCGGCGAGCGCGACGAGAAAGCTCCGGGCGAGGCCGCCGCCGAGGGCGAAATGGAGGAGGACGACTTCGACAACCAGATGTCGCTCGCCGCCATCGAGGCCGAGCTGAAGCCGAAGGTGGTCGAAACCTTCGACAAGATCGCCGAGAACTACAAGAAGCTGCGCCGCCTGCAGGAAGCCGACATCTCCAACCAGCTTCAGAATGAATCGCTCTCGCCCAACCAGGAGCGCCGCTACAGGAAGCTGAAGGACGAGATCGTCGTCGAGGTGAAGTCGCTGCGGCTCAATCAGGCGCGCATCGATTCCCTCGTCGAGCAGCTCTACGACATCAACAAGAGGCTGGTCTCGTTCGAGGGTCGCCTGCTGCGGCTCGGCGACAGCCACGGCGTGGCGCGCGAGGATTTCCTGCGCAACTATCAGGGCTCGGAACTTGATCCGCGCTGGCTCAACCGGGTTTCGAAACTCTCGGCCAAGGGCTGGAAGAACTTCGTTCATCACGAGAAGGACCGCATCAAGGAGCTGCGCGGCGAGATCCAGCAACTCGCAGCGCTGACCGGGCTCGAGATCGGCGAATTCCGCAAGATCGTGCACAGCGTGCAGAAGGGCGAGCGCGAGGCGCGCCAGGCCAAGAAGGAAATGGTGGAGGCGAACCTTCGCCTCGTCATCTCCATCGCCAAGAAGTACACCAACCGCGGCCTGCAGTTCCTCGACCTGATCCAGGAAGGCAATATCGGCCTGATGAAGGCGGTGGACAAGTTCGAGTATCGCCGCGGCTACAAGTTCTCGACCTATGCGACGTGGTGGATCCGGCAGGCGATCACGCGTTCCATCGCCGATCAGGCGCGCACCATCCGCATCCCCGTGCACATGATCGAGACCATCAACAAGATCGTGCGCACCTCGCGCCAGATGCTCAACGAGATCGGCCGCGAGCCGACGCCGGAGGAACTCGCCGAAAAGCTCGGCATGCCGCTGGAGAAGGTGCGCAAGGTTCTCAAGATCGCCAAGGAGCCGCTGTCGCTGGAGACGCCGGTGGGTGACGAGGAAGACTCACACCTCGGCGATTTCATCGAGGACAAGAACGCGGTGCTGCCCATCGACGCCGCGATCCAGAGCAATCTTCGCGAAACCACGACGCGCGTGCTCGCCTCGCTGACGCCGCGCGAGGAGCGGGTGCTGCGCATGCGCTTCGGCATCGGCATGAACACCGATCACACGCTGGAGGAAGTCGGTCAGCAGTTCTCGGTGACACGCGAACGCATCCGCCAGATCGAGGCCAAGGCGCTGCGCAAGCTTAAGCACCCCTCGCGCAGCCGCAAGCTTCGGAGCTTCCTCGACAACTAGCTTTTGTCTTCACGGACGCGTGCAGCACGAAGTGTTGCGCGGCAGCCCGGCCATCCATCGACCAGCAAACGGCGGGCCGCAAGGCTCGCCGTTTTGTGTCATGAAACATTCGTCCCGCCGCGCCGTTGTCCGGGCTCACACAACGCAAACGCGAACGGAGACACGCCATGGCGGAGCAGCTCAAAGGCAAGCGCATTCTCATTCTCGCCACCAACGGTTTCGAGCAGTCGGAACTCGAGGTTCCGCGCGACCGGCTGAAGGCCGCCGGCGCCGAGGTTCACGTCGTCTCGCCGGAGGCGGGCGAGATCAAGGGCTGGGACAAGAAGGACTGGGGTCGCGCGGTGAAGGTGGACAAGCCGCTCTCGGCCGCGAAGGCCGATGACTATGACGCCATCGTGCTGCCCGGCGGGCAGATCAATCCGGATCTGCTCCGCGTCAACAAGGATGCGCTCGCGCTGATCAAGGCGTTCTACGAGGCGGGCAAGACGGTGGCCGCAGTATGTCACGCGCCCTGGCTGCTGGTGGAGACCGGCATCGCCAAGGGCCGCCGCATGACCTCGTATCACTCGATCCGCACCGACGTCATCAATGCCGGCGCGCGATGGGAGGACAGCGAGGTCGTGACCGACGAGGGCATTGTCACCTCGCGCAATCCGGGCGACCTCGAAGCGTTCAGCGCCAAGATCATCGAGGAGGTGCGCGAAGGCCGTCACCAGCGCCACGCGGCTTGAAGTCCGCGCACCCGCGACCCGCGCTCAGTCCTCCGTCGCTTCGCCCGGCGGATGGCGGGGGTCGTACACGTGCGGCCGGTTGCTGCCGATCTTCTTCCAGAACGGCCAGATGAACGTGGCGCCGGCTGTCAGCGGGCCGATCGCGCGCCATTCGTGCAGGTCGACCACCAGCACCGCCGGCGTCGCCACGAACAGCACTGCCGTTATCAAGCCGAGCGCCACCATCGCCTTGCGGTACGTCTGCGAAACGCCCGTGGTGAAGCGGATGCGGCCTTCCGGTGCGTCCGCGAGACGCAGGTGCAGATCGTGGATGAAATCGCGATAGACCGGCGCGCGCACGGGGTCGACCTTGCCGTTGATGCCCGCGTCGGTGACCATGAGAAAGCGGCCGCCGCGAAAATCGATGCGGCATTTGTTGACGGCATCTTTGCCCTGGGCGTCGGGCATATTCACGGAAACGATGTCGGTCCAGAGTTGCCGGCCCGCTTCGCCCGCGCCGGCGCGCCAGGCGATGGCGGAGTCGCGCCCGTCGTCGATCAGCGACACGCCATGGCTCGCGCTGCGCCAGAAGTAGCGTTCGCCGTTCACCAGGTAATACAGGTCATAGGCCGTCGAGGCCAAAGCGGTTGCTGGCTCGATCATGCGCCGAGCATAGCGGATTTCCGGGTGATGTCGAGGCGGCTTACGCGTTGCGTTGCGACGGTGCGGGAAGGCGTGAGGCCGGGTTCCCAGGTTGAAACCCCGGTCGTTTACGGCATGGAAAAATGGGATGTCGATCTTCTTCACCTCTCTCCCATAGCCCGTTGAAGACGGGCGTAAACGGTTCGTGGTCGTCGCAGGGGACCCGATGTGCAATTGCATATCCGAAGTTCGCACCTTCGGTGCGCTCTGGAATGATGAAGCGAAGAATACAGTTCACCTCGACCCCTCAAGGGAGCGTGAACCGCTGCGCTGCGCCCCTTCATTTGGCGCGAATGGCGCAGGCGCCAAGCGCGTTATGTTCTGCGCGAACGAGGCAGCCCCGCGCCGTGTCATCCGGAGGTGCGTCGTGTCCCGGATGCAATGCGGTGCAGTCGTGCCGCATTACAGAGCCGAGACCGTTGCGAGACCGGCCTTTGCGATGATCCCGCATCTGCCGCATCGCTGATGCGTTGCGTCGCATCCGGGATACGGACTGCGGGGCGGCTGCCTCGGCGTAGCCGCGCCGCCAGGCCGCCACAGTCGTGCTATAACGCGCGTCGATTCAGAGAAAAAAGGGATTGCAATGAAACTCCGTTTCGCCGTCGCCTTCGCCTCCGCCCTTCTCGCTGCTTCTCTCGCATCGACCGCCGCATCCGCCGCCCAATGCGGCGGCGACTTCAACACCTTCGTGGCCGCGATGTCGCGGGAGGCCGCAGCGGATGGCATTTCGCAGAGCGTGATTTCGCAGGCGCTCGGCGGCGTGCAGCAGGACCAGGCGGTGCTGAATTTCGACCGCCGCCAGCGTAGCACTTTCCGCAAGAGTTTTGAGCAATACGCCGCGACCCGCGTCACTGCCGGCCGCATCAAGGGCGGCAAGGCGATGCTCATGCGTCACGCCTCGCTGTTGTCGCGGATCGAAAAGCAGTTCGGCGTGCAGCCGGAAATTCTCGTTGCGATCTGGGGACTGGAAACCGATTTCGGCCGCGGCGACATGGGCAGGCTGCCGGTGTTCCGTGTGCTCGCGACCATGGCCCATGATTGCCGCCGCAGCGATCTGTTCCAGCATGAGCTGCTGGCGGCGCTCAAGATCGTCCAGCGCGGCGATCTCCGGCTGAACGACATGATCGGCGCCTATGCGGGCGAGATCGGGCAGACCCAGTTCCTGCCCTCGTCCTACATCAAGTATGGCATCGATTACGACGGCAACGGTCACGTCGACCTGCGGCATTCGGTGCCGGACGTGCTGGCCTCGACGGCGAATCTCTTGAAGGTCAACGGCTGGAAGGCCGGCGGCGACTATCACCAGGGATCGGCCAATTTCGAGGCGATGCGGGAATGGAATCGCTCCGAGGTCTATCGCAGGACCATCGGCTATTTCGCCGACAAGCTGGCCGGGCAGTAGCTGAAAACAGAACGCGGGCATGGTCTGTCCGCGCATCGGTTCCGCCGGTGTTTTGCACGGAGCCGTCGTCTCATAGCGTTCGATCGAAGCATGTCCTCGGGCTTGACCCGAGGATGGAATCCGGTTTGCGTGACGAAAACGCGTCAAACAGGCCCGGGCGAAGCGAACTCCACCCGAGCCGTCGAGAAACTACTTTTTCTTTTTCGCGGCCTTTTTGGCCTTCTTCACGGCCTTCTTCGCTGTCTTTTTTTTCGCTTTCTTAGCCATAATATCCTCTTAGGGTTAAATGGTTGAAGCGCGACTTCGAGGCGTGTTCGGCGGAGGGTCCCTCACGACAGCCTCGTACCGTCGATCCGAACAGATTCGCATGAGCCTGTCGTCGCGCCGTCACGCTGCTTTCATCTCGTTATCCACAGTTGTTGCATGTCTGGTCGAGCGGTCGGATGCGGCATTCATGATTTTAAAACCACGGCGAGGGGTTGTTTGACCGCGGTGAGGTTCCGTTAAGCGCTGCGGCCGCACGTTGTCCGGAAGACGGGAAAGTCGTGGGACACAGGAAGGGCGGAGACGCTCTGAATTCGCGATGCTGAGCGTACCGACGTTATGGGTCGTGTTCGTCGTGAACTTCCTGGCGCTGGGTCTGGTCTGGACCCACGTCATGCGGAGCTATCCGACGCTTGCGGCCGCGCGATATTGGGCCGCGGCTGCTTTCACCGCCGCTTTTTTTGCCGCGGTATCGATGCTGCGCGGTCACGTCGATTCGATGCTGCCTCTGCTGTTTGGCGGTGGCGGGTTGATCTTCGCGATCTGCCTTTGCGCGATGGGAATCCAGCGCTTCTACGAGGGGCCCGTCTCCTGGCAGGCGACATTCATCACCCTCGCATTGAGCGTCGCGGGACTCGCACTCTTCCTGTATGTGCGCGACGACATGCGGATGCGTATCTTCATCTATTCAACGGCTCAGGCGGCGCCGATCGCCATGACGCTGAAGCTGGTGCTGTCGCGGAGGGAAGGTCGCATCAACTCGGGAGCCCAACTCGCGGGAATCGTCGGCGCGCTCATTATTTGCGTCAGCGTGATCAGAGTGGTCTGCTCATTCTTGGACATCGGCGGCGGAGTCTCCTATGTCAACTTCAATGGTCTCCAGGCGGCCTTGATATTGGTTCTTGTGTTCCTGTCGATGACCTGGAATTTCGGTTTCCTGTTGATGGCAATCGATCGACTGCGGAATGAGGTTGCCGATCTCGCGCTGGTGGACGACCTCACCGGCGTCGCCAACCGGCGGCAGTTGCTGGCGCGGCTGGAGGAAGCGTGCGCAATGTCGCAACGGAGCGGCGAACCTTTTGCGCTCCTCGTGATCGATCTCGATGGCTTCAAGGAGATCAACGATGCTCACGGTCACGCCGCCGGTGATGCCTGCCTGCGGCATTTCACGCTGATGGCGCAGATGCAATTGCGGCCCGGCGATCTGCTGGCGCGTACCGGCGGCGACGAATTCTGCATCCTCTTGCCGGCCATGACATTGGACGAGGGCGCGGTGATCGCGCGGCGCGTACTGACCGCCTGCCGTGACGACGCCGCCGGATGCACCGGCGCCGATGTTCCGATTGCGGCATCGATCGGGCTAGCTCAATGGACCAGGGAGATCGGAGTCTGTTCGGAGCGCCTGCTCGCCGACGCCGATCATGCTCTCTATGTTGCCAAGAACCAGGGAAAAAACCGCTACGCGGCCTGCGATTCCGCACCGTCGATTGTTCCCGATTTCCCGAAGCAGACAACCCTTGACCAGAAAGCGAGCGCTGCAAGAGCATGTTCTGGCCAAGTGAGTTCTGGCCAAGTGAGTTCGGGTCAAGTGAGGTCCGGTCAAGTGAAATCCGGTGAGCCGTAAGCTCGCGGTCGATAACGTGCGAGTATTCTACCCGCTAGAATCAGAAGCGATGCTCTATGATTTTGATTTGAAGCGTTTTCTTGACGCGAATCGGCAGCCACTTCGCTTGAAAACCCTCTGGCCGCCGCCCTCCGGCCGCCAAACAAAAAGGCCGGCGTTGCCGCCGGCCCCATGGCTCAAACCGAAGCTTGCCGGCGTTAGAGCATGATCCCGAAAAGTGGAAACCGGTTTTCGGAAAAGATCATGCTCAAACAAAAAGACAAGCGACGAGTCTGATTCAACACAGTTGAAACAGACTCTAGCGGGCAGCTTCCAGAGCAGCCTGCTCTTGCCGTGCGATCGCTGTCTTCACCGCCGACTGCACCTTCTCGAAGGCGCGAACCTCGATCTGCCGCACGCGTTCGCGCGACACGTTGAATTCGGCGGCCAGATCCTCCAGCGTCATCGGCTCATCCGCGAGGCGTCGCGCCTCGAAAATGCGGCGTTCGCGCGGATTGAGCACACCCATCGCGCCGGTCAACGCCTGACGGCGATGATCGAACTCCTCGTGCTCGGCCATGATGGTTTCCTGGGTGGGCGACTGATCGACCAGCCAGTCCTGCCATTCACCGGCCTCGCCATCGTCGCGGATCGGCGCGTTGAGCGATGCATCGCCACCAAGGCGGCGATTCATGTCGATAACGTCCTGTTCCGTGACGCCCAGACGCTTGGCGATGAGCTTGACCTGATCCGGACGCATATCGCCCTCGTCAAGCGCGGAAATCTTGCTCTTCGCCTTGCGCAGGTTGAAAAACAGCTTCTTCTGGTTCGCGGTGGTGCCCATCTTCACGAGCGACCACGAACGCAGGATATATTCCTGTATCGACGCCTTGATCCACCACATGGCGTATGTGGCGAGGCGGAAGCCCTTCTCGGGTTCGAACCTCTTCACCGCCTGCATCAGGCCGACGTTGCCTTCGGAAACGACTTCCGAGATCGGCAGGCCGTAGCCGCGATAGCCCATGGCGATCTTGGCCACGAGTCGCAGGTGGCTGGTGACAAGATGATGCGCCGCATCGCGATCGTCATGTTCGCGCAAGCGTTTGGCGAACATGTACTCCTCATGCGGCTCCAGCATGGGGAACTTGCGAATTTCAGCAAGGTAACGGGAAAGACCAGATTCTCCGTTGAGAACCGGTAAGGTAGCAGTACGGGCCATGGTAGCGCCCTCCACTGGTTCGGGCTCCCGACACCGGCGAGCCGGCAGGCGATCACTTTAGTTAAAGCTGACCGCGCTGCGATGTTCCACGTTGGGTATTCAACGCAAGTGCAACATACACCAAGGAAAACGGAAAAGGGAAGAACAAAAAGGGATTACGATTCCGTGATCGCGATTGTAACCGTTTGCTATCGCTGGGGTTTCACGAATCTGCGTCATTCCGCCGCCGTCAGCGCCGCCTGAAGACGGGACAGGTCTTCCGGCAGGGCTGCCTCCCAACGCAAGACTTCTCGGGTTCTGGGATGTTCGACGACCAGCAGATGAGCGTGTAGCGCCTGCCGCCCGAGAGCGTCGAGGGCGGCCCGAGCCGATGATCCCAGATGGCTGGCCTTGGTTTTGAAATGTGGGCCATAGACATCGTCGCCTATCAGCGGATGGCCGGCATAAGCGAGGTGGACGCGGATCTGATGGGTGCGGCCTGTCGCGAGCTGGCAAGCGAGGAGTACCGCCACCGGTTTGCCGTCGCGGTCGTTGTAAGCTTCCCGCACATTCCAGTGGGTGATCGCTTCGCGCCCGCCTGCTCGCACGGCCATCTTTTCGCGGGCATAGGGGTGGCGGTCGATCGGGGCATCCACGGTGCCATGCAAGCGGTTTGGTAATCCCCACGCAAAAGCCAGATACCCCCGGCGCAGCGGGCCGGTTCGTCCATGATCCGCGAACTGGGCGCTCAGCGACTTGTGCGCGGCGTCGTTTTTGGCCGCGACCATGAGGCCGGTGGTATCCTTGTCGAGCCGATGCACGATGCCGGGTCGGCAGACGCCGCCAATGCCGGACAGGCTTTCCCCGCAATGCGCGATCAGGGCATTGACCAGGGTCCCGGCCTGATGGCCGGCGCCAGGATGGACCACCAGCCCCTTCGGCTTGTTGATGACGATCAGGTCGTCGTCCTCGTACATAATGTCGAGCGCGATGGCTTCCGCCTTCGGTGCGGCGGGTATTGCGGGCGGTATGTCGATTGTGATCGTATCGCCGGGGGCGACATGATAAGCGGGATCGCGAACGGGGATGGGGCCGATCGCATCGTTCGCGACAAAGACTCGCTTCCCAACAGAGGATTTTCGTCCGACCAAGACTTGGCCTGCGAGTATCAGGGATTTCAGACGCGATCGCGACTGCTCCGGACAGCGTGTCGCAAGGACGCGGTCGAGCCGCGCCGAGTTCTCGTTGCCCGTGACGACGATCTCCAGCCTTCGAGCGCGATCCGACGATGAGCCTTTCAGATCAGAGCCTTGCATGACCGAGCCTGTTAATCCCGAACCGACCCCGGAGCAGGCCGCGCTGTTCTCGCGGGTGCGACGGATGATGTTGATCGCGGGCCTGACCACGGCTCTTGCCCTGGCGGCCGTTCTGATCGCCATCGGCTACCGTCTTTTCCGTATGGAGGGAAGCGGGCCGATCACCGAGGTGACCGCGAGGCTGCCCACAGGAGCCAGGATCACCGCCACCGCCGTTGCAGGAGATCGCCTTGTCGTGACCCTCGATATCGCCGGTTCCGTCCAGATACGAACGTTCGATCTACACACGTTGCGGCCCGCCGGCACGTTGAAATTCGCGAGCGAACCCTGATTGCAGACGGTGCCTTGCAGCTTGTCGATTTCAAGGCTATTGCCTGTCCGTTACGCTCCCTTCGTCTAGCGGTTAGGACGCGGCCCTCTCAAGGCTGAAACAGGGGTTCGATTCCCCTAGGGAGCGCCAAACACCAATTCGACCCTTGTTCTCCTTAGCTTTTCTCCGGGAATTGTCCCACCTCTCCGCGCGGTGAGACAAATTCTGAGCGGCTTCGCGGGGAGGGGAGAGCTTCGCCATTGCGGCGTTCGCCATCATCCGCATTCGTGCCGCCTTGGTGTAGCGCTCAACCTCCTCAATGGACCTGTGGCCGGTAATGGACATGATCTCGTGCGGGGTCGCTGCGTTCTCCGCGAGCGCCGTTGCGGTAGCCTTGCGGATGCCGTGAGCCGAGCAATGAGGCAGGTCCGCTTGGCGGCACCAATCCTTGAACTTGTTGCCGAAGCCGTTCGCCGTGAACGCCTTACCGAACTCGGTGAGGAGGAACGTCTTTGAGCCATCGCTCCGAGTAGCTGCGGCGATGCTCGCCTCAAGGTCGGGGTGGAGGGGGATGTCCAGGTCAACCGGGTTGCGGTCCTCGTTCTTGGCTTGGCGATACGTGACCCGGCCTCCGTGGATGTGCTCCGGGCCGATCCGCACCACGTCCTCGCGGCGAAACGCGATGTAGCGCAGGAGGTCGAATGCGAGGCGGGCCTTGGTGCCGGCCGGGTGCCGCTTCTGATACTGTGCGATCTCGGCATCGGTCCATGTGTGGTGACCATCGCTCGCATACTTGATGCGCTTCACCCCGAGGGTCGGGTTGACCGTCGTCTCATCCGCCTCATTCGCCCAGTTGAATAGTGCCCGGAGAGCCTTGAGCCGTCCGTTGGCTGCGGCCGGGGTAGCAAGCAACTCATCGCGGAGCTTGCGGACGTGGCGAGCTTGCATGTGCGACACGAGGTTGCTGCCGTGGGTCTCACAGATACGCTCCAGTGCCCGCCTCTGCCAATTCTTAGTGCTGACATCTAGCGCGCTGTACTCGCCGCTCTTGAAGTATTGGACGCACAGGTGCCTGAAGGTGCCGCGCTGGAATGCGGTTGGCTTCGGCTTGGTGGTGGTGGTGACAGCGGAGCCACTTAAGGCTTCCTGATACTCAAGCATGAACTCGGGGGTGCCGGGCATGGAGCGAAGCCGGACCTTCGGCCGTCCGGGCATGCGGAGATAGCACCGAGGGTTGCCGTGCCGGTCCACATCCTCACTTACGTACTTGAGTCGAATGCGCATTGTGGTTGCTGAGGGAGGTGTCCCAGGTGTTGCTTGTGTCGTCGTGGTGGTCGCTAGGGTCATCCTGATTCCCGTTAGAGTCCGCGTCAAGAGCATCGAAGGCTTTATCGAGTTGTTTTCGGTCCCAGACCACCCGACCACCGAGCCGCTTCGGGGGTGGCATCACGCGGTCCCTGATGAGCTTGTCGAAATGTGAGGGCGAGACGCCGATATACTTTGCGGCCAGCACACGGGAGAGACCGCGTGGCTGCAATGAGTCCAGAGGCCCGCCAGCACTGGGCGGCGGACCTGATGTGCGCATGATGGTTTGGTGCTCGAAGCGCCGCTAAGCCGTCGCGAGAGGGCGACTGAGGGACGGCTGGTGATTAATCTTCTGACTGAGCGTTGCTAGAAAGGCGCGGCTTGGTGGTGGTGATGGTGAGTGTGCCGCCGAGCCGTATGCGCGGCTTGATGGTGTGACCCGTTAAGGTGTCGCCGCTCCATGAGCAGGAGGCATACCGTCCGGCGTAAGGTGGAGTAATCCATCAGGTGCTTCGACTTGCAGGACCGATTACAGGCAGCATCGATCTCGTGCATTGCGGCGACCGTGATGACAGTCTCCAGGGAAGACATCCTTCGTTGCAGGGCCATGGAGTAGGAAAGTTCATCAGGGTGTGGACCGCAAGTCTCGGACACGATGCATGCGGCTAGGAACTCTCGGTGCAGCCATTGGCAATCGCTTTCGGTAAAACGTGTGGCTTCAGTGCTTGGCACCACGGTCTGCGCGAAGCTCAAGCCCGAGCTTAGCATGAGGCTCGCCAGTGCCGTGCCTACGGCTACCGCTAGTCGCCCGTTCGCGATGGCTAGTAGCCCTCTACCCACGGCCATTCGACCACCCAGTGCTCCCCGCTGCGCATGCACACATGATGCCACGGGTGCTAGCATGAAGCTATAGAGGTTCGCTGTCACCGCTCACCATCGACTTCAGGCAAGCGCTTCAAGCAACCAGCCTCATGCCCTGGCCTTATGCGTCTGTCGTCCGTACGATATGGTGATGCTTGAAGCTGGTCCGGTAGCTTGAGACCCTGCTAGGTCACTTTGAGGTGGTACCCAGTAGCCCGGCCTTGAAGCCGTCGCCCTCAAGTCACCGTGCAGCGATGATGGTGGTCAATAGGCCACTATCCTCAGCCCTGAGCAACGGCGCTAAGCTTGCCAGCTATAGGGGGCATAGGGTACCCTACTGGAACGATAAGCGGAATCCGCGCCAGCCGGGAGTAGCACTCAGCGTCACTCTTTACTGAGTCAATCCGTCGCACCCATTATAAACGGCCATACAGACTCTCTGAGAGCCGTTCCTGTTAGCTGGCCTCAGGGACTCGCCACGAGGCAAAACGCACCAGTGGCCCGCTGTGGCCGATTACTGGGCATTTGATTAAAGCTGTCGCCGTCTCGCGACTAAAGCCGCTCAGTCGCCGTCAGGAGACGGCTTAAACCTCACCGATCTTCGCGGGGATTCTCGCACCCGTGACCCGTCGCGCCTCCGCCTCCATGATCCGCTGGGCCGTCTTGCCATGTGATCTCGCGACAAGCACGGCATCGTGAATCGGCAAGGCGGTGATGCCGAGTGCGTTCAACTTGAGCAAGACGGCCACGAGGATGTCACTCTCGATCCGCTGGAGCCGTAACCCTCGGCCGCATTCGAACCATCCAGTGGTCCCGTCACCGCGACCGGCTATCGCCTCGTGCCTCTCCCTGATGGCCGCGATCTCGTGTTTGACCTTGGCACCCTTCGGAAAGCACGACCGAATGTCCTCGCGCTCTCGCAGTGTTCCTCCCGGCCACTGCCGTAAGCTGCTCTTGCTCATGAACATCACGCTCACCAGTTGCTTGCGGCCTTCCCTGAGCCTTGGCCAGTCGAGCCGTTCTTGATCGGTGCCCGTGAGGTCATAGAGGTCACCGCGAGGGACACGCTTTCCAGCCGCAGCGTAAGCGAGCCTGAGGTGCATTGTGGCAAAGTCCACGTTGACCACTGCCTCACTATTAATGCGAATGTGCTTGCGTAGCTCGCGAGGCAATGTCTGCCACCAGCCGCCGTACAGCCTGCCGCCGGACTCAAAGTCATCATTGAACGTCCGGTGCAGTTGGCGATGAAGCGGCGTCACGAGCCAGTCTATGATGGTGCTTGACCGACTGGCGACATGAGCCACCACGTCGGACATCTCCACGCTCGCCATGCATAGGCCGGTGTTGATGGCCATGACATCGTGTTCTAAGCCCGGTGGTGACGGTGGTGACCGCCCGTCCGTGTGGAGTACAACGAGGCGCTCATGGTCCTCAAGGCTCAATGCGCTCCAGTCGCTTACCGCTGGTACCTTCATGGCTGGTGTTGCTGTGACGGACGAAGACGCACGGGCTGCGGCACTACGGCGATAACCGACCGTCACCGTCACGAGGCCAGCCTCATCCATCAGCGTCACCACGCGATTGAACGGCTTGCCATAGACCGGGGACGTGCTGGATGCGTGGTTTGCCCTGATGATGGCGAGGGATCGATGGTGCCCTTCCTTGCTCAATGCAAGAGCCACGAGGTTGCACACAATGACCTCAACCGCGAGGTCAAACTTCGCGCGGACATTGGCCTTCGGTGCGCGTTGCCGGTGACCATCATTGTCCATCAATCGTGCTGAGAGGGCACGGCAGTATTGCTTGAGGTGCGGATCAACCGCCCTCCACCGTGTCTCAAGGCGGATAGGCTTTAAGGTATCGGCGCGGAGTGACCGGGACGGTGATGGGATGTCCGCTGCCCGAACACTAGGCACTAGATCACACGCGAGATTATTCTTCATGCATTGTTGCTCCGCTGGCGATGGTGGCGTTCGGATGCTGGCCATATCGTTTCACCTTCAGCTTCAGGATGCCTTCAAGATGCTCATCGATGGCAGCCGCACAGAGTTCCTCAAGCCGCCCGCCCAGGATGCGCAGCACGCGGCCGGTGGACCTTGCGAAGACGTGAAGCTGGGACCTCTCGGACCACACCCTATGAAACCCTGAGGCGCGGCGATGACATGCCTTGGCGATCTGCACACGGCGAAACTCGGGGGTCTTATCGGCCCTCGGGTCATCGGTGATGAGGGCGCATACAGCGAGGGTGATGGCCAGGAGCTTCTCGGGCTTCACGCCACGGTTACGGAATCGACCGAAGGCGATGCCCGCGCGGGTGCTTGCTGGCAATCCTCGGAGCCTTGTCGCTTGCTCGTAAGGTGCGCCCTCGATCATGAAGGCCAAGCGGTCCACGGCGTTCTTAATGGCGAAGTGCGGATGAGCCCTCGTGGCCGTATCAGCGAGCAGCGGTCCAGTTACGGCGAACAGCCTCGGGCTAATGTAGCTGGTGGCTGCCCGGAGGTACGGCTTAAGGTCACCCGCCGAGTAGCTCCGATGCCACATGCTGCCATGCCGAGCCTTGAACTGAGTGTGAATCTTGCAGTAGCGGCCCGACAAGCCCTTGCCGCTCATCTGCATCGTGCGCCGCTCGCAGCCGGGCACAACGCACCACGCTTTGCCTCGCCCTGCGACGACTGCGAGGCGCGAATTGATCGATTGTTTAAACATCTTCTTGGTCTAACGCTTGCGCTTTACCGCACGGTCGATTGCATCGTTTAGTTCCGATGACCGATCTTCCCACGGGTTCTCAACCGGCTCGCCGGGTGCCCAGGTTTCTCGCCGTTTGCCCCGAAGCACATCCGTAAGCGCCCTTTCCTCCTGCTCTGGAAGATGTGCAGCTTTGATGGTGATGTCTCTTTCTTGGAGTAACGCATAGAGTTGCGCCCAGGTCTCGCGATGTTCTGGTGGCCTTTTTGCAAATCCATCACGAGCCCAGGCTTCAATCCATCCCTTCTCGAAAGCATCACGAAAGGTGTTCCGTTTGGAATGAAAGATTAACGTGCTTTGCTCGGCCGCATCGCGAATAATACCGAGAGCAAACGCCAGAATGCCTTCCAATTCCGTCCCCTCAAAAACAATGATCTCTATCTCTGAAGAGTCGATCCTGCGTGCTATGCGCGTCTTCCGATTAAAGTCGCCCTTGGTGTGTGTCTTGAAAAAGATGTTCATCGAATCCTGAATCCTCTCTCACAAATGGTTGCGCGATATGCTTCGCCGCATGGTGCATTCGATTGCAAGAGGCAGGATGATTGACCCGGAAACCGCAAGCCGAATGTCAAAAGCCTTGACGTGCTCGTGGTGCTCCAGAGGCCCGGATCACAATGGGATAGCTAGCAATGTCATTGGTGTTGACATGCGGAATGTCAAAGCTTCACGCGGACGTGAAATTAAAATCATCACCTCGGCTCAACGCACCCCGTCTGCCCGTAGCGGCTTGGCATTCAATGACGCTCTGCTATTTTGGTGAGATGGACGACGATGAGCATAATGAGACAGGGACGATGACGCCTGAGGAGAGGCACCGCTGGCGTGCCCGGCGTGCTCGCTCGCGTGAAGGCATTGAAGGCAGAGGGCCGATGGCCTCAACCCTTGGTGAACTCCGAAGCTGATGCTGATGATGCCTTCGATACTGCAATGGCCGCAGCGGTTGAACCGGTGGAGATAAGCTCGCAGCCACCTCCACCACCAAATGTCTATCCAGGCGGACTACAACTCAAGCCGCGCGTTGAGAAGAGCACCATGCGAGAGAGTTTCGCGAAAGGCCGTACCAAGCATGTGGTGCTGGTCGAGAAGCGCGACAACCAGTGAACACACACACACACACTACCTGCAACGTTGCGCCAAGCGCTCAGCAGCGGCCTGAAGAGGCGATGATGCCTTAAGGTCAATTGGTTCGGGCGGCGGTGGGCAAAAGAGGTATCGCGGGAGCACATAGTCCTCAGGATCACCTTCAAGCGCGAGGCGTCTGATGACAAAGGTCGCGGCGCTTCCTGTCAAAGGCTGCTTCCGTGGCTTAAGCATGACTGGCTTGTCAGTGCCCAGCCCGGTAAAGTGCTTTCGCTGAAGCGCTAACGCCTCTTCCATCTTCAGGTCCGTATGATCGATGAACCGCAGCAATTCTCCCGCTTTGCGGTATTCGTACACGCTCATCGGTTTATGATATTTATGCGTCATGCTGCGGCTCCGCTGTCGCCTTGGCGGACTCCATTCCTCCTCCCCCCGCTGCTGCGAGGAATAAGCTTGATGACAGTAAAGCGGCCTGGAAATGGTCGGTCCTCAGGATCGCCGGTCTTGCCGATGCGCTTGGCAACGATTCTGGCTGCCTTCACGTACAGCATGCGCCACTCTGCCGTGCCGGGGTAGCGTATGGTCGGGTTCTTGGTTCCTAGCCCCTTGAAGTGCTTTCGCCTGAGCGCGAACACCTCTTCTGGATGAAGGGGCACCTTTTTCCAGAAATAATGGAAGTCGCGGTTATCAGGTCCGGGTGATGGTACTCCCCCGCTAATCACCCAGCAGTTTCGCCTCTCCGCATCCTCTTCCAGCCTGCGTGCGAATGACTTAGTGTAGTCGTCGCTCTCATCAGTCATGGTGGAGTGTCTCCTCTCTTTCCGTGGAAGATGGTGGTGGTGGTAAGAACGTCCGTGAGAAGCTTGTGGTAGTCGTCCGGTGACAAGCTCTCGTGATGCGCCTGCCTAGCGGTCTCGTAACCCTCGGTGCATCGCTCGATAGCCGCTTGCCGCCCGAGCTTGCCATCGGGGAGCATGGTGCCGCCAGCGTGGCGCTGTATCAGGTCGCGGAGGCGATATGAGTGGTGATCCTCGTTGAACTGTGCGCATTGCCGTGGCTCGGCACTGAGGATGATGCGAGCAATATAGAACCGTGACCTCGCGGCGGATGAGAATTCACCACGAAGGTAGTAGCGGCTCTTTCCGTTCCATAGCCACTGGAAGGTCATCGTCATCCCCGCCAACTCCATGAGGAACAGCGCGGCGAAGAACAGCGTGTCGAATTCTCTCGGCTCTTTTGTCTGAGGGTGCTTGCTCGGGTTGTGCTTCACGATGGTCGAAACGGCTAATCCGCCATCAATCGGCATTGGATTGAGGAGGCGACTTCTATGCCATGCCCCGACGCTCGTGCAGAGTCGTTCTGCGTCTTGTCTGAAGTCATCGCCATCATTGCGTCGGGCGGCGCAGATTAAGTTCCGCGTCGTTAGAACGACCTCGGAAAGATCATTCTGCGGTGGTGTTCGTTGAGCGCCGCTGAGCCGTCGCGGCTGAAGCATCGTCATCGTCATCAATCAATTCCTTTCCGTTATCTCTCCGCAATGAGTGGAATTTCGTCAAGCGAAAACAGATTCCAAAAAAACGCGCGCACCACGTAAGGGTGGAGGTCATGCATCACGTCAGACATGTGTATGATGTGAGGTAGGGCCTATGTGCGTAGTACCTAGAGTGCATTTCAAGCGTGATCCCAACGTGCACCTCAAGGTGAACCTTAAGATCGTGCCGAGTGTCTAGGTTGCGCAGGTTGACCTCTTGTAGAAGCCGGGGCATCTCGCCGTCTCACGCCTCAAGCTGCGCGACTGACGATTGAATGAGGTTTGCTTCCTCACGACTCCTCGGCCGCTTGAAGTCCGGTGCTCTGCGGAAGCCTAGAAGCGCTGCTCTCGGCATGGTGGTGATGGACACATGATCATGCTGGTTGCCGCCAAGCACCTTGATGTTTCCATCTCCATCGAAGCCGACAAAGAACGCGACGTGTCCTTGCCATGAAGAGTTGCCGCGTCTGAAGACCACGATGTCACCCTCGGAGGGATTGTCAGTCGGAGTGCCCCAGTCGAGGAACGATCTCGCGTTAGCTTTGCCCGTGCCCTTGATGCCCGATGCTCCGAGCACGGCATTGGCGAACGCTGCGCACCAGGGCGTTGTGGCCGGGTCGAGGTGGATGCCTCCGAACTTCGCGAAGAACGAACTCAAGGTCGCACGGGCCTCAGGGTCACGCTCATACTTGCCCAGGTAGGACTTCGCCAAGGTAAGGGGACTATGCTCGCCACCCTGAGGAGCCTCAGCGCCTATCGCCTCGATGGTCTTGCCCGAGGGGACTTGTTGCTGAGGGTTAAGCGCCGCTGGCGATGGCTGCGGTGTCTCCGAGACTGGGACCTGAGAGTTAATGATCCCGCCCAGCCCGAGCCTATCAGCCACGCTTCGCGCGGTCTCAACCATGGACCGAGGATTGATGGCTGCGAAGGGGATGGTGCCACCACCCGCGTCCGAGCGCTTCCCTGGTTGCTGCGGAGCCTGAGGCTGTGTCTGTATGCCGCCAAGGAAGTCATCGACCGTCATCCCCTTCCGCTTTGCGAGACCCTCAACGGCGCTGCGCTGGTCGGGGGACATGGCGCGGTACAGCGGATTGATGCTGGTCGCGTTCAAGGGACCGCTGGTCGCGGGTTGTGGCTGCGCCGTTGGTGGCTGCTCGGTGCCATGCTGTGTCGCTCGGTTCGGGGTGCTCGGGATTTGAGGCGTGTCACCAGCAAGTGGAGCAGCCTGCGGTTGACCCTGCACTGATGGCGGCGGGGTGTATTCTCTCTGAGTGAGATTGCGGCCAACGGGCCTGAAGCTCTTCAAGATGGATTCCCCGAAGCTCGTGGCAAACTGCTCACGCTCAAGGGGTGATGCATTCGCGTTCTTCATCTGCCATTGCATCAGGCCATAGCGATAGTTGTTCAACGCCGTGCGGCCGTCCTCGGTGAGGGTCGCAGGGTCACCGAAGATTCTGCTCCGGGACATCTTCGAATCCTGCCCGACCATCTGAATCTGCCCGATGTACGACCTGGCGGCGGACGTGCTGAGGATGCCATCGGGCCGCTGCCCGTAGTCCTGCATGGCCTTGGCGAAGGTGATGGCTTGGCGGATGTTCTCAGGGTTGCGCACGTCGCCTGACCTGATGGCGCTTGTGACCTTTTCCACTCCATCACCACCACCCGAGAGGATGTCCTGATACAGCAAGGACACCTTCGAGGGATCATCAATGATGTTGCGAGTGCGGATGTCATCGCGCCACTTCATGAGGTCGAGCTTGAAGTTGTCATCTAGCTTGAGGATAGGCGCGAGTTGCTGCTCATCTATCGGCGCGTTCGGGTCCTTGAGTATCTGCTCAACGATGGTGCGCTTCGCTGTGTTGGCCGCGAGCTTGTCTTGGCGCTCCTGCTGAAGGCGAGCCTCGGATTCCTCGGTCTTCCAGAGGCGCATGAGCGATGAGGTCACTTCAGCCTTGACGGCAAGGCCATGCGGCGTGTCGCCTAGCGGCGGGCCTGAGGCGCTCTTGCGGTCGAAGAGGGAGAGGAGCGTCGGATCGCGGGACGTGAGGGCTTTGACCTGGATGGTGTCAGCCACGAGCTTGTCCACTTGGTCATTCCGAAGGCCGATGCCCTTGCCGTGGTCGCGGATGGCGTCGATGTTGGTGCCAAGCTGGTCGAGGTTGAGCGTCGTGCCGTCCTGCTGGGCATCCGAGATGGCATCGTCGATGGTGGAGGCGATAGCGGCACCGTATGAGGCAAGCGCCGTGTTCTGCGTGTTCTGTGTGACCTCGGACTGCCACATGGAGTGATACTTCTGCCCAGCGGAGCGAAGGTAAGGCGCAAGGCCGCGTATGATGTCCGGGTCTTGTGTCTTGAGTTGCGATTTGACTGTGTTGCCGAACCATTGATTGAACGCCTCAGGGTCGGGATTGGTCTTGTCCGTCCACTGCTGAAACGATTCTCCGAGGTAACTGTCCAGGCTGATGCCTGCGGACATGCCCATGGCCCGCTTGTAGCCTTCGATGAACTTCGGGCTCTTGTCTGCGGGGATGACGCCATCCGCCACACCTTGAGCGTATCCGCCCGCAGTTCCCTCATAGAACGCGGCCTCGCCTCGGAGAGTATCCTCCTCATCCTGTTTTTGCTTCTGCTTAGCGCCCCAGGCTGCGAGATCACCGCTTATTGCGGACAGTGCTTCTGCGATCCCGTGCAGCGGGCTTGGACCTGAAGCGGCTGGATGGCGAAACTCGGCATTGACCGGGGCGGCTACCGGCTGGAGGGCCTCGGTGATGTTGACCTCAGGTGTTGGTGGACGACGTGAGGAATCGGCGGCTGCCATGTGTGTGGCTTCCTTTCAGAGTTACTGACGATGAGTGATGAGGAGCGCGGAGCGCCGCTAAAAGGCACGGCTGGAGGTGGTCGATGCGCGGGGTGGTGTGCCCCGAAATCGCGGCCGGTGGCTTACTGACGCACGGAGAGATTCGGCAAGGAGATGCCATAAGACTTCAGGAGGTCCGCGAACGGTTTGACGCGGGCTTTATCCGCTGCGAGCTTCGGGTCCGTTCGTTCGAATGAGTTGGCGATATCCAGCTTGCGCTTGTTGACCGCGTCCGCGAGGTCATCGTTCTCGGCAAGCAACGCCTTGAGTGCTGCCTGTCTGTACCTGACGACAAGCTCCATGAACGCTCCTTCCTTGGTGTACTCCTCGCGGTAGTCGCCATGAGGAAGCTCCTCGTACTCACCCGATTGCACGAGGTCGGACACCGCCTCCCGCAGCGGGTCGAGACCTTCAGGGTGACCGATTAGCTCCTGATAGCGGTCATACGCGTTGCGGCCGTCCTCAAGCGTGTAGTCCCTGAGGTCCACTCCGCCAGTGGCTTCACTCCTAGCAGCGGGTGGCGTGAGGTAATGGCCCGTTGCCGCAAAGCTCTCATCCAACGCGCGGGTCACAGGGTCGGCTTTGGTCTGCGCCGAGATGATGCCTGAGGCCGGGGACACAACGTCACCGAACACATCGCGGGCGGGCGGTAGCGTTGATGACAGGCCGGGGACCTTCGCGGCAAGGCTGTCCAGCACCGTGCGCGTCTCCCTCATGTACTGGTCGGGGTTGACCATCGGCATCAGCGAGGAGAACGGCACAAAGCCCGGAGCCGTGCGCTTGGTCCATGAGGCCATCGTGTTGTCGTCGCGCATGGCATCGATGGCGTCCGCGATGCTCTTGAGGTAGGTCTTGTCCTTGAGCCGATGCGCGATGGAAAGCACAACGCTCGCCGCAAGGCCGTGCGCTTCCTCGGGGTTGATGTGGCCTGCGCGGTAGATCGAAGCGGCATCGGCCACCATGATGAACGGCATCATGACCGGATCGAAGGGGCTAAGCTCGAAGAACGAACGGCCACCCTCAGCGTTGGTCCATGAGAGGGAGTATGGACGATTGCCAGCCTTCCTCCACTCCCGAGCCTGCTGCGGATTCTGTGGTGGTGACCCCGTTACCGTCCCCTTCGACCACATGGCGACACCAATGCTCGCCAACATGGCACCCAGCGAAAGCTGGCCGATGGCACGGGCGGCAGCCTCAGGCCCGGCGTTGCCCCGGAGTGCGTTGACGTATTCCTTTTGCAAGAGGTTGAGCCCAGGGGTGAGCTTCACGCCGTACCTGAAGAGGTTGGTGGGCGTCTTGATGAACGGGGTGATGATGCGTAGCCACGTCTGGTCGGCCGCAAGGTTCGCATACCATGCACCAAGCCCTTGACGGCCAAGCCATGTGTCGTCGCCCTTCACGTAGTCGTTCTGGAAGGTGGACGCTTGCGCCTCTCTCAGGGCATCAGGGTCAATGCCTCTGCCCTCACCATCAAAGGCAGCATCAAGCCGTGACGAGATGTGATCGCTGTAAGCCTGAGAGCCTGAAGCAAGCCCGCGCTCATCGGCCTCAAGGCTGGCCCTGGCCGCGACCACGGCGCGATACCTCATGGTCTTGACCATCTCATCCGCAGCCCCGAGCGTGCGCAAGCTGCCCGTCAAGGTGGCCTTCGCGAACAAGCCTGCGGTTACCGCGTTGGCAGCCGCGTCCTCAATCGTGTTCATCGGCCGCAGTTGGCTCCACAACTCCTGAAGGTTGTCGGCTTGAAGGGAGGTCGCACTGAAGTGCTCTTGCTGGCGCGGTGCGAGGATGCTGTCACCTTCCATGAACGCCTTGTATGCCGCGTTCCACCCGTCGCTAAGCATCGATCCAGCGTATGAGACCTCGCGGAGACTCTGCCTGCGGATGCTGTCCGCGTTCGCCATGAGAGCCTCATCACCCCGGACCTTGCCGAGAGCCTTGAGGCCGTATGACCCGATGCCCGTCTCCAGCGGACGCCACACGAGCATGGCAGCCGACGTGAGCGCGTTGACCACCTGTGTCTTCCATCCCCAGAGCAGGTTTGCCGCCTGGAGGGATGCGGTCCAGTCGATTATGCGCTGGGCAGCGGTGATGCGTGAAGCCTTGGCCAGGAGGCTCGGGTCGCCCTTGGTCTCGGCTATGACCTTGAGCAGTTGCTCGGGGTCGGCGGTGGTGATGTTCTGGAGTTGCTCGGGGGTGAACTTGAAGTCGCTCCTCATCCTCCGCATGGACCGCGCGGCATTCGACACGATGGCCTTGCCGTTCGCGTACATGGTGGTGGCCATCGCCATCCTGTGCTGAAGCGCGGCTAAAGCCTCTTGCCTTGAGCCGAATCCCTCAAGGTTGTCGCTGCCGATGCGCGAGGCCAACTCATAGGCGTCCTGATACGCCTTGTTGGCGATGAGGAACGAGGTCTCCATGTTCGTTGCAAGCTGAGGCGCACCATCCCCGGCAGCCTTGAGCATACCAAGCACTTCGGCCGGGTCTTCATTCCACGCCTTGGCGCGGTCCGAGAGCATCGACGCCATGTCGGCATCGGACATTGCACCTTTGGCGTCGCCGCCCCGACGCGCATTGATGTAGTCGGCTTGGTCGCGGATGAGGTGGTCCATCCACGCTTGCGTCTGCTCGGTGGTGTGGAGCTTCTGCCACGGGATGAGGCCCGGTGCTTGTGGTGACCGTGGCGCGAACGCGTGGCCCGCGTCTATGGCTGCATCGCGTCCGCCGTAGGTGATGAGGGCGGAGGTGTCCGCTCTGATCTCATGGAGAAGAACTCCTCGCGTTTCAGACGCTCGTGCCTGAGCTTGGCTCTCTCTAACTCCATCTCCGAGGCTGCCAACTGCGGACTCTTGAGGCCCGCCGATATGTCCGCCTGGAGCGACTTCTCCATTGATTGCAGGACCATATCGTCCGCTTGGTCCATGATTTCCTCGAAGGTCCGATGTTGCTTCGGCTGCACCGCTTCCGCTTGTTGCATCTGGTGCTGCATGATCTTCGGCTGAGACCGCGCCACGTATATTGCGCTCAACGCCACTATTAGCACCACCATCAGCGCTACCGAGCGGACCGCTGGCTTCATCCAGTTGTCCGTTGACTGACGCGTCCATGGCTCCGTGGCCCGCCTCTCCTTCAACGCTTTGACCAACTCCTCGCCTAGGCGGTACATTGCCGAGTACATCCGCTCCTCCGAAGGCTCTACTTCCCTCATCATCGCCAGCTACTTTGAGTCCTGCGGATTCCCGTGGCAAGCCCGAAGTGGCTTCCGTGGCCTTGGCAAACGCCTCATCAGCCGTAGCACCCGCCGCATTGGCTCCTGCGATGTCTCCCGACCGCGCGAGCTTGATGCCCTTCACCGCAAGCGCGAGAGCACCGCTCAAGCCGACATCAAGCACGATGCCCTCAAGCGCGTTCCTGAGCCGTCCCTCAGCCTCACCATCATCAGGCTTGGCCGCGAGGTACGCACTCACGGGATTGCTCAAGGCCGGGTACTGCTGCACGAGATTGCTGAGGCGCTCCTCGTGCGGGTCCATGACGATGGCACCTGCGGTCGCACCACGAGCCACACCTTCAGCCCAGTGCCCGATGCGAGACGCAACACCTAGCGGCTTGGTGATCTTCCCGAGGCCGATGAACCCCGTGCCGAATTGCGCAATGCTCTCCGCGATGCCATTGACCACGCTCTCGCCTCGGAGCTTCCTGCTCTCGCCCTCGATCCACCTTCGCGCCACCGACTTCTCGGCGTCCTTCGGTTCACCGGCCACAAGGTCTTTGGCCTCGAAGCCCGCTTTGGCTACGCCCAGGGCTGCGGACTCGGTGGCTGCACTGATGGCGTCCGCCCCTGGGACTGCGAGCCCCGTGGCAAGGCGGTGGAGGAGAGAGGGCTGTGGTTGCTCACCACCCCCGGCTTCAGTGGTCGCCTGCGGCTGGGCATCTGGCAATCCGTTGGCCCGCTGCATGATGGCGTCGAATATCTCAGGCGGGAGACCCGGTGGTTGGCCCTCGGGTGCGGGCGTGGCGGTAGTCGTGTCAGATTGCGGACGTGCGTCATCGGCGGCTGCCATGGTGTCTGGCTTCCTTCTTTCGGGGTGAGGGTGAGCGCCGCTGAGCCCTGAGGCGCGGCTTGATGGTCGGAGAGGTGGAAGAAACAGCGGGCGGCCCGCGCGGTCCTCGTGGCAGCTTCCCCAGCGTCAGCGAACTAAGTTCCGCGTCCTAGTGGAGCACGAAACAGAGCTTGCTTTCTCCCAGTGTTAGGGAATCAAACCGTACGCTTTTTTTCCTCTTAGCATTAGTACAATAGAGTGCATTGTTTTCACTAGAGAATTTAGCGTCGTGCGATATTCGTCACCTAGGGCCTCCCCCCAGTGGGAGGGAATAAGAGTTCCGCCTCTACAAACAGCGAGAAGTCGCAGGAAAGCGGAGCGCCGCAAGCCACCGTTCCTCACACACGTCAATATGGCGTGACATGCCTCATGGTGTCCCGTGGTATCGTTCGTCATATACGGCTGACAAACTTCCCACCAGGATACCCGATGCGGTTAAGCGGAGAGCCTGTCCCCCTTATACTGAGGGAAACTTAGTACGATTGTACCTCAGACTCTCTGGGGCCATATACGACACCAAACTTCCCACCAAGATACCGCCGCGCTTGGCCTGTCCCCTTATATGACGTACAAACTTAGTACGATTATACCTCAGGCCGTCTGCCCGCCATGTCTCACTAGGGTATACGCAAGCGAGGTATCAGCCTGAGACGGAATTGGTGTCTCAATAGGGTTGACATTGGCATTTTGAGACATCATCCTCCCAGGGTCTAAAGCCATGTGAGACAACGAGGAGGATTTGACGATGACGGTGTTCGGCTATGCCCGTGTCAGCACCACGGACCAAAACCTAGAGATACAGGAAGCGGCACTTCGCGCGGCAGGCTGCGAGGTGGTCCGTTCGGAAAAGCGGAGCGGCACGACCACCACCGGCCGCACCGAGCTTCAGACTATCCTTGAGTTTCTGCGCAGCGGTGACGTGCTTATGGTCACCCGCATTGACCGGCTCGCCCGCAGCATCGGTGATCTTCAAGACATCGTCCGCGCGGTGCGGGCCAAGGGTGCGAGCCTCAAGGCCACTGAGCAGCCGATAGACACGAGCACAGCGGCAGGCAAAGCGTTTCTGGATATGCTTGGTGTGTTTGCAGAGTTTGAGACGAACCTTCGGCGGGAGCGTCAGCTTGAAGGCATCGCCAAGGCCAAGGCCAGCGGTGTCTACAAGGGCCGCAAGCCGAGCATCGATGTTGAGCAGGTGCGAGCCATGAAGGCGCAAGGCTTCGGACCCGCTGCCATCGCCAAGGCTCTCAAGATCGGCCGCGCATCAGTGTACCGGGCGCTTGAAGGTGGCAGCCAGACTTAGCGGCGTTTCGGCCGGTCTCGCATGGCCCAGCCCAGGACGGCCCGCGCTCCGAGGAACAGCATAACGCCAACAAATGCGAGTGTGAAAAGGATCGAAATCATGAGGCATGGTCCGTATCAGAGAAGATTGTAGATCACACACGCTCCACCTTTACCGCAAGGGGTGGCCTCGCGGACGGGGCACGGGGGAAACTGCCTTCGCAGCCGTCACGTCCTAGCCTTCGCGTTTGTGACCCTTAAAATTATAACCAACGATGAGTCCAAGCGAATCAAGGTTTCAGATGATGCAACGCTCGAACCCTCGTCCTGACAAAATTCCAAGTCTGATAAAAAGGCTTGAACGGCGTCTATCAGAGGTCTCATCCTTCACGTTGAGCTACGAGGAGGATTGGTACGGCGAAGCCAAACGGATTGCGATCAACGTGAACGCGACAATTGATGACGTTTTTGGACCAGAGACCGCCGATGCTGCCGATTTTCAAATCGACGCGAACTGGTTCACAGGACTGTATTTGAGGGAAGATGCGGCCAAACGTCAGCGCTTTACGGCGGCATTGGCCAGAACGCGAAAGTTGCTTGGCGATGCAATAAAACGCCTTCAAGAAAAGATCGCTGATGCCGATGACGATGCCGATAATAAGGTCATACGAGCTTACCAGGGACTTGAGCTACATAGCGAAATTGCGAGGGCAGCGAACGAACTTTACCTCGACGGGCACTACGCGAACGCAATCGAAGATGCTGTTAAAGCGCTCAATGATTTCGTTAGACTACGAAGTGGAGTTGATAACAAAGACGGCATGGAGTTGATGGAGTTCGTCTTTAGTCCGAAGCAGCCGCTGCTTGCATTTAATGCTTTAAAGGATGACTCGGATCGCAACGAGCAAAAGGGGTTCATGATGATGCTCTCCGGTGCCGTGGCTGGGCTTCGGAACCCTAGAGCACATTCGCTGGTTAAGGATGATCCTGAGCGAGCGTTGGAATTCATCGCCTATGTTAGTCTTTTGGCGAAGCTAGTGGATGAGGCAAAGAAACGTCCAAGCCGCAAAGAGGCGGCAGCCTGACGCTATGCTGCGGCTGCGGCTCCCTACTAGCACAAGGGAGTGAGCCAAGCGTATTGGAAAGCATAACAATCCCCTGGAACACCTTTCGATCTCACCTCAGGCCAACATCCTGACACCGCTCAATCTTCTTGGTCCCCTAGGGAGCGCCAAAGGCCAATTCGTCCCTTGTTTTCCTCGGCTTCTCCGGGAATTGTCCCCGCACGAGTTTTGGCTTCTCGGCTTCGCGGGAAGCCGAACCAGTCGATCCCTCGCTGCAAGGGTCGAATGCCAATGCGTGATCGCGTCGTGCTGGTGCGTGCCGTTATGGCACCGCCGCAACGGGCGCAATGCAAGAATCCGCTCGGCAGCATCGGGCCGGCGGGGCACGCGCAGCGGGTTGCCGAACACACGGGTTCCACAACGGTCGCGGCAGTGATGTTCCAGCGGTCGCCGCACAACTCGTTGACATGCTTGCGCTGGCCAACTCTTCGGGAGGGCTGCATTTCCAGCACGAGTTGCCCCAGGTGGCTTGCTGGCACAATGCGGTTGACCTAGCCGTTAAGTGTTCGTAACGTCAATCAATGTTGACACATGCTCCGCTCGATGGGAGACGCATTAGCGGGAAGAAGCCTTCGGGCCGGGACGCGCAACGGCGCCGTGGCTATGGCGCGCAGGGGGCGGTCATTCGTTTGCTGCATAAGAGCCGCCCCGAAGCCGTCCTCACCGGGGCTTCCCGCCGGTGGACGGCGAGCAGTCGCTGCGAACCGGGAGGCGCGTTACGCATGGAGTTGCTCGATAAGGGTGCCGGAATCATCGCGCGAACCCGTGCTGCGGAAGTTTAGCCCATGACGGTGGCTTTTCCGTTCCCCGCGATTGTCGGTCAGGATGATATGAAGCGGGCGCTGATCGTCGCGGCGGTCGATCCGAAGATCGGCGGCGTGCTCGCCTTCGGTGACCGTGGCTCGGGAAAGTCCACCGCTGTGCGCGCGCTCGCGGCGCTGCTGCCGACCATGCGGGCGGTCGTCGGGTGCCGCTATCACTGCGATCCGGACGCTGCCGTTTCATTATGCAACGACTGCCGGGCGCGGGCGGGCGAGGGTAAACTGAAATCGCACCGGGTGCCGGTGCCTGTGATCGATCTGCCGCTCGGCGCGACCGAAGACCGCGTGGTCGGCGCGCTCGATCTGGAGCGCGCGCTTGCGCACGGGGAAAAGAGTTTCGAGCCCGGATTGCTGGCGCGCGCCAACCGCGGGTTTCTTTATATCGACGAGGTGAATCTTCTGGAAGACCACCTCGTGGATCTGCTGCTCGATGTCGCCGCCTCCGGAGAGAATGTGGTCGAGCGCGATGGGCTCAGCATCCGGCACCCCGCGAAAATCGTGCTGGTCGGCACCGGAAATCCGGAAGAGGGCGAATTGCGCCCGCAACTGCTGGACCGGTTCGGCCTGTCCGTGGAGGTGAAGACGCCGGACGATCTGCCGACGCGCATCGAAGTCGTGAAGCGGCGCGACGCGTTCGAGACCGACCCTTCCGTCTTCGTCGCGCAATGGGCGGAGGACGAGGCCCGCATCCGCAGGAAAATCCAGTCGGCGCGAGAACGGCTCGACCGGGTGGCGGTGTCCGACGCGATGCGCACCAAGGCCGCGCAGCTCTGCATGACGCTCGGCACCGACGGGCTGCGCGGCGAACTGACGCTGGTGCGCGCCGCGCGCGCGTTCGCAGCCTTCGCGGGCGCCAAGGCGGTCACTGAAAATCATCTGAAACATCTCGCGCCGTCGGCTCTGCGGCACCGGCTGCGCCGCAATCCGCTCGACGAGTCCGGATCCGGCGCGCGGGTGGAGCGCGCGCTCGCGGAGTGCTTCGTCGCATGAGCGCGGGCGCGCAGATATGGCCGGATGCCGTCGTGGCCGCCGCGTTGTTTGCGATCGACCCCGCCGGCACGGGCGGCGTTCGCATTCGTGCCGGCGCGGGTCCTGTCCGCGATCGCTGGATCGCGATTCTGCGTGGACTGTTGCCGCCGGCCGTCGCGATCCGGAAATTGCCGCCGGCCGTTTCCGATGGCGTGCTGCTTGGCGGGCTCGATCTCGCCGCGACGCTGCGGCAGGGGCGGCCGGTGGTCGCGCGTGGCCTGCTCGCCGACATCGACGGCGGCGTCCTGCTCGCCGTGATGGCCGAGCGGCTTGCGCCCTCGACCGTGGCGCAGCTTGGCGCGGTGCTCGACGCCCGCGCGGTGGTGATCGAGCGCGACGGCCTGTCGGAGCGGATTCCGTCGTGCTTCGGCGTCGTCGCCCTTGACGAGGGCATCGACGACGAGCGCGCGCCGGCATCGCTGTGCGACCGCCTCGCCTTCGCGATCGACCTGTCGCCGGTGCCGCTCGCCGAGACCGGCGATGCCGGCGTCACGGCTGGCGACATCGCGGCCGCGCGGCTTCGGCTGCCGGGCGTGACAATCGCAGCGGACGCGGTCGAAGCCCTATGCCGTGCGGCGGCTTCTCTGGGCGTCGCATCGCTGCGCGCGCCGTTGCTCGCGGTCCGCGCGGCGCGGGCGGCCGCCGCGCTCGATGCAACTGAGGCGGTGCAGCGCGCGCATGTCGAGCTTGCCGCGCGCTTGGTACTCGCGCCGCGCGTCACGCTCTTGCCGGCGCCAGAACAGGAGCAGGACGAGGCCGAACCGCCGCCCGAGGACAAGCCCGGCGAAGCGGACGCTAGCCGCCGCGACGACGCGCCGCTGGAAGATGTCGTTCTCGAAGCGGCGCAGGCCGCCATCCCGCCCGACCTGCTGAAGCGGCTTCAGCAGGGCGCGCTCCGCGCCTCTCGCAATGCAAGCCAGGGCAAGCAGGGACTGGCGCGGATGGGACCGCGGCGCGGCCGTCCCGTCGGCGTGCGCCGCGGGCAACTTGTCGCGGGCGCGCGGCTGAACGTGCTGGAAACGCTGCGCGCCGCCGCGCCCTGGCAGCGGCTTCGCCGGCAAACGGAGGGAACTCAATCCGGCGCGGATGCGCGCCTTGTGATCCGCAAGGACGATTTCCGCATCACCCGCTTCAAGCAGCGGAGCGCGACGGCGACGATTTTCGTGGTGGATGCGTCGGGATCGTCGGCGCTGCAACGGCTCGCCGAGGTCAAGGGCGCGGTGGAATTGCTGCTGGCGGATTGCTACGTGCGGCGGGACGAGGTCGCGCTGATCGCGTTCCGGGGCCGGGCGGCCGAATTGCTCCTGCCTCCGACCCGCTCGCTGACGCGCGCCCGGCGCAGCCTGGCCGCGCTTCCCGGCGGCGGAGGCACGCCGCTGTCGGCGGCGATCGGTGCTGCGGAAACGCTCGCGCTGGCGGTTCGCGGCAAGGGCCATGCGCCCACCGTCGTGCTGATGACCGACGGCCACGCGAATGTGAGCCGCGACGGCAGCCCCGGCCGCGCCGCAGCCGAAGCCGAAGCCTGCGAGGCCGCGCGCCGGTTGCGCGCGACCGGCGTTCCGGCCGTCGTCATCGACACATCGGCGCGTCCGCAGCCGCAGGCTGAGCGGATCGCGGCGGAAATGAGCGCGCGCTATGTCGCCTTGCCTTACGCCGACGCCGCGCGGCTGTCGCGCGCGGTGCAGGTGAACAGGACGCCGCGCATCGGTCTGTCGTGACGGGTGATAGTCAGCTTGCCTTTTCACAGGTTGATGACAATCTGTCTTGTCAGACCCCGACCCGACCGAGCAGCCAAGAGCGGCCGGCCAACGAACGCGGAGGAGGCCGGCCGATGTTGCAACCCCCGTCAAACGAACGCGCTTCGGGCATGGCTGCGCCCGGCGGCGTCACGATGCCGCCGCCGCTGCCCGGGCCGCGCATCGAACTCGACGACGCGCGCGCCGGACGCATCGCTTTTTACGGGGAGGATGCGGCGGCCGCCGGAGGCGTGCCGCCCTTGCTGCTCGTGCACAGCATCAACGCGGCGGGCTCCGCCTACGAAATGAAGCCGCTGTTCGATCACTATCGCGGCACGCGCGCGGTCTACGCGCTCGACCTTCCGGGCTTCGGTCTGTCCGACCGCAGCGAAAGAACCTATACGCCGCGCCTGATGACGGACGCGATCCATGCGGCGGTCCGCGAAATCCAGTCGCGCGCCGGCGATGGCGCGATCGACATCGTCGCGCTGTCGCTCGGCTGCGAGTTCGCCGCGCGCGCGGCGACCGAGACGCCCAATGCCTTCCGCAGCGTCGCGCTGATCAGTCCGACCGGTTTCGATCGCCGCGCCGCGCGCGCCGCGGAAAAAAATCCAAGCCTTGAGGGGACGCGGGCGATGCCGTGGCTGCATCGGCTGCTCAATATTCCCTTGTGGAGACACGGCCTGTTCGCCGCCTTGACGGCGCGCGCCAGCATCCGCTTCTTTCTGGAGAAAACCTGGGGCGCGAAGAACATCGACGAGGCGCTGCTCGACTACGACACCATCACGACCCACCAGCCGGGCGCCGAGAACGCACCTTATTATTTCGTGGCGGGCTATCTCTTCAGCACCGGCATCCTCAAGCTTTATCAAAGCCTGTCAATGCCGGTGTGGGTGGCCCACGGCGTACGCGGCGACTTCGTGGACTTCGAGGAAACGCGCGTCGTGAAGCGGCTGCCGAACTGGAGCATCGAGGCGTTTCAGACCGGCGCCATGCCGCATTTCGAAATACCAGACGAATTCATCGCCCGCTTTGAAGCTTTTCTGAACCGGGCCAAAGCGGCGTGATGGCGTCCGTGCGCGCGTCCTTACGTCAATCAGGTTGACGGTACGATGGGTTCAAGACTGTCATGGAGCACCGACGGTTCCGGCTGGCCCAACCGCCAGGCCAGCCGCTTCGTCGAGGCCGCCGGGTATCGCTGGCATGTTCAGGTGCTGGGGCAGGGGCCGGTCGCGCTGCTGGCGCACGGCACCGGGGCCGCGACCCATTCATGGCGCGCGCTGATGCCCCTGCTGGCGAAGCGGTTCACGGTGGTGGCGCCGGATTTGCCGGGGCACGGATTCACCGAGACGCCGCGCGCCCACCGGATTTCGCTCGTCAGCATGGCGCGGGATCTCGCCGCGCTGTGCGTGAAGCTGGAGGTGAAGCCGCAACTCGCGGTCGGTCACTCCGCTGGAGCCGCGATCCTTGCACGCATGGCGCTCGACGGTCTCATCGCGCCGAGGCTGATCGTCAGCCTCAATGGCGCTTTCCTGCCGTTCGATGGACTTGCGGCGTTCGTGCTGTCGCCGCTCGCCAAGGCGCTGGCGTTCAACCCGCTGATGCCGTGGATCTTCGCCCGGCGCGCCAGAGATCCGGCCGCCGTGCATCGGTTGATCGTCAATACGGGATCGACCATCGACGCGCAGGGCGAGCGGCTTTACGGCAGGCTGGTTGCGAGCCCCGCCCATGTCGCGGCGGCCATGCAGATGATGGCGAACTGGGATTTGCGCCCGTTGGTGCGGGACCTGCAGAAGCTCCGATGCGAGCTGCGATTGATCGCGGCCGCGAAAGATCGGGCCGTGCCGCCCGATGTCGCGTGCCGCGTCCGTGAACTGACGACGAACGCAAGATTGGAGATTGTGCCCGGTTACGGTCACCTGATGCACGAGGAGGCGCCGCAACTGACCGCGGTCATGATCGTGGAAGCCGCGGTCGCGAGCGGGATTATCGCGATGCAGCATGGAATGTCAGTTTAGTTTGACATTTTGTCTGGCGCATTCGTCAATTTAGATTTACGCTTCCTCTCATGCTCGACGCCTCGTCACGCATGGTCGCGCGTCCGTCACGCGCCGATACGCGCCCGCATGCTGTCGTAATCGGCAGCGGGTTCGGCGGTTTGGCCGCGGCGGTGCGCCTGGGCGCGCGGGGCTATCGGGTGACCGTGGTCGAGAAACTCGACGCCCCGGGAGGCCGGGCCTATGTGCACCGGCAGGACGGCTTCACCTTCGACGCGGGTCCCACGATCATCACCGCGCCGTTCCTGTTCGAGGAGTTGTGGCACCTGTGCGGCCGCCGGCTGTCGGACGACGTGACGCTCCGTCCGGTTTCGCCATTTTATCGCATTCGCTTCGACGACGACGCGCAATTCGACTGCTCGGGCGATGCCGGGGCGATGCGCGAACAGATCGCGCGGTTCGCGCCGGGCGACGTCGAGGGCTATGAGCGCTTCCTCAAGGCCAGCGAGGCGATCTTCAAGGTCGGCTTCGAGGAGCTGGGCGACGTGCCGTTCGACTCCTGGACCGACATGGCCCGGATCCTGCCGGCGATGTTGCGGCTCAAGAGCTACCGCACCGTTTATGATTTCGTCGCCGCTTACGTCCGCGACGAACGGCTCCGCGTCGTGCTGAGTTTTCATCCGCTGCTGATCGGCGGCAATCCGTTCACGACCACGTCGATCTATTGCCTGATCGCGTTTCTGGAGCGGCGCTGGGGCGTCCACTTCGCCATGGGCGGCACTGGCCGGCTGGTGGACGGGCTCGTCAGTCTGATCGAGGGACAGCAGGGCACTGTGCGTTGCAATGCGGAGGTCGCGGAGATTCTCACGCGGCGGGGCGCGGCCGTCGGCGTGCGGTTTGCGTCAGGCAAAGTGCTCGACGCCGATATCGTGGTGTCGAACGCCGACTCGGCCTGGACCTATCGAAAACTTCTGCCGGGGATCCGGCGCAAGCGGTGGACCGACCGCCGCATCGACCGCGCGCGCTACTCGATGAGTCTGTTCGTGTGGTACTTCGGCACGCGCCGCCGCTACGACGACGTCGCGCATCACACCATCCTGCTCGGCCCGCGCTATCGCGCGCTGCTCGAAGATATTTTCGAGCGCAAGGTGCTGGCGGAGGATTTCAGTCTCTATCTGCACCGGCCGACCGCGACCGATCCTTCGCTCGCGCCGCGCGGCTGCGATGCCTTCTACGTGCTGTCGCCGGTTCCGCATCTTCAAAGCGGCGTCGACTGGTCGTCGCAGGCGGAGCCGTATCGCCGCCGCATCGCGCAGGCGCTTGCCGCGACCGTGCTGCCCGGTCTCGACCAAGAAGTCGTCACCTCGCGGATGCTGACGCCGCAGGATTTCCAGGACCGGCTGTCGTCCTATCGCGGCGCCGCCTTCGGCCTTGAGCCGATCCTGACCCAGAGCGCCTGGTTCCGCCCGCACAACCGCAGCGAGGAGGTCGCGCGGCTGTATCTCGTCGGCGCGGGCACGCATCCCGGCGCGGGTCTTCCGGGCGTGCTGTCGTCGGCGCGGGTGCTCGACGACATCGTGCCCGATGCCCGTTCCCTGGAGGTGATGACGTGACGCCCGATTCCGATATTGCAGCCTGCAAGGACCTGCTGCGCGGCGGCTCGCGCACCTTCTTCGCCGCCTCCCTGGTGCTGCCGCGCGCGGTCAGCGAACCCGCGATCGCGCTTTACGCCTTCTGCCGTCTCGCTGACGATGCCGTCGATCTCGATGGTGGCCGCGCCGACGCGGTCGCCCGGTTGCGCGAGCGGCTGGCCTGCGTCTACGCGCGCCGGCCGCATCCCTTGGCAGCGGATCGCGCGTTTGCGGATATCGTCACCCGCTTCGCGATCCCGCGCGAACTGCCACAGGCTCTGCTGGAGGGCCTGACATGGGACACCGACGGCCGCCGCTATGAGACGCCGGACGTGCTTGTCGATTATGCCGTCCGCGTCGCCGGGACGGTCGGCGCCATGATGTCGTTGCTGATGGGCCGGCGCGATCCGGCCGTGGTGGCGCGCGCCTGTGATCTCGGCATCGCGATGCAACTCACCAACATCGCCCGCGATGTCGGGGAGGACGCGCGCGCCGGTCGTCTCTATCTGCCGCTGCAATGGATGCGCGAGGCGGGACTCGATCCCGACGCGTGGCTGGCCGATCCGCGTCACGACGGCCGGATCGCCGGGGTGATCGCCCGCGTCCTTGCACTCGCCGACGTGTTCTATCGCCGCTCCCGCGCCGGCATCGGGGCGCTGCCGGCGTCATGCCGCCCCGGCATTCACGCGGCTTGCCTGATCTATGCCGGGATCGGACGCGAGGTGGAGCGGCGGAGTTGTGATTCCATCTCCGGCCGCGCGGTCGTGCCGGCGTCCCGCAAGGGCGTCCTGCTGCTCGCCGCCTTTGCCAGGGCGTTCGGCGCGCAAGGTCGGGTCAGCAGTCATGTCGAGCCGGCCGCGCGTTTTCTGGTCGAGGCGGTTGCGTCGTCGCCTGCGCCTGCATCCGCCGTTCTTCCGGTCCGACCGCCGCGGCGGCGCACCGGCGAACGGCTGTTGTGGGTGATCGACCTGTTCGAACGTCTCGAACGCCGCGATCGATTTTTGCGGTCCGGTCACGCGCCATGAACGGGATGGGCGGACTCATCGAGTTCTGCGTGGTTGCGATGTTCGCGCTGGGCTGGGCGCTGCTCGAATGGCAGGGGCGGCGGCTCGACCGCAAGCGCGGCGAGCGCGAGCCGGGCGAGGGGCGAAGCGCCGGCGACTGAGAACCTCATGCTACCATCGCGGCATGCGGAAGGGCAGCATCGCCTGCACGATCGGCATGCGGAAGCGGTCCAGCGACAGGCTCTCGTGAACGAGATCGACGGACTCGCCGAAAAGGCTCGCCGACACTTGCGAGCGCGCATAGAACGGCGCGTCCTCAAGCGTCCGCGTCACGGTCGGGGGAGACTGCGCGTCGCTGTGAGCCGTCCGCGCGATGCGCCAGCCCGTTGACGGCAGTCTGGCCCGCGGCGGCAGCGCGAGGCGGTCGATCGCGCCGGTCCGGTCGAGACGCAAGGCGAGGCTGGCGCTGTCGGCGCTGCCGCGCGCCGTAGTGTCGTAAGAGACGATCGTTCCTGTTCGGGTGCCGGCGCGAGACCATTCCCATCCCCGGAAATCGTCTTCGAGAGGCGCTTCGCCGTAATTCATGTCGAAATAGCCGCCGCCGAGCCACCGCATGGTGGGCGCCTGGAAATCGACCTGGACGCGCGAGCAGGCGGCGATCGGCCGCCAGTGGTGACGGCCGGCGGCGTCCAGCGCGAAGGTCTCCGCGGTCAGCGCGGACGGATAGACCCGGACGGTGCCCCGCAGGCGGGATGGAAGCGGACAAGTGACTTCGTCGATCCTGAACGTAAGCGCGTCGCCGTCCCAGTCAATGCAACTCGGTCCGATCACGAATTCACGGGCGTCGCGGCGGATCGCGCCGCGGCGGCGCTCGGTCATCGCCCAGCATTTGCGCTTTTCGCCATAGAGCGCGACGTTGAGCGCGCAATGGTCGAGCGGATCGGCGGCCCGTCCGAGCCGGCGGGCGAGTGCGTAATAGGGCGAGAACACGCTGCCGACGAAGGCGATGAGCGTGATGCCTTGTCGGCCGTCGTCGCTCAGCGCGTCGACGTACCACCACGCATAGCCGTTTTTCGCGACGATGCGGTCGAGCCCAGGTCCGCGATCAGGCTCGCCGCCGCCATCCGCCCCGACAGCGCCGCCATCGGCACGCCCGGTCCCGGATGCACGCTCCCGCCCGCCAGATAGAGGCCCGGAAGCTTCGTTCGCACACCCGGCCGCTGGAACGACGCCAACCAGCCGTGAGAACTGCGGCCGTAAAGCGCGCCGCCCGTCCCTGGAAACATCCGCTCGAAGTCGGTCGGCGTGGTGACCTGCGTCAGTGCCGGCGTGGTCCTGAGGGTGAGCCCGCATCGCTCCAGCATTCCGAAAACCCGCTTGGCGCATTCGCTGATCTCCTCAGGTGCGTAACGATGTTGGTCGCCGACCGGCGGCGCGTTGGCCAGCACGAACAGCCGTTCGTCCGCGGCAGGCTTGGCAGGGCCGTCGTCACGGTCCTGCGCGCAGACATAGACGGTCGGCTGGTCCGGCATGCGGCGGTGGCTGAAGATGCTGTCGAATTCGGCGCGGTAGTTTTTCGAAAAGAACACCGAGTGCCGCAGCAACGGAAATCCGCTGGTCGTGGCGATGCAACTCCATGTCATCGCCGACAGCGAGCGCGCTCTGTCGGGAACGTTTGTGGCGAACCGCGCGGTGTCGCGGCCGAGCAGGCCGCGCGCGAGTGCGGCGACGTCGGCCGTCACGATCACGGCGTCAGTGTCGATGCGCTCGCCGTTCGCGAGGGCGATGCCGGTGGTGCGGCCGGAGTCGACGAGGATGTCAGCGACGTCGGTGTCGTAGCGCAAGGACGCGCCGTGTTTTGCGGCGATTGCCGACAAGGCCGCGGCGAGCCGGTGCATGCCGCCTTCGATCGACCAGACGCCTGCGCTCTCGACATGCGCGACCAGCATCAATGTCGCCGGCGCATCGAACGGCGACGATCCGCAATAGGTGGCGTAGCGGCCGAACAATTGCTGCAGGCGCGGATCGCGGAAATATCCGCCGAGAGCCTTCCAGAGCGACTGGAACGGCTTGATGGACAGCAGGTCGCGAAAGCCCGCGCTTCGCAGCAATGCGGCCATGCTCGGCTCGGGCGCGCAGATGAACGGCTCGCGGAGCACATTGAAGATCTTCTTCGCGTCGGCGCTGAAGGTCCTGAAGCCCTGGGCGTTGGCGCTGCCCGCGAAATCGCCGATCGCGTCCGCCGTGCGCGCCTCGTCCGCGAACAGGTCGAGGCGGCTGCCGTCGGTCCATGCGTGGCGCGCGAGCACGTCGAGCGGCTTGAGCGCGACGTGGTCGTCGAGCCGCTCGCCGATCTCGTCGAACAGGGCATCGAACACCCAGCGCATGGTGAAGACGGTGGGGCCCGAGTCGATCCGCCGGTCGCCGATGGCGGCCTCGCGCATCTTGCCGCCGGGGCGGCCGGACCGCTCGACCACGGTGACGTCGAGGCCGCGGGCCGCCAGCGTGACGGCCGCGCTCAATCCCGCGATGCCTGCTCCGATCACCACCACCCGGCGGCTGCCCATGATGCGCCTCGCAAACAATCCACTTGCAGTCCGAAAATATCTGTCTATTCTTATTTACATGTCAATTGTCAATTATAACTGACGCAAGATGCTGACATAGCCGGGCAGGCCCGGCCAGGAGGTTGCCATGGATGTTGCGACCCGGATCGAAGGAGCCCTCAACAAGGCGGTGGGATCGGCAGAACAGTCTGGATGTCCGCCGCGGTTGGCCGCGGCGATGCGGGCCTCGGTGTTTCCGCGAGGGGCGCGGGTCCGGCCAAGGCTTTGCCATGCGGTCGCCAGCGCGTGCGGCGATGACGAGCCCGGCGCGACGGAAGCGGCAGGCGCCGCGCTCGAGCTGTTGCATTGCGCCTCTCTCGTGCACGACGACCTGCCGTGCTTCGACGACGCCGCATTGCGCCGCGGGCGACCTTCCGTCCACGCAGCCTATGGCCAGCCGCTGGCGGTTCTCGCCGGCGATGCGCTGATCGTTCTCGCGTTTCAGACCATGGCGCGTGCCTCATGCTCGCCGCGGCGGCTGGTCAGGCTGATCTCGACGGTCGGCGCGGCCGTCGGCGTGCCTTTCGGGATCGTCGCCGGCCAGGCCTGGGAGTGCGAGGACGAGATTGATCTGTCGCGCTATCATCGCTCGAAGACCGGCGCGCTGTTCGCCGCAGCGACCGTTTGCGGCGCGGTGGCGGCCGGCGTGGAGGATGCCGAGGCATGGCGCGCGCTCGGCGACAAGATCGGCGAAGCCTATCAGGTCGCCGACGACATCAGTGATGCCGCAAGCGACGAGGAGGAGGCGGGCAAGCCGGTCGGCAAGGATGCCGCGCTCGGACGTCCAAGCGCGGTGATCCGCTATGGAATCGCCGGCGCCATCTCGCATCTGCACGAGCTGGTTGCCGAGGGCATCAGCGCGATGCCGCCCTGCGCCAACGCGCACGAGTTGAGGCGCCTGATGGAGCAGGAAGCCAGGCGTCTGGTGCCGAAGCGGCTTGCGCAGTTCGCCGCCTAGCGTTTTTCCGCTTCTGACAGAATCGGAAGCGGAACTTCCATCTTTGTTTCGACGCGTTTCTTCGCGCGAACCAGAATCAGCCCACGGTCAGGCCCGAGGGCATGCTTCGCTCGAAAACGCGACAGTGGACGGCGAGGCCAGCCATGACCGCCGGCGACGGACTGCCCGGCGACGATATGCCGATTGTTCGCGGCATCAGTGAGCGTTGGCGGGGCTTGCGCGACACGCTGCTGTCCAGCAGGCGCTTCCAGCGCTGGGCCGCGGCGTTTCCCCTGACCCGGCCGGTGGCGCGCCGCCACGCCGTCGCGCTGTTCGATCTCTGCGCGGGCTTCGTCTATTCGCAGGTGCTGGCCGCCTGCGTGCAGCTCGACCTGTTCTCGTTGTTGCAGCACGGCCCGCAGCCGGCCGCGACACTGGCCGCGCGCTTTTCCATTCCCGTGCAGGCGATGACGGCGCTGCTGGAGGCGGCGGCCTCGCTGCGCCTGCTGGAGCGGCGCGGCGAACGCGGCTTCGGTCTCGGCCCGCTCGGCGCCGCGTTGCTTGGCAACCCCGGTGTCGCCGCGATGGTCGCGCACCATGCGGCGCTCTATGCCGATCTCGCCGATCCCGTCGCGCTTTTATCCGGAACGAGCGGCGAGCGCCGGCTGTCGCGCTACTGGCCTTACGCCGCCGCGCCTTCCGCGCCGGAACTGACGCGCGCGGCGGTAGCGCCCTATACCGCGCTGATGGCGGCCTCGCAGCCGATGGTCGCGGAGATGGTGCTCGGCGCCTATTCCTTCGCGCGGCATCGCTGCCTGCTCGACGTCGGCGGCGGCGACGGCAGTTTCCTGATCGCGGCAGGACGTCAGGCTCCCCGCCTGGAGTTGAAGCTGTTCGATCTGCCCGACGTCGCCGCGATCGCGCGTGAAAAATTCGCCGCCGCCTCGCTCGGCGACCGAGCGTCGGTCGCCGGCGGGAATTTTCTGGCCGACGCCCTGCCGCGCGGGGCGGATGTGATCTCCTTGATTCGCGTCGTGCATGACCATGGCGACGAGGCGGTCCTGAACCTGTTCGCGCGGGTCCGGGAAGCGCTTCCCGAAGGGGGCACGCTGGTGATCGGCGAGCCGCTGGCGGGCGCGCCGGGCGTCGATTCAGTGGGGGCGTATTTCGAAATCTACCTCCAGGCGATGGGAAGCGGGCGTCCCCGCACCTTTGCCGCGACGCGGCAACTTCTTCATCTGGCAGGCTTTCGCAACATTCGTCGGCGCCCGACCCGCATTCCCCTGATCGCAAGCGTCGTTGTCGCGCAGTCCTGACAATCTAAGTGTTAATTTCAGTTGACATTAGGATTGGTAAGGATAACCTGACACTCGGACCGTCAATCCTGGGAATAGCCATGGATACGCTAGCCGTCGTATTTGAAAGGCCGAGGCAGTTGTCGCTGCAACGGCTGACCCTGGCCGACGTCCCCGACGGCGATCTCGCGGTCGATGTCGAATGGAGCGCGATCAGCACCGGCACCGAGCGCCTGCTGTTCGAGGGCCGGATGCCGGCTTTCCCCGGCATGGGTTATCCGCTGGTGCCGGGCTATGAGGCGGTCGGCCGGGTCCGGTCCTGCGATGCCGATTCAGGCTTCCGTAAAGGCGAGCGGGTGTTCGTGCCCGGCGCCGCCGGCTGCTTCGGCGAGGTGCGCAGCCTGTTCGGCGCGGCTGCGTCGCATCTCGTGGTGCCGGCGAAGCGCGCGGTCGCGTTCGACGCTGATCTCGGCGAGCAGGGGACGCTGCTCGCGCTGGCCGCCACGGCCTATCATGCGTTGCGCGGCGACCCGAAGCCGGATTGCATCGTCGGGCATGGCGTGCTCGGGCGACTCCTTGCGCGCCTGACCATTGCGCTTGGCGGCGCGCCGCCGGTCGTGTGGGAGCGTAATCCGGACCGCGCGTCTGGCGCGCTCGGCTACGACGTCATCGATCCCGCCGCCGATCCGCGGCGCGACTATCGCGTGATCTGCGATGTCAGCGGCGACGGCTCGCTGCTCGACAGCCTGATTGCCCGTCTCGCGCCCGGCGGCGAGGTCGTGCTCGCGGGATTTTACAGCGCGCCGCTCAGTTTCGCTTTCCCGCCGGCTTTCATGCGCGAAGCGCGCATCCGCATCGCCGCCGAATGGCGTCACGACGATCTGGTCGCGGTGCGCGACCTGATCGATTCCGGAAAACTCTCGCTGGACGGATTGATCAGCCACCGCGAAGCCGTCGTGTCGGCGGCAAGCGCCTACCGGATGGCGTTCGATGATCCGGCCTGTCTGAAAATGATCCTCGACTGGAGTGCATCTGCATGAACGTCCATCCCAAGCTCAGCGCCATGACCGACAATCTTCGCGCCGAGGCGGCGATCGAACCCGATGCGCCGGTCACCGCGCCGCCGACGAAGACGACGCAGATCATCGCGATCTACGGCAAGGGCGGAATCGGGAAGAGCTTCACGCTTGCCAACCTGTCCTACATGATGGCGCAGCTCGGCAAGAAGGTGCTCCTGATCGGCTGCGATCCCAAGAGCGACACCACCTCGCTGTTGTTCGGCGGCCGCGCCTGCCCGACCATTCTCGAAACCTCGTCAAAGAAGAAGCTCGCCGGCGACGAGGTCAGCATCGGCGACGTCTGCTTCAAGCGCGACGGCGTGTTCGCGATGGAACTCGGGGGACCGGAGGTCGGCCGCGGCTGCGGCGGTCGCGGGATCATCCACGGCTTCGAACTGATCGAGAAGCTCGGCTTCCACGACTGGGGCTTCGACTATGTGCTGCTCGATTTCCTGGGCGACGTCGTCTGCGGCGGCTTCGGCCTGCCGATCGCGCGCGACATGTGCCAGAAGGTCATCATCGTCGGCTCCAACGACCTGCAATCGCTCTACGTCGCCAACAACGTCTGCTCGGCGGTCGAGTATTTCCGCAAGCTCGGCGGCAATGTCGGCGTTGCGGGAATCGTCGTCAACAAGGACGACGGCACCGGCGAGGCGGCCGCTTTCGCGCAAGCCGCCGGCATTCCCGTGCTGTCGTCCATACCGGCGGACGACGATATTCGCCGCAAGAGCGCCAGCTACCAGATCATCGGCAGGCCCGGCACGCCATGGGCGCCGCTGTTCGAGGAGCTTGCGGCGCGCGTCGCGGACGCGCCGCCGCAGCAGCCGCGCACGCTGACGCATGACGGATTGCTGAGTCTGTTCAAGAGTTCTGACGTCGGACGCGATGTCGTGCTGGAAAAGGCGACGATCGAGGACATGTGCGGTCCGCAGGTCAAGGCGAAGCCTTCGCTCGAAGTGATCTACGACAACGTATGACGGACATGACGCCATGAGCGAAGTACTTCGCCAGGACCTGACGACGAGTGAGAGCGGCATTCAGGCCGCGGCTCCCGTGCTTGAGTCTGCGCCTGAGTCCGCGGCGACGGCCGTGGGCGGCTTGAGCTGTCATGCCGGCAAGGACGAATTGAAGAAGGCCGCCGAAGCGGCGGGCAAGAGCGAGACCCTGGCGCGCTACGCCGCCGACTATCCGGTGGGTCCGCACGACCAGCCGCAAAGCATGTGTCCGGCGTTCGGCTCGCTGCGCGTGGGGCTGCGCATGCGCCGCACGGCGACGGTGCTGTCAGGCTCGGCTTGCTGCGTCTACGGACTGACCTTCACCTCGCATTTCTATGGCGCGCGGCGCAGCGTCGGCTATGTGCCGTTCAACTCCGAGACGCTGGTGACGGGAAAGCTGTTCGAGGACATCCGCGACGCCGTGTTCAAGCTCGCCGATCCTGCGCAATACGACGCGGTCGTGGTCATCAATCTGTGCGTGCCGACCGCCTCCGGCGTGCCGCTGCAAATCCTGCCGAAGGAAATCAACGGCGTCCGCGTCATCGGCATCGACGTGCCGGGCTTCGGCGTTCCCACGCATGCCGAAGCCAAGGACGTGCTGGCGGCGGCGATGCTGAACTACGCGCGGCGCGAGGCAGAGCAGGGGCCGGTGCAGGCGCCGCGCACGCCGCAGTCCGGCAAGCCGACCGTGACCTTGCTCGGCGAGATGTTTCCGGCCGATCCGGTCGGCATCGGCATGCTGCTGGCCCCGATGGGTCTCGCCGCCGGTCCGGCCGTCCCGACGCGTGAGTGGCGCGAACTCTACGGTGCGCTGGATTGCGCCGTGGTGGCCGCGATCCATCCGTTCTACAAGGCTTCGATCCGAGAATTCGAAGCCGCGGGCCGCACTGTTGTTGGCTCGGCGCCTGTCGGCTGCGACGGCACCGCCGCCTGGCTCGATGCGGTCGGGTCCGCTTGCGGGATCGCGCGGAGCGCCATCGACGCGGCGAAGAACGCCGCGCTGCCCGCGATCGCCGGCGCGCTCGCCGACAAGACGATCCGCGGCCGCATCACGTTGTCGGGCTATGAGGGATCGGAGCTTCTGGTCGGCCGGCTGCTGGTCGAAAGCGGCGCGGACCTGCGTTACGTCGGCACCGCCTGCCCGCGCACGCCGTGGTCGGACGCGGACCGCGAGTGGCTCGAAGCCAAGGGCGTGCGCGTTCAGTATCGCGCCTCGCTCGAGCAGGATCTCGCGGCGATGGAGGAGTTCGCACCCGATCTCGCCATCGGCACCACGCCGGTCGTGCAGAAGGCGAAGGCCAAGGCCACGCCTGCGCTCTATTTCACCAACCTGATTTCGGCCCGCCCGCTGTTCGGCGTCGCCGGCGCGGGCTCGCTCGCCCAGGTCGTCAATGCCGCGATCGCCGGCAAGGCCCGCTTCGACACCATGCGCGAGTTCTTCGAGGGCGTGGGCGAGGGCGACAAGGCCGGGATCTGGCAGGACACGCCGACGCTGCGGCCCGATTACCGCGAGAAATTCCGCAAGGCCGCGCTCGCGCAGGCCAAGAAGCGCAAGTCAGAGGAGATGATCTGATGCTTGTGCTCGATCACGATCGCGCGGGCGGCTATTGGGGTGCGGTCTATGCGTTCACCGCGGTCAAGGGCTTGCAGGTGATCATCGACGGGCCGGTCGGCTGCGAGAACCTGCCGGTGACGTCGGTGCTGCACTACACCGACGGGCTGCCGCCGCACGAATTGCCGATCGTGGTGACCGGACTTGCCGAGGACGAACTCGGCCAGAAGGGCACCGAGCAGGCCATGAAGCGCGCGCGCGCCGTGCTCGATCCCGATCTGCCCGCGGTGGTGGTGACGGGCTCGATCGCCGAGATGATCGGTGGCGGCGTCACGCCCGAAGGCAGCAACATCAAGCGCTTCCTGCCGCGGACGATCGACGAGGATCAATGGCAGAGCGCCAACCGCGCCATGTCCTGGCTGTGGAGCGAATACGGCCTGCGCAAGATTCCCGAACGCAAGCCGCGCGCCGAAGGCGTGAAACCGCGCGTCAATATCATCGGCCCGATCTACGGCACCTTCAACATGCCGTCCGATCTCGCCGAAATCCGTCGCCTGGTCGAGGGCATCGGCGCCGAGATCAACATGGTCTTTCCGCTCGGCAGCCACCTCGCCGACGTTCCGAAGCTCGTCAACGCCGACGCCAATGTCTGCATGTATCGCGAGTTCGGACGGCTGCTGTGCGAGACCCTGGAGCGGCCTTATCTGCAGGCGCCGATAGGCTTGCATTCCACGACCGCGTTCCTGCGCTCGCTTGGTGAGATTCTCGGGCTCGATCCGGAGCCCTTTATTGAGCGGGAGAAGCATACGACCATCAAGCCGTTGTGGGATCTCTGGCGTTCGGTCACGCAGGACTTCTTCGGGACCGCGAGCTTCGGCATCGTCGCCAACGAGACCTACGCGCGTGGCGTAAGGAATTTTCTCGAGGTCGAGATGGGATTGCCCTGCATGTTCGCTTTCGCGCGCACGGCCGGGACCAAGACCGACAACGAGACCATCCGCAAGGCGGTGCATGAGAAGACGCCGCTGGTGCTGTTCGGCAGCTACAACGAACGCATGTACGCGTCCGAGGTCGGGGGCCGCGCCATCTACGTCCCGGCATCCTTTCCCGGTGCGATCATCCGTCGGCATACCGGTACGCCTTTCATGGGTTATGCGGGCGCGACCTACGTCGTGCAGGAAGTCTGCAACGCATTGTTCGATGTCCTGTTTCACATCCTTCCACTGGCGACGAATCTCGACCAGGTCGAGTCGACTCCTTCTCGCGTGCATCGCGAGCTTGAATGGGATGAAGACGCCAAGCGGGCCCTCGATCGAATGGTCGACAGCCAGCCCGTGCTGGTGAGGATCTCGGCAGCCAAGCGCCTGCGCGACGCCGCCGAACGCAACGCCCGACGCTCCGGTACGGACCGGGTGACGGCTGACCTGATCGCGAAAGCGGGCTCTCTGCTGGAGGGACAGGCCGCATGAGCGTGCAATCAATATTCAACCAGGCAAGGAGACGCAAATGTCGATGCATGACCTGTATGACGTGATCAGTCGCGATGCCTTACCGAGGCCGAAGGCCAGGTTCGAATATTTTCTGATCTATTCGATATGTTTTGTCCTCTATCTGGCGCCGGTTGCCCTCCGCCATCTCGTGAGGACAGCGAACGGCGAGCGTCGCAACACTGTCTTCGGTGAAGTGAGCGAGCTTGCGGCGAATTGCGCCGCGATGCCGTTCGGAGGTCTTTGAAGAAATTCGTGCGGACGCCGCACGAATGGCCATGCCGGCAACGGGATGGCATTTCGACGCCGCTCATACCGCGAGCGGCATTCGGCCGAAAGGCAAACACAGGAGGTACCGCACATGGTGGACGGACCAAGCAAGGGAGGCTCTCTGTCGGGGCTGACCGAATCGGAAGCCAAGGAATTCCACAGCATCTTCATGACGAGCTTTGTGATCTTCACGGTGATTGCGATCATCGCGCACATTCTCGCCTGGATGTGGCGTCCCTGGCTGCCGGGCCCCGGTGGGTATAAGGACGCGATGGATGGAGTCGTCCATTACGCCAGTATCGTTAGCTCCTACCTGACCTAGAGAAGGAGAAAGCTATGTGGCGCATGTGGCTGTTATTCGATCCGCGCAGAACGTTGGTCGCATTGTTCACGTTCCTGTTCGCGCTGGCGTTGGTGATTCACTTCATCCTGCTCAGCACGAACCGGTTCAACTGGTTGGAAGGACCTCGTCCCGTAAAGACGTCGTCCATTTCCGGCCATGCGACCCCACTCAAGCCCGGCTAACGGACTCGACAAGACAGGGATGCGGACGGATCGGACGACAGATCCGTTTCGCCCGCTTCCCCATTCGCAACAGGAAACTTCATCATCGACACCGGAGGAAATGACCGATGGCCATGCTCAGCTTTGAACGCAAATATCGCGTCCGCGGCGGGACATTGATCGGCGGGGACCTGTTCGATTTCTGGGTCGGACCGTTCTATGTCGGCTTTTTCGGTGTGACGACGATCTTTTTCACCTTCGTCGGCGTGTCGCTCATTCTCTATGCCGCGGCGCTTGGGCCGACCTGGAATATCTGGCAGATCAGCATCAACCCGCCCGATGCGAAATATGGACTGTCTTTCGCCCCGTTGGCGCAAGGCGGGTTCTGGCAACTGATCACGGTGTGCGCGCTGGGCGCCTTCGGCTCGTGGGCACTGCGCGAAGTCGAGATCTGCAGGAAGCTCGGGATCGGCTATCATGTGCCGGTTGCGTTCAGCTTCGCGATCCTGGCCTACTTCACGCTGGAGGTGATCCGTCCCGTGCTGATGGGGTCGTGGAGTTACGCCTTTCCTTACGGAATTATCTCGCATCTCGATTGGGTGTCGAACACCGGCTACCAGTTCGGGAATTTTCACTACAACCCCGTGCACATGATCGCGATCAGCTTCTTCTTCACGACATGCTTCGCGCTTGCGCTGCACGGCTCGCTGATCCTGTCGTCGACCAATCCCGGCCGCGGCGAAGACGTCAAATCGCCGGAGCATGAAAACACCATGTTCCGCGATCTCCTCGGCTATTCGATAGGCACGCTCGGCATTCACCGGCTCGGCCTGTTCCTCGCCTTGTCCGCGGTTTTCTTCAGCGCCGTCTGCATCGTGATCAGCGGCCCGGCGTGGCTGCGGCCGGAAGGCGCGCCGTGGTCCGATTGGTGGGAGTGGTGGCGACACGTTCCGATCTGGTCTCCGCGGGGATGATGGGAGTTTGAGATGGCTCAATATCAAAACATATTCACGCAAGTTCAGGTCCGCGGTCCGATCTATCCGGGAATCCCGCTTCAGCCGGGCGTCTGGGACCGAATGGGCAAGGGCGGATTCAACTATTGGTTCGGCAAGCTGGGAGACGCGCAGATCGGTCCCGTCTATCTCGGCTTTCTCGGCCTTGCCTCGCTGATGTCGGGGTTCGTTGCGATCGAGATCATCGGTCTCAACATGCTTGCGTCGGTGCACTGGAGTCCGCTCGAGTTCATCCGGCAGTTTCCGTGGCTGGCTTTGCAGCCGCCGGACGCCAAATACGGCTTGCAGATTTTTCCGCCGCTGAAGGAAGGCGGCTGGTGGCTGATGGCCGGCTTCTTCCTCACCACCGCGATTCTGCTCTGGTGGCTGAGAACCTATCGTCGCGCCCGCGCGCTCGGTCTCGGTACCCACGTCGCCTGGGCGTTCGCAGCGGCCATCTGGCTCTATCTCGTGCTCGGCTTCATCCGGCCGATCCTGATGGGAAGCTGGAGCGAGGCGGTTCCGTTCGGCATCTTCCCGCATCTCGACTGGACCAATAATTTCTCGATCAGCCACGGCAATCTTTTCTACAATCCGTTCCACATGCTCTCGATCGCGTTCCTCTACGGTTCGGCATTGCTGTTTGCGATGCATGGCGCGACGGTGCTCGCGATCAGCCGCTACGGCGGCGAGCGGGAGATCGAGCAGATCGTGGATCGCGGAACGGCGTTCGAACGCGGGGCCTTGTTCTGGCGCTGGACCATGGGATTCAACGCAACGGCCGAATCCATTCATCGCTGGGCATGGTGGTTCGCGGTGCTTTGCCCCTTGACCGGCGGTATCGGCATTCTACTCTCGGGGACGGTGGTCGATAACTGGTTCGATTGGGGCGTGAAGCACGGCCTGGCGATGGCTCAATAAGACTGCGGTGTGTTCGAGGACGCATGCTGGAACGTACGAATAACGCCGGGTGCATGCCGCGCCCGGCGCGCCTGCTGGAAGCCTTGCGAAGCCGGACACGCGATCTGCATGTGCAGGCGGAGCGGTCCGGGGTGATTGCGGACATCCTGCGAGGACAGGCCACGCGAGACGGCTATGCGTTGCTGTTGCGGAATCTCCTGCCTGTCTATCACGCCCTCGAAGAGCAATTGACCGGCGCCGTACGATCACCGCCGGTCAGACCGCTCGTACGCCCCGAATTGGCGCGCGCCGCCGCCATCCGGGAAGACCTGAACTCCCTTGCGGTCGATATCCCCGCGTTGCCCGTGCTTCCCGTCACGACCGAATACGTCGATGCGATCGTGCGGGCGGGCATGGGCGATGGCGGTCGACTCGTCGCGCACGCCTATGCGCGCTATCTCGGCGATCTCAGCGGCGGTCAAATCCTCAAGCGGCTGCTGGCGAGGTCGCTGGATTTGCTTCCCGTGGAACTGTCGTTCTACGACTTCTCCGTCATCGACGACGTCCAGGCTTTCAAGGCGGACTACCGGGCCGCGATCGATCGGGCAGGCGACGTGAGCGAGGACTTCGATGCCATCGTCGAGGAAGGCGCGCTGGCTTTCGAGTTGAACATCGCGCTGTCCGTGGCGCTTCAGGCCGAGGCCGCGCGGGGGCGATAGGTCATGATGCTCTGAGCGTCATGCGCGGACTTGATCCGCGCATCCATCTTCTCGAAAAAGTACGGATTGTCAGAGCGTTTTCAAGCGAAGTGGCTACCGGTTCGCGTAAAGAAAACGCCTCAAATCAAAATCATAGAGCCTCGCTTCTGATTCCATCAGAAGCGGAAAGGCTCTAAGCTCTAACCGTCGGCATGCGAGGTGTGCCAGATCAGGTGCGCGAGGATGTCGAGCGTCCGGTCGGCCGAGGTTCGGATGCCGTCGAGCATCTCCGGCATGCGGCTGGTCTCGGCGCCATGGGTGACCTCAAGCGCTGCCAACTGCGCATTTTCAACGACGGACGCCGCCAACTCTCGATAAAGCACGCTGTCCCCGGGATCGAATCGCCGGCTGGGGCGGCTTCTGCTGGTCATGTCTTCCTGGAAACGGTTTCGGGCCGCCTCGGCCGCCTTGCGCTCGCTGAGGTCGGAGAAGATCAGGACAAATCCGAGCGCGCGATTGTGCGGCCCGATGACGGGATCGGCGCGGATCATCAGCGGACGCGGCTGCGTCCCCTTGGCGTCGATCTGCACCTCTCCGCGCCAGCTTCGTTTATGGCTGAGAAGGTCCTCGAGATTGGCGCGATACTCGGCCGGCGACGACAGATACTTGCTGAGATCGCGCAGGTGCTGGAAGTGGGGATGCGCCGCATGAAGGTGCTGTTCGAAGGCCTCGTTCAGGAGAAGAATTCGGCCTTCGACGTCGGCGATGATGACCGGCTGTTCCGAGCGCATGACCTGCCGGCTGATCGTCTCGAGTTGATCCTGCGCGATCACCATCCGCACCGAGCGGAATTGCAGCGCGACGTCGGCGACGATTCCCCCGATCATGCGCGCGGCCGAGATGTCGGACGGTGACCACGGATCGGATTTTCCTTCGACCAGTTGATGCCACTGCGCGAACGAGCGTCGCGGCGAGAGATCGGACGGATCGTCCCCGACGATGACGGGCTTGAGCGGATCGCCTCCCCACGTCACCGTGGTGACGCGCTCCGGCCGGAACCAGATCAGATATTCGCCGGGGCTCGCCGACAGCGGGGCTGCGATAAGCCCGCTGGCGATGGATCGAACGGCCATGAAGGACGGTTCGTCGATGGTCAGGGACGTCGTGACGAAATTGTCGGGCGCCTGGCCTGTCCGTTCCTTTCGTTTGTCATCCAGCCACCGGCCGATCTCGCGGATGCGCTGGGTCGCCGGGACTTCGCCGGCCGTGACGACCCGTTCCTCGAACAGCATCGCCGCGCCCGATGCGCCGAGCGGCTGCAGCAGCGATTGCGCGTCGTCGAACAGCGCGGTGTGCCAATGGCCCTCGCGCGACACCGCTTCTATCAGCCGCTGCTCGATCCTGCGGACCGTGAACTCGGACTGACTCTGCGCGAAGCTTTCGAGCGCGGCGATGCGGATCGCGCAGGCTTCGGCCAGCGCCTCGCAGATGGCGCGGATGTCGTAAGGCGCAAAGCGCGGCTCGTAATGGTGGCACGCCACCAATCCCCAAAGGCGGTTGCTGACCATCAGGGAACAAACCAGCGTGGCGCCGACGCCCATGTTTTGCAGGTATTTCTGGTGAATGGGCGACATGCTGCGCAGGCAGCTCAAGGACATGTCGAGATCGCGGCCGTTAAGGGGGGACAGCCGCGGTTGCAGGGGCACCGGCGTGTAGTTGACATCGACGAGCAGGCGGACGCGGTTTCGCTCGTACAGCCGGCGGGCGATCTGCGGAATGTCCGATGCGGGGTACCAATTGCCGAGGAAAGCTTCCAGGTCCGGGCGTCGTCTTTCGGAAAAGACCTCGCCGTGCCCTTCCTCGTCGAAGCGATAAACCATCACGCGGTCATAGCCGGTGAGATCCTTGAATATCGCGGCGGTTTCGTCGCAGAGCGCGCGCAGCGACGACGCCGAGGTGATACGGTGAAGGGCCCCGTCGAGCGCCAGCGCAACATCCGAGGAGCGGCCCGCCGGTTCGAACTCGAGGATGAACCCGCCGTTGGACGGACGATGAACGGTGCAGTTGAATTTGCGCTGTGGGGTTCCCAGGCTGCAGCGCACGGTCATCGGCTTCTCGTCCAGAGGTTCGCCGAGGCACGGAAGGAGTTCCGGCAGCAGGCGGCTGTCCAATGCGGAAAGGGGGAGACCGACGACCTGGTCGATTTTCAGGAATTTCTCTGCGTTGGCGCTCGCCTGAATGATGACGAAGTCCGGTTCCTGCACGGCAAGCAGGACGCCATGCGGTTGGATCGACCCCGCGAGATGAATTTGCTCACGCTCGCAATTCGCGAGCGTCGCCTGTCCGAAGGCGGGAGATGCAAGGGCAACCAATCGCTCCCTCCTTGAGGATTATGCTTCTTCGCTGTCCGGGTCTCGCTCGCTCAGATTATATCGGTCAAGTTTGGCGTAAAGACTCTGCCGGCTCAAGCCCAGAATTTCCGAGGCCGTCGTGCGGTTTCCTTCGGCAAGCTGCAGGGCGGCGCGCACGTAGTGCTGTTCGACGACCTCGACGGTGCGTTTGACCAGCTTGCGCAGAGGCGTTTTGCCGACGGTTTCGGTCATGGCGGCTAATGCCGACCTGAGGTCGTCGCTTTCGAACGTTGGCGAAAGGCGCCGTGAGACGTTGCGCAGGATAAGAACGATCCGCGTCTCGGTTCCCTGCTGATACCCGGAACCGGAAATTTCGATCTCTGTTTCGGTGCCCAACTCGCCTTGTATGGAGGTCGAAAGCAGCCGCACCATGCCGTGCCGCTGGATGTTCGAAATCACCACGCTGACGTCGGCGCCCGGCCGCAGAAGCCAGCGGCCCAGGCTTTTGTCGACGACAGATTCCGCCGACCCGACTTCAACGAGATCCGCAAATGCGCTGTTGGCTCTCTTGATCGCCCCGTTCTCGTCGAGGATCGTCACCGCGTCCGGAATGCGATCCAGGCAGCTTGCGCTGGTGTCGCTGTCCGGCTCTGCCTTGGTCACCGTGCCGATGGGGGTCATCTGCAGGAGGTAGGCCGGCATCGACTCGTGCGTCATCAGCGATCCGCGCAAGGTCCAGGGGACCGCCGCTTCGCCGAGATGGATCACGATGCTCGGCGCCTTGCCCAGGTCGCGGACCCGGCGCAGCATCAACTCAACGGTCTCGCGCTCCCGGCTCGCGATCTCCTGGAGGAAATCGCGATCCACCAAACTTTCCTTGCGGCGGCCGGCACCCGACAGCACGGTTGAGGCGGTCCGGTTCGCTTCAACGATTTTGAGGTCCTCGACCTTGACCATCAACACCGCATCGCGGGCGTCCTCGATCACGAGGCGGTATCGGGTTTCAATCTCGCGGAGTTTCCAGTAATCGCGCTCGATTGTCTGTTGCGCGGAGATCAGCCGGGCCTGCAACTCGGCGACGGCCTGGATGTTCTTGCCGACCGCCAGCATCCCGGCGCGGCCGCCCAGCAGCACGGCGGTGAATTCCATCGGCAATTCGAGACCGCTGGGGAATCTCTGGGTGATTTGCCGGAAGGCCGAGATTCCCGTCCGGCGCGTGTCCTGCATCATTTGCAAGATCTTTTCGCCCGATGTGCCGACGACGTCCGACCATGGGAGGCCCACCCAGCCGTCGATATTTTCCCTGGCCAGGAAACGTGACAGCGTGGCCTCACGGATGACGCCGTCCATATCAAGAAGTAATGTCACGTCGGGTTGGGGTGCGCTGAACACCGACATCGCTTTTCGTATCCAGATTCAATCGCCGGACCGGCGGCAAACATGACGCGCGATTGCGGCGGGCCATCGGTAACACATTGAGAATCCAGTCAATGTGTTCCGGTTTGCTCACGTCGGTGGGGCGAAGTCAAGCCGTTTTCTCGCCTCTTCGTCTTTAGTCCAAGCCTTTCCAACTTGCTCTGCGGTCCGGGTGAAATTTCCGAAGCGAGAGGGAACAACAGTTGGTGAGGATACCTTGACTGTGACAAGATGAATTGACAGTTTATATTGTTAAGAGTCGATCACGAAACAAGTAACATCGACGACAACAGATCGGGAGCGAGAAAGTGACAGTCAGGAATGCAATATGTTGCGCCTTGGGTATTTCGGCGATCGCGCTGGCTGTCGCCAGCCCGAGCTTCGCAGCGGGTGAAGGGTCCGGTGGCGACCCTGCGAAAGGGAAGCAGGTTTTCAAGCAATGCATGATGTGTCATCGGATAGGTCCCGATGCGAAGAACATGGTGGGTCCCGTCCTGACCGGGGTCATCGGCCGACATTCCGGCACATATCCGGGGTATTCCTACTCGCCGCTGAACAAGCACGCCGGCGAAAACGGCCTCGTCTGGAGCGAGGATCTGATCTACCAGTATCTTCCGGACCCGAACGCATTCCTGAAAAAATTCCTGACCGACAAGGGCAAGGCCGATCTGGCGACCGGAACGACCAAGATGACTTTCAAGCTCGCAAACGAGCAGAAGCGCAAGGACGTGATCGCCTACATCAAGACGTTCTCGCCGAATGCGAAGTGACCTGACCGTCATCGCCAGCGCTGTCGGAGATCGACAACGTTGGCGATACCGGCGAGCGCGAGGCACGCAGTATACCACGGCCACGGATGGCCGCTGAGCGCCAGGCGTAGCGCGACCAGCAGCAACGCGCCGGCGAGAAGATTGGGCAGCAACCGCGCCGGCGTGATGCCGCGGCCAGTCTTGCGCCAATAGAGCGTGATCGCGACCGTCTCGACGGCGACGACGATCAGAATCAGATCGACGACGTGAACCCCTGACAGAAAGTCGATCATCGCTGGCCTTCACCTCAACTCGCCCGCGCAAGCCCGGTGAGATGAGCGATATTCTTGAAGAAAATCCGGACGTGCGACAGTGGCCTGGTGCGCACCAGTTCCTTGTTCATGTAGGCGTCCCATGTCAGTTGCTGCACGTCGCGGTCCCGGCAGATCGCGACGAAGCGCTCGCGGCGATTGTCGCTGCTGTACCAGAAGCGCTGCATCTGCCCGAGAATCCAGAACACGCCGCCGTGCAGGCGCATGAACCGCTTGCGCGCGCGGGCGAGTTCGCGCGCATCGCCGCTGCGCAAAAAGTTGTGGACCGCGTCGGCCACGATGCGCCCGCTCGCCATCGCGTAATAGATGCCTTCGCCCGATGCCGGCGCGACGACGCCGGCCGCGTCCCCGGCGAGCACGACGTCGCAGCCGTTGTCCCAGCGCTTGAGCGGTTGGAGCGGTATAGGCGCGCCTTCGCGTCGCAGGGTTGCCGCCTGGCTCATGCCCACGGCTTGCCGCAGCTCGGCGACGGAGCCGCGCAGGGAGAATCCCTTGCACGCGCTGCCGGTCCCGATGCTCGTGGTCGCGCCGTGCGGGAAAATCCAGCTATAGAAGTCCGGAGACAGCTTGCCGCGATAGATCACGTCGCATCGCGTGCCGTCGAAGGCGGCCTGACCCTGGTCCGGCGAGCGGATGATCTCGTGATAGGCGAAGACGTAACGAATGGTCTCGGCGCCCGGAATGCATTGCCGGCCTACCGCGGATAGGGCCCCGTCGGCGCCGATCACCGCGCGGGCGCGGATCTCCGCCGTTTGCCCGGCCCCGGTGGCGTCGCGCGTTTCGTAACGCAGCACCGCCGTTCCGTCCGTGTCGCGGGTGAATTCCCGGAAGGTGCCGGTGGCGCGCGCGGCGCCCGCGCGGCGGGCACGCTCGCGCAGCCACTCGTCGAAGACGTCGCGATCGACCATGCCGACGAAGCCGCCGTCGATCGGCATATCGACTTGCCTGTCGGCCGGCGACACCATCCTTGCGGAGGAGATGCGCGCGACCATCAGGTCGTCGGGTATGTCGAAGTCGCGGATCAGCCGCGGCGGAATCGCTCCGCCGCATGGCTTGATGCGGCCCGCGCGATCGAGCAGCAGCACGCGGTATCCGAGCCTCGCCAGATCGTTCGCCGCGGTCGCGCCCGCCGGACCGCCTCCGACCACCGCCACATCGTATGTCCGGGGATCTGTCATGTCATGCTCCCTGATTGGCGGGGCTGGGCATCGGCCCCGCCGGATGTTTCCCGGTAGACGGCCGGCCGATGCGGGCTGCAAGGCAAGCGGCCAATACGAACAGTCCGGCCTCGGCTGCGAAGACGAGCGAATAGGAGAGCGAGAGCGACGGCAGCGCGCGTCGCGCCGCATCGCTCGCCAGCGTCCCGATGAAGCCGCCAATTCCGAACGAGATCGCCTGCGCCGCACCCCACATCCCCATGCGCATGCCTTCGCGGTTCCGATGCCCGGAATCGACCAGTTTCATCATCGCGCCGATCGCCGCGATCGCGTAGACGCCGTTGGTAACGCCCAGCATCAGGACGGACAGGCGCAACGGCCAGGGCGGCCCGACCAGCGCGGCCAGCGCGAGGCCGGTCAGCGCCAGCGCCGATGCGAGGCAGCCCGCGATGATCCAGGCCGTTGTCCGCATCCGCCACGCCGGCATCAGCATATTGATGGCAGGCACCAGCAGCATGCCGGTCAGCGCACCGGTGTGCTGGACGCCGGACAATTGCGTCGTCTCGCCCGGCGTCATGCCGAACACCATGCCGGCGAATGGTTCAAGGATGAGGTCCTGGGCGCTATAGGCCAGCATGGAAATGAAGATGAAGATGGCGAAGCGCCGCGTCGAAGGCTCGCGCCAGACCTCCCTGAAACCCTCGCCGAACGAAGCGTCGCGCGTTCGCGCGTGGCGCATTCCGGGCGCGGGCGTTTTGCTTTCGATATTCCAGACGCCGGCCAGCGTCAGGATCATCGCGATCATCGAGACCACCGACGACACTGCGACCAGTCGCGGCCCTGAAAACGGGTCGAGCGCGCGGCCCGCCGCCGCCGTGGTTACGATGAAGCCCGCGATCGTCATGATCCAGGTGATCGAGGCCGCGGCGCTCCGGCGTTCCGGCGAGGTGCGCTTGGCGAGCAGCACCAGCAGCGATGTCCCCGCCGCGCCGACGCCGATGCCGATCATGACGAAGGCGGCGATGGCCAGGGCGACGCCGGCAAGAAGCTCGGTCGCCATCAAGACGGTAGCGCTGGCCGCGAGCACGCCGCCCGCGGCCAGCACCGCCATTCCGCCGATGATCCAGGGCGCGCGGCGTCCGCCGAGATCGGAGCCGTGGCCGAGGCGGGGGCGGAAGACCTGCATGGCATAGTGAATGCCGACGAGGAATCCCGGCAGGGTGGCTGGCAACGCAAGCTCCACCACCATGACCCGGTTCAGGGTCGATGTCGTGAGCACGACGACCGCGCCGAGCGCGAACTGGACCAGGCCGAGCCGGACGATTCCGGTCCACGACAGGGGTTGCGGGGAATTCGGCGTCATGGCCCCAGCCCCGCGAGCGCGAATGCGCTGACCATCATGCCGAGGACGTAAAGGCTGACGCCGGTCCCGTTGTACCAGGGCGCCAGTTTCCGCGGGTCTCGCAGGAGCCGCGGCATCAGGCCGATCTGAACGGCGAGCAGCGCGGCGATCGCCACGGCGTGAAGTGGGCGATCCCAAGCGAACAACATGACGATCACCGCCGCCTGCGCCAGAGCCATGGTCGCGCAGGCGACGACGCCCGCGCGCTGCGGACCGAGCTGCGCCGGCAGCGATGCGACGCCCATCTTGCGATCGCCTTCGATGGATTTGAAGTCGTTCAGCGTCATGATGCCGTGCGCGCCGAAGCTGTAGAGCAGCGCGACCAGCACGATCGGCCAGTGAGGCGCGCCGCGAGTCATGATCGCCGCCGCGGTGAACCACGGCAGCCCCTCGTAGCAGAGACCGACGGCGCTGTTGCCCCACCAGCCGTTCTGCTTGAGGCGGATCGGCGGCGCGCTGTAGGCCCAGGCCAGCGCCAACCCGACCACGGACGCTCCGAATCCCCAGGGACCGAGCAGGGCCGCGACCAGAAGCGACAGCACCGTCCAGACGATCGCGATATAGAGCCCCCAGCGGCCCGGAACGCGTCCCGATGGAATCGGGCGGTTCGGCTCGTTGATGGCGTCGACATGACGGTCGAACCAGTCATTGGCCGCCTGGCTGGTGGCGCAGACCAGCGGACCGGCAAGGGCCATGCCTGCGATGACGGTCGGCCAGCGGTCCCAAACGCTCGCGCCCGAGGAAGCGACCCCGCAGCCGAACGCCCAGATCGGCGGAAACCAGGTGATCGGTTTCAGGAGTTCGAGGACGACCGATGGCGAGGGCCGCGCGAGCGAAGCAGGGGCGATTTCCGTCATGATGGCCTACTCGATCCTGTTATCGTCATACTCGCCGATGTCCGCGAGCCCGAAGCGCCGCAGCTTGACGTAGAGGCTCTGCCGGCTGAGGCCGAGCATTTCGGCCGCTGTGGCGCGATTGTCGCCGGTCAGTTTCAGCGCCGCCTCGATGCACATGCGCTCGATAACGTCGGTCGTCTCCCGCACCAGCTCCTTCAGGGGCACGCGCCCGATCAATTCGACGAGCTGCTCGCGCGATCGCGGGATTTCGGAATGGGGCGCGATCGAGCCTCCGATCCGCCGCCCGACATCGCGGACGATGAAGCCGAGATTCGGATCTGCCTCGCTGCCGAGCATGGCGGCGGAAATCTCGACGTCGACCGGCGAGCCGAGCTCACCGCGAACAACGCTGGAAAACAGCTTGAGCGACCTTTGCTGACGCAAATTCAACAGCAGAATGTCGAAATCGACGCTCGACTTGCCGATCCAGCGATCGATGCGCTCGCCGTGAACGCGCTTCTCGCTGTCGATCTGCGCGAGTTGCAGGAACGCGGCGTTGGCGTGAAGCAGGTGCCCCTCGTGATCCGTCAGCACGAAGCCATCCGCAGCATCCTCGACGAACTGCTGCATCTGTAATGTCAGATCGGGCTTGGCCGGCAACACGTACGCAGTCGCCACCGGCGCGAAACGCAGCAGAAAGAACGAGGAGAGGTCCTGCCTGAAGAGCATGCCGTCGAGCACGAACTGCCTTCCGTCGCCGAGGCTCAGTCGCTTGTTTTCAATTCTCGACTGCGCGCGAAGCGCGAAGGCGATGCCCTGGGCGACGGACGGGTCGTCGATCGGCAGGGCGTCGGGAAACAGTTTGCCGACCAGATGCGCCAGGCTTCCATCGGTCAGGATGGACGCGGCGGGATTCGCCTCCACGACGCGGTGGGTCGCAGCGTCGACGATCAGTACCGGTTCCGAATACATCTGGAACAGGATACGATAACGCGATTCGACGTTCCGCATGCGCGAATAGTCGCGCTCGATCACCATCTGCGCCTCGACCAATTTTTGCTGGAGCGCGGCGGCGGCGCGCAGGTCACGCCCGATCGCGACGTTGCGCCGCCGATCCTCGATCGCGATCGCGGAAAAGAGAAACGGAACGTCGGGGCCGCGGGTTGCCGGGCAACGAATCTCCCGCCATCGCGGAACCTTGTGGGCGGCGGCCTCTTCCAGCATCTGCTCGATCTTGATCTGGCTCTCCTCGGCGACCGTCGCCTGCCAGGACCGGCCGACCCACTGGTCCGTGTTCTTCAACTCGAGCGGCAAGTCCGCGCGCTGGAAGGCCATATCCCGAATGACGCCGTCGCCGTCGAGGGCCAGCGCGACATCCGCGGTGGCGGCGATCAATGTCGCCGCGATGTCAGCCTTGAGATCGCCAAGCGATTCTTTTGGATACCTGAAAGCCTTCACGGGCACGGACGAAACAACCTTCCTGAAAAAGGAACATCATGACGGCGAGTTTCGTCCTACCGTAACCCTGGTCGATGCCCTGTTATCGTTGGTCTGTCAGCAAGGTAACGACGCTGCGGGCTTGCCCGGCTTCTTGACTGAAATCGGAGACGACAGCGTCGCCACCGACCAATAGGACGAGTTCAGGCCGTTCAGTGAATGCTGTTCCACCGACCATGACGCCGATATCCCGGTTGGGCGATTCACGCCGGACCGTGCGGATATTCGAGGCGAGGTCATCCAGCTTTTTGTCGCTGTTGGAAAAAAATTCGACAACGTCGAACCATTGCGTGCGGATCGTGTCGATAAAGGCCGCGTGCGCCGAGTTCGGTTCGATCCAGGTATCCCACCCGTCGCGCCGAAGAAATTCGCCGGCCAGAACGAGGCCGAATATCATGTGCCCCACATCGTGGTTCTCGCCCGGTCCGGGCGCGAGCAGGGCGCGAAGTCCCGTGGATCTGAGGGATGCGTCAGCGCAAAAGGCCGGGCTGAGGTCGCGCAACAGTTGCTGCATGCGCCAGAAGGCGAGGGTGACGTCGGCGAAGTCCCATTCGTCGTTCACCCAGAGGTGGCGCAGGTGGCGCGCGGTCGGAACGAGCAGATCCAGATAGATCGTTTCGAGCGACGTGCCGCGATCCCGGAAAGCCTGGATGCAGTCCGCCGCGCGGCTGCCCGTCTCGCCAAGCATCAGTTGGGCAAAGCCCGCGGGGTCGGAATCGTTGGTCGGCGCCGCCGGAAGGTTGTCGGAATGAGCGAGGTTGCCGCGCGCCATCACAAGACGGGGAATGATTTCGACCTCGATGATTTTGCTCACGGCCGTCAGTGGCTGGCGCGTCGCGGACACATGACGGCGAAAGGCGGCCTCGGAAAACCTGGGCGAAAGCCCGGAGTCACGATGCATCCGGCTCGGCCTGGCGCCGAAATCGAAAGCAACATCAGGGGCAGTTTCATTGAGCTCAGCCATCGAATGCCTCCCTATCAGTATCTGAACGGATGTTGTCGTTTTCGTCAAGCATTATTGACGTCAATAGCAGTTGACACCCCTCGCTCGGAGGTCTAGCCTCTCCTTACTGTCCGTATTGGGCTTCCACTGGCGGGGTGAAGCGATGCACGAGCGCCGAACCACTCGAACCAGGCGTAATGCTGATGGCTCTGATGTCGTGTTCATGGCGCGCCTCCCTGGCCCATCGCATCACCGCACCGTTAGATTGTCAAATGTTCATTACACAGAATGTTGCGCTGACTTAACACCGGGCGCGGCCTACACCCCCTGGCCGGACACCGGCATCCTGATCGGTGTGCGCGATCGGCGGGGAGGAGCGGACGATCGGCGGCCGGCCCGGCCGCAGGCTGTGGCGCTCTACACCGCCGAAGAAAAACGGCGGCGTGACGCGACACCGTGGACCCTGGTGCAGGGCATTCTGGCGCCGGTCCAGTTCGTCGCCTTCCTTGTGAGCCTGGCCCTCGTGCTGCGTTACCTCGCGACCGGCGAGGGGCTGTGGATCGCGACCTGCTCGATCGTCGTCAAGACGCTGCTGCTCTACGCAATCATGGTGACCGGCTCGATCTGGGAGCGCGTCGTGTTCGGCCGCTACCTGTTCGCGCGGGCTTTCTTCTGGGAAGACGTCTTCAGCATTCTCGTGCTGGCGCTGCACACGGCCTATCTCGTGGCGATCTTCGCGGACATCGGCAGTCCGCGGCAGCAGATGATGCTGGTTCTCGCCGCCTATGCCTCCTACGCGATCAACGCCACGCAATTCCTGCTCAAGCTGCGAGCCGCGCGTCTTCAGGAGCGCAACGTGTCTGCATTGGCCGTCGCGGAGGTATCATGAACGTGCGCGTGCAACCTTGTCCGGATGGCGGCGGCGTTCTGCGCGAGCGCGGGCAACGCGAGGTGTTCTGCGGGCTGACGGGCATCGTCTGGCTGCATCGCAAGATCCAGGACGCATTCTTTCTCGTGGTCGGCTCGCGGACCTGCGCGCACCTCATCCAGTCGGCGGCGGGGGTGATGATCTTCGCGGAGCCCCGCTTCGCCACCGCGATCATGGAGGAGCGCGATCTTGCCGGGTTGGTCGATGCGAATGACGAACTCGACAGCATCGTGGCGCAACTGCTGGCCCGGCGTCCGGACATCAAGCTGCTGTTTCTCGTCGGCTCCTGCCCGTCGGAAGTCATCAAGCTTGATCTGTCGCGCGCGGCGCTGCGGCTGTCCCAAAAATTCGCGCCGGCGGTCCGCATTCTCAACTATTCGGGCAGCGGCATCGAGACGACCTTCACGCAGGGCGAGGATGCCTGCCTCGCCTCGCTGGTGCCGGTGCTGCCCGCGGCGGAAATGAAAACGCTACCCTCGCTGCTGATCGTCGGTGCATTGGCCGACGTCGTGGAGGATCAGTTCCGGCGTCTGTTCGCGGCGCTCGGAATAGTCTCCGTGGCGTTCCTGCCGCCGCGGCGCTCGCGCGATCTGCCGGCGATCGGGCCGAACACGGTCTATCTGCTGGCGCAGCCGTTCCTTGGCGACACCGCTCGCGCGCTCGAGGAACGCGGTTGCCGGCGGATTCCGGCGCCGTTTCCGCTGGGCAGCGAGGGTACCACACTCTGGCTGCGCGCCGCCGCACGGCACTTCGGCATTGACGACGCGCGCTTCGATGCCGTCACCGCGCCGCTGCGCGCGCGCGCCGACCGCGCGGTCGCGCGCCACCGGCCGCAACTCGCCGGCAAGCGCATCTTCCTGTTTCCGGATTCGCAGATCGAGATCCCGCTGGCGCGCTTCCTCGCGCGAGAGCTCGGCATGAGTCTCGTCGAGGTCGGCACGCCCTATCTGCACCGCGACCATCTCGCCGGCGATCTCGCCTTGCTGCCTCCGGACGTTCTCCTGAGCGAAGGGCAGGACGTCGAGCGGCAACTCGATCGCTGCCGCGACGCGCGGCCCGACCTCGTGGTCTGCGGCCTCGGCCTCGCCAATCCGCTAGAGGCGGAGGGCATGGCGACGAAATGGTCGATCGAACTGATTTTCACGCCCATCCAAGGCTACGAGCAGGCCGGCGACCTTGCCGAACTGTTCGCCCGGCCGCTGGTGCGGCGGGCAAGGCTGGTGGCTTGAGATGCAGCTCACGGTCTGGACATATGAGGGACCTCCCCATGTCGGCGCGATGCGGATTGCCACCGCGATGCGTGACGTCCATTACGTGCTGCACGCGCCGCAGGGCGACACCTATGCCGACCTGCTGTTCACGATGATCGAGCGGCGGGACCGTCGTCCGCCGGTGACCTACACCACGTTTCAGGCGCGCGATCTCGGCGGCGACACGGCGGAGCTTCTTCAAAGCGCGATGCGCGACGCCTATGAGCGCTTCGCGCCGCAGGCGATGCTGGTGGGCGCGTCGTGCACGGCCGAACTCATCCAGGACGATCCGGGAGGACTGGCGCAGGCGCTTGAGCTTCCGATCCCGGTGGTGCCGCTGGAATTGCCTGCTTATCAGCGCAAGGAAAACTGGGGCGCTTCAGAGACCTTCTACCGCATCGTGCGAGCGCTCGCCAAACCGCGCGAGACAGGCGCCGGACCGCAGCCCCGCGCGCGCCCGCTGTGCAACGTGCTGGGTCCGACAGCGCTGGGCTTCCGTCACCGCGACGACCTCGCGGAGATCACCAGGCTGCTGAACGAGATGGGCATCGACATCGGCGTGACCGCGCCGTGGAACGCCGCGCCCGCCGACATCGCCCGCCTCGGCGAGGCGGATTTCAACATCGTGCTTTATCCCGAGATCGCGTTGAGCGCTGCGCAATGGCTGCAACGGACTTTCGGTCAGCCGTTTACAAAGACCGTCCCCATCGGCGTCGCCGCGACGCGCGAGTTCGTCGCCGAAGTGGCGCAACTCGCCGGCGTCGATCCGGAGCCGACGCTCGCGACGGCGGACGCGCGTTCGGTGTGGTACGCGCGTTCGATCGATTCGACCTATCTCACCGACAAGCGCGTCTTCATCTTCGGCGACGCCACCCACGCCATCGCGGCCGCCCGCGTCGCGTCGAACGAACTCGGCTTCAAGGTCGTCGGCCTCGGCACCTACAGCCGCGAGTTCGCCCGCGACGTTCGGGAAGCGGCGGCGCTTTATGGCGTCGAGGCGCTGGTCACGGACGACTATCTGGAAGTCGAGGCGAAGGTCGCCGAATTGCAGCCCGAGCTGGTGCTCGGCTCGCAAATGGAGCGCCATATCGCCAAGCGGCTCGGCATTCCCTGCGCGGTCATTTCCGCGCCGACGCATGTGCAGGATTTTCCCGCGCGATACTCGCCGCAGATGGGTTTTGAAGGCGCGAGCGTGCTGTTCGACACCTGGGTGCATCCGCTGATGATGGGCCTTGAAGAACATCTCCTCGGCATGTTTCGCGAGGACAGCGAGTTCAGCGATTCCGCGCCCTCGCATCTCGGCCGCAAGCCGGTGCCGTCGTCGGCGCCGATCGAACTGCCGAAAGCCGTCGCCGCCGCGGCGTGGTCCGCGGAAGCCGAGCAGGAGCTTCACAAGATTCCGTTCTTCGTGCGTGGCAAGGCGCGCCGCAACACGGAGCGCTTCGCCCAGGAACGGAACCTGGGCCTGATAACGCTTGAGACCTTGTACGATGCCAAAGCCCATTTCGGCCGCTGACAGGACGCCCATCCGGGTCGTCATCGTGACGATGGACAGCCATCTGGCCACGGCTGCGTCACGCGCGCGCGCATCGTTGAAGACCGAGTTCCCCGGACTTGAACTGGCGATCCATGCGGCCGACGAATGGAGCTGCAGCCCGGCGGCGCTTGAACACTGCCGCGACGACATCGCGCGCGCCGACATCATCGTCGTCACCATGCTGTTCCTGGATGAGCACATCCAGGCCGTAATGCCGGCGCTCGCCGCGCGCCGCGCGCATTGCGACGCGATGATCGGCTGTCTGTCCGCGGCCGAAGTGGTGAAGCTGACGCGCCTCGGCAAGCTGACGATGTCCGGTTCGGGCGGCGGCGTGCTGTCGCTGCTCAAGCGCCTGCGCGGCAGCCGTGGCGGCGAGTCGAGCGGTGCTGGGCAGATGAAGATGCTGCGCCAGATGCCCCGGCTGCTGCGTTTCATCCCCGGCACCGCGCAGGATCTGCGCGCCTATTTCCTGACCCTGCAATACTGGCTCGCGGGATCGGAAGTGAACTTCGCCAATCTCGTGCGGTTTCTGGTCGGCCGCTATGCCGGCGGTCCGCGCGCGCAACTGCGCGGAAGGATTCGCGCCGCCGAGCCCGTCGCCTATCCCGAACTCGGGCTGTATCACCCCCGCCTCGCGGCGAAGATGGTCACGCGCGTCGACGAACTGCCGGTCCTTCCCAAGCCGGCCGGACGCGTCGGCCTGCTGGTGATGCGCTCCTATCTGCTGGCCGGCAACACCGCGCATTATGACGGCGTGATCGCAGCCTTCGAGGCCAAGGGGCTCACTGTTGTTCCCGCCTTCTGCAGCGGGCTCGATTCGCGGCCGGCGGTCGAGGCGTACTTCGTCAAGGATGGTGTCGCCACCGTCGATGCCGTGGTGTCGCTGACCGGCTTCTCGCTGGTCGGAGGTCCTGCCTATAACGACGTGCGCGCCGCCGAGGCGACGCTGGCGCAACTCGATATGCCCTACATTGTCGCGCATCCGCTGGAATTCCAGACCACCGAGCAATGGCGCGACGACGCGCGCGGGCTGACGCCGGTGGAAGCCACCATGATGGTGGCGATCCCGGAACTGGACGGCGCGACCGGGCCGATGACGTTCGGCGGCCGTTCGTCCATCGTCGACGCCGGACACGACATGACCGTGATGCCGGAGCGGGCCGCGATGCTCGCCGCGCGCGTCGCCAAACTGGTGGCGCTGCGCAAGAGCGCGCGGGCCGACCGCAAACTGGCGATGGTGCTGTTCAATTTCCCGCCCAACGGCGGCAGCGCCGGCACCGCCGCCTATCTGTCGGTGTTCGAGTCGCTGCACAACACCATGACGGCGCTCAAGGCGGCCGGCTACACGGTCGACGTGCCGGAGACGGTGGATGACCTGCGTGCCCGCGTGCTGAAAGGCAACGCGCAGCGCTTCGGCACCGACGCCAATGTCGCGGTCCGCATTCCCGTGGACACCCATGTCCGCCGCGAAAGCTGGCTGGCGGAGATCGAGCAGCAATGGGGCCCCGCGCCCGGCCGGCATCAGACCGATGGTGGCCATCTTTTTATTCTCGGCGAGCAGTTCGGCAACGTGTTCGTCGGCTTGCAGCCGGCGTTCGGCTACGAAGGCGATCCGATGCGGCTGCTGTTCGAGCGCGGATTTGCGCCGACGCATGCGTTCGCCGCGTTCTATCGCTGGATCCGCGAGGATTTCCGCGCGCAGGCGGTGCTGCATTTCGGCACCCACGGCGCGCTCGAATTCATGCCCGGCAAACAGGTCAGCCTGTCGGGCGACTGCTGGCCGGACCGGCTGATCGGCGACCTGCCGAACTTCTATTTGTATGCGTCCAACAATCCGTCGGAGGGCGCGCTCGCCAAGCGCCGCACCGCGGCGACCCTCATCAGCTACCTGACGCCGTCCATCGCGAAAGCCGGGCTCTACAAGGGGCTCGTCGATCTGAAGGCGTCGCTCGATAGCTGGCGGTCGATGCTGCCGGACGCCACCGAGCGGACCGACGTCGTGGCGCTGATCCAGGCGCAGGCGGCGGCGGTCGATCTCGCGGCGGCGGAGCCCGCGTGGGACGGCGACGCGCACAAGCGGATCGCGGCGCTGTCGGACAGCATTCTCGAGCTTGAATATTCGCTGATCCCGCACGGGCTGCATGTCGTCGGCCGGCCGCCGGCCGACGCCGAGCGCGCCGAGATGCTGGAGGCGGCGGGCATCACCGAGGATGGCGCGCGCGCCTCGCTCGATGCGTTGCTGGCCACCGATCACGAAACGCCAGCGATCATCCACGCGCTCGACGGCGGATATATTCGTCCGGTGCCCGGCGGCGATCTGCTGCGCAATACCGAAGTCCTGCCGACCGGACGGAATCTTCACGGCTTCGATCCGTTCCGGATTCCGAGCGCGTTCGCGGTGCTGGACGGCGCGCGCCAGGCGGAGCGGCTGCTGGCGCGGCACGCGCATGACGGCAACGCCTTGCCGGAGACCGTCGCGATGGTGCTGTGGGGCACCGACAATCTCAAGACCGAAGGCGCGCCGATCGCGCAGGCGCTGTGGCTGCTCGGCGCCGAGCCGCGCCGCGACGGCTACGGCCGGCTCGCCGGGGCGCAGTTGATTCCGCTGGAGCGGTTGGGGCGTCCGCGCATCGACGTTGTGATGACGCTGTCGGGAATCTTCCGCGACCTGATGCCGTTGCAAACCCGCCTGCTTGCCGAGGCCGCGCTGCTGGCCGCCGGCGCCGACGAGCCGGTGACGCAGAACTTCGTCCGCAAGCACGCGCTCGACTATCAGGCGCAGCATGGCGGCGAGTTGAGCGACGCGGCGCTTCGCGTGTTCGGCAATGCCGAGGGCGCTTACGGGGCCAACGTCAATCATCTGATCGATTGCGGCGCGTGGACCGACGAGCAGGAGCTTGCCGAGGCCTATACCCGCCGCAAGGGCTTCGCCTACGGCATCGACGGCCGGCCGGTGCGCCACGACGCGCTGCTCGGCCATGTCCTCGCGCGCGTCGATGCCGCATATCAGAACATCGATTCCGTCGAACTCGGCGTCACCACGGTCGACCACTATTTCGATACGCTGGGCGGCATCAGTCGTGCCGTGAAGCGCGCGCGCGGCGAGGCGGCGCCGGTCTATATCGGCGACCAGACGCGCGGCGAGGGCGCAGTCCGCACCTTGTCGGAGCAGGTCGCGCTGGAAACACGGACCCGGACGCTCAATCCGAAATGGTACGAGGCGCTGCTCGCGCATGGCTACGAGGGCGTCCGTCAGATCGAATCCCACGTCACCAACACGGTCGGGTGGTCGGCCACCACGGGTCAGGTCGCACCGTGGGTCTATCAGCAGATCACCACGACCTATGTGCTTGATGAGGCCATGCGCGAGCGGCTCGCCGCGCTCAATCCGGCCGCGTCGGCCAAGATCGCCAACCGGCTGATCGAAGCGCATGAGCGCAACTACTGGTCGCCGGACCAGGCCACGCTCGACTCGCTGCGCAAGGCCGGAGAGCAGTTCGAAGATCACCTCGAAGGGGTAGGAGTTGCCGCATGAATATTCCGATCCGACAACCCGCTGCCGCCGCAACGGTCGGCCGTCCCGATGGCGCCGGCAGCGTGCAGGTGCAGATGGACCCCAACGTCTCGATCGGAAAGGCGAAGGTGTTCTCGGTCTACGGCAAAGGCGGCATCGGCAAGAGCACGACCTCGTCGAACCTGTCGGTCGCGTTCTCCAAGCTCGGCAAGCGCGTGCTTCAGATCGGCTGCGACCCCAAGCACGATTCCACCTTTACGCTGACGAAGCGGCTGGTGCCGACCGTCATCGACGTGCTCGAACAGGTGAATTTCCATGCCGAGGAACTGCGGCCTGATGATTTCGTCTATCACGGCTACAACGGCGTGATGTGCGTCGAGGCCGGCGGGCCGCCCGCCGGCACCGGCTGCGGCGGCTATGTCGTCGGCCAGACCGTCAAGCTTCTCAAGGAGCATCACCTGCTCGACGATACCGACGTCGTCATCTTCGACGTGCTCGGCGATGTCGTGTGCGGCGGCTTCGCCTCGCCGTTGCAACATGCCGACCGCGCCCTGATCGTCGCCGCCAACGACTTCGACTCGATCTTCGCGATGAACCGGATCGTCGCCGCGATCCAGGCCAAGTCGCGCAACTATCCGGTACGGCTCGGCGGCGTGATCGTCAACCGTAGCGCGGGCACCGACCAGGTCGACAAGTTCAACGACAAGACCGGACTCAAGACCGTGGCGCACTTTCCCGACCTCGATGTCATCCGCAAGAGCCGGCTGAAGAAGTCGACGCTGTTCGAGATGGAGCCGTCGCCCGAGGTCGATGCCGTGCAGAACGAGTATCTGCGGCTGGCCGCGTCGCTGCTGGCCGGCGCCGAGCCGTTGAATGCCGTTCCCCTGAAAGACCGTGACATTTTCGATTTGTTGGGATTCGACTGATGATTACCGCAAACTATCTTGCACGGCGCAGCGAACTGGAAACCTATTTCGACCGCACGGCGGCGGCGGCGTGGACGCGGCTGACCTCGGACGCTCCGGTCGGTCGGATCCGCGCCACCGTGCGCGCGGGCCGCGACGAGATGCGCGGGACATTGCTGTCCTGGCTGCCAGAAGATCTGCGCGGCACGCGCCTGCTCGATGCCGGCTGCGGTACTGGCGCGCTGTCGATCGAGGCGGCGCGGCGCGGCGCGGCCGTCACCGCGGTCGACATCTCGCCGACCCTGATCGGGATCGCGGACGGGCGGCTTCCCGCCGATATCGACGCCGGAGCGATCCGTTTCATCGCCGGCGACATGCTCGATCCGGCGCTCGGCACGTTCGACGTCGTCGTGGCGATGGATTCCATCATCCATTATCGCACCGAGGACGCCGTGCGGATCATCGCGAGTTTCGCGGCGCGCACGCGCCATGCGATGCTCGTGACCTTCGCGCCGAGGACCCCGTTGCTGATGCTGATGCACGCGGCCGGACGCGCCTTCCCGCGGGACAATCGCGCACCGGCGATCGAGCCCGTCTCCGAGCCACATCTGCGTAAGCTCATTCTGGATCATCCCGATTTGCAGGACTGGTCCTTCGGCCGCAGCCGGCGCGTCGCCAGCGGGTTCTACAAGTCTCATGCCCTGGAACTGGTGCGCCGATGATGAAGTCAGCTCCCTCACTCGCAGAATTCTGGATGCGATTGGGATCGCGGTTCCTGCCGTTTGCCGACGCGGTGACAACGGAGCTTCCGTTGTCGCGCCTGCTGCGCCTCTCGCTGTTTCAGGTTTCGGTCGGCATGTCATTCGTTCTGTTGAACGGCACGCTCAACCGCGTGATGATCGTCGAACTCGGCGTTCCGAGCTGGCTGGTCGCGGCGATGGTCGCTCTGCCGCTGATCTTCGCTCCGTTCCGCGTCCTCATCGGGTTCCGCTCAGACCATCACCGTTCCGTGCTCGGCTGGCGTCGTGTGCCCTACATTTGGTTGGGGACGATGTTGCAGTTCGGCGGCCTGGCCATCATGCCGTTCGCGCTGCTGCTCCTGTCGAGCCCGGCGCCGAGCCAGATCATCGGCGGGCGTATCGGCGTCGCCCTCGCGTTCCTTCTGGTCGGCGCGGGCCTCAACACCACGCAGACCGTGGGGCTTTCCCTTGCAACGGATATCGCGCCGGAGGCGTCACGCCCGAGCGTCGTCGCCTTTCTCTATGTCATGCTGATGGTCGGCATGATCGTGAGCGGGCTTTCGTTCGGGGTTCTGCTCGACAATTTCAGCGAAATGCGGCTGATCCAGGTCATTCAGGGCGCCGCGTTGACGGTGGTGGCATTGAACGTCGCCGCGCTTTGGAAGCAGGAGGCGCGTGATCCCTCCCGCACGTCGGCACGGCGCGAGCGTCCGCTGTTCCGAGATTCCTGGCATCAATTTCAGGCTGCCGGCGGTACGGTCCGCGTGCTCCTCGTCGTGGGTCTCGGGACGCTCGGCTTTACGATGCAGGACATACTTCTCGAGCCTTACGGTGCCCAGATCCTGAATCTCACCGTCAGCCAGACGACGGTGATTACAGCCGTTTTCGCGGGAGGGATGCTGGCGGGCTTCACGATCTCCGCCCGCAGCCTCCGCCGCGGGTTCGATCCCTACCGGATGGCCGCCATTGGCGTGACCGTGGGTGTCGCGGCCTTCTCGGCTGTGATCTTTTCCGCGCCTTTGATGTCGCCCGCGCTGTATCGGATCGGCGCGGCCTTGATCGGTTTCGGCGGTGGCCTGTTCGCGGTCGGGACTCTCACGGCGGCGATGGCGCTCGCGCCGAACGGCTCGGCCGGCCTCGCGCTCGGCATCTGGGGCGGCGTGCAGGCGACCGCGGCCGGTCTGGCGATCGCGGGCGGCGGCGTCATTCGCGATGTGATGTCGGCGCTCGCTACCGAAGGTCATCTCGGCGCGGCGCTCGTCAGCCGGGCTACCGGTTACACCTTCGTCTATCAGATCGAGATCGTTCTTCTGTTCGCAACGCTCGTCGTCATCGGACCGCTGGTGCGGTGGCGGCATCCCGCGCGACAGGAAAAACAGAAGTTCGGTCTCGTGGAATTTCCAGGATAGCCATCGGGAGGACGCCATGCATACGGAATTGACAGCTAGAATGGACGTCGCGCAGATCGCGCTTTACGCGTTCTGGATTTTCTTCGCCGGTCTGATTTTCTATTTGCGGCGCGAGGACAAGCGGGAAGGCTATCCGCTGTTGTATGAGGACGACGGCAGCCGCAGCAGCGTCGGCTTCCCGGCCTTTCCGGGCATGAAGCGTTATCTGCTGCGCGGTGGGCATACCGCCACCGTTCCGAACTGGCAGAACGACCGGCGCGATGCGCCCGTGACGCCGGCCGCGCCATGGCCCGGCTCGCCCTATGTGCCGACCGGAAATCCGATGCTCGACGGCGTCGGGCCCGCGTCCTACGCCGATCGCGAGGACGTCCCGGAGCTGACGATGGGCGGAGTTCCGGCCATCGTTCCGTTGCGCGCCGACAGCTCGATCACGATCGAGCAGCGCGACCCCGATCCGCGCGGCATGGAGGTGTTCGGGGCCGACGGCGAGGTCGGCGGCGTCGTCCGCGACGTCTGGGTCGATCGCGCCGAAATGCTGATCCGTTATCTCGAGGTCGAGGTGAGTGGCGTGGCCGACCGTCATGTGCTGCTGCCGATGACGATGGCGCGCATCAAGAGGAAATGGAAAGGCCACCACGTGGCGGTGCAGGCGGTGCTCGGCCGGCAGTTCGCCGATGCGCCGCTGCTCGCCAATCCCGACCAGGTGACCAAGCGCGAGGAGGACAGGATCGTCGGTTATTTCGGCGGCGGCAATCTTTACGCCACCGCCGCGAGACAGGAGCCTCTGCTATGAGCGCCGCAGGTCGTTTCGAGGAACTGTGCCTGCCCAAGGGCGAGCACCTGATCTGGCAGGGAAGGCCGGAGGCGCGGTCATTGGCGCTTCGCGTTTTTCATGTCCGTCTCGTCGCGCTTTACTTCGCGCTGCTGCTGGTCGCCCGGCTGGCGATCGGCTGGTCCGTTGGACAGCCGTGGCTGGGGGCCGTCGCCGGGACGGCGCGTCTGGGCCTTCCGCTCGCCGTCGCCATGGTTCTGCTCGGAGGACTCGCGTTTCTCTACAGCCGGACCACGCGCTACAGCCTGACCAACAACCGGGTGCTGCTGCAATTCGGCGCGGTGCTGCCGATGACGCTCAACATCCCCCTCAAGCAGGTCGCGAGCGCAGCCTTGAGGGAATATGACGACGGCAGCGGCGATCTGCCCTTTTCCGTCGTCAGCGAACAGCGGCTGTCCTATCTGCTGCTGTGGCCGCATGCGCGGCCATGGCGGCTCAACGGCGTCGAGCCGATGCTTCGCTGCGTGCCGGATGCGCGGAATGTGGCGGATCTGATTACGGCGGCGCTTGCGGCATCGTCGACGCCGGCGCCCGAACCTGTCGTCACGGCGCTGCCGGCGCCGCAGACGGTGCGGCTGGTGCCAGTCGTCGCCACCGCGGCGTAAGGGAGGAGGCGATGAACCAAACGGTTACCAGTCGAGCGGTTACCAGTCGAACCTCAGCCAATCGAGCCGATCGAATGGTGCCCCGTGGCGCGCTGATCGGCGCCGCGGCGCTGATCATCTTCTCCATCGTCGCGGCCAGCGTCGGCCGGCTCACGGGCATCGGCACGGTCCGCGCGAACTACACCGGTACGGTGTGGGCCATGAGCTTCCGTTTCGAGGACCGGCCCGACGGCGGCATCAACGTGGTCGCGCCGGAAAGCGGCGCGACCATCGGCGTGTTGCCTGCCGGCAGCGACGGCTTCGTTCGCACCGTGCTGCGCAGTCTGGCCTTCGACCGCGAGCGCCAGGGCGTGGGCGCGGCGGGGCCGGCCTTCGTCATTTCCAAATGGTCTGACGGTCATACGACCATCGACGACCCGGCGACGAACCGCCGGGTCGATCTGGCGGCATTCGGCGCCGGCAACATGCAGAGCTTTGAAAAGGTGATCGCCATGCGAGGTGACAAGCCGTGAATGGACGCCGGAAAACCGGGCCGCGTCATTTCGACGTCGGCTGCACGATCGAAATCGAGCAGACCGCCGAGAGCCTGCACGCTCATGTCAGCCTGGACGGCGACGTGGAGATCGGCCCCGGTGACGAGGTCACGGTCCACGGCGCGCCGGTGTCGATCGCCTTCGGCGAGTGCGTCAGCCTGCGTCGCACGGCGACCGTGGTGCGGGCCGGCGCATGGAAACGGCTGCTGGCGCATGTCGGCGGCTATCTCGAACTCACCGAACTCTACGAAGTCAGTTTCTCCGACGGGAGGGCATCATGATATCGATCGAAGGCGGTATGCCCGCATCATCATCGAGCACCGACATGGCGCGCGAGGACACCATCCTCAGCCCGCGCTTCTACACCACCGACTTCGACGCCATGGACCGCCTGAACGTCGATCTCGTCCGCGCCGAATGGAACGCGATAATCTCGGACCTGCGGGCGGATTTCAACCGGCGGCATTTCGTCAAGACGGACGAATTCGAGAAAGGCCTCGACGATCTGCCGGACGACCTGCGCAAGGAATTCAAGGATTTCCTCGTCAGTTCGCTCACCGCCGAATTTTCCGGCTGCGTGCTTTACGCGGAGATCAAGAAGCGGATCAGGAATCCCGATATCCGCGAACTCTTCACCTACATGAGTCGCGACGAGGCGCGCCATGCCGGCTTCATCAACGAGATCCTGAAGGATCACGGCATCGGGGTCGATCTCAGCTTCCTGACCAAGGTGAAGAAGTACACCTACTTCAGGCCGAAGTTCATTTTCTATGCGACATATCTGTCGGAGAAGATCGGCTACGCGCGCTACATCACGATCTACCGGCAGATGGAGCGCCATCCGGAGCGCCAGTTCCATCCGATCTTCCGCTGGTTCGAGCGCTGGTGCAACGACGAATTCCGGCACGGCGAAGCCTTCGCGCTGCTGATGCGGGCCGATCCCGGGCTGCTGCAAGGCCACAACAAGCTCTGGATCAAGTTCTTCCTGCTCGCGGTGTTCGCGACCATGTATGTGCGCGATCATATGCGGCCCGCATTCCATCGGGCGCTCGGCATGGACCCGACCGATTACGACATGCGGGTATTCCGGATCACCTCGGAAATCTCGCGCCAGGTATTCCCGGTGGTGCTCGATATTGACGATCCGCGCTTTCTCGCGGGACTCGAAAAGCTTCGCAAGGTTGCCGAGGCGATCGCCGACGCCAAGGCGCGCAGCGGTTTCTCCGCGCGCATGAAGCGTGCGGTCCTGCCGCTCAAGGCGGCGGCGGCCTTTGCGCGGCTTTTCCTGCTTCCGGTCAAGAAGAACAAGCTGCCTCGGGACGTCAGACTTCAACCCGCCTGGTGATGGAGTCCGGCCATGGGCGCGCTCGCGATCGCAATCCCCTACGTTCTCTTCGTCTGGTGGTTCAGCACGGGCAGCGTCCTGCTTCTGGTCGGCTTGTCGGCGCGCCACGGCGTGCTCCTGAAAACCGGGGCCACGGCATTGTTCGTCGCCTCGCTCGCCGGGATATGGGCCAGCAGCCAGGTGACCGGCGCGGCCGGTGCCTATTGCGTGTTCACCTGCGCCATCCTGCTGTGGGGCGCGATCGAGATATCGTTTTTGAGCGGCTGGATCACCGGTCCGCGGCCGCAGCCGTGCCCGCGCGATTGCGCTGCTGTCGATCGCTTCTGGTTTGCGTTGCAGGCGATCGCCTATCACGAGCTTGCGCTTGTCGTGACGGCCGGTCTGGTTTTTGCGGTGACGGCCGGCGCGCCAAATCAACTTGGCTTGTGGACGTTCGCCGCGCTGCTGGTGCTGCGGCAGAGCGCGAAGGTCAATCTGTTTCTCGGCGTGCGCACCCTGAACGACGAACTTCTGCCGGAGCACGTCGCGTTCCTGCGAAGTTACTTCACCCGCAAGCCGATCAATACGCTGTTCCCGTTTTCGGTGACGCTGGCGACGGCGGCCGCCGCGATTCTTGCCGTCACCGCGATCGGCGTGAAATCGGAGTTCGCGACGCTCGATTGCTCGCTGCTGGCAGTGCTGGTAGCGCTCGGCGCGCTCGAACACTGGTTCATGATTCTGCCGATGCCCGTTGTCGATCTGTGGCGCTGGTCGATTCGCTCGCCGGCGCCGGCGCCAGCGAGCACCGTGCCCGCCGCACGACCGTCGCTGTCGGTTATTTCGGGCGCTGCCGGGCCCAAGCCGCCCGTTGTGCAAATGAACGCGGCGGCTCTGTCGCGGCAGCGACTCGAAGATGAGTTCCGCCAATCCTATCACGCGCAAGCCTGTGACCCGCGGCATGACGCCACGACGACCAAGCTCGGCGGCCTGAACGTGTCGACCGGCGCAACAAGATTTTCGACCGGAATCAGCCGGACCGCAGACGGGAGGACAACATGAATTACGAAGACTATTTCAATCGCCAGCTCGATGGTCTTCGCCGCGAGGGGCGGTATCGGGTCTTCGCCGATCTCGAGCGTCAGGCCGGGGCGTTCCCCAAGGCCACACATCACAACCCGTCCGGCATCAGCGACGTGACGGTCTGGTGTTCGAACGATTATCTCGGCATGGGTCAGCATCCGAAAGTGCTCGCGGCGATGCATGAGGCGCTCGACAAATGCGGCGCCGGTGCCGGAGGCACCCGCAACATCGCCGGAACCAATCACTATCACGTTCTACTCGAGCGCGAGTTGGCTGATCTTCATGGCAAGCAGGCGGCCCTGCTGTTCAATTCCGGCTATGTGTCCAACTGGACCACGCTCAGCACCCTGGCGTCGCGCATGCCGGGCTGCGTCATCCTCTCGGACCAGTTGAACCATGCCTCGATGATCGAGGGAATGAAGCACAGCCGTTGTGAAACGCGCGTCTTCCGCCACAATGACGTCGCGGACCTGAAGCGAAAGCTGTCCGACCTCGACCGCAACGCGCCCAAGCTCGTCGCATTCGAGTCGGTCTATTCGATGGACGGCGATATCGCGCCGATCGCCGACATCTGCGATGTCGCGGACGAGCATGGCGCGATGACCTATCTCGACGAGGTGCATGCCGTCGGCCTCTACGGCGCGCGCGGCGGCGGCATTTCGGATCGGGACGGCCTCAACGCGCGCCTCACCGTGATCGAGGGGACGCTTGCCAAGGCGTTCGGCGTGATCGGCGGCTACATCACCGGCTCGCATGTCATCTGCGACTTCGTGCGCAGCTTTGCCTCGGGCTTCATTTTCTCCAGCGCCCTGCCGCCGGCGGTCGCGGCCGGGGCGTTGACCAGCATCCGCCATCTGAAGATGAGTTCTTACGAGCGTGAGCGCCACCAGGACCGCGTCGCCACCGTGCGGCGCCGGCTGGACGAGGCGGGCGTGCAGCATCTCGACAACCCCAGCCATATCGTGCCGGTGATGGTGCGCGATCCCGTCCTGTGCAAGGAGATCAGCGATATTCTGCTCGCGCGGTATGGAATCTATGTCCAGCCTATCAACTATCCGACGGTGGCGCGTGGCACCGAGCGTTTGCGCATCACGCCGTCGCCGCATCATTCGGACGACGACATCTCGGCTTTGGTCGGGGCGCTGTCCGAGATATGGGCCGAGGTCGGACTGGCCAAGGCGGCGTGAGCTGCGGTGCGAGCGATGTGACGGCGCGCGCCCATCGCGTGACGTCTGACGGGTAGCACGGGGCGATCCGTGCGAGATGATCGTCGGTTCGCACCGAAATCGCAGCGTCCGGAGCGCTTTCGAGCGAAGTGGAATCCGGTTCGCGTGAAGAAAACGCGTCAAATCAAAAGCCAGAGTCCTTCATCGTTTCCATGAAACGGTGAAGGACCTGGAGCCTTTCCGCTTCTGATGGAATCAGAAGCGGGGCTCTATGTTTTTGCATTCCGGTCCGTCGCGGCAGAGCACAAGCCGCTCGCCGCTTTATTTGCCTTCCGAGACGGTTGTCAGCACGTCCCGCGCGGCGTGTGCAACTGCTCCTTCATTGAGTCCATCACGCCGTCCGATCTTCGCGACGGAGTCGAAATATCCAGCCGACTTTCGGGATGAGCGATTGGCTCAATCGTCTGTTCAAAATCAGCAAGAGGTCAGTCGGGACTGGGTTGGGAGGCTCTGCGCTTTCGTGGGGACGACATCAGGTGTCGGAGTTACGGCCTCACATAACTCCAGCCCTGCTCCTGCAACTCCATCAGCCGCACCATGCCCAAGGGCACGACGGTCGTTCCGGGCAACAACTCAAGCGGATGGCCTTCCTTCTTCTCCATGCTCTCCTTGGTGTTGTTGCAGGCCGAGAACTGGATTTTGCTGGGGGGCGGGATCTTGATGAGGTGTTTGATGCGCTCCTTCACCGGCGAGGTATCTTCGCGCAGCATGTGCAGGCCCGGTCCGCATGCCATGATTTCGACGACCACCGCCTGGTTTATGCTCCGATAATATGCAACCACGTCGGTGGCATTGGTCAACGCGAAGTCCATGGTCTGCCGATCGTTCTGGTCGACCTGGATCACAAGATGATGCTGAATTCCGGCGGCGGAACCATACGAGGTGAACGCGAGCAGCAGGCCCGCGGCGGCGACAAGACGACGAAGAAATCGGCGCATGGAATCTCCTATGGTCTGACCAGCGTATAGCCATTTTCCGTAAGCGACAGGATGTGTCCGACACCGACCTGAACCGGCGTTGCGGACGGGATGATGGCCGGCCGCTTGCCCGTCGTGCGCTCGATGGTGTCGAGCGTATTCACGCAGACGTCGAACCTGACGCCCTGCGCGATCAGGCTCTCGACGCGGACCCGGCTGGCGCTCTCCGTCCGCAGCAGATCGATGCCCGGACCGAACGCCACCACCTCGATGGCGATCCTGTCGGGGGCGTAGGCCTTGATCAGGTTGTTGGCGACGCTGAGAACGAGGCTCTGTTTTTTCGGATCGCCGTCGGACAACTGCAGGACGACGCGATGTTCGGCGAAGGGTTTGTCGGGCAGCGGGGCAGGCTGGGCCCGCAGCATGCGCGGAAGCAGCGTCAGCGCAACCGCCGCTGTTGCGATCGCGCCTCTTCGTGTCAGCATGTCGGTCATTCTGCCAGACCCGGATTGCCTTCGACGCCTTTTAACGTCACGCTATCGCGGCCGGCACCGCTTGTCATGCGCTTATGCAGATGCTTGGCGAAGACGTCCCAGACCGGCGCGCCGTCCTGCTTGTTGACCGAAGCCCAGCCGGCAACCTTGTAGCTTTTGCCGGCCTCGAGCGGACGTCCGTTCTCCAGCTTCAGCTCCGAGATACGATGGCCGACGCTCGAAGCAGGCGTGCAGGTATACGACAGGCCGCCGACGCGAACCATGTCGCCGCCCTGCTGGTAATAGGGATCCGGATTGAAGAGGTTGTCGCAGACGTCTTCCAGAACGTCCTTGATCTGGCCGCCGGTCATGCTCTGAACGTAGGTCTCGGGATAGGTGCAGGCGGTCTGCGCGAGCACGTCTTCCATCGTCACGCCCTGTCCGGGCAGCACGCTGGTGCCCCAGCGGAAGCCCGGCGACAAGGCGATCTCGGCGTCGAACGCCTCGTGCAAGGCGCCGCAGATCAACGTGTCGATGGTGCCGTTGAAATTGCCGCGGCGGTACAGCAGGCGGTCCGCGGCCGCGATCTTCTCGGCGAAGACCGCCTCATGCGGTGCGCGCATTGTCCCGATCAGAGCCTGCATCGCAGGATCGGGCTTGAGCAACTCGGAAAACACCGGCAGAAGCCGGTAGCGGACGTCGCGCACCTTGCCTTTGGCGAGGTCGAGGTCGAGCACGCCGAGGAATTTTCCGTTCGAGCCGGCATTGGTGACGAGGGTCGTGCCGCCGGCGTTGCTGACGGGGACCGGCCGTGGCACCGCATCATGGGTATGGCCGCCCAGGATGACGTCGATGCCACTGACCCGGCTTGCAAGCTTGAGATCGACGTCCATGCCGTTGTGCGACAGCAGAACGACCGCATCCACCCTGTCGGCATCGCGCAGCGATCGCACCAGTTCCTGCAGCTCCTCCTCGCGAATGCCGAAGCTCCAGTCCGGCGTGAAGCGCTTCGGATGCGCGACCGGCACATAGGGAAACGCCTGGCCGACCACCGCGACGCGATGGCCGCCGATCTCCCTGATCGTCGCCGGCTTGAACACGCGGCCCGAAGCGGCGTCGAAAGCCGGCGCGTCATTGAACGCGGCCTCCTCGGTGAGAAAAACGTTCTGCGCCAGGAATTCGCCCTTGAAGCGGGAGAGGTTGTCGCGCAGCGTTGTTTCGCCGTAGGTGAATTCCCAGTGGCCGGTCATCGCTTCGATGCCGAGCAGATTGGCGGCATCCACCATGTCGGCGCCGCGCATGGTATTGGCGAGGCCGGAGCCTTGCCATAGATCGCCGCCGTCGACCAGTAGCGAGTTGTTCGCTCCCGCCTCGCCGCGCAGCCGGTCGATCAGCGTCTTGAGGTGAGCGAAGCCGCCGAGCCTGCCGAAGCGCGCGGCCGCCTTCTCGAAATCCAGGCAGGTGAAGGCATGGGCGTCGGCGCTGCCGGCCTTGATCTGGAATCGGTCGAGGAAAGCATGGCCGACCAGATGCGGAGGATGTCCCTGCATCGGCCCGATTCCAAGATTGACGCTCGGCTCGCGGTAGAATACCGGCAACAGTTGCGCATGGGTGTCGGTCATGTGCAGGATGCGGGCGTTGCCGAAGCCCGCAAGCTCATACACCGCCGGATCGTCGGCCGCGCGAGCGATGCGTGGCAGCGCGCCGGACAGGCCAGCGGCCCCGGCGGCTTTCAGAAGGTCGCGACGGCGGAGCATGCGATGAATCCGTCTGTTGCGGCGCTCCATCCTCTCAAGAACGGTACTCACGCCGAGGGAAGGCGGGACGCCTTCCGACCTGATCTTCCGGTGTATCGTTGCGAGGCCGGGACAAACGGGCGCCGTCAAGCAAAGCGACGAAGCGATCCAGCTTCTTCGGGACCTCCGGAACGTCACGCGCAAATGGTGGGGACAATTTTGTCGCGCGCTCGCAATGACAGTTCGATCTGATCCCGTCCCGCGCCCGGTTAGCGAATCTCCATTTTCCTCCAGGCGTCCTTTTGCTCGTTGAACTGGTAGATCGCGGCCTTTGACAACGTTTCGGATTTCTTCGATGCAGCGACCGCCTTGTCGAAATCGCCAGCCTCCGCGGCCGCCTTGGCATCCTTCAACGCCTTGACCGCAGTGGTCCATTGGTTGCGAAGCTGGCTGGCCTGGTTGTTGGCAGCTTCGGCCGCGGCATAGGCCGCCTTGTAGTCGGCTTCGGTGTTTGCGGCATGAGCGGATGTCGTTACGACGACCAGCGTCATTGAAATCGCAACGAGGGCTGGGAGATGCATCACGCTCGTGCTCATGGCCGCGCTCCCGGACCCGAAATCGGCAGGCCGTTGCTGACATAGGACAGATAGTATTCGAGATCGCGGTATTCGTCGTCCTGCGGCGTCAGCGGCACCGCGCGCACCTGGCTGTTGCAAGATGTGAAGCGGCGGCTGGTCGTGCCCATGCCGCCCCACGCGGAGCGGTAGATCGGCATCGCGTTGAGAATGCCGAGCGCGGGCGCGAGAACCTCGGCCCGGATCCGGTCGCCCGGTAGCTGCACATGGCAGGTCGCGCAGGAGAAATTGAGTTGCCCCCGCCGCGTGTAGAAGTAGCGCTTGCCGTTCTCATAGGCTGCGAGCGCCCGCGGATCTTTCGGAATCTTGATGTTGAACGGCTTGCCGCGCGAGGTGAAGGCCATATACGCCGTCACCGACGCCATGTCGTCCTTGGTGTAGGAGAGGGGCTTTTCGCCGTTGTTCTCAAGACACTGGTTCACCGCGAGTTCGAGCGTGACGACTTTGCCCTGCTTTTCGTCGAAATAGGGATAGTTCTGCCGGATGCCGATGCCTTTGTGGGGGAAACAGTCCGCGAACGTCTTGCCGTTCTTGAACGGTTTCTCGAACAGTTCCTTGCCGGCGGCCAGCGCGAATTCGTAAGGCGGAAATTCCTCCTTTTCCCTCCACTGCTTGTAGAGGCCCTGGTCCATCGAATAGGGCCCGTTGACGAAATCCTTCAGCTTCAGCTTGGGAAACTTGTCGGTGAAGTATTTCTGGAATGCCTTGAGGTCGGCCTGCGGATTGGTCTTTTCGGTCGCGTGGGATATCTGCGCGCCTGCGCATGTCAGCGCCGTCAGCATCAGTCCGGTCGCCACCGAGCGGAAAGTCAATCGCATGTCCGTTCTCCGCCTGTCGCGCGCCGCCATTACTGAATCGTCGCCGTGGAAGAGTCGGAGGCGCCCTTGTTATCGACCCAGCTAATCTTGAGGTCATCGCCCTTTTTGCCGCCCTTGAAACTGAACTTCACGTAAGGGTCCTTGGAGACCGCCGGTCCCCAGTCGGCGATGAAAACCTGCTTGCCGCCGTGTTCGAAGGTCAGTTGCTGAATGAAGTGCGGCGGGATCAGCTCGCCCGCGGAATTCTTGGCGAAGCCCGAATCCATCGGGTGCTGGATCAGCGCCTGGACCTCGGTGGTGTCGCCACTCGACCTTGCGCGGATGCGGATTGTCGATGCCATGACTGTCTTCCCTTGACGTTTCGCCCACTAGCCGCCGCAGCCGCCGATGGTGACCTTGACTTCCTTGCTGGCGCTATAAAGCTTGCCGCCGGATTCCACGACGGCGATGACGTTGCTGGTCTTCGCCATCTTCAGGCGGTTGGCGACGCTCGGCATCGTTCCGGCCGGGATGCGGTACGACGCGGCGAGAGCGTTCGGATTTTCCGCAACCAGAAGCGAGATCGACGTCACGTCGGGCAGGCTCGTGGTAACCGAAATCGGAACGACCGCGCCATTCTCGGCGATCTCCGGCGCGTCCATCCTGACCTTGTCGGATTTCTCCGCGGTCCTGCCGTAGAGCGCCTGAATTGCGCCCTCAGCTCCCTTTACCTTGAAAGCCGCGTCGGGATATTTGTCGTTGGCGGCTGCGAGCGCAGGCGCAAGCCCGAAGCGGATGCCGGCTAGGCCTGCCAGCGCAACGACGGCCGTGCCTTTCAAAATCTGCCGCCGCGTCTCATCAACGCTGCCAAGTCGTGAATGGATCATTCAGCTCTCCTTTAGGCCGGCAGGGTCACAGCGTTTGCAGGTAGTCGACAACCGCATCGATTTCCTTGTCGGTGAGGATGTGGTTTCGACCGAATGGCGGCATGACCGTGAGGGGATTTCGCTTGGTCTCGTCGGTGATGATCTCGACCAGGTCGGCGCGGTTCGGATATTTTTTCTTGATGTCTGTGAGGGCCGGTCCGACATTGCCGGCCATTCCGCCGCCCTTGATCTCATGGCAGGTCAGGCAGTTGCCCTTGCTGCGATCGAATGCAAGCTTCTGCCCTTCGTCGGCGGCCGACTGCGCGCGCGCCGGGCAAGGCCCGACGGTCGCGGCGAGCAGCAAGGCGGTCGCCAGCGCAGGCAGGAGGACGGGTTTCTTCAAAGAGATCATCGTCAAAGGCGATTCCTGCGGCTACGATATTGCGGTTGCGTCCTGATCGGCGTCAGCCGGGGCAGGGGCATAGCCCCCATCGGACTTAATTTTCACATCCTCGGCCTTTGCACAAGCGCTCATGCCGGCAGAATGAAGGAAGGATGTCCGGCCATGACAGGCTATACCGTCGAATTCGGCAAGAACGGCCGGCGCGTGGAATCGGACGACCGGCTCGACGCGGCCGCGTTTCACCGCAACCACGCCGCGATCTGGGCGGTGCTCGAAAAATTCCTGCGCGGCAAGACCGGCGACGTTGCCGAGGCCGGCAGCGGCACCGGCCAGCATGTGGTTTTCTTCGCGCGGCAAACGCCGGGGATCACATGGTGGCCGAGCGATCTCAATGACAATCATCTGCGCAGTATCGCAGCCTGGATCGCTCACGAACAACTCGCCAACGTCCGCCGACCGCTGCGGACCGACCTGTCGAGCCCGGATTGGTTCGCCGAGGCGAGCGACGGCCCGGGACCCGGCGCCCTGCTGGCAGTGTTCTGCGCCAATGTGATTCATATCGCGCCGTGGCGCGTCGCCGAGGGCCTGATCGCGGGCGCGGCACGCTACCTGCGCCCGGACGGACGGCTGTTTCTCTACGGGCCGTTCAAGCGCGGCGGCCGGCACACCGCGCCGAGCAACGCGGCGTTCGACGCCAGCCTGCGCGACCATGATCCCGAATGGGGCGTGCGCGATGTCGATGAGGTGACGGCGCTGGCGCGGCGCAACGGCCTGACGCTCACGGAGATTGTCGAGATGCCGGCCAACAATCTGATCCTGGCGTTCGGACGACATGCAGGATGACCGTTGCGCCCGCTATCGCAGCGGCGGGGCGTACATGATGCCGCCGGCGTTCCAGAGCTGGTTGAGGCCGCGCGGAATCTTCAGCTTTGAGTCGGCGCCGACGTTGCGGTCGTAGACCTCGCCGTAGTTGCCGACGTGGCGGATGATGCGCGCCGCCCAGTCCTTGGTCAGCCCGAGATCCTCGCCGTACTCGCCCTCGGTGCCGACCAGCCGCATCACGTCGGGCCTCGTCGACTTCATCGCCTCGTCGATGTTCTTCGAGGTGACGCCGAGTTCCTCGGCGTTGATCATCGCGTAGAGCGTCCACTTGACGATCATCATCCAGTCGTCGTCGCGCTGGCGGACGACCGGCGCCAGCGGCTCCTTCGAGATGACGTCAGGCAGGATGAAACTCTCATTCGGCTTGGTCAACCGCAGGCGCAGGGCATAAAGCTGGGAAACATCGGCGGTCAGCACATCGCATTTGGCCTCGTCATAGGCCTTCAGCGTATCCTCCAGTTTCTTGAACTTCATCTCCTCGTATTTCAGGTTGTTGGCCTTGAAATAGTCCGCGAGGTTGAGTCTCGTGGTCGTGCCGTCCTGCACACAGATCTTCGTGCCGCCGAGGTCGAGCGCCGAGGCGGCCTTGCGCGAGGTGCGCAACATGAATCCTTCGCCGTCGTAGTAAGCGACCGCCGGGAAATAGAGATCGTAGTTGGTTTCGCGCGACATGCTCCAGGTCGAGTTGCGGGCGAGGATATCGATCTTGCGGCTCTGCAATTCCTTGAAGCTTTCGTTGGCGTCGAGCGGGACGAACTTCACCTTGGTCGGATCATCGAAGATGGCGGCGGCGACGGCGCGGCAGAAATCGACGTCGAAGCCCGACCAGTTGCCCTTCTCATCCAAATTGGAAAATCCGGGCAGACCGGTATTGACGCCGCAAAACACGGCGTCGCGCCGGAGCGTTCGTTTCAGTGTTTTGGTGTCGTAGCGCTCGTAGGTGATCGCCATCGCCGCAATGGCGGTCGCGATGGCGAGGCCTATCAGGAGACCGCTTCGGAATGTCCGCATGGATAGCCCTCTCGCAATAGCGGGAAAATCGATCTGGCGCGAATGACGTACTGATAAGCTAAAGCTTGGGTTTTTGCCGCACGATCACGCGCGTGCCGACCGGAACGCGATCGTAGAGATCGGCGACGTCGGCGTTGACCAGACGGAAACAGCCCGAAGAGATCGCGGTGCCGATCGTATCGGGACGGTTGGTGCCATGGATGCGATACACCGTCGTGCCGAGATACATCGCGCGCGCGCCGAGCGGATTGCCGGGGCCGCCCGCCATGAAGCGCGGCAGGTAAGGCTGGCGCGCGATCATTTCCGGGGGCGGGGTCCAGTCGGGCCATTCCGCCTTGCGCGTGATGTTGAGAATACCCTGCCACTGAAAACCTTCGCGTCCGACGCCGATGCCGTAACGGATCGCGCGACCGTTGCCCTGAATGAGATAAAGATGGCGTTCCGCGGTCTGGATGATGATGGTGCCGGGCGGTTCGGTGGTCCGGTAGAGCACCACCTGCTTGCGGTATTCCGGGTCGAGCTGGAAGGAATCGTCGGCGATCAGGCCGGGCTCGTCGCCGACATCGGGCCGCGGCTGCTGCGCAAAGCCATGCGTGGCTGAAAACAGCAGACAAGCCGCGGCAGAAACCGCCAGGGTCAGGTCCCGAAACCCGATCATCGCTTGTTCTCCTCGCTGAAAAGGCGGATGCCTGCCGCCAGCGTCTTCGCCAATCGTATACAGCACAAAATCATGCGGCATAAAATCTCAGCGGCGGCGCGATGGCAAGCGACCGCGAGCGCCGGCTGGAAATCCTAAAGTTTTCAGGAAATGGCGCCGCGACGCGGGCGGCGGCGGTTCTGAACGTTCCGGGAGCTTGCATCGGGGCCGGATCGTCGCGCGACAAGCCATCCTGTCGCTTCGCCATGGCGCCGGCCCGAACGTCAGGCCGCCTGGAGATGAGCTATCCGGCCCGCCAAGGATTTGGGCCGAAAGGACATGACGATCAGGCCGCGAGGCTTGCGACGCCTGCGCCCTTCAGGAGTTCGGCAAGCTGCTTGCGTGCATAGAACATGCGAGTCTTCACCGTGCTCTGTGGAATGCCGATGATCACGCCGGCCTCTTCGACTGTTTTCTCATGATAATAGACGAGGTGGATGATCTCGCGATGGGCCGGCGACAGCTTGGCGATGCAGGCACGCAGAATGGCGCTGACGTTGCTGCGGTCGAGCGACGCCTCCGGGGTATCCGCGCCGTCGGCGATCTCGCGAACGTTCTCCTGGTCGATATCCTCGTGGCGACGCTGGCGCATCGCGGTCAGCGCCTTGAAGCGGGCGATCGAGAGCAGCCAGGTCGACACCCGCGAACGGCCTTCGAACTGGTCGGCGATACGCCACACGTCAAGAAATACCTGGCTGACGATGTCTTCCGCCACCGTCGCGTCGCGAAGGCTGCGCAGCACGAAACGATAGACCCGCACGTTATGGCGCAAGTAGAGGGTGTGCATCGCCGTGCGGTCGCCGTTGGCAATTTGCTCAAGCAGCATCTCGTCCGAGGTCGCCTGGGCAGCGATAATGCCTCGGCGGGCGGCTGCGTTGATCGCAATGACGTTACGCATGACGGGCTCCCCTTATATTTGTTGGGTAGATTTTTAGCCGGTCACGGTTTCAGGACGTCTGCACGCCAAGCGGAAAATGGTTTCGCGAGCAATGAAATGTTTCGTCCCCACCGCCGGCGACGAAACATCGATGGTAAAACTCCAGCACATAGTCCGCCAAAGCGGATCACGGTTTCGCGGTCAGAATATGCGTAAGTTATTGATTAAGCGTATCTTCTTCACGCCAAACGGATTCCGCCCGGATGGAGAATTGCCCCGATCGCCCGAGCGTTATTAAACCTTGGTCGTGCTGTTAGACTTTAGCCGTAGAGAACCCGCTTTGCGGCGTTCCAACAGGGGTTCTGTCGAGATTGGAGAGAACCGTAATCCACATGTCGCAAATCCACACGTCGCGCCGGGCTTAGGTTTTGTTGTCGCCGGCGGGCGAAAACAGGTAGCCACCTCCACGGATGGTCCGGATCACGGCCGGCTTCGCCGGATCTGACTCGATCTTGCGACGGATCCGCATGATGCGCAGATCGATCGCGCGATCGAAGGCTTCGCTGTCGCGGGCATTGGCCAGTTCCAGCAGCCGTTCGCGCGACAGAACCCGCTTCGGGTTGGCGGCGAACACTTTCAACAGGCTGAATTCCGACGCTGTAAGCGGATGTTCGTTGCCTTCGTCGTCGCGCAAGGCCTGGGCGTCGAGATCCAGCCATTTGGTGCCGAAGCGAACGAGCCGCCCGGCCGCGGGCTTTCCGGCGACGGCGTCCGGCAGCGCGGCCCCCGTCTTCGGCGCGCTTCGCCGCAGCACGGAACGGATACGCGCCATCAGTTCGCGCAGCTCACAGGGCTTTGCCACGTAGTCGTCGGCGCCGAGTTCGAGGCCGACCACCCGGTCGATCGGACTGGCCGTCGCCGTCAGCATGATCACGGGCACGTTGGTGCGGCTCTTGAGGTCGCGAATGATCGAGAGGCCGTCTTCTTCCGGCATGTTCAGGTCGAGGACAACGAGATCGGGCGTTGCAGCGCCGATGGCTTCGCGCAGGCTCTTGCCGCCGTCGCATAGCGTGATGGCGAAGCCATGCATCCTGAGATAGTCGCCGACCATTTCGCGCGCGGGCGCCTCGTCGTCGACAACGATGATATGCGGGTTTTGGCTCATGTCAGGCTGTCGCCGGCAGGATAATGGTGAAGGTCGATCCCTGGCCGGGGCCGCTGCTGTCGGCGTTGATCTGGCCGTCATGCATTTCGACGATCCGTTTCACGATGGAGAGGCCGAGGCCGGTGGAGCTTTCGCCGGCGGTCGGCTTTGCGGACAGTCGCTGGAAACGGCCGAACAGCCGCCCCAGGTCCTCCGGCGACAGGCCGGCGCCCTCGTCGGTGACGCGAATGATGGTGTGCTCCGCGTCGTGGTCGACCAGCACCGTGATCCTGCCGCCGACCGGAGTGTATTTGATGGCGTTGCTGACGAGATTGTCGATCGCCTCGCGCATCCGATCCTGGTCGCACATCGTGATGCGTCCGGTGGGCGCCGAGACGGCGATGGTCTGCTGCTTGTTGATTGCGGACGGCTGGTTGGCGTCGGAGACCTCGGCGACCAGCGCCGCGACATCGACCGGCTCGCGCCGGATGGTGATATCGAAGGCGTCGGCCATGGCGTCGGAAATCAGATGATCGACCATCGTGATCAGGCGCTTGGTGGCGTCGCGAATATGATCGATTTGCGAGGTGACGGTATCTCTCGGCGAATCGGTTCCGATAAGCTCGGCAAGCATTTCGGTACGGCCAAAAATGACGCCAAGGGGATTTTTCAGGTCGTGCGCAACGGTCCCGAGAATCTCGTTCTTGAATCCGTTGGCTCGCTGCAGCCGCAGCCATTGCGCGGACAGCCTGCGATTGGCCTGCATCAACGCGCGGGTGCGTTGCGCGACCCGGTCCTCGAGCTGCGCATTGGCGTCCTGCAATTGCTGGTAAAGGATCACATTGTCGAACGCGATCGACAGCCGGCTGCCGAAGATTTCAACCAGCGAGCGGTCGGTATCCGACAGGTCGCGCTCAGCCTGCAGCAGCACCACGACCTCGCGGCCGCTGCCGGTGCGAACATAGAGTACGGAGCGGTGATCGACGAATTCGTGCTTGCGCCGCTTGAGGGCGGCCTCGACCGTCTGTTTGAGATCGGAATCGAGCGATTCCTGTCCCGTCGCGCCGATGAAGCGCCTGTAGCAGCCGGATCCCGCCAGCACGGCAAAATTGTCATCGTCCGCGCCGCTGTCGCGCAGCACCAGAATGCCGGCGCAGTCCACGTTCAAGAGCGAGGCAATCTGCGTCAGAACGCCTTCGGCCAGACGCTGCATCGACTTGAAGTCGTAGAGGGTCGAGGCGGCGTCGATGATGATCTCGAGGCCGCGGCGGGTCTGCACCATGCGCTCGAGCTGCTGATAGCTGCGCAGCGCCGCGGTCAGCGAGGTGAACAGCTTGTCGGCGGTGAGTTCGGTCTTCGCCTTGTAGTCGTTGATGTCGTAGTCGACGATGACGCGGCGCTCCGGCGCTTGTCCTGGCTGCCCGGTGCGCAGGATGATCCGCACGGTTTCGTTCTTGAGGTCGTTGCGGATGAACTCGACGAGATCGAGGCCGGCGGCATCGGTCTCCATGATGACGTCGAGCAACACCGCGGCGATGTCGGGATGCGCGCGCATCAGCTCGCGTCCTTCGGTAGCGGAATAGGCCGACAGGATCTCCAGGGTCTGGCCGTTGAGGCTGTAGTCGCTCAACGCGAAACGCGTGCCCTCATGCACGGCCCGATCGTCGTCGATCACGGCGATCTTCCATTTGCGCACCGTCGAGGCTTCCGGGCGGTCGACGTCGGAATCGTCGATCAGATGGAGGACGTCATCCTGGTCGGCCATGGCGTGGTCTCGCTGTCTGTTTCATCCTTGCTTGCTTTGTCCCTGCCTGCGCCGCCGACGGCGCACGCCGCATGATAATGCGAAAACTCGTGCTTTGTCCCGGTCCCGGGTCCACCATCACCCCGGCCGCCGAGCCGCTGGGTGACAAGGTTGTGGACGATATGAAGGCCAAGGCCGGTGCCGCCCTTGTTGCGGCGCCTGGTGAAGGACGGATCGAAGGCCCGCCGCCGGACGTCCGGCGTCATGCCGACGCCATTGTCGGCAAAAACGATCTCGATGTCATCCTTGGCGCTGGTCTCGCCGCGATGGAAATCGTGCCGGACCGTCCGTCCCGAACGCGCGATTGACGACGGTGAGGGGACGGCATCGCGGCAGGTTCGCACGACCTCCTCGAGCTGCGCCGCTTCAGCGGCAATGTCCGTGAGAGAGCAGCGCGCGTATCCCGGGCGCCGCGAGTCTACTCCTTCTTCGGCTCTTTCGACATCCGTTCGAGGCGGTCCTGCATCTCTTTCATCTGGCGGCGAAGATCGTCGATATTGTCGCCGTCGCTCGGGACATCGGGCGTCTTCTCCGGCTCGGGAGCGCCGCCGCCGGCGCGCGGCGGCACGAACGGCTTGAACATCGCGAAGGTGCGCTCGAACAGCTCCATGTTGCGGCGGACATGCTCCTCGAGCGGCGCGAAAGGGGTGCCGCTGAAGGTGCTGGTCATCTGCTTGCGAAACTTCTCCTGCTCCTGGGTGAGCATGTCGATCGAGCGTTCGAGATATTTCGGCACCACCATCTGCATGCTGTCGCCGTAGAAGCGGATCAGTTGCCGCAGGAACGTGGTCGGGAGCAGATTCTGTCCGGCCTTGTTTTCTTGCTCGAAGATGATCTGCGCCAGCACCGAACGGGTGATGTCGTCGCCGGTCTTGGCGTCGAAGACGAGGAAGTCCTCGCCCTGCTTGACCATCGCCGCGAGATCTTCGAGCGTCACATAGGTGCTGGTTCCGGTATTGTAGAGCCTCCGGTTCGCATATTTCTTGATGGTCGTCGGTGTCTCTGATTTCGCCATAGGTCCCATACGCCCATACCGAGGACAACAACCCCACCGGCGCCACGATGGGGTTAACAAGCAACGCATTTGCAGCAAAGTAAGCACTTTCGGCAGGCTTCGGCTACCGTTTTATGAAGGACAGTTAATTCCAAGGCATAGAGACTGCTCAGGAATATGGTCGGGCGCGACTTCTGGCCGATTGACACACTCTCGTGAGGTCAACAGGGTAAACGTGTGCCACGGGTTGCCGGCGCGGCAACCATCATCAAATATTTAGCTACCCAGTCGCTCAAGCTCCAGGAGATGTCCATGTCAGACGATGTCGTCATCGTCAGCGCCGCCCGTACCCCGGTGGGAAGTTTCAACGGTGCGTTCGCCACCATGCCCGCCCATAATCTCGGCGCCATTGCGATCAAGGCCGCGCTGGAGCGGGCCGGGGTCGAGCCGGCTCGGGTCTCCGAGGTCATCATGGGTCAGATTTTGACCGCCGCGCAGGGCCAGAATCCGGCGCGGCAGGCGTCGATCGCCGCCGGCATTCCGGTGGAAAGCCCCGCCTGGGGCGTCAACCAGCTCTGCGGTTCGGGGCTCCGCACAATCGCGCTCGGCTATCAGGCCATCCTCAACGGCGACTCCGAGGTCGTGGTCGCCGGCGGACAGGAGTCGATGAGCATGGCGCCGCATGCGCAGTATTTGCGCGGCGGCGTGAAGATGGGCGGCGTTGAGCTGATCGACACCATGATCAAGGACGGCCTGTGGGATGCGTTCAACGGCTACCACATGGGCACCACCGCCGAGAATGTCGCCCGCCAGTATCAGATCACCCGCCAGCAGCAGGACGAATTCGCCGCCGGTTCTCAGAACAAGGCGGAAGCGGCGCAGAAGGCGGGCCGGTTCAAGGACGAGATCGTGCCGGTCACGGTCAAGAGCCGCAAGGGCGACACCGTCGTCGATACGGACGAATATCCGAAGGCCGGCGTGACGGTCGAATCGATCGCCAAGCTGCGCCCGGCCTTCGAGAAGGACGGCACGGTCACGGCGGCGAACGCATCCGGCATCAACGACGGCGCGGCTGCGGTGGTGCTGATGTCGGCCGGGCAGGCGGCGAAAGAGGGCAGGACCCCGCTTGCCCGCATCGTCTCCTGGGCCCATGCCGGCGTCGACCCGAAGATCATGGGCACCGGCCCGATCCCGGCCTCGCGCGCCGCGCTGAAGAAGGCCGGCTGGACCATCGGCGACCTCGACCTGATCGAGGCCAATGAAGCCTTCGCCGCCCAGGCCTGCGCGGTCAACAAGGACCTCGGCTGGGATACCTCGAAGGTCAATGTCAACGGCGGCGCCATCGCCATCGGACACCCGGTCGGCGCGTCGGGCGCGCGCGTGCTGGTGACGCTGCTGCACGAAATGCAGAAGCGTGACGCCAGGAAGGGCCTCGCCACGCTGTGTATCGGCGGCGGCATGGGCATCGCCATGTGCGTCGAGCGCGGCTGAGCGGGGCGGCGGACGCTTCAAAATGACATCACGTCACCGCAGATGATTCGACAACGGAATGCCCGGTCACAAGCCGGGCATTTTTATCGGAAAAGCTCTTACCTACCGCCGTAACGATTCCGGTTTGCTCTCAGGGAGGACGACGCAATGGCACGAGTGGCACTGGTGACGGGAGGAACGCGGGGCATCGGCGGCGCGATCAGCAAGGCGCTGAAAGCGGCGGGATATGCGGTCGCTGCGAGTTATGCGGGCAACGATGCTGCGGCCGAGAAGTTCAAGACCGAGACAGGCATCCCCGTCTACAGGTGGGACGTCGCCTCGTTTGAGGCCTGCACTGAGGGCGTCAGGAAAGTCGAGGCGGAACTCGGTCCCGTCGAGGTGCTCGTCAACAATGCCGGCATCACCAGGGACGGCGCTTTCCACAAGATGACGCTCGAGCAATGGAGCGCCGTCATCAACACCAATCTCGGTTCGCTGTTCAACATGACGCGCCCGGTGATCGAGGGCATGCGCACGCGCAAGTTCGGCCGCATCATCAATATTTCCTCGATCAACGGCCAGAAAGGTCAGTTCGGACAGGTGAACTACTCTGCGGCGAAAGCCGGCGACATCGGCTTCACCAAGGCCCTGGCGCTGGAAAACGCCAAGACTGGAATCACCGTGAACGCGATCTGCCCGGGCTACATCAACACCGAGATGGTGCAGGCGGTGCCGAAAGACGTCGTCGAGAAAAGCATCCTGCCGCAAATCCCCGCGAGCCGCCTCGGCGAGCCCGAGGAGATCGCGCGCGCGGTGGTGTTCCTCGCCTCCGACGGCGCCGGTTTCATCACCGGATCGACATTGAGCATCAATGGCGGGCAGTATTGCGCGTAGGCAGATTGTCGTGGGCGATTGAGCCCCCCACAAAAGAGCCGTCATGGCCGGGCTCGACCCGGCCATCCACGTTTTTGACGTTGCGACGCATGAAAGACGTGGATGCCCCGCACAATCGGCCTGTGCCCGGGCCGGCGAAGCCGGACCCGAGTGCCGGGCATGACGATGAGTGCAGTCGCATGATGTCATGACCTCCCGCACCGCCACGCTCGTCGGCCTCACCGCCATCCTGATGTGGTCGCTGCTCGCGGTCATGGCGGTCGCGACGGGGCGCATTCCGGCGTTTCAACTGGCGGCGATGACGTTCGCGATCGGCGGCCTTTCAGGCTGCGCGAGTTGGCTGTTTCGACCCCAAGGCGTCCGCGCATTGCGACAGCCGCCGGTCGCGTGGCTCGTCGGGGTCGGCGGACTGTTCGGCTATCACGCGCTGTATTTCATCGCGCTGCGCCTGGCGCCGCCCGCGGAAGCCGGCCTTTTGAACTATCTCTGGCCGCTGCTGATCGTGCTGTTTTCCTCACTGCTGCCGGGCGAGCGGCTGGCGCCGCATCATCTGATCGGCGCGCTTCTCGGGCTCGCCGGGACGGTGCTGCTGTTCGCGGGCAACACCTCGATCGCGTTCGAACCGACCCGGATCCGGGGGCTCGCGGCCGCGTTCGTCGCGGCGTTCGTCTGGGCGGCGTATTCCGTGCTGTCGCGCCGGCTGGCCTCGGTTCCAACCGACGCGGTCGCAGGCTTCTGTCTGGCGACGGCCGCGCTGGCAACGATCGCGCATGTGCTGACGGAGCCGACGGTGTGGCCCGACAGCGGCGCGCAATGGCTCGCGATCGCCGCGCTCGGCGTCGGCCCGGTCGGCCTCGCCTTCTATGTCTGGGACATCGGCATGAAGCGCGGCGACATTCGCGTGCTGGGCGCGGCCGCCTATGCGACGCCGCTGTTGTCGACCACGTTCCTGATAATGGCAGGCTTTGCCAAACCGACAGCAGCGCTCGCCGGGGCGGCGGTGCTGATCGCGGGCGGCGGATTGATCGCGGCAAAGGATATGCTCACGAGATAAGCGCGCCGTTTGCCATGGCCGATGCTGCTACGTCTGCAATCCGGCAAAGTGCCCGCGCCGCTGCAGCCAGCCAAGCAGGATCAGGCTCGGCACCGCCGCGGCGACGCAGATCGCGAAGAACAGCGGCCATCCGGTCGCCTCGGCGACGAAGCCGGCGCTGGCGGACAGATAGGTCCGGCCGACCGCGGCCAACGCCGTCAGCAGCGCATACTGGGTGGCGGTGTGCAGCGGATTGCGGCACAGCGCCGAGAGATAGGCGACGAAGATCACCGTGCCGATTGCGCTGGTGAAATTCTCCGCCGTGATCGCGACCGCCAGCGCCCATTGGTTGACGCCGACCAGCGCCAGCCAGGAGAACGACAGGTTGGCGACCGCCTGCAACACGCCGCCGATCCACAGGCTCGCCGCCAATGAATAGCGCCGCGCCACGAAGCCGCCGGCAAAACCGCCGATCAGCGTCGCGGCCAAGCCGACGCCCTTGACGATGGCGGCGTAGTCGTTGCGGGTGAAGCCGAGATCGATGACGAACGGCGCGGTCATTGTGCCGGAGAACGCGTCGGTGAACTTGAACAGCACGATGAAGGCGAGTGCTGCGATCGCATCCTTGCGGCTCAGGAATTCCGAAAACGCGCCGACCGCGGCCTGCATGACGCGCGCGAAACCGTCCTCGCCCCGCGTTGCCTGCTCAGCGCGAACGGATTGCTCGGGCTCGGTGGCCGCCAGCGCGGTGACGGTTCCGATCAGGACCATCGCCGCCATGCTGACATAGCCCCACGTCCACGCCGAGGCGCGGACCAGACCTGTCCCTTCGAACGCGCTGACGAGAAAGAGAGCGCCGGCGGTCGAGACCAGCATGCCGATGCGGTAAGCTGCGACGTAACCGGCCATGCCGGCGGCCTGCTCGCTTTCCGGCAGGCTCTCGACGCGGAAGGCATCGACCACGATGTCCTGCGTCGCCGATGTCGCCGCCACGAGCAATGCGCCGAGCGCGACCAGCCACGGCGCCTGCACCGGATCGGTCGATCCCAGGAGCAGGATCGCCGCGATCAGGAGCAGTTGCGAGAACACGAGCCAGCCGCGGCGGCGGCCGAACCGCCGGGTCAAAAGCGGGATGTGCAGGGCATCGACCAGCGGCGCCCACAGGAACTTCAGCGTGTAGGGCGTGCCGACCAGAACGAACAGTCCGATGGCGCGCAGGTCGATGCCGGATTCCTTCATCCAGATCTGCAGCGTCGAGCCCGACAGCGCCAGCGGCAGGCCGGACGAGAAGCCGAGCAGCATCACGATAAGAACGCGCGGTTGCAGATAGACCGCGATGCTCTCGCGCCATGAGGCGCGCGGAGCAGCGTCGGATACTTTCGGCGGGGCCGCGGTAGCGTCCGGAGCGATCATGCGGCGGGTGTTAGCAGATTCTTTGGCGTTACGAACCGACGTCATCGTCCCGCCGAGCCGGGCGATGACACCCGTACATGACTTACTCCCCCGCCTGGATTTTCGGGGCGAGTCGCGGCGGGAACAACTCCGGTTCGCCGGACCTGACGATCCGCGGCGTCTCCGCGGCGGTCTCGTCCTTGCTGAAATCGAGTTCCTCGATTCTGGTCGCGCGCTTGCCGATCTTGCCGGCCGAGATCAGCACCTGCCTGACGTCCTCGCTGACCTGATCGAAATGGCTGCCGAGCTTGCTGACGCGGTCGCGCAGCCGCTCGACGTCGCCCATCATGTTCATGACCTCGACCCGGACCTTGTCGGCGGCATCGCGCATCCGCGCGTCCTTGAGAAGCTGCTGCATCACCTGGATCGCCAGCATCAGGAGCGATGGCGACACCAGCACGATCCGGGCGCGATAGGCCTTCTGGATCACATCATCGAAGGCGTCGTAGATCTCGGCATAGACCGACTCGGACGGCACGAACATCAGCGCGTTGTCCTGAGTCTCGCCCGGGATCAGGTATTTGCCGGCGATGTCGGCGACGTGTTTCATGACGTCGGCACGCAGCCGCTGGCTCGCGAACTTCCTTTCGTCGTCGCTGCGGGCGTCGTGCAGCGCCGTCATCGCCTCCAGCGGGAATTTCGCGTCGATGCAGAGCGGCCGCTGGTCGGGGAGGAAGATGACGCAGTCCGGCCGCTTGCCGTTCGACAGCGTGTACTGGAAGGCAAACGAGTCCTTCGGCATGCCGTCCTGCACGATCGCTTCCATCCGCGCCTGACCGAATGCGCCGCGGGACTGCTTGTTGGCGAGCACATCGCGCAGCGTGGTCACCTGCGTCGTCAGTTCGGTCAGGTTCTGGTGCGCGTTGTCGATGATTCCGAGCCGTTCGTGCAGCACCCGCAGGCTGTCCATGGTGTTGCGCGTGGTCTGTTCCATCGACTGGCCGACGCGATGGGTGACCGTGTCAAGCCTGTCGCTGAACGCTCGTGCCATCTCCGCCTGGCGCCCTGACAGCGCCTTGCCCATGGCGTCGACACGGCCGGTCGCCTCCGCCTGCGCGCGCATCAAGTCGGCAAGGCGGTCTTCCAGTTCGTCGGCGCGGATTGCCTGCGCCATCGCCATATCGGTTCCCCGGCGGCCCGAGCGAGCGATCACAATCGCGATGACCAGCAGCAGCAAAAGCGCCAAGCCGCCGAAGCCGATCAACACGGCGCCCGTCCGCACCGGCATGTCGCCCAGCATGAAAAGAATGTCGTTCATCCGGCTCTTTTAGCCGATTCGGCGCATGATGCGAACGAAAAGAGAACATTGTGGGTTAACGAAAGCTTGCATTTTATGACTAACGGACGGTTGACGGCCGCGACCGCGACGGATTGACCCCGGCAGACCGGCAGATTACATCGCCGACCATGGCTATTCGCGAAATCATCATCATTCCGGACAAGCAGTTGCGCCTTGTTTCCAGGCCGATCGAAAAAGTCACGCCGGAAATCCGCAAGCTCGCCGACGACATGTTCGAGACCATGTACGACGCGCCGGGCATCGGGCTGGCCGGCATCCAGATCGCGCAGCCCGTCCGCATCATCACCATGGACCTCGCCAGGCGCGACGAGGACGGCGAACTCACGCCGCGGCCGCGGGTCTTCATCAACCCGGAAATCCTGTCGGCGTCCGAGGAACTCTCGGTGTACGAAGAAGGCTGTCTGTCGATCCCCGAATATTACGAGGAGGTCGAACGGCCGGCGCGGGTGCGGATTCGTTTCACCGACCTCGACGGCAAGGTGCACGAGGAGGATGCCGAGGGTATTTTCGCCACCTGCATCCAGCACGAGATCGACCACCTCAACGGCGTGCTGTTCGTCGATTATCTCTCGAAGCTCAAACGCGACCGCGTGTTGAAGAAGTTCACCAAGGCTGCGAAGCTCGCCGGAAAATAGAGCGGATTATCGCCGCATACGAATTCAGAAAATGCCGCTTCGCCTGATCTTCATGGGCACGCCCGGTTTCGCGGTGCCGACGCTCGCCGCGCTTGCGGCCCATGGCCATGAGGTCGCGGCCGTCTACACCCGCGAGGCGAGGCCGGCGGGGCGCGGCATGAAGCTGCAACCGAGCCCGGTTGAGCGGGAAGCGCAGCGCCTCGGCATTCCCGCGCTGACGCCGAAAACGCTGAAGACGCCGGAAGCACGCGAACAGTTCCGCTCGCATGGCGCGGACGCCGCGGTGGTCGTCGCCTACGGCATGATCCTGCCGCAACCGATCCTCGATGCACCGAGATATGGCTGCTACAATCTGCATGCTTCGCTGCTGCCGCGCTGGCGCGGCGCCGCGCCCATCAACCGCGCCATCATGGCCGGCGACCTTGAGAGCGGCGTCATGGTCATGAAGATGGACGCCGGTCTCGATACCGGCGATGTCGCCATGGCCGAGCGGATCGCCGTGAGCGACGCGATGACGGCGTCGGACCTCCATGACGCGCTGGCGCCGCTGGGAGCCGCTCTGATGGTCCGAGCGATGGACGCGCTGGCGCGGAGCGAACTGCCGCTGACGAAGCAAAGCGCCGAAGGCGTCACCTACGCCGCCAAGATCGACAAGGCCGAGGCGCGGATCGACTGGAACAGGCCTGCGCGCGACGTGGTGCGGCATATTCACGGCCTGTCGCCGTTTCCGGGCGGATGGTGCGAGATGCCGCTCGACGGCGAGCAGGTGCGCGTGAAGATCCTGCGCTGTGAGGTGGCGAAAGGCGCGGGCGAACCCGGTGAACTGCTCGACGACCGGTTGACGATCGCATGCAAGATTGGTGCGATCCGCATTCTTGAATTGCAGCGCGCGGGAAAGCCGCCAATGAAGGCCGATGCTTTTCTGAACGGCACGCCGCTTCAGCCGCCCATGCGGTTCACCTAGGCTGTCATGCCGCGCTACAAGCTCACCATCGAATATGACGGCGGCCCGTTCTGCGGCTGGCAGTATCAGGACAACGGTCCCTCGGTGCAGGGCGCGCTGGAAGCGGCGGTGAAGGCGATCTGCGGCGACGACGTCCGCGTGCATGGCGCGGGCCGCACCGATGCCGGCGTCCATGCGCTGGCGCAGGTGGCGCATTGCGACATCGCCAAGCACTTCGCGCCGAACCGGCTGCGCGACGGGCTCAACGCGCACCTGCGGCCGCATCCGATCGGTGTGCTTGAAGCCGAGATCGTGCCTGATACCTTCGAGGCGCGCTTCTCGGCGCTCAAGCGGCATTACGTCTATCGCATCGCCAACCGCCGCGCGAACCTCGCCATCAATGTCGGCCGTGTCTGGCGCGTGGCCCGGCCGCTCGACGCGGAGGCGATGCACGCGGCGGCGCAGCGGCTGATCGGCAAGCACGACTTCACGACGTTTCGCGACACCGAATGCCAGGCGAAATCGCCGGAGAAGACGCTCGATCAACTCGACGTCGTCAGGAACGGCGATACCGTCGCCATCATCACCTCGGCGCGCTCGTTCCTGCACAGCCAGGTGCGCTCGATGGTGGGATCACTGGTGTGGGTCGGGCATGGCCGCTGGAGCGCCGACGACCTGTCCAGTGCGCTGGCCGCGCGCCGACGCGAGGCCTGCGGTCCCGTCGCCCCGCCCGACGGATTGTATCTGGTGCGGGTGGATTATTAGAGCAGGTTTAGGTTTTGATGGAGATACCCTGTTCCGTCATGGCCGGGCTTGTCCCGGCCATCCACGTCTTCACAGCGGCGCGCCGGAGAAAGACGTGGATGGCCGGCATGACGGATTTCTGATTCCGTCTGAAGCAAACCTGTTCTAGAAACGAATCCGGCTCAACGCTTCCCAGAACAGGCTCTCGCCGTCCTTCACGTTGGCGGTCCAGTCCTGATGCGCGAGGTCGTTGGCGTCGTCGGTGATGAACTTGAACGCACGCCACGGCAGGCCGTGCCGCCGGCAGACCTGCGCGATCGCAAACAATTCCATGTCGACGACGTCGATCCGGTTCTCGATCAGCCACGGATCCGATGTCGTGACGAAGCTGTCCCCGGTGCCGCAGACGACGCCGGCCTGACCCGAGTTCAACAGATCGAGTTCCGGCGCGAATGGTGTGCGGCCGCGCGGCGCCAGCGGCATCGCCATCATGTCGCGCTGGACCACGCCGGACACCTCCACCAGACCTTGCAGTGTCTCGTTGATCTTTCCCGCGGTACCGTAATTGATGACGAGCGCCGGGCGGAGCGTCAGCAGCGCAAGCACCGTTGCGCTGGCCGCGTTGACTTTGCCGACGCCGGTATAGATCACCCTGACGCCGTCGGGCGCGCGCGCCTTGTCGAGCTCGTCCTCGATGGCGGTGAGCACGAGAATTTCGCCGCTCATGCGAAATAGCGATCCAGCACGCCGCGATAGATTCGCGTCAGCTTGTCGAGATCGGCCACCGGCGTGCGCTCGTCGATCTGGTGCATGGTCTGCCCGACCAGGCCGAATTCGATCACCGGACAATAGTCCTTGATGAAACGCGCATCCGACGTGCCGCCGCCGGTGTTCAGCTCAGGTCTGCGGCCGGTCACCTCCTCGATCGCCGCGACCACGAGATCGGTGAACGGGCCCGGTCTGGTGACGAACACGTCGGCATTCGAAGGCTCCCAGACGATGCGGGTCCGAATGCGGTTGCCCGCGGCCTTGGCGACCCGCGCCTCGATCAGCGCGCGCAGCGATTCCTGGTTGTGATGGTCGTTGAAGCGGATGTTGAACTTCGCGCGCGCCTGCCCGGGAATCACGTTCGTTGCGGGATTGCCGACATCGACCGAGGTGAACTCCAGATTCGACGGCTGGAACTGGGCGCTGCCCTGATCCAGCGGCTCGCTGACCAGCGCGGTGATCAGCGCGGCGATATCCGGAATCGGATTCGCCGCGCGATGCGGATAGGCGACATGGCCCTGCACGCCGTCGACATAAAGCGTGCCGGACTGCGAGCCGCGGCGGCCGATCTTGATGCAATCGCCAAGCTCCGCGACGTTGCTGGGCTCGCCGAGCACGCAGTGGTCGAATTTTTCGCCGCGCGCCGCCGCCCATTGCATCAGCTTGACGGTGCCGTTGACGGCGATGTCTTCCTCGTCGCCGGTAATCAGGAACGAGATCGAGCCGTTGCCGTCTTTCCCCGGATGGCCGCCATGCGCCGCCAGATAATCCAGCGCGGCGGCGACGCTGCAGGCGATTCCGCCCTTCATGTCGACCGCGCCGCGCCCGTAGAGAAAGCCATCGACGACCTCGCCCGCAAAAGCGCCGTGCGTCCACGCAGCTTCCTCGCCGGAGGGCACGACATCGGTATGGCCGGCGAACGCGATATGGGGACCGCTCGTGCCGATGCGGGCATAGAGATTGTCGATGTCGGCTGTGCCCGGTTCGCTGAAGGTGACGCGGTGCACCTCGAACCCGGCCGCCCTGAGCAGCGTCTCCAGCACGCCGAGCGCGCCGGCATCCGCGGGCGTCACCGACCGGCAACGGACCAGATCGCGGGCGATGGAGAGCGCGTCGGCTGCCATAGGTGGTCCGTTATTGATGGAGCACGATCTCATCCGAAAACCGGTTCCCACTTTTTGGAATCATGCTCTAATCCCGCAACAGTTCGTTGATGCCGGTCTTGGAGCGGGTTCGCTCGTCGACGCGCTTGACGATGACCGCGCAGGCGGTGGAGGGACCGGGCTGGCCGTTCTTCAACGGCTTGCCGGGCAGCGCGCCCGGCACCACCACGGCGTATTCGGGCACTTCGCCCATGAAGACCTCGCCGGTTTCACGGTCGACGATCTTGGTCGAGGCGCCGAGAACACGCCCATCGACAGCACCGCCCCCTTGCGCACGATCACGCCCTCCGCCACTTCCGAGCGCGCGCCGATGAAGCAATCGTCCTCGATGATGACAGGGCCGGCCTGGAGCGGCTCCAGCACGCCGCCGATGCCGGCGCCGCCGGAGATGTGGACGCGCTTGCCGATCTGGGCGCAGGAGCCGACCGTGCACCACGTATCCACCATCGTGCTCTCGTCGACATAGGCGCCGAGGTTGACGAAGGACGGCATCAGCACCGCGTTCTTGGCGATGAAGGCGGAGCGGCGGACGATCGCGCCCGGCACGGCGCGGAAGCCGGCGTCGCGAAACCGCTTCTCGTCCCAGCCCTCGAATTTCGACGGCACCTTGTCCCACCACGCGGCCTTGCCCGGGCCGCCGGGGATCGTCGTCATGTCGTTGAGGCGGAACGACAGCAGCACGGCCTTCTTGAGCCACTGGTTGACGGTCCACTTGCCGTCCGCCGCGCGCTCGGCGACACGGACCTCGCCCTTGTCGAGCAGGCCGAGCGCCTGATCCACTGCCTCGCGCACTTCGCCTTTGGTCGCCGGAGTGACGGTGTCGCGGGCCTCGAAGGCGGCGTTGATGGTGGACTCAAGGGAGGCGAGTGACATCGGATTTCCTGTGGCTTGACTGCGCGTGCAGGTGTCTAAGCGGTGTTCTCTTGGACCGGGACGGGCCTGTCAAGCCGAGCGGGCCGTCAGCCCCGCCAGAAACCCGGCCAGGTCGTCGGTGACGTGATCGACGTGCGGCGCGCCGCGTCCCTCCATCTCCCAGTCCTCGCGCACGACCTCCCGCGTGCCGTCCGGAACGACCAGAACGGTGGTCATGCCGAGTTGATGCGGGACGGCGAGGTTGCGCGCCAGATCCTCGAACATCGCCGCCCTTGCGGCATCGACATGGTGCCGTTCGAGAAAGCGGCGATAGGTCCGCGGCGACGGCTTCGGCTCCAACTCGGCCGCGATGATGTCGAACACCGCCTCGAAGTGGTGGCCGAAGCCGAGCCGCTCCAGCACCTTGCCGGCATGGGCGGTCGAGCCATTGGTCAGGATCAGCTTGCGGCCGGGCAGCATTTCGAGCGCCGCGCCCATCGCCGGATCGGGTTCGAGCGGCGAGTGGTCGATCTGATGGACGTAAGCGAGATAGTCGTCGGCGGAAACGCCGTGCTCCGTCATCATGCCGCGCATGCTGGTGCCGAAGCGCTTGTAGTAGTCCTTCTGGATGCGCCGGGCCTCGACCGGACCGACCTTGAGGAACTGTCCGATGTACTCGCCGATCCTCGCGTCGACCTGCTGCCAGAGATTGACGTGATGCGGGTACAGCGTGTTGTCGAGATCGAACACCCAGGTGTCGATGTGGCTGAAGCCGCCTTGCAATCGTCGCGCGTCGCTCACTTGTGGATCAGCGTCCCCGTGCCCTGGTCGGTGAAGAGTTCGAGCAGCACCGCATGGGGGGTCTTGCCGTCGATGATGACGACGCCGCCGACGCCCTGTTCGAGCGCGTAGATGCAGGTTTCGACCTTGGGGATCATACCGCCTGAAATGGTTCCGTCGGCGATCAGCTTGCGCGCATCCTTGACCGACAATTCGGAAATGAGCTTCTTCGACTTGTCGAGCACGCCGGGCACGTCGGTCAGGAGCAGGAGACGCTTGGCCTTCAGGGCGCCCGCCACTGCGCCGGCGAAGGTATCGGCGTTGACGTTGAAGGTCTGCCCGCCTTTCGAGGTGGCCAGCGGCGCCAGCACCGGAATCAGTTCATGGCCGATCAACTGGTTCAGCAGCGTCAGGTCGACCTTTTCGGGCTCGCCGACGAAACCGAGATCGACGACATTCTCGATGTTCGAATCCGGATCGGCCATGGTGCGCGTCGCCTTGGAGGCGGTGACCATGTTGCCGTCCTTGCCGCAAAGCCCGACGGCCTTGCCGCCGGCTTCGTTGATGTAGCCGACCAGTTGCTTGTTGATCGAGCCCGCAAGCACCATTTCGACGATCTCGATGGTGGCCGCGTCGGTGATGCGCAGGCCCGCAGCGAATTCCGATTTGATGCCGAGCCGTTGCAGCATGGTGGCGATCTGCGGACCGCCGCCATGCACCACCACCGGATTGATGGCGGTCTGCTCCAGCAACACGATGTCACTTGCGAACTGACGGGCGACATCTTCCGCGCCCATGGCATGGCCGCCGTATTTGATGACGATGGTTTCCTCGTCATACTGCTGCATATGCGGCAGCGCCTCGGACAGGATGCGCGCCTGATCGAGCGGGCTGATACGGGAGGCATCGGACATGAGGAGGGTCTCTTGGGAAGAGGGGGACGGAGCCGTTCTAGCTGATCGGTGCAACAACGCAAAGTCAGCTTTGGGCAAGGCCGCGTGTGTCAGCCACGGGATTCCGGACACGGCCACGCGGCGGCGATCGCGAGCAAGAACCAGCTCAGGATCATGATCGATCCGCCGGAGGGCGCGGCCATCGGGAAAAGATGGTGTCCAAGGAATTGCATCACTGTCAGATCGGTGCTGAACAGGGTCGCGCCCGCGACAAAGCCGGCGGCGGCGATCAATCCGAGACGCGGGCGAACAATCTGCCGATCGACCAGAAGCACCGCCACGATCGCGGCCGGGGCGTGAAACAGCAGCATCGAGGAGGCCGACAGGACCAGCGTTCCGCCTGTCGTCACGTGAGCGGCGACGGCTCCGAGGATGACTCCGGCGGCGCCCATCAATCCGGCTGCAATGACGATGATACGGAACCAGCCGAATTGTGTCATCGCTGACGTTCTCCAATCAGGAGCGCCATCGCGGCGCGCAGTTCCGGCATGCCGGCGCCGGTGCGGGAGGAGGTGGCCAACACATCCGGAAACGCCGCCGGATGTTTGACGAGCAGCGCCCTGGTCGCCTCGATGCGCTCGGCCATCCCGCCGGCCTTCACCTCGTCGGCCTTTGTCAGCACGATCTGGTAGCTGACCGCGGACCGGTCGAGCGTGGTCAGGATGTCCTGGTCGGTGTCCTTGATGCCATGGCGCGAGTCGATCAGCACGTAGACGCGGGCAAGGCTGGCCCGGCCGAGCAGGAATTGATGGATCAGCGATGTCCATGATGCGATTCTGGCTTTCGGCGCCGAGGCGAAGCCGTAGCCGGGCATGTCGACCAACCGGACGTTGGCATTTTTCGGACCCTCGAAGAAGATCAGCTCCTGGGTGCGGCCGGGGGTGTTGGAGGTTCGGGCCAGCGCGTTGCGGCCGGTCAGCGCGTTGATCAGGCTGGACTTGCCGACGTTGGAACGCCCGGCAAAGGCAATCTCGACGCCGGCCATCGGCGGCAACGTCTTGATCGACGGCGAGGCCCAGATGAATTTCCAGTCGCCGGCAAACAGTCTGCGGCCCCGTTCCATCAGCTCGGCATCCAGGCCGGTGGTCATGCGAAGGGACTTTCCTGACGTCGCATCGCGCGTTCGCGACGAAATCGGCTCACGCCGGATTTGCGCTGCGCGGATCGATCCTGAAAGGTTCTCGCCTGGCATTGGATGGCTTCGTCCGCAAAGACTCTCGCAATGACGGCGAGGCGAAGATCGGTCTACGTCGTCTTCGCCGGCTTGTCGGAGGATTTGCGGCGGAACGTTGACTTCAGGTTATTGAACAACTCGACCTTCACGCCGTTACGGCGCATGATGAAGCTCTGCTGGATCACCGACAGCGTGTTGTTCCAGGCCCAGTAGATCACGAGGCCGGCCGGGAATGCCGCCAGCATGAAGGTGAAGATCACCGGCATCCAGTCGAAGATTATTTTCTGGGTCGGGTCGGGCGGCGTCGGGTTCAGCTTCATCTGACACCACATCGTGATGCCCATGATGATCGGCCACGCGCCGATCGCCAGATAGTGCCCGATGAACGGCACCGCCGAGGGATCGTAGGGCAGCAGCCCGAACAGATTGAAGACATGGGTCGGATCGGGCGCGGACAGGTCCTTGATCCAGGCGAAGAACGGTGCGTGACGCATTTCGATGGTCCCGAACAGCACCTTGTACAGCGAGAAGAACACCGGAATCTGCAAGACGACCGGAAGACAGCCCGAGATCGGGTTGATCTTCTCCTTCTTGTAGATTTCCATCATCTCCTGCTGCAGCTTCATCTTGTCGTCGGGAAAGCGTTCTTTCAGCGCAGTGATCTGCGGCTGAACCGCCTTCATCTTTGCCATCGAGGCGTAGGACTTGTTGGCGAGCGGGAAGAAGATCAGCTTGACCAGCACCGTCACGACCAGGATCGCGACGCCGAAATTGCCGAACACATGAAAGAAGAAATCCAGCGCCAGGAACATCGGCTTGGTGATGAAGTAGAACCAGCCCCAGTCGATCAGCAGGTCGAAATGGTTGAGGTTGAGTTGCTTGTTGTAGCCGCCGAGCTGGACGAACGGAAAATTGATGCCGACAACGCTGACCTCCTTGGCGCCGGCGAACAGGCGCGTGTCGACCGAACCGGTGCCGCCGGCCGGGATGGTCTGCGCATCCTCCAGATAGTCGGTCTGGTAGGTCTTGACCGAGCCGGTCTGATTGGACGAGAAGCGCGCCTGCAATTGTGCGCTCGTGTCGGGCAGCAGGGCCGCGGCCCAGTACTTGTCGGTGATGCCGAGCCAGCCGTTGGTGACCTTGAAGCTCACCGATTTGGCTTCGTCGATCTTCTTGTAGGTATATTCCTGCAGCTTCTGATCGCCGAGATACCCGATGAGACCTTCGTGCAAGAGATAGTAGCCGGAAACCGCCGGGGTGCCGTGCCGTGAAATCAGTCCGAACGGGTACAATGACACCGGCGCGCTGCCGGTGTTCGTGACCTTATCTTTGATCGTGAACAGATAGTGGTCGTCCACCGCGATGGTGCGGCGGAAGGTCAGTCCCTCGCCGTTGTCATACTTCAACGTGACAGGGGTGGACTGCGTCAGTTCGCCAGACCCTTCCTGCTGCCACAGCGTGTTCTGATCCGGCAGCTTTACGGTCGATCCCGCGGCTGGAACCCACCCGAACTCGGCATAATAAGGATTGGCTGTGCCGGAGGGCGAAAACAGTTCGATCGCAGGCGAGGCGGGGTCGACCGTCTCGCGGAACTTGGTCAGCAACAGATCGTCGATGCGCGCGCCTTTCAGCGAAATGCTTCCGCTGAGACGAGAGGTTTCGATTTTGACGCGTGGCGTGGCCGCGAGGGCAACGTCTCGGGCAACCACCGTGGACTGCGCTTCTGCATGATCGGGTGCGGTCGAATTCTTCGCCGGCTCGGGTTTGGACTTGGCGGACTGGCTCTGCGCCTGCTGCGCGGCGCGATCCTTTTCCATCTGCGGGATGTTGTAGAAATACTGCCATGCGATCAGGACGAGGCCCGATAGAACGATAGCGATGATGGTATTGCGATTGTCAGACATCGTTCAGGGTCTCGTCACTCGGTTCGGGTTGCAGCTCGATACGCCGTCGATGCCGCCGATCTTGACGCCGCGATCATCCTGGATGCCGCCGATCGAGGATACGCAACGCCGACCGCAGATCATCGAGCATGACCGCAAAACTGCGGTCGAGCGCCGCACGGCGGCCGATTACCACATAATCGCCGTGCGGTCGCATGGATACGGCGTCCACGCGCTTCACCAATTCGCGAAGCCTGCGGCGGATGCGGTTTCGCTCGGTCGCGGTACCGTTCTTTTTGGTCACCGTGAAGCCGATTCTGATCGGGCCGTCGTCGTTGCGGCGGCGATTTTGCACCACGAAAGCGGGAGTATTCACCCGCAGCCCGCTGGCAGCGGCGAGGAAGTCCGCCCGCTGCCTCAACCGTTCCATGGTGATGTCTCGAGAGATTTGCTCAGGCGCTCAAGCGCTTGCGGCCCCGCGCGCGCCGTGCGGCAAGCACTTTCCGGCCCCCGGTGGTCGCGAGGCGGGCGCGAAAGCCGTGACGGCGCTTGCGCACCAGTTTGCTGGGTTGATAAGTCCGCTTCACGGGAATCTCCGCTGACCGGGCAAGTCGCCTGATGTTGAGGTTAAGTCCGGAAATGTCGACCCGAACCAAGCCGTTTTCGGTCCGAACGAGCCGCCCCGACTGAAAACCGGGCCATTGCGGACAGTTGGCGCGGCTTATACGGGAGCGGCCTGTTTTCGTCAATCTTGCCCTTTGGCGTTTCCCGGGCCCGGCCGATTGGCCAAATCTCCAACCGGGCCTATAATATTGGTATAGTGTTTGAGCAGGTTGCCGGCGCGGGCGAGTCGGGAACAATCGGATCACTGTCAGTTTGCCGCAGGTCCGCGGAGGCAGTCGTGTCACAGGCGATCGAACAACTCCGTATTCGGGCGGCGCGTTTGTCATTGCGCGGTCGGCTCGGCCTGTCCGGCAAGCTGGTGCTGCTGACGATTCCCTTGGTGATGATCGCCGAAGTCCTGATCTACGTCCCCTCGATCGCCAACTTCCGGGTGAACCGTCTCAACGACCGGCTGGCGGCCGCGAACACGGCTGCGCTGGTGCTCGATGCGGCGCCGTCGGGCATGGTGCCCGATTCGCTCGCGCGGCAAATCCTTGGCAGCATCGGGGCGCGTGCCGTCGCCATCAAGATGGGCCAGCAGCGTCGCCTGCTCGCCAGCGCGGATCTGCCGGCCGCGATCGACCATGTCATCGATATGCGCTCCATGACGCCATGGTCGGCCATTATCGGCTCCTTCGAAACCATGCTGGAGAGCGGCAACCAGGCGATCCGCATCATCGGACCTGGGCCGCGCGGCGCGCAGTTCATCGAAGTTGTCACCGACGAACTGCCGCTGCGCCAGTCGATGTACCGTTTTTCGCGAAATCTGCTGCTGGTCTCGCTGGCGATCGCCGTTCTGACCGCGGCGCTGGTCTATCTGGCGCTGCACTACCTGTTTGTCCGCCCGATGCGGCGCCTGACCGCGAATCTCGTGGGCTTTCACCAAAATCCCGAGAGCGTGGCGCGGATCATATCGCCGTCGCAGCGCGGTGACGAAATCGGCGTCGCCGAGCGAGAGCTTTCCGACATGCAGCGCGACCTGGTGTCGATGCTGCATCAGAAGAGCCGGCTCGCAGCGCTCGGCCTCGCGGTCTCAAAGATCAATCACGACCTCCGCAATCTGCTGGCGTCCTCGCAGTTGCTGTCCGATCAGTTGGCCAGCGTGCCCGATCCGCGGGTCCAGCGGTTTGCGCCAAAGCTGATGCGCTCGCTGGAGCGCGCCATCGCGTTCTGTCAATCGACATTGTCCTATGGCCGCGTGCAGGAGGCGGCCCCCGACCGGAGGATGATAGCGATCGAGCCGGTCGTCCACGAGGTGCGCGAATCGGCAGGACTCGCGACGGAAGGGGCTGTCACCTGGATCAACGCGATCGAGCGCGGCCTCACGATCGATGCCGATCCGGATCAGCTTTTCCGCATTCTGCTCAATCTCGTGCGCAACGCTGCGCAGGCTTTGGAGAGCCAGCCGCAGGGCGATGCGGCGACCCGGCAGATCAGGATCACCGGCCGCCGCGAAGGCGCGGTGACGATCATCGAGGTGTCCGACACCGGGCCGGGCGTTCCGCAACAGGCGCGCAATCACCTGTTCGAGGCTTTTCAGGGATCGGCGCGTCCGGGCGGCAGCGGCCTGGGCCTTGCGATCGCGGCGGAACTGGTGCGCGCGCACGGCGGCGATATCCATCTGGTGGAAGGCACCATCGGCGCGACGTTCCGGATCTCAATTCCAGACCGCCCGGTCGAGTTGCAGACAATTCGCAACGAACGCGCGCGAGCGTAGCCCGATTCCGGGGTAGCCGGGGCATCGGGATTTCGCTTTCCTGCCAAGGTTGGAGAGCGGTGCCCTGTCGCCGATCATCGAGATGTTCCGATACGATTTCTCGTCGTGCCGTGCTTTTGGCGCAGCCGCGCCGCTTGCAATGCCGAGCGGGAGCCGTTAGCTATGGCCGCCTTCGGGACGCTTGTTCCCGAACGCGGTTGCTTTTTGCACCCGCGATTTCCGCGACAAACGCGCCCGTAGCTCAGCTGGATAGAGCACCAGACTACGAATCTGGGGGTCAGGAGTTCGAATCTCTTCGGGCGCGCCATTAAATCAATAACTTAGTCAGGTTCGACGCTCGGTGTTACCGAGTGTTACCATAAGCGTTACCGTAAGGGCCGCGCGCTTCCGCCCACATGGCTTCTGCAATCCGTATAAGGGCATCTACCGTAACAATGCGCGAGTGGATGATGCCGACGCCGGAATATGCGGCCAAAACTTCGTGCCGTTCATCATAATGTTTGGCGAAAATGGGCTTTCGGCGCCTCGCGCGGAATTCGGGGGGCACAAATACTTCCAGGCTGGAAACCTCTCCTATGGCGTTGTGCCAGCACATGATCGCTTGGGGTGGAAAGTCGTCCCGGTGAATGCCGCCGGCCCAAAGTAGTTCTAGCGCAATTTGTGGTAGCTTGCCGTACTCTGGATCTTGCCTGAGAGTGGAGAGGTTGTTGCGCTCGTCCGGGTATTGCTCGATACGATGAGCTAATACTTCTTCTAGCGTCTTACCGATTTGCAGGTTAGTGGCAGGTCGAAGGTTCTGGAATCGGCCAAGGACGTTGCTCGAATCTCTGGCATACGTACTTCCAACAATCGCAAGAACGAGACGAGCGGTATCAAGCCCTGTCATCAGAGCGGCGCTTCTTCCGTAACCACTGAAGCTGATTCCGCCGTTTTCCCGGATAACCCTTAAATGTAGTTGCGCGCTTTCGCGGGTGATCCCTAGGGCATCTCCAACGATGTCGGCCATCTTGCGAGATGTGACGAGCGACGTGAACAATTCTCATACTCCGAATCTCTAACGGTTTTTAACCATACCACATCCGTCTTTCCAGTGGATGTATCGTGCAACTCATATTCGAGTGGTGCATTTGCTCCACTGGAGATGGCTATGGCTAAAAATCTGCAATATCGGGTGATCGGCGCGGGAAAAATCATTATCCCGACGCCGCTATATGCTGATGATGCGTTGCTGGCGGAGATCGTCCTCGGCGAAGAGGCGCATCATTGGCCCAGCATTTGCCGTATGTTCCAGCGACAGGGCATGCCTACATCCCGAGCGGCGGTCCGGGGCCTCCATTACGTGCCTGCCATCTTAAAGTTTCTCGATCGCCGCGAGGGGCTCGCGGTGTTCGACGAGGATTATCCTGATGACGGTCCGGACAAACTCGGTCCACGATGAAACGAAGGACCCGAAGCGGGAAGCTTCTCATTGCAGGAAGGGAAGTTTCTATCAACGCCCCTGGGCTCAAGCAGATCAAACGCAAAGATCGTATTGATTTGTACTGGGTGAAAGATGAGGCGCCGCAATTCGCCGACTATAAACCGGCGACCGTGCGCATTCATGTTGATCTCGTCGCCCCGGACGCGAAGCAAAAAATCGAAGATTTTTGCCGGCGCGAACAGGAGACGATGTTGCTATGGCTTGATGAAGGAACACACAATGATAGGGAGCGCCTGAAGCCAAAGTTCAATGGGACGTTCGGCAGCCTGTGCGATCTCTACGAAAGTGACGAGGAAAGTGGATTTGCGGATTTGCAGGCTAACACCAAGCTTTCTTATCAGGACTCGCTGAAAATCATTCGCAACGACATCGGGCTGCGTCGGATCGACCTCGTTGCACCAAAGTACTTTCGAACCTGCTACCGTGCCTGGAGAAAACCTGTGAAAGAGGGTGGAGAGGAGCGAGTGAGACGGGCCTACGGAGCCATCGGGCAGATCAAGATCCTGCTCGGCTATGGTATCGAAGCAAATTACTTTCCCATTCATTGCGAGCGCCTACTGAAGGCCATGACGAAAATGCGCTTCGCAAAGAATCCGCCCCGTGGCGTCACCATGACTTTCGAGCAAGCTAAGGCGATCGTCTGTGAGGCGTTGGACTCGGGCGACTCTTCGACCGCGATGGTGCAAGCGTTGCAGTATGAATGCTTCCTGCGGCAGATCGATATTATCGGGAAATGGCGTATCGAGCCCGCTAGTTATGTTCTCAAGTCAGGCGAGATCCGTCGAGGCAAGGAGGTGTGGCATGGCATGACTATCGGCATGATTCTCAATGAGGAGAAGTTGCTCCGTGTCAGGACATCGAAAACCGCCCAGTTCGTTGCTCATGCGATCGAGAAATGCGAACTCGTCACGATATGTCTTGAGAGTTGGGGAGCCTTGGATTCGGATCGTCCCGTAGCATGCCGCACGGACGGTACTCCGTGGAGCGACCATCGCGATTTCGGAAAGCACTGGCGAAGTTACGCAAATCAGGCAGAAGTGCCTAAGAACGTCTGGAATATGGATAACCGCGCCTCTGGCATCACAGAAGCCACTGCTGCCGGAGCGGCGCATGATGACCTCGCCAGCGGTGCGGCCCACGCGAGCAAGAGCACAACGCAGAAAATTTACATGCGCGGCGCCAGGGAGATTTCGGAGCGGGTGCAGTTGGCGCGACAAAAATCGCGAAAGCGTAAGAACGGCCTCATTGCAAACGATAGGGTCGCGTGAAAGGCAAATCCTAATTAACGGGGGCGAGAGCTCCACTCTCGCCCCACTGATTCTTAACAGCGAAAAGGTCCTTCAAAGTCAGTAGTTTCCTGATCCATGACTTTTGGCAGCGGAGCATCACGGTGGAGCACCGTGATCCACGGAGCTTGCACGGGCGGACTGCGCTGCCAGTCGTAATTTTACGTCGCTGCTGAGTATCCCCCGCTCTTGGCGAGAAGCGGAAAATTCTGAAATTGAGCCCCTTTTGGAGCCCCGTCAGGTCAGGCATAGGCCTGCGTGGCGGCGACCGCGTGGCTTTGCCGTGATGGACAAGGACGTCATCGCGGACATCAAGCAGGTCTGCATTGATGAGCATCGGGCAGCTTGGGACGTGATGGAGCAGGCGGCTAAAGGGGGGCGCCGATGTCAGTCATTAACCGGATCGAGATCGCCAATTGGCTCGACCTCACAAGGACAATGAGCGATCTCCCGAACCTTCCTCGCATCGTTCATGACTGCTCTCGCACCAAAGGTTAGGATAGCGCCCTGCGCAGCGAGCGGAACATTGCCTCCGCATCGTCAATTTTCCTCAGCAGCTCAGCGTTTCCCTTCATCTCCTGAAGGGTGGTCCATGGCACCGCTTTCACCGCCGCAACGACGGCGTCGATCTCGCCGGCCAGCCCCACATCTTTCTCTGCCGGCTTGGCCGTGCCGAGTCGCAGCGCCGCGGACTCGAGGTCGCCGGCATCAGCGAGAAAGTGCGCCTTGGCAATAGGATCCGGCAGGATCGCTCGTAGCCTGCGCAGATCCTTGGAGTTCGTGATGCGTTTCTGATTGACCTTCTTGAGGACGGCCTCGACGACACTTGGCGTGAGGAGCTTCTTGCTGACGCCCATTAGTTCCCTTGCCCACGTGATGGCCGCGCCGGGATCGCGAAGGCTAGTGAATTTCTCCGATAGCTCGAATACGTCCACGAGCTTGTCGAGCTCGCGGACGGTAATTCCGAGGATGTTGGCGGCGCTCGCCCGCCCCATCAAGTCCACAAGCCGGTAGGCGACCATCTCCTTTTCCTTGGCGTCCCACTCCTTGCGCTGCCGGTGGATGTATATCCAGACTCGTAACCGGTCTTCCTCGCTCAGTGTGCGGTCAGTCACCTCGATTGGGACCTGCCGGTATTCGTCCTTGCCCTGCTCGACCAACACCTTCGAGTTGGACCATCTGCGGTCCCCGTCGATGATGCGGAACTTGCCCACCAACTGCGGGTGCGGTTCGACCAGCAGCGGCTCGAAGAGTCCTCCGTTCGCCTCGATCTGACGCTGGAGTTCCTCGTCGATCTTGGGGCCAAGACGCGGCTGTTTGTCGTTAGGCACTATTTCGTCGAGATCGGCCTTCGTTCGATAAGTCCGCAGCACCGTGCGGTCGAGGCGGCGTTCTTGAAGATTGACGACGACACGGCTGCGGTCTTCGGCAGCGCTATTCATCATCGGCTCCGCCGAAATCAGCCTTACCGAAGTCGGCGGTGCCGACGATGGCATCGATCTCGTTTGTAAATTCGGAGCGGACACGCTGTACCGAGCGGATCAACTCGCCCTGTTTCTTCCAGGCCGCATCGTGGGCCTTCTTCTCTTTGACCTGCAAATCGAGCAGAGCGTCGGTGTGGACGTCGATCCGCGCGAGCATGTCAGCGCAGCGCTCCGACGTGATGAAATCGTAGAGCGCCGCGGTCTTCTTGACGCGCTCGTCATTGCTGAGGCGCAAGGTGTGGGTTTGCACCAGATGGCGGCGGATCACCTGCACCAATGCGACAACCCGAGCCGGGCCAGCCAAGATCACACCATCTTGCACATGGAGCTGGCGCGCACCTTTCGGAAATTTGCTGGTCGACAAGACGGCATGTTCGGCTTTCGCGGCCATCTGGTCCGAGGCCAGCTTGGTCGCGAACTCGGTGCGCCACTGCTTGTGGTTCTTGGAATCGTAGATGATTTTTCCGCACTCCTTACCGTTATGCATGACGGTGTGGAGGACGTCGGCGCCGGGCTGCCCCTTATTGATGCGCTCGATTCGATCGCCTTCGAATTCTGCCTTGAGGGCTTCGAAGAGATCGATCTCGGCACCTTCACCGAGCTCTTCGGCGGTCTTCTGCTCGTATGCGCGCTTGAGCTCTTCGAATTTGGTCTGGATCTTGAGACGCTCATCGAAGGCAGCCGCCTTCTCTGCGTTTACGGCATTGTCGACGGCCTTCTGCCAGACATCGCGCTCCTGTTGCAGCTGATCCCGGTGCGCCTGTTGGAGCTGTTCGACCTGGCGCGTGGCGGTCGCGGCGCCCATTTCGGCCTCGGTCTTCGCTTTCTCAAGGTTTTCGATCCGCTCTTGAACGGCAGCGACGGCGGCAAGCTCGAGCTCTTGCCGGATAGCGGCCTCGCGTTCGGCCGCCACCTGCTTTATATCTGCAATAGCGGTCGTGTGCTCATCGCGCAGCTTCGCCAGTGCGGTTTCGAGAGCAGCGACAGTGGACTCAGCCTTCGTCTTGGCGGCGTCTGCGGCCTCGATACGCTGGTTCAACGCGCCTTCCATTTCCTGCAGACGGCGTTCGCTGTCTTCGAGCTTTCCCTGCGCGGCCATATCCGCGGCCTGCTTGGCCTCGGCGCGGATTGCGCATTCGCGGTCGGCAGACTCCTCCTTCATCCGCTCGATGACGGCGGTAGCGCCCGCCGTCGCCTCGTGGGCGGCAACGAGTTCGGCGCGGATCTGGGCTTGGACGGCGCGGTTCGTCTGCTCAACCGCGGCGATGCGGTCTGCGGCTTCGATCTCGGCCGCGAGGCGCCCGGCTTGCTGAGCTTCCGCCACCTTCCCTTCGAATGCTTTGCGCTCTTGCTCGATCGCAACTTCCTTTTCGCGTGAATGCTGCTCTTGCAATCGCGCAGTAATTTCGTCCGCGCGCTTGCGCTCTCGCAACTGGATCCTTGCCTTGATCTCGTCGAAGCGATCGTGGGGGATCGGCTGGTCGCAGGTCGGACAGGCTTCCGCCACGAGTGACATCTTGCTGGCAGGGATCAGCGCTTTAGCTTCAAAGAGGGAGGCTTGAGGGGGCATCATGCCGCTCCAAAAATAGGTCCTAATTTATCCTATTCAATCCCGCTTTTGTCAACAAATTTGGTTTTCCTCCAACCGCAATGATCGGATCGGCGCAGAAATGACAACCTTTTCAGTATTGTATGCGCTTATGGCCGCCGCACGTCTGCTCGGCTTGCTGTTCGAGGCAGACGGATTTATTTCCGGGAAGATGCCGGGCGCGGTTGAGTCTTGATTGACCATTTACTTTCTGCGCCCTATGTTCGCGTCAACAATACCTGGCCCGCCTCTCAACGATGCGCATATGGCTGGGTTTTTTATTGCCTAGGCCGGTCGCTCGTTGCGTATTCCCTTTCGAAAGCCAGCAATGGGACTGCACGACTTGGCCACGCGCATGGCCGAACGCGGGCTTACCTTCGACGATTGGGCTGGCGCACACGAACACCTCGAGCATATCGGTTATTACTGCGTCAACGGCATGGCGATTATGGCGGCGCAGGGCCGCTCGCTGGGGTTCAGCCTCGTGTTCGCGACGCAAGATATCCCGGCGATGATGCGGGAGAACGACAAGGAGGCGAAGTCGATCATCGCCAACACCTCGTTCAAGATGTTCCTGCGGGTGGAAGAACTGGAGCAGACCGCCAAGATCGCGATCGATTCCGCGGGCGAAGGCCTCAAAGCCCAGCTGCAGGGCTGGTCCGGCACTTCCGGCGAACTGGCGACGACCTACCACGACAGCATGGAGGCGAGGGTCGAGAAGGTGAACCGGCTGTCGGCGCTCGACCTGCGCGCGCTCGGCGTCGGCGAGGCCTACGTCACCTGGCACGACCAGCTGTTCAAGGTGAAGACCTTCCACGCCTTCCCGGAAGGCGAATACGGCAAGGACCTGTCCAAGCTGGAACTGCGGGTGAACCACTTCATCGCGGTGGCGCGGCCGAACCCGACCGACGTCAAGCGCGAAGAGACGCTACCGAAGATCACCGAGAAGCTCTGCGACCTGAAGTTCGCCCAGATCGTCGAACAGCGCGCCAAGGCCGAGCGCGCCGCGATCGAGCAGGCGGCGGCGCACAAGCGCGATCCGGCCAAGATGAAGTCCGAGATCGCCTGCGCCGCGGTGGCGATGCTGCGCGCCAACAAAAAGCGCGGGCCCGGCGGCGACTACCTCACCGCCTCCTGCGCCGCGCTCGCCGCGATCACGCTGGCCCAGATCAACGACGCCCACGTGTTCACCCGCGAGGTGCGCCAGATCGAAGGCCTCGCGCCACACTCAGGTGGTCTTGCGGCCACCGCCCGCTCCGGCCAGTCCCGGGTGCCCTCGGAAGTCCCCGGCCTGGTCTCGCCGGCCGCGCGCGCTGCGGCCCGCGGCGGCCGGGCCGAAGGCGCCATGGGCCGGCCCGGACGGCCGCTCAGCCGGACGATGCCGCCGCCGGCGTTCGATGACGAGCCGCCGCCCCCCGACGATCTGGAGTTCGAGACCGAGCCGGATGACGAGGACGCCCACGCCTTCACCGACGCCTTCGGTCGCCCCGACACTCGTCCGACCGACCCCGCCCGCATCGAGGCGCAGCGCTCCGAGGCGCCCTCGACCATGCGCAAGGTCGAACACGGCGTCACCGTCGATGGCCACGACACCTTCAAGATGGCCGAGAAGCTGCAGACCAACGACGCCACGCTGCGCTTCCTGGCGGCCTTGAATTTCGATGCGGACGAAGGATCCGAGCCCGGCGTCGAGGTGGTCGACACCGCAATCGAGAAGGCGGTGATCTTCGACGACGAGGAGGACGCACCGCCGCAGCCGACGCCGGCCGCCGATCCCGCGGCGATCGAACGCGCCGACGTCGCCTCGGCCCGCGCCACGCAATGGACCGAACGCGCCACCAGGCCGGCGGCGCACGACTCGCGCGCGCCGGTGCCCGATCTCGAAACCGCGGTCAAGAGCGGCAACGTCGAGGACATGACCGCGTCGTTCCTCGCGGATCTGCTGGAAGAGTGAGTAACAGGTGGTGGAATTCGACGGACGGCGAGTTGGGAGCGCTTGTGTCATGCGGACTCTCAGGTTCTCAATAAAAGTCGCCTTTTCCCGCACCTCGCCGCTCAATATGGACAATCAACCAAACGAGTAAAGTTGGAGACCAGAATGCCGCTAACGAAAACCTCCTCCTTCGTCTCGCTTCACTACAGGGACGCGTCCCAGCACTGCATTCTGGTCCAACGAGTAAAGCACCCCTGCATGCTGCGTTCGCAATCCGAACATGGATTTGACTTCCGCCACCAAGGCAAGCTTGCTACGATCGGGCGACAATTGCGCAGCCTCAATTCGGCATTTTCCCGTTTTAAGAACTACCGCTAGATGCGGGTGAATCTCGTCCCAATGTTCGCGCGCATCCGCTGTGCGGCGCGTGCCTGCCAGTAGCTCCTCAACTGGCTGCAAATGACCAGATGACTCCGCGATGTACTGAAAGTGAACGGCAAGGCCTAGCAACGCGCAGGTGCGAAGGTCGTCGGGATGCGTCTCCGCTCCGCTCCACTGGCAGCGCTTAGCTTCAACTGGAGCGCAGAATTTTCCATAGGCCGAGCGTACGCCTTCCACTTCGAGGAATGTCGCATCGGACAGACTACTCTTTACCAGATGTTCAGGTAGGGCGCGCTTGGCACTCACTGAGGATGCTTGGAGTTCGCTCGGTAACACGCGCTTACCCGTTACGGCGCAAGATTGAAGGATATCTGGTGCCACGATTTTCCCCGTCTTGGCGCAACGTTCGGCCTCACGAGGAAGCAGTATGCGTTTTGTTTCCTGACACCGGATAAATTCCAGCGTGTGGCCACGCATGCCGGATACGGTGGACGCGGCCTCTTGGTCCATACGGTAGGGCTTGCCCGAAATCTCACTCTCGCCGAGTTGTTCATTCAGCACATCGGCTTTTGTGAAGGCGCACCTTCCGAAATGGATGGGCTCGCCTTTGCGCCCGCTTACAGCGCATGTTTTCAGCAGCGTCTGATCGACGACAGCATTTGTGATGTCGGACATCCCCGCTTCGTCAATCAGCAACGACTTACCGGACAGCGAGCAATGGAGGAGATGTTCGGGCAAGGCGTAACGGCCGCTTACCTCCGAACGGGCAAGCCGGTGCATCATGGCGCGGGTGCCGGAGAGCGCACAGGTGGCAAGGCAGTCAGTGGGTACCCGAAGGTCCGCGAGTGCACATTGTTCGAGCGCGGGCGCGTTCTCGATGCGGCTATTTGATGGCATGATAGCGAGTTCGCTCTCATAGGAGGCGCCGTCCAGTTGGTAGCGTACCTTGAGTTTCACGCGGCGGCTCACCTGCCCATCCAGGGCAACGAGTGTCGCATCGATCTGTGGCGTAAAGTCATCTTCGAGTTTCTTGCGCTTGCGAGCGTCGCTTCCGGCGGCGCGTAATTCGTTCTCGCGCCGTTCAAGATAAAAGCGGTTGAACTCGACAATATTGGAGTCGCGATACGCTTCATCCAAAATCCGAGCAGCGTCGATGCCGGTTACGTCGGATTGCTCCAAAAGCTCGGGCAAGGCGTCGAGCGCTGTCGTCGACTGAACGTGGTCGGACGGTTTGCAGGCGATGGTTACAAGGCGTTCGTAACTGTCATGGCCCGTTGTCGCGCGCACCCGGGCAATGGCGCTGCCATCGAAACGCCGTTCCGCGCCCAGCACCGTGACGTCGCGCAGCGTACCGCCGAAGTCAGATACCCAACCATGCGCGAGCTCCTCTGCTTTTCGTCGTGGTTCGTCATCGGCATCTTGCACTTGATGGAGTCCAGAGGCGGTTACCCGGTCAACGAGGCGAAGGAATGCTGGGCTCCCGGGGCGGTAAAGCGGCGCCTTGGCGTACTCGGCTCCGGCATCCTCGCGGAGCCGGACATACTCCGATGCGCCCTTGATGGTAATGCGCATGACGCCTGGCACGATATCGTTGACGGTGCCACCAAGACTGGCGAACGCTGCGCGCACGAAGGGCTCGAATTCCATGGAAGGATGAACCTTTTCGAGTGTCGGGGTCTGTGGGCCGACATATTCGTACCCGTCCATCGCTCCAAGCGTGACATCTATGTTGGCTTTTTCCTCTTCGAGGGTTTTTTTGGCGGCATCGATGCTGCGCGCAATCTTTTCGGCCGCCGCCGCCAAGTCGCGTCCTGCAAGAGCGGCAACCACGAGCTCGCGGATCCTCTCATCGAACCCCGCGCCTTCCTCGCCATCGCCGACGCCGGACGCTTCAAGTAGCGATTCAATGTCGCCAATGGCGTCGGTCGCCATTTGCAGTTTGGTCATCAGGCGGCCAACGATGTATTCCTCGAATGTGCCCGCCAGCATGACGTTATAGATGACGACATTTTTGTGTTCGGAGCCTAGGCGCTGTACACGGCCGATGCGTTGCTCGACAATCATCGGATTCCACGGCAAATCAAAATTGATAAGCACATTGGCTATCTGGAGATTTACACCTTCCGAACCGGCTTCGGTCGAAACGATAGCCCGTATCTCGGGAGGATTAGCGCGAAACCGCGTAATGGTGTCCTGGTTCCGTTGGCCGGACGACCCGTTGATGATGCCGACCTTGAGACCGATCTCTTCAAGGAAAGCCTGGATGGTGGTCTGGGTCTCGCGCCGCCCCGTGAACACCACCATACGCCAGCCCGTGGGATTTTGCTGCTGCAGCATGGAGACGAGTTGCCGAAGACCTTCCAGCTTCGCGCTGGTTCGCATGGGTGTGACGACGGCCTGCACGGTTGCGGCCAGTTCCATTGGTACAGTCCCGTTGCGAGCCATGGTTTGGAGCTGCGCCATGAGCGCTTGCGGGCTGCTGGTCAAAGCTTGCAGGATGCTTATCTGCGCAAGGCGATTGAGTTTCTGAATCGGCTTGGCAATGGCGTTGATGAGGGCGATCTCCTCCGATGACGGTGCCACTTTGTGCAGCTGAATCTTGCGCTCGGGGAAATCCAGGTTGGCGTCGCCGCGCCGCACGCGCGACATATATCCATAAACGATTTTGCGAAAATCCTCCCGCGCATCGGGTTTCAGGATGCGTGCGGTCTCGCGCTTGTCAGCGATGAAGCGGCGCGCGAACATGCCTTCGCTTCCGAATGGGTTTTCATGACCGCGCGCAACGGTAAGCAGGTCGACCAGAGAATAAAGGTCCCATAACCGGTTCTGAATCGGCGTCGCCGTCAGCATTAGCACATAGCGGAAGCGGCGCTGCTGCAGGGTGCGATGGAAGACTTTAGCGACCTGGGGCGTGGGGTCGACGCCGTAGAGGTTACGCAGCTTATGCGCTTCATCCAGCACTAGCATGTCGAAGCGGTCGCTAGGTATCTTGTCGAGATGAGCGCAGGCCGAGTGATAGGTCGTGATGATGGCGCCCACCTCGTTGGGTTCTGCTGAAGCGAGCTTGCTTCCGATGATCACCTCGCCCGGGATATCGAATTTTGCCTCCAGCTCGTCCTTCCATTGCGGACCGAGCAGCTTCGGCGCGACAATGAGAATTTTGGCAACGCGGTTACGCGCAATCAACTCGCTTGCGACCAGCCCGGCGGAAATTGTCTTGCCGAGGCCGACATCGTCCGCAAGCAGGGTTACCGGCAAGCGGTGGCAAAAAGTGATGAGGTTTTGGACCTGGTGGTGAAAGGGCTTTAGCCGGTCTTTCCAGCGGAATTCGGATTTAAAGTCATCCCGGCTCTCGATCACGATAGGATCGGTCAGGCCCCATTCCAGCGCAGCGAGATAAACCGCGTATTCGCCAGACGACTTGGCCCGTCGTAAAATCTTTGTCTGTAACCTTCCACCTGACGTCATGGCACGCAAACCCTACCTTCGGGAACAAGAGTGCCGTTGGGGACGGACTTCCGCAAGTCCCACTTTCGCGATGACACTTGAACGCAACTTTGTATGATAATTGCAGGCTTGGGTGCCACCTTGGTATTTTCGTTGACGCCTTGGGAGCACAAGTCACTTCAATAGTTGCGCAAAGCACAGTGGCGTACCGGTGGTCGCCGATTTGGTATTTTCCGTTGGGCAATAGGTAGGGGTCGTTATGGGGGCGGGGGCAATCGGACAGACAGCGCAGCCGCGTGCGCTGCATCTGCACACCCTTGAGAGTCTTTTCGCCGACATCATCAACGGTAACGGAGTCTTGGTGGGCGATGACTTTTTCGAAATTGCGTCTTCCGATACCAAAACCATACTGAACTGGTATCGACTAAACCGTTCGAAGTGGCAGGGCCGCATGAATGAGAGCGATGCCGAAGCCATCGCCGGCTGTGTGGGGAAAGTGCCACCAGCCGTCCCGTCGGGTGCAATGTCGATAGGCAATGCGAAACATCGCCTTCGCCTCGTTCGCGTTCGTGCGCATCGCTTTGCGGGGATACATGCTTACGGTACCGAGATTAACGCTCCACCGGATTTTACATTCGAGCCCAGTGACTCGCTCACCCTTCTGGAAGGGTGGAACGGATCGGGTAAGACTTCACTGCTCAACTCCGTCATCTGGTGCCTGACCGGAAAGATTTTGCGTCCCCAGCGGTCTCCGGAGAGCGCTACAGAAGAATTCGACAGCGTCATCGAACGGATTACTGAAGACAGCGACACAACGACGGCTCACTCGCTCACGCCGGTCACACCGCTGCCGACGCTATCGAATTATACGCCATCGTCAAATCAGAAGATTCCGGTCGACACGTGGGTAGAGCTGACCTTTGCCGATGAGGAGGGAACGGAGCTTCCGCCGGTGCGGCGCACGCAGAGCCGGACGTCGCGCGGCAAAGTCACGGAAACAGAGCCCGACCTGCCTTCGCTGGGCGTCGACCCGGTTGCGTTTTCGATCAGCACAACGATGCCCGCGATACTTCAGCATATCCAGTTGGGGCAGGCTTCGGACCTCGGTAAGGCAGTGTCGCAACTAACAGGCCTTGCCGACCTGATATCGCTTGAGCGGCACTCGGAGCGCGCCGCCTCCTACATCAAGACTCGCCTTCGTCAGCGCGCTGAAGATGCCATTGCCCAGTCCGATGACCGCTTCAACGAGACGGTCGGGGACCTACGATCCCGCGTCGAAGAATTCCCCGCTATGAAGCCTGAATGCGACTACCCGGCGCCGTCCGCGAGTAAAGATGTCGAGGAGGCTGTCGACAAGCTTATGCAGCACTTCAACAAAAAGAAATCGTCAGCGCTCGATGCGGCCAAGCTGGTTCTTGGAGAGGCTTTCAACCCGGACGATGCTCAGGCCCGCGCCGATCTCGAAAACAATATAGCGGCCGCCCGCGGCGAGCTTGCGCATATAGGGCAGCTCGACAGCGCGGCGCGTCTCAGCGCACTCGGCAAGCTCTCCGATGCCGACATCAACCTCGCAACGAACCTGATCGACCGCATCGCGTCCGAGGCGGACGCTTTAAGCGCCTTGCTCGCTGATCCCGGCCTGGCAGCGCGCAAACAGCTTTACGCCTCTGTCGCATCCTGGGCTATCGCGCGGGGCGTCTCGGACGATACGCATTGCCATCTATGCAACCGGCCGCTTCTCGATCACGTCGATCCCGTGACTGGCAAACTCCTACGAGTTCACATGGAAGAGGCGCGCCAGGAAGAACCGGAGCTCCTCTCTCAAACGATCAAGGCATGGGCGAAGAGTCGAGTGGCGATGCTGGCCGATCAACTTCCGACTGCACTGCGCGACGAGCGGGATAGGGAGCTGCCTTTGTCGCCTGTTACTCTGCTAAGGAGCGCACTCTGTGACGAGCTGTTCACGACGACGTCGCTCGCCGGCACCCTTTTCACGCTGCGCGCCGAAACAGTCCAGAACTTTGATACGCAAGCGCTTGCGCTTCCGGAGCATATCGACCCTGCCGCGTGGAAGTTGCCAAGTTCACTTGCCGGCGACGCGGCAGCGCTTGGCATAGCCGTACAGCGCATCCAGCGGGCGGTTGCCTTCTCCAGCTGGCGCAAAGAGGCACGCGACAAGCTTGTAACCCTGTTCGCCTCGGTCATCGGCAAGGAAGACGCGGAGAAGTCCGATCTTTCTCCGACTCCAGCATCCCCCCTAGCGACCAAGCTTGCTTCCCTACAGGGCATCGTCGACGGTACCGTCCCCATCAACGATGGAATCGAGTATTGCACGCGCATGGGTAACGTTCTGGCTGGGCGCAGGAAGTCCGAAGCAGACATCGAGAATTACGACAAGGCGGTGTCTGCGCTCGGTCAGCTGCAGAAACTCGGCTCACTCGCTTCGGCCCAGATCAATAGCCTTCAGAAGAACCTCGAGAGCAGCGCCGCACGCTGGCGCGGGCGTGTATACACGGCCCCCGGTGTGTCTGGCCCGTCTATCAGGCGAACTGTCATGAGCGCGAATGGCGTCCTTGAACTCCATGCCGGGACGGGAATGATCACAGCTCCAGCCCAGCACATTTCGAATGCGTCCGCATTGCGCGCCGGCTTGATCGCATTTTTTCTTGCGTTCCGCGAATATGTGCTCGCGAGTCGCGGTGGGCTTGAGCTTCTCCTGCTCGACGATCCTCAGGAGCTTCTCGACGAACACAACCGCAGGCAGTTGGCTGACGTCATTGTGGCTCTGGCCGCCGACACAGCACAACCGGTCTTGACGACATATGATCGCAATTTCGCGATGATGGTCGCTGCAGAGGCCCACTCCAAATGCGCATTCAAGCACCAGAGCATTCATGGCGTGAACGCCAAAAGGGAGACGATCGCACTGGGTCCTGCGAAACGGAAACTGGACGAAGACCGGTTGGCGTTCCAGGTAAAAATCGACGATCACGGCGCGGCGCTCCAGTACGCCACGACGACGCGCACCTATGTCGAGACAAGGCTGCGCGATCTCTTCGATGATCCTGCCTATCCAGCCTATGCGAGCGCCACGATAAAGCCTTCGCTCGGAGACTTCCTCAATTACCTACGTTCCCTGGTTAAGACCCCACCAAGCGCGTTGTTCTCGCACAGCTCGGTTGTAAGATTCGCCGACCATCCCGACCTCGCATCCGACAGCCAGTGCTACGCAGTCTTGAACGATGCTCATCACACCCCAGGCACCGTCAGTTACGGTCGTGTGCAGGCCGTCGCGAGCCATCTGATCTCCATCGCCAAGGGGATCGAGCAGGTTCACATGGCCTTTCGCGAGTGGAGATCAAATAACCAGCTTCCGAAGGTGCTCGCCAACGACAACGTGGCACCACTCACACCGATCGCGCCGAGCACCCATCGGTTCGCTATCCATCCTAATCTCGCAGCGTTCGCCGGACCGGGGACGCCGGAAAGCTCGCAGGAAAGTACGACCGAGCTGTTCTCGTCGCAGTGGTTCGACGACAAGGCGCTGTTCTTTGTCCGCAGCGCCAATTTCGGGTTTGCTATCCCCAAAGGCTATATCGCCATCGTCGAAGCGGCTCCCGGGGCGGGACGCGACCGAAATCTGACAATAGCCCGCAAGAAGGGGGAAACACTCGCGCGTAGGATATTCCTACAAGGGGACAGTTACGCCCTTGCGGCCGAAACACCCGACCCACGCCAAAGCCCTCCAACCAAGATCGCTCACGGCGATGACTTTTCTCTACAACGAGTGGTGGGTTGCCTGCTCGTCGAAAGTGTTCCCCCCGTCAGCAGCCAGGAGGCCGTTCAGGTAAACCGCGACAAGATCGTCGACGAGATCAAAGCGGTTTATCGTCTCGATAAGGAGAGTGCGGTGCCGCTCGCGCTTCCTGGGCAACTGCTTCTGGGCGGGTTGTATCTCTCGCCCGCCGACATTGCGCAGCACGAAGGCAAGCTGGCGGCCATCACGCTGAAGGACGGCACCGAGCTTCTGAAGAGGATCGGCGCACCGGTATCGAGCAAGTTTCCGTACGTCAGGCACTTTGAAACAGTGGGCGGCCTCGGGCAATCGATTGTGCTGCAGATGGAAGAGATCGAGGGAGGCGTGATCGACGCACCGGTAATCGACCATGCCCGGCTCGCCATCGGCGTCATCTACGAAGATTGATCGCTTACAAGTTCTTTCCCACTGGAGACGGCGCTTTGTCGCGTTCTACACCCACAGTCTGGTTATTGTTGAACTGCGGTTTCCGCCAGGTGACTGTAACATGCGATCGGCACGGTTTTGCACTCCGAATGACATGCTGAGTAATATGCTTTCTAGCTTACTGCTCTCCGCGTGTTCGGGACGTGTAGCCCCGCTCTACCGCTAGAGTCCGCAATTGGCACAGAGTTGTCATTATTTTGCAGTGCTCACTTGATGTCGGATGATCGGTTTTCAATCATCAACACGTCGAGGCTATCGATCTCCTGCATAGCGCGGCCAGCAATGCCCTGGAGGGTGCCGTAGAGTCCGGCGGTGGAGTCGAGAACGCCCTTAAGTTGTTCTTCGCATCTTGCGCTCGCGGTTGAGATCATCGCGCATATCGGTGAACCGCTCGACGATAGCGTCGATGCGGTGACGGAAGCGGGGTCCGGTCAAATATTGATAGACCAGTTCCATCTTGGTCTGCTGGCCGGCCGCGGCCAATGCGGATTGACAGCCTTGCTTGCGACGCGCGCCGAACTCGCTACGGTTCACGCCAGCAGTCCGACGATCAGGCGCTGATCGCTCACCTCAAACTGCAGATCGAGAAGCTCAAGCGCGATCGATATGGCCCGCGCTCGGAGCGCACCGCGCGTCTGCTGGATCAGCTTGAGCTGACGCTGGAGGAGCTCGAGAGCTCGGCGACCGGGGACGAGTTGGCGGCCGAAATGGCCGCGGCCAAAACTGCGACTGCCACCGTGGCGTCGTTCAGCCAACGCGATGTGAGAAGGCCAAGACCAAGCAGGACATACGAAGTAGAGATTTGTCCTCTTACTTCCGAAAGCGCACTCCCTCGCCCGAATTCTCACTCGCTGCGAAAAATTCAATGCCGTACTCATCTTCGAGAACACGCTGCATCGCTCCGAGAACCTTTCGGCGACGCGGGTCCATTTTCTCGCCGTCATCAGTTTCAACAACGCTCACCGCTTGACGGGTCACTCCTGCCTTTTCAGCCAACGTCGCTTGATCAACTCCCGCCATTACTCGCCCGGCTCGTATGAGCCGAGGCGAAGGCCAGACAGATTCAGTTCGCAACGATTTGTTAACCATGAACCTGACATTGCTGGAATATTTCCAGCGAAATATTGACTTTCAGACCATTTCGCTGACATTATTCCAGCGAATATCGGAGGCGTTACATGACCTACCACGATTACATCATGAGTCGCTGCTGGCGCGAGAATCCGGCGCGGCTGGCAGAGCTGGAAGCGTCGGGCTTCCGCTGCCGACTTTGCAATAATGATGGCACCGAGAGCCCGCTCGAGGTCCACCATCGAACTTATAAGAACCTCGGCAACGAGCAGGTGGGCGATCTGACGACGCTGTGTCGTGGTTGTCATCGTCTGGTGACTAATCATCAGCGCCGGCTTCGCTACGCGGGTGTGCTTCCGAAGATCTTCGACGTACGCCTCGCGCTGGAGCATCCGACGTCGCTGTTTGATCCCACATTCAAGGAGATGACGTAATGTCCGTCGAACATCTGCGCCTGCGCCTCACTGGGGAGCGGCCGCTGTTGATGCACAGTTCGCGTCTCGCCGATCCGCTCGATCCGGTCAAGATCGACCTCGATCGGTTGACGAAGAAGCGTGACAAGACGCTGGCCGATCACGAGCAGATTGCAAAAGTCGAATGGCATGGCGGGCTTTGGCTATTGGATGGCAGGCCATGCGTTCCGAGTGAAGCGATCGAATCTGCTTTCGTCGCGGCGGCGAGGACGCGGCGCAAGGGCAAACAGGCGAAGGCGGGTTTTGCCTGCGTAGAATCGCCGCTGCTCCAGTACGATGGACCGCGCGATTTAACGTCACTGTGGGATGACAAGGCCTTCCGGCTGCGGTTCGCGGTCAATGTGAATGACGCCAAAGTGATGCGGACACGGCCGCGATTTCCAGCCTGGCATGTCGTCGCCGACATCGAGTTCTTGCCGGGTTTGCTCAATCCGAATGAGGTCGTCGAGATCTTCGAGATCGCCGGTATGCGCGAGGGGCTCGGCGACTGGCGGCCAAAATTCGGCAGGTTCTCGGTCAAGCTGGAATAGAATCCGGCGCGCCATTGGCGTGGCGGGGCGTGGCCCGATGAGGCAGTGCACGGCCCCGCGTGGCAAGGCGAGAGCTCCGTAACCGGAGCTGCTCCTCTCTCTCAATCAACCCATCCCTTGAGGGGATTAACGCGCAAACACCTTGTGCGCGAACAGGAGAGCTTTGTCGTGCGTTCCTCCGACGTCAGCTTGGTTACAGTCGCTCCAACCGCACCGTCGCCGATCACATTGCCGCGTGAATATGCAGCCCGGCCCGCTGCTCGCCCGGATCTGGATATCTCATGGCCGTTCGATCTGGACGACGTCACACCACTACAATGGTGGCGCACGATGCCGGGGGACCGGCTCAATGACGCGCAGCATCTGCGGTTGCGGGCAACCCTGGAGAAGGTCAGCCTGATCAAGAGGCGCGAGTGGCTCAGCGGCATGCGCGGCGATGCCGCGGCCAGCATCGCGATTGCGCTTCATTGCCTGCCGATCACGGCTGTCACGCTCGAGGTCGATCTCGCGATGAGCGCTGTTGCGCTGCATGCGCTTGGCGGTGATGCGGCATCCGCTCTGGTGCTGTCGCACATCCTGCGCCGCGTTCCCTTGGATCATCCCTTTGCCCGGGACCTGGCGCGGTCGTGGCTTGCACTCAACCTGCGCCGTGCCATGCAGACGAGGACGAAGGAGACGGCTCAGGGCTCTCAGGTGCCGGAAGGTGATCGCTCGCTCGATTATGGCGATGCCCTCTTTATGGGAGACCGCGCATGAAGCTTCAGATCTTCTCCGATCTTCACATCGACGTGGCGCCAATCAAGCCGATCACCATTGCCGACGGTGTCGACGCGGTCATCGTCGCCGGCGACACCTGCGAGGGCGCGGTGCGCGCGTTCGAGCACCTGCGGCAGATCGTGCCGCTGGCCATCCCCATCGTGATGGTGATGGGCAACCACGAGTACTACCGCCGCTTTGTGCCGGATGAGCTGGCGCTGGCCCGGGAACGGGCAGCCTCCTTCAACATCCACCTGCTGGAAGATGACAACACCGTAATTTGCGGCGTGCGCTTTGCGGGTGCAACGCTGTGGACCGACCACGCGATCTTCGGCGCGGCGAATGTCCCGCAGGTGATGAACGCCTGCGCCCACGGCATGAATGACCATCGCCTGATCGGCTGGCAGAAAGAACCGTGGCTGCGATTTCGACCGCAGGAGGCGGCGCGGCTGCATCACGAGTCAAAGGCATTCCTCGCCGAAATACTGGCGACACCGTTCGCTGAGCCGACCGTGGCGGTCACTCATCATGCGGCGCATTGGGACTCAGTCCTGCCCCGTTACCACAGCGACCTGTTGACCGGGGCCTTCGTCTCTGACCTCTCCATGCTGATCGAAGCTTACCAGCCCGCTCTCTGGGTGCACGGCCACGTCCATAACTCCAGCGATTACCGGATCGGACGAACCCGAATTGTCGCGAACCCGCATGGCTACGGGGCCGAGAACCCGCGGTTCAACGGTCAATTGGTCGTCGAGGTCGATCCCTGACGTCGTCCTACCCCGACCATTCCATCCCGCTCATTCCGCTGTTTGTCGACGTCATCAGTCTGCAGGTGTGTTCATGCTGACGCAACTCTATCCGTTTCTTGATCCCTCTCACATCACCGCCGGCTTGATCGACCGGCTGCGAGCGCTGGCCGATGACGCCGCGCATCTTCAGCGGACGCGATCGGTCTCTCCCTCTCTGCTGCAGACCGCTCCCCTTCTCGAATACTGGATACCAGTCCACAGGCTGCAAGGAGTGCGGCTCGTTGGTCAGGTCGAGGATCGCATGATCATCACCTCGCCGCTGTGGTTTGCCGATCCCGACGGAACCTGGATCCGCACCCTGTCGCGCTTCTACCGACTCGGGCCGCCTGCGAACCCCGGCGAAGCCAGCCTGATCTCGTCCTTGACGATTGAGCCGCACGACACCCGCGACGACCACGAGCCGGAGGGCAACGCATGAGCACCGACCCCACCGCCGACAAGCTCAGCGATCCGAATCTGCCGACGATCGAACACGATGCGATCACAACTGGCGCCGCCGCCGACTCTTCGGAGGCCGACGACGGGCTCAAGAATCTGCCCCGCGTCCTGCGCTATGCGATGCTGGTGTCAACCGCCGCGAAGCACATCGACCAGCGGCTCGCGGCGGAGATCACCGAGCTTTGCCCGGATCTCGCGCTTACCACCGGCTGGCTTGCCGGCCGCGAGACTGAATCCGACCAGGACCTCGCGACTGATCTCGGCCTGCTGCTTGCCAGCGAGCTCGACCGTCTGGCGGTTAGCGAAGACCGGACGGATCTGCGGTCCCTGGCCGATTGCGTGCGGCTGCTATCGTTGCCGGTGCCGACCGACATCCGTCATTTTGGCGAACACCGGCGCGTGGCCAAGAGCCTATTGATGGCGCTCACTGGCTTTGCGCGCAGCAGCGATGACGAGGAGCTGTGCTCGGATCTTGAGCAGTTCTGCTATGGCTGGGCGGCCCTTCCCAGCTGCGGCCTTCTGTTGAGCCGTCATGACCGGTCCGCAGCCTACACCGCGGATATTGTCGGTGCGCGAATGGCGGAGCACCGGGTCGAGGCCGCCAAGGCTTCGATCTGGAAGCTGGTCGAGGACAGGGCGAAGCAAAAGGAAGAAAAACAGGCAGAGCAGAGGAAAAAAGCCAACGGCGTCGAGAGCCAGACCGCGGCCCCTTGTGTGGCTGTTCCGGAAGATCGTCTTGTCGTCGCCCGCCTCACCGACGAGGAGATGAAGAATATCAAGCTAAAGGACATTATCGGTCCGCTCAAATCGGTGATCAACGTCACGCTCCCGCTGGTGAAGTCGCCGCCGTTGCATCAGGTACGTGAGATCCTGATGTTCGAATTTCCGTATGCTCTTGATGTCATCGACTTCGTGCTTGCCGACCTGGTCGGCCGGGCGACGGTGCGGTTGCGGCCGCTGCTGCTGGTCGGCGATCCCGGCGGCGGCAAGACGCGTTTTGCGCGCCGGCTTGGCGAAGTGCTGGGTGTGAGCGTGTGGCGCACCGATGCCTCACGCTCTGATGGCGCCGTCTTCGCTGGCACCGACCGGCGCTGGTACTCGGCAGAACCGTGTCATCCATTCCTGGCGATCGGCCGAGCGAAACACGCCAATCCGCTGGTCCTGCTAGATGAGCTCGAAAAGGCCGGCACTCGTACCGACTACGGTCGGCTGTGGGACTGCCTGCTCGGATTCCTCGAACCCGAAACCAATGCCCGTTATCCGGATCCTGCGCTACAGATCACGCTCGATCTCAGCCAGGTCAACTATATCGCGACCGCCAACAGCCTCGATCCGTTGCCATCGCCAATCCGCGACAGGTTCAGAGTCATCACCTTCCCGAAACCCGACGCGAGCGATCTCGACGCGCTGCTGCCGGCGGTAACCGCCGACCTCGTCGGCGAACGTGGTCTCGACAGCAGATGGGTCACCGCGCTCGATGGCACCGAGCGAATGGCCATTGCCACTTGCTGGCGCGGCGGCTCGGTCCGCCGATTGCGCAGGCTGGTCGAGGCCATCCTACGCGAACGTGATCTTCGCGCGGCCAGGAATTGAGCGAGACAGTCTCATCACGCATGGTTGCCGTCCCGACTACCACGACGTCCGGCACCCCCAGCTTAGGCAATCTCGCGAATCCAGCTACATTCGGCACCGACATGCACAGGACCAACGCCGTGACCGAACCCCAGATCGTCTGCCCGAACTGCCATGCCGAAATCAAACTGACCGAATCCCTCGCAGCGCCACTTGTCGCCGAGACGAGACGGCAGTTCGAGCAGCAGCTCGCGGCGAAGGAAGCTGACTTCGGCAGGCGCGAAGCGGCACTCAAAAAGACCCAGGACGATCTCGCCAAAGCCAGGGAAGCCATTGATGAGCAGGTCGCAGCCAGGCTGAAAGCCGAGCGTGCGTCCATCGTCGAAACCGAGGCGAAGAAAGCCCGCACCGCGCTGGCCAATGATCTCGAACAACGCGACCGGCAACTCGCCGAGTTGCAACAGAACCTGACCGCAAATAACGCCAAATTGGCCGAAGCCCAGGCGGCCCAGGCCGAGATCATGCGTAAGTCCCGCGAGCTTGATGATGCCAAGCGGGAAATCGAGCTCACGGTCGAGAAAAAGGTGCAGGAGAACCTGACCACCATTCGGGACAAGGCGAAGCTCGAAGCAGAAGAATCGCTTAAATCGAAAGTGTCCGAGAAGGAAGCCCAGATCGCGGGAATGCAGCGCCAGATCGAGGAATTGCAGCGCAAGGCAAGTCAGGGCTCACAGCAACTGCAGGGCGAGGCGCTCGAACTAGAACTGGAATCGCTTCTGCGCGGACGCTTCCCACGCGACCTGATAGAGCCGGTACCGAAGGGCGAATTCGGCGGTGACGTCCTTCATCGCGTGCTCGGTCCCGCAGGACAGAGCTGCGGCGCCATCCTCTGGGAATCCAAGCGAACCAAAAATTGGAGCGACGGCTGGCTCGCCAAGCTGCGCGACGACCAGCGCGCCGCCAAAGCCGAGATCGCGCTGATCATCTCGGCTACCCTGCCCAAGGGCGTCGAGACGTTCGACCTCGTTGATAACGTCTGGGTCTCCGAGCCACGCTTCGCCATTCCGCTGGCCATTGCACTGCGCGAATCGCTGATCAATCTCACCGGCAGCCGCCAGGCCGCGGTCGGCCAGCAGACCAAGATGGAGCTGGTCTATCAATATTTGACCGGACCCCGCTTCCGTCACCGCATCGACGCCATCGTCGAGAAGTTCACCGATATGCAGGCCGACCTCGACCGCGAGCGCAAGACCATGATGAGGATGTGGGCCAAGCGCGAGGAACAGCTCAAGGGCGTTCTCGACTCCACCGCCGGCCTCTACGGCGACCTCCAGGGCATCGCCGGCCGTGCTATGCAGGAGATCGAAAGCCTCGACATCCTCATGATTGAAGATGGAGCAGCCAGTAAAAACGGCTCAAGCTAGAATGACGGACCGCTTTGCGCCGATACCGTTGAAGAAGTCGTCGTTGCTGCGGGTTTAAAGTCCTGATTCAGTCGTCGTCGGGCTGGAGAGCGACGGGCTGATGGGCGAGCGACGCGGAAAGGGCGTACTTCGGAAAGAAATTGCTTGAAGGATGGTATGTTGTTTGCATCCTCGTCCCACCAAACCCGACCATCGGCGTCAAGTTCGCGGAAGCGATGAGCCGCCGCACAGCCGGACGAGGACGCGGAGAAGCGCGTTCGCGAGGGTTTCTCGGAATTCGCGCAATTGCGAGCTCAAGACGGCCGCGCGATCGTGGCCGCGCCGCTCGCGGCTATCCGTTCGGCGTCACTGTCGAAATGACCTTGTCGTACGGATAGTACTGGACGTTGACCAGCTTGTAATAGAGCCAAGGCGCAGAAGCGATGTTGTTCTGCTTCAGGTAGGCGGCAATGGCGGTGTGGGCTACCTTGGTCGTGTCAGTCGCGTATTGCGGAATGTTGTTGTCGCGCTTGTTGACGCTGATGTTCACAGCTCGGGGCAGTGCCGAACTCGTTCCCATAATAAAGCCGCTGCCCGGGCGTGCAGTCAGGTTCGGCGGAGATTGTGCTCCCGTGCTCCACGGACGCGAACAAAGCCACCGTCAAGGTCTAGTCTATCTTTGGCGCCCACCAGCTTATCCATGCGACCTCCTCGGCGCGCGCGAAACTCGCGGCTGTGTTTCGGCGTTTCGGCGCAGGGTCCCCTAAGTCCGACACAATAAAACAATGGCTTGGCGGGGTCACCATGACGCCGACGGGGGTCATTTTTCGATCAGCATTTACATCTATAATTTAGCTGTTCCGCGCAAACCGCGGTGAGCAGCGTCTCATTGAGGAATCGAGCTCGCATCGGCGACAAAGGCCGCGAGCCAGCGCGGGACTCATGATAATGGCGCGCTTCGCCTTAGGCGGCAGAGGTCCCGACCTGAACTGCTCCCTGTTTTGATCGGACACCGGCGTTAGCCGGAGGAGCTACGCCTAGGCTCAGGACCTATTAATTTGGATTGAGGCATGATTCAAAGGCTTCCGGACTGGGGGGCTTTGATGGGTGATTTGTTTTTGCTGAGCGCGCGTCAGATGGCGCGGTTATCGCCGCATTTCCCGTTGGCGCATGGTGTGCCGCGGGTCGACGACCGCCGCGTTGTCAGCGGCATCGTCTATGTCATTCGCAACGGCCTGCAATGGAAGGACGCGCCGAAAGGCTACGGTCCGCACAAGACGCTGTACAACCGCTTCATTCGCTGGAGCCGGCTCGGCGTGTTTGACCGCATCTTCGCAAGCCTCGCGGCGGAAGGGCCAAAGCCCGAGCGCATTATGATCGATTCCACGCACCTGAAAGCGCATCGCACGGCCGCGAGTTTGTTAAAAAAGGGGTTCTTCCCCGGTGTATCGGCCGCACGAAAGGCGGCTTGAACTCCAAACTCCATGTCGTCTGCAACGAGAGCGGCAAACCACTTGTCATGCTGCTGACCGAAGGCCAGATGAGCGATCACAAGGGCGCACGCCTGATCTTGAACGCTTTTCCGCAGGCCACGGCGCTGATCGCCGATCGCGGATATGACTCGAACTGGTTCCGCGCCGCCCTCAAAGCCAGAGGCGTCAAGCCGTGCATTCCGCCAACCAGAAGCCGCAAGCGCGCGCTCGCCTATGACAAAATGCTCTACCGCTCCCGTCACAAGATCGAGAACCTGTTCGCCAGGCTCAAGGACTGGCGCCGCATCGCCACCCGCTACGACCGATGCGCTCACACCTTCTTCTCCGCCATCTGCATCGCCGCATCAGTTGCATTCTATCTCAATCAATGAGTCCTGAGCCTAATCCTAGGCACACGCCACACGCCTATGTCCGAGACGTTTGGACTGTGCGCCGCTGGCTGATGCCCCCACTTGCCAAATTGCCTCCCGCGGAAACTACCCGCTACGTTCGCAGAGCGAGCTAGTATTTTGCGCTCAGTCCCACTGTCCACGTCTGCGTAGGAAGCGCGGTATCTTCGTTTCTGCCTTTCGTATAGGCCACTGTGATGCCGACGTACTTCTTTGCGTCGAAATTGTACGTCAACTGAGTATGGAACAGGTCAAGGTTGCGGACAGAGCCGGTAAAGCCGTGGAGATAGGTCTCCGCTACAGTTAGCGTGAACGATGGTCCACTTGGATCTGTCGTCAGAGAAAATCCAAAGTACGTACCCGCGCGAACGTAGTTTTGGTTCAGGAGTCTCTGCACGGAATCGTTGCCTCGATCGAGGTATTGGCCAATGTCGGAGCGAAGGTCGAACAAGACTTCGCCGTATACCGAAGGCCAGAATGGCAGCGGCCTCGGATCATTGAGATTGAAGCCTCCATTGGAGACATCAAAGCCAGTGAAAGGCTTATAGACAAGGGTTAGACTGCCTATTTGGCTGTAGTTCTTAGTGTTCTCCAGAAATTGCGGTTTTGCGGCAATTGTTTGAACCAGGACGTCGCCGGGAATGGTACCCGTGAACATCATGCCGCCGGCGACGAAACTGCTAGGATCCGTTGTGACCGGCTTGCCGGTGACATCGGTTATCGACTGGTTGAAGGACACGTACGGAACTGCCGTGGCCAGATCACCCTGGAAGGCGTAGCCGATCGCGCCCGTTGCTTTGAAGTTCTGGGTTTGGGTAGGAGTGCTGTGGTCGCCGGTCGCTGTCAAAGTGGCCTGGCTCGTCGAAGAAAACGAGGGTGCGCTGCGATCCGTAAGCAAATCGTTCGATAGGCCTCTGACACGAAGCGGCGAAGTATCGGCAACGGCCGGAGATTGCGGCATCTTGCCAGATTTCGGTGCGACGCATTCGATGCCGTTGTCGGCGGCGGTGGAAAAATAGGCTCGCATCCGCGCAGCGCTGTCGAATCTTACCAAGGCTGGGCTCATGCTGAAGCTTGGGTTCTTGCTCGAAGAGTCGGCGGCTAGGCCGTCAAGGAGAGTTTCCGCGCCCATCAACGCGGAGGCGCGCGAAAGCTTGCACGCGTCCACCTCTTTCTTGCAGGCATCACCTGTTACGCCGCGACAGACCGATGAGGTTGCGCAAAATTGGTCCTCGCCCATCGTGAAGATCGAATTCCAGAGGACTGGATCTCCGAAAACGCGCTTGATCGCCGTTGCATTGCCGGCAAGCACGTAGTTTGCAACCAGTCTCTTAGATACTGCCGTCAATTGCCCCGGCGGGGGAATGGCGCTGCAGATGTCACCCTGCGCCGGAAGTAGACTAGCGGCAGCTGTCGGCAACACGTGAAACAGAGAAGCGATTAATGCGATAGAACAAGCATAGACAGCCCGTAACATCGGCGCCTCCTACAAACTAATCGGTCAAACTGAAGTTCTCGAATGCAGTCCCTCTAATTCCTCTTGCCCTTCCGCTTAGCGGCCTTCTTCTTTTTTGCCGCAGCTCTGCCTGGGGTTTTCTTTTTGGATGCAGGCTTTTTCTTAGCGGCTTTCTTCTTGGCGGCCTTCTTCCCCGCCCGTCCGGGCTTGGCCCTTGCTCGGGGTGCCTTCGCCGCCTTTTTCGTCGTGCGCTGGGGCGCTACGCCTCCGTCTGACACCGGTTGGAAAGCTACTTCTGCAGCGCCGGCAGGCGCAGGAGCGGTGGTCTTCACGTCGATCGCCGCGTAGATTTCCGCAAGCGTCATGACGAGTGTTTGGTTCATGTAAGCGAGCGTTTCTCTATACGTGTAAGTGTAGCCCTTTGCGGCCAGGCACGTTCTAACCTTGCGATGAAACATGATCATCGTTTCCGGTTGGTAGCCATAAATCGGGACACCATTCATTTTCTGGCTAGTATCGTATGGCGGGTTGTAGCCGCGCGCTTTGAGCGCCGCGTTGACGCACGCGACGACTGCCGCTTCCTTGTCGCCGACTGGCATGTTGTCCTCCAACGGCAGTAAGCGCCGCCCAAAAAAATAGAAAATATCCCGCTAAAGTTGCACAATCCCTGGAAAGTGTAAGAGTAGCGACAGGTAGAGTTTGCCACTTTTTATGTAGTGTTGCACAATCGCATCAGTGGCCTGCCATGGATGACAGCACCGACCTTGGGCGATTTCGCGGGCTGCCTGCCTTAGCGGCGCAGTAACGACCGCAGCGCGCTGGTCAAATGGCGTTGACCAAGGGACGACGCATGGATCGAGATGCTGCCTCTCGCGTGAGCGAGGAGTTATTGTGCTTTGCCGGGCCATAGAGGGCAGGAAGCGTCTTGCGAAACCACGGGGAAGTTCACGCCGTTAGACGGTGCGCCCAAGATGTGAAGGGGGTTGGCCAATTGCGTCGCGTCTACGTGATCTCCGATCTGCATCTCGCCGGCGAATATCCGAAACAGCCCGGCGTCGGACGCGGCTTTCGCCACTGTACGCGCGCCGATGCAATCGTCGATTTCATCGGGGCCGTGGTCGCGCGTACTGATCACTCAATATCCAAGCGGACGCGGAACAACGAGTGCCCCTAGTCAGGGAGGAAACGTCCACACGGTACCTTTGGTGTTAATCGGCGCGGGGTCCGGACGCCGATCGGCGCGCTAAGCTATTGATCTGCTTGGCGCGGGAGGGGTCACTCTCCGACGCCTATTCACACGTCGTTGGCGGCAAGGCGTTGAAATCGTCGTCTCATCGTATCGACCTTGAAAATGTACGCCGCAACGAGATGGTCCCCGCATCGTTCGGTAGCGTTCATCTGGAAGTGACGTCGTGCGTATGCGGTGGCGGGGCCTCCGCCGCAGAGATGGATGAAGGCGGCAAGATCCTGCCTTTGCCGCTCGTTAGCCGGTACGTTGCCCGCCCGGGTGAGGACGGCAGCTACGTTCCGGTCCAAATATATTGATGCCAGCTCGACGGCATGGCTGGGTATGACGCGGATATAGGGGCCGAAACCACAACCAGTATCTTCGACCAATCTTGCTCGGATGCAGAAACGTGCGACCTCCGAATAGGCAGGATCAGTCATTTGGAATAGGCCGACGGCGCTGGATGCCGGCTGATAGATCTTGAAAGGATTGAAACTGAACTGCCAGCGCCAATAGGTCCGATCCACCGGATTGCCTGAACTCTCAACTTGAGCGAGCGCTGCCAACAATTCCGGCGAGATCGAGCGGGTCGCATATGTCCGAAACAATTGTCCGTAATGCCGCCACGTCTCGGCGGGCTCCTTGTCGAGTCTGTGACCGATGAAGAAGAACAACTCGGCCGGTTTACGGACTATCTGATAAATGAGGTTCGTCGTCACGCCGGTGGCGAGCACGACCGCCACAGCGCCTGCGATCCGGACAGATCGTGGCGCCTTGGCGATCTTCTGACACGCCCGCGTTCCGCGGCGCCGCCAGCGGCGCAGGTGCGAGGCGAAACGTTTTGATGTTCGGGACATACTGATCCGGGAGACAGGACCCCGGCAGTGGTATGGCGGAATGCCTTAACGTTTCCCAAAGTCGAAGATCGGGCGTGGCATCAGGTGACTACTCCCGGCCCCGAAGGATGGCCCGTGGATCGAGCCGGACCGTCGGCCGCTTCCGCCCGCTTACAAGACCAAGCCAACGTCCCGTTTCGTCGTTCTATTCGGTAACGGCAAAAGGTGGCATAAGTAATGCGCGGCGATGATTTTCTGTTCTTACGGTAACGAGCTACAATAATTTCAATGATCTTTCCCAGACTACGAATCTGGGGGTCAGGAGTTCGAATCTCTTCGGGCGCGCCAGTCGGGATAATAATGGGCACTCAGCCAATTGGGAAATATTGGTTGTCATATAGCCGCATACTAAACTGCGTGGCTGATGGGTGAATTATTCGGTCCCAATGTTAACCGACGATAACACGAGCATGAGTCCTAATTTGAGGAACTTGGCAATTTCTGTACCGCCGTTCTGGCGTCCCTTCTGAAAGGTAGGGGCATCTTGCAAGCTAATCGACCTGTTGAACAGGGCAAGCCCGGCGGCGACTAGAAAGCCGAGGGCATGGACCTAACCTGCAAGAAAAGAATGCGCGACAGCGAACAGCCGCGACGGCGATAACGAAGCATGAACCGTCAAAGAGAAGCCGGAAGCATGGCGTGCGCCATGTAGGTCGAGTATGGGCGATGGAATTAATCCCTTATGGGCATTGGAGCGCGATACGGGCATCGCCAATGAAGCCTTCGCCATCTTCATCCGCGCCTGGCTGACATCGACCGCGTCCTTGCCGGAAATGGCCCAGGCTGCCGCCCACGCCAAGGGCGGCGAGCGATATGACAAGTTTTTGGAAACGCTCGGGCGTCGACTCGCCAGGGGACCGAAGCTGTGTCAGGAGATCGGGGACGGTGTCGACGGATCAACGCCAGACCCATGACAATAATATAGCAACGCGAAAGTCGCGTCGGATTTATCGGATCCTCATGAACGCAAATAGACACCGGAATGGTGCTCGCATGAAGCGACTGTTGGGCGTTAGTTCCGGCGGGATCAACGGCTCGCCATTCCGACTCCGCTTCGAATACATATATCGTCACACGCGCCCAGCTTGGCTCTGGCTTCCATCCATCGGGCGTCGCGAGGAGAAATTTTGTTGCCCTTCTTATCACCGCCGGCAAGATGCGCCGCGAATGCAAGCTCGCTGGAAAATTTGTCGTATATACCGCGTTGGATCTTGTAAAAACGTTCGACGAGTTCCGCGCCTCGGGTCGTCAAAATCGCGCCACCGCGCCCGCGGTGGGTGAGAACGATTTCGTCCAGATCCCGGTTCAGCGATCTAATCCTCTTCTGCACGCGATAATAGGTCCAATCCGTCGCGCGTGCGGCGGCTGCGATTGATCCATGCTCGGCATCGCCCGAAGCAGGATCATGCTTCTTTCGCCGATCCATAGTTTTTCCGAGAAAAGCGCCAGATAGACATGAACTGATAGCGGGACCGAATTTACGATCGTCGATTTCGTCGCCTGCGCCCGACGTTTGGAGTTTTCAGTTTTAGGCGGCGAAAGTTGTCTCCAGCGGTCATATTCCATCAAATGTCGCGGCATTTGCGGGTCGCTGCCTATAAGCTTCTCAATTTCACGCAGGTCCTCGGCGAAGACTCGTCGAATACCTTCGTCAATCATTCTGTACTGTTGCAGCAGCGCCAGACCTTTGCCCGTCACAAAGGCGCCTCCCGAACGTCCCCGTTTAAGGACGATGATGCCTCCAAAGTCTTCATTGATGCAGCGAACCATCCTCCGCAGGAAAGGCGGATCGGCTTTCATAACGCGCGCGGCCGCGGAGACCGACCCGAATGTGGCGACAGCCTCGAGAAGCGAGGCTATATAGCCGCCGATGCCGGAGCAATACGCGGCTGGCTTCGTGAATTCGAGACGCAGAAATGTGTTCAGGGGCATCCGTCGCTTTCTTTTCGCGCAGCCGCATCCGAAAATAGTGTGATTTTTTCCATTTACATCCGGAATTCCAACCCTAATGTCACGCGGTATCTCATCAAATATAGCGATTTGGGGATCTTCGGGGAGACCGGCGTGGCGGAAGATAGACGGCAGCGCGAATAGAGCAGCATAGCGGTTCTCCGCAGATTCGCCCTTTGTCAGGTGGGTTGCGGTCGGTGAGAGACGCTGAATAGACGCATTCACTCTCCGCTCGCAGTAAAGCGTCCAATCGAAATCCAGCTAGCGAAGAGGCCGCGACCATGTCGTGCGCCGGCGGACAAGCGCGCCCGCAAGATAGTGCATGAAGAAGGGGGACTTCGGTGCTTAAATCTCAAGAACGGCAGGCGCGGGGCGCCGTGCTTCTTTGTGCGACGGCAATGAGCCTGCTTTTTTCCAGAGCGGCAGTCAGTCAGGAACAGCAATCGCAGCCTGCGTTACCGCCCGTCGTTGTCGAGCCGCCGGCTCATCGGCCGGCGTCGGTGATCCCACGATCGGCTTCGAATCAACACGCAAAGCCGCGGCGAGCCCGGCGGGGGGAGCACCGGCGGATGCCGCCGGTCGATGTGGCCGCGCAGCAGGCCGCAGCGGCGGCGGAAGCCTATCGCACGCGCGAGGGCAGCGAGGCGCAAGGCTACCGGCCCGCGACAGTCACCAACTTCGGCCCGTTCGGGCAGAAGCCGATTCTTGATGTCCCATACTCGGTCAACGTGCTGTCGACAGATTTCCTTGAAAACCGACTTGCCGCCCAGCCGCAAGACGCTTTCAAGTACAGTCCCGTAGCCGGACCACCCACCTCGTTCGCCGGATATGGATCTCCATCTACAATGTTGCGAGGCTTCGCTTTAACCGCCAAAGCCATCGATGGGATGAGGGATGGTTTCTCTGGGATAACGCCGTTGGAGGACAAAGAACGCGTCGAGGTGCTGACTGGCCTGACAGGCTTTCTCTACGGCGGCACCGATGTCGGCGGAATGGTCAATTTTGTCTACAAGAAGCCGACGCCGATTCCCTATTACAGCCTGACTGTTGGAGACTACGGCTATCTGCAGGGCTTTACGCACCTCGATATCGGCGGCCCCATCGACAAGGAAGGGAAGTTCGGTTACCGGCTCAACATTGTCGGTCAGGACGGTTCGACGCCAGTCGATTTCCAGTCGATCCGGCGGGGGCTGATCACCGGCGCTTTCACATGGAACATCACTCCCGATACAAAGCTCGAGTTCGTTGGGTCACATCAGGACCAGTTGATTCGGGGAGTCACCCCAACTTGGTATCCCGGCGGCGATTTCGACTACACTCGTGTTCCGGATCCACATAAGCTGTGGCTGCAACAATGGGCCAGCACCTCAGACACGGTTGACCGGGCCCAGGTTTCATTCTCATCGCATCTCAACGATGTCATATCTGTTCGGGCCGCGTATTCGTTTGAGACCAGCTTGGACCGCGGGGCGCCTTACGGACAAAACTATTGGGACGACAATCACGGTAATTACGATCAATACCTCTATTTTGGCTCGGCTTCACGAAACAATACGCACTCGGGCTATACGTTTATCGATGCCAATTTCTACACTGGCTCCGTCGAACACAAACTTACATTCGGCGCTTACGGCAACTCGACATCCCTCGACATGCAAGCGGGGAATACCGACTTTATTGACCCCGTTTTCAATATTGGAGCAGGGCCGGTCTATATTAATCAACCTCCATTTCCACCGAATGCGGCTTCGACTTCATATTATGGGACCTGGTACAAATTTTATACTGTCACTCAAACCAATATGATTATTGGCGACGACATCAGGTTCAACGATCAGTGGTCCGCACTGATTGGGGGAAATTACGCGAGGATTGCCGAAACGGACTTCAACAGGACTCCGCCTTTCGCATTGCAATCTGATCAAGCCCAAACGAAGCTGACGCCCACCGCATCTCTGGTTTTTAAGCCTGTTTCGTGGGCTTCGACCTACGTCACATACAGCCAGTCTTTTCAGCAGGGCGCAATCGTGCCGGCGCTTCCTACGTTTACAAACGCAGGCCAGATTCTGCCTCCATACCTCAGCGACGAGTATGAACTCGGGGCCAAGGCCAACGTCGGCGGGATGCTGCTGACTGGAGCTCTGTTCCAGATCAACAAAGCCAATCAGTTTGTTCAAAATAATGGGGACGGCACGCTGACATACGTTCAGGACGGACGCGAAATACACAAGGGCATCGAACTCACCGCGACCGGCAAGATCATGCCGGATCTGCGAGTCCTGGGCAGTGTCACGCTGATGGACTCGCGCGTGGTGCAAACCTCAAGTCCGATTACTGACGATAAACGCCCGGTCGGCGTCTCGGACCGGATGGCGAAAATGACGATGGAGTATGATCTGCCATTTATCCCGGGATTGACGTTGACCGGTGGCGTTTATTACTACGGTCCGCAGGCGGTCGATCAGATCAACTCGGCATTCATCAAGTCATATGTCACCGAGGATCTCGGACTGCGTTATCGGACCAGGATCCCCTCGGGCCAGGAGTTGATCTTGCGGATGAACGTCGCCAACCTGACGGATCATGCATACTGGATGACTCCTAATTTGGTTGGCGCACCCCGAACCATCTCGTTTTCCGGTCAGGTCAAGTTTTGATCGGTACATGGGTCATGGGATAAAGGCAGGACATGGTGGGAAACGGACCCGGCGTTTCACTTCTCTTTGTCGCCGTTGGTCTGTTCGGCATGATTGTCGGCGCGGTCCCGCCGCACGTTACGAGAAGTTCTGTTGCGTCCGGCGCATCGATGGCTCGCGCCGATACGCCGCATTCCGGGTTTGAAGGCGCGCGTCGCGTGGCGGTTCTCGCACCGGTTCTCACATCCTATGCCGCGATCGATCAAGGCCTTGATCATGTGGCGGCCGTTTCGAAGTTCGTGCGCCGGAGGACCGAGAAGGGTCTCTTCGGACAGTTTTTTCCGCAGATCGCGATATTGCCGCTGGTCGGGGTCAATGGGGCCATTCCCGATCCCGAGCTGGTATTGCACGTCAATCCTGACGCCGTTATTGCCTGGCAGAGCCAGTCCGAACCGCTGCGCAAGACGGGGTATCCGGGGCTCGTCGAGCTTGATTGGGAGTCGCCGGATCGGTTGAAGACGATATGGGACATTCTGGGGAGAGTGTCCGGTCGGAAAGCGCGCGCCGCCGGCCTGTGGCGGGACGCCGAGGCCAGGCGCCGCAAGCTGGAGGCCCTGCTGCCGTCCGGAGCGCCGATAAAGGTGCTGCCGATGGGGATGTACGACGACGGCAGATTATGGGTGGGCCAGAAAAGCTATTTTCTCAACGTCTTGCTTCAACAAATCGGTGGCATCAATCCGGCGGGAGAGATCCCCTATCATGGGCCCGCCGACCCCGAAGAGATCCTGCTTTACGATCCCGATGTGATCGTTTCTCCGGGCGATGATGCCGATGACAATCTCGGCAGCATTTACGGCAATCCCCTCTGGCAAGCGCTTCGCGCCGTCCGCGATAAGCGCGTGTATCTGATGCCAAGGACATCATTCAACAATGAGTTCGTTGATCGAACCCTGACGCTGGTCTGGCTCGCCGAAATTCTGCATCCGTCCTTGCCGCATACGACCCGCGCCGCCTATCGCGAGATTTACGCGCAGGCCTATCATCACAATCTTACGGATGACGAGATCGATGCCGCGCTGTATATAGTTGCAAATAGCGTATCGGCCGGATATGAAAGATTTCGTGCAGCGCCCTAAGACCACCGAACGACCCGGTTTCGCTCATCGCCAAGTTCTAACACCTGTCAGGAAGGACGAGCCACATGGACAACAGCATACCCGAAAGCGGCAACATGGCGGGAGCGGGAGTCTACTGGCGCGTTCAGCCGTGGGTTCATGACAACCCGGTGGCATTCTTCTTCCGCGAAGTCCAAGGCAAGCCGCTGCCGCATATTGTTCATGAAAAGCTGACGCTCGATAGCTGGTCGCTCGATTTGCTGGGTGAGTTCAGGAAGGCGCTCCACGCCAGCGAGATCTGGGAAGGCCAGCGCAAGAGCCTGATCCTGCGACACGACACCGATCTGATCTCCCTTGTCGAAATCGTGGACGGCTGGGCCGAGATTTTCACCGCCGGTAACGATGCCGAGGCGGTCGGACGTGTCTCCGCCGCCCTGATCAAGCAGATCGACAGCGGTGAAGAAACTCCGATGGTGCCGGTGACGTTCTGGGCGGCCGATCCCGACAAGTACCCGATGCCGTTCATGCGCAGACTGGAGGCGCCGCGCTGGGCCGAGCTGTCAGGTAACTACGACGGCAGCGTCGCGAAGGGAATGGAGCGGCTGTTCGCGCTCAGGTCATGTCCGAAGGAACGGTTGATTCTCTGGCATGGCCAGCCGGGAACCGGCAAGACCCATGCGCTGCGCGCGCTTTTGCGGGAGTGGCAATCCTGGTGCGATGCCGCGTTCATCACCGATGCCGAGCGTTTCGTCGGCGGCGCGCCGACCTATGTGTTCCAGGTTGCGCGTTTTGGTGGCGGGCGTGCTGGGGCGCTGGCGGCCAAGCGCAGCAAGCTCATTATCCTGGAGGATGCCGGCGAGCTGATGACGACGGAGGCGCGGTCCATGATCGGCCAGGGTCTGTCCCGTCTTCTCAACCTCACCGACGGCCTGATGGGACAGGGCCTCAACCTCATGGTGCTGATTACCACCAACGAGCCGCTTGCCACGATGCACCCGGCGGTCGTGCGTCCGGGCCGGTGCCTTTCGGAACTGGAATTCGGACCGCTGTCCGTGGAGGCGGCCAACCGCTGGCTGCGTGAACGCGGATCAGATATCTCGGTCGCCAAGCCGACACCATTGGCGCAGCTTTACGCCGCCATCGGCGGCGGCGGAGGAGCCGATCGAGGTGTCCGGAACGCAGCGGTTGCATGACCTTTAGCGTTTCCCCGGTTGTGCGCTGTCGGAGAATCGAGCGCATTGCGGCGTTGAGCAGGATCTCCTGGAGCTGCAATCCGAGCTTGTAAGGAAGTCGCGAACCGGTAAAAGCACATCATATTAAAGCCGATCGGAGGCCGTCGATCATCAATGCAGTTCGGGATGTCTGCGCATTGATGGGAGAAGGATCAACGATATGCCGGCTCCACCGCTTCAGACTGGTGCCGCGCGGGTTCGTTGAAGAGGTGAGGTGCCATGAAGATAATAAAATTATCGTAGTTTGGGCTTCGGAAAGCGGTGAGGATGCGCGCTTCCTGCCGGATCGATACGTGATCGGGACATGTCCCTGTTGCGGCTCGAGGTGTGCGAGGGGCGATCAATGCGAGGCGTATACCAACCCGCTCCCGCCTATCTTATAACGCCGTGTTCCGCGATTTCAGATTAAGCGGGGCGGCCCGAAAGTCGATGATTGGCAATGCGGGAGCGCCGGGGCAATTTGACCGACCGCCGCGGTTCGCTTCATACTCTCGGTCTAAGCCGGGCTCTTTCAGGTGGCTAACCGCGTGTGATGAACAATCGCAAGATTCTCATATCGGGTGCAGGTATCGCCGGCCCGAGCGTTGCGTACTGGCTTCGCCAATATGGTTTCGAGCCGGTCCTTATTGAGCGCGCGCCCACGCTGCGCACCGGCGGCTATCTTGTGGATTTTTGGGGGCTGGGATTCGAGGTAGCCGACAGAATGGGCTTGCTGCCTGCGCTCGACGGTGATGCCTACGACGTCGACGAGGTCCGCATCGTCGATGAGCACGGCCGGAAAGCCGGTGGTTTTAGCGCCAACGCCATCAGATCCGTGCTGGGAGATCGCTTCCTGAGCATCCTGCGCAGCGATCTGGCGCGGCTGATCTATGACTCGCTCCATGGAGAGGTGCGCACGATGTTCGGTGATACGATTACCGCCATCGAGCAGGATGAAAACGGTGTGCGCGTGTCGTTCAGGCACGCACCGGCCGAAAATTTCGATCTCGTCATCGGCGCCGGTGGCCTGCACTCGCCCGTCCGCGAGATCGTGTTCGGTCCCGAAGAGCGCTTCGAGAAATACCTCGGATACTACACTGCGTCTTTCGTGGTGACCGGCTATCCTCACCGCGATTCCCGCGCCTACGTCGGCTACGCGCCGCCCGGCCGCCAGGTCTCACGCTATGCCCTGCGCGGGGACCGAACAGTGTTCTTTTTTGTGTTCGCGACGGAGGAGAGATTGAAAATCGCTCCGCACGACACGCTGGCGCAAAAGCAGACTCTGCGCGAGGTCTTCGGACGGGACGGGTGGGAGTGCCCTGCAATCCTGAAAGCCTTGGACGACACAGACGATCTGTATTTTGATTCCGTCAGCCAGATACGCATGCCGTCTTGGACGGCCGGAAGGGTGGCGTTGGTCGGGGATGCCTGCTCTTGCCCCTCGCTGTTGGCCGGGCAGGGGACGTCGCTGGCGATGGGCGCTGCCTATATTTTGGCAGGGGAATTGAGCAAAGCGGAGGGCGATTACCGCGTCGCCTTCAAGGTGTATGAGAGCATGCTCCAATCCGTCATGGCCGGGAAACAGCGCTCCGCCGAGAGGTTCGCCAGTTCTTTCGCGCCGAAGACAAGATGGGGTATCTTCGTCCGCAATCAGGTCACGCGCCTGATGGCGTTGCCGTTTGTTGCGAAGCTTGCCATGCGAGGTCTCCTGACCGACCCATTGACGCTTCCCCGTTATTAGTTGCTGGCCCAACGCATCCGTACGCCGGCAAGTCGCTTCTGTCTTACGCCCACGACGCTAGAACACAGCTAGAGCCTTTCCGCTTCCGATGGAATCAGAGGCGGGACTCCATGATTTTGATTTGACGCATTTTCTTTACGCGAACCGGTAGCCACTTCGCTTGAAAACGCTCTAATCATCTCCGGGCAACCGTATTGGTGATCGCGGCGTCCTCCTCAGGACGGGAGTCGGTATGATCAGCCGAGAGCAGATGGCGGCGATATTCGCGTTCAATTAGGCCAAAACAATCGCAGCACAGCTTCGTTAATCCAACAGCGTCCTCCACCGTCACCCAGCCTCGCTTGGTTGAGATCATCCCTGCTTTCTGGAGGACTTCAAGGCACTCAGTCACGCTGGCGCGCCGGACGCCGAGTAGTTCGGCTAGCATTACATGCGTGAGCGGCATCTCGTCCTTGCCCAGAGCATTGCGAGCAACAAGCAGCCAGCGGGCAAGCCTCTGCCTGACACCATGGTAGGCATTGCAAGCTCCCGATTGCGAGGTCTGCACCAGAACGGCGGCGAGATATCGTTCCACGACTGAACGCAAGTGAGGGAGATCGTCGAGAATCTTCGAGAAATCAACCGTCCTGATTCGTAGCGCTTCGCCGTTCACCTGGACGGTTCTACGGTGCAGAGGCACAGTCTTAGGCGCCAGCAAGACCGGCGCGCCGACCAATCCTTCTGACCCGATCAACCAGACCTCAACGAATTCTTCGTGACCTACGCACGCTGCGACCGACACCAGTCCGCTTTCGACGAAGTAGACATGCTCCATCGGCAGCCTATGGTGATGAAGAACCTGATGCGGCCGAAGCGGAATACGCTCGCAAAGTCCGATAATGCGAGAGAGCTCGTCGTCTGGAATGAGACGAAGCAGCTTGTTCCGAACCTCTGTCACCGTTCGCTCTTTCGGTTGCCCTGCCCGGAGATAATAGGCGTAAGCATCAGCGACAAAGCGTAGAGTCTGTTGCGCACTCAGGCAAGGCTTGCCTGGACATAAAGCGGCAGCATCTTGCCGCGAGACGCTCGGCTGCTTGTCAGAGCCCCTCTCGCATCAACCTAAAAGCATGGGAATGCCGGAGTACGAAGGGTTGCAGCCACGTGCGATCGCGAACGCTGGATCGCCAGGTACGATAACGTACAATCGGTGGCGGCTAATCCGAGCCCATGTTCGGTTAGCCAGGCCTGAGCGCCCGCCGCGGCCTCAATTCCGAAAGCGGAGCCACTCTATCAAGGCGCTGCCGCGCCCGCCTGGCTCGCCGCCGCACGTCGGTCGCCGCGGAGGCCGGAGAAATCGAACGGCACCGCCGTAACGCCGGAAGCCAGCGCTGGGTCGCTCGCTTGGCCGATACGGAACGCGGTGCGATTTCGTACTGATCTGCGCTTCAATTTTCGTTGATATGAGCGGTGGCCATCAACGGGAAGCAAATGGTGCGTTCGCTCTGTCTTGACAGTAAAAGGGAGCAGTCAAAGGAGAAGCCCGAAACGTGATCCTCATCCTGCTGTCTACCTCGATTGAGGAAATTGCCTGGCAGGCAACTGAATCGACTTGTATAGATGCGTAGTACGTCGGCGTCTAAAAAGGCCTTTGCTCCGTGCCGCACGCGCCATCGGAAAAACAGTTCATGCCAGGGTCTTCCGGATCTGTGACAGAATAGAGGGGACCGCTGAGGACATATTCGAGACGGTCCAAGAGGTGCTCGAAGCTTCTTAAGGTGATACTCAGGCTTTCTCTTCGCGAAACAGATATCATGGATAAACGGGAATTTCGTGCAGCTGCCTCGCTTGCCGCAGTTTTTTCGGTAAGGCTTCTCGGCCTATTCATGATCTATCCGGTGCTTGCTGCTTACGCGCGCGATCTTTCAGGGGCAACGGCGTACAAGATCGGGCTGGCGCTCGGCATCTACGGCTTGAGCCAGGGACTTCTGCAGATACCCTTCGGTGTTTTGTCCGATAAGATCGGCCGCAAGATCATAATTGTGTTGGGACTCGCGGTATTTGGCGTTGGCAGTGCAGTCGCAGCCGTCTCAAACTCAATCGACGGTGTGATTATCGGACGGGTATTGCAAGGTTCAGGTGCGGTTGGCTCGGTCATCCTGGCTCTGGTGGCGGACCTTACCTCGGAAGAAAACCGGACCAAGGCAATGGCGATGGTGGGTATCACCATCGGAACCTCATTCATGATTGCTCTGGTCACGGGACCCATTGTCGCTGGTCTTGCCGGTATCGCTGGGATCTTCTGGCTGACGGCAGGTTTGGCGTTGCTCGGCATTGGCATCATTCTATTCATCGTGCCAAGCCCGCGTCGCCTGAGTCTGCATCGCGATACCGAGACGGTGCCAGCTATGCTGGGATCCGTGCTGAAAAATACGGAGCTGCTCCGCCTTGATTTTGGTATCTTCACCTTGCACGCCATGCTGACGGCGAGTTTCCTCGTCGTGCCGGAACTCCTGCACGAAGGGCTCAACGTGACGAGCCGCAGCCAGTGGATCGTCTATTTGCCGGTCCTGCTTCTATCCATCGTGGTGATGGTTCCGGCGATCATCGTCGCCGAAAAATACCGGCGCATGAAAACCGTGTTCATAAGCGCCGTGGGGATGCTCGCAGTTAGTCAGATCATGCTCGTTTTCAACGGCCACGATGTCTATGTTCTGCTCGCGGCGATAACGATCTTTTTTTCGGGCTTCAACATCATGGAGGCGAGTCTGCCTTCGCTCATCACAAAGACCGCGCCCCCCGACGCGAAGGGCACGGCGGCGGGGGTATATTCGAGTTCGCAATTCCTGGGAATTTTCGTAGGTGGCGCCGCAGGCGGGTGGATGCACCAGAATGCGGGCGACACCGGTGTATTCATACTATCGACCGTCCTTGCGCTTCTATGGCTGGCCGCCACGGCGACGATGGCGCGTCCTAGCTATTTGATAACGCATCTCGTGCGGATCTCTGAGGCCCAGGCCGCAAGCTCAGAGAGCCTTGCCGACAAGCTGCGGCAAATACCGGGCGTGGCCGATGCTGTTGTGATCGCAGAGGAAAAGCTTGCCTATCTCAAAGTCGATTCCAAATCCTTCGATCCAGCGAAGGTGGAAGAACTTACCAGCGCGGCTTAGAGCGTTTTCAAGCGAGGTGGCTACCGGTTCGCGTCAAGAAAACGCGTCAAATCAAAATCATAGAGCCCGCTTCTGATTCCATCAGAAGCGGAAAGGCTCTAGCTCTCATTTCGTCGGCGACTCCGGTGCACCTTAATTACGGCCGTGCACGCAAGAGCGGTGAACGAGCGCGATCACGCCAGCAAGCAAGGAAACATCCGGCATAGCGGGTTCGGCGCGCTGCATTGAGATGGCGGCTGTAAGAGACACAGCAACAGCGTCTACGGCTGCGAGATGTCATTGCGCGGATATGGCGAAGACGCGCTTTTTTGGCCGTGGTGGTTGGCGCCTGCGGCATCTCACATATGCCGAAGGCGTGGTCGGTTCCGGTCGTGCGGCAGACGTCCGATTAGGCATGAAGGGAGGGATCCGGCAACGGGGCTCGGTTGCCTTTTTGGTTAAGCTCCCCGGCAGAGCTCAGTTCTCGTCTCATTCCATTGAGTGGCCAGCCGTCGAATGTGCCGCCACCAGATGTTGTCCGATCAGGACGTCACGGGCGGCGGTGTGGCGTCCGTTGTTGATGTGATTGAGGATGCCTCCGAGAATCGTAAAACCGAATACCCCTATGACGAAACTGATCACAACTATAGCCATCGCCCGATTTTTTGGCCGCGCCAGGGTGATGAGTTGCTCGCCGGTAGTCGGAAACAACAGGGCGGCAGAATTCGAGGATGACCATCCTGAATATTTTGCCCAGACCCGGTCCTCATGCAGTCCCCATAGATGGATCACCATGATGATTGCGGCGAGGCAGAGCAGCGCGCTCGGAACCCAGATAATGAAACCGCCGGTTACCTCGTCCGTGAGCGAACTGATGCCGAAAAGCCGCTCGCCCATTCCATACGCCGAATAGAGGACTTCTGTTTTTATCGTTAAGTATGCGCCGACTGCGATATGCGAGAGGGACATGATCCACAACATCATGAGGCGGCTACCGTAGCCTGCCCCCGCCGGGAGCGGGCGAAAATCGAGGATGAACCCCCAGAACAGAAGTGCAGCGCCGAAAGTCATCCCATTTAAAGCCAATTCGATCGGCAAGCTTGTGACCGTCGCGTTTTGAAACGGCGGATAGAGCCACATATATAGGACCCCGATAGACAATGCCGTTGCGGCCGCGTTCCACCAAAAAGAATCGGCTTGCAGTTCGGTGTCATCGACTTCGAAAGGAGACGCGTTACTCGGCGTTTCTCTAGAAATGCCGGCGATAAGCGCTCTCCTGGGCATCGCGAGCACGATCAGGATAGGGGCTACAACGCCGAGCAGCAGATCCTGTAGCTGTCGCGCAAAAAAGAGTTGCCGTGCCAACGTGCCCAGCGGCGCCTCAAATGCCAACAGCACCGTTCCGATGCCGACAGCAAAAGCAGCGTGACGCCAGCGCCGCTGCGGAAAGTTCGATGTGGCACCGCGCGCTACTCCGATTGCGTAGATAGCGCAGACCAAGGCAGCCGCAAGAATAATGATGACCTGATTGAACGTCCGGCTATGCCAAACGAGGCCCTCGCGTGTGAACTGCATCCAACTCAATTCAGCCAGCAACGCGAGGATCATGGCGATTGCGCATAGCCACAAAATCGGCTTGCGAAGAAAATACGGCAATCGGCGTTTTTGAGAAGGACAGTCGGCGACGCTGGACAATGGCATATGCTCGCGCTGGTGATTGCAGCCCCGGACGCGTCGTAAACCCCGAAGTGGGGGTGAAGCAATGCAAATGCGGGTTAGCAGGCCAATAACACGGTCTTTTGATCCTCACCGCTCATCAGGGCTTTGCACTGATTGGCCTATCGCTTTACGAGGTGAAGATGTTCTACCCCTTAAATAGATCAAAGGGTACGACCCCGTACCGATAGGCGCGTCGAACGGCTGATTGGATCGACTGCCGCGGTTAATTGGGAGTTCACGTTGCGCAGGAGAGGTTCATGTCAAATCTGACGGTCTCGCAGAGACCGGATTCGTGGTGCTCGGTGCGCAAGACGATCTGTACAATATTTGCCGCTGGTCTGTTCGCGGCGCTGCTGATCGCGGGGCCCGAGGCAAAAGCCTGGAATTCGACCGATATGACCGGCGTTCTTCCGTCGCTCGATTTTACGATGACGCGCGCATCGGACGGCAAAACGGTCACGTCGGCAGACTTCAAGGGTAAGGTCGTTCTGCTCTATTTCGGATATACATCTTGTCCCGACGTTTGTCCGACAACGTTGCTTGACATCGGCACCATGCTCAAGACCCTCGGAAAGAAGGTGGATGATGTGCGGGTGTTGTTTGTCACGGTAGATCCCGGCCGTGATACATTGCCCGTACTGAAAAGCTATGTGGCCGCGTTTGCGCCGCAGGTCGTTGGTTTGCGCGGCACACCCGATCAGCTCGCTACCCTTGCCAAGCGCTATCGCGTTGCCTATTCAGTGCAGCCGGCAAGCAATGGTAATCCTCCCGAGGTTACTCACGGTTCAGCAGTTTATGTATTTGACCGGAACGGCGCGATGCGACTCTTGTTTACGGGTCTCGCGGCACCGAATGCCAAGCTCACCGGTATGACCGCTGACCTGCGGCAACTGGTATCGCAGTCCGGCCGCTTTAGCTTGTGGCAGTGGATCGAGGATACGATCTGATCGGCCGCACCAGAGCCTTTCCGCCTCTGATTAGATCAGAAGCGGGCTCTGTGTTTTTGATTTGACGCGTTTTCTTTAAGCGAACCGGTAAGCCACTCCGCTTGAAAACGCTCTATCGGTCGGGCCCTTTTACGGGGAAGTCGGCGCTTATCGTCGTGCCGTCTGCGAATCTCAAAATAACAGGCACGGTCCTACCGACTATGACTGTACTTTTTGGGTTCATGCACATCAGGTGATAGCTTCCGGGAGTGAAGTTCAAAGTGCCATGCGCCGGCACGGTGACGCTTTTGACAGGAAGCATCTTCTCCACACCGCCGATTTCCTTGCTCTGATGTAGCATCATCATGCGGCAGCCGATGGAGGACGCACCGGTCAGTTCGACGTTTCGATCAGTACCATTGTGCAAGGTGAAATAGCCGCCAGCCGGCCGATCCTTGATGATGAACCTCAGCCACGGCTTATCGATGGTGATACCGTTCGCAACGGCCGCCGTGCTCGCCGCGAAGATGAGACAGGCGAGCGCGGCCACGCCGCCAAGAACAATCGTTTTATTACCCCGTCCACGGGCTGGCATTAAGGGGAGGACCCATCTTTTTGGTGTCATTGGCAAGATTCCGTTCTTCCGACAACCGCATGGCGTTCAGGACCAACACGAGAGCGACCACACTCATCATCGCCGGTGGGATCCAGGTGATCAGGCCGCCAATGGTTTGATCATAATGCGCTCCAATATTGGGATAGATGCGCCCACAGAGATCGTAGAACGTATAAAGGTCATGTCGATTGAACACGATGATCGCGCCACCGAGAATTTGCGGGAACATGACCACCGTGGCAAGCGCGGCGCGCCAGCCGAACGATACGCGCGCCGGAGGCGATGGACGTGGATCGAGCACTAGGCACCAGAACAGGATGCCATCGATCACCATCGTCCAGTTCATCAGCGCAAAAAGACGCGGGTCGATCATGGCGTGGAAATGGATCGAGGGAATGAGCCAGAAAAAGAATGACCCGACGAACAGAAATGCCGCCAATATCGGCTGCTGAAGAATATGAACGATTCTGATTGGGATTCTATGCTCGACAACACGTCGCAGTGAGGCGGGCATACCGCGTTTAATTTCTGCGCCCGGCCAGCTCAGGGCAATCAGCAATGGCCCGAGATGATGCATGGCGACATGCTGGATACGGTTGAAGAAGAATTGATGTTCGGCCAGGTACTCGAAGTGAGTCTCGAGCACTGCATAGATCACGAGCATTCCGGCAAAAAAAGATACTCGCCGCAGGAGAGAGGGACGTTCAGCGGCCGTTATCGAAGTAACGCCGCGAATGTACCAATAGATCGTCAGCCACGCGGACAGGAATTCTAACCAGGAAAATTCCCAAGGTGCCCATAGCGGCAGGAGCGACGCATGGTTCCGGGTAAGCCACCACAGGATACATGCAGCTATTGCAATGGCGAAATACACGCTCCCATACGCCCCGACGGCTGCACTCGAAACGATAGTGGAGGGACTATGGTTTTCAGCCTGAGTCATGACGAAGAGCGGTTAGCGCTTTTGTGATCTTCGTGCAAGATCGGGAAGGTCGGAGACGTTTTCCGATCATTAAATTGTGATGCGGCGGCAAATCGAGCCAACGACGCCGAATATGCATTTCTGCGACGTTTTCAGCGGGCGTTCTCGATTCCGTGCGATGATCCGAAAAGCCAAGGCGCATGAGTTCGCATGCTCCGCGTCTTCAGAGGTTGGTCTGCGTTCGTCACCATCTTGGTGGTGGATGCGTTGCCGCCGCGGTAGCGCGCGCCACGGCGGTTCTCGATATTCACGCAGATTTTCCGATTTGAATCCCAAGGTCGCGTAGCGTGGCGATTAACCTCATTGGCTCGAACGGCTTTGTAAGAACCCGAACATGGCCGTCTGAACCAAACTGCCGATACACGCGCTCATCGGCCAGTCCAGTCGCAAGCACAATCGGAAGATCGGGACGCAGCTTGCGTATTTCCAGCGCCAATTCATCTCCGGGTTTGTCCGGCAAACCAAGATCGATGATCGCTCCTGCAAGCGAATCTCCAATGTCCTGCATCTTGGTCATGGCCTCCGCGAAGTTGCCCGCCTCCTCCGTAAGGCATCCCGCTTCTGTGAGTGCGTCGACGACAAACATGCGCAACAGCACTTCATCTTCCACGATAAGAAGGCGAGGGGGATCCCGACGATTGTCAAGGATTTGGCGAACCCGCGCGGCGAGCCCGCTGAAGGAAAATGGCTTGCTGAGCAATTCGACGCCCGGATCGAGGCGGCCGTCATGGACCAGCGCTGTACCGGCATAAGCTGTCATAACCAGCACCTTCAACGAGGCGCGAAGGCCTCGGGCGCGTTCCGTCAAGACCCTCCCGTCAATGCCGCCAGGAAGGCCAAGATCGGTAAGCAGGAGATCGATTCTCGTATTCCGTTTAAGAATATCGAGAGCGGATGCGGCATCGATGGCTTCCAGCACCGCGTATCCAAGCTCGCGCAAGCTTCCGACCGCATAGCTGCGGACATTGTCGTCATCCTCAACGATCAGGATCGTTTCACCTGGCCGGCCTTGGGGAGCTTGCATCCTTTCCGTCAGTGTTGCGCCTTGCCGTCCCGCGACAGTTTGGGGCTGCTGCGCCTTCGGCAGATAGATGCGGACCGTGGTGCCGGTGCCAGGTTCGCTGTGGAGCTTCACATGACCGCCGCTCTGCGCGACAAAGCCATAGACCTGGCTGAGCCCCAGGCCGGTCCCTTGTCCGCCTGCTTTTGTCGTGAAGAACGGTTCGAAAGCCCGCCTGAGCGCATCGGGTGCCATCCCGCTCCCCGTATCTGTGACGGAGATGAGCACGTGAGGTCCGGCAAGAGCTTCGATGTTGGTGGAGGCGTAGGCGGAGTCGAGTTCCACATTCGAGGTTTCGATAGTCAGCTTGCCGCCGGACGGCATGGCATCGCGAGCGTTGACCGCGAGGTTGAGAATCGCCGCCTCCAATTCCGCCGGGTCGACATCCACGCTCCAAGCATCGGCAGCGAGCGCCGTCTGTACGCTGATGGTTTCGCCAAGCGTGCGCTGGAGCAAATCGGACATCCCGGACACGAGCACGTTCGGGTCAAACACCTTGGGCTCAAGCGGCTTGCGACGGGCAAATGTCAGCAGGCGTTCTGTCAACACCGCTGCGCGCCGTGCGCCATGCATGGCATTCTCGAGCGCTCGTGCGAGCCCGCCGTCCGTTGCTCCGATTTTCCGCTGCGCGTTCTCAATGTTACCGAGCACTACGGTGAGCACGTTGTTGAAATCGTGAGCGATCCCCGCCGTGAGTTGCCCGATGGCTTCCATCTTGGCTGAATGCCGTAACCGTTCGTCGGTGGCCTTGCGAGCGGAGATGTCGCGAAGACTGGCAAGCCGAGCGGGGCGATGATTCCAAGCCGTCGCGACGGCTCGGATTTCCGCAGAGATCCGGCTCCCATTTGGCTGGTGTACGATGATCTCTGTCGTTTCACCGGCCAGAAACGGAATGCCGATCGAGGTGCCAACCAGTTCATCAGCGGGACGCGCGAAAAGCTGTTCGGCCGCGGGGTTGGCGAACAAAACGACGCCGTCATCATCGACGACGATGATACCATCCGCGTTCTTCTCAATAAGAAAGCTGATGTCGGTCTGATCGATATTGTTACTCGGGAGGAGGCTTGGCATGTTTTTGGTCGAAATCGCCTTGCAACATGGAAGACAGTCGACGTCCCTCTACTGATTTGCGATATTTCCGCCCGTGAAGACGTTCGGCACCTCTTCGAATGGACTGCCCAGGTGCATGCCGGTGCTGTCGATGGTAAATCGCCGGATTTCCTTGGCATGCTCGCTGCCACGCATCTTCAATACCATCAGACCCCGGTGCATCGTTTCTTTCCTCTGGATGTAGCGCAGCAGGATGATCGAGTCCGTCAGCGTCGAGATATGCTGTTCGCTCGCGCTCTCGCCGCCAATGAGTGACTTGCTGGTCGCCGTGCAAAGCCCGGCAATCTCCCGCTTCTTGATGAACGACGTGAGGCTGATCAGGAACTCGCGGAATCCGATGTCGGAAGCGATACGTTCCAGGGCGGAGAGGCTGTCTATGGCAATCCGGCTCGGCTGAAATTCGTCGACGAGAGCCTGGATCGTGAGCAGATGGTCGGGAAGACTCTGAGCTTCGGGATAGAGGCAGATGATCTTGAGTTTTCCTTCGGCCTCCATCTGCGCAAAATCGACTCCCCAGCCGGTCGCGTTGCGAAACAGTTGCCCCTTGCTCTCCTCGTAGCCGAACAGCAACGCTTTCTCTCCAGCCGCGACCCCGCCGGCGAGGAAGTTGGTCACCAGCAGGGTCTTGCCCGTGCCGGTAGCACCGCTGACCAGGGTGACGCTGTCGCGGAAGAAGCCGCCGCCGCACATTTCGTCGATAGATGGATTGCCGCTTGTCACCCGTACAATGCTCGACTGTTGCTCCAGACGCAGCGACGACAGCGGCACCGCGACGACGCCCTGATTTTCCAGCAGCGTGAATGGAGCTTCTCCTTCCGCGTGGTGACTGCCGCGCATCTTGAGCACCTCGATCGTGCGGCGACGTTTCTCGCGATGAAGGACGTTGCGAAGGATGACGACGTTATCAGCGACGAACTCCTCGAGGCGATGGCGCGTGATCTCGCCATACTCGCTGTTGCGCTCCGCCGTCATGAGCACGGTCAGCCCAGCCTTCTTCAAGGCGCTGCTGATATGAAACAGCTCGCGGCGCAGGATCTTCGGGTCGCCGATAAAATGGTCGAAGAGTTGGGTCAGCGAGTCCAGCACCACGCGCTTGGCGTCGGCTGTTCTAACGGCATGCTGAATCCGTGAAAGCAGGCCGGCAAGATCAAACTCGCCGACGATCAATTCATCGCTCGATGGCGGGCTGGCGTCCACAAATGCAAGCCGACTTTCCTGCCGCCACTTTGCAAGCTCCCAGCCGAAGCCACGCATGTTGGCTTCGATATCCGCCGGCGGCTCCTCGAATGTGACAAGCACGCCGTTCTCGCCATGGGTCGTGATGCCATGGGCGAGAAACTGGGTTGCGAATACCGTCTTTCCGCTTCCCGGCGTGCCGCTGACCACCGTGGTGCGTGCACGTGGCAGGCCACCCATGACCAGTTCGTCGAACGCATTGACGCCGGTTTTGACTCGCTCCAGCACGGCGGCGGCGTCGAGATCCTGCTCGCTCATGCGGTATCCCTCTTCAACTCTATCCCCAGAAAATCGAGAACGCTTCTCGTGTCGCTGAGATCACCGACAATGCGGCGCGGGCGCACGGGGTGCTCATAAGAGAGAGTCGGTGTAGCCAGAATGCGAGCCTGCTCGGCGAGCTCCGGCTGCGCGAGAATGTCAATGACTTCCACGTCCCCGCCCTGTGGTTTGATGAGACGTTGCAAGCGATCGAGATTTTGCTTTGCCCGACGGGAGACGGCGGAGTGTCCAGCAATGTAGAGTCGAAGCACGAACTCGGTCACCGGCTATCGCCTTGTTGGAGTTACAAGGTAGTCGTCCCGCCATGGCGTGGTGCGGCCTAACAAACGGTGGCACCGCTCAGGCCTGAGCACCTCGTCGACATGACGGGTCGCACTAGGAAACAGTGCGCGCGCGCCTTGTGCAAGAGATTGGAAAATACCACCCTACTAGTAGAAGACTTGCCTCAAGCGGAGGGTTTGTCGTCCGAGGGGCCACAGCGTTGCCGCTTCGTCCCGAGTGCGTCTCGAGTGGTGATGGCGCGCTCACGCGCCCAGATAATAGCGGCGCTACGCCTGTTCACGCCTATCTTGCGAAACAGCGCTGCGATGTGATTACGCACCGTATTCGGTGACAGATGCAGCATACGGCTCATCTCGGCGTCACTGCGGCCCTCGCAAATGAGCCCCAGAACCTCGCGTTCACGGTCCGTCAGAAGATCCAAGTCCGATGATGGCGCCCGCAACGGGGCGGTTTGGCGCAATGCCTTGAGCTTATCGAGGATTGCACGAGACGTATCGGCCATGACGCCTTCAATAGCGGCCAGCAGGTCATGCCCGAATTCCTTCCGATCGTTCATCTCCTGCATGACGCACACTACCGTCCGCTCGCCATTGATCGTTACAGGGACGGCGGTAATAAAGCAGTCGATCGCACATCCGTCGGATTTTCGGATGGGAAGGTCGAGATTTTGCAACCCGCCGTTCACGCGACGGCGGGTTTTATCGTCCATCCAGGCGATCTCGCCATTCGATCTGACGAGAATAAGCCCATTGCTCAAGCCACTAAGGAGCAATTCCCATTCGGTCTCATGGAGACGATCACTCACCACCTGGTCCATGGCTGTCCCCTGTGTTGAAGGATGTGTCGATGTTGCTGAATCGAGGAGACAACGCCCTGAACTGCAGTTAGTTCCTCAACACCATTTTCTAGTAGAAATGCACCATTTAGTTTGGTGCAGGAACCGCATCGGCTCTGCGCGAATATCTAAAACGCATGATAGGCGTGGTCCCGACGATCAGTAGATGACGAATAGGGGCGGAGGAACCAAGCTGATACCAGTGCGCTCGTTCGGTCGAACCGGAGTCTGATACGGATGGGCGACGGACGCGTAAAAGTTGCCATCTCCCCTTTGGAGATCACCTGCGGTACCGATCATGACGGAGATCCTTCTTCTGTTACTCTCAACATTGCTTGGGGCGGTGTTGGTCGTATGGGACGCCGTGCGAGGTGCACCATGGCTGTCAAACGAGACGCGGGATAAAGACCCGCCGCGTAAAGCCGATCCGCGTGACCAAGCCGACGCAGCGGCTCCTGAGCGTCCTTCCACATAGCCCCACCCGCTGCTCGAGCTTGAAGCCTGCTCGGCCTTCTCTCACTCGAAAATGACGATGGATAGCCATTCGCCGTTGACCAGGAATCTCGGCCGTCACCTTGATCTCCTTGTCGGTCTCGGAGATCTCGACGTTCGGCCAGATCCCGTTGAAGGACGACAGGCTAGCCAAATGTCGGCAGGCGGCCGTCGAAACCCCGAAAGGCGTCGTCGAACAGCCGGTTCATCTCTCGATGCAGCGACCTCGGTGGCAGCGCCGTTGGCATCACTGGTCGTGATATTAGGTCTTGTCGATATCCGCTATTTTCCATCTGCAGAACGAGAAGGCCGAATGGCGTTCAATCTCGTCTTCAGCTGAATACAATTGAGCGCTTGCTATTCCTCAGAATACCTATAGCGTGAGATCATTCGATTTGCGCAGTTGTCTTGTAAGCGCGCCTTCGGGCTCTTTCCTTGGACATCGCTGAAATTGGATCGACACTCGTGCGGAGGTCGCGCGAGACTATAAGCATGCGTGCTCTGGGAGAGAAGTTATGACGACAGGTACAGTGAAGTGGTTTAACGGCCAGAAGGGTTTTGGCTTCATCCAGCCGAACGACGGCGGCAACGACGTGTTCGTGCACATCAGCGCGGTCGAGCGTGCGGGCCTCACAGGCCTCGCCGAAGGCCAGAAGGTCAATTTCGAGGCGAAGACGGATAAGATGCGCGGCAAGACCAGCGCAGAGAATTTGTCGCTCGTTTGATGGGTGATGCAGGCTGCCTACGGATGGACTAGGAGCTTGCGTTAAGCCTCGCTTCCGACTTGCGCTTCTCGCGTGGCTGGAAACGCTTCAACAATGCGGACACGGTGTCGCGGAAGCCACCATATTCCCAACTCGGAATAAGGCGGCATCCCCGCGCCAGCCGTCGCCGCACATGCTGGCCGCACATGATGATTGTCTTCCTGCGGCCAATTTGATCTATGCGGCCGACCGCATTTCCTTTCCGATGATTTCGGAAAAGCCTTGCCGCCAGGACGGATAGCTTGGCGACCACCCGAGTTCCCGCTCGGCCTTGGCGTTCGATCCCGCGCGGGACTCGGTCATCATGACGACGAGATGCTGCCCGGCCAAAAGGCGGCCGAGCCATGCGGGAACACGGAACGGCGGTTTTGCCCCGAGCATCTTGGCGATCTCCGTGAGCCAGGCATGCACCGGCGCGGGATCATCGTCGACAATATTGTAAACGCCCTCGCCACGCTCGACCGCGAGCGCGGCCGCTTCGGCGGCATCGTCGACATGCAGGAACGACCACCATCCCGTTCCGCCGCCGATCAGCGGCATGCGGCGCTTGCGAATCTGTTCCAAAACGGACGGATCGCAGAACCCGGTATCGGGGCCATAGAATCCGCCATAGCGTAGCGCAACGCCGACCAGGCCCGGCGTCGTCGTAACGGCGTGCTCGAGATAGCGGATCGCGTCGAGCGTGCCGCGGAGTTCCTGCGGCGGATCCTGATCGAGCGGATCGTCTTCAGTCTTCACGTGACCGCCGATCCGTGCATAGGGCCAGCCGCAGAAGCTTTGCGCGACCATTCGCTTCGCGCCGCAGGCCTGCGCGGCTGCGAGGAGATGGTTGGTTCCGACTGTGCGCAGCCGGTTGCTGCTCGCGAAGGTGCGGTCGAATTTGCGCAGGTCTGACGCACCCTTCAAATCCGTGAGTTGATGCACGATCACATCCGGGCGCGCTGCCACAACCGCGGCATGAATGGCTTTCTCGTCGAGCGCATCAGCGACCACGGGGTCGGCGCCGAGTTTCCTCAAGAGGTCCGTTTTCGCGGGCGTTCGCGTCAATCCGGCCACGCTATGCCCTCTGTTGACCAAGCGCGGAACCAGACGGCGTCCGACAGCGCCCGTCGCCCCGGCAACGAAAATGCGCATGGATCACCTCACAAGTTGCTGCTGATCCTCCTTCAACTAATGCTCCGGTTCGAGGACTTCGAGCCCCGTTTCCGGAAAAGAGCGCCCTAGCGCGGGATGGGTTGAGGATGAAGTGTTTCAACACGTCATGGCCGGGCTTGTCCCGGCCATCCACGTCTTTGAGATTTCCGCTTCAAAACGTCAATGCCCGGCACGAGGCCGGGCATGACAACTCAGTCAAATCTGACGCGCTTTAGTCTCTTTGCAGGGTATGAGTGAAGTACCACAGCGTACCGTTCAGAACCATCGCGCCAAGGATATTACCGATGGTGACCGGGATCTGGTTCCACACCCACCACTCGTAGATGCTTACATGGGCGCCGGAGAGGATAGCGGTCGGGAACAGCCACATGTTGACCACGGTGTGCTCGAACCCCAGCGCGAAGAACATCCCGATCGGGATCCACATCAGGATTACCCGGCCCACGGTGCTGCGCGTGGCCTTGGACATGACGGACCCGAGGCTCACCAGCCAGTTACAAAGCACACCCTTGCCGATGGCGGCGCACCAGCCAATAACGCCGTAGTGGATATAGCTCACCTTGGCCTCGGCGGTCTTGGCAATGACCTTGAGCATGCTGTCCGGCTCGATGGAGCCGCCCTTGGTCAATGAGAACCAGAGCAGCCAGCCAAAGAATATACCCCCGGCCAGGTTGCCGATCAGCGTCCAGGTCCAGTTGCGAACCAGTTGGAACGGCGTGACCGTTCCGGCGTACATGCCGATCGGCATCGTCGCGAAACTGCCGGTCGCCATCTCCAGGCCGAGGAAGCTCAGCGTGACGTAACCGGCCGGGAAGATGAGACCGGCCGCACCGAGCGGGATGCCGGCGGCGACCATCGCGAAGACCACGCAGGCTCCGTAGGCCAGAAAGGGCGTGCACAAAAAGCCGCGAACGAGCAGGTGAATGGTGCCGAACTTGGCTTTCTTGGCGGCATCTGCGGCCAGCGCGGCTCCCATCTCTGCCGGCGGTACCGTTTCGATTACAACGCTGGCATTCGCATAATCGGCCATTACGTTCCCCCCTGAATTTGATTTTTCCGATCGCCACCCCTCAGGCAGCACCGTTATCGCGCAAACGCATATCAGATATCTGCATACCGTGCAATGTACGTCGTCGTGATTCGCGCGCCGCGAGAGATTTCGCATGCGAGGACTTGACAGGCGTGGAAAGGAGAGCGACCGGGCGGCCGTAGCGCAGCGCGCGCGATCGATTCAGCGATGCCGCAAGGCGCGTCGCCGCCGACCATGTTTATCCGGATGCAGACGGATTATTCCGTCATGGTCTCGATCTGCTCGTTGAACCAATCCAGATCTTTCTTCCAGCCGGCGTTATCCGGCGCGCGCCTGACGACCCGCTCCATGGCGGCTTGTCCCTGCCGCAGCGCAGTCATTGCATTGTCGGGGTCATTCGACCGGCGATACACATCGGCAAGGTGCCCCTGGTTGATGGCGACGTTGCGCTGCAAGTCGACGTTGCCGGGGTCGGCAAGCGACAGCCGCTCGAGGATCGCCAGCCCTTCGTTAAAGGATTTCAGCGCCTCGTCCAGATTGCCCAGCGCTTCCAGCGCTTCGCCGACACGAGAGCAGGACACCGTAAGATCACGCTGCCAACTGACGTTGCCGGGGTCGCTTTGCGCCAGTCGCTGCCGGATCGCAAGCGCGTTACGATAGGCTTTCAACGCCTCGGGCAGGTCACCCTGCGCTTCCAGCACGTCGCCGATGCAATCGTGCGATACTGAAAGGCTGCGCTGCCAGTCGGCGTTGCCGGGATCGTTGCGCGCCAGCCGCTCTCGGATCGCAAGCGCATCGCGGAAGGATTTCAGCGCCTCGGGCAGATTGCCTTGCGTAAACAGCACGTCGCCGACCTTCTCGTGGGACACCGAGAGATCGCGCTGCCAGCCCGAATTGCCCGGGTCTGCCTGCACGAGCCGCTCGGCGATTGCGAGCTGGTCCTGGAAGGCCTTCAGCGCCTCGGACGGATTTTCCTGGGCCATCAGCACGTCGCCGATCCGATCGTAGGACACCGCCAGGCCGCGTTGCCAGTCGACATTGTCGGGGTCGGCGTTCGCCAATCGCTGCCTGATCGTCAGCCCTTCGTGGAAGCATTTCAGCGCGTCGGGGAGACTGCTCTGTGCCACATGCACGTCGCCGATCTTGGCGTGGGATACCGACAGATCGCGCTGCCAGCCGGCATTGTCAGGTTCAGTGCGCGCCAGTTGCTGGGTGATCTCAAGTCCCGTGCGGAAAGCTGTCATCGCATCGGGCAGCTTGCCCTGCGACACCAACACGTCGCCGATACGATCATAAGAGCGCAACAGACTGCGCTGCCAGCCGGTGTTGTCGGGATGGGCCTTTGCCAGCCGCTCCTTGATCGCGAGCCCGTCTCGCAAAACCTCCAGCGCTTCGGGCAGCTTGCCCTGCGCCATCAGCACCTCGCCGACGCGATCGTAGGACAGCGTTCGATCGCGCTGCCATGGGGTGTCATCGGTGTCGGCGGCGCGCGCAAGCTGTTCGGTGATCTCGAGCTGGCTGCGGAAGGCTTCCAGCGCCTCGGGAAGCTTACCCTGCGCCATCAACGCTTCACCGATCTTTTCGTGCGACAGTGACAGACCGAGCTGCAGGTCCGCGTTGTCGGGGGCGGCGTTCGCCAGCCGCTGGGCGACCGCGAGCTGCTTGCGGAAGGCTTCCAGCGCCTCGGGCAGCTTGCCTTGCACAGCCAGCACATCGCCGATCTTCTCGTGCGACATGGACAGATCGCTCTGCCTCTCGATGTTGTCGGGCTCGGCGCTCGCCAGCCGCTCCCTGATCGCGAGTACGTCGCGGAAGGATTTCAGTGCATCGGGCAATTTGCCCTGCATGACCAGCACGTCGCCGATGCGGTCGCGCGAGACCGACAGACCGCGCTGCCAGCGAGCGTTATCGGCATCCGTGCGTAACAGGTGCTCGAACGCTCTTTCGATCGCACTCAGGAGGATCAGGCGGACATCGGGAGACACGTGCCGCTCGATCGCTTCATCAAGATTGAAGAGGAAACGCTCGGCTACGAGCGCGCGGGCAGAATCGTCGGAGTTCTCAAGCAGGCGGCAAATCTCTTGCGCCGCGCTCGCCGGAGTGCCCGCCGCCGGAGAGATCACGGCATCGGCGAGCGCGCGCGTGGCGCCTTGCAGCTCCGCTCCGCTTAACGATGAGTCGCCGTAGTGTCGGACGGCCCGGGCGGCGTCCTTGCTCGCCAGCAGGTGAACCATGGTTTCAGTCGCGCGCAGGGGATCGTCGGACGCCAGCGCCAGAAGGTGATCGGCGATCAGCAGGTGCAGTTGCGAATCCGAGATACGCAGGCCAGCGCGGCGCGAGCGGGCGGCGGCCTGCGCCTGGGCGTGGTTGAAATTCCACTGCGCAAGGTTGCCTTGCTGGTGAATCTGGCTACGGAACATGCGAAGCAGCGCGGCGAAACGCTTCGCATCCCACGGCTCGCCGCTGACTTTCGGCAGCAACTGGAGGAAATCGCTCTCTCGCCATCCCGACCTGCTCGCGGAGATAAGGCCGATGAACGCCGAGGTGAGGGCGGCGCCCAATGTTGCCGAAGCACTGTCAAACGTTGCGCGGTAGAGCGGTAGAATGTCCGATGGCATGCTCCCGACGCTGTCCATCATCGCATTGTGCAGGCGTTCCGCCGGATCACCGGAATACTCGCGCTGCATGTCGGCGAAGTGCTCGGTTCCGAGCAATTCGAGTTCCTCGATGGCCACCACCAGCCACAACGGATGACCGAAAGCGGGCGCGCCGGCATGTTTTTTCTCAAGCAGCGCATCGATCACCGGTTGCCCGATTTTGCTGCGATAACGCTTGCGCATGGCGTCGGCGAGGCCGCGCGCCTCGTTCGCGTCCAGCGGCGGCAATGTCAACGCCTCCACGCCCGGACGCTCGGCCAGCGCTTTGGAGGCGCCGCCGGCAATGGCGGTTGCGACGAGCCGCGCATTGATCGGCCACGGCCGCGGCACCCAGGTCGTGAGCTTTCCGCGCGCGGTCTTCCTGAACCGGTCAAGCGCGTCGATCAGGATGACCACGCGGCGCTGCGACGCCATGCGCGCAAGCAGCGAGGCGAAAGCCTTCTCGAGGATCTCGGGTTCGATATTTGTCGGAAGGTCGACCTCGCCAACCCCGAGGGCGCTGCTGAGTTCGTCGATCCAGCGGCGCAGCATGGCGTCGACCGACGAAGCTTGCGGGCTTGAGCCGGCGGCGTGCGCGAGCACAAAAGCGTCGGTCTCCTTCATCCGGCGCAGAACTTCACCGAACAGCGCGCTCTTGCCCGAACCCGGATCGCCGGTAACGCAGATTCCCCATGGCGCTATTTCTCTCGTAGGGGAGAGATCTTTCGCGGGAGAGAGACAGAGATCGGTGATGCGCGCAATGACCGACTGCCTGCCCACGAAATCGCGGGCGCGATCATTGGCAAAGGCTTCGAGCGCGCTGCGCTCGGCCTTCATGTCATCGATCGTGCTGCTGACGGATACCGGACGCGATTGCGACATCGTAGGGGGAACCTCACTGAACACAGGCAACACTATGATCCTGCGGTATTGTGCGCGCTCTCTGTACGGGCTTGAACCCATTGCGTCAACGTGCATCCGATCTCCGGCAATCGGGAATGCCGAGGCCGAGGACCTGGCAAGTGCGGGCCTCGGGGCCGAGGCGCGATCCGACAAGCCGGCCGCTGCGAGGTGACCCGGGAAGCCTGGAACGGGACCTGAAATCGCTCGGGGACTAGATGTCGCGTCCTCTCGCTATTGCGGCGTTGAGCAATTTTTCGGCGTTTTCGACAGCCTGTTTGAAGATTTCGGCCTCTTCCTCCAGGGATATTCCCGTTATCGTGGAGTTTTTCAAATCGCGGATGCAATCATCGCGAAGCATCATGAGAGAAATGTCATCAAGGACATTTCCGCTGAGGATGAACTTGATGAGCTGCGCAGTAAAATTCTCGAATACAAGCGTGATCATACCCGCTTGGGCAGCGCTGCGCGTTGCATTCTGGAGGATCTGCTTATCGTCCATCGCGTGACTTCGCGTGATCGCGCTGGAGAGCGGGGAATTCGCTGTTCGAAATGGGGCCGGTTGAAGCCATGGGTGCAAGCTGGCAACAGTTATGACACGTTGAAATGGAGGTTATCCTTTTCCGGCCTCTCCAGCCAGCAGCTTTTTTGCGTATCCCTTATGCTCCCCCGGACGGCAATCCCGGCTCGCACCGGCCATGAGCCCGGCGTTCGATCGCGTTCCGGCACCATGCCGTTATCGCTTCGACATCGGATTTCAGGCGGGTGGCCGACTCTCCGGCGAACGCCAGGAAGTCATCGAGGTTGTGTTCGGAGACGCCGATGATCAGCGGAATTTCGGCGATCAGGGCTTCGGCGATGACCGACCGCAGCCCCCGGCCTTGCGCTTCTTCCTTGCCGAACTTGTTGATGACGACCAGGTCGACATGCTCGAGCACCGCGCGCTCGATCCAGGCATCGATGCGTGCGAACGCGTCCTGATCGAGGCGGCATCCTCTCGCTTCGTTGCCGCGGTCCAGCGAAATCTTGACCTCGCCGCCGCCCAGCAGGTCCCTCACATACATATCGCAGCGGCGCCGGCCTTCCCGATGCGGGTTGGACTGAACAACGCCGCCCAGGCGATATCCTCGCGTAGCCAGCGCTGCGGCGCATTCGGCGATCAGAGAATCCCTGACGAGACCGTCCTCGTGAGTGATGAGTCCGATCTGTCCGAGGCCGGTTTCCGCATGCTCGGCGGAAACGCGGGGGGCATGCCGATGCCGCTCCGTCGTTTCCTTTTCGGGGTCTGTCATGATCTGCTCGGTGGCATCCGTCTGCGGTACATTCAGTCTCCGGCGCAACGCGGAGAAACCGCAGATGCTTTTCGAAGCGGCGCCGCAGTTCCTTTCGCAGCGCACGCTGCCTCATTCTGCAGGAAATAATCACAGAATGGCATAGTTTTATGAGTGAAACCGACCTGAAGCGGTATGTCAAGGCAGCTATCACCATGAGCGAACCGGGGGTTTTTCCGTGAAAACAGCCATCACCGAACTGTTCGGCATCCGGCATCCGATCATCCAGGGCGGCATGCATTACGTCGGCTTTGCGGAGCTGGCGTCCGCGGTCTCGAATGCGGGCGGCCTCGGCATCATCACCGGACTGACGCAGAAGACGCCGGACCTGCTGGCGAAGGAGATCGCGCGCTGCCGCGGCATGACCGACAAGCCGTTCGGCGTGAACCTGACGTTTCTGCCCGCGTTCACCGCGCCGCCCTATCCCGAATACATCCGGGCGATCGTGGAGGGCGGCGTCGGGATCGTCGAGACGGCGGGCCGCAACCCCGAACAATACATGCCCGCGCTCAAGGCCGCCGGCATCAAGGTGATCCACAAATGCACCGCGGTGCGGCACGCGCTGAAGGCGGAGCAGATCGGTTGCGATGCGGTCAGCGTCGACGGCTTCGAGTGCGGCGGCCATCCCGGCGAGGACGACATCCCCAACATGATCCTGCTGCCGCGCGCCGCCGACGAACTCAGGATTCCGTTCGTGGCTTCCGGCGGCATGGCCGATGCGCGCAGCCTGGTCGCCGCGCTGGCGCTGGGCGCCTCAGGCATGAACATGGGTACGCGCTTCATCGCCACCAAAGAGGCGCCGGTGCATGACAACGTCAAGAAGGCGCTGGTCGCGGCCACCGAACGCGATACCCGGCTGATCATGCGCGCGCTGCGTAACACCGAGCGCGTGCTCAACAACCGCAAGGTCGAGAGGCTGATGGAGATCGAACGGGAGAAAGGCGCGGACCTCAAGATCGGCGACATCATCGAGGAGGTCGCCGGCGTCTATCCCAAGGTGATGATCGAGGGCGACATGGACGCCGGCGCCTGGAGCTGCGGCCTGACCGCCGGCCTGATCCACGACGTGCCGAGCTGCAAGGAACTGATCGACCGCATCATGGCGGATGCCGAGCGCATCATCCGCCAGCGTCTGACGGGCATGCTCGACGGCAACCCAGCGTGAGAGCTATTTCGGGAAACGAAATCTTTGGGTGGTTTGCCGCTCCTTCATAAAGAGTCAACCGTCGCGGCCGATGTGCTTGTGGCGAATGCGGCGCACCACCGACCAGATCGATAGCGCCGCCACCGGAATGAAGCCAGCGGTCAGATAACCCGGCTCGATCGGAATCAGCCCGGACTCGTGGAGCGCCTTGGCGACATAGCCGAACAGGCTGACCACGTAATAAGTGATGGCCGCGACCGACAGCCCCTCGACGGTGGTCTGCAGGCGGAGCTGCATCCGGGTGCGGGCGTTCATCGATTTCAAGAGTTCCTGATTCTGCTGTTCGAGTTCGACGTCGACCCGTGTGCGCAGCAGGTTCGCCGTGCGTGACAGCTTGAGCGACAGGCTCTCCTGACGCGCCTCGGTGGTGACGCAGGTTCGCATCGCCGGCGCCATGCGCCGCGCCAGGAACGATGTCCACGTCGGCAGCCCGGCCACTTTCCGCTCGCCGATGGTCGCCAGCCGCTGCTGCACGATCTCATAGTAGGCCCGGCTGGCGCCGAAGCGGAAGACGCTCGCCGCCGCGCCGGCCTCGACTTCCGCGGCCAGCGCCGTCAGCTCGTCGAGCAGGTGGCGGTTGTCGGCGAGATTGCCGTTATTGCGCATCTTGTCGGTCACCTCGGCGAGCCGTTGCTCGACCGCGCTGATCGACGGCGCGAGCCGCTGCGCCTCGGGCAGGCCGAGCAGAGCGAGCGTGCGATAGGTTTCGATCTCGATCACGCGTTGCGCCAGCGCGCCGGCGCGATCCGGATTGAGTTTGCGGTCGACGATCAGAATCCGCACGAAGCCGGACGGGTCGGGCTGGAAGTCGGTCGCATAGATCGCAGCGCCGTCATTGTTTTCGGCAAGCGCGAGGCTGTTGCGATCGAACAGCCGCTCCGGCGGCTGGACGGCGGGGCCGTCGGCCAGCACGTGCATGTCGATGGCGACCAGAAGCGGTCCGGGTTGCGGCACGAGTTGCATCGGGGCGGCGAGCGCCGCGGCCGCCGGATGAAACGGAATTCCGTCAGGCTGGGAGGGCAGCTCCCAGGTATAGGTCGTGAATTCGGAGTGCTGCTCCCACCGCAGCACGGTGGTGCCGAACGCGACGCGATAGTGCCGCTCGGCGGAGGTCGGCACCGGCAGGCCGCGCGCCGAACAGAACGCCGCGAGATGGTCGAGGTCGGCCTGAGCCCGCTCGCCGGCCGTCTCGAAGGCGAAATGCAGGATGCGGGCAGGAACGGACAGCGCCGTGAACGGCCGCGCATGCAGTTCGCCCAGGATCGCGGTCCGCAGCGGATGCGGCGTCAGCCGGGCGGACTCTCCGTCCCCGATCGAGACTTCCGCGGTCATGCGATCCTTTCCGGCGGCGCATCGTATTGTTGCAGGCGGCGGCGATTTGCGTGGCAATCGCCCGTCAGCGAGGCGCGTTGCCCGCCCCCTGATAGGCCGATAACGATTGCCGATCAACGGTGATACGGCGTCGGCGCACAAGCAGCGGCGTCCCCCTTCAATAATGCGGCGGCGGTTCGTTTGCGGGGGCGGGACGCGCGGCTTCGGCCTCCCGTACGCGCTCGCTGAGTTCGGCGACCTGCCGCAAAAGCGCGTCGATCTGCTTCCACTGGGCCGTGACGGTCTGGTTCAGCGCCTCGATGGTCTCGTCCTGGTAGGTCAGGCGCATCTCCAGCGCGTCGATGCGATCGGCCAAGGTCCTGTCAGTCATCGCGGGGTGGCGCTCCCTCCATGAGCCGGCCGGAGCGGGTCTTTTCCTTCAGCCGGTGGCCGAGCGCGATGCGCTCGTCGAACACGAAGCATTCGCCCCGCCAGCGGCTTTGGCTTTCGGGGACGGCTTCGAGGTAATTCAGGATGCCGCCCTTGAGGTGATAGACCTCCTCAAAGCCGCGGGACAACAGATAGGAGCTCGCCTTTTCGCAGCGAATGCCGCCGGTGCAGAACATTGCGATCCTGCGGTGGCGGTGCGGATCGAGCTTTTGCGCGACGAAATCCTTGAACTGCCCGAACCGCGCAAGCTGCGGATCGATCGCGCCTTCGAAGGTGCCCATCGCCACCTCGAAGGCATTGCGGGTATCGATCAGAAGCGTGCCCGGCGCGGCGATCAGATCGTTCCAGTCCTTCGGCTCGACATAGATGCCGACCGCGCGGGTCGGATCGGCGGCGGGATCGCCGAGCGTCACGATTTCTTTCTTTAGCCGGACCTTGAGCCGCGCGAACGGCATCACTGATGCCTGCGAGAATTTCAGTTCGAGATTGTCGAGCCGGCCGGAGAACAGCGGACCCGATTGCAGTTCCGTCACCAGCGCATCGATGGCGTCGGGCAGGCCGGCGACGGTGCCGTTGATGCCTTCTTCGGCGAGCAGGATCGAGCCCTTGATGGAAAGCCCGGCGCAAATCACGCGCAACGGTTCGCGCAACTCGCGGAAATCCGGCAGTGACGTAAATTGATAGAGAGCGGCGACCCTGAGCATGACGCGGGTTTATCAGTCCGCGTCATGTCGCGAAACCCGTGCGTTGGAGCGTTTTCGAGCGAAGCATCTCCTCGGGCTTGACCCGAGGATGGATACCGGATCGCGTAAAGAAACGCGCCAAATCAAAACCATAGAGCCCCGCTTCTGATTCCGTCAGAAGCGGAAAGGCTCAAGAGGTGCGTGGATAGCTGATGGTGCCAAAAAAGGACCGGCTACCGGGCCGGTCCTCTGCTTGAACGGGCAATGTCCAGATCAAAGATTTTTGTTTGCCGCGTTCGCCGCCTTGTTGGCGGATTCCTTCACCGCCTCCTTGGCTTCGCCGAGCGCCTTCTGACCCTTGCCCTTCATTTCCTGGATTGCACCCTCGCCCTGCATCTTGTCGGAGCCGACGGCTTCGCCGATGTTCTGCTTCGCCTTGCCGATCGCCTCGTTGGCTGTTCCCTTGATCTTGTCCGTCGTGGAACCCATAGGTCGTCTCCTTTGCGTTGAGCTTCAACAACGCGAAGAGCTGCGGTGGGTTCCTGCTGCGGGCGGAGAGTGGGAGAGGGCAGACGGTCGCGGCTGAAGTTCCCGGACGAAAATTTCATGAGCGATTGCGGGGGGGCAATCGCTCATGAATGGATTGAACTCTGAATGAGGCCATCGCCATCGCGCGACAGGATCGACCGCGACAACCTCAGGCGTCTTGACAGGGCCCTAGGCGGCCCTGACCGTTGCCAGGAAGTTATCGACCTCCAGCTTGAGACGGGACGTATTGCTGGCCAGGGACTTCGCCGCGGCCAGGGCCTGCGTGGAGGCGCCGCCTGTTGCGGATGCTCCGTTGCTGACCTCGATGATGTTGGAGGAAACCTCGGAGGTGCCGGCTGCGGCCTGCTGGACGTTGCGGGATATCTCCTGCGTCGCAGAGGCCTGCTCTTCGACGGCTGAGGCGATCGTCGAGGAAATCTCGGCGATCCTGCCGATGACGACGCCGATCTCCTTCACGTTGACGACCGAGTCGTCCGTCGCCGACTGGATGCTCGCGATCTGCTGACCGATTTCGGCGGTCGCCTTGGCGGTCTGCTCGGCCAACGCCTTCACCTCGGACGCCACCACCGCGAAGCCGCGGCCGGCCTCGCCTGCGCGGGCGGCCTCGATCGTGGCGTTGAGCGCCAGCAGGTTGGTCTGGCTGGCGATCGTATTGATGAGTTCGATCACGTCTCCGATCTTGGTCGATGCCTGCGACAGCGACGTGATCCGCTGGTCGGCGCTGTGGGCCTTTTGCGCCGCCTCGCTCGCGATCCTCGACGCTTCCTGGACCTGCCGGCTGATTTCGTTGACGGACGCCGCCATCTCCTCGCTGGCGGAGGCCACCGACTGAACGTTGACCGTCGCTTCCTCGGAGGCCGCCGCCACGGCGGAGGAAAGCTGGTGGGTCTGCTCGGCTGTCCGGGTCAGGGCGGTCGCCGAACCCTCGAGCTGGGTCGCTGCCGAGGTGACCGTCTGGATCACTTCGCCGACCGCCGCCTCGAAGCTGTCGGCGAGCCGGTGCATGTCTTCCTTGCGCTGCTGGGCGGCAAGCTGATCCTGCTTCATCTTGGCTTCCGCTTCGTCGCGCGCTTTCTGTTCGGCCTTGAGCTTGAAGGTCTCGACCGCGCGCGCCATGTCGCCCATCTCGTCCTGGCGCTCGAGTCCGGGCAGGACCACCGAAAAGTTGCCTTTCGCGAGTTCGCCCATCGCGCCCGTCAGCGCAGACAGCGGCCGCAGGATCCGCGAAAACGCAATCCAGAAGCTGACCAGCGCGAGAGCGATACAGCCCAGCAGGATCAGTCCGGCGACAATCAGTTTGGACGTGCTGTTCGCCGCTTCTTTGGCGGCCTCCTGGTCGGCCGCTTCACCGACCGCATCGGCCAGCCGAAGGATCGAATTGATCGCGGTGGTCGCCCGCGCGACATAGTCGTTGCCGCTGATGTTGTACTCGCCCGTCTCGGCTGTTGCGAGCACGCCGTCGCGCGTCTGGCCGTAGACCTGGAAATAATCCTTCTCGACGTCCGCGATCGCATTATCGACTTTTTTCGGCAAGTCGGCTCGCATCCGGATCGGTAAGATCGTGTCCCATGCCAACTCAACTATTCCGCGGAAACCGGCAATCTTCTGGAAGCCGCTCGTTGTGAGCTTGGCGCGAGAGCCGACCATTCCTCCGAGGAATGCACGCTCCCTTCCGGCGTTCTCGGCCATTTGCGCAGTCAAATTACGTAAGCTGACCAATTGCGTCAGAGCCGCAGAAGGCGGGCGGCTCAGCGTTTCCAACGTCAGTCGCAGCTTGTTGCCGGAAACGTCGATCAGCTTGGTGATTGCCGGCGAGAAACCCTCAACGACGTCCGGGCTCCGTTCCGATCCCCGTTTGGGAAGATTCTCATCGAGTCTGGTACGAAAGCCGACAAACGACTGGAACGTACTCTCGGCGTCCGAGATCTGCGTTTCTGCAGATTTCATCGTCGGGATTCCGTGCAGCAGTTGAGCGGCCTCCGAAAATGCGCGATCGGCTTTTTGTCGCGTGCTCATGATTTGGGGACGGAGTTCGGCAGGGAGAGCATCGGGCGACTTCAGCGGCGCGTTCGTCAGCCCGCGCTCGATCGCCCATTGCCCTGCGCTTTGCAGCAGCAGTTGCGAGATATGGTTCACTTCGAGAAATGCTTCGGATTTCTGGCGCTGTTCGTACGCCTGATAGGCCGCAATTCCGGCGGAAACGGCGCCTATCATGACAAGCGCGGAGACGATTGCGGGCAGAATAACGCTTATCTTCGCCTTCATTTTTGGAGTCCTTCCAATGCAGGTGAATTCTCACCGATTCACAGTTCTAGTCGGACGGGAACGCGCCTCCGATCAGGCTTGTGACGTTCTTTGATGCGCATGGCGATAAGTCCGCAGTGCCCGCGCAATCCGCGTTGAAGCCTGCGGTATCTTTGAACGGGCATCATTAAAATTTTATCTACCCTGAGGGTACGCGCGGTCCGTGACCGTGACCTGCGGTCGGCGTCGCCTGATCGCGCCTGAACGGACTCTCCGGTTGCATGGCCGCTTCTGGCTAAACCTCGGATTGCCTTCATCAAAACGGCTTGAGCTTTGAACTGCCGATCCGTCGGGCGGTGGACTATCGGCGTTCCATCGCGCAGTCCGGCGCGCTGTTTATTTTTCCGGACTCCTGTGTCCCGGACCGCGACGGAACCACCCAATCGTTCGCGGCTTCATGATTTATGATGAATATTGACATTCATCAATAAATATTCCACAGTAAATGGAAGAATGGCTCCTGAAGGAATTTTCCGATGCAGTCTCATTCCTTTTTCTTCTGGTTTTCCAGATGCTTGCCGCTCGTTCTGGTCGTCCTTCCGGCACTGGCGCTGGGGGGCTGCAATGAATCGACCGCGGAGAAGGTCGAGCCGGGCCGCCCGGTCTTGACTGCCACGGTGCATTACGAGGCCGAGACTCCGGAGCGCAGCTTCGTCGGCACCATCAAGCCGCGGATCGAGACCGAGATGGGCTTCCGGGTGCCCGGCAAGGTCGAGAAGCGCCTCGTCGAGGTCGGCCAGAGCGTCGAGATCGGCCAGCCGCTCGCCACCCTCGATGAAGTCGACCTCAAACTGCAGGCCGAGCAGGCGCAGGCGGAATTGAGCGCGTCCAAAGGCGTGCTGGCACAGGCTGCCGCCGCCGAAACCCGCGCGAAGGAGTTGCGCGCGAAGGGTTGGAGCACGGATGCCCAGCTCGATCAGGCCAGGGCCGCGGCCGACGAAGCACGGGCGCGGCTGAATCGCGCGCAGCGCTCGGTCGAGTTGACGAGGAATTCTCTGTCCTATGCGACGCTGACCTCCGATACCCGCGGCGTGGTCACGGCGACGCTGGTCGATGCCGGACAGGTGGTGGCTTCGGGCCAGGGCGCGATCCGCGTTGCCCGCCTTGGCGAGAAGGAAGCGGTGGTTGCGATTCCGGAAATGCTGATCGGCCGGGCCAAGACCGGCACCGCGCGGGTTTCGCTGTGGTCGGAGCCGGGCAAGACCTATACGGCAAAACTGCGTGAGATCGCGCCGACCGCCGATCCCGCAACCCGCACCTATCTCGCCAAATTCTCGCTGCCGGACGCCGACGACAAGGTATCGCTCGGCATGACGGCGACGCTGACGCTGACTGACGCCGCCACCTCGCGCGTGGCGCGGGTGCCGCTGTCGGCCTTGTTCAGTCAGGGCGGTCCGTCATCTCTCTATGTCGTCGACGGCGAGGGCGACGTCGCGCTGAAGCCTGTCAACGTCAAATCCTACGAGAGCAACGACGTCATCATCACCGGCGGCGTGGAGGAGGGCGCGAAGGTGGTCGTGCTCGGCGTGCAGAAGCTCGATCCGGCGCAGAAGGTGCGTGGCGTGTCGTCGCTGTCGTTCTAGTTACCGGTCACAGCCATGAAATTGAAACATCAATATGAGGTGGGCTTCACCTCTCCCCGGTGGGGAGAGGTCGGATTTGACGCGAAGCGACAAATCCGGGTGAGGGGATTTGCACCCATCGATACGTCGGAGCCCCTCACCCCAATCCTCTCCCCATGGGAGAGGGAGTGGGTCGGCATCGCCGAGACTTCCGAGACAAAACAAAATCCTGTTGCGGAGAGGCTGCCATGAAGCGCTTCAATCTGTCCGCCTGGGCCGTGAGCCATCCGGCGCTGATCCTGTTTCTGATCGTGGCGCTCGGCGTTGCCGGTTTCTTCTCCTATGAGAAGCTCGGCCGGGCCGAAGACCCCTCTTTCACGGTCAAGGTGGTGAACGTCTCGGTGATGTGGCCCGGCGCGACCGCGGAGGAGATGCAGACGCAGGTCGCCGACCCGATCGAGAAGAAGTTGCAGGAGCTGCCGTATTTCGACAAGGTGCAGACCTATTCCAAGCCGGCTTTCACGGCGATGCAGGTGTCGTTCCTCGATTCCGCGCCGCCGAAGCAGGTGCCCTATCTGTTCTATCTGTTGCGCAAGAAGCTTGCCGATGCGCAAGGAAGCCTTCCGGCCGGAATCATCGGGCCTGTGGTCAACGACGAGTTCAGCGACGTCGATTCCATTCTCTATGCGCTCACCGGCGCCGGCGCGGATTACGCGCAGTTGAAAAAGGTCGCCGAAGGTTTGCGCCAGCGGCTGTTGAGGGTGGACGGCGTCACCAAGGTCAACCTCTACGGCACCCAGGACGAGCGCATCTACGTCGAGTTCTCCCACGCCAAGCTGGCGACGCTCGGCATCGCGCCGCAGGCGATCTTCGATTCTCTCGCAAAACAGAACGCGGTGACGCCGGCCGGCACGGTCGAAACCTCGTCGCAGCGGGTGGCGTTGCGCGTTACCGGCGCGCTCGATGGCGCCAAAGCGGTGGCGGAAACGCCGGTCGAAAGCAACGGACGCGTGTTTCGCCTCGGCGACATCGCGACCGTCACCCATGGCTTCGTCGATCCGCCCACGTTCAAGGTGCGGCAGGAGGGCAAGCCCGCGCTCGGCATCGGCGTCGTGACCGCGAAGGGCGCCAACATTCTCAAGCTCGGCGAGGACGTCACCAGGGCCACGGACGAGTTCATGCGGGCGGTGCCGCAGGGCATCGACATCGAGCGCATCGCCGATCAGCCGAAAGTGGTCGAGCACGCCGTCGGCGAATTCGTGCGCTCCTTCGTCGAAGCGCTGGCGATCGTGCTGTTCGTCAGCTTCCTCGCATTGGGCTGGCGCACCGGCATCGTGGTGGCGCTGTCGGTGCCGCTCGTTCTCGGCATCGTCTTCATCGTCATGGAAGCGATGTCGCTCGACCTGCACCGCATCACGCTCGGCGCCCTGATCATCGCGCTCGGGCTTCTGGTCGACGATGCCATTATCGCCGTCGAGATGATGGTGGTGAAGATGGAGCAGGGCTGGGACCGCATCCGCGCGGCGTCCTTTGCCTGGGAATCCACCGCGTTTCCCATGCTGACCGGCACTTTGGTGACGGCGGCCGGCTTCCTGCCGATCGGCTTCGCCAATTCGGCCGTGGGCGAATATGCCGGCGGTATCTTCTGGGTCGTGGCGATCGCGCTGGTCGCATCCTGGTTCGTCGCGGTGATCTTCACGCCCTACATCGGCGTCAAGCTGCTGCCTGACATGAAGGTCAGCCACAATCATGATCCGCATGCGATCTACGAGACGCGGCTTTATCGGAGCTTGCGCGCCGTGATCCAGTGGTGCGTCGACCACCGCATCAAGGTGGTCGCGGCGACCGCCGGCATCTTCGTCGCCGCCATCGTCGGCTTCGGCCATGTGCAGCAGCAGTTCTTCCCGCTGTCGGAGCGACCCGAATTGTTCCTGCAACTGCGGCTGCCGGAAGGCACGGCGTTCGGCGTCACCGAGAAGTCGGTGAAGGAAGCCGAGAAGCTTCTCAAGGACGACAGCGACATCGCCACCTACACCGCCTATGTCGGCCAGGGCTCGCCGCGCTTCTGGCTCGGGCTCAATCCGCAACTGCCGAACGAGTCGTTCGCCGAGATCGTGATCGTCGCGAAGAACGTCGAAGCGCGCGAGCGGATCAAGGCGAAGATCGAGAAGGCGGTCGACAACGGCGCGCTGACCGAGGCGCGGGTGCGGGTCGACCGCTTCAACTTCGGCCCGCCGGTCGGCTTCCCCGTTCAATTCCGGGTGATCGGCCCCGATCCCAAGATGGTGCGCGACATCGCCTATAAGGTGCGCGACGTCGTGCGGGCCAATCCGAACGTCAAGGATCCCAGTCTCGACTGGAACGAGCAGACGCCGTACCTCAAGCTCGTGGTCGATCAGGATCGCGCCCGTGCGCTCGGCCTGACGCCGCAGGATGTCTCGCAGGCGCTCGCCATGCTGATCTCGGGCGTGCCGGTGACGACGGTGCGCGACGGCATCGAGAAGGTCGGCGTCGTCGCACGCGCGATCCCGTCGGAGCGTCTCGATCTCGCCGGCGTCGGCGATCTCACCGTGACCTCGCGGGGCGGCGTCGCGGTGCCGCTGTCGCAGGTCGCGAAAATCGAATACGCCCACGAGGAGCCGATCCTGTGGCGGCGCAACCGCGACATGGCGATCACGGTGCGCGGCGACGTGGTGGACGGCGTACAGGCGCCCGACGTCACCAGCCAGATCTGGCCCGAATTGCAGGAGATTCGCGATCACCTCCCGCCGGCCTACCGGATCGAGGCGGGCGGCGCATTCGAGGAGTCCGCCAAGGGCAACGCCTCGATCTTCGCGCTGTTTCCGGTCATGGCCGCCGTGATGCTGACGCTGCTGATGATCCAGTTGCAGAGTTTCTCGCGCCTCGTGCTGGTGTTCCTGACGGCGCCGCTCGGCATTGTCGGCGCGTCGCTCGGCCTCAATGTCGCGGGCCAGCCGTTCGGCTTCGTTGCGTTGCTCGGCCTCATCGCGCTGGCCGGCATGATCATGCGCAACGCGGTCATTCTGGTGGACCAGATCGAGACCGACGTGGCGCACGGCCTGACCCGCGGCGAGGCGATCGTCGAAGCCACGGTGCGGCGCGCGCGCCCGGTGGTGCTGACGGCGCTGGCCGCGATCCTTGCGATGATTCCGCTGTCGCGCTCCGCGTTCTGGGGACCGATGGCGATCACCATCATGGGCGGGCTGTTCGTTGCAACTTTCCTGACGTTATTATATTTGCCGGGTCTCTACGCGCTCTGGTTCAGAAAGAGCCTGGATGAGCGCGGCGGCGAGTCCGGCCATGCGAAACCTGCGCCGCGGGAGACGCAGCTCGCTTTTCCGCTTGCTCAGGCCGCGGAATAATTGAAAGATCGGCTCTCTCATGACCATGGTTACAGACAACGCCGAGGCTGATACGCGCCACCGGATTCTGGTGGTGGCGGAGCGGCTGTTCCGCGAGATCGGCTATCAGAAGACGACCGTCGCCGATATCGCAAAAGTGCTGCGGATGTCGCCGGCCAACGTCTATCGCTTCTTCGATTCGAAAAAGGCAATTCACCAGGGCGTGGCGCGGCGGCTGATGGGCGAGGTCGAGGACGCGGCGCAAGCCATAGCGACCATGCCCGGTCCGGCTGCGCGGCGCCTGCGTGAACTCCTGTCCACGATCCACCAGATGAACAGCGAGCGCTATGTCGGCGACGCCAAGCTGCACGAGATGGTCGCCATCGCCATGGAGGAGGACTGGGAGGTTTGCAAGGCGCATATGGAGGATATCGCCGCGACCATCGGCGAGGTGATCGCTCAGGGCGTGGCGCGCGGCGAGTTCGAGGCGCCGGACGTGCGGCTGGCGGCGCTGTGCACGTGCACGGCGATGATGCGTTTCTTCCACCCGCAGATGATCGCGCAATGCGTCGACAAGCCGGGGCCGACACTCGACCAGATGATCGATTTCGTGCTTGCGGGTCTGGCGCCACGCGGCGAAAAATAGTGCGGAAGCCTTGATCCCGCAGGGGCGTACCGTTCGCGGCGCGTGTCGCCCGATGACCCCGACAAACTGCAAACCATCGTCGATTCAACGCGGTTTTGGGCTGCTCCTTCGCGCGGCCGCTCGCGCCCCGCATTTTTGCCGCGGCGCAGTCACTTTTTCGCAAATCGCAATTCCGGAACTCTTGCGCTATCTTGCCTTGGAAGCCCGGCCAGCCCGCAATTTCGCTTAATTTTCAATTATGAAACATGAAATGAAACTCGCTTTTCCCTTTAGTAAGAATATTTGTCTTTAAGAGTATAAGATCGTTGCCTGCAGCGATCCCACCGGGACCGGGCACGCCGAGTAACAAGAGGACATTGCGATGAGTTTTCGCCGTGACGTGATCTCCAAGCTGATCTTCTCCTGGGCGCGCCGCGTGCTGCCGTCAATGTCGGATACCGAGCGCGAGGCGCTGGAGGCCGGCGACGTCTGGTGGGACGCCGACCTGTTCACCGGCAATCCCGACTGGGCGAAACTGCTGGCGACCTCGCCCGCGAGTTTGACGGCGGAGGAAGAGGCGTTCCTCAACGGTCCGGTGGACGAACTCTGCGCGATGCTCGACGACTGGAAGATCAATTGGAAATGGCGCGATCTGCCGCCGGATGTCTGGAATTTCATCAAGCAGAAAAAATTCTTCGGCATGATCATCCCGACCGAGTATGGCGGGCTCGGCTTCTCGCCTTATGCGCATTCGGAAGTGGTGCGCAAGATCTCGTCGCGTTCGCTGACCGCCGCGGTCACGGTGATGGTGCCGAATTCGCTCGGCCCCGGCGAATTGCTGATGCGGTTCGGCACCAGGGACCAGCAGGAAAAATGGTTGCCGCGCCTTGCCGACGGCCGCGACGTTCCGTGCTTCGGCCTGACCAGTCCGGAAGCCGGCTCCGATGCCGCGTCGATGACCGACACCGGCATCATCTGCAAGGGCACGTTCGAGGGCCGCGAGGTGATCGGGCTCCGCCTCAACTGGCACAAGCGCTACATCACGCTCGGTCCGGTGGCGACGCTGCTCGGCCTCGCCTTCAAGGCCTACGATCCGGATCATCTGGTCGGCTCGCAGGAGGACCTCGGCATCACCGTGGCGCTGATTCCGACCGATCTGCCGGGGGTATCGATCGGCCGTCGCCATCTGCCGGCGATGCAGGTATTTCAGAACGGCCCGAACTGGGGCAGGGACGTTTTCATTCCGCTCGACCATGTCATCGGCGGAAAGGAGCGCCTGGGTCAGGGCTGGAAGATGCTGATGACGGCGCTGGCGGCCGGGCGCGGCATCTCGCTGCCGTCGTTGTCGGCGGCGGGCGCGGCCTTCGCGGCGCGCACCACCGGCGCCTATGCCCGCGTCCGCGAGCAGTTCGGCATTCCGATCGGCAAGTTCGAGGGCATCGAGGAGCCGCTGGCGCGCATCGCCGCCACCGCCTATCTGATCGACGCGGCGCGGCGGTTGACCTGCGCAGCCCTCAACGAGGGTCACCATCCCGCCGTCATATCCGGCATCATGAAGCTGCATGCGACCGAGCGTCTGCGCACCGTGATCGACGACGCCATGGACATCCACGGCGGCAAGGCCGTGATCGACGGACCGCAGAACTATCTCGGCAATCTCTATCGCGGGGTGCCGGTCTCGATCACGGTGGAAGGCGCCAACATCCTGACGCGCAACCTCATCATCTTCGGGCAGGGCGCGATCCGCGCGCATCCCTACCTGTTGCAGGAGATGAATGGGCTCAGCGATACAAACAGAGCAAGGGGCCTCGATACCTTCGACAAGGCGTTCTGGGTTCACGTCGTCCACAGCATCACCACGCTGTTCCGCGCCTGGGGCCGGAGCTGGAGCTTTGGGGCGTTCGCGCCCGCGCCGGAGGATGCGGGTCCGGTGAGGGACTTCTACCGCCAGCTCTCGCGCTATGCGTCGGCCTTCGCGTTGTGCGCGGACATGGCGCTGCTGACGCTCGGCGGCAAGCTGAAGCGCAAGGAGATGCTGTCGGCGCGTTACGGCGACATTCTTTCCGAACTGTATCTGCTGTCGGCCGTGCTCAAGCGCTGGCACGACGAGGGCCGGCAGGAGGCCGATCTCCCGTTGGTCGAATGGTGCATGGCGACCGGTTTCCGCACCATCGAGCGGCGGTTTGCGGACATCCTGGCCAACCTGCCGAACCGCGCCGTCGCGATCATGCTCAAATTCATGATCCAGCCGATGGGCGCGCGGGCGCGGGGCCCGAGCGACAAGGTCGTGCATGCCTGCGCGCAACTGGTGCTGGAGCCCTCCGTCGCGCGTGACCGCCTGACGCCGGGTCTTTCGCATGTCGATGACGACAATGGCGTGGCGCGGCTTGAAAAGGCGTTTCTGCTGGTGACCGCTGCGGAGGACGTATTCAAACGAATGCACGCGGCACGTCTGCACGATGCGGATGCGGCGATCAAGCAGGGCGTCATCACTCAGGTCGAGGCCGAACAATACAAGGCTGCGCACGAGGCGGTGCTTCGCGTCATCGAGGTCGACGATTTTGCGCCGGAAGCACTGTCGCCCTTCAAGAAGTCCGTTAGCGTGCAGGTCGTGCAGGATCGGAATGAAACGAGGGCGGCAGGCTGATGGCGCGTCCGGTCTATATCATCGACGGTAGCCGAACCCCTTTTCTCAAAGCGCGCGGCGGCCCGGGGCCGTTCACGCCGGTCGATCTGGCGGTGCAATGCGGACGGCCATTGCTGGCGCGTCAGCCGTTCGCGCCCGACGCGTTCGATCAGGTCATTCTCGGCTGCGTCAACGTCATCGCCGACGAGATGAACCCCGCCCGCGTCGCCGCGCTGCGGCTCGGATTGGGCGAGGCGATGGTGGCGTTCACGGTGCAGATCAACTGCGGCTCGGGCATGCAGTCGATGGATACCGGCTATCGCTATATCCGCGACGGTAACGCCAACCTGATCCTGACGGGGGGCGCGGAGGCGCTGAGCCATGCGCCGCTGGTGTGGCCGCAGCAGGGCGTGCGCTGGTTCGCGGGCGTCGCCGGCGCCAAGGGCATCGTTGCGAAAATCAAGGCGATCGCGAAAGCGCGGCCGCCCGATTTCAAGCCGGTCATCGGGCTCGAGCGCGGGCTGACCGATCCGATCACCGAACTCAACATGGGCCAGACCGCCGAGGTGGTCGGCTATCTCTTCGGCATTACCCGCGAACAGTCCGACGCCTACGCGGTCGAAAGCCACAAGCGGCTTGCGAAGGCGCAGGCCGAAGGCTGGCTCAAAGGCGAATTGGAGACCGCGTTCGCGCGCGACGGAAAATTCTACGATCACGACGACGGCGTCCGTCCGGACTCCTCGATGGAGACGCTGGCGAAATTGAAGCCGGTGTTCGAGCGGCCGTGGGGCCAGGTCACCGCCGGCAATTCGTCGCAGATCACCGACGGCGCCTGCTGGACCATTCTCGCCTCGGAAGATGCCGTCATCAAACACGGCCTCAAGCCGAAGGCGATGATCGTCGACAGCCAGTGGGCGGCGCTCGATCCCTCGATCATGGGGATCGGCCCGGTGCTCTCGTCGACCGAACTGTTGAAGCGCAACAAGCTCTCGCTCCACGACATCGAGACCTGGGAGCTCAACGAAGCGTTCGCCACCCAGGTGCTCGGCTGCCTCGCCGCATGGGAGGACGAGACATTCTGCCGCGACGTGCTCGGTCTCGACGGCGCGGCCGGTACGATCGACCGCGCCAGGCTCAACGTCGATGGCGGCGCGGTAAGCCTCGGGCATCCCGTCGGCACATCGGGCAACCGCATCGTGCTGCATCTCGTCAACGCCATGAAGCGGCTCGGCACAAGGCGCGGCGTCGCCACCGAATGCATCGGCGGCGGGCAGGGCGGCGCCATGCTGATCGAGATGGTGTGATGATGCGAGGAAGCACACTATTGACTGCAAAACATGCCCCGGATGCTGCCCGACTCCCTCTCCCCGCCGGGGAGAGGGTTGGGGTGAGGGGGGACCGTGCGCTGGTTGAGGATGTAACCCCTCACCCAAATCGCATCTGGCGATGCGATCCGACCTCTCCCCACGGGAGAGGTGACCGACACGCTAGTTGCTGCTGAGAGGGCGTCATGGATTCGAAAGTACTGGACGTTCTCAAGGATCGCGTGCTGGAGCTTGGACCGAAACCCGATGCGAGCGGTCCTTATCGCAACTTCAAGCTGGCGCGCGACGCCGACGGCGTGGCGTGGGTGCTGTTCGACCGCGCCGATTCCAGCGCCAATACGCTGTCCTCGGACGTGATGGAGGAGTTCGGCGCGATCGTGAGCGCGCTGGAAAGCCATCCGCCCGCCGGCATCGTGATCCGCTCGGCCAAGACCTCCGGCTTCATCGCCGGCGCCGACGTCAACGAATTCCGCGGCGCCGCCGATCCGGCCGAGGTGGAAACCACGATCGGCCGCGCCCACGGCATCATCGACCGGCTGGAGGCGCTGAAGATTCCGACCGTCGCCGTGATCCACGGCTTCTGCCTCGGCGGCGGGCTCGAGGTGGCGCTGGCGTGCCGGACGCGGATCGCGATCGATAATGCGCGGTTCGGCTTTCCGGAAGTGATGCTCGGCCTGCATCCCGGTCTCGGCGGCACCGCGCGGTTTACCCGGCTGGTCAATCCGATGCAGGCGATGACGCTGATGCTGACCGGCAAGACCATCGATGCGCGAAAGGCGAAATCGCTGGGGCTTGTCGATGCTGTGACGCAGGAGCGCCACGTCCGGGGCGCGGTGAGGGACGCGGTGGCCGGCCGGCTGAAGCGCGCCCGGTCTGCTGCGCTCAATGGGTTGCTGAACCTCGGCCCCGTTCGCGGCTTTCTGGCCTCGCGGATGCGCAAGGAAACGGAGAAGGCCGCATCGCAAGAGCACTATCCGGCTCCCTATGCGCTGATCGATCTCTGGGAGAGGCATGGCGGCAGCAAAAGCGCGATGCTTGCGGCTGAAAAGCGCTCCTTCGCCGAGCTGATGGTGACGTCGACGGCGCAGAACCTGATCCGGGTGTTCTTCCTGCGCGAGCAGATGAAAAAACTCGCCGGAGGCGGCAACGTCGTCAAGCATCTGCATGTCATCGGCGCGGGCGCCATGGGCGGCGATATCGCCGCCTGGTGCGCGCATCAGGACATCCGCGTGACGCTCGCCGACATGAAGCCGGAGCCGATCGCCGGCGCGATCAAGCGCGCCGCGGTCCTCTACGGCAAGATCACGCGCAAGCGCACCGACATCCGCGACGCGCTCGACCGCCTGATGCCCGACCTCGAGGGCGAGGGCGTGCGCAACGCCGATCTCATCATCGAGGCGGTGCCGGAAAAGCTCGACCTGAAGCAGAAGGTCTATGCCGGCATCGAGCCGAGGATGAAGCCGGGCGCGATCCTCGCCACCAACACCTCGAGCATTCCGCTGCAGGAGCTGCGCACCTCGCTTCAGCATCCCGAACGGCTGGTCGGCCTGCACTTCTTCAATCCGGTGTCGCGGCTGCAACTGGTCGAGGTGGTCAGCCATGATGCCGCCGACCCGCAGGTGTTGAAAGAGGCAATGGCGTTCGTGGGCGCCATCGACCGGCTGCCGCTCCCGGTGCAGAGTTCGTCCGGCTTCCTCGTCAACCGCGCGCTGACGCCGTACATGCTCGAAGCCATGGTCATGCTCGACGAGAAGATCGACAAGACCGTGATCGATGCCGCGGCGGAACAATTCGGCATGCCGATGGGGCCGATCGAACTCGCCGACCAGGTCGGGCTGGACATCTGCCTCGCCGTCGGCGACGAACTGCGCTCGAAGTTCGGTGAAGCTCTTCCACAGCCGCCGGACTGGCTGCGCGACAAGGTTGCGAAGGGCGAACTCGGCCGCAAGACCGGTCAGGGTTTTTACACATGGCGCGACGGCAAGGCCGACAAGGGCACCGCGAGCAAGTCGCAGATCACGCCGGAAATGATCGATCGCCTTGTGCTGCCGATGTCGAATGTTTGCGTCGCGTGTTTGCGCGAAGGCATCGTCGATGATCCCGATCTGGTCGACGGCGCGATGATCTTCGGCACCGGCTATGCGCCGTTCCGCGGCGGGCCGCTGAATTATGCGCGCACCCGCGGCCCGGAGAATGTCGCCGCCAACCTGCGCGAGCTTGCGCAGAAATTCGGCGTTCGCTTTGCGCCGGACGCCGGCTGGGATACGTTCAAGTGAAGTCACGCGTGATATAGCCCCGACAGACCGAAGATGGACGCTCACATGACCGACGCAACAGCCGTTCATGCCCCGCTGATCGCTGAAACCGCGCCGCTTGGCGAACTCTGCACGCGCACGCTGGCGATGCCCGCGGACACCAACCAGAACGGCGATATTTTTGGCGGCTGGCTGCTCAGCCAGATGGACATCGGCGGTGGCATCTTCGCGTCCAAGCTCGCGAAGTCGCGCACCGTGACGGTCGCGATCGACGCCATGAATTTCCGCAAGCCGGTGTTTGTCGGCGATCTCGTGTCCGTTCACGCCACGCTCGTCCGCGTTGGCCGGACCTCCATCACGGTGCATCTGGAAGCATGGGTGATGCGACGCAAGGAGATGCAGTTCATCCTCGTCACCGACGGCAAGTTCACCTACGTCGCGATCGACGATCAGGGCCGCCCCCAAGAAGTTCCGCAGGCCAACCGTCCGATCCCCGCGGAGCCGGCGTCGGCTTGAAATTCGCCGTCGGTTATTCGTGCGCTTACGCCAGGCCGGGTCGGAGTCGGTATGACGGCGCGCCACCGAATCTGGATGAATTCAAGGTTGCGATTGTCTAAACCATGTCCATATCCCCTATAACGACAGGGAACGTTTCCTCCCGTTGCCCGTTATCGGCGCGCCCTTGCGACCGGGAAAATGCGAGTGGGACATGTCGAACACCTACATTATCGAAGTTGGTTCGGAATCGGCTGGAATCGTGGTGCGCGATCGCGCCGGGTTCCGGTTCTTTTCTGCCTCGCCGCGGTTCAGCTCCCTGGAAGGCAAGTTGTTCCGTAGCGCGCGCGATGCGGAGCGTGCCGCGAAAAAGCGCGCATTATCTCCGAAAGCCGCATACCCCCGTTTGGTGAAATCGCTCCGCCGCGCTTTGCCGAGGCTTAAATTCTAGCGCCGAGGTCCCGCCCCGCGCAAATACGGCGTTGACCCCGTCACATAACGCCAGCACCATGGGATTCCCTTTGGGAGAGATTCCCTTTGGGATTTTCCGGGGTGTGCTGCTGCAGTGACTGGCCCTCATATTTTTCAAAAAACGTAAGGGCCGCGTCGGTGGGCCGGGTTTTCGACCTCGCTATCATCGGAGGCGGCGTCAACGGGTGCGGCATCGCGCGCGATGCGGCGGGACGCGGCAATTCGGTTTTCCTGTGCGAGATGAACGATCTTGCCAGCGGCACGTCGTCCATGTCCACCAAGCTCGTGCATGGCGGGCTGCGCTACCTCGAATATTACGAATTCCATCTGGTTCGCGAGGCGCTGATCGAGCGCGAAATCCTGTGGCGGATTGCGCCGCACATTATCCGCCCGCTGCGCTTCGTGCTGCCGCATCACGCGGGCTTGCGACCGGCATGGATGCTCAGGCTCGGCCTGTTCCTTTACGATCACATCGGTGGACGGAAGCTGCTGCCGCCGACGCGCACGGTCGATCTCGCGCGCGACGAGGTCGGCAAGCCGCTGGCTCCCGGCCGCTACCGCAAGGGGTTCGAATATTCCGACTGCTTCGTCGACGACGCCCGCCTCGTCGTCATCACCGCGCGCGACGCGGCCGATCGCGGAGCCGATATCCGGACCCGGACGCGCGCGGTCGAAACCCGGCAGGCCGACGGCCTCTGGCACCTCACGGTCGAGGATACGTTGAGCGGCGAACGCAGCGCCGTCGCTGCGCGGGTGCTGGTCAACGCGGGTGGCCCCTGGGTCGAACGGGTGCTGACGTTGGGCGCGGGCGTGAACACGCGCGCCCGCGTGCGGCTGGTGCAGGGGTCGCACATCGTGGTCAGGAAACTCTACGACAACGACCGCGCCTACATCTTTCAGAACGGCGACGGCCGGATCGTGTTTGCGATTCCCTATCAGGACGACTTCACCCTGATCGGCACCACCGACCGCGATTACGAGGGCGATCCCGCCAGGGTGAAGGCTTCGGACGAGGAGATCGCCTATCTCTGCGCCTCCGTCAGCGAATATCTGGCGAAGCCGGTGACGCCGCGGGACGTGGTCTGGGCCTATTCCGGCGTGCGGCCGCTGTACGACGACGGCGCGAGCGAAGCCAAGGCCGCCACCCGCGAATATGCCTTCGAACTCGATACGCCCGGCGGCGTTCCGCTGCTCTCGGTCTACGGCGGCAAGATCACCACCCATCGCCGGCTCGCCGAGGAGGCGCTGGAAAAGCTCTCGTCCTATCTGAAGGGCGCGAAAGCGCGCGAGGGCTGGACCGCGAAGGCGTCTCTGCCCGGCGGCGACATGGAGGTGTCGGCAGTCGCGGCGCTCGCGGCGGAGTTGGTGCGCAGCTATCCCTTCCTGACGCCGGTGCATGCGAACCGTCTTGCCCACGCCTACGGCACCCGCGCGGCCAAGGTGCTGGGCCCGGCGAAATCCATGGCCGATCTCGGGCGTGACTTCGGCGCGACGCTGACGGAGAGCGAGGTCCGCTATCTGATCTCTTACGAATGGGCCTGCACTGCGGAGGACATCCTCTGGCGGCGCTCCAAGCTGGGCTTGCGGACGTCGGCGGCGGAGATCGCGGCGCTCGACGACTGGCTTGCCGCGCAACGGACGAAGACAGGACGACCCGGCCTTCGTCCGTGATACCGCACAAATAACGGGGAGCTGCTCAGCTCGACCGAGCCCTACTTCACGCCCATGAAATCCCGCTTGCCGATCTCGATGCCGTTGTGGCGCAGGATGTCGTAAGCGGTCGTCGCGTGGAAGTAGAAGTTCGGCAACGCGAAATGGGTGAGATATTGCTGGCCCTTCAGCGTCATCGTCTTGTCCGGACCCGCGGGAAAGGTGACATCGCGTGCTTCCGCGCCGTCGAACTTGGCCGGCGTCGCACCTTTCACGTAATCCGTTGCCTTGGCGAGGCGCTGCTGGAGATCGTCAAATGTTTTCTCCGTGTCGGGCGTGCTCGGCACCTCCGAACCGGATAGCCGCGCGCAGGTTTTTACGGCGAAATCGCAGGCGATCTGGATCTGGCGGGTCAACGGCAGCATGTCCGGATAAAGCCGCGCGGTCAGCAGGGCTTCGGGCGCGATCTTTCGCGCGCTCGCATGGGTTTCAGCTTTCCTGAGGATGTCGGAGAGGGCGCCGAGCGTTTGCAGGAAGGCCGGTGCGGCGGAATCGTAAAATGACATGAGCTGCTCTTTGTGTTTGGGGCGACGTTTGCTTCAGGCATATAGGGCGCGTCTTTCAAAACGGAAGCGCGCCTGAATTGCGCCGGCGAATTTCCCGGTGCGTCATGGGCTCGGCACGACAGGAAAACAGCGTCTCAACGATGCGGCTGGGCCGGACGTGGCTCCGCCGCCGCTTCGGGCGCGCCGCTTGCGGGCGCAACGTGACCGCGCATTCGCGCCAGCAGTTCGGCGGTCGGCCAGGAATCCGCCGGCAGGCCGTATTTGAGCTGCATTGCCTTGACCGCGCTGCGGGTCTGCTGGCCGAGCACGCCGTCCACCTTGCCGACATCGTAACCCGCCTTGACCAGCAACTGCTGCAATTGCCTGATCTGCGCGAAGGGGAGTTGCGCCACATTTCCCGCTGGCTTTCGCATCGGCGCAGCGCCTGCGATGCGCGTGGCGAGATAGGCGGCGGTGGTGGAATAGATCAGCGAGTTGTTCCATTCGGTATAGGCGTTGAAATTGTCGTAAGCCAGAAACGCCGGGCCGTTGCGTCCCATCGGCAGCAGCAGCGAGGCCGGTAGGTTGTCGTTCGGCAACGGCTTGCCGTCGGCGAAGACGACGCCCCAGGCCGCCCACTGGCTGCGTGGATGCTTGATGGTGAGATCGGCCTGATCCCATGGGAGATTTGCGGAAACGCGCACCTCCTGCAACCATGGTTCGCCGCGCTTCCATTTCAGTCCCGTCGCGATGTAGTTCGCGGTCGAGCCGATCACGTCGGCGGCGCTATGGATCAGATCGCGCCGGCCGTCGCCGTCGTAGTCCACGGCGTAGTCGTAATAATGCCGTGGCAGGAACTGGGTCTGCCCGAGTTCGCCAGCCCACGAGCCGATCATTTCGGACGGCGTGAGATCGCCGCGGTCGATGATCTTCAGCGCGGCGATGGTCTCGTCATGGAACATCTCGGCACGGCGGCAGTCGTAGGCCAGAGACACCAGCGAGCGCAGCGTCGGCAGCTTGCCCTGGATCGCGCCGAAGTCGCTCTCCAGCGCCCAGAACGCGGTGATGACGGCCGCCGGCACGCCGTACTCCTTCTCGGCGCGCGCAAAGGCCTGCGCGTGTTGTCTGATGAGCTGCCGGCCGCGCACCCGCCGCGCCTCCGAGGCCATGCGGCCGGCGAATTGCGTGAACAGTTGCCCGAACACGCGCTGACCGCGGTCGCGGTTCACGATGCTCTGATCGTAGACCATGTAGGGCTCGGCTGCTCTGATCGCGCGCTGCGACACGCCCGCCTTTTGCGCGTCCTGTTCGAGGCTCGCCAGGAATTGCGGAAAGCTCATGCCGTTGTGGCACGACGCGCCGTGCTGGGCGAGCGCGGGGGAGGCGAGGGCGATCGTGGCGAGCAACGCAGAGACGGCGGCGGGCAGCAAAAGGCGAAGGAGCATCGGGAATCCCTGTGCGTCATGGCCGAACAAAAGCGCGAAGCAAGTCTTCGCCTAGCTGGCTATCTGAAAAAGAATCAACGTAACTCTTGTTTGGATGGATCGCCGGGTCAAGCATAATGGAATTTGCGCGAATGGACGTGCGCACTTTTTCGTCATTCCCCGATATGCAGTTGTGCATCTGTGGACGAGAGAACGCGACAAGACACTGCACCGTGAATCCGCCGGCTCACCGACATCAAGTCCGCCATCACCGGCATGTCATTTTACAAGCATGACCACCGGCAGATAGGCTGCGCTGTTGTGCGCGTTTTTGCCACGGGAACTTCGAGTTGAGCGTCAAGTTGAGGCTTCACCAGGCGTAGTGCGGGTCTCGACCGGTCGTAAGATCTCTTAGGGAGAGCAACTTGAAAAGCGGTGAAAAGGTCGTCTACGATGACCAGGCTCGCCACATGGCCGAGCAGATGGTTATGGCCGAACAACGCCATATCGCCGAGCGTCTCCAGGAAGACTGCGACTGCAAGGACGGAATGTTTCCGCGTCGCATGATCTCAAGCCGGCGCGGCTTTTTGTTTGCAGCGGGATCGCTCGTCGGCGCAGCGGGTGCAACTTCGATCGCTCGCGCGGAATCGCCGAAGGCACCCCCCGGTGCGGTTCTTTACGATGTGCCTGATGATCCGACCAAAGTGCAAGGACGGGCGGTTGCCGCCGATGGAGGCTATGGAACGAGGTCTCAATTCGAGACCGAAGTTCGCGTGCGTTATCCGACACCCAACGAGAACACCTCCTGGAGTTTGACTCCGCTCGCCAAGGGACTCGGCAACATCACGCCATCAGGGCTTCACTTCGAACGTCATCACGGCGGAATCCCGACGATTGATCCGGCAAAGCATAACCTGTTGATCCACGGTATGGTGGATCGGCCGATGACGTTCTCGATGGCCGATATCAAGCGGTTGCCCTCCGTGACTCGCAAGCATTTCATCGAGTGTTCCGGCAACGGTCTGACGGAGTGGAACAAGCCGACCATGAAGACCGTGCAGGGAACGCACGGGCTGCTCAGCACGTCCGAATGGACCGGCGTTCAGTTCGCGACGTTCGCGCGCGAGACCGGATTGAAGGAGGGCGCAGCCTGGGTGCTGGCGGAAGGCGCCGACGCCGCGGTCATGACGCGCAGCATTCCGATGGAGAAAATGCTGAAGGATGCCCTCATCGTCTACGGACAAAACGGTGAAGCGATCCGCCCCGAACAGGGCTACCCCCTGCGGCTTCTGCTTCCCGGCTATGAGGGAAACACCCACATCAAATGGCTGCGGAGGCTGCAGGTCAGCGACAAGCCGTTCATGACGCGCGAGGAGACCTCGAAGTATACCGATCTTCTCGGAGACGGTAAGGCGCGCATCTTCACGCTCGACATGGAGGCGAAGTCGGTCATCACGTTCCCGTCCGGCGACATGAAACTGCCGGGTCCGGGATTCTACAACATCACGGGCCTAGCATGGACGGGGCGCGGGCGGGTCCAGTCCGTCGATGTCTCGCTCGATTCCGGAAAGACCTGGTACCCGGCGCGGCTTGAATCGCTTCCCGAGCCGATGTGCACGGTGCGCTTCAGCTTCCCGTGGACGTGGGACGGCAAGGCTGCGGTGCTGCAGAGCCGCTGCATCGACGAGACCGGTTATGTCCAGCCCACCCTCAAGCAACTCATCGCGATCCGCGGTGACAACGGGCCGTTCGGTTCGATCTATCACCTCAACGCGATCCAGAGCTGGGCCGTCAGCGAGGCGGGAGATGTGAGCAATGTCCATGCGTAGGAAGTGCCTCGCTTTCGCGACTGGCGTCTGCCTGTTCTCCGGCGGCGCGAGCGCTCAATCGATTGTCGATCACTTCAATGTCGGCCGGGTCGCGACGGCGGATGAGATCGCCAAATACTTCGCGATCCCGCCTTCGGGCGCGGGACTTCCCGCTGGCAGCGGCACGGCAAAAGCGGGCGCGGCCATTTTTGCCGATACCTGCGCCGCCTGTCATGGCGACAAGCTGCAAGGCAATCCGGCCAAGGGCATAGGCGGTGATCGTCTGATCGGCGGCCAGGGCACGCTCGCAAGCAAGACGCCGGTGAAGACCGTCGAAAGCTACTGGCCGTACGCAACGACGCTGTTCGATTACATCAAGCGCGCGATGCCGTTCAATGCGCCCGGCTCGCTCAAGGACGACGAGGTGTATGCGCTGGTCGCCTACATCCTGTCGGAAGCCAGGATCATCAAACCGACCGAGATCATGGACGCGAAAAGCCTGCCAAAAGTGCAGATGCCCAACAGGGATGGCTTCATCCCCGATCCCCGGCCCGAGCTTCAACTCTACAGGTGAACTCACGCGGCATCCGCGATGCGTGCTCACACGTCGCGCGCGTTTGAAAACGCGAAGCTCGTCACGCGGCGGGTGTTCTCGTCGAGGATCAGCGTGCGCGTGATCGGCGGCTCGGCGCGCTGGGCGCAGTTCTCGCGCTCGCACAGCCGGCAGTTGACGCCGATCGGCGTGCCTTCGGCGTTGTCGAGGTCCATGCCCGATGCCATGCCGTCGTAATCCGATCCGGGAGCTTCGCCGCGTGGCGGATTTCGCATGCGAGCGATAGGTCCCAAACCGAATGCGACCAGCGCGCGACTGCGCCGGTGGAAATGCCCAGTTGCTCGCGGTTCCATCCCCGATGGTGTTGAAGATCGCCGTCAATGCGAACCGCGTGAAGCTGCGTCGATCCCACCGAAATGCCAGCGTCCGGCAATGGCCTGACCTGGCCGCGTGGACTTTATAGAGACGGAACACTGGCTGATGACCGAACCCTCGCCGGCATCCTCAATCGCTGCATGGCGATCGGTCGCAGTCCTTCGTCCGTAGGGGTGGATGGCGTTAAGCACCTGAGCCAGGACGATAGCCGGCGGACGCCGATAATGATCGGTGATCGCCGGGCTCCGATCCATTTCGTAATCCGATCCGGGACGAGGAACGATGCCGGACGGAGGTCGGCGGCGCTTGGAGACGATAGGTCCGCGACCAGGCATCCGCGACCAGCGCCAGCGACACCACGTCAACGCATGAGTTCGATGCCGTTGCTCGCGGTTCCAACGGCACGCCGCGCGAACGGCCGCGTGGCGCGGAAGGCGGCTGTCGTGGCTCGCATCCCACCGGGGAAGGCCATTTTCGCGGCCGACTCGGCGGCCTTGTCTCGCCCGGCAATGGCCTCGATGAGGGCGAGTGACATCGGCATGGATGCGGAAAACCAAAGCGTCGTTGGTCGCCGCGATCGACCACTGATCGCTTCGATCGGGGACGCTCCAATAGATGGCGGGAACGTCGCGCAACTCCTTGAGGTCGTAGCGAACGCGTCTGCCGTCGAGCAGTCCGGATATTGCCGGCGCCGCGCAGACGCCGATAATGAAACGCCTGGCTGATACGGCAGGGCCGTTGGATCGCCGTCGCGGCTCCTTCCCGGGACGAAATAGTTCGCGCATTCCGGAGCGCGCCGAAGTGCAGCCGTCGCTAACCTTGGAGCGCCGCCGCGTCACAGTTCCCGGCCTCGTCGCCAGCATCACCACGTCGGCGACGTCGGCGTTGTCGAAGGATCCGTGGGCATCAGATAATCGGTAGCCTTGGTGGCGTCATCCCAGGATTGCGATCAGCGGCTGCGCCTGCGCTTGGGCGGCGAGCGATCTGCGGCGATTTCCTCTGCGAATTGCACTTGCCCGGCGATGGCGTATCGAAGGTGGAGTGGCGGTCCAGCCATCGCCAAGTTCTGAAACCTGCCCATAACGAATGAAGAAGCTGGCGGCGATGGCGGTCGAAGCGGCGCAGCGTTTCGCGCATGACGTCCACCGGCATGATGCGGGTCTGGATCGAATGCTTTTCCCGCAGCCGCGCGCTCAGCGCCGCGAAAAGCTCCTGCGCGGGGACGTTGATCTCGTCGCGCAGGGTTTCCGCCGCCTGCTCCGGTTCGGGAAAATAATTCCGGTTGGCCTCGATCAGGTCGCGCACCCGCTCGATCGGGTTGGCCTCGAAGCGCGCGCCCTCGTCGCGGTCGGCGAACTGAGCCGCGGCCATGGTTTCCCCGCGTCGTGCCTCGGTGTAGGCGGCGTAGAGGCGTTGCAGTGCATGGGTCACGCCGGGGCACAGCTCGGCGAGATCGCGCAGCTCCTGTTTCGGAATGTCGATCCGGCGAAACAGCGGATCGGAAAACACCTCGTTCAGCTCGGCGAAGAAGCGATCCTCGTCGGCGGTGGCGAGGTCGCGCAGGTCGAGGTCGTAGCTTTCCGCGAGCCGGAGCAGGATCTGCGCGGTGACCGGACGCTGGTTGCGCTCGATCAGGTTGACGTAGCTCGGCGAGATGCCGAGTCCCTCCGCGATCTGGGTCTGTGACAGCCCGAGCTGCTGGCGGATGCGCCGGAAACGTGGGCCCACGAAAAGTTTCTTGTCGAGTTTCTTGGCCTGGGAGTCCGTTGCCATGGTTTGCCTCTCGCTTCCCTGCCGGCGCGATCCGGCACGTCTTGCCCCCGACCGTTCGATCGCCGCCCGAGCCTGCTCGCGGCCGCCGTCAGGCCCGCTTTCCCCGCTGCCCCGATTTTGCCGCAACGGATTGCGGGGTTGCCCTATCGCGGTTGCCTTGGGTTCGCCCCATCAATTTGCGGGCGCGTGGAGTGTCGCCGCCCCGGCTCGTTATTTTTACAAATTTTACAAAATAACAAGAACGACATGTGTTTATGTTACATGACATCATCATTTGAAATCAAGATATCTATACGAATTGATTTGTTTGGCGTTTAACTAGAGCAACATTTTGCAACGCAATGTCATGAATGTGGACTGGAGATACCTATGTCCAAGACGTTTGAGCAGCTCGTCCCCGCCCCGAAGGGCCGTTTCGAGGGAATCAGCCGTCCTTACACTCCCGAGGAGGTCGAGCGGCTGCGCGGCTCGGTGGAGATCAAGTACACGCTCGCCGAAAGAGGCGCGAACCGGCTGTGGAGGCAACTCCAGGAGATGCCCTATGTGAATTCGCTCGGCGCCGTCACCGGCAACCAGGCGATGCAGCAGGCGCGCGCCGGCCTGCCCGCGATCTATCTCTCCGGCTGGCAGGTCGCCGCCGACGCCAATACCGCGGGCGCGATGTATCCGGACCAGAGCCTCTATCCGGCCAATGCAGGGCCGGAGCTTTGCCGCCGCATCAACCGCACCTTCCAGCGCGCCGACCAGATCGAGCACGCCGAAGGCGGCGCGAAGATCGACTGGTTCGTGCCCATCGTGGCTGATGCGGAAGCCGGCTTCGGCGGACCGCTCAACGCGTTCGAGATCATGAAGGCCTATATCGAGGCGGGCGCGGCCGGTGTCCACTTCGAGGACCAGCTCGCATCGGAAAAGAAGTGCGGCCACATGGGCGGCAAGGTGCTGATCCCGACCGCCGCGCATGAGCGCAACCTGATCGCCGCGCGGCTCGCCGCCGACGTCTGCGGCGTGCCGACTTTCGTGCTGGCGCGCACCGACGCCGAGAGCGCCAAGCTCATCACCTCGGATATCGACGAGCGCGACCACGAGTTCATCACCGGCGAGCGCACGGCGGAAGGCTTCTATCGCCTCAGGCCCGGCAGCGGTCTCGATCACTGCATCAAGCGCGGGCTGTCGTTTGCGAAGTACGCCGATCTTCTGTGGTGGGAGACGTCCAAGCCCGACCTCGACGGCGCGCGCAAGTTCGCCGAAGCTGTAAAAAAGGTCTATCCGAACAAGCTGCTGGCCTACAACTGTTCGCCCTCGTTCAACTGGGAAGCCAATCTGGACAAGGACACCATCGCGCAGTTCCAGAAGGAGATCGCCGCGATGGGCTACAAGTTCCAGTTTGTCACGCTGGCGGGTTTCCACTCGCTCAACCACGGCATGTTCGAGCTGGCGCGGGGCTACAAGGCCGAGGGCATGGCGGCATACTCCCGCCTGCAGCAGGCCGAGTTCGCCTCGGAGCAGTTCGGCTATTCGGCGACCCGCCATCAGCGCGAGGTCGGCACCGGCTACTTCGACCTGGTCTCGACCACGATCACCGGCGGCCAGTCGTCGACGACAGCGCTTCACGACTCGACAGAGGCCGCGCAATTCAAGTCGCAGGGTTCGCAGATCAGGGCTCAGGCGGCTGAATAGAAGAAGGAGGCTCTCATGACCGGCAGCAATTTCTGGGTGATTGGCGGCGAGTTCGGTTCGATGAACTTCCACAAGCTCGTGGAAGGCTCGGCGCAGGTGCAGGGCCCGTTCAAGACGCGGAAGGAAGCCGAGGATGCCTGGCGGGTGGTGTCCGAGGAAAATCGTCACCGCGCCGGCGTGCGCTTCTCCATCGTGGAGGAGCCGAACCGCATGGCGGGCTGACGCATCGCCCAAAAGAAACGTCCAGGGAAACGGACGGCCCTGACCGGGAGACCGGGCGGGGCCGTTTGTTGTTCAGGGAAAGGATTTGTCGCCGCTTCCGGAGCGCGGGACGTCCATTATAAGCCCCTGGAACTAAACTGCGTTTGCTCGGAAAACGGATGCTGCTAAGTTACGTGGTTACCGGCAGGTTAACGGCGCGAACTGAAGGTTACGATGTCGAACGCACGAGGCATGGGAGCAGGCGGGGCGGAACCTGCGAAGCCGGTGCGGCTGCGCGATGCCCTGCGCCAGGCGCGGATCGAGGCTGCCGACCGCACCGGCGTCGTCGTCGACCTGCGCGATGCGGAAGTGGCGCGGCTTGAGATCCTGAACGAAGCGCTCGATCCTCTGTTCGCGCAGATCCCCGATCAGGTCGATCTGTTCGATCGGGGGATCAGCCAGGGAGACACGCCGCGGCTGTGGATCGACGTGGTGGCGCATGTTCTCATGGGCCGCGACAAGCGCATGTACCGTTTCGTCCAGGATACCCGCCATGGCCGGGTTGTGCTCGCGGAATCCCATGACGCGGCCGTCGTCGTCAATGCCGTCACCGATTATGTCGCCCGCCGCATGATCGAGCGTGAGCGCGCGATGGCGGCGACGCCGCTGCCCGAGCAAGAGAGGTCGCGGGAGAAAGGCACGGAGGACGGACAGGAGAAGCCGCGCCGCGGCCGCTTTTGGGCGTTCGCGTTCGGATTCATCGCCGGCGTCGTCGCGTTGTTCGGTCTCGCGCTGGTCGCGGCGCTCAGGAGTCCGTGACGCGCGGCGCGGTTCGATCGCGCGATTTACTTCCCGGCCGGCGAGACCCGTAGGATGCGCCCGGCCGCATTATCGGTCAAAAGCCACAACGCGCCATCGGGGCCCTGCCTGACGTCGCGGATGCGCTCGTTGAGATTTTGCAGGAGCCGCTCCTCGCCGGTGACGGCATTGCCCTTGAGCGAGAGCCGCACCAGCATCCTGCCGGCCAGCGCGCCGGTGAAGAGGCTGCCTTGCCATGCCGGGAACAGCGTTCCGGTATAGAACGCCATGCCGGAAGGGGCGATCGACGGCACCCAGTATTTGATCGGCTGCTCCATGCCGGGCTTCGAGGTGCTCTCGTGGATCTTCGCGCCGTTGTAATCGATGCCGTAGCCGATCACCGGCCAGCCATAGTTCTTGCCTTTGCCGATGATGTTGACCTCGTCGCCGCCGCGCGGGCCGTGCTCGATCTCCCAGAGATCGCCGGTCGCCGGATTGAACGCGAGGCCTTGTCCGTTGCGGTGGCCGTAGCTCCAGATTTCCGGACGCGCGCCGTCGCGGCCGACGAACGGATTGTCCGGCGGCACCGAGCCGTCGGGCGCGATGCGGACGAGCTTGCCGTTGTCGACGCGAAGGTTCTGCGCCTCGTTGCGCGGACCGAAATGATCGCCGAGCGTGACGTAAAGATCGCCGTCGCGCGGGCCTTGGGCGATACGGCAACCATGATTGGCCTGGCCGCCGGGACCGACCTGCGTGAAGATCACCTTCACCTCATCGAGCGCGGTGGCATCCTTATTCAGCCGCGCCCGCGCGACCGCGGCGTTGCCGCCGCTGTCGGCGGAGTAACAGAAATAGAGCGTGCGATTGCTCGGAAAGTCGCGGTCGAGCGCGACGTCGAGCAGGCCCGCCTGTCCGCCGATATAGGGCTTCGGCACGCCCTTCAGGGGCGGCGACAATACGCCGTCGGGAGTGACGATGCGGATGCGGCCCGGACGTTCGCTCACCAGCATCCGCCCGTCCGGCAGGAAGGCGAGGCTCCAGGGGTGGACCAGGCCGCTGGCGACGGTCTTGACGCTGAGTGGCCCGGCCGACGATTTGAATGTCGTGCTTTCGCCGCGCGCGCCGGCGGCGATCACGAAGGGGGCGGTCAGCACGATGGCCGCGCCCAGGACGGCCGTGATCCACGTATTGAATGCTTTCATCGAATCGTCCTGTCGTCGAGCGGATGGTCACGACGACAAACGCAGGTGAGCGTCAAAAGATCACGATGCGGCTACTCGCAAAACCGGAATGATCGCGAACGCCAGCGAGAGGCAGATAGCGGCGGCCGCGACCGCCAGCGAGGCGGCAACCGCATTGGTCAGGCGCGTGGATGCGACGCGCGTGACGCGTTCCCCGAATCCTCCGCTCGTGCTCTGCGATCGCATTGTTCGTCAATCCTCAAGAGAGGGCGAATCACCCGCAACGCAACAGTCTTTCATCGAGCGCGGGCAGGATTGGGGCGGTCGCGATTCAAAGATGTCCAAAGCAAGGCGCGCCCGGCACTGCCCGCGTTTCTCGCGGTCCATCCTATGGCATGACCGAAGGGACTTCATCGACGCCTCGCTCGCGCGGATCAGATGCCGGCGGCGATGCCGGTCGCGGCATTGCCTGAAGGAGCCGCAATCTGGTCCATGCGCGCGAAGCCGGGCTGTCGTTCAACCCGCCGCAGCCAGGCCCGGATCGAAGGGAACGTCATGAGGTCGAAGTCGCATCTGTCGGCGACATGGGTGTAGGCATAAAGCGCGATGTCGGCGATGGTGAGCTGGCCGGCGGCGAAGAAGTCGTGGGTCTTGAGGTGATTCTCCATGACCTGAAGCGCCGCATAGCCGCGCTCCATCCAGTCGTCCAGCGCGTGGGTTTGCAGATCGCGGCCGCCTTTGACCAGCGAGAGCCAGAAATAGGCCGCGCCGATATTGGGCTCCAGCGCGTGCTGTTCGAAGAACATCCATTGCAGCGCTTCGGCGCGCTCGATCGGGGAGTCCGGTGCCAGCGCGGTTCCCACCGCGACGTACCACAGGATGGCGTTGGACTCCGCGAGATAACGCCCATCCTCCACCTCCAGCAACGGCACCTGTCCGCTCGGGTTTTTCGCGAGAAAATCCGGCGTGCGGCTTTCTCCGCGCAGGATATCGACCTCGACGGCCTGATAGGGCACGCCAAGGAAGGCCAGCGCCAGGCGAACCTTGTAGCTGTTTCCCGAGCGTTGCATCGAATAGAGCTTGTACATGCGGAGAATGGCTGGATCCGTTCGGGCCGAAGAAGCGGGTGTTGCTGCATGGGTAAACAATGCGGGTAAACAATGATGCCGCCGGCGGCGCACCGCAAGGGTCCGGAACGGTCTGATCGTTCAACACATGCGAAAAGCCCGATAGCTGCCGCCGCCACGCGTTTCAGGAGAAAATCATGTCGGCAAGCCGCGCGGATCGATATCACATACGCATGAGTTTGCGGTTCCGGAGCGCCAATCCTGGCGGTCGCGCCAGGCGCGACGGAGCATGAGCGCATAGAGCGCAAGCAGCGCGATCGCGCCGAGCGGTACGCCCGTCGCACCGGCAACGGTGCGGGCAAGCAGCGGCAACGCCCATGCCGCCGCCAGCACATTGATCTCGAAATCCCGGAAGCCGCCGGCGAACCCGAGAGTTGTCATGAATGCGAACGCCGGCGCGAGGATCGTCAGGTCGTAGTCGAGCGTGTGCGGCGAAGCCAGAAGAGCGGCGACGATCAGGATCGCGGCCTTGAGATTGTCGTCGTAACGGCCGCGCCAGATCCATGCGACGCCGCAGATCGTTGCGGCCGATGTCAGGCCCTGGGCGATATAGGCGAGAGATAAGCCGCCGCCCCACATCCGTATCGCGGCGAACACGCTCTGCAGTTTCTCGAACCCGACGCTGCCTTGTTCCAGCAATAGCCGGCGCGATACATCGGTCGATGCGAGAAAGGCGAACCACACATCGGTGCCGAATGCGAGCGAAGCGATCAACGCAAGCACGATCACCGCGAGCGTCGCCGCGGCAACGGTTCGCCAATGGCCGGATACGATCAGCGCGACCGGAATCACCAGCGCGAATTGCGGCTTGTAGGCGAGACAGCCGAACAGCAGGCCGGAGAGCAGCGGCCGTGTCGGCAAGGTGAGCAATGCCGCGCCGAACAAGCCGGCGGTGAGCAGGCCGTTCTGACCGTGGCCGACATTGATGAAAATGGCCGGAAAGGCGAGCGCGGGAAAGATCCAGATGGCGGCCGGGTCGCCGCGCGCCTGCCGCAGGGGCCGGAGGATCGCGCCGATCACGCCGAGATAAAAGGCGAATGTCGCTGCCTGCCACACCGCGAGCGCGAGCGGATAGGGCATCAGCGCCAGCGGCGCTGCGAGCAGAAGAAAGAACGGCGGATAGAACCAGGCATAATAGGGTACGCCGGCGCCAAAGATCTGCTGCTCGCGCGCGTAATGCGCGGCCATGTCGTAGACCTCGACCGCGCGCCCTTCGAGTGCGAGCGACCCGGCAGCGTAAAAGCTGGAGAAGTCGGTGCCGAGCGGTTTACCCTTGAGGTCGATCAGGCCATGGGACAGCGCGACCCATACCACCGCTGCGACGACGTAGAAACCTAGCAGCATAATGCTGTAGCCGCGGACGCGCTCGACCGTCAGCCACGCACCGGTCCGAAGGTTGTCTGTAAAGCGAGATTCCCAGAAATAAGTCATTTCGCTGTTTAAATTTGCGAATATTTCGCAACGCTGCAGGGAACGCTAGGACATGCGATGTCTGCACACTAGCCGCGGCGCTTTAATGTTTCCTGAAGCGGAAGAGGCCAAAAAGTTATAGCCAATCTTCTTGCGGTGCAACGGAACGCGTTTTAGTGTGCATCGATCTCATCATGAAGATTTGTGACAATTCGTGGCGTCGCTGGATCATGGCGCCGGTATGGAGACGATGATGCCTTTTCTCTCTGCTGCGCTCGATCGTGTGAAGCCGTCCGCGACCATCGCGGTCACGGATAAAGCGCGTCGGCTCAAGGCGGAGGGGCGGAACGTCATCGGCCTCGGCGCGGGCGAGCCGGATTTCGATACGCCGGCCAATATCAAGCTGGCGGCGGTCCATGCGATCGAGGCCGGCAAGACCAAGTATACGGCGGTCGATGGCATCCCCGAGTTGAAGGAAGCGATATCAGCCAAATTCGAGCGCGAGAACGGCCTGACCTACAAGCCGAACCAGATCATCGTCGGCACCGGCGGCAAGCAGGTTCTCTACAACGCGCTGATGGCGACGATCAATCCCGGCGACGAGGTGATCATTCCCGCGCCGTACTGGGTCAGCTATCCCGAGATGGTGGCGCTGGCGGGCGGTGAATCCGTGCCTGTGGTCTGCACGGCGGAGTTCGGTTTCAAGCTGCAGGCCGACGCGCTGGAGCGGGCGATCACGCCGAAGACGAAGTGGATCATCCTCAACTCGCCGTCGAACCCGACCGGCGCGGCCTATACGCGCACTGAGCTGAAAGCCCTGACCGACGTGCTGGTGAGGCACCCGCAGGTCTGGGTCATGACCGACGACATGTACGAGCATCTGGTCTATGACGACTTCGAATTCACCACGCCGGCGCAGGTCGAGCCGAAACTGTTCGACCGCACGTTGACGGTGAACGGGGTGTCGAAAGCCTACTGCATGACCGGCTGGCGCATCGGCTATGCCGGCGGCCCCGCGCAGCTCATCAAGGCGATGGCGACGATCCAGTCGCAATCGACCTCGAACCCGTCGTCAATTTCGCAATGGGCGGCGGTCGAGGCTCTGAACGGGCCGCAGGAGTTCATCTGCGCGAACAACAAGGTATTCAAGGAGCGCCGCGATCTCGTGGTGGCGATGCTGAACCAGGCCAAGGGCATCGATTGCCCGCGGCCGGAGGGCGCGTTCTACGTCTATCCGTCCTGCGCCGGGACCATCGGCAAGACCACGCCCTCGGGCAAGAAGCTCGAGACCGACGAGGATTTCGTCAGCGAACTGCTGGAGGCCGAAGGGGTCGCGGTGGTGCAGGGGTCGGCGTTCGGCTTAGGGCCGGCGTTCCGCATTTCCTATGCGACCAGAACTGCGGACCTTGAGGATGCCTGCAACCGCATCCAGCGTTTCTGCGGCAGCCTGCGCTGAGCCGTCGTCACCGCCGTGCGCCGTCCTGGCCTCGCAGAGACGGCCCCAGCGGTTGGCGTGCGATACCGGCCCGCTGCCGCACGTCGTGTTTCGGGTTATTTCGTCATTGCCATGGTGTTGCGGAGTTCATGAAGTTTTAGCAACGTTGCCGGCATTTTGATGCCGGGATGGGGCAACTGCCTTGTTTTGGACACGGCAGTTCCATCATGTTCACGCGCCTTCCCAGATTCCCATCCGGAGATTCATTCCATGCACTTCCCAAGACTTCTCGCCGTGGCCGCCGTGACGCTCGTGGCGTCGGTCGCGGGTGCCCACGCCCAGCATCATCAGGTTCAGGCCGGCATCCTCGAATGCGAGGGCGGTCAGAACGTGGGTTATGTAGTCGGCTCGACGACGGAGCTGCAGTGCGTCTTCCGCAGCAACACCGGTGCGCCGCCCCAGCCCTATATCGCACGCGTCCAGCGCTTCGGCCTTGATCTCGGCGTGACGGCTCAGACCGGGCTTGCCTGGGTGGTCAATGCGCCGAGCTACCGGCTTGGCGGCGGCGCGCTGGCCGGTCATTACGGCGGGGTGGGCGCCAACGCAACGGTCGGCGTCGGCGTCGGCGCCAACCTGCTGGTCGGCGGCTCCGAAAATTCGATTTCGCTGCAGCCGCTGAGCTTGCAGGGCCAGACCGGCCTCAGCGCCGTGGCTGGCATCGTCGACGTCGATCTACGCCCGGCGGATATGCGTGCGGCGCCTCGCTACAGGCGGCATCGGCATCACCATCACTATAGCCGTCATCATCATCATCATTATCATCATCATCGGCACCATCGGCATCATAGCTGATCGGATCGACGACGACCGAAAGAGGCCCGCGACGGCGGGCCTCTTTTTTTGGTGTTCATGACGGTATGGTCGCGTCTGGTGAGACGGGAGCCGGTGTGCCATAACGCGCGCGCCACATTTGTGGCGGCCATCTCTCCATCACCGGAGTTTGCCATGCGCGGGTTTTTAATTGTGGCGGGCGTGGCGGCGCTGATCGCGCCGCTCTCGGGCGTGTTTGCGCAGCAGCCGGCGCAGCGCGTCAAGGTCGGCGTTCTCGAATGTCGCGGCGCAGCGAGCATCGGATTTATCGTCGGTTCGGTCACCAATCTCGGCTGCGTGTTTCACGCGGACGGCCTGCCGGAAGATCGCTACGTCGCGACGATCCGCAAGGTCGGCGTCGATCTCGGCATCACCCAGGAATCGGCGCTGGCCTGGGGCGTCTACGCGCCGGTGGCACGGCTTGGTCCCGGCGATCTCTCCGGCGACTACGCGGGCGCGCAAGGCAGCGCTTCGGTCGGCATCGGTCTTGGCGGCAACGTCCTGATCGGCGGCTCCGCCAATTCGATCGCATTGCAACCGCTCAGTGTGCAGGGTCAGGTCGGCTTCAACATCGCGGCGGGTCTTGCGGCGCTTGAACTGCGTCCGGGACGCTGACGCGCCGTTCAAAACGTTTCGCGCCGCATCGGTTCTTTTCCCGCTTGCCAAAAAGGGAGTGCGGGAGGAGCATTGCGGCGCCGACCCAATCATGGGCCGACTTCCAGATCAGGAGGCGGCAATGGGACATGACCTCAGAGGTCCACAAGGCACCCCCCGGGGCACCCAAGCACCGGGTCCCCGGTGTATTGCGCTGGTGGGCCCGTTCCAGAGCGGTAAAACCACACTTCTCGAAGCCATCCTGGCGCGCACGGGCGCAATCCCCAAAGCAGGCAGCGTCGATCAAGGGACCAGCGTCGGCGATGCCAGCGCCGAAGCCCGCCAGCACAGGATGGGCGTCGGGCTCACCTCTGCCAGCACCAGCTTCATGGGCGAAGCCTATACCTTTATCGACTGCCCCGGTTCGATCGAATTTGCGCAAGACATGCGCTCTGCGATCCCCGCGATCGATGCGGCGGTGGTGGTGTGCGAAGCCGACGAGCGCAAGCTGCCGCAGTTGCAGATCATCCTGCGCGAACTGGAAGATCTGAGCGTTCCCCGTTTTTTGTTCCTCAACAAGATCGACAAGGCCAGCAAGCGCGTTCGCGAGACGTTGGCGACGCTGCAGCCGGCCTCCCGGACGCCGCTGGTCCTGCGGCAGATTCCGGTCTGGAACGGCGATTTGATCGCCGGATTCGTCGATCTCGCGCTGGAGCGCGCCTTTGTCTATCGCGAGCACATGGCGTCCGAGGTTGTCCGACTGGACGGCGGCGATCTCGACCGCGAGAAGGAAGCGCGGTTCTCGATGCTGGAGAAACTCGCCGATCACGACGACGCGCTGATGGAGCAGTTGCTCGAAGACATTCCACCGCCGCGCGATGCGGTATTCGATGATCTCGCACGCGAACTGCGCGAAGGCCGGATTTGTCCGGTGCTGCTCGGCGCGGCGGCGCGCGGGAACGGCGTGCTGCGGCTGATGAAGGCGTTGCGGCACGAGACGCCCGGCGTCAACGAGACGGCGAAGCGAGCAGGCGTAGCCGACAGCAAGGAGGCGCTTGCCTACGTGTTCAAGACCATGCACCTTCAGCACGGCGGCAAGCTGTCGCTGGCGCGGGTGCTGACAGGTCGTTTCGAGGATGGCGTGGCGGTGCAGGCGTCGTCGGGCGAGGGCGGAAAAATCTCGGGCATTCTCGCCGTTACCGGCGCGCAGGAGACCAAGCGGGCGTCGGCCGAAGCCGGCGACACGGTAGCGCTCGGCAAGCTCGACGCGGTGAAGACGGGCGATGCGCTGACGATCGCGAAGGTCACGCCGCCCTCGCTGGCCGGCATCGCGCCTGCCGCGCCGGTTCTGGCGATGGCGGTTTCGGCCGGAGACCACAAGGACGACGTCAAGCTCGGACAGGCCTTGACCAAGCTCAACGAGGAAGATCCCGCGCTTGCTGTCATTCACAATGCGCAGACTCACGACACCGTCCTGTGGGGACAGGGCGAGATGCATCTGCGCGTCGCGCTGGAGCGGCTGCGCGATCGCTTCGGCATCAACGTGACGTCGCATCCGCCGGCGATCGGGTATCAGGAGACAATCCGCAAATCCACGACCCAGCGCGGACGCCATAAGAAACAGTCCGGCGGACATGGCCAGTTCGGTGACGTTCTATTGGAGATCGCTCCGCTGCCGCGCGGCTCGGGCTTCGTCTTTGTCGACAAGATCGTCGGCGGGGCGGTGCCGCGCAATTACATCGGGGCCGTGGAGGAGGGCGTGGTGGACGGACTCGCGCGCGGTCCGCTTGGTTTTCCCGTGATCGATGTGCAGGTGACGCTGACCGACGGCTCCTATCATAGCGTCGACTCCTCGGATCAGGCGTTCCGCACGGCCGCGCGCATAGGTATCAGCGAAGCATTGCCGAAATGCCAGCCGGTGCTGCTGGAGCCGATCCACGTGGTCGAGATCGTTTGCCCGAGCGACGCGACGGCGAAAATCAACGCCATCCTGTCGGCGCGGCGCGGCCAGATCCTCGGTTTCGACAGTCGCGAAGGTTGGGCCGGCTGGGATTGCGTGCGCGCCGTGATGCCGGAAGCCGAGATTGGCGATCTCATTGTCGAACTGAGGTCGGCGACGGCAGGCGCGGGGAGTTTCACCCGCCAGTTCGATCGCATGGCTGAAGTCAACGGCCGTGCCGCCGACCAGATCATCGCGGCGCGTCGGGCCGCTGCGTAGCCGCCACGCGTCTCACGATCTCGAGTTCCGGTCCTGTTTGGCGGACGGCCTGGACTCGTCTCCGACGATGATGTATTTAGCATCATAATTATTATTCATACTATCAGTTGTAATAGTTGTCGTATGGAGATGGAGCCTTGATCACGTCGTTCCAGATGCGTGCGGGGCGAGCGCTCCTGGGTGTCGATCAGAAGACCCTGGCGGAAATGGCCGGCGTGTCCCTGCCGACGATCCAGCGCATGGAGGCGAGCGAGGGTCCGGTGCGCGGCTTTGTCGATACGCTGGTGAAGGTGGTCGGCGCGTTCGATCGCGCCGGCGTCGAACTGATCGGCGAACACGCCCGTAGCGAAGACGGCGGGCGCGGCGTTCGACTGAAGCAACCCGGACCGCCCCGTCCGGCCGGTTGAGATCATCGCAGCTTTGCGTTGTCCCGAGATTGCGTGATGCGGGTCCCCCGCCGCGGGCGAGGGCGGCCTGCGGCATTGACAGGGGATGCGCCTTGCATGATCTCATTTGATCGCGCCGTCTGATCGTCGGGCGCGCCACGCGACGGGACCCGCCATGTCAGCCGAAAGTGAAGTCCCCGCCGCCTGCCTGATCGGATGGCCCGCGGCGCATTCGCGCTCGCCGCTGATCCATCATTACTGGCTGCGCCTGTACGGGATCGAGGGCGGCTACAGCATCGAGGCGATTCCCCCCGAGGGCCTTGCCGAATTCGTCATGAATCTGGCGAAGCACGGCTTCGTCGGCGCCAACGTCACGATCCCGCACAAGGAGCGGGCGCTGCAACTGACCGCACCCGACGCGCGCGCGAGAACGGTCGGCGCCGCGAACACGCTCTATTACGAAGGCGAGACGTTGCGCTCCACCAATACCGATGTCGAGGGTTTCATCGGCAATCTGGATGTCGCCGCGCCGGGCTGGGATCGCACCGCAGACGCGCTGGTGCTCGGCGCCGGCGGATCGTCGCGGGCCGTGGTGTTCGGCCTGATCGAACGCGGCATCAGGCGCATCCATCTCGCCAACCGCACCATGGAACGGGCCAAGGCGCTTGCGGCTCAATTGGGCGCGACTGTCATGCCGTTGGCCTGGAGCGGGATCGGCGACGTGCTGCCGCGCGCCGGGCTGCTTGTGAATACCACCTCGCTGGGCATGGCGGGACAACCTCCGCTGAACGTCGAACTGCCGTTGCTGCCATCTGACGCGGTGGTCGCCGATCTGGTCTATGTTCCGCTGGAAACGCCGTTGCTCGCGGCGGCGAAGGCGCGCGGCCTCAGGACCGCCGACGGCCTCGGAATGCTGCTGCATCAGGCGGTGCGCGGATTTGAACTGTGGTTCGGACGACGTCCCGCGGTGACGCCGGAATTGCGCGCTTTGGTCGAGGCGGATCTCCGGATGGCTCATTCCGCGACCTGAGGCGCCCGCCGTTTTTAACCATTCTAATCCGTGCTCGATCAATGCTCTTTGTCTTGACCCCCACGGGAGCTTGATCCACTTGATAGAAGCGTGATCCCGAAGCAGCGAGCATGATGTCCGATCCCGATACCAGAATCCTTGAAGCAACCCAGGCCACGCCGCTTGGCCTCGCGCGGCGCGGCTTTCGCGGCCGGGTATGCGCCATCATGGTCGACGGCGACCACCTCGGCGTGTCGGCGATGGAGATCGAGCGGCGTCTTCTCGAACTTGGAATCGTGGAGGGCGTGTCGGTGCAGATCCTGCATGAGGGGCCGATCGGCCGGGATCCGATTGCGGTCCGCGTCAACGGCACGACGATCGCCCTGCGCCGGCGCGAAGCCATGGCGGTCATGGTTGGCGATCATGGCCGGACGACGAACGCCATCGCATGACCGCAATCGATGTGAACGACTGGCGTATCGCTCTGGTTGGGACGCCGAACAGCGGCAAGACCGCCCTGTTCAATGCGCTCACGGGCAGCCGGCAGAAGGTGGCCAACTACGCCGGCGTCACGGTGGAGCGAAAGTCCGGTGCCTTGCAAACCGCATCCGGCCACCGCGTCAACCTGATCGATTTGCCGGGGACCTATTCGTTGCGAGGCCGCAGCCCCGATGAGGACATCACCCGCGACGTCATTCTCGGCAAGTTCGCGAGCGAAAGTCCGCCGGACTTCCTGCTTTGCGTCGCCGACGCCACCAATCTTCGCGTGGCGTTGCGCCTTGTGATCGAACTGAAGCGCGTGCACCGGCCGATGCTTCTGGTCTTGAACATGATCGACATTGCGCGGCGGCGCGGCGTCGACATCCATCTCGACAAGCTCTCCGCCGAACTCGGCGTGCCGGTGGTCACATCGACCGCCGTTCGGCGCGGCGGCATCGACGATCTGTTGCGCCGGATCGACGACATCGCCGGCAAGCCGGCCGGCGCCATAGCCGCGAGCGACTGGACGACGCCGGCTGTATCGGACTTGCGCGCGGCACAGCGCGAGGCCGATCGCGTGATCCGCGCCGCGGTCAGCGAGCCGGCCAAGCCCGATACGTGGACCACGCGCGTGGACGCCGTGCTGCTGCATCCGGTGTGGGGGATGGTCGCGCTGCTGCTGCTGCTGTTCGTGATGTTCCAGGCCGTGTTCGCCTGGGCCGAGCCGGCGATGGAACTCATCACCCGGGGGTTCGATGCGCTCGGCGCGTTCTCGGCGACCGTGCTGCCGGAAGGGTTGCTGCAGAGTTTTGTCCAGAACGGCGTGATCTCGGGTGTCGGCAGCGTCATCGTGTTCCTGCCGCAAATCCTCATCCTGTTTCTCTTCATTCTGCTGCTCGAGGATCTCGGCTACATGGCGCGTGCGGCCTTCCTGATGGACCGCGTCATGGGTGGCGCCGGACTGCACGGTCGCGCCTTCATCCCGCTGTTGTCGAGTTTTGCCTGCGCGATTCCGGGGATCATGGCGACGCGGGTGATCGATAACAAGCGCGACCGGCTGACCACCATCATGGTCGCGCCGCTGATGACCTGCTCGGCGCGCATTCCGGTGTATACGTTGATCATTGCGGCTTTCGTGCCGAACCGGCCGGTGCTCGGCGTTCTTGGATTGCAGGGGCTCGTGATGTTCGGGCTCTATGCGGCAGGCATCTTCAGCGCGCTCGCGGTGTCGTTCGTCGCCAACCGCTTTTTTTGGCGCGACAGCGCGACTCCGCCCTTCATGCTGGAACTGCCGGACTACAAGCTGCCGCAATTGCGCAGCGTGCTGATGAACCTTTACCAGCGCGCGATGGCGTTTCTCAAGCGCGCCGGCACCACGATCTTTTCCATGATGGTTCTGATCTGGTTTCTGGCCTCGTTTCCGCGTCCGCCGGCGGGCGCAACCGAACCCGCGATCGATTTCAGCCTTGCCGCCATGATCGGCCGCTGGATCGAACCGTTGCTCGCGCCGATCGGCTTCAACTGGCAGATCAGCGTCGCGCTGATTCCCGGCATGGCGGCGCGCGAGGTGGCGGTGGCCTCGCTTGGCACCGTTTACGCCATCGAGGGCGGCAAGGAGGCGGCGGACCAGGTCGGCCACATGCTTGCCTCGCAATGGAGTCTCGCGACCGCGCTGGCGTTCCTGGCCTGGTACGTCTTTGCCCCGCAATGCGCCTCGACGCTGGCCGTCATCAAGCGCGAGACCGGCGGCTGGCGCTGGATGCTGATTACCTTTTTCTACATGCTGGCGCTGGCCTATCTCGCCGCCTTCGTCACCTACCGCACCGCGCTGGCGCTGGGCTGGGGCTGAGAGCGGGGTCCGCGAAAATCCGGCCTGATCTCGCCTCGCGGAGGAACGGAACGCGGCGCGCGCCGTTATACCCTGTTATAGGAGAGAGCGATGACGAGCGGCCACGTTGAGAAGGACGACCGGAAGAAAAAGGCGAAAACCAAGAAGGAACTGGACGAGGAACTGGATCGTGGCCTCGAGGAATCGTTTCCGGGATCGGATCCGGTGAGCGTCACCCAGCCGGCGCCTGCAAGGCCGATAAAGGACAGGCCGGCCGGCCGTCACTCGAATCGCGCGGATGGCGGCGGTTGAGGTCGGGCCCCGAAGAAATTGGGATTAATTCATCTTTTCCGGGGGAAACCGTCATTTTTGTCGTCATACGCCGGTAACGATTCATTATATTTTTTGAAGTCGTTTTAGCTATCCGGGCGTTATAAGCGGCTTCGCGCTATGCTTGTCGTCCAACGATTCGGCGGACCAGCTTCGAGGCGGCGTGCGATTTGAGGGCGTCGTGGGGGGTAGGATGAGCCGCAACTATTTTGGAACCGACGGCATTCGCGGCCGCGCCAACGGCCTGATCACGCCGGAACTCGCGATGAAGGTCGGGCAGGCGGCCGGGCTGGTGTTCCAGCGCGGCGAGTACCGTCATCGCGTTGTGATCGGAAAGGATACCCGGCTCTCCGGCTACATGATCGAGTACGCGCTGGTTGCGGGCTTCACCTCGGTCGGCATGGATGTTCTGCTGCTCGGTCCGATGCCGACGCCGGCGGTGGCGATGCTCACCAAGTCGATGCGCGCCGATCTCGGCGTCATGATTTCCGCCTCCCACAACCTGTTCGAGGACAACGGAATCAAGATGTTCGGACCTCGGGGCTTCAAGCTGTCCGACGAGGTCGAAAAGAAGATCGAACAGTTGCTCGACCAAAACCTCGACAGGAGACTGGCGCAGAGCGCGAGCATGGGTCGCGCCCGCCGTATCGACGGCGTACACGATCGCTATATCGAATTCGCCAAGCGCACGCTGCCGCGCGAACTCAGCCTCGATGGGTTGAGGGTGGTGGTCGATTGCGCCAACGGCGCCGCTTACAAGGTGGTGCCCGAGGCGCTGTGGGAACTGGGGGCGGACGTCATTCCGATCGGCGTCGAGCCCGACGGCTTCAACATCAACAAGGAATGCGGCTCCACCGCGCCGGAGGCGCTGTGCCGCAAGGTCCGCGAGATGCGCGGCGACATCGGCATTGCGCTCGACGGCGACGCCGACCGGGTCATCATCGTCGACGAGCGTGGCCATGTGGTCGACGGCGATCAGCTTCTCGCCGTGATCGCGCAGAGCTGGAAGGAAGACGGTCGGCTGACCAGCCCCGGAATCGTCGCCACCGTGATGTCGAATCTCGGTCTTGAGCGCTTCCTGCGGGATCAGGAGTTGTCGCTGGTGCGGACGCCGGTCGGCGACCGCTACGTGCTCGAACAGATGCTGAAGCACGGCTACAATCTTGGCGGCGAGCAATCGGGTCACATTATCCTGTCGGACTATGCGACCACCGGGGATGGCTTCGTGTCGGCGCTTCAGGTGCTCGCCGTCGTGCAGAAGCTGGGGCGCCCGGTCTCGGAGGTTTGCCACAAGTTCGAGCCGCTGCCGCAGATATTGAAGAACTTCCGCTATCGCAGCGGCAAGCCGCTGGATCGCGCCGAGGTCAGGTCGGCGATTACGGCGGGAGAGAAACGGCTCAACGGTCACGGCCGCCTGCTGGTCCGCTCCTCCGGAACCGAGCCGGTCATTCGCGTGATGGGCGAGGGCGACGATCGTATCCTGGTCGAGGAAGTCGTGGACACGATCGTTTCCGCACTGGGCGGACCGGCGGCGGCGTGACGCCGGCGCTAAGCGGCCCGAGACTGTAAGTCGGCATTCGCGAGCGACTCCCGGTGCATCCCTGCTATAAGCTATTGTTGCTGGTCGGTCGGGAGCATGCGTCGTAACAGGCGCCGGTCCTCACAATCCGGAATTCGTTTCGTGGACAAGCACGTCATCACCTCCGAGGAGACCCTCGTCGCGCCGGTTGTGGTTCCCGCGATTGCCGAAAAGGTCGCTGCCGGTCCTGCCTATCTTGTGCTTGGCGGCATCAGCTTCTCGCATTTTCTCAATGACACGATGCAATCGCTGATCCCCTCGGTCTATCCGATCCTGAAGGAGAACTACGCGCTCGATTTCGCCCAGATCGGAATGATCACGCTGGCATTTCAGGTGACGGCGTCGCTGCTGCAACCCGTGGTCGGCTATGTCACCGACAAGAAAGCCCAGCCGTTCTCGCTTGCCATCGGCATGGGGTCGACTTTCGTCGGGTTGCTGCTGCTGAGCGTGGCGCATGTCTACGGGATGATCCTTGTTGCAGCCGGACTCGTCGGCCTGGGCTCCGCGGTTTTCCATCCCGAGTCCTCGCGCATCGCGCGGATGGCGTCGGGCGGACGTTACGGGTACGCCCAGGCGGTGTTCCAGGTCGGCGGAAATTTCGGCTCGGCGATGGGGCCGATGCTCGCGGCGCTGATCGTGGTGCCGTTCGGCCAGCCGAGCATCGCCTGGTTCTCGGTGATCGCGGCAACCGCGATCCTGATTCTTTGGCGCATCGGGCGCTGGTACAAGCCGCGGATCGCCCGACGCGTCAGCAAGGCGATGGCGCGCCAGCCCAACGCGCCGTCGCCGCGGCGGACGGCGCTGGCGATCGCCATCCTGATCGTGCTGGTATTCTCCAAGTTCATCTACATGGCGAGCCTGACCAGCTACTACACGTTCTTCCTGATCCACAAGTTCGGCGTTTCGACCCAGACGTCGCAGATCTTTCTGTTCATGTTCCTCGCCGCAACCGCGGTCGGTACCTATTTCGGCGGCCCGATCGGCGACCGGATCGGCCGCCGCTATGTGATCTGGTTCTCGATCCTCGGCGTGCTGCCGTTCACCCTGTTGCTGCCGTTCGCCAACTTGTTCTGGACCGCGATGCTGAGCGTCGTCATCGGCTTTGTCATCTCCTCGGCGATGCCGGCGATCATTGTGTTCGCGCAGGAACTGATGCCGCATCGCTTCGGCATGATCTCGGGGATGTTCTTCGGCTTTGCGTTCGGCGCCGGAGGACTCGGAGCGGCGTTGCTTGGCGAGGTCGCGGACGCGAGGGGAATCGAGTTCGTCTATCACGCCTGCGCGTTCTTGCCGGCGATCGGCCTGCTCGCGATGTTCCTGCCGAAAATGCCGAAGATCCCGCAAGGTTGATCGGCCGTGGGTTTGTCAACGAACTGTTAGAGCGTTTTCGAGCGAAGCGGCTACCGGTTCGCGTAAAGAAAACGCGTCAAAACAAAAACATAGAGCTCCGCTTCTGACTCCATCAGAAGCGGAAAGGCTCTCGAGCAGGTTTGCTTTAGACGGAACCAGCAACCCGTGGCCGGGACAGAGCCCGGACCATGACGGAACAGGTGTTTCCATCAAAACCTGAACCGCTCTGGAAAGTGTGGCAGGGCTGCTGCGGTTCGCACCGTCGTCTCCTGTCGCTCCAGAGCCTTACAGAATATCAACCTTAAAAATTAGGGTTAAGCGACGCTTAAACATTTGGTGTCATCGTCCGTCCGATTTCGGGAGTGGGGCCTCGCCGCCTCACCTGACAAAGGGACGAAGCTGATGCGTAGGGTTGGATTTCTCGTTGCCGCCGGAGCGGCATCACTGTTGTCATCGACGGCCTTCGCCGCCGATTTGCCTATCGCGCCGCCCCCTCAATATTACGCGCCGCCGCCGGCTGCGGATTTCGGCGGCTGGTATCTGCGCGGCGATATCGGATTCAGCAATCAGAGCGTCAAGAATCTCGACAACGCTCTCTACAGCTCATTAACGTCGCTCGATCAGCGCACCGGATTCGACAGTGCGGGAATCTATGGCCTCGGCGTCGGTTATCAGTTCAACAACTGGCTCCGCGGCGACATCACCGGTGAATATCGCGGCAAGTCGAACTTCCATGGCCTCGACATCACCACCTTCGACAACGGCGGCGCGCAGGGCTTCGGTTCCGATACCTACACCGGCAGCAAGTCGGAATGGTTGTTCCTCGCCAACGGCTATGTCGATCTCGGCACCTGGTATTGCGTCACCCCGTTTATCGGCGCCGGCGTCGGCATGTCGCGCAATACGATCTCGAATTTTGTCGATCAGGGCGTTGGCTCGCTCTTCCCGCCCGGAAACGGTATCGGACCAAGTGTAGCCTACGGCGACACCGCATCGAAGTGGAGTTTCGCGTGGGCGCTCCACGGGGGTCTTGCTTACAAGGTTACCAACAACCTGACGCTCGAAATGTCGTACCGCTACGTCAATCTGGGCAATGGCGCCACCGGCGATCTCGTTGCGTTCGACGGGACGAACAACGTCTACAACCCGATGCGATTCCACGACATCACATCGCAGGATGTGCGTTTCGGTGTGCGTTGGAATTTCGATGCGCCTGTCTATGCGCCGCCTCCGCCGCCGCTGATCACCAAGGGCTGAGCCCTGCCATCACCTGACGAGTCTTAACGGCGTGGGCTTTCCCGCGCCGTTTTTCTTTGTGGGGTCGCGTTTCAACAGTTGCGATGCGCGGGGGCACGCCAGGATTTTGTCGACAATGCGGTTCGACAGCGTCGCGCGACAACGATTGATTAAGGTTAATGAGCGATGGTCGTCACGTAACCAAGTTGTGTCGAATGGAGCGTTGCGATGCGCAGACTTCTGCTGGCGGCAGTCATTTGTGGAGTAGCGCAGGGCGCGTACGCAGCCGATATGCCCGATCTTCCGGTTTTGCGCGGATCGCTGCCGGACGGCCTCAGTTCGGTGCGGACGGTGTGGCAGGGCTATTACATCGGCGGGCAGACTGGCATCGGGGAATCTGACATGAATTTCTCCGGGGCGACCAACGATGTCACGGCCAAGCTGCTTACGAATACTGTCATCGAAAACGACATGAATGTTTCCGGTTGGCCGGTCATGGGCAAAAAATCCTCACGGGGAACCGGTTTCGGCGGATTTGTCGGATACAATTCGCAATGGGACGATGTCGTCCTCGGCGTTGAGGCGAACTACCTCCACGGAAATTTCGGCGGCTCCGATAGCGGAAGCATGAGCCGCTTTTACTCTGCGTCGGATGGATATACTCACTACGTTACCTATAATGCCAACGCTTCCATGGCCATTCAGGATATGGGGACTTTGCGTATCCGCGGCGGCTACGTGTGTGGCTCTTTCCTCCCGTACATTTTCGGCGGCGTAGCGCTCGGCCAGGCTGATATCATTCGCACCGCGAGCATTTCCGACACTCAGGTCAACAATACTACGGGGCAGGTCATTCCGTTTTCAGGGTCGATGACGGATGTTCAGCATGCTCACCTGGTCTACGGTTATTCCGCGGGTCTTGGCGTCGACGTCAATTTGATGGCCGGTCTCTTCCTGCGCGCCGAATGGGAATATGTTCGGTTCACCTCGTCGATAGACACCGACGTCAATACTGTTCGCGTCGGTCTCGGTTATAAATTCTGATTGCCAAGGAGTGCGAGAAGCTCTCCACTTCGCGCGTCCGAGCCGCAGTCTGCGGCTCGAATGCGTTGCGAGCCAGGCTGGGTCGGCGCGGTCTGAGTGCTCCCCGCACTCGCCAGATCGTCGCTATGTTTTCCAATAAGGAACCTTTTTACGGTTAGGGGAACCGGAACAGTGGTGAATGCGGCCCGTTGATTCCATCCATAGCGATGGAGCAACGCATGCAATCTCGATTGACCTTTTTTGCGCTTGTCACGGCGACCCTGATAAGCTTGCTCGCCCTGAGCGCCTATGCCGCAGGCGTAGGTGCTGCGACGATCGGAGGCGGAGCCGCGGGTATGCCGAGCGCAGGTTCCATGAACAGCCAGAACTCGGGTTCGGCGGGCATCCGGTCGGCGCCCGGCGGGTCCTCAACTACGGCCACAGGTGCCGGTCTGAACGGATCGTCAGGCACAACGACTGGTACGGGGACTGGCCTCAACACCGGCGGCGTCAATCAGTCCGGCGTTCCCGACACCTCCGCGCCCGGACACATCGGCGCCGGTGCGTCGCCGAGTGGTCTGCCCGGTGACGATCCCAACGCTCCCGGATATCCCGGCCGCATCGGCAATTAGCGACCCATGATTTGACCTTCTCCACGTGTGCGCGCCGCGCAGCAGTCAGCCGACCGGTCGTCACTCGCGCGTGATCGCCGGAAAAATCATTGACGAAAGCAGGTGATTCCCATATCCCCGGCGGCGGGACACCTCCCCCCAACGGGAGGCTCGCTATCTGGAAGGATAGATCATGACCGTTGCGAAGCCTGCTTCGCGGCCCGATGTGCCGCATTTTTCTTCCGGCCCCTGCGCCAAGCGCCCCGGCTGGACCCCCCGAAATCTCAAGGACGCAGTTCTTGGCCGTTCGCATCGCGCGAAAATCGGCAAGGCGCGCCTGAAACTCGCGATCGATCTGACACGCGAGGTTCTGGAAATTCCGGCCGACTACAAGATCGGCATCGTGCCGGCCTCGGACACCGGCGCGGTCGAGATGGCGCTGTGGTCGCTGCTCGGCGCGCGGCCGGTGACGGCGATTGCCTGGGAGTCCTTCGGCGAAGGCTGGATCACCGATATTGTCAAGCAGCTCAAGCTGAAGGACGTCACCAAGCTCACTGCGGGTTATGGTGAGATTCCCGATCTCGCCAAAGCCGATCCGAACTCCGACATCGTCTTCACCTGGAACGGCACCACCTCGGGCGTCCGCGTGCCGAACGCGGATTGGATCAGCGCTACCCGCGAAGGCTTGACCATTTGCGATGCCACTTCGGCCGCCTTCGCACAGGTGCTCGACTGGGCGAAACTCGATGTCGTGACCTTCTCATGGCAGAAGGCGCTCGGCGGCGAGGCGGCTCACGGCATGCTGGTGCTGAGCCCCCGCGCGGTCGCTCGTCTGGAAAGCTATACGCCGCCGTGGCCGATGCCGAAAATCTTCCGCATGACCAAGGGCGGCAAGCTCATGCACGGCATTTTCGAGGGCGAGACCATCAACACGCCGTCGATGCTGTGCGTCGAGGATTATATCGACGCGTTGAACTGGGCGAAGTCGGTCGGCGGTCTCAAGGGAATGGTCGCGCGCGCCGACGCCAACGCCAGGGTGATCGCCGACTGGAAGGCAAAGACGACGTGGATCGATTTCCTGGCGAAGGAGCCGGCGATCCGTTCCAATACCTCGGTATGCCTGAAGATCGTCGATCCCGCGATCACGTCGTTGCCGGCGGATGCGCAGTCCGACTTCGTCAAGAAGCTTGTCGCCGCTGTCGAGAAGGAGGGCGCCGGCTACGATTTCGCCTACTACCGCGACGCGCCGCCGGGCTTGCGCATCTGGTGCGGCGCCACGGTGGAGGCGGGCGACGTCGCGCTGCTGACGCAGTGGATCGACTGGGCCTTTGCCGAGACCAAGGCTGCTCTGCCCAAGGCGGCGTAGCGTTTCCTCACACTGATTCCATCATGGCCGGGCTTGACCCGGCCATCCATCGGAAAAGATGGACCCGCGGGTCAGGCCCGCGGGTGACGACATCAAGTCATCTTGCTCAACGGATCACATCCCATGACCACACCCAAGGTTCTCATTTCCGATGCGCTCAGCCCCGCTGCCGTTCAGATCTTCAAGGATCGCGGCATCGAGGTCGATTTCCAGCCCGCGCTCGGCAAGGACAAGGACAAGCTCGCCGAGATCATCGGCGATTACGACGGCCTCGCCATCCGCTCCGCCACCAAGGCGACCGCGAAGATCCTCGCCAATGCAAAAAAACTGAAAGTGATCGGCCGCGCCGGCATCGGCGTCGACAACGTCGAGATTCCGGCGGCGACGGCCAGGGGCGTCATCGTGATGAACACGCCGTTCGGTAACTCGATCACGACCGCCGAACATGCGATCACCCTGATGCTGGCGCTGGCGCGCGAAATTCCCGCAGCCGATGCCTCGACCCAGGCCGGCAAGTGGGAAAAGAACCGCTTCATGGGCGTCGAGATCACCGGCAAGGTTCTCGGCATCATCGGCTGCGGCAATATCGGCTCGATCGTCGCCGATCGCGCGCTCGGCCTGAAGATGAAGGTGGTCGCGTTCGATCCGTTCCTGTCGCCGGAACGCGCCAAGGACATCGGCGTAGAGAAGGTCGAGCTTGACGATCTGTTCAAGCGCGCCGACTTCATCACGCTGCATACGCCGCTGACCGACAAAACGCGCAACATCATCGACGCTGCCGCAATCGCGAAAATGAAAAAGGGCGTGCGCATCATCAACTGCGCGCGCGGCGGCCTGGTGGACGAGCAGGCGCTGGTCGATGCGCTCAATGCCAAGCAGGTCGCGGGCGCGGCGTTCGATGTGTTCGTCGAGGAACCGGCAACCAGGAACGTGCTGTTCGGCCATCCCAACGTCATCTGCACGCCGCATCTCGGCGCCTCCACCACGGAAGCGCAGGAGAACGTGGCGTTACAGGTCGCCGAACAGATGTCGGATTATCTGCTCACCGGCGCGATCACCAACGCTCTCAACTTTCCCTCGATCACGGCGGAAGAAGCGCCGAAGCTGAAGCCGTTCGTTGCGCTTGCGGAAAAGCTCGGCTCGTTCGCGGGCCAGCTCACGGAGAGCGGAATTTCAAAGGTGACCATCACCTATGAGGGGCAGGTCGCCGAAATGAAGATCAAGGCGCTGACATCGGCGGCGCTGTCGGGCCTGCTGCGGCCCATGCTGGGCGACGTCAACGTCGTGTCGGCACCGGTTGTCGCCAAGGAGCGCGGCATGGTGGTGGACGAGGTCGTGCGCGCCGCGCAGAGCGACTACGAAAGCCTGATCACGGTCACTGTCTTTACCGAACGGCAGGAGCGTTCGGTGTCCGGCACGGTCTATGCCGACGGCAAGCCGCGCCTGGTCGACGTCAAGGGCATTCGTGTCGATGCCGAGTTCGGCAAGTCGATGATCTACGTCACCAACGAGGACAAGCCGGGGTTCATCGGCAAGTTCGCCTCGCTGCTCGGCGATGCGGGCGTCAACATTGCGACGTTCAATCTCGGTCGTCACAACCAGGGAGGCGACGCCATCGCACTGGTCGAGGTCGACGGCAACGTACCGGAGAAAGTGCTCGCGAAGGTGAAGGCGTTGCCGCAGGTCAAGCAGGTGAGGGCGCTGACGTTCTGACAGCGAAAGGGTCGTTGGCGCGAAAAGGCCAAGCCCGTCCTGTCATGCCGGCGGCGTCCGATCCAGGAAGGAGTTTTCCGATGGATAAGCCCGCTCCGCAGAATGATTCCGAGCCCGGCGGGGGGAGTCGCCGCGGCGCAGTGGCGGGGCTGATCGTTGTCGTCGTGCTGCTGGTGGTCGGTCTCTGGCTCGCGCGTGAACTCGGCTCCGCGAGCCGGATCCAGGACTGCGTGATGTCGGGCCGTTCCAATTGCCAACCGATCGACGCGCCGTCTCGCTAGAGTCTGTTTCAACTGCGTTGAATCAGACTCGTTGCTTATCTTTTTGTTTGAGCATGATCTTTTCCGAAAACCGGTTTCCACTTTTCGGGATCATGCTCTAACAAGCTATTGAAAACCGGCACTGCGTTCCGGCGTGCCCCGGACGCGGTGCGGCATGAAATGCCGCGCTGCTGATCCGGGGCCGTTCCAAATTCAACAGCCTGCTAAACGTTTGCATCACTTCATCAGTGCGCGAACCGCGTCGCGTAGCGCCTGACGCGAGCCGTCATGCGAATAGAACATGTGGCCGCCGGGATAGACCACGAGCTTGACGCGGTCGCGGGAGCCGAAGGTCGGCAGTTGATCGAGGCGAATCTGTGAAGCGAAATACGGCGTCGCCAGATCGAATAATCCATGCGCGACCAGCAGTTTGAATTTCGGGTCCGCGGCGAGCAATTCGCGGATGTCGGACACCGACTCGACGGAACTCCGGTGCTTGCCGAAGTCCCATTCGCGGTTGACGGCGCGGCTGAGCAGTTCATAGGAACCGTCCGGCCGCCAGTTCAGTTTGTGCGCATAAAGGTCGAACGCCGCCGATGTCAGCGCGGCCAGCAGCGGCTCTTCCGAGGGATCGTCGAAGTCGCTGGTGGTCGAGTCGGGGTAGGGATCGAACCCGAGCACCGAGGCGTCGTAGCGCCCGGTCACCTTGCCGTTGCGGCGGTCGAAGGCGCGACGGAATTCGCTGACGCTGAACCGCCCGGCAAGGCGACGGCTCTCCGCCTGGTCGATGCCGGTCAACGCCGCGAAGCGGTCGGCAAGCCGCTGCGTCGCCTCCGCATCGGCCTGGCCCTTGACGAGGTCGCTCAGGAACTCGCCCCGTGCGTAGGCCTCGACGTCGGCCATGTCGGCGCGGGTCAATGTTCCGTCTTTCTCGTTCTTTTCCCGTGCGACCGCCGCCATGCTTGGGAGGCTCGCCACGAACCGGGTCAGTCCGGTGCCCACCACATCGCCGAAGTCGAGCGCCGGCGAGATCAGAACCAGTCCATTGACCGCCACGCCTTGCCGTGTCTGCAGGTTGCGAACGATCTTCGGCCCGCGAATGCCTCCATAGCTCTCGCCGGCGATGTATTTCGGCGATTGCATCCGATCGGCTTTCTCCAGCCAGCGGCGGATCACCAGCGCGATCGAGGCCACATCGCCGTCGACCGTGAAGAAGTGCTTCCGGGCCTCGTCGCCGCGCGCGACCATGCGGCTGTAGCCGGTGCCGAGCGGATCGATGAAGACGAGATCGGTGAAATCGAGCCATGTTTCCGCGTTCGGTGCAAGCGGTTGCGGAGCGGACGAACCGGCGATCGCGCGGTCCATCGCGATGCGCCATGGGCCATTGCTGCCGAATTGCAGCCATGCCGAGGAAGCGCCGGGTCCGCCATTGAACACAAAGGTGACCGGCCGGTTGCGGGGATCGGCGCCATCGAGTTGATAGGCTGTGGTGGCGATGTCCGCCTGCGGTTCGCCCTTGTCGTCGAAAATGCGGATCGCGCCCGCGGTTGCGGTGAACGCCAGCGTGCGGCCGGGCAGCGCCAGCTTGTGCCTGGTGGTGGAGGCCGGCGGCAAACGACGGTCGGTCGCGGCTGCGGCAGATCCGCTGTGCGCATCATCGCCGCCGCTCTTCGAACCGGACTGCTTCGCTTCGGCCTGATGCGATGGCGCGCCGGTCGCCGCGTCGTCTGCGCGGGAGGCGGAGGCAGCCAGCAGCGCCAGCAGTACCGCTCCGGCGCAGGCATGGCGGAACATCGGACCGGGCATTTAGCTACTCCTGTCTTCGTCGGGCTGGTGGACCGCAGCCCGAGCCTTGAAATCGAGCGTCGCCGGAAACTGTGGCGGGCGCGGGACCCCTGCGAAGACGGCGGCCTGCATTTGGATTTTCTGGCCGAATCAATGGTTTGGGAAGAGCCTCGACGTCATCAAGCCGCCGTTCCGGCTTGCGTCGACCGCACGCATCCTTTATCCGGTGGAGCGCCTCGCATGCTGGCGGCCCGTATTGCGTCTATCGCGTTTCGGCTAGCGTGGTCGCTACGGAGGGCGCTGCATGGACGCGCCTCATTTTGCAAGGAATTCCTGCGAAAATGACCAATGTTGTCGTCGTCGGTGCCCAATGGGGCGACGAGGGAAAGGGCAAGATCGTCGACTGGTTGTCGGAGCAGGCGGATATCGTCGTCCGCTTCCAGGGCGGCCATAATGCCGGTCATACGCTCGTGATCGACGGCAACACCTACAAGCTGGCGCTGCTGCCCTCGGGCGTGGTGCGCGCGTCGAAGCTGTCGATCATCGGCAACGGCGTGGTGTTCGATCCGCAAGCCTTTGTCGACGAGATCGAGAAGCTGAAAGGGCAGGGCGTCAAAATCGGTCCTGACAATCTGCGCGTCGCCGAGAACGTCACGCTGATCCTGCCGCTGCATCGCGAACTGGACTCCTTGCGCGAGAACGCCAGCGCGGCGACGGCGATCGGCACCACCCAGCGCGGCATCGGCCCGGCCTATGAGGACAAGGTCGGCCGCCGCGCCATTCGCCTGATGGACCTCGCCGACCCGCAGACGCTGCCGCACAAGATCGAGCGGCTGCTCGCCCATCACAACGCGCTGCGCCGCGGCCACGGCATCGCGGAGGTGGATAGCGGGACGCTGCTGAAGGATCTCGCCGCAATTGCGCCGCGGGTCTTGCCCTATGCTGACAGCGTGTGGAATCTGCTCGATCACAAGCGCCGCGAAGGCAAACGTATCCTGTTCGAAGGCGCGCAAGGCGCGTTGCTGGATGTCGATCACGGCACCTATCCTTACGTCACCTCCTCCAACACGGTCGCAGCGCAAGCGGCCACAGGCACCGGCATGGGACCGAGCGCGCTCGGCTACGTGCTCGGCATCTGCAAGTCCTACACCACGCGCGTCGGCCAGGGACCGTTTCCGACGGAACTCACCGACGGGATCGGCGAACTGATCGGTCAGCGCGGCAAGGAATTCGGCGTCAACACCGGGCGCAAGCGGCGCTGCGGCTGGTTCGATGCCATGCTGGTCCGGCAGACTGTCCGTACCAGCGGCATCCACGGGCTGGCCCTGACAAAGCTCGACATCCTCGACGGCTTCGACACCATCGAGGTCTGCACCGGCTACAGGCTTGACGGCAAGGAGATCGACCATCTGCCGGCCGGAGAGGGCGCGCAGGCTCGCATCGAGCCGGTCTACGAGACCATCGAAGGGTGGAAAGAGCCCACCGCCAACGCCCGTTCATGGGCCGACCTGCCGGCTCAGGCCATCAAATATGTTCGCCGGATCGAGGAACTCGTGGGGTGCCCGGTGGCTCTGCTGTCGACCAGCCCCGAGCGCGAGGACACCATCCTGGTGCAGAACCCGTTCGAGGCTTAACGAGATGTTACGGGAATGCGTTCAAGGTTAATGTTCGCGGTATTATTGAAAAGATATGGCTGATTATTACCCGCTGATTGCGCGCGCCATCTCAGGACTGGACGCCAATGCGCCCGGCGAGCAGCGGCGCGCGTTGTATGAGCGGGCGCGGACCGCGCTGATCGCGCAGCTCCGCAGCGTGGAACCGCCGTTAAGCGAATCGGAAATCACCCGCGAACGGCTGTCGCTGGAAGAGGCCGTGCGCAAGGTCGAGTCCGAAGCCGCACAGCGCGCGCGAGACGCCTCGCGTGGCGGCGGTTCGCGCTCTGGCGATGCTTTCCGCGCCTCGACCCGCGCAGCGATGAGATCGCACGATACGGCTGCGCCGCCGCCGCCCCACGTTCGCCCGCGTGCCAATATAACGCCCCAACCGCGCAACCTGCGCGCCGACCCGCCTCCCGGTCCGCCGCCATCGTGGCGGTCGCCCGCACCACCGAGGCCGACGCAGGACTCGCCGTCGCCCGCCCGCGAGCGGCAGGGCCAGCCGCGCCGCAATCCCGAGGCCGATCGCCCGCCGTCTTCACCGGTTCCCGGCTTCAGCGATGTCACTGCGGACGCCGATGATCTCGGTCGCGCCGCGGCGCAAGCCAGCCGCTCGGCCCGCCGCACCTATGCCAACGTACCCTCGCCATCGCCTGAATTCGACCGGCTGGAGCCGAGCCTCGAGGATCGCGGTGCTTTCGAGAGAGCCTATCATCCTTACGACGCGTCATCCGGCGAGACCGCCGACGACCAGCCGCCGGCCCTGCCTCGTTCCTGGCCGCAACCCGGCCGCGACAAGCCGAAGCGCGCGTTCGGCGGCGCCTTTCCGTTCAAGAGCGCGATCGCCGTCGGTCTCGTCCTGATCCTTGCGGGCGCGGGCATCGTCTGGGGTCCGAAGGCGGTCTCGGCGTTGCGCGGGTTGTTTGATTCGTCGCGGGAGCAGGCGGTCGAGACGCCGCAACCGGCTTCGCCGGGAATGAAACCGAAGATTACCGATCGGGTCGGTCAGCCCCCGTCATCCGAAACGCTGGCGCCGGTGGCGCAACGCGTCGTGCTCTATGACGAGGACCCGTCCGATCCCAAGGGCAAACAGTATGTCGGTACGGTGGTGTGGCGCACCGAGGAGGTGAAGGGCGCAGCCGGCAAGACGCCGGAGATCGCCGTGCGTGCCGACATCGACGTCCCGGAGCGTAACTTCAAGATGACGATGTCGTTCCGCCGCAATACCGACACCTCGCTGCCTGCGAGTCATACCGCGGAGCTGACCTTTATGCTGCCGCCGGATTTTGACGGCGGCGGCGTCGCCAACGTGCCTGGCATTCTGATGAAATCCAACGAGCAGGCGCGCGGCACGCCGTTGGCGGGTCTCGCCGTCAAGGTTACCGACGGCTTCTTCCTGGTCGGACTGTCCAACGTCGAGGCCGACCGCGCCCGTAATCTCCAGCTCCTGAAGGAGCGCTCGTGGTTCGACGTGCCGTTGGTGTATACCAATCAGCGTCGCGCGATCATCGCCATCGAAAAAGGGGCGCCCGGGGAGCGCGCCTTCAACGAGGCCTTCGCCGCCTGGGGCGAATGACCTTCGCTCGTTTCGCGCTACGCGGTGCTGTCCTTGCCGGCGCGCACGACCGCGTCCATCAGATGGCGCGCGTCGGTGATGCCGCTGGCGGCGTTGCGCGCGAGGGTTTCGGCCATCTTCGCTTTTGTCGCCGGTGTGCGGTGTTCAGGTCCTAACTGTTCGACCGCGATGTCGAGCAGTTCGCGCAGGTGCGCAACATACTCGGCGTCGAATTTCTGCGGCGGAACCTGACTCATGCGAAGCGCTCCCTCGTTCACTCGCGATCATTGGAAAGGGTGGCGTCGCAATGGGGCAGGTTTGAGTCATGGAAAGGGAGATATGGAGGCGGGCTTTTTTCGTTGCGCCAAGTTTTCGTCGCACCAGGGATGTTGATCGAAAGATGCTGACCGGTGAAATTGTCGTGCCATCATGACCGGATGGGCGGAACGGGGACATGATGGTATCGTATTGTGATCGTGAGCGGCCGCGTGCCGCAGCAGCTTGCGAAAGCCGCCGAGCGGGCCCATCTGAAGGCCATGAATTCCATGCCAAACGACGAGCTGTTTTCGCGAAACACCACCCGTTCCCGAAAATCGTCGCCGCGCGCAAAGATCATCGATCAGGACGGCCGTGAAATTCGCCCGGGCTCACTGGGTTCTGATGGTTTTGACGCGGGCGGATTCGGACGCGGGGCGTTTCGGCAAGGTCCGTCGACCTTCAGTTTTGATTTCGGCGCGGCGTTCCAGCCGCTCACCCGCGAGCAGCGGCTTGCGCGACTCGAGGCGATCGCGAAGCTGCTCGATGTCGCCTTTGTCATACCGGGAACGAACATCCGTTACGGCATCGACGGCCTGATCGGACTGGTGCCGGTAATCGGCGATATCATCACCACCGCGTTCTCGCTATGGCTCGTGCGTGAAGCGCGGGCGCTCGGCGCCCCCTGGCATGTCACGGCGCGAATGCTCAGCAACGTGGCGCTCGATGGGCTGGTCGGGCTGGTACCGGTGGCCGGCGATGCCTTCGATGTCATGTTCCGCGCCAACATCCGCAACGTGCGTATGTTGAAGCGCTGGCTCGACCGCCAGCCGCGTTAGAGCGTTTTCGAGCGAAGTGGCTACCGGTTCGCGTCAAGAGAACGCCTCAAAACAAAAACATAGAGCCCCGCTTCTGATTCCGTCAGAAGCGGAAGGGCTCTAGCGTATGGGCTGCGTTTCAGCGCATCGCTGAAGCGGTTTTCGGACAAGATCATGCTCGATCGAGAATAGGAACCCGCGGGCGCGTCAGGCGGCGTCCTGCGACGTTCTCGCCGCGGCAGGTGCCGGCTTTGGCTCGCGGCGGGGCAGCGGAAAATCGTGGCTCTCGTAGAGCGAGCGGATGCCGTTCTGGTCGAAGCGAGCCTCGTCCACCTGGAGATACGCGCCGTTCAGCGAGTCCGCCGGCAGCTCCTCGATCGCGAAGCGCACCGCGTCGGCCGCAGTCTCGAAACGGCGGTAAGCGAAGCCCGCACGCTTTTTCTTGCGGATCGCAGCCGGAAAGAGTTCGGCGGATTTCTTGAAGCTGAATGCCATGGCGGGACCTCTACAAGTAACGCTTTTCGGAAAACGAACCAGTGCTGAAAGCGGCGCCCGTCGGCTATCGCTTGGCATGCAGCATGTCCGTGATGTCTCATTTATATAGGGTAGGGAGCGGAAATTGCGACCTTCGGGGGCCGAAATCATGAAATCCCGCGCGAAGATTGAGGCTCCAGAAATAAGATATTGATATCAATGCCATGGCGGGAATAGCAGACGTTCCAGCCGAACTCCGCCAGGCGAGTAAGGCCTGTCCCGCGCAACCTGAAACCCGACCGCGGAGAAAGGGTGAATTCAGAGCGCTCGCGATTATTTCGGCTCGAGTTTCAAGGCCGCTGAATTGATACAGTAACGCAGACCCGTCGGGCCCGGACCATCGTTGAAAACATGGCCCAAATGGCCGCTGCACTTCGAGCACAGAACCTCGGTGCGGATCATGCCGTGGCTGGTGTCGCGCTCCTCATCAATATGGCTGTCGACCGCAGGCGCGGTGAAGCTCGGCCAGCCGCAGCCCGAATCGAACTTGGCCTCAGATTCGAACAGCGTCTGCCCGCAACCGGCGCAGGCATAGGTGCCCTCGCGACGTTCATGCTCGTATTCGCCGGAAAACGGCTGCTCGGTCGCTTTCTCGCGCAGAACGGCGTATTGCATCGGCGTCAGTTCCTTGCGCCATTCGCTGTCGCTCTTCGTGACCTTCGCCGGCATCGCCTTGCTGTTGGGCATCGATCCTCCTTTGCGACACTGTCAATCGGTGGCTTTGGCGCTGACCAGCGTCGGCTTGTCGATATATCTGTCCGCAAACATCTTCTTCAAATTCCTGATCTTCGGAATGTCATAATACGCAATATAGGGCTGGTTGGGATGCAGCGTCAGGTAGTCCTGATGGTAGGCCTCGGCCGGAAAAAATCCCTGCAGCGTTTCCACCTTGGTTACGATCGGCTTCTTATAGACGCCGGCGGCGTTGAGCTGGGCGATGTAGGCGTCGGCGATCTTCTTCTGCTCGTCGTTGAGCGTAAAAATCTCGGAGCGGTATTGCGTGCCGGTGTCCGGTCCCTGGCGGTCGAGCTGGGTGGGATCGTGCGCGACCGAGAAGAATATCTGCAGGATTTTCCCGTAACTGATCCGCTTCGGGTCGAACCTGATCTCGACCGACTCCGCGTGGCCGGTGGTGCCGGTGCTTACGGTCTCGTATTTTGCCGTTTCTCTCGCGCCGCCGGCATAACCGGAGATCGCGTTGACAACGCCTACGGTGTGCTGGAACACGCCCTGCACGCCCCAGAAGCAGCCGCCGGCGACGACCGCGGTCTGGATCCCGTCGGCAGCCTTTGCATCCAGCGTCGGCGGCGGAATGGTCACGGCGTCTTCGGCCGCACGGGACGGGGCGGCCAACAGCCACGACAGGGCAATCACGCCGGCAGCGGCAGCGGCGATAGCATTACGGCTGAACGGATCGCGCATGAATGACGTCCTTTGCACCGGTCAATCTGAAGGAAGTGCACGCAGCTTGTCACAGCTCCGTTCTCCGATCTTCCAAGATATGCGGAGGCCGGTAGATTGTTACGGTTGCCGGCGTTCGGTGGCCACACGAATTCGTGAAAGATTTAGCGTGATGGGTGTGGGCCGAATCAATGTTTCGAGTGCACGGCAAGCTCCGGATTTGACGGCCATCCCAGCCGCGCCGCCCAGCCGGTCAGGTGGTGTCGGACCGCGTTCTGGAGCGGCTTCTCGACAAATCGCCAAAGGATCCAGCTCGCGAAGCCGATACAGAGGACGATCGCTGTCGCCCCGAGTTTGGCGTTGGCCGGAGCCATGCGCACAAAAAGCGTGTAGCCGATCTGCTGATGCAGCAAATACAGCGGATAGGTGACGCCCCCGATTGCGGTAACAAGCGCCGGCGGCAGGGGAAGGCGCCGGATGCGGGTTGCCAGGAAGATCACGACGATCGACGTCAGACAAATCGCCGCCACGATCCACGAATCGAAGGCCGTACCTGAATGCGAGCGCAACCAGGCCAGCGAGTGCACCGCGTGGAAAATCGCAACTCCGGTTGACAGGCCGAGAATGCAGTAAACGATGAGATCGCGGCGGCCGCGATAGATCTCATAGATCATCAGGCCGGTAGCGAAGTAGCCGGCATCGTCGGCCAGAAAGATGTTTTCCATGAAGCGCGCGTCGATGGTCAATTCGTTGACCATCGACAGGCAGAGCCATCCCAGCACGATTGCGTCGATCCGGCGTGGAAACAATCCGGTCGCGATGAATAAAGTCACCCAGCCGTAGAATGTGATCTCGATGACCAGCGACCAGTAGGCGCTGTCCATGTAAGGATGATGCAGCGCTGGCGCGGCGATCGCCAGGTTCGCAAGCCACTGGCCAGGACTGGTCGTGAAATTCGGCGGCCCGAACATCAGGACCGTCAGGAAGGTCAGCGTCATGCAGAGCACGAAAGTCGGATAGATGCGGCTGAAACGCGCGATGGCGAAACCGGTCGCGTTGCGTCCCTCCGCAGAATAAGCGATGACGAATCCACTGATGACGAAGAAAGCCGGAACGCCGAGAAATCCGTACATCGCAAAGGTGCCGATCTCGGGAATCGCAACGTGGGTGAAATCGCCTGTCGTGGGTCCGCGGAAGCCATAGTGATAGACGATGACGCCGAGCACTGCGACGAGTCGGAGCAGATCCAGCGCTTGCACGCGCGGGGGCGTGTCGGTCTTGCGTCGTGCGGCGTAGGTCATTAGCCCATGTTCCGTGGTATCGGAGACAATAGTCCAGCCGCGTATGTGCCCGAATGGTTAATTCGATTCGTCGTTAAGTTGTACGATCTCGTGAAATTGAACTGACCGGAGACGCTTATCTGAAGCGCGGCCGTCGTGCATCGGCCTTGCGGAAACGCACGCCCTCCTTGTCGCCGAGACGCATTGCGACATATCCGGCCTCGATGCAGGCCTGGCGTTGCGGCATCCGCTCTTCCGGCGCGCGCGTGGTGTCCCACCATGATGCGCGCTGCGCCGCGCGCGGGAGATCGTCGTCGATGATGTCCTCGATCTGCGAAAAGCTCAGGACGAATTCGACCTGCGTCTGCCGTTTCAGGTAATCGCGCAACGCATCGTAGTTCGGCACGGCTTTTACGCCTTGAGATATTTCTGCATGTCAGCACGCAAGCCGTCGCGGAGATCGGCGCGCGCCATGCCGAAGGCGATGTTGGCGCGCAGGAAGCCGGCGCGCGAGCCGCAGTCGTGGCGCTCGCCTGTGAATTCGAGGCCGTAGAAGGCTTGCGATTCCGACAGGCCGATCATGGCGTCGGTGAGCTGGATCTCACCGCCTGCGCCGCGTTTCTGCGTTTCCAGAATGTTGAAGATCTCTGGCTGCAAGACGTAGCGTCCGGTGATGGAAAGATTCGAAGGCGCCGTGCCCTTTGGCGGCTTTTCCACCATGCCGTCGATCTCGAAGATATTGCCGCTGCGCTTGCCGACGCTGCAGATGCCGTAATGATGGGTCATGTCGTCGGGCACGGCTTCGACCGCGACGATATTGGATTTCGGTCCGAGGCTTGCCGCAGCCTGAATCATCTGCTTGAGGCAGCCGGGCGTATTCAGCACCAGTTCGTCGGGCAGCACCACCGCGAAGGGCTCGTCGCCGATGATGTCGCGGGCACACCACACCGCGTGGCCGAGCCCGAGCGGCGCCTGTTGCCGGGTGAAACTCACGGCGCCCGCCGCGGGCTGGAATTGCGCCAGAAGATCCATCTCGGTTTTCTTGCCGCGCGCCCTCAGGGTTTCGTCCAGTTCGAACTGGCTGTCGAAGTGATCCTCGATTGCACCCTTGTTGCGGCCGGTGACGAAAACGAAATGCTCGATGCCGGCTTCCCTGGCTTCGTCGAACACGTATTGAATCAGCGGCCGATCGACGATTGTGAGCATCTCCTTCGGCATCGCCTTGGTGGCGGGAAGGACGCGGGTGCCGAGGCCGGCGACCGGGAAGACGGCTTTGCGGATTTTCATATCGATTCTATGGATTGTTCTGCGGATGGAAGGAGTACCACCGGTTCATATCTTGTTAGCCGGTTTGCAGCCGGGAACAAAGGCGGTTCTATGGTGGGCCGGCCGGCAGGGACAACAGCCGATCGCAGGCGCGACGGCAGTCGCATGAAACTCCGGCCGGCAGCGCGCTGACCGGCGGTCAAATTGTGACCGATTGTCCTCCTGCGCCTCAAAAAAGGCCTGGCGTTAAGCCGATGGAAACCGTGACAGGGCCTCCTGGGATGGGGGATACTTGCCGGAGGTGCGGGTCAGGGATGGTCTCGACAATCATGCTGGCGCGGATGCGCAACACTGGAATGGCGACGGCCGTGGCGCTGGCGGTGCTGGCTGTGCCAGCTTCCGTGCGCGCGCAGACGTCGAACGGCAACGGCATCCAGGACTTTCTCGACAACCTCTTCACCGGCTCGCTTGCAAAGCGCGAGCAGGGTGCGTCACTGGCGCCGCGCGTCGGGTCGGAGCAGATCCAATCCGCCCCTAAGCAGCCCGCCAGTTCGGCCGCATTGCCCTGGAGCGGCGAGGATGGCGCCTCGGGTCATCCGCTCATGACGGCGAGCGCCATTCGTCAGGCCGCCGCGGATTTCCCCAACTGCGTTGCGGCCATGTGGCCCGACGCGGCGCGCCGTCACGTCACACGCGAGAATTTCGAGCGCTTCACCGCGGGGCTGTCGCCCGATCTGCGCATCATGGACCTGATGGATTCACAGCCTGAATTCACCAAGGCGATCTGGGATTATCTCGACATCCTGGTCAGCGATGCCCGGCTTGCGCGCGGCCGCGAAATTCTTGCGATGTACAAGCCGCAGTTCGATGCGGCCGAGAAGGCCTATGGCGTCGATCGCTACGCGATCGCGGCGATATGGGGCATCGAGTCGAACTATTCGACCCAGATGGGTGACCGCAGCGTGCTTCGATCCACGGCGACGCTGGCCTGCATCGGCCGTCGCCAGAAATATTTCCGCGACGAATTCCTGTCGGCGCTCGAAATTCTCAACCGTGGCGACTTGCGACCGGATCAGATGCGCGGATCGTGGGCGGGCGCGTTCGGCCCCACGCAGTTCATGCCGACCGCGTTCAAGCGCTATGCGGTCGACGGCGACGGCGACGGCCGCCGCGATGTGGTCGACGATCCTGCCGATCTGATCGCGTCCACCGCAAACAACCTGAAGAAGGATGGCTGGCAGAGAGGCAAGACCTGGGGCTACGAGGTCGTGCTGCCTAAAAACTTCAACTTCATGTTGGCGGATCGCGCCAAGACGATGACCATCGCGCAATGGGAGCATCTCGGCATCCGGCGCGCCGGCGACAAGCGGTTTCCGAGTTCGGCCGACCGAGCCTATCTGCTCGCCCCGGCCGGCGCCGAAGGCCCGGGTTTCCTGATGTTGCAGAATTTCCGGGTCTTCATGAAGTACAACCCCGCGGAAGCGTATGCGCTCGCAATCGGCCATTTTGCCGACCGGCTGCGCGGTGGGGGGCCGTTCATCCAGCCATGGCCGCGGCAGGAAAGGGTGCTGTCCCGCGCCGAGCGGCTCGAATTGCAGCAGCTTTTGGCGCAGAGAGGTTTTTATCGCGGAACCCCCGACGGTCAGATCGGCAGCCAGACCCGCGAGGCGCTACGCGGCTTCCAGGCGTCGATCGGGGCGCCGGCCGACGGATTTGCGTCGTCCGACGTGCTGGAACGGCTACGGCGGCGGTAACCCGTCAGGAATCACCGGGAACACTGCGGCCCCGCTCTTGACGCCGTGGGCCGATGCCAGGCCTATGAGGCGGAAGCCCGCCCGCTTGCGGCCGGATTTCGCTATTATAACTCTTTAACCGGCCTCTTTTTTCGATCGCGCACATGCCCGGACCGAAATCGCTGTTCCGCCGACTGACAGTACGAGGGTCATTGATTGCGCTGGCCGTCGTTGCGGCGCTGGTTGCAGCGCCCGCGTCGGCGCAATTCTTCAATTTCGGATTCCAGCAGCAGCGTCCGGCGCATCGCGGGGGAGGCGGGGGCTGGTTCGGTTCCGACAATCCGTTCTTCTCCCCCTTTCAGGAACCGCCGCCGAAGCAGCAGCGCCCGCAACACCAGCAGCGGCCGGCGGAGAATTATTCGCACGCGCCGCCGCCTGAAAAGCGCGACACCGTGCCGACGCGCAATGTGGTCGTGCTCGGCGACGCCATGGCCGACTGGCTTGCTTACGGCCTTGAGGACGCCCTGAGCGAAACGCCCGACATGGGCGTGATCCGCAAGTACAAAACCGTTTCCGGCCTCATTCGCTATCAACCAAAGGGTGAACCGGCCGATTGGGAGGCCGCGGCTAAGGCTATTCTTGCGACCGAAAAACCTGACGCCATTGTGGTCATGCTCGGCCTGCACGATCGGATGCCGATTCGCGAGGCTTCGGAGAAGGACAAGAGCGGCAAGCCGGAGGACAAGAAAAAGGCCGAAGCGGACAAGAAAGGCGCTGATAAGAAGGATATAGACAAGAAGGACAAAACGGATGCGGCTGCCGCCGTACCCGAGGACAAGCCGGCGGATTCCGAACTGCCGCCCGACGAGACCGACGACGATCAGCTCGCTGCCGCTAAAAGCGCGCGCTCGCCTAACGGAATCGCCGAGTTTCGCAGCGATCGCTGGGCCGAGCTCTACAGCAGGAAGATCGACGGGATGATCGCGGTCCTCAAGTCGAAGGGCGTGCCGGTGTTCTGGGTCGGCCTGCCTGCGGTGCGCGGTACGAAATCGACATCCGATATGCTGTTCCTCGATTCGCTCTATCGCGCCGCGGCGGATAAGGCGGGCATTACTTATGTCGACATCTGGGACGGGTTCGTCGACGAGGCCGGCCGGTACGTCCAGCAAGGGCCGGACTTTGAAGGCCAGATCCGCCGGCTTCGCTCTTACGACGGCGTGTATTTCACCAAGGCCGGCGCTCGCAAGCTCGCGCATTATGTCGAACGCGAGATCACGCGCGTATTGGCGGCACGGTCCGCTCCGATCGCGATTCCCACCGAGCCCGGCACGCCCGACACCGACGTCAAGCCGGGGCAGCCCGCGCCGCGTCCGCTAGCCGGCCCGATCGTGCCGCTGGTGGCGCCCTCGGTCGAGACCGACCAGTTGCTCGGCGGTCCCGGCACCCATTCTGCCGCGATTGATGCACTGGCCGCGCGAATTTTGGTGAAGGGCGAACCGTTGTCGGCGCCAGCGGGGCGTGCCGACGATTTTGTCTGGCCGCGCCGTGAGGTGAATTTCGAACCGGCCAGGGCCGACGCGCCGGTCGCGCCGAATGGCTCGGCTTCGGCATCGCCGCCGAAGAAGCCGCGCCCGGCTCATTCCGCCGAGCAGGCTCGGTCGGAAGGATCATCGGGATCCCGCGCAGCGCCGCCGCATTCCCAGCAGGCGCAGAAACCGCGCGCTGTATCGCGCCCGCCCGCTCATTCCGGACCGGCGGGATTCTTCTCTGACCTGTTCTCGCGATAGATCGCCGAATCTTCGGGTTGGACGCGTCTCAACTTCTCCCGCGCGCGTGCCGGCGCGCGACGACGAGAAATCGCCCAAGTTCGAATATCGACGAACGGGCTGCGGCGATTGCTGGTCTATTCCCCGAGCTGCGTCCTGTAGTCGTCGAGCACGCCCTGAACGCGGTAGCAACTGGCGGAATCCGGCGTGAAGCTCACCCACTTTTTCTCCGCCTCGACGAACACCTGCAAGTCTTTCTCGCCGCGCGTACGGCCTGCCGCCATATTGGCCTTGTCGGATTTCGAAAGATAAGGATACAGGGCTCTTAAGAGATCGTCGGTCTGACCCGACGTGATCAGGCCTTGCTCCTCGCAATGCGCGGCGGCGGCGAAAAAGGAACCGGCGCTGATGGCGACGCTGCGCGACATCGCCCATCCTGGCGTCGGGATCACGACGATCAAGAAGAAGACTATCCAACGCGATGCCGTCACTTCGCCGCCCCCACTTTGTCGTGAGAGTAACCTGCGGCGGATGCCGATCAATTCACAGATTGTCTCTGTGCACGGTTACGTTGGCGCGTGTGGATGACTGCCCGCGTGACGCATGGGTTCAACATTCCTGACGCAATTGTCTGGAACGATTCTCGTTAACGCCGGACAGTTGTTTCCCTCTGTCGATGACTCAACGTCTTTCTTGGAAGGTGATGAGTTGATGAAGGAGCGCGGCTCATCGCGGCAACGTGGTGGCTCCCATCAACGTCTGGTCGATGGCGCGGGCACAAAGCCGCCCTTCGCGGATCGCCCACACGACCAGCGACTGGCCGCGGCGCATGTCGCCCGCCGAAAACACCTTGGGCAGAGAGGTGCGATAGTCCTGCATGTTGGCGCGAACGTTGCCGCGCTGGTCACGTTCGAGACCGAGCGTCGTGAGCATGCCCTCGTGCACCGGATGCACAAAGCCCATCGCAAGCAGCACAAGATCGGCATCGAGTTCGAACTCGCTGCCGGCGACCGGCTTGAATTTGTCGTCGGCGCGAACGCAATGCAGCTTGGTCACCTTGCCGTCCGTGCCGGAAAACTTCTGCGTCAACACCGCGTAGTCGCGCTTGGCACCCTCGGCCTGGCTCGACGATGTGCGCATCTTCAACGGCCAGTTCGGCCAGGTCAGCGCCTTGTTCTCATGCTCAGGCGGCGCAGGCATGATCTCGAGCTGCGTCACCGACTTCGCGCCTTGCCGGAACGAGGTGCCAATGCAGTCGGAGCCGGTGTCGCCGCCGCCGATGACGACCACATGCTTGCCGGTGGCGAGAATGTCCGCTGCGTCGAATTTTTCATTGCCGTTGCGGCGGTTTTGCTGCGGCAGGAAATCCATCGCGAAGTGAATGCCGCCGAGATCGCGGCCGGGGATCGGCAGATCGCGCGGAGCTTCCGCGCCGCCGGTCAGGGCCACCGCGTCGTAATCCATGACGAGTTGCTGCGGATTGATCGCGCCGGCCGCATTGCCGCCGACCGGCTTGCCGTAGTGGAAGATCACGCCCTCGGCCTGCATCTGCGCCAGGCGGCGGTCGATGATGTGCTTCTCCATCTTGAAGTCAGGAATGCCGTAACGCAGCAGGCCGCCGGCCTTGGCGTTCTTCTCGTAGACATGCACCTCGTGACCGGCGCGCGCGAGCTGCTGCGCGCAGGCGAGACCGGCGGGACCGGAGCCGACCACGGCCACCTTCTTGCCGGTCTTTTGCGACGCGATTTCCGGCTTCAGCCAGCCGTTCTCCCATGCACGATCGACGATGGCGCATTCGATCGTCTTGATGGTGACGGGATTGTCATCAATGTTGAGCGTGCAGGAGGCCTCGCACGGCGCCGGGCATATGCGGCCGGTGAATTCCGGAAAGTTGTTGGTGGAGTGCAGCGTGCGCGAGGCTTCTTCCCAGTCGCCGCGATAGACGAGGTCGTTGAAGTCGGGGATCTGGTTGTTGACCGGGCAGCCGGGCGTGCCGGGCGCGACCGAACCCGTGCCGTGGCAATAGGGAACGCCGCAGTTCATGCAGCGCGCGGCCTGGTCGCGCGTTTCCTTCTCGGACAGCGGAATCACGAACTCCTTGAAGTTCTTCACCCGCTCCGAGACCGGCGCGTACTTGCGGTCGTGCCGCTCGATCTCCAGAAAACCCGTGATCTTTCCCATCGGACCTGATGCCTCGAACCCTGAATTCAAAAACCAAATTGTAGCGCCGCGCGTTGCCGCGACGAAAGCGCGCTCCCTCTCCCATGGGGAGAGGGTGGGGGTGAGGGGGTACGGCCTAACGATAGATCGTACCCCCTCACCCGGATCGCGAGGGCGATCCGACCTCTCCCCATGGGAGAGGTAATCGAACCCGCGCGTTCTCGTTTAATGTTCATGGACTTTATTACGCCCCGATCGCGATTTTCGGTTCGGCGTCCGCGTTGGCCTTCATTTCCTTCAGCGCGCGGCGGTATTCCACCGGCATTATCTTGCGGAATTTCGGCAGATAAGCCTTCCAGTTCGCGAGAATTTCGGCGGCGCGTTTGGATCCCGTGAGCTTGGCGTGGCGCGTGATCAGAACGTGCAGGCGCTCGACGTCGGAGTTCAGCAGGTTCTGGAACACGTCGACCCGGCCATGCGCCTCGAGGTCGCCGCTGTGGTGATAGGTGCCGGCATTGATCATCTCTTCCGAGAGCACCGGTTCGAGATCGACCATTGCAAGGTTGCACAGTTTCGGAAAATCGCCGGCTTCGTCGAGCACGTAGGCGACGCCCCCGGACATGCCGGCCGCGAAGTTGCGCCCGGTCTTGCCGAGCACGACCACGATGCCGCCGGTCATGTATTCGCAGCAATGATCGCCGGCGCCCTCGACCACAGCGACCGCGCCGGAGTTGCGCACGGCGAAGCGCTCGCCGGCGACGCCGCGGAAGTAGCACTCGCCCTCGATCGCGCCGTACATCACGGTGTTGCCGACGATGATCGATTCCTCCGGCACGATGCCGGAGTTCGCCGGAGGACGCACGATGATGCGGCCGCCGGAGAGGCCCTTGCCGACATAGTCGTTGCCTTCGCCTTCGAGATCGAAGGTGATGCCGCGGCAGAGCCAGGCTCCGAACGCCTGTCCAGCCGTACCCTTGAGGCGGACCTGGATGGTGTCGAGCGGCAGGCCGGCATGGCCGTAGATCTTCGCGACCGCGCCCGACAGCATCGCGCCGGCCGAGCGGTCGGTGTTGTTGATGGCGGTCTCGATTGTTACCGGCGCGCCGCGGTCGAGCGCCGGCTTGGCCTCCGCGATCAGCTTGCGGTCCAGCACCTTGTCGAGGTGATGGTCCTGCGCCTCGACGTGATAGATCGTCTGGCCCGGCGCTTCCTTCTGCCGGTAGAACAGCTTCGAGAAGTCGAGCCCCTTGGCTTTCCAGTGCGTCACCAGCGCGCCCTGGTCGAGCATTTGCACCTGGCCGATCATCTCGTTGAAGGTGCGGTAGCCGAGCTGCGCCATGATCTCGCGTACTTCCTCGGCGACGAAGAAGAAGAAGTTGATGACGTGCTCGGGCTGGCCGGTGAAGCGCTTGCGCAGCACCGGATCCTGGGTGGCGACGCCGACCGGGCAGGTGTTGAGATGACACTTGCGCATCATGATGCAGCCGGCGGCGATCAGCGGCGCGGTGGCGAAGCCGAATTCATCTGCACCAAGAAGGGCGCCGATCACCACGTCGCGGCCGGTGCGGAAGCCGCCATCGACCTGCACCGCGATGCGCGAGCGCAGCCTTTCGCGCACCAGCGTCTGATGGGTCTCGGCAAGCCCGATCTCCCACGGCGAACCGGCGTGCTTGATCGAGGTGAGGGGACTTGCGCCGGTACCGCCCTCGAAGCCCGCGATGGTGACGTGATCGGCGCGGGCCTTGGCGACGCCTGCGGCAACCGTACCGACGCCGATTTCGGAGACGAGCTTCACCGAGACCAGGCTTTGCGGATTGACGTTCTTCAGGTCGTAGATCAGCTGCGCCAGATCCTCGATCGAATAGATGTCGTGATGCGGCGGCGGCGAGATCAGGCCGACGCCGGGCGTCGAATGGCGCACGCGCGCGATTGTCGCGTCCACCTTGTGGCCGGGCAACTGTCCGCCTTCGCCGGGCTTGGCGCCCTGCGCCATCTTGATCTGCATCATGTCGGAGTTGACGAGATACTCGGTGGTGACGCCGAAGCGGCCGGAGGCGACCTGCTTGATCGCCGAACGCATGGAATCGCCGTTCGGCATCGGCTTGAAGCGGTCCGCTTCCTCGCCGCCTTCGCCGGTATTGGACTTGCCGCCGATGCGGTTCATCGCGATCGCGAGCGTGGTGTGCGCTTCGCGCGAGATCGAGCCGAAGCTCATCGCGCCGGTGGCGAAACGCTTGACGATCTCTTTCGCCGGCTCGACCTCGTCGAGGGCGACGGGCTTGCGATTCTCGTCCTCGGCGGTCTTGAACTTGAACAGGCCGCGCAGCGTCAGCAGCCGCTCGGACTGTTCGTTGAGGATCTTCGCGAACGCGCGATAGCGCTCCTGCGAATTGCCGCGCACGGCGTGCTGCAGGTTGGCGACCGACTCCGCGGTCCAGGCGTGATCCTCGCCGCGGGTGCGGTAGGCATATTCGCCGCCGACATCGAGCGCGGTCTTGTAGATCTGCACGTCGCCGAACGCGTCCGCATGCCGCCGCACGGTTTCTTCCGCGATCTCAGCAAGGCCGACACCCTCGATGCGGGTATGCGTGCCGGCGAAATACTTGGCGATGAATTCGCCCTTCAGCCCGACGGCGTCGAAGATCTGCGCGCCGCAATAGGACTGATAGGTCGAGATGCCCATCTTCGACATCACCTTGAGCAGACCCTTGCCGATCGACTTGATGTAGCGCTTGACGATTTCCTTGTCGTCGAGGCTGCCGGGCAAGCGATCCTTCATCGCGATGATGCTCTCGAACGCGAGATAGGGATTGATCGCCTCCGCGCCGTAGCCGGCGAGGCAGGCGAAGTGATGCACTTCCCGCGGTTCGCCGGATTCGATGACGAGGCCGACCGAGGTGCGCAACCCCACGCGGATCAGATGATGATGCACGGCGGCGCAGGCGAGCAGCGAGGGGATCGGAATCCGGTCGGTGCCCACCATGCGGTCGGACAGGATGATGATGTTGACGCCTTCGCGCACGGCGGCTTCGGCGCGCGCGCAGAGTTCGTCGAGCACCTGCTCCATGCCGGCCGCGCCATGGCCCGAGTGGAAGGTGATGTCCAGGGTGCGCGAGACGAAGTGCGAGTCCGCGACATCGGAGATCGAGCGGATCTTCTCGAGGTCGGCGTCGGTGAGGATCGGCTGATGCACCTCCAGCCGCTTGGTGGAGGCGAGTCCTTCGAGATCGAACAGGTTCGGCCGCGGCCCGATGATCGAGACGAGACTCATCACCAGTTCTTCACGAATCGGATCGATCGGCGGGTTGGTGACCTGCGCGAAATTCTGCTTGAAATAGGTAAAGAGCTGCTTCGGCCGGCTCGACAGCGCCGAGATCGGCGTGTCGTTGCCCATCGAGCCCGAGGCTTCCTCGCCGATCGACGCCATCGGCGTCATCAGGATGTTGATGTCTTCCTGCGAATAGCCGAACGCCTGTTGGCGATCCAGCAACGGCAGGTTCGAGCGCGTCGCCTTGACCGGCGCGTCCGGCAGGTTCTCGACCTGGATCTGGGTGCGGCCGAGCCACTCCCGATAGGGATGGCTGTTCGCAAGCGTAGCCTTGATCTCGTCGTCGGGAATGAGGCGTCCCTGTTCGAGGTCGACCAGCAGCATCTTGCCGGGCTGCAATCGCCACTTGGTGATGATCTGCTCTTCCGGAATCTTGAGCACGCCCATTTCGGACGCCATCACGATGCGGTCGTCGCTGGTGACGAGATAGCGCGCCGGACGCAGGCCGTTGCGGTCGAGCGTGGCGCCGATCTGGCGGCCGTCGGTGAAGGCGATCGCGGCCGGGCCGTCCCACGGCTCCATCAGCGCTGCGTGATATTCGTAGAAGGCGCGGCGCTGCTCGTCCATCAACGGATTGCCCGCCCACGCCTCGGGGATCATCATCATCACCGCATGCGCGAGCGAATAGCCACCCTGCACAAGGAATTCGAGGCTGTTGTCGAAGCAGGCGGTGTCGGACTGGCCTTCATAGGAGATCGGCCACAGCCGGCTGATGTCCTTGCCGTACAGGTCCGAATGCACCGACGCCTGCCGCGCCGCCATCCAGTTGACGTTACCGCGCAGCGTGTTGATCTCGCCGTTATGCGCGACCATGCGGTAAGGATGGGCCAGCGACCAGGTCGGGAAGGTGTTGGTGGAGAAGCGCTGATGCACCAGCGCCAGCGCCGATTCGAAATCCGGCTCGTGCAGGTCGGGATAGTAGCTGCCGAGCTGGTCGGCGAGAAACATGCCCTTGTAGATCACGGTGCGGCAGGACAGCGACACCGGATAGTAGCCGGAAAGGCCGCGCTCGCGGCGCTCGAAGGTTGCCTGCGAGATCGACTTGCGCAGGATGTAGAGCCGCCGCTCGAACTCGTCCTCGGTCGCGGCCGTGCCGTTGCGGCCGATGAACACCTGCATGTTGGCGGGCTCGGTCGGCTTCACGGTTTCGCCGAGCGAGGAATTGTTCGTCGGCACCTCGCGCCAGCCGAGCAGGGTCAGGCCCTCGGCCTTGATCTGGTCGGTGATGATGCTTCGGATGACCTCGCGCCAGGCGGCTTCGCGCGGCATGAACAGCGCGCCGACCGCGTATTCGCCGGGCTTGGGCAGCGTGAAGCCGAGTTCCTTCGCCTTGCGTGCAAAAAAACCGTGCGGGATCTGGACCAGGATGCCTGCGCCGTCGCCGGCGCGCGGATCGGCGCCGACCGCGCCGCGATGTTCGAGGTTGCAGAGGATGCTGATCGCATCGGAAACGATCTGATGGGATTTCCTGCCCTTGATGTTGGCGATGAAACCGACGCCGCAGGCATCCTTCTCCTGGCCGAGGTCGTAGAGGCCTTCCGCCGGTGGACGCCAGGTATGTTCATGACGAGTATGTTCATGACAACTATGTTCATGAAGGGTGTGTTCGCGTGGCGCGTGTTCACGACCTGTGTGCTCATGCGCGTATTCGAGCTGTTTCGCGACCGAATCCCCTGTCAGTGATTCCAGCCCGATGTTCTCCCGCTCGAACGATGGCCCGCTCATCTTAAGCCCAGTACCTTTCCCAGCCGGGATTTGAGATATCCCGAAACGCAATCCGTATCCATGGCGTACCTTGGACGGTCGCGGCACCCCGATTTAAAATCCTGGGGCCACCACTCGCACGCCGCGAGCCGAAGTTTTGAGAAGTCAAACCAGGCGCCCAACGTATTCGGTGGAAAGCCGGTTTGCCATGTCCACAGCCGGACATCGGACGCCTGCATGCGGCACAAAATCCAACACCGGGCGGCCGTCAAAATTAAGACAGTGTTACTGTCCTAACCCGGACATTGCCAAATTTTTCTCTATCACACAAGCGTCCGGGAGTCCCTGAGTGCATGGAAGTTATGCCCAAAGCTCGGCATGGTCCGCCGGTTGGCGAGACGCACTCAAGGCCCGGAACTCTTGGGTAATGCTGCTCAAGACAAGGACGCCCCGGCTGCCCGGGGCGTCCTGCGTTCAGCGCTTGGAAGTTCGCCTGCGAAGGCCGTCAGGCAGCCGCCTTCTCGACCGTGGGCGCTGTGGGCGCGCTGGTTGCGATCGGAATGGTGCGGGGCTTCTTGGCCTCGGGAATCTCGCGGACGAGATCGACATGGAGCAGGCCGTGCTCAAGCGAGGCGTTCTTCACCTGCACGAAATCGGCGAGTTGGAATGCACGCTCGAAGGCGCGCGCCGCGATGCCGCGATACAGCACCTCGGACTTGTCCTTGCCGTTTTCGTTGGCGACCTTCTCGCCCTTGATCGTCAGCGTATTTTCCTTCGCGACGATGGAGAGTTCGTTCGGTGCGAAACCGGATACGGCGACGGAAATGCGGTACGCGTTCTCGCCGGTCCGCTCGATGTTATAGGGCGGATAGCCTGGCGCATCGCCGTTGGCCTGGTCGAGCAGGTTGAAGAGGCGATCGAAGCCGACAGTGGAACGATAAAACGGGGTGAGGTCGAAAGTACGCATAGGTCAGTCCTCCATGGAGCGACGTTGAATGGACCCGCCCGCCAATCGGGCCGGGCTTTCCTCTGTGTGCAGCCTCATGATCCGGTTGCGGAGCACTGGTAGCGGCCTGCACAGAAATGATATGGGAGGGCTTCAAACGCCTTCAAGAGGCGGGTGCGCCCTCTTTTTTGAAGTCCGTCCTCTTTGTGTCTTACTTAGCCTTTCCCTCGAGCCTGTGCGGTCATGAGGCTTGTTTCGATACCCGCCAATCCGGTTCCGGAAGATTACGTCAGCGGCGCCGTCAGGACCTCCGACGGGGTCGACCTGCGCTTTGCCCGATGGGCCCCGCCGCCGGGGCGAAAAGGAACGGTCTGCGTGTTTACCGGGCGCGGCGAGCAGATCGAAAAATATTTCGAGACCGTCCGCGACCTGCGGGACCGCGGTTTCGCAGTGGCGATGATCGACTGGCGGGGGCAGGGGGGCTCGGCGCGGCAGTTGCCCGAGCCGCGCAAGGGTTATGTGCGCCGTTTCTCCGATTACGAGATCGATGTTTGCTCGTTCATGGAGCAGGTGGTGCTGCCGGATTGTCCGCCCCCGTACTTCGCGCTGGCGCATTCGATGGGCGGCGCGGTGTTGCTGCGAGTGGCGCGAACCGGCAGGCGCTGGTTCGACCGCATCGTGCTGTCGGCGCCGATGATCGATCTGCCGGGGCATCGCACCTCGTTTCCGGCGCGCGCGCTATTGCGGGCGATGCGATTGTTCGGGCAGGGCAGTCGCTACGTTCCCGGCGGCAGCGACGAACTCACCGGCGTCGCCGATTTCACCGACAATCCCTTGACCAGCGATCCGGTCCGGTTTGCCCGCAACGTCGCGATCCTCGAGGAGGCCCCTGCGCTGGGAATCGCCTCGCCGACGGTGGCCTGGGCCGACACTGCCTTCCGGGCGATGCACGATTTTCGCGCTCTGAACTATCCGTCGAAGATTCGCCAGCCGCTGCTGATGATCGCGGCCGGCTCCGATTCCATCGTCTCCACCCCGGCGGTCGAGGAGTTCGCCTATCATCTGCGCAGCGGCTCGCACCTCGTCATCGCCGGATCGAGGCACGAGATCCTGCAGGAGCAAAATCGCTACCGCGCGCAGTTCTGGGCCGCGTTCGACGCCTTCGTGCCGGGGACGCCGCTGTTCTAGGGTTTGGCCTCAAACCTAGCCAAGGCAGGCCTGTCCTATCCGTCTCTATACAATAACAGAACGGTAGACGGGGTGGTGGGCGCGACAGGGATCGAACCTGTGACCCCTACCATGTCAAGGTAGTGCTCTCCCGCTGAGCTACGCGCCCGGAAACGTCCGCATGGGGTCGCCGCGTCCTATATCGGCTCCGGCGCGGACAGGCAAGGATGGGCGCACCGCTGAATCAAGCCGCCAGCATCTTGTTCACTTCGCTGACCAATTCCCGCAGATGCACCGGCTTGGAGAGCACCTTGGCATTCTTGGGCGCCTCGGAATCGGAATTCAGCGCAACGGCGGCAAAGCCGGTGATGAACATGATCTTGATGTCGGGATCGAGTTCCGACGCCCGACGCGCCAGCTCGATCCCGTCCATTTCCGGCATCACAATATCGGTGAGAAGCATTTCAAATGGCTCCTCGCGCAGCCTCTGATAGGCTGACAGGCCGTTGTCATAGGACGACACCTTGAAACCGGCGTTTTCCAGCGCCTTGACTAGGAATCGGCGCATGTCGTTGTCGTCTTCGGCAAGAAGGATTTTGTGCATGGCAGTGGTATCGGAGCCTGACTGGGAGGAGCAGTCGCTCCACTAAGCCTGATGGTGGTAAATTTGGGGTGAAGGCGAACTTTGGCTTGGCAGGATGGCTGCGATTATCGACAATGCAGGTTCGAAAAGCGCCTGTCCAGCCGACATTCGACAGGCATCTGCGTAATTTCAGGATGACGCCCGGCAATGACCCAGTTTGACGGCGGCCAGCCGCCCCCTTTCGAGATCGCAGAGCCGGCGACGTGGCGGTCTCCCATCATCTTCAACTCCCCGCACTCCGGCTCTGTTTATCCGGAGGAGTTTCTGGCCGCGTCGCGAATCGATCTGGCCGGTTTGCGCCGGTCCGAAGATTCGTTCATGGACGAACTGATCGGCGGTTTGGCCGACGCCGGCTTTCCGGTGGTTCGGGTCAACTTTCCCCGCTCCTATGTCGACGTCAACCGCGAGCCTTACGAACTCGATCCGCGGATGTTCACCGGTCGCCTGCCGAGCTTCGCCAATACGCGATCGATGCGGGTCGCGGGCGGCCTTGGCACCATTCCGCGCGTCGTCGGGGACGGTCAGGAAATCTATCGCGAGCGTCTCAGCGTGGACGACGCGCTCGGCCGCATCGAGTTGCTCTACAAACCCTATCATCGCGCGCTGCGACGGCTGATCCACAAAGCGCATCAGACGTTCGGGACGGCCATCATTGTGGATTGCCACTCGATGCCCTCGACCGGTATTTCACAGGACGAACCGGGACGGCCCGATATCGTGATCGGAGATCGCTACGACACCAGTTGCGCGCCGCTGCTTCCAAACCTCATCGAGGATGTGATGTGCGGCCTCGGCTATTCGGTCGGGCGCAACAAACCCTATGCCGGCGGCTTTATCACGGAGCACTACGGCAATCCGGCCAGCGGATTGCATGCCGTTCAGTTCGAACTCAACCGCGCGGTCTACATGGACGAACGCCGGCGCGAGCGCGGCCCGCGCTTCCGACAAGTAGCGGCGGATTTCATGATTCTTGCCGACGCGCTTGCCGCCATCCCGCTCGACGATCTCGGGGCGTTCCGGTCTGCCGCCGAATAGATCGTCAGCCGCAGTCAAGAGCGGCAAGAACCTGCGCATCGCAAAGACGATGGATAAAGAAAAAGGGCCGCTCGTCAAAACAAGCGGCCCAAGTCTAGGGAGGAAACGCCCAAGGAGGGCAGCGGTAGCGCGAGGGCTACCGCACCGCAGCAATATGCGACCGCGACGCACAAAAAGCAAGGGATTTCAAATGATTTTCCCTACAATATCTATAGTCCGGTTCCCGAAGGGTGGACGCTAGCTACAGTTTTATCAAATAAAATCAGTTATTTAATTATCGCGAGGGCCTGCCCCAATTTTGCCGCGACGATTGACGTCGCAGTTCCTGCCGGCGGGGTGAAACATGCCTGTCGTCGAGAGCGGGTGATCTGAGCCGGGATAACTGCCCTGCAGTGGATTGCGGACGATGCGGCCTTCGAGCCAGACATGTATAGGAGGCGCTCAGCTTGTGGTGCGCGAAGCGCGCGAACGTCGCCCGGTGAGGTTAAAGACGTGACGGTGATCGACTTTACCGCCTTCATAGACCGTCTCGCGACGGCCTCGGGCGAAACCATCCTGCCGTTTTTCAGAACCTCTCTTCTCGACATTGAGAACAAGGGCGGCGGCCATGGCTTCGATCCGGTCACGAAAGCGGACCGGGCAGCCGAGGCGGTCATGCGCCGGATGATCAAGGCGAGTTTCCCCCAACACGGTATTATCGGCGAGGAATTCGGCAGCCAGAACGAAGACGCCGAATATATCTGGATGCTGGATCCGATCGACGGTACCAAATCCTTCATCGCGGGCTTTCCGGTCTGGGGCACATTGATCGCGTTGCTTCATCGCGGCCTGCCAGTCTATGGCATGATGCACCAGCCCTACATCGGCGAGCGATTCAGCGGCGACAACCGCTCCGCGAGCTATCGCGGCCCGTCGAGCGGCCGCAATCTCATGGTGCGCCGGTGTGCGTCGCTGAACGAGGCGACATCGTTCACGACCAGCCCGCTACTGATGAATCCCGACGACCGCGCAGCCTTCGGCAAGGTCGAGGCCGAGGTCCGGCTGACGCGTTATGGCGGCGACTGTTATTCCTACTGCATGCTGGCCGCGGGCCATCTCGATCTCGTCATCGAAACGGAGCTGAAGCCCTATGACATCGCCGCATTGATTCCGATCATCACCGGGGCGGGTGGCGTGATCACGACATGGGAGGGCGAGCCCGCGCAGGGCGGCGGCCGCATTGTGGCCGCCGGCGATCCCCGCGTGCACGAAGCCGCGCTGAAACTGCTGAATCGCTAGAGCGTTTTCAAGCGAAGTGGCTACCGGTTCGCGTAAAGAAAATGCGTCAAATCAAAATCATAGAGCCCCGCTTCTGATTCCATCAGAAGCGGAAAGTCTCTGGAGCATGATCCCGAAAAGTGGAAACCGGTTTTCGGAAAAGATCATGCTCAAACAAAAAGATGAGCGACGAGTCCGGTTCAACGCAGTTGAAACAGACTCTAGTGCGTTGGCAATCCGAGCTCATCTACTGTTTCGACCACTCGGGCGGTGCGGTGCGGAGTGCGGCAATGCCTATCGGCGGCGCGTAAGCCCGCCAACGCCGACAGTCAGTCCGACCATCATGCGGTCGGGCTTATATGGCCGCCACGTTGGCAAGCCGGAAATCTTCCCTATTGATACGAACCCGTCGCCAATGCGCCGATGACGTATCCGATGAGAACAACCGCTGCAAAGAGATCGCTCACCATCGCGACCGTTGCATTCATCCCGCGATGCTTCTCCTTCACATGCTCCAAGCCGGCCACCGTGTAGAAGATCCCGGCCAAGATCGCTGAAGGAAGCACGAACGTAGGCATCGCCATGGACGCCACACCGACCACTCCCGTCGCAAGGTTGGCTCCGCCCAACTCGCGCACGAGCACGAATGCATCGGGACTTTCGATGCCCAGTATGGTCCTGCTGGTGAAGGCTGGCCGCAGATATTGACGCACACCCGCAAGCAACAGCCGGATACCAACCGCCCAAAAGACAAACCATTTTCCGATCAGCCACAGCAACGATTCTTGGTGATGGCTCCATTCGATCAGGATTGATCCACCGGGAAGAATGAACATCGTCAAGGCGACGATCAAACTGTAGGTCATAGAAATCGTCCCGCCTTCGCGCAGATGATTACGCATATTGCATCTTGGTGTCCTTCCGCTATGCCCCGGAGCGCGACTTCGGTGGTCTCCGCGCCTGAGATCCACCATAATCGGGACCCGCTACATGCCGTAGAGAATCCTCAGATTCCCGCTGGCTCGTAGCGCGATCACAATGCCATCTGCCGGCAGATAGATCTTTTCAAGCTGCGCGGAGGACAGATGCCCTACCATACGGAAGCCATCCTTCAGAGATCGGGTAAGCTTGGAATTGGCGGCATTCAGCAAATTCTCGTAGGCAATGCCGTAGTCGACACTGGCCTTCGATCCAAGCTCAGCGGTAATCGGCGCGATCAACGGAGCGAGCGCGTCGTCGTCCGAGATCACCGCGAGATTGGACAGGCGAACGGCATGGCCGCCTGCATCGACCTGAATTCGGCCGGTGAGATAGATCCATTTGCCATCGGCCGGATCCGTCTCGGAGGCCTTCGCTATGCGCAAACCAAGCACCAGCTTGCCGGATGACGGGTAGACGTCGACGTCACGGACCGAGACGCCTTGCACCGCAGGCATTGCCGCGATCGCCTGCTTCAGTCTGTCGCTTATCGTGTCGTAGCCGATCTTGACCGGGAGAATGACGTCGAACGTGCCGGGCGCATCGACGTCGTGGCCCAAGGGCGGCAGCGGAGCCGGCGCCGCCGCGGCGACCCCGACCAGGCGCAACTCCGGAGCATAGGTTTTGGCGATCAGCCCGGTATAGAGCGACGCCTGCCCGCCCTGCGAATGCCCCCACACGGCGAAGCGATTGCCTTCGCCGACACCGGGCAGATTGCGCGCAGCGCGCACGGAATCGATCACCGCCCGCGCTTCGCTGTCGCCGACGAGATAAGGGTGCGGGCCAACCGTCCCGAGGCCGGGATAATCGGTCGCCGCAACCACGGCGCCCTGCTCGATGAGCCGGCGCAGACCTGCCATCTGCTGGAATGCGAAGATTGCCAGCGATGGCGCGCAATGCGGCACCACGCCGGTGGTCGGATGCGCCCAGGCCACGATCGGCCGGCCACCGGCGGGCGCCGGACCGGGCGGGACCACGATGATGCCGGATACGGCAATCGGCTCGCCGTGCATGCCGGCAGAACGATACAGCACCCGATAGGCCTGGGCGCCTGCGGGTGCGACCATCATGGGTTCGGAGCGGATCAGGCTGCCGGGCGGTCCTGCGAGCTCCCGGGCGGATGCTTCGTAGAATGCGGTTTGCGCCTGCGCCGTCGCCGCCGGACACGACAGCGCCGCCGCGCAAAGCAGCGCGCTGAACCAGCGGGCCGGCCGCGGCGCGACAGCGCGGGATTTTTTCCAAACCTTCATGGCAGCCTCATGCTGGACCAATCGATGGAAGAAGGCGCACACCCCCGCGCAGCATCGCGGATGTGCCTGCTGCGCTGTGCCGAAGGCACGCGGCGATCGCATCGGCATCTGGGATGTAACTGCCGCACAGCCTGAAGACATCGGGCCGGCACACATTCTGTTGTTGCAAGGTGCCTTCGGCGAAGGCGCCCGCCCGCGCCGATTGAGATCATCGCCAACGTGAAAGAAAAACTTTTGATCAATCGCGGTAGCAGGGTTCAATCTTCCATGACGATTGAAATTCAGATGGCAATATTTCAGAGATGGAGGGGACGCCCGCTCCTGAACAGGGTGCCTTGACAGGCTCAGATCACTTCATATGCAAAAAGGGTCGCCACTAACGTGATTCCGACCAGGCCGCAAAAGAAAATCATGTCGGCAATCTGTTCGATCCAAACGCTGAGCCCGGCGTGGTTGGACCAGCGGATCGAGAGATAGGACGTCAGAGCGCTGGCAAGGAACGTCACCGCCGCGATCGCCGCATATTCGTCGACATGCGACGGCCCGTGCTTCGCTTCCGCGAGCTTGACCAATCCGATCAAGGTCGTACATACGCCGATCATCGTGCCTGATATAGGCAGGATGTGTGAAGCCAGGCTGTCGTCTCGCGCGCGAATACCCAATCGTTTGAACATCGGATTCTCGGCTCTATTCTGCATGGCAAGTGGAGCGAGAGCCGCGCGATCGGAAGATCAATCGCGCGGCCGCGGGTGCGCTGCCTATTGCCAGCCGCCGCCAGGGAGCCGGCCGTGATACCGCGTGTTGCGGCAATGACCCCACGGACCTCGCCAGAAGCCGGGAGGGCAGCGGTTCGCCCTCCCGCGTGGGCCGTAATAGCCGCCCGGATAAGGTCCCCTGCCGAACCAGTGGCAGGCGCCGCCCGGTCCACGGTATCGGTTGGCGCCGCAGCCATCTCGCGCGGCCGCAGGCTGCGTGGCAGCGAGTGCCGCTGCCAGGATGACCGCGACCATTGCGGAGGCACGGAAGAAAGTTTTGGACATGGGAGCTCTCCTTTGTGTCAACTGTGAAGGACCGCCTAACATCCCGGGACCGTGGGTTGGTGCTGCGCACCGAGCACATCCCGTTCATCCGTCGATGCCGAGAGGTTCGGCCCATCGATGGAAATCTTGATTGCGACAACCCTAGCCGGACGCACCGCGGGCACGACGACGCGACAGATGACGTTGGACATCGGAGGGCGCTTTCAAAAGCGAAGGACAATTCCTGGGGGCGCAACGGAAGGTCGCACTGCTCGAGGCCGCACAATGGCCAGCTAGCTCCGGTAAAGCGACTCGACGTTCTCATGGAGTTTCTGCGCAAGCGGCGAGGCCGCATAGGGATCCGTCACAATCTCGATGTAGACGCCGCTCTCGGCCTTGGCCGCCCGATCGAGAGCGTAGTCGAGGTCCTCGCAGGTCGTGACCCGCGCCGTAAACCAACCGTCACAACCGAGCGCATGCGGCAGCTCGGCATAACGCCAACGGGCCAGGTCGTTATAGGCGATCTCCGGGCGCTCGCAGAGCAGCCGCTCAATCAGGTAGCCGCCATTGTTGAGCACGAAGACCACGGGCTTCAGGCCCATCCGACCGAACAGTCCGACCTCCTGTGCGGTGAGCTGATGCGAGCCCTCGCCCGTTACGAGCACGACGCGGCGGTCAGGCGCGGCGACTGCCGCGCCGACCGCGGCCGGCGTCGCCCAGCCAATCGAGCCCCATAACGTCTGATTGTGGAATACCGCGTCCTTCGGCATCGGCGCGAAACCGAGTCCCATCGATGCAGTCCCCGTCTCGGCCACGACGATGTCGCCCGATCTGAGAAACGCGGCCCAGCGCGGGTAAAGCGCCTTCGCCGTAATCGGCTCGGCGCCGCTGCCCTGCTTTTTGTCGAAAGATCGAGCCCGAATTCCCGGCCAGTCACGCCAGGCCAGCTTGCTTGTCAACGCCTTGAGCACATCGCGCATCTCGACATTCGCGTAGGTCTTACCGCCGACATGGACATGATGATGACCGATGGCGACAGTCTTGTCCAGATCGAGACGAGCCGTGAAAGCGCCGGTGTTGAAATCGGACGCCAGCGCGCCGACGGTCAGGACGACATCCCGGCTCTCCACGAAGGCCCGCACCTCTTCGCTCATGACCGCGCCATCATACATCCCGACGAAGAATGGCTGCTGCTCGTCGAGCACCGACTTGTCCATGAACATGGTTGCAAACGGAAGGCCGGCCTTGTCGATAACGTCCTGCATTTCCATTTGAACGCCGTTGCGCGCGATCAGAATGCCGGGCAGCACGCAGGCGGTCCGCGCCTTGCCCAGGATCGCGGCGATCGCTGTGGTCGCGGCATCCAGCGCCGGCTCATTGCTCGCGGGGGCCGGAATTGCGCCGCTTGAACCGAGCACGGGCTGATTGGCGTAGTCCGCCGGGAACGCCATGTAGACCGGCCTGCGATGAAAAAGCGCTTCGGCGATCAGCCGCTCGGTCCGCGCGGGAAAAGCTCCCGGCATCGACGATGCCGCCCATCGCCATCCGCGAGAGCGACGCCGGCACGGACATCCTCCACAATGAGGATAGAATGCACAAACGAGTATGAATTGGATTCAGACTGAATTCGACAAACTCTTTCGCAAGAAACGAGACGGCCCGTTAACCGGACGAGCCGCAGATCGAACCATGCCGCGCGGTCCATCGCAGGTGCCGGCGCGCTCACCACCGGTCTGCTGTTTTGTCATGATACGGAGCCAATCAGCGAAGTCGCGCGAGATTCGCTGCTCCGTGTGCGACGCCTTTACGCTCTGGATGGAGGTCGGGCCTCGCCCAGTTCAACAAGACCTGCCCCGGATCCGCCACGCAACATGGACCTTCAACTCCGGTTTAGCTGCCTTGATTTGCCGCCTGCAAGTATAGTGCGTCAAACGCATAAGCACGTCCGATATTACGACATAAATACTCAATTATAATTTTTATTAAAACAATAATCGAATTATGTACTTATATATACGGTGGAACAGTCGTTGTTGACGAGTCGCATCCGGACTGTTCACGAGCGGTCGCTTCCATTCGGAGCAATGCCCGCAAGGCGGGCTAAGCCGCGGAGGCGCGCTCGATTTCCGACAATCGCGCCGCCGGTCGTCGGACTGCCGCCGACGTCCAATGCGACCGCAAGATATCCGCTCGATAGCGTTACATGGGGGATAACATGAGCGTAAGCTCGATCATAGATTGAGGATGGAAGGGTTGGGGTGTCCCCCCGTCGAATAAATCAGGCTCGCGCATGAAGGACGAAGGACAGAACAGCCTCCTGCAATGGCTGGCTCCTGAGCTCGCGGCGAAAGGTGTCCTGCAAGACGAACCGTGGGTCCAGGCCAGCGTGCGCCAGGTCGAGGATATGTTCCCGGTAAAGCCGCTGGCGATCGCGGCCGTGACAATGGCCGTGGTCGAGCCTTTCGCGATCGACTATCTAAGGCAAGCTCCAGTTCTCGTCGTTGCGGCGGCGCGTGGCATGGAGTGCTTCCGGCCGACGGAACGGGATTTTGTCCTGAGGGATTGGCGGGCAATAGTTCATGATCGCCCGAGATTGCGCGATCTCTTGAAGTACTATGGACTTGTCCGGCCGTTACGGGCGCTCAAAGGACAAGCGTTCCGGGCCGGCCCGATAGAATATCAGATCATTCAGAATTTATGCGATGTTCCGCCGTCGCCGCTGGCGCAGGCGATCCCGACTTCCATCCGCAAGCAGCATGTCTGGCTACGCGCGCTCGGCGAATGGTCCGAAACAATGTGTCGTCGCGAGCAAGGCGCCAGGGCGCTTCTTGGCTGGGCCGTGTGCGCAATGGGCAGTCATGCGGAAAACATGGCCGGCGATGCCCTGGATCAGGCGTCCGCCGTCGCGGATTACGCGGCGTTTCATATCGACGGGTTCAATCGGCGGTGGAGCTATCAGCGCGTGTTTCGGGCCGCGCTCGAATGGCACGAGGAACTTGCGCGAGCAAGCAGCGAAAAAGCGTTCTTTCTCACCCACAAGATCGGATGGGACGATGTGATCGATTACGGCGGCCTGCCGAGGAGCACGATTATCGAAGGATATGAAGTAGTCGCGCTGCAGTCCGGCGCGGCGCTTCACGCCGAGGGTGCGGATATGCATCATTGCGTTGCGAGCTATGCGGGGAATGTCATACGAGGGTTCAGCCGGATTTTCTCGGTGCGCAAAGACGGGCGGCGGGTTGCGACCTTCGAGATCAGCAAGTCGGGTTTCTTGCTTGCGTCGGGCGAGTTTCTTCAATTGCCCTCCAGCAAAGGACCGCTCTACAAGCTCGTTCAGTTCAAGGGACCGTACAATGCCGAAGTCCCCCAGGAGGTCGAAAAGACGATCCATGCGTTCATTTCCGGATTGAACGAAACGGCTCGAGCAGGCGGATGAGCAGTCACAACCTGTCGCATGTGAAGGGGTATCCGGGAAACAGCCCGAAGGGCGGACCGACAGTCGTGCAAAGCGCCGTCGTCGTCGCGCTTCGACCGCTTCTCAGTTTCATCTATATATAGAAAAATATACCGAAGATAACGGTGCTGGTTGGCTTGCAATATCTGGCGAGACGAACCGCTGCCGGTTGATATTCATCCGTCGTCTGCGAACACACTATGACCATCCCATATTCACTAAGTGATCATATAAAGATCGAATGAGCACCACCGTCCGAGTTTAAGGGAGGTCGTCACGGCAAAAAACGGAAGGAGTGGTTATGCGAACATGGACCGCGCAAGCTGTCGTTGCGATGCTCGCCATAGGGATGCCGGTGGTGGTGCCTGCGCAGGGCTCGCCGAGACCGTCAAGCGCTGAAATACAATCCGAACAAAGCGATACCGTCATTCGGAGTATCGAGGTCGTCGACATTGAAGATCTGCAACCAGATTTGCGTGGAAAGGTGGACGCGCTCCTCGCGAGCACGAAGCAGGACGAACTGCAGTCGCTCCGCAAGCTGATCGATGAAACGCCCGAAGCCGTCTCTGCACTTAAAGCGAAGGGGAGGGTCACGGCGCAGGTCGTTGCCATTAACCTCGACAAGGACGGCGTTCTGACCATGTTCACGAAGAGAACCGCCTGATCCAACGAAGGGGACGCAATTATCATGAAGTTAAATGCTGCGCAGGTGAAGCAAACCCTGACCCAGATGGATGCGCGGGCCCTTCCCGAGGATCATCCGGCTGTCGGCAAATTGACCGAGTTGTTCGGTGATCACACCTTCTTTCTCGATCAGGGCGGCCTGAAGGTTTTGCAAGAGGCCGAGCCCGGAGGAGAGGACGCGCAAGTCGGTAACGTCGTCAGCCTTGCCGATTGGAGCGATTCGACGTCCAGTTCCCTGCAAACCCATAAGCCTGTGCTCACCGGCGTCGTGATCGCCCTGAATTGAATGGATTGAGGCCGGTGAGGTCTTGCAAGCCGACCCGGAGGGGTTTCCGGCTTCATTCAGACCTGCTGAAGCTTGCTCCGTCATCGCTGGAATCCACGAGACGATAGTGACCTTCGCTGAAGCTGCCAAATGTGGCGATGACGATCGATTTGATGGAAGCCTCGGCTTTCAAGAGCATTTCCTCGAATTCCTCCTCGGGCGTGGATTCTGCGACGACGCCGCCTCCCACGCCGATCAGGAGTCGTCCATCGATCGACACGATGGATCGGATCACGATGCTCAGATCGGCGGCGCCATCGTCACCCAGCCAGCCAAGCGCGCCGGAATAGATGCCGCGGGCACGCTGCTCCATTTGATCGATATGCTCGAGAGTGCGATGTTTCGGGGCGCCCGTCATCGATCCTCCCGGGAAGGCGCCGCTGCGCAGCACGTCAATGAGTGTATGTTCGGGGTTGAGAACGCCGCGCACGGTGCTTACCAGTTGGTGGACCGTCCGATACGTTTCGACGTCGAACAAGCTTGGCACGGAGACAGTTCCGGTCTCGCAACAGCGCGACAGGTCGTGACGCAGGAGATCGACGATCATTCCGTTCTCCGCCCGGTTTTTTCGGCTAGCTCGCAGCATGTCGACCAGTCCCTTGTCTTGAAGCGGATCGGCGTCGCGCCGGACTGTTCCCTTGATCGGCTTTGCTTCGATGTTGCCATCTGCATCGACGGCCAGAAACCGTTCCGGCGAGGCGCTGAGGGCGCTGCCGCCGGGCCACTTGAGAAAAGCCGCAAACGGAGCAGGGTTGACGCGTCTCATCGTGCGATAAACCCGCAGAGGCTCGACCGTGGCGGCGCAGGACAGCTCGTTGGTCAGACAGACCTGATAGGTCTCGCCTTGCGCGATCAGGTCGAGACAGCGCGCGACCTTGGAGAGATAAGCGGCTTTTCCATCTCTCATGCGGAACTCGATCGGCCCCCGATCGATCGCGCGGGTTAAGTCGGCAGGGGGGGGACGTGCCGCTTCGATTTTCTTGAGCGTCGCGTGAATCCAATGCTGCGCACGATCGGCCTTATCGGGGCTGTCGAGGGCGCATATGTATGTTTTTGCCTCCAGGTGGTTCACGGCGATGAATCTGTCCGAGCGGATCAACAATGCATCGGGCGTTGCGGCGCGGCGCGTTGTCGGCGAGCCGCAATCATGTCGCAGTTCGTAGCCAAGCCAGCCGACGTGCCCTCCGACGAAAGGGCATGGCGGCGCCGACTGCGGCCGGCTGGGATGCTCTCTTTCGAGATACTGGAAGATATCGGCGTGCTCGGTTCGGTGGCCGCGAGCATCGTCGATAACGATCGTCCGCTCGACGCTGCGATACTGGGCCGTCGCCGCGTGTGGCCCCGATGCGTCTCCCATGTAGGACCATCGCGACAACGCCGACCCGCCGAGATTGCTGTCGAGCCAGAATGCGAAGGGCTGATCGGCAAAGAGCGAACAGAACACTGCCTCGGTGTCGACCGCATGCGGGATTTCGAGCCAGAAGGCTTTGCGAGTCGCCGCCGCAGGCGCGGTTGCGCGCCGCTTGCCCGCGCGTGCCGGGGAGCGCGGCGTTGATAGCTTTCCCGAGGCGCGAAACGACAGGTCGCGAAAATTCCGCAGCAGGATGCGGCCATTTTCGGTCAGAATTGACTCCGGATGAAACTGGACGCCCCATTGCGGCCGGTCACGACGAGAGATGCCCATGACGAGGCCATCTTCGCTCCAGGCGATTTCCTCAAGTATGGAGGGGAGGGGACGCCGGACAACGAAGGAGTGGTAGCGCGCCGCATTGAACAGGGGCGGCATGTCGGCCAGGAGACCGACGCCCCGATGCGCGATTCTGGACGTGCGTCCGTGAACGAGAGACGGAGCCTGCTCCAGTGACCCACCTGCCGCGATGGCAAGGCCCTGATGGCCCAGACACACGCCAAGCAAGGGGATTGCGGCTGCTTCTATGGCAGCTTTGCTCAGGCCGAAATCCGCCGTCCGGTCCGGTCGTCCGGGCCCCGGCGAGACGATAATATTATCGAAGCGTTTCTCGGAGAGTTCGTCCCATGTGAGCGCGTCATTGCGGACGACGAGGGGTTCTTCCTGATTTATGTCTGCGATTAGCTGCACCAGATTGTAGGTAAATGAGTCGTAGTTGTCGATTATGAGCGTCCTCACCGAATGACCCCGACACGCATCGGCGCCCGCGCGAAACGGCGGGCGCGGCGATTTCAAATCCGAATTGATCCGCAAGAGCGGTGGGAGTTGATACTAGAGCCTTTCTGTTCCTGATGGAATCAGAAGCGGGGCTCTATGTTTTTGATTCGACGCGTTTTCTTTACGCGAACCGGTAGCCACTTCGCCTGGAAACGCTCCAACCCGGGGCCGCGTCGGAGCGGAACCGGATTCATCGCTGCGCCAGCGCGACGTTGCCATTTTGCAGGGTATGCCGGACAAGCGGCACAGCCGGATCACATAACGCTTCGGCGGGCGTCAAGGAAGCGGCCCAGGGGTTCGAAGGGCTGTCCGGGCAGCCTTTTGCTCCTGTGGAAGATCCGGTTTGTTTCTTCCGTCGTGTAGCCCTTATCGCTCGCGAAATGCCCGGGACATGCTGTCCTCGATCGGCTTCATGATGTACTGAAAGAACGTTCGCTCGCTGGTCTTGATGAAGACTTCCGCCGGCATGCCTGGCGTCGGATTGAAGCCGTGGATTGCCGCGACTTCGGAATTGTGAAGCCTCACGCGAACCACGTAGATGTCGCTCGGGCCGGTCTGTTGAGATTTCTTCTCGTCCGCCACGGTGTCGGCGGAGAGATAGATAACGTCTCCCGAAACCATCGGGGTGACACGCTGGCTCAGTGCAGTCAGCCGGACCATGGCTTCCTGACCGTGTTTGACGGAGTCGATATCCTGCGGCCTTACCCGGGCTTCGATGATCAATGGCTCGTTGAGCGGCAATAGCTCCATGATGGGCTTGCCCGGCTCGACCACCCCGCCGCGCGTGTGGAAGCGCAATTTGACGACGACGCCTTTGACTGGCGCCCGGATCGTCGTGCGGTCGAGCACGCCCTTCGCGCTCAGCATCCGCTCCCGGACGTCGACCATCTCGCCGCGGATTTCGTGCATCTGCTCGACCGCGGTTTTGATCGCGGTCTTCCGGACGCCATTGATTTGCTCGACCGCCCTAGCGATCCGCTCCTTGGCGTCGCCGATGTCGCCCATGATGCGGCCGACCTCGCCCTCGAGATTGGCCTGGTTCCGTTGCAGCAGGAGAACGTCGGGCTTGCGCACGAGGCCGGCGGCCAGGAGATGTTCCTTGGTCTTGATATCCTCTTCGACGAGTGCGATCTGGCGCCTTACGCCCTCGAGTTGAATCTTGGATCCCGCGATGTGCTCGTTCAGGGCCTTGATGCTGTCCTCAATTCCGGCGATTTCGCTGTTGGTATTGTTGCGCTGAGCGGTAAAGGCAAGAAGTTGGGCACTGACGATGCTGCGTATTTGTGGATCTTTCGAATCGGCCGACAGTTCGGGCGGAAAGTGAACCTCCGACTCCTCGCGGATCTGGGCCTGCAGGCGGGAATCGACGGCCGTGAGCCGCGCGTTGCGAAGGAAGAGCCTCTGCATCTCGGCTTTTGCGGTGGTCTGGTCCAGTTCGACCAGAATCTGACCCACTTCGACGGTATCGCCTTCATGAACCATGATGTCGCGGATCACGCCGCCTTCGAGGTGCTGGATGGTCTTGTTCTGGCCTGTGGCGACGAACACGCCCGATGCCACGACTGCGCCTGCGATCGGCGCGGTGTTGCCCCAGACCCCGAATCCCATGACCGTCATCGCGATGGTCAATATGCCGGCGATGGTGAGGCCGCGCGTCGAGCGCGGCAGATCGACGTGCCAAGGTTGATCGCCTGTCATTGTCGTGCTCATGGCCGCCTCCTCAGGCTCATGTCAGTCGGTCTCCGCTGTCAGGCGTCGAGCATTGGCGCGGCCGGAGGGCCGGGCTGTTTGCGGCCCATCACCAGCGGAATCAGTTCGTCTCGCGTTCCGAATGCCTGCACCGATCCGTTTTGCAAGATCATGATCTTGTCGACGCTTTGCAGCAGCGCCGGCCGTTGCGTGATGGTGACAACGGTCATCCGCTTTTCCTTTGCGCGCACCAGCGCCTTGGCAAGCGCATGCTCGCCGTTCGAATCGAGATTTGCGTTAGGCTCGTCAAGCACGATCAACCGCGGATTGCCGTAGAAGGCGCGCGCAAGGCCGATCCGTTGCCGTTGGCCGCCCGACAGCGGGCTGCCGTCCATACCGATCACGGTTTCGTAGCCTTGCGCGAGTTCCGAGATCATCTCGTGCACGTCCGCGGTTTCGGCGGCATCGAAAATGTCTTCATCGACGGCGTCGGCGCGCATGCGCGCGATGTTCGCCTTGATCGAAGCCGGGAATAGCTGCACCTCCTGCGGCAGGTAACCGACGCTTTCGCCGAACTGGCGTGGATCCCAATTGCGCAGGTCCATCATGTCGAGGCGGACGTTTCCGGCGGTCGGGATGATCGATCCGACCAGCATTCGCGCCAGCATGGTCTTTCCGGTGCCGGATGGACCGACAATCGCGAGGGATTCGCCAGGCTCCAGTTGAAAGCTGACGCCGTTGAGGATCACCTTCTTGTTGGGCGGGGGAACATACAGGATCCGTTCGACGCTGAGGCGGCCTTCCGGGCGCGGCAGTCGCAACCGTTCGAGGTTGAGCGGGGAGTTCTGAAGCAGGGTCTTGATGCGGCTGTAGGCCGAACGCGCCTGCACGAAGTGGCGCCACCCTTCGATCGTGCCTTCGAGCGGCGCCAGAGCGCGGCTGGCGACGATCGATGCCGCGATGATCATGCCGCCGGTCAGTTCGCTCTCCAGAGCAAGGTAGGCGCCCCATCCAAGAATGGTGATCTGGGTGCCCAGGCGCAGGAACTTCGAAATGCCGGTCATGATGATGTTGAGGTCGTGGCCGGCAACCTGGGCCTTGAGCGATTCCACCGTTTCCTGCCCCCAGACCTGGACGCCTTCCGGGATCATGCCCATCGCGTTGATCACCTGGGCGTTGCGCGCCATTGCTTCCGCCTGCAGGTTGGCGCGGGTGCCAAAGGCATTCGCCCGCGTGAAGGGAATCGCGGTTATGCGCTGATTGATCAGCGCGACGGCGATCAATGAAGCGCTCGACCCGAGGACAATGAGTCCGAGTTGCGGATGGATCAGGAACACGACTGCAAGGTAAGCCGGCGTCACCGGCGCGTCGAAGATGGTCAGAAGGACGGGTCCGGTTATGAATGCGCGCAGATGCTGCAAGTCGGCGAGGGTTTGAAATTCACGGCTTGAGCCGTTCTGCGCGGCTTTGGCCGCGGCGCTCAGCACCGGACCGCCAAGACGAGCCTCGGTCTCGACCGCAATCCTCATCAGGATGAAGCGCCGCAGCATGTCCATCAGAACGTGCGCTCCGATGGCCAGAATGACGATCGAGGACAACATGATCAAGGTATCGACGCTGCGGCTGGTCAGCACGCGATCCGACATATTGAAAAGATAGATCGGGATCGAAAGGACGAGCAGGTTCACGACAAGCGAGAATATCCCGACGGTGATCAGGTTGCGCCGCGCGGCGGAAAGTCCTTTGCCGAGGACGTCCCGGAATTCGTTGTCTCCCGAGCGCTTGTGGAGCTGCGGACGGCCGCCGCGACCGCCTCCGCCGTTGAGATTCCCTTTGCCGGCGAGATCACGTCCGTTCGACGGAGCAGGAGGATTTTGGGCTCCGTCGCGCCTTGGGACGGGCGGCGATATTGTTTCCGTTCGCGCATCAAGCGTTTCGGTTCGCTTTTCAAACGGGTTTCGCCATAGCTTGCGCGTCAGTTTTCTGACCTGCGCTATGAGCGCGTCCTTCGAGTAGCGATCGCCTGAATCAGTCGGGGGACCGGCAATGGCTTGATCATCGCTCAGACTCATTGCAGCTCTCCTCAACCGACAAGCCTCTGGTGCAATCTAGTGAAGAACACAGGCCATGGGATCGTCATGCGCCAGCGTCGTGGTTGGTTGATGCTGCGGATCCGAATTGTCCGTCGCGGTATCCTGCCCGACAAAGGCGATTACCTCGGGAACGAGGGTTTGAGGGTTCGCTTGAGCGACGTGATCCGAATCCTGATTTACGAGATTGGCCTGGATCAGGATGGAGTCGCCGTAGACCTGTCCGTTGACATGTGTGCTGGTGTTTCCGACATCGACGATCGCGGCATCGTTGCTGAGGACGTCGCCACCCGTGGCGACATTCTGGGTCGCCATGCTGTCGCCGTAGTAGTCGGCCGTCGCGGCTGCCGGCGACCCCTGCAATTGTATAGCCGTGTTGGCGTCGGAGACGATATTGGTCTGCCAGATCGCGTTCACGTCATAATAGTTGCCAGTCACATAGAGGATGTGGAAGGTGCCGCCGTTGCCGGCGATCAATTGCCCGAATGAGGGATCGAGTTCGGTGGCGCCGCCAGAGATGTTGTGGATGAGGTCGTCGAGATCCGAATTCCACGGCAGAGCTTTGTCGCCGTAGTTTTCGATTGTCGCCGTGTTGGTAAGCTGATTGTCGCCGGTGGAAACCGTCTGGTTCGGGTTTGTCCCGTCGCCCGTGATCTGGACGGTATCGTTGTTGTAGAGAACGTTGTTCTGGAAGATCACGTTCATGCCGTGGTAGCTGCCACCGACGATGACCAGGTCGTAGTTGAAATTCCCGTCGTTGATCAGCACGTAGTTGCCGAGTTCGTTCTGACCTGCATGTATTTCGTAATGCGTGCTCGAGCTGCTCTGCATCGTCACGTCGTTGTCCGACAGATAATTGGTTTGGACCAGCGCTCGAACGCTGAAGTAGTCGCCATGCACGACGTCGACGGACCAGTTCGGGCCGGCAAAGTAGCTCGGCATGGATTCATAGACGCCGGGATGCTGGACGAAGTCTGCGATATTGGTGGCCTGATCGCCGCCGGTCGTGACGCTGGCTCCGGTTCCTCCGACCGTGACGTGATCGTTGTCCATGTAGGAGTTGGTCTGGAAGATCGCGTTGGTCTTGAAATAGTCGCCAGCCACCAGCATCGTTCGCGCCGAATCCGTCAGGTCGACGATGTAAGCGGCGTTGCTGGCCGTGTTGCCGCCATCGATTGCCCACTGGCCCAGGCCGTGGCCGAGGTCGGGCGCCGGGGTGGGGTCGGGAGCGGGAAGCTGATCGGGCGGGGTCGGCGCGGGATCTTGCAGCACGCCGTTCAGGTAGTATCCGGGCGTGACCGAGTGAGGGTCGGCCGCGCCGTCGCGATCGGCCCAGGCCTGATCATGCGCGGCGACGAAAGCCGGAAGCGCATCGGTATGTTGCGGTGCGTACCAGTCGGTCGGAATTGCCGCATCGGCGCCGGCGACCATCTGGCCAATGGCATGGTTGGCTTCCGTCTCCAGGGTAGTCAGCAGATTGGTGTTGTGCGTTCCGACAAGCGCATCGTCGTCGTACATATTGTTATACTGATGCGTCTGGATTTCGCTCTGCTCGCCGCCTTCCTGATAGACGATTTTGATGGCGTCGCTGCCGCCGCCGCCGCCGGCGCCCGGACTGATCGGCATCAGAATGGTGGGCGGCGCGTGAGCCGGGGCGAACCGGTCGAGGTCAAGGTCCAATGCCGGATGGAGGCGTGGAAGGGGAAAATGGTGACCCGGCTCTTCAATCGCCTGGGCGTCCTGCAGGGCGACAGGACGGCTATCCATATCGTCATCGGTCGGCGTGAGCGTGAATTGAGGCGGATGTGTCGTGTAGTCCTGCGTATCGGAGCGATAGTCGCCTTCGTCAAGCGTGATGCGGTCGCGGGAGATATCGTCGAAGATGTGGAGATATCCTAGGAAATGCCAGATGATTTCAGTTACGCCGCCGGGCACCATGAGAGCCTCCTGCTTTCAAGCACGCGAACGTCCTCTCCGCGAGCGCCAATCGCAGTTCTGAATCTCGGAGCGGTATCGGTTAGCCGGAAAAAAACCTGCGCGGCGATCGCCGCGCAGGTCCGAAAAGGAAGTTAACCGGTGTGATGATCGTCAATGGTGACGTCGTGGCCGGCCGCGTTGATCGTCTGGCTGTTGAACTGGATGTTGGCACCCATTGTGATGGTCTGGTTGAAGGCCGACTGGGTGACCGATGCGTCGGCGCTGATGCCGCTGCTGGCGTGATCGATGCTGCCCAGGCTGCCGGTTGCGACCGACGCGCCATGGATGTGTGCATCCATGTTGAAAGAGCCGCCGCTGCTCGGATCGCACCAGTCGCCGCCGTCGCCACCGGCGCTGAAGTTGACCGAGGGATTCATCAGGTGATCATTATCCACCAGGTTGTTCACCTGGTCGATATTGAACATGTTGCCGTCACCGTTCAGCGTTTGGTTGACGACATCTGGCATGATCAGCGAGTCTTGGATATGGCTCAGACCGCTCAGATCGATGACCGGATGGCTGAGGCTGCCGGCGTCGACGTCGACGTTAACGCATACGTTGACGTGATTATCGACGGTGTTCTCGACGTTGTTCGTTAGGTCGTTGGACAGCGTGTTGGTGTCCGTATTGGAGTTGGTATTGGTATCGTGGTTTGTGTTGTCGTTCTCGTTTCCGTTCCAGTTTCCGTTGCCATTCAGGTTCAGGTTGCCGTTCCCGTTGCCGTTCAGGTTCCCGTTGCCGTTCAGATTGTCGCTGGTTGACTGAAGCGACTGAACGGCTGTCTGGGTCTGATCTTGGCCCTGGCCCTGGCCTTGACCCTGGCCTTGACCCTGAGCTTGCAGATTGGCCTGCCCCTGCAACTGAGCCTGCAGATTGGCTTGTGCCTGGCCCTGGTTCTGCGTGGGATCGTTATCGTCGTGATTCGGATAGTGCTTGGGATCGTGATATGACTGCCCCATAGTGGGCTCCTGTTAAGGGAGCATCGTCGCGACGAAACGCGCCAATCTTCTACGTCGGCGGCCTTGTCGGGTCCGATGCGGTTGATATGCCGGTTCTGCCGGCAGCGAGATCAACACAGAGGCCGATTTCGCATCACGAGGCTCTCGCAATGGCTTCCCTGCGGCTAGTTGCCCTTAGGGAGATTGGCAGCCGCCTTGAGGAGAAGCGTTATCAGCCGAAAGGCGTAGCTGCCTACGACTTCGGCTTAAGGGTGGGCGTAGCGACCGGCTTGCGACCCGTCGCCGCTGCTATCGCAAGTAAGCTTCGAGACGCGGAAGGAAATCCCAGATGTCCCGGTTGATCCGTGCCATTTCGCGCACCGCTTCCGCCATCTCCGCGATGCGTGCGTCGTCCAGCGGCTTGGTCTCGCCGAACCGAAGGGCGCTGCGGGTTTGCACCAGGCGCATCGACTGCGTCTGGGAGATCTCACCGTTGTCATTGACGGTATACATGCAGTGATTGAATTCGTTGCGGATGTGCGTGCCGTCGTTGAAGCGGTCGATCACGCGATCGAGTTCCTTGCTGAGCGCCTTGTCCTTGATCTTGATCCGCGCCAGCCTCTGGATGAGATCAAGTCTTGCCCGGGTGGTGTTCAAGGTCGCGAAAACAATGGCGGCGGAGGCTTGGTCAACCTTCAGCAATAACATCAGCACATAGATGAACAGGCTTTCGTTGTTGGACCAGTTGAAGACCAGGCTGCCGATCAGTGCCAAAACCGTCGTTCGGCGATCCGCCGATTCCGGCGCCGCGGCGTCGAGCGCTGCGAAATCGGGCTTGGGAGGGAGGCTGCTGTCGGTCATGATCAGGCATCGCACGCAAGGGCAGGCCCGTTGCCTGCAACGTTACGGGCGCCGAAAACTTAAGCAGGTATCGGCGGCGGATCGATCCGTATCAAGAAGTAAGTATTCTGTCCTGCGACGCCATCGTCTCGTAGGATAGGGAGGAAGGCAAGTCTCCTTCTGCGGAGAAACCGGCCAGGACCTGGTCGAGGAGGCAAGAATGCTGCGCTGGGTAGTCACAATGGCGGAGGTCAGAAGGGGGCGTCGAGCGGCAGTGACGACGATCGGTCCTCTGGTCGAACGAAGTCGCGTCTCTCTGAACGGCATTCCCGACATCGCATGGCGCGATCCTTACCTTGTCGGCTTCATGCTGACGCTCATCACCATCGTCGCCCGGGTCGAAAGCCGAAATTTGCAGGATCACGATCTTGGCGTCGTCCAATCGCAGGCCTGGGGAGCGATAACCGGCATGGATGCCGATCTGATCGGTGAGGACGCTCTGACTCTCAGCAACTCTCATCCGCGCGAATTCCAGTATGGCTGCTACAGCGCAACAATGGTGGCCTCGCGGCTTTGCGGACCGGCAGCCCTCGCCTCGATCGGATATGAGCCATGGCAGGAAGCGACACCGGCGGAGGTATATCCATTCAACGGAAACGGAGATGACAGCAGCATGGCTTCGATATCCGGTCCGGTCACGGGCAATTGGACCGATACCTTCGAGGCTTTCGTCGCAGCGCTTCCGTCGGCCAAACTGCCTTGAAGGTTCAATGGAACCAGCCTTGTTCGCCCGATAATTTTATGTTTTCCGAGAGCTAAAAATCTACTAGGGTTCATAACCTTCAGATAGGGACAGTCTGGATCAGGTATTTTATTGTTGTGCGGGTTGAGCTGACGACGGAAGGTTTAGACAGGAGGGTGGACCGCCTGTCCGGAGCAGCGTTCGAAACGGGTTGAGTAGGGGTACCCCAATGAGCGCCAATGAACGAAATCATTTTTATAACGCCCATTTGTCCAATCATTTCATTTCACGCGCCGCGAAAAAAGACCAAAGCGCAGGAACAGAGGCGGATACGGCCCAGGCAAGCTATCAACGTCCTCCACTTGCTTCCCGGCCCCAGTTGAATGTTGGAAGTGCGTCGTGCGGGGCCTCGCCGCCACAACCGCAGGCGTACCTGCAAAACGCTGTTCGCCACCCACGGCTGACCGATATTACGCCACCCTGGCAGGCTCGTTCGAAATCTCGCGTAGCCGGACTCCCGTTAATCTCCGTGCCGGACGTTACGAACTCCGACCAAGGTGCATGCAACGGGACCGACGCTTCATTCTCCGATGAGACAAAGATTGCGGGAAACATCATTGTCGTCATAGATAACCGTGCACTTGTTCGCGACTGTCTGGCGCATTGTTTGCAAGCTGCTTACATCGGTTATCAGGTTTTCGCGTTCGCGACTTTGGCAGACTGGATGAAAATCCATCATGACTTTCCTGCCCCATCGGTCATCCTTCTCTGTGTTCAGCCCCGCCAAAAGAAAGCGCTGGACGATTCCGACGACGTCGAGAACCTCGCGCGCACGATCGTGAACGCGCCTCTGATCATCGTCTCCGATGTCGAGGATGGCTCACGGATCATGCGCGCCATCGAGAGCGGCGCGCGTGGCTATATTCCGACAAGCATGACGCTTGGTATCGCCGTCGAAGCCGTGCGGCTGGTCGAGGCGGGTGGTACGTTCGTGCCGATCAGCGTGATGTCGTCGTTCCAGAACGCCGGTAACGGCGAAAGCCAGCTATTCACCGCGCGACAGATCATGGTCGTCGAAGCGCTCTGCCGGGGCAAGGCAAACAAGCAGATTGCTTATGAACTGGGGATGCGTGAAAGCACGGTGAAGGTTCATATCCGTCATATCATGCGCAAGCTGAACGCCCGGAACCGGACCGAGGTTGCGATGATGGTGAGCAGCTTGTTCGACAGAATCGTGGATCAAAAGTCCGGCTCGAACAAGTGAGGACAGGCAATCCCGTTTATGAGTTCGTGACCTTGGAATTATTCCGGCTTTGATGGAATCGAAGACGGGCTCCAGCTTTTTGTTTTGACGCGTTTTCTTCACGCGAACCGGTATCGATTCTCGGGTCGAGCCCCGGGGACATGCTTCGCTTGAAAACGCTATAGGGAGACGTCATTCTCGGCTGAGTGCCGACGCGACAATATATCATCGAACGGATTATCGATCAGCCGTTGCGGCCGAAGTTATTTTTGTCGAACTCGGGGGACAGGCGGCTTGTGCGTATCGAGAAGCTCTCTTGATTGGCTTGACTCCAAGCCCGTAAAGCCGGCCGTCCTATTCGAGTTCGGCGCTGCCAATGACGAGTTCGGCGCCGCTCCCATCACCGGAGCTGGGCTCGATACGAATGGTGACCCGCGACGGCGCCTTGCAGGCGTTCGGCAAGGCAAAGCCGAAACGCTGGGCATTGGCGTTTCGTCCCGCCCTGAAGGATTGTTGCGGGAAGATGCCGAACCGGCCAATCTCCCGCTCCTCCGCTCCGCAGGGTATCAGCACGACGGCTTCCACGGGTCCGTTTTCAGACGGCGTGAAACCCGTCACGGTGATGACAAGCCGCCCGTCCGTGCGCCGTGACGGATCGCGCGAGGATGCAATCGCGACCCGCGCCGGCGTGTCGACGTTCGCGCGGACGTCATTGTCGCGATCTTGCGCTGCAGCCATCTCGATCATCGATAACGCCGCCACGGCAACGAAGACGGTTCGAATCGCACAACTTATCGCCTGCTTCATCGGCACCGTCTTCCCTCGCGCCGTACGCTATCCCGAAATCAGGGCGACCTCGACACGTTGCGGCGTTGCGCTGCCGGCCTTGCCGCTTCCGGTCTCGTCGCTTACGACGATTTGTAACCCGATGGCGTTGGGAATCGTTCCGGCGGATCCGTAGACGCGCTGAAGTGCATCGGTCAGATCGAGGACGAAGGATGGAAGTTCATGGTCGCCGTGGGCGCCATGACCACCGCCGCCGTGATCAAGCACGGCAAAGCTTCCCACATAGCGGGGATCCGACGAGGAAGCATCGGCCGGAACGGGTTCGTCGCCCAGATAAATCTGCACCGTCGTCGAGCTCGGGTCGGTGATGGCGACATGACGAAGAATGGCCAGTGCATGATTTCCGCGCGCCGATGCGTCCCGGGCTGCGGAGAAGTCCATCGTCTCGAACCCCGAGCCAACCGGAACGCTTCGCACGACACCTTGCAGGGCAGCCGGCGGAACTTCGATTGTCAGCGCCAGCGCCGCCCCCGGCATTGCGCTCCTGGTGTTTTCAACCACGGCGGTCGCGATCTTGTCGGTATTGACGTTGGCAGTCGGCGCTCCGAGGATCGTATTGAGCGAACGCTCCAGGGTTATCGTTCGGGCGGCGCTGGCGATCGCCGCCGTCGGAGCCTTGAACCCGTAACTGTAGCCGAGCGCCTCGGGAACGAAGAGATCAGACACTTTCGGCGACCAGAACGTTCCGTCCGGATTGAGGTAATTGTCCTTGAACGGCATGTTGGTCCAGAGCGGGTCGGTGCTGTTCGCATGCTTGAGATTCCACAGCGCCCATATCCGGTCGATATTGCCGTGGTGCATGAAGAATATCGGATCGCGCGGCGATGCGGCCGTCGGCATCCAGCCGCCGATATTGTTGTGGACCTGGTTGTGCGGCGTCGCTTCGAGCGTGCCCTGCACGCCGCCCCCGCCAGTTATCCAGTGTGGATCGAGTGAATTCTGGCCGGCGGGCCGGCTGGTCCCGAAGATCTCATAGGGAGACGCATTGAGGATGGTCTTGAGCACGGAAGGTCCGACGATGTTCGCCGGCATCGGCTTGGTCGGCGGCCACGTCCGCTTCCTGCCGTCTTCGTTCACGCACAGCCAGTTCGTCTTTCCGTCGGGCGTCTTTTCCGGCAGGAACACTTCGGGAAGCGTCGGATTCGCCGTCCAGTCCCAGGAGGGCATGGCGAAGTCCTGGTTTTTCGTCACACTTCGGACGATGCGTTCGTACATCGCCGTGAACGCGCGGTGCCAGGGCAGGAAGTACCAGTCGCCGTGCGGACAGTAGCGGAATCCGGTATTGATGTTGCCGTGGAAGTTCGCGAGCTGGACCCAGTTGAATTTGTCGTTGGCGGGCTTCTGCTTCAGGATACCGACCGCGTCTCGATAAGTCGCAACGATCGGATCGTTCCAGGCAAGTCCCTGCAGCGAACGCCGGATCGGAGGTGGCTTCGTCGCAGCGAGCGCCCGCGCTACTGACGTGTTCGCGGCGATGAGTCCGGCGCCGATCGCGCCGCCTTGCAGGAGAACCGTTCGTCGTGTCGTCGTCATGTCGTCACCCCCTTTTCGGCTCGAAAGCCGGTGTCGGACATCTGCTTGCAGAAGGTTGATGATTGGAGTTCGTAGGCCGATGCCGTTCGCACTCCGACGCGGCTGCGTTTTCGGTAGCGCGGCGGGCAGATCCCGCAGCGGAAAGCCGGGCGTTTTTCCCACCGGCCGCTTCCGACAAGCTCGTATATTGCTTGATTGCGGAAGCCATGGCACCCCCGGTTAGCAACAGGCGTGCAACAGAGAGCGCGTGCTGACAGATGTAGTCAACAACGTTTCGGCGACGGCGTACTTGATACCCCCCGGCTTGCTGCCGTTTGATAAATGCCCAGTTAAGCTAATCCGGCGAACTCAATCGGATTGAGATAGTTTGATCGCGGAGCGCTTGCTTATCGTGTTCTTAGAATCGCTCGATGAAGTGGAAATGCCAGCTCCGCGCGATCGATGGACCTTGCGTTCGTTCCGAGATCGGCGTTCGTGCTATTGAACGAATCTTGATATAATCGCGAACAGGCCGTGCAGCCTGCCGCTCGCTTCCTTCGGAATGGTGAATGCACAAGCTTCCCAGGTTGGACCCTGTCCGGGCGACCGTCAGCAATGCGAGCACTGACATCGAATGCGCCCAGCCAAGGGGAGCCAATCATGGAGAGCCTCACGCGTTATAAGTCCATGGCGAAGGCGATGCGTCATGCGCTCGCCGAGCGAGGCATGTATCTGTCGCATAGTGATTGTCTTGAAATTGTTGCGAGCCAGGCCGGCTTCTCGGACTGGAACGTGTTGAAGGCCGCATGCGATAGCGATCTGTCGCTAAGTTTGACGATTTTCATAGAGCATGGCCGGCAGGCCGAGGCTGTTCGATTCTATGAGGACGCCTTCGACACGTCTTCAACTGCCATCTATAGCCCGGACAATCTATGGGTTGGGTTTGACCTGCGCGTCGGGGAAACCGTCATTTCAATTGCAGGGGCAAATCCGCGACGAGAGGCTGAGCCATGGCGGGGAGGGCCGTTCTTCCCGAAGGAGAGGGGTGCGGTCAACGTGATCCTTCGTCTGGCGGTGAACAACGTCGAAGACGTGCTCCGCAGAGCGATCGTCGCCGGGGCCACGGTTCGAGACAAGCCGCAATCGAGCATCGAAGGCGTTCGCGGCGCGACGTTTTTCGATCCTTTCGGCCACATCTGGGCGGTTACGGAACGATCGCCCAGCCATTGGAGCGACGCCGAACATCGTTCACAGCGCTATCGAACCAGGAAAGCCGAACAGCAATCGCGGGCGGGATTGGCGGCTCGCCTTCCGGCGCGAGCGCGACATTGCCCAAAGCGGCAAGCAGGGAGCAATGCGCGGCGCATTCGGTGAGGACGATCTCGGGGGGGGGGCTCGCTCCGACTGCGGCGGGAAAAAGCGATGCCCCTGCCTGACCGTTCAAAAGCAGGGCTGTCGGACTGGACGAGCGACGAGGAACCTACAATTGTTCCGCGACTGTGCTCAGCAATTTCTTGGCTTCTGCCCGCCCCAGCTTTTCATAATGAAAGAACGGATACCGGTCGCTCTTCTCCAGAAGAACCTCGAGCTGGATTGTCCGCCTGGTATCGGTATCGCTATCCACCACATCGATCAAAAACCTGCCCCACAGCTTTCCGAAGGGGGCGTGATCGTCCAGCGCGAACTTCGTGTCGTCAACCTTGAAGGGCATCCCGATCCTCATTTTGATTCGAAGGCTCAGACAATAGGCCTCGACTGGCCTTCCGAATAGCTCGGCATCGGGCCGTTATGCAACTGGCGAATCCGGGTTGCGGGGATGGCCGGGATATGCAATGGGCCGGCAATACGTTCGGGCCTCTGTTTCTTCATGGCCGCCTTCATAGCCGCTCCCAAGCAGAAGCGGCAGAAAAAGCCGTAGATTTGCGGATTTCAGGTCGTCTCGTCGGCGCAGACGGCTTGATAGCCGACTGTCCGATATCCAGATCCGGTATGGCATGCGGCGGAGATGGCCGCCAGAAGAGGAGGTGGTATGACAGCTTCGACGGAACGCGCAGTCCTCGCCGGCGGGTGTTTCTGGGGCGTGCAGGACCTCTTTCGCCGGCATCCCGGCGTGATCTCGACCCGGGTCGGCTACACCGGCGGCGAGGTGCCGAACGCGACCTATCGCAATCATGGCAGCCATGCCGAGGCCATCGAAATCGTCTTCGATCCGACCGCGCTGAGCTACCGGCAACTGCTGGAATTCTTCTTCCAGATCCACGATCCGACTACGCCGAACCGGCAGGGCAACGACCGCGGCCCGAGCTATCGTTCCGCGATCTTCTACGCCAGCGAGGAGCAGAGGCGGATCGCCGAAGACACCATCGCCGACGTTGACGCGTCAGGTCTTTGGCCGGGGAAGGTCGTCACCGAGCTTGCGCCGGCCGGACCGTTCTGGGAGGCCGAGCCCGAGCATCAGGACTACCTGGAACGCTATCCGGACGGCTACACCTGCCATTTCGTCCGGCCAAACTGGAAGCTGCTGCACCGGCGGGAAGCCGGTCAGGCGATGGCTCGCGAAGGCCGGTGAGGGCGGCGGGAATTTCTCTCGACGGGGATTTTTGGAGCCAATGTAAGACAGACATGACGGGCCGCCGGTTGACGGTCCCATCTGGATTCGCCATGTTCATGGGATGCTGATAACGAAACTCGATCTCACCGGGCTGAAGTGCCCGATGCCGGCGCTCAAGACCCGCAAGGCGTTGAAATCGCTGACGCCCGGCGACCGGCTGGAGGTGCATTGCACCGACCCGCTCTCGGTGATCGATATTCCGAACCTGGTCCGGGAGACCGGCGATTCCGTGGAAATCACCGAACGCGCGGAGCGACGGATCGTTTTTTTGATCAAAAAAGGCGGAGGTCCGGTGCCGCTGGACGCCCGCTTCTCGTTGCGGTCCTGGTGTCCCTACGTCAAGTGATCCCGCGGACCCGGCGGATCATCTGTTCGACGTGCGGGATCGGCGTTTCCGGCTGAATGCCGTGGCCGAGATTGAAGATCAGGCGGCCTCCGGCAAAATTCGTCAGCACGTCATCGACCGCGCGGTCGAGCGCGGCGCCGCCCGCGATCAGCGCCAGCGGATCGAGATTGCCCTGAACGGCGACCCGGTTCTGGACCTTGTCCCGGATCAATGACGGCTCCGCCGTCCAGTCGATGCTGACCGCATCGACGCCGGTCGCCTCGACATAGGACGGCAGCAGCGCGCCGGCGCCACGGGGAAATCCGATGATCTTCGCATCCGGAACTTGTTTTCGCACGCCTGCCACAATGCGTTTGGTGGGTTCGATCGACCACCGCGCAAATTCGCGCGGCGGCAGCACGCCCGCCCATGTATCGAAAATCTGCAGCGCATCCGCGCCGGCCTTGAGCTGGCCGAGCAGATAGCGGATCGAGTTGTCGACGATGGCATCGATGATTTTCGCGAAAGCGTCCGGGTGGCGATAGGCCATCATCCGCGCGGGCGCCTGATCGGGCGTACCCTGTCCGGCGACCATATAGGTCGCGACCGTCCACGGCGCGCCGCAGAAACCGATCAGTGCGGTCCTTGAATCGAGCTCGCGCCTGACGCGGCGCAGCGCCTCGAACACGGGTTCGAGTTTCGTCATGTCGGCTTCGCGCGCAAGCGTTGCGGCCTTGTCCGGGGTATCGAGCGGATCAAGCCGCGGGCCTTCTCCGGCCTCGAAGCGCACCGAGCGCCCGAGCGCGTAGGGAATGACGAGGATGTCGGAGAAAATGATCGCTGCGTCGAAGGCGAAGCGGCGGACCGGCTGCAACGTCACCTCGGCGGCGAATTCCGGCGTGAAGCAGAGGTCGAGAAAGCCGCCGGCCTTGGCGCGCAACTCGCGATATTCGGGCAGATAGCGGCCGGCCTGGCGCATCATCCAGATCGGCGGCACGGTCTGGCGGCGGCCCGAAAGCACCTCGAGAAATGGCTTGATGGTCGAATCCCGTGCCAAGGCGTGTTCCGTGAATGGGTGTGTTTCCTGGTGGTCTGATACACGACCCGCAGGGTCTTGGCCACGGCGTTCGCAGTGCTTGTGGGCGTTTGGTGCGAAAGGCTGCGGTCGCGAACCAAAACGCGGTCGCCGCGCGCTCGCCGTGCGAGGGGTCAATGAAGCTTTCGCCGACAGCAATGGCAGGATAACGGTCCGGCGCTCGCGCTTTGAGAACGCCGCTCCGCCGTCATCACCGTCATCAGCCGTGCAGTTTCGTCGCCGTCTCGGCGATCATCCTGCCCTGATAGCGCGCGCCTTCGAGTTCGTTCGCGCTCGGTTGGCGGCTGCCGTCGCCGTCGGCGATGGTGGTCGCGCCATAGGGCGCGCCGCCGGTGACCTCGTTGACGCCCATCTGGCCGGCGAAGCCGTAATTGAGGCCCACGATTATCATGCCGAAGTGCAGGAGGTTGGTGATGATCGAGAACAGCGTGGTTTCCTGGCCGCCATGCTGGGTCGCGCTCGATGAAAACGCGCCGCCGACCTTGCCGTGCAACGCGCCCCTGGCCCACAGGCCACCGGCCTGATCAAGGAAGTTCGCCATCTGCGACGGCATCCGGCCGAACCGGGTGCCGGTGCCGACAACAATCGCGTCATAGTTGGCGAGGTCCTCGATCTTCGCCAGCGGCGCGGCCTGATCGAGTTTGAAGCGTTTTGCCTTCGCAACGGCTTCGGGCACGAGTTCGGGCACCCTCTTGATATCGACGGTGGCGCCGGCCTCGCGGGCGCCCTCTGCGACGGCGTTTGCCATCGCCTCGATATGTCCGTAGGCGGAGTAGTAGAGAACGAGAACTTTTGCCATTTGTCGGTTTCCACGTTTGGAAGGGGACGCGCGGCGGATCTGGCCGCGCGTCCGTTCGTTGCGTCGGTGACGGCTTACGCCGCGTCGACCAGCACCACTTCGGAATCCTCCAGCGCGGTGATGTTGACGGTGGCCTCATTGCGGATGGCCGCGCCGTCGCGGGCGTTGACGCGCACGCCGTTGACCTCGACCGCACCGACCGCGGGGACGAGATACAGGTTGCGCGTCTTGTCCGCCGCGTAGCTTGCGCTCTCGCCGGCCTTCAGCGTGGTCGCCAGCACGCGCGCGTCGGCACGGATCGGCAGCGCGTCGTTGTCGGCTTTGAATCCGCTGGCGAGCGTGACCAGCTTGCCGGAGCGGTCGCCTTTCGGGAAAGGCTTCGCGCCCCAGGCGGGTTCGCCGCCGTCAGCCTTCGGCTCGATCCAGATCTGGAACAGCGTGGTTTTCACCGGCTCGAGATTGTATTCGGAGTGACGCACGCCCGAGCCCGCGCTCATCACCTGCACGTCGCCCGCTTCGGTGCGGCCCTGATTGCCCATGCTGTCCTGATGGGTGATCGCACCTTCGCGAACATAGGTGATGATCTCCATGTTGGCGTGGGGATGCGCCGGAAACCCGCTGTTGGGCGCGATCTCGTCGTCGTTCCAGACGCGCAGGCTGCCATGCCCCATCTTGTCCGGGTCGTAATAGCCGGCGAACGAGAAGTGATGCTTCGCTTTCAGCCAGCCATGGTCGGCGCCGCCGAGTTTGTTGAAAGGCCTGAGTTCGATCATGTCCTGTCCTTTCCATTTTCGCATTCGCCGCAGCGGCCGCGTCCGCCGCTCCGGCTGTGGATTGATGGATGGATAGGCTCTCCCGTTTGATGTATAAATAGAAACTATGGAAACGTATTGTTTCCTAAAATTGACCATTTGGAGGATGAGGCGAAGTCGTGAAACTGCCGGACTTCGAGGCGCTGGCGATTTTCGCCAAGGTGGTGGAGATGCGCTCCTTCGCGGCGGCCGCGGCCGAGCTTGCGCTGTCAAAGGCGACGGTCTCCAAGGCCGTCGGCCGGCTTGAGGCGCGGCTCGGCGCCAGGCTGTTCAACCGCACCTCACGACGTTTGGCGCTGACCGATGCCGGCAAACATCTTTCAGAGCGCGCGTCGCGCCTGCTCGCCGATGGCGAGGCTGCCGAGAACGAGGCGCTGGCGCGATCGAGCGCGCCGCGCGGGCGGGTGCGGCTCGCGGTGCCCATGACGTTCGGCGTCAGGGTGATCGCACCGCTGTTGCCGGCATTCCTTGAAAAATATCCGGAAGTCTCGGTCGATCTTCATTTCAGCGACGCGATGGTCGATCTGATCGGGGAGGGGTTCGACGCCGGCGTGCGGATCGCGAGCCTGCCGGATTCCTCGCTGGTGGCGCGGCGGCTTTGCGCGATGCCGCGCCATACCGTGGCATCGCGCGCCTATCTGAAGGCGCACGGCACGCCGAGGCATCCGATGCATCTCGCCGACCATAATTGCCTGGGATATGCCTATCTGTCGACGCCCGGCATCTGGCGCTACACCAATGCGCGCGGCGAACAGGCGAGCGTGCGGCCGTCCGGCCAATTGCGCGTCAACAACGGCGAGGCGCTGCTGCCCGCTGTTATCGCTGGAACAGGCATCGCCGACCTGCCGGATTTCATCGTGGCCGAAGCCATCGCCGAGAAAAAGGTCGAAGTCATTCTCAAGGACTGGAAGCAGGTCGAAGGCGCCGTGCATCTGGTGATGCCGCCGGGCGGCCCGCGGCCGGCGCGTGTCGAGGCGTTGATCGAACACCTTGCCGATCAGCTCGCGCGTCCGAGGCGGAAAAAGCCACTTTCATAAAATGAAAGACCTGGAACGGCTGGCACCCCTTTCGGCTCGTTCGCGCGAGCGCGCCTGGAACTGCGCGTCCTCACCTTATTGCCCGAAACGAACCTTTCTGTCGCCTCAATGGTTTGAGGAGGTGCGGCGTGTGAAGCATTCGGAAGAGGTGGCACATGCGCAAGCATCGAGTTGTCCTGGTTTCCGGGATTCTGGCCGGCGGTCTCGCTGCCGCCGCGCACACAGCCCTTGCCGAAGAATACCGCGGCACATTCGCCCAGCGAATGGCCTGCACGCCGGACGTCTTCAGACTTTGCGGTAGCGAGATTCCAGACGTCGGCCGCATCGTCGCCTGCCTGCGGCAGAACCAGGCGCAACTCGGCGCGCCGTGCCGCGCGGTGTTCGAGTCCAATGCGGAAGCGACCGGCGACGACGTCGCGGCGAAAACAAACGGAGGCGTGGTCGGCCCCGGCAGCCGGCAATAGCCAAAACACTTTCCGCAAAAGACCCGTGAACCGATTCGGCGCTCATGACGTTGTCCTGTGGACGCGTCGGATAGGGTCCCCGATCGAGGAGAGCAAAATGCCGAACAGGTCAACGGCGCGCAAGTCGGCGTCCCGCACGAAAACAAGGGCTCCCGCAGGATCGTCGGCTCCCGCAGGATCGTCCAAGCGCCGGAAAAAGCCGGTTCGCAAATGGTCGGGCAGGGTCACGGCGACGAGCGACGCGCTCGATCTGGAGCATGATGTTTTCAAGCAGCGCAGCGCGACCGCCATCGCGCGGTCGCTGAAACGCTCCGCCGAACGGAGCCATCGCCGCAAGAGCGATCCCTACCGCTCGGCGATGTCGATGCTGGTGTTCTACATCAATCGTGCCGGCAGGAATCTGTCCGCGCCGCGCCGTCGCACGCTCGAAGCGGCGAAGGACGAGCTGCGCAAGGTCTTCGGCAGGGCCGGCTGAGTCTCTGCGGCCTGTCAGGCGACGGGAACGAAGGTCGGGCGCTGGCGGCTGTTGCGTGCGAATTTCCGCGTGGTCATCGGCTTGCCGAACAGAAAGCCCTGGATGAAATCGACGCCGATGCCGTGCATCGCGATGAAGTCGTCGCGGGTCTCCACGCCTTCGGCGACCGTCCTGATGCCGCGGCTCCTGGCCAGCTCGACGATCCGGCGGCAGACGGAGCGCTTGAGTCGCGCCGACGAACTGCCGTCGACGAATTGGCGATCGAGCTTGATCTCGGCGAAGGGAAATTCATCGAGCGCGGCCAGCGCCGGCCATTCGGTGCCGACGTCGTCGAGCGAGAAGCCTATGTTATGAAACCGCAACCGCTGCGCCGCTTCGAGCGCGAGCGGCAGATTTCGCACCACTTCGCTGCCGTCGACCTCAACGGTCAGGCCGTCGAAGGCCGGGTGATCCGGAAACCGCAGGCGCAGATCGTCGATGGCGTTGGCGTCGGTGAAAAAGGCGAGCGGCAGGTTGATGGACATATGGATGCTTCCGGACTTGGCGACGAGATAACGCCAGTCCTGGAAAACCCGGCCGATGACGAAGTCCGACAATGCACGGAAATGTGGATCGCCCTTGTCGGGGATGAAATGGGCCGGCGGGACGATTCCCCAGTTCGGATGGCGCATCCGGACCAGCGCCTCGGCGCCGCCCAGCGAAAGGCTTCGCGCGTCGATCTTGGGTTGATACCAGAGTTCGAGCCAGCCGGCGCCAAGCGCCTCGGCGACATCGACCGGCGGCGGGGGCGGATCGGCCGGCACCAGGGCGGCGACGCTGGCGTGCAGGTCGCAGTCGCTAAAAGGGGTCGCCAGCACTGGCAGCAGGTTCAGCGCCAGCTCGTGGCCGAGTTCCCGCGCCGCTCTGACGGCCGGCGCGTGCGGCGGCCCGACCAGCAGCACCGTGCCGGTGCTGGATCGGCTCGCAAGCAGGTTCAGGATATGCGGAACCGGCAGACCGTTCATCGAGATGTTGATGACGATGAGATCGGGGAAATCGGCGCACAGGGAAGCATCGAGGTCGTCCAGCGTCGCGCAGGCGTGCGGAATGAACCCCTGTTCCTCGATCGCTTCGCAAAGCAGCGACCGCACATGGTGCTTGCGCTCGACGATGCAGGCGCGCAGCTTGACCCTCCGCTTGCCGAAGGGCGTCTCCGCGATTTTGTCGTCCTGGCTGGCTTGATCAGTCATACCGTGTCCCCGTTGGAAGGGCGCCAACGTGAACCATGTGTTATGGCTCCATGAGGGTCCGTATCGCTCGTACACCGGTCATGCACCGGAGAATGTCGGTGCATCGTTAACCCGGATAAAGCGATTCAAGGTTGAATCGATATCCGGTGCGGCGGTTCAGAAGCTCGCTTCACTGTCTGATCGAGTGCGCCAAGCGAACTTCCGAACCCAAACAGCGCTTGAATTTGCAAGTTTGCCAGTGGGCCATTGATTTTCCGAAGCTCGCATCAAAGGTTGCTGCAAGGGCATGCGAACTTCGGAATCGGGACACCGGACGGCGTTGCCGGCCGATGGGCCGAGGTCGGAAATTCCGCATCGAAACAGGCCGTTATCGCTCAGGCCGGATTGACATGGCCTGGCCTCATGGCTTAGAAACCGCGCGTCCCGGGCGGCTTGCCGCAAGCCGGTTGATTGATGTTTTCGCTGTTTTCGGCCCGTTGCAGACGGCCTCTGGAAAATCAGGAACGTTCCCATGAAGGTCCGTAACTCGCTGAAATCGCTGCGCTCGCGTCATCGCGACAACCGTCTGGTCCGCCGCAAGGGCCGGGTCTACGTGATCAACAAGACCCAGCGCCGGTTCAAGGCCCGTCAGGGCTGATTCACGCGCCTCGCGTCCGTGTCAGCCATCGCAGCCCTTTGACGCGCCTGCGCTTTGCGGCGCGTTTTGTTCTAGTATAGTTGTTCAGAAGTTCGCCCGATTTTCTGGACCCTCGCGAATGCAGCAGAAACGTCCCGCGATCCGGTGGTTTTGCCGCGCAGGCCAGCTTGCTCTTGCCGGTGTTATGGCTGGCGTTTTGATGCCCGCGGTCGGCTACGCCCAGGCCCCGCCGCGCAGCGGCCCGCAGAGCGTCCCTTTTGAGAGCAGGGACCTGCCGCGGCCGCACGCGAAGCTTTCGGAAATTCCCAAAGACAAGGTCCACGGACTCGACTTCCTGTTCGGGGCTCTCAAGGTTGCGCCGGACGAGGACAGCGCAAGGCATGTTGAAGCGAAGATCCTGGCGCTGTGGAGCCGGACGTCGAGCGACACGACGGCGCTTTTGATGCAGCGGGCGAAGGTCGCGACGCAGGCCCGTCGGTTGGACGTCGCAATCAAGCTGCTCGATGCGGTTTTGAAGCTGCATCCCGACTACATCGAGGGATGGAGCCAACGCGCGACCCTGTACTACATGCAGAACGACTACCGGCGCTCGCTTGAGGACATCGAGCAGGTGCTGATCCGCGAGCCGCGCCATTTCGGAGCGCTTGCAGGTCTTGGCATGATCATGAAGGAACTCGGAGACGACCGGCGCGCGCTCGACGCCTTCCGCAAGGCGCTCGCCATCGACCCCCATCTCGCGAACGTGCAGGAATTGGTCAAGACACTGACGGAAAAGGTCGAGGGTCGCGATATCTGATGTTTGCGAGCGGACTGAAAAAGCCGCCTCGGCGCGCGCAGTTGAAAGACGTTCCGGTCGTTCCGGACGCCGCGCAGCCGCGATCCGGAATCCCGGCATTCAAAGACAATTCGTGAACCGGATTTCTCGCGAACCAGATTTTCGGCTCGCGCCGCCAGCGCGACGGCGAAGCGTTCGTCGCCCCGCGCGCTCCGTTCGCCTGTCGAGACCACTTCAACATGGCGTTTTCGAGCGGAGCATGTCCCGGCTTGACCCCGGGATATGGATATCGGTTCGCGTAAGGAAACGCGTCAGATCGAAATCTCGGAGTCCGCTTCTGATCTCATCAGCAGCGAAAGGGCTTTAACGCGCTAATGCAATGTGTTGTTTTCGCGTGCCGCCGCATAAAGCCGCTGCAGTTCGTCTTCCAGCCGCTCGTTGACCATCAGCAGCGCCATCAGCGCCCCGCGAATGTCACCGTTGCATGATGCCACGATCTCGTCGATCAAAGCCTCGCCTGCTTCAAAACTCATCTCATATACTCCGGTTCGATACGCCTTACTTTTCACCGAGAACGTGAATAAAGTTTGCAGGCCGATTCGCGTTCCTGTGGATTGCGTGGATAACCGGCCTCGGCCGGGCCGGCCGCGTCCCGGCACCCGCCGGGAGCTTTTCAACATCCTGCTAACCGCCCGCGTCGCCGTCGGGACCGACGAAGGCGATGCGGACCATGTTGGTCGCGCCGGGCGTGCCGAGCGGCACGCCGGCGACGATGATGATGCGCTGGCCCGCCTTGGCGAAACCGTCGCGGAACGCGATGCTGCCGGCGCGGTCGACCATGTCGTCCTGGTCGTGGGCGTCTTCCGCGACCACGCAATGCACGCCCCACGCCACGGCCAGCTTGCGGCCGGTCGCGAGGTTCGGCGTGATGGCGACCACCGGAAGTTTCGGCCGTTCGCGCGCCATGCGCAGCGCCGTCGATCCGGAGCTGGTCCAGCAGATGATCGCGGAGAGGTCGAGCGTTTCGGCGATCTGGCGCGCGGCATCGGCGATGGCGTCGCCGACGGTGGGCTCGGGCTCGGCGCGCTGCGCGTTGAGCACGCCGCGATAGATCGGATCGCGCTCCACCTCTTCGGCGATCCGGTTCATGGTGGAGATGGCTTCGACCGGATATTTTCCGGCCGCGGACTCGGCGGACAGCATGATGGCGTCGGCGCCTTCATAAACGGCGGTGGCGACGTCGGAGACTTCGGCGCGGGTCGGCACCGGCGATTGGATCATCGATTCCAGCATCTGCGTCGCGATCACCACCGGCTTGCCGGCGCGCCGCGCCATCCGCGTCATCTGCTTCTGAAGGCTGGGCACCTGTTCCAGCGGCAGTTCGACGCCGAGATCGCCGCGCGCGACCATCAATGCATCCGCCATTTCGAGGATTTCGGGCAGGCGGTCGATGGCCTGCGGTTTCTCGATCTTGGCCATCACCGAGGCCCGGCCGCGGATCATCTTCTTGGCTTCGGCCACGTCGTCGGCGCGCTGCACGAACGACAGCGCGATCCAGTCGACTCCGGCCTCCAGCGCCGCGTCGAGGTCGGAACGGTCCTTCTGTGTCATCGCCGATACCGGCAAATCGGTATCGGGCAGGCTGACCCCCTTGCGGTCGGACATCCTGCCGCCGACGACGACGCGGGTCACGGCGCGCTCGGATGTGGTCTCCTCGGCGATCAGGCGCACCTTGCCGTCGTCGAGCAGCAGCGTGTGGCCGGGGCGCAGCGCCGTCAGGATTTCCGGATGCGGAAGGTGGACCCTGGTCTTGTCCCCGGGGGTTTTGTCGGAATCCAGCACGAACGTGTCGCCGTTGTTCAACTGGACCGGGCCGTCGGCGAACGAGCCGAGCCTGAGCTTGGGCCCCTGAAGGTCGACCAGGATGCCGATCGGGCGGCCGTAGCTGCCCTCGACGTTGCGGATCGTCGCCACCAGCTCGCGCATCTTGTCATGCGTGGTATGGCTCATGTTGATGCGGAAGACGTCGGCGCCCGCCTCGAACAGGCGACGCACCATGGCGCTGTCGGAGGAGGCCGGTCCGAGCGTGGCGAGGATCTTGATTCGGCGCAGACGTCTCATGGCTTGCGTCCGGGCAACGCGCCTGGCGTCAGTCCAGGCACGCCCGGAGTCGTTCCGCCCGCCGGACTGGGCAGACCCGGAAATGAACCCTGCGGCACCCGTTGGGGTCCCTGTTCGCCGGAGTCCGTCAATTGCACGGTCCACGCGCGCTGGTCACCGGTGTCGATCTCGAAAAAACCGGTGCGGTCGAAGCCGCGCGCCAGGCAATTGTCGGTGCCTCTGATCGTGAATTCCTTGTCGCGCGAGCACATGAAAGCCTGTCCCGACCATTCGCCGCCATGGTCGTAATCTAGAGCATAAATATAATAATACCGTGCGATGAGGGTGCCGCGCAGCAGCGTTTCGCAGGCGTGCGACGAGACATTCCACCAGCCCTCCGTGGTCCAGCCTTCGGCGTCCTTGTAGCCAAGGGCGATGCCGACCCTGCTTGAGGTATTGTTGCAGAGCCGGAAGTCCGCTGCCGCGGGCGTCGACCACACGCAGAGAACAAGGATGCCGAGCGCGGGCAAGAGGCCCGCGGTGCTCGCGCGCAGCGAGACCGGTGGAGGAGGGAAAGGATCTGATTTCGTCATTTAGCGGGGCAAATCGTTTTGCGTGATTTCGCGTGACCCGTCGGACCTGTCAACGGCTGGAACCGGCTTTTCACGTCAAGGTGCGCATTTTCTTTTCAGGCTTGCACTGTTTGCGGCGGGATATGGTAAAACCTGTGACAAGTCCCAATAAACCGTATTCTGACAGCGGCGGCGAGATCGGCTCATGACCATTGACGACAAAACAAGAACGGAACTGGAAGCGGCTGTCTACCGGCGTCTGGTCGCACATCTGCGATCCCGGACCGATGTTCAGAACATCGACCTGATGAACCTCGCCGGCTTCTGCCGCAATTGCCTCTCGAACTGGCTCAAGGAGGCTGCCGATGAAAAAGGGGCCGTCATGACCAAGGACGAGAGCCGGGAGGCTGTGTACGGCATGCCCTACGAGACCTGGAAGACGAAGCATCAGGGCACGGCGACGCCGGAACAGCTCGCATCGATGAAGAAAAGCGGGAGCGGTCACTGATCGGTCGGCGGCGCGTCGCCGCGCGGCCTGTGGGCCGCTGTGGATGAGCGCATTGCCGCCTTGACGTCAAGCACGCCGCCCCGGAGTGTCGGCCTTCAAGTCGTGGGCGGCGCCACCGCGTCGAACTCACATTACAATCGTCATCCATTGATTTCAGGAGCAGCATGATGGTCGCCACCGCCGTCGCCGCCAGGGAAGAGTCCACGACCGGATTCGCGAAGGACCAGCTCAAGGCGATCATGGATCGTGCTGGAAACGAGTAATCGGGTATGGGTGCAACCATGGAAACGACCGGCCTGGGTAATTCTGGAGCCAAGCAGCTCAAGGCGATCGTGGAGCGGATCGAGCGGCTTCTCGAGGAGATGAAGGCCTTGCAGGACGACGTGAAAGACGTCTACGCGGAAGCAAAAGGCAATGGCTTCGACACAAAGATCATCCGGAAGATTGTCTCGCTGAGAAAGAAGAACGCGGCGGAGCGGCAGGAAGAAGAGGCGCTTCTGGACCTTTATATGCACGCTCTTGGCATGGCGTCGGGAGGCCTTGCTGACGCAGCGGAATGAGTCAGCGTATTGCGGGGGTCGACCGGATCGCGGATCATCTGAAACCCAGAGACGAGTTGCCGTGAGGAAACTGAACCGGGTCTTGCGTTCCGGATTGCATGACGCTCCCGGTTCGCTGTTGCTATTGGCGAGAAATGGCTTCCCTCACGCGCGTCGCGAGACTGTCCTCCAGATCAGGCTTGAACAAAATACAGTCTATGCCGACAGCCGCGGCTTTCTCGACCATATGCTGGTTGGGATAGGCGGTAATGAGCACAATCGGCGCCGCGACTTTTCGTTGACGGAGACGAGACGCCACATCCAGCCCATCCATATGGGGCAATTTGTAATCGATCACCAGGCAATCGACGTCGTCCGGGTCAATGGACGTCAACAGCGCCATGGCGGTATTGAACGTGCGAACCTTGAACCCGTGGGTTTCCAGAAGAAATCGCAATGACTGAAGCACGGCAGGATCGTCGTCGAGAACGCAGATTCTGTGCCTTGCGATTGTGATCTCTGTCATCGGATGTCGCGAATCCAGATAGCCGATCGTCACGATACGGCTATGGGAACGCGACGCCTTGATTTAACTCAATCGTTCAAAATGCCGGCGCGCAGCGCGAGGCGGATCAACTCGGACAAGTTATGCGCGTGCATTTTCGTCATGACATTTGCCCGATAAACCTCGATCGTTCTGGGACTGATATTGTGTTCGCGAGCGATCAGTTTATTGGACAGACCTGCGACGAGTCCGTCCATGACCTGACGTTCGCGCTGACTGAGACTCGCTATCCTCGATGCGATCTCGGCCAAGACGGCGTCGCTCTTGGCATGATCCGGGCTCTGCTGGAGGGCGGCCTCGATCATTCCGATCAGCCGTTCGTCTTCAAACGGCTTTTCGATGAAATCGAGCGCCCCCAACTTTATCGCTTCGACCGCGAGGGGGATATCCCCATGTCCGGTCATGAGGATGACGGGCAGGGGCGAGGTATCGGCCTTGAGGCGTCGAAGCAACTCCATTCCATCTATGCCGGGCATGCGGACGTCGGACACGACACAGCCGAAACGAAGGTCTGCATGAGCGGCGAGGAAATCGGCGGCAGTGTCGAACAGCGTGACTTCGAACCCTGCCGAGCCAAGCAGGAAATCGAGCGAGTCCCGCATCGCAGGATCGTCGTCGATGACGTAGACATTTCCCTTATGCGACATCGGGCAAATCCTCGGTCGACGCCATGGGCAAGGTCAGTCGGAAGGTCGCGCCGCCTGAATCGTTCGTTTCGGCCCACATTCGGCCGCCGTGGGCTTCCACGATCGACCGGCTGATGGAGAGCCCCACGCCCATTCCGGTTTCCTTGGTCGTGAAGAAGGTCTGGAACAGGCTTGCGGCGGCGGTCTCGCTGAAGCCATGGCCGGTATCCGATATCGAGACTTCGACCATGTCGTCGGAAGCTTTCTTGCTGGAGGCGGCGAGTTCGCGTTTCGGCGATTCCGCCATCGCTTCCAGGGCGTTTCGAAAGAGATTAACCAGGACCTGCTGAATCTGCACGCGATCGACGAGGACGCGGTCGCATTCCGCGTCCAGCTCAAGCCGCAGCGTGACGTTCTGTTCTCGGGCACCCGCAAGACCGAGAGCTCCGGCCTCTTCCATCAGCTTCGCCAGGCTTTCGACGCGTTTTTCCGACTCCCGCCGGGAGACGAAATCGCGCAGCCGTCGAATGATCTGGCCGGCGCGGATGGCCTGATCGGCGGCCCGATCCAGCGCCGTTTCGATCTTCGCGATGTTGGGGTCAGTGCTCGCCGCCAGAAGACGGCGCGATCCCTTCATGTAGTTGCTGATCGCGGTGAGCGGCTGGTTTAATTCGTGCGCAAGGGTCGAGGCCATTTCTCCCATCGCGCTCAGGCGAGACATGTGAACCAGTTCGGATTGCAGTTCCTGGAGTTTTGCCTGGGTTTGCTGGTGCTCTGAAAGATCGCGCACAAATCCGGTAAAATGCTGTTTTCCGCCGGAGTGCATCTCGCCGACCGACAGGTGCATTGGAAAAGTAGCCCCATCCCGGCGTTTCCCGGTGACGATCCGTCCGATGCCGATGATGTGCCGTTCGCCGGTGGATTGATAGCGGGCCAGATAGCCGTCGTGTCGGCTGCTGTCCGGTTCAGGCATCAAAATGCTGACATTCTGGCCAATGGCTTCGTGTTCCGAATGGCCGAACAGACGTTCGGCCGCGGCACTGAAGTGCTGCATGATGCCGTGATCGTCAATAACGATCATCGCGTCGGGAATCGTGTCGAGAATCGAACGAAGGTGATCCTCGCGCGCGAGCAGGGCTTCTTCGATCAACTTTTGATCGTCGATATCGAGCACCACGCCGCTGAGGCGCCGCGGCACCCCATCGTCGTTGACGACGAGACCGCCTCGCGCCCGAATCCAGCGGCTTCCTTCCGGTGTTCCACGGATCCGGTACTGAATATCGAACCTGCACCCGGTCTCGATCGAGCGCCGAATAGCCGATTCCGTGCGCGCGCGATCTTCCGGCTGGAGCAGGGAGAGGAAAAGATCGTAGCTCACCGGCGCGCTTTCCGAGACGCCAAAAAGCCTGCGTGTCGGACTGGACCAGAACAGCCTGCGGGTCGAGATATCGAGATCCCAGATGCCGACACCGGATTTGTCGATTCCGCGTTGTAACTCCTCGTCGCGGAACAGGCTATTCAGGGGTGGCGGATCATCACGCGTCACGGTTCACATCCCGCACGGCAAGGAAAGCTTCATGAGCCCTTCGCATTCCCAGCGGCTATCCGGGATCGTGACCGCTACCTATGGTCGGCCTATCGGCTCAAGGATCGAAGATTAAGGCTTTGTCCGGCCAAAAAACATCATAAAATACCAGACTGCCGCAGCAGCCCTGGCTGGTCCGGGCCTCCAGGTAAAGCTGCCAATTTGCTTTCGCTTCCACGCGAAGGGGATTTCCCGATGCGACGCTATGTGCACGAGGAAAACATTCTTCTCTACCGCAAGCTGCTTGCGGAGACGACGGATGAAGAAAAGCGCAAGATCATTTTGAGGTTGCTGGCGGAGGAGGAGGCAAAAGAACCGCCGTCCCCCTCCGCCGAGAAGAAATGAGTTGGGTTCTGATCAGCCTGCGGCGTCGGCAAAAGGCGCCGCAGGTTCCGAACGATCAGCGGATCGTCAGGTGGTCTTCGACAAAGGCCACGCCGGGCGCGGACCAGGCGGCGTTTTCAGCGGCACGTCGCTCATCCCAATTGTCGACGTTGCCGTCGAGAATAACCTTGTTGCCATTCTCGACCGTCACGCGGATCGCCTTGGCTTCGATTTCCGCGTGGCGTTTGAGCGCCGACTCGATCTTGGTTTTGACGTTCGACGCCTCAACGCGGGGCTTGACCGTGATCGTGTTCGTTACACCGCGCACGCCGGAAAGTTTGCGAACATCGTCTTCCGCCGCTGTTCTCTCATAGTACCAATTGACATGGCCGCTTAGGGTGATCCAGCCGTCCTGAACGAGCACCTCGACCGTGTCGGGAACAATGACATCCCATGCCAGGATATCCATGGCGCGTTTGGCGATCTGGTCATCCGCCGTCTTGCTCTGGAACGGGTAGCGGACCTCGATGTTCTCCGCGATGGCATGCACGCCCTTGACGCGCCGGGCGGCTGCGATGGCCGCGACCTTCTGGGCATAGCTGGTGACATGGCCGGTCAGGCTGACGACATTGTTATCGACGGCGACGCCTATATGCTCGCCGTCGAACGCTGGATCGAATTCAAGCTCGTCGATGATATCTTGACGAAGTTGAGAGTCAGTCATGGTCGTTCTCCATCGGGTTTATCCAAGACAAAAATAATCTCGCTTACCCATGATGCGGCGCATTGATCAGAATCAAAACGTCTGCGGCAATTGCCGTCATTGGCAAGCGCCTCGGCGGCGTGACGACAAATCGGCCAGACCGGTCCGGTTCGATGTCGATCGACATTCAGGGGTCGCGGCGTCGCAGTGTCGGCGTTCGCCGACTTTAGCTGCAGGTTGTCGATTGCTGTTGGTTTTTTGCACTCAACCCGCCGCTGCCAATTTGTTGTCTTCGGGGGAATTCAAGTACAATCCGGACATGGTATCGACCCAGCAGAGATGATCGTGAACGTCCTTCACGCCGGTGACATTTTCCGCCGCCACCACGGCAGCCTGTCTGGTCCGTTCGTCGGTAATGATCCCGCTGAGATGAACGATCCCGCCGTGCACGATGACGCCCAGGCCGAATGGACACCAGTCGTTTCTCTCGATGGATGCAATGATGCGGTCGCGAATATGATCATCATCCGCGGTCGGATCGGGAACCTCGCGGGCAAGCCCCGCGACGGCCTGCAGTAGATTGGCGCGTGTGACGATTCCGACAATCCGGTCGCCCCGCATCACCGGCAACCGCTTGATGCCGTTCTTTTCCATCGTTGTTACGATGTCTTCCAGCGACGTTTCTTCCGACACGGTACAAGGGTTCGGCGTCATGATTTCGCCGACCTTGCGACCCTGCTCGTGAACGAAGTCCGACGCGTCCCTGCCGGCACCGAGCAGGAATTTCAACCATCGCGCCCTCCTGCGCTGCGTCCCTATTTCGGCGCGGCGAATGAAATCACCTTCCGAAACGATGCCGACCAGCTTTCCCGTCGTGTTGATCACCGGAAGGCCGCTGACATGTTGTTCGAGCATGGTGTTCGCGGCATCGATAATGGTTGTGTCGGGACTGACCGTGATGACCCGCCTGGTCATGATCTGATGAGCGCGCATGCCGAAGCTCCGAGAGTTGAATGAAAACATTTCAAATAATATCGCCGATGCATCGAGACGGCTTGACCTGGGTCAAGCGCGACGATCGGCCGAAATACGGGCGACTTCGATCTGATTGTGCGAGCGCCTCTCATCGTTGGTAGCGGCACCGCATCATTTGCGGGTTTCTTGATCTGGATCATGTTCGCTCCACGATCCCGGACCCATGCATATTGGCGTGTGACGCCATTTGAGATTGTTAACCGAGCCGCCGGGAGAAAAAGAATGACCTACGCGACGATTATGGTGAACCTTGCATCCGATCAGTCGAACGAGCGCTGCCTCGCTATAGCGGGCGAAATGGCCGGGCGATTTGACGCGCGAGTCGTCGGAATCGCGGCCGCGGAATTCAGTCCGCCGCTTTATTTCACCTCGGGTGAGCAGGCCGACAAGATGATCGGGCGAGGTCGGGAGGCCATCGAGGCGCGGCTATCGGAGCTTGAGTCCGAGTTCCGAAAGGTCATGAACAGGGGCACGAAACAGGTCGAATGGCGCTCCAGCATGGAAATCCCTATTCAGTTTGTTTCGCGCGAAGCGCGTGCCGCCGATATTATCGTGATCGGGCAGAGTCGAGGCGGGGTATTTACGGACCCGTTTGCCAGGGTCAACCCGAGCGATCTGGTGATGCAGGCGGGCAGACCCTTGCTCGTTGTTCCCGAAGCGGTGAGCTGGCTCGATCTGCGGAGTGTGCTGGTCGCCTGGAAGGATACGCCCGAGGCGCGGCGGGCAACCGTCGATTCGCTTCCGTTGCTGCGCAAGGCCAAGGACGTTACGATTGCCGAAATCGTCGAGGACGGCGGCAGCCGCGAGGCGGCATTGAACCGCACTAACGACGTCGTCGCGTGGCTGTCACAACATGACATTGCAGCAAACGCACTTGTTCCGGAGGAGATTTCGACACGGGATGCGGCGGCTGCACTGGATGGAATCGCGTCCAGTATCGCAGCGGGCGTGGTTGTTGCGGGAGCCTATGGCCATTCGCGATTGCGCGAGTGGGTGCTCGGCGGCGTGACGCAGCATCTCGCCTCTGAATCGACGCGTTGCGTATTGCTATCGCGCTGAGCTTCACCCGTTTCGGCCAATGTGAGATGCGTCCGTTGGACAGCATCCAGTAAGCCCGCGGAGCTGACGTCAATTTCTCAATCGCTCCATATTCGTCGGTTGCCAGGTCTTGAAAGCGAAGAGTCAAGATAGCTGGAACGGCTTCAATTCCGCCATCTGCTGGAAAGCGAGCGCAGCGGCCCTGATCATCCGTTTCCTGGCTTTTCGGCCTGTCGGCAACGGCGAGTTCCATCTCGCTCCGTCCTCCTGCGCCGATTTTGCCAAAGCTGTCGCGATAAGGCGGCCTTGCTCAGCGTCGTTCAACTGTCCCAGGTATTTCTGAATCTTGCGTAGAGACTTAAGACACTCTCTCACTCCGGCGCGAGATTTACCTGGGAGAAGCTGCTCGAGAACTTCGAGCACATAACGGAATCGTTTGCTTTTTATCCTGAGTCGATGGCGCTGGCTTGCACTCATGTCCTCGATGGCCCGGCTCTTTTTGACCAGCTTCTGGTACCAACGATCGAGCCGGCGGCCAGAATACGTCGTGAGCGAGGTTGATGGCTTCACCTTGCCGGACGACCTGCTTCCATCAATCCAGATCGACATGTCGCGCAGCAGGATCCGGTATCGCCTCGAGTGGAGCGCCCGGCGGAGATCTCGATGGCTGGCGCTCCAGGTTTTCCGCCAAGCGCGACCGAGCGTTTGTCGCGGACTCGTATCATGGGCTGAGGGAAGCCGCTTAAGCGCGACGTCCAGATCGCGCGTCCGGCTCAGGTGTTTGTTCAGCCATTTCAATTCACCCTTCAAGGGAGACCATTCTGAAGATGGAATAAAAGAGGAAAAAAAGGATCGGGCAGCCCGCAAACGGGTCAGGGCAATCCGCATCTGATGCAGCGCTTCCCTGTCTCCTTCGTACGTTGCCTGTTGATTTGCCGCCAGATCGTCGAGACAGCCGCGCGCGATCGTGCGGAATGCTTCCTTACATGTCATGGTTGCGGTCAATCGCGGCAGTTTATAACGTCGATAGCTGCCCCGTCGCTGTTTGAAGCGTGAGCCGTCCAGGCGGGATTTTCGGGAACCAGTCATGGCGGGTCCAGTTGGCTTGACGAGAGACCGGTTTCAGCCGCGCCAGGTTTTCCTTTCGGTTATAGCGCTTTCGAGCGAAGTGGATACCGGTTCGCGTGAAGAAAACGCGTCAAATCAAAATCTGGAGCCCGTTTTTGATTCCATCAGAAGCGAAAGGCTCTAGGGTTGAAGAACGGCTGCTCCCAGCAGTTGTCCCGCTCTCAGCATGGCAATGGCGTCGTTTGCCTTGTCGAGAGGAAAGGTTGTCGTGCGGATGTGAATTCCGGCCTGAGGAACGATCTTGAAGAAATCGATGCCGTCCTGCCTCGTCAGATTGGCAACGGACATTAACCGCCGCTCCTCCCAAAGGAGGCTGTACGGAAACGACGGAATATCGCTCATGTGGATTCCGGCGCACACCACCCGGCCGCCTTTGCGAACCGCGCGCAGGGCGAGCGGGACCAGTTCACCGGCCGGCGCATAGATGATGGCAGCATCCAGTTCCTCCGGCGGACGCTGATCGGATGCACCGGCCCAGATGGCGCCAAGTTGTCTGGCGAAGTCCTGCGCCGCGATATCGCCGGTGCGGGTGAAGGCAAACACCGAGCGCCCCTGCCAGGCGGCGATTTGAGCGATGATGTGACCCGCCGCGCCAAATCCGTAGATGCCGAGCCGTTCCGCGTTGCCCGCCATGACCAGCGACCGCCAACCTATCAGGCCGGCGCATAGTAGCGGCGCGGTCGAGACGTCGTCGCCGGCTTCGCCGATCGCAAACGCGTAGCGCGCATCGGCGATGACGTGAGTTGCGAAGCCGCCATTGCGGGTATAGCCGGTGAAAAGCGGGCGGTCGCACAAGTTCTCCATGCCGAGGCGGCAATAGCGGCAAACGCCGCAGGTATATCCAAGCCAGGGTATTCCGACGCGGTCATCAATCTGATGACGGGTCACGCCGCTGCCCGTCAGGTCGACGCGGCCGACGATTTCATGGCCCGGGATGATCGGATAGCGGATGCCGGGGAGTTCCGAGTCGACGACATGAAGGTCGGTGCGGCAAACCCCGCACGCGCTGATTTTGACGCGGATCTCTCCGTCGCCCGGGATTGGATCGTCGCGCTCCTGCATCCGGAGCGGTGTGGCTGGAGCCGAGAGCACCATCGCGCGCATGGAATGCCTCCTCGCAAAGCCGGCGGCGCCGTACGTCCGATCGGCTTGGAACGTAACGCGAGTATTCATTGCGGCGCAATAGCCGCTCCGGTTTGACCTCGATCAAGATAGTCCCGCTGGCGCGTGGTGAGATGACGCCGCTCAAAGCTCACTGTTTGGAGGAGGTTCGATCATGATGAAGTCGCTTATTCCGGTAGGACGGGACAGTTCCCTGACGCGTGCCGAAGCAAATCCGTTGGCGATGTTGCAGCAGGAGATGGACCGGCTGTTCGATGGCTTCAGCAAAAGCTTCACCGGCCTGTCGTCCCGGACGCTGATGCCCAGCATGGATCTTGCCGAGACGGACAAGGAGATCGAATTAACCGCGGAACTGCCGGGTATGGAAGAGAAGGACGTGCAGTTGAACGTCGTTGACAATCATTTGACGATCCGCGGCGAGAAGAAGAACCAGCGGGAGGAAAAAGAAAAGGACTATCATCTTGTCGAGCGGAACTACGGTTCCTTCGTGCGGACGGTCGAACTGCCGCCGGGCGTGAACCTCGACAGCATCAAGGCGGTGATGTCGAAGGGGGTCCTGAAGGTCACGGTCCCGAAGCCGCCGCCGGCGCAGGCCAAAACAATCGAAGTCAAGGCGGCCGCGTGAGTAGGGAGGTCGGACGCGCGCGGCATGTACCGCGCGCGTCGACGCCGCAAGGAAGTCGGATGCAGCGAATTGGGTGATATCTTGTATCAATTTCTCGAACAGACCGTCGATCGTTACATGACGCATGAAGTCAAGACAGTATCGAGCGAGGTCGCGATGAACGAACTCAACGATCTGTTCGCCAGCGATGACTTCAACGCCTATCCGGTCGTCGACCAACTGGAGGTCGTTGGCCTGGTGACAAAGTTCGACTTCCTCAAATGTTTTGCTCTTACGCTGACCTCAATGGTGCCGCGATATGACGAACTCATGAAACGCACCGTTTCCGATGTGATGATCCACGAATTCATCTATGTGAGCGCAACGACGAAGCTGGTGCGTGTGTTGCAGTTGATGGTCGAGCACCGGCTTCGCAGCATTCCCGTCATGGGTACGGGGCAGCATCTGGACGGCATCATCGCGCGCGAGGATATCATGCGAGCTTTGCGAGATTGTACCCGCGGCGCATAGCTTGCCTTGTAGGACCCATCTGAAAGCTGCTCGTCGGCGCTGATGATCCCGAACCTTTTACGGCGGTTGATTGGGAACGGCTGTCCGATGCGTCGCAAGAAGCCACCGGGATTGTAGCACAGGCGGCCGGCGCGAGCACGCACGGCCGTTTCCTTGACCTGGATCAGCATCACGGCGAACCGGCTCGGTAACCTGCTTAACCTGAAAGGGAGCGTGGTTAAATTTAAGGGAGCGCAACGATGGCATCGACCACACAAGACCATAACAGGACGTGCGCGCGGTGTGGCTCGCGTTTGATCCATCTCGAGTGGGAGGAACGTCTCGAACCGCATCAGATTCAGCAGCTTTGGAAGTGCCTCGAATGCAGGAATGAGTTCGTCACCGTGAATGCTTTTGAAGAAGAAAGCACAACCAGCGCCGACGTTGTCACGCCGTTCTTCACGACTCTCGTGGTCGAATAGGCGCGGCGGCGGCAAGTCATGCAGCGGCGGGTCGTTTGGCGGGATGGAGCGTGAAATCAGTTCTCATATGCTGATCGCTGTCTCGTACGCTGGAGCGATCTCCACATCCTTCGCTGCTGTGCAATCGCCTGGCGGATTATTCCAGGGATTTAAGAAACATAATAAAGTCGTTGATCTGATCGGGCTCGAATCGGAATTGTGGCATGCTGGGATGTCCAGTCGTGAGTCCTTCGGCAAGGGCTTCCTCAAGCGTCTCGACAGGATAACGTTCGTGCAGGTTACGGAATGGCGGCGCAATCCGAAGCGGGCTAGGGCTCACCTTGTCGATTGCGTGGCATCTTGCGCAATAAAGCAGCGCCAAGCGCCGGCCTTGCTCGACGTTGGCGGCTTCGGTGCGTTGCGCTGATCCGAAGGTGAGGATCAGGGATGTCAGAAGCAGCGATGAAATGGCGATGCGCATTGTTCTTCCTGCGGTGAAAGTCGAATCGGCGAATACCAAATATTCGTAGCAGAGCGCCGCCTGGTTCTCTTGACCCAGCTCAAGAAATCGACGCTCAAAAGCGCGAGCCCTTGCTTTGAGGTACGTCAATCCGTCCTGGTGTCGTTATCGTACGGTTTCAGATCACGCCGGTCAGGAGAAATCAGATGATCAAGGATATTGTTCTCCATCTGGAGCGCGATCAATCCGGGGACATCGTCCGCGATTTTGCTGCTTCGACAGCCGAGATGTTTGGCGCCCATCTCGCGGGAGTTTCCTTTGCCTTTGCGGCGAATATTCCCAGGTACATTGTTCCAAATTTCCCCGCGGGCGTCCTTGCCGACCTGTTCGCCGAAAGCGAAGCAGCAGCGCGTGCTGCAATCGACCGCTTTGAGGTTGCCATGAAGCGTCGTGGCCTGTCAGCCGAGCCGCGGCTTGTCTTGCAGACCGAATTCGGGCCGCCCAGGACGTTTTCGGAGATGGCACGATGTTTCGATCTGAGCATCATCATGCAATCGGACGAATATAGTGGCATCGATAACAGTTCTTTGATCGAAGCGACCCTGTTTGATTCTGGTCGGCCGCTCATGATCGTCCCTCATATCGAGCAGGACGGATTGAGGCTCGATCGGGTCGTGTGCTGTTGGGATGGAAGTCGCGCCGCAGTGCGCGCCATCAACGATGCGCTCCCGCTGTTGAGGAAAGCCAACGCCGTCGAATTGTTTATTGTGGAAAATGAGAAGACCGCCAACGAGAAGGTCATTGGCGGTATTGAAATCGGCAGGCATCTGGCCCGGCACGACATCGAGATCGACGTGAGAAGAACGCCGGCCGCTGACATCGATGTGCCAAATATTATACTATCGCATGTTGCTGACTGTTCGGCGAGCCTGCTTGTGATGGGCGGCTACGGACATTCTCGTCTGCGTGAATTCGTACTTGGCGGAGCAACGCTCGGAATATTGTCGGCGATGACGGTTCCTGTTTTCATGTCGCACTAGGTCTTTCACGGATCGATTGAACGGAACCCGCGTCCTCGCAAATGGGCCTCAGGCCGCGATGATCACTTTCAGCGCGCCCGTGTCCGCAGCGCGGCTGAACGTATCGTACGCCTTAAGGATCTGGTCGAGGGAAAATCGATGCGTAATCAATCGGGCGGGACTGATCTTATTTGATTGCACCGTCTTGAGAAGCATCGGCGTCGTGACCGTATCGACCAGCCGCGTCGTGATCGAGATATTGCGCGACCATAATCTTTCCAGGTGCAGATCGACCTTGCTGCCATGCACGCCGATGTTGGCGATGATGCCGCCGGGAGCGACGATGTCCTGGCAGAGGACGAAGGTGGCGGGAACGCCGACGGCCTCGATCGCCGTATCGACGCCCTTGCCGCCGGTCAATGCTTTCACTTTGTCGGCGGCCTCTCCGTTCGCGCTATTGATCGTATGCGTAGCGCCGAAGATCTTGGCGATCTCGAGGCGTTTGTCATCGAGATCGATCATGACAAGTTCGGCGGGCGAGTAAAATTGCGCCGTGAGCAATGCGGCAAGACCGATCGGCCCGGAGCCGACGATTGCGACGGTTGATCCCGGCGCTACCTTGCCGTTGAGAACGCCGCATTCGAAGCCGGTCGGCAAGATGTCGCTCAGCATGACGAGCGCTTCTTCGTCGGCGTCAGCCGGAATGCGGTATAGGCTGGTATCGGCATGTGGGGTTCGAACATATTCGGCTTGCGTCCCATCGATCTCATTGCCAAGGATCCAGCCGCCGGTGGTGCAGTGGGAGTAGAGACCTCGGCGGCAGTATTCGCATTTGCCGCAAGACGAAATGCATGAGATGAGGACATGGTCGCCCGGTTTGAAGGTCGTGACACCGGCGCCAATTGAATCGATGATGCCGACACCCTCGTGCCCGAGAATGCGACCGGGCGTACAGGTCGGCACATCACCTTTCAGAATATGCAGGTCCGTGCCGCAGATGGTCGTTTTTACCATCTTGACGATAGCATCTCCCGCGGACCGAATTTCCGGCTTGGGGCGATCTTCGAGCGTTTTGTGTCCGGGTCCATGGTAGACGAGCGCTTTCATGGATTGGTCCGATCCAATGAGTGGTCTGCTATAATATAAAAGCCGGCCCGCCGCGCTCCACGTTGATTTCGATCAAGGCCGACCTTTCGGCCACGTCATTTCGTGTCCTTCGGGCTGTTCAGTGATGATGTTGTCCCGCAGAACTCTTCAAGGCGGCCGGGGAACGGCGGTTGACTTGCGAGAATTTTCTCTCGGGCGCGGGGAATAGCGAACCAGGCGGCGCGATCGATTTCAGGGCCGATGGGTAGCCCGACCCTTGATACCGGTCAAACCGCTCGGGCGGATTTCATGATGCAGATATTAATCGAAGTCGTCTTGGCCACGCAGGCGGTGCTGGTTCCGCTTCCGCCATGTCTCGGCGGAATGAGGGATGCAACGCCGGTCCACCGGCGTTGTTATCCTGGAATTGCGCGAATTACGAGGAGCCGTTGTCATGGGAAGTCCGGTCTCCAACAAAGCTCCTTCCGGCGAAAGGATTTCGTTCCCGTCTCTTCGCAGGCAGATGGTTGAGCATCATATCGCCGCGCGGGGCGTGCGCGACGAACTGGTACTCGACGCCATGCGCAAGGTGCCGCGCGAATTGTTTGTCCCGGAGAAGCTTCGTGAATTCGCCTACGAGGACGCGCCGCTTCCGATTGCCGGAGAGCAGACGATTTCCCAACCCTATATCGTTGCCTTCATGATCGAAGCCCTGCTGCTGAAGGGCAATGAAAAGGTTCTCGAAATCGGTGCCGGCTCCGGTTACGCCGCCGCCGTATTGTCGGAGATTGCTGCCGACGTCTACACCGTGGAACGTCTTGGCCCGCTCGCCGAAAGGGCGGCGGCCTTACTCGCCGAACTCGGTTATGACAACGTTCACGTCCTGCATGGCGACGGCACAAAGGGATGGCGTGAGCACGCGCCCTATGATGCGATCGTCGTGGCTGCCGGCGGGCCGCAGGTTCCGGAAGCCCTCAAGCGGCAGTTGAAAATTGGTGGCCGGTTGGTGATCCCGATTGGCGCAGACTTCCGTGGTCAGGAATTGGTGCGAGTGACCCGGATCTCGGCGGACGAGTATCGTGACGAAGACATTGCCGATGTGCGCTTCGTTCCGTTGATCGGAGAAGAGGGATAAGCAACCACCAGAGGAGACAGGAAAGCGCGGGACCGCCTGCATCCGATCTATTCGTACGGTGAGCCCCGGTTCGCGATCCGGCGGAGATGCCGCCGGATCGTTTTCATCGATCGGGACTGCCGACCCCAACTCGCTGATGGACCGGATCGGTGTCTCCGAGCTTGTTGAAGGACGCAATTGTCACGAGGAGCAGGTCAGCATGTTCAGGATTCCCCGCGATGCGCTGGTATTTGTCGGCGACGGCCGAAAGGCCTTGTTCCTGCGAAACGCCGGCGACGCTTTATCCCTCGATCTCAAGACGGAGAAAGTCTTTGAAGACACAAATCCGATGACCCGCGAGCAAGGGAGCGATCGGCCGGGGCGGGTCATCGAACCCTCGTTTCCCGGTCGCAAAAGCGCTGTCGAGCAAACCGATTGGCATGACATCGAGGAGCACCGGTTTGCGCGGACGGTTGCTGAAGCCATGGAGCAGATGGTCCGAACGAGCAAGGCGAAGGCTGTCGTCGTGGTCGCGCCGCCAAAGACATTGGCCGACTTGCGAAGCGCATTCCATCCCGAGGTGAAGGCTCGCATCGTCGCCGAGATAAACAAGGACCTGACCAAGCATTCGGTCCGGGAAATTGAAAAGCATCTCGTGAGTGACGGCCCAACCTGATCGGGTGAGGCCCGCAAGTATTTCGATTTGGATCAGGCGGCCGGCATCGGGATGTGGACGTGATAGATGATCGCCAAAGTGGAGGTTGTTATGTCCTATGCAACGCTGATGGTTTGGGTCAATGTCGACCATGTCTCGAAGCAGTTCATTGGCGTCGCAGCAGATGTGGCGGACAAATTCGCAGCCAATTTGATTGGATTGTCGGCTGTTGCGATCGTTCCGCCTTATGTCGCCGAGGGTGTCGTGATCGTCGGCAATGCGGCCGAATTCGATATCGCAGAGGTGAAAGCCAGCCTCGCGCAGGCTGGAAACAAGGTGCAGGCGGCTGTGGGAAGCGGTCGTCAGATCGAATGGCGATCAGTCATTGCGTACCCCACGGAGACGTTGATTAGTGAGGCGCGCTGCGCCGATTTGATCGTGATCGAGAGCGGCAGATCCGCCGGCGATATGTATCGAAGCGTCGACGTTGGGGCCGCAATTCTGGGAGCCGGTCGTCCTTTCCTGGTGGTGCCAGCGGCGGTGAAATCCCTTGCCGCCGACCATGTCATGATTGGATGGAAAGATACGCGGGAGGCGCGACGTGCGGTTCAGGATGGGTTGCCGTTCCTTCACGAGGCCAGGCGCGTAACCGTCCTGGAAATATGCGAGAAGGAACAGACGGAAACTGCGCGCCATCATGTTGACGATGTCGTTCGCTATCTCGCGCAGCACAGGGTAAAGGCGGAGGGCCGGGTCGAAATGCAGGCTCGCGGCTCTCGTGCGGATCAGATCATCGGATGGGCAGATAATGAAGACGTCGATCTTCTGGTCACCGGTGCTTACGGCCATAGCCGGCTCAACGAATGGATGTTCGGCGGGATGACCCGCGATCTGCTCACGAGGAGTCCGATCTGCTGCCTGATGTCTCATTGAGGTGACGAGATGCGCGCACGTGGTTCTTCACGCCGACAGAAAGTCTCCGAACCGGCATCGCCTCCGCGAAAGCAGTGCCCTCAGCCGCGAGAACGGGCGGACGAAACTCCCAGCCTGATCGAGAAGGAGCAGGTCGACGTCGAGCGTGAGAGTCCGATAGAGGACAATGAGTCGGTCGAGCGCGAGCCTCGCGACCGGCTGGACCCGCCACTGTTCGAAGACTGACGGTCCGGTCGGGCAATCGTCCACGACCAGAAAATCGCGAGTTCGGCAAGGAGGCGATACGGTCAAGACGCAGCAAGAGATCTGCCGGCTGGGGGACTCGATCGGGGCGGCCGGTGGAGAGCCGCAACCTAGCCCCGTCAGGCCGGTGGATGTTCGAGTGCCTGAGAGTCGTCTACCAAGTGTACTACTTCGACACAGTCGACGTTCAAGCACCTATTGCCGATTTGTTGTTCTGCCAGCGCCAACGCCTGAGAGGGATCATTTGAGTCGACATCGATCTGATGCTGAAGGCACCTGAAATTATGACCGTTCGAATTCAGCAGGTCCTTGTAGAAAGAGACGCGGTAGCCGTTCATGGGAAACTCCTCGTTTTCTGGGGGACGCGGGCCGGGCGATCCGAAAAGCCCGCGCCCTCAAGCCTCCATGGCGGACAGCCGCTGTCGGTTACGCAGTGCGATATGGCGAGCGCTCGAAAACATCAGGATGCCCTCATCGTTAAGCTGGGAGAGCGCGCGCGAGACGGTCTCGAGCGTCAGACCGAGGTAATCGCCGATATCGCGACGACACATCGGGAGCGCCATCATGCCGGCTCCGGCGAGCCTGCGGTCCATTTCCAGGAGGAAAGTGGCGACGCGCTCCATCGCGGTCTTGCGGCCGAGCAACAGCATGTGATCCTCGGCGTGCCGGAGATCGCTTGCCGTCAGCGTCCAGAGATTGCGGGCAACATGGACGTTTGATGCCGCGGCCTTCTCAAGGCTGCGACGGGGCACCAGGCGGACGGTGGTGTCGACGATTGCTTCGGCGGTAAGCCTGTGTTCCGTGCCAGGGTCGAGGCCGAAGACGTCGCCCGGCAGGTGGAATGCGCCGATCTGCCGCCGCCCGTCGCTCAGGAGCTTGTAGGTACGTACAGCGCCGCGAACGATCTGGTAGAGGTATTCGGCAGGCTCGCCCTCGCCGTAGATTTCCTCATCCTTTCCGTAGGAAAATTCGCTTGCGACCACTCCCGAGCAACGGGCGATCGCGCTGAATTGGCCGGCCGGTCCAGCCGCCATGACGTGTGGGATATTGAGATCCTTGGCAGTGGGGGCGGTGATTTTCTGGATGTGCATGTCGCCATCTCCTCGATGCGGGATGGCCCAGTTTACCCGACGCAGCGCGCCGGAATATTTCGGTCGATATCCTAAGGGCTCTTACGGAGGTGCTGTTCCGGGACACGGCAAGGGGCGCGGGTGCGCGCCGGTTCCGGCCGGGCGTCCGCCTCCCCGCAGCACGACGTAAATGGCCGGGATGACCAGAACGGTCAACGCCGTTGAGGACGCCAGTCCGAACAAGAGCGAAATCGCGAGCCCCTGAAAGATCGGGTCGGCGAGGATCACCGCCGCCCCGATCATCGCCGCGATCGCGGTGAGCAGGATCGGCTTGAAGCGGATTGCGCCCGCCTCCAGCAACACGTCGATCAGCGGCCGGTCGGGACGCTGCGCGTGGCGGATGAAATCCACCAGCAGGATCGAGTTGCGCACGATAATGCCGGCCAGCGCGATGAAGCCGATCATCGAGGTCGCCGTGAACGGCGCGGCGAACAGCCAGTGGCCGAGCATGATGCCGATGAAGGTGAGAGGGATCGGCGTCAGGATCACCAGCGGCAGCTTGAACGAGCCGAACTGCGCGACGACGAGGATATAGATCCCGAGGATCGCCACCATGAAGGCCGCGCCCATGTCGCGGAAGGTCACCCACGTCACCTCCCATTCGCCGTCCCACAACAGGGTCGGATGCGTTTCGTCGTCCGGCTGGCCGTGCAAGGCGATCACCGGCTTGGGCAGGCTGCCCCAATCGATCCGGTCGATCGCATCGCGCACCGCAAGCATTCCGTAGATCGGCGCTTCATAGGCGCCCGCGAGTTCCGCCATCACCATCTCGGCGGGACGGCCGTTGTGGCGGAAGATCGGCCAGGACGCCGGCTCATGGGCGACACTGACAACATCGCCGAGTTCGACCACCCCGCGGCCGCCCGGCAGCGCGTTGGCGGGCACCGGCGTGGTCAGCGCGCGCGCGTCGATCACCGCATCGGCCTTGGGCAGCGCGAGGCGGATGGCGATCGGGTAGCGTCCGCCGCCGCGCTGGGAATAGCCGACCGTGGTGCCGCCGTAGAGATAGCGCAGGGTGTCGTATACGTCGGACTGCTCGACCTTGTAGTATTCGAGGTTGTCCTGATTGATCGCGACGCGCACGCGCTCAGCCCGGTTGTGATAGCTGTCGTCGACATCGACGATAAAGGGAACGCTCTTGAACGCCTCGCGCACCTTGTCGGCCACCGCGCGCCGGGTGTCGGGGTCGGGGCCGTAGATTTCGGCCAGCAGCGTGCCCAGCACCGGCGGGCCGGGCGGCGGCTCCACCACCTTGACCACCGTGCCCTGCGGGAGGTCGATGCCGCGCAGGCGCTCGCGCACGTCCAGCGCGATGGCGTGGCTCGCCCTTGCGCGTGCGCCCTTCGGCACAAGGTTGATCGCGATATCGCCCTGCTCGGGACCCGCGCGCAGGTAATAATGCCGCACAAGGCCGTTGAAATCGAATGGCGCCGCGGTACCGGCATAGGTCTGGAACGAGACGATCTCCGGCACCGGGGCGAGCCGGCTGACCATCGCTTGCAGCGCCCGGTCGGTGTCCTCGACCGACGACCCCTTCGGCAGGTCGAGCACGACCTGAAGATTGGCCTTGTTGTCGAACGGCAGGAGTTTCACCGTGACGTGTTTGGTGTAGAACAGCGCGAGCGAGGCCACGGTGGCAAGGCCCACGCCCAGAAGAAATATCCATGCCCGCCGGCGCGTCGCCAGAACGGGCCTCGCGACCGCGACATAGAGGCGGCCGAGGCGTCCGCCGCCTGTCGCCTCATGGCCGCCGCCGGTATCAGATTTTTGTTTTGGCGCGTTTTCTTGACGCGAACCGGATTCCACTTCGCTTGAAAACGCTACGGAGTCGCCGCCAAATTTCATCATCAGCCACGACGTCACGATGACGGCGACGAAGAACGAGAACAGCATCGCGGCCGAGGCATTGGCCGGGATCGGGCTCATATAGGGCCCCATCATGCCGGACACGAACAGCATCGGCAGCAGCGCCGCCACCACCGTCAGCGTCGCGACGATGGTCGGATTGCCGACCTCGGCGACCGCGTCGATCGCAGCCTGCACGCGCGGGCGGCCGTCGCGCATCGCCCAGTGGCGGGCAATGTTCTCGATCACCACGATGGCGTCGTCCACCAGGATGCCGATGGAGAAGATGAGTGCGAACAGGCTGACGCGGTTGAGCGTGTAGCCCATGATCCACGAGGCGAACAGCGTCAGCAGGATGGTGGTCGGGATCACCACCGCAACCACCAGCGCCTCGCGCCAGCCGATGGCGACGGCGACCAGCACCACGATCGACACCGTCGCGAGGCCGAGATGGAACAGAAGCTCGTTGGCTTTCTCGTTGGCCGTCTCGCCGTAGTTGCGGGTGATCGTCATCTCCACGTCTTCGGGGAAGATCTGGCCGCGGGTTTGCTCCAGCCGCCGCACGATCTCGTCGGCGATCACCACCGCATTGGTGCCGGGCCGCTTGGCGATGGCGAGCGAGACGGCGGGCGCGCGCTCAAGTCCCGCCGCCGTCTTGCGGATATCGGTGACGCGGTTCTCGGCCGCCGAGGTCGCCAGCACGACACGGGCGACGTCGCGCACATAGACCGGGCGGCCGTCGCGCGCGGTGAGCAGGATGTTGCCGATCTCGGGCAATGCCTGCAGGGTCTGGCCGGCGACGATGGCGCGCTGCTGCGTCTCCTCGCGCACGGTGCCGACGCGGAACGAGCGGTTGGCGCCCTCGATCTTGGCGGCGAGCTGTTGCAGCGTGATGCCGTAAAGCGACAGCCGCTCGGGATCGGGCTCGACGCGGAACGCTTCCGGCTGCTCGCCGACGATATAGGTGAGGCCGATGTCGGGCAGCTTCGACACCTCGACCTGCAACTCGCGGGCCAACCTCGTCAGCCCGTTCGCGGTCCAGCGCGCGGCCGCGCCAGGTGTCGGGCGCAGCGTCACCACCACGATCGCCACGTCGTCGATGCCGCGGCCGACGATCAGCGGCTCGGGAATGCCGAACGGGATGCGGTTCATGTTGGCGCGCACCTTCTCATGCACGCGGAGAATGGCGGCGTCCGGATTGGTGCCGACCTTGAAGCGCGCGGTGACCACGGTGCCGTCGTCCTCGGTCTGCGAATAGACGTGCTCGACGCCGTCGATGCTCTTGACGATGGTCTCCAGCGGCTCGGTCACCAGCTTGACGGCGTCCTCCGCCTTCAGCCCGTTGGCGGTGACGTGGATATCGACCATCGGCACCGAGATCTGCGGCTCCTCCTCGCGCGGCAGCGTCACCAGCGCCACCAGCCCGAGCGCCAGCGCCGCCAGCAGGATCAGCGGCGTGAGGGGCGACGCGATGAAGGCGCGCGTCAGGTGGCCTGCGATGCCCAGTTTCATGGCAGCACGATCCGGTCGCCGTCGCGCAGGCCGGTAAGAATCTCGACGCGCTCCGCGCCGTTATCGGCGAAGGTCTCGCCGAGGATGACAGCGACGTCCATTGAGCCGGCGTCGGCGGCGACGCGGACATAATCGACGCCGTGGGTGGTGCGGATCGCCGCCGGCGGCACCGCCAGCACCGTGCGCTTGCCGACCGGGATCGACACCAGCGTGCGCTCGTTGACGAAATAATCGCCGATCCCTTCGACCTCGACATCCGCGATCACGCGCCCGTCGGTGATCTCCGGATAGACTTTGGCGATGCGGCCGTGCCGCGCCGCGAAAATGCCGTCCGGCGCAGTCGTCAGCCCGCGCGCGCCGACCGTCACGTCGGCGCCCTGCGTGATCTCGCCGGCATGGCGCTCCGGCAGCGACAGCCGCAGATAATACGGGCCCGGCGCGATGCGGGCGATGTCCTCGCCGGGCAGGATCACCGAACCGAGCGTTACCGGCACGGTAAGCACCCGGCCGGTCGCCGGCGCGAAGACGGTGCCCTCGCGCGCGCTTTGTTCGATGACGGTCTTCTCCGCCTTGGCCGCCGCGACCTGATTGGTTGCGACCTCGAACTGCATCTTGGCCTGATCGAGGCTGACCTGCGTGCCCGATCCGCTCGCCCTGAGCTGCTGCGCCCGCTCGAGCTGGACGCGTGCATTTGAAAGCTGCGAGTTGAGCGCCTCGATCTTGGCGTCGGCGGCGTTGAGCTGAAGCGCGAGCTTGTCATCGACGACGACGGCGATCGCCTGTCCTTCCCTGACTTCGTCGCCCTGCGTGACGCGAAGCTCGCGCACCGAGCCGCCGATGCGGGCACGCGCCGGCACCACGATGCGGCTCTCGACCTGGCCGAACACCGCCTTCATCTCGGGAATCGTCGTGGCCTTGACGACGAATTCAGCGGCGTTGGCCGCCGTCGCGCCGGCGATCGCGGCGCCGGCGAGAACGGCTGTCAGGAAGCGCAAGATCGGTCGATGCATGAGCGTGCAGCTTTCACGGAGCGATCACGAGTTTCGCCCGGCCATCGGATGGAGAAAGCCTCGTCGTTATTTGAATGCGACGCCGGCCGGGCAGCCGAGCCTTCTGAAGACCATGGCCGCGGGGCAAAAGCCTGTGACCGACGCCTGGATCAGGTTCAGGCCCACGAACCCCGTGAGCAGAAACCACCAGGGCGACACGTAAAATCCGAGCCCCAGCGAGACGAGAACCATGAAGCCGGCAAACATCATCACGGCGCGATCGATCGTCATTGTCGTTTCTCCTCTGCTTCAAGACTGCGCCTGTTCGGCCGTCTCCACGTGAATTTCCTTCAGCTTCTTGATCCCGAGCATGTCGAGGACGAGGTTTTCGTAGAAGGTCTCGGCCTTGCCCTGGCGCACCTTGCGCAGGAAGTATTTCTCAAAGCCGATCTTGGCTGCGTGGACCCATTTGCCCTGCGACGACCAGTTGACGTTGCGCGGCGGGATCTGGGGTTGGGCGACGAAGGCGATGCCGTCGTCGCCGAAGTCGGCGAGGCAGACCGCGTTCCAGGTTGCGACCGCTTTCGGCTGCTCGCCCTTGAGGAGCGAAGCGATGTTCTCCGCCGTCGCGGTGACCATGGATTCGATCATGAAGCCGGTCTTCGGTACGCCCACCGCGAGCGGGGTCTTGCCGACCGGCGGAATGGCGACGCAGACGCCGACGCCGAAAACGTTCGGGAAGACCGGGTTGCGCTGGTGCTTGTCGATCACGATGAAGCCGCGCGGATTGGTCAGACCCTCGACGCCATGAACGGCCGGAACGCCCCGGAAGGCCGGCAGCAGCATCGAGAAGGCGAACGGCAGTTCGTGTGTCGCCTTGAGCGAACCGTCGTCGTTGACCTCCTCGACGACGAGCTTTTCAGGATCCACCCTGGTCGTGCGCGCATTGGTGATCCATTTGATGTGGCGGTCACGCATTGCGCTTTCGATCAGGCCCTTGGTGTCGCCGACGCCGTCGAGCCCGAGATGGCCGATATAGGGCTCCGGCGTCACGAAAGTCATCGGCACGCGGTCGCGGACGCGCGCATTGCGCAAGGCCGTTTCAAGGATGAAGGCGAATTCATAGGCCGGGCCGTAGCAGGATGCGCCTTGCACGGCGCCGATCACCACCGGTCCCGGCGTCTTGACGAGTTTGTCGAATGCGACTTTGGCCTGAAGGGCATGATCGGTCTGGCAGACGGACTGGGTATGGGCATTCGGACCCAGCCCCGGCACCTCGTCGAAGGCAAGGTCAGGTCCGGTGGCGATAATCAGGTAGTCGTAGGTAATGGATGTGCCGTCGTTGAGCTGAATCCGGTTTTCAGCCGGCTCGACGCGTTTGGCCCCCTCCGGCCGCAGTTCGATGCCTCTCTGTTTCAGCACCGGAGCAAGGTCGACTTCGATATCCGCCGGTTGTCTCCAGCCGACGGCGACCCATGGATTCGAAGGCACGAACGAATAAGTCGAGCCGAGGTTGACGACGGTGAGACGGTCATCGCGTTTCAGCTTGGTCTTCATCTCATAGGCCATGATGGTTCCACCGAGGCCCGCGCCGAGAACGACAATGTGAGACATGGACTCTTCCTCCGATTTATCCGCCGAGTTTCCCTGACATCGCGCTTTCCGCTTTGATCTGGTTCAAGGCAGGAGCAGATTGTCTTCCAGCCTTGCGTCCGCCTCTCGAGAGACTGGACAGCTTGCACATAACATTCAAGGAGTATAAATTCAATACTATGAATGTAGAAGATATGATGCCGGCGGCGGAGTCGGCCGCGGTGCTGATGCGCAGCCTGTCCCACCCACAGCGTCTGCTGGTGCTCTGCGCCCTGGTGGACGGCGAGAGGTCGGTCGCGGAACTGCGTCAGGGGCTCGGGATCGAGCAGGTGCCGATGTCGCAACAGCTCATGCGATTGCGAGCCGACGGACTCGTCGAGGCCCGTCGCGAGGGCACGACGGTCTATTATTCCATCACGCGGCCGGAGGTTTTGACCATCGTGGATGCGCTGCATTCGGCCTTCTGCGCACCGGCCGCAGCCAAGCGGCCGCGTGGCCGCCGTCGGCCAAGATGATGATCGCATGGATGCGGCGCATTGCCGTTGAGTTGATCTCGCTCAAGGTGTCGGGCTGGCCAATCAGATATCGACGTTTCCCAGAACATGTTTTCCCTGACCGCACCCGGCCGGCGCACGCCGCGCGATCGGCGGAGACATGTAGGTGAACGGAGGTTAAACGTGAAAATGCGCGTGTTCATGGCGGCGATGCTCGTTGGCCTCGCGCCGATGGCACTAGCTGTCGCTCAATCCTCGCAGCCATCCTTGCAGGAGCCATCGTCGCAGGAACCGATGTCACGAGGCGGAAATCTTCCCCGTCTCGGAGAGATCATGCTCGGAAAGCAGTGGCGGCACATCAAGCTGTGGTTCGCTGGAAAGGGCCACAACTGGGATCTTGCGGCGTATGAACTGGCTCAGATCAGAGCGAGCTTGATCGAAGCGGCATCGCTTTATTCAGGCATTCCCGTAGGCGACGTCGCAATAATGGCCGGGCCAATCCAGTCAATCGACAAAGCGATTCAATCAAAAGACGGTGCAGCTTTCGTGAAGGCGTTCAACGACCTCACGGTCGGCTGCAATGCGTGCCATCGAGACATGGAACGAGGCTTCATCGAGATCAGAGTGCCGGGAGCGTCGCCTTTCACCAATCAGGTATTCGCACCTTCGGCAAAGCGATAGCTCAACGAGCGCCTCGCTTCCATCGCATGCGGCGCGTCCGTTGCAGCGCAGTTGTTCAGGACAGACGATGGGGTTGATGGAATCCGGAGCGGGGACTCGATGATTTTACTTTGACGCGTGTTCTTCACGCGAACCGGCGCCCAATCCGCGGGTCAGTCCCGAGGACATGCTTCGCTCGAAAATGCGTTACCGCAGCGAGGCGGTATGCACCGCGAGCACCGTCGTGGCCAGACGGGCGACTGCCGATCCGGTAAATCGATCGCAGAGGATACCCATCTGCGGATCGTCGGAGAAGGTCATTGCGATCGTCTGGTCCGGCTTTTGGAAATAGACCTGCATCAATGTCATGTCCTGGTCGCCCATGACCGTCGCAGACATCGCGCGGCTTGCGCTCGGGGCGACGATCATCGCGCGCATCCAGGCATCGCTATCGCCCGTGGCCCCGGGCGCCAGCCGGCGCGAAGTGGACACGATCGCGCCTAGACCCGGCACGCGCTTGGCGATCACGGTGGTCACGCCATCGACGGTCATCGGATTGCGCGCGGGAGCGACGGATCGGACCGGCGGGATCGATGCGGTCGCCGCGACGATTCGTGCGCGGCGGACGTCCTTCGCCGACGGCGCATAGGCCAGCGCCTGGAGCGAATCGGAGATGCTGGAGGTCGGCTGCGGGTCGACGGCGGCGAGCGCCTTGCGGGCGCTGAGGGCGGCCAGGACCTGCTCCGGCTTGGCTTGTGTCGGGGTCGCCGGCAGCTCGTCCCAGAAGCCGCGGGCATTGATGATGTCGGCCGGGGTCCGCGGTTTGCTCGCGGCGGCCTGTTTGGCGGGCGGCGTGGTCAGGCCGTCGGCCGATGCGAGCCTGAATAATGACGAGGCCGGCTTCGGCCGGGGCAGCGGGACCGGCTCGGCCGACGCCACCGGTGCAGCGGAAGCGACGGTCGTTTGTCCGGCCGGCGCGTCATCCGATTCATCGTCATCGTCAACGGATTTGTCGGCGGACTTGCCGCGGAATAGCGCGAGCAGGAAATTCGACGGCTTGCTGTTCACCGCTCCGTCTTCATCCGCGTTCTGGCCGCGCCTCTCGATGTCGGCCATCGCCAGTTGATAGCCGGGCAGCGGGTGACCGTCCGAGGGAATGTGCACGGTGCGGCCGTTCGGGAAGACGCGCACCAACTGGTCGTGGGTCATGCGCGGCCAGTGCCGCACATGGCCGGTATCGAGATGAACGAAGGGCGAGCCCGATTTGGGGTAGAAGCCGACGCCGCCGCGCTGCAGGCGAAGTCCGGCAAAACGGATTTTTTCGAGCGGCACGCCGGGGATGAAGAAGTCCATGGCGTGGCCGAGCATGTGCTGGCTGAATCGCGCGACGCCGGTGTGCGCGGAGCGGCGGCGAAGCATGGCGTTGGTGGCGGGGGAGCGGTAGGCGGAAACGATGTTGATCGGCTGTTTGGCATCGACGTCGCGGTAGACCTCCCAGAGGATGTCGAACAGGTGACGATCCATGGTGGTCTGCTCCTGGGTGCGCCAGTCGCGGAGATAATGATTGAGCTGCTTCAGCGCGGCTTCGTCGTAACGGCCGTTGCGCTTGAATGTGACGGTCAGGTCTTCGTTGGAATGGATGTGATGAAACGACAGGGTGCGCGTTTCGTTGAGCGCGGCGGCATCATGAACCGATCCGGCGCCCGCCAGCAGAACAAGCGACGCCAAGCCGATGCGAGAACCGGTCCGTGAAATCGACAACGATTTCAAGCCGCGCGCAAAACCAGCAAGCACGTATGAGCCCACCCGAAGGACGATCAAGCCGGAAGGCCTTCCACAACCCCACCTTCCACAACCCCATGTGAAAGGACGCAAACGTGAAAGGACGTAAACCCAAGTCGTAGGACAGGAGGGTTAATCCATATTTACCCTGACCCGCCTGCGCCTAAAGGATAACTAGCCTTCCGAGTGTGGCAAAAAAGAGCCACGGCGTTGAGGCGCGGTGGACAATGGTTAACGTTAAAAGGGCCTCATCGTGCGATGAAGCCCTTGTTTTTAATCAACTAATCAGTTTAAGGCTAGCGCCGATAGATCTGGCGGCGGCGGTCTTCGATCTGTGGGGGCGGGGTCTGGATCCCGAACAGCCGTTCGAAGAACGACGGGCCGCTGCTCGCGAAACCGCCGCCAAACCCGCTGCCGCTATTGTCATTGAGCGCGACGCCCTGCGGGATGTCCCCCTTGGGGGGAGAATAATTCGGCTGGGCGTGGGCGATCACCGCTTCCAGATCCCGGCCCTTGGAATTGCGGAGAAGCGCCAGCATCGTGGCGTCGCGGCCGTAGACGTCGGGGCGGATCTGCAGCTTGCCGGCATGATCCACGAAAGCCGTCTGATAGGTGATGTTGACCGGAATCGGAGTCGGGAACTTGATGTCGAATTCGTTCCGGCCATACATGCTGCGGATCTTCTCCGGGGTGTAGTGGTCCTGCGGAAGCGCGATGTTGAGCAGCGTGGCCGCATATTGATCGGGGTTCTGAACCCGCATGCAGCCATGGCTGAAAGCGCGCTTCTCCTTGGCGAACAGGTATTTGTCCGGCGTATCGTGCTGATACACCAGGAACTTGTTCGGAAAGTTGAAGCGAATGCGGCCCAGCGCGTTGCGGTCGCCTGGCGGCTGCGAAATGTGGATGCCGCCGTTGCGGTCGCGCTCCAGCTTGAGGCCCATGCGCTCCAACACCGTCGGATCCTGCTGCAGGGCCGGCAGGTATTCCTTGTAGATGATCGACGGCGGCACGTTCCAGGTCGGATTGATGGTGATGTATTTCATCGTTTCCGTCAGGAGCGGCGTGGCATAAATTCCCGGCTTGCCGACGACGACGCGAGTGCTCCAGAGCTGCGCGCCGTGCTGCATCACCTTGAGCGTGTAGTCGGGGATATTGAGGATGGCGTAGGCATTGCCGAGCGATGGTGCGCCGAGTTCGCGCGGCAGCCAGCGCCAGCGCTCCATGTTGACGATGATGGTATCGATCTGATGGCTCTTCCTCGGGCCGTTCAGGGCGCGGATGGTGTTGTTGCCGGCGATGCCGTCCGGCCTGAGCTTATTGCGAGCCTGGAATTCCCGAACGGCGGCGGCGACGTCGGCGTCATAGCGGGTGTCGTCGGGATTTTGAGCGACGTGGAGCCTCGCGCGAATTTGCGGGACCCGCGGATCCTCCATCACGTCATTCTTGCGGAACACCAGGGTCGGGCCTTCGGCGACTTCGATGACCGGGCCTTCGGAGGTCTTGCGCAGCTCGGCCAGCTTCTGCTTCAGCTCGCGATAAAGCTTTTGCGGCGGATTGTAGCTGTCGAGCGCCGTCGAGGCATCCTTCGCGGTGGTGACGTTCGTCAATACCTGCTCGGGATCGATGGGATGCTCCGGATACTGGATAGCCGCGCTGACCTGCGACCAGTGCATCCGGCCGCTCTGAGCCTGGCGGGCGTAATCCATCATGCTCGCGGTCAGCTTGAGATCGGCCTCCGCAAGTTGATCCGGCGAAGAAGACGCGGCAGCGAAGTCGGGGACCGGATAGTCGGCGGGATTGAGGCCATCGGCCGCGGCGTCCTTGAGGCGGGCGATCACGCCCTTTGCCTGATCATTCAACGCGCCGCCCTGTGTCCATAGCGGAGCATAGCTTCGGGCAGCGTAGAATTTCTCGATCGCTGTTCGCTCGGCCTTGCGGCCGAAGAATTTTGCGGCCTTCGCGTCAAGCATTTCGTGCAGCTTTTCGGCCGTGGGCTGATCCGCCGGTGGGACATTGCTTGCGGCCTTCACCGGTTCGCCCGGCTGATCGGTGGCGGTCGCGGCGCCGGCCTCCGCGGCAGGTGCGCCGGCGGGGGTGATCGTCGCGGTTGCGTCCTTCTTCGCATCGTCGGTCTTGGCGCCCTCCGTCTTGGCGCTGTCCGTCTTGGCGCCGTTCGCAGGGGCAGTCGCGACATCGGCGGGCTTTGTGTCCGACGGCTTTGTCTCCGCCGCCTTGTCGTCGGAAGCCTTGGTGTCCGGGGAGGCATCTTGCGGCGTCGCTGCGTCGGAGGCTTTTGCATCGGAAGCCGGCTTCGTGGTCGACGATGACCCGGAATCGGCAGCGTTCGCGGCGGTCGGTTTGGTATCGGCCGGCTTCGGTGCGGTCGCGCTCGTAGCGGAGGCCTTTTGGCCAGCCGGTTTCGACGCGTCCGCGATCGGAGGCGCGGGCGGCACATTGCCCATCTTGAAGTCGGCTGTCGTGGGGGGAGGAACGTTCGCGGGCTCCGGCTTCGGAATCGCGGCGTCGATCGCGAGTTCGCCGGCGCCTTTCGCGGCGTCCGTTTGGGCAAATGCTGCCGGGGCGGACATCGTCAGAAACATCGCTGCTATGACCGTCAGGACCCGATCGAATCCCGTCCGACGATTAGTCGAGTAGTCTCGCATTCTCTCACCCTCGGGTGAAATTGTCCCGGCATGGAACAATTTCTGAATGATTTCGTCCTGCGCTTGCCGGCCTGGATCAGGTGTTCCGCGATTCGTGCACGGACGGTATACGCGCCCGATTCGGGCAGCTAGCGCCGCAAGGGACACTCACGACAAACTGACCGCAAAAGACACTGTTTGCAACGCGATGGGAGCGATCGACGCGCGTTTTCCGTTTGTCTGTCACAACCTCGCAACGGTTCATGTCTGAGCCACACGCTCCTGTGATGCTGTCCGGATTTTCATGATGCGAACGCGTTGCAGCCGGTTACCGTTCCTCGGCTGTCGCGATGTCGTCGAGCTTGCGATAGAGAGTGGACCTTCCGATTTTCAACCGGCGCGCGACTTCGGACATTTGGCCGCGATAGTGCGAAATCGCAAAGCGGATGATTTCGGCTTCAAGCTCCTCGAGCGGACGCATTTCGCCGTCGTCAGTCAGCATCGTCAGAGCGCCTGCATCAGGCAGCGGCGCAATAGGTATTTCATTACCTGAAACCATATCGGGCGATGGTCTCTGGAGCACCGGCTCCATGATCAGCGGCTCGCCGGACGCGGCGTCCGTAGCAGGTTGCGCGCCGATCAGCGGAAAATCCGACACGCCAAGCTGCTCGCCCTCGCTCATGACGACCGCGCGGTACACCGCGTTTTCGAGCTGGCGGATGTTGCCGGGCCAGTTGAGCTGCGACAGCCCCGCCATTGCCTCGCCGCTGATGCCGTCGATGGTCCGGTTCTCCTCGGCGCAGAAGCGCGTGAGGAAGTGCCGCAGCAGGCTCGGGATATCGTCGCGCCGCATCCGAAGCGGCGGGACCGTCAGCGGCAGCACGTGCAGGCGATAGAACAGATCCTCCCGGAACGCGCCCTCCTTGACGCGATCGAGCAGCCGCCGGTTGGTGGCCGAGATGATGCGGACGTCGACCTTGACCGGCTTGCGGCCGCCGACCGCTTCCACCGCGCCTTCCTGCAGCGCGCGCAGAAGCTTGACCTGCGCGGTCAGCGGCAGTTCGCTGACTTCGTCCAGGAACAGGGTGCCGCCGGACGCCTCGACGAACTTGCCGGTATGGCGCTCGGTCGCGCCGGTGAAGGAACCTTTTTCATGGCCGAACAGGATCGATTCCACGAGGTTGTCGGGGATCGCGCCGCAGTTCACCGCGACGAACGGCTTGGCGCTGCGCTCGCCGGTGCCGTGGATGGCGCGCGCGAACAGCTCCTTGCCGACGCCGGACTCGCCCTCGATCAGGACCGGGATCGACGAGCCCGCGGCCTTCTTCGCGGTCGCCATCACGTTGGCCATCGCCTCGCTGCGGGTGATGATGTCGGCGAAGGTCAGGCGGCCTTCGCGGCTGTGGCGGACCCTGCGCAACTCGCTTTTGAGCGCGCTGGTGTTGAGCGCATTGCGCAAACAAACCTGGAGACGCTCGATGCCGACCGGCTTGACCACGAAATCCTGCGCGCCCGCGCGCATCGCCGACACCACGTTGTCGATGCCGCCATGCGCGGTCTGGACGACGACGGGGACGCCGAGGCCGGCCTCGCGGATTTTCGCCAGCACGCCCATGCCGTCGAGGCCGGGCATCACGAGATCGAGCACCAGCGCATCGATGGCCGGGCCATCGGAGGCCGTCAGCGCGGCGACGGCGGCGTCTCCGCTCTCGACCACGACCGCGTCATAGCCCGACCGCCGCACCATGTTTTCGACGAGCCGGCGCTGGACCGCGTCGTCGTCTGCGATCAATATGGTGGCAGTCATGGCATTCCCCGCACGCACCAACTATCTGTACCGAATCGAGGCACACTGGCGGACGCTGATTAATGCGCTCTTAAAGGTTTGCCGCGCCGTCGTCGTGCAACGGGTCCTTCCTGGTCGGAACTGAAAAAGAAAGTCTGGATCGATAATGGCTTCGCGTTCTTCGTCCGCTTCACGCAAATCCGCCGCCGCCCGCAAGCCCGCCTCACATCGCAAGCCCGCTGCAAAAAAAGCCGCAGCCGCGAAACCGGATGCGGGTCGTCTGCCGGAATGGAATCTCGCCGACCTTTATGCCGGCATCGACGCGCCCGAGGTGGCGCGCGACCTCGACAAGGTCGATGCGGACTGCAAGGTGTTCGAGGCCGACTACAAGGGCAGGCTCGCCGAGGAGACCGCGAAGCCAGAGGGCGGGCAGTGGCTCGCGGGAGCCGTGCGGCGCTATGAGTTGATCGACGATCTCGCGGGCCGGCTCGGCTCCTATGCGGGGCTGATCCACGCCGGCGACAGCGTCGACCCCACGATCTCGAAGTTCTATGGCGATGTCTCGGAGCGCCTGACGGCCGCCTCAGTGCATCTGTTGTTCTTCGCGCTCGAACTCAACCGCATCGACGACGACGTGATCGAGCGCGCCATGCAGGCCCCGGAGCTTGGGCATTATCGCCCGTGGATCGAGGACAGCCGCAAGGACAAGCCGTATCAGCTCGAGGATCGCGTCGAGCGGCTTTTCCACGAGAAGTCGCAGACCGGCTACTCCGCCTGGAACAGGCTGTTCGACCAGACCATCGCTGGCCTGCGCTTCAAGGTCGGAGCCAAGGAGCTTGCGATCGAACCGACGCTGAACCTGTTGCAGGACCGTTCTCCGGACAAGCGCAAGGCGGCCGGTCAGGCGCTGGCGAAGACGTTCAAGGCCAACGAGCGAACCTTCGCGCTGATCACCAACACGCTCGCCAAGGACAAGGATATCTCCGACCGCTGGCGCGGCTTTCAGGACGTCGCGGATTCGCGCCATCTCAACAACCGCGTCGAGCGCGAGGTGGTGGATGCGCTTGTGGCGTCGGTGCGCGCGGCCTATCCGCGGTTGTCGCATCGCTACTACACACTGAAGGCGCGCTGGTTCAAAAAGAAGAAGCTCGCGCATTGGGACCGCAACGCGCCGCTGCCGTTCGCCGCCACCGGCGTCATTCCATGGAACGATGCGCGCAAGATGGTGCTGACGGCCTATGGCGATTTCTCTCCGCAAATGGCCGGCATCGCCGAGCGCTTCTTCACCGACCGCTGGATCGATGCGCCGGTGCGGCCCGGCAAGGCGCCGGGCGCGTTCTCGCATCCGACCACGCCGTCGGCGCACCCCTATGTGCTGATGAACTACCAGGGCAAGCCGCGCGACGTGATGACGCTCGCGCATGAACTCGGTCACGGCGTGCACCAGGTGCTGGCGGCGAAGAACGGCGCGCTGATGGCGCCGACGCCGCTGACGCTTGCGGAGACGGCGAGCGTGTTCGGCGAGATGCTGACCTTCAAGCGGCTGCTGGCGCAGACCAGGAACGCGAAGCAGCGGCAGGCGCTGCTCGCCGGCAAGGTCGAGGACATGATCAACACCGTGGTGCGGCAGATCGCGTTCTATACCTTCGAGCGCGCTGTCCACACCGAGCGCAAGAACGGCGAACTCACCGCCGAGCGCATCGGCCAGCTCTGGCTCAGCGTGCAGGGCGAGAGCCTCGGGCCAGCGATCGAGATCAAGCCGGGCTACGAGACGTTCTGGATGTACATCCCGCACTTCATCCATTCGCCGTTCTACGTCTACGCCTATGCGTTCGGGGATTGCCTCGTGAACTCGCTCTACGCGGTCTACGAGCACGCCGCGGAAGGGTTCGCCGATCGCTATCTGGCGATGCTCGCCGCCGGCGGCACCAGGCATTATTCCGAATTGCTGAAGCCGTTCGGGCTCGACGCCAGGGACCCCAGTTTCTGGGACGGCGGATTGTCGGTCATTGCCGGAATGATCGATGAGCTGGAGACGATGGGATAGGGGAGCCGGGCATGCGTTCGCGCAAATAGCCGTGGTCGCATCGCCTGGCGGTCGCCGGCGCATGTGGCAAAATGGCGCAGCGCGGAGGGCCGTAAACCAAACGGACCGGCTTTGCCGACCTCTCCAAAAAGGCACGTATTTTCAACCGGTAGCTGTTTTTCCGCAGCATTGGCCGGTTAGGAGCCGAATGGCCAATGCGGTTCAGACGCCGTTCCCGGTCCGGGTCGGCACAGACGGCGGCGGCCGTTGTGACCAAACCATTAGGCGAGCGGCGATTTTCAGGGCGAAACAGAGCGTTTTCAAGCGAAGTGGCTACTGGTTCGCGTAAAGAAAACGCGTCAAATCAAAATCATAAAGCCCCCGCTTCTGATTCCAACAGAAGCGGAAAGGCTCTAGAGCAATCGCGGGTCCGTATCGCCCGATTTGTGCATCCTGTACATATAAAAGCACGATGACTTTGCCGACGGCGACCGCCACACCGTTGCTCTGTCTTCCCGATTGCGCTAATTCCTCACGGGCAAGATCAACCCTGGTTGGAGACCTGACGTGTCAGATCATAATGAAATCGTGTACTCGACGGCGGACGGAATGGATTATCCGGCGCATGAAGGAACGTATAAGTCCTTCATCAAGTTCGGGACGATCGGTACTGCTGTCGTCGTCACCGTCGTCGCGCTGATGGCGATTTTCCTCACCTGATCGTCAGGTCGTCGTTCCGGCCGTCTCGGATTTTCGTTTGCTAGTAGCAATATGGCTGGTGCTTTAGTCGTGCGTGGCCGTCGGCTGCGGGAGGCATCATGAAGATTGCGATCGCGAAGGAGATCGATCCGTCCGAGCCGCGGGTGGCTGCGTCGCCCGATACGGTGAAGAAGTTCAAGGCGCTCGGCGCGGATGTCGCCATCGAGCCGGGCGCCGGAACCAAGTCGGGAGTGCCGGATTCCGATTTTACGGCCGCGGGCGCCGTGATCAGCGCCGACGCTGTCGCGGATGCCGATATCGTCATCAAAGTAAGGCGGCCCGAGGCATCCGAACTGGCGCGCTACAAGCGTGGCGCGCTGGTGATCGCGATCATGGACCCCTACGGCAACGAAGCGGCGCTCAAGACGATCGCGGACGCCGGCGTGTCTGCTTTCGCGATGGAGTTGATGCCGCGCATCACGCGTGCCCAGGTCATGGACGTGCTGTCGAGCCAGGCTAACCTGGCCGGCTACCGCGCCGTCATCGAGGCGGCCGAGGCGTTCGGCCGCGCATTTCCGATGATGATGACCGCAGCCGGCACCGTGCCGGCGGCAAAGGTTTTCGTCATGGGCGTCGGCGTTGCCGGACTTCAGGCGATCGCGACCGCGCGCCGCCTCGGCGCCGTCGTCACCGCGACCGACGTCCGTCCCGCCACCAAGGAGCAGGTCGAAAGCCTCGGCGCCAAATTCCTCGCGGTGGAGGACGAAGAGTTCAAGAACGCGCAGACCGCCGGCGGCTACGCCAAGGAAATGTCGAAAGAGTATCAGGCCAAGCAGGCGGCGCTGACGGCCGAGCACATCAAGAAGCAGGACATCATCATCACGACGGCGCTGATTCCCGGGCGACCGGCGCCGAGGCTCGTGACCGCGGAAATGGTGCGCTCGATGAAGCCGGGCTCCGTGCTGGTCGATCTCGCGGTCGAGCGCGGCGGCAACGTCGAGGGCGTCAAGGCGGGCAAGATCGTCGACATCGATGGCGTGAAAATCATCGGCTTCACCAATGTCGCGGGCCGCGTCGCCGCGTCGGCCTCGAGCCTGTATGCCCGCAACCTGTTTTCGTTCATCGAGACGCTGGTCGACAAGACGACCAAGGCGCTTGCGGTGAACTGGGACGACGAACTGGTCAAGGCGACCGCGCTGACCAGGAACGGCGCCGTCATTCATCCGAATTTCCAGCCGAAAAGCGCGTGATGACGAAGGATATTGCCTTTCAACGGGTCATTCCGGAGCGCGCGACGCGCGAATCCGGAATCTCTGCCCAGCCCTTAACCTCTGGATTTTGGGTTCACGCCTCCGGCGTGCCCCGGAATGACGAATAGAAGCTTCGCCATGGAACATATCGTTGAAGCCGTCGATCCCTTCGTGTTCCGGCTGTCGATTTTCGTGCTGGCCGTGTTCGTCGGCTACTTCGTCGTGTGGTCGGTGACGCCAGCGCTGCATACGCCGCTGATGTCGGTCACCAACGCGATCTCGTCGGTGATCGTGGTCGGCGCGCTGCTCGCCGTCGGCGTCGGCATGATCTCGGCCGGCTCGGGCTGGGCGCGGGCCTTCGGTTTCGTCGCGCTGGTCTTTGCCTGCGTGAATATCTTCGGCGGCTTCCTCGTCACCCAGCGAATGCTGGCGATGTACAAGAAGAAGCAGAAGTAGATTTTTTCGATGCTGGATTACTTCCAGTGTCCCGGATGCGATGCGGCGTGTGAGGCCGCATCGCCGGTCCGGGACCGCCACAGTTTGGGACGGCCCCGGTTCTGCGTCGCATTGCGTTGCGCTGCGCCGCGTCCGGGACAAGACGTCGGGGCTCCGCCATGAACGCCAATCTTTCCGCGCTGCTTTATCTCGTCGCAGGCGTCCTGTTCATCCTGTCGCTGCGCGGGCTGTCGAGTCCGGCGTCGAGCCGGCGCGGCAACTTCCTCGGCATGACCGGCATGGCGATCGCGGTCGCGACCACGCTCGCCTCGCATCCGCCCGCCGGCGCCGTGGCGTGGGTGCTGGTGATCCTCGGTGTCGCGATCGGCGGCAGCATCGGCGCGGTGATCGCGCGTCGGGTGCCGATGACGTCGATGCCGGAACTGGTCGCGGCGTTCCACTCGCTGGTCGGCATGGCGGCGGTGCTGGTGGCCGCGGGCGCGTTCTACGCGCCGGAAGCCTTCGGCATCGGCACGCCCGGCCATATCCATGCGCAGAGCCTGATCGAGATGTCGCTCGGCGTCGCCATCGGCGCGCTGACGTTCACGGGCTCGGTGATCGCGTTTTTGAAACTGTCGGGCCGCATGAGCGGCGCTCCCATCATCCTGCCGGTGCGCCACATCATCAACATCGTGCTCGCGCTTGCGCTGGTCTTCTTCATGTACGGCCTGGTGATGTCGGGCAGCGCGCTCGATTTCTGGCTGATCACGATTCTCGCGCTCGCGATCGGCGTTCTGCTGATCATCCCGATCGGCGGCGCCGACATGCCGGTCGTGATCTCGATGCTGAATTCCTATTCGGGCTGGGCGGCGGCCGGCATCGGTTTCACGCTCGGCAATTCGGCGCTGATCATCACCGGCGCGCTGGTCGGCTCCTCCGGCGCGATCCTGTCCTACATCATGTGCCACGCCATGAACCGTTCGTTCATCTCGGTGATCCTCGGCGGGTTCGGCGGGGAGACGGCGGCGGCGGCCGGCGGAGGTGGCGAGGTCAAGCCGGTCAAACTCGGCTCGGCGGACGATGCGGCCTTCATCATGAAGAACGCGCAGAAGGTCATCATCGTGCCGGGCTACGGCATGGCGGTGGCGCAGGCGCAGCACGCGCTGCGCGAGATGGCCGACAAGCTCAAGTCCGAAGGCGTCGAAGTGAAGTACGCGATCCATCCGGTCGCGGGCCGCATGCCCGGTCACATGAACGTTCTGCTGGCCGAAGCCAACGTGCCCTATGACGAGGTGTTCGAACTGGAGGACATCAATTCGGAATTCGCCCAGGCCGACGTCGCCTTCGTGATCGGCGCCAACGACGTCACCAATCCGGCGGCGGAGGAAGACAAGTCCTCGCCGATCTACGGCATGCCGGTGTTGCAGGTCTGGAAGGCCGGCACCGTGATGTTCATCAAGCGCTCGCTCGCGTCGGGTTACGCCGGCATCGACAATCCACTGTTCTATCGCGACAACACCATGATGCTACTTGGCGACGCCAAGAAGATGACGGAGAATATCGTCAAGGCGATGTGACACGGCGATATTCAACAGAGGAGGCCGGGATGGCTGACAACAAGGCGAAGCGCGGTGGAAACGACCGCGGCCTGATAGCGTTGAGTGAAGCCTACGAGGTCCGTTACTGGTCCGGAAAGTTCAAAGTCACGCCGTTGAAGCTGAAGGCCGCGGTCAAGGCTGTCGGCCGCTCCGCCAGGAAAGTCGAAGCCTATATCAAGCTGCAAAAGCACAAGGCGCGTGACCGGGCGCTGATCGCGCTGAGCCAGCCTTACGAAGTCAGCTACTGGTCGAAGAAGTTCAAGGTGACGCCCGCAAGGCTTCGCGCCGCTGTGAAGGCGGTCGGGCATTCCTCGAAGAAGGTCGGCGCTTATCTCGCTCCCGGGAAGGCCGCCAAAAAGAAAACAGCCGTCAGGAAGAGCGCGGCGGTGAAAAAGAAAACGGCTGCCAAAAAGACCGTGGTGGCGAAGAAGGCGAAAAAGGGCGTGCGCAAGCGCGCCGCATAGGCCTGCCGCCAGTGAGCGCGCATGGTTCGATGCCGCGGTCGGCGTGGGTTTTTCCCGCGCTGGCCGTTTTGTTTTACGGCGCTGTGACCGGTCTTGGCATCACCTTCGTCCCGTCGTCGACCGGAGTCCTGTTCGCGGTCGTGCTGCTGGTGATCCTGTTCGGCACGGTGTTCGCGGCCGTGCACCACGCCGAGGTCATCGCGGAACGGATCGGCGAGCCTTACGGAACGCTGCTGCTGACGCTCGCGGTCACCATCATCGAAGTTTCCCTGATCGCGACCATCATGCTGGGCGACAAGGCGGTGCCGGAACTGGCGCGCGATACCGTGTTCGCGGTGGTCATGATCGTGTGCAACGGTCTGGTCGGGACCTGCATTCTGGCCGGCGGGCTTCGTTACCGCGAGCAGGAATTCCGGCCTGCGGGCGTGAACATCTATCTCAGTGTGCTGATCGTGTTCGCGACGATCACGCTGGTGATGCCGAACTATACCCTGACGACGCCCGGACCGCTGTATTCGCAACTGCAACTCGGTTTCGTCAGCGTCGTCACCATCCTGCTCTACGCCGTCTTTCTGTACACGCAGACGGTCCTGCATCAAGACTATTTCATTGTTGGGCACGGCGCCGATAACGGGGAGGGGCTGACCTCGAACCGTCTGCTGGCGCTGAGCGTGGCGCTGCTGCTGATCTCGCTGCTCGCCGTGGTGCTGCTGGCGAAGAAGTTCTCGCTGGTGATCGACGCAGGGATTGCGGTGGTCGGCGCGCCGGAAGCCCTCGCCGGCGTGCTGCTGGCGCTGCTGGTGCTTTTGCCGGAAAGCGTCGCGGCGCTCGCGGCCGCGCGGCAAAACGATCTGCAGAAGAGCATCAATCTCGCACTCGGCTCCTCGCTGGCCACAATAGGCCTGACGATTCCGGCCGTCGCGGTGGCCGCCTACGTCATGGACAAGCCGCTCGAACTCGGTCTCAGCAGCCAGAAGATGATCCTGCTCGGCCTGACGTTTCTTCTGAGCATGCTCACGTTCGGAACCGGCCGGACCAACATCCTGTTCGGAATGATCCACATCGTCGTGTTCGCGGTCTACATCTTCATGGTGTTCGTGCCATAGTCGGACAATGAACGGAATCGCCGACGCCTTCGCCTTGAGGCGTGGCCTTGAGGATCTGATGTCTCGACGTTCCCTGTGCCGCACCGTCCGCTGCGCGTGTCTCGTGTTCGCGCTGGGGACGATGGCATCCGCTGCCGCGGGCCAGGAGATGCCGCCGGACCACGACCCCATGGGTCGCGACCATATGGATCACGACCATATGGGTCATGCCGTCTCAGGCGGACGATCCCATCAGTCCCATCCCGCGCATCCGGTGGGGCGGCAACACGCGGCGGTGAAACGAAAGCCTCCGGCGCCGGCCATCGCGCACATGCACATGGATCATGAGGCGATGAGTCCCGCCCATACGGGGCACGGAACGGATGGCCACGGCTCCATGCCCGGCTTTCTCGGACCCTACATGATGGCGCGCGAGGCGTCGGGGACGAGCTGGCAGCCGGATACATCGCCGAGTGAAGGTCTTCATCAACAGGTCGATGCCTGGAGCGTGATGACCCACGGCTCCATCAACCTGAATTACGACCGGCAGCCTGGTCCGCGCGGCGCGGACAAGACGTTCGTCAGCGGCATGCTCATGACCATGGCGCAGCGGCCGCTCGGAGACGACGGCACCTTCGGCGTGCGCGCCATGCTGTCGCCGGAGCCGCTGATGGGCGCGGCCGGCTATCCGCTGTTGCTGGCAAGCGGCGAGACCGCCGACGGCGTGTCGCATCTGGTCGATCGCCAGCATCCGCACGATCTGTTCATGGAACTGGCGGCGACGTACAGCCACAACATCACCGCGAACTCGAGCGTCTTCGTCTATGGCGGCCTGCCGGGCGAACCTGCGCTCGGGCCGCCGGCCTTCATGCATCGCCTCAGCGGCATGGACAATCCCGAGGCGCCGATCAGCCACCATTGGCTCGATTCGACGCACATCACGTTCGGCGTTGTGACGGCCGGTCTGGTTCTCGACAACTGGAAGTTCGAGGCCTCGACCTTTCGCGGCCGGGAACCGGATCAGTACCGCTACGACATCGAGCGGCCGTCGCTCGACAGCTTCGCGGGCCGGGTGAGCTGGAATCCGGTCCGCGAATTGTCGCTGCAGGTCTCCTACGGGCATCTGGATTCGCCGGAGCAGCTCGAGCCGGAGGTCAACGAAAACCGCCTGACGGCATCGGCGATCTACACCACGCCGTTCGGCGACGGGCATCTGTGGAGCACGACGGCAGCCTGGGGCCGCAAGATGCTGAGCCCCGGCGAAACACTGGACGCCTATCTGCTTGAGAGTTCCGTGATTCTGAAAAACAACTGGACGCTGTTCATGCGCGCGGAACAGGTCGCGGAAAACGAACTGACCCACCACATTCCCGGCCTCGAAGACAGGATTTTCAGCGTGGGCAAAGTCTCGGTCGGCGGAATCTATGATTTCATCCGCACCGATCATGCCAAGTTCGGCATTGGCGGACTGGTCAGCCGCTACCTGCTGCCGGACGATGTGAAACCGGTCTATGGGCGCGACCTCACCGGGTTCATGGCGTTCGGCCGGATCAAGCTGCTCTGATACCGGGGCAGGGGTTCGCGTGAAGGCATCCCTGTCAGGCTCGACCCTTCTGTCGGAATCGCCATAAACGGACACGAAGCGTTACGGCGGATTGAACTCTTGCCACCGATCGGTCGCGATTGATCCCTCAATCGGCCCCAAAGTTTCAGCATCAGACGGCGCGGGAGAGGCCGGTCATGCTGAAATGCGCTTCGAAATTCTTTTTTGAGAAGATATTGCCATCCGTGCTTGCGACGGTGACAGCGGCCTACATCGTGAACCACTACATAGCCGGGCCCGCCGATGCTCCGCCAAAAGCCGCGGCCGTGCTTCCTAATAATCCCGAAGCCGGGGTCCGGGCGAAAGGTATTTCCGAGAAGGCGATCGCGGGGGCTCCCACCGAGAAGGTCCAGCCCGAGGCGGCCTCTGGAAAACCCAACGAGAAGCGCGCGGAAACCGCGAGCTTGCCGACTGGCGCGAAAAAGCATCAAGCGGCGCGGCGGGAGAGAGCCGCCAAAGTAGCGTCCGTGCCGGCCGCTCCGGCACAGACGGTCTCGGCGCCGGACGATCATCGCGACGACGCCAACGTTCTCGCGCGGGCCGCGATCGACCGCTTGCGCAGCACGAACGATACGCCCGTGCGGGTCGAGGCGGCGCGTTCTCGGGTGGAAAACTCTCGACTGCGGCAGGATGCCGATCGTCAGCCTGTCGAATCCACGTCACCGCGCCTGCAACAGGTTACGCGCGCCGGCTTCCCGCCTGCAATCCAGCCGCTCCCGCCCCCGATCCAGGTGTCCACGCCTGCTGTCGAAACTTCGGGGCTTGATACGACGGGGAGCGGGGAGGGATCACCTTCCGACCGCGCCGACGACCAGGCGCGACTGCCGGTTCCGCCTGCGGATATTCCGCAAGCGCCGCCGCTCGACCTTGAGGCCAATGCGGCGCCGGCGCTGCGCGCTCATACCACGGTCGCCGACGATATGCTTTCGGCCGCGAAATCGGTCGTCCAGGCGGTGTTGCCGCGATAGCCGCGGGCCGGCACACGACAAAACCACCGCAAAACAAACAAAACGCGAAGCCGAAGCCCCGCGTTTTGTTCAAGTTCGGTGTGGGAAGCGTTCGTTCAGCGCGGTCCGCGCGGACCGGCACCCGGACCGCCACGGCCCGCTCCCGGACCGGCGCCAAACGCCGGCTTCGGCTTCATCGGCAACAAGCCTTCGCGCTGCATCTTCTTGCGCGCAAGCTTGCGGGCGCGGCGTACGGCTTCGGCCTTTTCGCGAGCCTTCTTTTCGGAGGGCTTTTCGTAATGACCGCGGAGCTTCATCTCGCGGAAAATACCCTCGCGCTGCATCTTTTTCTTCAGCGCCTTGAGGGCTTGATCGACATTGTTATCGCGAACGAGAACCTGCACGCGGCATCCTCTTACAATTGCACGAAGTGAGAATTTTGGTCGGAAGCGGGAGGGCCGACAAAGGCCAAGCCCTCAGCATCAAGGGCGCCGATGTAACAGATCAAAACGGGAATGTCCACCGCCAGACGGCGATTTGTGCGCGGGACCGGCCGAAAGTTAGGTGGATTCCTCCAAAAATACCGCCGCCGCGCCGGGGGAGTGCTTCACAATGCGAGTTTAAAGGGTTTCGATTCCGAATGATTGTTCCTTGCAATTGAGAGAGGCGTGTCATGGATTTCAGGAAATACGCGGCCGAGCTGATCGGCACTTTCTGGCTGACGTTTATGGGCTGCGGCAGCGCCGTCATCGCGGCGGCGTTTCCGCAAGTCGGCATCGGATTGCTGGGCGTCGCTTTTACATTCGGTCTGAGCGTTGTCACCATGGCCTATGCGATCGGACACATTTCGGGCTGCCATCTCAATCCGGCGATCACGGTGGGCCTGACCGCCGGCGGCCGGTTTCCGGCCGGGCAGGTGGTCCCCTATATCATCGCTCAGCTCATTGGCGCGATCGCGGCGGCGGCGCTGCTCCATGTGATCGCCAGCGGGGCTCCGGGCTTCGATGTCGCCAAGGGCTTCGCATCGAACGGCTATGGCGAGCATTCGCCCGGTCACTACAGCCTCATGGCCGGCTTCATCACCGAGGTGACGATGACGGCCATGTTCCTGTTCGTCATCATGGGTTCGACCCATGGCAAGGCTCCGGCGGGGTTCGCGCCGCTGGCGATCGGACTCGCGCTGGTGATGATCCACCTCGTCAGCATTCCCGTCACCAACACGTCGGTGAATCCGGCGCGCAGCACCGGCCCGGCGCTGTTCGTCGGCGGCTGGGCGCTGGAGCAGCTCTGGCTGTTCTGGGTGGCGCCGCTGATCGGCGGCGTCATCGGCGGCGTGGTCTATCGCGGGCTCAGTGACGAGCCGGAAGGCGTCGTCGCGGGAAGATAGGGTGGCTCACGTTTTGACGTCGCCGTCCTTGACTTCTGTGACATGGCCCATCTTGCGGCCGGGGCGCGGCGCGCCCTTGCCGTAGATATGCACGGAAGCACCGGGCGCGGTGAGCCATTTGCCGTAGTCGATGATGTCGTCGCCGATCAGGTTCGTCATGACGGCGCTGCCGTGCCGGACCGGCTTGCCGAGCGGCCAGCCGGCGACCGCGCGGATGTGCTGCTCGAATTGCGAGACCGAGGCGGCGTCGAGCGTCCAGTGACCGGAGTTGTGGACGCGCGGCGCGATCTCGTTGACGAGCAGCGTCGGCGCCCCGGCGCCCGGCACCACGAACATCTCGACAGCCAGCACGCCGATATAATCGAGCGCGGTTGCGATCTTTTTGGTGATGTCGCGCGCCTGCGCGGCGAGCGCGTCGGGGATCGCAGCCGGCACGCGCGAATATTTCAGGATGTGGTCGCGATGCTCGTTCTCGGTCACATCGAAGCATTCGACGCCGCCGTCGGCGCTGCGAGCGGCGATCACGGAAATCTCGCGTTCGAACGGAACGAACGCTTCCAGGATCGCCGACCTGGTGACGAGGTCGTCCCACACCTGACCGGGATCGTCGCCGGCGCGAATGATGGCCTGTCCCTTGCCGTCATAGCCGAAGCGGCGGGTCTTGATCACCGCCGGCAGCCCGACGGCCTCGATCGCCTCGCGCAACGCCTGCGGCGACGCCACGTCGGCATAGGCGGCGGTGGCGACGCCCAGTCCGGCGATGAAGTTCTTCTCCAGCAGGCGGTCCTGAACCGTCTCCAGAATGCGGTAGTCGGGCAGCACCGGCCGGCGGGCGGCGAGCACCATGGCGGTCGCCGCCGGGACATTCTCGAATTCATAGGTGACCACGTCGACGTCGGCCGCGAACAATTCCAGCGCCTCGACGTCGGCATATTCGGCGCAGGTGGCGTTCTGTACGACATCGAACGCCGGCGAGTCCGGATCGGGCGAGAACACCTGGCACTTGAGGCCGAGGCGCGCAGCCGCCAAGGCCAGCATCCGGCCGAGTTGCCCGCCGCCGAGAATGCCGATGGTGTCGCCCGGACGGAGCGTCACCCGCCGAGAATCGTTCACGCCGATTCCTCCGGGTGGTCGCCCACCGCATCCGTCTGCTGCTTGCGCCATGCTTCGAGGCGGCCGGCGAGCGCCGGGTCGCTAAGCGCGAGCACGCTCGCCGCCAGCAGCGCCGCATTGATGGCGCCGGCCTTGCCGATCGCAAGCGTTCCGACCGGAACGCCGGCCGGCATCTGCACGATCGAATACAGCGAGTCGACTCCGGCCAGCGTTTTGGATTCGACGGGCACGCCAAGCACGGGGAGTTCGGTGAGTGCCGCCGTCATGCCGGGCAGGTGCGCGGCACCGCCCGCGCCGGCGATGATGACCTTGAAACCCGCGGCCTTGGCGCCCCTGGCGAATGCGAACAGCCGCTCAGGCGTCCGGTGCGCGGAGATGATTCGCTTTTCGCTCCCCACGCCGAGCGCAGCCAGCGTTTCCGCGGCGTGACGCAGGGTGTCCCAGTCCGACTGGCTCCCCATGATGATGGCGACGGCGGCCGTCATTCCCGTGTCCCGATTCCAAAAGTTCGCATGTCCTTGCCGCAGCCTTTGATGCGAACTTCGGAATCAAAGGGGCGCCAGCACCTTTATCGCTGGCATGTTTTTCATCAATTCAGAAACATGCTCCGGATTATAGGAGGCATCTTGACGAGGCAAGCAGCCGGGAATGAACTATCCTTTCTTGGTGAATGGCGGCAAGCCTTGCGACGATGAAAAAGATCCCCAAAGCGTCTTCTTCCACGGCCGCCAAACGCAAGGCGAGCCGCAAGGCCGCGCCTGCCGCGCGCGCCACGCCGGGGCCCAAGCACCAGGCGGTACAACGTGACGTTGCGGCCGACGCCAGGGCCCTGACCCGCCGTCTCAAATCCCGGCTCGCGGCCGCGCAGGCGCGGATCGCGGATCTTGAGGCGTCCGCCGATACCGATTTTCTCCTTGGCGTCCTCAATCGCCGCGGCTTCGAACGCGAGCTTCGTCGCTCGGTGGCCTATATCCGGCGCTATCGTGCGGGCGGCGCGTTGTTCGTGCTCGATGTCGATCGCCTGAAACCCATCAACGATGCGTTCGGTCACGCGGCGGGAGATGCGATGCTGAAGGCGATCGTCGCGGCGCTGTCTCGACAGGTGCGATCCTCCGACCTGATCGGGCGGCTCGGCGGCGACGAGTTCGCGCTCCTCTTGTGGAATCTCACCGAGACCGACGCCAAAGCCAAGGCATCGGCGCTCGAAGAGGCTATCGACCGGCTGACGCTGACCTTCCGCGGACGAAAGATCACGGCCGGCGCATCGATCGGAGTCGCCATCCTCGGACCCCATGCCGACGCCGACGCGGCGCTCGAACAGGCCGATTGCGCGATGTATGTCCGCAAGGCGCAGCGGCGCGGCGAGTGAGAGGCGGCCGCCGCCATTCAGGCAATGATATCCGGCGTGATCTGGTCTTCAATGAAGGAAATGCGGTCGCGTAGCTGCAGCTTGCGCTTCTTCAAGCGCTGCAGCCGCAACAGGTCGGGTGCCGGCGATTGATGCAGGGCATCGATGGCGGCGTCGAGGTCGCGGTGTTCCTGTTGCAGCCGGGCGAGCTCGGCTCCGAGTTCGAGCTCTTCTTCATCGCTCATGATAACGTACTGACTTGAATCGCAAAAAGTTTGCGAAAAAGTTGGGAGGCTTCAGCTCGATCACGACGATCTGGATCGAATCGGTCCGAAATCATGAACGTGATCGATTCCAACATTTTGCGAAGCGGGATGTGGACGGAAAACCGCACCACGCTTTTCCTCATCCCGCCCCGGGCGAATTATTGCTCTTGCCTGCCCGCCGCGCAAGCCACCGGGTTCCATGCTTGCAGTCGAATCCCGCAAATATGATCGATGCGGTTTTCTGCCCCATCGACAGCCCCTTGGGTTCATGTAAACTCAACGCTTCGGAGCGAATCTGAGGTTGAATCCTACCGAGGAGGTTCGAAATGGCAATTCAGGCGCATCTCGCTGAACTGGAACGGAAACATCGGATCCTGGAAGGCGAATTGCACGATGCTCTCAGGCATCTTTCCACCGACGACCTGAGGATTATCGAATTGAAGCGCCGGAAACTAATGCTTAAGGACGAGATCGAAAGACTGAAACTTTCCACCGTCGGGGCCCTCCACTAAAATTCTTCCAGTCTTCTGCTTGAGGGTCCGTGGCGTCGGGCGGCGCCGGCGATTGCTGCCGGTTCGCGCGTCGGAACGGCGCGCGGGTGCGGTTTGGACACCACGCTATAGCGTTTTCAAGCGGTGGATGCCGGTTCGCGTGAACAAAACGCGTCAAAACAAAAAGCTAGAGCGTTTTCGAGCGAAGTGGCTACCGGTTCGCGTAAAGAAAACGCGTCGAAAAAAAGCTGGAGCCCGGCTTTGATTCCATCAAAGCCGGAATAGCTCTAGCTCCCGGCGAGCGCGGCGACATGGTCCGCGATCGCGAGTGACGCGGTCAGGCCGGGCGATTCAATTCCGAACAGATTGATCAGCCCGGCGACGCCATGGTCGGCGGGTCCGTCGATCATGAAATCCTGCACCGCGACATTCGGCGGCACGATCTTTGGCCGGATTCCGGAATAGGCCGGGAGCAGGGCGCCGTCGGGCAGTTCGGGCCAGTAGCGCCGGATCGAGGGATAAAACCGCGTCGCCCTCGCCGGATCGACGTCATAGTCCGGGGTATCGATCCATTCCACGTCGGGACCGAAGCGGCCCTGTCCCGCGAGATCCAGCGTGAGATGCACGCCAAGGCCGCCGGCCTCCGGCACGGGATAGATCAGGCGCGAAAACGGCGTGCGGACGCTGCAACGGAAATAGTTTCCCTTGGCGAGGTAAGCCGGCGGGATCCGGTCCAGGGGCATGCCCTCGATGCTGCGTGCCACCGCCGGGGCGCCGAGGCCGGCGGCGTTGATCAGCACACGGCAAGCGAGCGTCATCGGCGCGTCGCCGCCGGTTTCGATCTCCAGTCCGGGCGGCGTCGCCTTGGCGCGCGACAGCGGCGTCAGAAAAGCGAATGCCGCGCCGTCGCGCTCGGCGTCGCCGCGCAACGCCAGCATAAAGGCGTGGCTGTCGATAATGCCCGTCGACGGAGACAGCAGCGCGGCGACGCAATGCAGCGGCGGTTCAAGCGTACGGGCGTCGTCGCCGTTCAGCATCCGGATGTCTTCGACGCCGTTGGCCACGGCTCGCGCCCTGATGGATTGCAGCCTGCCGGCCTCCTGCTCCGTCGTCGCGACGATCAGCTTGCCGCAAGCGCGGTGAGGAATGCCGTACTCGCGGCAGTAGGCGTAAAGCGCGCGCCGGCCGCTGACGCACATCCGCGCCATCAGGCTGCCGGCCGGATAATAGATGCCGGCATGGATCACCTCGCTGTTACGCGAGGACGTTGCCGTCCCGATGGCTTCCGCGGATTCGAGAACAATGACCTCGCGGCCGGATCGCGCGAGTCGGCGCGCGATCGCAAGCCCGACGACGCCGGCACCGACGATGACGCACTCAACCCTGTCCATTCGCGGCCTGGTGTCCCGAATCCGAAGCTTGCCTCACTGTGCTGCGCTCTCCGTGGCGAACTTCGGATTTCGGTTTTCGTTAGCTGGGCATTAATTGGGCATTAATCATGAGAGGCCAATTGCGCAATCCGGACCGCATTCTCCGATAGCGGGGGTAAATCTTTACCTGATTCAAACTCGTTGGGCCAGACACTCGGCCCGGGTAGATCCCCGGGTGTGCGATGACTGGCAAGAATTGGCAGGCAGGCGGCAATCGCGTGGGCGCTGCGGTGGGGCTATATGCCGCTCTCGCCGCGGGGTCCGGGGATGCGTGGGCCGCGACGGGCGATGTCTCGCCGGACAGTCATGTCGCCGGAATTGGGGTTGCCGCCGTTTGCTTGCTGGCGGCCGTCTTCTGGATGACGTCCGCGCTGCGCAAGGCCCGGCGCTCGCGTCTGCGCAGGGATGCATTCGAGCGCAATTCGCTGTCGCGCGAACTGGAAGAAACAAAGCGGTTTCTGGAAACCGTGGTCGATAACATTCCGGTGTCGCTGATCGTCCAGCGCGCCAGCGACGGCCATTATCTGCTCGCCAACCGGCGCGCCGAAACGATTCTCAATCGCCGCCGCGAGGATGTGATCGGGCTGACCGCATCGGATATCTTCGACCCGCGCGCGGCAAAGCAGATCCTTGCCCGCGACGAGGCGGCGATCACGAAGGGCGGCTTCCAGACCCAACATCCGATCAGCACCAGCGAGGGATTGCGGTTGTTCCTGACCCGCCGCGTTACCGTGACCACTGACGACGGCGAACCGCAATATCTGATCAAGACGCATGAGGACGTGACCGATCGCCGTCAGACCGAGTCACGCATGATGCACATGGCCTATCACGACGGGCTGACCGACCTGCCGAACCGCACCGCGTTCCTGAAAGCGCTGTCGCAAATGATCGAGTCGTGCCAGGCAACGAACGACGAGTTCGCGGTGCTGTCGGTCGATCTTGACGGCCTCAAGGAAATCAACGACGTGTTCGGCCACTCGTTCGGCGACAAGCTGCTGATCGAGGTGGCCCATCGCATTCAGGACACCGCGCATGGTGGCCTCGTCGCAAGGTTGAGCGGCGACGAGTTCGGCCTCATCATCGACGGCAAACAGCCTGCCGTGGGCAAGGCGCTTGCCGAAAAGCTCGGCGAGGCGATGGCGCCGGAATTTCTGATCGACGGCAAATCCGTCCGCGTCGGGGTAAGCAGCGGCATCGCACTGTTTCCGCGCGACGGCATCGAACCGGCCTCGCTGCTCGCCAATGCCGGCGCGGCATTGTTCCGCGCCAAGGCGAAATCGCGCGGCTCCATCAGCATCTTCGAACCGGACATGGACCGGCAGATCCGGGATCGCCGCGCGTTGCATCAGGACCTCTCGAACGCCGTCCGCAACGGCGAGCTATCGCTGCACTATCAGCCGCAGGCACGCACAAGTCGCAGGCTCCTTGACGGTGACGTGACCGGCTTCGAGGCGCTGGCGCGATGGAGTCATCCGACCCGCGGCTTCGTTCCGCCCGTCGATTTCATTCCGCTCGCCGAGGAGAGCGGCCTGATCGTGGCGATGGGTGAGTGGATCCTGCGCGAGGCGTGCAGGGAGGCCGCGTCATGGCCCGAGCCGAAGCAGATCGCGGTCAACCTCTCGCCGGTGCAGTTCATTCACGGCGATCTGGTCGGCCTTGTGCATTCGATTTTGCTGGAAACCGGCCTCAATCCGGGCCGGCTCGAACTTGAGATCACCGAAGGCGTTCTGATCGAGGACTTCGAGCGGAGCCTGGCGCTGCTGCGGCGGCTGAAGGCGCTGGGCGTTCGCATCTCGATGGACGATTTCGGCAGCGGCTACTCGTCGCTGAGCTACTTCCAGGCGTTCCCGTTCGACAAGATCAAGATCGACCGGGCGTTCGTCATGTATCTCGGGCGCAATCCGCAGTCCGCGGCGATCGTCCGGGCGGTCATCGGCCTCGGCCACGGCCTCGACGTGTCGATCCTCGCGGAGGGAGTCGAGACCTCGGAGCAGCTTGGTTTCCTGGCCGACGAAGGCTGCGATGCGGTCCAGGGCTATTTCATCGGCAGGCCGGCTCCGATCGCGCAGTACGCTTCCCTGGTCGGGCGTTTGCCCCGTACTCCCGAAGCAATCTGCCGCAAGGCCGGCTGACGGCCGCATTCGCCGTGAATTCCGGGCCGATCGGGCCACCGAGTTCCGGCCCGTCCGAGTCGCGACAGCCGTGTCGCGAAGGAAGCGGATTTGACATTCGCCTTTCAATTGGGCGCAATCTCCCGCACCTGAATGTCGCATCCAAAACTGCGCCTGCAACGTGTATTGCCTCGGTTCGTTTGACCTCGACATTCGCAAGGAGAGACTGGTTGGAACGTTGCCGGAATCGGATCGCTGGCCGTCATCGCGGGAAGCGAGGCGGGATGGAATGACTGACGACGCGAGACGGACCCTTGATGCGGCGGGGACGGCCGGCATGGCGCTGCTGCAGGTCGAGGCGATCGTCAAACGCTTCGGCGAATTTTCCGCGGTCGACCGGTTGTCGCTCGACATCGCAGCGGGGGAGTTTTTCGCGCTGCTCGGGCCGAGCGGTTGCGGCAAGACCACGCTGTTGCGGATGCTGGCGGGATTCGAGACGCCTGATTCCGGTCAGATCCTCCTCGATGGCCACGACATCGCGCGCGTTCCGCCGCATCAACGTCCCGTCAACATGATGTTCCAGAACTACGCGCTGTTTCCCCATCTCAGCGTGCGGGACAATATCGCGTTCGGCCTCAAGCGAGCGGGCCTGCCGCGCGCGGAGATCGAGGCCCGCGTCGCGGAGATGGTCGCGCTGGTGAAGCTCGAGGACATGGAAAGGCGCAAGCCCGACCAGCTCTCGGGCGGCCAAAGGCAGCGCGTGGCGCTGGCGCGGGCGCTGGCGCGGCGTCCGCGGCTGCTGCTGCTCGACGAACCGCTGGCTGCGCTCGACAAGAAGCTTCGCGAGAATACGCAGGCCGAGCTGATGCGGCTGCAGCGCCGGCTCAAAATGACCTTCATCATCGTCACCCACGATCAGGAAGAGGCCATGATGGTGGCGGATCGTATCGGAGTGATGAACTCGGGGCGCCTGGAACAGGTGGCGACGCCGCGGCGGCTCTATGAAGCGCCGAATTCGCGCTGGGTCGCCGGGTTCGTCGGCGGCATCAATATCATCGACGGCGTGGTCGAGGCGCGCGACGCCGGTCGCGTGAGGGTCGCGACAGGGGATGCCGGGCAGGTGATCGCGGCCGCGCCATCGCAGCCGCTGACAACAGACCGGATCTGCGTCGCGATCCGCCCGGAGAAGGTTCGCTTGTCGCGGTGCGGGCCGGAGGCGGACACCGGAGACGCGGTGGAGATCAACCGCCTGGAAGGCGTCGTCGCCGGCGTCAGTTATCTCGGCGGTCAGACCCTTTATCAGGTCAGGCTCGACAGCGGCGCGGTGCTGCGCGCTTCGGTCGCCAACACGGCACGGCTCGACGTCGATGCCTTCCGTGCCGCCCAGCGCGTGGTGGCGCGGTTCACGCCGGACGATTGCGTGGTGCTCGACAGATGAGCGGGCGGCGTCTCTTCTCGGCCCCGGCCCGCCGGGCGGCGGTCATACCCTTTTTGTGGATGCTGCTGTTCTTCCTGCTGCCGTTCGGATTCGTGCTCAAGATAAGCCTGTCCCACACCACCATTGCGCAGCCGCCCTATCTGCCGGTGTTCGATCCGGCGCAGGGCCTGGCCGCGATCAAGGCGGCGCTCGCGGCGCTGTCGCTTGAGAATTTCGCGCTGCTCGCGTCGGACCATATCTACCTTCTGTCCTACCTGCGCAGCGTTGTCGTCGCATCGACGTCCACCGCGATCCTGCTCGCGGTCGGCTATCCCATGGCCTACGGCATGTCGCGGTTGCCGGCGCGATGGCAGCCGATCGCGATGGTTCTTGTGATCGTGCCGTTCTGGACCTCGTTCCTGATCCGTGTCTATGCGTGGATCAACATCCTTCAGCACGATGGCATCCTCAACAAGACGCTGCTGGCGTTGCATCTGGTATCGGCGCCGGTGGTCTGGCTGTCCACCGACACGGCGATGTATCTCGGCATCGTCTATTCCTATCTGCCGTTCATGATCCTGCCGCTCTATGCGACGCTGGCCAAGATCGATCCCGCGCTGCTCGAAGCGTCTTCCGATCTCGGCGCCTCGCGGCTGGCGACGTTCTGGCTGGTGACGCTTCCGCTGTCGCTGCCGGGTGTCGGCGCAGGCGCGCTGCTGTGCTTCATCCCGATCGTCGGCGAGTTCGTGATTCCGGATCTGCTGGCGGGCTCAAGCTCGCCGATGATCGGGCAAACCCTATGGCTGGAGTTTTTCACCAACCGCGACTGGCCGGTGGCGTCGGCGCTCGCCGTCGTCCTGCTGGCGCTGCTGCTGGCGCCGCTCCTCGTCTACGAGCGGATGCAGCGCCGCCAGCTCGAGGGGAGAAGGTGATGGCAAAGCCCGCGCTCGCCAGACTGTCGCCGTTCAACATCACCTCGCTCACGCTCGGGCTGGCGTTTCTGTACCTGCCGATCGTCGTTCTCGTGATCTATTCGTTCAACGCCTCGCGGCTGGTGACGGTGTGGGGCGGCTGGTCGCTGCGCTGGTACGTCGAGTTCTTCAACGATGACGCGATGCTGTCCGCCGCCGCGATGAGCCTGCGGGTCGGCGCGGTCTCGGCCACGGCGGCCACCATCCTCGGCACGCTCGCGGCGGTGGCCCTGACCCGCGGGGAAAATTTCCGGGGGCGCACGCTATTCTCCGGAATGCTGTACGCGCCGCTGGTGATGCCCGAAGTCATCACCGGGCTGTCTCTGCTGCTGCTGTTCGTCGCGGTCGATGCGGAGCGGGGGTTCTGGACCGTCACGATCGCGCATACCACGCTGACCATGTGCTTCGTCGCCGTGGTGGTGCAGTCGCGGCTCGGATCGCTCGATCGAAGCCTCGAGGAGGCCGCGATGGATCTCGGCTGCGATCCGCTGCGGGCGTTCCTCAAGGTGACGCTGCCGCTGATCCTGCCGTCGGTCGCGGCGGGGTGGATGCTGGCTTTCACGCTGTCGATGGACGACCTGGTGATTGCGAGTTTCACCACCGGGCCGGGCTCGACGACGCTGCCGATCCGGATCTACTCGGAAGTGCGCCTCGGCGTGAAGCCGGAGATCAACGCGATCTGCACGTTGATCGTCGGATCGATCACGCTTGTTATCATCGCGGCATCGCTGGCCTCGAAGCTGTCGAGCCGGCAGGGCGAAAGCGCCGCGCCATTGTGATGACGGGCGCGACCCGGGAGGGCTCGCGACGGGGAACGTCAGTTCGTGCGCGGTGCGCCGGATTCCGCCGGAGCGGCTGGAGCGGCCGCCTCGGGAATTGTTTTCTGGTTGGTGAGATGCTCGATCACCGAGCGAACCGTATCGCGGGCCTTGCGATCCTTGACCGCTTCGAGCAACGGCGCCGACGCCTTGGATCGGCGGATCAAGCTTTCCGGATCAGGAAAGATCAGCGGGTCGTCCCACGGCCCCTGGATCACGAACGGCAGGTCGAAGGGGTCGGCGTTTGCCGCCGGCGTCAGGCTTGCGACGCCCTTGAGGTCGTAGTCGCGCGCTGGCACCGAAGCGGTTCCGGTCAGGGTCATACGTGTAGCCGGCCCCTCGACGCGCACGTCGGTTGCGACCGCGACGCCGTCGTTGAAACGGAGAGCGATGTTCAGCGTGTCGAACGGCGTCTTGCCGTTGCGAAAATTACCGCCGGAGAGCGGCCGGCGCTCCAGCCGCTTCAGCAAGTGCTCGACATTGAACCCGCTGATGGCGCCGTCGTGCCCGGTCAGTGTCGCCGTTCCGTCGAGCGATTGCGCCAGCTCGAACGGACTCGATCCCTTGGCCTCGAGCGAAACATTCAGGTTGCCGCGTCCGGAGAGCTTGCCGGTGCCGAACAGATCGCTGGCCCAGGCTTGCAGATCGACGTCGGTGAGCTGAAACTGCGCCTTCACCTCGGCGTCCGCATCGGCGCGCGAGATGCCGAACGATCCTTTGGCGATTCCGTCATAGATTTGCGCTTCGCCGATGCTCAGCGCCAACGTTCCATTACGAAGGTTGGCCCCGAGCGCGGTTTTGCCGAGCCTGGTCGATCCGACCGTGATCTTCGCCGCCGAGAGCCGCATGTCGAGGTCGGTGGCCGACAACGCATGCAGATCGAACAACTGTCTGTTCCAGTCGCGGGCGCTGCCGGCAAGCAGGCGGATGGTCTGGACATAGGGCGTGAAATCGACCGCGCCGGCGGCCAGCGTCGCCTGCAGGGTCTGCCGCCCGTTGTTGGCGTAGGTCATCACCCCTTCGGCGACATTGCCGTCGATCTCGAGGTTGACGTTGGTCAAGGCGATCGATGCGCCGATCGTGCTGGCGCGCGCCTTGAGCGCGAAGCGGCCGAACCCGCCGCTGCCGGGCGGAGGCTGCCCGATCCAGGCCAGTGCCTCGCGCAACGAGGCGCTGTCGGCGGTCACCGTGCCTTCCATCATCAGGCTGACCGGGTTTGCGACCGTGCCGTCGAACGCGAATTTCAGCGGCGCGCTGGCAATCCTGACCTTCAGGCCCGAGCGCTCGCCGGACAGGGCCGCGAGGAAATCGCTGAGGCTGATGCTGCCGTCGACGCGCTCGCCGCGCCAGTCGAACTGCCCGGTCGCGGCGAAGGAGCGGGAGATCGAGGGCCACGCCAGCGACAGGTCGATGTCGCCGAGATTCTCGGAGACCTTATTGGCGGCATCCTCATAGCTGAGTTCGCCATCCTGGATCCGGATTTCGGAGAACGAGACGGGCTGGTCGGCTCCGGGCTTCATGGTTCGCGCGATCGTTTCCACGAACGGCGTCCAGTTGCTTTGACCGTTGGCGGCGCGCGTCACGCGGATGTGAGGACGCAGCATCATGACGTCTGCGATCTGGAAATGCTGCATCAGCAGCGGAATCAGGCGCAGATTGGCGGTGAGCACATCGACGCTGAGCGCGGGGGCATCAGCGTTGCTGCCCTTGATGCGGACGTCGTGGAAGGAGACGTAGCTGCGGGGAAAAATCGAGACGTCGATGTGGCTGTCGGCAGTGAAGTCGAGCCCCGTCACGGCGCGGATCTGTGTTTCGACCGCGCTACGCAAGGCATCTCGGTCGAGCAGCCGAGACATCGCGATCAGCCCCGTTAGTCCGATCAGCGCAACTCCCAGAATTGCCGCGACCGATATTCCCAGGCGCTTCATTCCTCGGGCCATCGTCTCAATGACATATCCGGGTTGGTTGACGCTCGCCGGGTGGTCGGGCACCGGTCCGGCTGGCCGCAACTTGATCGGTTTTCTTGACGCTTTCAAGGCCGCCGGCGGGGCTATGGGGCCGCCATACCTCCAATTGACGCCCCTGGAGGATTTTGCCTAATACTCGCCACGAACCATTCCGGCGCGCCGGCAGGCGGCGCCTTCCTTCTTCAGGTCGCACCTCATGAACAAGGTTTACCCCGACGCCAAATCGGCTCTCGACGGCATCCTCCGGGACGGCATGATGATCATGTCCGGCGGCTTCGGTCTCTGCGGCATCGCGGAGACGCTGGCCGATGCGATCCGCGACTCGGGCGTCAAGAATCTGACGGTGGTGTCCAACAACGCAGGTGTCGATGGCATCGGACTGGGCCGGCTGCTCGAGACGCGGCAGATCCGGAAGATGATCTCGTCCTATGTCGGGGAAAACAAGTTGTTCGCGCAGCAGTACCTCGCCGGCGAACTCGAACTCGAATTCAATCCGCAGGGCACGCTGGCCGAGCGCATTCGCGCCGGCGGCGCCGGCATTCCGGCGTTCTACACCAAGACCGGCGTCGGAACCCTGATCGCCGAAGGCAAGGAAGTGAGGGAGTTCGACGGCGAGAAATACCTGATGGAGCGCGGGCTGTTCGCCGATCTCGCCATCGTCCACGCCTGGAAGGGTGACACCGCCGGCAATCTGGTCTACCGCAAGACCGCGCGAAACTTCAATCCGATGATGGCGACCGCGGCGAAAATCACCGTCGCCGAAGTCGAACATCTGGTGCCCGCGGGCCAGATCGACCCCGACCACATCCATACGCCCGGCATTTTCGTCAAGCGACTCGTCGAGGTCGGCAGCGCCAGGAAGCACATCGAATTCCGCAACACCCGCCCGCGTCCGGCGGCATGATCCCGAAGTGGCCTTCCGGTTTTCGGAGCAGACCATGCCGAAATGAATGAAAGCCGCGGCACTGTTTATACGCCGTCATTGCGGGCGCGGCGAAGCCATCCAGCGCTCGGGATCGAGAGCGGATCGCTTCGTCGCTTCGCTTCTCGCAATGACGATACAGGAAGACAGGAGAATCCAATGGCCTGGACCCGCGAGCAGATGGCGGCGCGCGCCGCCAAGGAACTGCGCGACGGCTATTACGTCAATCTCGGCATCGGCATTCCGACGCTGGTGTCGAACTTCATCCCCGACGGCATCGACGTGCAGCTCCAGAGCGAGAACGGCATGCTCGGCATGGGTCCGTTTCCCTATGAGGGGGAGGAGGACCCCGACCTCATCAACGCGGGCAAGCAGACGGTGAGCGAACTGCCGACCACCAGCTATTTCTCCTCATCCGACTCGTTCGGCATGGTGCGCGGCGGCCATATCGACCTCTCCATCCTCGGCGCGATGCAGGTGGCGCAGAACGGCGACCTCGCCAACTGGATGATCCCCGGCAGGATGGTCAAGGGCATGGGCGGCGCGATGGATCTCGTCGCCGGCGTCAAGCGCGTCGTCGTGGTGATGGAGCATTCCGCCAAGGACGGCCCCAAGCTGCTCAAGCGATGCACGCTGCCGCTGACCGGCGAGAGGGTCGTCGATATGGTCGTGACCGATCTTGCGGTGTTCACCATCGACAAGCACGGCAAGGGCGGCATGGTGCTGATCGAGCTCGCCGACGGCGTTACGCTGGAGGAGGTCAAGGCGAAGACCGAAGGCGAATTCCGCGTCGCGCTGAAGAAGGCCTGATCTGCGGCAGCGCTGTCCCCGCTCCGCCGGAGCCTTTCCGCTTCCGATGGAATCAGAAGCGGGCTCTATGTTTTGATTTGACGTCTTTTCTTTACGCGAACCGGTAGCCATCCTCGGGTCAAGCCCGAGGACATGCTTCGCTTGAAAACGCTCTGATTAACGCCGTCCGCCGAGTTCCCTGGGCAGCAGGCTCGAGCTGATGTCGCCGTCTGCGAGGCCGGATTGTTGCTGCGTGTAGCCGGCCGAGAACGACAGGCTGAGGTTCGACGTCGGCCGGATTTCGACGCCCGCATGGACGCCGTAGGCAGGGGTTGCGCCGGCGGCGGGGCTGAACGACGTGATCGTGCTGAAGACGTCCGGGTTGTATTTCAAGCTATCGACGCCGCCGAACAGCGTCACCGGCGCGTCGCCCACGCCCTTGAAGGTGTAGCCGAACTGCGAGCTTTCGTAGGACAGCGAGTTGCCGAACGCGCCGCCATAGAAATCGCTCCGCCCGAAGCCGTTCGTCAGTGAGTTGACCGGGGCGCTGTAGGTTCGGAAAGAAAATCCGCTCTTCTCGGTTCGTTCGACGTCGAAGCCCGGAAAGTTGCCATAGGTTGCGCCGCCGGCGGGCTCAGTTGCATAGCCGACGCCGAACGGTCCAAATGGAATCCAGTATTTCACGGGCTCGCCCTGGGCGTGCGCTGCGGACCAGCCCAGGCAGAACGCGGCCGCTAAAACCAGATGATGCTTGCCTGAAAATGTCGCCATCCGGGCTCCGGTGATCACACCGTGCGACTATATGCCAGCGGGCTGTCGGAGGCTAGCGGATGATCGCGACAAGCGGGTTCCCGTGTCGGCCATGTCGGCGTTGCTATTCCGAAACGAGCGCCTTCGCCTGCGCAAACACCACCTCGATCAGCGTGCCGGAATGCGGGCCGGTCCTGATGTGGAACTGTGCGCGGTTGGCTTCGACCAGCGCCTTGGTGAGCGACAGGCTGACGCCGGCGCTCTCGAAAGCCTGATCGCTTGGCGCCGGCGTGCGGAACGGCTCCGTCGCGGCGGCCAGCTCGTCGTCGTTGAGTCCGTGCCCGGTATCGCGCACGCGCAGCGCCACGTCGCCGAAATCATTGATCGCCGTGGAGACGATGACCTGGCCGCCGGCGTTGGCGAGATGGACCGAGTTTCCGATCAGGTTGAGGGCGATCTGGCGCAGCGCCTGCGCATCGGCCACGACCGGCGGAAGCGTGTGCGCGAGCGAGGTGCGGATGATGATGCGCTCGCGATTGGCCTGCGGCTGCATCACCGCGACGCATTGCTCGACCAGTTCGTTGAGGTTCTGGTTGACGAAGGCGAGATCGAGTTTTCCGGTTTCGATCCGCGACAGGTCGAGCAGGTCGTCGATGAATGCGATGATGCGTTCGCCGGAGCCGCGGATGTCCTTCATATATTCGACGTAGCGTTCGTTGCCGAGCGGACCGAATTTCTCGTCGCTCATCACTTCGGCAAAACCGATGATGGCGTTGAGCGGCATTCGGATTTCATGACTGATCCGCGCCAGCACCTCGGCCTTGGCGTTGGCCGCGCGATCGGCCTGCCGTCGCGCCTGGGACAACTCGGTCTCGATCTTCCTCGCTTGCGACAGGTCGCGGAACACCGCGAAAAAGTTGGGGCCGTCGGTTTGCGTCCGGCCCATCGTCATCGATAGCGGGATCAAGCCGCCCTCGCGCGCGCGGCCGAGCACCTCGCGGCCATGATCGAGCAGGCTTGCGACGCCGTCGCCCGCAAGTCCGTTGAAATAGTCGCGCACCGCGCCCTGGCTCTCCGGTGCGAAGAGATCCGTCAGATTGAGCTGCGCGAGACCGTCCCCGGAGTGGCCGAACAGCGCTTCGGCGCTGCGGTTGCAGGCGGTGATGCGTCCGCTCTCGCCGAACATCAGGATGCCTTCGGCCGCGGTGTCGAGGATGGCGCCGAGTTCCTCGGCGGTGGCATGACCCGCGGGAGAAGGCGCTGCACCCGTGCAGATCAGGGCCTGCGCGGGCTCGCCATCCCAAGCGACCACGAAAAGCCGGGCGGCGATCGGCTGTTGCGGTGCGCCCGATGGCGGCGTTGAGGAGACCGTGACGGGAGAGCCGGTAGCAGGCGTGCTATCGGCGGCGGGCATGTCGGATTCGACCAACAGGGCATCGAGTCCGCCGGCCTGTTCCAGCGCATGCAGGTCGTCGTACCCGACTTGTGCGAGAAAGGCCGGGTTGGCGTAAAGCACGCGGTCGGGCCGGTAGATCATCACGCCGCTCGGGAGCAGGTCGAGCACCTGGCTGTCGCGCGCGCCGATGGCCTGCGGCGGGGGTCCGGACGATGACAATCCGTCCGCTTGCGGTTCGGCTGCATCGGGTGTTTCGGCAACCGGCTGCTTCGCGGCGGCCTCGGGTTCGACGGCGTCCGGCCCGCCCTCCAGCCGCGCCGAGAGCTGGCGCGCCAGCTCGTTGAAGGCGTTGTTCTCGATGGGGGTGAGCGAAAGCTGTTTCGGGTCGGCCGGGGACCTGAACGGCAGGACATTCTTGGGCGTTTCCACGGCGGTGTCCGGTTCTGCTGGCTGTTGCGAGGATTCGGCGGGAGTGACCTCGGGAGATGTCGCTGCGCCCGCCGGCAGCGGATGGGAGGCCTGGTTGAGCGAGACTTCGTCACGCCGATTTGCTGCGAGCCGCGCCAAACCTTCGCGATCGCGACAGACGCCGAAGCCGCGATAACCCGCGAAATTATGCGTGCGATCGTAGACCGGCAGTCCCGACATTTCGACGGACAGGCGCGCGTCGGACCCGTCGACCGGCCAAAGCAGCGTGATGCCGCTCCAGGTGTCGCGGGTGGCGACCGCTTTTGCAACGCGGCCTTCGGGGTCGAGCCCGAACACCTCCGTGATCTCGTTCCACAACCGGCCGAAACCGGCCGCCGTGCGCATGCCGATCGCGCGGGTGAAGTCGTCGGAGCCGAGCGAAAAGCGGCCGTCGGCATCCATCCGCCACATGAAGCGCAGGGGATGACGGCGCATCCGAGCTACGGAATCGCGCGACGGAGTATCGTCAGGCGAGGGCGATGCATCGACGGTCGGCAGGGGCGGAACGGCCGCCTCGCTCGGTGACGGCGGTGCGGATTGCGGTTCAGCCAGCGGCGACGCGCTCCCCGAGGCGGAGGGCTCCGCAGCTTGCGGCGCGAGCAGGGCGACAAGCCCGACGTCGTCGCCGCTGCCGACACGATGCAGCGTCATATGCAACGGCCCTGCCGTGGTCTCGGCATGGCCGTCGCGCAACGCGTCTTCGCGCGCGCCCTCCAGCCCGACTTCGGCAAGACTGCGAAAGCCGGGAAGCGTCCGCGCCGCGTCGCTGGCGGCGACCAATCTGCCGTCGCGCGCAAATGCGGCAATCGGCGCATCGATGCCGTTCACCAATCGTTGCAAGCGTTCGATCAGCGCCATGCCGCCGCTCGCCGGCTCCACGCAGGTGATGATGATGCCGCTGCCGCCGTCGGAGAAATCCAGCCGCGCGCAGGCGCAGGTGACGAGACCGCCGAGCGCGCCGCCGAAGCCGCGCAGCCGTTCAAGCCGCACCGCGCCGGCCGGCGGCAGCCGGTCCGCGAACCGGGCCACCTGACGCCGGTGCGCATCGGCTGGGCCGAAGTCTCGCGACGCAAGCGCAAGAGCATTGACGGCGCCGAATATCGAGGCGCCGACGGGATTCGCCCACAGGATTCGGGCGCCGTCGAGCGACCAAAGCCACGCCGGCTGCGCGCCAGCCGCATGAACGGCCAGCCGTGGATCCGTCACGCCCTGCAACTGGAAATCGGCGCTGATCATGGGCACCGTATGTTCATCGTCTCTTGTCGCCTGCCGCGGCTGCGCATGTCGGGTTTCACGGACGGCAGTCCTAACAGATCGTCAGTATCGTGTCCTACCCGGCCGAGGTCCACGACCCCGCCTTCGCAATCCCCGCTAAAGCCCGGATAACCTTAATTCGACGGCCGTCCATGGACCTCCGTGGGCGGTGACACGTTGAGATGTTGCAAAAACAAACCAGAGGTCCACGATAGGAACCCATGAAAGGGACCAGCGCGCGGGCCTGCAACAGGAGTGGCGAACCATGGGTGATGAAGGGCGTGACCGTTTCGAAATTCCGAATGACGTTCGCTCGATGGTCGAGGCCGGTCTTGAGCAGGCGCGCAAGACATTCGAGGGTTTTCTCAACGGAGCGCAGCAGGCGGCCAGTTCGATCGAGGGGCGCAACGTCGCGGTCCGCAGCAGTGTTCGGGACATCAGCAGCAAGGCGATCTCATTTGCCGAGCAGAACATGACTGCCTCGCTGGACTATGCCGAGAAGCTTCTCCGTGCCACCGATCTGGCCGAGGTGATGCGGCTGCACACCGAGTATGTGCAAAGTCAGATGAAAGCGCTGACCGAGCAGGCGAGTGAGATAGGTCAAAGCATGGGCCGGGCCACCATGGAAGCGGGGAAGCCCAAAGACTGACGCCGGCGGCTTCCACTCCCGACGCCAGCCTTCAAATCTTCCGGAAACATATCTTGCGTCGCAATATCTTGTTGCATTGCACAATCGACATGATAAGAATGTAGCATGCCGCCCGCGACTTCGGGATCGATGAATCTCGAAATTCGGGCATCCGTGATCCGCGAAGGCACGTTCGCAGGATTACGCGAGGTTTCACCGATGCGAAGGACAGATGCCATGGCCAACTCAACAGATCCGTTCGAAGTCCCCGAGCAGGTACGTGCATTCGCCGAAAAAGGCGTCTCGCAGGCCCGCGACAACTACGCGAAATTCAAGGAGGCCGCGCAGAACGGCAACGGTGCCATCGAGGCGGTGTTCAGCGCTGCCAGCAATGGGGTCCATGCCTATTCCGCCAAGCTTCTCGATTTCGGCCAGGCCAATACCAGCGCCGGGTTCGATTTTCTGCAGGAACTGGTCGGCGCGAGGTCGCTGACCGATGCGACCGAGGTGTGGAGCGCCCACACGCGCAGACAGTTCGGGACCTTTGCGGCCCAGGCCAAGGAGCTGGCTGAACTGGGCCAGAAGATTGCCACCGAGACCGCCGAGCCGATCAGGACCAGCACGTCGAAGCTGTTCCAGCCGGTCGTCTGATCGAGCGAACCGATTCGCGAGCCGCGACAACCCGGACCGGCTGGCCCGGGTTGAGTCGTTTGGCGTCGTCCTTGAAGGGATACGCACGCCGGACGCTCCCGATCCGCGCGGCCAGCCGGACCCCTTGCTATCGACAGGCAAATGGCCAAGGGCCACGGACGTCGGCGGGGGTGATTTTAAGCGGCCGGCTTCGCGATAGCGGATCGTTGCGGCCTTGCCAAAGCAAGGCGTTGCTCCTAGTTTCCGCCCCGTTCACAAGCCGTTTTTCTTGTCCGGGCGTGGACCCGATGCAGTTGTAGCTCAGTTGGTTAGAGCGCCTGTCTGTGGAACAGGAGGTCGGTGGTTCGAGCCCACCCAACTGTACCAATACGTACAATCACTTAAACACGCCAAGCGGCTGCGAGGGCACGCCTGAACACAAGCAAGTCATGAGCAGCAAGTCATGAGTCAAGCCAGGATGAGAGACCTCGCAAGCCAGTCAGCACTCATCTAAAAAAGCCGAGGCTGGCCGCCACAATAAGCGCGAACCCGACGAGGAATGCTACAAGTCCGAAACCGCTTGCGGCAAGGAACAGATTGTTAGTCGGCCCCTGCGGCATTGGGTCATCGCGGTCTTCATCCATGATGGCCTCCTGTTTTGGAGGTTACACGTTGGAGCCGACAAGGTTCCCTTGTGGGTTCAGAAAAGCTTGGGCTGCAGTCGCCGCCGGGGAAAGACAGCACATCGGCCGCATTCCCCGGCTGGCTGCCGTATATATTCCGAAACGGCGAGATAAAATTTGACGATGAGGCGGCCGAACCGCCGGGTTAGCGCGTATCCCGCAGATGAATACGCGCTAATTATTTGTTGAGCATTCTTCCGCCTAAGCGGACCTCACCTGGCCGTAAAAAACACTAATACCCCATCCAGCGAGGTGGTTCGTTCAACGTATCGGGCCACGACTGCGCCTTGGTATACCAAGTGTCGACTTCCTTTTTTGCGTAGTCGTTTCCGTACCCGTACCGCTGTTGCAGCTTCTTTTCGAGTTGCTCGCGGTTGCCGGAAATTTCCCAGAGATCGTCGAAGGTGAACTTACCCCACTGATCTCTGACCTTGTACTTGACCTGATCCCAGTTTTGTTCGATCCGGTTCCAGTCCATTGCTAACCCTCCTTCATCGTTAAGAGACGGAGACTAACCATTGGATGATCTTACTTCGCTCCGATTTTGCTAGATGTCTAATAGTCGCATGGCAGCGGAGCGCGAGCTCCGCGGTTTATGTGCATCTGCGAAGCAAGAGATTGCTGCATCGCCGATTTTGATTGTCCAGGGGAGCCGTCGCACGATGCAGAAAACTGGAAGCGGAAAATACAGAACGTCCTTTCCGGATCCGGACGCGACCGAGTTCGCTCACGACCTTGAGGAGTACAGCGCGCCCGATCTTCCCGAGCGGTTGAGCCGTCCCATGAGGGTCGACCTGGGATTGCTGGAGCGGATCGACGCTGTCAGGAAAGCCGAAGGGCCCGTCGGCGAGCACTCGATCTGGTCGCGATGGTACGATTCCCAGGTCGAGGAATTGCGAGGCCGGTGGATGGCGCTCTTCGACTTCTACAAGATCGCCGCGCGGTCGCCGGAAGACGCCTGGATGCAGCTCGCGACCGCCCTGGCGCGGGATTTCGTTCCGGGCCTTCTGGTGGAGAATGTCTTTCCGACCCAGGATCTTCTTATCGAACAGGCGCGTCTGTTCACCCTGATCACGGAAGTGTCGGAAGCCGTGCGCGCGCGGCGCAATCAGGCGAACGGAAATCACGTATCGGAACGAACGGTCCTCGAACATGACTTCTTCAACGGGGATCCGTGGAATGCCGATCTGTTCGGGAAAAAGCCGGACAGTGCCGATACGCTGACAGTAAGATTCTCGCGGGAGAAGGAGCGTTTCGCGAGGCTGCTGATCGAGCAATATTGGTCAAAGGCCGCGATCCTGTCCTTCTTTGCCGACTCCGGTCTCGAAGCGCCCGAATTCGTTGCGAACCTGACCGGGTGATTGAAACCTGAGGATCACCGATACCGGCCCGCAGCTTGCAGGCTTTCCCCGCTCCATCCAACACGAGCGTCGACATGGCGTGGGTGGGATGGCGCGGCCGGCATGGCGACGGTCGAACTGATTTAGGGCTGAACAAGCCATCCGCCGCTGCCGTTACTGAAACGGCCGACGTCCAGGCGCGAAAAGGTCGCACACGCCGGGAACGGGTTAGACAAAACGCGTGCCGATGCGTTGGTGCCGCAGCCTGAAACCGGCAAAATAGGCTACGTCCATCATCCCCGTCGCGGCCGGTTGTCACTCAGCGTGTGCCACCGACAACGTCCAAGACTATACGACGGTTTCATTGGCTTTTCCATCGCGGTAATCCATGCTTTTAGCTGGTTTCGCGCGACGCCGTGGCGGCTGCGGCCGGCAGGTTCTCGAGCAGAGCCCGCAGCGTATTCAATGTCGATTGATCGGCCAGACCATCGACGCGCTCGGGCCGGAAGTGCCGCTGAAAGGCTCTGACCACATCCGTGGTCGTGTTGTCGAATATCCCGCTTGCCTTGATGCCGTAGCCGTATCGCGCCAGCGATTGCTGGAGCGCGCGGACATCGTCGCCCTCGCTGCCGCCTTTCAGCACGTCGCCGGACACGATCGGCGCCGGCCGAACCCAGTGCCCGACGCCGGAATCCGCCAGCGAGTGCCAGGGGAATTTTTCGCCGGGATCCTTTTTGCGTGCTGGCGCGACATCGGAATGGCCGACGACGCGATGGGCCGGAATGTCGCGCCGAAGAATAATGCCGCGGCACAGCGCGATGACGGCGGCGATCTGCCGTAGCGGAAAATCCGGATAGCCCCAGTCGTGGCCGCGATTGACGATCTCGATACCGATCGAACAGGAATTGATGTCCTCCTCGCCGGCCCACGAGGCGACGCCGGCGTGCCAGGCCCGTTTCGCCTCCTGGACGCATTGCACGACGCGACCGTCCTCGAGCACGACATAATGTGCGGACACGTCGGTCCCGGAGGTGCATAGCCGCGCCAGCGCGCCCTCGACGTCCGGCATCCCGGTGTAGTGCAGCACAATCATGTCCGGCTGCCGCCCTTTGGCGCGGTCGCCGAAGTTCATGGAGGGCACAGTGTCGGAGACGACGGATGAGTCCGGGACGAAGGTCGGCATTCCAGCGATGGCCTTGGGGATCGGGAGGGGGCGTCGATGCCTGAATTCAGCAGACGCGAACGAACTTGATAACATGCAACGATCCAAAACGGGCAGGAGAACGACGCGCCATCCGAAGCGCGTTTCGATTTATCCCGCGACTCATCAGGATCACTATCCGGACGCGCGAGGCGCCAGGCAATCAAAGCAGGACAACCTCGCGTGTTTTCCCCCGACTTTGGAGGGTTGCATCTCGCGCCGTGCGGCTGCCCGCGACAACTCGATTCCAGCCGAAACCATCAACCCTTTCTTAATGCTAACCGCCGTTACTGAGGGATGAAGTGCCGAACCGGTTTCGGGGCGGCCGAGGTCCCATTCGCGCTCGAAATCCCCATGGCAGCCCCTCAAATTCCATGCGGAAGCCCGGGTTTGTCGGCCTGTCTCCTGGCGAGGAAACTTGTGGGAACCGATCCGGCCGGCCTCGCCGTGGCGATGGGTCGCGGCGACCGGAGCGGCCGGCTGATTTTCGGGCATCCGGGGCGGAATGGGCGGGCGCATGTCGAGAGCGAGGCATCTGCGGACGAGAGGCGGGGCATGACGGTACCGCCGGTTCGCCATGTGCCCGTGCTCGGCCGCGAGGCCGTCGCCATGCTCGCGCCGCATGACGGCGGCGTTTACGTCGATGCGACCTTTGGGGCCGGAGGCTATTCGCGCGCCATTCTTGCCGCCGCCGATACCCGTGTGATCGGGATCGACCGCGACCGTACCGCCATTGCGGCTGGCTTCGGTCTGGTTGAGGAGTCCGGCGGCCGGTTGACGCTGGTCGAGGATCGCTTTTCCAATCTCGCCGCCGTCTGCGCGGCTCAAGGCGCCGATGTCGTCGATGGCATCGTCATGGATGTCGGGGTGTCCTCGATGCAACTCGACGATGCCGGTCGCGGCTTCTCGTTTCGCCTCGACGGTCCGCTCGACATGCGCATGAGCGGGCGCGGGCCGACCGCGGCCGACGTGGTGGCGCGCGCGTCGGAGACCGACCTCGCCAATATCATCTATGTCTTTGGCGAGGAGCGCCGCTCGCGCGCCGTGGCCCGCGCCATCGTTGCGGCGCGGCGGGAGGGGCCGATTCTCACTACGCGGGCGCTGGCCGATATCGTCTCGAAGGTGGTGCGCGCCCAGCCGCACGAGATTCATCCGGCGACGCGGACGTTCCAGGCCTTGCGGATTTTCGTCAACGAGGAACTCGACGAACTGAGCGCTGCGCTGGCGGCGGCGGAGCGCGTGCTCAAGCCGGGGGGCCGGCTCGCGGTGGTATCCTTTCACTCGCTGGAAGACCGCATCGTCAAGAACTTCTTCGCCGCGCGCGGCAAGGCGGGCGGCGGTTCGCGCCACCGGCCGGAGATCGAGCGGGCCGCGCCGAGCTTTGCCATCCTTACCAAACGTCCGGTGACGGCGGGGCATGACGAGGTGAGCGTCAATCCGCGCGCGCGCTCCGCCAAGCTGCGCGCCGCCGAACGCACCGCTGCGCCGGCGATCGCCGGCGCCGGCGAGCCTTCGGGCTGGCCCTCGCTCGCAGACGTGATGCGGGGAGGCTGATCGATGCGGATCATCCATTTCCTCGTGGTCTGCGCGCTGGTCTATGCGGCATCGTATGTCTACCGCATCAAGATGGATTCGACGGCCCGCACCGAGCGCGTGTCGCGGCTGCAGGCGCAGGTGCGCGAGCAGCGCGAGGCGATCGCGTCGCTGCGCGCGGAATGGGCCCGGCTCGATGCGCCGAGGCGCCTGCAGGTTCTGGCCGAACGGCATTTGAAACTGAAGCCTGTCGACGCCACGCAGTTCGATTCTCTCAAGAACCTGCCGGAGCGGCCCCCGACTCTGGTGCCGCCCGGCACCGCAGACCCGATCGGCGCCATGATCGAGATCGTCGACCCCGATGTCATCACCGGCTCCCTTCCCGCACCGGAGGGCCCGCGATGACCGGCCGGAACATGCTCGGTCGCGACAGTCGCGAGCCGTCCGCGGCCTGGACCCAGCGCGTGATCCGCAACCTGCTCTACGGACGCAACGTCGATCGCGCCGCCAAGGCGCGGGTGCGGGTCGGTCTCGTCATTATCGCATTCGGCCTGATCTATTCGGTGATCGCGGCGCGCCTCGTCATGTTCGCAGCGTTCCCGGACGACAAGGGAGGCCACCGCACCGTGTCGCAGGATGCGATCGCCACCGCGCGACCCGATATCGTCGATCGCAACGGCCAGATTCTCGCCACCGACGTCAAAGCGCCGAGCCTGTTCGGCGAGCCGCGCCGCATCATCGATCGCGACGAGGCGGTCGAGCTGCTGACGGCGACGCTGCCCGATCTCGAGACCGCGGAGGTTCGCCGGCGTCTCGGCACGCGCAAGGGCTTCGTCTGGTTGAAGCGCGAGATCACGCCGTCGCAGCAGAAGGAAATCCATAATCTCGGAATTCCGGGCATCGGCTTTTTACGTGAGAACAAGCGCGTCTATCCAAGCGGCCGCGAGGTGGCGCATCTGATCGGCCTGGTCAACATCGACAATCAGGGCATTGCCGGCATGGAGAAGTGGCTCGACAGCAACGGGCTTGCCGATCTGCATCGCGCCGGCTTCGCCACCGACCGTCTGCAGAAGCCGGTGGTACTGTCGGTCGATCTTCGCGTCGAGCACGCGCTGCGCGACGAGCTGGTCAAGGCCAAGGAGCGCTATCACGCCAAGGCCGCCTCGGGCCTGGTTTCCAACGTGCGGACCGGCGAAATCGTCGCGATGGTCTCGCTGCCGGACTTCGATCCGAACAACCCGAAAGAAGCGCATGATCCCGATCGCATCAACCGTTTGACCACGGGCGTTTACGAAATGGGATCGACCTTCAAGGCTTTCACGCTGGCGATGGCGCTCGATACCGGAAAATACGGTTTGAACTCGATGTGGGACGCCCGCGCGCCGCTGCACTATGGGCGTTTCAGGATTCACGACGACGAGCCCAAGGGCCGCTTTCTCAGCATGAAAGAGGTATTCACGTTCTCGTCGAATATCGGCGCCGCCCGCATCGCGCTGGCGCAAGGCGTCGAGGCGCACAAGGCGTTCCTGCGCAAGATGGGACAGCTCGACCGTCTGCGCACCGAATTGCCGGAAAGCGCCGCTCCGATCGTGCCGCGCAAATGGGGTGAACTGAACACCGTGACCATCGCCTTCGGGCACGGCATCGCGGTGGCGCCGCTGCAGGCGGTGATGGGCATCGACGCGCTGGTCAACGGCGGTTATCTCATTCCTCCGACCTTCCTGAAACGCTCGGAAGCCGATGCGATGAAGCTTGCGAAGCGGGTCATCAAGCCCGAGACCAGCGAGAAAATGCGCTTCCTGCTGCGTCTCAACGCCGAGATCGGCACCGCACGGAAGGCCGACGTGAAGGGCTATTACGTCGGCGGCAAGACCGGCACGGCCGAAAAAGTCATCCACGGCCGCTACGCGAAGAAAAAGGTGCTCACCGCGTTCACGGCGATCGTGCCCGCCGACAATCCGCAATATCAGCTTCTGGTCATGCTGGACGAGCCGCAGGCGACCAAGGAAACCCATGGCTTCATCACGTCGGGCTGGAACGCGGTCCCGACCGGCGGCAAGGTGATCGCGCGCATTGCGCCGCTGCTTGGAATCAAGCCGCGCTTCAATTTGCCGCCGTCCGACCGCCTTATTCTTGCGGCATCCAGGACGACGCAGTAAACGCAGCTCTTCTGGTGTCCTGAACCCGAGTTTCGTCCCATTTTCAGCGCGCGCACGGGATGCGAATGCTAGAATCGAACCACCGGGTCGGCGGCGGGGAACCATGAAACTTCGCGAGCTTTTCGGCGTCGATGCCGCCATGGACGCGCGCACGGGCGAACTGGCCGTCACGGGCCTCGCCATGGACAGCCGCGAGGTGAAGCCGGGCGATCTTTTCTTCGCGCTTGCTGGCTCAAAGACCGACGGCGCGCGGTTCATCGATGCCGCTGTCGCGTCCGGCGCCGTTGCGGTCGCCGGTGAGCACGCGCCGGCGGACGCGCGCGTTCCGTTCGTCGCGACGCCGAATCCGCGCCGCGCGCTGGCGAAGGCTGCGGCGCGATTCTATCCGCGCCAGCCCGCGACCGTCGCCGCCGTCACCGGCACCAGCGGCAAGACATCGGTCGCAGCCTTCACGCGGCAGATCTGGCAGCGGCTCGGGCATCCCGCCGCCAGCATCGGCACCATCGGCGTGGTCGCGCCGTCGCGCAACGTATACGGCTCGGTGACGACGCCCGATCCGATCGCATTGCATCGCGAACTCGATCAGCTCGCGGGCGAGGGCGTGACGCATCTCGCGCTGGAAGCGTCCTCGCACGGACTCGACCAGCATCGCCTCGACGGCGTGCGCGTGCGCGCCGCCGGTTTTACCAACCTGTCGCGCGACCACATGGATTATCATCCGACCGTCGCGCATTATCTCGATACGAAGCTGCGGTTGTTCCGCGAGCTGGTCGAGCCGGACGGCACCGCCGTGATTTCCGCCGACCATGATTGTTCGGGCACGGTGATCGAGGCGGCGACCGCGCGCAACATCCGGGTCATGCGTGTCGGCCGCCGCGGCGACGGCACGCATATCGGCATTCGCCTGGTCGGTGCGGCCATCGAGGGCTTTTCACAAAGAGTAACGCTCGAACACGCGGGACGCGAGCGCATCATACGCCTGCCGTTGGTCGGCGAGTTCCAGATCGAGAACGCGCTGGTGTCGGCGGGTCTCGTCATCGGCACCGGCGGCGATGCCGATCAGGTGTTCGCGGCGCTCGAGCATCTCGAAGGCGCCAAGGGGCGGCTTGAACTGGTTGGCGAGAGCAACGGCGCACCGGTTTTTGTCGATTACGCTCACAAGCCGGACGCGCTGGCGAAAGCGCTGCAGGCGCTGCGGCCGTATGCCAGGCGGCGGCTCGTGGTGGTGTTCGGCGCGGGCGGCGACCGTGACGCGGGCAAGCGTCCGCTGATGGGCGAGATCGCCGTCAACAATGCTGATGCGGTCATTATCACCGACGACAATCCGCGCAGCGAAGATCCCGCCGCAATCCGCGCTGCGATCCTCGCGGCCGCGTGCGGCGCGCGCGAGATCGGCGATCGCACCGAGGCGATCCGGGCCGCGATCGCGGGCCTGCAGCCCGGAGATGCATTGCTGATCGCCGGCAAGGGCCACGAAACCGGACAGATCGTTGGCGACCGGGTGTTGCCGTTCAGCGATCACGAGGCGGCTATCGCTGCGCTGACAGCGGGGGCGCCATGAGCGCGCAGCCGTTGTGGACACTGGACGCGATGGCTGCGGCGATGCGCGCCGAGAGGCGAGGGGCGTTGCCGGCGGCGATCGCCGGCATTTCCATCGACAGCCGCACCATCGCGCCCGGCGAGGCCTATTTCGCGATCAGGGGGGACGTGCATGACGGCCACGCTTTCGTCGATGCCGCCTTGAAGGCGGGCGCGGCGCTGGCGGTGGTCGAGGCCGCGCAGCGCGACAACTTCGCCGCCGCTGCGCCTCTGCTGATCGTCGAGGACGTGCTTGCAGCATTGCGCGATCTGGCGCGGGCCTCGCGCACGCGTCTCGCCGCGCAGGTGATCGCGGTGACGGGTTCGGTCGGCAAGACCTCGACCAAGGAGGCGTTACGGAGCGTGCTGGCCGCGCAGGGCGAGACCCACGCCTCGGTGGCTTCGTTCAATAACCACTGGGGCGTGCCGCTGACGCTGGCGCGCTGCCCGGCGGACGCGCGTTTCGCGATCTTCGAGATCGGAATGAATCACGCCGGCGAGATTGCGCCGCTGGTGAAGATGGTGCGGCCGCATATCGCCATCATCACCACGGTCGAGCCGGTGCATCTGGAATTCTTCTCCGGCGTCGAGGCGATCGCGGATGCCAAGGCGGAAATTTTCGAAGGCGTCGAGCCGGGCGGCGCCGTCGTGCTCAATCGCGACAACGCGCAGTTCGCGCGCTTGCAGAAGCGCGCCATGAAACTCGGCATCGCGAGGATCGTCTCGTTCGGCGCGGACGAGAAGGCCGATGCGTGCCTGCTCGACGTGGCGCTGCATCCGGCATGCTCGGCCGTGCATGCCAGAATTCTTGGCCAGGATCTGACCTACAAGCTCGCCATGCCCGGCCGCCACATGGCGATGAACTCGCTGGCGGTTCTGGCGGCGGCGTTGCTGGCCGGCGCCGATCTCGCGCTGGCGGGTCTTGCGCTGTCGCAGGCGCAGCCGGCCGCCGGACGCGGCGTGCGCCATGTCCTGACCGTGCCGAACGGCGAGGCGACGCTGATCGACGAGAGCTACAACGCCAATCCGGCGTCGATGGCGGCGGCGCTCGACGTGCTTGGTCGTGCCGAGATCGGCGCGCAAGGCCGCCGCATCGCCGTGCTGGGCGACATGCTGGAACTCGGCCCCAAAAGCGCCGCGCTGCACCGCGGCCTGATCGAGGCGATCAACGCCAACGCCGTCGACATGGTATTTTGCTGCGGCCCCCTGATGCGCAACCTGTGGGATACGCTTTCTTCCGGCAGGCGGGGCGGCTATGCAGAGGGATCGGGCGCGCTCGAATCGCAGGTGGTGGCGGCGATCCGCGCCGGCGACGTCATCATGGTCAAGGGTTCGCTCGGATCGCGAATGAAAGTGATTGTGACGGCGCTTGAAAAGCGATTTCCCGGCAACGCCGCGCACGACGGTGTCGCGGTTTAGGGTTTCATGAAATGTTTTACTGGCTGATCGATCTTTCCAACACGGTTCCGGGGCTCGGCGTTTTCAAGCCGCTCCTGAACGTCTTCCGCTACATTACGTTCCGCACCGGCGGCGCGATGGTGACGGCCGCGTTGTTCGTGTTCCTGTTCGGTCCCTGGATCATCGACAATCTTCGCCTGCGTCAGGGCAAGGGACAGCCGATCCGCGCCGACGGGCCGCAGTCGCACCTCGTCAGCAAGAAGGGCACGCCGACCATGGGCGGCCTGATGATCCTGTCGGGGCTTGTCGTATCGACCGTGCTGTGGGCCAATCCGCTCAATCCCTATGTCTGGATCGTGCTTGCGGTGACGCTCGGTTTCGGCATCATCGGATTCTACGACGACTATCTGAAAGTCACCAAACAGACCCATGCCGGCTTCGCCGGACGGACGCGCCTCCTGCTCGAACTGCTGATTGCGCTGGCCGCCTGCTATGCGCTGGTCCGCCTCGGCCGCGAGCCGTTCTCGACCGCTCTGGTAATTCCGTTCTTCAAGGACGTGGTGCTGGACCTCGGCTGGTTCTTCCTCGCCTTCGGCGCCTTCATCATCGTCGGCGCCGGCAATGCGGTGAATCTCACCGACGGCCTGGACGGTCTCGCCATCGTGCCGGTCATGATCGCGTCCGCGAGCTTCGCCATGATCGCCTATCTCGCCGGCAACGCCGTGTTCGCCGACTACCTCCAGATCAACTACATCGCCGGCGCGGGTGAACTCGCGGTGCTGTGCGGCGCGGTGCTCGGGGCGGGCCTCGGCTTCCTCTGGTTCAACGCGCCACCGGCCTCGATCTTCATGGGCGACACCGGTTCGCTGGCGCTCGGCGGCATGCTCGGCTCGATCGCGGTCGCGGTGAAGCACGAGATCGTGCTGGCGGTCATCGGTGGCCTGTTCGTGCTGGAAGCGGTGTCGGTGATCGTGCAGGTGGCGTCGTTCAAGCTCACGGGAAAGCGCATCTTCAAGATGGCGCCGATCCATCATCATTTCGAGCAGCTCGGCTGGACCGAGCCGCAGATCGTGATCCGGTTCTGGATCATCTCGGTGATGCTGGCGCTGGCGGGCCTCTCCACGCTGAAGCTGCGGTGATTTTTCGTCATGGCCTGGCATAGCCGTTCGAAGAACGGCGTTCTGTCGAACGCCTATGGTCCCGGCCATCCACGCCTCAAGCGATCGTTTTGTACAAATCGTCCCAGTTCGGATTGCCTATGATAATATTTCGAATCTTCTGGGCGCGAGGCCAGTGCTTGATGTTGTGCTCCCGCTGAATCGCTGCTCGAATATCCTCAAACCTCTCGAAATAAATCAGACGTTTCAGTCCATGCTGCTTGGTTCAATTATGAAAGACATGGATGGCCGGAACAAGCCCGGCCATGACGGCCACAACCTCGCCGGTTTATCCACATGATCCCCGTCACCTCTTTCGCCGGCAAGATGGTTGCGGTGTTCGGCCTCGGCGGCTCCGGCCTTGCGAGTTGTCACGCGCTGAAGGCGGGCGGGGCGGAAGTCATCGCAAGCGACGACAGCGCCGATAATCTCGCGAAGGCTGCGCAGGCCGGCTTCATCACCGCGGACTTGCGCACGGTGTCGTGGACCAATTTCGCCGCGCTGGTGCTGGCGCCAGGCGTGCCGCTGACGCATCCGGCGCCGCATTGGAGCGTGCTGTCGGCGCGAGAGGCCGGCGTCGAGGTGATCGGCGACATCGAACTGTTCTGCCGTGAGCGGCGGCGTCATGTGCCCGACGCGCCGTTCGTCGCCATCACTGGCACCAACGGCAAGTCCACCACCACGGCGCTGGTCGCGCATCTGATGCGCGAAGCCGGTCACGATGTGCAGATGGGCGGCAACATCGGCACCGCGATCCTGTCGCTGGAGCCGCCGCGCAGGGGTCGCGTGCATGTCATCGAGATGTCGTCGTACCAGATCGATCTGACGCCTTCGCTCGATCCGACCGTCGGCATCCTGCTCAATGTCAGTCCCGATCATCTCGACCGCCACGGCACCATCGAGCATTACGCGGAGGTGAAGGAGCGGTTGGTCGCCAGCGTGCCGCCGCAGGGAACGGCCGTCATCGGCGTCGACGATATCTGGTGCCGGGCGGCGGCGGATCGCATCGAGCAGGCCGGCGGGCGCGTGGTGCGGGTTTCGGTGAAGCGGCCGCTCGCGGACGGCATCGGCGTCGATCATGACAGGATCGTCCGCGCCCGCGGCGGAGCGCGGACCGAAATCGCCGATATTGGCGGCATCGGTTCGCTGCGCGGGCGGCACAACGCGCAGAACGCTGCCTGCGCCTCGGCGGCGGCACTGGCGCTCGGCGTGCGCAACGACCTCCTGCAAAAGGGCTTGCGCAGCTTTCCCGGGCTGGCGCACCGCATGGAGCAGGTCGGACGCAAAGCCAACGTGCTGTTCGTCAACGACTCCAAGGGCACCAACGCCGACGCCACCGAGAAGGCATTGTCGTCCTTCGCCGACATTTTCTGGATCGCCGGCGGCAAGCCGAAGAGCGGCGGCATCGCCTCGCTCGCCGAATCGTTCCCGCGCATCAGGAAAGCCTATTTGATCGGGGAGGCGGCGACGGAATTCGCTGCGACGCTGGAGGGCAAAGTGCAGTACGAGATCAGCGGGTCGCTGGAAGCGGCGGTGCCGATCGCCGCGCACGACGCGGAGGCGTCGGGCCTTGCCGACGCCGTGGTGCTGTTGTCGCCGGCCTGTGCGTCGTTCGATCAGTTCCGCAATTTCGAAGTCCGGGGCGACCGCTTCCGCGAACTGGTGCGCGCGCTGCCGGGCGTGAAGCCGGTGGGGTGATTGTATGTCGCCAACGAAGATTGATCTGTCTCCGTCGCCATCCGGGACTGTCGAAAGCTGCGACATACTGGATGCCCGCCTTCGCGGGCATGACAGATGAGCAACTCCCGCAAACTTGTCCTGTTTCCTTAACCTCCCGGTAATCACGATCGGGGACCAATGGCGTGATCTCCGCCCGCAGGACCCGTCATGATTTCACGCGAACAACGCACGCCGCTCTCGGAATGGTGGTGGACCGTGGACCGGTGGCTGCTGGCGGCCATGATCCTTTTGATGCTCACCGGCGTCGTGCTGTCGCTGGCGGCGAGTCCGTCGGTCGCGACCCGTATCGGGCTCGATCCGTTTCACTTCTTCCATCGTCACGTGCTGTTTCTGCTGCCGTCGATCATCGTGATGGTAGGCGTGTCGTTCCTGACGCCGCGTCAGATCCGCCGCTCGGCGCTGATCGTTTTCGCGCTGAGCATCGTGCTGATCGTGGCGACGCTGTGGTTCGGCCCGGAGGTCAAGGGCGCGAAACGCTGGATCACGATCCTCGGCGTCAACATCCAGGCCTCGGAATCCGCAAAACCGGCCTTTGTCGTGCTGGCGGCGTGGCTGTTCTCGGAATCCGCGCGCAAGCCCGAGGTGCCGGCGACGTCGATGGCGCTGACGCTGCTGCTGGGAATGGTGACGCTGCTCGTGATGGAGCCGGACTTCGGCCAGACCATGCTGATCCTGATGGTGTGGGGCGCGCTGTTCTTTATCGCAGGGATGCGCATCGTCTGGGTGTTTGGTCTTGCGGGCATGGCGTTCGCCGGATTGTTCGCCGCCTACATGCTGGTGCCCCATGTCGCCGCCCGCATCCAGCGCTTCATGGATCCGGCCTCGGGCGACACCTTCCAGGTCGATACCGCGATGGAGGCTTTTACGAACGGCGGCTGGTTCGGGCTCGGTCCGGGCGAGGGCATCGCCAAGCGAAGCCTGCCGGACAGTCACACCGACTTCGTGTTCGCGGTGGGAGCCGAGGAGTTCGGCATCATCATGTGCCTCGCGCTGCTGGCGCTGTTCACATTCATCGTCATGCGCGCGCTGTCACGCGCCTATGCATCGGAGGATCTGTTCTCGCGCTTCGCGGCGTCCGGGCTCGCGATCATGTTCGGCGTGCAGGCGGCCATCAACATGGCGGTCAACCTGCACCTGATCCCTGCCAAGGGCATGACGCTGCCGTTCATTTCCTATGGCGGCTCGTCGATGGTCTCGCTCGCCTACGGCGTCGGTATCATGCTGGCGCTGACGCGGCAGCGGCCGCGCACGGAAATGGAATCGATCGGCGAGGCCACCGCGGCCGCGAATTTTGCGTGACTTCAGCTTCTGATAGCAACACCGTCATGGCCGGGCTTGTCCCGGCCATCCACGTCTTTGATGTGCCTGGAGCGTTTTCAAGCGAAGTGGATACCGGTTCGCGTAAAGAAAACGCGTCAAATCAAAATCATAGAGCCCGCTTCTGATTCCATCAGAAGCGGAAAGGCTCTAAGGACGTGGATGCCGGGCATAAAGCCGGGCATGACGGAGAGGGTTTTTCCGGGATAGCGTTATCCATGACCACCACGCCTCTCATCCTGCTCGCCGCCGGGGGCACCGGCGGACACCTGTTTCCGGCGGAAGCGCTCGGCGTCGAACTGATGAAGCGCGGCCTGCGGGTGCGGCTGGTGACTGACTCGCGCGCGCTGCGCTACAGCGGGTTGTTCTCGACGGACATGACCGACGTGGTGCCGAGCGAGACCGTGCGCGGCCGTTCGCCGTTGGCGCTGGCGCGCACCGGCCTGACGCTCGCGACCGGCACCGTCGTTGCGCTCAGACTGATGCGGCGATTGAAGCCGGCCGCCGTGATCGGATTCGGCGGCTATCCGACCTTGCCGCCGCTGATCGCCGCAAGGCTCGCCGGCATCCCGACCGTGATCCACGACGCCAACGCGGTGATGGGCCGCGCCAACCGCTTCCTGTCGCGCCGCGTCAGCGCCATCGCCACCTCGCTCCCCGGCGTGCTCTACAAGGAGCCCTCGCTGATCGGCAAGACCACGACGACCGGCACGCCGATGCGGCCTGCGGTTCTCGCGGCCGCCGCCGTGCCCTTCGCCGCGCCCGGTCCGGACGATCCCCTGCGCGTTCTCGTCGTCGGCGGCAGTCAGGGCGCGCGCGTCATGAGCGACATCGTGCCGGGCGCGATCGAAAAGCTTGCAGCGCCGCTCCGGCGGCGGCTGGTCCTGACCCAGCAGGTGCGCGACGAGGACATGGCGCGGGTGCGTGCGGTCTATGATCGACTCGGGGTCGCCGCGGAGCTTGCGCCGTTCTTTGCCGACCTGCCTGCGCGGCTGGCTGCGAGTCATGTGATCGTCTCCCGCTCCGGCGCGGGCACGGTGGCCGAGCTTGGCGCCATCGGCCGTCCCTCTATTCTTGTGCCGCTGCCCGGCGCGATCGATCAGGATCAGTTTGCCAATGCCGGCGTGCTGGCGGATGCCGGCGGCGCGATCCGTATGGTGCAGGCGGACTTTACGCCGGAGCGCCTCGCGGCCGAATTGTCTGCGCTGGCCGGCGATCCGGCGCGGCTCGCGGCCATGGCGGCGGCGGCGCGTACCGTGGGCCGCCTCGACGCGGCCGAGCGGTTGGCCGATCTGGTGATGAAGGTGGCGCGACTCGATTCGCCGGCATGACGACTTGACATTTGCCGTCATGGCCGGACTTGTGGAATCGTGTCGGATATATCCGACTCGATGCTTTAAAAATTGACGGTACTCGGTATACCGAGCGCCTGTGCATCCACGTCTTGCATGAATCGTCTGGAAGAAGACGTGGATGCCCGGCATGAAGCCGGGCATGACGAACTCTGGCGGGAAGACGGGACCTCATGAGACTGCCGCGCGAAATCGGCCCCATCCACTTCGTCGGCATCGGCGGCATCGGCATGAGCGGCATCGCCGAAGTGCTGTGCAATCTTGGTTATACCGTGCAGGGGTCGGATGCTTCCGAAGGCGCTAATGTCAGCCGCCTGCGCGAGAAGGGTATCCATGTCACGGTCGGCCATAAAGCCGAGAACGTGAACGGCGCGGACGTGCTTGTCGTGTCCACCGCGATCAAGCGCGACAACCCCGAATTGATGACGGCGCGCGCGCAGCGCATTCCGGTGGTGCGCCGCGCCGAAATGCTCGCCGAACTGATGCGGCTGAAAAGCTGCGTCGCCATTGCCGGCACCCACGGCAAGACCACGACCACGTCGATGGTCGCGGCGCTGCTCGACGCCGGCGATTTCGATCCCACCGTCATCAACGGCGGCATCATCAACGCCTATGGCACCAATGCGCGGCTGGGGGCGGGCGAGTGGATGGTGGTGGAGGCCGACGAGAGCGACGGCACGTTCCTGAAATTGCCGACCGACGTCGCCGTCGTCACCAATGTCGATCCCGAGCATCTCGACCATTTCAAGACCTTCGACGCCGTGCAGGACGCGTTCCGCTCGTTCGTGGAGAACGTGCCGTTCTACGGCTTCGCGGTGATGTGCATCGATCATGCCGTCGTGCAGAGCATGGTCGGCAAGATCGAGGACCGCCGCATCATCACCTACGGCGAGAACCCGCAGGCCGACGCGCGGCTGGTCGACCTTGCGCCGAACGGCGGCGGCTCGCATTTCAAGGTGGTGTTCCGCAACCGCAAGACCGACGCCGCCCACGAGATTTCCGATCTGGTGTTGCCGATGCCCGGCCGCCACAACGCGCTCAACGCCACGGCAGCGATCGCGGTGGCGCACGAACTCGGCATTCCCGACGCGACCATCCGCGGCGCCATCGCAGGGTTCGGCGGCGTCAAGCGGCGCTTCACCAAGACCGGCGAGTGGAACGGCGTCACGATCATCGACGATTACGGCCATCATCCGGTCGAGATCGCCGCGGTGCTGAAAGCGGCGCGCGATTCGACCTCGGGCAGGGTCATCGCAGTGGTGCAGCCGCATCGCTACACCCGCCTGCAATCGTTGTTCGAGGAGTTCTGCACCTGCTTCAACGATGCCGATACCGTCATCGTCGCCGAGGTCTATCCGGCGGGCGAAGCGCCGATCGCTGGAATCGATCGCGATCACTTCGTGCTCGGCCTGCGTGCCCACGGTCACCGCCAGGTGGTGCCGTTGCAGGAGTCGGCGGCGCTGCCGGGCGTTGTCGCGGGTCTAGCGAAGCCCGGCGATTACGTGGTGTGCCTCGGGGCCGGCAACATCACCCAATGGGCCTACGCGCTGCCGGGCGAGTTGAAGGCGCTGGAATGAAAAGCGGTGAGCTTGCAGAGTGGCACGGCCTGCTCTCTCTCCCGCTTGCGGGGGAGAGGTGGAGTGGGGGCTTCTTTCAAACGGATAGCTTGCGAGAAGGCGCCCCCACCCTGACCCTCCCCCGCAAGCGGGAGAGGGGACGGTCTGCCATTGTCGCGATGTCGTGCGCATGACCTTCCCCGACATCACGACAAAACTGAAATCGCAGATGCCGGAACTGCGCGGGCGGATGCTGGCGAACGAGTCCTTGGCGCCGCTGACATGGTTTCGCGTCGGCGGTCCGGCGCAGGTCTTGTTCACGCCGGCGGACGAAAACGACCTCGCCTATTTCCTGCGGCATCTGCCGGAGGAGATTCCGGTCTACTGCATCGGCGTCGGCTCCAACCTGATCGTGCGCGACCGTGGCCTGCCGGGCGTGGTGATCCGCCTGTCGGCGCGCGGCTTCGGGGAGATCACGACCGACGGCGAGACGTTGCGCGCCGGCGCCGCCGCGCTCGACAAGCGCGTCGCGGAAGCGGCGGCGGTGGCGAACATCGCGGGCCTCGAATTCTATTTCGGTATTCCCGGCACCATTGGCGGCGCGCTGCGCATGAACGCCGGCGCCAACGGCAGCGAGACCAGGGATGTTCTCATCGAGGCGCGCGCCGTCGGCCGCCGCGGCGACAAGATGACCTTCGATAATGCCGGCATGAAGTTCGAATACCGCAACAGCGCGGTCTATCCGTCGGTGATCTTCACCAGTGCGGTCTTTCGCGGCCGCAAGGCCGCGCCGGAAGCGATCCGCGCGCGCATGGACGATGTGCAGAGCCATCGCGAGACCGTGCAGCCGATCCGCGACAAGACCGGCGGCTCGACCTTCAAGAATCCGCCGGGGCAGAGCGCGTGGAAGCTGATCGACGCCGCCGGGATGCGCGGCCATCGCGTCGGTGGCGCGCAGGTCTCGGAGATGCACTGCAATTTCCTCATCAATACCGGCGATGCGACGGCACGCGATATCGAAACGCTGGGCGAGGCCGTGCGCGAGCGGGTGAAAAAACATGCGGGCGTCAATCTGCAATGGGAAATCAAGCGGATCGGATTGGAGTAGGTCGATGCGCGTCACCATTCTCTTCGGCGGCAGCAACAAGGAGCGTCTCGTTTCGGTGGCGAGCGCGCAGGCGCTGCACCGTGCTTTGCCGGACGCGGACTTGTGGTTCTGGGATGTGCGTGACGAGGTGACCGAGGTGCGTTCGGAGGCATTGCTCGGTCACGCGCGGCCGTTTGAAGACGAGTTCATTGCTGGTGGTTCCGGCGAGCCGCTTGAACGGGCGCTCGACAGAGCAAAGGCCGAAAAGCGTGTGCTGGTGCTCGGGCTTCATGGCGGCCGCGCGGAGAACGGCGAGTTGCAGGCGATGTGCGAACTGCGCGGCATTCCCTTTACGGGCTCCGGATCGGCCGCCTCGCACCTCGCGTTCGACAAGGTCGCCGCCAAGCGGTTCGCGGCGCTGGCGGGCGTCGCCGCGCCTGTTGGCGTGCCGCTGGCGGACATCGACCGCGCGCTGGCCGAGCATGGCCGGCTGATTGCAAAACCCGCGCGCGATGGATCGAGCTACGGGCTGATTTTCGTCAACGCGACGCAGGATCTCCTTGGCGTCCGCGAGGCGGCGAAGACCGAGGATTATGTCATCGAGCCGTTTGTGTCCGGCGTCGAGGCGACCTGCGGGGTGCTGGAGCGCGCCGACGGCACGGTCATCGCGCTTCCACCGGTGGAGATCGTGCCGGCCGAGGGGGCGTTCGATTATGCCGCGAAGTATCTGGCGAAAACGACGCAGGAGATCTGCCCCGGACGGTTCTCGCCGGCCATTGCCGCACGGATCATGGACGATGCGCTGCGGGCGCATCGCGCGCTGTCCTGTCGCGGCTATTCGCGGACCGACTTCATCGTGACGGGCGAGGGACCGGTCTATCTCGAAACCAACACCCTGCCGGGCCTGACCGCGGCCTCGCTCTTCCCCAAGGCGCTCAAGGCGCAGGGGATCGGGTTCGCGGATTTTCTGCGCGATCAGATCGTGCTTGCCGAACGGGCGGTCTGCACCGGTTGAGGGCGGTCGCACCGGAGGAGGTGACCGGCGGAGCTATGCGGGTTATGGGGGTCGGCTTGAGTCCAAAAAGCCGCAAGGCGTTCTTTTATCGTACCAAAACGCCGCGTGCCCACAGCAGCTTTACCTTTTGTTTACCAGTAAGCCCGAAGGTTAACGCTGGCGGCTCATGTAACGACTTGGCTGCCGGGGCGCGAGCTGTTGCGGGTTTTCCGCTTCGACGGTCGCATCGAGGGGGAGAGTGGACCTGCGGCGAGGTCGGCCCCCGTCCGGCATTGCCAGGTGGTTGCGCGTGTTTCCGATTCGAGTTTTCCGCCTCAGGCGCCGAAAGTTTGCGAGCGGCGGGGCAAAACGTGTGACGAGCTTGCGCAATGAATGGTGGAGGACGTCTCGATCGGTCGTTGAGGCCGCCGGGCTCCGGGTCTGATCTGCTGAGCGCGTCGGACCTGCTGAAGCAGGCCGACCTGATCAGGCTGGCCGCCAGCGGCGCGAGCATTTTACTGCGCGAGCAGATCGCGAAGCTGAAGCGCGCCCGGGCGGAGCGCCTCGACGCGCGCGCCAGAAATCCCAACCGCGCGATCGCGTTTCTGGAGCGCTACGTTCCGCGCCGGCTCGGCGCGGCCCTGACCGTAACCGTCCTTGGCGTCAGCGTGGCGCTCGGCGTCATTACGGGCGGACACGTCGATGCGGCGATCGGCGCTTTAAGCGACACGCGCAATGCGCTCGCCAATGCCGTAGGCTTCCGCATCACCTCAGTTACCGTCAACGGTCGCAAGCAGTTGACGCAGGATGAAGTATTGGCCGTCGGTGGCGTCAACGGCCGTTCCTCGCTTCTGTTCCTCGACGCCGCCGGCGTGCGCGACAACCTGAAGCGCGATCCCTGGATCGCGGACGCGACCGTGTTGAAGCTTTATCCGGGCGCGCTGCAGATCAATATCACCGAGCGCCGCCCCTTCGCGCTGTGGCAGGAGAACGGCAAGCTCTCGGTGATCGCGGATGACGGTGTCGTGCTCGAGCCCTACGTCAACCGGCGCTTTGCCTCGCTGCCGCTTGTGGTCGGCAAGGGGGCGGAAACCCGCGCCAGGGATTTTCTCGCTTTGGTCGCGAAATACCCGGTGGTGAACGACCAGCTCAAGGCGGCGATCTTCGTTGGCGAGCGGCGCTGGAATCTGCGCCTCAAGGACGGCCTTGACATCCGGCTTCCGGAAACCGACGTCGGCCGCGCGCTGGCTGCGCTCGTGAAATACGACAGGGACGACAAGCTGCTGTCGCGCGACATCACCGCCATCGACATGCGGCTGCCCGACCGCCTGACCGTGCGGCTTTCGGAAGAGGCCGCGAAGGCGCGCGAAGAGCAATTCAAGAAGTCCAACAAAAAGGCCGGCAGCGCATGACCGACCTTGACCGTAATCAGACCCCCAAGACGCGGCCGATGCAGCCCAATCGCAGCGCGCTGGTGGCGTCGCTGGACATCGGCACCAGCAAGATCGCCTGCATGATCGCGCGGTTGAAGCCGAGCGCGCCCAACGACGCTCTGCGCGGACGAACCCACGCGGTCGAACTGATCGGCTACAGCCAGATCCAGTCGCGCGGCATGAAGGCCGGCGCGGTGGCCGATCTCGCCCAGTGCGAACAGGCGGTGCGCCACGCCGTATCGCTCGCCGAGCAGATGGCGAAGGTTCGGGTCGAATCGGTATTGCTGCCGATATCGGCCGGGCGGTTGCAGGGACAATTGATCGAGGCGGCGTCCCGCATTCAGGGCGGCGCGGTCACGCCGTCGGACGTCAGCCGCGTCACCTCGACGGGGATGCACCACGCCACCGCCCCCGGGCGCACCGTGCTCCATGCGCTGCCGGTCGGCTATTCGCTCGACGGCGTGAAAGGCATTCGCGATCCCCGCGGGATGGTGGCGCGCAGGTTTGGCGTCGACATGAACGTGGTCACCTCGGAGGCGACGGTTGCGAAAAACCTGATGCTGGCGGTCGAGCGCTGTCACCTCACCGTCGAAGCCATGGCGGCCGGCCCCTATGTGGCCGGCCTGTCGGTTCTCACCGACGACGAGACCGATCTCGGCGCTGCGGTGGTGGAGATGGGAGCTGGAACCACCACGATCGCGGTCTATTCCGCCGGCCGCTTCGTGCATGCCAGCGGCTTCGCCATCGGGGGCCATCACGTCACGATGGATCTCGCCCGCGGACTGGGCGCGTGCATTGCGGATGCCGAGCGAATCAAGACGTTATATGGCACGGTGCTGACGGGTGGTTCGGACGTGCGCGAACTGATGACGGTTCCGGCAGCCGGAGACAGCGACAGCGACGCGCCTCAGGTCGTGTCGCGCGCGACAATCGCCAATATCGTCCGCCAGCGTGTCGAGGAGATTTTTGAGATGGTCAGGGACCGGCTCGCGGATTCCCCCTTTGCAGCCGAACCGCGCGCGCGGGTCGTGCTGAGTGGCGGCGCATCGCAGCTCACGGGCGTTCCCGAACTGGCCAGGCGCATCCTCGGCCGCCCGGTCCGCATCGGCCGTCCGCTCGGGTTCGGCCGGCTGCCCAACGAGGCCAAGAGCGCATCGTTCGCGGTTCCCACCGGGTTGCTGGTGTATCCGCAATACGCACATCTCGAACATGTCGAACCGCGACATACGCGGCAGCTCCGGACGGGGACGGACGGTTATTTCGGAAAGGTCGGACGATGGCTCCGGGAGGGCTTCTGATGAGTTTTCCGCCGATTTGCAGATTTTCATCAACTCCCGCGGTCGGCGACCGCTGGCCCAGCGACACCGCGCGCTTAATCGAGAGGCACCCATGACCATCAATCTCAACGTTCCCGATATTCATGAGCTGAAGCCGCGGATCACCGTATTCGGGGTCGGCGGCGCTGGCGGCAACGCGGTCAACAACATGATCACCGCAGGACTTCAGGGTGTCGATTTCGTGGTGGCCAACACCGACGCGCAGGCGCTGACCATGTCGAAGGCGCAGCGCATCATCCAGATGGGCACGCAGGTCACCCAGGGTCTCGGCGCGGGTTCGCAGCCGGATGTCGGCGCGGCGGCGGCGCAGGAGGTCATCGACGAGATCCGCGATCATCTCTCCGGCGCGAACATGGTGTTCGTCACCGCCGGTATGGGCGGCGGCACCGGAACCGGTGCGGCGCCGGTGATCGCCAAGGCCGCGCGCGAGATGGGAATTCTGACGGTCGGCGTCGTCACCAAGCCCTTCCACTTCGAGGGCCAGCGCCGGATGCGCACCGCCGATTCGGGAATCGGCGAACTGCACAAGGTGGTCGATACGCTGCTGATCATCCCGAACCAGAATCTGTTCCGGGTTGCGAACGAGAAGACCACCTTCGCCGACGCCTTCGCGATGGCCGACCAGGTGCTCTATTCGGGCGTCGCCTGCATCACCGACCTGATGGTGAAGGAAGGGCTGATCAATCTCGACTTCGCCGACGTCCGCGCGGTGATGCGCGAGATGGGCAAGGCGATGATGGGCACCGGAGAAGCTTCGGGCGAGAAGCGCGCGCTCACCGCCGCCGAAGCCGCGATCGCCAACCCGCTGATCGACGACTCCTCCATGAAGGGCGCGCGCGGCCTTCTGATCTCGATCACCGGCGGCAAGGACCTGACGCTGTTCGAGGTCGACGAGGCCGCCACCCGCATCCGCGAGGAGGTCGATCAGGACGCCAACATCATCGTCGGCGCGACCTTCGACGAGAGCCTTGACGGCATCATCCGCGTCTCGGTGGTTGCCACCGGCATCGACCAGAGCACGATTGCCCGGACCGCCGCCGCTACCCCGGCCGCGAAGCCGATTTCTCCCACCCCGCCCACGACGGCCGCGACCGACACCCGTATCGCCGATCTGAGCGCGAAGCTGCGTGAGGACCAGAAGCGCCAGGCCGCTCTGGCTGCCGCCCAGGCGCAGAAGGCCGCCGAGCAGCCGCGTCCGGCCGTTCAGGCCGCTCCGGCGGCTCAGCCCGCCACGGCCGGCGTTAATGTCGAGCGTGCGGCTCTGGAGGCGATTGCCGCGGCCGTCGCCGAGCCGCCGCAGCCGGCCGCTCCGGCTCCCGTTCAGCCGGCGTCCTACGGCGACGTCACCGTCCGGCCGATCGCGCAGAAGCCGACGCTGTTTCCCGATCACGATCCCGCGCCGCACGAGAGCCACGAACCGCCGCCGCCGGAGAATTTCATTCCGCAGCCGGCCGAGCGCGCCCCGGTGCGCGCGCCGCGGATGCCAAGGATCGAGGAACTGCCGATGCCCGCGCAGAACGAGATCCGTCAGGCGAGGGGCGAGACCGAGGGGGACCATCCGCAGAAGAGCCGGCTGTCGCTGTTGCAACGCCTCGCCAACGTCAGTCTCGGCCGCCGCGACCAGGACACCGAGCCGCCGATCGCGGCCCGGGCCTCCGGACCGGCCATGGCGCCGATGCCGCCCTTGCCGGAGCGCCGGCCGCAGCGCAGCGTAGCCGAACAGATGGCCGCCAACGAGCCGGTATCGGAATATGCCCGGCGTCCGGCGCCGCAAGGGTTGGACTCCCATGGCCGACCGGCTCCCGTGGCACCGCCGCCGCAGGGCGACGACCACCTGGATATCCCCGCTTTTCTGCGGCGGCAGGCCAATTGAGAGCTGTAACAATCGAACTTCGGGGGCTTCGGCCGACCAGCGCGCCGAAGCCTCTGTTTTGCTTAATCGGATATTTCAGCCTTTCTCGATAGGCGTTTGAAGATTAACGAAAAATTATCAACCTCATGTTTCACTTTAAGGTCGCGCCGGTGGCAGCAAATTTGGTCAGCCGGCGGCGTGATTGCGGCGGAGATGGGGTAACAATTGGTAAAGAAGCGTGAGTTGGCGCGCTTTGGGGCAACCGGTATGTTTTAGTTGTGACTTGGGGAATCACGAAGCGATTCGTCGCTCTCAAGCGAGGAATTCGGCATTCGAGATGAGTCACTTGGGCACGGGTTATGAAATTCAGTCGCCAGACGACGCTGCGTTCGCAAGCCACTGTGACGGGTGTTGGCGTTCATTCCGGATCAAAGGTCAGTCTGACCCTCGGACCTGCGTCGATCGACGCAGGTTTTGTTTTTGTCCGGACCAGCGCCGACGGAAATGACCGGCGGCTGCCAGCCGTTGCAAAATCGGTGACGTCCACCGAATTCGCCACGGTACTGGGGGACCAGCAGGGTCCGCTGGTCTCCACCGCCGAACACGTTCTTGCTGCGCTGCGAGGTCTCGGTGTCGACAACGCCACCATCGAGATCGACGGACCTGAAGTGCCGATCATGGACGGCAGCGCGGCCGCGTTCGTCGCGGCGATTGATCAGGCCGGCATTGTCGAGCAGTCCGCGGCGCGGCGTTTTATTCAGGTATTGAAACCGGTGCGGGTGAAGAAAGGCGACGCCTTCGGCGAGCTGCGTCCGAACCGGCGCGGCTTCCGGGTTGAAGTCGAGATCGATTTCGCCAATCCGGTGATCGGCCATCAGGATTATGCGCTCGACCTCAACCCCGAAAGCTTTCGGCGCGAAGTCAGCCGCGCCCGCACCTTCGGCTGCATGAACGATGTCGCGAAGCTTTGGAGCGCGGGCTTCGCGCGCGGCGCGTCTTTTGAAAACTCCATGGTGTTCGACGACGAACGCCTGTTGAACGCCGACGGCCTGCGCTACGCCGACGAGTGTGCGCGACATAAGGTTCTCGACGTGATCGGCGATCTTGCGCTCGCAGGATTGCCGCTGATGGGCGACTATCGCTCGCTGCGCGGCGGGCACAAGCTCAACCATGCCGTGCTCACGGCGCTGATGGCCGATCGGACCGCATGGCGGGTGATTGAGGGCCAGCCGGTGTCGCGTCCGCGCAGTCAGGGCGAGGCGGTCGGCGGCATGGTGGGTGGCATGGTTGCGGCCTACGGTCCCAACGTGTCGTGACCGGCGGGACACAGCGTTCTGCCCTCCATGTGTCGTCGCGCGCGTCTCACTTCTGTTTTGTCGCTCTGCGAGTTGCTTGAGTTGTCATCCCGCAGGTCCGGAGCGTTGTGCGGCCGGCGTTTTGCCTTAATCCGGGCGAAATAGCTGCGTACCCGATTGGTGAGGGTGGATTGCTTTAAGATGGAATCGGCAGCCGTCATGCCCGGCTTTGTGCCGGGCATCCACGTCTTTGGAATTTCAGCCAGGCAAGACGCGGATAGCAGGGACGAGCCCGGCCATGACAGAACATGGTGTTTCCATCAAAACGCAAACCGCTCTGAAGCATGATCCCGAAAATTGGGAACCGGTTTACCGCCTGTTCAGGGCGGTTCCCGGGTCACCGTATCACACACGTCAGGTTTTCATTGATGGTGGCTAAGCGTATGGCGCTCGGACGGGTCGCGTTGACGGATCGCACCGTTTTCCTTGATCGGCTCGGCCGGAAACTGCGGCTCGTCGTCGGTCTCGCGGTTCTGGGGACGACCCTGAGCGGCTGCGGCACGGGTGCGCTGTGGGACAAGTTCATGGCGAAGGACGAACAGACCTTCAGCGATGAACCGGCGGACAAGCTCTACAACGAGGGCCTGTTCCTGATGAACAACCAACACGACCTCAAGGCGGCCACGAAGAAGTTCGACGAGGTTGACCGCGAGCACCCGTATTCGGAATGGGCGCGGAAGTCGCTCCTGATGTCGGCCTATGCTTCATATCAAGCCGGCGATTACGACACCTGCATCGGCTCCGCGTCGCGTTATGTTACGCTGCATCCTGGCAGTCCCGACGCCGCTTATGCGCAATACCTGATAGCGGTCTCGAACTACGACCAGATTCCGGATATCTCGCGCGATCAGGCCCGGACCGAAAAGGCGATGAACTCGCTCGAAGAGGTCATCCGCAAATATCCGACGTCCGAATACGCCGGCGAAGCCAAGAAGAAGCTCGAGGGCGCGCGCGATCAACTCGCCGGCAAGGAAATGGCGATCGGTCGCTACTACATGGAGAGGCGCGACTACACCGGTGCCATCAATCGCTTCAAGACCGTCGTGACCCGTTATCAGACCACGCGGCACGTCGAGGAGGCGTTGGCGCGGCTGACCGAGGCCTATATGGCGATCGGCATCGTCGGCGAGGCGCAGACCGCCGCCGCCGTGCTCGGCCACAACTTTCCCGACAGCCGCTGGTATAAGGACGCCTACAACCTCGTGAAGTCGGGCGGGGTCGAGCCGAACGAGAATCGGGGCTCGTGGATCAGCAAGGCGTTCAAGAAGATGGGGCTTGGTTAGAGCGGGATGAGGAAAGGTGTGTAGCGGTTTTTCCGCCCGCATCCGCTTCTCAAAATATTGGAATCGATCATGATGATTTTGAATCGATTCGATCCAAGATCATCGTGATCTAGTGTCCTGGTCCGAACTTCGCTAGACTCAACGCCACGCGTCTTTGCAAACCCGTCAGCGACACCCATGGCAGGAACCGGCCTTCGATGCTTGCGCGCCTTTCGATCCGCGACATCGTCCTGATCGAGCGGCTCGATATCGAGTTCGCCTCCGGCCTTGCGGTGCTGACCGGCGAAACCGGCGCGGGAAAGTCCATTCTGCTCGATGCCTTCGCGCTGGCGCTCGGCGGTCGCGGCGATGCCGGGCTGGTCCGCCACGGCGCGGAGCAGGGGCAGGTCACCGCGACCTTCGATATTCCGAAAAATCACCCGGCCGCCGCGATCCTCGCCGCCAACGGCATCGATGGTTTGGTGTCCGAAGATTCGGGCGAGATGATCCTGCGCCGGGTCCAGCTCGCCGACGGCCGCACCCGCGCCTTCATCAACGATCAGGCGATCAGCGTGCAGACCCTGAAAGCGGTGGGCGCGGCGCTGGTGGAAATTCACGGCCAGCACGACGAACGGGCCCTGGTCGATGCCTCCTCTCATCGGCGGCTGCTCGATGCCTTTGCCGGGCTGGAGACCGATGCCGCCGCTCTGGAGGCGCTGTGGGAGGCCCGTCGCGCCGCCCGCGCAGCACTTGATGATCACCGCGCCGGCGTGGAGCGCGCGGCGCGTGAGGCTGATTATCTGCGCCATGCATCCGACGAGTTAAGGCAACTCGCGCCGCTGGACGGCGAGGAAACCGCGCTGGCCGAGCGCCGCGCCGCCATGATGGCCGGCGAAAAGATCGCGGCCGACCTGCGCGAGGCGCAGGATGCCGTCAGCGGCAATCGTTCGCCGGTGAGCGTGCTGGCGGCGGCGGTGCGGCGGCTGGAACGCCGGGCCGCGAGTTCGCCGAGCCTGGTCGAGCCGGCGGTCAGGTCCATCGATGCGGCGATCAACGCGCTGGAGGAGGCCGACCAGCATCTCGCGGCGGCGCTCGCTGCCGCCGATTTCGGTCGTTACCCATTTCGCGGACGTGATCGAGATAGTTGCGGCCGACGCACCAGATGCGGCGGACCGGAAAAAATCCGCCTTCGCCCGCGACGGCGATGGCTGGTTGCGGCGGCTGTGGAATCACGAACGGTGATGCGCTCATGCGGCTCTCCGCGTTGGTTCGCAGGCCATGCGCCGGGATCGCCCGCTGCAAACGACGAGTGGGTATAGCTTATGCCGAAGCGCTTAGGGGAGCCAGTGCCGCCGGCGCGTCGCGATGCTGCAGTCGAAAAAACGACGCATAGCGTCCGCCGCGCCGCAGCAGCTCGTCGTGGCGGCCGCGCTCGACGATCTCGCCGCCTTCGACCACGAGGATCGCGTCGGCATGCATGATGGTGTGCAGGCGGTGCGCGATCACGATCGTGGTGCGATTCCGGCAGAGCCGCTCGATCGCTTCCTGCACCTGCTTTTCGGATTCGGAATCGAGCGCGGCGGTGGCCTCGTCCAGCAGGATGATCGGCGCGTCCTTGATCAGCGCGCGCGCCACGGCGATCCGCTGGCGCTGCCCGCCGGAGAGTTGCGTGCCGTGCTCGCCCACCGGCGTGTCATAGCCGAGCGGAAAGCTCGTGATGAAGTCGTGAGCGCAGGCGGCTTTCGCCGCAGTGATGATCTCGTCCTCGGTGGCGCCGGGGCGGCCGAACGCGATGTTCTCGCGGATGGTGGCGCGGAACAGGTACACGTCCTGTCCGACGTAGGCGGTTTGCTGGCGCAGCGATGTTCGCGACACGGCGGAGATGGCCTGATCGTCGATCAGGATCGCGCCATCGCTTACCTCGTACAACCGCAGCAGCAGCGCCAGCACGGTGGATTTGCCGCCGCCGGACGGGCCGACCAGAGCCGTTATCCTGCCGGGCTCGGCGACGAAACTCATGCGGTTGAGGACGGGCTCGTCCGCGCGATAGGCGAAGCTGACGTCGCGTAGTTCGACGCGGGCGTCCGTCAGTTTCAGCGCCGGCTTGTCGCTGTCGTCGGGCTCGCTGGCGGGGCTGTCGACGATTTCCAGCAGTTTGCGCGCGCCGATCAGGCTGCTGTTGAGTTCGATGTTGAGGCGTGCCAGCCGCTTGGCCGGCTCATAGGCCAGCAGGAAGGCGGTGAGGAACGAAAAGAACTGGCCGGGCGTCGCGCCCATGGCGACGACGCGATAGCCGCCGTACATCAGCCCGCCCGCGATGGCGAAACCGCCGAGCGTTTCCATCAGCGGACTGGCGCGGTTGGAGACCCGCGCCATCTTGTTGTTGGTCTGCTCGACGGCTGCGATGCTGGCGTCGATCCGTTCGCTCATTGTCCGTTCGAGCGTGAACGCCTTCACGGTGCGGATGCCCTGCAACGACTCCTGCATCGTTTCCATGATATCTGCGGTGCCGTGGAACTGGCTGTGCGCCAGTCCCTTGATGCGCTTCACCAGCTTGCGCAGCACGATCATCGCCGGCGGCGCGACCAGCGCGCCAAGCAGCGACATGTACGGATCCTGCATCACCATCACGGCGACGAGCCCGATCAGCGACAGGAGATCGCGCCCCACGGCGTTGATCAGCAGGCTGAGCACCTGCGTCACCGATGTCGCGCCGGCCGTGAGCCGCGCGAGAAATTCCGATGAATGTCGTTGCGAGAAAAAGCCGATGCTCTCGCTCATCAGCTTGGCGAACAGGCGGCGCTGGTTATTGGCGAGAATGGCATTGCTGATCTGGGACAGGATCACGGAATGACCGTAGGTCGCCGCACCCTTGACGATGAAGATGACGAGCACCACGGAGGACAGCATGAAAATGCCGCCCACATTGCGGTCCACATAGGCCTGATTGATGACTTCGCCGAGCAGATAGGCGGAACCCGCCGTCGTTGCCGCCGAGACGGCCATCAGCGCGAATGCGACGAGGTAGCGCCGCCAATAGGCCATGCCCTGTTCGGTGATCAGGCGACGGATCAGGATCGCCGCGCCGTAGGGATCGTCGGTGATTTTCTTCGGAAGCTCGGTCATCGCGTTCCATTGACGCCGGGAGTGGGCTGTCGCCCGCGCGCCAGGGTTGTTGCGAAAGCGTCCGACTCAATGCCCGCAATAGCGGTCTTTTTCAAGCCAAAACCGGGTTTCGTCCGCATTGTCAGGCCGACGCCGCGAGCGCCTCCGAGACGTGCCGCTGCGCCAGCTTTTTCTCCCACGCCAGCGCGTGCGCGGCGATGGTCGCGAGGTCGTCGTATTGCGGCGTCCAGTCGAGCACCGCGCGAATCCGGCCGGTATCGGCGATCATGGTCATGATGTCGCCGGGACGGCGATCGGCATAGTGAACCGCGAAATTGCGGCCGCAGACCCGCCGCACCGCCTCGATGGTTTCCAGCACGGAGTAGCCGCGTCCGTATCCGCAGTTCAGCGTCGTCGAACGCCCGCCGCTCCGCAGGTACGTCAGCGCGGCGCGATGCGCCTGCGCCAGATCGCTGACATGGATGAAGTCGCGGATGCAGCTTCCGTCCGGCGTCGGGTAGTCGGTGCCGAACACGTCGATCTTGGCGCGCTGGCCGGTCGCGGCTTCGACCGCGATTTTCAACAGGTGCGTCGCGCCCTCGGTCGAGAGACCGATCCGCGCCAGCGGATCTGCGCCCGCGACGTTGAAGTAGCGCAGCACCACGTAGCTCATGCCGTGTGCGGTCGCGACGTCGTGCAGCATGATCTCAGTCATGAGTTTCGACGATCCGTAAGGCGAGAGCGGCCGGGTCGGCGCGTCTTCCCGAACCGGCATCCGCTCGGGGTTGCCGTAAACGGCGGCGGTGGACGAAAAGATGAAGCGGTTGACGCCGCATTTGACGGCGGCGTTGAGCAGGCTGCGTGTGGTCATCGTGTTGTTGCGGTAGTAGGCGAGCGGATCGCGCATCGATTCCGGCACCACCACCGAACCCGCGAAATGAACGATGCTTTCGACGCCGTGCTGGGCGATCACGTTCTCGACCAGCGTCTCGTCTCCCGCGTCGCCGATGAACAGCGGTACGCCGTCCGGCAGCGCGGAGGAAAATCCCGTGGACAGGTTGTCGATCACGGCGACGTTTTCCCCGGCCTCGGCCAGCGCGAGAACCATATGACTGCCGATATAGCCGGCGCCACCGGTAACGAGCACGGTCATATCTGCTCCTCTGTGCGAAGGCTCGCGGGCTCGCCCGCGTTTGCCGTTATCTCGCATGAAACGGTAGAGTTGCCGTATAGCATCGCCGCCGATCGGCCGATTTTTGGCCTTCGCGACCGGGAATCGACATTATGGTTGCCAAACTGTAACGAGAGCCGAATGTTCCTGAGCGGCCCAGCATGTCGATGACCGACATTCTCATCATCAAGACCTCTTCGCTCGGGGACGTGGTGCATCAGATGCCCGCGATCGTCGATGCCTCGCGCGCGTGTCCGGACCTGCGGATCACGTGGCTGGTGGAAGAGACGTTCGCGCCGCTGGTGCGTCTGCACCCGTCGGTTGCCGATGTCGTGGTTGTGGCGACGCGGCGCTGGCGCTCGGAACTCGCCGCTGGCGCGACATGGCGCGAGATCGGCCGGTTCCGCGCGCTTCTGCGCGCGCGGGCGTTCGACAAGGTGATCGATACCCAGGGCCTGATCCGCTCCGCGATCATGACGCGCCTCGCGCGCGGCGAGCGCCACGGCTACGATGGCCGCAGCATCCGCGAACCTTTCGCCGTGCGATTCTACGATATCAGACACGCGGTGAATCGCGATCTGCACGCCGTGACGCGCAACCGGATGCTGACCGGTCTCTCGCTCGGATATCGGCCGCCGGAGGAGGTGGACTACGGTTTGATCCGTCCCCCGCGGACGGATAGCCAGCGCTACGCCGTGCTGCTTCATGGCACCTCGCGATCCGCGAAAGAGTGGCGCGCCGAGGACTGGATCGAAACCGGCTGCTGGCTCCAGGCGAAGGGATTGCAGATCGTGCTGCCGTGGGGCACCGATGCCGAACGACTGCTGTCGGAACGGCTGTCGCGGGACATCGCGGGCAGTCGCATTCTGCCGCGCCAAAGTCTCGACCTGACCGCGCAGGTGATCGGCAATGCGGCGCTGGTGATGGGCGTCGATACCGGATTGATGCATCTCGCCGCGGCCTATCGCGTGCCGCTCGTGGGCATCTATGTCAGCACCGATCCTGGCCTGACGGGACCTGTCGGCAGCGGCCGTATGGCGGTGCTCGGCGGCAAGAACGGCCCACCGGCGGCGCGACAGGCGATCGAGGCGGCGGAGCGATTGCTGGGATAGTTTGGTGCTTCACGCTTTATCCGTCATTGCCGGGCTTATCCCGGCAATCCATCAATCTTCGAAAGAAGATGGATGCCCGGCATAAAGCCGGGGCATGACGATGCAATCAAACCTCATCCTCTAAAAATTCGGCCTCGCACCCGACATCTCAGCAAGCACCCGCGCGACGAAGGCGTCGAGGTCGCCGCCTGAGAACAGGAATCCGGGAATGCCTGCGCCTGCCGCAGCTTTAAGATCGCTGTCGCGGTCGCCGATGGCGAAGCTGCCTTCGCGCCGTACCGGCCAGTGCTGCATCAGGTCGAGGATCATGCCGGGCCTCGGCTTGCGCCAGAGATGGTCTTCCAGATATCCGGCGACGCTGCCGTCGGGATGGTGCGGGCAATATCTGAAGTCGTCGATCCGTGCGCCCTGCGATGTGAGATGCGACTGCATCCACAGGTGCAGATTGCGAACGTCGTCTTCGCTGAAAAAGCCGCGCGCGACGCCTGATTGATTGGTGAAGACGAAAACGAAATATCCGGCCTCGTTCAGCCGCCGGATCGCCTTGGCGACGCCCGGCATCCAGCGAATGCGGTCGCGTGTGCCCATGTAGCAGTCATCGTGATTGACGACGCCGTCGCGATCGAGGAACGCGGCGGGCTGGGAAGCGGGAGCGATCTTGTCGCCGTTCACGTGCAGCCGCCCGCCAGCGCGCGCTCGACGCTGTCGCAGATCGCGTGAGCGGCCGTCATGTGGATTTGCTGAATGACAGGAGTGTCGTCGCTCGGCGCGACGAAAAGGTGGTCGCATACGTCGTTCAGACTCGTGCCCTTGAGGCCGGTGAAACCGACCGTGACCAGGTCGCACCGGCGCGCGGCCGCGAGCGCGGCGAGGATGTTCGGCGACCGGCCCGAGGTCGATAGCGCCACCAGCACGTCGCCGGACTGGCCTATGCTCTCGACCTGTCGCGCGAAAATCTGCTCGAAGCCGTAGTCGTTGGAGATGGCGGTGAGGGCGGAGGTGTCGGTCGTCAGCGCGATGGCGGCGAAGCCGGGCCGCTCCTTCCTGTAGCGTCCGACGATTTCGGAAGCGATATGCTGCGCGTCCGCGGCGCTTCCGCCGTTGCCGACCAGAAGCACCTTGTGCCCGGTACGGAGCGCGCTGATGATCGCGAGTGCAATCTCACTTGCCACCGTGAGCAGCGCGGTATCCTTCGCCGCGCGCTCAAGCGCGGCGAGCGATTGCTGAAAATGGGTTGCGATCTGGTTCTGGCTCAAGACGCACCTTTGTCGCCGTAACGGATAGCAGTGGTACTGAGCCCGTCATGCCCGCGCAAGCATGGTCGTATCAAGGCGCGGCGCGCTCGCGGGTCTCCGCAAGCACCCGTTCCGCGATGGCCAGCACCTCGGCCGCCGGGATGTCCCTCATGCAGCGATGGTCGTTTCGCGTGCAGACCGGGCGATGGCACGGTTGGCACGGCAGCGGCGTTTTAGCCTGGATCGTCGCGGCAAGCCCGTTCAAAGGCGCCCAGTGATAGGGACTGGTCGGGCCGAAAATTCCCATCGTGGGCGTTCCGATCGCGGCCGCGACGTGCAGCAGGCCGGAGTCGTTCGAAATCGCGAGCGTCGCCGCCGCCATCGCCAAAATGCCGTTTCGCAAGTCGTGGCCCGTGAGGTCGCGGACGCGCGAGCCGCCGGTTGCCACGATTTCGGCCGCGATCGCCTTTTCGTTGGGGCCGCCGATCACCCAGACATCGATTCCATGCTCGGCCAGCATCCGAGCCAGCTCGGCGTAGTAAGTCCAGCGCTTGCTGGAGCCGACCGCTCCGGGAGCGAGCGCCACCGCTGGTCCGGAGCCCAGTCCTTGCGCCTGCCGCCAGCGGATGACGTCCTCGCCTGGGACGCGAAGCTGCGGCGCGGGCCACTCTGGCGGTCGCTCCGCCTTGGCCGGAAGCGCCAGCGACGCCTTCCGGTCGATCATGCGGGGCAGGGCTCGCTCGCCCCAGCGCCAGCGGTTGAGCAGCCCGAACCGCGCTTCGCCGACAAAGCCGACCCGTTCCGGAATGCCGGCCAGCGCGGGCGCAATGGCCGATTTCCAGGTCCGCGGCATGATGAGGACGGTTCCGTATCCTCGCGCGCGCAACTGGCGAGACAGTCCCCACTGTTGCCTCAGCGCCAGCCGGCCTCGGGGCAGGTCCCAGACCACGCCGGCGCGCACGCCCGGCATGTAATCGACCAGGGGGGCGCAGAGCGTCGTCACCAGCATATCCACCGGCCGATTCGGCCAGCGCTGCTTGAGCACCCGCACCACCGTATGGCCGCGGACGAAGTCGCCGATCCACATGTAGGGAACGATCAGAACAGGGCGCGAGTCGTCCGCGTCGCTGACAATCTCCAGATCTTCTGGTGAATCTGCTTTCATAACTTAACGAATACGTAACACCGGGACAGATGAAAAATCCTCCCTATCCGCTCCCGTGGCGGAGGTAAAGTTATCTTGCGCCATGCGTTTGGCGAGCGATTTCGTCCCTTCACGCCATCCAGGTTGCCTCGCAGGCAGGAGTGGGGCAAACCAGCGGGTGAATTCGACATTAGCCGCCCACCTTGCCGCACACCCGGCAGGCGAATGTCAAATTCAAAACTCCACTGGAAAATCTTATGGTTGCTCGTGGTCCCTTGATTCTGACATTTGCGAGGACGCCTGCCCGCACCGGGATGCAAAGGTTAGAATTGGACCACTAGGAATTGCACATCCATGACGGGGACATCATGCTGCTGGTGACCGGGGGCGCCGGTTTTATCGGATCGAATCTCGTGGCCGCGCTGAACGGCGCCGGACGCGGCGACGTGGCGGTGTGCGATGCGCTGGGCCACGACGGCAAATGGCGCAACCTCGCCAAGCGGCAGCTTGCGGATATCGTTCCTCCCGCAGGACTGGCGGACTGGCTGGAGGGCCGCCGTCTCGACGCGATCGTTCATCTCGGCGCGATCTCCGAGACCACCGCGACCGACGGCGATCTCGTCGTCGAAACAAACTTCCGGCTGTCGCTGCGGTTGCTTGACTGGTGCACGGCGACCGCGACGCCCTTCATCTATGCCTCGTCGGCCTCGACCTACGGCGACGGCCGGCAGGGCTTTCGCGACGATCAGTCGTTGGCCGCGCTGCGGGCGCTTCGGCCGATGAATCTCTACGGCTGGAGCAAGCACCTGTTCGACATGGCGGTCGCCGGCCGCGTCGCCAACGGCGATGCGCTGCCTCCGCAATGGGCCGGCCTGAAATTCTTCAACGTGTTCGGCCCCAACGAATATCACAAGGGCGCCATGATGAGCGTGTTGGCGCGCCGGTTCGACGACGTCAAAGCCGGCCGTCCGGTGCAGTTGTTCAAATCGCACCGGGAGGGCATCGCCGACGGCGACCAGCGCCGCGACTTCATCTATGTCGACGACGTGGTCCGCGTGATGATGTGGCTACTGGCGACGCCCTCGGTCAGCGGTCTCTTCAACGTCGGAACCGGCAAGGCGCGCAGCTTTCGTGATCTGATGACGGCGGCTTATGTCACGCTTGGCGCGAAGCCGAACATCGAATACGTCGATATGCCTGAGCAGATTCGCGGAGCCTACCAGTATTTCACGCAAAGCGAGGTCGAGCGCCTGCAACGCGCAGGCTACAACGGCGGCTTCACGCCGCTGGAGGAAGCGGTCGAGGCCTATGTCGAAGGCTATCTCGATCGGGACGATCGCTTTCGCTGACACGCCAGTGGAGTGGATCTGCCATTCGCGACCCATTTTGCCGCGGGTTGGTGATGCGAATGTCAAATTCGAAACTCCGCTAGAAACCTTTTATTTGCCAGTGGTCCTTTGATTCTAACATTCGCAAAAATCGGCCGGGCAGGGATGCTGATCTTGAAATCAGAGGACCACTGGAGCGTGATCTTGTCCGAAGGCGGAAACTGGTTTTCGGATAAGATAGTGCACGGTAAAAACGAGAGAGCTTGAGTTTGATTCAATGCAATCCGGATCGAACTCAAGCAGCAGGTGAAGGGTCTGATGATCGATTTTGACGGCTTGTCGAATGCGTTTTCCCGCCAGACCGTGCTCTGCGTCGGCGATCTGATGCTCGACGAGTTCGTATACGGCGAGATTTCCCGGATTTCGCCGGAGGCCCCGGCGCCGGTCATCGCGGTTCAGCGCAGCGAGACCAACGTCGGCGGGGCGGGTAACGTCGCGCGTAACATCGCCGCGCTCGGTGCGCGCTGCATCTTTGTCGGGCTGGTGGGGCAGGATGACGCGGGAGAGCGACTGCGCGCCACATTGTCACGCGAACGTCTGATCGAGCCGTTGTTGGTTTCGGACTCCTCGCGGCCGACGACGCGCAAAGTGAGATTCGTTTCGGAGCACTTCTCGACTCACATGCTGCGCGCCGATTGGGAAACGCCGGCTCCGGCGTCCGGGGCGGTGGAGCAGGCCCTGATCGACGCCATTTTGCCGCAACTGCCGCGCGCCGACATCGTTCTGTTGTCGGACTATGCCAAGGGGGTGTTGACGGCGCGGGTGATCCGCACCGTCATCGATACGGCCCGCGGGCTCGGCAAGCGCGTGATCGTCGATCCGAAAAGCGCCGATTTCGGCGTCTATCGCGGCGCGACGCTGCTGACGCCGAACCGCAAGGAGTTTGCGGACGCGACCCGCAGCCGCGCCGACGATCAGGCCAGCATCGCCGCAGCGGCTCGCGAGGTGATGCGGCTCGCTGATTGCGAAGCCTTGCTGGTGACCCAGAGCGAGCGCGGCATGACGCTTGTGCCCGGCGAGGGCGAGGTCATTCACGTTCCCGCGCACACCGTCAAGGTTCGCGATGTGACCGGCGCGGGCGACACCGTCGTCGCTGCGCTCGCGGTTTCGCTCGCCGCGGGGGCCGATTGGGAAACTGCGTTGCGGACCGCTAGCGCCGCCGCGGCGGTGGCGGTGGGCAAGAGCGGCACCGCGATTGTCACGCTCGCCGAACTGCGCCGCAATATTCTGCCGCCGGCCTCTCTCGCGGCCGAAGAGAAAATCGCGCGATCGGCGGCCGATCTCGACATGCGTCTGTCGGCGTGGCGCGAACAGGGCTTGCGGATCGGCTTCACCAACGGCTGTTTCGATATTTTGCATCCCGGTCACGTCAAGGTGCTGACCGGAGCGCGCGCAACCTGCGATCGTCTGGTCGTCGGATTGAACAGCGATGCATCCGTGGCCCGGCTGAAGGGACAGGGCCGGCCGGTTCAGGATGAGCGGGCGCGGGCGGAGGTGCTGGCTGCGCTCGAGGCCGTCGATCTTGTGATGGTTTTCGAAGAGGACACCCCGCTCAGGTTGATCGAGCGCATTCAGCCGAACGTGCTTGTCAAAGGCGGGGATTATTCTCTTGAGCAGGTTGTCGGTCAGGAGCTTGTTACCGCGCGAGGCGGCGAGGTCGTGCTGATCGATATCCTGCAGGGATTCAGTACGACATCATTGGTGAAGCGCGCAGGAGGCAGGGCATGACAGCCTTGTTCCGCGGCGGCCGGCGTGTTTCCCCTTCCTGCGCTGTCCGGGTTGCCGTCTCATGAGCCTGCGTCGAAAATTTACCTCGCGAAACGTCCTGATCGCGCTGCATGACCTGATTACGGTCGTGGCGGCGCTGCTCGTGAGCTGTTACTTTCGTTTTGACGACCGTCAATTTGCCCTGCGCCTGCCGTTGCTGCTGAAAACGCTGCCCTACTTCCTCGTCATCAGTTTCGTGGTCTTTTACGCCTTCAACCTGACGACGACGAAATGGCGGTTCATTTCCCTTGTGGATGCCCTCAACATCGTCAAGGCGTCATCGGTTCTGGGATTCATTATCCTTGTCTTCGACTATATCGTCATCGCGCCCAATCTCTACGGCACGTTCTTTCTCGGAAAGAAGACGATCATACTGTACTGGCTGTTGCAGATATTCCTGCTCGCGGCCACCCGCTTCACCTATCGGTATTTCCGCTACAAACGCACCCTTGTTCGCGTCAAGGCCGACGATGCGACGCCCGCCATCGTCGTCGGCCGCGCTGCGGATGCCGAAATTCTGTTCCGTTCGGTCGAGAGCGGCGCGGTCAAGCACCTGCGGCCGGTCGGCCTGCTGTCGCCGTCGTCCGCCGACATCGGCCAGACGATACGCGGGGTTCCGGTCCTTGGCGCAGTAGACAAGCTCGAAGACGTGATCACGGACTTTGCCGAGCGGCGCCGTGCGATCAAACGCATCATCATGACGCCCTCGGCATTCGAGCCCGAGGCCCAGCCCGAGGCCGTTCTTGCGCGGGGCCGCAAACTGGGCCTGAAGGTCAGCCGGCTGCCGTCGCTCGGCGAGGAAGGCGATATTCCGCGCCTGACGCCGGTTGCCGTCGAAGATCTCCTGCTTCGCCCGAGCCGCACCATCGACTATGAGCGGCTCGGGGGGCTGATCAAGGACAAGTCCATCGTCGTGACCGGCGGCGGCGGATCGATCGGATCCGAAATCTGCAAACGCGTCGTGACGTTCGGTGCGAGCCGGCTGCTGATCATCGAAAATTCCGAGCCTGCGCTCTATGCGGTCATGGAGGAACTAGGCACCAGAAACCGGGCCGCTGTGGTGGAAGGCCGCATCGCCGACATCCGCGACCGCGAACGGCTGAAGCGCCTGATGAACGAATTCAAGCCCGACATCGTGTTCCATGCGGCGGCGCTCAAGCACGTGCCCATCCTCGAACGCGACTGGAGCGAAGGCGTCAAGACCAACATCTTCGGTTCGGTCAATGTTGCCGATGCGGCGCTGGCGGCCGGCGCCGAAGCCATGGTGATGATCTCGACCGACAAGGCAATCGAGCCGGTCTCCATGCTCGGGCTGACCAAGCGTTTTGCCGAGATGTATTGCCAGGCGCTCGACCGCGAACTGGCGCAGCGCACCGACGACAAGATTCCGATGCGGCTGATTTCGGTCCGCTTCGGCAATGTGCTGGCGTCAAACGGATCGGTTGTGCCGAAGTTCAAGGCGCAGATCGAAGCTGGCGGTCCGGTGACCGTCACGCATCCGGACATGGTCCGCTATTTCATGACGATTCGTGAAGCCTGCGATCTCGTCATCACCGCGGCGAGCCATGCGGCGATGCCGGAACGGCACGACGTATCGGTGTACGTGCTGAACATGGGCCAGCCGGTGAAGATCGTCGATCTGGCCGAACGCATGATCACCCTGTCCGGCCTGCAACCCCACCACGACATCGAGATCGTCTTTACCGGCGTGCGGCCGGGCGAGCGGTTGAATGAAATCCTGTTTGCGAGCGAGGAGCCGACCATCGAGATCGGTTTGCCGGGTGTCTTGGCGGCGAAGCCGAACGAGCCGCCGATGGACATGCTGCACAAGTGGATCGCGGACCTGAGGGAGGCCGTCGCCAACGAGGACAAGTCGAAGATCCGCTCGGTCTTGAAGGATGCCGTGCCGGAATTCGGGGTGCATGCGGGACATACACCGTCTCACGCATGACGTTTCGCGCGAACGGGCCCGCGCCGTTATTCCGCGAGTTCAATCGGGGCAGGTCCCCTCTCGGCTCTCTCGCCGCTGAATATCCAGACAAGGCCGCCGAGCGCGCCGACGACGAAGAGCACCGCGCCATACAACAGCGAGACATTAACTCCCTCGCTGGTCGCCAGTCCGGCGTATCCGAAAGTCAGGGCCATGGAGGCCTCGCGCACGCCCCAGCCGGCTATCGAGATCGGCAGCATCGTAATCAGCATGACCGGTGGAATGAGCAGGAATATCTCCGTGAAAAAAACCGGCGCGGCGATCGCCCTCGCAACGCACCACGCGATCACGACGGCAAGCGAATGGATGGAGAGCGACAGGAACGCCATCTTCCATCCGCGTTTGCGATTGAAGATGGCATGGTTGGTAATGACCGAGCAGGCGCGAAGATGATGCGCGGCCCGAATATTTTTGAGCCAGGGCCATTGCAGCCTGCCGAGAAGCAGGAATCCCCCGGCGGCGGCCAGCGCGGAAAGATCGACGAGAAGCAGCGCAAGCCGGCCATGAGGGTTGCCGATCAGCCGGTAGCTCCACGGCAGACTGGCGACGATCAGCACGGCAAGCGCGGTCAGGCCGATCGCGCGGTCGACGAAGATCGAATAGGCGGCTGCTCGCCAACCGGCTGGCCCGCGCCCGACCAGCCAGAGCCGCATGGCGTCGCCGCCGATCGAGGAAGGCAGGGTTTGGTTGAAGAACGAGCCGATTATGCAGTAGCGCAGTACCTGCGCGACCGAGAGAGGCGCGCCGCAGTCCGCGCTGATTTCCCGCCAGCGCAGGGCGCTGACGAGAACCTGCAACAGGGCCATGGCGAGGGCAAACGCGATCCATCCGACGCTGGCGAGACCGAGGCGAGAGACGAGGTCGGAGACGTCTATCTTGCGGAGCGCAAGATAGAGCAACGCGGCAGAAACCAGTATTTTTGCCGTTGAAAGCAGGATCTGGCGCATTGCGCTCGTGTGTGCCGAGGTTAAGTTGGTCGTCTGGGACCTTCGGGACGACGATCGGCGGCCCGGCTGCCTTGGTATGGTTTTGGACGGCGTCTGGCAATAGTCGCGACAGGCATTGCGGTCTCCCATCGGGACGTGGGCAATAAAGAAGTCCCGCGACCGCACTCCGCGGCCTGTACATCCTGAGGAATGAAATGTCGGATCATCCGATACTGCTCACCGGCGCGGCAGGCTTCATTGGATTTCACCTCGCCGGCCGACTCCTGAAGGACGGGCGTCGGGTCGTCGGCATCGACAATCTCAACAGCTACTACGATCCCGCGCTCAAGGCGGGCCGGCTCGACATCCTGCGCAAGGACTCGCGGTTCCGTTTCGTCAGGGCCGATCTCGCCGATCGCGCGGCGGCGGCCGCCCTGTTCGCTGAAAATCGTCTTTCGGCCGTGATCCATCTCGCGGCCCAGGCGGGCGTACGCTATTCATTGCAAAATCCGGACGCCTATGTCGATTCCAACCTTACGGCCTTCGCCAATGTCCTCGAAGGATGCCGGCACGCCGACTGCCCTCACTTGCTGTTTGCTTCGTCGTCCTCCGTTTACGGCGCGAATACAAAACTTCCCTTTTCCGTTCACGATAACGTCGACCATCCGGTCAGCCTTTACGCGGCGACGAAGAAATCCAACGAACTGATGGCGCATGCCTACAGTCACCTTTACCGCATGCCGATAACGGGACTGCGCTTCTTCACCGTCTACGGCCCGTGGTATCGGCCCGACATGGCGCTCTACAAGTTCGCTGACGCGATCGTCGGAGGGCAGCCGATCAGGCTGTTCAATCACGGCAACATGCGGCGCGATTTTACCTATATCGACGACGTCGTCGAAGCCGTTGTCCGCCTGATCGATCATGTTCCACAGGGCGAAACCGACCGGCCGGGTGATGCTCCGGATCCCGGCACGAGTCCGGCTCCCTGGCGAATTTACAACATCGGCAACAACAAGCCGGCGGAATTGATGAACGTCGTCGCGCTTCTGGAGATGGAGTTCGGACGGACGGCACGAAAGGAGATGCTCCCGATGCAGCCCGGCGACGTGCAAGCCACGTTCGCCGATATCGACGATCTCACCCGCGAGGTGGGTTTCCGTCCTTCGATGCCGCTTGAAGACGGCATCCCTCGCTTTGCAACCTGGTATCGTCGCTATCATCGGGTCGGATAGCGTGGCGATTGGGGTCCATTCGATAAACCCGATTCCGTTTTGTCGGGCGAGCATCTGTATCCGAACACATCGTGATCGATTCCAATGTTTTCGGGCGGGATACGGACGGAAAACCGCTATACATTTTTCCTCGTGCCGTTCTAGAGCCTTTCCGCTCCTGACGGGATCAGAAGCGGGGCTCTATGTTTTGATTTGACGCGTTTTCTTCACGCGAACCGGTAGCCACTTCGCTCGAAAACGCTCTAATGGACGGATCGGAATGCGGAGATTGTCTTGTGAGTGAGCGTATCATCCCCCTCGTCATGTGCGGCGGCGCGGGAACCCGGCTGTGGCCGGCCTCGCGGGAGGGCCGCCCGAAGCAGTTTCTGCCGTTGTTCGGGCAGCGTTCGACGTTTCAGGATACGCTGAGGCGGGTTTCCGATCCGGCGCTGTTCGAGCGGCCGATCGTGATCACCAACGCCGCCTACCGTTTCATGGTGCTCGAACAGCTCGCGGAGATCGGGCTTGAGGCGGACGTCCTGCTGGAGCCGACGCGACGCGACTCCGGACCGGCAATCGCGGCGGGAGCGGTCTTCGCGCAGATGCGCGACGACGCGGCCGTCGTGCTCGCGCTGGCCGCGGATCATGTGGTGTGTGATACCGAAGCGTTCGTCGCCGCCTGCCGTCAGGGCCTCGCCGCCGCGAATGCCGGCCGCATCGTGACCTTCGGCGTCCGGCCAGAGCGGGCGGCGACCGAGTACGGCTATATCAGCCCCGGCGCGGTGATCGCAGGCGAGGTGCGCGCGGTGACGATGTTCGTCGAGAAGCCCGGCCCGCAAACCGCCGCGGGCTATGTCGAGGCGGGTTATCTCTGGAACAGCGGCAACTTCATGTTCCGCGCGGCGGTGCTGCTCGATGAATATCGCAACGTCGATCCCGACAGTGTTCGGTCGGTATCGGATGCTGTGGCCAATGCCGGCCGGGATCTCGGCTTCGTTACGCTCGACCCCGACGCTTTCGCGCAGGCACAGGCGATTTCTATCGATTACGCGGTGATGGAAAAGACCGGACTTGCCGCCGTGGTGCCCGTCGATTGCGGCTGGTCGGATGTCGGATCGTGGCACGCGGTATGGGAATTGTCGGACAAGGATGGCGAAGGCAATGCGGCGCAAGGCCCCGCCGTGTTCGAGGATTCCCGCAACTGCAATATCTCAACCGACAGGGCACTGGTCGCGCTGGAAGGTGTCGACGATCTCGTGGTGGTGGCGACGCAGGATGCGGTGCTGGTCTCGCGCCAGAAGGACGCCAACGGGCTGAAACGTCTGGTCGCGAAGTTGAAGACCGTGGCGCCGCAGGTCACCGAAGAGCATCTGCGGGTCCATCGGCCATGGGGCGCCTATCAGTCGATCGACAGGGGCGAGCGGCATCAGGTCAAGCACATTACTGTGAAGGCCGGCGAGCGGTTGTCGCTGCAAAAACATCATCATCGTTCGGAGCACTGGATCGTGGTCCGGGGCGCCGCGAGGGTGACGGTCGGTGATCTCGTCAAGATCGTGCATGAGAACGAGTCGATCTATATTCCGATCGGAGCCACCCACCGGCTGGAAAACCCCGGCAAGATTCCGCTGGAACTGATCGAGGTGCAGACCGGCAGCTATCTCGGCGAGGACGACATCATCCGGATCGAGGATGACTATCAGCGAAGCTGAGCTGCCGCGCGAGGAACGAATCAGCTAATCTGTGGAAACACTGTTCAAGCCTGTTCCAACGATGCTGCTATAAGTCCTACAAGTTTAAGTATCATGTAATTCTTTGAATCAAAACGTGTTGGGATTGTTATTCCTCTAATCGCCACTTTCGTTATGGCGTGCTAGTGAGAGCGCACGGTCGGGTTTCGGGGGGTGCCTTGGCCGGTCGATTTCGGGGTATCGAATGAGTTCGAAGCCATCTGCATTGAAAACTGCAGGGTCGGAGCGTGTGCTGCGTGTCGGCGTGATAGGCGCCGGTATCATGGGCAGCAATCACGGTCGCGTGCTGGCCGGCCTCGCCGGCGTCAGGCTCGCCGGCATCGTTGATCCGTTGCTCGCGCACCGCGCTCGCGCGACCGAGCTGATCGGGTGCCGGACGTTCGGGACGTTCGACGAACTGATGGCGGCCGGTGTCGACGCGGTTACCATCGCTGCGCCGACACACCTTCATTGTGAGCTGGCGCTGGCCTGTATCGAGCGCGGCGTTCATGTTCTGGTCGAGAAGCCGATCGCCTCGACGGTGGAGGAGGGGCGCAGGATCGTCACCGCCGCTCAGCGCGCCGGCCTGACTTTGATGGTCGGCCATGTCGAGCGCTTCAATCCGGCAGTCGCCGCCATCAAGCAGGCGATCCGGGGCGAGGATATTCTTTCGATCGCGATCACGCGGGTCGGTCCGTTTCCACCGCGCATGTCGAATGTCGGCGTTGTGATCGACCTTGCCGTGCATGACATCGACCTGATCCGCTGGTTCACCGAATCGGAAATCGTCGACGTGCAGCCCCAGCTTTCCAGCGCCATCGCCGAGCGCGAGGATATCGCCCTGCTTCAGTTCCGAACCGCGTCGGGCGTGCTCGCGCATATCAATACGAACTGGCTGACGCCGTTCAAGGCCCGCAGCGTCACGGTCGCCACCCGCGGCAAATACATCATGGGCGATCTGCTGACCCGCCAGGTCACCGAATGCTTCGGTTTCCAGCCGGATGGCAGCTATTCGATGCGCCACCTCCCGGTAGGCCACGATGAACCTTTGCGCGCCGAACTGATCGCGTTCGTCGATGCGGTGCGCTCAGGAAAGGCTCCGGCGGTGAGCGGCGGCGAAGGCGTCGCCAGCCTCGAGATCGCGATCAAGTGCCTTGAAGCGCCGTCTTCCGTCGCGCCGCCGGCGCGGCCGGCTCCGCGCCGCGTCGCCGGCTGATCGTCCAGAGGACTGAATGCAGCAGCACATGCCTGCGAAGGCTGTTCCATTTATTGATGTCGTCGAACAGCGCCGTCGTCTCGGCAAACGTATCGACGATGCGGTTGCGCGGGTGCTGACGCATTGCCAGTTCATCAACGGCCCCGAAGTCGCACGCCTGGAAGCCGACCTGGCCACGTTCAGCGGCGCAAGGCATGTGGTGGCCTGCGCCAGCGGCACCGACGCGCTGCTGATGGTGCTGCTGGCGAAAAACGTCGGCCCGGGCGACGCGGTGATCTGTCCGACATTCACCTTCTGCGCGACCGGCGAGGTCGTGGCGCTGCTCGGCGCAACGCCGGTGTTCGTCGATGTCGATGAGACGACGTTCAATATCGACATTGCTTCGCTCAAGAGCGGTATCGCGGTCGCCAAAAAGCAGGGCCTCAGGCCAAGGGCCATCATCCCCGTCGACCTGTTCGGTCAGCCCGCCGATCACGATGCGATTGCAGCCGTGGCCGCGACCGAGGGCATGTTCGTTCTCGACGACGCCGCGCAAGGGTTCGGCGCGACCTACAAGGGAAAACGGCTGGGTACGTTCGGCCTTGCGACCGCGACCAGTTTCTTCCCCGCCAAGCCGCTCGGCTGCTACGGCGACGGCGGCGCGATCTTCACCGACGATGACGAACTGGCGGACACGTTGCGCAGCGTGCGCGTGCACGGGCAGGGTTCGGACAAGTACGACAACGTGCGGCTGGGTCTCACGGGGCGCATCGATACGATGCAGGCGGCGATCCTGATCGAGAAGCTCAAGGTATTTCCCGACGAGATCGTAGCGCGAAACGCGGCCGCGCGACGTTACAACGACGCTCTCGGGGACGTTGCGATCGTGCCCCGCGTGGCGCCGGACTGCACGTCGGTATGGGCGCAGTACACCCTCCGGCTGCCGAACGGAGGCCGCGACGCGCTGGCGTCGGCGCTGAAGGCACAGGGCATTCCGACTGCGGTCTATTATCCAAAATCGCTGCACCAGCAGACCGCGTATCGGAATTTCCCCGTGGCGGCCGAAGGCCTTGCCGTCAGCGAAAGGCTGTCGCACGAGGTCATCAGCCTGCCGATGCACGCCTACCTCGATGAATTGACCCAGGAGCGGATCATCGAGGCTGTGCGCGCCGTGCTTGCGCACTGATTTCGCCATTTTGCGCCGGGAGGCGATCCTGTAGAAACGCCGGATGCTTGGACGCATTTTCACCGTCGGCGGATATACGCTGCTCTCGCGGCTGACGGGATTTGCGCGCGACATCGTGCTCGCCGCGGTTCTCGGCGCCGGGCCGGTCGCGGATGCTTTCTTCGTCGCGTTGCGGCTGCCGAATCATTTCCGCGCGATTTTCGCCGAGGGCGCCTTCAATGCGGCATTCGTGCCGGCTTACGCGCATGTTCGTGGGGAGGGAGGCGAGGCCTCGGCGCGACTGTTCGCCGATCGCATCTTCACGCTGCTGTTCCTGTCCCAGGTCGTTCTGCTTGTGGTGGCGTGGATTTTCATGCCGCAGGCCATGCGCATCCTGGCGCCGGGGTTCTCCGACGACGCCGAGCAGCGACGGCTGGCGATCGAACTGACCCGGATCACCTTTCCCTATCTGCTGCTGATCACGCTGGTGACGCTGTACGGCGGCATGCTGAACGTCATGCATCGCTTTGCCAGCGCGGCGGCTGCGCCGATCTTTCTCAATCTGTCGATGATCATGACACTGACGCTCGCGGCCTTTTTCCCGAGCGCCGGGCATGCGGCGGCCTGGGGCGTGCTGATCTCCGGCTTCCTTCAGGTTTTTCTGCTGGCGGGCGATCTCGGCCGGCACGGGGGATTGCCGCGGTTCTCGCCGCTCGAACTGAGTGACGACATCAGATCGTTTTTTCGCGCGCTCGCGCCCGCCACCGTGGGCTCGATGGGCACGCAACTGGCGATGTTCGCCGACACCATCATCGCGACCTTTCTCCCGACCGGAGCGTTGTCGGCGCTGTATTACGCCGACCGGCTCAATCAACTGCCGATCGGCGTGATCGGCATCGCCATCGGCACCGTGCTGCTGCCGGAAATGTCGCGGCGGATCACGGGCGGCGATCACGAGGGCGCGACGGCGTCGCAGCGCCGGGCATTCGAGTTCACGCTGTTGTTTTCGATGCCGTTCGTCGCGGCGTTCCTCACCGTGCCTGACGTGATCATGCGGGCGATGTTCGCACGCGGCGCGTTTTCCGCAGCCGATGCCGCTGCCGCGGGAGCGACGCTGTCGGCTTACGCGGTCGGCCTCATCCCTTTCGTGCTGATCCGCAGCGCGGTCGCCACGTTCTACGCGCGCAAGAACACCGCGACGCCAGTGAAGGCCTCGCTCGCCGGGATCGGCGTCAATCTCGCGCTCAAGGTCGCGTTGATGGGCTCGCTGGCGCAGGTCGGTCTGGCGTTGGCCACCGCGGTCGGCGCCTGGGTCAATCTTCTGCTCGTGATCGGATTTGCGGTGCGGGCAGGGTACTTCGAGATCGATCGTTCGTTGCGGGTCTCGCTCGGCAAATTCCTGATCGCGGGCGTGGTGCTTGCGGCGGCGCTGTGGTTGACCGCGCACGTCGCCTTGGCGCAGTTCGCACAGTGGAGCACGATGCGCGACGAGGCGGCTCTTGGACTGCTGATCGTCGTCGGCGCGCTCGTCTACGCCGGCGTGATCTTGCTGTTGTTCGGTCCGCGCTGGTTGAGGTCGCTGGTGCGGGGCTAGCCTCTTGGGGCTTCCCTGCAGTATAACGATCCTGCAACGGCGGCGGAGATCATATGGCTCCCGTGAAATTCGGCATCGGCCAGAGCGTCCGGCGCAAGGAAGACGACGCGCTTGTTCGCGGCAAGGGCCGCTATACCGACGACCATGCGCCGCCGGGTGCCTTGCATGCGCTGATGCTGCGCTCGCCTCATGCCCATGCGAGATACAGGATCGATGCGTCGCGCGCCGGCGGCTTGCCGGGCGTCGCCCTGATCCTCATCGCGGCCGACGTCGCCGATCTCGGCGGCCTGCCCTGCCAGTTCAATCTTCCGGACCAGCCCTTCACCGCGCCGCCATATCCGATCCTTCCGCGCGACGAGGTGCGGCACGTCGGCGACGCCGTCGCTTTCGTGGTCGCCGATACGGTCGAGCACGCGCGCGACGCGCTCGAGGCGATCGAGGTGGAGTGGACGCCGCTCGCCTCGGTGGTGGGTGTCGCCAACGCCGTGAAGAAGGGCGCGCCTCAGGTCTGGCCCGACCACCCGGGCAATCTCCTGTTCGATGTTTCGATCGGCGACAGGAACGCGGCCGACGTCGCCTTCGCGGGTGCGCATGCGGTGGCGGAAATCTCGATCGTCAATCCGCGCGTCGTCACCAACTACATGGAGACGCGCGCCGCCGTCTGCGAATACGACGCCAAGCACGATCGCCTGACGCTGACGGCTGGCAGCCAGGGCAGCCATCGGCTGCGCGAGATTCTTTGCCAGTCCGTGCTGAAGATTCCGATGGAAAAGATGCGCGTGATCTGTCCCGACGTCGGCGGCGGATTCGGCACCAAGCTGTTTCCCTATCGCGAATACGCGCTGATCGCGGTCGCCTCGAAAAAACTTCGTAAGGCGATCAAATGGACGGCAGAGAGATCGGATCATTTTGTCGGTGACTCGCAAGGCCGCGACAACGTCACGACCGCGCGCATGGCGCTGGCGGAAGACGGCAGGTTCATCGGCATGGATGTGGACCTGATGGGCGACATGGGAGCCTATCTCTCCACCTTCGGTCCCTACATTCCGTATGGCGGGGCCGGAATGCTGCCGGGCCTTTACGATATCCAGGCGTTTCATTGCCGCGTGCGCGCCGTGTTCACCAACACCGTGCCGGTGGATGCCTATCGCGGCGCCGGCCGCCCCGAGGCCGCCTATGTGGTGGAGCGGCTGGTCGATGCCGCGGCGCGCAAGCTCGGCATGACGCCGGACGCCATCCGGCGCAGGAATTTCATTTCGCCGAAAGCGATGCCGTACAAGACCGCGACTGGCAAGATTTATGACTCGGGCGATTTCGCAGCGCATATGAAGCGCGCCATGGAGATCGCAAGCTGGAAGGAATTTCCGAAGCGGGCGAAGGCTGCGAAAAAGCGAGGGTTGGTTCGCGGCATCGGGTTGGCGACCTATGTCGAGATTTGCGGCACCATGGGCCGCGAGCGGGCCGATGTGCGGCTCGACGCAGACGGCGACGTCACGGTGCTGGTCGGCACGCAGTCGAGCGGGCAGGGCCATGCCACCGCTTATGCGCAGATCATCGCCGATCAGTTTGGGTTGCCGCCGGAACGAATTCATATGATCCAGGGCGACACCGACGTGGTCGTCTCCGGCCTTGGCACCGGCGGATCGAGCTCGATTCCTTCCGGCGGCGTCAGTGTCGAGCGGGCGACCCGCAAGCTCGGCGTTCAGCTCCGCGAGATCGCGTCCGAGGCACTCGAAACCAGTCCGGCCGATCTCGAAATCAGCGACGGCTTGGTTCGTATCGCGGGCACCGACCGTTCGATCTCCTTCGCCGACCTTGCCAAGCGCGTCGCCGACCCCTCGAAGCTGACAGCCAATGAGAGTTTCAGCAGCGCCGACGGCACCTACCCGAACGGTACCCATGTCGTGGAGGTCGAGATCGACCCGGCGACCGGAAAGATCGGGTTGGTCAATTATGTCGTCGTCGATGATTTCGGCATGACGTTGAATCCGCTTCTGCTGGCGGGACAGATCCATGGCGGCACCATGCAGGGCATCGGCCAGGCGCTGATGGAGCAGGCGGTCTATGATGCCGCGGACGGGCAGCTCGTCACCGGCACGTTCATGGATTACGCGCTGCCGCGTGCGGCCGACGGCACCTCGATCACCTTCGAAACCCGCAACGTCCCCTGCGCCACCAATCCTCTCGGGGTGAAGGGAGCGGGCGAAGCGGGCGCCATCGGCTCCTGCCCGGCGGTGGTCAACGCCATCATCGACGGCCTGTGGCGCGAATACGGAATCGACCACATCGACATGCCGGCCACGCCCGAGCGGGTCTGGACGGCGATCCGCGCGCGCGAGCGCCAGCTTTAAGAACCCCGGTCCGGCGGACGACAAAAGGGACGAACCTTGGTTCGTCCCTTTGCCCTTTGCCGAATGCCTTGCGATTGGGCCAGGACTACTTCGTGACCTGCCCGCGGATTTCGCCGCCCGGATGGGCTGCGGTATGAACGTTGACATAGTACTTGCCGGCCAAAAGGTCGGCGGCCTGCGCGTCGGTCAGCGTGGCGCTGCCTTCGGCGGGGCTGGACGTCGCATTCGGGATTGCAACCGCAACGCCCGCATTCTGGCCGGCGGCCGCCGGGCCATGGAAATGGGCTGCCGTCGCCGGACCGGTCAGACCCGAATAGGTCAACTTCCAGGTCAGTTTCTTGGTCGCCGGATCGTAATTCGCCTCGACTGTCCCGGTGCCCTTGCTGGTGTTGGCGGGCACTTCGGATGCGCCGTTCAGGGTTGCTTTCAGCGTTTCGGCGGACGCCTGGCCTGCCAACCCGATGGCGGCAGCGAGGGCGAGTGTGGCGAGAGAAATCTTGGCGGCTTTCATTGTTTTCTCCTGATCATGTTCGGCTTGGCGCGAGCTTTAACAGCGCGTACCACCATTTGTTCCAGATGCAGGAACGGCTAGTTGGTTCCGAATGCCTTGAAAGTGATGATGGTGTGGGTGTCCTGAATGCCCGGAATGACCTGCACCTTCTCGTTCACGAAGTGTCCGATATCGGTGTCGTTATCGACGTAGAATTTCGCCAGCAGATCGTAGTCTCCGGCGGTGGAGTAGATCTCCGAGGCGATCTCGGCCTCCGCGAGAGCGTTGGCGACGGCATAGGATTGGCCGAGCTTGCACTTGAACTGAACGAAGAAAGGAACCATCGCGTATCTCCGGAGGACGTCAGGTTTCAATATAGCGCGTTCGAGCCGCGTGGATACCGAGCTGCGCCGAAAAATCGAGCGACCGGCGACTTAACGGGCGCTCCGGTTGCTGCCCGCGCCTATGCCTGCCGCGAATGAATAACTATGCTGGCGCGATCGGACGACCCTGGCGCGAGAACACGGATGACAGTCCCCATTGCCTTGACCATCGCCGGATCCGACTCCAGCGGTGGTGCGGGAATCCAGGCCGACCTCAAGACATTCGCGGCGCTCGGAGTCTATGGCGCGTCCGTCATCACGGCGCTGACGGCGCAGAACACGCGAGGGGTGTCGGGGATCCACCATGTGCCGGCGGATTTCGTGACCGCGCAGATCGATGCGGTGTTCGGTGATCTCGACGTCGGAGCCGTCAAGATCGGCATGGTCGCGGACGCCGCCGTGATCGAGGCCATCGCCGGCGGCCTGTTGCGCTGGTCGCCCGCGCATGTGGTGCTCGATCCGGTGATGGTCGCGACGTCGGGGGCTCGCCTGCTGGAACGCGATGCGGTGGAGGCGTTACGGAGCAGACTTGTTCCGCGTGCGCAATTGATGACGCCGAACCTGCCGGAGGCGGCGGTGCTGCTCGATGAGGCCGTTGCCGAAAGCGAAAGCGACATCGCGCGACAGGGGCGACGCTTGCTGGCGCTCGGCTGCGCGGCGGTCCTGATCAAGGGGGGGCACGGCGGTGGCGCGGAGAGCATCGACTATCTCGTTACGCGCGATGAAATGCTGGCGCTTGCCGCTCCGCGCCTCGCCACCAAAAACACTCACGGCACCGGATGTTCGCTGTCGTCGGCGGTCGCCGCCGGCCTCGCCAAGGGTGACGACATGGAAACCGCCGTGCGCGGCGCGAAGGCCTACATCACCGGAGCGATCGCGGCGGCGGATCGGCTCGGCGTCGGCCACGGTCATGGCCCGATCCACCATCTCTACAGAGAGGACCGCGACTGACAACGTCGCCATGGAAGCGTGATCTGCGCCTGCAATGGAAACGGAGTCAGGAAAAGAACGCGATCTTTTCAGCCTGCGTCATGCGCCGGATCGGCGCCAGCGGATCGGAGCGGGGCGTGGCGCGCGGGACGATGCCGCTCTCCAGCAGCGACGCGCCGAGCGAAGGCGGCGCGGCAATTTCGGGAATGGTCCCGGATTCCTCACGAGGACTTGTATCGGAGTTGTCGGCGGCGCGTTCGGCAGTTCGCGCCGGTTCGGCAATCACCGGATCGCCGATAGCGGCGTCCACGGTTTCGGGTTCGTCGAAATCGGGCGCACCCATTTCGAGAGCGATCAGATCGAGCACGGCATCGTCATGCGCCGTGTCCTGTTCGTTCACGGCGGCGGCCGACAATTGTTCGCTGGGAAATTCCGTTTTCGCTGTATCGACGGCGGCGGCCTGCGCTTCGGATGCGGAAGCCGCGTTTTCTGATCCAACGCTGGACTCTTCCACCGTTTCACCGAAATGATGAAACACTTGTGATTCTTGATCTGACGCGTTGTCTTCGCGCGAACCGGATTCCACCTCATTCGAAAACACTATACCGGCGTCGGCGGCCGCTCGCTCCGGCGGCGCGGCGTCCTCACGCGAGGCGGAAGCTTCGTCGGCGGTTGCCGGGGATGGGGTCACGGTTTCCGCGCGAGGCGGCGGAGTCGTCGCGGCAGGTGGGTCCGACAATTCGTCGAGCGTCGACTCGATCAACCCGAACACAACTTGCAGCGCCGCGGAATCGTCTCTGGCGGCGAGTTGCTCATAAACGGCGTCGATCACGCCGGCCTGCGAATCGAGAATATCGCAAATCCTGCTGTCGCCGCCGATCTCGCGCCACCTCCACGAGATTTCGCGGATGATGCGAGCGCCCCTCTCGATCGGGGCGAGCGTATCGTCCATGATCCGCTTGTCGAATGACGCGGCTGCGGCGGCCTTTGCTTCGGCGACGCTAACCTTGATCGCAGCAAGGGCCTTGGGCAGCGCGTCGCTGGTCGCTGCTTGCTGTTGGGCGGCGACGGTCTGCTCGATGCGTGCAACGGCATCGAGCACCATGGCGGTATCCGCGTTGCGGTTGCGCCTGGCGTACTCGGTCAGAAACCACCGGCCCCGCGACGTCTCCATGAAGGCTTCGCGAATGGCGTCGAAGTCCGCGGCGCCGAGCGGTGCAGCGCTGGCGGACATCGGCGACAGGGCGAAAGCTTCATCGGCCATGGCAAACTCGTCGCGCAAATCATTGTGCGCAACTGTAACGATCACCATGATCCGCCGCGAATCGCAATTGAATTGACGCCGTCCGAATCAGAAATCCCCATTCCGTCGCATCCGGGACGGCAAGTGATTCGCCGTGTGGAGGCTTTATGAGCCGGGGGGCGCGACCTTCCGGACGCTGTGCCGGCCGGTGGACTTAGAGCCTGTTTGAAAAGTTTACTTTCCGGGTGTCCTGGGCGCGCTGCGGCACGACGAGACGCTGCGCAAACCCGGGATCGTTGCAGAAAACCTCGCGAAAGACCCCGGCTCAGCAGCGCACCGTTTCACGCTGCGCTGCGTCCGGGGAACGGCCAGGAGATGCCCGGTGACTTTCCAAACAGATTCTTAGCCCCAGAGCGCGGCCTCGGGCGGGTAAACGGTGCTTCCCTCATAGCGGAGGCCGTCGTCGCGATCCCTGGCGAGCAATAGCGGACCATCGAGATCGACGAAACGGGCCTGCCGCGCGATCAGCATGGCGGGCGCCATCGACAGCGACGTCGCGACCATGCACCCGACCATGATCTCGAAACCCAGCGCCTGCGCCGCATCCGCCATGGCGAGGGCTTCGGTCAGGCCGCCGGTCTTGTCGAGCTTGATGTTGATGGCGTCGTAGCGTTCGCGAAGGCCATCGAGCGAGACGCGGTCATGGACGCTTTCATCGGCGCAAACGCTGATGACCCTGCGAATTCGAGCCAGCGCCGCGTCGTTGCCTGCGGGAAGCGGTTGCTCGACCAGCGTGACGCCGGCGGCTTCGCATGCCGCCAGGTTCCGCTCCAGGTTATCACGCGTCCATGCCTCGTTGGCGTCGACGATCAGTTCCGATTCCGGCGCCTGTTTGCGCACGGCGGCGATGCGTTCGGGATCGCCGTCGCCGCCGAGTTTGATCTTGAGGAGCGGGCGACGGGCGGCTTTGGCGGTCGTGGCCGCCATGACCTCAGGCGAGCCGAGCGAGATCGTGTAGGCGGTGGAACGAGGGGCAGGGGTGGGGCGATCCAGCAACGTCCAGATCCGCTGGCCGCTGCATTTGGCTTCAAGGTCGCACAGCGCGCAGTCCAGCGCATTACGCGCCGCGCCTGCCGGCATGGCGGACGCCAGGGATCGGCGATCCAGGCCCGCCGCGAGAAGCGCCTCCATCGCGAGAAGGCTGGCGAGGACGCCTTCGGGAGTCTCTCCGTAGCGGGCGTATGGAACGCACTCTCCGCGTCCGGTGTGTCCGCTCCGGCTGATCTCGGCGACGATCACGACGGCTTCGGTCTTTGCCCCGCGGCTGATCGTGAAGCTGCCCGCAATCGGCCAATGCTCGATGCGGCACCGCAGCGTGGTTGCGTCGTACCGCGACGTTTCCAAGTTCGACAAGTCCGTATGCATTGCGGCCGGCTGTGATCGGGAGGGATATCGCAGCACGGCCGCTGAGGTCATGTTAAAGGTTTCGCCTTAATAGCAGAGATTCGGGCCGGGAGCTGGTTTTGGGTGATAGCCCCACACTGCAGCAGATTGCGCGAGGCGACGGTCTGGCGCTCTGTGCGGCCGGCCCCTGGACGGCGCGTTTTGCGCCGGCGCTGGAGCGGATGGTGGCGGAGGCGGAAAAGCTGACCGGCAGCCGGCCCGATATCGTCATCGACGTGTCGCAGATCTCCAGCCTCGATACTTTCGGTGCGTGGCTGATCGAACGGCTGCGGCGCAGCCTGACCCTGGGCAATGTCGAGGCGAAGATTTCCGGGCTCTCCGCGAACTATGCGAGCCTCGTTGACGAGGTCCGCCGCGTTCCCGTCGCTTCCGCGCCGCCGGCGGTACCTCAGAACGCACTGACCGGCCTGCTCGAGGACGTCGGGCGCAACGTTGTCGGGTTCGGAACGACGCTGACGGGCCTGATCGGCATGCTGGGCGCGGTGCTGGTGGCCGGCGGCCGGGTCGTTCGCCATCCGCGGTCTTTTCGCCTGACCTCGACCGTTCATCATCTCGAACAGGTTTGCTGGCGCGCGGTTCCGATCATCGTTCTCATCACATTCCTGATCGGCTGCATCATCTCGCAGCAGGGCATCTTTCATTTCCGCAAATTCGGCGCGGATATTTTCGTCGTCGACATGCTCGGCGTCCTGGTGCTGCGCGAAATCGGCGTGCTGCTGGTCGCGATCATGGTGGCGGGTCGCTCCGGCAGCGCCTACACCGCCGAACTTGGCTCCATGAAGATGCGCGAGGAAATCGACGCGCTGCGCACCATGGGCTTCGATCCGATCGAGGTGCTGGTCCTGCCGCGGATGCTCGCGCTGGTGATCGCGCTGCCGATCCTGGCGTTTCTCGGCGCGATCGCCGCGCTCTATGGGGGCGGCCTGGTGGCGTGGCTTTACGGCGGCATACAGCCGGAGGCGTTTCTCATCCGGTTGCGCGACGCGATCTCGATCGATCACTTTGTCGTCGGCATGATCAAGGCGCCGGTGATGGCGGCCGTGATCGGGATCGTCGCCTGCGTCGAGGGGCTTGCCGTGCAGGGCAGCGCCGAATCGCTCGGACAACGCACCACCTCGTCGGTCGTGAAAGGCATCTTCTTCGTCATCGTGATGGATGGCGTGTTTGCGATCTTCTTCGCGTCGATAGGCATGTAATGGCTGGAGACGCATCCGATTCCGTTATCCGCGTCCGCGACATCTCCGTCCGGTTCGGCGCCACGAAGGTCCTGGACGGCCTGAGCCTGGACGTGAAGCGCGGCGAGATTCTCGGCTTCGTCGGTCCGTCGGGTGCGGGCAAATCCGTGCTGACGCGCACCATCATCGGACTGGTGCCGAAGATCGGCGGCAGCGTCGAGGTTTTCGGCGTCGATCTCGAGACTGCGGATGCGACGGCGCGGCGCGCGGTCGAGCGCCGCTGGGGCGTGCTGTTTCAGCAGGGCGCGCTGTTCTCGTCGCTGAATGTCCGTCAGAACATCCAGTTCCCGGTTCGGGAATATCTCAAGGTTTCGCGGCGGCTGCTCGACGAGATCACCGTCGCCAAGCTCGGCATGGTCGGACTGGGGCCGGAGGTCGCCGACCGCTATCCGTCCGAGCTGTCCGGCGGGATGATCAAGAGGGTGGCGTTGGCGCGGGCGCTGGCGCTCGATCCCGAACTGGTCTTCCTTGACGAGCCGACGTCAGGCCTCGATCCGATCGGAGCGGGGGACTTCGACGACCTGGTGCGGACGCTGCAACGAACTTTGGGGCTGACGGTTTTCATGGTAACTCATGACCTGGACAGCCTTCATACGGCTTGCGACCGCATCGCCGTTTTAGGGAACGGTAAGATCATTGCGGCAGGGTCGATGGCCGACTTGCTGGCCTCGCAGCATCCCTGGTTGAAAGCCTATTTTCACGGCAAGCGCGCCCGCGCCGTCGCAGGTTGAGTTGGTATCGGAGCGGATTGATGGAAACGCGGGCGAATTTCGTGCTGATCGGATCGTTCACGCTTGCTGTGATCGCGGCCGCCTTCGGTTTCGTGCTCTGGTTCCAGAGCCTCCACACCACCAAGGCGCGCAGCCCGCTTCGTATCGTATTCGAGGGCTCGGCTTCGGGCCTGCGCAATGGCGGCAGCGTGAATTTCAACGGCATTCGCGTCGGCGAGGTGGTGTCGGTCAAGCTTGACGATCCACGCCGTGTCGTTGCGCTTGCAATGGTTGAAAACGCCGCTCCGATCCGGAAGGACACCCGGGTCGGACTCGAATTCCAGGGATTGACCGGCGTTGCCGCGATTTCGCTGAAGGGCGGCGAGGTTGCGGCGCCGCCCGTACCTCTCGACGTGGACGGCGTTCCGGTTTTGACCGCCGATCCGGCCGGCCTGCAGGATGTGACCGAGTCGATCCGCGCGACCTTGCAAAACGTCAATCGCGTCGTCGCAGAAAACGAAGCGGCGGTGAAGAACACGTTGCAGAACGTCGAGACCTTCACCGCCTCGCTCGCTCACAACGCGGAGAAAATCGGCGACCTGGTGCAGAAATTCAACGACGTCATGAACAAGGCCGACGGCGTCATGGCGAAGACCGATGACCTGATGCTCGGCCTCAACACCATCGCCGGCGGCAAGGGGGGCGGCGAATTGCTTCCGACGGTGAAGTCGATTCGCGAACTTGCCGATGACTTCAACAAGCGTTCAGGCGCGCTGATGGCCGACGGCCGCCGCACCCTTGGCGACATCAGCCATGCCGTCAATAATCTGGATCGCAATCCTACCCGGCTGCTGTTCGGCCCGAACGCCGCCAGCAGTGCGCCCGCGCCGGCGACGTCGGAACGCTCGCCCAGGAGGAGGTGAGGGCGCTGCCTGCGCGGGGGGTCTTGGACCGCCATCGCAGCGGCGCCGCTTCGTCGCCGTTAAAGCGGGACCTTTATCCGAGCCGTCCCGCCGCATGGGCGAGCAGAGTATAGACCAGCCCGGTCTCCGATAGCAGATGGTCGCGTATCACCGCGGGGTCATCGCGCGCGGCTTCGTCCAGCAGACGCTCGAATTCGGCGACGTAGCGATCAGCGGTCTGCTTGAAAGCGCGGTCGGCACGGTATTTGCGGGCGACCTCGTCAAAGGCCTTCTGTCCGGCGGCCGTATAGAGACGCTTGCTGAAGGCCTTGCGTTCGCCGCGCTGGTAGCGATCCCACATCTCTCCGGCAAGGTTGCGATCCATCAAGCGGCCGATGTCGAGCGACAGCGAGTCCAGCGGGTTATCGGCCTGCTGCGCGGGGCGTCCGCGCTGGAGGTGGTCATTGCCGCCTGTATCGGCGCGGTTCAGCAAATCCGAGAGCCAATCGTCGTTTCCTTGCGCCGCGCTTGTCGGGCTGACGGGCGGAGCTTCCGTACGGCGTGGTGAAGGAGCGCCAAGATCGGGCGGCGGGAGGTTCGACGCGCTGCCGCTGTCACGCATGCGAGAAGCTGAGCGCGCAGTCGTCGCACTTCTGCTTCCGGCCTGCGCCGCCACCGGCTCTTCCTCGTGCTGTAAACCGGACCGGGCGCTGCTGACAACGTCGAAACCGTGGCCATGGCGGGCGACGATCCGGTTGAGTTCCGCGAGTGCTTCGATCTGATCGACGATCACCTTGCGTATCTGGGAGGTACTGTCGGCGGCCTCCTGCGGTATCTCGAGCACGCCGCGGCGAAGCTCGTTGCGCGTCGTCTCCAGTTCGGCACGCATTTCCGCAGTCATCTGCTTCATATCCTTGACCAGGATCGCAAACTTGCCGGCGGACTGCTTGAGCATCGAGTCGGCTTCTTCGGTCGCCTGCTGGCAGATTTCGCTCATGGACTCGGATGTCAGGCGGCGTTCTTCCTCGGCCGCGGCGCGAACCGCCTCGAACTGGCGGCTGATCGCCGCCGATCCCGCGCCGGCGGTCTCGGCTACCACCCGCGCGATGTCGCGCGCGCGCTCTTCGGCGGCGGCGAGCGATTCGTCGAGCAGGGTCGTGAATCGCGTCAGTCGCTGATCGAAGTCGGTAGTCCGCAAGTCGATCGCCGTCACAAGCGATTCAAGCACGGACTTGCGTTCCTCGACCGACGATGTTGTGCTTCGGTTGCTTTGTTCGACCCGTGCCGCAGCTTCGACCAGCGTATTCCCATGGGTCTCGAACTGGCCGGACAGCGCACCCAGATCATCGAGAGCCCTGGCGGCCTTGGCGTTGAACACTGCCAATTGATCCTCGAGCGCCTGCGTGGCGAGGCCGTTCCGCGACGTGACATCCTTCATGGTCGATACGAAGTCGGCAACGCGCGTGACGAGCGCGCGCTCCAGCGAATTGAGGTTTTCGTGGGCGCCGGTGAGGACCTCCTGAAGAAGGATATTGCCCTCGCGCAGCCGTTCGAACAAGGCGACCGTATCGGTGCGGAGTATCTTGCTGGTCTCCTGCATGTCGGTGACGGCCATGAGGGATGCCTGGCGCGACTGCTCGATGGCCGAACGCGACGCCTGCTCGAGATCCTTCATTGACTTGCTGATCGCGCCGGTCGCCAGTTCGCCCGCGTTGGTGATGGTGCGGACGACGTCTGAACCGTTCGCGACGATGGACTGCGAGAACGCCTGGCCTTTGACCTCTATCGATTTCAGCACGTCGGACGTAACGCGATCGATATCGGAGGTGAGCTGATCCGCCTTGCCGCCCAGCGCATCGACCAGGGATCCGCGCTTGCTGTCGATCATTTGCGAGAGGCGGTCCGTCTGCTGCTGGACATAATTGACGATTTCGTCCGTTTTGCCGGTGATCGTCGTGCCGAAGCTGCCGCTGGCGGCAAAGATCAGTCGCTCGACGTCGGTCGATGCCGACTTGAATCTGGTGCTGACTTCGTCGGACGCGGAGACCAGGGAGGTGTGTGCATTCTGCGCGCTTGCCTGAATGATCTCCGCCGTGTTCGCTGCGGCCGCATGGAGGGAGCGTTCGATCTCCGAAGAGAGCGTCTTGATCTGGCTGGCGGAATCGGCGGAAGCCGTGGTGAGCGTGCTCTGGGCCTCGCGAGCGCTGCCGAGAATGGCGGCGGCCGTGTTGGTGCCGACCGCCGTCAATGTCCGCTCGATGTCGGACCCGAGTGACTTGACGTGGCCCGCGGCCTCGGTCGAAGCGTTGACGAGCGTGGTCTGGGCTGCCTTCGCGCTCGACAGCACGGCTTCGGCGGTGGAGGTGCCGACCGTGGACAGCAGGCGTTCGACGTCGGATCCGACGGTCGTAAGGGTGCGCTCGATGTCGCCCGCGAGCGATCTGACATGTGTTGCGGCATCCGAGGACGCGGCGACCAGCGTGGTATGCGCGGCGCGTGCGCCGGCTACAACTGAATCTGCGGTGTTGGTTCCGGCGGCGGACAGCGTCTGCTCGATCTCCGCCGACAAGGATTTGACCTGGCTCACAGTCTCGGCGGACGAGTTGACCAGCGTCGTTTGCGCATCGCGGGCGCTGTTGAGGATGGAGTTGGCGGCGGCGGTTCCCGCTGTCGTCAGAGCGCGCTCCACCTCCGTCGAGGTCAACTGCAACTGAGCGCCCACTTCGGTGGAGACCGAAAGCAGGGACTGCTGGGCGGCGCGAGCCCCGGTCTGAATGGTTTCGCTGGTGTTGACCACCAGGTTGGTCAGCGAGCGTTCCGCATCCTCGACATGAGACCTGATGCCGAGCGACAGCTCTTCGGTGCGCGCCAACAGCGTATCGCTGACCTCCCTCCCGCTCGATTCGAAACGACCGGCCACGGCTTCGATCCGCGATCCAAGCAGGTCCTCGAACTGGGCGACGCGCGTTTCGATGGTTGTCGCGACGAAGCCGACGCGTTCGTCGAGGCCTTGATGAATTTCCTCGAATCTCGCCGTGATCGTATCGGCGAGGAAAGCGCTGCGTTCGTCGATGGTTCCGGTCACGCCCGAGATGCGCCCTTCGAGCGCAGCGACGGCCTGCGTTGCGCCTTCGCTCAGCGATGACGCGAAGTGCGCGAGGCGGCTCTCGATCGAGCCGATCGCATGGGCGGCGCCATCGGACAGCGAGGAGGTGAGTGTGCCGAGTCGGTTGTCGATCGTTTCCGTGACAGACTTTGCGCGCGAATCGAAGATTTGCTCGAGTGTCGCCAGGCGGCCGTTGACCGATGCGTCAAACGACTTGATTTTGGCGTCGAACGAAGCATCGAGACTGGTGACGCGCGACTGGAGCGAGTTTTCGAATTGCGCCAGGCGCTGATCCAGCGTGGCGCTGATCTCGCCGCCATTGGACGTCAGACGCGTATCGAAGGTATCGACATAGGCCTTCATGCTCCGGGCGATATCTTCGGTGCGCTGGCCGAGCCGGTCGACGATCTCGCCGCCGAAGGTCTTCACCGTGCGATCGAACTCCGAGATGTGGCGGGTGATGAGCGCGCCGAGCGTGCCGCTGTCGCGTGCGAACTTCTCCGCGAGCTCGGCGCCCTGGTCTTTCACCAGTTGATCGAACGCGCTCATCTGGAGACTGAGCGTATCGTGCGCGGTTTCGGTCTGGGTGGCGACCTTGGCCACCAGCGTATTGACCGTGACGTCGAGCGCTTCGCTCGCCTTGTCGCCGCATGACAGAATCCGGGTTGCCAGCCGGTTGCCAGCGTCGTCGATCTTGGTGGCGAGGTCGCCGCCGCGAAGCTCGAGTTCCACCAGCAGGGAGTCGCTGGAATTTTTCAGGGAGTCGTGGACCTGTTCGGTGCGATCGGAGATGCCTTCGACAATCGATGCCGACTTCTGCTCGAATTCGCTCGTGATCCGCTCGACCCGCTCATTGAGCATGTCATGGACCCGGTCGGCCAGATCGGCGAATTCGTCGTGGACGTGACCGGTCTTGAAATTAAGGCTGCTGGTCAGGCGCTCGCTGGCATCGAGCACGGCGCGCGCGGTCTCGGCGCTGGCCTCCTCAAGCCGGTCGAGCAAATCGCCGCCCCGTTCGCCGAGCGCGAGGATCATGTTGTCGCCGGCGTTGCTGAGGGCCGTCGTGATGTGCTCGCCGCGCTCTTCCAGAGCACCGGTGATGCCTTTTGCGACCTCGTCGACGCGCGAGGCGATCGCATCGCTGATCAGCGCGATATCGTGTCGCAGGTCGATCTGGACCCCCGATATGGCGCTGCGGACCTGTTCGGCCTGGCCGACGAGGTTGTCGCGCTGGTGCGCGATATCCTGGAGCAACGCGCGAATCCGCACCTCGTTATCGGAATAGGCGCGTTCCAGCGCGGCGACTTCGTTGGCGACAAGGGCTTCCAGCTCGCCTGCGCGGGCGATGGCGCGCTCGACGCCGTCGCCCATCGCGGCGACTTCGCGCCGGATCGCCTGACCGACGGTCACCACCGAGTCGCTGGCCAGGCCCTCGGGCTCGGAAAACCGGATCGCCACTTGCGCCATCGACTGTGCGATCATGCGCAGTTCCTGGCCGCGCCACGCCAGGCTGGCCAGAAAGTAGAACAGCAGGACGGGAGCGAAAAACAGGGCAATCAGGCCGGCGAGGGCGAGCGTGCCGCCGCTGCCCTGGCCCATTGCGGCCTGCAGCGAGGGTAGAAAGCTGATCGTCAGCAGGCCGGCGCCGAGAATCCAGACACCGGCGAAAAGTGAGGCGAGCGTATAGATATTGCGGGCAGGACGGCCATTCTGGATGGCCTGAAGGATCTGCCCGATCGTTTCGCGATCGTCATTGGCGGGGCGTCGCGTCAATTGCGGTCCGTCGGCGGCTTCGAAAGCCAGCCGGTCGGCGGCCGCTCGGGCGTCAAAATCATCCTCGCCGTGGGTCGGGAACGGCGGGGCGATCTCGTGACGGGGCGTGGTTTGGTCTGAAATCCCCGCCGACGCCTCGCCGACGTTCAGCGCCTCCTGAATGGCGGAAAGAGCGACCTCTGTCGGATCTTTGACCTTTTTGGGATTGTTCGCCATGTCAGTCCACGCCCTCGTGTTACGCAAACCGCCGCAGGTTCGCGTCGCCGCTGCAAGTCCGGTCGCCGACCCGAGCCCCAAGCCGGTTCCGGGGGTGGCTGCTGCCACCGCCCTTTCTTGTCGGTCACTTCCCCCAAACATCCTATTGGCTTGGCGTCGCGAATGAAATGGTTGTCGTTAATACATTCTTAATCATCGTTAACGGCCGCCACCGCTAACCGCTTCGAGATGCTGAAAATTACTGAACGCCAGCTCGTTTCAGGCGGGATGGCGGCAGAACCCGAGGTTTGTACGCGAAACGTTCTGTTAACCAGCCCGTGATTGGCTCAGCGGGATCCTGTGGGCAGCCTACGCCGCGCATCGGATCCCGGATCGCAGCAATGCCGTATTCCCTTGAGCAGGTCGCCTGGATGCCGTCGCCTCCACTGGTTCCGGACGATGGCCCGATCGATTTCGACCATCTCCGCCGTATAACGCTCGGCGATGACAGTCTCGAGCGCGAGGTATTGGCGATGTTCGCGGGTCAGGCCACCGAGCTCGCGGCCGCGCTGGCGCGACTCCCGCCGGATGCGGCGACCCTGGCGCACAAGTTGAAGGGGTCGGCGCGGGCGGTCGGCGCGGTTCACGTCGCAGTTGCCGCCGGCGAGCTGGAGACCGCGCTCCGCAACGGAGCCGACGCAGCCGGGCCGCGGGTTGCGCTGAACCGGACAATCAGCCAAGCCTGCGAGGCGATCGACGCGATCCTGCGTCGCTCCTGACATATCGCCGGCCGTCCCTGACGAATCGCCCGCCTTTTTGCGCCGACCGCTGGCGCTGGCCGGATCGTTTCGTTATACGACAGCCCGTATCCACCATTGAGTTATGTTCGGCAGCGCTACACAAATGACCAAGATCAACTTTGTCGACCATTCCGGCGAAACCCGTACTGTTGACGTCGAGAACGGCGCGACCGTCATGGAAGCGGCGATCCGCAACGCTGTACCGGGCATCGAGGCCGAATGCGGCGGCGCCTGCGCCTGCGCCACCTGTCATGTTTATGTCGACGAAGCCTGGATCGAGAAGGTCGGCAAGCCGACGCCGATGGAAGAGGACATGCTCGACTTCGGCTACGACGTGCGGCCGAATTCCCGGCTGTCGTGCCAGATCAAGGTGAGCGATGAACTCGACGGCCTCGTGGTCATGACGCCGGAGCGGCAGGCGTAAACACCTCCTATCATCGGCGCGGCCGGCATTGTCCGGCCCAGCTTGGGAATTTAACGGAAAAGATTTTTCGAGATGAGCGAAGCGATCAAGACGGATGTGTTGATTATCGGTGCGGGCCCTTGCGGACTGTTCGCGGTGTTCGAGCTGGGTCTGCTCGATATGAAAGTTCATCTTGTCGACATCCTCGACAAGATCGGCGGACAGTGCGCCGAGCTTTATCCGGAGAAGCCGATCTACGACATTCCCGGCATTCCGCTGGTGACCGGCCAGGGCCTCACCGAGGCGCTTTTGGAGCAGATCAAGCCGTTCAATCCGACATTTCACCTCAACGAGATGGTGGAAAGCATCGAGAAGATCGGCGATCCCGGATTCCGCGTCATCACCGACGCCGGCAAGGTGTTCGAGTGCAAGGTCGTCGTGGTGTCCGCAGGCGGCGGCTCGTTCCAGCCGAAGCGGCCGCCGGTGCCGGGCATCGAGGCCTATGAAAACACCTCGGTGTTTTACGCGGTGCGCAAGATGGAGCAGTTCCGCGAACGGGAGATCCTGATCGTCGGCGGCGGCGACTCCGCGCTCGACTGGACGCTCAATCTGCATCCGCTGGCGAAACGCATCACGCTTCTGCACCGCCGCGACGATTTTCGCGCGGCTCCCCATAGCGTGGAGCAGATGCGCAAGCTGGTCGCCGACGGCAAGATGGATCTGAAAATCGGTCAGGTCACGGCACTGGAGGGCGCGGACGGCAAGCTCTCCGGCGCGCAGGTGAAGGGCAGCGACAATGCGATGTCGACGATCAGTTGCGATACCATGCTGCCGTTCTTCGGGCTGACGATGAAGCTCGGGCCGGTCGCGAACTGGGGACTCCAGCTTGAGAACAACCTGATCCCGGTCGAGACGGCGTCGTTCGAGACCAACGTGCCGGGCATTTTCGCAATCGGCGACATCAACACCTATCCCGGCAAGCTGAAGCTGATCCTCTCCGGCTTCCACGAAGGCGCGCTGATGGCGCAGAAGGCGCACCGCTACGTCTATCCGGACAAGCGGCTGGTGTTCCAGTACACCACCTCGTCGTCGAGCCTGCAAAAGAAGCTCGGGGTGAATTGAGGGCGCGGCGCGCAGGTGTTCGGGGCGCGCCTCCGCCCCGCTGCGTTATCGGTGGTGCTGACGGGCCGAGCTGAACGGCTCGTTGCCCTTTCCCGGAATATCCGGCCCGTTGGGATTGGTCGGGCCCGTGCTGCGGCCATAAGCGGCTTTGAATTTCGATTGACCGCCCACAGGCGAGTTCAGTCCGCCAACAGAAGTCGGAAGGTGATATCCGCGTGGAGCCGGAGCCAGTTTGATCCCGCCTATCCTGCCCATGCCAGGCTTGCCGGTGGGCGACCGCCTGGTCTGATAGCATTTGTGGCTGCCGTCCGTTGGGCAAGTGAAGCAAGTATCGGTTTGCGTGTCACATCCGTTTAATGAACCGGTCTTCGGATCCTGGCTGTACACGCAGTATTTCGCCCGGTCACAGGCATTGATTACCGCTCCCGCATCCGCTCCCGCCCCTCGTTTGGCGGCAGCGGGTGTCGCGACGAATGCCGCTGCGACAACCGATACGACAGCAAGAGCAAGAACAAATTCGCGCAGTCGATTGTCATGACGCATTTCGACCTCCTGTTTGACAGCGTGGCTTTCTCGCCTCAGCAGAGGTTGCCGTAACACGGGATCGGCGGCGGCGTGCGATGGTCGTGGACGTTGCAACCCGGCGCACTCCAGTGACGCCGGCAATAATAGGCCCTGGGGTTGGGCCTGTGCTGTGGTCCGCGGTGATCGCGAACGGTCGGCGCGCTGACCGGGTTGTGGCTCGATCCCGGACCATGAACCGGGCCCAGCCCGCCGGGACCGCCGCGAGCATGACCGGCAGAAGCCAGGGCGAGCGCGCCTGACGCCAGCGCGGCAGCGAAAAGAAGCGACTTGGATCGCAATATCGACATGACCGTCTCCCGTGGTAGGGCTAGCCGGGCGGCCGTTCCAAAAACGAAACGGTCCCCTTCTCAGGCTCGAACATCACGATGCACACGGTTTCTGCGCAGCCTCAACTTCATAATCTGAACTTGGCTGGCGGCGGCGCGGCATGTACGATAAGCCTCATGAGCGAACGCCGGGGCTATGGCCAGCACTGTCCGATCGCCATCGCGGCGGAAGTCGTCGCCGAACGATGGACGCCCCTCCTTGTGCGGGCGCTTTGCGTCGGAGCCACGCACTTCAACGAAATCCACGAAAGCGTGCCGCGAATGTCCTCGGCGCTGTTGTCAAAGCGCTTGCGCGAATTGGAGGATGCCGGGATCGTCCATCGAACGAAGGGCGTTGGCGGCCGCGGTGAATATCGCCTCACCGAAGCAGGGGAAGCGCTGTTTCCGGTCCTGGAAGCGATGGGCTTCTGGGCGCAGCGGTGGCTCAAGCGCGACATCGTCAGCAAAGACAACCTCGATCCGTTCATCCTGATGTGGGAGATACGGCGTCACTGGCGCTCGTCGGGTCGCGACCTCGCGGGCCGCAGGGTGGTGCATTTTCATCTTGATGGCGCGCCGGTCGCCAAGCGGCTTTACTGGCTGGTGTTCGAACCGCGCGATATCGACATCTGCACGCGCGATCCCGGCTTCGAAGTCGATCTCTGGGTCACCGCGAGCCTCCGCACGCTGGTGGAAATCTGGCTCGGGTACCGGTCGCTTCGCGCGGCAGTCGACGACGGTACGCTCCGCCTCGACGGCAACGTGGCCGAACGAAAAGCCTTCCGCGGATGGTTCGCCCTCAGCCATTTCGCACGCGGGCGGGATGGAGCATCCCGGAGCCTTTCCGCTTCCGATGGAATCAAAGCCGGGCTCTAGCTTTTTGTTCTGACGCGTTTTTCTTCGCGTGACGGAGTAGGCGAGCGAAAGCGATGCCGTTCTTCGAACGGCTATGCCCGCGCATGACGCCGGAGCGCGCATTGATTCCGTGTAATCGTGAACCGCTCCAGGTTTACCGCTGCGGTGCGGGCGGGATCGCCGCTGGCGGCGTCAGGGGTGCGGGCGAAACCGGCGAGGGCGGCGCCAGTGGCGGCAGGGGTTCGCCCGTCACGTCGCTGCCATCGGCGCCGTTGAGGTGCAGTTCGGCTTCGACCGCCGGCAGCGCGGCGTCCGCCATCGCGGCATGGCCCTCGGCGGTCGGGTGGATCGCGCCGCCATACACCGCCGAGAGCAGGCCCCATGTCGCGTCATGGATGTCGGACGGCTGCACCGACGCCGGCAGCGCCTGCGGGTAGGTCATCGCCGTGAAGTAGCTGTCGTCAGCGTCGCGGATCCAGCGCGCGCGCGGCAGATAGGCGCGGAAATCGCTGGCCGGGCGCCCGCACGTCATGGGCTGCTGCGGTGCCTCCACGATGTCGCTGACGAAGCTGTCTCCCCTGGCCGAGAAACATGCGCGGTCGAATTCGGGATCGTTGCCGTCGCGCGCGCAGAACCCGTGATCGGCGAACGCCGCCTGATGCGCATCGACGAAGGTCATGCGATCGCTGTCGGGATCACCGCAGATCACGCCGGACTGGCACAGCGCGATCGCCTTCAGCCGCGGCAGGAATTCGTTCCGGACGTAGCCCTCGACCTCGGCCAGCCGCCGCGGATCGGCGTTGAACGACGGATGCACGTCGAAGCCGGCCTTGCCGCCGGCGCAGGGCACGCCGCCGTTGGCCAGCGCCGGGTCGGCGTAGGAGACGAACACCACCCGGGACAGGTCGTTGTCCAGCAGCGGCTTCAACGCGGTGCGCAGCCGGCGGAAGGATTGCGGCAGGTCGCGCGCGAGACTCGACCGGGAATCATCGACCGATCCGATCAGGCCGCTGCGCTTGAACAGTGCGCGCTCGGTCGGCGCATCGACGATGACGTCGGACACGAGGCCCGAGAAATTGATATCGTTGGCGCCGACGGTCAGCAGCACCAGGTCGAGCTTGCGATCGGGCTGGCGGCGTTTCGCAGCCGCAAGCGCGTCGCGCAGTTCGGCGATCTGGCCATTGACGGTGCCTTGACACTTGGCCGACGACTTCGTGGTCAGGCATTCGCGCGCACGCTGCGAACCCAGCATTCCGTCGGGAATGCTGGCGCCGGTGCAGGCGAGCGGCAGATAGGTCACGGCGATGTGCGGATACCGCACCGCGAGCGCAAGGGCGGTTCGGGTCTGGTAACTGTAAAGCGAGCGATGACAGGCCGCGTTCATCCACAACGCGCTGTAATGCTGCCAGGTCTGGAGCGATCCGGAGGTGCCGCAGGCTCGGCCGCCTTTGTAGCCGGCGCGGCTCGGTCGGTAATATTCGCTCGTCGGGCCGCCGAGATAGGAGCGGAAGCAGAAGCCTTCGTCGGACAGCGCGATGGCGCGGTCCGGATTTCCTTCACCCGAGGCGATGGAGTCGCCGAGGCCGGCGATGAGGATGTCGCGCACCTTGATCTGGGTCGTCAGGCGCTGCGGCGCGTCGCTGCCGCTCGTGACATCGACGGTGGCATTGGTGGCGCGGCCATAGCGGGCGCGAAAGTCGATCGGCTCGGCGCAGTCCTGCGTCGTGGTGCGTGGGCCGTCGCCGTCGTCGAACGACCAGGCGCACACCGCGCCGACCGGGATCGCGCCGGTCAGGCGCACGGTGACGGGATGTTCCGTCGGTGCCAGATAGCTCTCCTTGACCTTGTCGCGGGTGCAGGGCTCGCTGATATGGCCGCCGAGGTCAACGCAAAGGCGATTCACGGCGTTGCGGGCCCAGCCGCGGCCGTCGCTTTGCAATTCCAGCGCCTGCTCGGCGGCGAGAATGCTCTGGTTGCGTTCGGTTGCGACGTGGATCTGGAAGTCGCGCTCCTCGCGGAATAGCCTGAAACGGTTGCGGACCTCCCACGAAATCTCCATTCCTCCGGCCGCCTGATCCTGGACCGGCATGACCTGGACTGGCGTGGCCTGGGCCGGAGAGGCGGGATCGCCCGCAGCGGACTGTGCGGCGGCTTGCTGCGCGGCGAGCGTGCCGAGCAATGTCAGGAGAATCCGGATGAGGGAGAAGGCGTGAGGGCGGGCCATGAACGGTTTTGACGCGATAGTTTTGGCGGAAATAAGAGAGGTTCGTCGGATCGACCAATGGATGAAGCGAATGTGACGGGCGAAGACGATCGGCCATGAACGGCGGAACCGATTGCGGCGACAGGATCGCACGGCGGGCGGCTCACTCCTGCGAGACCCGTGTCTTGACAGCACGCGGCGGTGGGGTCGCCTGGTCTGGAGCGGTGCCGCCGCCGTCGTTACCGTCGCTACCGCTACCGCTATCGTTGCCGTCGGCGTTGGTCACGCGGCGGTGCTGCCAGGGCTGCACGACGTTGAGCCAGAGTTCGCGCGTGCCCATGATGGTGATGGCGATGGCGAAGGGAATCACGAAATAGAGCGTGCGGTAGACCAGAAGCGTCGCCAGCAACTGCTCCTTGCCGAACTGCGGCAGGGCCACCAGCATCGCCGCGTCGAATACGCCGAGGCTACCGGGAGCGTGGCTGGCAAAGCCGAGCAGGGTCGCCAGAATGAAGACCACCGACACGGAGACGAAATCGATCGGCGGTTGCGCGGGCATCAGCAGGTAAATCGCCGAAGCGCAGAATCCCAGATCGACGACGCCGATCAGGATCTGCACGAAGGTCAGCCGCGCCGACGGCAGCACGACTTTCCAGCCGTTCTGTCCGAGTTCGCGGCGATTGCGACCGGTGATGATCCAGGCGAGATAGACCACGATGCCGGCGAGGCAGCCGAACGCGATCAGCCGGTTGATGGATGGCGGCAGCAGGTCCATCGCGCTTGCGGCCGAGGGGTGCCAGGCCATGCCGAGGCCGAGCACGAACAGGTTGCCGAGCCAGAACGTCAGTCCCGAGATGAAGCAGACCTTGGCGACATCGATCGCGTTCAGTCCGTGGTCCGAATAGATGCGGAAACGAATCGCGCCGCCGGTGAAGACCGTGGCGCCGACATTATGGCCGATGGTGTAGCTCGTGAACGCAGAGAGCGCGGCAACCCGGTAGGGGATATGATCCTTGCCGATGGTCCGCAGCGCAAAGAAGTCATAGAATGTCAGCGTACAGAACGCGCCGATCACGCAAAGCGCGGCCATGGTGATCTCGTGCGGCGACTTCTCCGTCAGTGCGATCAGAATAACGCCGGTGTCGACGCCCTTGAGGGTGCGGACGAGAGTCATGATCGCGAAGGCGATGATGACGAGGCTCGCAACGACGCCAAGGCGTTTCCAGCCGATCCGTTCCTTGAAGCCGCCCTGGAGCGCGGTCAGCAGCCGATGCATTCGTCCTCCCGCCAGCACGGTGGTTCGGAAGTTTGCCTCATTTTTTCTCTGCAAGCGCTTCAAGCGAATGTCCGAGTCTAAACCACACTAGAATCATAAATTGCCAATGCCCTTTCGAGTCCGAAGTTTGCTACGGAAGGCGCTATATAACGAGGCGAACTTCAGATTGAGGGCACTAGGACCCCGATCTAAAAATTCGCATATCCTTGCAGTAATCTCCAACGAGCTTCGATATCAAGGGCACTCTTATAATCTCACTATATTCCGGCGATTCTGGTGAAGCGGTTCAGACGTTCGCTGGACGGACGCGCCCGGACAATGAAGCAAACCCCCACGCCGGTCACGCATGTTTTTTTGTTTTGAGCCGGTTGGAGAGAAGGAGGGGCAAGCGGCTGTTCCGTCACTCATACGCGAAAAATCCACGGGACAAAATGGCGCGCCGGCCCGACAGATGAGTCGTTATGGTCCAAACGATCCCGATGGTCCAAACATCTCGGGTCTTGCACCGGCTGCGATGATGTTGCGCCACGACCGTTATTGCATATAGGCATAAAACCTCTTCTGTTCCATGGTCGATTTGAGCCTCTTCGTCGGAGGATACCTCGAAGCCGCACCCGGCGTTGATCCGTCAATTGTATGACGGCAGCGTATTGCGTCGGGAAACAATTCGTGAATGCATGATGCAAGAAAACGCCCGGCCCAGGGCTGGCGACGCTGGACCGGGACGCGGGCATGATGGACGCCGGGGTTGTCAGCTCTTGCGCAGCGCGAAATACGCGCCGCAGAAAGCCATCGCCGCGCCGAGACCGAGCACGGCCAGCCCGGCCACGAGGCCTTCGACCGTGGGTACGGCGCTCGGCGCCGAGGCGGCCTGTCCGGCGCCTGCAAGAAACAGCACGGCGATCGCGATCAGGAACTGCCGCAGTCGCTGCTGGATACGGCCGGACGGCGCGCTGTGCATCAGCGTCGCGACGAAATAGCTGCCGGAGAAGGCGGCCGTTGCGACCAGCCACCATGCGATCGCGGCGCCCGCCGGCATGAACTCCCTGGCATCGGAACGCCACAGGCCGCCGAGATCGAGGCCGATCTGCGCGCCCAGCATGTGCACCGCAAGCGCGAGCAATATGCCGGATACCATCGCGCCGCCGAGAATCAGATGGCGCGGAAAATAAGCCGCTTCAGCCATGAAGGATTTGTAGGATAGAACCCGCCTCGCGAGCAAGAGAAAGCCCGTTGTGCGAAGGACGCCGATCGTGTCGCTGCCACCCGAGACGCCGCCAGGTCTCGGCTACGCCTACCGGGCGTCGCTGATCGGATCGGCGCATCGGTTCGTGCTGGAGGATGAGGGAATATCCTGGCAGGCCGGCAGCCGGTCCGGGATATGGCGTTATGCGGATATTGCGGCTGTTCGGATGTCGTATCGGCCCATGTCGATGCAATCGCGCCGCTTCCGCACCGATATCCTGCATCGCGACGGCGGCCGCATCGTTGTAATGTCCACGACCTGGCAGACGCTGGCGCTGATGGATACGCAGGACAAGGATTACCGCGTATTCATTGTCGAACTGCATCGCCGACTCGCCTTGCATGGCGCGCGCGCTTCGCTGGTTGGCGGCCTGAGGCCCGCGCTTTATTTCGCAGGGGTGGGGGTGCTGACGTTGCTGTCGGTGGCGATGGCCGCATTGCTGGTGCGGGCGCTGGTTATCGGCGAATGGGCGGGCGCGCTGTTCATCGTCGGGCTGTCGGCGCTGTTCGGCTGGCAGGCCGGCGGCTACATGCGCCGCAATCGACCGCGCGCCTACACCTTCGACGCGCTGCCGCAGGATTTGCTGCCCTGATCGGCGCTCTCGCGAGTGGCATCGGCGCTGGCAGGACGTTGAATAAGTCTCGACGGATGTCGTTCCTGGGCGCGCTGATCAGACTCTAAGCCTCCTTCAGCAGTTTCGGGCTGACGAACCGCGCGAGCTGTCCGCTTCCGAAGGCCGCGCCATTCCAGCTCTCGGCGGCAAAGTCGATCACCGCAAGTCCCGACGTCGGCAGGTTGCGGGCCAGCGCCGCGCGCCCGGCCGCATCGCCGCCGCCGATCAGGCCGAGCGCGAGTTCGTGCAGGCCGGGATTGTGCCCGACGATCATCAGACGTCTGGACTTCTGCGCGGCAGCGGAACGAATGAGCGCCAATAGCTGCGTCGGCTGGGCGCCGTAAAGATCCGGCAGATGCGCGGCAATCTCCGGAGGCACATCATCCGAAATCCGCTGCCGGACGATATCCCAGGTGGTGCGTGCCCGCACGGCGGTCGAAATGAAAACCAGATCGGGCAGAAGGGATTGTTGTCCGGCGAGCCAGGCGCCGAGTTCGGCGGCGTCCTTGCGGCCGCGTGCGGCCAGCGGGCGGTCCCGATCGCCGCCGCTGGGTGTATCGCTCTCGGTTTTGGCGTGTCGAAGCAGCAACAGGCGGCGCATGACTCAGTCTCGATTCGGCATTGAAGCATGACCGTAACGCGGGATACAGGTATCGATCCCGTCGATCAATCTGCAACCTTGCACGGACAGGGCGACAAGATGACAAGGTTGGCGCAAATCCGTAAGAAAACGCCATGATTTCGGAAAGCACAGATGCGGCCGATAGTCCCGGCGATACGGTGTCCGCCGTGGCCGCGCCGCAACGTGTGCGGCTGAGCGCCGATCTCGATGTCGATATTTGCGTGGTGGGGGCGGGTCTTGCCGGACTCACGGTGGCGCTGGAAGCTGCGCGGACCGGCGCGAGCGTCGTCGTTCTCGAAGCGCGCCATGTCGGCTGGAACGCGTCCGGCCATCATCTCGGAACGGTCATGCCGGGCTACGCGCTTCCGCTTTCCGATCTGATCGCGCGGGTCGGCTTCGATGACGCCTGCGAACTCTGGTCGCTGTCGCGGCAGGGCGCCGATTATGTTCGCGCCCATGCCGCCGAACATATCATTCCCGGCCTTGCGCTGAGCGAAGGCGCGCTTGAAGTCTCCAACGTCGATGCCGGCGAGCGGCTTGTCAGCCATCTGCAGATGCTGGCTGAGGATTTCGCGACCGAGGTGGAGGGGTGGCAGGTCGATCGCGTCCGCGACACCTTGCGCACGGACCGGTATTTTCACGCCGTGCATTATCCGCGAGCCTTCCAGATCGAAGGACGTAAATATGTTCACGGCCTCGCGAAGCTTGCCCGCAACGCCGGCGCGCGCATCTTCGAAGAGACGCCGGTGGTCGGGCTCGATCCGTTCGGGATTCGAAAGCGCATCGTGACCCCGCAGGCGCGCCTGCGGGCTTCCCATGTCGTGCTTGCGGGCAATGTCCATCTCGGCGGAGCGCTGCGGCGATTGTCCGATACGCTGGTCCCGGTCTGGCGCCATGCCGCCGTCACGGCGCCGCTGGGCGCACGGCTCGCCGAGGCGGTGGCATTTCAGGGCTCCGTCATCGACACCGACGGCATCGATCATTTCCGGATCGTCGACGGTGACAGGCTGATGTGGGCCAGCCCGGAAACCACCTGGGAGGCGCGATCGGATCGACATGCCGCGGCGATCTGCAGGCGCATCCGCGCCATTTTCCCGCAACTCGGCACGGTCGAAATCGCAGAAGTCTTCAGCGGCGCGATCGGGCAGACCGTGCACGGCATGCCGCAGATCGGCCGGCTGCAGCCCGGACTGTGGGTCGCGAGCGGTTTCGGCCGGCAGGGATTGAACACGTCGGCGACGGCGGGGCAACTGATCGCCAGCGGGATATTCGAAGGCGACGACCGCTGGCGGCTGTTTTCGCCGTTCGAACTGGTGTGGGCGGGCGGACCGACCGGACGCGCCGCCGGCTACGCCATCGGCATTGCGACCCGGGCACGTTCCGCCGCCGCCGGCGCGCTCGCCCGCTATCGCGAGCGCGCGCGCATCAGGGCGCGAGCGCGCGAGGTCAGGCTCGCCGAGGCCAGTCGTCAGGCAGGAACGCGGCCGCTGCGATCGATGACTCGTCACGCACCGCCGTCGGCGCCCGCGAGCGATCGCGATGGATAATCGGTTTGATGCGACTTGCCCGGTCCGTTGGATCACGCGGGTACGACGATATGATCAGGCGGCAGGCCGGCCCGATACCGATCGTACATGGCTCGATACGCAGCCTCGATATGTCTCGTAAATAATTCGGTATCAAACAGAGGCGTAGTCAGACGATTCCTTGCAAGCTTGTCCTTGATCGCGGCGAGCCTGTCGGGATTTGTGGCCAGGTCGATGGCGAGACTCTCATACTCATCCGACGTTTGAGCAATCAGCCCGGGCAGACCGATCGCGCTCAACAGGCTCGCGGCAACCCTGCCTGCAAAGGTTTTCACCGATTTGGGTGAGTACCGGCAGGCCTGCCCAAAGCGCATCGCTCGCCGTTGTGTGAGCGCTGTATGGCAGCGTATCCAGGAAAAGGTCGGCGAGGCGATGGCGCGCCAGGTGCTCGGGTGGCTCCGCTCGCCTGGCAAAGACAAGACGCGCCGGATCGACGCCTCTGACCTCGGCTTCCTTTCTCAGGTTTTCGATAGCCGTTTGGTTTTCGGCCAGCAGCCAAAGCGCGCTTTCATCGACCGCCCTGAGAATGCGCATCCAGCGTCCGAAGGTTTCAGGCTGAATCTTGTAGTTGTTGTTGAAGCAGCAAAACACGAACCTGTCTGCGGGAAGTCCAACATCACCCCGTTGGAATGACGTATCGGCGATCAGCCGTTTCCGGTCGTTGGGTTGATAGCTATGAGGCAGCGTGGCGATCTTTTCCGAGTAAAGCGTCGCGTCGGAAGACCTGAGAACTGTTTTGTCGGCAATGATGTAATCGATGTACGAAGCAGCCATTGTCCCAGGATAGCCGAGGTAGTTGACCTGTAGGGGAGCGGGACGGCGCGCGAAGATATCCGTGCGCGCACCTTTCGTGAAACCATTCAAATCAACCAGGATATCGATTTCAGCGTCGGCAATTGCGCGCGCGACTTCGGCGTCCGATCGATCTTCGCAGGCAATAAACGCGTCGAATGAGTTCATCAGCCGCTTGCGAACATCCGATCCATCGTCAGGTCCTATGGAATAGGCGAATAGTTCGAAACGCGTCCGGTCATGCAGCTCAAATAATTCCGCCATCAGATGTGCGGTTGGATGCCGGTTGAGGTCGGTAGAGACATAACCGAGACGTATTTTATCGTGCGCATGGATCACGCCCTGCCATATCGGCTCGACCGTTTGCGGATTCCTGGCCGTCGTCCACGTTCGCGCGCAGCGATGGTGATCGCTGGCTGAATCGCAGAGAGACAGCAATGCAAAAGGGCCGCTGCTGAGCTTGCCCGATCGAACAGATGTCGTAAGCCGATTGATCTCATCACCGAGTTTTTCCCAACTGCACAAGCGCATTTTCGTATGAAGCCGCGCCCCTTCGACGCCCTCCAGGTCAGGCTTGATGGAGAAAGCCCTGTCATAAGCGGCGAAGGCTTCATCGTAGCGGTTGAGATCATAGAAAACATTGCCGCGACCGAACCAGGGTTCAGCGAGGGCAGGCTTGATCGAGAGCGCTTTGTCGTATGCAGCGAGCGCCTCGGCATGCCGCTTGAGGACCGAAAGCGCCTTGCCCTTGTTGGCATAGGCTTCGCCATACGATCCATTCAATGAAATCGCCCTGTCGAAGTCCGCAATCGCCGAATCATGGTTTCCGAGATCGTTGAATACGGTCCCTCTGTTGTTCCACGTCTCGGCGACGGTCGGATTCAAAGCCAGGGCCTTGCTGAAATTTTCCAGGGCCTGCTGCGGCTTGTTCAGGCGTTTGGAAATCAGCCCGTAGTTATAAAACGAGACGTCGGATTTCTGATTTATGGATATCGCTCTTGCGATGAACGGCTCTGCCTCGGCAAAGCGTTCCATGGCCATCAGGACCACGACCAGAAGGTTGAGAGCGGGAACATTCGATCTGTCGGCTCGGACGACACGGCTGAACAATTCTTCGGCGCGCTTCAGGTCTCTATTATTGAGAGCAGCAAGCGCATCATTAAAGATTCTGGGAATATCGGACATGCCAGCTTATGATCTGAAAAAAAGCGCCATCGTTTCAGGGTCGCTCCCGGCTCCGGCCGACCTCCGATGCCGTTATTGTCATGGGGGTCGAGCGCAGGGTAGGGGTCCTCTGCGGGGTATCCCACGACAAAATGTACTATTCCGGCATGACAGCACCAAAAAGTGAGCGGGACCGACCAGGATCGGTGTAACTTTGTCGGGCGTGGCCGCCTATTTCAGTCGAACCCAAGGTTCATTGATCGTCACACCGACTCCCACGGAGACAACCATGATCGACCGCCGTATCCTGCTCGCATCCGCCGCCGGCCTTGCAGGCCTGCTCGGCTTGCGCTGGCTGCGCGGGGGGCCCGCCAGGGCCGAGACAAAACCCGCCCAAAAGTTCGAGATCGAAAAGACCGACGCCGAATGGCGGGCGCAGCTCACGCCGCAGCAGTACCACATCCTGCGCGAGCACGGCACCGAGCCGCCTTTCACCAGCCCGCTTCTCAAGGAGCATCGCAAGGGCACATTCGCCTGCGCCGGCTGCGACCTCCCGCTCTATTCGTCCGAGACGAAATTCGAGAGCGGCACCGGCTGGCCGAGCTTCTGGAAACCGCTCGACAATGCGGTCGGCGAATCCACCGACACGACCTTCGGCATGGCCCGTACCGAAATCCACTGCCGTCGCTGCGGCGGCCATCTCGGGCACGTCTTCGACGACGGTCCGAAGCCGACCGGCCTGCGCTACTGCATGGACGGGCTGGCGCTGGTCTTCCATCCGGCGTCCCCGTCGGCGACGTAGGCTTTCGCTGCGCGAAGTTTCCAGATCTGACGGCTGGACGGAAACATCGCGATCCATCGTCATTGCCGGGCTTGACCCGGCATCCATCCTTTTTTCGAAGAAGATGGATGCGCGGGTCATAGGCGAACGGAAGCGCCGCCGTCCTTCGAACGGCCATAGGCGAGCGCAAGCGACGCCGTTCTTCGAACGGCCATAGGCGAGCGGAAGCGCCGCCGTCCTTCGAACGGCCATAGGCGAGCGCAAGCGCCGCCGTCCTTCGAACGGCCATAGGCGAGCGAAAGCGACGCCGTTCTTCGAACGGCCATAGGCGAGCGAAAGCGACGCCGTTCTTCGAACGGCCATGTCCGCGCATGACGACAGCGAAAGCAGCCACTGTCACTCCAAGCCGCCGCATTTTTCCTTCCCGCGAACCGTCATGCTTGGTTCGAAACCATCGCGCTCCCCCCGGCAAGAGTTGCCCTGTCAGGCAGGAATGCTCTGGCTCAAAAGCCATGGCCTTATTCTAACTTACTGAAATAACTAGTTTTTTAAGTTGGCACGGAGCTTGCGACGTCATTTCCGGCTGCGGCTGTGGTTTGGTTGATCTCCGGAAAAGCCGCCCGGATCGAGTTGGAGACGATGTTATGGGTATTTTCGACGCATTGAATACGTCGGTCGGCGGTTTGCAGGCGCAGTCCTTTGCGCTGCAAAACATTTCCGGCAACATCGCGAATGCCCAGACCACGGGGTACAAGGGCATCGCCACCGCCTTCAGCGATCTGATCCCCGACTCGACCACCTCGAACCGTCAGGTCGCCGGCGGCGTGACGGCGTACTCGACGGCGACCATCACCAGTCAGGGGACGGTGTCGGCCTCGACGGTCGGCACTTACATGGCGATCACCGGCGATGGATTTTTCAATGTCCAGTCGCCGACGGGGCGCGTGGACAACCAGCCGGTGTTTTCTGGCGTGACCTACTACACGCGGCGCGGCGATTTCCAGGTCGACGCCAACGGCAACCTGGTCAACAGCGCCGGCTACTACCTGATGGGCGTGCCGGTCGATCCCAAGACCGGCAACCCGCTCGGCAACGTGCCGCAGGTGCTGCAGTTCCAGAACAACTTCGTTCCCGCGCAGGCCACCACGACGCTGCAATACGCCGCCAATCTTCCGTCCGTACCGACGACGCTGTCGAGTTCGACCGCGACCGCGGGCACCATCACCGCGGCCGGCGGGTTGAATCCGTCCGACTTCACCACGAACTTCAATCCGCTTGTGGTCGGCACGCCGGCGCCACCCTATACCGACGCCGCCACCACTGGTTCGCCGGCGACCAACCAACAGACGCCGCCGGTCGCGATTACCAGTGCGACGCTGTTGTCCGGCACTGCGCCGAGCGACTCGCTGCCCGTTGGTTTTGCGGTCAACAATACCATCACCGTTGACGGCACTGTCATTACCTTCACTGCGGCCGGCACCGGTGTACAGGATGCGACGCATGTGCGCATCGACGATACCGTCGGCGACCTTTTGGGCAAGATCGGCGCGATCACGGGGCAGGCCCCGACGATCGACGCCAGCACCGGCGCGATCACCCTGCACACTGGCACGGCGCAGAATCTCTCAGTAACGAGCGCATCCGCTGGCTGGGCTTCGATGGGCTTCGGCGCGACGACCAACATGGCGCGTGGTGGCGGGGGCACGCCCGGCGCCGGCGTCGTGATCGCCAACGATCAGACCATGTTCCAGCAGGAATCGATCAGCGGCGGCGCGGTCACGGCTTACGACGCGACCGGCACTTCGGTGAACCTGCAACTGCGCTGGGCCAAGACCGATAGCGCTTCGCTGGGCGCCGGTCATTCCGATACCTGGAATCTGTTCTACCAGGCCAATCCGAACGCCACCGGCACGCAGGCGGCATGGGTCAACGTCGGCACCAACTTCACCTTCGGCACCAACGGCCAGCTCTCGAGCCCGGTCGGCTCGTCTATCGTCATTCCCGGCGTCACCGTCGGCACCCAGTCGCTCGGCAACCTCACGCTGAATCTCGGTTCCGGCGGACTGACCCAGTATGCCAGCAGCGGCGGCAACGCCACCGTCAATGCGATCAACCAGAACGGCTACGCTGCCGGCCAGTTGCAGTCGGTCGCCGTCAACAATGACGGCATCGTGGTCGGCACCTTCTCGAACGGGCAGAACCTCTCCCTCGCGCAGGTGTCGCTATCGCACTTCAACGGCACCAACTATCTGAAGGCGCTCGATGGCGGCGCCTATGCGGTGACCGACGAGTCGGGGCCCGCGATCGCCGGCGCGGCGGGGCACATCAGCGGCTCGTCGCTCGAAGGCTCCAACACCGACATCGCCGACGAGTTCACCAAGCTGATCGTGACGCAACAGGCTTACTCGGCGAACACCAAGGTCATCACCACCGCGAACAGCATGGTTCAGGATCTCCTGAACGTGCTGCGATAGAGCATGATCCTGAAAAGTGGAAACCGGTTTTCGGATGAGATCATGCTCAATCGAAAGAATAAAGCAGAGTTTGATTCAACGCAGGTTGAATCGGACTCTGCTCGCGGTGCCGATTGATCCGGTTTCGAAGCGGGCAAAAAGATGAGTTTGAGTTCGGCCCTCTCCATCGCGATGTCCGGCCTGCGCGCCAACCAGGCGGCGCTGTCGATCGTCTCGGGAAATGTCGCCAACGCGAACACGCCCGGCTACGTCTCACAGACGCTGGTGCAGGACCAGATCGTTACCGGCGATACCGGCTCAGGTGTCCGCGTCATCGGCGTCAACCGCACGCTCGATACCTACGTGCAGTCGCAGTTGCGTACGGAAAACGCCGGCGGCGCCTATGCCGACCAGATCGCGAACGTGCTTGGCCAGTTGCAGAATGTCTATGGAACGCCCGGCGACGACGGAACGCTGGAAACGGCCTACAACAACTTCACCTCCGCGCTGCAGGCGTTGTCGGCAAGTTCGGGCAACACGGCGGCGCAATCCTCGGTGCTGAACGCGGCGCAGGCGCTGGCGCAGCAGCTCAACGCCACCACCAGCGGCATCCAGACCCTGCGCTCCAACGCCGAACAGGACATTTCGGTATCGGTTTCGCAGGCCAACGCGGCGATGTCCCAGATCGCCCAGATCAATCAGAAGCTGCTGGGCATGAGCTCCCAGGACCCGGCTGCGGCGACGCTGATGGACCAGCGCGACAGTGCGATCGACCAGCTTTCCAAATTGATGGATATCCGTGCGGTCACCGACGGTGCCAATCAGACGTCGGTGTTCACAACGTCGGGCGTCCAGCTCGTCGGCGGCGTGCAGGCGTCGACGCTGTCGTTCAACGCGCAGTCCTCGCTCACCGCGAATTCGCAATGGAGTGCGGATCCGGGCAAGTCGAGCGTCGGCACCATCACCTGCCAGCTCCCGAACGGCGCCAAGATCGACATGATCGCCTCGCAAGGCATCAACTCCGGCCAGATCGCCGCCGACGTCCAGTTGCGCGACAAGACGCTGGTGCAGGCGCAGAATCAGGTCGACCAGATGGCTGCGACGCTCGCCAGCGCGCTGTCCGATGTCACGACAAGCGGTACGCCGGTCGCCGGTCCTCCGTCGGGTTTCGACCTCGATCTGTCGAACGTGCTGCCTGGCAACTCCTTCAACGTCACCTATACCGACTCGAGCAACGTCTCGCACACCGTCACTGTGGTGCGCGTGGACGACCCGACCGCGCTGCCTTTACCGAACACGGCTTCGAATCCCAACGACAAGGTGATCGGCGTCAATTTTTCCGGCGGGCTCGCCTCGATCGCCTCGCAACTCAATACCCAGATCGGTGCGACCGCGAATTTGACATTTTCCGCGTCGGGCTCGCAGCTCCGCGTGACCGACGACGGCTCGGGCGCGTCCACCGTGACCGCGGCTTCCACCACGACAACCACGCAGTCGCTCACCTCGGGCAATCCGCAACTGCCGTTCTTCACCGATCGCGCCTCGCTTTATACAGGCGCGATCACCGGCACCGCGTCGCAGATCACGGGGCTGGCCGGGCGCATTCAGGTCAACGCCGCGCTGCTCGCCGATCCTTCCAAGCTGACGGTCTACAATACATCTCCGATGACGCCCGCCGGCGACACCACGCGCTCGGACTTTCTCTTCGACCAGCTCACCTCGGCGACGTTCAGCTACGCGCCGAATACCGGCCTCGGGTCTGCGGCGGCGCCGTTCAAGGGTACGCTGCCGTCTTTCCTGCAGCAGTTCGTCAGCGTGCAGAGCAGCGCGGCGACGACGGCGAAGCAGGTCGCGCAAGGCCAGGACGTCGTCGTCAACACGCTGCAGGAAAAATTCAACGCCAAGGCGGGCGTGAACATCGACACCGAGATGACCAACCTGATCGCGTTGCAGAATTCCTACGCGGCGAACGCGCATGTGATGTCGGTGGTGCAGACCATGATGCAGACGCTGCTTCAGGCTCAGGTGTAACGGTGTAGGGCGGTTCGCATGGCAATCAACGGCATCAGCTTCGGCAACACGATTCTCTCCAGCTCGGTCCAGAGTCTCAAGTCGCAGATGGCCGATCTGCAGAATCAGCTCACCAGCGGCAAGAAAGCAACGACCTATTCGGGCATGGGCGCCAACGAAGGTTTTGCCATCGCCGCGCGCGCGCAACTGTCGAACATCGCCGCCTACACCGATACGATGACCAAGATCAACACCAACATCGGGGTCGCCAATACCGCGTTGCAGGCGTTGTCCGACATCGGCACGCAGTTGCAGACCGCGGCGAACAGCGGATCGCAGGCGCTGAACAGCGCGGGACAGACCGCAGGCCAGCAGACCGCGGTGGCCGAATTCTCGTCGGTGGTCGGCATCCTGAATACGCAGGCCGGCGACCGCTACATCTTTTCCGGCAGCACGATCTACACGCAGCCGGTGGCGTCGTCCGATCTGATCCTGAACGGGAACGGCGCGGGGCAGGCCGGATTGAAGCAGGTCATCTCCGAGCGCAACCAGGCCGATCTCGGCGCGGACGGCCTCGGCCGCGTCACCGTTGCCTCGCCGACCGCGACGTCGGTGTCGGTTTCGGAGGATGCGTCGCCCTCGATCTACGGCATGAAGCTCAGCAACGTCACCTCGACGCTGACCGGAGCGACCGTCACCAACACGCCGGCGACGGTCAACCTCGCCGCCAATCCGGCCGATGGCGATAGCTTCAACTTCACCTTCCTGCAGGACGACGGCACCAGCAAGACCGTTCAACTGACGGCGACGACCACGGCGCCGGCGCCCGCGGGATCGTTCGAGATCGGCGCCAATGCGACGGCGACGGCCGCCAACCTGAATGCGGCGCTGACCGCCGCCGAGGGCACCACGTCGCCCTACGGCGCGCAATTGACCGGCGTCAGTTCAACGAGTGCTGCCGGCGTCACGGTCACGCCGGCACAGGCGTCGATCGATCTCGGCGCGACCAACCCGGCCGACGGCGACACGGTGAGCTTCACCTTCAACCTGCCCGATGGCACCAGCGAAACGGTGCAGCTCACGGCGTCCACCGAAACGCCGACGCCTGCCGGCAGCTTCGCCATCGGCGCAACGCCGGCGGCGACCGCCGCCAATCTCAACGCCGCGCTGACAAGCTCGATCGGAACGCTGGCCAAGACGTCGCTGGTTGCGGCCTCCGCCATCCAGGCGACGCATGATTTCTTCGACCAGCCGCCGCAGCGCGTCGATACCACCCCGCCGGCGACGCTGGCTACCGCCACCGCAGCGGTGAACGGCACGGCCGCCAACACCGTGCAGTGGTACACCGGCGATGCCGGCACCGGATCGGCGCGCGCGACCTCGACGGTGCGGGTCGATCCGTCGGTGACGGTGCAATACGGCATGCGCGCCAACGAGGACGCCATCCGTTCGCTGATGGAGTCGGTCGCGGTTCTCGCGGCCGTGACGACGTCGCCCACCGATCCGAACGCGGCCGATCAGATTTCGGCGCTCAATTCGCGCGTGGCGCAGAACCTGACGGCCACGCCCGGCAAGCAGAACATCCAGGATATCCAATCCGATCTCGCCAACGCGCAGACGGTGATGCAGGACGCCACCGCGCGGCAGAAACTGACGCAGGCGACGATGCAGAACATGGTCGATCAGGCCGAAAACGTTTCCACCGACGAGGTCGCGAGCCAGTTGCTGGCGCTGCAGACCGATCTGCAGGCCTCCTACCAGACGACCTCGATGCTCTCGCAGCTCAGTCTGGTGAAGTTCCTGCCGGTCGGCTGACGACTGGAATTAGGTTCTGAACCGTGGCAATTTGCAGCTTGGCAGGACATTCGGGCCCCGCAGCCTCGAATTGAATTGCTCAGGTCAAGTTGGTTCGGGGACCACGAATGAATTTCGAGACGTCCGGGGACATGCTCCGGCTGCGCGCGCGCAACAAGCTGGGTCGCGCGGCGTGACGGCCGCACGGCGCGACGGGCCGCCGCCGGGACGGCCGGGTGCGCAGCCTGACGCGGGCGAGACGCTCGATCCGGACGACTGGCGCGCGCTGCGCGAGCAGGGGCACCGGATGCTCGACGATATGTTCGATTACATCGCCGGCGTTCGCGAGCGCCCGGTATGGCGGCCGATTCCTGCGGACGTGCGCGCGCGTTTTCGCGAGAAGCTGCCGCGGGCCGGCGGCGACCTCGACGAAATCTATCGGGAGTTTTACGACTACATCGCGCCGTACGCCGCCGGCAACGTTCATCCCGGCTTCATGGGATGGGTGAACGGGGGAGGCACCGCCGTCGGGATGCTGGCTGAAATGCTGGCGGCGGGGCTGAACGCCAATCTCGGCGGCCGCGATCACATTCCGATCGAGGTCGAGCGCCAGATCGTTCTGTGGATGCGGCAGATGTTCGGATTTCCCGACACGGCGAGCGGCATCTTCGTCACGGGAACGTCGATGGCGAACCTGATGGGGATCTTGGTGGCGCGTTCGGCGCGGCTCGGACCGTCCGTGCGCGAGCGGGGACTGCCCGATCGCGGCGGCGGTCTCACCGCCTATACGTCGGTTGCGACGCATGGCTGCGTCGCGCAGGCCATGGACCTCGCCGGATTCGGTACCGACGCGCTGCGGCGGATTCCTGTCGACCGCCGCCATCGCATCGATGTCGATGCATTGCGTGCGCAGATTGCAGCCGATCGCGCGGCGGGTCTTGCGCCGTTTCTGGTGATCGGCTCGGCCGGGACGGTCGACGTCGGCGCGATCGACGATCTGGCGGCGCTGCATGCGCTGTGCCGCGAGGAGGGTCTGTGGCTGCATGTCGACGGTGCATACGGCGCGCTCGGCGTGCTGTCGCCGGAGATCGCGCCGCGTCTCGCCGGGCTCGAAAGTGCCGACTCCATCGCTTTCGACTTTCACAAATGGGGACAAGTGCCTTATGACGCTGGCTTTCTCCTCGTTCGCGATGGCGAGCAGCACCGCCGGACGTTTGCGGCGCCGGCGGCCTATCTGCGCCGGGAGACGCGCGGGCTCGCGGCGGGTTCGCCGTGGCCCTGCGATTACGGGCCGGACATGTCGCGCGGCTTCCGCGCGCTGAAGACGTGGTTCACGCTGAAAGCCTACGGCACCGAAAGGCTCGGCGCGATGATCGAGCGGACCTGCGCGCTGGCGCGCTATCTGGAGGCGAAAATTGCTGCCGAGCCGAAGCTCGAACTGCTCGCGCCGGTGCAACTCAACATCGTGTGCTTCCGTTATCGCGCCAATGACGCCGACCGGGTCAACGCGGAGATCGTCGCATCGCTGCACGAGTCAGGTATAGCAGCGCCGTCCACCACCATGCTCGACGGCCGGCTGGCGATCCGCGCGGCGATCGTCAACCATCGCACGGGAATGCGCGATATCGACGCCCTGGTGACGGCGGTGCTTGAATTCGGCGCGCGTGAAACCGAAGCTCGCGAATCCGGAAGCTGAGGCGATCGGGCGTCGGATTAACGCGTCATGGCCGGGCACAAGCGCTCGAAGAACGTCGTTGCTTCCGCTCGCCCCATAACCGTTCGAAGAACGGCGTCGCTTCGCGATATCAGGCCGAGCGCTTCTGCCCGGCGTCGGCGCGCGGCGCCGTGCCTTCGCTCATGTCCGTCAGCTTTTTCTCGTAGGCGATCAGTTTCCTGACTTCCTTGAGCGCCTTGTAGAGGTCGCCGTTGAGGATGTCGTTGTTGATGCCCTCGATGATCGGCCATGCGCCCGGCATGGTCGTGATGATATCGCGCAACAGGCTGAAATAGGTGCCGTGATTGATCTGCGGCTCCGGCGACAGATACATCAATTGCACCGCGAGGTAGACCAGCTTGGCGGGCGTATCCGCCGTTTCCGGCGTCAGGATGTCCTTCTCGCGAAGGATCGGAATCCTGTCGCCCTCGATCAGGAGCCGTGCGCGCTGGTCGGTGTTGGTGATGACGCATGCGCCGATGATGATGCGCTCGTGCGGCTTCAGTTCGACTTTCAGCGCCATGACGTTTCCCTGTCGTGAACGAAGCGTGCCGGAGCGGACGGTGCCGCCCTTTGCTGCGCAAAATGCGGCGGACGGCCACGTCGGCGCGAGCATCGCGGACAGCCCCGGCCGCGATCCTTTCCGATTATGGTTAACGCTTGGTAAACGCTGCGCTCGGCGTCCACGCCGGAATTCCCTAAAGCCAAGCAGCGCGGGCGAAATCCGGTCCCGGCGTTCGTCAGGTCCGAGCGCCAGGAGGCTTGCGAGTCTCCGATCCGGTTCATGCTTTCTTAGAGTCTTCTCATCACTGTGTCGCCTCGACCGAAGGAATGTCTTCGGCGTACGCGCGTCAGTGTATTCACACCAGAAAGGTATGAAATATGTCCGATATCGTTCTCTCCGCATCGGTTCGCCAGAACCTGCTTTCCCTCCAGTCCACCGCAGACCTGCTCGCCACCACGCAGAACCGTCTCGCCACCGGCAACAAGGTCAACTCCGCGCTCGACAACCCGACCAACTACTTCACGGCGCAGGGCCTCGATAATCGCGCCAACGATATCTCGAACCTGCTCGACGGTATCGGCAACGGCGTGCAAGTGCTGCAGGCGGCCAACACCGGCATCACCTCGCTGCAGCAACTGGTCGATACCGCCAAGTCGATCGCCAACCAGGCGCTGCAGGCGACCTCGGGCTATTCCACGAAGTCCGAGGCCAGCGCCACCATCACCGGCGCGACCGCGAGCAACCTGCTCGGCACCACGACATCGACCACGACCTATGACACCGAGACCTTTACCGGCACCGCTGTCAACAACCTGAACGCCACCGCTGCGAAGATCACGGCTTCCACCAATCTGGCCGGCGCAGGCGGTACCACCACCGACGACCTCACGACGAGCGGCACCCTCGACGGCAAAACTCTTACCGTCAACGGCAAGACCATCCAGTTCTACGACTCGGTGAATGGCACGGGCGCCAACGCCAGCGCTGGCACCGATGCTAACACCACCTATATCGACGCCGGCACGAAAACCGTCGGCGACGTCATCTCCGCGATCAACGCCATCACCGGCGCGACCACTGCGGCCACGGACGGCACCAGCGGCCAGATCACGATCGCGACCGGCACCGGCGCCGACGGCGTCACGCTTGGCGGCACCGCCCTCAGCAGCTTCGGCCTCGATTCGGGTTCGGGCGCATTCGCGGCGGACGGCACCACCGCGGTGACGACCATTTCCGCGAGCGGCACCACGCTTTACGGCTCGAACAAGACCACCACCACGTCGGGCGGTCTGTCGGGCGAGCTGGACATCGCCTCGACCGCCGGCGGTCAGGCCCTCAAGATCACGTTCGGCAGCGGCACCCAGACCTACAATAGCTCCACCGGGGTCGCCACCAATGTGAGCACGCTTGACCAGCTCAATACCGTGCTGGCCAACAACAATCTGATCGCGTCGATCGATTCGACCGGCAAGATCACGATCACCACGACCAACGACTATGCGTCGCAGACGATCGGTGCGCTGAGCGGTTCGGCCACGGGTGCGGGTTTGTTCACGGCCGGTGCGGGTTCCGCCCCGGTGGCGGATGCCAACGCGCAGAACACCCGCGCCACGCTGGTCAGCCAGTACAATACGGTGATCGATCAGATCAGAACGACCGCGCAGGATTCGTCCTTCAACGGCGTCAACCTGCTCAACGGCGACCAGCTCAAGCTGGTGTTCAACGAGACCGGCAAGTCCACCCTGAGCATCCAGGGCGTCACCTTCGATCCGGCCGGTCTCGGACTTTCATCCCTGACCGCTGGCACCGACTTCCTCGACAACGACTCGACCAACAAGGTTCTGGCCTCGCTCAACGACGCGTCCAGCACGCTGCGTTCGGAGGCTTCGACGCTCGGTTCGAACCTGTCGATCGTGCAGATCCGCCAGGACTTCTCGAAGAACCTGATCAACGTGCTGCAGACCGGCTCGTCGAACCTGACGCTCGCCGACACCAACGAGGAAGCGGCGAACAGCCAGGCGCTGTCCACCCGCCAGTCGATCGCGGTGTCCGCGCTGGCGCTGGCCAACCAGTCGCAGCAGAGCGTGCTGCAACTGCTCCGCTGATCGTAAGCGACATATCAGACAACGGAAAACGGCGGGGGAAACCCCGCCGTTTTTTTCGTTTGCGGGCAGGGCAACCTTATTCTGAGCTGGAATATCAGCAGTAGGTGGCAACTCATTGAGAAAACAAGATAGAAACTTTGCGAGACACGATTCTGAATATCCGGATCCCGTCCTGAACACGCTGCGTTAAAGTCTTCAGTTACCTTCCATTTCGTTGGTCGGATTCAGGTGGCGCATCATCAGATAGCGCGTCAGGTGCCGCGAACGGAGGCGAGGGCCGGAGTGATCGCCGCATTAATCTGCTGTTAACCATAAATTAAAACGTCTTGTTCACCTTTCCGGTCAGGAACCGGCTCTTTGCGACGAGCCGGCGTCCGCCTACGTCAGGGAAGGGCCAGACATGTCCGATATCGTCCTCTCGGCATCCGTTCGCCAGAATCTGCTTTCGTTGCAGTCCACCGCCGACCTGCTGGCAAGAACGCAGAACCGGCTTTCCACCGGCAAGAAGGTCAACACGGCGCTCGACAATCCGACCAATTATTTCACCGCCGCCGCGCTCGACAATCGTGCCAACGACATCAGCAGTCTGCTCGACGGCATCGGCAACGGCGTGCAGGTGCTGCAGGCGGCCAACACCGGCCTGACCTCGCTGCAGAAGCTGGTGGACTCGGCGAAATCGGTCGCCAATCAGGTTCTGCAATCGCAGGTCGGCTATTCGCAGAAGTCGTCGGTCGACAGCCTTCCCGTGACGGGCGCCACCGCGCTGGACCTGAGAGGCACGGCGGCATTCACGAATGCCGCAGCGACGCCCGGCGCCGCCCTGAAGACCGGCGCCTCTGGCGCTCTCGCAACCGGCGCGACCCTTATCAGCGCACTGACCGACGGCACGTCCGCGACGCCGACCGGCCCCGCGGCCGGCGACAGCTTTTCCGTCGACGGCAAGACCGTCACGTTCGTCGCCTCAGGCGCGGCGACGACCGACGCGAGCGGCAACGTCACGATCGGCATCGACCAGACGTTGGGTGCGCTGACCGGCGTGATCGATTCGCTGGACGGCAATACGACGCCCGGCACCGCGTCGTCGGTCAACGGCAGCGGGCAGATCGCGCTCAACACCGGTATCGCTCATGACCTGACGCTGACGGACTCCACGCCGGCCGGCGTGCTCGCGAAGCTCGGCCTGAGCGCGGGGACGACGGCGCGCGGCGGCGGCGCGGGGAACCTCGACGGCAAGACGCTGACGATCGATTCAACCGGCGGCGGCGTGGCGACGAACATCACGTTCGGCGACGGCACCAACGGCACCGTCAAGACCCTCAACGACCTGAACGCGCAGCTTGCTTCCAACAATCTTCAGGCCACGATCAGCGGAGCGGGCGTGATCACGATCTCGACCAGCAACGAGGCCGCCTCCGCGACGATCGGCACGATCGGCGGGACCGCGGCCGCCGCCGGTTATGCCTTCAACGGCCTCATCGCCGCCGCGCCCGTTCAGGATGCCGGGGTTCAGGCATCCCGAGCCGGTCTTGTCAATCAGTACAACAACATCATTCAGCAGATTAACACGACCGCGCAGGACTCCTCCTTCAACGGCATCAATCTGCTCAACGGCGACCAGCTCAAGCTGATCTTCAACGAGAGCGGAAAGTCGACGCTCGCCATCAACGGCGCCAACATGAATGCGGCGGGCCTCGGATTGTCGGCCCTGACGGTAGGCACCGACTTCCTGGACAACGGCTCGGCCAACAGCGTGATCGCGAGCCTCGACAAGGCGTCGAGCACGCTGCGCACGCAGGCCTCGACGCTCGGTTCGAACCTGTCGATCGTGCAGATCCGCCAGGACTTCTCGAAGAACCTGATCAACGTTCTGCAGACCGGCTCGTCGAACCTGACGCTCGCCGACACCAACGAGGAAGCGGCGAACAGCCAGGCGCTGTCCACCCGCCAGTCGATCGCGGTGTCCGCGCTGGCGCTGGCCAACCAGTCGCAGCAGAGCGTGCTGCAGCTCCTCCGCTAGAGCTATTCCGGCTTTAATGGAATCAAAGCCGGGCTCCAGCTTTAGTTTTGACGCGTTTTCTTTACGCGAGCCGGTATCCATCCTCGGGTCGAGCCCGAGGACATGCTTCGCTTGAAAACGCTATAACGACCCAAGGCGCGGCGTCGCGTGCCTGTATCCGCTCCATCTTACCGCCGTATCTTTTGTGGCCGGCTTCTGAAAAGAACGCGGCCTCCCGGCGTTGCGCGACGAGCCCGCCTGCGTCGGCGTGCCATTTTTTAGACGTACCTGAAAACGCCGGGTAACTTATTTTAAACGCCGGCCTGTTAGACATACGAGCAGCGCCGAAGCGCGCGCCCGCTGCTTCCCCCGAGGTTATTGAATGTCAAATGCTGCTCAAGCCTACGCCCGGACGGCTCAAACCTCGTCGTCTCCCCGTGAAATCGAGGCCCAGGCATTGCTGAAGGCAGCGCGGCAACTACAGGAAATCCAGAATAACTGGAAGGGGCCGGACAAGAGCATGCACGACGCGTTGCTGTTCAATCGTCGTCTGTGGTCGATCTTCATGAGCGCGGCGGATAGCGACAGCAACCAGCAGCCGTTGGAAGTTCGTCAGAACATCGCCAATATCGGCGTCTTCGTGATGAAGCAGACGGTCGATATGCAGGTCGATCCCGATCCCGCGAAGCTGAAGCCGCTGATCGACATCAACTGCAATCTTGCGGCGGGCCTGTCCGGGCGGGCGTAACGCCGAACATCACGGCCGGCACCGCTCAGGTCGGCCCGGTCATGACGGATCCGCACGCTCGAGACGGCGTATGTCCATCAAAATTGGTCGTCGAGTTACGCCCGCCGGTCGGCCATCGACTGTTCGCGTTCGGTCTTCACCATATCGAGCGTGCGGAAATAGGCGCGCCGACGCAGTATCGCCTCGTCGGGATACTGTTTCACGACCAAACTGGTTCGGTTGTCGACGACCTGGTAGACCATCGAGGCGGCGTCCCTGTCGACGATCACCTGATGCGACAGCGTATCGCTCGAGGCTTGCGGCTCGTTGCGGACGCGCGCGCTCACGTCTGCCGCAGTGACGCTCTGGCTCGGCGGAAGTTGAGTCGCCACTGCGTCGACCGTCGCGCTGGGCGCCGGCTGAACGGCAAGTGCTGCAACCGGCGCGCCAACCGGCTTGATGCTAAAATCCGTACCCATGGTCGCCTCCTCAAGGCTCCCTTCAAGTCAAATCCCGACCCCCTTTTGATCGCAAGGCTAGCTTTCATGTCTCAATGCCGCGTTAGGGAACGTGGTGAACGCGCCGGTTCCATATCCGCGCCGGTTTGATTCAAATGCGCGGCGTTGCCGCGTCCCCGATGCCGCGCGGCGCGCCGGTGGTGCGCTGCTGCTCCGGGGCCGTCGCGACGGCGGCATGGGTGACGATCCCGGTTCTGCGAGGCGGCATCTTCGACGCCGCATTGCGCCCGGGACGCGAGCCGGTCGGATCGCCGGAGGCTACAGGGTGCGGCTGACCGCGATCGGGCTGGTGTGCTGGCGCGGCGGCGCGCTGCGCTGTCCGCTGGCCGTGTAGGTCTGCGGCAGGGTGAGGCGCTGGGCTTCGGCGCTGACGCCGCGTACGATGCCTTCGGAAACCGCGTGTGCCGTGGCGAGCACCGTCAGGTTCACCTGCAGCATTGCCCTGAACGTCTCATGATGGCGCTGCAGCGCCGCGAGCAGATCGGGCACCGATTGCATCATGTAGGCCTGGCTGGCCCTGAAGCGGCCGATCTCGCCGGCGTAGCGGCGCGACAACCCGCTCTTCTGGCTTTCCAGCGCCATGCCCTCGCGGATCTTCCCGGCGCGCACCAGTTCGGTCTCGCGCTCGATGACAGCAAGCAGCGCATTCATGGTATCGAGCATGTCCTCGGCGAGTTTGCGTGCGTCGGCCGGAGTCGCGACCGGCGGTAGAGCGGGGGACGCCCGTGGCTCCCGGAATCCCGGCGTCATGTGGCCTCCTTTGGCGCGGGCTTGGCCTCGCTCGCCTGCTGCATGATCAAGGTGCGGAACACCGCGTCCGACACGCCGATGCCGCCGGCCCTGGCGAAGGATTTGGAATACTGTTCGGTCAGCATCGAGCGCCACACGCCGGTGCTGGGCGTATCGCCGAACGGTCCTTCGCCCTTCAGACCCGTGGTCATCTGCGAGAACATCGAATTCAGAAACATCGCCTCGAAGTCCTGCGAGGTCGTCTTGGCCTTTTCGATCGCCTGCGGAGAAACTTTCTGCAGCGCCTGCTCGAGCTGCGGATCGGGGCGACCGCTCGGCATCGGCATCAGCGCCTTGCGAGGCATGCTGCGATAAGCGCTTGTGATCAGGCTGCCGTCGACCTGGGGCTGCATCACATCACCTCGATGTCGGCTTCGATCGCGCCGGCCGCCTTGATCGCCTGCAGAATGCCGATCAGGTCGCGCGGCCCGATACCGAGTCCGTTGAGACCATCGACCAGTTCCTGCAGCGAGACGCCGTTCTTGACCAGTGCGAGTTTCTTGCCGTCCTCGCTGACGCCGACGGCACTGCGCGGCGTCACCACCGTGCGCCCGCGCGACACCGGATTGGGCTGGCTGACCTGCGGGCTTTCGGAAATGGATACGGTGAGGTTGCCCTGCGCGACCGCGACCGTGGCGACGCGAACGTCGCGTCCCATCACGATGATGCCGGAGCGCTCGTCGATGACGATCTTTGCCGCGATGTCCGGCTCGACCCGCAACTGTTCGATGTCGGTCAGGAGCGCAACGACGTTGCCCTTGAATTCCGGCGGGATGGAGAGTTGCACGGTGGACGGATCGATCGGCTCGGCGGTCTTTGTGCCGAGGTAGTCGTTGATCGCGGCGGCGATGCGCTTGGCGGTGGTGAAGTCGGCATTGCGCAGCGCCAGCCGGACGTTCGGCATTCTGTTCAGCGCGAACTCGATTTCGCGCTCGACGATGGCGCCGTTGGCGATGCGCCCATTGGTGGGAACACCCTTGGTGATGCTGGCCGCAGCGCCTTCAGCGGAAAAGCCGCCGATCGCGAGCGAGCCTTGCGCCACCGCGTAGACATTGCCGTCGGCGCCGAGCAGCGGCGTGACCAGCAGGGTGCCGCCTTGCAGGCTCTTGGCGTCGCCCATCGCCGACACCGTGACATCCATCCGCGTGCCCTGAGTGGCGAAGGCGGGCAGGTTGCCGGTCACCATCACGGCGGCGACGTTGCCGGTGCGGATCGTGGCGCCGCGGATGTTGACGCCCATGCGTTCCAGCATCGCCTGCAGCGATTGCTTGGTGAAGGGGATGTTGTTGAGGGTGTCGCCGGTACCGTTGAGGCCGACGACAAGGCCGTAGCCGATCAACTGGTTCTGCCGCACGCCTTCGATGTTGGCGAGATCCTTGATCCGCGAGGTCGCGTGGGCGGGCGCGGGCGCGCCCAGCGGCGCCAGCGCGACGAGCGTCGCGACGGCGATGCGGACGATCCTTGAAATACCAACGCCAGGCATCCTCTGCTCCCCGCTGAGGGTTCGGTCCGGCTGGCCGCCACTCCCATGGCGGTCATCCGTCGTTAACCATGCGAAGCTCGTGCCATCGCGGTGTCACGTTCCATGATATTGATATCGTTTGAAGATCGACTCGGCAGGCCAAGTCGGGCGAGCGGAAGGCGGCGGCGAAGTTGCCGCCCTCGGCAGTTTTTGCCGGGCGTTCACGCTTCGTTAACCATAACGGTCCACCGTTCCAGTGCCGGCATCATTCGTGTCGTGACACTCGTTCGGAGGCGGCAGTGTCCCGGGCCGGGGTGACGCGGTTCGTTATCATCACAACCCCGTGAGCATGCGATGCGAATTTATGGACCGAACGGAACGACGCAGGCGACGCAAACTTCTAGCGCGCGACGGAGCGGTGGAAGCGAATTTTCCCTGCCGGATCTGACCGCGACGACGGAAAATCGGGCGGCGGCTGCGCCGAAGGCCACCGCAACGATCGATGCGCTGCTGGCCTTGCAGGGCGTCGAGGAGGATCCGGTGGAGCGGCGCAAACGCTCGGTGCAGCGAGGCAGGAACGCGCTCGACGTGCTCGACGATCTCAAGATCGGATTGCTGTCCGGCAACTTCGATTCCTCGACAGTGACGCGGCTGCGCGCCGCCGCCGCCGACCTGAAATCGTCCTCTGGCGATGTCGGTCTCGACGCGGTGCTGTCGGAGATCGAACTGCGCGTCGAGGTCGAACTCGCCAAGGCCGGGCAGTATTGAGAACAGGAAGCCACGGCGGTGAACCCGGCGCCCATGGGTTTGTCCGGTCCGCTTCGGCGGTACATGGATCGGGTTCCCTCAGCCATTCGGGTGATCGCCGGTAGCCGGCTGGTTCCGGCCCGGATCGATCGGCTTCTCGCCGGCGGGCGCGTAAAAGGTCGGAACTCTTTCATTTCAGCTCGTCAGGGGGCGGGGTCTTCGATGCGGCGATATTGTCTGTCACAAACGGCCGCTATATAAGCTCGGCCGCAGCTGGACTGTCGGCCGCAGCCGAGCCGTCCGGCGTCTTGCACGGATAATGGAATGCATTTGGAAAAGCTGAAGAATTACAAGCCCTCCGAAAAAGAGCCTTTCATGAACGAGCGTCAGCGCGAGTATTTCCGCGCCAAGCTGCTGGCATGGAAGGAAGAGATCCTCCGTGAGGCGAAGATCACGCTGCAGACGCTTCAGGAAGAGAACGTCAATCATCCCGATCTCGCCGATCGCGCGTCCTCCGAAACCGACCGGGCCATCGAACTGCGGGCCCGCGACCGGCAGCGCAAGCTGATTTCCAAGATCGACGCCGCCTTGCAGCGGATCGAGGACAACACTTACGGCTATTGCGAGGAAACCGGCGAGCCGATCTCGTTGAAGCGGCTCGAGGCGCGTCCGATCGCGACGCTCTCGGTCGAAGCGCAGGAGCGCCACGAGAAACGCGAAAAGATTTATCGGGACGAGTAGGGGCTCGCGCTGCTGCGAGACAGGGATCTCGGCAACAACCTGCTACCGGAACATCTCCCGGCGCTCGGCGGTCAGCCCGGCCAGCACCTGCCTGGCGTGGCTGTAGCCCGCGGCAACCATCTCCTCGAAACGGTTCCAGTCCAGCAGGCGGCCGTCGGGAACGCGCGGCTGGAATAACAGGTCGGTGAATTTCCCCATCACCTTCTGTTTCGCGATCGAGGTGATGAACGACGACCGCAGCATCGTTTCCGGCACGCTCGGCAGAGGATAGCGCCGTTTGGCGCGCGGCCTGAGTCTGTCGCGCAGCAGCGCAAGCGTTCCGGGTACGCAGTCAATGTCGAACACCTGCTCGCGGTCGACCGAAAGGTCGACGCCGATGATGCGGCCGGCGCCGCGTTGGGCCATCACGTCAACCGGGAAATTGTTGAAGGTGCTGCCGTCGTACATCATGTGTCCGCCGACGAAGACCGGCGGCAGCGCGCCCGGAATCGCATAGCTCGCGCCGACGTTGCGGATAAGGTCGCCGCGCGACAGCACGGCTTCGCGGCCGATGGAAAAATCCGACGCCATCGTGAAGAAGGTGATCCAGCTATCCTCGATGTCGATCGCGTCCAGCCCGGTGGCGTCGCGCACGGCCTGCATCATCGCGCTGCGCGTCCGCGCGCCCTTGATCAGTGATACCAGCGGGATGAAGTTGTAGTCCCCTGTCACGTTGCCCATCGGATGCTCGAGAAACGCCTTGCGAACTGCGGCTTCGACCTCAACCGCGCTGCGACCGAGCGCCAGCACCAGACCCATCACCGCGCCGATCGAGCTGCCGCCGATCGTGTCGACGGGGATGCCGTTTTCTTCCAGCGCCTTGATGACGCCGACATGGGCGAAGCCGCGCGCGCCGCCGCCCGACAACACGAGTCCTATGCTCCGCCCGGAGATGATGCGAGCGATGCGAGCCATGTCGCGGGACAGCTTGGGGCGAACGTGAAAGTGCCGTGCCGCTGGACGCGCGTCCAGCCATCGCGCCGTGCCTGTCGGAATTCTCGTATCCGCCTCGTGCAGCAGGACCAGCGTCTGCCGTGCGATCGAGATCGGAGCTTCGGGCGCCAGGCACCCCCGTTCGACACCGGAGAGACCTGGATCGCGATGGGCGTCGGCAAGCAGCAGAATCTCGTCGGCATGGCGCAGGCAGAATCGCGTCCAGGCGGTGTCGTGGCCGTCGGCAGCCAGATAAACCGCGCGGCTTCGTGCCTCGATCTCGTCGATATAGCCGGCGAGCGCATCATGGCGCCGTCCGGCCTGACGAACCGCGGCGGCGCCGAAGCGTCCGGCGATGTCATCGGCGGTGACCACGCTCACCGGCCGCGCCTCCACGGCTTGCGCGTCGCGCAGGCTTTGCGCGAAATCGGCGGCATCCAGCCCCGGCGTGATCGGCAGGATGCAGACGTTCACCGCCACCGGCGCGACTTGGCGCTCGCGCTCGTGCTGGCGGAATCGCCGGATCACGAGCCGCATCATCGACATCTCGATTTCGGGATCCTGCACGATCGCGCGCTCGATCATCGCGCGTGTGACTTTGACCAGCAGGGTATCGCGCGCGGCTACGATGGTGGCCGAGCGCGGTTCGCCGGTGAACAGAGCGAGTTCGCCGATGGATTCACCGCGCCCGATCTCGCTGAGAATTTTCCGCGCGCCGGATTCGGTTTCGGAAAAGGCGTGCATCCGCCCGGACAGGACGAAGTAGACGTCATCGCTGACGTCGCCCTGACGCAGCAGCGTCGCGCCGGAGTCAAGATCGATATATTCCGCCTCGGACTGGATGGTGCGCAAAATCCCGGCCTTATCGGACGCGAAGTAGTTGCGAAGCACGGTCTGGAGCAGCGCCTCGCGTTGCTGAAGATCGGGATCGGGTTTCGACGTCAAAACCGCAACTCCTTAACGCGCGTTCCATGCGATCAAGCATAGTTCAGAAAGCCGGCAGTTGAACCGGATTCTTGCCGCAGCGGGTTCGTCGGGACTGGAGCGTGTGTCGGCAAAGGTCCGGTGGGACCGGTATGCCGAGTCCGAGATGTCGCAATTGGTCATGGCCGGATGTGTTCCGGCCATCTGCGTCCTTGATCCGGTTCGCGACATCGCGTCAGTCGCGCCCGACCCTGCCGGGAAATCCGGGCGCGATAGGGCTGTCGCCGTTCAGGCCGCTCGGCACGGCGCCGGTGCCGATGGTGCCGGGCCGCAAAGTGTTCGGCACGCCCGGCTGATTGACGCCGCTGGTGTTGAGGCGCGGCGATGGGGCTGGCGTTGCCATCGGCGCCAACGGCATCGGGGTGTAAATATGGCGGTGGCGGTGACGCGCCTGCGCCGCGTCCGGCGTCGCGGCCAGGCCCAGGCCAACGATAAGCAGGATGCGAACGATTGATGACATGGAAGGACTCCGGCAATCTCGCGCTATGTCATGGAACATAAGTATTGCCAGTCCCGGCGCGCAGACCGGTTTCATGAATTTTTATTGATCTTCGGAAGAAACGGAGCGGCGTGTCAACTTGATGCGCCGAAAACGATGCGGCCTCCGGCAGGGGAGCCGCCGGAGGCCGCGCAGTCACCGTCTCGCGCCCGAGAGTCGCGAGGCGGCGGGGAGCCGGGAAAGAGCTAGAACGGCAGCAGCACGTCCATCACCTGCTGACCGTAGCGCGGTTGTTGCACGTCGCTGATCTGGCCGCGTCCGCCATAGGAAATGCGGGCCTGCGCGATCTTGCTGGAGTCGATGGTGTTGTCGCTCTGGATATCTTCGGGCCGCACGATGCCGGCGACGATCAGTTCACGGATTTCCATGTTGACACGGATTTCCTGCTTGCCTTCGACCACGAGGTTGCCGTTCGGCAGCACCTGGGTGACGACGGCGGCGACGCTGGTCTGCAGGTTCTCCTGGCGCTGCACCGAGCCCTTGCCGTCACTCGAGGAGGTGGAGTCGGTCGTCAGCAGCCGGCCGGGAAGAATCTTTTGCGCGGTCGGGCCCAGCAGCTTGGAACCGGCGAAGTCGGTGATGCCGGAATCTTCCTTGTTGGTGCGGCTGCGCTGGGTCTCGTTGGCGATGTTGGCCTTGTCGGTGAAATTCACGGTGACGGTCAAGAGATCGCCGACGCGCGCAGCGCGCTGATCCTTGAAGAACGCGCGCGAACCGTTCCGCCACAGCGAGTTGGCGTTGTACGACACCGTCTCAGGCTTCGGCATCGGCATCTGCACCGGCTTGTAACCGGGTTGCGTCGTCGGATTGTCGATCGCGGTCAATTTGGGTGGCTCGCCAATCTGGGACAGGCGATCGATGGACGAGCAACCGCTGGCAAGGCCGGCGGCCGCAAGACATGCGCCGGTCAGAACGATGCGGTTGATGTTCGTGGGCTTCAACATGAACGTCACTCGGATTTTGGAGATGCAGGCACGCTGTCGCTGACGGAGGTCGGGGTGGATGCGGCGTCGGCGACTTGCGCGGCGCTCGCCAGCCTGCGCGGGATGACCGGAGCGGCCGGCGAAACCGACACCTGGCCGCGCCCGACCACCACGCCGGATACGGTGCGTTTCGATTGCAGGTTAAGCACGCTGACGACGTCGCCTTCGGTTCCGGCCTCGGTCGCCTTGCCGCGCACGGTGAGGCAGATTCCCGCCGCCTTGTAGATCAGGGTCACGGCCTGGTCGCGTTGCACCAGGTCCGGCTTGGTCAGGTCCGAGTTGCGTAGAGCCTGGCCGGCGTGCATCTGCCGCCGTATCTGCATTCCGATGACGTGGTCGCGATCCGCGGCGTCGTTGCCGACCTCGGCTTTGGGACGGCGCTCCATCACCACGTCGGAGAATTTCAGCAGCGTGTTGCGGTCGACGTCACGGACCAGCACGGGGGCCTCGACGGTCTCGACGGCAGTGCCGGTGAAGCGCAGTCGGGCCGGTGCGGCGCCGGAGTCGTTGCCCACTTCGAGCGTGACGTCGAAGCGTCCGTTGCGCGGGTCGAACCAGGCCTCGACCGGGTTGATGTCGCCGTTGTTCGCGGCATCGAGATGGATTGCACGAAGCTCTTTATCGAAGGTCAGCGACAGGTTCTTGGCGTCGCCGAGCCCGTGGCGGTGCTCGAGCGCGACGGCGACCTGCAGTTCGATGTCGTCGGCATCGAGGGTGCGCGCAAGCCGCGTCACCGAGACGTTGCGGATGCCGTGAGTATCGACGCCGATCACCTGATGCGCTCGGAGAACGTCGAGCACCTGCGTTGCCGACAGGGTGCCGGTGGTGCCCGGGTCGGGCGCGCGATAGATCGCGATTTGCGCGGCGTCGCCGGGGTTGTCAATGACGTCGCCGATGCGCACCACATCGCCTGCGACCTTGACGTTGGCGCGCAGCGAAGGAACCGAAGTGCCGGCTGCGGTCTGGATCGCACTCGCCAATGCGACGCGCGGCGGAGCCGCGTCGTTCGCGGCCAGCGCCGGAACGGACGTTGCCAGCAGCGCGACGGCGACGAGGAGGGAACGGATCGCCATGGTCAGCCTCCCTAGCGGAATAGCGCGGCCGCGGATTGCAGCATCTGGTCGGCGGCGCTGATGACCTTGGCGTTCATCTCGTAGGCGCGCTGCGCGGCGATCAGATCGGAGATTTCGGAGACCACCTCGACGTTGGCTTGTTCGAGGTTGCTCTGCTGCATGTCGCCGTAGCCGTCGATGTTGGCGATGCCGTCCTGCGGCGGCCCGGAGGCGGGCGTTTCGGTGAAGTTGTTATCGCCGACCGGCTGCAGCCCGGCCTTGTTGATGAAGCGGGTCAGGCCGATCTGGCCGAGCACCGTCGGCGTGGTCGATCCCGGCAGCGTGACCGACACCTGGCCCTGCGCGTTGATGGTAATGCCCGACGAGTTCTGCGGGATCGTGATTGTCGGCTGTACGGGATTTCCCTGCGCGTTGACGATGCGCCCCTGGTTGTCCATCTGGAACGTACCGTCGCGGGTGTACTGATAGGTGCCGTCCGGCATCTGGATCTTGAAGAAGCCTTCGCCGCGGATGGCGATGTCGAGATCGTTGCCGGTCTGCGACAGCGTGCCCTGGCTCATCAGCCGCGGCGTGCCGACGGTCTTGACGCCGCCGCCGAGATCGATGCCCACGGGCAGGATCGTTCCCTGATCCGAAGCCTGCGCGCCGACGCGGCGGACGTGGTCGTAGATCAGGTCCTGAAACGCGGCCCGCTGTTTTTTGTAGCCGGTGGTGCGAAGGTTCGCGATGTTGTTGGAGATGACCTGGACGTTCAGCTCCTGAGCCGCCATTCCGGTCGCCGCGGTATAAAGAGCGCGCATGATCTATCTCCTTATGCCGGAACGTCGGCGAGTTTTTCGATGGCCGATTTCTGCAGGTCGCTTTGCTGTTGCAGCAGCGTGGCCATCTGCGTGTAGGCGCGGGACACCTCGACCATGCGGCTCATCTCGGTCACCGCATTGACGTTGGAGCGCTCGATGAATCCCTGGCGGACCCGCGCCGTGGTGTCCGGCTGGGCGAAGTTGCCCTCGCCCGCGGCGTAGAGGTTGGAGCCCTCCTTGAGCAGTTTCTGCGCCTGCGCGAAGGAGACCAGCCGCAGCTTGCCGCGGATCGAGTCGGCGGCGTTGTTGGTGCCCTCGATCACGGTCACGGTGCCGTCGTCGGAGATCGCGATGTCGTGGTCGGTCTGCTGGAACGTGATCGGCCCGTTGGAGCCGAGCACCGGATCGCCCGATGCCGTGACCAATTGGCCCTGCGCGTTGATCTGCAGCCCGCCGTCGCGGGTATAGCGTTCGCCTGCCGGTGTCTTCACCACCAGGAACGCCTTGCCGTCGATGGCGACATCGAGCGGGTTCTTGGTCTGCTCGGTCGCGCCGCCGGAGAAGTCGTGAAAGGTGGCGCGATCCTGCACGAAGCTCAGGCGGCGGTCGCCGCCGACGAAGTTGTCCTCGTGCGCGACCGGCATCAGGTATTCCTCGAACAGCGAACGGTCGGCCTTGAACCCGTTGGTGTTGACGTTCGCGACGTTGTTCGCAATGACATCCATCTGCCGTTCGAGCATCATTTGCCGCGACAGTCCGATGAGGAGCGTATTCTCCATCGGTGGTTCTCCCCTTGAAGGACCCGCGTCAGGCCCTCCCAGGCCGCCGACGGATCGTTTCGAACCTCACAGCTCTCCCAAGCCTGCGGTTCGACAAGGATCTAGCGAAAGCCGTGCCAGGTCTGAAAATTCTATTTTTTCAATTCGTTATGGAAAAGAGCGAGCGCGGGCAGGGCGGCAATAAGATCTTGTTGACCATAACGGCTCGGCAAAATCTTCCTACCGCATGGTTAAAAGAAAGAATCCATTAACCATTGCGAACCTAGTGTTAACGCCTGTGGGGCCTGCCATGCGCCGGGGCATCTGCTTCGCGTCGTTAGCCTGCCCGGCGGCATCGGACTAACTTCCTCTCACGGGCGAACTGACGATGGCAGAGAAAGATCAGGCCGAGAAAGCGGCCGCCGAAGGCGATACGCCACCACCCGCTTCCGGGAAGAAGAAATTGATTCTGATCGTCGCGGCGGTCGCGGTGCTCTGCCTGGCCGGCGGCGCCGGCGCCTGGTTCTTCCTCTTTCACGGTCATGGCGACGAACAGCACGCGGAAGCGCCGCCGCCGAAGCCGCCGGCCTTCGTCGACGTCCCCGATATGCTCGTCAACCTGGTCGGGGCGCCGGGCGAGCGCGTGCAATATCTCAAGGTAAAGGTCGTTCTCGAGGTCAAGGACGAGTCGCAGGTCGAGAAGATCAAGCCCGCGCTGCCGCGGGTCACGGATCTCTTTCAGACGTATATGAGGGAGCTGCGTCCGAGCGATCTCAACGGTTCAGCCGGACTGTTTCGCTTGAAGGAAGAACTGACCAAGCGGGTCAACACGGCAATCTCGCCCGGTCATGTCAATGCGGTGCTGTTCAAGGAAGTCGTCATCCAGTGATGAGAGGACGGGGCCGGGGTCATGGCGGGCGATAACGATCAGTTGGACCAGGATGCAATCGCAGCCCAGTGGGAAGCCTCGCTCGGTTCGGAGGATCCTGAGGAGGCCGAGAAGGCCGCTGCCGCCAATGAACTCACGGAAGCGATGGCGGAACAGTGGGCCGCCATGGTCGAGGATGGAGGCCGCAATTTCGGCAACGGCAAGAACGGCGGCGAACGGGTTCTTTCGCAGGAGGAAATCGACAGTCTGCTCGGCTTCAGCGTCGGCGAGGTCAACGTCGACGACAGTTCCGGCATCCGGGCGATCATCGACTCGGCGATGGTCTCATATGAGCGCCTGCCGATGCTGGAGATCGTGTTCGACCGCCTGGTGCGGCTGATGACGACGTCCTTGCGCAATTTCACCTCCGACAATGTCGAGGTCTCGCTCGACCGTATCACCTCGGTCCGCTTCGGCGACTACATGAACTCGATTCCCTTGCCGGCGGTGCTCAGCGTGTTCAAGGCCGAGGAGTGGGAGAACTTCGGGCTGGCGATGGTCGATTCCAGCCTGATCTACTCCATGATCGACGTGCTGCTCGGCGGCCGTCGCGGCCAGACTTCGCTGCGGATCGAAGGCCGGCCCTATACGACGATCGAAACCAATCTGGTGAAGCGGCTGGTCGAGGTCGTTCTGGCCGACGCCGAACAGGCGTTCCGGCCGCTGTCGCCGGTGTCATTCACGATCGACCGGCTCGAAACCAATCCGCGTTTCGCGGCGATCACCCGTCCGGCCAACGCCGCGATCCTGGTCCGCCTGCGCATCGATATGGAAGATCGCGGCGGCTACATCGAACTGCTGCTTCCCTACGCCACCATCGAACCGATCCGCAACGTGCTGTTGCAGATGTTCATGGGCGAAAAGTTCGGCCGTGATCCGATCTGGGAAAGCCATTTCGCCACCGAGATCGCGCAGGCGCAGGTCGCGGTGGACGCGGTGCTGTACGAGGCCGAAATCCCGCTCAAGCAGCTCATGACGCTGAAGGTCGGCGACACGCTGCCGCTGGACCTGCGTCCCGATGCGTCGGTGGCGGTGCGGTGCGGCAGCGTCACGCTGACCGAAGGCCGCATGGGACGCGTCGGCGACCGCGTCGCCATTCGCGTATCGAGACATTTGCGCAAACCGAACACGACCTTCGCCATGTTCGAGAGAGCGGACGAACAGACCAAGATGATGGAGGCCCAATGAACCACTCTTTCGGACTAGCGATCGAGAGCCTTGTCGCGGTTCTCCTCATCCTGACAATCGGTTACTGCATGCTGCTGAACAAGCGGCTGAAGCGGCTGAGGGCGGACGAGCAGTCGCTGAAGGCGACTATCGCGGAATTGATCACGGCGACGGAAATCGCCGAGCGCGCCATCGGCGGGCTCAAGCACACGGTGCGCGACGTCAACGAAAATCTCGGCAACCAGATCGTCTCCGCGACCGAATTGTCGCGGCAGCTTTCGAAACAACTGATGGAGGGCGACGCGCTTATGCGGCGGCTGTCCAGGATCGCTCAGGCGGCGCGTCCGGCGACGCCCCCGGAACCGGAGGCCGCAACACCTGATGCCCGCTCGATCGCGGCTGCGGCGCGGGCATTTTCCGAACGCAGAAGGGCCAGCGGCCTCGCGGCATGAACGCTTTCAGGGACATCCGGGTCATTCCCGTCGTTGTGGTCGCGGTGTTCGGCCTCGCGGTGCTTAAGGTCGCGGGGCTTGTGATCGACGGCGGCTACGTTTTCGATGATCAGCCGAATTCGACCCGGCGGTCATGGGCACAGGACAACCTGAACTTTCCGGGCGCAACGCCCTATGCCGGCGACGTCACCGGATCGGTCGATGCGAAGAAGAAGGACGACGCTGGCGAGGACGGTGCTGCCGGAAAGGATGAGCCGAAGAAAGAGGACTCCAAGCCGGCGCTCGGAGCGCCCGAATTGGCGAAAGCGGACGCTGTCACCATTCCCGAACCCGGGCAAACGGTGTCGCCTTCCGAACGAGCGATCCTCGAGCGGCTTCAGAGCCGGCGCCAGGAACTCGACGCACGCGCTCGGGAAATCGACATTCGCGAGAGTCTCTTGAAGTCCGCCGAAAAGCGCATCGAGGGCCGCGTCGAGGAGATGAAGGGCATCGAGTCGCGGATCGCAACCGCGACAGAGCAGAAGAACGAGGCTGAAGCGGCCCGCTTCAAGGGTCTCGTGACGATGTACGAGAACATGAAGCCGAAGGACGCGGCCAAGGTGTTCGACCGGCTGGAAATGCCGGTGCTGTTCGAGATCGCCTCGAAGATCGCGCCGCGCAAGATGTCGGACATTCTCGGCCAGATGTCGCCCGAGGCGGCCGAACGGTTGACAGTCGAACTGGCGCGTCAGGCCAGCGGCAACGCCACCACCGCGGCCGCCGATCTTCCGAAGATCGAGGGCAGGCCGACGCCTCAGAACCACAATTAGAGTGGTTCACGTTTTTGGTGGAAACGTATTATCGAGCGCAGTGAACTCCCTCTACGTCCAAATTTGGGTTTACCCGAATTTGGACCCGCATGATCCTGCGGTGAGGAAAACCAGCTCTCCGATCTCATCAGGCCGTTATCCATTTCGCTTGTTTAACAAGTCCTTAATTCCACAATTCTAGAGTCCGGTCTGATCGGCGTTCAGTCGCCGGTTACGAGCTTTGGGTCGAGAGACGGTCTGGAATGGCGCGGACGACTGCCGTTGGATGTTGGTCGCTAGAGTCTGTTTCAACGACGTTGAACCAGACTCCAGCCTTATCCTTTTGATTGAGCATGACCTTATCCGAAAATCGGTTTTCCACTTTTCGGGATCATGCTCCGGCACGTGCTTGCGCGCGTCGGCTTTGGCGCATCCGCGTTCCGGCGTTTGCAACGTTTTTTTTGCTGATCGTCATCGTTTTTCCCGATGCAAGCCGCGCGCAGGCCGTCCGGGGCGAGGCGAGCCTTGTGGCGGCGAACGGTTTTGCCCGTCTCGTGCTCAAGCTCGACGACGACGTCGATTCCGAAGTGACGATGGCGGGCACCATCCTGGTGATCCGTTTCAAGCGGCCGGTCGATATTCCCGTCGACAAGCTGTCAGACGCGGCGCCGGACTATGTCGGATCGGCGCGCAGCGACCCCGACGGCTCGGCCATTCGTCTGGCGCTGGCGCGCAAGGTAACCGTCAATACGATGATGGCGGGCGAGCGCGTGTTCATCGATCTGATGCCCGATAGCTGGAAGGGGCCGCCGCCGGGTCTGCCGCAGGAGGTGGTTCGCGAACTGGCGGAACGCGCGCGCGCCGCCGAGCGTGCCTTGCGCGAGCAGCGCACGCTGGAAGCGGCGAAGAAGCGTCCGCCGGTTCGCGTGCGCGTCTCGGTGCAGCCGACCTTCGTGCGCTACGTTTTCGAGCTGCCGGATGGCGCTGGCGTGTCTTCCTCCCTCAACGATCAGAAGCTCGTCCTGCTGTTCAAGCCGGCGCTGACTTTCGATCTGGCGGATGCGAAACTGGTTGCGCCCGCCGACGTCGCCTCGATCGCGCAGAAGGTCGAGGGCGACGGCTCGCGCATCGACATGAAACTGATCGGCGATGTCGACGTGCATTCGTTTCGCGAGGAGAAGAATTACATCGTCGATATCGGTTTTCACCAGGCCGGCAAACCGACTCTGCCGGTGCCGCTCGCATTGTCCGATGCGCTGCCGGCTGGAGCGGGGAAGCCGGCCGCTGCCGCGCCTGGAAAGGCTGCCGGGATTCCACGGCCGACCTCGGAGACGATTGCCGAGCAGGCCGGACTGACGGTCAAGCCCGCGGCATCCGACGTCAAATTGCCTGACGGCAAATCGGCGCCGGTTGCGAAAACGCCTGAACCTCCGCCAGCCATTACCGCGCCCGTCGCGTCCGATCAGCGTGCCCCCGAAAAGCCCGCGTCCGAAAAGCCGGCCGTCGTCGAAACGCCGCCCGCGCCGACGCCCGAGACGGCTGTTTCGAAGGCTGCTGTTTCGAAGGCTGCCGCTTCGAAGGCTGCGGCTCCGGAGGCGATGCCGGCGAAGCCCGCGCAGATCGAGAAGAGTTCCGCCAAACAGGACTCGGGAAAAGTTGCACCACCGGCGGCCACGCCGGCCTCATCGGTGACCGGCATCGCCAATGATGGCGTCACGCTTCACGCGGTCCGGCGAAGCGACGGCCTGCGCGTGACGTTTGATTTCGGCTCCCCGACGCCGGCCGCGTTGTTTCGCCGTGCCGATACGGTGTGGTTGGTGTTCGACTCGGAAAAGCCGATCGACGTCGGCGCGATCCGCAAAGAGGGCGGGTCGCTCATCACCGACATCGACCGCCGCCCCGTGGATAACGGGCAGGCGATCCGCATCCGCCTGTCACGTCCGCAACTGGCCTCGCTCTCGGCCGGCGATCCCGCCGGTTCTGCCCCCGTCGCACCGGGCCGGCGCTGGATGGTGACGCTCGCCGACGCCGTGCAGACCCCGTCACGGGCGCTCACCTTGCAGCGCAATGTCGTCGATCGCCTTCATGCGAGCGTCACCGTGCCGCTCGCGGGCGCCGGCAGACTGCACCGGATCGTCGATCCCGATTCGGGCGACGCCCTCCTGGTCGTCACCGCGCTTCCGCCGGCGCAAGGTTTCGTCAGGCATCAGGAATTTGTGGAATTTTCGCTACGCGAGTCGACCCATGGCGTGGTGATCGAGCCGAAGGCCGACGATCTTGCCGTCGGAATCGCGCCCGACAAGGTCACGGTGACCCGTCCCGGCGGTCTCACTTTGTCCGCGGCCAACGCCGGTCCCGAGCGGGCAACGACCGCGGCGCGGCCGATCTTCGATGTCGGAGAGTGGCGGAAGGACAGCGAGGCAAATTTCTTCCAGCGGCTCGATGAACTGGTCGACGCGGCGTCGAGGGCGGGTAACGACGAGGCGCGGACCGCGGCGAGGATCGATCTCGCGCGATTCTACATGGCGCGCGGCTTCTATTACGAAGCCAAGGCCGTTCTCGACCTCGCGCTGTCCGAACAGGATCCTGGACAGGAAGATCCGGTTCTGCTGATCGTCCACTCGGTCGCGAGTTCATTGACCAACTATACGGCGGCGGCGATGCGGGATCTCGCCAATCCGGCGATCGGAGCCAATTACGATTCCCAGCTTTGGAAGGCTCTTGCGCTCGCGCGGCAGCACAAGTGGGCGGAGGCGCGGGAAAAATTCAAGAACGCTCAGTTCGCCATCTCCGCATTGCCGATCGATTTGCAACGCCTGATCGTCGCCGATGCGATGCGGGCCTCGCTCGAGGTCGGGGATTATTCCGGCGTCGCAGCGCGCAGCAGCGATCTCGAGGTCCTCGGCGTTCCCGACGAGATGAAGCCCGAGGTCACGGTCATGCGCGGAAGGTTGTCGGAAGCGCTCGGGCGCGACAAGGATGCGCTTGCCCAATACGAGGAGGCGATGGCCTCGCCGGATCGCGAAGCCGCGACCGAGGCGCAGATCCACGACATCGCGTTGCGACAGAAGCGCAACGAGATCAAGCCGGAGGAGGCGCTGCGCGATCTCGAAACGCTCTCGGTGATGTGGCGCGGCGACGGGCTGGAAGTGCAAACGCTGAAGATGCTGATGGCGCTCTACACCGACGCCGGCCGCTACACCGAAGCGCTGGCGGTCGCAAGAACCGCCACCAAGCTGGAGCCGGACTCCCCCGTGTCGCGCCAGATGCAGGACGACGCTTCGGCGCTGTTCGCCCAGCTCTTCCTCACCTCCAAGGGCGACAATCTTCCGCCGGTCGATGCACTCGCGATGTTCTACGACTATCGCGATCTGACGCCGATCGGCCGTCGCGGCGACGAAATGATCCGCCGGCTCGCCGACCGCCTTGTCGCGGTCGACCTCCTCGACCAGGCGGCCGATCTCCTGCAATATCAGGTCGATCATCGGCTGGAAGGTGCGGCGCGCGCGCAGGTCGCCGCTCGGCTCGCGATGGTCTATTTGATGAACCGCAAGCCGGACCGTGCGATCGCCGCGCTTCGCACCACGCGGATCGCGGACCTTGCCGGCGAATTGCGCCAACAGCGGTTGCTGCTCGAGGCGCGCGCCGAAAGCGACATCGGCCGCCGCGATCTCGCTCTCGACATCATCTCCAATCTCACCGGGCGCGAGGCGATCCGCCTGCGGTCGGATATCTACTGGGCGTCAAGGCGCTGGCGCGAAGCGTCCGAACAGATCGAGCTTTATTACGGCGATCGCTGGCGCGATTTCACGCCTCTCACCTCGAATGAGAAGGGCGACATCATCCGCGCCGTGATCGGCTACGCGCTCGCCGAGGACGCGCTAGGGCTTGCACGGTTCCGCGAAAAATACGCGCCGCTGATGAGCGGCGCCGCCGACAAGCTCGCATTCGATACCGCGAGCAAGCCTGCGCCCGGCAATAGCGCCGAGTTCGAGCAGATCGCCAAGATGGCGGCGAAGGTCGATACGCTCGACGGCTTCCTGCGCGAAATGACGTCGCGCTTTCCCGATATGAGGGCGAGAGCGCCATCGCCGGCTGGTGCGGCGAAGGCGGATTCCTCCTCCACGGGCACGCTGCCGCGGATCGTCGGGCTGAAGCAGGTCGAGGCATCGCGCTGACGGGACGCGGCGGCCAGTCTGGAGCCTTTCCGATTCTGATGGGTTCAGACGTACTTCAGAATCACAAGGGCCCAAACTCGGGCAACCCCGAGTCTGGATGGGAGAGGGCGAGTCCGCTGTGTCCGGGGATGCGTTTCCCTCTAAAGATGAATCACTCTAGACCGGTTCCTGTTTAGGCGGAATCGGATTTTGGTTTTCAAATCAGGGGTCTTCTGATTCAAGATTCTTGCTGGATTGGAGGCCAGCAAGGATGGGACGACCACTTTCTGGCGATCTTCGACGGCGGGTTGTGGCAGCGGTCTCGAAAGGTGAGAGCTGCCGCTCGGTTGCCTCACGGTTCGGGGTTGCGATTTCCTCGGTCGTGAAGTGGTCTCAACGCTATCGTGCGACCGGGTCCGTTGCGCCGGGCCAGATGGGCGGCCATCGCAAGGCGGTGCTGGAAGCGCATCGCGCCTTTATCGCGGCCCGGATCCGCCAGACGCCTCATGTGACGCTGCACCAGCTCAGGGACGAATTGGCCGCGCGCGGCATCAAGGTCGGGCATAATACGATCTGGCTGTTCCTGCGGCGCGAGGGATTACGGTTCAAAAAAAACACTGTTCGCCCTTGAGCAGGGCCGGCCCGACGTCCTGCGCAGACGTCGACGCTGGCGATCATGGCAAGCGGGCCTCGATCCTCGCCGGCTGGTCTTCATCGACGAGACCTGGATCAAGACCAACATGGCGCCGCTGCGCGGATGGGCTCCAAAGGGCGAGCGCCTGCGGGCCTTCGCACCGCACGGTCACTGGCGCACACTGACCTTCCTCGGCGCGCTGCGCTGGAATCGCCTCACGGCCCCTTGCGTCTTCGACGGGCCAATCAACGGCGAGTGCTTCCGCGCCTATGTCGCCCAGCAACTCGTGCCGGTTCTCAAATCCGGCGACATCGTCATCATGGACAATCTCGGCAGCCACAAATCCGCAGAACTGCGCCGCATGATCAACGCCGCAGGAGCCAGGCTCTGGTATCTGCCGCCTTATTCTCCCGATCTCAATCCAATCGAGCAGACCTTCGCAAAGATCAAGCATTGGATGCGCATCGCGCAAAGGCGAACCATCGACAATGTCTGCCGCACCCTCGGCGAACTCGTCCAAGCCATCCAGCCAGCAGAATGCCAAAACTACTTCATCAACGCAGGATACGCTTCTACCTAAATAGGAAATGCTCTAGAGTCTGTTTCAACTGCGTTGAACCAGACTCGTCGCTCATCTTTTTGTTTGAGCATGATCTTTTCCGAAAACCGGTTTCCACTTTTCGGGATCATGCTCTAACTCCCGTAGCTCTGCACCAGGCTGCCCGCCACCAGCGACCAGCCATCCACCAGCACGAAGAAGATCAGCTTGAACGGCAGCGACACCACGACTGGCGGCAGCATCATCATGCCCATCGACATCAGGACCGACGCCACCACGAGATCGATGATGAGGAACGGCAGGAACAGCAGGAATCCGATCTCGAAGGCGCGCTTCAGTTCCGAGATCATGAAGGCCGGCATCAGGATGCGTAGCGACAGGTCCGCGGGCGTCGCCGGCGGAGGCTCGCCGGACAGGTCGATAAACAGCTTGAGGTCTTTCTCGCGCACGTTCTTCTGCATGAAGCCGCGCAGCGGAACGGACGCGCGCTGCAGCGCCTCCTCGACGGTGATCTGGTTGGCGATCAGCGGCTTGATGCCGTCGTCGTAGGATTTCTGCAGCGTCGGTCCCATCACGAAGGCGGTGAGGAACATCGCGAGCGCGATGATGACGGAATTGGGCGGCGCGGTCGCGGTGCCGAGCGCGGTACGCAGCAGCGACAGCACCACCACGATGCGCGTGAACGACGTCATCATGATCAGGATCGACGGTGCGATCGACAGCACCGTAAGCAGCGCGATCAACTGGATCGCGCGCTCGGTTACGCCGCCGTTGCCGGCGCCGCCCAGGTTGATGCTGATGTCCTGCGCGCTCGCCGGATCTGCCAGCGATCCGGCGGCTATCAGGACGAGAAGGAATAGAACTCTACGCGGATAGGTCGCCGATTTCACGAAGGCGACTTCGGGCGTCCGAGCAGGGACGCCATCTCGTCTTCAATGTGCTCGAAGCCGGTTTTCGGGCTCGACGGTGCAGCGGGCTGCGCCGCCGATGGTTCGCCGCGCGGGGCGGGGGCGGCCGGCGTTTCTCCGCTTCGCGGACGGGGCGGTGGTTCGGGGGCGACCGGCGGCGCGGCTGCTGCCGGCCTGCCGTTGCCGGTCGGACGCCGAAGTGCGGCCTCCAGCCGTTGCGCCATTTCGGCGAGATTATGGTCCGCACTGGAGATGGAGGGCGGCTGCACGGCCGGCGCTGGCGCGGGCGGCGGCGATGCCGGGCGCTCGGCCGTACGCGGAATTTCCGCCGGACGTGCGGGCGGCCGCGGCGGCATCGCGGGCTCGTTTCGCGCCGGACGGGCGCCGCGAATATCGGTCCGGCTCATGGGTTCGGGCGTGAACCCGGCCAGGGGATCGCTGTGGCGCTCGGCGGCGGCCGGACGGCGCGCGGCATCGGGGAAGGGAGGACGGAGCGGTCGTTGCGGTTCCTGTATCTGAGGTTCGGGATGATCGAGCGAATCACGCGCCCCGTCGGACTCCGACCAGCCGGTTTCGGCCAGCGGCGGCAGTCGCGGCAGGGACGGCTCGTTGCCCGGTGACGGACGTTGCGGCACCTGATCGCGTCCCGGCATGGCTCGGACGATGTTCGGCTCCACGACGATGTCGGACGGTCCGCCGATCATCAAGAGGTGCTCGACATTGTCGCGGCGAACCAGGACCAGCCGCCGGCGTCCGTCGATGGCGGCGGCGTCGATTACCGCCAGACGGGGCATTCGTCCGCGGTTGCCATTGGGGCCGAGACGGTTTCCACCGAATCGCCGCACCAGCCAGGCGGTCCCGGCGATCAGCGCCAGGACCACAATGAACGCGACGACGAACATGACTATCTGCATGCTGTGTTCCTGACAGAAAGCGCCTTCTCGGCCTCGGATCGTCGAATGCCTGTCGGCACCCTCCCGTGACGACCGAGCCTTGGCCCAATCTGTTACCCCTCGGCAAAAGAGCCGCCGACAGCCTTAATAACCTATGAATCGACCAGACCAAAACAACTTCTGAGCGTCAAAGGTTCCGGTTAACAAGGGTGGTTAACGCAGTATCCGGACAAATGCCTCGTCCGGGACTGAGCGTCCGGTGCCGGATCTGGCGGGCGGCCGGTGGGAATCATCCCCGCTCGCGTTCTTAACCGGCCGTTAACCATAAGGGCGGCAAATTCTGCCTACCTCGGTGGCGCGTCGCCCCGAGGCCGGAGCGGAGGCTCGCTGTGCCCATCAACGATATTTCTGCGCTGGCGGCCCTGCGCACCCGAATGCAGTGGCATCAGGAGCGCCAGCGCGTTCTTGCCGAAAACATCGCCAACTCCGACACGCCGAACTTCAAGCCGCGCGATCTCGTCGAACCGAAGTTCGACGCACAGGGTGGCAATGCCTCGAGCGGCGCGACGCTGGTGATGATGCGCACCACCTCGGGGCAGGATATTGCGGGCTCGGGGCCGGCCTCGCACTTCGACCAGAATCGCCATGCCGGCTTTCAGACCCGTCCCGCAGGCAACGCGGTCAACCTCGAGGACCAGATGCTCAAGGTATCGGCCAACCAGATGGACTATGCCGCCGTAACCTCGCTCTACAGCCGAAGCCTGCACCTGCTGAAAATGGCTGTCGGCAAGGCCTGACGCAACGCTGAACGGAAGGAGACCACATCATGGCAGATAATGGCGCCGACTTCATGCGATCGATGAGCATCGCGACATCCGGTCTGCGCGCGCAGGCCGGGCGGATGCGGGTGATCTCGGAAAACATCGCCAATGCCGACTCCACCGCGCAAGTGCCGGGTGGCGATCCCTACCGGCGCAAGGTGCCGACCTTTTCGTCGGCTCTCGATCGCGCGCTCGATGCGAAAGTGGTGACGCTCGGTCGGGTAAAGCCCGACATGTCGGCGTTTCGCGTCAAGTACGAGCCGAGCAATCCGGCCGCCGATGCCAACGGCAACGTCAAATATCCCAACGTCAATTCGCTGGTCGAAATGACCGACATGCGCGACGCGCAGCGGTCCTACGAGGCGAACCTCAACATCATCAGCGCGACGCGCCGGATGCTCCAGCGCACGCTCGATATCCTCAAGTCCTGATCGGAGATCTGACCATGGCATCACCCACAGTTGCGGCAAACGCCTATGCGAGCCTTGCCAGGATGATGGATTCCGGCGCCGCCGCCGGCAAGACCTCGGACGGCGATGGCCCCTCGTTCAGTTCGGTGCTCAAGGATGCGCTCGGCAGCGTGATGGAAGCCGGGCGGAAGTCCGACGCGCAGACCGTGGCGATGGCGTCGGGCAAGGCCAATGTCATGGATGTGGTGACGGCCGTGGCTGACACCGACGTCGCGGTGTCGACGCTGGTGTCGGTGCGCGACCGCGTGATCCAGTCCTACGAGGACATCATGAAGATGCCGATCTGATCGTATGGGTATGGCTTCGGTTCAAGTCGTCATTCCGGGGCGCGCGCAGCGCGAACCCGGAATCCATGGCCAGGCGGGGAGAATGGATTCCGGGTCCGCGCGTAAAGAACGCGCGTCCCGGAATGACGGAGGAAAGTACATGGGAGACTGCAATGACCGGCGCTGAAACACTGGACGTCGCGCGCGAGGCGATCTGGACCATCGTTCTTGTCTCCGGGCCGCTGCTCGGCGTCGGCCTGATCGTCGGCGTCGTGATTTCGCTGGTGCAGGCGTTGACCCAGATCCAGGAGCAGACCTTGGTCTTCGTGCCGAAGATTCTGGCGATCTTCGTGACGCTGGTGTTGGCGCTGCCGTTCATGGCCGATGCGCTGCACAGCGAAATGATGCGGATTTCGTCGCGAATCATCGGCGGCTGATGCACAGTATCGAGGCATGCGCATCGATGTCTCGCTTCTGCCCGCCCTTGGCGCCGCCTTCATGCTGGCATTCGCCCGCATCGGCGCGATGGTGATGCTGCTGCCGGGGTTCGGCGAGACCTTCATCCCGGTGAGGATCAAGCTCGCCATCGCCTTGCTTCTGACGCTTATCATCCTGCCGCTGCATCGCGATGCCTATCACGTCGATATGCAGTCGATCACGCCGCTGGCGGTCTTGATGGTGCATGAGATCATCATCGGCGTGGTGCTGGGCGCCACGGCGCGCGTCACTCTTGCGGCCTTGCAGGTGGCAGGCTCGATCATCGCGCAGCAACTCGGACTTGGATTCGTCACATCGATCGATCCGACACAGGGCCAGCAGGCGGCGCTGATGGGCAACTTCCTGACTATTTTGGGAATTACGCTGCTGTTTGCGACCGACACGCACTACCTGGTCATCGCCGCGCTGAACGAAAGCTACAGGATTTTCTCGCCTGGCGAACTGATGCCGAGCGGCGACGTGGCGGCGCTGGCGACGCGCGCCTTCGCCGCCGCTTTCAAGATCGGCCTGCAACTGTCGGCGCCGTTTCTGGTATTCGGGCTGGTCTTCAATATCGGGCTTGGCGTGCTGGCGCGGCTGATGCCGCAGATGCAGGTCTATTTCATCGGCGTGCCGCTCTCGATCCTCATCGGCTTCATAATTCTCGCCGCCGTGCTGGTGTCCATGATGGGAACCTACATGGACTATTTTATCGGCGTGATGCGCGATCTGACGTTGTCGAACTAAGGGTATAGCGACGATGGCCGACGAGAGCGACGATACCGAGAAGACAGAAGACCCGACGCAAAAACGCCTCGACGATGCGCTCGAGCGCGGCGATGTCGCCAAGAGCCAGGAGGTCAACACCTGGTTCGTGATCGCCGGTGCGACGCTGGTGCTGGCGACATTTGCAGGTTCGGTCGGCGGCGGATTCGAGATGCCGCTGCGCAATCTGATCGCCAATTCCTGGCAGATCCGAGCCGACGGTCCCGGTTTGCTGGCGCTGGCCAGGCAGATCGAATACGTCGTCGCCGCTGCGCTCGGCCTGCCGCTGCTGATGCTGATGCTGGCAGCCGTTGCCGGAAACGTCGTCCAGCACCGGTTCGTCTGGTCGGGGGAAACGCTCAAGCCGAAGCTCAGCAAGATTTCGGTGGTGTCCGGCGCCAAGCGGATTTTCGGCAAGCAGGCCGCCGCAAACTTCGCCAAGGGACTTTTCAAGGTGCTGGCGCTCGGCGCGGTCATGACGGCGGTGCTCTGGCCGGAACGCTGGCGGCTCGACGCGATGGTCCAGCTCGATCCGAACGCGATCCTCGCCACCACCAAAACCCTGACGCTGCAATTGCTCGGCGCGGTGGTCGCGATGCTCGCGGTGGTCGCGATCGCAGACTACCTGTTTCAGTACCGGCAGTGGTTCGAACGGCAGAAGATGTCGCTGCGGGAGATGAAGGAAGAATTCAAGCAGTCGGAAGGCGATCCGCACATCAAGGCCCGGATCAGGCAGTTGCGGGCCGCGCGCATGAAGAAGCGCATGATGGCGGCGGTGCCCAAGGCTTCGGTCATCATCACCAATCCGACGCACTATTCGGTCGCCTTGTCCTACGAGCGCGGTATGTCGGCGCCGGTTTGCGTGGCCAAGGGCGCGGACAACATCGCGCTCAAGATCAGGGAAATCGCCCGCGAAAACGACATTCCGATCGTCGAAAACGTGCCGCTCGCCCGCGCGCTGTATGCCACCGTCGATGTCGACGACGAGATCCCCGTCGAGCACTATCACGCGGTCGCCGAAATCATCGGCTACGTCATGGGCCTGAAACGCGGTCTTTCGGGACGCCGCCTCTGACCGGCCGACGGTATCGGGAAGAGTATCCGGGTGGGAAAATGGCGGGATCAGCCCATGAGGTGCTTGCGCTGCCGGGCCCGATTCAGGCACTCAGGGCCCGGCGCACGCGCATTCCGCGCCCGCTGCGACAGGCCCGCCGGATTCCATGACGTCCGATCCCGACATCGATTCGCCGCAGGTCGCGCAGGAGCCGGGACGGCGGAGCGGCAGCATCCTGCTGGTGCTGCTGGTCGCGGGCGCGATCGTCGCGGCTGCGGTGGCGTTCATGACGCTCGGGCGCGCCAATGCCCAGCCTTATATCCTGGCGCTGCTGGCCTTGCTGGCCATGGTCGGCCTGTTCACGCTGTTCGCGTTCGCGGCCGGGATCGTCCGCTTCGCCGACCGCACCGCCGACGATCCGCTGATGCGCCCGATCGCCGATCATGCGTTCGACGGCATCGCCGTTACCGGTTCCGGCGGGCACATCGTTTATGCCAACTCCGCCTATCTCACGCTGACGGGCGCCACCTCGATGCAGGATGTGCGGCCGGTGGAGCGCGTCTTCATCGGCAACCCCGACGTCTCCGAGGCGGTGTTCCGGCTGCTGAAGGCCGCGCGCGAAGGCAAGCGCCAGCAGGAAGAGGTGCGCGTTGCCGCCGCAGACGGCGAGCACGGCCGCTGGCTGCGGCTGCGGGTTCGCCCGCTCGGCCAGGCGAAGCGGCACTCCCGATACGCCGTGTGGTCGATCGCCGATATCACCCGCGACCGCGAACGGCAGGAAGACGTATTCCAGGAATTGCGCCATGCGATCGAATATCTCGATCATGCGCCGTGCGGCTTCTTCTCCGTCGACCGGTCCGGCGATCTCGCCTATGTCAACGCGACGCTCGCCAACTGGCTGGATCACGATCTCGCCGAGGTCGGCTCGGGCGGCTTGAAGCTCACCGACATCGTCTCCGGCGACGGTGCGGCTTTGCTGACCTCGATCGCCGCCGCTCCGGGCGAGGTCCGGACCGAGGTGTTCGATATCGACCTGCGGATGCGCAACGGCAAGACCATGCCGGCCCGCCTCTATCACAAGCTGGCATTCGGCGCTGACGGCGTGCCCGGCCCCTCGCGGACGCTGGTGATCAGCCGCGCCCGCGACGAGCGCGTCGATCCGCAGCGCGCCGCCGAGGTGCGCTTCATGCGCTTCTTCGATCACACGCCGATGGCGATCGCGACCGTCGACAGGTCCGGCGTCGTCCATCGCGCCAACGCGCGGTTCGCGAAACTCGCGCAAACTCTCAGCTCCGATGGCGCGGCGGCCAAATCGATTCTCGCCGCGGTCAACGAACGCGATCGCGGCCAGTTGAGCGCGGCCATCCAGGCCGCGGCGGAAGGGCAGGGAGACATTCCGCCGGTCGAGGTGATGCTGGTCGGCGCCCGCGAGCGCTGGGGCCAGTTTTTCGTCACCGCGGTGGAGGACGACGATCGTGATACCGAGGCCGCGATCGTCTATATGCTGGAGACGACCGAGCGTCGCACGCTGGAAAACCAGATCAATCAGTCGCAGAAGATGGAATCGGTCGGCCAGCTCGCCGGCGGCATCGCGCACGATTTCAACAACGTGCTGTCCGCGATCATGATGGCCAACGACTTCCTGCTGAACGCGCACAAGCCCACCGATCCGTCGTTCCAGGACATCATGCAGATCAAGCAGAACGCCAACCGCGCCGCCGCGCTGGTGCGGCAGTTGCTGGCGTTCTCGCGGCGGCAGACCTTGCAGCCGAAGGTACTCGATCTCGGCGACACCCTGAGCGACATCGGCATGCTGCTCAAGCGCTTGATCGGAGAGAAAGTCACGTTCCCGGGTGTCGTGCACGGGCGCGACCTGTGGCCTGTCAAGGCCGACGTCTCGCAGTTCGAGCAGGTGATCGTCAATCTGGTCGTCAATGCGCGCGACGCCATGCCGAACGGCGGCAAGCTTGCGATCCGCACCGCCAACGTCGCGGCGGCGGAGGTCGCGACGTTCGGCTACAAGGGGATACCGGCCGCGGACTACGTGCTGGTCGAGGTCAGCGACACCGGCACTGGCATTCCGCCCGACATCGTCGATAAAATTTTCGAACCGTTCTTCTCCACCAAGGAGGTGGGCAAGGGCACCGGGCTCGGGCTGTCGACGGTGTACGGGATCGTCAAGCAGACCGGCGGCTTCATCTACGTCGATTCCAGACCGGGGGAGGGGACTGCCTTCCGCATCTTTCTGCCCCGATATCACCCGGAGACGGATGACAGGCCCGAAGCCGCGACCGGCGGATCTTCGAGGGACTCGTCCGCGGCAGCCAAGCCTGCGTCGGGCGACCTGACGGGGCATGGCACCATCCTGCTGGTCGAGGACGAAGACGGCCTTCGTTCGCTGAACGCGCGCGGTCTGCGCTCGCGCGGTTACAGCGTGATCGAAGCCTCCAACGGCATCGAGGCTCTGGAAGCATTCGACGGGCAAAGCGGCGCCGTCGATCTCGTCGTCTCGGACGTGGTGATGCCGGAGATGGACGGCCCCGCGCTATTGCGCGAGATGCGCAAGCGCAATCCCGATCTCAAGATCATCTTCGTCTCGGGCTATGCTGAAGAAGCGTTCGACAAGAGCCTGCCGGAAAACGAGCAGTTCGCTTTTCTTGCGAAGCCCTTCGCGCTCAGTGCCCTGGTCGCCAAGGTCAAGGAGACGATGGCGCTGTCTTGAGGCGCCGTTTTTCAGTGCGGGTTTCGAATACGCAGAACCAACTCGAAGTTCCGCGTCATGCGCGGGCATAGCCGTTCGAAGAACGGCGTCGCTTCCGCTCGCCATGCCCGCGCATCCATCTTTTTCGGAGATGATGGATTGCCGGGTCAGGCCCGGCAACCGGTGCCACTTCGCTTGAAAACGCTCTAACTGCCGGACGAGTCGCGCCCGGTCCCGCGCGTGATGACCGCCGCGTCTGGCTGGGCAACGCCGGGATGCCCGTGCGCCGACGCCGTCCGGCCGCGACGGCGCTCGTCGTCATAAAGCGCAGGACGATATTTGGCCCGTGCCTCCGTCAGCGTCGCCCCGCGCCAGGCCGCCAGCATGATCCTGGCCGAGCGCTCGTTCAACAGGTCGTAGAGCCGTGACAGCCGGTACACCGCGATGACGGACGTGCCGATTGCGGGATCGAGAAACAGCAGCACCTGCTGAAAGATTTTTGAGGACATGCCGACGGCTTTGACGGCGCAGGCGAGCGGCTCGCCGCCCGGGTCTTTCACTACCCGTTCGGCGATGCGGGCGGGAAGGATCAGCGTCTCGCCCAGTTCGGCCGTGAAGTTGTCGATGTCGGCCGCGAACGCGGCCATGTGAAGGGTTTCGATCGCGCGGGCGGCCCTGGACGGATGGACACGCGGCGATGGCCGCAGCGGCGCTGTCGCGAGATCGTGCAGGATCAAGGCGCGATCCCTGGCGTTTGCGGCGAAGAACATCCTGCTGATTTCAGCGGCCTCCCTGGACTCCATCGACATTGCGATCGTGCGGGGCTTCGTTTCTGCGGCCGGCGGTGCGGGCTTCGTAGCGCTGGGAGTGCGGGGTTGGGCGCAGGCATGAAGCCTCAGCCGACTCATGATCGCTGCCGGCGTCCGCGGATAGATCGACAAGCGGGCGCGTACCGCAGCGCGGGTGGCGTCGTCGACCTGATCGATCAGGCGCGAGGTGAGTTCGACGAAGTGTTGCTCTTCTTCGGTGGAGTGCGTGTTTGTCTGCACGTAAAGGTCGGTCAACACCCGCAGCAGGGTCGGTCGGATATCCACACCGTCCCGGCGGGACAGCGTCAACAACCCGTCGAAGCCGGGAAACATCTGAGGTGCGGTCATGTCGGCGTACGCTTGCGGAGAACTCTTCGCCTCAATCTAGCGTGCCCGCTTTAACGCGCGGTTAACCATGCCCGGTTCTAAATCCCGGCGCAGCGCTGCCGAAACCGGGCCGGCGCTGGGGCGAGGAGGCACTGGGCATGGGCATCGTTATTACATTTCCGGCGGATGCGGCTTCGCGGCCCGGATCGACGATGGACCGCTTTTCGGACAGCCGGACGGGAACTGTCGTGATCCTGCCAGTCATTCGTATCGACCGCGAGGCTGGCGAAACCGGTGGCGGGAGCGGGCCGGAGGAGGGCACGGCTCCCGGTCGTCGCCGCCGCCGTCGCGCCCGATCCTGATTTTCGGATACGGATCGATGCCGGAGAATCCGCTGGAGCGTTTTCGAGCGAAGTGGAAACCGGTTCGCGCTAAGAAAACGCGTCGAATAGAAAAGCTGGAGCCCGGCTTTGATTCCATCAAGGCCAGGATGGCTCCAACGACGTCAGCAGGTCGAGGGCCTTCGCGCCTCGTGTCGCTCGTTTCCGTGATTGTTCTTGGCGCAACGCTTGCCGCATGCAGCGGCGGCGATTTCGGCCGTACCCGCCAGGATGTCCGCAACGACGACATGCACCGCTGGATGGGCGCGGAGGCGACCGGCAGCATCGGCCGGCAGCCGTCGCACTTCCAATTGACCGACAACGAGAGGATGCTGCGCGATCTCGCCTATCCCCTGATCGAGCCGCCGCATTCGCGTCCCGCCTGGAAGAGCGTGTTCGGCGACTACAAGCCTTTCGCCCCGCCATGGCGCCAGAAGCCCGCGTTCGATCGCTCAGCCTATGGCCGCCAGCTCATCGACGAGCCGCACCGCTCGGATGCCTCCCGCTATGCGCAACTGATCGACGACGTGCGCGACGACATCACGCGCTTCGATCCATTTTTCAATACCGCGCGGCAGGTGTTCGATCTCGACAGCAAGCGCAACGCCAGCCTGAGGCTCGTTTCCGACCTGTCGGCGCGCGAGCGGACCGACGCTGTCGCGCGCATGGCGGAGAACGCCCTGATCGTGCAGTGGGTGCAGCAGTGCCTCGAACAGCGGATCGCGTCCTATCGCTGGGCGCTCGAGCATCTGGTGATTCAGGCGCCGGACACCATGGCGGCCGATGCCGATCGTCTGATCGGCCAGCTCGCGGCGCTGACCGCCAATCCCCCGGTTATCGCAGCGCCCGTGATCGGCCGCGCCTTGCGCACGCGGGGATAGATCGCTCCCGGCGTCATGCCCTGGCATAGCCGTTCGAAAAACGGCGTCGCTTTCGCTCACCTACCGCTCCGCTTCGGGCTTCACCACGGGCGGTTCGGTCTGCAGCCGGCACTTTGCGGCGGCGAGCGAGGCTTTCGCCTGCTCCATCATGCCCGGCTCGGGCGCCAAGGCCTTCAGAACGATCAGCCCCGTCGTCGACGGGGAATCGATGATGAGCCGATCCGCCGCCGTGACGTCTTCTTCCTCGGGCAGCGCCGCGTGCTGCGCCTCGGTCATCAGATTGAGCTCGATCACCTTGCGTCCGGCGGAACGGTCGTTGATGGCGTAATAGGCGACATCGCTATGGGTGTAGAACGACACCGACGTGTAGGCCTGGCTCACCGGCGCCGTCAGCTTGATCGATCCGTCCGACAGGTCGTAGCGGCAGACGGCGACGGCAAAGGCCGGATCCATGAACGGCATCAGCGAGTGGCCCGGATCAGGGGGCGGTAGTGGCGTCACCGCATTCGGAGTGGTTATCGCCGCCAGCCGTGAATAGGCGTCCTGCGAGGCGATCTGCGGCAGCACCAGCACGCTGACGAGATGCACGACCCCGCCAAGCAGGACGCCGCCGACGATCGCAAACAGCACGCGGATCACGAGCACCCTCCGGTCGCGATCGAGGGCATCGGCGCGTCGCGCTGGGTTCGCGTCCCAACTCCGACAGGGGTGTCGTAAAGCCGAAGCATCAGCACATAACGCTCGATGCCGCCGGTCGGCAGCCAGTTGCCCGCGCGTGCGCGAGATGCCACCCGCACCGCGAACGAACCATCGGAGTTCCTTACGATCTCCTCGCTGGTGAAGCCATAGCGTTGCAGCGAGTTCGCCACCAGATAACCTTTCCGGTCGTACAGCGTCAGCGTCCAGAACCGCGCCGCCGGCGTGACGCCGCTGACGACGACGTCGCAACGGCCATCGAGGGGCCGCTTGTTGTCATCGGTGGTCGCGAGGAACGCGATGCCGTCGCCGGTTCCGATCGGCAGTTCGCCACTGCGCGCAATCGTTGCGCGTGAATAGGGGTCGATGTCGGAGGTCCCGGTCCTTGGCCTCGCGGTCCATGCGCCGATGGTCAGCGTGCCGAAATCGGTGCCTCGCGTCGTGGTGACCCAGGTCGCTCCGAGGCCGACCACGATGGCGAGAATAAGCGCCAACAGGATGTGGAAGATCAGCCGCACTGCGCTAGACGCTATGACTGTGAGATGGAACGGGAGGACTGTCCCCCTTCACCTCTCCCCATCGGGGAGAGGTTGGCGCGATAAGCACGATCGCGCGCGTCTTCGACACGCCATGGTGCAGGGCGAGGGGGACAATGCAACAATGAGACCGTGCCCACTCACTCCAGCCCGCCAAGAGCGAGCTTCGCTCGTCTCGACTCCATGGGAGAGGGTAAGTTCTTCGTTGTTGGGCAAGCGTTTCTGTCAAAATTTAATTCCTGGGCGGCGCCGGCGTCGCCCGGTTGCCGGACGTTGCAGCAGCGAAACTTTCGGAGAAAGCCGCGCCGTCCGAAACGGGGTGGGGTGCTTCGGTAGGAGCCGGATGGACGGATTCGGCGGCCGAGGTTTTTCCCATCGTCTTGCCCGCTTCGTCCAGCATCTTTTCCACCCGTACCAGGATCTCCGCGCCGCGCTTGGTCAGGATGGGTGGCGGAGCGGGATTGGCATCGTCCTCGCCGGCGGCGGTTTTGGCATCGGCGGTGGCGGCTGGTTTTGCCGGTGCCGAGACGCCGGGAATATCCTTGATTTCGACGCCGCGATGCGCCGCGGTCATGATGTCGTGCCAGGTTTGGGCAGGCAGCGCGCCGCCGGTCAGGCGGTTGGTCGGTGAATAGTCGTCGTTGCCGTACCAGACTCCGCACACGAAGTTACCAGTGTAGCCGACGAACCAGGCATCGCGATAAGCGTTTGTGGTGCCGGTCTTGCCCGCGGCGGGAATGCCGTCGAGGATGGCGCGGCGTGCGGTGCCTTCGCTGACCACGTGGCTCATCATCATCGCCATGTCGGCGGCGACCGAAGGCGGAATGATCTGGCGTGGTTTGGGGCCGTCGCGGTCGTAGCGCCAGACCAGATCGCCGGCGCCGGTGCGGACCTCCAGGATCGCGTGCGGGGTGACGGCCTTACCCTTGTTCGGGAACGCGGCGTAGGCGACGGCGTGTTCGAGCAAATTGACCGCGTCGGCGCCGATCGGCAGCGAGGGCGTATCGGGCAGCGGCGTGACGATGCCGAACTTGCGCGCCATCTGGATGATCTTGGCGCGGCCGGCCTTGGCGGGATTCTTCTCGCCCTTGCCGAGCGCGATGGAAAGCTTCACCGGCACGACGTTGATCGAGCGCGTCAGCGCCTGAGTGAGGGTCACCGTGCCGGAATAGGAGTGGCCGTAGTTCTGCGGGCACCAGTTGCCGATGCAGACGGGGCCGTCGACGATCGTGGATGTCGGCTTGAAGCCGTTGAGCAGCGCGGTGGTGTAGACATACGGCTTGAACGACGATCCGGGTTGACGCATGGCGTCGGTCGCGCGGTTGAATTGGCTTGCGCCGTAATCTCGGCCGCCGACCATCGCGCGCACGCCGCCGTCGAGATCGGCGACCACCGTTGCGGCCTGGGTCGCGTGATAGTCGCGGCCGAACTGGCGCAACTGGTTCTCGATCGCCTCTTCCGCCGCGTGCTGCACATTCATGTCGATGGCGGTGCGCACCACGAACACGCGCTCGGTATAAGAGCGGGGAAACGTATCGACCAGCTTGCGCATCTCGTCGAATGCCCAGTCGAGATAATAGTTCGGCGCGTTCTCGTCGCGGCGATCAACGACGGTGGCGGGATTGCGCCGCGCGCCGAACACCTGACCCTCGGTCATGAAACCCGCATCGACCATGTTGTCGAGCACCTGGTTGGCGCGGGCGCGGGCGGCGGGCAGGTTGATGTGCGGCGCGTATTTGGTCGGCGCCTTGAACAGACCGGCGAGCATCGCGGCTTCGGCAAGGTTGATATCGCGCACCGACTTGTTGAAGTAGAAATGCGCCGCGCCGTCGACGCCGAATGTCCCGCCGCCCATGTAGGCGCGGTCGAGATACAGCTTCAGGATTTCGTTCTTGGTCAGGCGCGTCTCGAGCCAGATCGCCAGAAACGCCTCGTTGATCTTGCGCCCGATAGTACGTTCGTTTGAGAGGAACAGGTTCTTCGCGAGCTGCTGGGTGATCGAGGAGCCGCCTTGCCGCACGCCGCCGGCTTGCGCGTTGGTCACCAGCGCGCGGAAAGTGCCGCTGATATCGATGCCGAAGTGATCATAGAAGCGGCGGTCTTCGGTCGCGAGCGTCGCCTTGATCAGGTTGTCGGGGAATTCCTCGAGGGGAATCGAATCGTTGTGCTTGATGCCGCGGCTGCCGATCGGATTGCCGTAACGATCGAGGAACGTCACGGCGAGATCAGATTTCTTCAGCCAGTCCTCATCCGCGGTTTCGCGGAACGCCGGCTGCGCGAGCGACAGCAGGACGACGAGGCCGCCGAGGCCGAGCGTTGCGGCTTCCGACAACGGTTCGATGAAGACCCAGCGTTTCCAGCGGCCGACATAAAAGCGGTCCATGTAGGTGGAGAAGCGCTCGTAAAGTTCGCGCGCGCCGACGGCCGAGGAGAACAGCGTCGAATCGATGCGCGCATCGAAGTCCAGCAGGAAGTGCCGGATTCGCTTTTTCCAATCTTGCGGCAGGATGTTGCGCACCGGGGCCCGACCAATCTGCAAATTGACAGCAGCGTCCGTCCGGCGCCGCCGACACGTCATGCGAGAGCGTTGCGGCAAACCAAAGGCACGCGGAATCGACGCTGCAAGCGGCGTCGGTCGCCTCGGGAAGCCGGGTTCCTTCTATCCGAGCGAGGGCGAGAAACCAATGGTCAGGCCCCGCCGGCGAGTTCCTCGCCCCAATCCTGAAAGGGTGCTTGCGCGAGGAGCAACCAAAGCCCATAGACGGGGCGTATGTAACCCGTGATCCAACCGATGACGCAACGGCCCGCGCGCTCGTCCGAACAGGACGGTTTCTTCTGGAAGACCAAGACTTTGGAGGAGATGACGTCTGCCGAATGGGAGAGCCTGTGCGACGGTTGCGCGCGCTGCTGCCTGGAAAAGCTCGAGGACGAGGATACCGGCGATATCTATTTCACCCACGTTTCCTGCCGGCTGCTGGATGCTGGGCTCTGCGCCTGCAAGGATTATGCGAACCGCTCCGAGCGGGTACCGGACTGCGTCCGCCTGACACCGGAAAATGTCAGGGCCATGAACTGGCTGCCGCCGAGTTGCGGTTATCGGCTGGTCGCGGAGGGACGTGATCTCTATTGGTGGCACCCGCTGATTTCAGGCGACCCGAATACGGTGCACGAGGCGGGGGTTTCAGTCCGCGGTCGCGTGCGTGGCACGGAGGACGAGATTCCAGATTCCGAACTCGAGAATCACATCGTGCAGTGGCCGGCCCGGTTACCCAAGCGCGCCCGGCTGAGAAGGCGGCCGGGGAGCTGACCAGTGGAGTGATTTTACTAAATGCAAATGTCGAATCCGCCAGCAGTTTGTATTCGCTGATGTTCCTTGCTTCCGAGTTTCCGACCCTCACAGAGCATTCGCCGGAACGGGATGCAAATGTCGGAATCAACTTGCTCGCCCATCACATGTTTGCGATTGGCAACGTGCGGCCACCTACTGTTCGAACGCCCGCGCAAGCGTTATAGGGGATAGGCTAACCGTGCCGTTATATAATTAACGTAAAATCACGCAGCATTTTCCCGCTAGGCCCGCCGTTTTCGGTCGAAAATTTTGTGCCGTCCGCATGAGCAACCTCAATCAGCCGGTCGGAGTGCCGTCCCCTCCGCGGGATTCGACCGGCCCGATCTCCCGTGATGGCGCGACATATCAGGGCAAGACGGCCGGCCACGCGGATGCAGCGCCGATTGCGAGACCCGTCCCGCTGAACCGGACCGAAGTTCGCACCATCATGGTCAGCCTGATGCTGACCATGTTCCTGGCGGCGCTCGACCAGACCATCGTCGCAACCGCGCTGCCGACCATCGGCCACCAGTTTCTCGAGGTCAGCAACCTGTCGTGGATCATCACGGCGTATCTGCTGGCGTCCACCGCGGTCGCGCCGGTGTTCGGCACGCTCAGCGACATCTACGGCCGCCGCGCCATGATCATCGTTGCGCTCGGTCTGTTCATTGTGGGCTCGGTCCTGTGTGCGCTGGCGCCGAACATGGCGACGCTGATCGCCGCGCGCGGGGTCCAGGGACTTGGCGGCGGCGGCATCCTGCCGGTGGTGCAGACGGTGATCTCCGACGTGGTGAGCCCGCGCGAGCGCGGCCAGTACCAGGCCTATTTCAGTGGCGTATGGACCGCGGCGGGCGTTGCCGGGCCGGTGCTGGGCGGCGTGTTCGCCGAGCATCTGCACTGGTCCATGATATTCTGGATCAACGTGCCGCTCGGTATCGTCGCGCTGGCGCTGCTGCTGCCGAGGATGGGAAAGATCCCGGTGTTCCACCGCCGCCGCAGGGTGGACTGGATCGGGGGCCTGCTGCTGATGGCGTCCGCCGTGGTGTTTTTGCTGGTGCTGACATGGGGCGGCAACCGCTTCGCCTGGCTGTCGCCGGTCATCGCCGCCATGCTCGGCGCCTCGCTCGTGCTTGCCGCCGGTTTCGTCTGGCACGCGCGCAACACGCCCGAACCCTTCCTGCCGCTGTCGCTGATAGGCGGCCCCGTCGTCCCTTACGCGATCGCGGCAGGCGCCCTTGCGCTCGGCGCCATCATCGGGCTCACCGTGCATCTGCCGCTGTACTATCAGGTGGTCCATCATCTCAGCGCCAGCGAATCGGGACTGGCGTTGATTCCGATCGCCGCCATCTCGACCGGCGGCGCGGCGCTGGCGGGCCGCACCATGACGCGCGCGGTCCACTACAAGCGGGTCGCGATCATCGGGACGGCATCCGCGGCTGCCATCGCCACGATCCTGGCGCTGGTTGCGATGCCGCTATGGCCGCTGCTGGCGCTGCTTTCGCTGTTAGCCTTCGGTCTCGGCACCACGTTTCCCGTCAGCGTGGTGTCGCTGCAGAACGCGGTGGCGCGGCCGCAGGTCGGCACCGTCACCGGCGCGATGAATTTCTTCCGTGCGCTGGTCTCGTCGTTCGCTGTCGCCGCGTTCGCCGCCATCCTGCTGATGGTGCTGGGCGCGAACGTCTCGATCGGTCATGACGGCGCCGGTCAGGCCAACGCGATCTCCGCGTCCGATCTGACGGCGGCGTTCCGCTATGTGTTTGCCGCCGCCGCGGTGCTGCTGGCCGGCGCGGCGCTGCTGCTGACGCTGATGGAGGAGCGGCCGCTCGCGGGTCCCCAGGTGTGACCCGCGCGCGGAATTTTCGCGATCGTCTTTAAGCATTCGTTGAGGGTATCGCTTAAGGGTCTGTGCAGTCATTCGCCTGTAGGTTGCCATTTCCAGGCTTGCGCGAATTCGCGCATCCATCGATTGGAGTTGGCAATGCGTTTCATTGCAGAGCTTAAGTCGGCCTTTTCGCGCGGCGAGTCCGGTGCGACTTCGATCGAGTATGCGATAATCGCCGGCAGCCTCAGCATCGTCATCCTGGTCGCGGTCAACGGCATCGGCCGCAATCTCAACGCGGTGTTCGTCGCAGTGCACGACGCGTTCAAATAAACAACGTAGGTTTGGTAAATATTCCTAGGAAAATATACCTTGACAGCGTGACGCTGCCGGAGTAGGTTTACGCCATGCTCCACAGTTGCGCCGCAAGATGACCGCGCCGTTCCCGTTCCTTGGTCCGAGCAAATCCGATCTCGCGTCCGCCTGGAAAAAGCCATCCAGCGAGGTCCGTTTGAAACCGAGGGACGCGTATCACATTGACGCAGCAGGCATTTGCGCGGAACATCACTTCAGATCTGGCGTTTCCCCAGTCCATGCAGAGCATGCGATCCGCACGGATCGCAAGGGAAGCAGGGAGAAGGTGGATGGCAACGAACGAGGACGATCAGATCGTGGAGACCCCGACGGAAGCGCGGCAGGCCGAGCCCGGCCCGTCCGTCTTTATGCTTCTCGTCATCAGCACCGGCCTGGCGGTGGTGATTCTGGGCGCGGTCTGGCTCATATTCTTTCGCTAGAGCTATCCCGGCTTTGACGGAATCAAAGCCGGGCTCTCGTTTTTTTGACGCGTTTTCTTCACGCGAACCGGATTCCTCTTCGCTTGAAAAACGCTATAGGAATTCGGCGGCATCGGTTCCGCCTTGAGGGAGCTTTCCGACATCAAAATGGGTGTGACGCGAACCGCCAGACCGGCACGGAAGCCGGCGGCAGCGCGAGTTGCGTCGCGCGTAAATTTGGCGATGACGAAGTCTGGAAAGGCTCTCGCGCCGGCGTCGAAATCGAAGCCGCGGACGGCTAAACCTGACGCGCAGACGAAAGCGGTTTCAGCCGATGCGGAGCCGCGATCTGTCAGATCGAAGGCCGCGCGAACGCGGTCGCGCAAAACACAGGCAGCGGTAGCCGCGCGCAAGGCGACCATGGCCGCCACGACGCGGCACGTCGGTGATGGTCCTGTTGCCGTCGATGACCGTGACGAGGCTGCAAAGCTCCGATTGAACGGGCAGCGCGCGCGGCGCGCGGCCGTCCGGCGCAAGGATGAACCGAGCCCGCGCGTCAAGCGCACGGCGGTGGAGCGGATCGACGATCCGCCGCCCGCGAGCGGCGCGGTGCTGATCGAACGGGTGACGCGCGCGATCGAGCGCGAACTGTCGCTGATCGAGGTCATCGTCGGCGGTAGTCATGTGAAGCCGCAGCAGCGCACCGAGGCGGAACGCCGCGCGCGCACGCTTGCGAGTCTGGCGCGCACGCTCGGCGAGGTGACGCGGCTGCGCGCCGGTGAGGAGAAGGTGAAGCCAGCCGATGACGACGCCGTGCCCCGCGATCTCGACGAGCTCCGGCGCGCGCTTTCGCGCCGACTGGAGCAGGTGGTCGCCGCGCCAGCGGCAACTGCTGCTGGAGAGCATGAGTGAGGCGGAACTTGGGTTTCTCGCCCGGCAATGGGATATCTTCGCGCACGACCATCAGCGGCCGCCGGAACGCGCGCCGAATGGCGCGCCCTGGCTGATCTGGCTGATGATCGGCGGCCGCGGCGCCGGCAAGACCCGCGCCGGGGCCGAATGGATTCGCGCGCAGGCGCTCGGCCTGCCGCCGTTCGCGAGCGAGGCGGTGTCGCGCATCGCGCTGGTCGGCGAGACCGAACACGACGCGCGCGAGGTGATGATCGAAGGCGTCTCCGGTCTGCTCGCGGTTCATGCCGCCCACGAGCGGCCGTCGTGGTCGCCCTCGCGCAAGCGGCTGGAATGGAATAACGGCGCGGTGGCACAGGCATTTTCCGCTGAGGATCCCGAAAGCCTGCGCGGACCGCAATTCGGCTGCGCCTGGTCCGACGAGATGGCGAAATGGCGCTACGCGGAGGCCGCGTTCGACATGCTGCAGTTCGGCTTGCGGCTCGGATCGCAGCCGCGTCAGTTGATTACGACGACGCCGCGGCCGACCGCGCTTCTGAAACGCCTGATGAATGATGCGGCGAGCGTGGTCACGCGTGCGCCGACGCGGGCCAACGCCTTCAACCTGGCGCCGACCTTTCTGCAAGGCGTGATGGCGCGCTACGCCGGAACGCGGCTGGGACGTCAGGAGCTTGACGGCGAGATCATCGAGGATCGTCCCGACGCGCTGTGGTCGCGCGCGTTGCTTGAGAGGTGTCGCGTGCGCGAGGCGCCGCCGTTGCAGCGCGTCGTGGTCGCGGTCGATCCGCCGGCGACTTCCGGCAAGCGCGCCGACGCCTGCGGCATCGTCGCGGCGGGGCTGGCGGAGGGCGGCATCGTTTATGTGATCGCCGACGAAACGGTGGCGGGCGCGACGCCGGCGCTGTGGGCGGCGAAGGCGATCGCGCTGTGGCGTCGGTGCGAAGCGGATGCGCTGGTGGCGGAAGTCAACCAGGGCGGCGACATGGTGAAGTCCGTGATTGCGGAAGTGGATGCTGCGGTGCCCGTCATCCCGGTGCGCGCGACGCGCGGCAAGTGGCTGCGCGCCGAACCGGTGGCGACGCTCTATGAGCAGGGCCGCGTTCGTCACGCCGGCAGCTTCGCCGCGCTGGAAGACGAGATGTGCGACTTCGCTTTGTCGGGCCTGTCGTCGGGACGCTCGCCGGACCGGCTCGATGCGCTGGTGTGGGCGGTGACGTCGCTGGCGCTGGCGCCGCGCACCCAGCCGCGGGTGAGGGGATTGTGACTCAGTCGCTCGGCGTATTCGGCGTCACCCGCGGGCTTGACCCGCGGGTCCATCTTTTTCAAGAAGGGTGGGGGGCTAGATCAAGCTTGGCCGTGACGCGCCAACATTCTATCGGGCGATATCTTCGTAAGGATCGCGCCAAGTGGAATTGTCTCTAACGACCAGATCGATCTTCCATTCGCGCGGCCAGTGCTTGATGTTCTTTTCACGCTGAATTGCTGCCATGACAGTGTCGTGAGCCTCAAAATAGACGAGTCGCTTCACGTCGTATTTGCGTGTGAACCCGTCAGCCACTCCCTCGCGGTGTTCATGAATGCGACGAACGAGATTGTTCGTCACGCCTACATATAGCGTTCCTCCAGGCGCGCTCGCGAGAATATAGACCCAGTAGTTCATGCGACAATGATGGATTGCCGGGTCAAGCCCGGCAATGACAATCTCTTATTGTGACGCAGTTCGACGATGAAGGACATTTTGCGATGCGCCTGCGCCTGAAAAACATGTTCGCCCCGCCCGAAACAAAAGCCAGCCGCACGGCGAAGCTGCTCGCTTTCGAGAGCGGCGGCCGCGCGCGGTGGACGCCGCGCGACTATGCGGCGCTGGCGCGCGAGGGCTATCTCAACAACGCCATCGTGCATCGCGCGGTGCGGCTTATCGCGGAGAACGTGGCCTCGTGCAGCTACCTCGTGTTCGAGGGCGCGCAGGAGCGCGAGGCGCATCCGCTCTCGCTGCTGCTGTCGCGGCCGAACGCGCGGCAGGACGGCGGCGCGTTCCTCGAAATGCTGGTGTCGCATCTTCTGCTGTCCGGCAATGCGTATGTCGAGGCGGTCGCGCTCGACGGCGGCGTGCGCGAGCTTTACGCGTTGCGGCCCGATCGCATGAAGGTGGCGCCCGGCGCCGATGGTTGGGCGGAGGCCTATGAATACGCGGTCGGCGGTCGCAGCATCCGTTTCGTTCAGGCGTCATCCGCGGTGCCGCCGATCCTGCACCTGACATTCTTCCATCCGCTCGACGATCATTATGGTCTCGCGCCGATCGAGCCGGCGGCGGTCGCCATCGACACTCACAACGCCGGCTCGGCCTGGAATAAGGCGCTGCTCGACAACGCCGCGCGTCCCTCCGGCGCGCTGGTCTATTCAGGGCCGGAGGGCGCGGTGCTGTCGGATTCGCAGTTCGACCGGCTGAAGCGCGAACTCACCGATACCTATCAGGGTGCGGTGAACGCGGGCCGGCCGCTGCTGCTCGAAGGCGGGCTCGACTGGAAGGCGATGTCGCTGACGCCGAAGGACATGGATTTCCTGGAGGCCAAGCACACCGCCGCGCGTGAGATCGCGCTCGCCTTCGGCGTGCCGCCGATGGTGCTCGGCATTCCCGGCGACAACACCTACGCGAATTTCCAGGAAGCCAACCGCTGCTTCTTCCGCCAGACCGTGCTGCCGCTGGCCTCGCGCCTCGGCAATTCGTTCGCTCAGTGGCTGTCGCCGCAGTTCGGCGAGAGCATCCGCATCGTCGTGGACGCCGACAAGATCGATGCGCTCGCCGCCGATCGCGCAGCATTGTGGGAACGCGTCAGCAACGCGGCGTTTCTCACCCTCAACGAGAAGCGCGAGGCCGTCGGCTACGCGCCGATCGAGGGCGGCGACCGGCTGGAGTAGGGCGCGCTCAACTCGCCTGGTGCTCGCATCATGCGGTCGTTCGAGCCCAATCTTTTCGGCGAGCCGATATGGCGGCCGGAGAACGGCACGGCTGCCGAGATCGATGGAAAGTTGTATTTCGGGGTGAACTCCGGATCACCGGGATATGGGGCGGCTGATCCGACTGTGACATTCATAAATACCGCGAATGGTGCGAGAAGTACGGTGCGGAATGGCCATTGGCTTGAATAGGCACTCCAGATGAAAAAACGTATCTATTTCGATTCCAAGCGCGCGAGCGATTGGCCTTCATCGGGTGAGCTTGCGCGTTTCTTTCTCGCTCCGAAGGGGCACGAATGGTCGTATGCCGGAGGTAACGATAGTTGGGGACTGAGTGCAGAAGGTCTGTACGGCACCGATAACTTGGCTCGTCATGACCAGGTTACGGTCAATCTCGACATGACCGGTAATCGCGACCTTGGCGTCTATTTGCAATACGACGAATGGGATGGCCGTATCCAGCGCAAGCAGATCTTCTATTCCAAAGTCGATCTTAGCCGTCTCGGCGAATTCGTGCGGTCCCTGCATGGCACACCGTTGTCGGTGGGGCTGTTCGTGCCGTTTCCTGTTGCCTGGAAAGCGGTGAAGGAATTCATCGAGACCGACGGCAAGTTGCCAACCGGTATCGAATGGATCGCAAGCAGCGATCTGCCGCCGGAGACGTTTCCCGATCCGTAGTCGGGTCCTGATCCGTTTCGGGTGCGGGCCTGCCCCGCGCGTTCCTGTTGCGAATTCCTTTGATGAAGACGATGGCCGGATCACGTCCGGTCATGACGCCCCGCCATGGGTTCAATCGATGTCCGACCTCATCCGCATCTTCGCAGAGCGCGGCGACCTCGCGCATCTGGCGCTGTTCCTGTGGGCGAGCGCGGCCAGCGCCGGCCTTTTGTTCGCGTTGCGCGAACTGTCGGCGGCCTCGCGTCGCTTCGACGATTTCGTCCGTGAACTGGAGCGGTTCAATCGCAAGGCGCACCGCCGCGCCGTAACCTTCGACAAGGATCGGAACTGATGGACAACCTTCACAGCATGCTGCGCTCGTTCAGCACTGAGACAAAAACATCGCGGGATCACCTCACGGTGTTCCGCGAATTCCTCGCGCATCTCGATCGAGCCCAGCGCAAGGCGCCGGCTGCGGCTGCGGCGCGCGCGCCCCGCGCCAAGGCTCAGACACGGCGCAAGCCGGCGAAACGCAGCCGCAAGGGCTGAGCGCCACGTAGCGTCCGCCGCAAGCGGCGCGCGGCGGGCACGACACGCCGTTTCGAATTTCGAAAAATCCGTTCCCCCCGCCATTTGCGAGGTCGATCATGCACGCCCCGTTGTCGTCCGTGTCGCGTCTGTCGTTTTCCGGCGACGGCACGGTGGAAGGCTATGCCAGCCTGTTCGGCGAGATCGACCAGGCGCGCGACATGGTGATGCCCGGCGCGTTCGCGCAGACGCTTAAAGCGCGCGGCCTGCGCAAGGTCCCGATGCTGTTCCAGCACGATCCCGCCGAGCCGGTCGGCATCTGGCTCGAACTGCGCGAGGATTTTCGCGGGCTGTGGGCGCGGGGGAAATTGATCCCCGACGTGACGCGTGCGCGCGAACTGCTGGCGCTGGTCGAAGCCGGCGCGGTCGACGGGCTGTCGATCGGCTATCGCACCGTGCGCGGCCGGATCGAGCCGCGAACGCGGGTGCGCAAACTCTACCAGGTCGACCTGTGGGAAATTTCCATCGTCACCTTCCCGCTGCTGGCGGGAGCGCGTGTCCGCGCGGTGAAGCAGGCGACGCCCCCGTCGCCGCGTTCGCGCGTGCGGACACAGGCCGAGCGCGGCCGGCGGAGCATGACGGAGGCCGCGGATGAACCGGCGCCGCGGCTCCGCCCGCGCCCGGTGGTGGCGTCGCTGCGCGGCAGGGAAGGACGACGCGTGGCGCTGCAAGGCGCGGCGCGCGCGCAGATCGCGGGAGCACGTTGATGGCAAGTCATGAAAATGTATTCGAAGCCGCGCAGCGCGCGCGCTGGCTGCGGCCCGATGCCTACAGATGGATCCGGCCGGACGCCGCGCGCTTTCTTATTCCCGGCACCGATCCTCATGACGTCTTTCCCGCGCTTCAACGCAAGTTCAACCCGGACCAACCGCGCGTGCCGGCGGGCAATCCGGACGGCGGGCAGTGGACGGATGGCGGCGGCGGCATCAACGATCCGCGTGTTCTGTCGGATGCCACCCCTGATGGGATACGCCCGTATGAGCAGTATGCGCAAAACCTGCCGGACAAGCGACCGGTCGACCTGCGGGAGGAGGAAGCGCGAGGCGGCCACGCCTTGCGCAAGCATGTCGGCAAGACGGATGAAGAACTGCTGGCGAGCACGACGATTGATCGTGGTGATTCCGGCATATATAGATATGCCCGCAAGGCTGACGGATCTTTCGACTCCGTGGAAAGTGCAAACGATTTCGTTAACCGGACACTTGAGCAGAATCGGGATCAAGTCGAGGCCGTGGCGAGTGGACAGTCGGCAGACAGCTTTGTAACATATCGTTTTGGCTACAAGACCGGCCGCGAGGCTTTCAGGGGAGACATCGATGAGGTGCCTTACCGGAGGGACACCTATGGGGTCGGCGTATCTATCGTACACGATCCACGCGCTGCCAGGGGTTTCAGCGTGATAACAGCCTATCCCAGAAACGAACGTCGCAAATAGCAACGTCGCAAATAGCAAGGAGAGGTCATGGTGGTTCCGGACGAGTTCGACCACGTGGTCGAATGCTTCTATCAGGGCAGCAGCGCTGAAGTCTCCACGATGGAAGAGTGGGTTGCGCTGGCCCTGAGATGTTCGAACAAGCAGGATCAAGCGGTCGTCAAGCGCTTCCTGCAGGAATTGCTCGCGCAAAACCCTACGGACGCCGAGTTGCAGCGGATATGGAACGATGCCGAGCCCGGCTATTGCTTTGACAACATACGCGGGGTGCTGACGCTGATCCGGGACGCGATCGAATAGGAGAAACGGAAAGAGGATATTGATGCCGTATTCGGCTTGCCAGGGAGCATTTCCCCGGAATGAATAGAGCAGACCATGGCAAAGTATAAAATCCAAGTCTACGTCGAGGGCGTTGAGGCATATCTGTCGTGGCCTGACGAGCGCGAATACTGGCTGGTACGGAAGTTCCTTGGAGAACTCGACGGTCTGGAATGGCAGCGCCGGAAGGATTCCAGCCATATCGAATGGTATGATCTGACCCAAGAGCAACTCGACAAGCTGATGGAATTCAGCAAGGAGCTGCGCGAGAAGCGCAAGGGTCGTTAGACAAGCGTTCGGCCTTTCCCAAAAACGAACCTCGCAAATAGCAAGGAGAGGTCATGGTGGTTCCGAAAGAGTTCGTCTACGTGGTCGAATGCTTCTATCAGGGCAGCGACGAGGAAGTCTCCACGATGGAAGAGTGGGTTGCGAAGGCCCTGAGATGTTCGGACAAGCAGGATCAAGCGGCCGTCAAGCGCTTCCTGCAGGAATTGCTCGCGCAAAACCCTACGGACGCCGAGTTGCAGCGGATATGGAACGATGCCGGGGCCAACTACTTCTTCGAAGACATACGCGGGGTCTTGACGCTGATCCGGGACGCGATCGATTAGGAGCAGCGTGCGTGATGAAATTCCGGCGCGGGCGCTGCGCGCGAAACGCGAGGGCCGTTAGACAAGCGTTCACCCGGCTGATGTCGATACGGCATTCCCGACCAACCCTGATCGCAGGCGATAAAAATCATGACGTCCCGATATAGCGTTGAAATTTATTGTGCTCATAATGGTGTCAGCATGATTTTGCCGTGGCGGCACGAGGCTGAGTTCAAGGACGGCGTCGCCTTCCTGCGCGGCCTGGTCGGTGAGCCGGCGGGCCAGACGAAGCGCTATCCCGACCAACCGGATTCCTACTATCTCGAGACCGAGGATCAGTTCGTGGCCCTGATGGAGTTCAGGCGCGTGCAGGGAGTGAAGCGGCCCGACTAAATGTGGGTCTTTCAGGAGGTTGCCGGCCTATCCCGGAAACCAACGTCGCAACTAGCAAGGAGAGGTCATGTTGGTTCCGAAAGAGTTCGACCGCTTGGTCGAATGCTTCTATCAGGGCAGCGACGAGGAAGTCTCCACAATAGAAGAGTGGATTGCGTTTGCCCTGGAGTATTTGAACAAACAGCAGCGGGCGGTCGTCAAGCGCTTTCTGCAGGAATTGCTCGCGCAAAACCTTACGGACGCGCAGTTGCAGCGGATATGGGGAGATGCCGGGGCCAACTACGACTTTGACGACATACGCGGGGTATTGACGCTGATCCGGGACGCGATCGATTAGGAGAAACGGAAGGAGGATATTGATGCCGTATTCGTCTCGCCGATCGGGAGCATTTCCCCGGAATGAATAGAGCGGATCATGGCGAGATATAAAATCGAGGTCTACGTCGAGGGTGTTGAGGCATATCTGTCGTGGTCTGACGAGCGCGAATACTGGCTGGTACGGAAGTTCCTTGGAGAACTCGACGGTCTGGAATGGCAGCGCCGGAAGGATTCCAGCCATATCGAATGGTATGATCTGACCAAGGAGCAGCTCGACAAGCTGATGAAGTTCAACAAGGAACTGCGCGCGAAGCGCAAGGGTCGTTAGACAAGCGTCGGCCTTTCCCAAAAACGAACTTCGCAAATAGCAAGGAGAGGTCATGTTGGTTCCGAAAGAGTTCGACCACGTGGTCCAATGCTTCTATCAGGGCAGCAGCGCGGAAGTCTCCTCGATGGACGAGTGGGTTGCGAAGGCCCTGAGATGTTCGAACAAACAGGATCAAGCGGTCGTCAAGCGCTTCCTGCAGGAATTGCTCGCGCAAAACCCTACGGACGCCGAGTTGGAGCGGATATGGAACGATGCCGAGCCCGGCTATTACTTTGACAACATGCGCGGGGTGCTGACGCTGATACGGGACGCGATCGAATAGGAGAAACGGAAAGAGGATATTGATGCCGTATTCGGCTTGCCAGGGAGCATTTCCCCGGAATGAATAGAGCGGATCATGGCGAAGTATAAAATCGAAGTCTACGTCGAGGGCGTTGAGGCATATCTGTCGTGGCCTGACGAGCGCGAATACTGGCTGGTACGGAAGTTCCTTGGAGAGCTCGACGGTCTGGAATCGCAGCGCCGGCAGGATTCCAGCCATATCGAGTGGTATGATCTGACCAAGGAGCAGCTCGACAAGCTGATGAAGTTCAACAAGGAACTGCGCGCGAAGCGCAAGGGCCGGTAGAGTAGGCACGTTGTGTTCCGAGGAGAACTCCTTCACCTTGAGAACGCCTTCATCTCGTCATTGCCGGGCTTGACCCGGCAATCTTTTTTGAGAGGATGGATGCCTGGATCACGTCCGGGTATGACGGCGGTTGATTCCGTCATAATTCGTCATGCCGTGGACGGCGTTCACCCGGCTGATGCCGACGCGCTTCACCGCTTGAACGCCAGCGCCAGCGAGAGGCCGGCGATGACGCCGACGCAGACCGCCGCGCCGCCGGCCGCCATGCCCCAATTCAGGAAATAGAGCGAGATCGACAGCAGCGATTTTTCGGCGCTGGCGCCCAGCATCACGAAGGAAATCGCGAACGCCGCCAGCAGCACCGCGCAAACGCCGATCCAGAACCTTGCGGCACCGCGCCGCAATGGCTCCATCGCATACCACGCGCTGGCTGTGGCGGCGACGACGAGAGTTATCCAGACAAAGATCAGAAAGCGCATGGTTTGCCTCGACGGTGCTGCCGTTGCGGGAGGCCATTCTAGCGCAGTGCCGTTCACAAGTCTTGAACGACACAGCCGTGAAACCACGACCACCGAGGAGAATGCGAATGGACTTCGATATCACCGACACCGCGCCGGAGCACAAATCCGGCGTCGCCGCCCGCGGCGACTACGACGACTTCCGCGTCACTTTCGAGGAATTCAAGGCGGCCAACGACGAACGCCTGGCGCGGCTGGAGAAGAAGCGCGGCGACGTGCTGCTGGAGGAAAAGGTCGACCGCATCAATGCCGCGCTCGACGCGCAGAACAAGCGCATGGACGAACTGGCGCTGAAGCACGCCCGTCCGGCGCTCGAAGGCCGCGGCCGCATCGCCGGCGACGCCATGTCCCGCGAGCACAAGAGCGCATTCGAAGCCTATGTGCGCGGCGGCGAGGCGGGCGCCTTGCGCGACCTGGAGACCAAGGCCATGTCCGTCGGCTCCAATCCCGACGGCGGCTACCTGGTGCCGGTCGAACTGGAGCAGACCATCGGCGAACGGCTGGCGGCGATCTCGCCGATCCGCGCGCTCTCGTCGGTGCGCACCATCTCCGGCAACGTCTACAAGAAGCCGTTCATGACGGCGGGGCCCGCCACCGGCTGGGTCGGCGAGACCGACTCGCGCACGCAAACCACATCGCCGACGCTGGACGCCCTGAGCTTCCCGGCGATGGAGCTTTACGCCATGCCGGCGGCGACCGCGACGCTGCTCGATGACAGCGCCGTCAATATCGACGAGTGGATCGCGCAGGAGGTGGAGCTGACCTTTGCGGTGCAGGAGGGCGCGGCCTTCGTCAACGGCGACGGCAGCAGCAAGCCGAAGGGCTTCCTGCAATCCGACACCGTGGCCAACGGTTCATGGGTGTGGGGCAAGCTCGGCTACGTCGCCAGCGGCCTCGCCGGCGGGTTCGCTGCGTCGAACCCCTCCGATGCACTTGTCGACCTGGTCTACGCGCTGAAGGCCGGCTATCGCCAGAACGCCGCCTTCGTGATGAACCGCAAGACGCAAGCCGCGATCCGCAAGTTCAAGGATACCGGCGGCTCTTATCTGTGGCAGCCGCCGTCGCTGGCGGGCGGGCGCGCTTCGCTGATGACGTTCCCGCTGGTCGAGGCCGAGGACATGCCGGATGTCGCGACGAATTCGCTGTCGATCGCGTTCGGCGATTTCCGCCGCGGCTACCTCGTGGTGGACCGCGCCGGCGTGCGCGTGCTGCGCGATCCTTACTCGGCGAAACCCTACGTGTTGTTCTACACCACCAAGCGCGTTGGTGGCGGCGTGCAGGACTTCGACGCCATCAAGCTGATGAAGTTCGCGGCGAGTTGAGGCGTCTCGTGTCCCGGGCGCGATGCGGCGTGCCCCGCCGCGTCGCTGAACCGGGACCGCCGCGGAGTGCGGCTTCTTTCGTGAAGCGGTCCCGGATCGGCAGCCCAGCGCTTCGCGGCTGGCGTCGCATCCGGGACGCGACATCTCCGTTCTCCATCATCCGAGCCTTTCCGCTTCTGATGGAATCAGAAGCGGGGCTCTATGATTTTGATTTGACGCGTTTTCTTGACGCGAACCGGTATCCACTTCGCTCGAAAACGCTACCAATGACAGGCAGTATCCGATGTCATCGCACCATGACGCTTGGCTGCGCCATCAGCAATCGCGATGGCTGCGGCCGGATGCGGCCCGCTGGGTTCGCCCCGACGCTGCGCGGTTTCTTCCGCCGGGCGTAGATGTCGCCAAAGCCTTTCCCGCGCTGGCGCGCAAATTTAACCCAAACCAGACACGCGTGCCGGCGGGCAATCCGGACGGCGGCCAGTGGACGGACGGCGGCGCAGGAGGGGGTAATCTCGGCCTCTTTCAGATCACGCCGCGCGACAATACGATCGAAGGCGTGCAACTTGCCGGCGATTGGCCGCCGGATGACGGTCCTCCGCCGATTCCGCCGAAAAGGCCCGAGACGACTGAAGGGCGGATGAAGTTTGTTCGTCAAGCTGTCAGGTGGCTGCGTGTCGTCGGCCGCCTGTCGCCGGCGGCGGACATCTTCCTCGGAGCACTGGATCAGGCTGAGGAATTGAAACGCCTGACCGATATGATCAAAACTGCTGATGATCCTCCGGCTCCGCTGGAAGAACTCCAAGCGCGCGCTCGAATGCCTCCCGAGGCTGGCTACGAGGATCATCATATCGTCGGTCAGTTCGCGCAAAACAGGCTGCAATTCGGGAGCGTGCGGATTGACAGTGCCGAGAATACGGTGCGGATTCCTGTCGTGAAGCATCTGGACATTAACGGTTACTATTCCAGGGCCAATATAGATTACGGCGGTCTGTCACCTCGTGACTATCTTCGCGGCAGAAGTTGGGATGAGCAGATGCAAGAGGGGTTGAAGATCCTGAGGGACAAAGGGGTGCTTCAATGATTCCCACCGATCAGCCCGACTATGCCCGATTGCGAAATCTCGTTACTCAGTTTGTCGAGATCGGCCTTGCGCAATATAATGCGATCTATGTGATCGACAATGCTAAGTATAATCGCTTGTACAAAAAGATGGAGCGTATAAGGGCGGAGCTTAAGGAAATGCCTGGCGATCAGCGAAGGGCGCTGTTACCGCTGCTTTCACATTCGAATGTTCAGGTTCGTTTGGCAACAGCGCGCGCGCTCCTCGCGCTCTATCCGGACTTGGCTCGCAATGCCCTTGTAAGTATCCGTGAATCCGGCATCGAGCCACAGAACGGAGAGGCTGCGACTGCTATCAGAAGGCTCGATGAGGGCAGCTACATCCCGAAGTGAGAGATGACAGAAACAAACCTTGTTATATCTGCGCGATAAGAGTTGGGAAGAACGCCGGAAGGTCGGTCTCGGTGCATTAGTCATGTTCGAGGTTCTCAAGCCATGATCTTCAGGAAAATCAGACTCGATACGATGTCTGTCGATCAACTGGTGGGTCGATTTGCGGCAATCACGGCCGCACAGGATGATGCGCTTCTCGGCCACGAACTCACAAAATTCAATCGTCTCTTTGATCGAATGCTGGAAGTCTTGGAAGAATTGAAAGGACGTCCGGGCGATCAGCGGCGCGCGCTGATGGCGCTTTACGACTATCCCAACATGCAGGTCAGGCTCAAGGCCGCGATACACACGCGCGAGGTGTTGCCCGTCGAGGCTCGCCGGCAAATCGAGGCTATCGCGGAGAGTCACTGGATGCCTCAGGCCGGCGACGCCGGGATGGCGCTTGCCGTCATGGATGGCGATTTGAAGCTGACGGGAATAAAGCCAGAGTAAACCGGCGCTCCCTATATCCCCGCGCCCCAGCCTCGCGCCGTTTTCAGAATCCAGTCGCGATAGAGCGCGAGCGGCGTGACGCCGGTGAGGCCGCCGCAGCCTGACGCGTTGTTCGGCCCCGTCGACCAGCTCACGACGCCGGCGATGACGGCGCCGCCGCCCGAATCGAGAAACGCCGGCGCGCCGGAATCGCCGGTGCAGGCGCCGAGGCCGGCTCGTGTGTTGTTGGTTGAAGGATCGACCAGGCGGATCTGCAAGGTGCCGGGCCGTCCCGTGACGGCCAGACTCGCGGCGCGCGCCACGCCGCCGCTGCGGCCGTCGCCGGCGACCGCGACGCCCATGCCGACGACGGTGAGACGCATTCCGACAGTGATCGGCATCAGCGCGCCGCCGAGCGCGGCGGGTTGCGCGGGAAGGGGTGAGGCGAGTTGCAGCAGCGCGACATCGGCGGTGGCGCGATGCGCCAGCAGGCTCTGCATCTCGAACCGCGGATGAACGGCGGTGCGCCGGATATCGAGCAGGCGCGGCGGCTGGCTCTTGTAGTCCACGATCTTGGTGGTGGTCCCGGGCGCGATGCAGTGCGCCGCGGTGAGAACGACATCGCGCGCGATCAGCGTGCCTGTGCAGGAGTTGCCGTGCGAGCCGACGATGGTGACGACCGCGCCTGCCGCCGCGGGCGAGGGCGTGCCGCCGCCGCCGACCATAGCGAATGAGGGCTGCATCAGCGTCAGGACCGTCGCGGCCACAGCCAGGCGAATACGTTCATGAATCATGGAGCGATGTCAGCCATCGCGTTGCGCGGCTGTCAACTGGATACGCGACAGGCTTCCTCTCGCAAAAAGAGGTGGGGTGAGGGGGCACCACCTCTCGACAAGCCGTAACCCCTCACCCGGTCCGCTCCGCGCGATTGCGCGGCCGAGCAGGCCGACATCTCTCTCGACGGGAGAGGTGAAGCAAGCCGGCTGGCGTATTCATCAAGCAAAGGAAAGGCGCAAATATGCCGTCGATACTTCTGAGCGGGCCTGCGATCGAACCGTGGTCGGTCGCGGAGGCCAAGAGCTTCCTGCGCGCGGAGAACGATGGCGACGACACCGTGATCGCCTCGCTAGTTGCGGCAGCGCGCAGCCATGTCGAGGCCATGACGCGCTGCGCCCTGATCGCGCAGACCTGGCGCTTCGTGCTGGACCGGTGGCCGAATGACGGTCGCGTCAAGCCCGGCAGGGGACCGTTGCGCTCGCTGGTCGCGGCGCGCGTCTACGACTCCGCCGGGGCCGCCATCGAGATCGATGCCGGGACGCTTGTCGTCGACAAGGCGGGCGGCGTGATCGCGCCGTCGACGTGGGGCCTGCCGCCGCCGGGACGCGCGACCGCCGGCATCGAACTCGATGTCGAGATCGGATTCGGTACCGACGCGACCGACGTGCCGGATGCGCTGCGCCATGCGGTGCGGACGCTGGTGGCGCACTGGTACGAGAACCGCGGTCTGATCGCTATCGGCCAGAGCGTCGCGATGATGCCGGCCAGCGTCAGCGCCATGATCGCGAGCTATCGCGTGCCCGCGCTGTGATCGCATTTCTTGGAAGGACATCGCAATGACCAGCGCCAATTCAGTGCTTCGCGCCGCCGTGCATGATGCGCTCGCCGCCGACAGCGGGCTTTATGCGGCGCTCGGCGGCAAGCGGGTCTATGACGAGCCGCCGCGCGGCGCGCTATTGCCTTACGTCTCGATCGGGGAGGCGCGCGTCACCGACGCGTCGGTCGACGACGGGCCGACCCAGGAACACCAGATCACGCTGCATGCGCGCTCGCGCCAGGGCGGACAAAGCGAGGCCCACGCCATCGCCGGCGCGGTGCTGCAGGCGCTCGACGATGCGCCGCTGACGCTTGCGGGCTTTCGGCTGGTCAACTTTCGCTTCGCGGTCGCGGATATCCGGCGCGAGTCGGACGGCCGTACCTATCACGCGCAGGTGCGATTCCGCGCCGTGACCGAACCGACAACTTAATGTTTTGAGGAGCCGTCATGGGCGCACAAAAAGGCAAGGACCTGCTGTTGAAGATGAACGACGGCGCGAGTTTCGTCACGGTGGCGGGACTGCGCAGCCGCAGGATCGCGTTCAACGCCGAGATCGTCGATATCACCAATGCGGAATCGACCGACCGCTGGCGCGAATTGCTCGCGGGCGCGGGCGTCAAGCGCGCCTCGCTGTCGGGACGCGGCCTGTTCAAGGACGCAGCGTCGGACGCGCTGGTGCGGCAGGCGTTCTTCGACGGCACGATCAACGACTGTCAGGTGGTGGTGCCCGACTTCGGCACCATCGAAGGCCTGTTCCAGATCGCCAGCCTCGAATTTGCCGGCGAGCACAATGGCGAGGTGACGTTCGACCTCGCGCTCGAATCCGCCGGCGCTCTGACGTTTACGGCGATGTGAGGTCACATCGCATTTCATTCGGCCTCGCCGTGCCCCGGACGCGGCATTCTTCATGCCGCTCCGCAGAGCCGGGGCCGTTGCGAGGAATGCCGTTGCAACGATCCCGGATCGGCGCTGCATCGCTTCGCGCTGCATCGCGTCCGGGAAACAGGGTCCACTCATTTTAAATGGAGCGTGTCATGCCCAACAGATATCGCGGCGAGATCGCAGCCGAGCTTGGCGGGCGGCAACGCACGCTGGTGCTGACGCTGGGGGCGCTCGCCGAGCTTGAGTCCGCATTTGGCGCCAACGACCTGGTGGCGCTTGCGGAGCGTTTCGGTTCGGGGCGGCCATCGGCGCGCGATCTGACCCGCATCATCGGCGCGGGCTTGCGCGGCGCGGGCGAGGCCATCACCGACGACGAGGTCGCGGTCATGACCGTCGATGGCGGGGTGGCCGGCTTCGTCAGAATCGCGGCCGAGCTGATCGCGGCGACCTTCGATGACGGCGCCACGCGGTGAAGCCGTTTCCATGGGCGGACGCGATGGGCTTCGGCTTCGGCGTGCTGCGGCTCGCGCCGGATGCCTTCTGGCGGATGACGCCGCGCGAACTGGCGCAGGCGATCCGCGCGGTGCGGGGGCCGTCCGTCGCGCCGCTGGCGCGGGCCGATCTCGACGATCTGCTGGCGCGGTTTCCCGACACGTCGCACGAGGGAGGACGCAATGACTGACGACACGAGCCTGCAGGATGCGTCCAGCACGCTGGACAGCCTTAACGCCAAGACCCAGGCGCTGACGATCAGCGCGAGCGGCTTTGCCCGCGCGATGACGCAGGCTTTTTCGTCATCGATCACCGGCGGCAAGCAGTTCGACGACGTGCTGAAGACGCTGGCGTTGCGCGTCTCGAGCCTCGCGGTGACCGCCGCGTTCAAGCCGCTGGCGGCGAGCCTGACCAGCGGCATCTCCAGCCTGTTCTCGGGGCTCACCGGCAGCATCGGCGCGACCGGCGTGCAGGCCAATGCGCTCGGCGCCATCAAGCCGTTCGCGTCCGGCGGGGTGATCGGCGCGCCGAGTTACTTTCCAATGATGGACGGCGGCGTCGGCCTTGCCGGCGAGGCGGGACCGGAGGCGATCATGCCGCTGGCGCGCGGCCCCGACGGTCGGCTCGGCGTTTCCGGCAACGGCGGCGGCAACAGCATCACGGTGCAGATCGCCACGCCCGATCTCGACAGCTTCCGCCGCTCCGAGAGCTACGTCACCGGCCAGATCGCGCGCGCGGTGGCGCGGGGGCAACGGAGTTTGTGACTCGCGTTTCGTGTCCCGGACGCGATGCGGAATGCCGCGTCAGCGGCATGCTGCATCGCTGATCCGGGACCGCCACGAATTCTTTGGGACGGTCCCGGTTCTGCGAAGCGGCGCGGAAGGCGCCGCATCGCGCCCGGGACACGAAGAACGTCAGGTAACCCATGACCAGTTTCCACGAAGTCCTGTTTCCGCTCGATATTGCGTTGAAGAGCGCGGGCGGGCCGGAACGGCGCACCGATATCGTGAGCTTCGGCTCGGGTCGCGAGGCGCGCAACGCGCGCTGGGCGCAGTCGCGGCGGCGCTATGACGCCGGCTACGGCGTCAGGACGCTGGACGCCTTGCAGGCCGTCGTCGCCTTCTTCGAGGAGCGGCGCGGCCGGCTCTACGGCTTTCGCTGGCGCGACCGGCTGGATTGCTGCTCGGCGATGACGGGCGTCGCGATTTCGCCGCGCGATCAGGTCATCGGCATCGGCGACGGCGCCACCGCGTCGTTTCAGTTGATCAAGACATATGGCGGTGCGTTCGCGCCCTATGCGCGCGCGATCGGAAAGCCGGTCAGCGGCAGCGTGCGCGTCGCCGTCGCCGACCAGGAAGTAGCGGCGGGCTCCGCGTTCAATTGCGATGCGACGACGGGCGTCGTCACGTTTGCCGCCGGACAGGTTCCTCCGGCGGGAGCGGCCGTCACCGCGGGGTTCAATTTCGACGTGCCGGTGCGCTTCGACACCGACTACCTCGAAGTCGATCTCTCGACCTTCGCCGCCGGCGCCATTCCGAAAATTCCGCTGGTGGAGATACGTCTGTGAGAAGCATCCCTTCCGCGCTTCAGGCCAAACTCGATTCCGGCGCGACCACGCTGGCGCGCTGCTGGATCGTGACGCGGCGCGACGGCGTCGTGCTCGGCTTCACCGATCACGACTGCGATCTTTCGGTCGGCGGCGTCGCCTGCCGCGCCGCCACCGGCTTCACCGCGTCGGAAGCGACCAGCCGCTTCGACCTGTCGGTCGACGGCTCCGAAATCTCCGGCGCGTTTTCCGATGATGCGCTGACCGAGGCCGATCTCGCCGCCGGACGTTACGACGCCGCCGAGATCGCAACCTGGCTGGTGGACTGGAGCGACGTCGCGCTGAAAGTCCTGATCGCGCGCGGCACGCTGGGCGAGGTCCGCCGCGAGGGACAGGCGTTCACCGCGGAACTGCGCGGGCTTGCGGATGCGCTGGCGCAGGACAGCGGGCGTCTGTTCACGGCGCGTTGCGGCGTCGATCTCGGCGACGGCAAATGCCGCGTCAATCTTGCCGATGCCGCCTATCACGGCAGCGGCGCGGTGACGGCGATGGAGGGAACGTCGATCATCGCAGTCTCAGGCCTGGGCGGCTTTGCCGAGGGTTGGTTCACCGCGGGGCGCTTGGCGTGGACCGGCGGGGCCAATATCGGCATTGCGGTCGAGGTGAAACAGCACCGGATCGTTTCGGGCGAGGTGCGGCTGTCGCTGTGGCAGGCGATGGCCGAGCCGATCGCGGCCGGCGACGGCTTCACGATCACCGCGGGCTGCGACAAGAGCTTCGCGACCTGCCGCGACCGCTTCGCCAATACCGCTAATTTCCGCGGCTTTCCGCAGATTCCCGGCAACGATTTCGTCGTGAGCTATCCGGTGCCCGGCGCGGGCGGGTAGGTCCGTTCTCGCATCATTGCGGGCCAACGGGCCGGCGCGAAGCGCCGCCCGATCACGGGCTCCGCGAAGCAATCCGGTTCTTCGGGGATTGCCGGATTGCTTCGTCGCTTGCGCTCCTCGCAATGACGGCTTCGACGGAAAGAACATGAAAATGCCAGTTCCCATCACTCGTGCGGCCATCGTCGCGGAAGCGCGCGGCTGGATCGGCACGCCCTATCGCCATCAGGCCTCGCTCAGGGGCGTCGGCTGCGACTGCCTCGGCCTGGTGCGCGGCGTCTGGCGCAACTGCATCGGCGACGAACCGGAAACGCCGCCGCCCTATGCACCGGACTGGGCCGAGGCGAAGGGCGACGAGACGCTGGCGGCCGCGGCGCTGCGCCATCTGGTGCCGGTCGCGCGCGACGGCTTCGGGGCTGGCGACGTGCTGCTGTTCCGCTGGCGCGACGGCTTTGTCGCCAAGCATGTCGCGATCGCTTCCAGCGAGCGCACGATGATTCATGCGCACGACGGCGCGGCCGTCTGCGAGATCGCTCTCGCGCCGTGGTGGCGGCGGCGGCTGGCTTATGCATTTCGCTTTCCCGGAGTTTCGGTCTGATGGCAGCGCTGGTTCTTTCCGTCGCGGGCGCCGCCGCCGGCGCGTTGTTCGGCCCGGCCGGCGCGATCGCGGGCCGCATCGCCGGCGCGCTGGTCGGCAATGTCATCGACCGCAAGGTGTTCGGTCCCGGCAACCAGAATGTGGTCGGGCCGCGTCTCGCCGATCTCGACGTGATGGCTTCGACCGAAGGCGCGCCGATCCCGCGCGTCTATGGCCGCGCGCGGTTGTCCGGCCAGGTGATCTGGGCGACGCCGCTGGAGGAAGTCGTCAACAGCGAAACCACCTCGTCCGGCGGCAAGGGCGGCCTGTTCAGCGGCCCGACCACGACGACCACCACCTATAGCTATTTCGCCAACTTCGCGGTCGGCCTTTGCGAAGGCATGATCGGACGGGTGGGGCGGATCTGGGCCGACGGCAGTCCGCTGGATGTCTCCGGCCTGACGATCCGCGTTCATCGCGGCAGCGAGGATCAGTCGCCCGACGATCTGATCGTCGCGAAGGAAGGCGCGGGCAATGCGCCGGCCTATCGCGGGCTTGCCTATGTCGTGTTCGAGCGGCTGCCGCTGGCGAATTTCGGCAACCGCATTCCACAGCTCTCGTTCGAGATCATCCGCCCCATCGGCGAACTCGAACGGATGACGCGCGCGGTGACGTTGATCCCCGGCACCACCGAGTTCGGCTACGAGCCGTCCACCGTCGTGCAGTCGCTCGGTCCGGGCCAGTCGGCGCCGGAAAACCGTCACGTGCCGAACGCGGAGTCCGACGTGATCGCGGCGCTCGACGATCTCCAGGCCGTGTGCCCGAATCTCGAACGCGTGGCTGTCGTTGTGGCATGGTTCGGATCGGACCTTCGCGCCGGAAGCTGCATCGTTCGTCCCGGCGTCGACAGCGCGATCAAATCCACCATCGGCGGCAACTGGTCGGTGGCCGGCGTGACGCGGGCAAGCGCCTATGTGGTGTCGCAGGTCGATGGCCGTCCGGCGTTCGGCGGCACGCCTTCGGATGTCAGCGTCGTGCATCTGATCGCCGAGTTGAAGGCGCGCGGCCTGAAGGTCACGTTCTATCCGTTCGTCATGATGGATATTCCGGCGGGCAACGGCCTGAGCGATCCCTGGAGCGGGGCCTCGTCGCAGCCGGCCTATCCCTGGCGCGGCCGCATCACCTGCGATCCCGCGCCGGGGCGGACGGGCTCGCCGCAAGGCGCACCGGCGGCGGCGACGCAGGTCGATACTTTCTTCTCCGGCGGAAGCTGGAATTATCGCAACATGGTCCTGCACTATGCGAGCCTGGTGGCTTCCGCCGGCGGCGTCCACGCCTTCATGATCGGATCGGAGTTGCGATCGCTGACGCGGGTGCGCTCCGGCAGCGGCGTCTATCCCGCCGTCAATGCGCTGGCGGCGCTCGCGGCGGACGTAAAGTCCATCGTGGGGTCATCGACGATCGTGACCTATGGCGCGGACTGGACCGAATACGGCGCCGATGTCGTCACGCCGGATGCGTCGGAGGTTCGTTTTCCGCTCGATCCGTTGTGGGCATCGAGCGCGATCGATGTCGTCGGCATCGATTACTACGCGCCGCTCGCGGACTGGCGCGACGAGGCCGGGCATCTCGACTCAAGCATCGCGGCTTCGACCTACGACGTCGGCTATCTCGCGGGTAACGTCTATAGCGGCGAGGGGTTCGACTGGTACTACACCGACGCCGCCGCGCGCGCTACGCAGGATCGCACGCCGATCACCGATGGCCTCGGCAAGCCGTGGACTTTCCGCGTCAAGGACATCAGGTCATGGTGGTCGTCGGCGCATTACGAGCGCATCAGTGGCGTTGAACTGGCAAGCCCGACCGCATGGGTGCCGCAAGGCAAGCCGGTCTGGTTCACCGAGGTCGGCTGCCCGGCGGTCGACAAGGGCGCCAACCAGCCGAGCGTGTTTCCAGATCCCAAATCGTCGGAAAACAATCTGCCGTATTTCTCCGGTGGCAATCGCGACGATCTGATCCAGCGCCGCTATCTGCAAGCGTTTCTCGGCAAGCTCGATCCGGCGTTCGGCGCGGCGGATGCGGACAATCCGATTTCCGCGATCTATGGCGGGCGCATGATCGACGCGTCCGCGATCCATCTGTGGACCTGGGATGCGCGGCCCTATCCGGCGTTTCCCGCCGCGACCGAGGTCTGGAGCGACGGGCCCAACTGGCAGACCGGGCATTGGCTCACTGGCCGTCTCGGCACCGCGCCGATGGACGCGCTGGTGGAGACGCTGCTCGCGGACTGCGGTATCGCCGGCGCCGACACCTCGGCGCTGCGCGAGGCTTGCGACGGCTACGTGATCGACCGGCCGATGTCGCCGCGCGCCATGATCGAGCCGCTTGCCGGCGCCTATGCTTTTGACGCCACCGCCGCCGACGGAACGCTGCGCTTCATTTCACGCGGCGGCGCGCCGGTCGCCGAATTCGCCGAGGAAGACCTGGTGCTGCCCGACGACGGCGCGCCGGCTCGGCTCACCCGCGCGCAGGAAACCGAACTGCCGCGCGAAGCCGGTTTCGGCTTTACCGACGGCACCGTGGACTACAGGCGCTCTGCGGTGACGTCGCGACGGCTGGCGGGCGGCTCGAATCGCAGCGTTCACTCCGATCTCGCGGTCGTCAGCGACGACGCGGCGATGGCGCGGCGGGCCGAGGTCTGGCTGCAGGACCTGTGGGCGGGACGCGAGAGCGCCGCGTTCTCGCTCGGCCCGCAATGCCTGCCGCTGACGGCGGGCGACGTGATCGCGGTGACGATCAGCGGGCGCCGGCGGCTGTTCGAGATCAGCGCGACGCTCGATGCCGAAGCGCGGCAGGTGACCGCGCGCAGCATCGATCCCGAAGTGTTTTCGGTGCCGCTGTCGACGCCGCGACAGATGGCGTCGGCGATACCGGCCGCGCTCGGGCCGGTTCAGGCCGCGGTGCTCGACCTGCCGACCATCGAATCGTCGGAGCCGCCGATCCTGACGCGGCTCGCGGTCTTCGCCAGCCCGTGGCCGGTGTCGGTGACGGTCTGGACATCGCCGGACGGCGCCAGCTTTCAGCCGGCCGCGGTCATCCCGGCGCCCGCCACATTGGGCGAAACGCTCGACCCGCTGCCGGCGGGACCCTCCAGCCGGTGGGACTGCGGCAACGTCTTTCGCGTGCGGCTCTATGGCGGCGCGCTGACGTCGCTCTCCGATGCCCGCGTGCTGGCGGGCGCCAACGCGGCCGCCGTGCAGAACACCGACGGCGACTGGGAAGTTCTGCAGTTCGCCAATGCGGAGCTGGTGGACCAGGGCACTTATAAAGTGTCCCGCCTGCTGCGCGGGCAGGCCGGCAGCGAATACGCCATTGCGGACGCATTGCCGGCGGGCGCGCCCTTCGTCCTGCTCGACACGCATCTCGCGCCGCTGGCGCGCGGGTTGAATGCGCTCGCCCGGCCGATCCTGGTGCGGCTCGCCGCCGCCGGACGCAACCATGACGATCCGACCGCGGTCGCGCTGACGGTGACGCCGCAGGCGACCGCGTTGCTGCCGCTGTCGCCGGTGCATGTGAAGGCGTCGCGCGAGAGCGACGGGGTTCGCATCTCGTGGATTCGCCGGACGCGCATCGACGGCGACGGCTGGGGGGTGGAGGTGCCGCTGGGTGAGGACAGCGAAGCCTACACGCTCGACATCTTCTCCGGCGGTTCGATCGTGCGAAGCATCGCGTGCGGCGCCTCCGAGGCGCTCTACGCCAGCGCCGACGAACTCGCCGATTTCGGCGCCGCGCAAACCAGCCTGCATGTTCGCGTCGCGCAAGTGTCGGCGACGGTCGGCGCCGGCCATCCCACTGAACTTACTCTCACCCTCTGAGTTGCCATGACAGACACACCGAATCTCGGGCTGCCGTATATCGACGGCAGCCAGGCGCAGAAGCACGTTACCCATAACGAGGCGCTACGCATTCTCGACGCAGTGGTCCAGATCGGCGTGCTCGATCGGACACGCACGACACCGCCCTCCAGTCCGGCGGACGGCGAACGTCATGTGGTCGCAGGCGGCGCGACCGGCGCGTGGGCCGGAAAGGACAACACCATCGCGACCTGGCAGGACGACGCCTGGGCCTTCCTCGCGCCGAAGACCGGATGGTGCATCTGGTCGGCGGCTGACAGCAGCCTGTTCGTGTTCGGCGGCGCGGCCTGGCAGGGCGCGGGCGGCACCGATGCGCTCGATAACGTGGCGCATCTCGGCGTCAACACGGCGGCGAGCAGTCCCAATCTTCTCAGCGTCAAGTCCAACGCCGCGTTGTTCGCCGCCATCGATGCCGCCGACGGCGGCACCGGCGACATGCGGCTTCAGCTCTCGAAGGAAGGCTCGGCCAATACGGCGTCGGTGTTCTTCTCGGATAATTTCTCAGGCCGCGCGGAGTTCGGCCTGGTCGGCGCCGATACCTTCAAGCTCAAGGTGTCGCCGGACGGATCAAGCTGGACCGAGGCGTTCAATATCGATCAGGACACCGGCAATCTCACGCTTCCGTGCGGGCTGTCGCTGAGCGGCGTCATTTCACCGGCGCAGATCACCACCGATCAGAATGACTATAGCCCCGCCGGTCTTGCGGCGGCGTCGGTGCTGCAAATCAAAGCGAACGCCGCGCGCAACATTTCGGGCCTGGCCGGCGGAGCGGAAGGGCGCTGCCTCGCCATCATCAATGTCGGAAGCCAGCCTGTCACGCTGCTCGATGAAAGCACGTCGTCGTCGGCATCGAACCGTCTGACACTCGGCGGCGACCTGACGATCGCGGCGAAGCAGGCCGCGATCCTGCGTTACGACGGCACCGCCGCGCGCTGGCAGGTAATCGGGGGCGGGGCTCGGGCGGTTGCAACCAAATCGCAACAGCAGGCGGGCGCCGACAATACGTCGGCGGTAACGCCGGCGCATCAACAGGATCATGACAGCGCCGCCAAGGCATGGGGCTATTTCACCGTGTCCGGTGGCACATACACCTTGTCGGCCGGCTTCAACATCGCCGGCATCAGCAAGAATTCGACGGGGAATCTGACGATCAGCTTCACGACTCCCTTCGCATCGACGAGTTTCGCAGTAATTGCCACCGTCAACCAGTTCGGAGGGGTGGGAGTCACGGAAACGATTCAGGAGATGCTGGGGAGCCGATCATCGTACAGCACGACGCTTGCCATCACCGGGACTGGCTCAGCCGGGGTCGCCATTGACAGAGGGTTTAGCTTTATGGCGTTCGGTCGCCAGTAGCCTTTGGCTTGCAGTCCTGCTGGATGATCGATCCGGCCCAATCCCTGAACCTGCTGCGACGATGCCGTCAGTGACCATGCGGCGCGATCTGCGCGGCGAAGATCATGAGCATGATCACGCCGAGTCCGATGACACCGGCAAAAATCATCGCATCTCTGGTCGGAGTATCCATGACAGCCCTCTGCGCTGCCCGGCTGGTGCCGGGTGGTTGATAATCAGCAGCAAGAGGTGCCGACCCCCATTATTGACCGCCACGTCGGGAGCGACCCGGCGCTGCTGCTAACGGTTTATTCGTGGGGCCACCCGGCCTAGCGGGTTGAGCCTCTTGCTGTTTCGCGGGCCGGTTATCACGCCGTCACCGCCCGACCCACCTACCACACCTTAAAGGACCGATCCAATGCCCAACCTCGATTTCGGGGGCGCGAACCTATGACCGAACCCGCGTCCATTCGATACAAAAACCCCGGCGCGATGTGGGGCGGCAAGCACGCCAACAATTGGGGAGCTGTCAGCGACGTTGTCCTGAAAGATGGACAATCCAACCACATCGCCGTGTTCCCGGATGTCGTCCATGGCGCGGCGGCGCAGTTCGCGCTGTGGAAAGTCGGCTACTGCAACATATCGCTGTCGTCCGCGATCAAGAAGTGGTCCGGCCACAATTCGTCGGCGGCCTATATGGCCTTCCTCGGCAAGCATGTCGGCATAACGGCGCAAACCCGGATCACGCCTGCGCTGCTCGCCTCTCCGAAGGGCCTCGCGCTGATGAAAGCGCAAGCGCAGTGGGAAGCGGGCAAGCCGTATCCCATGACGGACGCCGAGTGGCGTCGGGCGCAAGCCATGGTTTTTTCCGCCGCCTGACGGGCTCAGGCAATCGCAACATCATTGGAGATCATACATGACATCGGATTCGGTGTGGCAGGTCGTGCGCTATCTGTTGATCGCGGCCGGCAGTTTCGCCACCGGCAAGGGCTGGGTCACCTCCGACCAGGTGACCAGCATTATCGGCGCGATCGGCACGCTCTTCACAGTGGCGTGGGGCCTTTACGTCAAGGCCGGCACCAAAGCGGTCCCCTCAGTTACGGCCGCGCGTCCCGACGTGCCGACCGTCAGCGCCGCGACCGGCGCGCTCAAGTAAATCCGCGAACAACAGGAGTTCCCATGCGAAAGCTCGTCGCCGCGACAGCGCTCGTCTCCGGTCTGGCGCTGGCAGGCTGCCAGACCGTCGCGCTGCCGTCCTTGAATCTGAACACGGCCGTTGCGCTCAACACCGTCTACGGCATCGAAAACGCCTATGGCGTCGCGGTGAACGCCGCCAACGCCTACAAGGCGCTGCCGCTTTGCCGGACCGGCACGGTGCCTGGCGCGGCCAACATCTGCGCGAGGCGATCGGTGATCGAGAGGCTGCAGGCTGCGATGTTCAAGGCGCGCCTTGCGGTCAACAATCTGGTCGCGCTGCAAAAGGCCTATCCGTCCGTCGATATCACCAACGCGCTCTCGGCGGCGCAGTCGGCGCTGATCGCCGTCCAGCAGATCCTTGCATCGGGAGTACGATAACATGGTCACAGCAGCAGAAATCGAAGCCGGCCTCGCGGCCGCAGAAGCCATCGTCAGCGCGATCGTCAAGGCCGCGCCCGCGATCGAGCAGGGCGTGATCTCGTCGATACCCTACGTTCAGGCCATCGCCGGCCTGATCGGCGGCAGCAACGCCACGTCTGACGAGATCGATGCGGTGCTGGAGCGGATCAACGCGGCGGCCGACGCGTTCCTGAATCCGCTGCCGCCCGATGACGGTTCGACGACCACGTAAGACCGCCCGGAGCGGGCGCGGGGGCCGTCCGGGCGGTATGTCCGCCGCTGGAAAATATGACACAAGCGGGCCCCGGCGTTCATTTGCCATTCACGCCGCGACGGGTCATCTTGGCGGGTGGAATCAGCGGAGTCCGCCTTGCGCCTTCTCGTCGTCGAAGACGATCCCGACCTCAATCGTCAGCTTACGACGGCGCTGACCGACGCCGGCTATGTGGTCGATCGCGCGTTCGACGGCGAGGAGGGACATTTCCTCGGCGACAGCGAACCCTACGACGCCGTCGTGCTGGACATCGGCCTGCCGAAGATGGACGGCATCTCGGTGCTGGAGGCCTGGCGGCGCCAGGGGCGCACCATGCCGGTCCTGATCCTCACCGCGCGCGACCGCTGGAGCGACAAGGTGCAGGGGTTCGACGCCGGCGCCGACGACTATGTCGCAAAGCCCTTCCACCTCGAGGAAATTCTGGCGCGCATCCGCGCGCTGCTGCGCCGGAGCACCGGTCACGCCCAGTCGGAGCTGACTTGCGGGCCGGTGACGCTGGATACCCGCACCGGCCGCGTCAGCGTCAGCGGCAATCCGATCAAGATGACATCGCATGAATACCGGCTGCTCGCCTATCTCATGCACCATACCGGGCGGGTCGTGTCACGCACCGAACTGGTCGAGCATCTCTACGATCAGGATTTCGATCGCGACTCCAACACCATTGAGGTCTTTGTCGGTCGCATCCGCAAGAAGCTGGACGTCGATATCATCCAGACCGTCCGCGGGCTCGGCTACCTGCTGACGCCGCCGGCAGATGCGCGTTAGGGAATTTCTGGCCCGCCGCTCGAATTCGCTCGCAACGCGGCTGTACCTGTCCGCGACCGCCTGGGTCGTGGTCATTCTGCTCATCACCGGCGTGGTGCTGTCGTCGGTCTATCGCTCGGCGTCCGAGCGCGCCTTCGACCGCCGCCTCAACCTCTATCTCCGCACCCTGATCGCCGAGGTGGCGACGCCGGACGAGCCGCCCGATCGTCAGTTCCAGTCGCTCGGCGAGCCGCTGTTCGATCTGCCGCTGTCGGGCTGGTACTGGGAAATCGTGCGCACCGATCCGTACGAGAAAGAGATCCGTGCCTCGCGCTCGCTATGGGACAAGAAGCTGCCGAAGCTGGAGGATCAGGGCATTGAGCTCTCCTCGTCGGGGGTCCGCGTCGGATATGTCGACGGACCCGAGGGCCAGATCCTGCGCATGGCGGAGCGGCCGGTCGATCTCGGCGCGGATGGCAAATTCCGCGTCACGGTGGCCGGAGACGCCACCGAGATTTTCGACGAGACGCGAGCCTTCGACTATTACCTCGGCGGCACGTTTGCCGCGCTCACGATCGGGTTGCTGCTCACCACGATTTTTCAGGTGCGGTTCGGTCTCGCGCCGCTGAAGCGCATTTCAGACGCCATCGCCGACATCCGCTCCGGCCGCGCCGAGCGGCTCCAGGGCGAATTTCCGGTCGAGATCGCGCCGCTCGCCCGCGAGACCAACGCGCTGATTGATGCCAACCGCGAGATCGTCGAACGCGCGCGAACCCACGTCGGAAACCTAGCGCATGCGGTCAAGACGCCGTTGTCGGTCATCGTCAACGAAGCCAATGCGCATCAACGCGACCCCTTCGCCGCGAAGGTGCTCGAACAGGCGGGGGTGATGCGCAATCAGGTCGCCCATCACCTGGAGCGGGCCCGCATCGCTGCGCGGCTCACTGTCATTGCAACCGTGGCCGATGTCGCGCCGGTCATCGAGGCGCTGCGACGGACCATGGAAAAAATTCATCGCGACCGCGCCGTCGCCATCCATGTCGAGGTCAGCGCGGGCGCGAAATTTCGCGGCGAGCGGCAAGACCTCGAGGAAATGGCCGGCAACCTCGTCGACAACGCCTGCAAGTGGGCGCGGTCGCGGGTGCGCATCGGGGTTTCCGTCCGTCCCGCCGATGGAGCCAGACCGGCGATGCTGCATATCGTCGTCGACGATGATGGCAGCGGACTGTCGGACGCGGAGCAGATGCAGGCCTCGCAGCGCGGCCGCCGGCTCGACGAGACCAAGCCCGGATCCGGACTTGGGTTGTCGATCGTGACCGATCTGGCGGCGCTTTATGGCGGCAGCCTGACGCTCGGCTCGTCCCCGATCGGAGGGCTGCGGGCCGAACTGGCGCTGCCGGCGGCATGAAGCGGGTGGCGGCCGTCTTTCGGCGGAGTTTTGATTCCGACATCGGCTTGCCAGGCTGCAAGGGGCGGGAGCGAATGTTAAATCCGTCCACGAGTTCGCTGGTTCGGAAAGAAGGGGCGGGCCGTGTCGCCGCAGTCCCGCCCGAATTGCCCGCTCCTGTGCGACCGGACGCGAATCTTCCGGGCTGGAGCGCGCCGGAGAGAGTCATGGGCAGGACAAATGCGCTGGTTGTCGTCGCGGCGATGCTCGCTCTCGGCGGCTGCGATATGACAAGTTCGGGCGGTCCCGACGGTTCGAGCTTGTCGACCGGCGCGTTCGCCGTCCAGACGGGAAGGGCGGGCGATCCGGCGCGCGAGCGCGCGGTTGCGACCGCAGCAGCGCTCGGTCTCTTGATTGGGCCAAAACTTGATTCAGAGCTGGATGATAACGATCGCCGCCTGGCCTATCAGGCTCAGATGGATGCCCTCGAGCGAGGCGCGCCCGGCGCGCCGATCGCCTGGCGCAATCCGGTTTCCGGTCGCCATGGCAATATCGTCGCCGGCCCGGAGTATGAGTTGAAGGGTGCGACCTGCCGCGGCTACTCCCACACCGTCACGATCGGCGGTCAGCTCGAAACCGTGCGCAAAACCGCCTGCCGAAACGGCGACGGCAAGTGGGCCGCAATAGGCTAGAGCCCTTCCGCTTCCGATAGAGGAGGAAAACATGGCTCTATATTTTTGATTTTAAACGATTTTCTTCGTGAGATCCGGTATCTGTCTTCAGGTCAAGCCTGAGGCATGTTGCGCTTGAAAACGCTCCCGTCCTCCTCAACGCATCCTTAAGACCGCCCCTGCTATGACGTGCCACGGGCTCCTCCGGTGGCCGCGCGATCGTTCGCGTCAAGATTTATGTGCATGGACCAGGCCTCACTCGAACGGTTGAAGGATTATCTCGCGCAACTTCCGCCGAAGTCGCAGGCACTGCTGTTGCGGGAATTCGAGCGTGCCGTCGAGCGCGACGAAGATGTCGCGGTCGCCAGCTTCGTGCTCGGGGAACTCCGCAGGATCGTCCGCGGCCCGGACGACAGCATGCGGCAGCCGCGCAAGGATCCGGCCCGACTTCTGTTTCGTCCGCTGGAGCCGTTTCTCATCGAAGGCGAGTCCGCGCCGCGCTCCGGGCAGATCCGGCGCACCTCGCTCATGCCTGTCTGGCAATGGCTGGCGCAGGACGGCGCGCCGGATGCCGTGCGCGCGTTCGAGGCTGCGCTTGCGACCGAAACCGTAACGGCGTCCGATATCGAGGCGGCGGCGTGGACCTTGCAGGCGGCCGCCGCGGCCGCCATCCAGCGGGTGGCCGATGGCACTGACCGTCAGCGGACTCTCGGCCGCATCGGGGCGCCCAGCGTCGCTGAAGACTTTGCTTCAATCGGGGCCGTCCTGAACGCCCGCGAGGCGCTCGAGACCCTCATTATCCGGTTGCCGAGTTTTATGCGGGTCTTCGGGGAGCCTCAGATTGCCCTTCTGATGCCCGCGCTCAACGTTCCTTCCCTGCTGACCCCGGTGGCCGCCCCGTTCGTGCTGTCGCTGGTGATGCAGCGGCTCTCCGCATCGTGGCAGGTCATCCGGCTGGCGATCAAGTTCGCAGGCTCGGACGACGAGTTCCGGGTGGCGGCGACGCCTTATGGCGCGGCGGTCACGCTGGTGCTCGACGATCTGTCGCGGACTTCGGCCGGCTTGCGCGCCGACATCCGGCGAGGGCATTTCGAAAACGTCTCCGAACGTCTGAAGACCGTGCATGACGGCATCCGGGGCTTGCGGACCGAGCTCGATATCCGCGCCGATTCAAACTGGGGCCGCCAGCTCGCGGCGATCAGGGTCGATATTTCCAACGGTTTGCAATCGGAAATCGACGGCGTCCCCGGTCGGGTGCGACGTCTGCTCCGCCAGCGGCCCGACAAGGAGATTCCGCCGGGCGCGCGGATGGATCCGGCCGAGGTCGAGGAAGTCGCGGCATTGATCGATTTCGTCGCGGTGTGCCGGACCTACGCCAGCGAACTGGCCATCAACGAAGTGACGATGCGCACCTATTCGGATTTGCAGCAATACGTCGAGCTGGCCGCGCAAACGCTGGTGGAATCGCTTCGCAGCGGCGATGAGCGCGCCCGCGCGTTCCGCCAGCAGCAGGTCCGGGCGACGATCCGCTTCTGCGAGGTTCTGTTCGGCCACGATTATTCGTCGTTGATGAGCCGGGCCGCCGACAATGCGCTGGCGGCCGAGCCCAAGTCGTCGCCCAAGTCGTCGCGAGCCGGCTAAGTCCGGCAAATGCATTTCGGAACCTGCCGGAGCGTTTTTCGAGCGAAGCATGTTCTCGGGCTTGACCGAGGACGGCTACCGGTTCGTGTACAAGGAAACGCGTCAAAACAAAAAGCTGGAGCCCGGCTTTGATTCCATCAAAGCCGGAACAACTCTCGCGCATCATCCGCCAAAGCGGGCGGTTTGGTGAAAAGAAAAAGCGCGGCCGGGCGTAAAACCGGTATCCGCTTTTGCCGATCCTGCTCTGGAATCATAGGGTTGCCGCTGTTCCCCGCCAATTGTGCCGCAATTGTCAATTGCGTCCCCTGTCCAGTCGTGATGTAACCCGGCCATCGGACCGGCCGTTTCCTGCGCCGGGCCACCGGAATGCTGATGCAATGACGCTGTGGTTTGTGTTTGCGCTGATGACCGCTGGAGCGGTCTTCGCGGTGCTGTGGCCGCTCGGTCGTTCGGCCCGGGCCCAGGCGCCCGGCGGCAGCGAGACCACGGTCTATCGGGATCAACTGGCCGAAGTCGGCCGCGATGCTGCAGCCGGCCTGATCGGCGCGCCGGAGGCGGCGGCCGCGCGAGTCGAGATCGGGCGCCGGCTTCTGGAGGCGGCCGACGCGGAGAGCGGTCAGCGGCAGGACTCCAAGCTCTGGCTGCGCCGCACGGTGGCGGTGGTGGCGTTGGCCGGGATTCCGCTGATGGCGCTTGCGGTCTACTTGCCGCTCGGGTCGCCGCAACTGCCCGATTTTCCGCTTGCGGAGCGCGTTCAGTCGGGCGAAGCGTCGCAATCGCTTGATAACCTGGTGGAGCAGGTTGAATCCCATCTGGAAAAGAATCCCACCGACGGCCGCGGCTGGACCGTGATCGCGCCGGTGCTGACAAAGCTCGGCCGCTTCGACGCCGCCGCGCGCGCCTATCGCAACGTGATCACCTACGTAGGCGAAACCGCGGAGCGCCGCGCCGATCTCGGTGCGGCGCTTGCCGGAGCCGCCAACGGCATCGTCACCGCCGACGCGAAGAAGGAGTTCGAGCGCGCGGTCGCCCTGGATCCCAAGGAGGCGAAGGCGCGCTTTTTCCTCGGGATGGCGGCGGAGCAGGACGGCCGCACCGCCGACGCGGTCAAGATGTGGAAGGCTCTGCTGGCCGATGCGCCCGCGGACGCGCAGTGGCGCGACACGGTGAAGGAGGCGCTGGCGCAGGTCGGGGGCGGCGCGCCGGGTCCGACGAAAGACGCGGTGGCTGCGGCGAGCAACATGACCGAAACGGATCGTTCCGCGATGATCCATACCATGGTCGACCGGCTCGCAGCGCGTCTGAAGCATGACGGGAATGATGTCGAAGGATGGCTCCGCTTGGCCCGCGCCTATATGGTGCTCAACGAGCCGGAGAAATCACGTATCGTGCGCGATGACGCCCGCCGCGCGCTCGGACAAAATGAAGCGGGCTTGCGCCAGCTCAACGAAGGGCTCAAGGCTCTCGGTATAGATGGATGATTCAGGTGGTTGCTTTCCGCGCAGGTGAAACAGCATGACCCGCAAGCAGCGGCGGTTGACGATAATCGGCGGAGCGCTCGCAGTGCTCGGAATCGCGGTCGCGCTGGTGCTGAACGCATTTCGTGATTCCATCGTGTTCTTTTCGACTCCGGTCATGGTGGCCGAACATCACATCAAGCCTGGCCAACGTTTCCGTCTGGGCGGGTTGGTGGAAGCCGGCTCGTTGGTCCGCGGCTCCAATCTCGCGGTCAAGTTCAAGGTGTCCGACGGAACCGCGACGCTTCCGGTCACCTACAAGGGCATCCTGCCGGATCTGTTCCGCGAGGGGCAGGGCGTGGTCGCCGAGGGAGCGCTCGACAGTTCGGGCGTATTCCGCGCCGACACCGTGCTGGCCAAGCATGACGAAACCTATATGCCGAAGGAAGTCGCGGACGCCTTGAAGAAGCAGGGCCACTGGAAAGACGACTACGGCGAACAGGCCTCCAACAAGCAGGCCTCAGGCAAGCAGGGGGTTCCGCAATGATCGCCGAGGCAGGACATTATGCGTTGGTGCTGGCGCTCGGACTCGCGCTGATCCAGTCCACGGTTCCGATCATCGGCGCGAGACTGCACGACGGCGCGCTGATGAACGTCGCGCGCTCGACCGCGCTCGCGCAACTGCTGTTTGTCGGCGCTTCGTTCCTCGCGCTGGTGACGCTGCACGTCATTTCCGATTTCTCGGTCCTCAACGTGTACCAGAACTCTCATTCGCTGAAGCCGATGATCTACAAGATCACCGGCGTCTGGGGCAATCACGAGGGCTCCATGCTGCTGTGGGTGACGATCCTCGCGTTGTTCGGCGGGCTGGTCGCTGCCTTCGGGAATAATCTTCCGCAGTCGCTGCGCGCCCATGTGCTGGCGGTGCAGGCCTGGATCGCGAGCGCGTTCTACCTGTTCATCCTGCTGACATCGAATCCGTTCGCGCGGATTGCCAATCCGCCGATGGAAGGGCGCGATCTCAATCCGGTGCTGCAGGATATCGGGCTCGCGGTGCATCCGCCGATGCTCTATCTCGGCTATGTCGGTTTCTCGATCGCGTTCTCCTTCGCTGTCGCCGCTCTGATCGAAGGGCGCATCGATGCCGCCTGGGCGCGCTGGGTGCGGCCATGGACGCTGATGGCGTGGATCTTCCTGACGCTCGGAATCGCGATGGGATCGTACTGGGCCTATTACGAGCTGGGCTGGGGCGGCTGGTGGTTCTGGGATCCGGTGGAGAACGCGTCGCTCATGCCATGGCTGGCGGGAACGGCGCTGCTGCATTCTTCGGTGGTGATGGAAAAGCGCAATGCGCTGAAGGTATGGACCATCCTGCTCGCGATCCTGACCTTCTCGCTCTCGCTGCTCGGCACGTTCCTGGTGCGCTCCGGCGTACTGACATCGGTCCATGCCTTCGCCACCGATCCGACGCGCGGCGTTTTCATCCTGCTGATTCTGTGCACCTTCATCGGCGGCAGCCTGACCTTGTATATCTGGCGCGCCTCCTCCTTGAAGCAGGGCGGGCTGTTCGCGCCGATCTCGCGCGAGGGCGCGCTCGTGCTCAATAACCTGTTCCTGACCACCGCTTGCGCGACCGTATTCGTAGGCACGCTGTATCCGCTCGCGCTCGAGGTCCTCACCGGCAACAGGATTTCGGTCGGAGCGCCGTTCTTCAACCTGACATTCGCTCCATTGTTCGTTCCGCTGCTGGTCGCGGTGCCGTTCGGGCCGATGCTGGCGTGGAAGCGCGGCGACCTGGCTGGCGCCTCGCAGCGGCTGATGGCCGCCGGCATCGGCGGCGCGATCGCGGTGGCCGTGCTGTGGGCATGGACGCGCGGCGGCAGCACCTTCGCGCCGCTGGCAATTGGATTGGCCGTGTACGTGATTCTCGGCGCCCTCAGCGATCTTGCCGAGCGCATCAATCTTTTCCGTGCGCCGCTTCCGGTGTCGTTCCGCCGCGCCAAGGGGCTGCCGCGCTCGACCTGGGGCACCGTGTTCGCTCACGCCGGCCTCGGCGTGGCCCTGATCGGCATCGTTTGCGAAACCACCTGGAACACCGAATTCATCGCCTCCATGAAGCCGAACGACGTGGCGAAGGTCGGCGGTTACAGCCTGACCTTCGATGGCACGTCGCAGCGGCAGCAGTCCAACTATCGCGAACACATCGCGCGTTTCACCGTGCGCGAGAACGGGCAGCCGATCGCGGTGATGACGCCGTCGAAGCGCAACTTCACCACGCGCGCGGCATCGACCACGGAAGCCGCGCTGCTGACGCGGGGTGTGAGCCAGCTCTATATCTCGCTCGGCGACATCGCCGCCGATGGCTCGGTCGCGGTGCGGATCTACCACAAGCCGATGGTGCTGCTGATCTGGTTCGGACCGGTTCTGATGGCCTTTGGAGGCGTGCTCTCGCTGTCCGACCGTCGCCTCCGGGTCGGCGCGCCGAAGCCGGCGAAAGCCATTAGCATCCTCCAGCCGGCGGAGTGAGGCCGTTATCATGCATGACCTCATGCAGGAATCGCCGCCCGTGCCCTCGCGGAGAGGGCTCCTTTCGCGGCGCGCGCTCCCGCATGTTTTCGGCGCTCTCGTTTGCCTTGCGCTCGCCATGGCGTCTCCCGCTCTTGCGGTGCTGCCCGACGAGATCATGTCCAACCCCGCGCAGGAAGCACGCGCGCGCAATCTGTCGCGCGAATTGCGCTGCATGGTGTGCCAGAACCAGTCGATCGACGATTCCTCGGCGCCGCTGGCGCGCGACCTTCGCCTGCTGGTGCGCGAGCGCATTGCGGCCGGCGACAGCGATCAGCAGGTGCTGGACTTTCTGGTCGCCCGCTACGGCGACTTCGTGCTTCTGAAGCCGCCCTTCGAAACGAACACGTTGCTGCTCTGGCTGCTGACCCCACTGGTTCTGGCAGGCGGCGGGCTGACGCTTTTGGGTTACAGCCGGCGGCGCTCCAAGGCGATGCAGGCGGCCGCGAATACGCCGCCGCGACTGAGCGCGGACGAAGAGGCGCGGCTGGCGAAGCTGATAGCCGAACCCGGTGAGCCCGGATAGCGGCTCGACGCCATCATTCGCATCGCCGCGACCGACGTGAACGCCTTGGGCCGACGGCGCTGTTGCGACCGAACTTCGGAATGCACCGGCAGGAACGTTCGCTCAGTTGACGTCGGTCGCTGCAAGCCGGTGTTATGCAATTGAGCGAATGAGCCTTGTGCCGGTGTGCGCTGGAACAATTCCGGCTTTGATGGAATCAAAGTCGGGGCTCCAGCTTTTTGTTTTGACGCGTTTTCTACACGCGAACCGGTACCCATCCTCGGGTCAAGCCCCAAGGACATGCTTCGCTTGAAAACGCTATAAACCGCCGTATCAGGCGGCTTGCCCATTGTTACGAAACATTAATTTCCCGGCCAGCCCGCTGTAAGGCGCGAATCCCCATCTTCAGAACCTGAAGTGCTGCTTCCCCGATACTGATCAATCTTGTTCTGGAGCTTCCGCGCATGACCGACCGGCCTACCGACCTATCTCCGCTTCCTTCGCCCAAGCCCACCCGCCGCTTCGGGGTTACCGCGCGCAGGTTCGCGCTCATGGCGTCTGTCGGCGCCGGCCTCGGGCTGGCAGCATACGGGTTCGCTCCTCAGGCCGCCAAAACCGATCTCTTCACAACTCCTGCCCATGCGCAGGTCAACCACGACGTCAGCAAGGTCGACCATCCGGTCGGCTTTGCCGATATCGTCGAGCGCGTGAGACCGTCGGTGATTTCGGTCAAGGTTCGCATAAAGGATAAGTCGACCGCCAGTGATGATGATTTGCCGTTCCAGCCGGGTTCGCCGATGGAACGGTTCTTCCGCCGCTTCGGCGGACCCGACGGACTGCCGCCCGGATTGCGCGGCCACCGCCACGGAGTCGTGACGGGGCAGGGCTCCGGCTTCTTCATTTCGTCCGACGGCTATGCCGTGACCAACAACCATGTCGTCGACGACGCGGACAAGGTCGAAGTCACGACCGATGACGGCAAGACCTATACCGCCAAGGTGATCGGAACCGATCCGCGCACGGATCTTGCCTTGATCAAAGTCGAGGGCGGCTCGAATTTCCCGTTTGCGAAGCTGTCGGACGACAAGGCGCGGATCGGCGACTGGGTGCTTGCTGTCGGCAACCCGTTCGGTCTTGGCGGCACCGTGACCGCCGGCATCGTGTCGGCCAGCGGCCGTGACATCGGCAACGGTCCCTATGACGATTTCATCCAGATCGACGCACCCGTGAACAAGGGCAACTCAGGCGGCCCGGCCTTCAACATGAAGGGCGACGTGATCGGGGTGAACACAGCGATCTATTCGCCGTCCGGCGGCAGCGTCGGCATCGCGTTCTCGATTCCCGCCAGCACCGTGAAAAACGTTGTCGCGCAGCTCAAGTCCAAGGGTTCGGTGAGCCGCGGATGGATCGGCGTCCAGATCCAGCCGGTCACCGCAGATATCGCCGATAGCCTCGGCCTCAAGAAAGCCGAAGGCGCGCTGGTGGCCGAGCCGCAGGCCGACAGTCCGGCGGCCAAGGCCGGCATCGAGTCCGGCGATGTGATCACGCAGGTCAACGGCGCTACCGTCAAGGATGCGCGCGAACTGGCGCGGACCATTGGAGGCCTTGCGCCGGGGACCTCGATCAAGCTGAACATCCTGCACAAGGGGGCCGACAAGGTCGTCAACCTGACGCTCGGCACGCTGCCCAACACCGTCGAAGCAAAGGCCGGTTTCGACGGTGATCATGAGTTCTCGCGCGGCAGCGAGGTTCCCAGGCTCGGCATGACGGTCGCGCCGGCAGCGTCGGTTGCGGGCGCCGGCGCCGCGGGGGTCGTCGTCATCGACGTCGATCCGAAGAGCGCGGCTGCGGATCGCGGTTTCAAGGAAGGTGACGTGATCCTCGAGGTCGGCGGAAAGAGCGTCTCCAACTCGGCCGACGTGCGCGCGGCGATCAAGGCGGCGCGCGCCGACAACAAGAAGAGCATTCTGATGCGGGTTCGCACCGGCGGCACGGCGCGATTTGTCGCGGTGCCGATCGCGAAGGGTTAGAGCATGATCCCGACCCGAAGGGCCGCGCCAGCGCAAAGCGGAAACGGGTTTTCGGACTGAGATCATGCTCGATCGATAACGGGTGTGAGCCTTGCAAGAGATGGGAAGGGTCGCCGGCATCAGTCGCCCCCGCTGACGACACTTTCCGGGGGGCGGGCCAAAAGCCCGTCCCCTTGAGTTACCTTCCGATGGGAACAGCCCCCCTCCGTCGGAAGGACTAGGGCGGTGGAGTCGCCCCAAGCTCCGCCGCCCGCTTTTTTGCGGATTGCGGGGCATTCTCGCGGTCTTGCGCGCGGGCGATGAGCGCGCCATGGTGATGGAAAGACAATACATCTTGGGCAATTCCAGCAACCAGATGCGCCTGCTGATCATTGAAGACGATCGCGAGTCCGCGGACTATCTCGTGAAGGCGTTTCGCGAGGTCGGGCATGTCGCGGAGCTTGCCAGTGACGGCGAGGAGGGACTCTCGCTTGCCGACGGGGGGGACTACGACGTGCTGGTAGTCGACCGGATGCTGCCGAAACGCGACGGGCTCTCGGTGATCGGCTCCCTGCGCGACAAGGGCAACCGGACTCCCGTGCTCATTCTCTCGGCGCTCGGTCAGGTCGACGATCGCATCAGGGGTTTGCGCGCCGGTGGCGACGACTACCTGCCGAAGCCCTATTCATTCGCCGAATTGCTGGCGCGGGTGGAAGTCCTGTCGCGCCGCCAGGGCGGTCGCGAGGAGACCGTCTATCGTGTCGGCGATCTCGAACTCGACCGGCTGTCGCATCGTGTCGCGCGTGGCGAAGAGGAGCTGACGCTGCAGCCGCGCGAGTTCCGCCTGCTCGAATATCTCATGAAACATGCAGGGCAGGTCGTGACCCGGACCATGCTGCTCGAGAACGTCTGGGACTACCACTTCGATCCGCAGACCAACGTCATCGACGTGCATATTTCGCGGCTGCGTTCCAAGATCGACAAGGGGTTTGAACGGCCGCTGCTTCACACCATTCGCGGCGCCGGTTACATGATCCGCGACGACATCCGGTAAGAAGGTGACGGCGTTCGGTAAGCTGTTTCGCACGACGGCGTTTCGGCTGACGCTGGTCTATCTGCTGCTGTTCGCGCTGTTTGCGGCCTCTCTCCTCGGATATTTCGCCTGGAATACCCGCCGCCTGATTACCGACCAGATCGCAGCGACGGTGAGCGAGGAAATCAACCTGCTCACGGGTGTTTTCAACCGCCGCGGCTTGCGCGGGCTCGTCTTCGCCATCGAAAATCGCGCTCTGCGGCCAGGCTCCAATCTTTATCTGGTAACGACGCCGGCCGGACTGGCGGTCGCCGGCAATGTCGGGTCGCTTCAGCCCGGCGTGATGGCAACCACCGGCTGGACCGAGACTGCCTACCGCCGCCTCGACGAGCAGGACAAGACCGACCATCGCGCATTGGTCAATGTGACGGAGTTGTCCAATGGATTTCGGCTGCTGATCGGCCGGGATCTCGAGGAACGCCATCGCATCTTCAGCGTCGTGGCTTCGGCCGCGCAATGGTCGCTTCTGATCGTGGTGGTTCTCGGACTCGGCGGCGGCGTCTTCGTGGCGCGGCGCGTCCTGCGCCGGATCGATGCGATGACCGGAACCACCCAGCGCATCATGGCCGGAGACCTGGGCGGCCGGCTTCCTGTTGGCCGCAGCGGCGACGAACTCGACCGTCTGGCGGAGAACCTCAATGCGATGCTCGAACGCATCGAAACGCTGATGAACGGGCTGAAGGAAGTCTCCGACAACATCGCTCACGACCTGAAGACGCCGCTGACGCGGCTGCGCAATCGCGCCGAGCAAGCGCTCGCCAGATCCGGCGGCGAGGGCGACTATCGCGCCGCATTGGAACAGACCATCGAGGAATCCGATGGCCTGATCCGCACCTTCAACGCGCTTTTGATGATAGCGCGGGCGGAATCGGGACAGGCGCGCGACAACATGGCGGATTTCGACGCCGCCGAGGTCGCGCAGGGTATCCACGAACTCTACGAGCCGCTGGCGGAGGACAACGGGCTGACGTTGAGCGTTCGGACCGGGCCCGCACCGCTGCATGGCAATCGCGAACTGATAAGCCAGGCGCTCGCGAACCTCGTCGAAAATGCGATCAAGTACGGACGGCCGAAGCCGTCGGCGCAGCCGCTCGGTGCGAATGCATCCGAAGTCGACAGGGCAATCCTGATCGAAGCCCGCCGCGACGGCGACCGCATCATTCTCGCCGTGACCGATCATGGTTGCGGGATTCCCGAACCTAACCGCAAGCACGCCGTCGAACGCTTCGTGCGGCTCGAAACCAGCCGGACGCTGCCGGGGTCCGGCCTCGGCCTGAGCCTGGCGTCCGCGGTGGCGACGCTGCATGGCGGGAGTCTCGCGCTCGACGACGCGGGTCCCGGCCTGCGAGCGACGCTGTCGATCCCTGCGCAGGACGGTGAAGGGCTTGCGGCGCCGACGCCGGACGTGCAACAGATTGGCGCATGATTTCATCCGCGAAGGACGACGCGGACCGGGCCTGTCTGGCGGCGCGTCTTGCGGACGGACCGGGGGTGTTCGCGCACGCCGAGGCCGAACGCCGTCTTGAGGACTGGCTGTCCGACCTGACGCCGGAGCAATCGGGCGCAATACGGGCCCTGATTGCTTCGTTTCCCCTGATCCGGGCCGTCCTGCTCGGTGTTGCGGAGTCGTCTCCCTATCTTTTCGACCTGATGCGCGCCGATCCGGACCGGACGCTGCGACTGTTTCGCGGCGAGCCCGAAGACCATCTCGCCCGGCTGGTCGCGGAAATGTCTGACGCGGCGGAGGCGGGCGATGAGACCGAGGCCATGCGGCAGCTTCGCGCCGTCAAGGCGGAAGCCGCGCTGCTGATCGCGTTGTGCGACATCGGTGGGGTCTGGCCGGTGATGCGGGTCACGGCGGCATTGACCGATATCGCCGTTGCCGCGGTCCGGAGCGCGTTGCGGTTCCTGCTGCGGCAGGAGACTGCGCGTGGCCGTTTGCAACCTTCCGACGCCGACCGGCCCGAGGACGGCAGCGGCTTCGTGGTGCTCGCAATGGGCAAGATGGGCGCGGGCGAACTCAACTATTCCAGCGATATCGATCTGATCGTCTTCTTCGATCTCGCGGCGCCGACGCTCGCGCCTGGGATCGAGCCGCAGCCGTTCTTCGTGCGCCTCACGCAGTCGCTTGCGCGCATGCTGCAACAAAGAACCGGCGACGGCTACGTCTTTCGGGTCGATCTGCGCCTGCGGCCGGATCCCGCCTCGACCCAGGTCGCGGTCTCGACCGCCGCCGCGCTCGACTATTACGAGCGCGAAGGGCGAACCTGGGAGCGCGCCGCGATGATCAAGGCGCGACCCTGCGCCGGCGACCGCAAGGCTGGCGAGACCGCGATCGCGGAGATTTCGCCCTTCGTCTGGCGCAAGCATCTCGATTTCGCGGCCCTTGCCGACGTTCACGACATGAAGCGGCAGATGCAGACCTTTCGCGGGCAAAGCGAGATCGCCGTCGAAGGCCACAACGTCAAGATCGGACGCGGCGGCATTCGTGAGATCGAATTCTTCGCGCAGACTCAGCAACTGATCGCCGGCGGACGTCATCCCGAATTGCGGGTGCGCTCGACGCTGGACGCGCTGAATATTCTCGCCTCGAGCAACTGGATCACGGAGCAGGCGCGGGACGAACTGGCAGCCGCTTATTTGTTTTTGCGCAAGGTCGAGCATCGGATCCAGATGATGGCCGACGAGCAGACCCACACCTTGCCCGCCGATATCGAAGCGATGGAACGCTTCGCGCGATTCCTCGGATTTGACGATCGGGCGAGCTTTGCCGCCGAATTGCTTGTGCACCTGAATTGCGTGCAGGGGCACTACAGCCGGCTGTTCGAAGGCGATGCCGCCGGCACCGTCAATCTGCCGGCGGTGGAATACGCCGCAGGACCCGATGACGTGCGGCTTCTCGATCATTTGCTGAAGCTCGGCTTCAGGCAGCCGAGAATGGTCGCCGGCACCATCCAGCAATGGATGGCGGGCGGATATCGAGCCCTCAAGGTCGAGGCGACACGCATCGCGTTCGAGGCCTTCGTGCCGGCGCTGATCGACGGTCTGGCGCGCGCGGAGGAGCCGGACAGCGCGGTTATGGCATTCGATCGGTTCTTGCAGGCGCTTCAGCGCGGCGGCCGGCTGATCTCGCTGCTCAGTCAGAACAGGGATCTCGTCGCGCTGGTCGCGCTCGTGCTCGGCGCGGCGCCGCGGCTCGCCGACATGCTGGCGCGTCGGCCCCAGATCATGGACGGGCTGATCGATCCGCGTTTCTTCGGCGCCATGCCCGATCGGAACGAACTGTCGGCGCGGCTGGCTGCCACGCTCGAGGACGCGAATTCCTATGAGGAATTTCTCGACCGGATGCGGCTGTTCGGCCAGGAAAGCCTGTTCCTCATCGGCACGCGCATCCTGTCCGGCACCGTGTCGGCACGCCAGGCCGGGCAGGTATTCGCCGACGTGGCTGAAGGGATCGTCGACACCGTGCATGGTTTGGTGAAGGACCAGTTCGCCGACCAGTATGGATGGATCGCAGGGCAGGAGACCGCGATCGTTGCGATGGGCAAGCTCGGGAGCCGCGAGATGACCGCATCGTCCGATCTGGATTTGATCCTGCTGTACGATTTCGATTCCGAACATCCCGATTCCGACGGCGCGCGGCCGCTGCACGGCGCGCAATACTTTGCCCGCTTCACCCAGCGTCTCATTAGCGCGTTCACCACCCGCACCAATTACGGCGTCCTCTATGATGTCGACATGCGGCTGCGGCCTTCTGGCCGCGCCGGCCCCGTCGCGTCGCATATCGACTCGTTTGCCGATTACCAGGAGCACGAAGCATGGACCTGGGAGCACATGGCGCTCACGCGTGCGCGCGTGATCTCGTCGTCGCCGTTGTTTCGCGCCCGGATCGAACGTGTCATCCGGAATATTCTGACGCGGCGGCGCGATGCCCGACTGATAGCCAGCGATGTCGCGGAGATGCGCCGTGCCATCGCGCTGGAAAAAGGCGAGCAGGATATCTGGGATCTGAAACACGCCGCCGGCGGTATGGTCGATATCGATTTTATCGCGCAGTATCTTCAGCTCGTCCACGCGGCGGACAAGCCGGACATTCTCAGCGTCAATACACAGCAGGCGCTCGACAACGCGCAGCGGTTGGGCGTTCTGTCGTTGCCGGATGCGGAAATCCTGCGGCCCGCGGCGCGGCTCTATCATGATCTGACGCAAATCCTGCGGCTCTGCGTCAGCGACAAATTCAAGCCGGCAACGGCGGGCAATGATCTGCTGCCGGTGATGGCGCGGGCCGGGGATGCCCCCGACTTCTCGGCGCTTGAAGCGCGCGTCCGCGATACCCAGGCAGATGTGCGCGGCGTGTTTCTCAGGCTGATGGAAGGCGGAGCTTAGAGCCTTTCCGCTTCTGATGGAACCAGAAGCGGGGCTCTATGTTTTGATTTGACGCGTTTTCTTTACGCGAACCGGTAGCCACTTCGCTCGAAAACGCTCTAAGCTGCGACACAGTCCGCAGGCCGCGCCGCGTCGCGGCGGGGCAGGGTGATGCGGACGACGGTCCCCGTGCCGGGTTTCGAGCGAAGCCGCATCGACCCGCCGTGCAGGTTGACCAGAGACTTGGCGATCGCCAGCCCCAGCCCCGATCCCGCATGGGTTTTGGTCAACTGGCTTTCGACCTGCTCGAACGGTTTACCGAGTCTGCGCAGCGCCTGCGGCGCTATGCCGATGCCGCTGTCGGCAATGGTCAGGACGACGGAATTTTCGGACACCTGGCTTCGCGCCAGGACCCGTCCGCCGTCGGGCGTGAACTTCACCGCATTGGACAGCAGATTGACGATGATTTGCTTGATCGCGCGACGATCGGCGACGATGGAAACGTCATCGTCGATCCTGACGTCAAAGGACAGGCTCTTGTCGGTGGTGCGGCCAGAGACCACCCGCAGCGATTCCGCCATTGTCCTGGCGAGGTCGAGCGGCTCCTTGTCGAGCTTCATGCGACCGGCCTCGATCTTGGACATATCCAGGATGTCGTTGATCACTTCGAGCAGATACTGGCCGCTGGTCAGAATATCGTGGCAGTATTCGCCGTACTTCTTCGAGCCGAGCGCGCCGAACATGCCGTTGCTCATGATCTCGGAGAATCCGATAATGGCGTTGAGCGGTGTCCTCAGTTCGTGGCTCATGTTGGCGAGGAATTTCGATTTCGCTCGGTTGGCGTCTTCGGCGCGGTCCTTCTCCTCCGCATATTTCCGCGCAAGGTCGGCGAGTTCGGCCGCCTGTTGCTCGAGCGTCGCCTGCGTCCGCTTGAGGTCGATGACCGTCGCCCGCAGCCGGAGATCGTTCTCGACGAGCTTCTGCTCGTGCTCCTTGATCCGGGTAATGTCGGTTCCGACCGACACGTAGCCGCCGTCCTTGGTGCGGCGCTCGCTGATGTGAAGCCAATTGCCGTTGTCCAGTTGCGCTTCGAACGTTCGCGCGCCAGGCGTGGCGGTGCCGGTTCCGGGCTGTCGCGCCCTGATCTCGTGCATGCGGCCGACTTCGATCACGGTTTCGTAGGAGGTACCGGCCGCGACCGCGCTGTCGGGTAGTTTGTGCAGGCGCTGGAAGTGGGAGTTGCAAAGGACCAGGCGGTCGTCGGCATCCCACAGCACGAAGGCCTCGGGGATGGTTTCGATCGCGTCCCGCAGCCGCAGATCGGCTTCGACGGTTTTTTCCGCGAGGCTCTTTTGTTCGGTGATGTCGACGGCGATCCCGATCAGATGCGCGCCCTGGCCGCCCGTACCCTGACTGAGTTCGCAACGCACACGCAACCAGATCCAGTGTCCGTCGCGGTGCCGCATCCGGAAACTCTGATCGATATGACGGATCTTTCCCGCGATGAGTTGGTCCGCAATGTCGAACAGGTCGATGTCGTCGGAATTGATCAACGCGCTGACTTCCCCGAAGGGTAGCAGGTCGCTGCGACTTTCCAGTCCGAGCATGGTGAACATCGATTGCGACCAGAAGATCCGTCCGCGCGACAGATCCCAGTCCCAAAGGCCGCAGCGACCGCGGTTGAGCGCGGTGTCGATCCGGCCGCGGACCGCATCGTTGATGAGGTCGCCCTCCCGCGCGCGAGTGGATTGCCAGTGGAATGCAAAGCCCAGGATCAGGACCACGAATCCGGTCGTTGCCGACAGCGTGATCGACAGCGCGGTGTCCGGACGCCATATTGAATCGTTCTTTTCCTGGATGACGGTGACCTGGCCCAGCAAGGGTCTGACGACGCGCTGGGTCGCGAACACTTCGCTGCCGTCCAGCAGGACGATGTCGGTGACGCTCGCCGGCGACGAGCCGCGCAATGCCGGAGATTGCGCGATGCCGATGAGGTCCAGAATCCGGTCGCTCTCGCCGGGCGTAGCTTCGGCCGGCACGCGCGCGAGAACGCGCTGATCGGCGCCGGTGATGATGATATGACGGCCGGCGACAATGCCCCAGGAGGGAATCAGGTCGGGCAACAGGTTCCGAAGTCGTTCGATGGAGGCGGGACGGTCCTGCCGGATGACGCCGACATGCTCGAGCCGTTCGGCCAGGAGATCGGCGAGCGCCAACAGATCGTGTTTCGTCATCGCCTGTTTCTGGCGCGTCTGATCGATGACCTGCACCAGGGCGCCGAAACATATCGTCACCAGAAACGCGATGATCAGGATCGGAACGGCACGGCGCAGCACGGGCTCTGCGATCAGCAGCCTGCGGTAGGCTGGTTTTGCGATCGATCGCGCCAATCCCTTGATCGAATCGGATTGAGCGCAAGCGTTCGCCGCCTGAGCGCGCGCCATGCCTTCGGCCCCCGTGAGAATTTTCCGTACACGCGTTCGGAGCGACAGCCCGGCCCGTCCGAATCACCGCGATTTGAATCCACTTTTTCGGAGCTGTCGAGAGTCAACGATTCGTTAATACGAAATAAATTTTGTCCAACGGAGATTCCAGGGCCTGCGAGGCTGTTCGTGTTGAGTCCGAAACAAGAACGTGCCCCCGCGGCAGCGATCAACTCCCGCGGGGGGGCTCCGCGTGGCTGATGACCCGCTTGACGCTCGGGAAGGCGCGGCGCAATGCGCGCTCAATCTCGTCAACCCGTTCATGCACCTTGGCGACGCTCATCGATGGCGCGGCGCGGCAATGGAAGTTGACGATCTCGCCGGCCTTGGTGTCCCGGACGCGCACGTTGTGAATGTCATGGATCGCGCCGCCTGCGACGAAACCGGACAGGGCTTTCCTGATGGCGTCGATCCGTGCGGGGGCGGCATCCGCGCCGAGCGGAAGCTCCGGCTCCAGCGGCTCGATATGCGTGTCCACCTCGACGTCCGCACCGAACTCGTGGCGAATGTCATGTTCCAGTCGATGTGCGATTGCATGGGCATCCACCAGCGCCATCTCGCCGTCGACCTCGAGGTCGATGCTGACCGTCAGCCTTTCTCCGAGATCGTGCACGGTGACGTGATGAATCGCGAGACCTGAATTGCGGGCGATCACCATGATGCGCTCGCGGACGCTTTCGTTGTCATGCGCGACCGGTATCGCGGTGAATGTCAGGTCGGCGTCGCCGAGAGCGGCGGACACGGCGTCCTGCGCCTGTTGCTTGATGGCGTCGATGCGGTCGATCGGATAGGTTCGCGGCACCTTGGCGATCACGTCGACAAAATGCCGGGGACCGACCATCCGCACCCGCAACCGCTCGACGTCGACGATGCCCGGCAGCGCCCTGATCGCGGCGCCGGCCCTTTCCGCGGCGCCTTCCGGCGCGCGATCCAGAAGGGTTTCCACGGTGGCGCGTCCGAGCCGCAAACCCAGCACCGAGATCAGGACGGCGACGCCGATCGCAGCAGCGGCATCGCCCCACGCGTAACCCAGTCCGGACAGCGACAGCCCGATGATGACGGCGACCGATCCAAGCACGTCGGAAGCAAAATGCAGGGCGTCGGCTTCCAGCGCCTGACTGCGGGTGTCGAGCGCGGCCCGGTGCAGCGCGCGCGCCCGCCAGGCATTGACGGCGATGTCGACCACCAGCACGACGAACGGAATGGCGGAGAGCGTCGGGGCCGGCGCGCCTTCGCGCAAATGGGCGTAGGCTTGCACGACGATGCCGCCTGCAAGGATGTAAAGAAGCGCAATGACGCCAAGCGCCGAAAGACTTTCGATCTTGCCGTGGCCGTAGTGATGTTCGTCGTCGGCGGGGCGGTCGGAAATGCGCACCACGATCCAGGTGGCAACCGTGGCGACGAGGTCGACCGAGCTGTGCAGAGCCTCGGAAATCAACGCCAGACTTCCGATCGCCACGCCGACCACGAATTTGATCGCCGCCATGCTGGCGCTGGCGATTATCGAGACGGTAGCGATTCTCGTTTTCGAATTGGAAGCGGCGGGCTGCATCCGTGGAGGTTTAGCAGTCCGTCACCCGGGATAAAAGCGCAGGCGATCCCGCAAGCGCCACTCATTCGCAGCGTGGCTCCGTAGTTGCGAATTGTTCCGATTTCAGGATGTGCAAGACGCGACAGGTTCGGCCCGCCGAGGTTCATCGGGCCTTTGATCCGCTCCATCGTGTGGCAAGCCGGCCGATCGCGGCAGCGACGGCGAGGCCGACACACGCTGCCAAGGCATCGACCAGGAAATCCTCCAGCCGCGCATGGCGGCCGGGCGCCCACAGTTGCATGATCTCGAGCAGGCCGATCAGAATGACGGACACCACCGCGACAAAGAGGCGTCGCCGCGGAAATGCGAGGCCTACGGCGAGTCCGACCAGAACGAAGGCGAGGGCGTGCTCGCCATCCTGCCCGAGCGGGGCGTGCGGGCGATAGCGCGGCGGCCCGAGCGTCGCGAATACGACCGCCGCGATCAGGATAAACGCGCCCATGCGGAACAGAATCTTCATCGTCCGCGCATAGCACGATTTGCACCCGTCCAGTGGCCGCGCGAGCCGTATGCCGCCTCACTTCTGTTTGCGCGCGCCGGGGGTCCACGAAGGTTTGCCGAGGACCTCCTCCGCGCCGGCTGTCCAGGATCGCAGGGGCCGATGCCGGGCGCCAGCCGCGGGATGAAGTAAGCTGTTATAAATCCCACAAGACGTGTTTTTTTGGCTGGATTTCGAAATATTGTTTTCCGGGCCGAATCAACAGACAGGATCGATGATGGCAACCCAGATGACGAAATCGCAGCTCGTTGAGAAAATCTCGGATCAGGCCGGATTATCCAAGAAGGACGTGAAGGGCGTTCTCGAGGCGCTTGCGACCACAGGCTACAAGGAACTCAAGAAGACCGGCACCTTCCTGCTGCCGGGCTTCGCAAAGTTCGTGGTTATCAAAAAGCCGGCGACCAAGGCGCGAAAGGGCACCAACCCCTTTACCGGCGAGCCGATGACGTTCAAGGCGAAGCCGGCCCGAAAGATCGTCAGGGCTCGGCCGGTCAAGGCGGCGAAAGACGCGGTGTGATGCAGGGGCCCCTCGGGGCCCTTGTTTTTTTGGACCCATCCCGATCTCACGTTGAGCCTGCCTGCCGGTTCTCGCCGAAGCCCGGTGGGCCCGCCACGCGCTATGCGGTCCAGGTTCAGCGCACTCCCTTGCGGCGACCGGTTAACGTTTGCAGATGTCGTCCAAAAAGATGTATTGCAAAAAGATGTATTGACTGTGCATCTTAATCGAGCGATTATTCCGCATGCATCAGGGTGATTCTGGGTCCCTGAATCTCGAGGATCGTTCGAAGGCAAGCTCTTTCCAGCGGCCCCATTGGGGCGACAGGAGCGGTCATGTGTCAGACAATCGAAGAGACTGATGTCGCCGAGATCGACTTCCGCAACCTGAATCCGGCGCAGCGCCAGACCAAGGCTTTTCGGATCGTCGGCGATCTGAGGGCGGGCGAGTCGTTCGTACTGGTGAGCGACTACGATCCGATACCGCTTCACTCCCAAATCCAGACCAGACACCCCGGCGAATTCTCGTGGACCTATCTGGAGCAGGGCCCTTCCATCTGGAAGGTGGAAATCGCCAAACAGTTCAAGGTGGCTTGACCCATAGCGGTCGGAGACGATCGCCTTGCCACCTTCGTCGACAAGACGCATCTTCCGCAGGGATCGCTTGTCGACCGCGCCGGCGGCTCTCACCCCGCCGGCGCCTCCCTTTCAGAAGGATGCTGCCGTATTGCGCGGCGGTTCTCAGGTCAGAGGAATATTCCAGATATCCTCGGCATATTCCCGGATGGTGCGGTCGGACGAGAACCACGCCATGCGCGCCACATTGAGAATGCTGGAGCGAGCCCACTCCGGACCGCCCCACTTCATGTCGACGGCGCGTTGCGTGCGGTAGTAATCCTCGAAATCCGCTGAAACCAGATAGTGGTCGAGAAACCGCAGCGCGTGCGCGATGGGCGCAAAACGCGAAACGTCGTCCGGCGAAAATACGCCGCGCTCAATGGCTTCGATCACGCCGGCCAGTCTCGGCGACGATGAGATGACGTCGGTGGCGTCCAGTCCCGTGGCGCGGTGGCGGACGACCTCATCTGCTTTCATGCCGAAGATAAAAATATTGTCCTCGCCGACATGCTCGAGAATTTCGATATTGGCGCCGTCAAGCGTTCCGATTGTGATTGCGCCGTTCAGCGCGAGCTTCATGTTGCCTGTTCCGGAAGCTTCCATGCCGGCGGTGGAAATCTGTTCGGACAGGTCGCTCGCCGGCACGATCACTTCAGCGGCGCTGACATTATAGTTCGGAATGAAGACCACCTTGAGGAGGCCCCTGATCGCGGGATCGTTGTTGATCACGCTGCCGATGTCGTTGATGAACTTGATGATCAGCTTGGCCTGCCGGTAGCTCGCGGCGGCTTTCCCGGCAAAAATCTTGATGCGCGGCGTCCAGTTGCCTTCGGGATTTGCAAGTATTGCTTGATACAACGCAACCGTCTCTATCGCGTTGAGAAGCTGACGCTTGTATTCATGGATGCGCTTGATCTGGACGTCGAACAGTGCCGTCGGATCGACGACAATACCAAGCCGGTCAGTTATGACCCGCGCGAGCGCGACCTTGTTCGCTCGCTTTATGGCCTGAAACTTCTGTTGGAACGCGTGGTCGTCCGACAATCGCTCGAGCGTCCGCAGCCGCTCAGGCTCATCCAGCACGGCGCCACCGCATGCATCCTGCAGCAGAGAGGTAAGCTTCGGATTGCATTGATGCAGCCAGCGGCGGAAGGTGATGCCGTTGGTCTTGTTGGTGATGCGGCCCGGATAAAGGCTGTTCAGGTCGGCGAACACGGTTTCGCGCATGAGTTCGCTATGCATGGCGGAAACGCCATTGATGCGATGAGAGCCGACGAAGGCGAGATGGCCCATGCGAACGCGGCGGCCGCCGGTTTCGTCGATCAGCGATACCGATGCGCTAAATCGGCTATCGGCTCCCGAATGCTTTTCCGCAGCCGTAAGATGGTCCGCATTGATCCGGTAAATGATGTCGAGATGGCGTGGCAGCATTCGAGCGAACAATTCGGCCTGCCAGGTCTCAAGCGCTTCCGGCAACAGAGTATGGTTGGTGTAGGAGATTGTCCTGGTGGTGATGTCCCAGGCATCGCCCCAATCGATTTGATATTTGTCTGTCAGCAGCCGCATCAGTTCGGGAACGGCGAGGCTGGGATGGGTATCGTTGAGCTGAATCGCCGCGTGGGATGGCAGCGACCGGATGTCGCCGTCGGTATGCAGATGTCGGTCGAGGATATCCTGCAGCGAGGCGGAAACGAAAAAGTATTCCTGGCGCAGGCGCAATTCGCGGCCGGCCGGCGTTTCGTCGCTTGGATAAAGGAATTTCGAGATCGCCTCGGCGCGCGCCATCTCCGACATCGCGCCAAGGTGGTCCCCGCTGTTGAAGGTGTCGAGGCGCATCGGATCGACGGCGCGTGCGGACCATAGTCGCAGCGCGTTGACGTGACGGCCGCGCCAGCCGACGACCGGCGTATCGTAGGCGACCGCCTGAATGGTTTCATCCGGTATCCAAAGCGTTCTTGGCGGGTCGGCCTGTTCCAAGCGTTCCAGACGCCCGCCATAGTGGATATCGAACACGACGTCGCCGCGTTCGAATTCCCAAGGGTTTCCCGACCGCAACCACTGTTCGGGAAATTCCTCCTGCCATCCATTTGAAATGATCTGGCGAAACAACCCGTGTTCATAGCGAATGCCGTAGCCATACGCCGGAATTGCAAGCGTCGCCATGCTTTCCATGAAACACGCGGCGAGTCGTCCCAGGCCTCCGTTGCCCAGCGCCGCGTCAGGTTCCACGTCGCGCAACGCGTCGAAGTCAATGCCGAGATCCTCGATGGCCGTGCGGAACGATTCCATCAGCGACATGTTCGTCAAAGCGTCGGTCAGCAACCGCCCGATCAGAAACTCAAGAGACAGATAATAAACGCGCTTGTCGCCTCGGCTCTGGGCGGCGCGGTCGGATTGAAGCCATTGATAGACGATGCGGTCGCGCAACGTCAGCGCCGCTGCGATATACCAGTCATGGATATTGGCGCGCTTCACATCCTTCCCGGCGACCAGAACGATCTTGGACAGTATCGCGCTCTTGATCTCCGCGATGTCATCGTCTCCGGATCTGGGCCGGATCGACGCGTTATTTTCGGGAACGCGATGTCGCTTTGGAGAGAATTCAAAGACCATCCTGCAATCCGATCTGTTTCCGCCATCGTTGGTGATGCCCAGCCGCGACTTCGCCAGAAATTTTAAGATGTTTCTCGCAGTCCGTGCTCAATTGGCGGTTTTGTGGTTCTTCACTTGGACCGTATCGCGCTTGTTTTGTTTTTGGAACCTCTGCTCCAGCCGCCTGGACCGAGCGATCGCGAACTCTGTGGAAATGCGCGCCGGCAGCAAAGCTGCCGGAAGGCGGTCGAACAGTCGCTTGAGGTCAAGTTTTCGTTCCCTTGCGGCCGGATGAGTAATAGCCAGATTGCCGAGATCCACGCGGGCATCGAGGCGATCAAACGCCGGCCACATCATGCCGGCGTCCGTGAATGGCGCAAAGTGCCGTAAGGCCGCGACAACGATGGCCTCGCTGCGGTAAGCGCGGGCAAATGCGATAACGTGACGGCGATGCGCGCCTTCCACGGCGAGCGGTCTGAAATCCCCATTGGTGAAAACCTTGGCGTGGCGCTTGCGCATGTCCAGAAGGCGATGCGTCCAAAGCAGCTTGATACGGCCATCCTTCCAGCTCTCGGCTAGCGCCGCCATATCGGTCGCATCGGCATCGAGAATGGCTTGGCGCGCCGCGAAATCCACCGGCCGCCGGTTATCCGGATCAACCAGCGAGAAGTCCCAAAGCTCGGTGCCCTGGTAAAAATCCGGAACGCCGGGAATCGTTGCTTTCAAGGTAATCTGGGTCAGCGAGTTCAACGCGCCGATCAGCGATGTGCGGCGCGCGAAGCTTTTCAGGGATTGGAGAAATTCGGGCGACCGGTGTTCATTCAGAATGCCGGTCAGAAATTTCCGGACGCCGTCTTCGTACACCGAGTCGGGATTCAGCCAGCTTGTTTGCAATTTGGCCTCGCGACAGGCTTTCTCGGCGTATGCCTTCATTCGCGCGACAAACGCAGGCTCGATGTCGTCGAGGGGAAGGGCGCCGATCAGTGCCTGATACAGCATGTATTCGTCCGCCACCGACGGGCTGCGGGTGCCGTTGCTCGTAGAAACCAATCCCGCGTTCCAGGTTTTCCAGCGTCCCACCATGCTCGCCCATTCGGCCGACAATTCGGTTAGCGCGAGTATCCGGGTGCGCGCGTCCTCGCCGCGCTTGGTGTCGTGGGTGGCTGTAGTGCTCAGTCCGTGCGGCTGGCGGCCGGCGCGCTGAAGCATCTTTCGGTAAAAGCCGTCGACATCGAGAGCCGGTGCGGCCGGGTTTCCTCCGACTTCGTTGAAAGCAAGAAGGCGGTGATAACGATAAAAGGCCGTATCTTCGAGAGACTTGGCCATCGTCGGCCCGGTGAACTGCTGGACTTTGAGCGCGAACCGGCGGACCCGCCGACGGCTATGCCCCGACCGTCCGGGGGCTAGCAGATCGAGCGTCAGCGCGTCCTGAAGAAAGTCAAAAATCCCATCATCGGCGGCGAACCACTCCTGCCGCGCTTTCGCGATCGTCTCGGCAATGAGCTTTCGCTCGCCCTCGGTCGGTCCCGCCGGCGTGATGTAGGTGCGATACACCGGAAAATGCAGGACGAACAACTCGAAGGCCTGCCGAAGACTGTCGGCGGAATAATCGCGCGTGGAGTAGTGACCGGCGGCGATGCGGGCCAGCAATCGGGTGAGAACGGTGAATTCGCTCGCGAGGAGAGTCTCGATCACTCGCCGCTTTGCGGCCCGCAATATGGGATCGAATGCGGGTGCGATATCGCTGGCCTGACGCCAGACTTCGTCGAGGGTCTCCAGGCCATTCTCGTCGGCGAGCACTCGGGAAATGGCGTTCAGGCACTCGTAACCCGTGGTACCCTCGATGCCGGCGAATTTTGGCGGGGCTTCGTCATCTTCCAGAATCTTCTCGATCAACAGATAAAACGGACGGCGATGTGCGCCCTGGGCTTCGTGGACCAGGCGCCGGAGACGTCTGCAATACTGCGCAGGATCGTACAATCCGTCGATATGATCGAGCCGCAGGCCTTGAATCTTGTTTTCGGCGATCAAGCGGCGGACGAGAGCATGAACATGGTCGAACGTATCGTGATCCTCGACGCGAATTCCCGCCAGCGAGTTCACGTCAAAAAATCGTCGATAGTTGATGTCGCTGGTTGCAAGCTTCCAGTGCGCGAGTCTGTAATGCTGCCGTTCCAGCAGGCGATGAAGGGCTTCGGTCTGCGCGGGCCTGTCAGGGCCGGCGCGATAAGCCTCAAGGCCCTGCCGGATGGCGACTGCACCGCCAGCGACGGCTGCTATGTCGCGTTTGAGCGCTGATGCACGATCGCGCTCGCGGCTTTTCCGGCTGCCATAGCGCATGGCGACGGAGAGCAGGTCGTCGCGGGTGGAATTCGGCGGAATCTGGCCCGCGATGGTCTTGAGGATGTCGCTGTAGCGATCCGGTACGATCGGGAGCCGGTGTTCGAAATACCAGGCTGAGAAACTTCCCTCCCGCGGATCATACTTCAACTCGATTTCGCCTCGCGTGAGCGGAACGCCGTAAGGCGATCCCAATATCGGAAGCAACAGTCCGGGCTTGCTGCGGAACGGAAGTATGTCCCAATCGATGTCGAAGGTATCTGCGAACGCCGACTTCGGACCCCATTCGAGCACATCCAGCCACCAGGCATTGTCCGCATGGTGAACGCCCATATGGTTTGGAACAAAATCGAGGATCAGGCCGATCTCATGAGACGCCAGAGCCGCGCTCAGCCGATTGAATCCGTCTTCACCGCCGAGCTCAGGGTTGAGAACATTGTGATCGACGATGTCGTAGCCGTGAGTGCTGCCCTGCCGTGCCTTCATGAAGGGCGATGCATAGATATGGGTGACGCCCAGTTTCTTGAGATACGGAACGATGGCCGCAGCGCCATCAAAAGTGAAACGCGACGTGAATTGCAGGCGATAAGTTGCAAGCGGAATGCCGCCGTCCATCAGGTCGCTCCCATGGACCAGAATACGGACCAGGCCGGCAAGCGCGCAGGCGGCTCTCCGCCCCAGATCAGGCGGCCCGGCATTGCAGATGCATCGTTGGTGACGTTGTGATCCGAGATATTGGCGCGAAGATGCAAGAGTGCGCTGTTGCCGAGACGCCAGTATGCGATCAACAGGCGATCGTTTTGGCGCAGTTCGGCGGAAGCAAATGCGGCGTGGCCGAGGTGTGGCCCAAGCGCGTCCCTGCGAACCCGCAACAATTCCCTGACGAGCGCGTGGCGCGGCAGGTGTTGACCGTTCTCGGGCCACGCCAGAACAGCCGACTCGAACGTTGACTGCGCGAGAGGATCGGGTACCTCATCCCCGAACATTTCGTAGGCTTCGGCGAATTCCCTTCGTCGTCCGGCTCGCACCGCATCGGCAAGGTCGCCGGTGAAGTCGCAGAAGAACGGAAACGGCGTCGTCGCTCCCCATTCCTCGCCCATGAACATCAGCGGCGGCATGGGCGCGAGCAGGGTGATCGCGAGCGCGGCCTCGATGGCTCGCGCGTCGGCGGTCCATTCGAGGCGGTCGCCCAGCGCGCGGTTGCCGATCTGGTCGTGGTTCTGAAGAAAGTTTACGAAGGCGGCAGGCGGCAGCGTGCCGATCCGTTCCCCGCGCGCGCGCCCGCCGCGATGAGCCGAGGGTTCGCCTTGATAGGCAAAGCCGCCGCGCAGCGTCCGCGCGAGAAGCTGGCGCGGTTGCGTGGCGTAGTCGCCATAATAGCCGTGCGTCTCCTGGGTGAGGATGACGTGCCAGACGTGATGGTAGTCGTCGTTCCATTGTGCGCGATACTTTCCATCCGGAATGCACGAAGACGGATCGAGCAGCGCCGCGCCGTTATTGTCGTTCTCCAGCACAAGGTGGATATGTCGTCCGCTTTGTCGTGCCAGATCGCCGACAGCGCGGCTGATATCGTTGAGGATCGAGGGCTCTCCTGTCTCGGCGAGGGCATGCACTGCGTCGAGACGAAGGCCGTCCAGCCGATAGTTGTCGAGCCAATGCAGCGCATTGTCGACAGCGAAGGCGCGAACTTCGGGAACGCGATAGTCGATCGCGCTCCCCCATGGCGTCTCTGCGTCGCAGAAAAACTGCGGTGCATAGCGCCAAAGATAATTTCCTTCCGGCCCGAAATGGTTATAGACGACGTCGAGAAAGACCATCAGTCCGCGCAGGTGGGCCTGATCGATCAATTCCCTGAGATCGTCCGGCGTGCCGTAAACGTGATCCGGCGCGTACCACAGCGCGCCATCGTAGCCCCAGTTCCGCGCCCCGGCGAAGTCGGCGAGCGGCATCAGTTCGAGTGCGGTGATCCCGGTCGAGACCAGATGATCGAGCTTTCCGATCATGGCGCGATAAGTGCCCTCCGGCGTAAAGGTGCCGACATGGCATTCGAGGATGACCGTCTCGTGCCACGGCCTGCCAAGCCAGCCGGCCGTTTTCCACCGGAAGCTGCCGTGATCGACAAGCTCGCTCGGACCGGAAACGTCACGGGGCTGATATGATGAAGCCGGATCGGGAACGTCCGTGTCGCGGTCGATTCGGTAATGATAGCGCGTGCCGGATCGCGCCGCGGCCACCTCGGCGATGAACCAGCCGCCGCTATCTTTTGCCATCGTGTGCGTGGTGTCGGTGATGACGGCGACTTCGTCGGCCGCGGGCGCCCAGAGCCGGAACGTCGCGCCGTCCGGCCGAAGAACGGGGCCGAAGCGGCCGGTTCTCATGGCTGGCCTGCAAACGCGATCACGCTGCGGGGCGGCGCCTGCATGGTCGCGTGGGGGCTGTGCGTGCTGCCTTCTGCATCATTGTCGGTCGTGTGAAGCACGATCGCCCATGTCTTGTACTCCTCCATATTCGGCATCTTGAACTCGATCGGCTCAGGCGCAGCGTTAAGCACGATATAGATTGCCTGCTGGCCGTGCTCCATGGGCCCGAGCACGTAGGAGAGAAACCGTCCTTCGGGAAAGTTCCAATCCGCTTCGGTCATTTCATTCCCGTCCGGCGTCAGCCACAGCACGCCAGAGGAGCCGTCAGCTTTCTTTCCGACCACCCATTGGCGCGACCTGATCTGCGCAAAGCGTCTGCGGATGGCGGTAAGACGTCCGACGAAGTCGGTCATGTCGTCGCCCTCGTGGCCAAGTCCGCTCCAGTCGATCCAACCGATCTCGTTGTCCTGGCAATAGGCGTTGTTGTTTCCATTCTGGCTGTTGCCGACCTCATCGCCCGCAAGGAGAAGCGGAACGCCCTGAGCGAGCAGCAGGCACGCAAGCTGGTTCTTGCGAAGCTGGCGGCGGAGCGCGACGATCGTGGGATCGTCGGTCGGCCCCTCGTTGCCGCAGTTGTTGCTGTGATTGTCATTGGAGCCGTCGCGATTGTCCTCGCCGTTGGCCTCGTTGTGTTTCTCGTTATAGGAGAACAGGTCGGCGAGCGTAAAACCGTCGTGAACGGTGACGTGATTGATGCCGGCGCGCGGCGATCGGTCGTCATGATTGAAGAGATCCGACGATCCGGTCATGCGGCCGCCGACGTCGCCGATCAGATTTCCTTCGCCGGCCCAGTAACGGCGCAAAGTGCTGCGATACCGGTCGTTCCACTCGGACCATTGTGAAGGAAATCCACCGACCTGATAGCCGCCGGCGCCGATATCCCAGGGCTCGGCGACAAGCTTGACGGCGGCGAGAGCGGGATCCTGCCGGATCGCATTGAAAAAGGAGCTTTTACGGTCGAATCCATGGGGACCGCGCGCCAGCGTGCTGGCGAGATCAAAGCGGAAGCCGTCGATGTGGCAGACTTCGACCCAATATCGCAGAGAGTCCATCACCATTTGCAGCACGCGAGGGTGTGTCAGGTTCAACGAGTTGCCGGTGCCTGTGAAGTCGTCGTAGTAGCGGGGATTGTCCGGCATCAACCAATAGTAGGAGGCGTTGTCGATGCCGCGGAACGACAGCGTCGGCCCGAGGTGGTTTCCTTCTGCGGTATGGTTGTAGACGACGTCGAGCATGACCTCGAAGCCGGCGTCGTGAAGGCGGGCGATGGCCATGCGAAATTCGTCAAGCGCGCCATCCTTGGCGTAGCGCGGCTCCGGCGCGAAAAACGAAATGGAATTGTAGCCCCAATAGTTATTCAGCTTGCGCTCGACCAGTTGGCGGTCATCGACGAAACCATGAATCGGCAGAAGCTCGATCGTGGTGACGCCGAGTCGTCGCAGGTGATCGATCATGGCGGGCGCCGCGAGCGCGCGGTAGGTCCCGCGCAGTTCAGGAGAAATGTCTCGACGCGTCCTGGTCAGGCCCTTGACATGAGCTTCGTAGACGATCGTGTCTTCCCAGGAAACACTGGGACGCGGTTCGCGCCGGCCCCAGTTGAATGTCTCGTCGGTGACGGTGGCCTTCGGCATGGCGCGCGCATTGTCACGCCGGTCGAACGACAGGTCCTCGCGCGGGCTTCCGGTGCGGTAGGCGAAGTGCGCGTCGCTCCAGACCAGCCGTCCGCTGACTTTCTTGGCGTAAGGATCGAGCAGCAGTTTGTGGTGATTGAAGCGATGACCGTGCTGGGGTTCGTAGGGTCCGTAGACGCGATAGCCATAGAGCTGGCCCGGCGCGACATCGCTCAGATAGCCGTGCCAGACGTTCTCGTTGTGCTCGGGCAGGGCTATGCGCTCGATTTCCCGTCGCCCGTGGCTGTCGAACAGGCAGAGTTCGACCTTTTCCGCATGAGCCGAAAAGAGGGCGAAGTTCGTGCCGCGCCCATCCCAGTTCGAACCGAGGCGGACATGCGTGCCTTCCGAGATCCTCATCATGCAGGTTCCGGCACCAGGAAGATGACCGCGAGCGGCGGCAGCGTCAGGCCGAGTTCGGGAATGATCCCGTCCAGTGTCTCCACCGTGCCGCTGTTGCCGACGTTGCTTCCGCCGTAATGAGCGGAATCGGTATTGAGCGTTTCGCGCCACTGGCCGGCAAAGGGCACCCGCACGCGATAGTCGCGATGAACGGTCGGGGTAAAGTTGGCGATCACCAGACAGCGCGCCCGTCCATTTTCTCCTTTGCGCATCCATGCGAAGACGCTGCGGTCATTGTCGTCGGCGATGATCCATTCGAAGCCTGACGGGTCGCAATCCAGTTCGTGCAGTGCGGGCAGTTCGCGATAGAGTGCGTTGAGGTCACGAACGAGAGCCTGGATTCCCCGGTGACGGCCTTGATCGAGGAGGTGCCAGTCGAGAGCGCGATCGTGGTTCCATTCGCGTTCCTGACCGAACTCCGCGCCCATGAACATCAGCTTCTTGCCGGGGTGGCCGAACATGAACGCGTAGTATGCGCGCAGGTTCGCAAAACGCTGCCAGTCATCGCCCGGCATGCGGCCAAGGATCGACCGCTTTCCATGCACGACCTCATCATGCGACAGCGGCAGGATGAAGTTCTCCGAGAATGCATAATGCAGTCCGAACAGGATCTGGTCGTGGTGGTGCTTGCGGTAGATCGGATCCTTGCCGATGTAGTTCAGGGTGTCGTGCATCCAGCCCATATTCCATTTGTAGCCGAACCCCAAGCCGCCGAACTCGGCCGGGCGCGAGACCTGCGGCCACGCCGTCGACTCTTCGGCCACCGTTGTCGCGTGCGGGAACTGTCCGAATACCTCTCGATTGAAACGGCGCAGAAATTCGATGGCTTCAAGATTTTCACGGCCGCCATGCTTGTTGGGAATCCAGCCGCCCTCGGGGCGGCTGTAATCGAGATAGAGCATGGAGGCGACGGCATCGACGCGCAGGCCATCAACGCCGTAGCGATCGAGCCAGAACAATGCATTGGCGACGAGGAAATTGACGACTTCGGTGCGGCCGTAGTTATAGATCAACGTGCCCCAGTCGAGATGGCGACCTTGCAACGGGTTGGCATGTTCGTAAAGCGAGGTGCCGTCGAAGTGGCCGAGGCCGTGGGGATCGTCGGGAAAGTGACCGGGCACCCAATCCAGCAAGACACCGAGCCCGGCGTGGTGGCAGGCATCAATCAGATGCGCGAAATCCTCAGGCGGGCCGAAACGGCTGGTCGGTGCGTAAAGGCCGGTAGGTTGGTAGCCCCAGGAGCCGTCGAACGGATGCTCGTTCACCGGCATCAACTCGATGTGGGTGAAGCCGAGTTCGCTGGCGTATCGCGGCAAGGCGTCCGCGATTTCGCGATAGGACAGCCAGCGGTTGCCGTCGCCGCGCCGCCACGACCCGAGATGGACCTCGTAGATCGAGATCGGAGCGTTGCGTGCATTGATGGCGGCGGGCGCAGACATGGGACGCGTCAACGCCGCCTCGTCGAATACGATCGACGCGGTGTTCGGTCGTACCTCCGCCGCAAACGCCATCGGATCGGATTTCAGCGGCAGGAGATCACCGCGCTGATCCGTGATCGCGAATTTGTAGCGATCGCCTACGCGTGCGCCGGGAATGAACAATTCCCAGTATCCGTTGCTTCGTACGCGCATCGGATGCCGGCTTCGGTTCCAGAAATTGAAATCGCCGACGACAGCGACCGCCCGCGCGTTGGGCGCAAGCACGACAAAACCGATGCCGTCCACACCGTCCATCGTCATCGGATGGGCGCCGAGCTTGTCGTAGAGCCGCTGATGCGTGCCTTCGCCGAGCAGATAGAGATCGAAATCGCCGAGGATCGGCGAAAAGCGATAAGGGTCCTCGAGTTCGACCGTGTCGGCGCCATAGCGGGCGCGAAGGCGGTAGCGTTCGGCGCCGTCCGCCAGGTTACCCAGGAAAAGTCCGGCGTCATGAATACGCGTCAGCGTTGACTCTTTGCCGTGCTCATCGACGACGCGCACCTCGGATGCCTCAGGCAGATAGGCGCGAACCACCTGGCGGTCGTTCTCTCGATGGCGACCGAGATAGTGAAAAGGATCGGAATGCCGTCCCTCGACGATGGCGCGGGCTTCGGATGACAGTTCGGTCATGCGCGGTCCGTTCCCTGTTTGCGCAGCACGCGAAGCGCGCCGCCCAAGGCGACGCGCAGCCAGTCCGGGCGATGCGCGAGTTCATAATCGATTTCATAAAACGCTTTTTCGAGCAGGAAGAATCGCAGCGTGCTCTCGGCGTCGTCGTTGTCCAACGGCCATAGCCGGGAGTCAGGCATTGCTTCGCGGTAGGCCGTCAGGAAAGTTCGCGTCGCTTCGTCCCGCCATGCCGACAACGCCGCAGCCAGCCGTCCGTCCTCGTCCGTTCCGGTCTTGAGCGCGCGCTCCTGCGCGGAGGTGACGGAATAGTCGATGGACCTGATCAATCCGGCGACGTCACGGGCCGCCGGCGCCTTCATCCGTCGCTCAGGAAGGCTCCGACGGGGCTCGCCTTCGAAGTCGATGATAAAAACGTCGTCGCGAACGACGAGAATCTGCCCGAGATGAAAGTCGCCGTGATGCCGGATGTTGTACATTTGAATCGAGGGTGGCAGCAGCTCGGCGAGCCGGGTGCGCAACGCGGTGCGATAGCCCAGAATTTCGTCGGCAAGAAATCGGTCCGACTCGGAGAGCTTGGCTTGGGCGAGGCGGTCGAACGTTTTCTCGGCGCGCGCCATCAGGCGATCGATAAGGTGCGCGACGTCCGAAGCCGTCACGGGCTCGGGGCGGAAATCTGCGATATCGTCGCGGCTGGCCAGGGCGACGTGCATTTCCGCGACCCGCTTGCCGGTTTGCACCATGTAGCGCTGGTATGCGGCCTTCTCCTCGAGCGCCGGAGCCGAATCGTTCGCTCCGACCAGCCGCTGCTCGTCGACAAAGCGATCCAGCGCGGCGTTGCTGACCGTCCAAGCGTCGCCCTGGTTGCCGACGAAGGCATGGACGATGGCGACGGCGGCCTCGACATCCGGCCCCGTCAGTTCGGCGCTGCCGAGCAGCGCGGGCGTGTTGGCGAACCCGGCGACGTCGGTCAGAAAGCGGCCGACTTCCACTTCCGGATTGACGCCGTTTTCCAGCTTGCGATAGATCTTGACGACAAACTTGTTGTCCACCAATGCGGTGCTGTTCGACTGTTCGGTTTGCACCGCGCGAACGTTGGAGATCGGCTCTTCTGCAATCGAGGCGAGCCGTTCCGTGGGACGGTAGGCAAGCTGCAACTCGCCTTCCTCGAAGGTTGCCCGTTGGCGCAGGCCGTCGATGATGCCGGCGATCAGATCGGTTTCATGGGCGGTATCGATCAGGGTTCCTTCGCGGGATCCCTGCCGCACGGCGGCGATATTTTGGGGATCGAACTTGCGACGGTCGAGCCGGTCCCAGCGGATCCGGATCGGCATTGCGTATCGTCCCGACTGTCCGCGATGGGTCACGTCGAAGATAATCAGCCATGGCCGGGAGATCTGATCTTTCATGAGCGGTATCGCAGCCGGGACGCGCGCGGTGATGGCGCCGGCCGAACGTTCGGGAAACCAGCGCGCGCGGGCGAGATGCGAAGGCAGGACGTCGCGCTCGAAAATCGAGCGGGTCCGCGCCAGCGACATCCAGGTCGAGCCCAGCGGAACCACAAGGGTCTCATAGTCGGGCACGATCATTGGCGCGACATTCGGCGACGGCGGCTTTTCGGTCAGCCGGAACCAATAGAATCCGTAAGGTGCGAGCGTGATCAGGTAAGCCAGCTCGCCGATATCGGGGAAGGTGGTCCGCCCGAGCATTTCGACGGGCGAACGGCCCTTCCAGTGCGACAGATCCAGCTCGGAAGCCTGTGCCGATCGCGACAGGTTCGCGACGCAAAGCACGACCTGGTCCTCGTATTGACGCACGTAAGCGAGGACGCTGCGATTCGACGAACGCACGAAGGACATGACGCCTCGGCCGAAGGCGGGACTGGATTTCCGCACCGAGATCAGCTTCTTCATCCAGCTCAAGAGCGACGACAGGCTCCGCGACTGGGCTTCGACATTGACGGACTCGTAGCCATAGACGGCATCCATGACCGGTGGCGCATAGAGCCGCGCCGGGTCGCATCGCGAAAATCCCCCATTGCGATCAGGAGTCCACTGCATGGGGGTGCGCACGCCGTTGCGATCGCCAAGATAGATGTTATCGCCCATCCCGATTTCGTCGCCGTAGTAGATGATCGGGGTGCCCGGAAACGACATCAACAGCGAATTCATCAGCTCGATCTTGCGCCGGTCATTGTCCATCAAGGGAGCCAGGCGGCGGCGAATGCCGAGATTGATGCGCGCGCGGGGGTCGGCGGCATAGGTCGACCAGAGATAGTCGCGCTCGATATCCGTCACCATTTCGAGCGTCAGCTCATCATGGTTGCGCAAAAACATAGCCCATTGGCAGTTTGCCGGAATATCCGGTGTTTGCCGCAGGATATCCGTGATCGGAAAGCGATCCTCCTGCGCGATCGCCATGTAAATGCGCGGCATCAGCGGGAAATGGTAGGCCATGTGGCACTCGTCGCCCTCGCCGAAATAGGACTGGACATCCTCCGGCCATTGATTGGCTTCGGCCAGAAGCACCTTGCCCTTGGCGTAGGCATCGAGCTCCGCACGAATGTGTTTGATCACCGCATGCGTTTCGGGAAGATTCTCGTTGTTGGTGCCATCGCGCTCGCAGAGATAGGGAATGGCATCCAGCCGGAAGCCGTCCACACCTGCATCGAGCCATCGCTTCATGACCTGAACGACGGCCCTGACCACGCGCGGATTGTCGAAATTGAGATCCGGCTGGTGCGTGAAGAAACGGTGCCAGTAATAGGCATTGGCTTCGGCATCCCAGGCCCAGTTCGACTTTTCCGTATCGGTGAAAATGATGCGCGTGTCCTGGTATTTCTTGTCGGTATCGCTCCAGACATACCAGTTGCGCGCGCTCGATCCGGGCGGGCTGCGCTGGGCGCGCTTGAACCACCGGTGCTGGTCGGAGGTGTGGTTGATGACGAGCTCGGTGATCACGCGAAGTCCACGGCGCTTCGCTTCGGCGATAAAGCGCCGAAAGTCCTTCATCGTGCCGAAGTCGGGATTGACCGAACCGTAATCGGCGATGTCATATCCATCGTCGCGCCCGGGAGAGGGATAGAACGGCAGCAGCCACAGCGTGGTGACGCCCAATTCCTGAAGGTAATCGAGCTTGCCCGTCAGGCCGGCGAAATCGCCGATGCCATCGTTGTTGCTGTCGGCGAACGCCTTGACGTGAAGCTGATAGATGATGGCGTCCTTGTACCAGAGATCGTCGGTCTGGACGTATCTGTCGGTACGGATTTGAGTCATGTCGTTCATGGCGGACCTCACGCCAGACAACGAAACAAAAGCGCAGGATCGCGGAGCGGATCGATCCTCAGACGTGCGCCGCCCCACTCGATAGCGCGACGCTCGCCGGTCATGAGGTTTTCGAGCGCGACCGGGGGCGACAGTCCGTCGGCGACCAACATTCGGATTGAATCGAGCGGCAGCCAGAATTCGCAGTCATCGCGCGACAGCGCGATGACGCCGACGATGGTGTTGCTGGCATCCGCCGTTTGCTTGACGAAGGCGACGATCTGATCGTTATCAACCGCTAGAAATCTCAGATTGCGGGTTTGCAGCAGTGCCGGATTGGCGCGGCGCGCCTGGTTAAGCGCTGCGATGTAGGGCTTGATGTTGCCCGGTGCGTTCCAGTCGCGGACCTTGATCTCGTACTTCTCCGAGTTGAGATATTCCTCGCGTCCCGGAATGGGTTCGTGCTCCAGAAGCTCGAAGCCATTGTAGATCCCGTAACTGCTCGACAGCGTCGCCGCCAGCGCCACGCGCGACTTGAACATCCAGGGTTCGCCGCTTTGCAAGTGATAGGGCAGGATGTCGGGCGTGTTGACGAAAAAATTCGGCCGGTAGTAATCGCGCTCCGGGTATCCTGTCAGTTCGTTGAGATAGGATTCGATTTCCCATTTTCGGGTGCGCCAGGTGAAGTAAGTGTATGACTGTGTGAAGCCGAGCTTCGCCAGTCCCTTCATGACCTTCGGCCGGGTGAACGCCTCGGCAAGAAAGATGACGCCGGGGTCTTTCGTCTGGACCTCGCGGATCAGCCATTCCCAGAAATTGAACGGTTTGGTGTGCGGATTGTCGATCCGGAAGATGCGCACGCCCTGGTTCACCCAGAACAGGATAACGTCGCGCAGCGCGTTCCAGAGCGAGCCGGCATCGTCGCAACTGAAATCCGGATTGACGATGTCCTCGTACTTCTTCGGAGGGTTCTCCGCATAGCGCATCGAGCCGTCGGGGCGCCGCTTGAACCAGTCCGGATGCTGCGTCAGCCAGGGATGATCGGGCGAACACTGCACCGCGATGTCAAGTGCGATCTCCATCCCATGCGCCTTGCAGGCGGCAATCAGATCACGGAAGTCGTCGAAGGTGCCGAGGTCCGGGTGAATCGCATCGTGCCCGCCTTCCCTGGCGCCGATGGCGTAGGGGCTGCCGGGGTCGTCTTCGGCGGCAGTCAGCGCGTTGTTGCGTCCCTTGCGATTTGTGCGGCCGATCGGATGGATCGGCGTCAAATAAAGGACGTCGAACCCCATCGCGGCGATATCGGGCAGGCGTGCGATGCAGTCGCGGAAGGTGCCGTGCTTGCCGGAGACCGCGCTCTGGCTGCGTGGCACCATTTCGTACCACGCACCCGCCACCGCAAGGTCACGGTCGATCGTCAGCGGGTAGAGCTGCGAGCGCGTAAGATCGCCGCGTTCGCGGCTTTCAGCCATGGCGTTCGCCAGTTCCGGCACAAGCAGGCATCCGGGATCGCCGCTTTTCAGATACTCCTCGCACTGACGGACGATGATCGTTGTCGCTTCCTTGCTGCCATACTGAGCGCGCGTCAGCAATGCGGCGCCCTCCAGCGCATCGAGCGTGACGTCCTGGCCGGCGTTCTGCTTCAGTTCGAAGCCATGCTTCCATGTCGCGAATTCGTCGGTCCATGCCTCGATGGCATAGACGTAGCGCCCGGGCTCGCCGGGCGTGAAGCTGCCGAACCAGCGATCGTTGTCGTGCAGGTTCATCGGCGACTTGTGCCAGTCGCGCTCCTGCTCGCGCCGCCAGATCAATTGTGCGGCGATAATGTCGTGACCGCTTCGGAATATGTCCGCCCAAACCTCGACGGTCTCGCCGACGCGCCGCTTGACCGAAAATCGCCCGGCGTCAACGCAGGGATAGACGTCCTCGATGTGAAAGCTGCCTGCCGTGGCGCCTCGTTCGCCCGCCCGTAACGGCATGTTCTTTTGCGTTGATACGGACATCACGCGCTGCTAACCCGCTGGTGGATGAGGACCCGCCTGATTAACCTTCGCGTCGCCGCAAAGTTCCCCGTGGAACTTGTCACCTTGCGCTGACGTTACCTTTCTTCGCGGGAACTTCATCCTGACGAAACCGCGTTCGGTTCGAGGCGTGGGGATGGACGTTCAATCAAAGGCGCGCGATCTTGGCATCGATCTGGAATTTGTGGACGGGCAGGGCCATCGCCATGTGGTGAACGGCGAGCGGTTGCGCGCCGTTCTCGATGGTCTGCCGTCCCCTTCGCGACACCCGTATCTGAAGCAACCCGTCGTTGTCGTCGCGGACGCCGACAATCGTCGTGTGCCGGTAGGCTCCGGGGCGAACGGAATCGGTTGGCGGCTCGTTGAGGGCAACGCCGTGCTTGCGCGAGGATACGTGGCCGGGGCGACGATCGATCTGCCGGAATCGGTGGCAATCGGCACCTATCGGCTGGAACTCGAGAATGAGCCCGGAAATACGATCGATTCCATTCCGTTGCTGGTGACACCAGGGAAAGCCCATCGAGGTTCGTTCGATAGAGTCTGGGTGCTGTCGGTTCAGCTCTACGGGCTATCGTCGTCGCGCAATTGGGGAATCGGCGATTTCACGGACCTCGCCGCACTGATCGAATTGAGCGCGGATTGGGGCTGCGCCGGCATCGGACTCAATCCCCTTCATGCGCTGTTCGATGATCGCCCGCTCGAATGCAGTCCATATGCACCGAACAGCCGTCTGTTTCTCAATCCGCTTTACATCGATCCCGAGCGGTTGCCGGATTTTTCCCGCGCATGGCTGGCGCAGCATCGCGAGCGACGCGATCAGGTCCGCCACGGCGAACTGATCGACTACGCAGCCGTCGCGGAATTGAAATTCGCAGCGCTCCGACATGCGTTCGAGGCATTCAATACCGCAGATACGAGCGCTCGAATCGGGTTCGAGGCGTTCAGGCGGGAGCGCGGCGGATTGCTGCAGCGCTTTGCCTGCTTCGAGGTGCTGCGGCGGCAATTCGCTCCGTTGCCGTGGTGGCAGTGGCCGGAGGAGTGGCGCCGTCCCGACGATGCACGGATTCAGGCCTTTCGAAACGGCCCGCGGCGTGCCGAGATTGAATTCGTGGAGTTCATGCAATGGTGCGCGGCGTTCCAGTTGCAGTCATGCGCCGATCTTGCCGCCGAACGCGGAATGGCGGTCGGGCTTTATCTCGATGTCGCCGTCGGCGTTCAGCCCGGCGGGTTCGACGCCTGGAACGAGCAGAACGCCATCTCGCGCGGGCTCTCGGTTGGCGCGCCGCCCGATCAGCTCAACACGGCGGGACAGGACTGGGGACTGGCGGGGTTCAATGCCGCCGGACTCGAGGCGAGCGGCTTCGCACCCTTTCGGGAGATGCTGCGCGCATCGATGCGTTTCGCAGGAGCCATACGGCTGGATCACGTCCTCGGGCTCAACCGGCTTTACCTGATACCGTCGGGAGCACCGCCGCGGGATGGCGTCTATGTGGAGATGCCGTTGGAGGCGCTGCTCGGCGTCATCGCGCAGGAGAGCGTCGGTCAGCGCTGCATCACGATCGGGGAGGATCTGGGCACGGTGCCGGACGGCTTTCGCGACGTTCTCGCCGAATGGGGGGTTTGGTCCTATAAAGTGATGATGTTCGAACGTGGCCATGATGGCGCTTTTGCCGGGCCATCGAGCTATGCGGCGAATGCCCTTGTCACCTTCAACACCCATGACCTTGCGTCGTTCGCGGGCTGGCAATCGCATTTCGATCTCAGGGTCAAGCGAGAGCTCGGTCTCGATCCCGGCGAGACGGACGAGATGCGGGCGCATGCATGCCGCGCGTTCGAATGGAAGTTGGGCGAAGAACATATCGCGCCGAGGGATTTTTACGGAGCCATTGAATTCCTCGCGCGCACGCCATCGCGCATCCTCGCGATCGCGCTCGACGATCTGGTTGGATCGAAGGATCAGCCGAACATTCCGGGCACGATGAACGAGCACCCCAACTGGCGGCGGCGGCTTCCGGTCGATCTGAACGATCTCGGTCGTTGCATCGATCTCGGTGCGCTTCGGCATGCGCTGCGCGACCGCTGAAACGCCGCTCACGATATCCGCTCACGGGGTCATGATGCGACGTCCTTGATCGTGGGCGGACGTTCCCGACCGAGCGGATCGACAATGACGAGACATTGGCGGCGCCGTTTGATGCGACCGCTCCTCCCGGCCCACTGGAATGACGGATGCTTATGGATAGCCGTGCAGCATCAATCGGTCTGCATGGACTTCCCAGCTCTCGAGTCGGTTGAGGAAACTCATCCCCAAAAGATTGGTTTTCATCTGGCCGCGTGGAACGACCAGCGCGGGCACGGATCGTTCGACGAGCCTCCCGACAGCAAGGCGGTCAAGCGTCAGCCGCGCCGCGCGCGCGTGTCCGCCGGCCGTCTCGACGTCGACGTCATAGTTCAGCAACTCCAGCGGCAACCCGGCGGCCTTAGCTGTCTCGTAGGTGAGGACAACGGAGGTCGCGCCGGTGTCGATGATCATCGCGGTTCTCACGCCGTTGATCTTGGCGTGCAGAGTGAAATCGCCATTCCGGGTGCGGGGAATCTGAACGCTTCGCGGGGGTCCGGCAGCGGCCTCGCGCAGCATGGTCGAGACCAGGCTTCCCGCAGCCGATATTCGCGCGGGATCGCCATAGGCGACCACGGCTCCCGCGGTCGCCGCCAGCATCACAACCACGAGCAGGATACGGATCATAACGCACCCGCCGGATTTTCGGCCATGGCCGGTTGATGCAAGGTGCTCAGCACGGTGTTTGGATACTCATTCAGGACCGTGGCGGTCATTCATGTGCTCCCGAAGCTTTGTCTAAAGACCTGTGCCGGCGTTCATGATCGGCTTGTTGCGCAGGCGGCGTCTCTCCTCCGCTGCCGGATCGGCCGCTTGCGGGGGTTGAAGCGGCGGGGCTTCTTCTCCCATCGGCGCGAGGGCGGACATCACGCGCTCCGGTGGAAAGGTGACGATGACTTCGGTGCCGATGCGGAGCTTGGACCGCAGGGTGAACGTGCCGCCGTGCATGTCGATCAGACTCTTGGCGATCGGCAATCCAAGGCCCGCGCCTTGTTCGGCGGATTTGATCGAATTCGAGCCTTGCCCGAACGACGCCAGCACGATCGGGATTTCGTCTTCGGCGATTCCCGACCCGCTGTCCTTGACGCTGAGGTATTGTCCGCCCGAGGCTGTCCATCCGACCTTCAGCCAGATCTCCCCGCCCTGTGGCGTGAACTTGATCGAATTCGACAACAGGTTGAGCACGATCTGGCGGGTGGCGCGCTCGTCGCCCCAGATACGCGGCATGCCCTGCTCGAACACCTCGTGAATCGTAATGCCCCGGCTGGAGGCGCGCAGCTTCAGCAAGTGGTGACAGTCGGCGACGACATGAGCAAGAGACACCGCTTCCTCATTGAGCTCGTAACGGCCGGCCTCGATCCGCGACAGGTCGAGGATCTCGTTGATCAGGTTCAGCAGATGAACGCCGGAATTATGAATGTCGGCCGAATAGCTTTTGTAAACCGCGACCGCGTGCTCTCCGAAAATCTCGCTCTTCATCACTTCGGAGAATCCGAGGATGGCGTTGAGCGGCGTTCGCAACTCGTGACTCATTTGAGCCAGAAATCGTGATTTTGCGACGTTGGCCGATTCAGCACGATGTCGCGCCTCATCCGAAATGGCCTTTGCCTGCTCGAGTTCACCGATCAAGGCATCCTTTTCCGCGCGCGCCTCGAGGGTCGCCAGCGTTGTGGTATGCAGCCGGTACGCCAGCAATGCAAAGTAGCCCTCCGCGACCAGCGCGAGCACGGCCAGGACGTAATTGTTGAATGTGCCGTCGATCGCAAACTTCAGCGCGATCGCTGAAGTCACCGGAGCCGTTGCGGCAAAGGCGGCAATAGGCAAGCTGGCGGCGAGCATGCTTGATACGGCCACGACCAGCAGCATCAGAAACATCATCAGGGTGTTGGCGACCGGATCCGAACCGGCGGGATGGACCAGGATCGTCGTCCAGCACAAACCATACAAAAGATCGAGCAGGATGAAACGCGCGCGCCATTTCCGCGTGCTGCTGGAGAATGATGACTTTTTAAGGTAGGTGTTGCAATTGTAGATGATAACGACATGGATGCAGAGCGTCCCGAAGGTCCACGCCGCCGCCGAGGCGGGCGCCATCCAGAAGCCGAACAGCACACCGGCCGAGACCACAAGCAGCATCACCACGAAGGACGCCGACAGCCGGGTTTGCGCATATTGCCGGAGCAGTTCGTGATCGAATGCGGGGCGGGTTCCGCTCGTCGAGGTCAACCGGTCCCGCGCTTCGCGGACCCGCTGCGTGGCGGCGCGGCGATGACGTGCGGAGGGCACAATCGCGGGAGCGACCGGAAGCTCGACGACTTCAGGTTTATCGGCGGGGGTACTCATCAACCAGACACAAATCCTGCACGCGACCGCGCGAGCCTTTACTCGCTTATATCTCTGGCGCTAAATCATTAAGGGCTGCCTTAAAGTGCAGGATATTTCGGTTAATGGATCGTTAAATCCTCCTGAGAACAGCGCTTTCGGCGGCGAAACGCCGCTTGTGAATCCGGCAGCCGTTAACGTTCAAGCCGCGCCAGAAGACTCGACGTGTCCCAGCGGCGGCCGCCCATTTTCTCGACTTCCGAGTAGAAGGCATCCACCAGGCTTGTAACTGGAAGGCTGGCGCCGTTGCGGCGGGCCTCGGAGAGGCAGATCGCAAGGTCCTTGCGCATCCATTCGACGGCGAAGCCGTGATCGAACTTCCCTTCGTTCATCGTCGTGGAGCGGTTGTCCATCTGCCACGATTGCGCGGCGCCCTTCGAGATCACCTCGACCACCGAACTGACGTCGAGTCCGGCCTTCCTGGCGAAGTGGATGCCCTCCGACAGCCCTTCCACGAGGCCGGCAATGCAGATCTGGTTGACCATCTTGGTCAACTGGCCCGCGCCCGCCGGGCCGAGCCGCCTGCACATCCGGGCATAGGCCGCGATGACCGGTTCGGCGGCGGCGTAAGCGTTCTCCGTTCCCCCGCACATGACGGTGAGAACGCCGTTTTCCGCGCCGGCCTGCCCGCCGGAGACGGGAGCGTCGACGAAATTGAAGCCGCGCCGGGTCGCCTCGGCATCGAGTTCACGCGCAACCTCGGCCGAGGCGGTCGTGTGATCGACAAAGGTTGCGCCTCGCTTCATTGCGGCAAATGCGCCGCCGGCGCCGACCGTGATTGCGCGCAAGTCGTCATCGTTGCCGACGCAAGCCATCACGAAATCCTGATCTTCGGCGGCCGCTTGTGGCGTCGGCGCGGATTTGCCTCCGAATTTGTCTGTCCACGCCCTGGCCTTGGCCGGCGTTCGATTGAACACGGTCACCTCGTGGCCGCCCTTTGCGACGAGATGTCCTGCCATGGGGAATCCCATGACGCCGAGACCGAGAAATGCGACTTTGGCCATGTCCGAACCTTGTTCAAGAAAAGGGTTTTGCCGTCATTCCGGCCGAGCCTGTTTGATGGGCGTTTTGCGGATGAGAGCGGGATGAGTGCGTCGCGATCAAATCTCGCCCGCCGCCCAGCATAGCCTTGAGGCTATAGCGGCAAAAGCGGAAAATCCTGAAGGAGCGCGGACGCGACGGCGATGCGATCGGAGGTTTGAGGGCGGGCGGCGGCGGATTCCAAGACGTTTCGAAACGCGTTAGGGTTGGCTGGGTAATCGGTTGCCGGTCAAACAAAGGACACCGTGACATGAGCGTGGGCGTGCTCGATCATTTCAATATCCGGACCCGCAAGCTTGCCGAGTCCGTGCGCTTTTACGAGGAGATTCTCGGTTTGACCAAGGGCGATCGGCCGGACTTCACGTTTCCCGGCGCGTGGCTTTATAGCGAGGGTAAGCCGGTCGTTCACCTCGTCGACATCTCGCCGACCTCGGAGCCGCAGAAGCCGGATTCCGGGGTCGTCCATCACGTCGCTTTCGCCAGCCGCGACTTCAGCGGCATGAAACAGCGTCTGGAATCGAAAGGCTTCCCTTTCAGGGATCGCCAGGTCCCCGGCGGAGCCATCTGGCAGATTTTCGTCTGCGACCCGAACGGCGTGACGATCGAGCTTAACTACGATGCGGTGGCTGAAGGGTCCGCTCAAACCCCGTCTTTGGATTAGTTAAGCGTGGACGTTGACCGGAGTGCGGCGGATCGCCATGTAGAGCGAAGCAGGGCGCACCGGCTCCGGAGAGACGACTTGAACGTAACATCGCAACAAGTTCTCGATCGACTGGCCGGTGTCCTCTCCCCCAGTGGCGTGGCACTCACCGGCGCCGACGTTTTGTCGGAGATCGCTGTCAGCGGCGACAAGGTGTTTTTCTCGATCAAAGTCGAGGCGTCGGAGACCCGGGCATGGGAAGACGTTCGCGCCCAGGCGGAGGCGGCCGTGCGCGCGATTCCGGGAGTGTCGGTTGCGCTGGTGGCTCTGACCGCCGAACGCAAGCCGGGCGCCGCCGCTGCAAGTTCGCTGCCGCGGTCCGCGCAGGGGATTCCGCATGTGTCGACACATCGGTCGCCGCCCGCTTCGGGTTCGCCGATGGCGCGGCAGGCGGATATTCCAGGCGTTGCCGCCATTATCGCTGTTGCATCGGGCAAGGGCGGCGTCGGCAAGTCGACCACCGCGCTCAATCTCGCGCTGGGCCTGCGGGCGCTCGGTTTACGCGTCGGTCTGCTCGATGCGGATATCTACGGACCCTCGATCCCGAGACTGACCGGTATTCGGGAAAAGCCGCAATTGAACGACAACAAGAAAATGATTCCGATTTCGCGGTTCGGTCTCGCGATCATGTCGGTTGGTTTTCTGATCGATGAAGAGCGCGCGATGATCTGGCGCGGCCCGATGGTGACGTCCGCAATCAGGCAGATGTTGCGGGATGTCGCCTGGGGCGAGCTCGACGTTCTGGTCGTCGACATGCCGCCTGGGACGGGCGATGCGCAACTGACGCTGGCGCAAACCGTGCCGCTCAAGGGCGCCGTGATCGTGTCGACGCCGCAGGATTTATCGTTGATCGACGCGCGGCGCGGGCTCGCCATGTTCAAAAAGGTCGACGTGCCGGTTCTCGGCATTGTCGAAAACATGAGTTTTTTCCAGTGTCCGCATTGCGGGACGCGAAGCGACATTTTTGGCCACGGCGGCGCGCGACATGAAGCGGAACGGCTGGATGTGCCGTTCCTCGGCGAAGTCCCGCTGCATATGTCGATTCGCGAAACCTCCGATTCAGGTCGTCCGGTCGTGGAGAGCGATCCTGACGGACCGCACGCGGCGATCTACCGCACTATTGCCGGACGCATCCGCGACCAGCTTCGGAGCGCGACCGCCGCAGTCTAGAACCCTCATTCCGCAGGCCGCTTTCAAGTCTGTTTGATGGACCTGCGAGTGGCTGCCGTGCGTTTTCAGCGGCCGAACTCCGTGTTAAAGACCGTGCGAACGATCCGATTCCGAGACCGCGTGCCGTTTCGGCTGACCTCTCCGCGAAGATTGGAATCGAGGACCACCAGCCAAGACGAGCTGCCGACGACTGCTCGCCGGGAGTCAAGGGAAGCGTCCTGTAAGGAGTGTGAATGAAACGTCGTGATTTCTTGAAAGTTTCGGCAACCGGCGCGGCGGCCGCAGCCGTAGCGTCGCCGGCAATCGCGCAATCGGCGCCGGAGATCAAATGGCGCATGACGTCGAGCTTTCCGAAATCGCTCGACACGATCTATGGCGGTGGCGATTATTTTGCGAAGCAAGTCGCGGAAATGACCGACAACAAATTTCAAATCCAGCTCTTTGCTGCTGGAGAGATCGTTCCCGGATTGCAGGCGCTCGATGCGACGGCAAATAACACGGTCGAGATGAGCCACACGGTGTCTTACTATTATGTCGGGAAGGATCCGACGTTCGCGATCTTCGCGTCCGTCCCATTCGGCCTCAATGCGCGCCAGCAGAATTCCTGGTTGTATCAGGGCGGCGGCAATGAACTCGCCAATGAGTTCTTCAAGAAGTTCGGCGTCATCAGTTTTCCCTGCGGCAATACCGGCACGCAGATGGGAGGCTGGTTCCGCAAGGAGATCAAGACGGTCGCCGACCTGGCGGGCTTGAAGATGAGAATCGGCGGTATTGCCGGACAGGTGCTGCAGAAGGTTGGCGTCGTTCCGCAACAGCTTGCCGGCGGCGATGTCTATCCGTCCCTTGAAAAGGGCACGATCGATGCGGCCGAGTGGGTCGGTCCATACGATGATGAAAGGCTGGGTTTCCAGAAAGTCGCGAAGTATTACTACTATCCCGGCTTCTGGGAGGGCGGCCCGACGGTTCACGCGTTCTGCAATCTTGAGAAGTGGAATACGTTGCCGAAGACCTATCAGGCGGTACTCACGAACGCGGCGGCGAACGCCAACACCTGGATGACGGCCCGTTACGACATGCAGAACCCGACGGCCCTCAAGCGGCTCGTCGCGGGGGGAACGCAGCTACGGCCCTTCAGCAACGAAATCCTTGATGCCTGCCTGAAAGCCACGAATGAGTTGTGGAGCGAGATTTCCGCGAAGAATCCCGACTTCAAGAAGACGATCGAGACCATGCAGGCTTATCGCTCTGACGAGTATCTGTGGTGGCAGGTGGCCGAATATACCTACGACACTTTCATGATCCGATCGCGTACGCGCGGCTGATACGCTCTCAGGTCTTCAAAGGCCTGGTTATTGCCGCGTTTTCGGCGGGGGACCGAAATCGAGCGGAGCGACGTCGATATCGGGGACCTCGATCTTGATCTTGTTGAGATCGACGGTTGCCGGTTTGCCGAGCAGGCCGGTCACCGTTGCGGGGAACGCGATCACGAGCACGACCATGATGATCTGCAATCCGATCCATGGCATGGCGCCCCAGTAGATGTCGGAGCTTTTCACTTCGCGCGGCGCGACGCCGCGCAGGTAGAACAACGCGAAACCGAACGGAGGGTGGAGGAACGAGGTCTGCATGTTGACGCAGATCATGACGCCGAACCAGATCAGGGCGGCGTCCGCGCCGACGATCGGAGCGAGAAGCTTCTGCGCCACCGGCGCGATCATCGGCAGGATGATGAAGGCGATCTCGAAGAAATCGAGGAAAAACGCCAGGAAGAAGATGAAGACGTTGATGAAGGCGAGAAAGCCCCATGCGCCGCCCGGCAGCGACGTCAGCAGATGTTCGAGCCACTCACCGCCGGATACGCCGAGAAACACCACGGAGAAGCAGGTCGAGCCGATCAGGATGAACGTCACCATGGTGGTGAGGCGCATCGTCGATTGATAGCCCTGTTTGATGAGGTCGCGCAGGTCGGGAATGCGGGCGGCTTCCAGGCAAATCCACACAACCGCGAGATAGGTGACGGCGAAGGCGATCCTGAAGATCGGTCCTTCTGCTATGAAGATTCCGACAAGCGTGCCGATGCCGCCGGCGATCGCGCCGATGATCAGGACTTTTCGGCCGGTGGTGCTGAAATCCCTGTGATGAATGGCCGCCAGAACGATGGCGCCGACAGCGCCCATGGCGCCGGCTTCCGTCGGCGTCGCGAGCCCCATCATCATGGTGCCGAGCACGACGAAGATCAGGACGGCGGAGGGAATGATGCCCATCAGGCATTTCCGCCATAGCGGCCAGCCGGTGAGCGTGCGGAATTCCTTCGGCACCGCGGGGACGTGATCGGGTTTGAAGAGGCCGAGCAGGAAGGTGTAGCCGGCGAACAGCGCGATCTGGAACAGCGAAGGTCCCCATGCGCCGAGGTACATGTCGCCGACGGACTTGCCGAGCTGGTCGGCGAGAACGATCAGCACCAGCGACGGCGGAACGAGCTGGGTAATGGTGCCGGATGCCGCAAGCACGCCGGTGATGTAGCGCGTGTTGTAACCGTAGCGCATCATCACGGGCATCGAGATCAGCGCCATCGCAATCACCTGCGCCGCGACCGTGCCGGTGATGGCGCCGAGAATGAATCCGACGAGAATGACCGAATAGCCCAGGCCGCCGCGGATCGGCCCGAACAACTGGCCCATCGAGTCGAGCATGTCCTCGGCAAGCCCGCAGCGTTCGAGCACCGATCCCATGAACGTAAAGAATGGGATCGCAAGCAGCAGTTCGTTGGACAGCACGCTGCCGAACACGCGTCCTGGAATCGCCTGAAGAAAATTCAGGTCGAAGAAGCCGAGATGAATGGCGAGGAAGCCGAACGAGAGACCGACCGCGGCCAGCGTGAAGGCTACCGGAAAACCGATCAGCATCGCCAGAACCAGGCCGCCGAACATCATCGGCGGCATCATCTGGAGCGTGATCATTGGGTCGGTCTCTCGTACGCCGTATCGATCGTGACGACGCCGAGCAACGCCGCTATGCGCTTGATCACTTCCGATACGCCTTGAAGCGCGAGCATGGCGAACCCGAACGGCACGACAAATTTGATCGGCCAGCGGAGCAGGCCGCCCGCATTCCCCGACGTTTCGCCGACCGCGTAGGACTGCATGAAGAACGGCCACGACAGGTAGCTCAGCAGCAGGCAGGCGGGAATCAGAAAGAAGAGGGTGCCGATGAGATCGAGCCAGAGTCTGCCGCGCTCGGACAGGAACAGATAGAAGATCTCGACGCGGACATGCTCATTGCGCTTGAAGGTGTAGGACGCGCCGAGCATCACGAGGATGGCGAACATGTACCACTGCAGTTCGAGCCAGCTATTCGAGCTGTAGTCGAAGGCATATCGGATCATCGCATTACCTGCGCTCAGCAGGACGGCGAGCAGGACGAGGATATTGCAGAGGTGTCCGACTTTTTCGTTGAGCTGGTCGATGGCCCTGCTCAGGGCCAGTAACGGACGCATCACATCCTCCTCGCGGCCTGCCGGCCGCGATTTTGGAAGCCGGATTGCAGGACGGCACCGCTCACGCAAGCCGCTGTCGGACGGAGCAGGCGGCGCGCCACGGGAGTTTCGGCGCCTCCATTGAATGCAGCCGACTGCCGGTCCGCGCTACCATTGAAGCCGGCGCACCATTCCAGTGTCGGACTGCCGCCGTCAACCGGAGGTTTGTTGATATCGTGGGAGTTTTGAGCGGCGCCGTCCGCGCGTTGACCCGCCTACCCGCCGGTTACGCTCATGTGCCGGCTTACGCTCGGACGGTTGTGGCGGTCGATGATGAAGTCATGACCTTTCGGCTTGAGGCCGATGGCGCGATCGATCGTTTCGTACAGCAGTTCGTCGCCCGCGGATGCGCGAAGCGGCCGACGCAAGTCGGACGCGTCTTCATGGCCGAGGCAGGTGTGCAGGGTGCCCGTGCAGGTGATGCGGACGCGGTTGCAGGACTCGCAGAAATTGTGAGTCATCGGCGTGATGAAGCCAAGTTTCCCGCCGGTTTCGCTGACCCGGACGTAGCGGGCAGGACCGCCGGTGCTGTCGTCCAGATCGGTGAGGGTGTACTGGCTGGCGAGCCGCGCGCGCACCATCGACAACGGCAGGTACTGGTCGGTGCGCGACTGGCCGATATCGCCCATCGGCATGACCTCGATGAGGGTCAGCGCCATGCCTCGGCCGTGCGCCCACTCCATCAGAGCGGGAATTTCATCCTCATTGAGATTTTTGAGTGCGACCGCATTGATCTTGACGGCGAGGCCCGCGGCCTGCGCCGCATCGATGCCGGCCATGACCTTCTGCATGTCGCCCCAACGCGTGATCTCGCGAAACTTGGCCGGGTCGAGCGTATCCAGCGACACGTTGATCCGGCGCACCCCGCAATCCTTCAGCTCGGAGGCGAAACGCGCCAGTTGCGATCCGTTGGTCGTGAGCGTCAGTTCGTTAAGCGACCCGGTTTCGAGGTGCCGGGACAGAGAACGGAACAGCGACATCACGTTGCGGCGAACGAGCGGCTCGCCACCGGTCAGGCGCAACTTGCGGACGCCCTTGGCGATGAACGCCGAGCACAGACGATCAAGCTCTTCCAGCGTGAGCAGATCGACCTTCGGCAAGAACGTCATGTCTTCGGACATGCAATAGAAGCAGCGAAGGTCGCAGCGATCGGTGACCGATACGCGCAAATAGCTGATGGTGCGGCCAAACGGGTCGACCATTTTCCGGGAGCCCGAAGTCTCGGTGAGGGCAGAAAAGCCGGTCATTCAATTTGCCTTGTTGCGCAACGAGGAAGCGTACCTACGCTGCAATGTAGGCATATTGGCGCGACCAGACAATGCGCAATGCGTCGGGGAGGCATTTGCTGCGGTGCGTAAGAAATTAACGATCCGGCGGCGCCGGTGTTGAAGCCGGGTCCGGGAAAGGCGAGGCCGCCGCGGGCGAGGAGGCCGCCGCGGCCGCCTTTGGCGCGCGCCGTTTGCGCCGCTTTTTTCGGACGGGTTTCGCGGGCGTGACCGCCTGCAATTCACCGACCACCGGGTTGGGATCGGCTGTCGTGGTCGCGGGCGATGTCAAATCACCGGGGTGATGCGTCACCTGCACCGGCACCGTCAAAGGTTGGTAATTAGCCAGCGTATAGGAGACGCTGAAGCTTTCGGCGGTCGGAACCTCCACCGAGCAGGGGGTTTTGCAGGACTGGCCGAGCGACGTCCGGGCATCCGCCCCCGACGGAACCGAATCCAACTGCACCGTCACCTTCGGTGGCGCCGGCTTGAACGTGTCGAGCGAAAGTGAAGAACAGCCGGCAAGGCCGATAACTGCTGCGGCAGCTACGATAAACCGGAGCATGTTCGATCAATCCGCCATTTTGGTTGCGGCAAGCCGCCGCAGCCTCCCCGCGGACCATAGAAGTGAGGCCGGACAGCCGCAATAGCGGCGATCGCAATTATTAACAGACTGTTAATATCCGTGACGGCACGTCGAATTCTGACAGCTTAATCAATCCGTTAGGTTCAGCGTCGCGGTTTGGAGAGCGACGACGGCCTCCGGCAACTCTCGCATGTGACCGATGAGGCGGTCGGGTTTGAGTTCCGCGACCGGGACTTCGGTGTAGCCGAATGTAACCCCTATGACCGGTATCCGGGCCCGCCGCGCCACCCCGATGTCAGGGCCTGCATCGCCGACCATAATGGTGGCCTGCATGCTTCCGCCCGCGCGCGCGACCGTTTGCTGCAGAATCGCGGGGTCGGGTTTGGAGACGCCGAAGGTGTCGCCTCCGCAGATAGCGGAAAACCGCGAACTCAATCCCAACTGGTCGAGCAACAGCCTGGCAAGCGCTTCCAGCTTGTTGGTGCAGACCGCAAAACGATATCCTCGCGCGGCCAGGTCGTCGAGCGCCTCCAAGAGCCCCTCGAAAGGACGCGATTCGTCGGCGATATGGGCTGTATAGTAATCGACAAAATCGCCCATCATCCGCGTGACGTCATCGGCTGTCGCGGGGTGATCTTCGTGTTCGAGGCCGCGTTCGATCATGCGTCGAACCCCTGCGCCGATCATCGAACGGGCCGTCGGCAAGGACACCGTGCGCAGGCCCTCGCGATCCAGAACGAAGTTGAGTGCGGCGGCGAGATCGGGCGCGGTATCGACCAGCGTCCCGTCGAGGTCGAAGACGACCATGGGGAAGGGGTTAGACATCATGATGGCGGATCGGTACCCGCCTCCCGGGGGACATGCAAGGGCGAAGTAGGGACCCGGTCGGATGTGGACGCGGAAACGCCCGATTGCCCTGTTCCTCGCGGATAGCTAGTGTCCCGCCGAGTTTGCGTGTCTGCAACACGGACTGACGCGAACTCCGGGAATCAAAGGGGCATCGGCAACCGTAACAGGGTGCGGGTCTTGAGGTTCGCTTGACCGACCCGCCTCGGTTGCAAAGCGAGCTTCCAGATTATTCGGGAAGCGCCTCGCCGGCCAAGGCGAGACTGCACGTGATCGAGGTCGTCATGACGTTGGATGAATTGAAAAGACAGGCTGCGGCGCGTGCCCTTGAATACGTCGAGGACGGCATGAGGCTGGGTCTGGGAACGGGATCCACCGCCAGGCACTTCGTCGAGCTTTTGGGCGAGCGCGTCCGGGACGGACTGAAGGTCGTCGGCGTGCCGACATCGGAAGCGACGCGAGCCGACGCGGAGCGGTGCGGTATTCCTCTGACTACCCTGGACGATCTCGACCGGCTCGATCTGACGGTCGATGGCGCCGACGAAATCGACACCGATCTGAACCTGATCAAAGGCGGCGGCGGGGCGCTTTTGCGCGAGAAGATCGTCGCTGCGGCGTCGGAGCGGATGATCGTGATCGCTGACGAGACAAAATGGGTCGCGGGACTTGGCCGTTTTCCTCTGCCGATCGAAGTCATTCCCTTCGGGCTGGCGGCGACGCGACGTGCCGTTGCCGAGGCGTTTGCGAAAGCCGGCGCTTCCGGTCAAATGGTCGTCAGAAAGGGGCCGGACGGCCATGCTTTCGTCACCGATGGCGGCCACTGGATTTTCGATGCCCATCTCGGGCAAATACCCGATGCGTCCCACCTGGCCGGGCTGTTGAATCCGATACCCGGCGTCGTCGAGCATGGTCTGTTCATTGGTCTCGCGCGTGTGGTGATGCTGGCGGGTGCACAGGGAGTTCGCATTGTTGAGCGGCAGTAGCGCCGCAACCAGGAGAGTCGAATGAAGGGTCTGTTTAGGTTTCTGCCGGCGGCTTGCCTTGCCGTGGCGCTGATGTTCTCAGGCATTGCGCTGGCTCAGCAGCCGGTGTCGCCGACGCCCGCAGCCATTGCTTCGGCCAAGGAGCTTCTGACGCTGAAACACGCGAATGCGATGTATGCGAATGCCGTTCCGGGCATCGTGGAGCGGACCAAGACCACGCTGCTGCAATCCAACCTGAACTATCAAAAGGATCTCAACGAGGTCGCTTTGATCGTTGCCAAGTCGCTGGCGGGTCGCGAAAAGGAAATTGGCGACGGCATGGCGAAGATTTACGCCAGCCACTTTACTGAGCAGGAGTTGAAGGATCTGGTCACGTTTTACAAGTCTCCGCTGGGGCAGAAACTGCTCGCGGAGGAGCCCAAGGCGATCGAGGCGAGCATGGCATTCATGAACCAGTGGGCGCAGCAGTTCGCGGCGGTCGTCAACGGCGAATTCCGTGCGGAAATGCGCAAGCGCGGCAAGGAAATCTGATAAGGAAATCTGACTTCGGTCGGGCTTCGGAATGGCTGATTTCGACGTCGATCTGTTCGTCATAGGCGGTGGATCGGGCGGCGTGCGCGCCGCCCGCATCGCAGCCGGCTATGGCGCGCGCGTCATGATCGCCGAGGAATACCGGATGGGCGGCACCTGCGTCATCCGCGGCTGCGTGCCGAAGAAGCTCCTGGTCTACGGATCTCACATCCGCCACGACATCGAGGATGCCGCAGGCTTCGGCTGGTCGATCCCCTCCGCCACCTTCGACTGGCCGACGCTGATCGCCAACAAGGACCGGGAGATCGCCCGGCTTGAGGCGGCCTACACGTCCGCCGTCGAGAAAGCGGGCGTTCGCGTCGTCAAGGCGAGGGCGGTGTTCGACGACCCGCACACGCTGCGGCTTGCCACGGGCGAGACAATCCGCTCCAAGCATGTGCTGATCGCAACGGGCGGCGCGCCCAACCACGGGCGGTCCATTCCCGGCATCGAGCATGTGATCTCCTCCAACGAGGTGTTTCATCTTGCGGAGTTGCCGAAGCGGATTGCGATCCAGGGCGGCGGATACATCGCGCTCGAATTCGCCTGCATCTTCGCCGGATTCGGCAGCGATGTGACGCTGATCTATCGCGGCGACAACATCCTGCGCGGGTTCGACGACGATGTCCGCGCGCATGTCCGCGCCGAAATGGAAAAGGACGGCATCACCGTCCTGACGGGATGCACGGTCGACAGGGTCGATCGGCACGGCGACGAGTTCACCTCTCATCTGTCGAACGGGTCGAGCGTTGCCTCCGATCAGGTGCTGTTTGCGATCGGCCGGCATCCCAATGTCGCAAACCTCGGGCTTGAAAAGGCGGGCGTTGCCATCAACCCGAAGAACGGCGGCGTTGCCGTCGATGGTTTTTCGCAAACCAACGTGCCGCACGTCTATGCGGTCGGCGACGTCACGCATCGCTTCAACCTGACGCCGGTTGCGATCCGCGAGGGTCACGCATTTGCCGATACGGTGTTTGGCGACAAACCCACGCGCGTGGATCATGCTGACATTCCGACCGCGGTCTTCTCGCAACCCGAGGTCGGCACGGTGGGGCTGACAGAGGCGCAGGCGCGCGCGCAGTTCACCAGCGTCGATATCTACAAGACGACGTTCCGACCGATGAAGGCGACCCTATCCGGCCGCGACACCCGCATTCTGATGAAGCTCGTGGTGGACGCGACGACGGATCGCGTGCTGGGCTGTCATATCGTTGGAGATGGTGCCGCCGAGATGGTGCAGGTTCTCGGCATTGCGATCAGGATGAAGGCGACCAAGGCGGATTTCGACGCGACGATGGCGTTGCATCCCACTGCGGCGGAAGAACTCGTGACCATGCGGACGCCGACCGCCCGTCACGTGCGCAAAGCGGCGGAGTGAGGATTTTCGGCGGCCGGTTTCAAGTCGTTGCGGTAACGCCGAGGCCATGCCGGTGATCGAACATCCGCGGGTAAACGAACCCCGATTCGGCCGATGCCGTCGCACAGGCGAGCTGGACAACAGGTTTATGAATTACCGTTTATTTTCAATGCCTTGCGCGGAGAAACTTAATGCCAACTGGCGCGGCGCGGCCAGGCTGTGTATATACGGCCCATCGCCGCTTCCCCGTTAAGTGGCGGTTTTTCCTCAGGAGTTGACCTCATGTCCGAGCGGTGGACACCCGATAGCTGGCGGGCCAGGCCCGTGCAGCAAATGCCGGATTATCCGGATGCGAAATCATTGGGCGAAGTCGAGGCACAGCTTGCCACGTTTCCGCCGCTGGTTTTTGCGGGTGAGGCGCGCAATCTGAAGAAGGCCCTGGCCCGAGTCGCAAACGGCGAGGCGTTCCTGCTGCAGGGCGGCGACTGCGCCGAGAGCTTCGCCGAGCACGGCGCCAACAACATCCGCGACTTCTTCCGCGTGCTGCTGCAGATGGCGGTGGTCCTGACCTATGCCGGCGCGTTGCCGGTGGTGAAGGTCGGCCGCATTGCCGGCCAGTTCGCCAAGCCGCGCTCGTCGCCGATGGAGAACATCGACGGCGTCGAACTGCCGAGCTATCGCGGCGACATCGTCAACGACATCGCCTTCACCGCGCAGTCGCGCGTGCCCGATCCGCATCGTCAGATCATGGCCTATCGGCAATCGGCGGCGACGCTGAACCTGCTGCGCGCGTTCGCGACCGGAGGGTTCGCCAATCTCGGCAGCGTGCACGAGTGGATGCTGGGTTTCATCAAGGATTCCCAGCAGTCGCGGCGCTACAAGGAACTGGCCGACCGGATTTCCGACGCGCTCAATTTCATGCGCGCCTGCGGGCTCAATCTCGAGAGTCACCCGGAACTGCGCGCGACCGATATCTACACCAGCCACGAGGCGTTGCTGCTTGGCTACGAGCAGGCTCTGACGCGGATCGATTCCACGACCGGCGACTGGTACGCCACTTCAGGCCATTTCATCTGGGTCGGCGACCGCACCCGCCAGCTCGATCATGGCCACGTCGAATATTTCCGCGGCATCAGGAATCCGATCGGGCTGAAGTGCGGCCCCTCGCTCAAGCCGGACGAACTGTTGAAGCTGATCGACGTGCTCAATCCGGACAACGAGCCGGGGCGGCTGACGCTGATCGGCCGCTTCGGCTCGGACAAGGTCGGCGATTACCTGCCGCAACTGATCCGCGCGGTGCAGCGCGAGGGCCGCGTTGTCGTGTGGTCGTGCGATCCGATGCACGGCAACACCATCACCTCGACCAGCGGCTACAAGACCCGTCCGTTCGATCGCATCCTGTCGGAGGTCAAGTCGTTCTTCAGCATTCACGCCGCGGAAGGCACGCATGCCGGCGGCGTTCATCTGGAAATGACCGGACAGAACGTCACCGAGTGCATCGGCGGCGCGCGTGCGATCACGGACGAGGACCTCAACGACCGCTATCACACCGTCTGCGATCCGCGCCTGAATGCCGAGCAGTCGATCGACATGGCGTTCCTGATCGCCGAATTGCTCAGGCAGGATCGCGAGGGCAAGGTCAAGCCGATCCCCGCGGTCGCGGGTTTCTGAGGTGTCGCGCTTATGGCGCGCCACCATCAATAGCTGGAACGGATTGAATTTTGCCATCCGCTCCGAGCAGGCCATCCGGCAGGAATTGTTCGCGCTCCTGCTGGCGCTGCCGCTGGCGTGGCTTGTCGGAGCGACGGCGGCGCGGCGCGTCGAACTCGTGGCGGTGGTCCTGCTGCTTCTGGCGATTGAGCTTCTGAATACCGCGATCGAAAAACTGGCGGATCGATTGACGACCGATCACGATCCGCAGATCGGGCACGTCAAGGACGTCGGCTCGGCCGCGGTCGGCGTGGCGCTGCTCATCATCGGGCTGACCTGGGGCAGCGCGATCGTTGAGCGCATGGGCTTCATTTAGAGCATGATCCCGAAAAGTGGAAACCGGTTTTCGGAAAAGATCATGCTCAAACAAAAAGATAAGCGACGGGTCCGGTTCAACGCAGTTGAAACAGACTCTAGATTTTGACCGGACGTGTTTTCTTGACCCGAGCCGCTGTCCACGTCGCTCGAAACCGCTATAAGCGTGACCATTGCAGAAAACTGAGGCCCGCGGGCAACGTGCATCCATGACCGTAACCAGCTTCAAGATCACGCTCGGCCAGTTGAATCCGACCGTCGGAGATATCCCCGGCAACGCGGCCAAGGCTCGCGCCGCGCGCGCGCAGGCCAGGGCCGAGGGCGCCGCGCTGGTGGCGCTTCCGGAACTGTTCATCGCGGGCTATCCGCCCGAGGATCTGGTGTTGAAGCCTTCGTTCCAGGCGGCGTGCCGCGAGGCGGTCGAGGATCTCGCGCGCGAGACCTCCGACGGCGGACCGGCCATGCTGATCGGCACGCCATGGGTGGACGACGGCAAGCTTTATAATGCGTATGCGCTGCTGGATGAGGGACGGGTTGCGGCGATCCGCTTCAAGGTCAACCTTCCGAATTACGGCGTGTTCGACGAGAAACGGGTGTTCGCGCGGGGACCGGTCGGGGGACCCTTGAAAATTCGAGGCGTGCGGATCGGCGTTCCGATCTGCGAGGACACCTGGGTCGAGGAATCCGCCGAATACGAGAACGTGGTCGAGTGCCTGGCGGAAACCGGCGCGGAAATTCTCGTCGTGCCCAACGGCTCGCCCTATGCGAAGGGCAAAAGCGACATCAGGCTGTCGATCTCGGTTGCGCGCGTGACCGAGAGCGATCTGCCGCTGGTCTATCTCAATCAGGTCGGCGGTCAGGACGAACTGGTGTTCGACGGCGCGTCCTTCGCGCTGAACGCCGATCGCTCGCTGGCCGCGCAGCTTCCCGCTTTCGAGGAAAGCGTCGTCACACTGCAATGGACCAGGTCCGCGGCGGGTTGGCAGTGCGCGGGACCGGTGGCGTCCCAGCTTGAGGGAGACAAGGCCGACTATGCCGCGTGCGTGCTGGGCTTGCGCGACTATGTCCGGAAGAACGGCTTCCCCGGCGTGCTGCTCGGCGTGTCCGGCGGCATCGACTCGGCCTTGTGCGCGGCGATTGCCGTCGATGCGCTCGGGGCGGAGCGCGTCCGCGGCGTCATGCTGCCGTTCCGCTTTACCGAACAGGTCTCGCTCGACGATGCCGCGAAGCTCGCAAAGGCGCTCGGCATTCGCTACGAGGTGCTGCCGATCGCGCCCGCCGTGAACGGTTTTGAGGAGATTCTCTCAGGCACGTTCGCGGGGCTTCCGCGCGATATCACCGAGGAAAATTTGCAGTCGCGCGCGCGCGGCACGCTTCTGATGGCGATCTCCAACAAAACCGGCGCGATGGTGGTGACCACCGGCAACAAGTCGGAAATGTCGGTGGGCTACGCGACGCTGTACGGCGACATGAACGGCGGCTTCAATCCGATCAAGGATATCTACAAGACCGAGGTGTTTCGCCTCGCCGGCCTGCGCAACGCATGGAAGCCGGACGGCGCGCTCGGGCCTTCGGGCGAGGTGATCCCGCCCGGCATCATCGCGCGGCCGCCGACGGCGGAGCTGCGCGAAAACCAGCTCGATCAGGATTCGCTGCCGCCCTATGAGCTGCTCGACGCCATCCTCGAGCGGCTGGTCGAGCGGGACGAGCCGCTGGCCTCGATCGTCGCGGAAGGGTTCGACCGTGACGTGGTCGCGCGGATCGATCACTTGCTGAACGTTGCCGAATACAAGCGCCGGCAGGCGGCGCCAGGCGTCAAGGTCACGCGCAGGAACTTCGGCCGCGACCGCCGTTATCCCATCACCAACCGGTTTCGCGATTGCGGCAAGCCGTTGCCGAAGCCGGATGATGAACTTGTTTCCCGCGCGAGCCGAAGCTCCGCGGAAGCCTTCGAGGGATGACGGCGGAAAATAAATCAGGATGAATTCGCGTTCTCGTCACGCGAATCGGTGTCCGCTTCGCTCGAAAACGCTACAACGAGCTGTTCAAAAAACTCTTCCAGTCATTTCGGACGCCGCGTCAGCGGCGATCCGGAATCCGGATTTTCGACGATGGCCCAAGAATGCTGGATTCGGGGTTCGCGCCGTCGGTGCGCCCCGGAATGACATCCGTCGAGACTCCAACATCCCGTTACAGCAAATCCGTTCCGCGTGAAAATGCTCTATTGCGCGGGTATGAACGGCGGTCCGACCGAACGGATCGGCTTGTTCGACGTCGTGGAGCCCGTCGGCGCCGCGCCGGCGGAGGTGGTCTTGGGCGCAGGTGCGGTCGTCGCAGCCGCGTCCTTCTTTTGCGAGCCTTTGCCGGCGACGGGCTGTGACATCTTTTTCGCGCCGTCTTCGGTGACGATGATGTCACCCTGCTGCGCTGCCGCGGCCTTGTCGTCCAGTCCCTTGAGCGCCTCCGACCAGGTCTCGCCCGCGGGCTTGCAGGAGCACGATGGGTTGAACACCTGACGATATCGGAAAGCGTTCGGCGACGATGAGTAAGGCTGTCCGTTGATCGAGACCGCCTGGCTCATGTCCTCGCCGGGATTGCGATAGACATAGAGCGTGGCGTCCGCCGCCGGACAAAGGTTCTTGCAGGTGCGCTCGTCGTCGGGAAAACGACTGGGCACGGTGGCGAACGAGATCGGAAAATAGAATCCGTCGCACGAACGAACGCAGACGGTCCGATAGGTCCCGGACGGCGAGCCCGAACTGGCCGGCGGAAGCTCCGCGTTATCGATGTGTTCGGGCGAATTGCCGAACAGGTTTCCGAAAAAGTTGCCCAGGTTTCGCGCGGCCGCTGTGTATTGCGGGCCGCAATTGTTTTGCGCCAGCGCTATCAACACCGAACGGCGTTGATTGTCGCCGTCGGGGTTGCCCGCGCCCGTACGCAGCCGTTCCAGATTCGTGGTGATCTGCTCGAGATTGGTCCGCATCCGCTGGATCTGGTGGTTCACCGGCCCGCACTGCTCGGACTGGCCGTTGAACAGCGAGAAGAATCCCGAACTGTCGCAACCCATGCGCCTGGCTTGCGCGGTCACGCGATCCAGCTCCGACTGTTGCCGACGCGCGGCATCCTCGTAACGCTGGATCTGGTCGGCCATCGCGGGATTGCCGCCACCGCGCTCGATGCTCGCGAGCTGTGCCTCGAGCCGCGGGCAAATCGGATTGACGCCCGGCGGCGGAGCGCCCTGCGCCAGGGCGTCGGCGGCAGGGGCCACGGTGCCGAGGGCGACGACGCAGGCCAGAATCCGCATCGTGCGGCGGACAAACAAACAATCAGGCATGATCCGCCATCAGAGCGATCCCGGGGCGATGCTGCAAACTACTCTACGAGGAGATGTTGTCTTCCGAACGCAGACGCGCCCATTGCGGTGATTTTCAATTACAACAATCCGGGCGAGCCTGATTGCGTCTCAAGACGCCGATGCAGGGCCGGATGCATTACCCGATGACCTTCGCCAGCGTCACCGTTTCATATCTGCTTCTCACGGCAGCGTCACGTCGTTTCCGGGGCGCCGGTGTGGCGGACTCAGCGCGACAGGTCTTCCCGGTAGGTCAGCGTTGACAGGTAATCGCGACGTATTCGTTGCAGCTGCTGTGCCGGCACGAGCCTGCGGGCTTCAAAATCGAATCCGTCATCTCGTCGGGCTTGATGCGCCTGTAAGCGGTGGCCTGCACAAAATCGCGTGACCGGCAGTAGGAGTGCGCGGCGTGGGCGCCGCATCTCTCCCCCAAGGCAAGACACTGGTCGATGCCGTAACCGTCGGCGTGATTGGCGACGATAAAAACATGGCTGTCCGCCCAAGCCGCGCCTCCCGCGAAGAGAGATATGCCCAGAAATATGGTTGCCGGAAACAGGGGGAGAATGCGCATCGCTTACCGGAAATGGAGGCTCGCTTCCGCCAGCCATATGAACGGGGGCGATTTCGCGGCGAAATGAGGCGTTTATGGGGCGCGGCCTTGACGGGGCACCCCGGCCGTTCCAGGGTAGCGGGATGAACGGTTGTCTCGCCATTTGTGGCATTTGCCGCGAGATTATGCGCTAGCGATTCGCTGGCCGAGGCCGTCTTTAATCTCATGAGAGAGCACCGGACGCCCGGCTGTTTGGAGCGGGATTCCATGGAACTGCGCCTTTACGATACCCTGACCAAGGAGAAGCGTGTTTTCACGCCGATCGATCCGTCGAACGTGAGGATGTATGTCTGCGGTCCGACGGTCTACGACTTCGCGCATATCGGCAACGCGCGGCCGGTCATCGTGTTCGACGTCTTGTTCCGTCTGCTGCGGCATCTCTACGGCGCCGACCACGTCACCTATGTCCGCAACATCACCGACGTCGATGACAAGATCAACGACCGCGCGGCGCGGGACTTTCCCGGCCTGCCGTTGAACGAGGCGATCCGCAAGGTCACCGAAAAGACCGCGGATCAGTTTCAGGCTGATGTGGCCGCGCTGGGCTGCCTGCCGCCGACGCATCAGCCGCGCGCCACCGAATTCGTGCTGCCGCGCGCCGACGGCCGGACCGACATGGTGACGTTAATTAAACAGCTTATCGCGCGCGGCCACGCCTACGAGGCCGGCGGCGAGGTGCTGTTCGACGTGCAGTCGATGCCGGACTACGGCGCGCTGTCGGGCCGCAGGCTGGAGGAGCAGAAGGCCGGCGCGCGGGTCGCGGTGGACGCGCACAAGCGAAATCCGGCCGATTTCGTGCTGTGGAAACTGTCGTCGGAGAACGAGCCCGGCTGGGACAGTCCGTGGGGCAGGGGGCGGCCCGGCTGGCACATCGAGTGCTCGGCGATGAGCGCGGCCTATCTCGGCGGACCTGATGGCAAAGACGTCTTCGACATCCACGGCGGCGGCCTTGACCTGATCTTCCCGCATCATGAAAACGAGATCGCGCAGTCGCGCTGCGCCCACGGCACGCCCACGATGGCGAACACCTGGATGCACAACGGCTTCCTGCAGGTCGAAGGCGAGAAGATGTCGAAGAGTTTGGGCAACTTCGTGACGATCAATGAATTGCTAAATAATTGGCATGGCCACGGCTGGCCGGGTGAAGCGCTTCGGCTGAATATGCTTCGAACCCATTATAGGCAGCCGATCGATTGGACTCTTGAGAGTTTAAACGAAACTCACAAGATGCTTTGGAGTTGGTGCGAACATTTAGATGGAGTGAAGTCTATATCGGCGGTTCCTGATGTCGTGCTTGCCGCCTTATCTGACGATCTAAATACTCCACAAGTGGTGGCGGAGCTTCACGGACTTCATCGTACGAAAAGGAAGGCAGAACTTTCGGCAGCACTGCAATTTTTGGGCATTACTAGTGATCGACAGAGGTTGGGAAGGAAGGTCTCGGCGACTGTATCTATTGCGGGCACTTCTAAGGTTGCTTTTTTCGGCAAAGCAATCGACGACGAGCTGATTGAGGATTTCGTTGCGCGGCGCACCGAAGCTCGCGCGCGAAAAGACTTCAAGGAATCCGACCGCATCCGCGACGAACTCACCGCTATGGGCGTCGTGCTGAAGGACGGCAAGGACGCCGACGGCAAGCCGGTGACGACATGGGAGATCGCGCGATGAAATTCTACTCGTCATTGCCGGGCTCGACCCGGCAATCCATCAAAACGATGATCTTTCAGTCTTTATGGATAGATGCACGGGTCAAGCCCGTGCATGACGGTCAGGTGGCGGACATCATGCGCCCGCCGCCACCCATTCCCGCGAGGGGAGAAGAAAGTAAGGAGGTATTGTGACGCGATGGGACAGGCGCTTCCCAAACCCGCGCTGCGGCCGATGCTGCCCGCCGACGTTGCCGTGCTGGCGGCGATCTTCGTCGCCAGCATCGAGGAACTGACCGGCGATGATTACAGCGAGGCGCAGCAGGTCGCATGGGCGAGCGCCGCGGACGACGAGAACAAGTTCGGCGCGCGGCTTGTGAGCCAGTTGACGCTGGTGGCGACGCTGCAGGGCTCGCCGGTCGGTTTCGCATCGCTGAAGGGTGCGGATTGCATCGACATGCTCTATGTGCATCCGGGCGCGGCGAGGCAGGGCGTCGCGACCGCGTTGTGCGACGCGCTGGAGAAACTCGCCGGCGCGCGCGGCGCCACGGCGCTGACCGTCGAGGCCAGCGATACGGCGGAACGGTTTTTCGCAGGCCGCGGCTACGTCGCGATGCAACGCAATTCGGTGACGATCGGCGACGAGTGGCTGGCCAACACCACGATGAAGAAGACGCTGGCCGCGAGGGACGCGCCATGAGCCGCGAGCGTCTCTATCTGTTCGACACCACGCTGCGCGACGGCGCGCAGACCAACGGCGTCGACTTCACGTTGCAGGACAAGCAGATCATCGCGAAGATGCTCGACGACCTCGGCATCGATTATGTCGAGGGCGGCTATCCCGGCGCCAACCCGACCGATACCGAACTGTTCTCGCACAAGCCGGCGCTCGGCCACGCCAGGTTCACCGCGTTCGGCATGACGCGGCGGCCCGGCCGCTCGGCGTCCAACGATCCGGGTCTGGCCGCGCTGATCGAGGCCAAGGCGGATGCGATCTGCTTTGTGGCAAAATCCTCCGCCTATCAGGTCAGGGTCGCGCTGGAGACCACGAACGACGAAAACCTGGCGTCGATCCGTGACAGCGTGAAGGCCGCCGCGGCAGCCGGCCGCGAGGTCCTGGTGGACTGCGAGCATTTCTTCGACGGCTACAGGCAGGATCGGGCCTTCGCGCTCGCCTGCGCTCACGCGGCCTACGACTCCGGCGCGCGCTGGGTGGTGCTGTGCGACACCAATGGCGGCACCATGCCGAACGAGATCGAGACGATCGTGCGCGAGGTCGCGACGCACATTCCCGGCGACCATCTCGGCATCCATGCCCATAACGACACCGAGCAGGCGGTCGCCAATTCGCTCGCGGCGGTGCGCGCGGGCGCGCGCCAGATCCAGGGCACCCTGAACGGCCTCGGCGAACGCTGCGGCAACGCCAATCTCTGCTCGTTGATTCCGACGCTGAAGCTGAAGAAAGAATTCTCCGACGCCTTCGAGATCGGCGTGACGGACGACAAGCTCGCGACGCTGACGCAGGCGTCGCGCACGCTGGACATCATGCTGAACCGCGCGCCGAACCGCCACGCGCCTTATGTCGGCGAAAGCGCGTTCGTGACCAAGACCGGCATTCATGCGTCCGCGATCCTCAAGGACCCCACGACTTACGAGGCAATCGCCGCAAGGTGCTGGTGTCGGATCAGGCCGGCCGCTCCAACGTGCTCGCCGAACTGGAGCGGGCGCACATTGCGTTCGACAGGAACGATCCGAAGCTCGGACGGCTGATCGACGAGATGAAGACGCGCGAGGCGGCGGGCTACGCCTACGAATCCGCTAACGCGTCGTTCGATCTCTTGGCGCGGCGCACGCTCGGCCGCGTGCCGGAGTATTTCGATGTCGAGCAGTTCGACGTCAATGTCGAGCAGCGCTACAATTCCCATGGCGAGCGCGTCACGGTCGCCATGGCGGTGGTGAAAGTCAGGGTCGGCGGCCAGATGCTGATCTCCGCCGGTGAAGGCAACGGTCCGGTCAATGCGCTCGACGTCGCCTTGCGCAAGGACCTCGGCAAATACCAGAAGTACATCGACGGGCTGAAGCTGATCGACTATCGCGTGCGCATCCTCAACGGAGGCACCGGCGCGGTGACGCGCGTGCTGATCGAGAGCGAGGACGAGGAGGGCGAGCGCTGGACCACGATCGGCGTGTCGCCCAATATCATCGATGCGTCGTTCCAGGCCCTGATGGATTCGATTTTCCACAAGCTGGTGAAAGCCGACGCGCCGGCGTGAGGAACGGTCGCGTCGTGCAGACCGGCCGTCCTGCGTTGAGGCTACAGCCGGTCGGCGACGTCGGCCGGCATCTCCTTCGAGGCATCGCGCGCGAGGGTCGCGGCGGAGCGGAGTTTCGGCAGGATGTCCTCCACGCGGTCGGCTTGCAGAACGTTGACCGCGAGCGTCGGCCGGATGAAGGCGGTGGAGCGCATGTGAGCGAGCAGCGCCAGCAGCGGCTCCCAGAAGCCGTCGACATTCGCCAGCAGGATCGGCTTGGCATGCCGCCCGAGTTGCTGCCAGGTGAGTTGCTCGACCAGTTCCTCCAGCGTGCCGACCCCGCCGGGCAGGGCGATGAATGCGTCCGACCGCTCGAACATCAGCCTCTTGCGCTCGTGCATGTCGCGCGTGACGATCATCTCCTGCACGCGCGCCAGCGCATGTTCGCGCGAGGTCAGGAAATCCGGAATGATGCCGGTGACCGTGCCGCCGTTGTCGAGGACGGATGTCGCGATGGCGCCCATCAGGCCGACCGAGCCGCCGCCATAGACCAGCCCGACGTTATTCCGGGCGAACGCTTTACCAAGGGCGACGGCAGCTTTGACGAAGTTGGGATTTGTACCGGGGCCTGAGCCGCAATAGACGCAGACCGTTTTGATAATGCTCATGGGAATCGATGTGGCCCCGCACAATTACTGCGTCAAGGCTCGGCTATTGCCGGCGCCGGGTCAAGCCTCGGGGGCTGCCCTCCGCAACGAAAAGAATCGCCCGTCAAGGGTGTACGCGGCATCCAAACGCTCTATATGACAGTCGATATATGACACTGATCGGACGATATTTGCGGCGGCGGCCGCTGCCGCCGGTTGCCTCAGGCGCGATCCATGCGTAGCGCCGCCGCGCGTCCGGCGAGCCCGCCGGCAAAACCTTCCGACGATCCGAGCCGGAACGCGACGCTCGGCAGGGCGCTCCTGCATTTGTGGCCCTATATGTGGCCCGGCGAGCGCGCCGACCTGAAGATGCGCGTCGTCTGGGCGATGCTGCTGTTGCTCGCGGCTAAGGTCGCCACCCTGATCGTTCCGTTCACCTTCAAGTGGGCGATCGATGCGCTGAACGGCGCGGGCAGCGCGCCGGTGCAGCCCGACAACTGGGCGATGTGGCTGATCCTGTCGCCGCTCGCGATGACGCTGGCCTACGGCTCCGTGCGGGTGCTGATGGCGCTGCTCACCCAGTGGCGCGACGGCATCTTCGCCAAGGTCGCGATGCACGCGGTGCGCAGGCTCGCCTACCAGACCTTCGTCCACATGCACGAGCTGTCGCTGCGGTTTCACCTCGAGCGCAAGACCGGCGGCTTGACGCGCGTGCTCGAGCGCGGCCGCAACGGCATCGAGGAAATGGTGCGGCTCGTCATCCTCCAGCTCATTCCGACCGCGGTCGAAGTCGGGCTGCTCACCGGCGTGCTGCTCTGGCAGTTCGACTGGCGCTACGTGCTGGCGACGCTTGTGACCGTGGTGGTCTACATGGCCTTCACCTACCGGGCGACGCAGTGGCGCATCGAGATCCGCCGCCGGATGAACGAGTCCGATTCCGACGCCAATGCGAAGGCGATCGACTCGCTGCTGAACTACGAAACGGTGAAATATTTCGGCGCCGAGTTGCGGGAAGCGAAACGCTACGACCGCTCGATGGAGCGTTTTGAAGCGGCAAGCGTCTCTACTTATACCTCGCTGGCGGTTCTCAACGGGGGACAGGCGGTCATCTACACGGCCGGGCTGACGACGGTGATGATCATGTGCGCGATCGGCGTGCGCAACGGCACGCACACGGTCGGCGATTTCGTGATGGTCAACGCCATGATGATCCAGCTCTACCAGCCGCTCAACCTGATGGGCATGGTCTATCGCCAGATCAAGCAGGCGATCATCGATATCGAAAAGATGTTCGCCGTGCTGACCCGCAATCCGGAAGTGAAGGATCGCGCCGGCGCGCAGCCGCTGCGTGTCGGGCACGGCTCGGTGCGGTTCGAGAATGTGCGGTTTTCCTACGATCCGGATCGTCCGATCCTCAAGGGCGTGACGTTCGAGGTGCCCGCGGGAAAGACGGTGGCGATCGTCGGACCGTCGGGGGCAGGCAAATCGACATTGTCGCGGCTGCTGTTCCGTCTCTATGACGTGACCGAGGGCCGCATCCTGATCGACGGGCAGGACATCCGCGACGTCACGCAGGTGTCGCTGCGGGCGGCGATCGGGATGGTGCCGCAGGACACCGTGCTGTTCAACGACACCATCCGCTACAACATCCGTTACGGCCGCTGGAACGCCACCGATGAAGAGGTCGAGGCCGCCGCCCGCACCGCGCAGATCGACGGTTTCATCAGGATGTCGCCCAAAGGCTACGAGACGGAGGTGGGCGAGCGCGGATTGAAATTGTCCGGAGGGGAGAAACAGCGCGTGGCGATTGCGCGCACCATCCTGAAGGCCCCCCCGATCCTGGTGCTGGACGAGGCGACCTCGGCGCTCGACAGCCACACCGAGCATGAAATCCAGGAGGCGCTGGACCGGGTCTCGCGCAACCGGACCTCGCTGGTGATCGCGCATCGGTTGTCGACCATCGTGGCCGCGGACGAGATTATCGTGCTCGATCAAGGCCGAATCGCCGAGCGCGGCACGCATGGCGAGCTTTTGGCGGCGAACGGGCTTTACGCCGGCATGTGGAATAGACAGCGGGAGGCCGAGGCGGCGCGGGAGAAACTGGCGCTGATCGGCGATGACGACGATGCGCCGAATCGGGCTCCTCCGTCCGTGGACGATCCGCTGGTAGCGCCGGCGGCTGCGGCAGAGTAGAATACCTCCAAGATCGTTGTCCCGAATCAGGCTTCGGGTTTTCGCCGCGGCGCTGGCTTGCGGATCTGGGTTTTCTGTGCAAGACGCGCATTTCCGTAAAGCCCGCCTTCAGGTTCATCGTAGATCATCAGGTTCTCATATCCATGGATCGACAGACACTCTTATCCATCGCGAAATCCATTCGCTCCAGCGCGAAATCCATTCGCGCCCAGATTTCGCCTATTCATCCGAAGGGTTATCCCTTCGTCGGCGGCTTCGCGCTCGCCAGCCTTATCTTCTTTTGGATCTGGACTCCGCTGGGCTGGATCGGAACGCTCCTGACAATATGGTGCGCACTGTTTTTCCGCAATCCGGCCCGTGTGACGCCGATCCGCGAGGGTCTCGTCGTGTCGCCGGCGGACGGCCGCATCTCGATGATCGCGCCGGTGGTGCCGCCTGCCGAACTCGAACTCGGCGAACTGCCGATGGTGCGTATTTCGATCTTCATGAGCGTGTTCAATTGCCACGTCAATCGCAGTCCGGTCGCGGGAAAGATCGAACGGATCGTCTATCGTCCCGGCAAATTCATCAATGCCGATCTCGACAAGGCGAGCGAGGACAACGAGCGCAACGGGCTGGTCATATCGACGCCGAACAACGGCCTGATCGGGGTGGTTCAAATCGCCGGACTGGTCGCGCGCCGTATCGTCACGTTCGTGCATGACGGGCAGACGATCGAAACCGGCGAGCGCTTCGGGCTGATCCGGTTCGGCTCGCGGTGTGATGTCTACTTGCCGGAGGGAACGCCGCTGCTGGTATCCGAAGGACAAACCGCGATCGCCGGCGAAACCGTGCTCGCCGACTTCCAGCTTGGGGAGAGCGGACGGACCTTCCGCAGCAACTGACCGTCAGGACGGCTGGAGCATTTTTTCGCTTCTGATTGAATCAGAAGCGAAAGGCTCTAGCCGGGGGTGCGGCCTCGGCGGGGCTCTGCTATATAGGAGGCGTGCCAACGCCATACGACCAGAAATCATCCGAGATGCGCCGCCGCCGGTTTCGCCCGATCCCGGTGCGGATGCTGGTGCCGAATTTCATCACGCTGCTTGCGATTTGCGCGGGCCTGACGGCGATCCGGCTTTCGACCGAAGGACGGATGGAGCTGGCGGTGGGTGCCATCGTGTTCGCGGCCGTGCTCGACGGGCTCGACGGCCGGGTCGCCCGGATGATCAAGGGGCAGTCGAAGTTCGGCGCCGAACTCGACAGCCTCGCCGACTTCGTCAATTTCGGTGTTGCGCCCGGCCTGATCCTCTACTTCTGGCAGTTGCGCGACCTCGACAATGTGGGCTGGATCGCGGCGATGATATTCGCGATCAGCGGCGGCCTGCGGCTCGCGCGCTTCAACGCAACGATGAACGACCCCAACAAGCCGGCCTTTGCCGCGAATTTCTTTACCGGCGTGCCCGCGCCGGCGGGGGCGATCGCGGTGCTGCTGCCGGTCTATCTGGCGTTCCTGGGCGTCCCGCAGCCGCCCGCGGTCCTGACGGCGTTTTACACGCTGCTGATCGCGATCCTCATGGTTTCGCGGCTGCCGGTTTTCTCCGGCAAGATGATCGGAATGCGCGTGCCGCCGGAGCTGGTGCTGCCGGTCTTCGTGGCGGTGGTATTCGTCATCGCGCTGTTGATCAGTTATCCGTGGGTCGTTCTTTCCTTCGGTTCGATCATTTTTCTGCTGAGCCTTCCGATCGGCTGGAAATCCTATCGCGACCAGGAGGTCAAGGCTGCGGTGCAGGAGACTTTTCCTGATGTGACGTCGCCGGCCGACGCGGCAATACCCGCTGCGTTGTCCAAGCCGCCGATCGTGCCGACCCGGCCTCGAAAGCAGGACAACCGGCCTTCTCGCCCGCATTGATAGCGTTTTGGGGCGAAGCGGCTACCGGTTCGCGTGGAGAAAACGCGTCAAATCAAAAATTTAAAGCCCGCTTCCGACTTCATCAGAAGCGAAAAGGCCCTGGCAGGCAAGCGCGCGGGCCCGCGGAGCAGCCTGCAAGTTCCCGCCGCGACGATCGGCCAGACGCCTGCGTCGACAAAACAATGCAGCTCGCGAGGCGATCTTTTCGCATTGCGCGCAATAACCTCGATCAGTGGGGCGGCGGCGTAGGAACGGAGGAGGCGGCTGCGCGTTCTATGGCCTCATCCTCCGGAGGCGCCCATGGGCGATACACATATGGCTGATACGCATATGGCCGACACACATGTGGCCGACACGCAAGCCAATGAAGGCCACCGCCGGGCGATCGCCTCGATGGCGGAGCGCTTCCTCGCCTATGTCAAACGGCTTTGCCCGTATGTGACCTGAAATGTGACCTGAAGGTCTCGATCCGCCGACAGACCGCGCCGGCGGCGCGGTCTTCGAATGGTTCAGGCTTTCCGTCGGCGGCCGGCCGTTTCAATGCGCCGGAACCGTTTCCGCGAGAGCTGCGGACACCGGTTTGACGTTCCTGAAGCCGACTCGCGAAAACGAGATGTAGAAAGCTCCGATATTCATCAACGCCCAGACGACGAAGCCCAAGGTGTATCCGCCGAACAGGAAGTTGCTGGCGGCGAGGATGGCGGTCATCGTGAAGCCGCAGGCCGCGCCCGCGGCCTTCGCCAGTCCGCTGACCGCGCCGACGTGCACGAAGTAGATCGGGATCAGCTTGATGACCGCGGCCGCAGCCGCGCCCGATACCAGGGCGAGGCCGAATATCGTAAACAACTGAACCGCCAGCGAAATCTGCATGGCCATCAATACGGCGAGGATCGACATCGCGCCGAACATCCAGGTCAGCAGCGTGAAAACGTCACGACGGTCAGCCAGCCAGCCACCCAGCGGCCGTGTGGCCGCCACGCAGACCACCAGTATCGGCGTATAGACCGCCACCGCTGTCGTCGCATCGACATGCCAGTGATCGACGAGATAGGTGGGCATGGTCGAGGCGAAGAACACCAGCGTGCCGAACGCCACCCAGTACAGGGCGGGAACGAGCCAAACCACGACGCCCGAGCGGTAGACGGCGAAGATTTCCTTGACCGATGTGTTCTTCAGCGTCCGGTTCGGCGGATCCGACGTGAAGAACATGTAGACCGCGGCCATCAGCAGCGTCGGAATGGCGAAGATCGGGAAGATCATCCGCCAGCCGTCCGGATCGCTGGTATCCAGCACGTCGGTGATCAGAAACGACACGGCCATCATGCCGATCGTGATCCCGACATTACCCAGAGCGAAAAGGCCGAGCGCGGTCCCCTGTTTCGATTTCGGGTACCAGGACGAGACGTGGGCGTTGCCGACCACGAAGCTCGCGCCTCCGAGGCCCAGCATCGTTCCCAGAAGCAGAAAGCCGATATAGCTCTCGGCGAACGTCCCCAAAATCAGGACCACCGAGAGGCAGACAAGCAGGATCGTGAAAACCGTCCGGCCGCCGAACTTGTCGGTCCAGATCCCGAGCGGGATACTGATGCCGGCCGCGAACAACGGTTCCATCGCAGCCAGTATCAGCACCTGGGTGCTGGTGAAGCTGTACCATTTGATCAGAAACGGGGCGAGGGCGGAAAACATTCCCCAGATCGCGAAACCGAGCGCGAACGCTGCGGTCGAAATGCACAAAACCTTCGGGTTGCCCGACGGCTCCGCCGCCGTCACGTTAGCCCCTAAAGCTGAATTTTTCACGGTGGCTCCTGACCAAAGAAATCGCCCTTGCACCAAGAATTCCGAACTATGCTCCGGTCTATATGTCGTGGAGCTGCCACCGGAGTCGTTCGTCAAGTAGTTTACATAGTATCTCCCGGCGGTCTTTACGTCTATCAGTTTTAGAAAGACGACCATTTACTCCTTCGGAAGTGGGACACCATGCGGGCGTTCGCAATCCGATCGGAGGCGGAGATGTTTGCGAGGATGCCGGCGAGATCATCCGACGGCCGCGCGGATAGCTGCTGATGACACCATTCGACGCCGCTTGCCGGCCGGCGTTCTCGCCCGCCTTCGTCCGGGTCGCCCACGTCTTTGATCCCGTTCGGATTTCAAGACGTCGAAGCCGGGCATGAACGGGGGCCTGCTCGGCCGCGCCTGGCTCGGGGGGGAGGCAGTCCGGACCTTGAGTGCCCGCACCGACGCGGCTGCCCTGGTGCCTGGCTTTACGCGTCTTTAATCGCGTCAAAGTTAGGGTGGGGACGCGTGGCTCAGAGCGGGCCGCGTCGCCGTCCAGGATGGTCGGTGGTTCGCCTGCGTTGGAGTTTCCCATGGATATCATGACGGGTGCCGGACTTGCTTTCGGCACGCTCGTAGTCGCCGTGATGGTCTTTATGGGCGGCGATCTCCATATGTTCGTCAGCGAACATGCCGTGATCATCATTTTTGGCGGTGCGACCGCCGCCACGATGATCCGCTTCCCGCTTGGCGCGATTCTGCACGGCCTGCCGCTCGGCGCCAGGTTCGCCTTCACCATGAGCCGGCTGTCGGCGCGCGACCTCGTCGACGAACTGGCGCGGATCGCCGAGATCGCCCGCAAGCAGGGGCCGGTGGGTCTTGAGAAGGTCGAGACCAACGAGCCGTTTCTCGCCAAGGGAATTCGTTTCGTGGCGGACGGCTACGATCTCGAATTCATCCGCGACAATCTCGAGCGCGATCGCGACAATTTTCTCATGCATCTCGACGAGGGAAGCAAGATCTACCGAGCCATCGGCGATTGTGCTCCCGCGTTCGGCATGATCGGCACCCTGATCGGCATGGTGCAGATGTTCGCCAACATGACCGATCCGTCCAAGCTCGGCCCGTTCATGGCGACGGCGCTGCTGGCGACGCTCTACGGCGCGCTCGTCGCCAACCTGTTCTGCCTTCCGATCGCGGACAAGCTGCACGGCAAGCTGCTGGACGAGGAAACCAATCGCACCTTGATCATCGACGGCATCCTGATGATCCGGGATTCCAAGAGCCCGGCGCTGGTGCGCGAAATGCTGCTCGCCTATCTGCCGGAAAAGCATCGCCAGGAGGAAGGCGAGCCGGTTCCGGCCTGATCCGGCGGCAATTGGGAAACCGGCGATGGCCAAGAAAAAACGCGGCGATGCGCACGGCGGAGGGCACGGCTGGTTCGTCACGTTCGCCGATCTGATGGGCCTGATGATGAGCTTCTTCGTGATGCTCGTCGCCTTTTCCACGATGGACAATCAAAAACTCAAGATCGTCGCCGGCTCGATGCGCGACGCCTTCGGCTCTCAGACCGAGGTGCGATATTCCGGAATCGTCGAATCGGACGGCCTGCCGACGCGACCGAAATTGAAGAACGCCGCGCACGTCCCGCCGGAGGAAACCTCCACCACTCCGACCCCCGACGAGCAGGAGCATTCCAAGACCGAGGGCGCGCGCCTCAAGACCGATCGCGAGTTCGCGCTCGCTTCGGCGTCGCTGCGGCAGGCGTTGCAGGACATGCCGGAGCTGACCGAACTCTCCAAGCACATCATGTTCGAGGAGACCAAGGAAGGTCTCAACCTGGAGATTGTCGACCAGGACGGCCGATCGATGTTCGCGGACGGGTCCAAGGAGCCTTACGAGCGGACGCGCATGCTGATCAGAAAGCTCGCGGCTCCGCTCAAGGCGACGCCTTTGCGGATTTCGATCACCGGCCATACCGCCTCGAACTTCATGCCGGCGCGCAGCGATTACGACGGCTTCGACCTGTCGGCGGACCGCGCCAATGCCGTCCGCCAGATTCTCGAACGGGAAGGGTTGCCGCCGAGCCATATCTTCGCGGTGTCCGGCAAGTCGGACAACACGCCTCTGTTTCCGGACGATCCCTCGCTCGCCGCGAACCGGCGGGTGACCATCACCCTGATGCGCGAGGCGCCTCCGTTGCCTCCGAACTTGAAACCCTGATTATCCACAATACTATTTTACCGGCATTTGGCAGCCTGCCAGACGGGATCGATGCAGGTTTGTCAAGGATATTCGATGGATTGACCTGCCTGTGGTTGTAGGCGATAGCCCCGGATCAAAATCACAAGCAGAGCGTTGCAAGACGGCATGGCCGTGAGCGATCCCCCCGCTGAAGCCGCAGGCGAAGCTTCGGCAACGAGAAGCGGCTTCTGGGCGCTGACGCTCGGAAGCATCGGCGTGGTCTTCGGCGACATCGGGACGTCGCCGCTTTATGCATTCCGCGAGGCGGTCAATCATGCGGCGCAACGGGGGACGGTGACGCCGGCGATCGTGCTCGGCGTGCTGTCATTGATCCTGTGGTCCCTGTTCATCGTGGTCACCGCCAAATACGTTCTTCTGTTGCTGCGCGCCGACAACAACGGGGAGGGCGGGACGCTCTCGCTGATGGCGCTCGGGCAGCGGGCGCTGGGGCGCAGAAGCGTGCTGCTGCTGGCGCTCGGCGTGATCGGCGCCTCGATGTTCATCGGCGATTCCATGATCACGCCGGCGATCTCGGTGTTGTCCGCGGTCGAAGGATTGAAACTCGTTGCGCCCGCGCTCGACGATTACGTCGTCCCGCTGACCTTGCTGATCCTGATCGTGCTGTTCGCGGTGCAGAGCCGCGGCACCGCGCGCGTCGCCTCGGCGTTCGCGCCGGTGATGGCGCTCTGGTTCGTGACCATTGCAGTCCTCGGCGTCCTGCACATCCATGAAGACCCGCACGTGCTGCTGGCGGTCAATCCGTGGTACGCGGCTCACTTCCTGCTCAATCATGGCCTGATCGGTCTCGTCATCATGGGGCTGGTCTTTCTGTCGGTCACGGGCGGCGAGGCGTTGTATGCCGATCTCGGCCACTTCGGTCGCCAGCCGATTCAGGCCGCCTGGTTCTGCCTGGTGCTGCCGGCGCTGCTGCTGAACTATTTCGGGCAGGGCGCGCTGATCCTCGCCCATCCCGACGCCATCGAGAATACCTTCTTTCGTCTGGCGCCGGCGCCGATGATTCTGCCGCTGGTCGTTCTGGCGACCGCGGCCACGGTGATCGCGAGTCAGGCCGTCATCACCGGCGCCTTTTCGCTCATTCGCCAGGCCGTGCAACTCGGCCTGTTGCCGCGTTTCGAGGTGCGCTACACCTCCGAGACCCATGCCGGCCAGATCTATCTGCCGCGCGTCAATCTGCTGCTGCTGGTCGGCGTGCTGCTGCTGGTGCTGTTGTTCCGCACCTCCAGCGGGCTCGCCTCGGCCTACGGGATCGCGGTGTCCACGACGATGGTCGCCGACGGCATCATGGGCTTTGTCGTCGTCTGGAAGCTGTGGAATTGGCCGGCGGCCGCCGCCGCCGCTCTGGTCGTTCCGCTTGTCGTCGTCGACGTGATATTCTTCAGCGCCAACCTTCTCAAGCTGTTCGAAGGCGCCTGGGTGCCGCTTCTGTTCGGCTTCACGATGGTGGTGCTGATATGGACGTGGCGTCGCGGCGCGGCCATCCTCGTCAAGAAGACGAGGCGCACGGAGGTGCCGCTTCTCGACCTCATCAAAAGCCTTGAAAAGCGGCCGCCGCATATCGTCAAGGGCACGGCGGTTTTTCTCACCAGCGATCCCAATTTCGTGCCGACCGCGTTGCTGCACAATCTCAAGCACAACAAGGTTCTCCACGAACACAACGTCATTCTGACCATCGAAACCACGCAGACGCCGCGCGTCGATCTCGGCGATCGGGTTCGCATGGAAACGGTCAGCGAGAAATTCTCGACCGTCAGTCTGCGCTTCGGTTTCATGGAATCGCCGAACGTTCCGAAGGCGCTGGCGATCGCGCGCAAGCTCGGCTGGCAGTTCGACATCATGGCGACGTCGTTTTTCGTCTCGCGGCGGTCGCTGAAGCCGTCCGCCCAGTCGGGAATGCCGCTATGGCAGGATCGGCTGTTCATCGCGCTGAGCCGCTCGGCCAACGATGCGACGGACTATTTCCAGATTCCGACCGGGCGGGTGGTCGAGGTGGGAACGCAGGTCATCATTTAGATGCAGCTTCGAGCCTTTCTTTCGTTTGGCTCCGTCGTAAGCCGCGCGAGCATCCAGCGCAGGGCGCGCCGGTCTTCACGATATAGCGCGGACCGTTGAAACCACGCGTAAAGCGTGGACGCGTTGTCCGCTCTCCTTAAGGCAGAAGCGTCAGATACGGCGCAACAAGCGCCCATTCGTCGTCGGGCATATCGGAAGGATAGGGTTTGCGAAACGTCGTCATCCCGCAAGCGAAGACATTGATGACGTCTGAGTTCATGGTTTTGTTTTCGCGGTAATCCCCTCACGCCTCCACAACAATCCTGACCGCTTTCTTCAATCCCGCCGCCCGTCGAGCCTCTTTCAGAGCGTCCGGATAGGTCCGCTGTCGGTTCCACGCGACCGGCACACGATTTTATAGGGGCGCCGCCGCGAGCCCGCCCGAAACCGGGACATCACTGATGGGGTTGACAAGAAAGTGACGTCGCGACCGTATCGAATCTCCTGCTAAACATTCTCAGGATTTAGAATTGCGACGATGCTTGATTTTATCGGCGCAAGGGGCGACCTTCCGCGTCTGGAAACAGCAGGCGAAATCGGGCGTGCGAGCGCCCGAATGCAAATCGCGAGGAGGATGCGTTGGCGGATCAGAATTTTGTCGTTCACGACCTGATGCCCGAAGATGTCTCGAAAGGCGTTGCCGACGGACGGTATCTGCTGGTTGACGTCCGCGAGCCGAACGAGGTCGCGGCGGAGGCCTTTCCGGACGCGGTCGTCGTCGCCCTGTCGACCTTCGATCCAAAGGCAATTCCCGATCCGGAAGGCAAGCAGGTGGTGTTTGCCTGCCGTTCGGGCAAGCGCTCGGTGACGGCCTCGATGGCGGCGCAGGCCGGCGGGCTTGCCTACGACAAGCATCTCGCCGGTGGAATTCTTGCGTGGAAAGCGGTGGGGCTGCCGACCCGAACCGGCGGCTGACGGCTTGATGGTCTCGATGAACAGGGCCTTCGCCGGCCTTCCGGTTGCGATCGGGATTGCCGCCGCGTTCGCGCTCGGTTTCGGCGTGGCACCAACGCCGCGCGCGCATGGGGCGGAGCGGGTCGTCAACTTCTACAACTGGTCGAGCTACATCGCGCCGGGCGTGCTCGATGACTTCACCAGGGAGACCGGCATCAAGGTGGTCTACGACACGTTTGACGCCAACGAGACGCTGGAGACGAGGCTCCTCGCCGGCAAGTCGGGCTACGACGTGGTGGTGCCCACGGCCTATTTCCTGCAGCGACAGATCGGCGCCCGTATTTTCCAGAAGCTCGACAAATCGAAGCTGCCGAATCTCGCCAATGCCTGGCCGGCGGTGACGGAGAAGCTCGCGGTCTACGACCCCGGCAACCAGTACGCAGCGAATTACATGTGGGGCACGACCGGCATCGGCTACAACGTCAAGGCCGTGCAGCGCATTCTTGGACCCGACGGCAAGATCGATAGCTGGGACATCGTCTTCGATCCGGACAAGATTGCCAGGTTCAGGGACTGCGGCGTCCAGATGCTCGATTCCGCCGACGATATTTTGCCGGCGGCGTTGAACTATCTGGGTCTCGATCCGAATTCGACAAGGAAGGACGATCTCGAAAAGGCGGCGGCTCTCGTCAGCAAGATCAGGCCTTCAGTTCGGAAATTCCATTCCTCGGAATATCTGAACGGCCTCGCCACCGGCGAGCTTTGCCTCGTCGTCGGCTGGTCCGGCGATATCAAGCAGGCGCAGAACCGCGCGGCGGAGACCCATAACGGCGTCGAGATCGGTTATGCGATTCCGAAGGAAGGCGCGCAGATGTTCTTCGACAATCTCGCCATCCCTGCGGATGCGAAGAATGTCACGGAGGCGTATGAGCTGATCAATTACCTTTATCGGCCCGACGTGGCGGCGAAGAATTCCGACTTTCTGTCCTACGCCAACGGCAATCTGGCCAGCCAGAAGCTGATCGATCCGAAAGTCATCAACGACAAAACGATCTATCCGGACGCGGCCACGATGAAGCGGCTGTTCGTCATCACCGCGCGCGATCCCGCCACCCAGCGCACGATCAACCGGCTGTGGACCCGCGTGAAGACCGGGCGGTGAGCGCGCCGCCGCGACGACGGGGTTGCCGCGATTCTGATCCGTCATCGCCGGGCCTCGTCCTGGCCATCCACGTCTTTTTCGTAGAGCCGATACCAGAGTATGCGGTTTTTTGACGGAATTAGCTTTCGTCATATCCGGACTTGATCCGGGCATCCATCTTCTTTCAATGAAAGATGGATTGCCGGGTCAAGCCCGGCAATGACGAGATAAAAGCGCTTCCGTTAAAACGCAGCAAACCTCAAGACGCGGATGCCCGCGACACGTGCGGGCATGACGATGCGCGGCGCGATTCAACCAGATCGGTTCGTGCTCTACCGCCAGCGGCGGTGCAGCCACAGCCATTGATCCGGATATTCGCGGACCCAGCCTTCGATGACTGAGGTGATAACCTGCATCGTGCCCTGCACGTCGATCTCGCCGTTTGCATCGCGCACCGGAGCGATCTCCTCGGACAGCTCGGCGCGGAAGCGGTGGCCGGGCAGGCGGATGATCCGCACGCCGTGGATCGGGCATTCGATCTGCCGCAGCAGGCGCGCCAGCATCGGATTGGCCTTGGTCTTGCGCCCGAAGAAGGTGACGTCCACGCCGTTGGTCAAATACTGATCGACCAGCATGGCGACATGCTGGCCGCTTTGCAGCGCGTGCGCCAGTTTGAACGGCGCATCGCTGCCGGCCGGGATCAGCGTTCCCATGTTGACGGAGCGCAATTGCTCGATCGCGCGGTCGGCCGAAGCGATATTCGGCCGGCGATACAGCACCGCCGCATCGAGCCCGTGCGCGACGGCGGCTACCGCGGGAAGCTCCCAGTTGCCGAGATGGCTTGCGAAGATCAGCGCGGGCTTGCCGTCGTCGCGCAGCCGCTCAAATAGCTTCTGGCTCTTCGGCTCGATTTCGACGCGGCCGTTTCCAAGATCGTCAGGATCAAGATCCCAGATGTGATCGAGATGGGCGAACTCGGCGCCGATGCGGCCGAGATTGTCCCACACCCCTGCGAGAATCTTTTCGATTTCGTCCGGCGACTTTTCGGGGAACGCAGCGGTCAGGTTGGCGCGCCCGATCTTCTGCTCGCGCAGCATCGGTCCGATCTTCTGCGTGATGCGGCCGAACAGGTTCGCTGTCTTGATCGGATCGAAATGTCGCGTCGCGCGCAACAGCGCGATTGTCAGCGCGCCGATCGTGGCTGCGCCCACGGGCTTGATCGCGTCGCGCAGTCGCGCGCGGGTTCGAAGCAGGAGGCGGCGCATCAGGAAACGATCGCGATGATGCTCGGCGGGCGCTCGGAACGCGCCAGCATGTCAGCACACCGGGCAAGGATCCGCCGCACCGCGCCGTCAGACCGGTTCGCGCGTCAGGATCAGCGACGCGTTCTGGCCGCCGAAACCGAACGAGTTCGACATCACCGTGGTCACGCGTGCATCGCGAGCCTGATTGGGAACGACGTCGAACGGGATCGCCGGATCCGGCACGTCATAGTTGATGGTCGGCGGAATGCGCTGGTGCTCGAGCGTCAGAAGCGAGAACACCGCTTCGACGGCCCCCGCCGCCGAGAGCGTGTGGCCGACCATGGATTTGTTCGAGGAGACCGGAATCTGCCTGGCGCGCTCGCCGAACACGGTCGAGATGCCGAGATATTCCATCTTGTCGTTTTCCGGCGTTCCGGTGCCGTGCGCGTTGATGTAGTCGATCTGTTCGGTCGTCACGCCCGCGTCCGCCAGCGCGTTGCGGACGCATCCGACGATCGGTTTGCCGTCGGGGCTCGAACGCGTGCGGTGGAAGGAGTCCGCCAGTTCGCCGCATCCCGCCACGATGCCCAGGATCCTTGCGCCGCGCGCGGTCGCGGCCTCGTAGCTTTCGAGGACCAGCGCGCCCGCGCCCTCGGCCATCACGAATCCGTCGCGGTTTTTGGAGAATGGCCGTACCGCGGCGTGCGGGGGGTCGTTGTGGGTCGACAGCGCGGACAGCAGCGAAAACCGGATCAGCGCTTCGGGATTGACCGAACCGTCGGTTGCCACGCACAGCGCGGCGTCGGCTTCGCCGCGGCGGATCGCTTCGACGCCAAGTTGAATTGCGGTTGCTCCGGAGGCGCAGGCCGTCGAGAGCGAAATGGGCGAGCCCTTGGTGCCGAAGGTTTCGGCAAGATGATCGGCGACGGAGCCGAACAGGAAACGGCGATGATATTGCTTGAACCCGCCGCCGCCGCTGACCCGCAGCATCTGATCGTAGTCGATGTCGATGTTCGCGCCGATAGCGCGGCCGAGTTCCTGACGCTGCGGCCATTCCAGTTCGACCGGGGCGACCGCGAGAAACAGCGGGCCCGGAAAATCGCCGGCGCGGCCGATGCCCGCCTGCGCAACCGCTTCCTCGGTCGCGATGTCCGCGAGTCGTTCCGAGAGGTCGGTCGATGAGAACGGCTCGACCGGAACGAAATCGATCATGCCGGCCATCGTGGTTCTGAGGCCCTCGGTCGGGAAGCGGGTGATGGTCCTGATGCCGGATTCACCGGCGCAAAGCCTGCTCCAGTTGTCGGCCTTGCCGGAGCCGAGAGACGTCACGACGCCCATGCCGGTGACGACGACGACAGGCCTGCCGGATTTGTCGCGCATGGCGGTCATGGTTTCCCCCGTCGAATCCTTAGAGCGTTTTCCGGCGAAGTGGATACCGGTTCGCGTGAAGAAAACGCGTCAAAACAAGAATCTAGAACCCCGTTCCGGTTTCATCGGAACGGACATGGTTCTAGTGCGACTCAGCCGATCGCTTCAACCAGCGCCATGCCTTCGCCGCGCCAGTGCCCGGCTCCGATCACGACAATCTGGGCCGGAGGGCTGGCCATATCGATCTCCTGATCCGATGAATCGTCCGGCGGGAACAACGCCCCGCGCGACAGCGACAGCGCGGCGATAGCCAGACCCAGCGGAAACTGCGCTTCCAGCGTATGGCCGAACATCGTTCCGGTCGAGCGCACCGGGATGTCCGGATGGGCGCGGAGGAAGGCGCGTTCTTCTGATGTGACCGGCTCGGCGCCGGTGGCGCCGGTGATGATCGCGGCCCGCTCCGCGGGGCTGCCGAGCTTGGACCACAGCGATTCCAGCGTCGAGGTGATATCGCCGGAGCGTTTGCGCCGGGCATGGTCGGCGACGACATGGGTCAGGCGCGCAAACGGCTTGGCGCCGCGCGCTTCCGCGTGAGGGCGGGACTCGATCACCAGAAAAGCGCCGCCCGATCCGAGCGCGAAACCGCCGTGCGGCTCACGCGCCCAGACCGGCGCGAATTTTTCTTTCAGGTTGAAGTCGCCGAATTCGTAGAGGAGGAGCAGATCCTTGCGCTCGCCATTATGGGCTGCGCCGACAAGCGCGATGTCGCTCTGGCCGGCGGCGATACGAGCCAGCGCGATGCGCACCGCATCGACGCCTGCGGCTTCTTCGCCCATGAAGGTGCGCGACGAGCCGGTCACGCCGTGGACGATGGCGATGTTGCCTGCGAGAAGATTGGACAACTGCGCGAGAAAGAGCGTCGGCCGCAGGTCGTTCATCAGCCGTTCGTTGAGAAAGCCGGGCGCGGCGTTGCCCTTTGCCTCTGCGTTCAGAATTCCGGCGTCGACGACGAGGTCGCGTTCGCCGCCGCCTGCGGCGACGATCATGTCCATCCGCGCCAGGATGTCCGTGTTGCCTTTGACGCCGGCGGAATCGAGCGCCAGCCCCGCGGCGTAGGTTCCGATACGCTGCCAGGCTTCCATCTGGCGCTGATCGCCCTTGCGGGGGATTTGCGCGTCGAAATTGACGGGAGCCAGCGGATGAACCACGTAGGGCGCGAAGCCCTCGTCGTCGACATTGATCCGCCGTCCGTCCAGCGCGTCCCAGTGCGCATCGATGCCTTCGCCCAGCGACGTGGCCAGCCCGATGCCGGTGATCCAGGCTTCGATCGGCTTTGAAGGCGACGGGTTCTCAGCCATGAGCGATCACGTGTTGGGACAACCCGATACGCGTGGCCATGGCCTCCATGTGTCCGCGCAAATCCGCGTTCGGGAAGGCGGCGAGGCCGAACGTGATCGTTGCGTTGCACCGCGGTTTGCCGCCGACGCTGACTTCGGCCTGGGTCATGGCGTAGCCGGAGCCTTCGTGAACGATGCTCGCCTTGATGCTCAGAAGTTCGCCGGGAGTCACAAACGTTCGCATCTTGGCTTCCTTGACCGCGGCGAGAAATGGCATGCGCTCGAACTTCATCAGGGCGATCAGCAACCAGCCCGACGCCTGCGCCATCGATTCGATCAACAGAACGCCCGGCATCAGCGGGTATCCGGGGAAGTGACCCTCGAAGATCGTGCTTTGCCGGGGCACCTGGGCCTCAACCGCGATCGTTTTCGTGCCTATATCGAGGTCGGCGATGCGGTCAATCAGGTGAAAGTATGCGAGATCCATGGCCGCGCGATTAGGCGCCCTTGGCGGCGACCAGCTCGTCGATGCGCGCGCTGAGATTTTTCAGGACGAAGTATTGCTCGGTCGTCGCCTTGCCGTCATTGACCTCCTGGGTCCACTTCTCCAGCGGAAGCTTGATCCCGAATGCCTTGTCGATCGCAAATGCGATGTCGAGAAAATCCAGGCTGTCGATCCCCAAATCATCAATGGCGTGGCTCTCGGGCGTGATCGTATCGCGCGGGATGTCGCAGGTTTCCGCGATAATGGTGGCGACCCGATCGAATGTGGAGGACATCTTTAAGCCTTTGATACATTGGAAGATAAACGCCGTATCGGCGGTCGGCGGCGGCGTCGCCCCCGCAACGTCCGGCCCATCGTGCGGGGTCGAGTGCCCATATATCGGAGCGCTGTCCCGAGTTCAATGGTGCCGGGCGCTCCGCCGAGCCGTATTCCTCAGCCGAATCAGGGCTCTTGATCCTTGCAGCCTATCTCCGGAAGGGCGCGCTGCCTGCGCAATCCTGAAGTCCCGTCAGGGCGCAGTCGCGCGTGTTGCGCAAATCGGCGATGCTCACGGCCAGCCACAGCCCGACGGCGGTCAATGCGATCGTGAAGGCAAATGCAGCCGCATTGGCGAGCATCCGGTGACGGAAGTCGTCCGGTTGGTCGGGAGCAGGTGGGTGACGCGACGAATGGCCGGCTTCTTCGGGGGAGCCGGCGTCGGCGGCATTTGCCGAGGGCCGTTGTTCGGGCAGTCTCCTGGGGCGGGGCGGGTGACGTGGCCGAAACTGGAGCACGACGTGCTCTTCCTCCGGCATCTTTGGCCGCTGTATTCCCATGGGAGGCCGCCCGGTCCGCAAGCTCCAGCGCGTTCTATATCACGGCGCGCGCGGTCCTCACACAAAAAGTCGCCATGGCCGGCGTCGGATGGCCGACGCAGCTTCGGCTGCCGTCCATGGGAGAGGACACGTCATCGGACCGCATGTCGGTGGCGTTCGCCATCCGGTTCGGCAACGGTTGCCGGTTTCGCCCGCACCGGGCCTGCTCTATCGCAGCGGTCTTTTAAGAAGCGTGAAACGGTCGGGATCGAGGCCGAGCGAGGGCTGCAGCATCGGTGTATCCAGCAGGCGCGCGGCCGGCCTCTCCATGAGACCGGGATCGTTGGGAACGTCGCGATGCGAGGTTGCTCCCCGCCAGCGCTCGAGAACGGCATCGACGAACTGCATGTCGTGGCCGCGGCCGGCGGACGGCACCGTCGAGATCGTGGCTTCGCTGCGCGGCAACTGGTGCGCCGGGACTTCCTTGAAGCGCAGCCGGGTGGGAAGCGCGACGCCTTCGCCGAAGGCCAGCACCTCGCGCGTTCCGAGCGAGGGCACGAACGAGAGCAGGTTCGCCGCCGCGTCCGAGACCGCCGAACGCAGCAGCGCCTGGTCGCGCTCGTTGGCGAGGCGCATCGTGAACAGCGTGTTGCATTGGGAAATGATGGTGGCGTCCAGTTCGGCCGGGCGCTGCGTCACGAGGCCAAGATAGACTCCGTACTTGCGGCCTTCCTTGGCGATGCGGGAAATCGCCTTGCGGGTCGGGCCGAAGCCGATGCTGCGGTCGGCCGACGCATAGCGGTGGGCTTCCTCGCAGACAAACAGCAGCGGCGAGACGCCGTCGCTCCACAGTCCGAAGTCGAACGCCATGCGGCAGAGCACCGACACCACGGAATCGACGACCTCGGCGGGGAAGCCGGCAAGCTGCATGATGGTCATCGGCTTGCCGTTGGCGGGCAGGCGGAACAACAGGCTGACGACCTCGGCCATCGTGTCGCCGCCGACGTTTGCGTTGTCGAACATGAAGGCGTAGCGGGGATCGTTGCGCACGGTTTCGATGCGCGAGATCAGCTTGTGGTAGACGATGCGCGACGAGCGGTTCTCCAGCCTGCCCATGCGCTCGTCGATCAGCGAGATCATGTCGACCAGGCGATAAGGCACCGGCGTGTCGGCGGTGAAGCCGACGCTCTTGGGATCGATGCGCTTGAGGCCGACGCGATCGGCGTGCTGATACTGCGTATAGATCCCCTTCGCGATCGGGATCACCTCGGCGAGGATATCGAGCTCCTCCGGCACGCCGGGGCGGCCTGCGAACAGGACGTCGACGATTTCCTCGAAGTTGAACAGCCAGAACGGCAATTTCAGATTGCGCGGGTTGAGCACGATCGCGCGCTCGCCGAAACATCTGCCGTATTCGTTGTGCACGTCGAGCAGGAAGATGCGGAGGCTGGGTCGCGACTTCAGGATCTCGTTGATGAGCAGCGAAACGCCGCTCGATTTGCCGACGCCGGTTGAACCAAGCACGGCGAAATGCTTGCTGAGCATTTCCTCGATGTCGACATAGGCCGTGACGGACTGATCCTGCTGCAGCATGCCGACATCGATCAGGTCCATACCGTTGGGAGCGTAGATCGTGCGGAGCTCCTGGTTGGTGACAAGGTCGGCCGCGTCGTCGATCGCGGGATAGTTGGTGACGCCGCGCTGGAATCGGGGACGGGGACCGGAACTGTCAAGGATTTCGCCAAGCAGATCGACGGAGGCGCTGGCGATGAATTCGTTCGAGGACGGCAAATGCTCGCAGGATACCTCGGTGATCATGGCAACGATGGTCGAGGTCATGCTGCGCAGGCTGATGAACCGGCCGACGGTGGCCCGCGCCGCCGCGGGCGACATGCGGCCTGTCTGCAGAATGCCGACGCGAGCCTGTGATCCGCGTACCGAAATCACGCGCCCGAATGAACTGGTGGGAGTCGAAGGAAGCATTTTGAGAACCACATTTCTTGTGTCTTGTGCTGCTGCGGTCCCGATGATCTCATGGGTTATTGCAAGAAACTGTTAAACCGGGCGGAAAGGAGTACAGGCAGATCAGCCATGCACAACGGGAACCGGCCGGCTGCCGCCGACACGGTTTAAGGATTTGTTTACCGCTATGACCTCTGCGGCTGTCGCGTCTCCGAAAGAGTTTCGACCCTCGGGCGGCCGTGACCGCAGGCGATAGCACTTCGTCGGCTCGGATCGAGAGCAATCGCGCTGCACCGAAGCCTGCCTATCGATCGTGTACGAAGGAGTGGCTGGGGAACTAGGATTCGAACCTAGACAAACAGAGTCAGAGTCTGTTGTGCTACCGTTACACCATTCCCCACCGAGGCGACTTTTACGGCGCTTTTTCCGGAGGTGTTCCGGGAGCGCCGAAAAGCAAATCGGGCGATTTGTCCGCGTGATATAGCCGTGTCGACGTTCGCGGTCCAGTCCTGTTGGAGCGGGTATCCGCGAGCCTGTTGCGGCCGTCGAGACGGCGCTATTCGGCAGCTTCCTTGACGGAGGCATTGCCCGACAGGTCGCGACCGCCGCCCGAGGCGCCTGCGCGTCCCCAGCCGGACAGCCAGTTGGAAAACTGGTCGAGGTAGAGATAGACCACCGGCGTGGTGAACAGCGTCAGCGCCTGGCTGACCAGCAATCCGCCGACCATCGCGTAGCCCAGCGGCTGACGGATTTCCGCGCCGGTGCCGGTGCCGAGCATTAGCGGCACGCCTCCCAGCATCGCGGCCATGGTCGTCATCATGATGGGGCGGAAGCGGAGCAGGGCGGCCTTGCGGATGGATTCCTCCGGCGACAGATGCTCCTCGCGCTCCGCCGCGATCGCGAAGTCGACCATCATGATGCCGTTCTTCTTGACGATGCCGATCAGGAGAATGATTCCGATCAGCGCGATCAGGCTGAAGTCGTAGCCGAACAGCATCAGCGTCGCGAGCGCGCCGACACCCGCCGACGGCAGCGTCGACAGAATGGTGATCGGGTGGATGTAGCTCTCGTAGAGGATGCCGAGGATCAGGTACACCACGACGAGCGCGGCCAGGATCAGCAGCGGCACGGTGCCGAGCGATTGCTGGAAGGCCTGCGCGGTGCCCTGGAAGCTGCCGTTGAGCGTGGCCGGCGTGCCGAGCTGGCGCATGGCGTTCTGCACGGCATCGGTGGCCTGTCCCAGCGCGACGCCCTGCGCGAGGTTGAAGCTGATGGTGATCGCCGGAAACTGGCCCTGGTGGCTGATCGAGAGCGGCCGCACCGGCACCGTCGTCCACTTGGCGAAAACCGAGAGCGGAACCTGTTCGCCGGTGAGCGGCGATTTCACATAGATCTTGTCCAGCGTGTCGACCTTGCCCTGCAACTCGGGAAGGATTTCAAGGATCACGTGATAGCTGTTGAGCTGGGTGAAGTACTGCGCGACCTGCCGCTGTCCGAAGGCGTCGTAGAGCGTGTCGTCGATGAGCTGCGGCGCGATGCCGTAACGGGACGCGGCGTCGCGATCCACCGTGAGCGTCAGCGTGGTGCCGTTGGTCTGCTGGTCGGTGGCGACGTCGCGGAGTTGCGGCAGCGTCTGCAGCTTTTTCAGCACTTTCGGCGCCCAGGTATTCAATTCGTCAAGATTGGCATCCTGAAGGGTGTATTCGAACTGCGTGCGGGTGGCGCGGCCGCCGAGCCGGACGTCCTGCGACGCCTGAAGAAACTGCCGCGCACCTTCCACCTTGTCGAGTTTGGGCCGCAGCCGCGCGATGACCTGCTGCGCCGAGGCGTCGCGCTTTTCGCGCGGTTTCAGCGTAACGTACATGCGTCCGTTGTTGAGCGCGCTGCCGCCGCCGCCGATGAACATGGCGACGCTGTACACGGCCGGATCGGCCATCACGATTCGCGCAAGTTCCTCCTGCTTTTTCTTCATCTCGTCGAAGGAGATGTCCTGCGCCGCCTCGGAGGTGCCGAGGATCATGCCGTTGTCCTGCTGCGGGAAGAACCCTTTCGGGATGATGACGAACAGGTAGATCGACAGGCCCAGCGTCACAAAGAATACGAGAAGCGTGGTCCGCCGCCAGCGCAGCACCAGATCGAGCCCGCGGCGATAGCCGTTGAGCATGGCGTCGAAGCCGCGCTCGCTGATCTGGTACAGCCTGCCGTGCCGGACGTCGTGCTGGCTGCGCAGGAATCGCGACGCCATCATCGGCGTCAGCGTCAACGACACGAGCAGCGACACCAAAATCGCCATCGCCAGCGTCACCGCGAATTCGCGGAACAGCCGCCCGATAATGCCGCCCATCAACAGCAGCGGGATCAGCACCGCGACCAGCGAAATGCTGATCGACATGATGGTGAAGCCGATCTCGCCCGCGCCCTTCAGCGCCGCCGCCATCGGCGTCTCGCCTTCCTCGATGTAACGGCTGATGTTTTCAAGCATGACGATGGCGTCGTCGACGACGAAGCCGACCGAGATCGTGAGCGCCATCAGCGAGAGGTTGTCCAGCGAATAGCCGAACGGCCACATCAGCGCGCAAGCGCCGAGCAGCGCCAGGGGAACGGTGACGGCGGGGATGACGGTGGCCCAGAAACTGCGCAAGAACAGGAAGATCACCATCACGACGAGGCAGATGGTGATGAGCAGCGTGATCTGGACGTCCTCGACCGCGGCGCGAATGGTGGTGGTGCGGTCGCTGATGATCTTGATCTTGATCGCGGGCGGGATCGTCGCGATCAGCTTGGGCAGTTCCGCCTTGATCCGGTCGACCGTGTCGATGACGTTGGCGCCGGGCTGCTTGAAGATGACGAGGAACACGCCGCGCTTTCCGTCGGCCCACGCCGCGCGCTTGTTGTCTTCGGGACCCGATACCGCCCGGCCGATGTCGCGGATGCGCAAGGGACCGCCGTTGCGATAGGCGATGATGACGTCGTTCCAGTCCTTCGATGCGGTCAACTGGTCGTTGGCATAGATCGTATAGCTGCGCGTGCCGCCGTCGATGCTGCCTTTGGGGGCGTTGACCGTCGTCAGGGTGATCTGGTTGCGGATGTCCTCGAGCGACAGGCCCTTCGCGACGAGCTTCGCCGGATCGATCTGGATACGGATGGCGGGCTTCTGCTGGCCGCCGACGAAGACTTGCGCGACGCCGGAAATCTGGCTGATCTGCTGCGCCATCTGGGCGTCGGTGTCGTCGCTCACCGTCGTCAGGGGCAGGGTATCGGATGTCGCCGACAACAGCATGATCGGCGAGTCGGCGGGATTGACCTTGCGATAGGTCGGCGGGCTCGGAAGATTTTTCGGCAACTGGCCGCCGGCGGCGTTGATGGCGCCCTGAACGTCGTTGGCCGCGCCGTCGATGTTGCGATTGAGATCGAACTGGATGGTGATGGCGGTCGAGCCGATCGAACTGGTCGAGGTCATCTGCGCGATGCCGGGAATCTGCGCCATTTGCCGCTCGAGCGGCTGCGCAACCGACGACGCCATGGTTTCGGGGCTCGCGCCGGGCAGGTTCGCCTGGACCTGGATCGTGGGGAAATCGACTTGCGGCAGGGGCGCCACCGGGAGCAGCGGAAACGCCACCAGACCGACGAACAGAATGCCGGCCATCAGCAACGACGTTGCGACGGGGTAGCGAATAAACGGTGCGGAAATGCTGCCGTTCATTTAGGGGCCTTGCCGTCGGACGGTTCGGATTCCGCGACCGTCGTGGTCACCGCCGATCCCGGTTGAACCCGATATTGTCCGGCGACGATAACACGTTCTCCCGGAGCCAACCCGTCCTCGACGACGGTCTGGCCATCGATAGACTTGCCAATCTTGATCTTGCGAAGCTCCGCCTTGTTCGCCGTATTGACGGAATAGGCATACAGCCCTTCGGTTCCGTGCTTGACGGCGTCGTCGGGAACGACGACGGCATCCTTCAGGGTAGACACCAGCAGCCGGGTCGAGACCGACTGTCCGGGCCAGAGCGCGTGGTCCTTGTTGTCAAACACCGCCTTGAGCCGGATTGTTCCGCTTGTTGTATCAACCTGATTGTTGATCAGCATCAGCGTTCCCCGCGACAGGATTCGCTTGCCGTCGGTGGAGTACGCGATCACCTTCGGCGATCCGGCGGCGAGGGCGTCCTTGATCTGCGGGAGCTGCCCTTCCGGAGCGGTGAAAATCACGGCGATCGGCTCGATCTGCGCGATGGTGACGATGCCGGTCTGCGTCGAGGCGTTGACGATGTTGCCCTGATCAACCAGACGGAAGCCGGTAACGCCCGCAATCGGCGCGCGGATGCTGGTGTAGTCGAGCTGGGTCTGTGCGTTGGAAATCGCGGCTTCGTCCGCCGCGATCTGGGCGGTGAGCTGCTGCACGGTGGATCGCTGGGTGTCGGTCTGCTGCCGCGTCGCGAATTCGCCGAGCTTGGTATAACGTTGCAGGTCGAGGCTGGCGTTGGCCAGATTGGCTTCGTCCTGCCTCTTCTTGGCCTTGGCCTGATCGAGCGCGGCCTGTAAAGGGCGCGGATCGATATGGGCGAGCAGGTCGCCCTTCTGGACCAGTTGGCCCTCCTTGAAGGCGATCCGGTCGATCTGGCCGTCGACACGGGTCCGCACCACGACGGTATTGAAACCCTGAACCGTCCCGAGTCCGGTCAGATAGATCGGGAAATCGCGTCGTTCTACGGTTGCGATGCTGACGGGAACCGGCCTGGCCGTCGCGGCGTCGGCTTTATCCGCGCCGTTATGTTCGCTCCCTCCACGTCGCCAAAGCGCGTAACCGCCGCCCGCCAGGGCGATCACGACGACAAGGGACGTCCAACGAAGAATTCGCGACCGGGACATTGGCTCTGGCACTGGAAAATCGGGACTTCAAAAATTGTCCGGACGGCCGTAGATATATGTGTGCATATTATGTGTAAACACACCATTCCTTGAGAATCCTAAACAATTGGAAAACTTTGGACCCTGCGCAGCCGATGTCCACCGATCTCAAACGTCAGTTCGTCGCGCAATTGATCGAAAGTTCGCGTCTGCTGCGCAACTATATCGACGTCCGCGCCAAGGGCCGCGGGACCACGCGGGCTCAGTGGATCGTGCTGTTTCAGCTCCGCCAGAAGGAAGGGTTGTCGCAGGTTGATCTCGCCGAAGTCCTCGAATTGCAGCCGATCTCGCTGGTCCGCCTGCTTGACCGGCTTGTCGATCAGGGCCTTCTGGAGCGCCGACCGGATCCGCGGGATCGCCGGGCCAACCGCTTGTTCTTGACCGAGGCGGGACGCCTGTTCGTCGACGAGCTGGACAGCCTGCGCGACTCCATCGCCGCGGATGTCTTGCAGGGAATGCCGGCGAGCACCATTGAAGCGAGTCTTGAGGTCCTTCGCGACGTCAAGCGTCGCCTCAAGAGCGGCTCCGAAACCAAGCGCTCCGCCGAAAATGCGACCGATATTGCGATCGAATAACGATTGCCTGCTTCACGTCGCGAGCTTACGTGCAATCCCCGGATTGTCGCCCGAGACTTCTTCTTCCATGGCACAGCGTCGTGGCGCTGCCGGAGACGCAAAAGGGAGTGAGCGATGGACGAACTGAATGGCCGGATGATGGCCTGCCAGATCATGATTACGGGTTTGATCGCGCGCGTGGCCAACAGTTCTCCCGACCCGCTCCGTTTTCTCACCGATTTCCGCGACGAGATAAAAGCCGTGGTGCGGCAGGTCAACATCGCCGGGACGGACGATACGGACCGCATCCGGAGCGTCGCGCAAAAGACCGTCGACGAAATGCTTTCGCTCATGAAACCGCCGAGCGCCGATTGATGCGTCGTCGCGCTCCGGCGAGCGGAAGCGTTTCAAATACAGCGCAGTCAAGAGGATTAAGCACAAACGTCCGCGCCGGATCGGTCGAACAATTTAGAATCGCTATGATTTAGACATATTCAAAAAGCCAAACGCCGCTATTTCATCAAATCACATTGACCCCCAAAATCCAGATCGGTATCGCTCCCAATGTGGCAAATCCGCGCAGCGTCAATTGCGCCAATTGCCCGTTTTATTGGGGGACTTCATGAGCAATGCAAGGATGCCGAGATCGTTGCGGACAATCGCAGCGGCCGACTCGATCGACAAGCCGTTTGACGTCAGCTCCGCCGGCAAGGTCTCCGCCGTTGCAAGTCTCATTGCGGTTGCCTCCTTCTCCTCCGCCGAAGCGCAGCAACCCAGCCTCCCGCCGGTGACGATCGATGCCCCGGTCGTTCGCCCGCATCATGCTGCGTCAAAGCCCACGGCGGACCACGTCCGGGCGCGTACGGCGTTGCGCCATGCGGCGCGCCGCACCCAGCCGCCCCAGGCCGCGCCGGTGCCGTATCCGAACGCGGGACAGTTGGCGTCGCCTGATGCCGATCCCTATGCCAACCCCGACGCGCCCTATCAGGCCACGCGCGTGCAATCCGGCAAGTTCACCGAGCCGTTGGTCAACACGCCGAAGACCATCACTGTCCTTACAAAGGACGTGCTCGAAGACAAGAACGCGACCTCGCTCCGGGAAATCGGACGCAGCACCGCCGGCGTCACGCTGGGATCGGGCGAGGGCGGCAACGCTTTCGGCGACCGTTTCTTCATCCGTGGTTTCGATGCCCGCAACGACATCTTCGTGGACGGTATCCGCGATCCAGCGGTCAGCGTCCGCGAGAACTTCTTCACCGAGCAGGTCGAAATCCTTCGCGGGCCCGCGTCCAGCTATGCCGGTCGGGGCACCGCTGGCGGCGGCATCAATATCGTGACCAAGCAGGCCGGTGACCGCAATTTCTACAATGCCAGGAGCGAGTTCGGCACCGACGCCACCCGCCGGATCACCTTCGATGTCAACCAGGTCATCAGTCCGACGCTCTCGATCCGCGCCGGCGGATTGGCGCAGGGCGCCAGGGTCGCGGGAAGGGACTTCACGACCGACTACCGCTACGGCGGTTTTGCCGCCGTCAAGTGGACGCCGACCGACAACGTCAAGGTTCTGGCAAACTACATTCACACCGATCTGAACGGCACCCCGGACTTTGGCGTGCCATGGGATCGGGTGAACAACCGGCCTGTCACCGACAGCGGCGTGCCGCGCAACACCTGGTACGGCTCGCTCGACCGGGATTTCCAGAAAGTCAGGCAGGACATCGGAACGGTCCAGGGCGAACTCAAGGTCAACGACAACATCACGCTCAATAACCGCTTCCGCGCGGAACGATCCATCCTGAACTACATCGGCACGATCGCCGAAGCGCCGAACGTCAAGACTTTCCCTCCCGCAACGTTTCCAAATGCCAGCAACCCGCTCTATGTGCAGCTCAACGCGCAGAGTCGCTATCAGACCGTCAACGTACTCGCCAACCAGAGCGACGCGACCTTCAAGTTCGATACCGGTCCGTTCAGGCACACGGCCGTCGTCGGCGCGGAATTCTCCCGCGAGCAGGTGTCGATCGACAAGTATGCCGGCCTGACCTCGGAGGCTCTGAGCCAGAGCGGGTTGCAGAGCAGCAGCGGCGCGGTGCTCGTACCTTACAACAACCCTTACGGCGATCCGTCCAGCATCACGTATTCGGACTTCTCGGGCGCGACGCTGGCAGGCACGCCGCTCAATGCGACCGTCGATACCAAGAGCGCGTATCTGATCGAAACCGCCAACTATAACGACTTCCTCATCCTCAACGGCGGCGTGCGCTATGACGATTACGACTATTCAGCGTTCAACCATGCCAACAACAGCCAGAGCGCCCTCGATTCCGGCCTCGTCAACTACAACGGCGGGATCGTGGTCAAGCCGCTGCCGTATGCCAGCGTTTATGCGGCCTATGCGACATCCTCGAATCCGATCGGCGCCGAACTCGATGCGTCGAGCGCCTCTTACGGCGGGCCGGATTTCACCAATCTCGGCCAGGCGTTCGGTCCCGAACGCAACAAGGGGGCCGAAGTTGGCACCAAGTGGGAGCTGTTCGACCGGCGCCTGTTGCTGACCGCCGCATTATTCCAGACAGAGAAGGATAACGCGCGCGAAGTCGGCACCGTGAACGGCGTCGCCAACACCATCGTCGCCGGCGCCGCCTATCGCATCCAGGGCATCGATCTGGAAGCCGCCGGCAAGATCACCGACAAGTGGAGCGTGTTCGGCGGCCTGGTGCTGATGGACTCGAAGATACTCAAGTCGAACGTGCTGCCGCCCAATCTCGCGCTTTATTCATCGAACGTCGGATTGAAACTCGCCAACATTGCGCATCAGTCGTTCAACATCCTCACGAAGTATCAAATCGCGGACGACTGGGAGGTCGGGGGTCAGGCGACCTATCGCTCCAAGATCTACGGCGGCACCCTGCTTGCGGCCAACCAGGGCACGTCGCTACCGAGCTACTGGCGCTTCGACGCCTTCGTCGAGCACAAGATCGACAAGAACATCACGGTCAAGCTCTACGTGAACAACATCTTCAACAAGCTCTATTACGACGCGCTCTATCAAAGTGCGGCCCCGTTCGTGCAGGTTGCGCCGGGACGCGCCGGCTATCTCGTCGTCAGCGCGAAGTTCTAGAGCGTGATAGCGCCGACGGGGCGAGGGGGATGACACGAAACATGTCCGGTTCCGGCTGAGGTCCGGGCCGGGTCGGACATGGGCGTGAGGAAGACATGTTGATCTGCGTCCCCGGCGTATTGAAAAAGGATGACGTGGCCGATTTCCGCCGCGTCATGGACGCGGCCAAATGGGAGGATGGCCGTTCCACTGCCGGCGCCCAGTCGGCGCTGGTCAAGAAGAACGAGCAGTTGCCGCCGGACAGCGAGGTGGCGCGAGCGCTCGGCAACCGGATCATTTCGGCGCTGACGGCGAATCCGCGCTTTATCTCGGCGGCGATCCCGCTGCAGATTTTCCCGCCGCTGTTCAACCGCTACGTCGCATCGGACGGACATCATTTCGGCGTTCACGTCGACAACGCCGTGCGCGGCGATCGTTTGACGGGCCTGCGCATTCGAACCGACCTGTCGGTCACGTTGTTTTTATCGGAACCGGACGACTACGACGGCGGCGAACTGGTGGTCGAAGACAACTACGGTTCGCATGAAATCAAGCTGCCGGCCGGCGATCTTGTCCTTTACCCGGCGTCCAGCCTTCATCTGGTCACGCCGGTGACGCGGGGCATCCGCGTAGCGTCTTTTTTTTGGCTTCAGAGCATGGTACGGGATGACCGCGCGCGCAGCCTGATCTTCGACTTGGACACGGCGATTCAAAATCTTGTCGAACGTCTCGGGCGAGATGATCCTGAAACGGTCAAATTGACGGGCATCTATCACAATCTCATCCGCTATTGGGCCGAGGTATGAGCAGCCAATGTTTAGAATAGTTCTAAGAGTTCTGCCGATGGCTGCCGCGTTGACGTTTGCGTCGCTGGCGTCGCCCGTAGCCGCACAGCAGAACACAACTGCCGCGCCGCCGCCGTCCGGGGTGTCGTCTCCGTCCGCCGCCCAGCAGATCCCGGAGCCGTCAGCGCCGGTCGCCTCTCCGGTCCAGACGCCGGCATCAACGCCCCCCGCGATATCGCAACAGCCTGCCGCCGATGCCGCGTCCGCTTCGAGCGCGACGGCCATCAACCCGCTGAAGGCGGAGACGACGCCTCACGAACTGTCGCCGTGGTCGATGTTTCTGTCGGCGGACATTCTGGTCAAGTTTGTGATGATCGGTCTTGCGTTCGCCTCGCTGGTGACCTGGACGATCTGCATCGCGAAAATGGTCGAACTGTCGCTGGCGCGCCGTAACCTCGGGGCGGCGCTGACGAAAATCAGCGAGGCGCGCTCGCTGGCGGAAGCGCAGATGGCGCTCGGCGCCAGGAACGGCGTGCTGGCATCGCTGCTGGCGGCGGCGATGCACGAGGCGCGGCTGTCGGCCGGAATATCCAGCGACGCCGGCATCAAGGAAAGGGCGGCGTCGAGCTTCGCCGAAATCGTCCGCGCGGAGTCGCGGCGCATCCGGCTCGGCATGGGGCTGCTCGCGACCATCGGCGCGACGTCGCCTTTCGTCGGCCTGTTCGGCACCGTCTGGGGCATCATGAACAGTTTCATCGGCATTTCGAAGGCGCAGACCACCAACCTCGCCGTGGTCGCGCCCGGCATCGCCGAAGCGCTGCTTGCGACCGCGCTCGGCCTCGTCGCGGCGATCCCGGCGGTCATCATCTACAATCACTTCGCGCGTGTGACGAAAGGCTACATCGAACTGGTCGGCCGCGCATCGGGGTCTGCCGGGCGATTGCTGTCGCGCGACCTCGACCGGACCCATGGCAGTTCCATTGGCGGCGCGCACTCGCGCGCTGCGGAGTAGGCGGTAGGCGATGGGCGCATCGATTGCGGAAGGCGGCTTTGACGACGACGAGGAGTACGCCGAGGCGCACGAGATCAATGTCACGCCGTTCATCGACGTCATCCTGGTCCTCCTCATTATCTTCATGGTGGCTGCGCCGCTGTCGACCGTCGATCTGCCGGTCAACCTGCCGACGTCGAGCGCGACCCCGCAAAAGAAGCCGGACAAGCCGACCTACGTCAGCATCAAGGCCGATCTTGCGGTCGCGATCGGAGAAACTCTCGTCAAGCGGGTCGATCTGGTCAGGACCCTCGATAATACGCCCGACATGACCAAGGACAGTTTCATCTTCCTGCGCGCGGATCGCGCGGTGCCTTACGGCGATCTGATGGATGTGCTGGAGATATTGCGCGCGGGCGGCTACACGAAAATCAAGCTGGTGGCGCTCGAGGGCGTCCCCGATGCCCAGTCCGTTCCGAAGGCGAACAATACAAAGCCTTGAACCATGCCAGAGATCATCGCAGAGTCCTCGCCGTCCCGCCGTCTCTGGGTTTTCTCAGCGGTCGCCGCGCTCGCTATCCATCTCGGTTGCGTGGCGCTGGCGATAGCTCACATGCGGCCCGACGAGTCCGACGACGATCTCGGCGCGCCGGCGATCGAGATCGGGCTTGACCTGGCCTCGCCGCATCGCGAGGCGATGGACCTTCCGCCCGGACCGGACACCGACGCGTCGGTGGCGTCGCCCGCGCTTGCCGAGCAGAAGGCGGTCGTGAAGGAAACCGATCTGCCCAAGGATAAGCCGACCGAGACCGACGATCCGGATCGGATCGTCACCGAGAACGACTCGAAGAAGCCGGTCAAAGACGATCCCGAGAAGGCGGCGGTGCAGACGTCCGCCTCGCAGGAATCGGTGGCGGCAGAGGCGACCGCGATGCCGAGCGTCGAACACGCGCCGGAATCGGAGCGTTCGGTCGCGCCGCAGCAAGGCACCGGCACGAGCGACCGTCGCATCCGCGCCACCTGGCAAAAGGAACTGGTCGCCCATCTCGACAAGCACAAGCGCTATCCGCCCGAGCGCACGCAGAAGAGCGCGCGGATTCTCGTCAACTTCGTGCTTGATCGCCTAGGCCATATCGTTTCGGCTTCCATCGTGAAGGGATCGGGCGATCCGGTGTTCGATCAAGCCGCACTCGCGATGTTGCACCGCTCGGATCCGGTGCCGCCGCCGCCGCCGCTGATAGCGGACGAGGGATTGAGCTTTACCCTGCCGGTGGTTTTCCGCGTGAAGAACAAGGGCTGACTTCGCAGGGGGCGACGTCGCAGAGGCCGAGAGGTCATCCCGGCCGGCGAGACACCGCTGCGTCGCCTTGCTTATCGCAAGAAATAATAGCGGATGCCGACGTAAATCACGATGAGCAGGGTGAAGATCAGCGCGACCGGCAAGCGCGGTTTTGCCTTCGCCCCCGAATTTCTGGTCTGCGGCTGTTGAGCCTCGGGCCGTCTGAAGGCGGTGACGTTATCGAGTTCCACGATCGGATCTTTCGGCACCGACTTGATGTCCGGCGGCGTGCCGGTGCCGCCCATCTCCGCATAGTAGTCGTTGTAAATCAGGACGATGGTGGCCTCGCTCGCCTCCGCCTCCGGCATCTTCTCGAGAAGATTCCCGTAGCTTGAAAGGAATGCCAGGGCTTCGGCCGGCAGCGACGACGTGCCATTGAGTTTCGTCATCATCTTCCAGGTCGCGAAGTCGGCGCGCGCCTTGGTGTCGGCGCGCCTTGCAATCATTTTGTCCTGTGCTTTGATCAACTGACTACGCCCCTTGCAACGCCTTTTATATATTGCCGGTGATCAGCAGCAGAAGCTGTATCACATAACCGGTGACTGTTCTCACGATGGAGGAGATCACGTCAAGATTGAGACCGAGCTGGCTGCCGAGCATCGGAAGCAGCAGGAGCACGCCTATCAGGATCAGCAGTCCGTAGGGTTCGAGGCGGGAGAGCGGGATGGCGAGGGCATTCGGCAGCAACCCGACCGCGACCCGACCGCCGTCCAGCGGCGGGATCGGCAGCATGTTGAACACAGCGAGAATGACGTTGATGATCAGCGCGTTCTGCAGGTTGTCGGCGACCCACCGGGCGCCGTCGGCCGGAATCAGGCCGAGCCCGTGAAATGCCAGGGCCGCGGCCAGCGCCAGCAGGATGTTGGTGGCGGGGCCGGCGAGCGCCACCCAGACCATGTCGATGCGGGGATGGCTCAGGTTGCGGAAATTCACCGGTACCGGCTTTGCGTAGCCGAACAGGAACGGCGCGTGCGACAGCAGCAGAATCCCCGGCAACATCACGGTACCGAAGGGATCGATATGTTTCAGCGGATTGAAGCTGACGCGGCCGAGCTGCCAGGCGGTGTTGTCACCCAGCCGGTGCGCGACAAATCCGTGCGCGGCTTCGTGAAAGGTGATCGCGATGACGAGCGGCAGCACCCAGACCGACAGCGTGTAGAGTGAAATGCCCGACAATCGGCGGCCTCGTGCGGTTCGACGGAGACGATCCATACCACAGGTCGCCACGGCGATGACAGGGGGCAGTCCTGCCCGGACGAGCCTTCCTGGCATCGCGACGGCAAGAGTCGGACCCGGCGAGCTGCCGAGCCCGGCCGGCTATAGCGTTTTCAAGCGAAGCATGTCCTCGGGCGGAATAGCTAGGGCGTTTTCAAGCGAAGTGGCTACCGGTTCGCGTAAAGAAAACGCGTCAAATCAAAATCATAGAGCCCCGCTTCTGATTCCATCAGAAGCGGAAAGGCTCTAGGCGTCTTTGAGATAATAGTTCGCCCGCTTGCCGAGCGCGATGCGGCGCAGGATCCGCCGCATCGTCATCGAGCCGCGCAGCGGCCTGACCGCCGCAGTGCCCGCGCGATAGAACGCCAGCTTGGCCGCGTCGAACGCGGGTTGCACACCCGGCGGCTTTTGCGGCCAGCCGATGCCGCGCAGCATCGAATTGAAAAAATGCAAATCGTTGAAGCGGCGCACCTCGCGCGTTTTCCAGGTGATCGCCATCGAGATCGAGTGCGACCCGGCTGTGCGCACCCAATGCGGCCACTGGTAAGGCACGAAGCAGCCGTCGCCGCCGAACATGTGGAATTCGATGCCGCGCGGCGCGAAGCTCGCGTCGAATTTCAGGTTGCGGTGTTTCGTCATCGAACGCTCGATCTCGTGGTCGGAGACGAGGCTGCGGTCGCTGTTGTCGTAGATCGTGAAGAACTTTTCGCCGTGGATCTGGACGAAAAAATTGTCCTCGCTATCGAGATGGAACGGCGTGGTCGAATTCGGCGACGAGACAAACAGGAAGCCCTCGATCTGCTCGAATCCGGCGGCGCGCAGGCTGTCGAAGCCGCGGGCGCGCGCGACCGAAAGCAGCGCATCCTCGATCAGGCGACGATACTCCGGCGCGTTCTCCACGCGCTTCAACACCATCCAGGCGCCGGCGGTCTCGATCCGCTTCACCACCTCGATCGGATCGAGGTCGATCGCGGGAATCGCATCGGGGTCCTGGCTGATCGCCACCTTGCCGGAATTGTACTCGATCAGGTCGCGCGGCAGCTCGGCAGCCAGTTGCGCGATGCGCGGCAGCGTCAGCAGCGGATGTCCCGCAAGAGCGTGCCGGATCGCGAACGGCTTGAGCGGGAAGTCGCGTCGCAGCGCATCGTCGGCCGCGGTGATGACCGGCGCCGGTTCGGAGACGCTCATGTGTTTCTTTCCCGACGCTTGCGGATGATATGGGCGACGCGGCGCGCGGATTCGCGTATCGATTGGCGCAGGGCCAGCGCCGCCCTAGCGAGCGGAACGACGTGACTGCGGCGGCGAAGCGGGATCAGCACATCGCCGATCGCAAGCCGGCCGCGCCAGATCGGATTTATCATCGGATGATCCGGGGCGGCCGTCGAGTCAGCCGTCGCAATTGTCGTGTCGGCGCAAAGATGCCGCGTGAGGTCGAGCGTCAACTGCACGCCGGGCGAAAACTTTGCGAAATTCTCATCCACGCCAAGCTTGAAATAGAATGCGCGATCCTGATGGCGCAACACGATGGCTGCGGCCACTGGCGTCGTGCCCGCGCGCAGGGTCACGATTTCACATTGGCCTCGCTCGGCCAGCGACGGGCCCGCGCGGCGGATGAAGGCCGCATCCCCGTCGTGCTGGAGCAACGCGGTGCCCCGTTTCCCTTTCCAGCCGCTGGCTTCCAGTTCAAGGAACGTTTCGAGCGCCGGCACGACATCGCCGGGCGCGCGCGCGACCTGAAACGAAACCTCGCCTTGCTCCGCAAGGCGATTGCGCTGCCGGCGCAGCTCTTTCAGCTTCTTGACGCCGAGCGCGTCGCGCAGCAGGTCGTCGGCGTCCTGCGTCGCGTCGAGACAGGCTCGCACTTGGGTCTGTAGCAGATGCGGCCTGATGCCGTCGTGGTCCAGCGCCGCGGTGAGCGCTTTCATGGCGGCGCCGTCGAGCGCGACGTTGCGCAGGATCAGCGCGTGCCGGCCGATGGCGCGAGCCTTGCGCAACAGCATGGCGGCGGCTTCATTCGGAAAGTCACGATCGAGCAGCGGAGTGCTCAGCGTTCCATAGGGATCGGCGCTGACCAGAACGGGAAGCGGAATCCGGTAGGCTCTCCAGGCGGAGATGACCGGAATCAGGCCGATGAGCGCGCCGGCATCGGGGTTGGCGGATGACACGTCGGCGCGTGCCGTCAGCGCGGAGGCATTGGTCCGGTCGCGCGCCGTTGCGTCGAGCGGCAATTCCCAGTCGGCGAGATTATAGGCATTGGGCTCGACCGCGCGGTCGGCAAGCGTTCGCCATTGGTCGATGCTGATCGACGCGAGCGCTGAGGCGTCACATCGTGTTGCGGTCTGGGGGGTGCGCGCCGCGAACCCTCGCGCAGACGAGCGGCGCACCGGAGCCCAATTGACAATATCGACCATGTCCCCAACCCCCATGCACGGATTGCGAGATCACGCGCGCGTCGCCGCGCCGTGATCTTGCTTCCGGCAGACGCTAGGGGAAACCTTCGAAGATAATATTGGCGCCGACGCTTAATATACGCATCGGCATTTACCGGGTGTTTACCAAGCCAGGACCGACGACAATGGCCGCCGGACGGGCTTGAGCGGGGGGACCTCGCATCGCACGTCACGGTCCGAACGGCGGGAAGCGCTGCTCCGGCGACCCGTCAAAACGGCAACCCGAATATTTTTGGGTTCGCTCAATGGTTTGCGATCCGCGGTTGCCTTAATGTTGCAACCGGCCTGGCGTACCGCTCTCGCAGAGGAAGGGACCAATGAAGCGGGCTGCATTTGCGTTCACGGTCGGTGCTGCGATAACGATGGTCATGGCGCCGATGACGCCCGCCGACGCCCAGATGGGGAGCGGTCATCATCGCCGCGGTGACGGCGGCGATCGGAAGCCGGCCAAGAAAACGAAGGTGAACCAGAAGGCTTACAACGAAGCGCTCAAGACGATCCCCGATTCCAAGGAGAAATTTGATCCCTGGGGGAGTCTCGGCGTTTCATCCGCCGAAAAGAAACCGAAGTAGCGATCGGTCGGCGGGCACTGGCAGGAGGGAATTTCGATGGAGGTTCTGCGCGCATCCGTGCTGATGGCGGCATTATTGTCGGGGCCGGCCCTTGCACAGTCGCCGCATTTCAACCTGCTCGCCGACGGCCCCGGCAAGACGCAGGAAGAGATCGCGAAACAGCAGGCGACCGAAAAAGCCTACAAGGATACGTTGCGGAAGATTCCAGACGCGACGACATCCAATGATCCCTGGGGCAGCGTGCGAAACCGGGAGCCCAAGGCCGGCGCCAAAAACAGGCCGAAGTCCAGGATAGGGGTCGCGGGCGGTACATAGCCGTTCGAAGAGCGGCTTCGCTTCTGCTCGCCCATATGCCGCGCACTGGGAAGATTGATCGATTGCCGGTCGAATCCGGCAAGGATGGGCAATTGCGACACGCTTTCGAGCAGTTGAATCAGGCTCCAGCGACTTTCCGCTTCAGATCTGCCGGGCTCGAACGTAACCGTTCTCCAAACAACAACGTCACCTGAGCGGAATATGATCGCCCGGTGACGTTGTGCCTAGACTGGGCAGTGCAATCCCCCAGCCCATTCTCTGTCGTCGCACCGCGCAAAAGGTTCAAGCAGATCTCGTAGAGGTAGCTGAAATATCCTAAATCTTGGCCGGTATATGGATGAAAGCTACTGTGCTGCGGTCCAGATCGCGTAGGGAATTTCCCGTCCGGTGGTCTTGTCGAGTTTCACGCCTACGTCCAGAACGCCGTCGGGGGACCGGATTTCATAATCCCAGGTCAGTCCGCCGCCGACGAGATCGATTTCGTCCGTCGTGAGGTCGCGAATGCCGGCGATCGGTTGGGTCATGTCGGTCTCCCGTCGGTGCGGCGGTAAAGGTTTCCGCAATGTCCGGGCAGATGTAACGGCCGTCTTCCTGTTGCGGCGTGATTCGGATCACGTTGTCAGTGCGCCACGGTCCATCGCCCCGGGGTCGCCGCAGGCGCACTGATTCGCGATTCAACCTGAAAGTTTTGATTAAGATTCTGCGCCCATTCTAAGAAAACTTGTTCTGCGTACCGGGGAGAAACATCATGCTGACCACCGAACCTGGTTTGGCCCGGAATTTCCTCAATATCGCGTTCGCCGGTTTCGGCGTGCTCGTCACGGTGCTGATTGCGGTGGCGCTGGGCTGAAACTCCTGCAAGATACTCACGGGCCGGCCAATGACAGGGATATTTGTCAGGGCAGGGCAGCTCAAGCGACCGGAGCGAGCGACGTGGGTAACAGCAGCGGCATGGATAAGGGATTGCTGGCCCTGATCCAGAACGTGCTGGGCACGCGCCCTAACGCGTTGCCGTCTCAGCCCGATCTGCCTGAAGACGATCCCTTCGCTCTGTCCGAATCGCCGGGGGACAAAACCCGGCCGACGCGGGAGCCGCCCGGTGGCCCGTCTTCGGATGCCGTCTCCGTGATGACGCCGGATCAACCGGCGGAAAGCAACGACCGCTGCAAAACCGCGGACGAACTGGCGGATATCATTCTGAAGGCGTTGCAAACGCTCGAGGGCGCGCCCGCAAGGGGATTGGTGGTGACCGTCTACGGCGGAAATCCATGGAACGCGATGCTGACGATCAAGCCGGAGGCCGGACCGATCGCCAATCCAGACTTGTGGCGGGGACGCGTTCGGGACATGGCTGCACGGTTACGTCAGGATTTCGACCTGGCGGAGACGTGACGGCCGGACGAAGCAGGGCGGTCTGAAAAGTGGTGCGTCGTCCGGTTAAGGCCGCGACCAATAACCGTCGATCGCGTGGGCCAGGAAAATGCCGACACTCATAATTCCAAACACGGCGGTGATCGTTTCCAGCATCGTACGTACTCATCCTGCTACCCAGCGACTGCCAGAAAAATCAAAACGCGTCGCACAGTCAAAAGGATTCTATCCCGGCATCCGACTCCCTGCCGGAATGATGATTCCGGGCAACACTGTTGCTGGCCGAGCGCATGTTTGGGGCAGGAGTGTCCCGCATAAACCAGAGACTGCCCCTTGAGGCGATCTCTGGCGGTTCTGCCGAAAGGGGCGATCAGACGTAGACGATGACCGGTTCGGGATCGACCGGAATCGTCGGGCCGGTCGAGGGCGGAAACGGAAGCAGCGGACCTTTGCCGACATGCAGGGACAATCCGCCGGCAACGTCGTCGATCTCGCGCGCATTCAGTTCGCGCACGTCGCGGTTACAGTTCTGACGGGTCATGGTGTTCTCCTCATTTTATTTATCGGGTCTGATAGGTGCCGAGCACCGGCCTGACGAAGATACCCTTCATGTCCCGTCCGCCGGCCGGCGTGGCGGCGAGACGAAGGTTTTCCGGCAGTTCGAACGCGCCGCCCGAGACGGCGGCAAGTTCGATCTCCTGACGTTCGTGAGACGGAGGTTATGCGGCCGGGCGTGCGGTTACTGTGAGCTGGATCACCCTGGAAGGCAGGCAACCGTTTCACGTCCCTTTCGGGAGGAGGATTTTTTGCGAATACTGGAACGACAAGATCATCAGCAAGTCTAGGGTCCTAGAACCTTTCGCTTCTGGTAGAATCAGAAATTGGAGATAAAGCTTTGATCTAGAGCATGATCCCGAAAAGTGGAAACCGGTTTTCGGAAAAGATCATGCTCAAACAAAAAGATAAGCGACGAGTCTGATTCAACGCAGTTGAAACAGACTCTAAAGTGTCTTATTCGCGCGAATTCGCTTCGCTCGAAAACGTTTATAGCGCGGGTTTCGGATTTGACATTCGAATCGTGAAATCGGGCAAAAATGGAAACGCCCTATATGCCGAACGACTGGCTGAGGGCTCTTGCCAATGAAAAGCCGGCGCGGGTCAATGTCCCGTTGTTGTAGTTCTGGTCCCACTGATTGACCACGAACAGCACGATCGCGAGCATGAAAATCGTTTTCATGACGGTAGATTGGCACCAGAACCTTAAGATCATATTAGGAGAATCGCGGGGAGGAGGGAGAAGAAATCGGCTTCTCTCTTGCCCATGCGCAACGGCTTAAGACGGATTACGACACTTGGCTCGGCAACTTAGGCACACAAAGGGGTCAAGAACATATTGCGAACTTAGAACAAAGAGGGTACATTGGTGTCACCTGATCACCCGCGACACCATTCGTTGTCCCCCTCGCGAATCCCGTTCATAAGGAGCCCGGCCTATGTCCCAAGCTGCCCTGCGTATCGTCGAAGGATCCTCCATGGATAAGTCCAAGGCCCTGTCCGCCGCGCTGTCTCAGATCGAGCGCCAGTTCGGCAAGGGCTCGGTGATGAAGCTCGGCAAGAACGACAAGTCGATGGACGTCGAGGTGATTTCCTCGGGTTCGCTGGGGCTCGATATCGCGCTCGGCGTCGGCGGCCTGCCCAAGGGACGCATCGTGGAGGTCTACGGGCCGGAGTCCTCGGGCAAGACCACGCTGGCGCTGCATGCGGTCGCCGAGGCGCAAAAAAAGGGCGGCATCTGCGCCTTCATCGACGCCGAGCACGCGCTCGATCCGGTCTACGCCCGCAAGCTCGGCGTCAATGTCGACGACCTCCTGATCTCGCAGCCCGATCACGGCGAGCAGGCGCTGGAAATCGCCGATACGCTGGTGCGCTCCGGCGCGGTGGATGTGCTGATCATCGATTCGGTCGCGGCGCTGGTGCCGCGCGCCGAACTCGAGGGCGAGATGGGCGACGCGCTGCCCGGATTGCAGGCGCGGCTGATGAGTCAGGCGCTGCGCAAGCTCACCGCCTCGATCAACAAGTCCAACACCATGGTGATCTTCATCAACCAGATCCGCATGAAGATCGGGGTGATGTACGGCTCTCCGGAAACCACCACCGGCGGCAACGCACTGAAATTCTATGCCTCCGTGCGCCTCGACATCCGCCGCATCGGCGCGATCAAGGAGCGCGACGAGGTCGTCGGCAACCAGACCCGCGTCAAGGTGGTGAAGAACAAGCTGGCGCCGCCTTTCAAGCAGGTCGAGTTCGACATCATGTACGGCGAGGGCGTCTCCAAGATGGGGGAAATCCTCGATCTCGGTGTCAAGGCGGGTATCGTCGAAAAATCCGGTGCCTGGTTCTCCTATGACAGCCAGCGCATGGGGCAGGGACGCGAGAACGCGAAGGCGTTTTTGCGGGCCAATCCCGACATCACCGCCAAGATCGAAATGGCGATCCGGCAGAACTCGGGCCTGATCGCCGAGCAGATTCTGGCCGGCAGCCCCGAGCGCGACGCGGATGACGAGGAGTCATCGGAGGACTGAAGGTCGAAGGGAGCGAGCATCACTTTCGAGACGCGGGCCTTGTCGGCTCGGGTTCGGTGCGATCCGCGAAGACGGGAATCCTTTGCGGAAGCCTCTATCGCGCCTCTCGGAAAGCAGACGGGCGCTGTGGATGTTGAGTTGCCGACATCCCCAGCGTCCGTTTGTGTTTTTGACGACCTTGCCCCGCCCGGCGACGTTGTATTTCATTGTATTTCATTCCGTCATGCCCGTGCTTGTCACGGGCATCCACGTCTTGCTTGCCGGCTCCAGAGAAGACGTGGATGACCGGAACAAGTCCGGCCATGACGAGAAAAATTAAGCGCCAGGCTTCTCGCAGGAGCGAACCTCACTCCGCGGCTTGCGCGTAGTCTTCCATGGGCGGGCAGGAGCAGACCAGATTGCGGTCGCCATAGGCATTGTCGACCCGCCCGACCGGCGGCCAGTATTTGTCCGAGCGCGAGGTGCCGGCCGGGAAACAGCCCTCGGCGCGACTGTAGGGTCGCGACCAGTTATCGGCCGCGATGTCATGCACGGTATGCGGCGCGTGGCGCAGCGGCGAGGCCTCGACGCTCCAGCGTCCGGCCTCGATCTCCGCAATCTCGTGGCGGATCGCGATCATGGCGTCGCAGAACCGGTCGAGTTCCGCCTTCGATTCGGATTCGGTCGGCTCGATCATCAGCGTCCCCGGCACCGGAAAGCTCATGGTCGGGGCATGGAAGCCGTAGTCGATCAGCCGCTTGGCGATATCGTCGACGGTGACGCCGGTCTTGGCCTTCAGCGCGCGCGGATCGATGATGCACTCGTGCGCGACGCGCCCCTTCACGTTGCGGTAAAGCACCGGAAAGTGCGGATCGAGCCGCTGCGCGACATAATTGGCGTTGAGGATCGCGACTTCGGTGGCCCGCGTGAGGCCCTCGCCTCCCATCGTCAGGATGTAGATATAGGAGATGGTCAGGATCGAGGCCGAGCCGAACGGCGCCGCCGAGACCGGTCCGGCCGCGGACGGCTTTGCGCCGTCGGTCGCGGGATGGCCGGGAAGGAAGGGCGCAAGGTGCGCTTTCACGCCGATCGGACCCATGCCCGGTCCGCCGCCGCCGTGCGGAATGCAGAAGGTCTTGTGCAGGTTGAGGTGGCTGACGTCGGCGCCGTAATCGCCGGGTCGCGCCAGTCCGACCTGCGCGTTCAGGTTGGCGCCGTCGAGATAGACCTGGCCGCCATGGCCGTGCACGATGTCGCAGATCTCGCGGATGCGCTCCTCGAACACGCCGTGCGTCGAAGGGTAGGTGATCATGATCGCGGCGAGCCGGTCGGCATGCTGCGCCGCCTTGGCCTTGAGATCCCCGACGTCGACGTCGCCGCGTTCGTCGCACGCCACCACCACGACCTCCATGCCGGCCATGTTCGCGGAGGCCGGATTGGTGCCGTGCGCGGAGGAGGGGATCAGGCACACCGTGCGGTGCGCCTCGCCGCGCGACGCGTGATAGGAGCGGATCGCCAGAAGCCCGGCGTATTCGCCCTGGGCGCCGGAATTCGGCTGCAGCGACACCGCATCGTAGCCGGTGATGTCGAGCAGCCATTGCTCGAATTGTTCGAACAGCGCGTAATAACCCTCCGCCTGCTCGGGTGGCGCGAACGGGTGCAGGCACGCGAACGTCGGCCACGTCAGCGGAATCATTTCGGTGGTGGCGTTGAGCTTCATCGTGCAGGAGCCGAGCGGGATCATCGCGCGGTCGAGCGCGAGGTCGCGGTCGCTGAGCTTTCGCATGTAGCGCAGCATTTCGGTTTCAGAACGGTGCGCGTGAAACACCGGATGAGTCAGGTAGGCCGTTTTGCGCCCGAGATCGGCGGGCAGCAGGTCGGGGGCATGCGTTTCGACGTCTGCGTAGGATAGCGCGCCGCCGAACGCACGCCACACCGCTTCGACAATCTCCGGCAGGGTGAGTTCGTCGAGCGCGATGCCGAGCGTGCCGTCGGCGTTGATCCGCAGGTTGATGCCCTGGCTGAGCGCGCGGGTGACGATCTCGTCTTGCCGGTCGTCGGCCCTCACGGTCAGGGTATCGAAGGCTGCATCGTTGAGCGGCGCGAAGCCGAGTCTCGTCAGGCCCGCCGCCAGCGTGGCGGTGCGGCGATGCACGGTGCGCGCGATCTGCGCCAGCCCTTCGGGACCGTGATAGACCGCGTACATCGACGAGAGCACCGCCAGCAGCACCTGCGCTGTGCAGATATTGGAGGTGGCTTTCTCGCGGCGGATGTGCTGCTCGCGGGTTTGTAGCGCGAGGCGATAGGCCGGCGCTCCGTGCGAGTCCACCGAAAGGCCGACGATGCGGCCGGGCAAGAGCCGCTTCAGCGCGTCGCGCACCGCCATGTAGGCTGCGTGCGGCCCTCCATAGCCCATCGGCACGCCGAAGCGTTGCGCCGATCCGACGGCGATGTCGGCGCCCAGTTCGCCGGGCGAGGCGAGGAGCGTCAACGCCAGGGGATCGGCGGCGACCACCGCGAGACCGCCTTTGGCCTTGATCGCGGCTATCGCCGGACGCAGGTCGCGCACCGCGCCCGACGTGCCAGGATATTGCAGCACCGCGCCGAACACGTCGGCCTTGTCGAGATCGCGCAGCGGATCGCCGGCGACGAGCGTCCAGCCGAGCGGTTCCGCGCGGGTGCGCAGCACCGCCAGCGTCTGCGGATGCACCTCGTGATCGACGAAGAACGTTTTCGTTTTCACCGCCGACGCGCGCTCGGCCAGCGCCATCGCTTCCGCCACCGCCGTTGCTTCATCCAGCAGCGAGGCATTGGCGACGTCGAGCCCGGTAAGGTCGCAGATCATGGTCTGGAAATTGAACAGCGCTTCCAGCCGTCCCTGGCTGATTTCCGCCTGATAGGGCGTGTACGCCGTGTACCACGCGGGGTTTTCCAGGATGTTGCGCTGGATCACCGTCGGCAGGATCGTGCCGGAATAACCTTGCCCGATCAGCGACGTGAAAGCCTGGTTTCCCGCGGCGAGAGTCCGCATGTGCTCCAGCGCTTCGGTTTCGCTCAAGCCTTCGCGAAGGCCATCGCCGAGATCGAGCGGCGCGCTCCGCCGGATCGCAGGGGGCAGCGCCTCGTCCATCAGCGCGGCGAGGCTCTTCGCTCCGACGGTTTCAAGCATCGTCGCGATGTCGCGTGACGATGGCCCGATATGGCGGCGCGCGAAAGTCGTGGCGGGCTCTTCACGGACGGTCATCGAAATGCTCCTCGATGCAAAGTTGAATACCTGCGTCATGGCCGGGTTTTGCCGGGCATGACGAAAAAACGGTCAAGCTGTATGCGCCTTGTAGGCGGCCTCATCCATCAGACCACCGAGTTCGCTCTTGTCGGCGATTCTGAGCTTGAAAAGCCACGCCTTGCCGTCAGCGTCGGAATTGATCAGCGCCGGATCCGCGCCGAGCGCGTCGTTGACCTCGAGAACCTCACCGGTGATCGGTGCGTAAACGTCGGAGGCCGCCTTGACCGACTCGACCACGGCCGCGGCTTCGGCCTTCTTCAACTGTCGTCCGACCTTCGGCAGCTCGACGAACACGATGTCGCCAAGCTGCGACTGCGCGTAGTTGGTGATGCCGATGGTCGCCGTATCGCCCTCGATGCGAAGCCATTCGTGGTCGGTGGTAAACAAAACGGTCATGGAAAATCCTCAGCGCCTGTAATTGTGGGGAACGAAAGGCATCGCGGACACCCGCAGCGGCAGCCGTTGTCCGCGAACGTCTGCAAAGACCAGACCGCCGACGGCAGCGTGCGGGGTCGGCAGATAACCCATTGCGACCGGCGCGTTCAGGCTCGGCCCGAAGCCGCCTGACGTCACGACCCCGATCGGATCGGCGGAATTCGCATCGGCAAACAATCGTGCGCCTTCGCGCACCGGCGCACGGCCTTCCGGCAGAAGTCCGACGCGGCGGCGGGCCGCGCCCTGCTCGAACTGGGAAAGGATCACGTCGGCGCCGGGGAAACCGCCCGCGCGCGCGCCGCCGCGACGCCGGCTTTTTTGCACCGACCATTCCAGCGCGGCTTCGACCGGCGTTGTCGTGGTGTCGATGTCATGGCCGTAAAGGCAGAGGCCGGCCTCGAGCCGCAGGCTGTCGCGGGCGCCGAGGCCGATCGGCATCACGTCCGGATCGTCGAGCAACGCCGATGCCAGCGCCTCGGCATGTCGCGCGGGGATCGAGATCTCGAAGCCGTCTTCGCCGGTATAGCCGGAGCGCGAGACGAAGCAGTCGATGGTCTTTCCGCCTATGACGGCCGGGCGTGGCCCGGCTTCCATGAAGCGCATCGCCGGCGCTTCAGGACAGACCTTGCCCAGCACGGATGCCGCTTTGGGGCCCTGCAGCGCGACCAGCGCGCGATCGGCCAGCACGTCGATGGAGCAGGTCTCGGCGAGATGCTTGCGCAGATGCGCGGCATCGGCGTCCTTGCAGGCGGCATTGACCACCAGGAACAGGTGGTCGCCGAAATTGGCCGCCATCAGGTCGTCGAGCAGGCCGCCGGCCGCATTGGTCAACAGCGCGTAGCGCTGCCGCCCCGGCGCGACCGACACGATATCCTGCGGCACCAGTCGCTCCAGTGCGAGCGCGGCGTCCCCGACCTTGCCGGATCTGGGCCGTAGCGCGATCTGGCCCATATGCGAGACGTCGAACAGGCCCGCTCCGGCACGGACGTGGAGGTGTTCCTTCAGCACGCCGGATGCGTATTGCACCGGCATCTCATAGCCGGCGAACGGCACCATCCTGCCGCCGCGCGCCAGATGCAGCGCGTGCAGGGGCGTTCTTTGCAGGGTCGGCGCTTCGGAAACGTGCGTCGCCATCGGGGTCCTTGCGGTTAAAAGGGACGATTCCCTGAAAACCCGTTAGAGACCCCATCTGTCGCTGTGCCTGAGAGTATTATCCCGTCGGCGGACCCCTGACCGCACACGGTCGAGGCCTCTTTCCAGATGTAACCAGTCGCGCGGTCCGTTTGCCTGAGAGTTTCCGGGGCGGTTGCTCCTTCGGCGCCAGCCGGCTCCCGTTCAGGAAGCGGCCGGTCTCTCCCGACGCGACTTACAAGCAGATATGAGGAAAACACGGCTTCGACAAGACTGTCAACGCACTGCAACATCTTTCAACGGATGTTATTTGGACCGGCCAAGCCCCTGATCCTCCTGCACACTTTCTGGACAGCCCGGCTACCCCCGTCTAAAAGCGGTCGCTGGACAAAATGCGACTGTTAACTTGCGCGTATTCCCGACCGCGAAACCGGTATCCACATTTGCGGAATGCGCGCCCAGGGCCGCGAGCCCCTAATTGACGCGATGGAACACAATGAGCGGCGTTAACGACATCAGGTCGGCCTTTCTGAACTACTTCGCGGCCCAGGGCCACGAGATCGTGCCCTCGTCGCCGCTGGTTCCGCGCAACGATCCGACGCTGATGTTCACCAATGCGGGCATGGTGCAGTTCAAGAACGTTTTCACGGGCGTCGAGAAGCGGCCCTATCGGCGCGCCACCACCTCGCAGAAATGCGTGCGCGCCGGCGGCAAGCACAACGATCTCGACAATGTCGGCTACACCGCGCGCCATCACACCTTCTTCGAGATGCTCGGCAACTTCTCGTTCGGCGACTACTTCAAGGATCGCGCCATCGAGCTGGCATGGAAGCTGGTGACCGAGGAGTTCGGCCTGCCGAAGGACAGGCTGACCGCCACGGTCTACATCGACGACGACGAGGCGTTCGCCCTCTGGAAGAAGATCGCGGGCCTGCCGGACTCGCGCATCATCCGCATCGCGGGCGCTGACAATTTCTGGCAGATGGGCGACACCGGCCCTTGCGGTCCGTGCTCGGAGATCTTCTACGATCACGGCGACAAGATTCCCGGCGGCCCCCCGGGATCGCCGGACGAGGAGGGCGACCGCTTCGTCGAGATCTGGAATCTCGTGTTCATGCAATACGAGAAGCTGCCGGACGGCAGCCGTCTCGATCTGCCCAAGCCCTCGATCGACACCGGCGCGGGGCTTGAGCGCGTCGCCGCCGTGCTTCAGGGCAAGCACGACAACTACGATATCGACCTGTTCGTCGCGCTGATCCGCGCCGCAGCCGAGCTGACCGGCGCCGACCCGCGCGGTCCGATGAAGGCGTCGCTGCGCGTGATCGCCGATCACCTGCGCGCCTCCTCGTTCCTGATCGCCGACGGGGTGCTGCCCTCGAACGAAGGCCGCGGCTATGTGCTGCGCCGGATCATGCGGCGCGCCATGCGCCACGCGCAACTGCTCGGCGCCAGGGAGCCGCTGATGTGGCGGCTGGTCGGCGCGCTGGTGCGCGAGATGGGCGAAGCCTATCCCGAATTGCAGCGCGCGCGGGCCCTGATCGAGGAAACGCTGCGGCTGGAGGAGACGCGCTTCCGCAAGACGCTGGAGCGCGGGCTGTCTATTTTGGATGAGAAAAGCGCGTCGCTGAAGACGGGCGACATGTTCGACGGCGAGACCGCGTTCACGCTGTACGACACCTACGGCTTCCCGCTTGATTTGACCCAGGACGCGTTGCGTGCGCGCGGCATCGGCGTCGATCTGGCGTCGTTCACCGATGCGATGGAACGGCAGAAGGCCAAGGCGCGGGCGTCGTGGTCGGGCTCGGGCGAGGCGGCGACCGAGGCGGTCTGGTTTCCGCTGCGCGAAAAACTCGGCGCGACGGAATTTCTCGGCTACGGGACCGAAACCGCGGAAGGCGTCGTCGCCGCGCTGGTGAAGGACGGCAGGGAAGTCGATGACCTCAAGGCCGGCGAGAGCGGCGCCGTCGTTCTGAACCAGACGCCGTTCTACGGCGAGTCCGGTGGCCAGGTCGGCGACACCGGCGTTCTGAGCGGCGAGGGCGTTCGCGTCCGCGTCACCGACACGCAGAAAAAAGCGGGCGATCTGTTCGTGCATCTCGGAACCGTCGAGCAGGGTACGCTCGCGCCAGGAATGGCGCTGGCGCTGGAGGTCGATCACGCAAGGCGCTCCGCGATCCGCGCCAACCATTCCGCGACGCATCTGCTGCACGAGGCGCTGCGACAGGTGCTCGGCGATCATATCGCGCAGCGCGGCTCGCTGGTCGCGCCCGAGCGGCTGCGCTTCGATTTCGCCCACAACAAGCCGATCAGTGCGGACGAGCTGCGCCGCATCGAGGACATCGCCAATGACGTCGTGCTGGAAAACGGCGAGGTGACGACGCGGCTGATGGCGGTGGACGACGCGCGCGAGGCGGGCGCGCGGGCGCTGTTCGGCGAGAAGTACGGCGACGAGGTTCGCGTGGTGTCGATGGGCGGCACCGGCCGGCAGGGCGCTGCGAGCAACACGCTCGGCTGGTCGGTCGAGCTTTGCGGCGGCACCCATGTGAAACGCACCGGCGATATCGGCCTGATCTCGGTGACCGGCGAAAGCGCGGTGGCCTCGGGCGTGCGCCGGATCGAGGCGCTGACCGGGCATCATGCGCGCCGTCACGCCAACGACGCCATCCAGCTTGCGAAGACCGCCGCAGGCGAATTGCGCACCACGCTCGACGACATGCCGGCGCGGATCGCCTCGCTGATGGAGGAGCGCAAGAAGCTCGAGCGCGAACTGTCCGAGGCGCGCAAGAAACTCGCCATGGGAGGCGGGGCCGCGAGCGCATCCTCCGGCGCGGCGGCGGGCGTGCGCGACGTCGGCGGCATCAAGCTGATGGCGCGTTCGGTCGAGGGCATCGAGATCAAGGATCTCAAGAACCTCGCCGATCAGGGCAAGAAGCAGATCGGCTCGGGCGTCGTCGCGCTGGTCGCGACCAGCGGCGACGGCAAGGCGAGCGTCGTGGTCGGCGTGACGCCCGATCTGGTGACGCGCTTCTCGGCGGTCGATCTCGTGCGCAAGGCGTCCGAGGTGCTCGGCGGCAAGGGCGGCGGCGGCAAGCCGGACATGGCGCAGGCCGGCGGTCCCGACGGCGCCAAGGCGGGCGCGGCTTTGGACGCCATCGCGGCGGCGATGGGCGGTTAGAGCCTTTTCGCTTCTGATTCATCAGACACGAAAAGATTCGATTCACGTCAGACGTTTATGCGCGGCGGTTATTTCTTCGGTGCGACCAGCGCGAACATCGCGCCTTGCGGATCGATGCATTGCACGATCCACATGTCGCCCGGCACTTCCATCGGCCCGTTGATGATGGTGCCGCCGCCGGATTTTACGCGTTCGGCGCCGGCGTCGATCGCGTCGATGCTGAAATAATAAAGCCAGAACGGCGCCGGTATTTTGGCGGGCTTGTTGAACATGCCGCCGATCGGTTGCTCGCCGGCGGTGAAAAGCTGGTATTTGCCCATGGGCCCGATATCGATGGCGTCGGCCTTTTGCCAGCCGAACATCGTGGCGTAGAACGCGAAGGCTTTTTCCCAATCGGCGGCCATCAATTCATGCCAGCCGACATGGCCGGGCGTACCGAACGCAGGAGCTTGCTGCGGCGTTGCGCCTTTGAACAGCGCCAGCACCGCACCTTGCGGATCTGCGACGATGGCGAAGCGACCGGTATTGGGAATGTCGCGCGGCGGCACGTGGACCGCGCCACCGTGCTTCTTGAACTGGTCGGAGCCGGCATCGACGTCGTCGACCGCGACGTAGCCGGTCCAGCATGGCGGTACGCCCCGGTTGCGCGCATCCTCGGTCAGCGCCATCAGGCCCGCGGCATGGACCTCGCCAACCTTGAACAGAGTGTAGGTCATGCCGGTCACGGCCGCGTCCTCGGCCTGCCATCCGACGACCTTGGTGTAGAATGCCTTGGCGGCTTCGACGTTGCTGGTCATCAATTCGTACCAGACGAAACGGCCGACGGAACTGGAGGAACTGGACATGGCGCACCTTTCTCTCCGGGTGGCCGATGATGTCCGCAGCAAGATGTCAGCACCGTGACGTCTTGCGGTGGAATTTCATAAGACAGTTCGCGTGGGCAATCGCGCATATAGGTCTGGGTGCCAGTTCGAAGTGGCAGCGAAAGGATAGACGCGGGACGGTGCGGCGATGGGTAGCCGCTAACCGTGTGGCATCCTGCCCGCACATGCAACAATATGCCCCATGCAACACAATACGCCCCTGATCTCCACGGTCGTGATCGGCCTCGTGCTGGCGTTCGTCTTCGGCGCGCTGGTGCAGCGCGCCCGCGTATCGCCGCTGGTCGGCTATCTGCTGGCGGGCGTCCTGATGGGGCCGTTCACGCCGGGCTTCGTCGCCGACCAGAACATCGCCAATGAACTCGCCGAGATCGGCATCATCCTGCTGATGTTCGGCGTCGGGCTGCACTTCTCGCTGAAGGATCTGTGGTCGGTGCGGGCGATCGCCGTGCCTGGTGCGGTGGTGCAGATCACGGCGGCGACGGTGATGGGCTGGGGGCTGGGCTGGGTGCTCGGATGGAGCACCGGCAAAGGCATCATGTTCGGCATCGCGCTCTCCACGGCATCCACCGTGGTGTTGTTGCGTGCGATGCAGGAGCGGCGCCTGATCGAGACCGAGCGCGGCCGCATCGCCGTCGGCTGGCTGATCGTCGAGGATATCGCCTGCGTGCTGACGCTGGTGATGCTGCCGCCGCTCGCGGGGTTGATGAACGGCGAGGCCGCGACCACCATGGCGGTGTCGGCGCTGGCCTGGCCGATGGCGTTGACGCTCGGAAAGGTCGCCGCCTTCGTGGCGCTGATGCTGGTGGTCGGCCGCCGCGTGATCCCGTGGATATTGCATTATGTGGCGCATACCGGCTCGCGCGAACTGTTCAGGCTCGCGGTGTTCGCCATCTCGCTCGGCGTGGCGTTCGGCGCGGCGACGCTGTTCGACGTATCGTTCGCGCTCGGCGCATTCTTCGCCGGCATGATCCTCAGCGAGTCCGAACTCAGCCAGCGCGCCGCCACCGAAACCCTGCCGCTGCGCGATGCGTTCGCGGTGCTGTTCTTCGTTTCGGTCGGGATGCTGTTCGATCCGTTGATCATTATGAAAGAGCCGCTGCCGCTGCTGGCAACGCTGTTCATCATCCTGTTCGGCAAGTCGCTGGCGGCCTATGCGATCGTGCGCGTGTTCGGTTATTCCAACTCGACGGCGCTGACGATCTCCGCCAGCCTGGCGCAGATCGGCGAATTCTCGTTCATTCTGGTCAGCCTCGGCGTCAGCCTGTCGCTGATGACCGAGCGCGGGCGAGACCTGGTGCTGGCAGGCGCGATCATCACCATCATGCTCAATCCGTTGTGGTTCGCGGTGCTCGACCGCGTGATGGCGCGTGTCGAGAAAAAGAATGGCGAAAAACCTTCGAATGATTCAGAGGAGGAATCCCCGCAGGTGCCGCTGCCGGTGTCGGCATTGACCGGTCATGTCGTGCTGGTGGGACATGGCCGCGTCGGCAGCGTCGTCAGCCGCGCGCTGCGCGAGGCGGGGACGCCGCTTCTCGTGATCGAGGACAATCCCGGCACCGTCGAGCGGCTCAAGCAGGAAGGCGTGGAGGTCATAACCGGTAACGCCGCGGCGCCTGGCATGCTGCAGGCGGCCAATGTCGGCGCTGCGCGGGGTCTCCTGGTCGCTATTCCGGACGGTTTCGAGGGAGGCCAGATCGTCGCCAAGGCGCGCGCCATCAGCGAAAGCCTGCCGATCATCGCGCGGGCGCATTCCGAAGAGGAGGTCGCTCATCTGAAGTTTCACGGCGCGACATCGGTCATCATGGGCGAAACTGAAATCGCCCGCGCGATGCTGGCGCAGACCGCCGATGCTGAGATCCTGCCGGAGAGCCACCCCGCCGATGCGGCTGCGCCTCCCGACAGCAATCCGAACTCGGCAGAGGGGAGCGCGCCGTCGGCGGCGTGACCGTCTGATTCTGGTCTATTCAGATAGATAGATGCTGCGTACGGTCCGCTTCCTCACCCCGAGGGAGAGGATTGGGGAGGCGGCGCGTTACGATTCCGCCATCGCCTTGGTCAGGTTGTCCGCCACCTTGTCGAGGAAGCCGGTGGTGGACAGCCAGCGCTGGTCGGCGCCGACCAGAAGCGCGAGGTCCTTGGTCATGAAGCCGGCCTCGACGGTGTCGACGCAGACCTTCTCCAGCGTGGCCGCGAAATGCGCCAGCGCCTCGTTGTCGTCGAGCTTGGCGCGATGGGACAGGCCGCGGGTCCAGGCGAAGATCGAGGCGATCGAGTTGGTCGACGTCTCCTTGCCCTTCTGGTGTTCGCGGTAGTGTCGCGTCACGGTGCCGTGGGCGGCTTCGGCCTCGACCGTCTGGCCGTCCGGGGTCAGCAGTACCGAGGTCATCAGCCCGAGCGAGCCGTAGCCCTGCGCCACCGTGTCCGACTGCACGTCGCCGTCGTAGTTCTTGCAGGCCCAGACATAGCCGCCGGACCATTTCAGCGCCGAGGCCACCATGTCGTCGATCAGGCGGTGCTCGTAGGTCAGCTTGCGGGCCTCGAACTGCGTCTTGAACTCGCGGTCGTAGATATCCTGGAAGATGTCCTTGAAGCGGCCGTCATAGACCTTGAGGATGGTGTTCTTGGTCGAGAGATAGACGGGGTAGCCGCGCAGCAGACCGTAGTTCAGCGAGGCGCGGGCAAAATCGACGATGGAGTCGTCAAGATTATACATTTCCATCGCGACGCCCGGGCCGGGCGCCTTGAACACCTCGCGCTCGATCACCGTGCCGTCCTCGCCGACGAACTTCATGCTCAGCGTGCCCTTGCCGGGGAACCTGATGTCGGTGGCGCGATACTGGTCGCCGTAGGCGTGGCGGCCGATGATGATCGGCTTGGTCCAGCCGGGGACGAGGCGGGGCACGTTCTTGCAGATGATCGGCTCGCGGAAGATCACGCCGCCCAGGATGTTGCGGATGGTGCCGTTCGGCGACTTCCACATGTGCTTGAGGCCGAATTCCTTCACCCGGGCCTCGTCGGGGGTGATGGTGGCGCACTTGACGCCGACGCCCACCTTCTTGATGGCGTTGGCGGCGTCGATCGTGATCTGGTCGTCGGTCTTGTCGCGGGATTCCATCCCCAGGTCGAAGTACATCAGGTCGATATCCAGGAACGGATAGATCAGCTTCTCTTTGATGTATTTCCAGATGATCCGGGTCATCTCGTCGCCGTCGAGATCGACGACCGGATTGGTCACCTTGATTTTTGTCATTTGGAGATCGGGCCGTTTCGGGAGAGGAAACCTGCAAGTGTCCGGCTATAGCATCGGGACAGCGCAGGCGAAAGCCGAATGGACGGCATTACCGCGCTGATTCTCCAGACGTTCTGACGTTTCACCGGCGAGCCCGGCTGAAACTTGGTCGCCAACATTCATCTTCCCCTGCAAGTTCAACTCGATTCCACTAAGTGTGTTATTTGACTTGAGAAAAATTCGGAAAAGCGCAATCGAAGACGCGGCGAGCGGCGCGGTTGAACCAGAATCTCAAGCGTAAGATAAAAGACGAGGCGAGATGTCCGGCACCGACAGGACGAAAACCGGCATCGATCTGACTGGTCCCACCGTGATTCTGGTCGAGCCGCAGCTCGGCGAGAACATCGGCATGGCGGCGCGCGCCATGGGCAATTTCGGCCTGACGCGGCTGCGCATCGTCAACCCGCGCGACGGCTGGCCGAATGTCGCGGCGCAGCGCGCGGCGGCGGGCGCCGATCACATCATCGGCAAGGTGGAGTTGTTCGACACGGTCGCCGACGCCGTGGCCGATTGCACGCTGCTGTTCGCGACCACCGCGCGCGCCCACGATCAGGCCAAGCCGGTCGTCGCGCCGGAGGCGGCCGCCCTTGAGGCCAACGCGCAGATCGCGGCCGGCGGCCATGTCGGCATCCTGTTCGGGCGCGAGCGCGCCGGCCTTCTGAACGAGGAAGTGGCGATGGCCGACCGCATCATCACCTATCCCGTCAATCCGGGCTTCGCATCGCTCAATCTGGCGCAGGCTGTGCTGCTGATGGGCTACGAATGGTTCAAGCTGGTGACGAAGGGCGAACTGCCGTTCGCCATGCCGGAACGTTCGGAGCGGGCCTCCCAGCACCAGATGCAGGCGTTCTTCGACAATCTCGTCGCCGAACTCGACAAGGTGGAATTCCTCCGCCCGCCGGAGAAGCGCGACACCATGCTGGTGAACCTGCGCAACATCTTCACCCGCATGGAGCCGACCAAGCAGGACATGCACACGCTCCATGGAGTCGTCATGGCGATCGCGGAAGGGCGCAAGGGCCCGGCCAAGGGCGGCGTGCTCGACGGCGCGCAGGCGACGCGGCTGCGGGCGCTGTTGGCCGAGCAGGGGCCGGGTGGAGCGTCCGCGGACAGCAGCAGCACGGTACGCGGGCTGGCGCGGCTGCTCAGGCGAAATCCCACCGATGCCGAGCGCCTCCTGTGGAAGGCGCTGACTTCCGACCGCCGCTTCGCCGGCCAGTTCAAGCGGCAGACCCCGGTCGGCCGGCACATTCCGGATTTCGTGTCGTTCGCGCAGCGCCTCGCGATCGAACTGGTGAACGCGAACGAGAGCGAGACAATCGCGCGCGACCGCGCCGCGCGGGCGGCGTGGTTCACCGAGCGCGGCTATCGCGTGGTCGATATCGAGGCGGTGAAGGTGGAGGCCGATCTGGCACGGGTGCTGGATGGGCTGGTGTCGCGCTTAGCCACAGATAGGCCCTCGTAGTTCATGGCAGTTCGCCGTACAAAGCAATCGCGGTAGTGTTCTCTCACGTGTTCGGGGCGGTATTGAAAGTGCAATCAGTCAAAATCTCGAAAACACATTCTTGATTAGTTTCTCAATGTGAGCAGCTACGCTGTTCTCAGCAATAGACACCGAGTTTGGATGACCGCACGCATTCCGAAGCATTAGACATTCATTCTGCAAGATTTGTTTCACGTTCTTCCCAATTGTCCCGATGGCCTCGCATACATCCAGAAAATCATGTTCTTTCATACGACCTAAATCGTCTTGTTGCTTGGCGGTACGCCACCTGGTGTCGCGACGAGTAGCCTCCGCGTTAAAGTTAGTCAGTTTGTGAGAAAATACATGTCGATGCAGAAGGGCGATTGCTCCAGCCCAAGAGAAAACAACTGCAGCACGATATTGATGCGCCTCGAAGCAAGTTATCGCTTCCATAACGAATGATTTTGTAAGTGGGTCGACCACTGAATCAATGTGGCCTCTAAGCGACCGACTCGCGTGCGTGATGACAAGATTGATATTCGCAGCCTGCGCAATTTCTCGTACACGCAGAATCCCCGGTTGTTGCAGTTCCCATCCTTGCGGAGTGCGTGCAACCGAGCCGTCGGCGGACCCCAAGATGTCGGAAAGGTTCATCTTCGCAAGCCGCGGCAATCCTGCCGCAGCGCAGCGTTCTTTGATTCTTTTAACAGACAAAGGCTCGGTCGGCTTAATGGAGAGCAAAACGAGCAGTTGATCTCTACTAGCTAGTTTGGGCCCATGGAGAACTCGCTTCGCCTCATCTAATTGCAGCATCCGCCGCTCCATTACCTTTAGCGGTCAGAAGAGACTTTGCTTTCCGGCCTGGCTTCACGTTCCAGCGGTCCCCAAATTCAAGGCTGCCAGTCGCCGTTGGCCGAAAAGAGCCTTTGCCCGCACTTTGATATAACTTTTTCCCTTTTTTGGTGGCCGACCCAAATGTCATATTGAGGCGATCCGGGATGACCACGCCTGCATCCGTCGCGATTTCACGAATCTCGGCGATCGAAAAAGGAACAGAGCCGAATTGAGAAAAATGGTACGCGGCGCACAGATAGGCGTAATCGGCAGGTTTCAATTCATCCCCGCGATTAAAAAACGATGCCAAATCGGCTTGATCTTCGTTAGGTTCGTCGTCCCCAGAATGGGGTCGGACATTAGCAGAACGCGGCATAGCCTCGCCGAGCAGCAGCATTGCAGCTTGTATTGCGCGCTGTCGAATGACGACATCTTCATTAATCAGAATATCGACAATCTTTTGCGCCGCCTTCGCGGCTTTAGCAGGATCGGTGGAGTTTTCTGTCATTGCTAATGTTCCCCTTCATCACGCGCTTATCTTAAGCGAGCTGAGATGTTCGAGCCCGCTAGCGGATATCCGGTACTTCCCGTCGGAAACAACGAATGCACGCTTTGTACGGATAAGCCGCCGTATGTTCTCAGACGCGTTCGCAACCTTAATATTCTGATCGATCAACGATTGGTTTGCGGACTTTGTCGTGAATAGCCGTTCGGTGTCGCGCGCTTGGATGAAGGCGGCGGCGACTAATATCTTGTCCACGTCAGTGATGTCCGACCGGAATTCGGTAAAGAACTCTCCAAACACTTCCGGCATTTGGGACGTTGTTTTTGTAATCGTTGATCCTCGTGACTCACCATAGTGAAGAACTGGCGCTGACATTTCCTGATGGTGCAACTCGGGCCAAAGCTTCTCCCACCACTCGGCAACTGCCTTCTCCGACCCTTCAATTTCAAGCTCTCCTGCGCTTTTGTTCAGCCTTACTTTTAACCGTGTCTCGACCACCGCATTTCTCCCGATTCAAGTGAGCAGGCAGCAATCGCAGCCTGAATTTAAAGCGACTATGCGCTGTAAAATGATATTGGTCAAATTTATTGCGATCTATAAATTGAGATTTTCTACTACTAAGACATTGACTTAGATAGTCGATTTTACATGCATTAATATACATCGCATATCTTGCGATGATATATTATTCACAGATTTTATGACTCTTCGGTGTTCGCCACCTACTGATCCGGGCTGAATAAGAGACGAGCGGCGGAAGCATTGCCGTTACCGTCGTTATCTTCTTTCCCCAAAAGCCGGCTGAACGCCCCGCGCTTCAAGCTACTAATAATGCAATATATTTTGACTTATGATCGATGTCGTACCGCTGATGGTGTATCGGATTAAGCGCGGCTTAAACGCGTCAACGGCGGAAATGGCAGCATCTGGCGGACGGAATCAGTTTAAGTCCATGCAATAGCGGCGAGGACTACTCTCCAAAGAGTATGGCGCTTCTATTTTAAGTTCCGTGTCTATAGAAGTTAAGTATTTGATTTATATATATAATGTTAATCGCATAACATGCGATGATGGATGATCTGCAGATTTTATGGCTTTTCGGTGTTTGCTATCTGCTGATCCGGGCTGAGTAAGAGACGAGCGGCTCAAGCGTCGCAATTACCTTCATTGCCCCCTCGGCCTCAACGCCGGGTGATCTTCTTCCTCCGGCATATTCGCGTCGATCACCAAATCCAAAGCCTCCTGCGGGGCGCGGTCGATGTCGACGCCGCCGCGGCGCATCTCCTTCAGCGCGGCGCGGATCGCCTTCTGCTCGTTGAGAACCTCCCGGCCTGTGCGCGAGGGGCCGATGACAGGCCAGTGACGATTTCGGGTCCTGGCCTCCAGCCGCGCCATCTTCAACGCCTCCATCGCCTGCATCAGCTTGTCGATGTCGGTGTCCGGTTTCTCCTCCAACTCGCGCACCATCCGCTCGGCGATCGCAACCAGCCGTCCTGTCAACGCGGCCGTCTTTTGCCGTGGGCCGGCCCGCCAGAGCGGCACGTCATAGGAATGGCGCGCCGCGGACGCCGGACGCGTCCAGCCATGATTGCGCTTCCAGAGCGTTATCGTCGAATGGTTGACGCCGGTTCGGGCCTGTATCTGTGCAAAGGTCAGCGTGGTCGTCTCCACAAGGTGCCGCACGGCACGGACGCTGGAATCCGGATGCGGCCGCCGTGTGCCCTTTGGCCGGTCGCTTGCCTGAACGGCAGGCGGACCTGCAACGGTCGAGCCCTCGGCGGGTTCGTCCGGCTTGACGCGGAGGCGGGCGAGGGCGGGAGGTATGTGCGGTGGGGTCATGTCGCGGAATATAATCCTATTCTTCGGCGACGGCAAGGGGTTGAGGCTAGCGCTTCGCGTATGCCTCGCGCGTAGCTGCGCCGGTTATGGAATGCCCGCTAATCCGGCATTCGTTGCGCAAATTCTGGTCAACCGCTCGCCGTCCGCGCCGATTTTCTCAGGTCAATTGCTGTCTTGTCCATGGCATGTGCATTGCATCGCCATCGTCCCAGACGTTTTCAGACGGGAGGACATGATGAAGCGTTCCGACCTCACCGAAAAGATTCTCGACATCAAGCGCGAGAAGGAATGGAGCTGGAAGTACATCGCCGGCGAGATCGGCGGGTTTTCGGAAATCCTGATCGTCAGCGCGCTGCTCGGCCACATGAAGCTGACCAGGCCGCAGGCGGCGGCGGCCGGAAAGCTGTTCGGCCTCTCCAAGACGGAAATCGCGATGCTCAACGAGGTGCCGATGCGCGGGCAGGGCACGCCGATGCCGCCGACCGATCCGCTGATCTATCGGTTGTACGAACTGGTCATGATCAACGGACCGGCGCTGAAGGCGCTGATCGAGGAAGAATTCGGCGACGGCATCATGTCCGCGATCGACTTCGACCTGGAGATCGCGCGCGTCGCCCATCCCAAGGGCGACCGCGTCAGGATCGGCATGAGCGGCAAGTTCCTGCCGTTCAAGTATTACGGCGCGACCGGGAATAATCTCGAATACGGCTTCAAGGAGGAGTGATAGCGCCGGTCGTTGTCGTGACGGACGGATCAGTGGGGTGCAGGCGCCTTCGGTTAACATGCCCTGAATATAAGGCTGGTTTTTTCGCCGTTCGGATTGTTCAAACGACAAGGTCCGATTGTTATTCCCGCGCATGGAACGTCGCACGCGAGGAAAGTCATATGACACGCTGTAGTCTGCTTGCCGTTGTTGCCGGCACGTTGCTGGTGGGGACGGCCGCCGCCGCGCAATCGCCGGTGCTCGATAAACTCGCGCGGCGGAGCGCCGATGTGGTCGAATTGCAGCATCGTCAGGATGGCTTTGTGCGGGTCCAGAGCACGGTGAGCTTTTTTGTGCCCGGTCCGTCCGGCGAGAGTAACGAGGCTGAAAAGTTGCGGGAGAAAGCCCGGCAGTCGATTTATGCGACTGCGGCGCGGGAATGCGATCTGTTGAAGGCGACGCTTGCCAGCGAATGCCGGCTGGAATCGGTCAGCAGCAACATCAATTCCACCCGTCAGTACGGTCCGGCGCAGCAGGAAGGTTTCACGGTCAACGGATCGATGACGTTCCGGATTACCCGGAAATAGCGCGAAAATCCCGCGCCTCTACGTTCCCGCTTTCACTTGGGCGATGGCTTCCGCCAGCAGCACGTCCATTTGCGCGCGGAGCTGCGGTTCGGTGAGCGCGACGCCCTTGGCGGAGAGGTCGCCCATCACTTTCTGAAGCACATCGCTGTCGCCGGGATGTTCGAAGTCGGCGGCGACGACCTCTTTGGCATAGGCATTGGCGGCATCGCCGGTGATTCCGAGCTTCTCCGCGACCCACAGTCCCAGGAGCTTGTTGCGGCGGGCAAGGGCCTTGAATTTCTGCTCCTCGTCGAGGGCGAATTTCTTCTCAAAACCTTCTTCACGTTTGTCGAATGTGGTCATGGCCAGGTCCGGTTCCGTTGCCGATGAAGAAGCCGTGAGCGGCCACGTTGCCGCAGCCGATTCAACAACCTAGATAAGGATGGGCCGATCCGGGAACAACGGGCGCATGGTCGCAGCGAGCGGGTAAAACTTCCCGCTAAAGGCCTGAATTGATTGTGCCGGGTGGCTCAATCGGCTAGGTTGCGGGCAGGCCCGGTTCTTGTTCTGTTTCCTGTTCTGTTCAAGGTCCCGGCCTTCGCGGCAGCTCCGCCACGGGTCACATCAAGCGCTCGGAGCACCCAGTTTCATGGATTTCAACAACACACGGTACATCCCAATGAGCCGTCGGCGTCGCATTTACGAAGGCAAGGCCAAGGTGCTTTACGAAGGACCGGAGCCGGGCACACTGATCCAGCATTTCAAGGACGACGCGACCGCGTTCAATGCCAAGAAGCATCAGGTGATCGAGGGCAAGGGCGTCCTCAACAACCGGATTTCGGAGTACCTGTTCCAGCACCTCAACGACATCGGGGTGCCGACCCATTTCATCCGCCGCCTCAACATGCGCGAGCAACTGATCCGCGAGGTCGAGATCGTGCCGCTCGAGGTCGTGATCCGCAACGTCGCGGCGGGATCGCTGTCGCAGCGGCTGGGCATCGAGGAAGGCACTCAACTGCCGCGCTCGATCATCGAGTTCTATTACAAGAACGACCAGCTCAACGATCCCATGGTCTCCGAGGAGCATGTCACGGCGTTCGGCTGGGCGACTCCGCAGGAGATCGACGACATCATGGCGCTGGCGATCCGCGTCAACGATTTCCTCACCGGGCTGTTTCTCGGCATCGGTATCCGCCTGGTCGATTTCAAGATGGAATGCGGCCGGCTGTTCGAGAACGAGATGATGCGGATCGTCGTCGCCGATGAGATTTCGCCCGACTCGTGCCGGCTGTGGGACATCAAGTCGAACGAGAAGCTCGACAAGGACCGCTTCCGCCGCGATCTCGGCGGGCTGGTGGAAGCCTACACCGAAGTTGCGAAGCGGCTCGGCATCCTGATGGAAAACGAACGTCCCGTCGGCTCCGGCCCAGTGCTGGTGAAGGGGTAAATCTCTCTCCCCTTGCGGGAGAGGGTTGCGAGCATTGCGAGCCGGGTGAGGGGACTGGTTCGGCATTTGGAGCGACCCCTCACCCGGTCCTTATGCCGCTGGCGACATTCGGACCACCCTCTCCCGCAAGGGGAGAGGGGAAGCAGACGGGTTACGTTTCAAAATGAAAGCGCGCGTCACCGTTACCTTGAAAACCGGCATTCTCGATCCGCAGGGCAAGGCGATCGAGGGCGCGCTGAAGTCGCTGGGCGTCGAGGGCATCGCCAGCGTTCGCCAGGGCAAGGTGTTCGACATCGAACTCGCCGGCGCCGACAAGGCCAAGGCCGAGGCCGTGCTCAAGGCCGCCGCCGACAAGTTGCTGGCGAATACCGTGATTGAGAATTATGCTATCGAGGTAAAAGCTTAAGGTTTTACAATGGCTGAGGTCACGTCGGAACTCGTTCTTGAGGTGTTGAAGTCGATGCAGGCCAGGCTTGCGCAGATCGATGGCAAGATCGATGAACTCAAGCAGGAAATGCAGGCGTCCCGAACAGCTCAGAATGGTATTCGTCAGGAAATCACTGGCGTGTTTCAGGAAATTTCGAGCATTCACGCGACAATGGTGCGCCACGAAGGTCGCCTCGAAATTCAGGATGCTCCGACGCTGTGAAATCCGCAGTTCTCGTCTTTCCCGGCATCAATCGCGAGCGCGACATGGCGCGCGCCTTGCGGCTCGTGTCCGGGCGCGAACCCGCCATGGTCTGGCACGCGGAAACCTCGCTGCCTGAAGGCACCGATCTCGTCGTGGTGCCCGGCGGGTTTTCCTATGGCGACTATCTTCGCTGCGGCGCCATCGCCGCGCGCGCGCCGGTCATGGACGCGGTGCGCGCCTTTGCCTCTCGAGGCGGTCTCGTGCTCGGCGTCTGCAACGGCTTCCAGATTCTCTGCGAATCCGGCCTGCTACCGGGCATCCTGATGCGCAATGCGCGGCTGAAGTTCATCTGCCATGACGTGCATCTGCGGGTCGAGCGGTCCGATACTGCGTTCACGCGCGGCTACAATGCCGGTCAGGTGATCCGCGTACCGGTCGCCCATGGCGAGGGCAACTACGCCGCCGATGAAGAGACCGTCCGCCGCCTCGAAGGCGAGGGCCGCGTTCTCTATCGCTATTGCTCGCCGTCGGGCGAGGTCGGCGACACCCACAACATCAACGGCGCGGCGCAGTCGATCGCCGGCATCATCAACGAGCGCGGCAACGTGCTCGGCATGATGCCGCATCCGGAAAACCACGTCGAAGACGTCATGGGCTGCACCGACGGCCGCGGGCTGTTTGCCGGCCTCGTCGCGCATCTGGAGCGGGCGGCGTGAGAAACGCCGACATTTTTGTCCATGCAATCTAACGAACCCCCGATCACCCCCGAACTCGTCGCTTCGCACGGCCTCAAGCCGGACGAGTACGAGCGCATTCTCAAGCTGCTCGGCCGGACGCCGACCTTCACCGAACTCGGCATCTTCTCGGCGATGTGGAACGAGCATTGCTCGTACAAGTCCTCGCGCATCCATCTGCGCGGGCTGCCGACGAAAGCGCCGTGGGTGATCCAGGGGCCGGGCGAGAACGCCGGCGTTATCGACATCGGCGACGGGCAGGCGGTGGTGTTCAAGATGGAGAGCCACAACCACCCGAGCTACATCGAGCCCTATCAGGGCGCGACCACCGGCGTCGGCGGCATCCTGCGCGACGTTTTCACCATGGGCGCGCGCCCGATCGCCTGCCTCAACGCGCTGAGCTTCGGCGATCCGTCGCATCCGAAAACGCGGCATCTGGTGTCGGGCGTGGTCGCGGGCGTCGGCGGCTACGGCAACTCGTTCGGGGTGCCGACGGTCGGCGGGCAGGTGCGCTTCCACACCCGTTACGACGGCAACATTCTGGTCAACGCCATGGCGGTCGGCCTCGCCGACGCCGACAAGATCTTTTATGCCGCGGCATCCGGCGTGAACATGCCGATCGTCTATCTCGGCTCCAAGACCGGCCGCGACGGCATCCACGGCGCGACCATGGCGTCGGCCGAATTCGACGACGACAGCGAGGAGAAGCGCCCGACTGTGCAGGTCGGCGATCCCTTCGCGGAGAAGCTGCTGCTGGAAGCCTGTCTTGAAATCATGGCGAATGGCTGCGTCGTCGCGATCCAGGACATGGGCGCGGCGGGGCTGACCTGTTCGGCGGTGGAGATGGGCGCCAAGGGCGACCTCGGTGTCGATCTCGATCTCGACAGCGTGCCGACGCGCGAGACCGGCATGAGCGCCTACGAGATGATGCTCTCGGAAAGCCAGGAGCGCATGCTCATGGTGCTCAAGCCCGAGAAGGAAAAGGAAGCGGAGGCGATCTTCCGCAAGTGGGGCCTCGATTTCGCTATCGTCGGCACCACCACGCCGAGCAAGCGTTTCGTGGTGAAGCATGGCGGCGACGTGATGGCCGACCTGCCGATCAAGGAACTGGAATCGGAAGCGCCTTTGTACGATCGGCCGCATGTGCCGTCGCCGCAACTGCCCGTCGTTCATGCCCGCGATGTCGCGGCCCCGCTGCCGGTGGCTGACGCGCTGGAGAAACTGATCGCGACGCCGGAACTCTGCTCGAAACGCTGGGTGTGGGAGCAGTACGATCACGTGATCGGCGGCAACACCGTGCAGCGGCCGGGCGGCGATGCGGCCGTCGTGCGCGTGCAGGACGGGCCGAAGGGGCTTGCGCTCACGGTCGACGTGACGCCGCGCTATTGCGAGGCCGATCCTTATCAAGGCGGCAAGCAGGCGGTCGCGGAAGCGTGGCGCAACATCACCGCCGTCGGCGGCCGTCCGCTGGCGATCACCGACAACCTGAACTTCGGCAATCCGGAACGGCCCGAGAATATGGGCCAGTTCGTCGGTTGCCTGAAGGGCATTTCGGAAGCCTGCATCGCGCTGGAGTTCCCGGTCGTGTCCGGCAACGTCTCCCTTTATAATGAGACCAATGGACGCGGCATCCTGCCGACGCCCTCGATCGGCGGCGTCGGCCTGCTCGACGATTTCACCAGGTCCGCTTCGCTCGCCTTCAAGGCCGAGGGTCATCCGATTTTGCTGATCGGAGACACGCAGGGCTGGCTCGGCCAGTCAGTATATCTGCGCGACCTTTGCGGCCGCGAGGAGGGCGCACCCCCGCCGGTCGACCTCGCCGCGGAGAAGCGTAATGGCGACGTGGTGCGCGGCATGATCCACGCCGGCACCGCTACGGCCGTGCATGATGTCTCCGACGGCGGACTTTTGGTGGCGCTGGCTGAAATGGCGATGGCGAGCGGCATCGGCGCCGTTCTCGATGCGGCGCCTGAAGCGATCGTGCCGCATGCCTGGTGGTTCGGTGAGGATCAGGCGCGCTACATCGTCACCGTGCATGAGAAGGACCTGCTGAGCGTGTTCACCAAGCTCAGGGCGGTCGAGGTGCCCTGCGTCCAGATCGGCCTGACCGGCGGGCGCGAGATCGCCATCGCCGGAGAGCGCGCCGTCGCCGTCAAGGCCTTGCAGCACGGTTTTGAACGCTGGCTGCCGGACTATATGGCCGGAAAAGGGTGACTCCAACTCACAGCACGCAGCGCGTGCCGCAAGCTGGTGCTGCTCGGCGCGGGTTACCTTCGCTCTTGCGATTGGCAAAGTTCGTGCGAGTATGGGATCGAGCTGCGTGACGTGACGAGATAGCCATATTAAGTTGAACTGCCGTCGCGGCGATTCCGGGATGTGGCGGATTTGGGAGACACTCTGATGCCGATGGAAGCGCGGGAAATCGAGTCGATGATCAAGGAGGCGATTCCGGACGCCCAGGTGACGATCCAGGACCTCGCCGGCGACGGCAACCATTACTCGGCCACCGTGATCTCGGAGTCGTTCCGCGGCAAGTCCCGCGTGCAGCAGCATCAGATCGTCTATCAGTCGCTGAAGGGCCAGATGGGCGGCGTGCTCCACGCACTGGCGTTGCAGACCGGCGTTCCGGAGTAGTTCCCGCCGCGCCGTCGCAGAGGGGGTGATGCCGCGCGCCAACGACGATGGCAGGCTCCTGCGGGAGCGCAGCCCTGACCAGCACAACCGCGTGACCTACGTCGAACTGTTTTTCGACCTGGTGTTCGTCTTCGCGATCACGCAAATCTCCCACACGCTGCTTGCGCACTTCACGCCGCTCGGCGTGCTGCAAGTCAGTATGCTGATGCTGGCAGTGTGGTGGGTCTGGGTCTTTACCTCGTGGACCACCAACTGGCTCGACCCCGACCGCGCGCCGGTGCGGATCATGCTGTTCGGGTTGATGCTCGGCGGCCTCTTGCTGTCGACCTCCATTCCGAAGGCTTTCGACAACCGCGGCCTGATATTCGCAGCCGCCTATTCCGCCATGCAGGTCGGGCGGACGCTGTTCTTCCTCTGGTCGGTGCCGACGACGGCGGTCGGCCAGCGCAATAACTTCATCCGCATCCTGATCTGGCTTGTCGCGAGCGCGGGGTTCTGGATCGCGGGCGGGCTGGCCGATGGCAATGTTCGCATCGCCCTATGGCTGGTCGCGCTCGCGATTGAATATGCCGGCCCCGCGATGCGGTTTCATACGCCACGCCTCGGCGCCTCGACCACGCAGGACTGGGAAGTCGAGGGCGGCCACATGGCCGAACGCTGCGCGCTGTTCATCATCATCGCGCTCGGCGAATCCATCGTCGTCACCGGCGCGACCTTTGCCGAGGCGGTGTGGACGGTGACCACGGTTAGCGCCTTCGTGGTGGCGCTCGTCGGCAGCATCGCGATGTGGTGGGTCTACTTCCATCTCGGCGCGGAAGCCGGATCGGAACACATTTCGCAATCGTCGGATTCAGGACGGCTGGCGCGGCTGGCCTACACCTATCTGCACCTGCCGGTCGTTGCCGGCATCGTGGTGTCCGCCGTCGGCGACGAGTTGCTGCTGGCGCATCCGGGAGGGCATGTCGGGGCCAAGGAAACGCTCAGCATCGTCGGCGGCCCGCTGCTCTACCTGATCGGAACGATCCTGTTCAAGCACGCGATTCGCGGCATCTACCAGCTCTCGCACCTCGTCGGAATCGTCCTGCTCGTCGTGCTGATCCCATTCGCGTCCCGGTTCACGCCGCTGTCGCTTGCGGCGGCTGTCGCGGCTGTCCTGATGATCGTGGCGGCGTGGGAGGCGATCTCGCTGGGATCCGATTCGCATCGGGACGCGTAAGAGGCGACGCCCGGGTTCAGCATACCAGCGCGTGAACCGAAAACATTCCGTCGGGATCGGTCCACGATGCGATCGGCCTCCAGCCCGAGCCCTTCGCCAGCGCGGTGAAGCGATCGATGCTGTATTTGTAGCTGCTTTCGGTGTGAATGCTCTCGCCGGTGCGGAACGGAATGCTGCGGCCCTGCAAACGGACGGTCTGCGGCCTTTTGCTGATGAGGTGCATTTCGATCCGGTGGCGTTCGCGATTGTAGATCGCGCGATGGGTGAATGCGGACAGGTCGAAATTGCCGCCGAGTTCGCGGTTGATGCGAGCCAGCATGTTCAGATTGAACCGCGCGGTGACGCCGGCGGCATCGTTATAGGCGTCGTACAGCACCCGCTCGTTCTTCTCGAGGTCGACGCCGATCAGCATATGCGCCCCTTCGCCAAGAATCCTGCAGGCTCCGCGCAGAAAGCGGCTGGCTTCGTGGGGCTCGAAGTTGCCGAGCGTCGAGCCGGGGAAGAAGCCCACCTTCGGCATCGCCCTGACCTGATCGGGCAGAACGAACGGCGCGGTGAAATCCGCGGTCACCGGATAGATTTGCAGATGCGGAAAGTCCTTTCGCAGTCCTCGCGCCTGCGCGTTGAGGAAATCTCCCGATATGTCCACCGGCACGTAGGCGGCGAATTCGCATGCGCTCAGCAGGAGCCGCGCCTTGGTGGCGGCGCCGGCGCCGAACTCCACCAGCGCCGCGTGCTTGGGCAGGATCGCAGCGATCTCCGCTGCACGCTCGCGCAGGATGCCAAGCTCGGTGCGGGTCGGATAGTATTCCGGCAGCCGCGTGATTTGCTCGAACAGTTCGGAGCCGGCGGCGTCGTAAAAATACTTCGGTGGAATCTGTTTCGGATGTTGCGTCAGTCCTGCGATGGCGTCGCTCGCGAATGCCGGTGTCGTCTGGTCGGGAAGTGTCCCGGCCGAAGCGGCAGCGTGCAGATTCATGACAGCCTCCCTGGCGCGTCGCGACGCATTTCGGGTTGACGATGATCAGGTGTCGTAATCTGCGAGGCGCAGACCGGTGAATTGCCAGCGGTGGTGCGGATAGAAGAAGTTCCGGTAGGTGACGCGGCCGTGCTCCTCGGGCGTCGCCAGCGACGAGCCGCGCAGCACGAACTGGTTGACCATGAACTTTCCGTTGTATTCGCCAAGCGTGCTTCGGTCCGCGCGATATCCGGGGTAGGGCGCGTAGGGGCTTCGCGTCCATTGCCACACGGTGCCGAACGCGTCGTCGAGATGACCCGCGCGCGCGGCGACCTCCCATTCCATCTCGGTCGGCAGATGCTTGCCGCTCCAGCGCGCGAATGCATCGGCCTCGTAGTAACTGACATGGCAGACCGGCGCGTCGGGATCGACCGGCCGCAAGCCCGCAAGCGTCATGGCTTGCCAGCCGTCGCCGGTCTTGTGCCAATAGCCCGGCGCCTCCCATGCCTCCTCGGTGGCTGCGGCGAAACCGTCCATCAGCCACAAGGTCGCGGTGCGATAGCCGCCGTCGTCCATGAAGGCGAGCCAGTCGGCGTTGGTGACGAGATGGCGCGCGAGCTTCACCGGTCCCACGAGGGCGCGGTGCGCAGGTTTCTCGTTGTCGAAATGAAAGCCCTTGCCTTGATGCCCGACGGTATGGATGCCCTCATTCAACGTGATCCATTCGCCGGCGCCCGCGACAGGCGTCGGAAAACGCCACGACGCATCGTAAGCCGGCGATGTCGGATTTTGCGCGAACGCGTGCAGAATATCCGTCAGCATCAGTTCCTGATGCTGCTGTTCATGGTTGAGGCCGGCTTCGACCAGCGGTACGAGCTGCGCCAGCACTCTGTCGCTCGTGTCGTGGAAGAATTTGACGACCGCGGCATCGACGTGCCGGCGATAGGCGGTGATCTCCCCGGCGCCCGGCCGCGTGATATGGCCGCGCTGGGCGCGGGCATATCTCGGGCCGGCGCTGACGTAATAGGAGTTGAACAGGAAGGCGTAATCGGGATGAAAGGGAGCGTAGCCGGGACTGTGCTGGCCGAGCAGGAATTGTTCCCAGAACCATGTGGTATGGGCGCGGTGCCATTTCGCCGGGCTGGCGTCAGGCATCGACTGCACCATCTGATCTTCCGGCGACAGCGGTCTTGCGCGCCGCTCCGTCTCGCTCCGGACAGCGAGAAATGCATCCGCCAGGCGGGTGGCCAATGGTCGTGAACTGGAAAGTGGCGGGGGAGTTGGAGCGGCTATCTTGGCCGCGGCAGACGCTGGATTCGTCACGGACATCTCCGGTTTGGGAGAGAACGTTGCTCCGGACGATGAGTTCCCGGAGGAAACCAACTCAGCACCCTGCATGAGGCTCGCACCGGAGGGTAGGCGGCGGCGGGCGGCCTGTCGATTGCGACGGAGGGCGGAAAAGCGTGACAACTCTGGGCGACAAGACCGTGCATGGCAGCTCCCCGGCAATTTACTTTATTACACAACGGTTTCGGGTTATAGCTGGGCCAACTGGGGGCCGCCTGCGGCCCTGTCAACTCGCGGCTATAAGGATGTGATGATGAGCATTAAGGAATTCATCGAGAACGAACTGAAGTCGAACGATGTCGTGCTGTTCATGAAAGGCACGCCGCAGTTTCCGCAGTGCGGTTTTTCGGGGCAGGTGGTTCAGATTCTCGACCACGTCGGCGTGGGCTACAAGGGCCTGAACGTGCTCGAATCTCCGGACCTTCGCGACGGCATCAAGACCTATTCGAGCTGGCCGACGATCCCGCAGCTTTACGTGAAAGGTGAATTCGTCGGCGGCTGCGATATCGTCCGCGAGATGTTCCAGGCCGGCGAACTGCAGAAGCTTTTCTCCGACAAGGGCATCACCTTCAACGCGCCCGCATCGGCCTGAGGACGGGCCTGACACGCTCCTGGTCCGCGCGGCTCGGATTAGCGCTCGCGAAGGCGCTGGATCACACGGCGCAGGATATTGACGCGATCGTCAGCGCAGCGAATGGGCGGTGATGGCACGATCCATCGCCGCGGTGAGGAAGCCGCAACCGCTCGCGGAGCGCGGCGGCAGCGTGAAAAATCCCGATGACGCTCACCTGTGACCGCTCACGACATGAGGCGTGACGTCGCAGTATGAGGAACCCCGACGACGAACGGCTGTTCTCGTGCAAGCCAGTTCGTCGCAGGGAGATCATGGGATGAAATTACGATATGTCGCGATCGCGATGGCGGCGGCCATGACGGCTGCCAGCCTTGCCCGTGCCGACCAGCCGGGGGCCGATTGGATGCCCGCGGATCAGGTCATTCAGAAGCTGACGGCCAAGGGATACACCAACTTCGGCAAGGTCGAGGCCGACGACGGTCATTGGGAACTTGAGGCCGATCTCAAGGGTGTCCGTTACGACCTTCATGTCGATCCGAGGAGCGGTGAAGTCACCAAGAGCGAACGGGACGACGACTGATCCGCACCTCCACATCGCAATAAAAACATGTGGCAATAAAAAAGCCCCGGACGCCCGGGGCTTTTTTCAGATCGCGGCAGGGATCAGCGCGAATAGAATTCGACGATCAGATGCGGTTCCATCTGCACCGCGAACGGCACGTCGGAGAGGTGCGGGATGCGGATGAACTTCGCGACCTGCTTGTTGTGGTCGGCATCGATGAAGTCGGGGACATCGCGTTCGGCGAGCTGGTTGGCTTCCAGCACCAGCGCGAGCTGCTTCGAGGCGTCCTTGACCTCGATGACGTCGCCGACCTTGAGCTTGTAGCTCGGGATGTTGACGCGGCGGCCGTTGACCTTGACGTGGCCGTGATTGACGAACTGGCGTGCGGCGAACATGGTCGGCACGAATTTCGCGCGATAGACCACGGTGTCGAGGCGGCGCTCGAGCAGGCCGATCAGGTTCTCGCCGGAGTCGCCCTTCATGCGGGTCGCCTCGACGTAGATGGCGTAGAACTGCCGTTCGGAAATGTTGGCGTAATAGCCCTTGAGCTTCTGCTTGGCGCGGAGCTGGGTGCCAAAGTCAGAGAGCTTGCCCTTGCGGCGCTGGCCATGCTGGCCGGGACCATATTCGCGTTTGTTGACGGGGCTCTTCGGGCGGCCCCAGATGTTCTGGCCCATACGGCGATCGATCTTGTACTTCGCCTCGTTGCGCTTAGTCATCGCGTCCTCTTGTCAAGTTTACGGGTTGAGGAGACGCGCCCTCCTGTGCGGATGATCCGGCATGGCTCCCAAAATCGGAAAAACCGCTTTTCGGGGAATGCTGGATCCGCCGCCGACAGGTCCGGCCCATAAGCTTGATGGACAGGACCACGGGTCGCGAAACGCAACGCGGGCCGAAAACCGGCCCGCGCGCAGGTGGGTTTCTAGGGACAAACCATTGCCCTGTCAAACCAAAGCGCAGCTAATTTCAGCGGAGATTGCGGTTTGCGCGACCGCTGATCCCGGCGGCTGCGCCCGGTTCAGGCCGGGACCCGCCCGCCGAAGAACGGCGCGAGAGCGTTCGTCAGCGTGCGGGAGCGGCCGGAGGTAAAAAACATTTCCGGCGGAGATTCATGCCTGCCGATGCTGTCCGGACCGAGTAGATCGACGACGCGCCGGGCGATCGCGGGCGCGGGGTCGATCCAGGCCACCGGCCAGGGCGCGAGCCTGATCAGCCGATCCAGCAGCAGCGGATAGTGCGTGCAGGCGAGCACGACGGCGTCCGTGCGCAACCCGCCGCCATCAGTGGCCGGAACGAAACACGGCGCGATCTCGCTCACGATATCGGCGTCGCTGACGGTTTTGCCGCGCAGGGCGTCCTCCGCCAGCGAGGCGAGGTTCGCCGCGCCGACCAGCGTCACGGTGCAGGCCTGGGCGTGATTGCGGATCAGCGCCTGGGTGTATTCGCGCTGAACGGTCGCCCGGGTGCCGAGCACAGAGACGCGCTTGGTCTTGGACGCGGCGCAGGCCGGCTTGATCGCCGGAACCGTGCCGACGAACGGCACGGAATAGGCGGCGCGCAAAGGTCCCAGCACCGAGACGGACATCGTGTTGCAGGCGATCACCACGAGATCGGGAGCGTGGGCGGCAATCAGTTCGCCGGCCAGCGGCACCACGCGGGCGATAATTTCGTCTTCGCTGTGATGGCCGTAGGGAAAGAAGACGTCATCGGCGACATACACGTAGCGCGCGCCGGGCAGGGCCTTGACGATCTCCCGCAGCACGGTCAGGCCGCCAAGGCCGGAGTCCAGGACGAGAATGGTGGGAGTGCCTGCCACGTGGAAAATATTAGGACGGTTGGGTTAGAGCGGAGTTTTGACGGATTGCGATGATTTGTCCATCCCGGATGGTCTGCGGCGGTGCTTTAGAGCGTTTTCAAGCGAAGTGGCTACCGGTTCGCGTCAAGAAAACGCGTCAAATCAAAATCATAGAGCCCCGCTTCTGATTCCATCAGAAGCGCAAAGGCTTTTGCGCGCGCCCGTCAATGGGTCGACGGTTTCGGGCCGTTGAGCGCGATGCCTTGAAACGCCTTCACCAGAGCGCCTTCCAGCTTGCCGTCCATGCCGCAGAGGATCTTGTAGGCATCCGGCCGCGACATTGCCGGCCGATAGGGCCGAAATTCGATCAGTGCCGCGAAAATGTCCGAAATCGTCAAAAGCCGCACGAGGTCGCTGATGTCGGACCCTGCAAGGCCGTCCGGATAACCGGAGCCATCGAGATACTCGTGGTGGTGCCTGACGCCGTCGAGCGCTTCGCTGCTGATTTTGGGCAGGTCCTTCAATAGGTCGTATCCGATCACGGGATGGCACCGCATGATCTCTTCTTCGCCCGGCGTCAATTCTCCTTGCTTGTCGAGAACGGCCAGCGGAATCCTCGCCTTGCCGATGTCATGAAGCGTCGCCGCGAGTCCGAGCCGCTTTACGTCGGCTTCGCTGAAGCCGATGTCGAGGGCGAATCCCACCGCTACTCCCGTCACCAGCATACAATGCTGAAACGTGCCTTCGTGGTGGCGACGGACCTCGTAGAGCCACCGGTCGAATCCGTTTCGCACGATGTTCGTTATGATCTGCGACGTGGCGTATTCGGCATCCGCCAGATTGACTGGCCTGCCCTCGCGCGCTGTCTCGAACATCGAGACGAAGGCGGCTGCGCTGTTCTCCGTTTCCGGCGAGGCTGTATCCGCATCGCCGTGGTTCGCCTTCTCTTCATTCGCGAACTGGGTCAGCTTCGATATGATTTCGCGCGGGCGAGATACCACGGCCGTGGCGCCAAGCGCATAGGCTTGCGCGATCATGGAGCGGAGATGGCCGGGAACGACGAACATTTTTTCGGGGTTCGTTCGCTTGACCCCCAGCACGCGCCTGATCCGGTCGACGCAGTCCATCTTGCGCAGGTCGGCGTCGACCATCAGCATGCCGCTGGTGCCGGGTTGCGGCTCTTCACCTTGCAGCACTTGCGGCACGATGTGGAATTGCGGTTCGAGCATCGCGCGGATCGCGGGGATCTTCCCAGGTTCGTCAGTGACAAAATTCACGAGCATGACGATGTTCTGGCGCCGGCGGGATGATCTGCCGCCATTGAATGACGGTATCAGAATGCTGCATTCTGCGGGTAAATCCCTAACGCGGGCATAATGTCGGCTGATATCGGTCGGCGGCAGCGTGAGCGGCATGCATGGGCCGCGGGTGGGTTGGTCAGCGCAATCCTTCATAAACCATGAAGCCGCGGGCGATCGCGAGCTTCTTGAGCACGCGCGGGACGAGGCGCTGCGGCGGATGGTTCATGTAGCGCCACGACACGAGGGTGAAGTCGCCGAGCGGCTGACCGTCATGCTGCATCGGCGCCAGCAGCCCGGTGAGGCTGACGGGCGCATGCGCGCGAGTGTTGAAAGGCAGCAGAAGCAGTTCGAAGCGCGCGAGCGAACCGTCCTTTGCGGTCGCGGTCACGCCGGCGACGGCGGCGAGCAGTTCTTCGGACACGGCGCCAAGGACATCTGTGATTTCGGCGCGGCTGGCCGTCGTAAACAGCTCGGAAAAGTCTTGTCCCTTGAGGTCGCGGTCGAGGAGGGCGCAAACCCGGGTGCCCGCGACGCGGAACGGATAGCCGTGCCTCGGGTCGCAGGAGAGCACGAAGATGTCCCCCAGCAGTTCGCGGACAGCCGCCGGTTCCATCGCGCGCCGGTCGGGCGCGCGCTCGCCGTCGCGCTTTGTGTCCCAATAGGCGTAGAACGCGCGGTTCGATGGGTGCTTCATGACTTTGATACCGTCCTGGTGCGGCGCGAAGCGGACGTATCTGTCCCGATTCAGGGCGCCGCGGCTCCATTTCTGTTGTGCAGGAGGGTCCTTGCAGCGTCTATGCCGCCGGCGGCTTTGAAGCCTTCGGCGCACGCCTTTGTGCCGTTAACGTTAAATTAACTATCGGAGTGGTTCGCTGGAATAAGCTGGTACTGTCCGGCTACGTCTCCCGCCGTTTTTCTCCAGGTTCCGGCGGAACGTCGAACGCCTCGCACCATCGCGGGATTTCGAATATCGAAATATCCCTGCGGACAATCTGTACATATCAAAGGGAGGGTTTCTCAGACCCTCCCTTTTTGCTTTTTGCGTTTGTCGACCCGGGCGGGTCCTTCGGGCTGTGGCGGCGCCGTCGTTCAAGATCGACAGCAACGACAGGATTGAGGTATTGGTGGCATTGATCCGGCGCCGGCTGCCGGTTGAAACGGTAGTGGCATGAGACGGATAGAGCGCAATTCGGCGGTTATCCCGGACTCGATGATGGCAGGGGCAAACGCGGGATGAGACAGGCGGGAAAAATCTTGCGCTTTTGGGTGTCCGTTCTCGGTCTTGTGATCGGCCTTCAAACGGCCTTCATTGCGGCCGCTTCCGAGAGTTTCGGGGCGCCGGGGCCGGCTGTTGGGGAAAGCGGATCCGCAGCGCCTTCCCCGAACGGCGACGTTGCCCCGGCTCGCGAGTCCGGCGACGAACCCGGCGTGCCGGCGAGCGAGCCCGCCACCGAGAGGGTCAGGGATCACAGCACTCGCAGTCCTCAGGAAATGTTATCCCTGTTCCTGAAGGGCACGGGGGCGCTGATCGTTATGGTGCTCCTTTACAAAGGACTCGCACGATGGTTCGTTTCCAGGCGTCAGCGTGATTGATCAATGTATGCGCTTTACATTCTCGCCATTCAGCGGTCCCGGTCGTCGTTTCCGAGAAACCATCGTGCTGTCGATGGCATCGCGTGGGGCGGGGCCGTCAGGGCGGCATCGTCCGGCGGTATTTTTTGTTAGCCGGCAGTTTTCTTGCAAATCCGCCCAAACCGCTTATTGCTGCGCATCGCCCGCTTGAGCCGCCAGGTCGCAGCCCTTGGACTCTCCGCCAAACCTTCCGTCAGATATCCCGCCGGAACCGCGGCGTGAACCGATCCTCACGCTGCCGGGAGGCTTGACCGCCTATATCGGCCTGCTTGCGGTCGTTTATGTCCTATGGGCTGCGCTTCCGCTCGATCTGGAATACTGGATCGTCGAAGCGTTCGGCTTTATCCCGAAGCGATACGATCCGAATCTCCTGGCGACAGCGTTTCCAGGCGGAGGCGCCGCCAAGATCTGGACTTTCGTGACCTATTCGCTGCTGCACGCCAACCTCAGTCACATCGGTTTCAACGTGCTGTGGCTGCTGCCGTTCGGCAGCGCGGTGGCGCGCCGCTTCGGCGCCTTCAGGTTCTTTCTTTTCATGGCGGTGACTGCCGTCGCCGGCGCGGTCGCGCATCTTTTGACCCATGAGCACAGCATCGCGCCGATGATCGGGGCGTCGGCGTCGGTGTCAGGCGCGATGGCGGCGGCGATCCGCTTCGCGTTCGTGCGCGGCAGTTTCCTGTCGTTCCGCAGCGACGACGCCGACGCGGCGGCGCAGGTGCCGGCGTTGTCGCTGACGCGCGCGTTGCAAAATCCGCGCGTGCTCGCGTTTCTCGCGATCTGGTTCGGCGTCAACGTCATCTTCGGGACGGGATCGGTCGCGATCGGCGCCGAGCCCGGCAGCGTCGCCTGGCAGGCCCATATCGGGGGCTTTCTGGCGGGTCTCGTGCTGTTTTCGCTGTTCGATCCGGTGCCACGCGAAGCCGCGAACGTACCCTCGGACGACGCCGACCAGATTCGATAGCGGATGCTCGCGATCAGGATCGCTTGCGGTGCGGATCGATTTCATTCATCATGGTCGTCTATTCAGGCGAAGTGGAATCCGGTTCGCGTGAAGAAAAGCGTCTCGCCGTTCGCGCGCGAAAGATCGAACGTTTCGACTGCCGCCTGAGAACGAGGATCGCGCGAAGATGCCGCGCGATCTCCTCCGCAGGAGGCGACAATGACGGTACGTTCCATTCTCGAGGGCAAGGGTCACCAGGTCGTAAGTGTCGAGCCGGGCACGACGTTGTCGGCTGCCGTGAAAATTCTCTCGGAGCGGCATATCGGTTCCGTTCTCGTGATGAATGGCACGCGCATCGACGGCATACTGTCCGAGCGTGACGTCGTCCGTGCGCTCGACGAACGCGGCGCGGGCGCGCTCGACGAGCCGGTCAGCGCCGCCATGACCCGCAAGGTTGTCAGTTGCCGTTTGTCGGACACGCTCGCTTACCTCATGGAAGTCATGACGTCGGAAAGGTTCAGGCATCTGCCGGTGGTGGAGGGCGACCGGCTGGTCGGCCTGGTTTCGATCGGCGATGTCGTCAAGCTGCGCGTTCAGGAATATGAGGCTGAGCAGGAAGCGTTGCGCGACTACATCAAGACCGCCTGAACACTCATCAGATGTTGGCTCCGGTATCGGCGTCGGCGGCGCTCGCCGGCGGGGCCAGAGTCTCAATCGCTTCGACGATTGCTTCGACGGCGCGATCAGCGGCGCGCGCACCATGCGCGATCAGATCGTTGGCGCGATGGAAATCGAACCAGCCGATCTGGCCGACCCGCGGCTGGATCAACAGATCCGGTGGATCGCCGGCGAGACGCGCGCGGGTGATGCGGTCCTGCATGATGTTGAATGCATCGGTCATGACCGTCATAACTCCGGGGCGGCTGCCGCCGCCGAAGAGTTCGCGCTTGACGGTCCGCTCGGCGGAAAAGAACTTGCCGAATCCACGTTTCGGCCGCGCGGCCTCGACGATCTCCTCTGGTGCCTCGCTCTGCGTGCCGTGAGAGAAGATCGTAATGCTGTGACCGAAGACGTCATTGGAAAGGTTGGCGGCGATCACGATCTCGGCGCCTAGCGCGCGGGCTGTGGAGACCGGTACCGGGTTGACCAGCGCGCCGTCGACCAGCCAGCGATCGCCCACCAGCATCGGTGCAAAGATTCCGGGCAGCGCATAGGACGCGCGCATCGCATCGACCAGGCGGCCGTGCGTGAGCCAGATTTCGTGACCGGTGCGGACCTCGGTGGCGACGCTTGCAAACTTGAGCGGCAGCTCCTCGATCTGAATCTGACCGAGCGACGCCTCGAGCCGGGCTGTGAGCTTGGCGCCGCCGATCAGTCCGGAGCCGTTCAGCCGGATATCGAGATAGCTGAAGATATTCCGAGGCTGCAGGCTGCGCGCCCATTCCTCCAGGGTGTCGAGACGACCCGCTGCATAGGCGCCGCCGACCACGGCTCCGATGGAGGTGCCGACCACCACATTGGGCTCGATGCCATGTGCGATCAGCGAGCGGAGAATGCCGATATGCGCGAAGCCGCGCGCGGCTCCGCCGCCCAGAGCGAGCCCTATCACCGGCCGCTTGACACTGTCCAATCCAACCTTTTGGCCGTTCGACCCATTCTGGCCGTGGCCTCGCAAACCCTCAAGCACAGCGGAATTCTCTAACTGAGACATCGGCTTCCGTGCTTCCGGCGGACGAACGCACGAAAGATCTGCTGCCGGATGTTGCACCGACTAGAAGGAAATTATCACCGGATGAAGACGTTTCAACCGGGAGGCCGCGCTTTTAGGCCCTTCAAGGGCGGGACGCAGCCGTGAGCGAATGTGGTGGCTTGAATTTGCCGTGTTTTCCGGGAAAAACCGGCGCCATGTTTTCCGGGGGCAATCATCGATTCAATTCGGGCTGGCACTCGTGGCCGTTGCGCGCATCGGTCGCGCTGTTTGTGACGCTGCCATGCGCGGCCACGGCGCAGTTGTTCGGCGAACGTCCGCCCCCGGTGCCGCCGGCCGCCGTTCCCGACGCCCCTTCGGGGCCTGCAATCAGCCTGGCGCCGCCTTCCGGTCCGGCCTCGATGCCGAGCCTGCCCGCGCCGTTGACGCAAGCGCCGGCCGCCGTCGTGCCGCTGATGACGCCGCCACCCGGCGTCGCGGCTCCCGCGCAGGCGGTTCTGTCGTTGACCGCGCGTTACGGCAAGGATCTGCCGGTCATCAACAGCGGGCTGATCTGGCGGGTTTATTCCGATCGCCCCGACCAGAGCGGCGCATTCAAGCTGATGCGCGAGGATCATGGCGCGACACCAAACATCGTTCTGCCGCCGGGCGGCTACGTGGTGTATGTTTCACTCGGTTTGGTCAGCGCTGTGCGCCCGGTAACGCTGAAGCCGGATACCGATCACGAGTCGTTCATCTTGCCGGCGGGCGGATTGCGGATCGAGGGCCGCGTCGGCACGTCGGTGATTCCGCCGAACCAGATTTCCTTCAGCATCTACAAGGGCAGCCAGTTCGAAGGCACCGAACGCGCGCCGCTCGTTCCTAGCGCAACCGCGGGCGACGTGCTGCTCTTGCCGGAGGGCACCTATTACATCGTCTCCAACTACGGCGACGCGAATTCGGTTGTGCGATCGGACATCCGCGTGCAGGCGGCGAAGCTGACCGACGTGACGGTCTCGCATCGCGCCGCGGTCATCACCTTGAAGCTCGTCAGCGACAAGGGCGGCGAGGCGCTGGCCAACACCGCATGGTCGGTGCTGACCCCCGGTGGCGACGTCATCAAGGAATCGATCGGCGCATTTCCCCGCGTGATCCTGGCCGAAGGCGAATATCGCGTGATCGCCAAGAACGACGGCAAGGTCTTTGAGCGCGGCTTCGAGGTCGTCAACGGCGTCGACGGCGAGGTCGAAGTCGTCGCGCACTAAGCTGTGGGCTATCAGGAGGTTGTCCATCTGGTCTGAACCGAGGGAGCTGAGGTTGCGAAGCCTTCAGTGTTCCAGGGAGAGACTAGATGGACAACCTCCTGATAGCTCGCATCTAGCGGGAATCGCCGTCGGTATTTTCCGGATTGTTCACGCCGCGCCAGCGGCCGTACCGCCACGGCCGATACCAGGCTGCGCCGGGCGGTTTCGCTGTCGGAACATTATCGATTCCGGACGTGCCCCAGGGCTGGCAGCGCAACAACCGCGCCAGCGTCATCCAGCCGCCGCCCCACAATCCGAAGCGCTCGATCGCTTCGTCGCCGTAGGCCGAGCACGTCGGCAGGTGCCGGCAGTTGAAGCCCACAAGGGGCGACAGGGTGTGGCGATAAATCCAGATCAGCATCCGTCCGGCGTTACGCGGCAGCCGCAAGGCCGCTCTCGCGCAATCCGGGCATGGCTTGGAACTTTGCGGCGTTGGTTTCATGAATCGCGCGGGAGTTCCCGCAAGGAACCCTCAGTTCGGCAATTTCGTCACAGGTGCCAAGATATCGTATACTTCCGGGCGCAAACGCAGCAAAGGTGGTATGGACGTCGCCGAATCCGGCGGCTACGTTTTACGGACCATCCGGTGACGGACTCACGGGCCGCGGTTCGGCCGGCTGTATTGATCGGCAAGAGCGGGGTACGGGGGAAGGACCGACTTGAGGCTCGCGACATCATCTGGGTTCTGTGGATGGGCGCTCCTATGCGCGGCGGCCTTTTGTTTTGCCATGCCCGGTCTTGCGGCCGCGTTCGATAAACCGGTTTTGGCCAATGTGACCGCCGAAGCACGAAAGCAGCCGATGCGGTTCACCTGGACTGCTTGCGGGTCGCACTGTCGGGGCTGGATCAGCGCGGTCGGTATCGTCACCGCCGAGACGCCGAAAGCTTTCGATGACTTCACCGCCGGACGCGATGTTACCGGCGTGACGGTTGTGCTGGACTCCAGCGGCGGCTCGGTCAACGACGCCATTGCGCTTGGCCGACGCTGGCGTGAACTCGGCTTGCGCACGACGGTCGGGACCAGCGCTGTCGTCAAGACCACGAACGGCGATCGCGCAGCCGTGCTTCCCGAAGCCTATTGCGAGTCCATGTGCGTGTTCATGTTGTTGTCAGGCAAAGCCCGCTATGTACCTGATGGCGCGCATGTTCGTGTTCATCAGATCTGGATGGGCGATCGCGCCGACGATGCGAGGGCCGCCAGCTACTCCGCCGACGATTTGATGATTGTGGAGCGCGACATAGGCCGGCTCGCCAAGTATACCTTCGACATGGGCGGGACCGGGGATTTGCTGCATTTGGCGCTCAGCATTCCTCCATGGGAAAGTCTCCACGAACTGTCGCCGGCGGAATTGCACTCGACCAATCTGGTGACGACGGACCGCGTCGCGGACGTGCTGCCGGACAGCGGGACTATGGATGCGCCCGTCGCCAGCCTCGTCGCCAAACCGGTGCAGGACCGCTTTCCGGCAAGCGTTGCAAATACGGCTGCCACGGGGACCGTCGTCAGCAGGCCGACCAAGACCGCCGAAGCGGTTCCGACCGGCGGTGTGGCTGCGGTTGCTCCGCCACCTCATAATCAATAGCAACGTTCAAGCGAAACGAACTGCTTCAGCTTGGCGCGGATGTGAGTGGGGTCGATGCAACCGATTTGGCCTCGATCTGGCCGATGGCGTCGACCACGGCGTCGAACGTCAGCATGGTGGATGCGTGCCGCGCCTTGTAGTCGCGCACCGGTTCGAGCAGCGCGATGTCGGCCCACTTGCCCTGCGGCGGCGCGCCGTTTTCCTTCAGCATCCTGCGCACGGTCTCGCGCAGTTCGCGCAACTCCGTGGCGGTCGAGCCGACCACATGGCGCGCCATGATCGAGGACGAGGCCTGGCCGAGCGCGCAGGCCTTCACGTCGTGGGCGAAGTCCGTGACGATGGGGCCGTCCATCTTGAGGTCGATTTTGACGGTGGAGCCGCACAGTTTCGAATGAGCCGTGGCGCTGGCATCGGGTGCCTGAAGACGCCCCAGCCGTGGAATGTTGCCGGCCAGTTCGATGATGGTCTTGTTGTAAACGTCGTTCAGCATCAGATTCCAAAACGTTGAATTCGCTGAGGAGGCAGGCGACGCTCTTGGCGGCGGGAACCTCGAAGCCTATATATGGATCCAATGCCGGGAAACGCAATCCGGCGATTTTCCGCCGCACTCGGATTGAAGTTCAATTCGGCTGTTGCAATGTTCAATATCAAGGGACTCAGGCGTCCGGTGGCTCGCAATGCCGCCCCGTCTGCCCGGTGACACTCCGGTCTCAAGCGAGGCCGGTCGAACGGAGTAAAGATGGACGCTTTGATCAAGCCGCTGCGCGGCAGCAAACCTTCCGAAGTCAAATCCAGCAGCGCCAAGACTTCCAGCGCTAAGACTGCCGGATTTTCCCCCGCCGAGCTGGATCCGTCGGAATTCATGGCGGCAGCCGTTCAGCCGGACCGATCGCGTCCGTCGCGCCACGAAGCAGAATACGCGGTCAGGACGCTATTGTCCTATATCGGCGAAAATCCGGATCGGGAGGGGCTGCTCGATACCCCGCGCCGGGTGGTCGAGGCCTATGACGAGATCTATCAGGGCTACCATCAGTGTCCGGCCGAAGTGCTGAACCGGACCTTCGGCGAAACCGCAGGCTATGATGATTTCGTGCTGGTCCGCGACATCCAGTTTACCTCGCAATGCGAGCATCACATGATGCCGTTCTACGGCAAGGCGCATATCGCCTACACGCCGGTCGAGCGGGTGGTCGGACTATCCAAGCTGGCGCGCCTGACCGACATCTTTGCCCGGCGTCTTCAGACCCAGGAGCACATGACTGCCCAGATCGCCGCCGCCGTCGACGAAGTGCTCAAACCCCGCGGCGTGGCGGTGATGATCGAGGCGGAGCATACCTGCATGTCGGTGCGCGGTGTGGCCAAGCACGGCGCCCTGACCTTCACCAGCCGGTTCACCGGCGTGTTCCGCGACAATCCGGCGGAGCAGGCACGATTCCTGTCGATGGTGCGAGGGCCAAGCCGCTAGTGTTTCGATTCCGGTAAAGGATCGCTCGCGAAATTTAAGCTGTTGGTGGAGCTTTGGATTTGGCACTTGCGTCCACGACCCGAGCGTGTTGCGCATGTCGGATCACTTCGCCGAGTCCCCGACGATATTTCTGAGCGATTTCCTGTGTCTCAACCGACAACTTCATCCCAAAACGGAATCGAGGAGGAGCTGCTGTTCCGGCCTCGCTTCGATGCGTCGGGGCTCATTACGTGTGTCGCGACCGATGCCGAAACCGGCGATGTGCTGATGGTTGCGCACATGAACGAGGAGGCGCTGCGGCGGACCGTCGAGACCGGCGACGCCTGGTATTACAGCCGTTCACGCAAGGCGTTATGGCGAAAGGGCGAGAGTTCGGGTCAGGTCCAGCGGGTGGTCGAGATGCGGACGGACTGCGATCAGGACGCGGTCTGGATCAAGGTCGAGCAGCGCGGCGCCGCCTGCCACACGGGACGGCGATCCTGTTTCTACCGGGCGGTGACCAAAGGCGAGGGCGGCGAAGCGCGCGTGAGGTTTGTCGATGCCGACAGGCTGTTCGATCCCGCCGAGGTCTATAAGAAGTCCTGACACGGAGCCGTCCGTGAGTGTGCAACCGATTTCGATCGTAGTCCGGCTAAGTGACGTTACAATCGCGCGTTCCGAACTGGAGCGGACTTTGGGGTTGGTCTTGGATCGGTATGAGAAAATTCCTGGACGCTCGACGAGTTATGCTCAAATCGATATCCCTGAAGCCGATGATTATTGGTCTGCCGCCTTAAATCATATTCGAAGCATTGCACCGGTCCTCGTACCGCTTGTTTCCAATGAATCGATAGGTTCGATGTGCTTGGACGTCGCGATTCCGTTCCATGAGAGTGCGATGGCGATCTCGTCGACGTTTCCATCCCCGCTTGCGGAAGTCGCCGGGAGTTTGGGCATGGATATCGAAGTGTCGATCTATCGCAACGGCCTGATTTATTCGCATTAACGCACCGTTAACCATAATCTTCCACCTTGCTCCGCAGTGAAAGCCGTCCGCTGCCGGTGGGAGCCGGCATCGACGGCGGGTTTGCCGAGATCGCGTTGAAATGCGAGCGGTCGTTTCGCGGGGAGCGAGAGACCACCATGACCGTCGATGCCGCCAACGCCGCCAGCGATCCGTCGCGCGCCGGACTGACCGGCCTTTTCAACGGGATCGCGACCGCCATCCGCAAGGCGGCCGACGTCACCGGCGCGAGCTTCGAATACCTGCTCGCAACCGCCAAGATGGAATCCAACTTCGATCCTCAAGCTGCTGCGCCCACTTCGTCCGCCAAGGGGCTCTACCAGTTCATCGAGCAGACCTGGCTCGGCACGGTGAAGGAGGCGGGCCCCGCGCTCGGCTATAACGGCTATGCCGATGCCATCACCAGATCTCCGTCGGGCAGCTATTCCGTCAGCGATCCCGCCACGCGCGCCGCGATCCTCAAGCTGCGTGACGATCCGGCCATCGCCTCCGCCATGGCCGGCGTGCTGACGCAATCCAACAGCTTCAAGCTGACCGGCCTGATCGGCCGCCGTCCGACCGACAGCGAACTCTATATGGCGCATTTCATGGGCGTCGGCGGAGCCGCGAAGCTGATCGCGAATGCGCAGGACAATCCGCAAGCATCCGGCGCGCGGCTGTTTCCGAACGCCGCCGCCGCCAACCGTCCGATCTTTTACGATAGCGACGGCCGGGCGCGCAGCGTATCGGAAGTCTACGCCGATCTGGATCGTCGCTACGCCGTCGCCGCCAGCTCGCCCGCGACCCGCACGGCGATGGCATCGCTCGGCGTGAGCGCGCCGGTGGCGGTCGCGTCCGCGGCGCAATTTGCGACGTCGTCCGACAATGCGGTTTACCTGTCGCGTCTGCCCGACACGCGCGGCGGCGTCACGCCGGTCGTGGCATCATCTGCGACGATCGCATCCGCCGCGCCCAGCCAGCCGATGTTTCGTTCGCTGTTTCAGGTCGGCGAGCGCACGCAGCCGGTGTCTCCGGCGGTTCAGGAACTGTGGGGCACGCGATCCGTCGCGGCGGCCCCGGAGGCGCAGACATCGTCCGCGCCTGGTCCGCGTCAGCCGTTCGATCTGTTCAGCGACCGCAGCGGCGCTTACAGCGGCTAGACGGTCTCATTTAGGCAGGAATTCCTTGGAGCACTGCGGGCTCCCTCTCCCGCTCGCGGGGGAGGGTTGGGGAGGGGCTAGTCAGCGTGCCCCCACCCGAACGCTTCGCGTTCGACCTCCCCCGCAAGCGGGAGAGGTGAAGATTCGTCATCCGAAGTCATCCCCCGAAACTTGCATTTTTTTGCAAACCCTCCTGTTTATTGCTTTCAACAGGTTCATTGCTTTCAACAGGGCATTTTCGCCGCGTCTATTCTCGTTAACGAAACGTCAACGAAGGCAACCGGTTATGGTGAACCCTTTGTTAAGCGTCGTGGTTTATTTTCTATGACAGTGGCATCGGATCACGGTGTCGTCTCAAGTTGTGTAAGCCGGAAAGACCATGATCGTTCGGCAATTCATCAGTTGGGTACGGTCCGCCACCGCGGGCGAGCGGGCGGAAGCAACGCGAGCACTGGCCAGAGCCTGGCTCATCTCCGATCTCTCCGATGACGATCGCGCGGCCGCCGAGGGCGCGCTCCTGATGCAGCTCGATGATCCGTCTCCGCTGGTTCGCCAGGCGATGGCGGAGGTTTTCGCGCGCAACGCGACCGCGCCGGCGGCCATCGTCCAGGCGCTTTCGGTCGATCAGCCGTCGGTTGCCGTTTTGGTCCTCGAACATTCTCCGCTCCTGATCGATGCGGACCTCGTCGACATCGTCGCGACCGGCAACAGCGATGTGCAATGCGCCGTCGCGCGCCGCGCCCGCATTCCGGTATCGGTCTGCGCGGCCATCGCGGAGGTGGGCTCGGCGGCGGCGGCCCTTGAGCTGATCGAAAATCCGGGCGCCGATCTCGCGCCGTTATCCTGGAACCGCATCGTCGAGCGGCACGGCCACCTCTCTGCAATCAGGGAATCGATGCTGGCGCTCGACGATCTGCCCGCAGCCACGCGGTTCGCGCTGATCGGAAAACTGTCCGATACGCTGGCGCGGTTCGTCGTCGCGAAGAACTGGCTCGACGCCGATCGCGCGGGCCGCGCGGTCGGCGACGCCCGTGATCGCTCCGTCGTCAATATCGCCGCGTGTGCGGGAGACGACGAGATGCGCGGTCTGGTCGCGCACCTGCGCGCCACCGGGCAACTCAATGCCGGATTGATCCTGCGCGCGTTGCTGTCGGGCAATCAAGACCTGTTCGACCATGCGCTGGTGGAACTGTCGGGCCTGCCTTTGGATCGCGTCGTTGCGCTAGTTCACGATCGCGGCGGCGCCAGCCTGTCCGCGCTGTTGACGCGGGCGGGGTTGCCGGAATCTACGTTCCCTGCGTTTCGAGCCGCGCTGGAAGCGCGCGACGAGATCGGCTTCGTCGGAACGGTCGGCGGTGCGACGCGCCTGCGTCGCCGTATGGTGGAGCGTGTCCTGACGATGTGCGAAACGGCGTCCGAGGTTTCGGAGCCTCTGCTGATCCTGCTGCGGCGCTTCGCGACGGAATCGGCGCGCGAGGAAGCGCGTGTATTCTGCGATGAGCTGGTTGCGGAACGAGCGGCGGAGCCGGCGTTTGAGGAAGCGTCGGTTTGCGAGACGGAGTTATCCGAGCCCGAATTGTACGAGCCGGATTTCCGCGAGGAGTTCTGCGAACCTGTGTCTGACAGGCCGCGCTTCTTCGACCGCCTCGGGTTCAAAGCTCGGCTCGACGATCGTGAGCCGGATGAAGCCAGGTTCGACGATGCGGAATCTTGCGGAGCGGAATCTTACGAAACGGAGCCATGCCAAGCCGGGCTTTACGAGGCGGAGCCGTACGCGGAGGTCTCTTGCGAACCCGAGCGCGTCGAACCGAGGTTTGACGAGCCGGCGACTTACGAGCCCGCGTCCCGTAAGCCGAGGTTTGACGAGCCGGTGATTGCACCGCGAGCGTACCGCGAACCGCTGCTCAGCGAGCTGCTTGCGGCTGCGTAACCGTAGGAATCCTCATCGTCCCGGCGTACGCAGGGACCCCCATTCACCAAGTTTTGCCGGCCTGTCGCCGAATCCGCGACGTACGGGGAGCCCGCGTTCGCGGGGACGACCGGACGCTGGAGTCTTTCCGCTTCCAACGGAATCAGAAGCGGGGCTCATGGTTTGATTTGACGCGTTGTCTTGACGCGAACCGATAGCCACTTCGCTTGAAAACGTTCTATTCCACCGGCGCGATGCTCGGCGTGAAGATGGCTTCGAGATGCTCGGGCCGGTCACGATTGACTGCGGCGAGATATTCGTCGGCAACGAGGCGCAGTTTGCGGTTGATCTCCTGCGCCATGGCCTCGGTGCCGGGGGTCGTGTGCTCGCGCACGATCGCCTGGATCGCGTTGATGTGATAAGCGATCAATTCCGCAGGCACGCGGTCGAGGGCCGGCGAATGTTCGATGATCCGGCAGAGGCTTTCGGCACCGGCTGCGGCGAAGGGATAGCCGAAAGTTGCGGCGTCGCCCTTGATGTCGTGCGCGGCGCGAAACAGTTCGTCGCGCGCGGCCGGTGTGAATCCATCCTGGAGAATGGCCGCGTGGGCGGCGGCAAGGCGGTCCCGTTCGATCGCCATCCATTTGGAGAATTCGTTGGACAATCCCGCCAGCGCCTTCTCGGCGCGCGCGACCGGGTCGTCGAAATTCTTCTCGTCGACGAGCCGCATCACTTTGCGCAGCCGATTGGGCGGCGTGATGACGTGATGGTCGGCGAATGTCTCGACCTTCAGCCCGGGAGGTTCGTCCTTCTGCATGCGCTGCGCCTCGTTAGCCGGGGGCCCGGGCCTTATCCAGCAGCGACGGCTGTGCAATGATATCGGGCTCCTTGGTGCCGCGACGCTCGGGGCCGATATAGGCGTTGCTGGTGTTGCGCCGACGATCCGGGCCGAAATAGTTCTTGGTCTTGATGAACGGCCGCGGCGAGACCACGACGTTGAGGATTCGCTGATAGAGGCCCTTGGCCGAAATCGGCTTCGCCAGGAATTCGGTGACGCCGGCGTCGCGCGCAACGGTGACGCGGCGCTTCTCCGAATGTCCGGTCAGCATGATGATCGGGGCGAACGGATTTCCTTTCGACTCGGGCTGGCGGATCATCTGTGCGAGCTCGATGCCGTCGAAGATCGGCATTGCCCAGTCGGTGATGACGATATCGGGAACGTAATGGGTGTACATTTCGAGGGCGGTGGCGCCGTCCTCGGCCTCGTAGACTTCGCGCGCGCCGAACGAATGCAGCAGGGTGCGCAGAATGCGGCGCATATGCGCATTGTCGTCGCAAACGAGAAACCGCAGCTTGTTGAAGTCGATGCCGTACATGGTGCGGGAGCGGATCCGATATACCCGACGTTAACTATATGCCGTCGCCGTTAACGAATGGTTGCCGTTCTTCCTCTCCCGAAAAGGGGGCAGACGGGTTTAATAGCCGAACTGCTCGCGCAGGATTCGCTCCTCCAGGCTGTGGCCCGGATCGAACAGCATCCGCATCGAAATCGTCTTGTCGGACAGGATCTCGACGCGGCGGACGTCGCGGGCCTCGTCGTGGTCGGCAACGGCGGCCACCGGGCGCTTTTCATCTTCAAGCACCTCGATCACCACGACGGCGGTGTTCGGCAACAGCGCGCCGCGCCAGCGCCGCGGACGGAAGGGGCTGATCGGCGTCAGCGCCAGCAGCGCCGCGTTGATCGGCAGGATCGGTCCCTGCGCCGAAAGATTATAGGCGGTCGAGCCGGCCGGCGTCGCGACCATGACGCCGTCGGCGATAAGCTCCGCCATGCGTTCGCGCTCGTCGATCAGGATGCGCAGCCGAGCGGCCTGATGGGCCTGGCGAAACAGCGAGACTTCGTTGATGGCATGGTGGATGTGCACTCCACCGTGGATATCGGTCGCGCGCATCAGCAGCGGGTGGATCACGGTCTCGGTCGCGGCAGCGAGGCGGGCGTGCAGATCGTGCCGGCTGTATTCGTTCATCAGAAAGCCGACGGTGCCGCGGTGCATGCCGTAGATCGGCTTGCCCGACCGCATGTTCTGATGCAGCGTTTGCAGCATCAATCCGTCGCCGCCGAGCGCGACCAGCACATCGGCATCCGCGGGATCGTGATTGCCGTAAATCGCGACCAGCTCCGTCAGCGCCTGCTGGGCTTCGGGGCTTGCGCCCGCGACGAACGCGATCCGGTCATGGGATCGGGGTGAGGTCATGATAATTGCAAGCTCATGCCGGGCTGATGACGTGCTCGTTTGTCTCCGGCGGTGCCGGCGGGTGTCGAGGCGAGACTTAACCGCGTTTCGCGGTCGCGTGTCGAGACTCCGATCTCTCCATGGTTAGCGGATGCGACAAGATCTGCGCCGAACGGCCTTTCGTATTCCGCTGCGGTCCGTAATGCGAACTTATTCCAGGCAACCGGCGACGCCAATATGACCAGCCATTCATCCGGATGAACAGCGGCTGCTGCCGCATTCAGCCCTCGTTCAGCGGGGCGGTCCCATCGTGGCCCGCGTGAATCCGGGGATCCGGCCACCCGGCCGGACACCTCGGTATCAATCTCCAAGGAGACCACCATGCTGAAAACGATTTCCGCCGCGCTGCTCGCCGCTTCCGTGCTTGTTGCGCCCGCGATGGCCGGCACCGCCCGCACAAGCCATGCCCCGGCCACCAAGTCGGCGACCCTCAAGTCGAATGTGCTGAATGCCAACGCCAAGATGGGACGCCATCACCATCATCCCCGCCGGCACGTTCATCGCCATCGTCATTTCCACAAACACCACCACTGATTCCGTTACGCGGTGCGGTCATGGCTTGCGGCGATCGATCGCCGGTCGCTGCAAGCTCGACCCGCACTTAATCACCGATAACTGAATTGCGAATTTCCTTCCGGCTGCGGACGGTCTAAGAGCTTTCCGGGGAAGCGGAGAGACGAGACCGAAGTTGGGGGGATCTTCTAAATTCGCAATGGTCGTCTTGTTGGCGTCGTCGCTTGCTGCCTGCGTGACCGATGGCGGCGATAAGGGCGAGATGGTCTACACCGATGATCGCGGTATCGCCGATCAGCCGTTTCCGGCGGACTACCGCGCTCAGATCCTCGCGTTTCTCAGAACCTACCTCAACAATCCTGTTGGCGTTCGCGACGCCGCGATGGCCGCGCCGGCTCAGCGTACCGTCGGCGGCCGGCTGCGCTATGTGAGCTGTCTCCGTTACAATGCCCGCGAGATCGACGGCAGCTACGGCGGTGTGGTGCAGCGCGCGGTGGTATATGTCGATGCACGGCTCGACCGCATGATCGAGAATGCCGGCGAGGTCTGCGCGGGGGCCGTCTACGCGCCGTTTCCCGAACTGGAAAAGCTGACGCGGTAAGCCGAGAGCCGGGATCACATTTCGGAGAGCCCGGAACCTCACGACAGGGAGGACGACCGGCCAGAATGCTGGTCTTGCGCCCGCTGCTGGTTTTCCGGCCGAGAGAGCCTACATGGGGCCGTGAATGTTGCCCGCGCATCACGGTTGCGGACGATCACTGCAACACGGCTGCCTTTGGGCAACCAAATTCGCGCCACGTTGTTTGACGATGGTGGCATCCGACAAAAAGGGGGAAACCCGTCATGAAGAGATTCTTGTTCGCGGCGGCGGCCGTCGCAGCTTTCGCCGCTCCGGCGCTCGCGGCTGATCTTCCGCCGCGAACCTATACCAAAGCGCCGCCGCCCTATACGCCGACACAGGCTGTCTACAACTGGACCGGATTCTACGTGGGCGGCCATCTCGGCGGCGCGTTCGGCGGCGATAGCAGCCTCGGCGGAAGCGATGGCCGCTTCCTCGGCGGCGTTCAGGGCGGCGCCGATTATCAGTTCGCGAACAACTGGGTGCTCGGCGTGGAGGCCCAGTATAGCTGGCTCGCCAACAACAACGGCGGCGTGGTCTTTCCGGGAGGCGGCAGCGTTGTGACGAGCAACGATCGCGGTCTTGGCTCGGTGACCGGCCGGCTCGGCTACACCTGGGGACCGGCGCTGTTGTACGCCAAGGGCGGTTATGCGTTCCGCGACAGCAAGCTCGGCATCACCGATGCCGCGGGCGTTCCGCAGTCTTTCGCGACCACCGGAAATCGTGATGACGGCTATACGATCGGCGCCGGTCTCGAATACATGTTCGCGCCGAACTGGTCCGCCAAGGTGGAATATCAGTACTACAATTTCGGCAAGACGACGTTCGCCGCGGGTTCGCCTGCCGACGTCGTCGGAGCCAGCTTCCGCAACGACGAGCATACCGTGAAGGCCGGCGTGAACTATCGCTTTGGCTGGGGTGGCCCTCCGGCGCCTCATTATTGAGACCGGCGTCAGATCGGCGCGGCTCGCGTCGGATCAGGCGATACGATATCCGACAAAAAGGCCGGCGCGCAGCCGGCCTTTTTTGTGCGAAACACGCAGCGATTCCGCATCCATCAAATGCGGTCGACCCTCAAGAACAGCGTCCAGATCACCAGCAACAGGGTCGCGATCGCCAGCCAGTCCGGGTGGACGCAAAATGTCGCGCCGTAATAGCACAGTTGATCGGCGCCGATGCCATAGTTGCCGGCGCCGTAGAACGCAGCCGTTGCCAATGCCATCATGAAGGTCACGAATACCATCGGATACTCCTGACGTTGCGCCGCCGCCCGAAGTTGTCTCGGGGCCGAACTTGCGGCCGGGTTCTGGTTGGAAGTCTAGTTTTGCCCGGTGAAACAAGCGTAAATCGATGCCTCCGTTTTTCTGCGAACGGCTGTGGTGTGCTGTTGCCACAGTGCCGGCACAGCCCCGAAGTTGCGACCGGGGGATCCACAGCGGCTCTTCCGCATCTCACGCGGCTTCCAAAGCGATGCCGACGGGACGGCGGACCCGATCATCCATGCAGCAGCATGAAGGCGCCGCCGGCGAGCGCTGCGAGGAGAATCGCGACGGCAATGATCTTGGCGGCGTTACTGCGCGGTTTGTCGACCGTCCCGGCTTGACCCGTCCGGGCCGTCCCGGCTTTGCCTGCCCGCCGCTCGGCCTCCTCATAGGCTGTTCTGTTCTCGGGGCTATGGTCGAGCCACGCTTCAAATGCGCGGGCTTCGTGCGCGCTTTGGTTGATGTCACGGTTTTTCAGCACCCAGGCGGCTGCCTCGTCGTGTGGTTTGTCGTTCGCCTGTGGTGATTGGTCGGCGGTCATTGTGGCTCCTGATCGTCCATCGCTCCCATTCTAGAGGTGAGCGCTCCTTGTTGTAAGGACCCACACTCAATACCGGGTCGACGATCGAGGCAATACGCCCCCATTCGCGGGTGATGGCAGTCGAAAGAGATAAGCAGATGAACGGGCCGAAACATCCGTCTCGTTGCGTTCGACTTTCTGATTCTCGATACGTCGACCCATTTTTAGGGCTGACGGGGCGTTTTGCGTTCGCTATAGAGGCACCCGCTAGGAGTGTAGCTCAATTGGTAGAGCACCGGTCTCCAAAACCGGGGGTCGCAGGTTCGAGCCCTGCCACTCCTGCCAGCTAATCCGTAGAAATATCCGTGTCTTGCGGCCGGCACCGCAGCACGTTGCTGAACGGCGCGTGGCAGGCCGTGCCCTTGACCTTTCCGGCCGAGGGCAGTAGATAGCGCCACCTGCTGTCGGCCCGATTTGACGGATATCCGACGCGGCATTGAATTTCCCGGACAGTCGAGCCCGCAGGGCGGCTACCCTCAAACAGAGGGGTGGGCGTGCGAGAGAGGCTGCCCGGATATTCGAACCCAGACCGGCAAACCAACGCGGATCATCGACGATGGCTTTCAGCCTGTTCAAATTCCTGCAGGAAGTACGCACCGAGACCGCGAAAGTCACCTGGCCGTCGCGCCGGGAGACCACGGTCACGACGATCATGGTGTTCCTGATGGTGGCGCTGGCGTCGATCTTCTTCTTTTTCTCGGATCAAATTATCCGCGTTTTCATCACGTTCGTGCTCGACTTTCATTAAATGACACAGCGCGAACGACACGCGCACGGAACTGAACCATGAGCATGCGCTGGTATATCGTCCACGCCTATTCGAATTTCGAAAAGAAGGTCTCGGAATCCATCCGCGAGCAGGCCAAGCAGCGCGGGCTTGAGGACCTTTTCGAGCAGGTGCTGGTGCCGACCGAGAAGGTCACGGAAGTCCGGCGCGGCCGCAAGGTCGATACCGAGCGCAAGTTCTTCCCGGGTTACGTGCTGGTGAAGATGAACCTCACCGACGAGGCGTTTCATCTCATCAAGAACACCCCGAAAGTCACGGGCTTCCTCGGCGCCGAGAACAAGCCGATGCCGATTTCGGAAGCCGAGGCCATGCGCATCATGCACCAGGTGCAGGAAGGCGTGGAGCGGCCCAAGGCGTCGGTGTCGTTCGAGATCGGCGAGAATGTCCGCGTGGCCGACGGCCCGTTCGCGTCGTTCTCCGGCGTGGTGGAGGAAATCGACGAGGCGCGCTCGCGCGTGAAGGTCGCGGTGTCGATCTTCGGTCGTGCGACGCCGGTGGAACTGGAGTTCGGTCAGGTCGAGAAGGTTTAGCCGTCATGCCCTGCCTCGTGCCGGGCATCCGCGTCTTTGAATTGGCGCGGAATGGTTGTGAAGACGTGGATGGCCGGGACAAGCCCGGCCATGACGTGCGGAAGGGATTTCCGCGGAAAGCCGTGGGAGGTGAGGGCGGTCGCCAGCCGTTCGAGCCGCAACCACCAACAGGAGTGACGCATGGCAAAGAAAGTGACCGGATACCTGAAATTGCAGGTGCCGGCCGGTGCGGCGAACCCGTCGCCGCCGATCGGCCCCGCGCTTGGTCAGCGCGGCCTCAACATCATGGAATTCTGCAAGGCGTTCAACGCCCAGACGCAGAAGGAAGAAAAGAACACGCCGATTCCGGTGGTGATTACGATCTACGCCGATCGTTCCTTCACCTTCGAGATGAAGACCCCGCCGATGTCCTACTTCCTCAAGCAGGCGGCGAAGATCCAGTCCGGCTCCAAGGCGCCGGGCCGTGATTCCGCCGGCAAGGTGACCAAGGCGCAGGTGCGCGAGATCGCCGAGAAGAAGATGAAGGACCTCAATTGCGACACCGTCGAATCGGCCATGAGCATGGTCGAGGGCTCCGCCCGCTCGATGGGCCTTCAGGTGGCGGAGTAACCAACCATGGCAACCGGAAAACGTTTGAAGAAGGCTCGCGAAGGCATTGATCGGGAGAAGCTTTATCCGATCGCCGAGGCCATCAAGCTGGTCAAGGAGCGCGCCAAATCGAAATTCGACGAGACCATCGAGATCGCGATGAACCTCGGCGTCGATCCGCGCCATGCCGACCAGATGGTGCGCGGCGTCGTCAGCCTGCCGAACGGCACCGGCCGCACGCTACGCGTCGGCGTGTTCGCGCGCGGCGCCAAGGCCGACGAAGCCAAGGCCGCTGGAGCCGACGTCGTCGGCGCGGAGGACCTCGTTGAAAAGGTGCAGGGCGGCACGATCGACTTCGATCGCTGCATCGCCACGCCGGACATGATGCCGCTGGTCGGCCGTTTGGGTAAGGTGCTCGGCCCGCGCGGCATGATGCCGAATCCGAAGATCGGCACCGTGACGATGGACGTCGCCGGCGCCGTGAAGGGCGCCAAGGGCGGTTCGGTGGAATTCCGCGTCGAGAAAGCCGGCATCGTGCAGGCCGGCATTGGCAAGGCGTCGTTCTCGGAGGAGAAACTCGTCGAGAATATCAAGGCGCTGGCGGACGCGGTGGCGAAGGCGAAGCCCGCCGGCGCCAAGGGCACCTATATCCAGCGCATCGCGGTGTCCTCGACCATGGGTCCGGGCGTCAAGGTCGAGCCGGGAACCGTGCTCGGCTGAGGCCGGGACCGCTGCGGCGAATGAAGGCGGGACTCGGAGTTTCCGGGCCCGCCTTTTTATTTGCGATGCCTGCGATGCCGACATCGCCTGCCGCGCCGTCCTTGGCGTCGCTGATGCTGGCCGATGCGGGATGCGATATTTTGTCCGGATCGAAGCTGGCCGGAAAATTGCATGATTTAGGACTTGGCAATGCAGCAAAGATTCGTTAAACACCGCGCTCCGGACGTGCTGGCTTGCGCTCGCATGTCCGTGTTCGCATTCCAAAAATCCAACGAGATAGGAGTCTTGCCTTCCCGCATGTCCATTCGGATGGTTCGGGAGGACGGGGCGTCAATTTTGCTGGGTCAACGGTGCGAACGGGGTCTTCGGTCGTCCCGTCAGGGACGACGTTGTCGACCTCATCCTGTCCGAGACTGCAGGCGCCCGAGGCAAACGCAAGTTAGTCCAACGGCTTAATTGCATGGCCTGCATAGACGGGTGAAGACCGGATTTCGCTTTCCGCGCTATGAGCGGAAGGCAGCAGATTGGGTTCGAACCTCGACACCCCGTGCTCTTTGGCCGTGAGGCCGCTGGAAGCGGGAGGGCAGGCTACTGAATGTCGTCACGCCCGGCGTGTCTTGAGACCGGTATCTCGAAGCCGGTCTCGGGATCAGGATCCGGGCTGGACGATGGGTATAACCCGGCGGTCCCAGCCTCGAGGCAAAGGCCGCCAAACGGAAAGAGCTTGCTGTGGAACGAGCGGCAAAAAAAGAAGCGGTCGAACAGCTCAACGAGACTTTCAAGTCTACGGGCGTCGCGATCGTTGCTCACTATTCCGGCCTCACGGTGGCCCAGATGCAGACCCTGCGCAAGCAGATGAAGCAGGCGGGCGCGTCGGTGAAGGTCTCGAAGAACCGTCTCGCCAAAATCGCTCTTGAAGGCACAGACGTCGTTGCCATCGGCGCCCTTTTGAAGGGCCCGACCGTGATCGCGACTTCCAGCGATCCGGTGGCGGCGCCGAAGGTCGCCGTCGAATTCGCCAAGACGAACGAGAACTTCGTCGTGCTCGGCGGCTCGATGGGCAAAACCGTGCTGGACGTGAACGGAGTGAAGGCGCTCGCCTCGCTGCCGTCACTCGACGAACTGCGCGGCAAGCTGGTCGGCCTTCTGGTCGCGCCGGCCACCAAGATCGCCCAGCTCTCGACGGCGCCCGCGGCCAAGCTCGCGCGCGTTGTCCAGGCCTATGCCTCTAAGGACGAAGCGGCGTAAGGCCCTTCGCAAGTCAAATCTGGTTCGAACCGAATACGTTAAAGGAATATATCGATGGCTGATCTGCAGAAGATTGTTGACGACCTCTCGGCGCTGACCGTGCTCGAGGCTGCCGAACTGGCGAAGCTGCTCGAGGAGAAGTGGGGCGTGTCGGCCGCCGCCGCCGTGGCTGTCGCGGCTGCGCCGGGCGCCGGCGGTGGCGCTCCGGCCGCCGAAGAGAAGACCGAGTTCACCGTCGTGCTCGCAGCCGCGGGCGACAAGAAGATCGAGGTCATCAAGGAAGTTCGCGCCATTACCGGCCTCGGCCTCAAGGAAGCCAAGGATCTGGTCGAAGGTGCGCCGAAGCCGGTCAAGGAAGGCGTTGCCAAGGACGAAGCCGAGAAGATCAAGGCCCAGCTCGAGAAGGCCGGCGCCAAGGTGGAATTGAAGTAATCACGGCGCAGCCGGCGATTACGAAATTCCATCCCCGGACAAGCGAGGCGGAGCCGAGCGCGATCCGGGGATCGGCCTCACCAAAGACGTGGATGGCCGGGTCAAGCCCGGCCATGACGAGGATGGAGAGGTTACTCCAGCGAAATCCGGGTCTCTTCGTCAATTCGGCGAGCGTAGCGAGACCTGTAGCGAGACCTGGGGATCGCCCCAAGACGTGGATGGCCGGGTCAAGCCCGGCCATGACGGGGGTGAGGGTGAACGGGATTTCCGGACGGGCGCAATCGCCCTCGCCGGGCACAGCCGCCGGGCCCGGGCTCGGTCTGTTGTACACAGAAAAGTGTGGAAATTCAGGGGAACGCCCCTCGAATCTCCACGATTGCCGTCCCATATCGGGTGGCAGCACGAAAGCACGGCGGATGGCGGGAACGGCGGCGTTCCTTCATAAGCCGTTGGGAGAGCAGCGATTTCGGGCTTTTTCGGTCCGTTTGGAGATGGTTTTGACGGGCTGGGTGTACGCATGCACCCAGCACGTCGTTTTGCGTTCTGCGAGCCTGGCGTTCCATTTCAGGATTCAAGTCCTGACATTTGAGTTCCGCTCTTGAGAGCGTTCAGAGATTCAACCCGGGGGCGACGTCGATCGCGCTTCGGAAGGTTTGCCCCTCCGGGCGACGAGATGAGAGGCCACGATGGTGCAGCAGACGTTCACCGGTCGCAAGCGGGTTCGCAAGTTCTTCGGGCATATCCGGGAAGTCGCCGAGATGCCGAACCTGATCGAGGTTCAGAAGGCGTCCTACGATCAGTTTCTGATGGTCGACGAACCGCCCGGCGGCCGGCTCGACGAGGGCCTGCAGGCGGTCTTCAAGTCGGTGTTTCCGATCAACGACTTTTCCGGCACCTCGCAGCTCGAATTCGTGCGCTACGAGTTCGAGGCGCCGAAGTACGACGTCGACGAGTGCCGCCAGCGCGGCATGACCTATGCCGCCCCGCTGAAGGTGACGCTGCGCCTCATCGTGTTCGATATCGACGAGGAAACCGGCGCGAAGTCGGTGAAGGACATCAAGGAGCAGGACGTCTACATGGGCGACATTCCGCTCATGACCATGAACGGCACCTTCGTCGTCAACGGCACCGAGCGCGTCATCGTCTCGCAGATGCATCGCTCGCCCGGCGTGTTCTTCGATCACGACAAGGGCAAGACCCATTCGTCCGGCAAGCTGCTGTTCGCCGCGCGCGTCATTCCCTATCGCGGCTCGTGGCTCGACATCGAGTTCGACGCCAAGGACATCGTGTTCGCGCGCATCGACCGCCGCCGCAAGATTCCGGTGACGTCGCTGATGTTCGCCCTCGGCCTCGACGGCGAGGAGATCCTGAGCACGTTCTACAAGAAGATCATCTACAAGCGCGCCAAGTCCGGCGGCAATCCGGAAGGCTGGCGCGTGCCCTACGACCCGGTGCGCTTCCGCGGCTATTCCACGTTGAACGACCTGATCGACGCCGACACCGGCAAGGTCGTGCTCGAGGCCGGCAAGAAGCTCACGGTCCGCGCCGCCCGCCTTCTCCAGGAGAAGGGGCTGAAGGCGCTGCGCATGAGCGACGAGGAGCTGGTCGGCATGTATCTCGCCGAGGACCTCGTCAATCCGAAGACCGGCGAAATCTACGCCGAGGCCGGCGAGGAATTGACCGAGAAGTCGATGAAGGCGCTGAACGAGCAGGGCTACAAGGAGTTGCCGCTGCTCGACATCGACCATGTCAACGTCGGTCCCTACATTCGCAACACGCTTTCCGCCGACAAGAACATGACGCGCGAGGATGCGCTGTTCGACATCTACCGGGTGATGCGCCCGGGCGAGCCGCCGACGCTGGATTCGGCGCAGAACATGTTCCAGTCGCTGTTCTTCGACAGCGAGCGCTATGACCTGTCCGCGGTCGGCCGGGTCAAGATGAACATGCGCCTCGACCTCGACGCGCCGGACACCTATCGCACCTTGCGCAAGGAAGACATCCTCGCCGTCATCAAGACGCTGGTCGACTTGCGCGACGGCAAGGGCGAGATCGACGACATCGACCATCTCGGCAACCGCCGCGTGCGTTCGGTCGGCGAGCTGATGGAAAACCAGTATCGCGTCGGCCTGTTGCGCATGGAGCGCGCCATCAAGGAGCGAATGTCCTCGGTCGATATCGACACCGTGATGCCGCAGGACCTGATCAACGCCAAGCCCGCGGCGGCAGCCGTGCGCGAGTTCTTCGGCTCCTCGCAGCTCTCGCAGTTCATGGACCAGACGAATCCGCTCAGCGAGATCACCCACAAGCGGCGGCTCTCTGCGCTCGGACCGGGCGGCCTGACCCGCGAGCGCGCCGGCTTCGAGGTGCGCGACGTGCATCCGACGCATTACGGTCGCATCTGCCCGATCGAGACGCCGGAAGGTCCGAACATCGGCCTCATCAACTCGCTGGCGACGTTCGCGCGCGTCAACAAATACGGCTTCGTCGAGACGCCCTATCGCAAGGTGAAGGACGGCCGCGTCACCGACGAGGTGGTCTATCTCTCCGCGATGGAGGAGGGCCGCTATCACGTCGCGCAGGCCAACCTGCCGCTCGACAACCGCGGCCGCTTCACTGAGGACCTCGTGGTCTGCCGCCATTCCGGCGAGGTGCTGCCGGTGACGCCGGACAAGGTCGACTTCATGGACGTGTCGCCGAAGCAGCTCGTCTCGGTCGCCGCTGCGCTGATCCCGTTCCTGGAGAACGACGACGCCAACCGCGCGCTGATGGGCTCGAACATGCAGCGTCAGGCGGTGCCGCTGGTGCGCGCCGAGGCGCCGTTCGTCGGCACCGGCATGGAAGGCGTGGTCGCCCGCGACTCGGGCGCTGCGATCGCGGCGCGCCGCTCCGGCGTGATCGACCAGATCGACGCCACCCGCGTCGTCATCCGCGCGACGGAAGATCTCGACCCGACCAAGTCGGGCGTCGATATCTATCGTCTCATGAAGTACCAGCGCTCCAACCAGTCGACCTGCATCAACCAGCGTCCGCTGGTGAAGGTCGGCGACATCGTCAGGAAAGGCGACATCATCGCCGACGGTCCCTCGACCGATCTCGGCGAGCTTGCGCTCGGCCGCAACGTGCTGGTCGCGTTCATGCCGTGGAACGGCTACAACTTCGAGGACTCGATCCTGCTTTCCGAGCGGATCGTCAAGGAGGACGTCTTCACCTCGATCCATATCGAGGAATTCGAGGTGATGGCCCGCGACACCAAGCTGGGGCCCGAGGAAATCACCCGCGACATTCCGAACGTCTCCGAAGAGGCGCTGAAGAACCTCGACGAGGCCGGCATCGTCTACATCGGCGCGGAAGTGCGCGCCGGCGACATCCTGGTCGGCAAGATCACGCCGAAGGGCGAGAGCCCGATGACGCCCGAAGAAAAACTCTTGCGCGCGATCTTCGGCGAGAAGGCCTCCGACGTCCGCGACACCTCGCTTCGCGTGCCTCCGGGCGTGCAGGGCACGATCGTGGAAGTGCGCGTGTTCAACCGTCACGGCGTCGACAAGGACGAGCGCGCGCTGGCGATCGAGCGCGAGGAAATCGAGCGTCTTGCCAAGGACCGTGACGACGAGCAGGCGATTCTCGATCGCAACGTCTACGGCCGCCTCGCTGACCTTCTCGAGAACCGTCAGGGCATTGCCGGTCCCAAAGGTTTCAAGAAGGACACCAAGATCACCAAGTCGGTGCTCGAGGAACATCCGAAGTCGCAGTGGTGGCTGTTCGCCTCGCCGAACGACAAGCTGATGGCCGAGATCGAGGCCATGCGCAAGCAGTACGACGAGTCGAAGAAGGGCCTCGAACAGCGCTTCCTCGACAAGGTCGAGAAGCTGCAGCGCGGCGACGAACTGCCGCCCGGCGTGATGAAGATGGTCAAGGTCTTCGTCGCGGTGAAGCGCAAGATCCAGCCGGGCGACAAGATGGCGGGCCGTCACGGCAACAAGGGTGTGGTGTCGAAGATCGTTCCGATCGAGGACATGCCGTTCCTCGAGGACGGCACCCATGCCGACATCGTGCTCAACCCGCTCGGCGTGCCCTCGCGCATGAACGTCGGCCAGATTCTCGAAACGCATCTCGGCTGGGCCTGTGCGGGCCTCGGCAGGCGGATCGGGCAGGCCGTCGATGCCTATCTCGCCAGCGCGAAGCAGGAAACCAAGCCGCTGAAGGAGACGCTCAAGAAGGTCTACGGCGACAACGAGACCATCAAGTCGCTCAACGATCATGAGCTCGTCGAACTCGGCCGCAATCTCAGCCGCGGCGTGCCGATCGCGACGCCGGTGTTCGACGGCGCCAAGGAAACCGACATCGAGCAGATGCTCGAACTGGCGGGCATGGACAAGTCGGGCCAGTCCACCGTCTATGACGGACGGACCGGCGACCCGTTCGATCGCAAGGTGACGGTGGGCTACATCTACATGCTCAAGCTGCATCACCTCGTGGACGACAAGATCCACGCGCGCTCGATCGGGCCTTACTCGCTCGTCACCCAGCAGCCGCTGGGCGGCAAGGCGCAGTTCGGCGGCCAGCGTTTCGGCGAAATGGAGGTGTGGGCGCTGGAGGCTTACGGCGCGGCGTACACGCTCCAGGAAATGCTGACGGTGAAGTCGGACGACGTCGCCGGCCGCACCAAGGTCTATGAGGCCATCGTGCGCGGCGACGACACCTTCGAGGCCGGCATTCCGGAATCGTTCAACGTGCTGGTCAAGGAAATGCGCTCGCTGGGCCTCAATGTCGATCTGCACAATTCCAAGATCGGCGGCGCGACGCCTGCGGAGGCGGCGGAGTAACGCTTGTTTCCACCTCTCCCGCTTGCGGGGGAGGTCGCCGGACGAATGTCCGGCGGGTGGGGGCTCTGGCAGTCGGCTCCCTCCCTAACCCTCCCCCGCAAGCGGGAGAGGGAACAGGCCCAGATTTAACCGACCCGCGGAGTTTCGCTCCAACGGTGTCGAGGAGAATACCATGAACCAAGAGATCATGAATCTTTTCAACCCGACGACCCCGGCCCAGGTCTTCGACCAGATCCGGATTTCGATCGCGTCGCCGGAGAAGATTCTGTCGTGGTCCTACGGCGAGATCAAGAAGCCGGAGACCATCAACTACCGCACCTTCAAGCCGGAGCGCGACGGCCTGTTCTGCGCTCGCATCTTCGGGCCGATCAAGGACTACGAATGCCTGTGCGGCAAGTACAAGCGGATGAAGTACAAGGGCATCATCTGCGAGAAGTGCTCGGTGGAGGTGACGCTGTCGCGCGTGCGGCGCGAGCGCATGGGCCACATCGAGCTGGCCGCGCCGGTTGCTCACATCTGGTTTCTGAAGTCGCTGCCCTCGCGCATCGGCCTTCTGCTCGACATGACGCTGAAGGACCTCGAGCGGATTCTCTACTTCGAATACTACGTCGTTCTCGAGCCGGGCCTCACCGCGCTCAAGGACCGGCAGTTGCTGTCGGAAGAGGAATATCTCCGCGCGCAGGACGAATACGGCCAGGACTCGTTCACCGCCATGATCGGCGCCGAAGCGATCCGCGAACTGCTGAAGGGACTTGAGCTCGAAAAGCTCGAAGCGGAACTGCGCGCCGAGATGCAGGCGACGGAGTCCGACATCAAGCACAAGAAGCTCGCCAAGCGGTTGAAGATTGTCGAAGCCTTCCGCTTCTCCGGCAACAAGCCGGAGTGGATGATCCTCACCGTGGTGCCGGTGATTCCGCCGGACCTGCGTCCGCTGGTGCCGCTCGATGGCGGCCGCTTCGCCACCTCCGACCTCAACGACCTGTATCGCCGCGTCATCAACCGCAACAACCGCCTGAAGCGGCTGATGGAGCTTCGCGCGCCCGACATCATCATCCGCAACGAGAAGCGCATGTTGCAGGAAGCGGTCGATGCGCTGTTCGACAACGGCCGCCGCGGCCGCGTCATCACCGGCGCCAACAAGCGTCCGCTGAAGTCGCTCGCCGATATGCTGAAGGGCAAGCAGGGGCGCTTCCGCCAGAACCTGCTCGGCAAGCGCGTCGATTATTCCGGCCGCTCGGTCATCGTCGTCGGCCCCGAACTGAAGCTGCACCAGTGCGGCCTGCCGAAGAAGATGGCGCTGGAGCTGTTCAAGCCGTTCATCTATTCGCGGCTCGACGCCAAGGGCCTGTCCACCACGGTGAAGCAGGCGAAGAAGCTGGTCGAGAAGGAGCGTCCCGAGGTCTGGGATATCCTCGACGAGGTGATCCGCGAACATCCGGTGCTGCTGAACCGCGCGCCGACGCTGCATCGTCTCGGCATCCAGGCGTTCGAGCCGGTGCTGATCGAGGGCAAGGCGATCCAGCTTCACCCGCTGGTCTGCGCCGCCTTCAACGCCGACTTCGACGGCGACCAGATGGCCGTGCACGTTCCGCTGTCGCTGGAAGCGCAGTTGGAAGCGCGCGTGCTGATGATGTCGACCAACAATATCCTGCATCCGGCGAACGGCCAGCCGATCATCGTGCCCAGCCAGGACATCGTGCTCGGTCTCTATTATCTCTCGATCATGCGCGAGGGCCTGCCCGGCGAAGGCAAGGTGTTCGGCGACATGGCCGAGCTGGAGCACGCGCTGTATTCCAAGGTCATCCACCTGCACACCAGGATCAAGTATCGCTGGGATGTGATCGGCGAGGATGGCGAGCAGACCAAGCGCCTGATCGAAACCACCGCCGGCCGCGTCATGCTCGGCCAGGTGCTGCCGAAGTCGCCGAAGATCCCGTTCGACGTCATCAACAAGCTGATGACCAAGCGGGAAATCTCGGGCGTGATCGATCAGGTCTATCGCCACTGCGGTCAGAAGGAGACCGTGATCTTCTGCGACCGGATCATGGCGCTCGGCTTCTACAACGCGTTCAAGGCCGGCATTTCGTTCGGCAAGGACGACATGGTCGTTCCGCACGGCAAGTGGAAGATCGTCGATACCACGCGCACGCTGGCGAAGGATTTCGAGCAGCAATACAACGACGGCCTGATCACCCATGGCGAGAAGTACAACAAGGTCGTCGACGCCTGGTCCAAGGCGACGGAAGAAATCGCCAAGGAGATGATGAAGGAGATCTCGGCGGTCAAGAAAAGCTCCAAGGGCGTCGAGGCGCAGGTCAACTCGATCTACATGATGGCGCATTCGGGCGCGCGCGGTTCGCCGGCCCAGATGCGCCAGCTCGCCGGCATGCGCGGCCTGATGGCCAAGCCCTCGGGCGAGATCATCGAGACGCCGATCATCTCCAACTTCAAGGAGGGGCTGTCGGTTCTCGAATACTTCAACTCGACCCACGGCGCCCGCAAGGGCCTTGCGGACACCGCGTTGAAGACCGCGAATTCGGGCTACCTGACCCGCCGTCTGGTCGACGTCGCGCAGGACTGCATCATCACGCAGGACGACTGCGGCACCAAGCTCGGCATCAAGATGCGCGCCATCGTCGACGCCGGCACGGTCGTGGCGTCGCTGGGATCGCGTATCCTGGGCCGCACGGCGTGCGAGGACATTCGCGATCCTGCGAGCAACAAGGTGCTGGTCAAGCGCAACACCTTGATGGAGGAAAGCCATGTCGACCAGATCTCGAAGGCCGGCATCCAGGAGGTCAAGATCCGCTCGGCGCTGACCTGCGAACTGGTCAACGGCATCTGCGGCAAGTGCTACGGCCGCGATCTGGCCCGCGGCACGCCGGTCAATCACGGCGAGGCGGTCGGCGTCATCGCGGCGCAGTCGATCGGCGAGCCCGGCACGCAGCTCACGATGCGCACGTTCCACATCGGCGGCGCGGCGCAGATTAACGAGCAGTCGGTGATCGAGTCGAACTTCGACGGCAAGATCACGATCAGGAACAGGGCGATCGCGAGAAACGGCGAGGGTCATCTGGTTGCGATGGTGCGCAACATGGTTGTCGCGGTGGTCGATGCGGACGGCACCGAGCGGGCGACGCACCGTATCCAGTATGGCGCGCGCATGCATGTCGACGAGGGCGACACCGTCAAGCGCGGCCAGCGCATCGCAGAGTGGGATCCGTACACCCGGCCGGTTCTGACCGAGGTGGAGGGCACCATCGGATTCGAGGACCTGATCGAAGGTCAGTCGATCTCCGAAACGCTCGACGAATCGACCGGTATCGCCAAGCGCATCGTCATCGACTGGCGCGGTACGCGCGGCGGAGCCGATCTGCGCCCGGCCATCGTGATCAAGGGCAAGGACGGCAAGGTGCTGAAGCTGCCCCGTGGCGGCGATGCCCGCTACATGCTGTCGGTCGATGCGATTCTGTCGGTCGACGTCGGCGCCAAGGTGAAGCCCGGCGACATCCTTGCGCGTATCTCGACCGAGAGCGCCAAGACACGCGACATCACCGGCGGTCTGCCGCGGGTGGCCGAACTGTTCGAGGCCCGCAGGCCGAAGGACGCGGCCATCATAGCGGAAATCGCCGGCACCATCCGGTTCGGCCGCGACTACAAGAACAAGCGCCGCATCTCCATCGAGCCGGCCGACAAGGAAGAGGAGGCTCGCGAGTATCTCATTCCGAAGGGCAAGCACATCCATCTGCAGGATGGCGACATCGTCGAGAAGGGTGACTTCATCGTCGAAGGCAACCCTGCGCCGCACGACATTCTGGCGATCAAGGGCATCGAGGAACTCGCTGCCTATCTGGTCAACGAAATCCAGGAGGTCTACCGGTTGCAGGGCGTGCTCATCAACGACAAGCACATCGAGGTGATTGTCCGTCAGATGCTGCAGAAGGTCGAGATTACCGATCAGGGCGAGACCGACATGATCTCGGGCGAGCAGATCGACAAGATCGAGTTCGACCGGCTCAACGCCAAGGCCAAGGAAGAGGGCAAGAAGGTCGCGTCGGGGACGCCGGTTCTGCTCGGCATCACCAAGGCGAGCCTGCAGACCCGTTCGTTCTTCTCGGCGGCGTCGTTCCAGGAGACCACGCGCGTGCTCACCGAGGCCGCGGTCAACGGCAAGGTGGATCCGCTCGAGGGTCTCAAGGAAAACGTCATCGTCGGCCGGCTGATCCCGGCAGGGACCGGCGCGTCGATGGCCAAGATCCGCGAAGTCGCGGTCAAGCGCGACAAGCTGATTCTCGACGAACGCGAGAAGCAGGCGGCGATCGTGCCGTCCGCGCCGGAAGCCGAACCGCTTGCGCTTCCGCCCGCGGAGTAGAAAACGTATGATTTTATGCTGAAAAGGGCCGGTCTAACCGGCCCTTTTTTTCGTTGCGCGGCGTCCGACGGGCTTTTTTCGGCGGGGTTCGGTTTGTTCATCTTCCCTTCATGTGGAAAGGGCTTTTCCTAAGGCAGCCTCCAGACTCAGATCAGACACGGCTGCAGGTAAAAGCGAGGAATGGGGAAGCTGACGCTTCCTCCATTAGAGGAGCTGTGCTGGCCTCGTTCGCCGGCTCTGAGGAAAGGCTGGGCCGGGGCCGCGAAAGCGCCAGGCGCGGATGTCGAAAGAAGAAAATGCTTGATCTCGCAATTGTTGGTGGCGGCCCTGGCGGATTGATGAGCGCCTGGCACCTCAGGAAAAAGCTCGGAGAACTGTGTCGCGTCACCATCTTCGAGGCTTCCGACCGCCTCGGGGGCAAGCTGCTGACCCGCAAGTTCGAGGCCGCGCCGGCAATGTACGAGGCGGGAGTTGCGGAGATCTACGACTACTCGATGACGGGGCCGGACCCGCTGCGCGAACTGATCCAGCATTTCGGATTGCAGACGATTCCGATGGATGCCGGGCAGGTGCAACTCGACGGCGAACTCCTCGACGACGTTCCCGGCATGCGCCGCAAATACGGGGCGCGAACCGCCGACGCCATCGAGGCCTTTCGCAAGCGTTGCACCGAGATGATGTCGCCGATCGCGTATTATGAAGGCGCACGAGACAACGAGCATCCCTGGGCGTTCATGACGGCGGAGGAACTGCTCGACAAGGAGATTGCTGACCCCGTCGCCAGACGCTTCTTCAAGGTGATGGCGCGCTCCGATATCGCCACCGAGAGCCACAACACCAACGGACTGAATGCGCTCAAGAACTTCGTGATGGATGTGGACGGCTATATCGGCCTGTATTCGATCCAGAATGGCAACGAGCAGTTGATCGACTGCCTGAAGTCGGAGGTCGATGCCGACATCCAGCTCAATCACCGCGTCCTCAAGGTCGGCAAGACGCCGGGCGGCCGTTATCAGCTCAACATGATGAACGGCAAGGGACCGGAGACCCGCGACTTCGATCTCGTCATCATGTGCCTGCCCCATAGCTGGCTCGCGACGGTCGGGTGGGACGGCGAGCAGTTGCGCAAGTCGATGGTCAGGCACGTCGCCTACTTCGACCGGCCGGCGCATTACCTGCGCGTGTCGGTGCTGTTCGACGAACCGTTCTGGGGCGAGAAGATTTCAGGCGCGTGGTTCATGTCCGAAGCCTTCGGCGGCTGCTGTGTTTACAACGAAGGCGCGCGGCACGACGTCGGCCGTCATGGCGTGCTGAATTGGCTGATCGCCGGCTCCGACGCGCTGGCGTTCGCGAACATCAGTGACAGGGAGCTGATCGAAACGGCGCTGAAGTCGCTCCCGGCTTCGCTCGGCAACGCACGCGCGCATTTCCTCGAAGGCAAGATCCATCGCTGGATGTCGTCGGTCAACGCGATTCCCGGCGGTCTTCCCGCGCGGGACGTCATGACCAACCATCGGCCCGAGCCGAAGGAGCATCCGGGGCTTGTGCTGGTCGGCGACTACCTGTTCGATTCGACGCTCAATGGCCTGCTGGATTCATCGGATGCGGCGACCGACATCGTCGTCACCGAGATGATGAAACTCCGCCGCGCCCGCGGCCGGACCGACGCCAACGCATTCGACCGGATCAATCGCGATTACTTCGCCAACTATCGCGGTCTCGGCCCTTATCGTGAGGTCTGGCAGCAGTTCAGCGATCCGGATTTCCTGGTCGAGATGATCCGGGTCGCCTGGCACAGGACGACGGACTGCAAGCTGCTGGTGGCAGGCTCGGCGAGTGGTGAACTGGTCGGCGCGCTGCGCGACCGCGGCATCGATGCCGTCGGCATCGAGAACAACCGCGCCATCCATGCGATGACGCCAACGGCGCTGAAGGCGTTTAACCTGTCGGGCTCGATTCTCGATATGCCCTTCGCGGACGGACAGTTCGATTTCGTCTACGAAACGAGCCTGTGCCATGTTCCGGAATCCCGGACGTTGCGGGCGGTTCGCGAACTGAACCGCGTCATTAAAACCGGACTGATTTTCGGCTCCGTCACCTCCGACATGGAGCCGGCGCTGATCGACCGCTACGATCTGCTGCGCGGCGTCAAGAAGCTCGGTACCTGGTGGGAATGGTCGGAGATCTTTTTCAACAATGGTTTCGACCTTTCCATGAATCGCAACGATTGCACTGCCGAATTGTGGACGGTTGCCAATGCAGCCAACAAGGGTCCGGGTCAGTGGTACGCGGATTCCGACAGCTTGCGATATTCCCTGTTCGACAAAGTAGGGTACGACGGCGACGGGGATTTGACCCGTCATTCCGGCGAGTGATGGGCCGGTTGCGGCGAATTGCTCCGGCAGTCTAAGCCGCCGCTTTCAATCGAATTCAACGGCCGAACGGGCCGTCCTGCAACGGTGAACCTACGTGCCCAAGGCACAGCCGACCAACGACGATTTCTCCGCTCTCGAGGATGCGGCGAAAGTGTTGAGCGAGACCTCTCCCGGCAACGGCGGATCGGCGGCCGAGTCTCGCTCAACTCCGCGCAACGTCGTTCCCGAAGCGCGTCTGCGGGCGCGCATCGAGGACGACGAAGACGTCGATGATGTTGAGGACGCGGACGACGAACCCGACCTCGACGATGATGACGACGAAGATCTATCCGTCTATACGGCGCGCGAGGCTGCCGGCGCGATCGCGACGGTCTATCGGTTCATTCGGCCGCTGCTCGGCAACTATCGAAAGGCGCTTGCCTTCGTCGGATTCGGCCTGCTGGTGGAGACGCTGTTCAACGTCATCATGCCGCTGAGTCTCAAGTTTCTGATCGACGATGCGCTCGGCGAGGAGGATTTCGGCGTCCTGATCCGGATTCTGTCGGCGCTCGCCGTCGCCGGCGTCATCACCTCGCTGATCTCGATCTGGTATGAACGCTGGGACGCCCGGCTATCGTCGTCCGTCATCTCGGATGTCCGGCTCCGGCTGTTCAATCACGTGCAGGATCTGCCGTCGGCTTTTTTTGCGCGAACAAAGCGGGGCGAAATTCTCTCACGCTTCTCCGTCGATCTCTCGGCGTTCGAAGGCGCCATGGAGTCCACGGTCAACACGGGACTGCTGCCAGCGATGGAACTGGTGGCAGGCATCGTCCTGATGCTGTTCCTGAGTTGGCAGCTCGCGGTGGTCGCGTTGCTGATCTTTCCGATCACGCTGATCGGGCCGCGCTTCCTGACGCCGAAGGCGGTGCAGGCGAACTACGAGCAGAAGGTCAACGAGTCGGCGATCCTCGGCGTGGTCCAGGAGAACATCGCCGCGCAGGCTCTGGTCAAGGCCTTCAGCCTGCAGCGCCGCGCCCGCGGCTGGTTCACCGTACGCAACGAGGAGACCCGGAAGAAGATCGCATCCTCAACGTTCCTGTCGAGCATGGTCGAGCGCTCCGTCACGATCGCCGTGCTGCTGCTGCATCTCGTCGTCCTCGGCATCGGCGGCTATCTCGCGACCAGCGGCCAGATCACGATCGGAACGTTCGTGACGTTTGAAAGCGCGTTCTGGGAAATCTCATACAATATCGCCCATCTGATGTCCTATGTGCCGGTTTCGATCCAGGCCGCGGCCGCCGTGCGCCACATGCAGGAACTGCTCGACGAACCGACGCGCGGCGCCGATCGCCCTGGCGCGCCCGACCTGCCGCGCATTACCCACGACATTACCTTCGATCGCGTGACCTTTCGATATGAGGACGCCGAGACACCGGTTCTCGACAACCTCAGTCTCAGGCTCGATGTCGGAAAGCGCATCGCGATCGTCGGGCCGAGCGGCTCCGGCAAGAGCACGCTGCTCAACCTGATCCTGCGCCTCTACGTGCCGGACGACGGCCGCGTCACCATCGACGGCCTCGATACCCGCAAGGTGACGCGCGAGTCGCTGCGATCGAGCATGGCGATCGTGTTTCAGGAGAACATGCTGTTCAACATGTCGATCCGCGAAAACATTCGCTTGGGCAAGGAAGACGCAAGCGACGCGGAAGTCGTGGCCGCGGCGAAGAAGGCCGAGATTCATCGCTTCATCATGAGCCTGCCCCGGCGCTACGATACTGTCGTCGGCGAGCGCGGCGATACGCTGTCGGGCGGCCAGCGCCAGCGCATAGCGATTGCGCGCGCGATCGTTCGCGATCCCTCGATCCTGTTGCTCGACGAGGCGACCTCCGCGCTCGACCAGATCACCGAAGCCGCGATCAATCGCACGCTTCTCAGGGCGGCCAGGGGACGAACCATGATCTTCTCGACCCATCGCCTGACCTCGGTCGTCGATATGGACGAGATCATCGTCATCAGCAGCGGTCGGGCGGTCGAGCGTGGGTCCCACGCGGAGTTGATCAGGGCCAACGGCCTCTACCGCAAGCTCTGGGACGATCAGAGCCATCGGCATGACGACGCGCATCATGAAGATGCATAGCGCGCCGGCTGCGCGCAGCAGTGCGATCGGAACTATGATGTTTTCGCGCGAACCGGGATCCATTCCCCGGTCGAGCCCCCGGGCATCCTTCGCTCGGAAACGCTATGAGGCCCTATTCCGCCGGGGAAGGCCGATCCCGCCTGATCGCTCAGGCGAGCCTGCCCTCGTGGGAATTGGTACGCGACATCGATGCGGCCGGCAGCATGCCGGATTTCTCGCTCGAACGTGTTAGGCCCCGGGCCAGCCGCCCGACGAAGCGCGCCCACCGGCGTATACGCCACGTCAGGCCATTGTCGATCGACAGCGAGCGCAGGTGCCAGGCTTTCGCGGTCGACCATGCATCGCATTCCGTCTTCACCGGATCGTCATAGAACATATCGATCTTGGCGCGGTCCATGCGTTCGGTCGCGAGCCAGTTCGGGATATGGACGTTGCAAAGCCGCTCGACGTCGGTGAACACCTTGTCGGTTCCCGTGCCCGCGGCCGGGCACGATGTCGCGAAAGCGTCGCCGACAAGAACGACGCCGGCTTGCCGGTGATTTTCCGTGACGTACAGGTCCGCCGGCCGGATCTTGATCGGCCCGACAACCTTGAAGTCGCCGGCCATGCGGTCGAGGCCCGGCATCATCGCGCGCATCGTCGCTTCGGGGTTCTCGCGAAATTTGCGGAACCAGATGTCGTCCGTGGGTCGATAGACCATCATGTTCGCCCGCATCGTGCTGCCGATCGGAAACAGCGTCAGATAGGCCAAACGGTCGGCCACGCGCCTCGGCCAGTAGGTCAGGGCCGGAAAGGGCAGCGTCGGGCGGCCGACCGGAGCGACGTCGAACCCCAGCGTCACGGAATGACACTCGCTGATGACGCGCCGCTGAAGGCCGAGCATGTGGCGCAGGCTGATGCTGAGGCCGTTCGCGAGCACGATCAGCCGCGCGGAAATCTCTTCGCCGTCCGCCAGCACCACGCACTGGCGTTCGTCGCTGGTGGCGACTTCAACGGCCTTGGTGTAAAGAATTTCCACGCCGGGCGGGATTTGCGCCCGCATGGTGTTGACAAGCGTGTCGTACATCACGCCGTGCTGGTCGCTGGGTCTTTTCGCGACAACGAAGCCGAACCGCGCTTCCCAGACCTCGCCATCGAGGGTCGTTGCGCGCAGTATCTCTTCATCCAGGCCGGTTCGGCGCAGTCGTGGAAGTTGAGTGCCGCCAAGCTTTTCGCAGCGCAGGTCGGCTGGGTAAGCCGCGTGCGGATCGATCATGATCGCGGCAATTCCTGCGCGGCCCAGCATCGCGGCAGCGGTCGCGCCGGCCAATCCGCCGCCAACGATCGCGATGTCCGTGTAACGCATGAATTCGTCCTTGTTCCGCGGGTCGATCATTGCGCCGAAAAAGCAAAAAAACCTTGAAGGGCATCAAGCGATCGACGGCGGACAGGATCGATACAACTTAACAGAAAAACAATGCCCGTAACGACACTATGCCGCCCGACAGGATCGCTCGAGGCGCGTGATGATTTCGGTAAGCATTTGTTCACCAACGCCGGACATTACGGCGCCATGGGACGATCTTGTCCGGCGGGCTTCTTCCAACGTTTTCATGAATCCCCTCGCGCTGACCGTCGCGAATGAAACCGGATTCGCGCGCATTCAGGTTCTGTCGGCGTGGGACGATAGCGCCGAACCGAGAAGGCTGGTCGGCATCTGGGCCTTTCGCGTACGCAGGATTTCGCGGTTGTGGCCCGCGCTGCTGGAGGCGCTGCCGTACAACTACGCCTTTCTGTCAAACCCCGTTGTGGATCCCGCTTTCGTCCATGATGTCATTCCGGCCTTCCTGTCGGCGATCCGGAACAGCCCCTTGCTGCCCAAGGTGATCAATCTTAAGTCGCTCGACGCCGAAGCTTTGAGCTTTGAAATGCTTGTGAACGCGCTCGCGGAGCAGGGCGGTGCGCAGCTTCGGTTGTCAGAGAGCACGCGACCTTTCGCGACCCCCGACGTGGGGACGAAACGGTCCGGCTCGACCCGGAAGAAGTTGCGGCAGGACTGGAACCGGCTTTCTGCGGCCGGCATCGTCGATATCGTCAACAACCGTGCGCCCGACGTGCGGGAGGCGTTCGAGGCGTTCCTGAAGCTGGAAGCCGCGGGCTGGAAGGGCGCGCGCGGCACGGCCTTGCTGTGTGATGCCGCGGATGCGGCTTTCGCCCGACGGATGGTCGTTACGCTCGCCGAGCACGGCAGCGCGTCGGTCGCATTGCTTCGCGTCGACGGACGTGCCATTGCAGCGCAGGTGCTGATGTATTGCGGCGCCACGGCCTATACCTGGAAAACCGCGTTTAGTCCCGACTACGCAAAATACTCGCCTGGCGCGTTGCTCATCGATAAAATCACGGACGATTTGTTTTCAACCGGGGTGGCGGCGATCGATTCCTGTTCATACGAAGGAAGCTTCATGGCTCAGCTCTGGGCCGGACGCAGAAAAATGGCGGATTTGCTCGTCGATGTCGGACCCGGTCGATCGCTGGCGTTTTCGCTGGAAGCGCTCCGCCAGCGAGGCTACGGCCGCCTCCGTCGGCTTCGCGACCGGGTCCGATCCTGGTCGGTGCCAGTCCCGCCCAAAAGCAAGAAGGTGAGCCTTGCCGCGCATCGCTAGGGCTGGCGCGGTGTTGGACCCGGTCGCCGGCAGAGCAGAGTTGGCTTGGGTCACGTTATATCGTATTAAATATATCGATGAGTGACAGCCATCGCCTTTCCGCGAGCGTTGCCCCTGCGGTGGCGTTCGAGGTCGTGCAACGCATTGGGAGACGGACGTATCGGAATGTTTGGCAAGCAGTTCTACGATAAAGGTTTGATTGAACTGGCGGCGAAAACGGTTACGGCGAGTCGGAGCTTTATCGGGGCGCGGCTTGCCTTCGGTCTTGCAAGGATCGTAACCGTGCCGGCTGGTTCGAATATCCTGACGAACCGGTGACCGGGGACAATGACACAGAGACCAAAAAACGCCCTGTTGGCGACTATCCCAGACTCGGAATGGATCGAAGTTCAAAAGCTGTGCGAGCCCGTCAAGCTGACGCTGGGCCGTGTGCTATACGAACCACGCGGCCCGTTTGATTATGTATACTTTCCGGAGACGGCGATTATCTCCAACGTCGCCCCGCTCAAGGCCGACAAGACGGCCGAAACGTCGACCACCGGGCGTGAGGGCCTGATCAACGTCGGAGCCATCATGGGTGACGACCAGTCGATGCACCGTGCCGTGGTCCAGGTGTCAGGTGATGCGATCCGCATTTCCTTTTCCGACTTTCAGGAGTTGCAGGCACGTCTGCCGGTATTCCGGCGCAAGCTCAACGCGTATTCTCGAGCATTCCTCGCGCAGGTGATGCAGTCCGTTGCGTGCAATGCCAGCCATACGCTGCTTCAGCGTTGCGCACGATGGCTGTTGAAGTCTCACGATCGCGTCGACGGCGACGAGCTTCGACTCACGCAACAATTCCTGGCTGAGTTGCTGGTCGTCAGTCGCGTGGCGGTTAATGCCGAGCTGAAAAAATTTCAGCAACAGAAGGCTCTCACATACAGCCGCGGCATCATCACGATATTGGATCGCAGGTTGTTGGAGCGCACATCGTGCGAGTGCTATCGCGCGGTTCGGCGCGAGTACGACAGGCTGCTACCCAGATCCTTCACCAAATAAAAATATCAACTATGTAAACTAGTTGGCTATACGGTCGCTGTGTCCATCGGTACACAGGGCAGTCCAATAATGGAGGAATGCACCGATGCCGAGACACGTTTCTTTTTACGATGAATCTCTGGGTAAGCAGGTCGAAGGTTCTTACACTTCGGATGGCAAGGTGATCCATGCCGGTTCGGGAACGCTAGGCGCGAAGAGTGCTCCTCTTGGCTACCTTGGCAACGCCAACACGTTTCCCGTTGATCAGGAAGGCCAGGATCTGCTGGCACAGAAGCTGCTGAGCGAGCTGGCCCATCGTGAAGCCAAGAACGGCCACGCGCACGGTCATTAGTCTCGATCAAAAAAATAGACGGCGTGAGCCTGTGGCTCACTAATTAACTGATTATACGTCGTCGCCGCCGCTGCGGAGTTCCTTGAGTTGGTTCGACCGCGGAGGCCGGTAAAGTTTCCGAGTTTGCTAGGTATTGCTCGGTTCCGTGTTACGATCGACGCTTTCCGAATTCTGCACCTTTCGATCGGCGTTGACCGTCCCAGCGGCAAGATGCGTTAGGCCGCTTGGCGCGATGCACTGGTAATCGGTCTATATGACCTACAGCGCTGCTTGTCGTCGCCGATGAGGTGGCCGACTGGCGGCGCTTTAGCGTGTGTGGACGTCTTTCGCGGCGATGCTGCGACATCTGATAACGCAGACATCCGGTCGCGCTGAGCGCGGCATATTTGACACCCATTATTTTATGATGTGGCTCCGGCAACGTGTGTTGCGGATCAGCGAAGCGTCGTCCGCGACGTCCGACTGCGCATGTCGGATTGTGCGGCTGCGCGGTCGAAGGCGTCGTGGGACGGCGGATCTTGGCTTCGCCTGACGCTGCCCTGCGGGCTGGTCGCTTCAGATATTGAAGTTGCGCGTGCATCCTGTCGAAATCAGGCTATCCGGAATGCTCCAACAGGGACGTCTGGCCGTCACACGCTTCCTCGATCTAGTCTAGCTAGCGGCATTCGTCATCGGGCCGCTTCGTCGAAAGCGCCGCCGAGCGCGATCAAGACGATGCCTTCATTGCCGGCTGTTCGCTCGCACTGGTCGTTGCGGCAGGCGGCGGCGCTGCTTTGGCCCATCGCGGCGGGCACGGACGCTGCATCGACTGCGGCGGCGGGCCTTTCGGCACGGGTCCCGTCCACGGGCCGGGGTCGAGCCACGGTCCCGTCGTCTATCATCCCGTGCATGGACCGGGTCCAGGCCACGATCCGATCTTCACGTCGGGGCCGGTGGTTCGCGACCACCGCAGGCCTCAACCCCGACCCGGCCCGGGTTCTTATTATTGTCGACATTACTGGAACTCGCCGCGCTGCAGCTCCGAGGTTCGCGATCATCGCACGCCGCTGTTGCCTCCTCCGGTGCAATGGCAACCTCTTTGACGAGGTGAGTCTCAAATTCACCGGCATGCGGCGGCGGAGGCGGGGACATATCTCAGGAATAAGAGCCGGATTCGCGGGTGTGACCGCTCAGAGTTGGCCTCGGTCCTGGTCTCGTCCGGCTTCCGGGCCGGAAAGTGCTTTATTTTGAAGCCTGTCCGGCCGGGCGGTGAAGCGGGCTGTCGGCGATTTTCCGCGACAGGGGATTGCGCCGGATGTCCGGTGATCAACGGGTGGAAGTGCTTGTGTGACCGCGCTTTAGCCTTGACTTGGCGACTCGCGGTGGATAAAACCCGCGCACTTAACGGCAGGCGGTGAGTTACGCCAACGTCGGAACGGACTACCCTTTCTATCTGATTTAATTGATAGAGACGGGCACCAACCTCGACGAATGCTGCTCAGACGCTGCCGATGATAGCTAGGCAATGCCAGGACGACAGTCGTTCTCTTGAGCGAGTTCTCTCGAGATTGATTTCGGATGCATGACCTCGGTGGAAGCTGGCCGGTTCCTTCCGGCTGGCGTTGATCGCGGTCCTCTGTGGTGTCGAAGCGCTTTCCGTTCAGCGATGAACGGTTGGCGCGATTTCGTTTTGCGTGAATCGTTTCATGCGTAGCGAGCGGGTGGGCGATAGCCCCGGACGAATCTGCGGAACCGCTTCGGGTTTCGCGTAATATAAGGGTGAAGGCGAACGATGCCGACGATCAACCAACTGATCGCAAGTCCGCGCGTCACACAGAAGTCGCGCAAGAAGGTGCCTGCGTTGCAGCAGTCGCCGCAGAAGCGCGGCGTGTGCACGCGTGTCTATACGACCACTCCAAAGAAGCCGAACTCGGCGCTGCGCAAGGTCGCCAAGGTGCGCTTGACCAATGGCTTCGAGGTCATCGGTTATATTCCGGGTGAAGGGCATAACCTTCAGGAACATTCCGTGGTCATGATCCGCGGCGGCCGCGTCAAGGACTTGCCCGGCGTGCGCTACCACATCCTCCGCGGCGTCCTCGATACCCAGGGCGTCAAGAACCGCAAGCAGCGTCGTTCGAAGTACGGCGCGAAACGTCCGAAATAAGCGGGAAGAGAAACGATGTCGCGTCGCCATTCTGCCGAAAAGCGTGAAGTGCTTCCCGATCCGAAGTTCGGAAACATCGTCATTACGAAGTTCATGAACTCGGTGATGTATGCCGGAAAGAAGTCGGTCGCCGAAAGCATCGTCTATGGCGCGCTCGACCTGATCGAGGCCAAGACCAAGCAGGGGCCGCTCACGGTGTTCGAGCAGGCGCTCGAGAACGTCATGCCGACCATCGAAGTGCGGTCGCGCCGCGTCGGTGGCGCCACCTATCAGGTGCCGGTGGAAGTCCGCTCGACCCGACGTCAGGCGCTCGGCATCCGCTGGCTGATCACGGCCGCGCGGGGACGCAATGAAAAGACGATGACGGAGCGGCTCTCGGCCGAGCTGCTCGACGCGTCGAACAATCGGGGCAGCGCGGTCAAGAAGCGCGAAGACGTGCACAAGATGGCGGAAGCCAACCGCGCGTTCTCGCACTATCGCTGGTAACGGCGACAACAGGAATTCAAGGACAGTTCCATGCCCCGCCAACATGCTATCGAGGATTACCGTAATTTCGGTATCATGGCGCATATCGACGCCGGCAAGACCACCACGACCGAGCGCATCCTTTATTACACCGGCAAGAGCCACAAGATCGGCGAAGTGCACGAAGGTGCCGCGACGATGGATTGGATGGCGCAGGAGCAGGAGCGTGGCATCACCATCACCTCCGCCGCGACCACTGCGTTCTGGGACGGCAAGCGGCTGAACATCATCGACACCCCGGGCCACGTCGACTTCACCATCGAGGTGGAGCGCTCCCTGCGCGTGCTCGACGGCGCGGTGTGCGTGCTCGACTCCAACCAGGGCGTCGAACCGCAGACCGAGACCGTCTGGCGCCAGGGCGACAAGTACAAGGTGCCGCGCATCGTCTTCTGCAACAAGATGGATAAGACCGGCGCCGACTTCTACAAGTGCATGGCCGACATCGTCGATCGTCTCGGCGCGCGCCCGGTGGCGCTGCAACTCCCGATCGGAGCGGAGAACAACTTCAAGGGCATGGTCGACCTCGTCCGCATGAAGGCGCTGGTCTTCAATCAGGACGCTCTTGGTTCGATGTACGATGTCGAGGAGATTCCTGCTGATCTCGCCGACAAGGCGAAAGAATATCGCGAGAAGCTGGTGGAAGCCGCCGTCGAACTCGACGACGACGCCATGGCTGCCTATCTCGACGGCACCGAGCCGGATGAAGCGACTCTCAAGGGGCTGATCCGCAAGGCTGTCATCACCGGCGCGTTCTATCCCGTGCTGTGCGGCACGGCGTTCAAGAACAAGGGCGTGCAGCCGCTGCTCGACGCTGTCGTCGCCTATCTGCCGTCGCCGCTCGATGTGCCCGCCATCAAGGGCATTGACGACAGGGGCAACGAGGTCGTCCGCCATGCCGACGACAAGGAGCCGATGGCTCTCCTGGCGTTCAAGATCATGGACGACCCGTTCGTCGGCACCATCACCTTCTGCCGCATCTATTCCGGCGTTCTCCAGAGCGGCACCGGCGTGATCAACTCGACGCGCGAGAAGAAGGAGCGCATCGGCCGCATGCTGCTGATGCATGCGAACAACCGCGAGGACATCAAGGAGGCCTATGCCGGCGATATCGTCGCGCTGGCTGGCCTGAAGGAAGCGCGCACCGGCGATACGCTGTGCGATCCGGCCCATCCGGTGATTCTCGAAAAGATGGAATTTCCCGATCCGGTCATCGAGATTGCGATCGAGCCGAAGTCCAAGGCCGACCAGGAAAAGCTCGGCGTCGCGCTGGCGAAGCTCGCGGCGGAAGATCCGTCGTTCCGCGTCTCCACCGATCAGGAGTCCGGCCAGACCATCCTCAAGGGCATGGGCGAACTCCATCTCGACATCAAGGTCGATATCCTCAAGCGCACCTACAAGGTCGACGCCAACATCGGCGCGCCGCAGGTGGCGTTCCGCGAGCGCGTCACCAAGCGCGTCGAGCACAGCTACACCCACAAGAAGCAGACCGGCGGCACCGGCCAGTTCGCCGCCGTCACGCTGATCGTCGAGCCGAGCGAGCCCGGCAAAGGCTACGAGTTCGAGTCGAAGATCGTCGGCGGTGCGGTGCCCAAGGAATACATTCCCGGCGTCGAGAAGGGCATCGAAAGCGTGCTCTCCTCCGGCGTGGTCGCGGGCTTCCCGGTGGTCGACGTCAAGGTGCAACTCATCGACGGCAAGTACCACGACGTCGACTCCTCGGCGCTGGCGTTCGAAATCGCGACGCGCGCGTGCTTCCGCGAGGCTTTGCAGCGGGGCAAGTCGGTGCTGCTCGAGCCGATCATGAAGGTCGAGGTGGTGACGCCGGAAGACTACACCGGTTCGGTCATCGGCGACCTCAACTCGCGGCGCGGCCAGATCCAGGGTCAGGACATGCGCGGCAACGCCAACGTCATCAATGCGATGGTGCCGCTCATGAACATGTTCGGTTACGTGAACAACCTGCGCTCGATGAGCCAGGGGCGCGCAACCTTCACCATGCAGTTCGATCATTATGCTGAAGCGCCGGCGAACGTGTCGGCGGAAGTCCAGAAGAAGTTTGCCTGATTGTCGCTGGCGACAGTCAACGACTGAACGGAGAGTCAAATGGCCAAAGCGAAGTTTGAACGTAACAAGCCGCATTGCAACATCGGGACGATCGGTCACGTTGACCATGGCAAGACGTCCTTGACGGCTGCGATTACGAAGGTTCTCGCGGAGACGGGCGGGGCGACGTTCACGGCGTACGATCAGATCGACAAGGCGCCGGAAGAGAAGGCGCGCGGCATCACGATCTCGACCGCGCACGTCGAATACGAAACCGCGAACCGTCACTACGCCCACGTCGACTGCCCGGGCCACGCCGACTACGTGAAGAACATGATCACGGGCGCGGCGCAGATGGACGGCGCGATCCTGGTGGTGTCGGCGGCGGACGGCCCGATGCCGCAGACCCGCGAGCACATCCTTCTGGCGCGCCAGGTCGGCGTGCCCGCTCTCGTCGTATTCCTGAACAAGTGCGACATGGTCGACGATCCGGAGCTGCTCGAACTCGTCGAGCTCGAGGTCCGCGAGTTGCTGTCGAAGTACGAATTCCCCGGCGACAAGATTCCGATCGTGAAGGGTTCGGCGCTGGCGGCGCTGGAGAACTCGGACCCCAAGCTCGGCCATGACGCGATTCTGGAACTGATGAAGAACGTCGACGAGTACATTCCGCAGCCGGAACGTCCGATCGACCAGCCGTTCCTGATGCCGGTCGAGGACGTGTTCTCGATCTCGGGCCGCGGCACGGTGGTGACGGGACGTGTGGAGCGCGGCGTGGTCAAGGTCGGCGAGGAAATCGAGATCGTCGGCATCCGTCCGACGCAGAAGACCACGGTGACCGGCGTCGAAATGTTCCGCAAGCTGCTCGACCAGGGTCAGGCGGGCGACAACATCGGGGCGCTGTTGCGCGGCACCAAGCGCGAGGAAGTGGAGCGCGGTCAGGTCCTGTGCAAGCCGGGCTCGGTGAAGCCGCACACCAAGTTCAAGGCCGAAGCCTACATCCTGACCAAGGAGGAGGGCGGCCGCCACACCCCGTTCTTCACCAACTATCGGCCTCAGTTTTATTTCCGCACCACCGACGTGACCGGCGTGGTGCATCTTCCGGCCGGCACCGAGATGGTGATGCCGGGCGACAACGTCGCGATGGAAGTGCACCTGATCGTGCCGATCGCGATGGAGGAGAAGCTGCGCTTCGCCATCCGTGAGGGCGGACGCACCGTCGGAGCGGGCGTGGTAGCCAGCATTATTGAGTAACCAGCTTTCGTCATGCCCGGCTTGATGCCGGGCATCCACGACTTCTTTTCAAGACGTAGATGGCCGGACAAGCCCGGCCATGACGGAACAGAGAGATCAAGGCAATGAACGGCCAGAATATCCGCATCCGTCTCAAGGCGTTCGACCATCGGATTCTCGATACGTCGACCCGCGAGATCGTGAACACCGCGAAACGCACCGGCGCGCAGGTCCGCGGACCGATTCCGCTGCCGACGCGGATCGAGAAGTTCACGGTCAACCGTTCGCCGCATGTCGACAAGAAGAGCCGCGAGCAGTTCGAGATGCGCACGCATAAGCGCCTTCTCGACATCGTCGATCCGACGCCGCAGACGGTCGATGCCTTGATGAAGCTCGATCTGGCCGCGGGTGTCGACGTCGAGATCAAGCTCTGACGCGGCAGCCCGCCGATTCGGCAGGGCGCGCGGAAGTCGAAACGAAGTTAGGGAACAGTCCGAACGTTAGCGGACAGAAAGAACAGGAAGCACGCCGATGCGCTCCGGAGTGATCGCACAAAAGGTCGGGATGACGCGGGTCTTCACGGAGACCGGCGAGCATGTCCCTGTGACCGTGCTGAAGCTGAGCAATTGTCAGGTGTTGGGTCACCGGACCAGCGAGAAGAACGGCTACGTCGCGTTGCAGCTCGGCTCGGGCGTGCGCAAGACGGTCTACTTGCCGAAGGCTGAGCGCGGCCAGTTCGCGGTCGCCAAGGTCGAGCCCAAGCGCAAGGTCGCGGAATTCCGCGTGTCCGAGGATTCGCTGATTCCGGTCGGCGCTGAAATTCAGGCGGACCATTTCGTGGTCGGCCAGTTCGTCGATGTCACCGGCACCTCGGTCGGCAAGGGTTTCGCCGGCGGCATGAAGCGCTGGAACTTCGGCGGTCTGCGCGCTACGCACGGCGTGTCGGTCTCGCATCGTTCGATCGGTTCGACCGGCGGACGTCAGGATCCCGGCAAGACCTTCAAGAACAAGAAGATGCCCGGCCACATGGGCGTCGATCGCATCACGACGCTCAATCTGCGCGTGGTGCAGACCGACGTGGAGCGCGGGCTGATTCTGGTCGAGGGCGCCGTTCCGGGCTCCAAGGGGGGCTGGATCGCGGTGCGTGACGCGGTCAAGAAGCCGTTGCCGAAGGAAGCGCCCAAGCCCGGCAAGTTCAAGGTTGCGAACGGCGGCGCGCAGGCTGCCGGCGATGACAAGGTCCCGGCGGATGCCCCGGCCGAGAAGGAGGGTGCATAACATGGAACTGAACGTCACCACCCTCGAAGGCAAGGCTGCAGGCTCGGTCCAGCTCTCGGACGGGATTTTCGGTCTCGAGCCGCGCAAGGACCTGATCCAGCGCTGCGTCAACTGGCAGCTCGCCAAGCGTCAGGCCGGCACCCACAAGGCCAAGGGCCGCGCGGAAATCTGGCGCACCGGCAAGAAGATGTTCAAGCAGAAGGGCACCGGCAATGCCCGTCACGGTTCCGCCCGCGTCTCGCAGTTCCGCGGCGGCGGTCGCGCGTTCGGTCCGGTCGTCCGCAGCCATGCGCACGATCTGCCGAAGAAGGTGCGCGCGCTGGCGCTGCGCCACGCGCTGTCGGCGAAGGCCAAGGACGGCGGTCTGATCGTCATCGACAGCGCCGAGCTGAAGGATGCCAAGACCAAGGCGCTGATCGGCCATTTCTCGGGCCTCGGCCTGACCAGTGCGCTGATCGTCGACGGCGCTCAGGTTCATTCCGGGTTCGAAACCGCCGTGCGCAACATTCCGAACATCGACGTGCTGCCGATCCAGGGCATCAACGTCTACGACATTCTGCGTCGCCAGAAGCTGGTTCTGACCAAGGCGGCGGTTGATGCGCTGGAGGCGCGCTTCAAATGACAATCGATGCGAAGCATTACGACGTGATCGTCTCGCCGGTCATCACCGAAAAGGCGACGATGGCCTCCGAGCACAACAAGGTCGTATTCAAGGTGGCGCGCAAGGCGACCAAGCCGCAGATCAAGGAAGCGGTCGAGAAGCTGTTCGACGTCAAGGTCAAGGGCGTGAACACGCTGGTGCGCAAGGGCAAGACCAAGGTCTTCCGCGGCAGCCTGGGTTCGCAGTCGGACAGCAAGCGCGCGGTTGTGACCCTTGAAGAGGGCCACCGCATCGACGTCACCACCGGGCTCTGAGGCGCAAAACGGCTTTAAGGCGATAGATCATGGCACTTAAAACATTCAATCCCACGACGCCGGGCCAGCGCCAGTTGGTGATGGTCGATCGCTCAGTCCTCTACAAGGGCAAGCCGGTCAAGACGCTCACCGAGGGCAAGCGCGCCAAGGGCGGCCGCAACAACACCGGCCGCATCACCGTGCGGTTTCGCGGCGGTGGCCACAAGCAGGCCTACCGCAACGTCGATTTCAAGCGCGGCAAGGTGGACGTGCCGGCGGTCGTCGAGCGGCTCGAATACGATCCGAACCGCACCGCGTTCATCGCGCTGATCAAGTATCAGGACGGCGAGCAGGCCTATATTCTCGCGCCGCAGCGTCTGGCCGCCGGCGACACCGTCGTCGCCGGCAACTATGTCGACGTCAAGCCGGGAAATGTCATGCCGCTCGGCAACATGCCCGTCGGCACGATTGTTCACAACGTCGAGATGAAGATCGGCAAGGGCGGACAGCTTGCGCGCTCCGCCGGCACCTATGCCCAGATCGTCGGCCGCGACCAGGACTACGTCATCCTTCGCCTGAATTCGGGCGAGCAGCGCTTGGTGCACGGCCGCTGTCGCGGTGCCATCGGCGCGGTGTCGAATCCGGACCACATGAACACCTCGGTCGGCAAGGCAGGCCGCACCCGCTGGATGGGCCGCCGCCCGCACAACCGCGGCGTGGTCATGAACCCGATCGACCACCCGCATGGCGGCGGCGAAGGCCGCACCTCGGGCGGCCGGCACCCGGTGACGCCCTGGGGCAAGCCGACCAAGGGCAAGAAAACCCGCTCCAACAAGTCGACCACCAAGTTCATTCTCATCAGCCGCCACAAGCGGAAGAAGAAGTAAGGATCGCCGGACATGGTTCGTTCAGTCTGGAAAGGCCCGTTCGTCGAAGGCTCGCTGCTCAAGAAGGCAGATGCCGCGCGCGCGAGCGGCCGTCACGACGTCATCAAGATCTGGAGCCGCCGCTCCACCATCCTGCCGCAATTCGTCGGGCTGGTGTTCGGCGTCTACAACGGCCAGAAGCACGTGCCGGTGTCGGTCAACGAGGAGATGGTCGGTCACAAGTTCGGCGAGTTCTCGCCGACGCGGACCTTCCACGGCCACTCGGGCGACAAGAAAGCCAAGAAGTAGGACGAAGCCATGAGCAAGCCCAAGCGCGAACGGAGCCTCCCGGAAAACGAGGCCAAGGCGATCGCCCGGATGCTTCGGGTGAGCCCGCAGAAGCTCAACCTCGTTGCGCAGCTGATCCGCGGCCGCAAGGCGTCGGCGGCGCTTGCCGACCTGCAGTTTTCGCGCAAGCGGATCGCGGGCGACGTGAAGAAGTGCCTGGAGTCGGCGATCGCCAACGCCGAGAACAACCACGACCTCGATGTCGACGATCTCGTCGTGGCGCAGGCGTTCGTGGGCAACGGCATGGTGATGAAGCGTTTCGCACCGCGCGGCCGGGGCCGCTCGGGCCGTATCTATAAACCGTTCTCGCAACTGACGATCATAGTGCGTCAGGTCGAGGCCGAGGCGAGCGCTTAAAGAGGCGCAGGAGAAAACGATGGGTCAAAAGATCAATCCGATCGGGCTGCGTCTTGGCATCAACCGGACCTGGGATTCCCGTTGGTATGCCGGCAAAGGCGAGTACGGCAAGCTGCTGCACGAGGACGTCAAGATCCGCGAGCTTCTGCACAAGGAGCTCAAGCAGGCGGCCGTGGCGCGCATCGTGATCGAGCGCCCGCACAAGAAGTGCCGCGTGACGATCCATTCGGCGCGTCCCGGCGTCGTGATCGGCAAGAAGGGCGCCGATATCGACAAGCTTCGCAAGAGGGTCGCCGACATCACCTCGTCGGACGTCGTCATCAATATCGTCGAAATTCGCAAGCCGGAGCTCGACGCCACGCTGGTCGCCGAATCGATCGCGCAGCAGCTCGAGCGCCGCGTCGCGTTCCGCCGCGCGATGAAGCGCGCCGTGCAATCGGCGATGCGCCTCGGCGCCGAGGGCATCCGCATCAACTGCTCGGGCCGTCTCGGCGGCGCCGAAATCGCCCGCATGGAATGGTATCGCGAAGGCCGCGTGCCGCTGCACACGCTGCGCGCCGACGTCGATTACGGCGTCGCCACGGCGTTCACGACGTTCGGCACCTGCGGCGTCAAGGTCTGGATCTTCAAGGGCGAAATCCTCGAGCACGATCCGATGGCCCAGGACAAGCGCCTGTCCGGCGACGACAACCGTCCGCGTCGCGATGCGGCCTGAACGACAGCATGATCCCGAAAGGCGGTCACCGGTTTTCGAACCGGCTCATGCGCAAAGAGAAGGTTTGAGGGCGTAAGCCATGATGCAACCGAAGAAGACCAAGTTCCGGAAGGCGCACAAGGGCCGCATCCACGGCGTCGCCTCCTCGGGCGCGACGCTGGCGTTCGGCCAGTTCGGCCTGAAGGCGATGGCGCCCGAGCGCATCACGGCGCGCCAGATCGAGGCCGCGCGGCGCGCGCTGACGCGCCACATGAAGCGCGCCGGCCGCGTCTGGATCCGCGTGTTCCCAGATGTCCCGGTCTCGAAAAAGCCGGCCGAGGTCCGCATGGGCTCGGGCAAGGGCGCGCCGGAGTTGTGGGTGGTGCGGGTCAAGCCGGGCAAGGTCCTGTTCGAGATCGACGGCGTCGCCGCGCAGACCGCGAAGGAAGCGCTGACGCTCGCCGCCGCCAAGCTGCCGATCAAGACGCGCTTCGTCGCGCGCATCGCGGAGTAACCGACATGGCCGCCATGAAGACCGCTGACATCCGCGCGATGACCCCCGACCAGATGGACGACGCCGTCGCCGGCCTGAAGAAGGAGCGGTTCAATCTGCGCTTCCAGCGCGCCACCGGGCAGTTGGAGAATACCTCGCGCTTGCGCGAAGCCCGCCGCGATATCGCACGGATCAAGACCATCGCCGCGCAAAAGCGCGACGCGAAGAAATAAGGGACTTTAAGATGCCGAAACGTACGCTGCAGGGCGTGGTCGTCAGCGACAAGCAGGCCAAGACGGTCGTGGTGCGCGTCGATCGCCGCTTCACCCATCCGCTCTACAAGAAGACCATTCGCCGCTCGAAAAACTATCACGCGCACGACGAGAACAACGAGTTCAAGCCGGGCGACATGGTGTGGATCGAGGAGAGCAAGCCGATCTCGAAGTTGAAGCGCTGGACCGTGGTCCGGGGCGAACAGAAGAAAACCGCTTAAGCGCGATTTTGCGCATCAGAAAGAGGACAAGGTGCATCAATGATTCAGATGCAGACCAACCTCGACGTGGCCGATAATTCAGGCGCACGCCGTGTCATGTGCATCAAGGTGCTTGGAGGCTCCAAGCGCCGCTATGCAACGGTGGGCGACATCATCGTCGTGTCGATCAAGGAAGCCATCCCGCGCGGGAAGGTGAAGAAGGGCGACGTCATGAAGGCGGTGGTGGTGCGGGTGGCCAAGGACATCCGCCGCGCCGACGGCTCGGTGATCCGTTTCGACCGCAACGCGGCCGTGCTGATCAATAACCAGTCCGAGCCGGTCGGCACCCGTATTTTCGGGCCGGTGCCGCGCGAGTTGCGCGCCAAGAACCACATGAAGATCATTTCGCTGGCGCCGGAGGTGCTGTGATGGCCGCTAAGATCCGGAAAGGCGACAAGGTTATCGTCCTGTCGGGCCGCGACAAGGGCCGCACCGGCGAGGTGTTCGAGGTGCGTCCCGCGGAGAGCAGGGCGCTGGTGCGCGGCGTCAACATGGTGAAGCGTCACCAGAAGCAGACCCAGAACCAGGAGGGCGGCATCATCTCGAAGGAGGCGCCGGTCCACCTGTCCAAGATCGCGATCGTCGGCAAGGACGGCAAGCCGACCCGCGTCGGTTTCAAGATTCAGGCCGACGGCACCAAGGTGCGTGTCGCCAAGCGTTCGGGAGCGGAGATCGATGGCTGAGACGGCTTACGTGCCGCGCCTGCGCGCGGAGTATGACAAGAGCATCCGCGCCCGGCTGACCGAGCAGTTCGGCTACGGCAACGTCATGCAGGTGCCGCGCCTCGACAAGGTGGTTCTCAACATGGGAATCGGCGAGGCCGTAAACGACCGCAAGAAGGCCGAGACCGCGGCCGCCGACCTGTCGCTGATCGCCGGCCAGAAGGCGATCGTGACCTATTCGCGCGTCGCGATCTCGACCTTCAAGCTGCGCGAAAACCAGCCGATCGGCTGCAAGGTGACGCTGCGCAAGGCCAAGATGTACGAGTTCATCGATCGCCTGGTGAACGTCGCGCTGCCGCGCGTGCGCGACTTCCGCGGCCTCAATCCGAAGAGCTTCGACGGCCGCGGCAATTACTCGCTCGGCATCAAGGAACACATCATTTTTCCCGAAATCGACTTCGACAAGGTCGGGGAGAGCTGGGGCATGGACGTCACCGTCTGCACGACCGCGCAGACGGACGACGAAGCCCGGGCGCTGCTGACCGCATTCAATTTTCCGTTCCGGCAGTGAGACGCTGAAAGGCGCTCAGACGCGGAAAGGCAAGGAGCCAAGCATGGCAAAGAAGAGTTCGATCGAGAAGAACAACCGGCGCAGGCGGATGAACCGGAACGCGGCTGCGAAGCGCGCGCGGCTGAAGGCCATCATCGCCGACAAGACCAAGCCGATGGAGGAGCGCTTCGCCGCCACCCTGAAGCTTGCCGAAATGCCGCGCAACTCGTCGGCGACGCGTATTCGCAACCGCTGCGAACTGACCGGACGTCCGCGTTCGAATTACCGCAAGAACAAGCTGAGCCGCATCGCGCTGCGCGATCTCGGCTCGCGGGGCCTGGTTCCCGGCCTCGTGAAGTCGAGCTGGTAAGGAGGATCGCCAGATGTCCACGCACGATCCGATCAGCGATCTCATCACCCGCATCCGCAACGCGCAGATGCGCAACAAGTCCAAGGTTTCGACGCCGGGCTCGCGGATGCGCGCCAACGTGCTCGAAGTTCTCAAGAGCGAGGGCTATATCCGCGGCTACGCCAGCGTCGAGCATTCCTCGGGCCGCAGCGAGCTTGAGATCGAGCTGAAGTATTTCGACGGCGAGCCGGTGATCCGCGAGATCGAGCGCGTCTCCAGGCCGGGCCGGCGGGTTTACGCCTCGGTGAGGAATCTGCCCCGCGTCAACAACGGGCTGGGAATTTCGGTGTTGTCGACGCCGAAGGGGATCATGGCCGACCACGATGCGCGCGACGCGAACGTGGGCGGCGAAGTTCTCTTTACGGTGTTCTAGTGCGCATGTCGCGAAAGTGGAAACCGGTTTTGCGACAACGCGCACAGACCAAGATGAAGGATTGAGCCATGTCACGCATTGGCAAGAGGCCGGTCACGGTGCCGTCGGGTGTGACCGCGACCGTCGAAGGGCAGACCGTCAGGATGAAGGGGCCGAAAGGCCAGCTTCAGTTCGTCGTCCATGACGATGTCGAGGTGAAGCTCGAGGACGGCGCGGTGAAGGTCGCGCCGCGATACGAGACCAACCGCGCGCAGGCGCTGTATGGCACGGCGCGCGCGCAGGTCGCCAACCTCGTCGCGGGAGTCACCAAGGGTTTCGAGAAGAAGCTCGAGATCGTCGGCGTCGGCTATCGCGCCGCCTTGCAGGGCAAGACCCTGCAGCTCGCGCTCGGCTACAGCCACGACGTCAACTACGCGATTCCGGAAGGCATCACGATCGCGGTGCCGAAGCCGACCGAAATCACGATCACAGGCAATGATGCGCAGCGCGTCGGTCAGGTCGCGGCCGAGATCCGCGGCTATCGTCCCCCAGAGCCCTATAAGGGCAAGGGCGTGAAGTACGCCGATGAAAAGATCTTCCGCAAGGAAGGCAAGAAGAAGTAACGGAGCCGGTCATGTCGAAATTGAAGATTACGAATGCCCGGCGCAAGCAACGCGTGAGGCTGTCGTTGCGCCGCACCGCGAACGGCCGTCCGCGGCTGTCGGTGTTCCGCTCGTCCAAGCACATCTATGCCCAGGTCATCGACGACCAGAAGGGCGAGACGCTGGCGTCGGCGTCGTCGCTGGAGAAGGCGATGCGCGAGGCGGGCAACACCGGCGCCAACATCGAAGCCGCCAAGGCGGTCGGCAAGCTGTTGGCGGAGCGGGCGGTGAAGAACGGCGTCAAGGAAGTGGTCTTCGATCGCGGCGGCTATCTCTATCATGGTCGCGTCAAGGCTTTGGCTGATGCGGCCCGCGAGAGTGGATTGAGCTTCTAAATGCGTGGCCCGCAAAAAGCGGAAACGGGTTTTGCGACAGGAATACGCGTCTTGAAATTGGTATCGAACGGACAGGACGGGGCGGAAGCCTCACAAGGATCGGAAAAACACCATGGCAGGTGAACGCGAACGCGGCGGACGCGAACGGAGCAGGGATCGCGAGGAGCGCGACAGCGAGTTCGTCGACAAGCTCGTCCACATCAATCGTGTGGCGAAGGTCGTCAAGGGCGGCAAGCGGTTCGGCTTCGCGGCGCTGGTCGTGATCGGCGACCAGAAGGGCCGCGTCGGCTTCGGTCACGGCAAGGCGCGCGAAGTGCCGGAGGCGATCCGCAAGGCGACGGAATCGGCCAAGCGCAATCTGACGCGCGTGGCGCTGCGCGAGGGACGGACGCTGCATCACGACATCGCAGGGCGTCACGGCGCAGGCCGCGTTTATTTGCGCGCCGCGCCGGCCGGCACCGGGATCATCGCCGGCGGCCCGATGCGCGCCGTGTTCGAAACGCTCGGCATCCAGGACGTGGTTGCGAAGTCGGTCGGCTCGTCCAATCCATACAACATGGTTCGCGCGACCTTCGATGCGCTGAAGCATCTGGATTCGCCGCGCTCGGTCGCTGCCCGCCGCAACATCAAGGTATCCGCGCTGCAGGCGCGCCGCGTCGGCGGCGACGTCGAAGCGGTTGCCGAATAACGAGGGCTGAGCCGGAGCGGCGGTCGCCGGTCCGGTCAACCAGCCGGACAGCACTTTTGGAGTGAGGACGATGGCCAAGACTGCGAATAAGGCCGCAAAGACGATCAAGGTCGAGCAGACCGGCAGCGCGATCCGCCGCCAGCACGTGCAGCGTTCGACGCTGGTCGGGCTCGGGCTCAACAAGATCGGTCGGGTCGCCGAGTTGCAGGACACGCCCGAGGTTCGCGGCATGATCGCGAAGGTTCGGCACATCGTCAGGGTGATCGACGAGACGTAACAATTTGCCGTCACGCCCGGCCTGGTGCCGGAACGAGAAACGTGGATGGCCGGAAAGCCCGGCACGGCGGACATGACGAGGACGCGACAATGAAACTCAGCGATATCGCCGACAACGCAGGTTCGCGGAAGAAGCGGATGCGGATCGGCCGGGGTATCGGCTCCGGCAAGGGCAAGACCGGCGGCCGTGGCGGCAAGGGCCAGACCGCGCGCTCGGGCGTGCGTATCAAGGGCTTTGAAGGCGGCCAGATGCCGCTGCACCGCCGCCTGCCGAAGCGCGGCTTCAACAACATTTTCCGGCTGGAGTTCGCCGAGATCAACCTCGACCGGCTCCAGGCCGCGATCGACGCCGGTTCGATCAACGCGAACGAGACCGTCAACGCCGAGTCGCTGGTGAAGTCCGGCGTGGTGCGGCGCGCCAGGGACGGGATCCGCCTGCTCGGCCGCGGCGAGATCAAGGCGAAACTCACCATCGAGGTTCATGGCGCCTCGAAGTCCGCGGTCGCGGCGGTCGAGAAGGCCGGCGGCTCGGTGAAAATCCTTGCGCCGAAGAAGGACGAGGGTGAAGCAGCGTAACATCTGCGTCATCGCCTGTTTTGGCGCGCGACGGTAGACTTGCGGATGGTAGATTTATCGAAAGCCGAGCACCACAAGAGGTCCGACGTCCGGGTGCCCACTATCGCGGAGCATGACGGCAAGGTTGGCGCGGGAGAAAGCTGAATATGGTCTCAGCGGCGGAACAACTGGCGGCGAACCTTAACTTCTCGGCGTTCGCGAAAGCCGACGAACTGAAGAAGCGAATCTGGTTCACGCTGGGCGCGCTGCTCGTCTACCGGCTCGGCACCTACATTCCGTTGCCGGGCATCGACCCCGCAGTCTGGCAGAAGGTCTTCAACTCACAGGCCGGCGGCATCCTCGGGATGTTCAACATGTTCTCCGGCGGCGGCATCAACCGCATGGCGATCTTCGCGTTGAACATCATGCCGTACATTTCGGCATCGATCATCCTGCAACTGCTGACCACCGTGTCGCCGAAGCTCGAGGCCCTCAAGAAAGAGGGTGAATCCGGCCGCAAGATGATCAATCAGTACACGCGCTACCTCACCGTGGTGCTGGCGTTCTTCCAGTCCTACGGCATCGCCGTCGGCCTCCAGGGCGCCGGCAACGTCGTCAGCAATCCGGGCATGTTTTTCCTGATCTCGACCGCGGTCACGCTGACCGGCGGCACCATGTTCCTGATGTGGCTCGGCGAGCAGATCACCTCGCGCGGCATCGGCAATGGAATTTCGCTCATCATCATGGCGGGCATCGTCGCCGAGCTGCCGTCCGCCCTCGCCAACATGCTTGAACTCGGGCGTCAGGGTGCGTTGTCGACCGGAATCATTCTGATCGTTCTGATCATGGTGGTGGCGGTGATCGCCTTCATCGTGTTCGTGGAGCGCGCCCAGCGCAGGCTGCTGATCCAGTATCCGAAGCGCCAGGTCGGCAACAAGATGTTCGAAGGCCAGTCTTCGCATCTGCCGTTGAAGCTCAATACCTCGGGCGTGATTCCACCGATCTTCGCATCGTCGCTGCTGCTGTTGCCGACGACTGTCGCGAATTTCAACGCGGGCAAGGGGCCGGAATGGTTCCAATGGATCACCACACAACTCGGCCACGGCCGGCCGCTGTTTCTGATTCTCTATCTCGTGCTGATCGTGTTCTTCGCCTTCTTCTACACCGCGATCGTGTTCAACCCGACCGAGACCGCCGACAACCTGAAAAAACACGGCGGCTTCATTCCGGGCATCAGGCCGGGCGAGCGCACGGCCGAATATATCGACTATGTGCTCTCGCGCATCACCGTGCCGGGGGCGATCTATCTCGCGGTTGTCTGCCTGATTCCGGAGATCCTGATTTCCTATGCGGCCGTGCCGTTCTACTTCGGCGGCACGTCGCTGCTGATCGTCGTCAGCGTGACGATGGACACGGTGTCGCAGGTGCAGGGTTATCTGCTGGCCCATCAATATGAAGGGCTGATCAAGAGATCCAAGCTGAGGGGGCGGCGCCGATAGTTCCGGAATCCGCCGGTCCGTCACATCGGCGTCCGGCGCCAATGCTTTAGGCGCAACTGTCCGGCGTGGCTGCGCAGGATGGATTCTCGTCGCTGACTGCGGGTCCCGGCGAGGCGAGCACTACGCTCATGGCAGCCTGCCCGCCGCCGTGCTTCATATTTCATTGATTGCCTATGGCAACGTGGCTTATGAGTTTGCGCGAGGATCGGCGCCGATGTGTCCCGGTCTCGATGTCGAAGCGCAGGTGCGCGGCCGCTGGCTCACCCGGCGAGGGGGCGATTCTTCATGAGACTGATTCTTCTCGGGCCGCCGGGGGCGGGAAAGGGAACGCAGGCGCAACGCCTGATCCAACACTACGGAATCATCCAGCTTTCCACTGGCGACATGCTGCGCGCGGCTGTCGCCGCCGGAACGCCGGTCGGCCTCAAGGCGAAGGATATCATGGCGAGCGGGGGGCTGGTCCCCGACGACGTCGTCATCGGCATCATTTCCGACCGGCTCGACCAGCCGGATGCAAAGAACGGATTCATTCTTGACGGTTTTCCGCGCACCGTGCCGCAGGCCGAGGCGCTGGACCGGCTCCTCGACTCCAAGAAGCTTAATCTCGATGCCGCCATCGAGCTTCGTGTCGATGAGCACGCGCTGTTGCAGCGCGTGGAAAGTCGGGTCGCGGAAATGAAGGCGCGGGGCGAGCAGGTGCGCTCCGATGATACGCCCGAGGTGCTCTCGAAGCGGCTGGCGAGCTATCGCGCGCTGACAGAGCCACTTATTCGCTACTATTCGGAACGCGGCAAGCTGCTGACCGTTGACGGCATGATGGCCGTCGAGGACGTCACGCGGGATATCCGCCGCGTCCTGAGGCGGTCGGGGGTACCGATGTCCAAATTCGGCGTCCGCAGGTGGTGAGCCGCCGAAATCTATCCAAAAAGGCGTAGAAAGCCCCAGTGATCGCCCCGGCGGTCTCTCCTTCCGGGATGAGGGAACCGGCGAACGGACGAAAGCCGGAGAGCCGTCTAAAAAGTCATGAAAACGCGAGCAAAAGCCGCGAAACGGTTGACGAAACGATACTAAATCCCTAATAAGCTGGTATCCAGTCGGATGGTTTCAGACGATGCCGGACCCCGGGATTGCGGAGGGTTGGGCGTCGTGTTTGTGTTTGAGGATACCCGCCTGAAATATCGAAGGAAAGGCTGGCCCATCACGGGCTGGCGGCAGGAGAGAAGTCTGTGGCCCGCATCGCCGGCGTGAACATCCCGACCAACAAGCGCGTCGTCATTGCGCTTCAATACATCCATGGCATCGGCCAGAAGAATGCCGCCGAGATCATCGAGAAGGTCAACATTCCGGCGGATCGCCGGGTCGCGCAACTGACCGATCAGGAAGTGCTTCAGATTCGCGAGGTCATTGATCGCGACTATCTCGTCGAGGGCGACCTTCGACGCGAGGTCGGAATCAACATCAAGCGGCTGATGGATCTCGGCTGCTATCGCGGCCTGCGTCATCGCCGCGGTCTGCCGGTGCGCGGCCAGCGCACCCATACCAACGCGCGCACCCGCAAGGGGCCGGCCAAATCGATCGCCGGCAAGAAGAAGTAACGAAAGCGATAAGCGAGCGGGAACAGCGGATAGTCGTTTCTATCGCTGCTTTGCCGTTCGCTACCCGCTGGTGGAGCCGCTGGCATTACGGCGGCGTTGAGATCACAGGAAAGGCTGACAATGGGTAAGGAAGCTGCGACACGCGTGCGCCGCCGCGAACGCAAGAACATCGCGTCAGGTATCGCGCATGTGAATTCGTCGTTCAACAACACCACCATCACCATCACCGACGCGCAGGGCAATACCATCGCCTGGTCGTCGGCCGGAACCATGGGTTTCAAGGGATCGCGCAAATCGACGCCTTATGCGGCGCAGGTGGCGGCGGAAGACGTCTCCAAGAAGGCGCAGGAACACGGCATGCGCACCTTGGAGGTCGAGGTAGCGGGCCCGGGTTCGGGCCGCGAATCGGCGCTGCGCGCCCTGCAGGCGGCGGGCTTCACCGTTACCTCGATCCGCGACGTGACCGCGATACCGCATAACGGCTGCCGTCCGCGCAAGCGTCGGCGCGTTTGATATTTCGACCGCGGGCGGTTCGCCGTCATTGCGGGTCCAAGACCTTTTATCGCGCGGGTTGATCCGCGCCTCCAACGCCAGAGATCTTGACGGCATGGGTGATACAGTGACGATCCAGAAAAATTGGCAAGAACTCATTCGGCCGAGCAAGCTGCAGGTCGTTCCCGGCGGCGATCCGGCGCGCTTCGCGACCCTGATCGCCGAGCCGCTCGAGCGCGGTTTCGGCCAGACGCTCGGCAATGCGCTGCGGCGCATCCTGCTGTCGTCGCTGCAAGGTGCTGCGGTGCAGTCGGTGCACATCGACGGCGTGCTGCACGAGTTCTCCTCGATCGCCGGCGTTCGCGAGGACGTCACCGACATCGTGCTGAACATCAAGGACATCTCGATCAAGATGCAGGGCGAAGGCCCCAAGCGCATGGTCGTGAAGAAGCAGGGGCCCGGCACCGTCACCGCAGGCGATATCCAGACCGTCGGCGACATCGTGGTGCTCAATCCCGAGCTTCCGATCTGCACCCTCGACGACGGCGCCGAAATCCGCATGGAATTCACCGTCGCCAACGGGAAGGGCTACGTTGCCGCCGAGCGCAACCGGCCCGAGGACGCGCCGATCGGCCTGATCCCGGTCGACAGCCTGTATTCGCCGGTGCGCAAGGTATCCTACAAGGTCGAAAATACCCGCGAGGGCCAGATCCTCGACTACGACAAGCTGACGATGACCATCGAGACCAACGGTGGCGTGACGCCGGAGGACGCCGTGGCCTTCGCCGCGCGCATCCTGCAGGATCAGCTCAACGTCTTCGTCAACTTCGAGGAGCCGCGCAAGGAAGTCGCCGCCGAGATCATCCCCGATCTGGCGTTCAACCCGGCTTTTCTCAAGAAGGTGGACGAACTGGAACTGTCGGTGCGATCGGCAAACTGTCTGAAGAACGACAACATCGTCTACATCGGCGACCTGGTGCAGAAGTCGGAAGCCGAGATGCTGCGCACGCCGAACTTCGGCCGCAAGTCGCTGAACGAGATCAAGGAAGTGCTGGCGCAGATGGGTTTGCATCTCGGCATGGAAGTGCCGGGCTGGCCGCCGGAGAATATCGACGAGCTGGCCAAGCGCTTCGAGGATCATTACTGAGTTTCTGTCATTCCGGGGCGAGCCGCAGGCTCGAACCCGGAATGGCAGAAATGATGCCCGAGCCGTTTCTGGATTCCGGATCGCTGCTTTCGCAACGTCCGGAATGACGGGAGCAAGTTCGGAGGGCGAACGCAGGATGCCCACCTGCATTGGATGTCCGACCCGCGGTCGCGACAGGGATTGAGGAAAGCGACATGCGTCACGGCAAGGTTCACCGCAAGCTCAACCGCACCGCGGAGCATCGCAAGGCGATGTTCGCCAACATGGCGGCCTCGCTCGTCAAGCACGAGCAGATCGTCACCACGCTGCCGAAGGCGAAGGAGTTGCGTCCGATCGTCGAGAAACTCGTGACGCTCGGCAAGAAGGGCGGTCTCGACAAGCGCCGTCAGGCGATCAGCGAGATGCGCGACGTCGATCAGGTGAAGAAGTTGTTCGGCGTGCTGGCGCCCCGCTACAAGGACCGTCAGGGCGGCTACACCCGCATCATCAAGGCCGGCTTCCGTTATGGCGACAATGCGCCGATGGCGGTGATCGAGTTCGTCGACCGCGACTTCGATGCCAAGGGCCAGGATTCCGGCCCGGTGCAGGAGAAGGCCGCCGAGGAGGATTAACACCTTCTGCGGTATCCAAAGACATCGGAAGCGGCGCTTCGGGCGCCGTTTTTGTTTGCGCCGTCGAAATGCAATGGCTGATGCGGATCGTAGGGGTGGTTGCCTTTCGCCGGCACCTGATCGTCCGGCGTATCTCGCGCAGTCAAGCCGGACTGTCGAGTTTCGCAAGGCCTTGCGAAGGGAACAGGCCCGCGCATCGCGGAAAATTGCGGGGCATCGACCGGGAAATCCGATGGAACGATTACGAAACCGCCGCCTTTTGCTTCTCTTGAACGGCTGAGGCGCTTATATCTGCGGTTCTCACCTTGGGAATCGCTTCATGATGCCGTTTCGCCTGTTCGCCCTGCTCGTCGTAGCCTTGACGATGTTGGCGCCCGTTCACGCCCAGGACCGCCGCGCCCCGGCCTCTCAAGCCGAACTCCAGCTATCCTACGCGCCGATCGTGCGTCGGGTGGCGCCGGCCGTGGTCAATGTCTATGCGGCCAAGGTGATCCAGAATCGCAACCCGCTCCTTGATGACCCGATCTTTCGCCGCTTCTTCGGCGTTCCCGGCGAGCAGCCCGAACAGATGCAGCGGTCGCTCGGCTCCGGGGTCATGGTCGATCCTTCCGGGCTCGTCGTGACCAACAATCACGTGATCGAGGGCGCCGATCAGGTCAAGGTGGCCCTGGCGGACAAGCGCGAGTTCGAAGCCGAGATCGTGCTCAAGGATACCCGGACCGATCTCGCGATTCTGCGGCTGAAGGGCGTGCATGAGAAGTTTCCGACGCTTGATTTCGCGAATTCGGATGAGTTGCAGGTCGGGGATGTGGTGCTCGCGATCGGAAACCCCTTCGGCGTCGGGCAGACGGTGACGCACGGCATCATTTCGGCGTTGGCGCGCACGCAGGTCGGCATCACCGACTATCAGTTCTTCATCCAGACCGATGCGGCGATCAATCCGGGCAACTCCGGCGGCGCGCTGGTCGACATGAACGGTCGCCTTGCCGGCATCAACACGGCGATCTTTTCGCGCTCCGGTGGCTCGCAGGGCATCGGCTTTGCAATTCCGGCCAACATGGTGCGGGTCGTCGTGGCGTCCGCCAAGAACGGCGGCAAGGCCGTGAAGCGGCCCTGGCTCGGCGCGCGGCTGCAGGCCGTGACGCCCGAAATTGCCGAGACCATCGGCCTGAAAGTCCCGGCGGGTGCGCTGGTCGCCAGCGTTACGCCGGGAAGTCCGGCGGCGCGGGGCGGGCTCAAGCTCTCCGACCTGATCGTGTCGATCGACGGGCAGCCCGTCGAGGATCCCAACGCGTTCGACTATCGCTTCGCCACGCGCCCGCTCGGCGGCACGGCGCAATTGGAAGTCCAGCGCAACGGAAGGCTGGTCAAGCTCACTGTTCCCCTGGAGACGGCGCCGGACACAGGCCGCGACGAGATCACGATCACTGCGCCGTCGCCATTCCAGGGCGCGAAGGTTGCCAATATCTCGCCGGCGCTCGCTGACGATCTCCATCTGGACTCCGGCACCGAGGGCGTCGTGGTTATCGCGCTGACGGGCGATGGGATGGCCGCAAATCTCGGCTTCAGGAAAGGCGACGTCATCCTGTCGGTCAACAACAAGAAGATCACCAAGACGGCTGATCTCGAACGGGCCGTCGGCGAGGCCAGGCGGCTCTGGCGGATCACGTTGATGCGCGGTGGCCAGCAGATCCAAGTCATGCTCGGCGGATGAGTCCGAAGCGCCAGCGCGAATCCAAAAGCCTGTTCGCCGCTGCGGGTCTGGAGAACGATGCGCCGCGTCCGCTGCCGGACCGGCTGCGTCCGCTGGCGCTCTCAGACGTGGTCGGGCAGGACCACATCCTCGGGCCGGACGGCGCGCTGACCCGGATGCTGGAAACCCGTACGCTCGGCTCGCTGGTTTTCTGGGGACCGCCGGGGACCGGCAAGACCACGGTGGCGCGGCTGTTGGCGGACGCGACCGCGCTGCACTTCGAGCAGCTGTCTGCCGTGTTCTCCGGCGTCGCCGATCTGAAGAAAGCGTTCGACGCCGCCCGCGCGCGCCGCGAGACCGGCACGGGAACGCTGCTGTTCGTGGACGAGGTGCATCGCTTCAACCGCGCGCAGCAGGATTCGTTTCTGCCCGTCATGGAGGACGGCACCGTCGTCCTGGTCGGCGCCACCACCGAGAATCCCTCGTTCGAACTGAACGCGGCGCTGCTGTCGCGGGCGCGCGTGCTGGTGTTCCGCTCGCTCGATGCGACTGCGATCGAGAAACTGTTCGCCCGCGCCGAACAGGCCGAGGGCAAGCCGCTGCCGCTCGATGTCGAGGCGCGTGCCGCGCTGGTGCGCATGGCCGACGGCGACGGCCGCGCGGCGCTGACGCTGGTCGAGGAGGTCTGGCGCTCGGCGCGTGATGGCGAGGTGTTCAATGCCGAGCAGTTGCAGGGCGTGCTGCAGCGCCGCGCGCCGATCTACGACAAGTCCGCCGACGGCCATTACAACCTGATCTCCGCGCTGCACAAGGCGGTGCGCGGCTCCGACCCGGATGCGGCATTATATTATCTGGCGCGAATGCTCGAGGCCGGCGAAGATCCGCTGTTTCTCGCGCGCCGCGTGGTGCGGATGGCCGTGGAGGATATCGGTCTTGCCGATCCGCAGGCGCTGGTCGTCGCCAACGCCGCGAAGGACGCCTATGATTTTCTCGGCTCGCCCGAGGGCGAACTCGCCATCGCGCAGGCCGTGATCTATGTCGCGACCGCGCCGAAATCGAACGCCGCCTACAAGGCGTTCGGCGCGGCGAAGCGGGTTGCAAAGGAGGGTGGTTCGCTGTTGCCGCCCAGGCACATCCTGAACTCGCCGACCAGGCTGATGCAGGAAGAAGGCTACGGCGAAGGTTATCAATACGATCACGATACGCCGGATGGCTTTTCCGGGCAGGACTATTTTCCGGAGACGCTCGGACGGCGGACGTTCTACGATCCGCCCGATCGCGGCTTCGAGCGCGAGATCAGGAAGCGGCTGGACTATTGGGCGAAGCTGCGACGAGAGAAGGAGAGCAGCAAGTGACCATCAAGTTTATCCGTGCCTGCGTCATCGCCATCGGCGCTCTCGCGTGGGTGGCGTCCTCGCACGCGGAGACTGTCGAGACCGCGCCCGGCGTCACGGTGACGAAGAAGACATTCGCGGCGCCGATCGACGAGCAGCCGTTCTTCGGATTCGCCGACAAGACCCCTGAGCAGCGCAAGGCCGACAGCGATTTTCTCGCGGAGGCGGACAAGCTCGGCTCGCGCGAGAAGGTTTTCGACGTCGCGATCGAGCGCGGCTTTGCGCATATCGATCGCGGCGACTTTCCGGAGGCGGCCCAGCGATTCAATCAGGCGTGGTTGCTCGCCCCGGAGCGTAGCGCCGTCTATCAAGGCTTCGCGGTGGTTGCGGCGGCCCGCTTCGGCGACCTCGAATACGCCGAAGAATTGTTCAAGATTGCGCTTCATCAGCCGAAGCCGCGGCCAACGCTCAAGGCCGATTACGGACGTCTGCTGCTGAAAGCCAAGCGTCCGGCCGAGGCAAAAACGATTCTGGAGGAGGGCGTGCGCGACGCGCCGGACTTCGCCGACGGGTGGGCCAGCCTCGGACTTGCGCGGTTGCAGACCGGCGACGCCCCGGGCGCATGTACGGCAGCGAGTGAGGCCAGCAAGCTCAAGCTCTCTGGACAAGTGGTGTCCGACCTCGTCATGCTCAAAAGGCAGGCGGCCTGTCCGTAGCGGCCGGGTAAACGGCGAGCGACGCGATTGAACCGTGACGCTGCCGGCTCGTGCATGACCAACACGGTTGTTCGTAATTTGAGGACCAGATGAGCCGCCGCGTCAAACGACCGCTCGCGAAATCCCGCGGTTCGGACAGCGGGCGTCCCAAAGGCGCTCTGTCCAAAGGTGCTCGGCCCAAACGGACGCGTCCGGAAGGGCGGGATGCGGCCGAGCGTTTCGGAGGCGAGCGAGGTCAGGCCGTTCGGCCTGGCAGGCCGCCGCGGGCAGCCACGCCTCGCGGCACGGCGCCCTCCATCGAACCGCCCGCCAAACCCGAACCAGCGCCGTTGCCGACGAAGGTACAGACGGTCGCCGTGAGCGCGGACGAAGCCAACATGCGCGTCGATCGTTTTCTCGAAGCGCGCTTTCCGGGGCTGTCGTTTTCCCACATTCAGCGCATCGTCCGCAAAGGCGAGTTGCGCGTGAACGGCAAGCGCGCCGACAGCAAGGATCGGCTCGACGAAGGCGACAAGGTCCGCATCCCGCCGCTCAAGCTCGACGCGCCGAAGGCCACGACACACCTGTCCGAGGCCGAGGCCAGGACACGCGACGAATTACGGAAGATGGTCTTGTTCGAGGATGCCGACGTCATGGTGCTGAACAAGCCGGCCGGCCTTGCGGTGCAGGGCGGTTCCGGCCTGTCGCGGCACATCGACGGGATGCTCGAGGTGATGCGCGATGCGAAAGGCCAGCGCCCGCGCCTCGTGCACCGGCTCGATCGCGAGACCGCCGGCTGCCTGCTGGTGGCCAAGACGCGCTTCGCGGCGACCGCTCTGACCGGTGCGTTCCGCCATCGCTCGGCCCGCAAGATCTACTGGGCGCTGGTCGCCGGCGTGCCGAAGCCGAAGCAGGGCCGCATCTCGACCTATCTCGCCAAGGAGGAAAACGAGGAAGACTCGATCATGCGGATCGCCGCGCATGGCGACGAGGGCGCAAGCCACGCGGTGACCTACTACGCGGTGGTGGAAACCTCGGCGCAGAAACTCGCCTGGGTATCGTTGAAACCGGTGACGGGCCGGACCCATCAACTGCGCGCGCACATGGCGCACATCAATCACGCCATTGTCGGCGACCCCAAGTATTTCAACAAGGAGAACTGGCAGTTGCCTGGCGGTCTTCAGAAGCGGCTTCACCTTCTGGCGCGCCGCATCGTGATCCCGCATCCGCGCGGCGGCGTCATCGATGTGAGCGCGCCGCTGCCGCCGCACATGCTGCAATCCTGGAACCTGCTCGGCCTTGAAGCCGACCGGTTCGACCCGATCGAGAATGCGCCGGAGGAATAGGTCTTTGCCATTGCGCCGGGGCCGACCTCAGGGCGATGTGAGAATATGCCATGCGTGAAGTGTTCGAAGAGGGTCTTGGCCCGTCATCGCTGGATCCAGAAGAGGCGGCGCGCAACTCCGCGCGCGCCGGGCAGCGCAAGCGCTTCTATACCTCCGCGAGCGTGAGCGAGACTCCTGACGGGTTCGCCATCCTGCTCGACGGCAAGCCGGTGCGCACGCCGTCGCGCAACCCGCTGGTGGCGCCGTCTCAGGAAATCGCCGCAATGATCGCCGCCGAATGGCAGGCGCAGGGCGACGTCATCGACCCCATGACCATGCCGATGACGCGGCTCGCCAACAGCGTCATCGACGGCGTGACCGGCCGTGTCGAGGCGGTGGTGGCGGACATCGCCAGATATTTTGAAACCGACCTTCTGTTCTATCGCGCCGGTCACCCTGAAGCGCTGGTCGCCCGCGAAGCCGCGCAATGGGATCCCGTGCTGTTCTGGGCGGCCGAAACGCTGGGCGCGCATTTCATCCTCACCCAAGGCATCGTGCATGTCCGCCAGCCGGATCCCGCGACCGCAGCCGCCCGCGCGGCGCTGCCGTCCGACCCCTGGGCGGTGGGAGCGCTGCATGTGGTCACGACATTGACCGGCTCCGCATTGCTTGCGCTCGCCCTGATGCGCGGGAGGCTCGACGCCGACGAGGTCTGGACCGCCGCGCATGTCAACGAGGACTGGAACAGCGAGCACTGGGGCGTGGACGAGGAGGCAGCGGCGCGGAAGGCCGCTCGGCTGTCCGATTTCAGGGCGGCTGCGGCCGTCCTGGCGGCGCAGGTTCAACCATTCGGTTAAGAAGGGGTTTAGACACCGCAGTTAGCCTCGCATCCGAAACGAGGCTTTCATGGCGATCTCGATCAATCCGATCTTTCCGGTTATCGCGGTGCAGGACACCGGGTCCGAGGCCGCGCTTCAGCCGGGCACGGTCGTCGACGCGCGGGTTCAGCAGGTCCTTGCCGACAATCTCGTCCGCATCGCCATCGCCAACCTGACGATGGAGGTCTTGTCCGAAATTCCGTTGCAGGTCGGCGAGACACTTCAGCTTGAGGTGTCGCAGACCGCGCAGGGGCTCAGGCTCGCGGTGGCCGGGCAGGGCGGGTCGCCCAACCCGGCGGCCGCTGCCATGGCGGAGCCGGCGGATTCCGTGACGCTCGCGCCCGACGTCGCGGCCGCTGCGACGGCGGCCAAGGCGGATGTATCGTCTCCAACGCCCACGCTGACCGCGCTGGAAGCCCTTTCGGTCTCGGCCGCGGCGCAGGCCGCTGCGACGCGGCAAGGCAGCCTGTCGCCGCTCTACGCCGATCTGCTGACGGCCGCCGGATCGGGCGCGTTGCCACCGCAGGTCCAACAGGCCATGGAACGGCTGCTGGCGTTGCGTCCCGACCTCGGTCCGAACCTCACCGGGAGCGATATCAAGACCGCGTTCCGGAATTCCGGAATTTTTCTGGAAACATCGCTGGCGGCCGGGCTGACAACGGCGCAATCGGCATCGACCTCGGCCGCCGCGCAATTGCCCGATCTCAAGGCCGCGCTGCTCGTGCTTCGCGAGGCGCTTTCGATCTCGATCGGCAAGGCCGCCGCCCATGATGCGCCGTCCGCCGGCGCGGGTTCGCAGCCGCCATCACAACCTGCGGCGTCACCCGCGCCGACAGCATCGGGCGCGCCGCCGTTGTCGCCCGAGTTCGAAGCGCAGGAAGTCTATCTGCCGCAGGCGCGGCTGCCTGTCACCGACGACGCCGACACCGCGACGCTTGCGAACCAGACATTGTTTTCCAGAGCGCCCGATGCAGGCGTCCGCGCGGCCGCCACTGGCGCTGCCCTGAACCTTCTGCAGGAGGTGATTCAGAACGGCGGCGGCGGAACCGGTCTCGGCGCGGACCTCGGACTCGACGGCGATCCGGCGGCGGAACCTTCGGCGCTCAGGGTCGCGCAGCCGAACGGACCCAGCGAGAACAACGTTTTCATCGTGCGCACCAGCACGCCGTCGCCGCCGTTTCGCGGCGCGCTGCCGACCGCGCAACCCGTCGCGATGCCGATGCTGTCGCCGGCTGCACCGGCGGGCGACATCGCGCGACGATTGCTTGACGACACCGACGCTGCGATCGCGCGGCAGACGCTGTTGCAGGTTGCCTCCCTCCCGGATCGGGTCGACACCACCGGGCTCAGGCCTGACCAGATCACGCCGCGCTGGAATTTCGAGATTCCGTTCGCGACCCCGTCGGGCACCGCCATCGCGCAGTTCGAGATTTCACGCGATGCCGCCGGCCGCGATGCCGAGACCGCGAAGCGGGTCTGGCGCGCGCGGTTCTCGCTCGACGTCGAGCCCGCCGGACCGGTTCACGCGCTGGTGTCGCTCGCCGGCGACAGCACCTCGGTGCGGCTTTGGGCCGAGCGTCCCGCGACAGTAAGCCGGTTGCGCGCCGGCGCCTCGCAGTTGAGCCAGGCGTTGAGCCGCGCCGAATTGCAGCCGGGCGACATCGTCATCCGCGAGGGTGCGCCACCGCAACTGAGGTCCGCGCCGGCCGGCCATTTTCTGGATCGCGCCCTATGAGCATGGAGACCAGGGATCAAGTCGCGGTCGCCCTTCACTACGACAAGGGCAGCGGCGCGCCGCGCGTGGTCGCCAAGGGCAGGGGATCGCTCGGCGCGAAGATCATCGAGGTCGCCAAAGAGCACGACATCCCGATCGAGGAAAACGAGGTGCTGGCCGGCGCGCTGTCGCATGTCGAACTCGGCGACGAAATTCCGGCCGAACTCTACAAGGCTGTCGCCGAGGTGCTGGTGTTCGTGCTGCGGCTGTCGGGACGGGCCTAAGCGCATCGTCACCCGTCCCATTGATGACAGCCTCAAAAATGGCAGCTAGGCTCTGATGCAACCTCGTTGATCAAACCCGTGCAGGGGGCCATGAAGGACATCCTCGAAACCCTCGACGCCCGCCGCGCGGCCGCAAAGCTCGGCGGCGGCGAGAAGCGCATCGCGGCGCAACATGCGCGCGGCAAGCTGACGGCGCGCGAGCGCATCGAGCTTCTGCTCGACAAAGGCTCGTTCGAGGAGTTCGACATGTTCGTCGAGCATCGCTCGACTGAATTCGGCATGGACAAGTCAAAGGTGCCGGGCGACGGCGTCGTCACCGGCTGGGGCACCGTCAACGGCCGCAAGATTTTCATGTTCGCGAAGGACTTCACCGTGTTCGGCGGCTCGCTGTCGGAGACCCACGCGCTGAAGATCACGAAGATCCAGGACATGGCGATGAAGGCGCGTGCGCCGATCATCGGCCTCTATGACGCGGGCGGCGCGCGTATCCAGGAAGGCGTCGCCGCGCTCGCCGGCTATTCCTATGTGTTCCGTCGCAACGTGCAGGCTTCGGGCGTGATCCCGCAGATATCCGTCATCATGGGACCGTGCGCCGGCGGCGACGTCTATTCGCCGGCCATGACCGACTTCATCTTCATGGTGAAGAACACGAGCTACATGTTCGTCACCGGCCCCGACGTGGTGAAGACCGTCACCAACGAGGTGGTGACCGCGGAAGAACTCGGCGGCGCCAGCGTGCACGCGACCAGGTCTTCCATCGCCGACGGCGCGTTCGAAAACGACGTCGAGGCGCTGTTGCAGGTGCGCCGCCTGATCGATTTCCTGCCGGCCAATAACACCGACGGCGTGCCGGAATGGCCGAGCTTCGATGACATCGAGCGTATTGACGACTCGCTCGATACGCTGGTGCCGGACAGTCCCAACAAGCCTTACGACATCAAGGAACTGATCCTTAAAGTGGTGGACGAGGGCGACTTCTTCGAGATCGCGGAGACGTTCGCGAAAAACATCGTCACCGGTTTCGGCCGCGTCGCCGGGCGCACCGTCGGCTTCGTCGCCAACCAGCCGATGGTGCTGGCGGGCGTGCTCGATTCCGATGCATCACGCAAGGCCGCGCGCTTCGTTCGTTTTTGCGATGCCTTCAACATCCCGATCGTGACCTTCGTCGATGTACCCGGTTTCCTGCCGGGCACCGCGCAGGAATGCGGCGGGCTCATCAAGCACGGCGCGAAGCTCCTGTTCGCCTATTCGCAATGCACGGTGCCGCTGGTCACCGTCATCACGCGCAAGGCTTACGGCGGTGCGTTCGACGTGATGGCTTCAAAAGAGATCGGCGCCGACATGAACTACGCCTGGCCGACCGCGCAGATCGCCGTGATGGGCGCCAAGGGCGCGGTGGAGATCATCTTCCGCTCGGACATCGGCGACGCGGAAAAGATCGCGGCGCGCACGAAAGAATATGAGGACCGCTTCCTGTCGCCGTTCATCGCCGCCGAGCGCGGCTATATCGACGACGTCATCATGCCTCACTCGACCCGCAGACGCATCGCCCGCGCGCTGGCGATGCTGAGGGACAAGCACGTCGACGCGCCGATGAAGAAACACGATAATATTCCGTTGTGAACGATCCCGCCCTAATTCGGACTCAACAGTTTAAATAACGGCTGGAGATAGCTGATCTCCTGGCCCGATGTCGGCGTGGTGCGGCTGATGAAGTCGAAGATCTTGCCGTCCTTCATGCCGTAGTTGGCGAGGCGGATCACCTGGCGGTTCTTGTCGAAATAGATGGCGATCACGCGCTGATCGGTGACCTTCTGCGGCATGAAGGCGACCTTCCGCTCCGCCCGCTGGGAGATGTAATAGAAGACCTGGCCGTTCAGCGTCGCGACCGTGGACGGCGTGCCCATCACGATCAGCACCTGATCCTGACTGGCGCCGATCTGGATCTGCTCGAGAGCGCCGGGGGGCAGGATGTAGCCCTTCTGAAACTGCTCGCCGGTGCAGCCGGCCATGGCCGCGCACAGCAGCGTGGCGGCGAGCGTGGCGCGCAAGCGCTGCCCTCGCGATGCGGGGCGGCCATGTGCTATCTTTGGAGCCGAAACAGTCATTTCCGGGGCCGACCTCATTCTCTTGCATCGCGCGAGCCATTGACGTACCCGGCAACGACGTGCCCGGCAATGATCCTGCGAGTGCGCAACCTGAAAGCCTGCGGGCTGAATTTCGGAACCCACATGCTCTGGCCGTTCAGTCACTTCAGAAAATCCCGCGCTCCGTCGCGCGGCACCATTGAAGCGATCTATGGCATGATCGTGACGCAGGCGCGAGAGCCGTTATTTTATCAGACCTTGCAGGTGCCGGACACGGTCGATGGCCGCTTCGACATGATTTTGCTGCACCTGTGGATAGCACTGTCGCGATTGAAGCAGAGGGACGACAAGGAGTTTTCGCAGGCCCTGTTCGATCATTTCTGCAGCGACATGGACGCCAACCTGCGCGAAATGGGCGTCGGCGACCTGACCGTTCCCAAGCGCATGCATGCGTTCGGGGAAGCCTTCTACGGCCGCTCGGCGGCCTACGACCGGGCGCTCGCGGAGGGGCGCGAGCCGCTGGCGAAAGCCATCGACAGGAATATCTATAACGGCCGGGATATCGAAAGCGCGCGGCGGCTTGCCGACTATGTGGCGGAGGCGATGGCTGCGCCCGCCGGCGACGACGGCGCGACGCCGGCCGGCGGAGTGCGGTTTCCGGACCTCGCGCAACGGACATGAAAGAGCAGGGGATGACCGCCAGAGACAGGCCGCAGACGATCGCGAATCCCTGGAGCGCGCGGATCGCGGTCGTGCAGATTCCGGAAACCGGCCTTCATCGCGACATCGAGGCCGACGAGGCTGTGCGAAAGGCGTTGGCGAAGATCGCCGGCTTGCGCGACATCCTAGTCGCCCGTGCGTCGTTTGATCTGACGCCCGGGCGCCATGACAGCGTGCATGTGCGGGGCAGGGTGTCGGCGCGCGTGGGGCAGACCTGCGTGGTGTCGCTCGATCCGGTCGAGAACGACATTGTCGAGGACGTCGACCTTCTTTTCGTGCCGGAAGGCCGGGTCCGGAGCTTCGCGGCAGCCATCGATGGCGATGCCGGCGACGAGGACGGCCGCGACCTTCCGGATGCGCCCGAGCCCATCGTCAATGGCGTCATCGATCTCGGCCGTCTCGCGACCGACGTATTGTTTCTCGGAATCGACCCTTATCCGCGCAAACCCGATGCCGTTTTCGCGCCGCCATCCAGCACGGTTGACCCCGAGGATCGTCCCTTCGCCGCCTTGAAGGCGCTGAAAATCGATCCGAATCCGCCGCGCAGGAAGAAACCAAGGCAGGATTGAGGATGAGACGCCGGATGCGATACCTCAGGACAAAACGATTAAACTATTGAAGATAAAAGAATTTCATGTGATCTTTGACGTCTGTTTTTGAGTCGCGGGGCTGCGGAAATCCGCGCCTGCGCTATGTTGTATCGAGGCCGGGACACGCTATTGTCGCGGCCGGGCCGATGAAGCGCCGCCCTTGTGTGGCCGCGCGCTTCGGGGCCGCAAGAGATCAGGGTTTTCCGGGATTTCCATGCCGAAAAAGGTTCGAATCGCGCTTGACGCCATGGGTGGCGACATCGGCGCATCGGTGGTCATTCCGGGCGCCGCGATTTTCCTGAACCGTCATCCCGATTCCGAGTTTCTGCTTTACGGCGACCGCGCCCTGATCGAAGCGCAACTCGCCGCGCAGCCGGCGATGAAGGCGGTGTCCCGCGTCATCCACACCGACGTCGCCGTCAGCATGCACGACAAGCCGAGCCAGGCGCTGCGCCGTGGCCGCAAGACCTCGTCGATGTGGCTTGCGATCGACGCGGTAAAGAAAGGCGAGGCCGACGTCGTGGTGTCGGCCGGCAATACCGGCGCGTTGATGGCGATGGCGCGTTTTTGCCTCCGCATGCTGCCGGGGATCGAGCGTCCGGCCATTGCGGCGATCTGGCCGACCCAGCGCGGCGACTCGGTGATGCTCGATGTCGGCGCCACCATCGGTGGCGATGCCCGGCATCTGGTGGCGCTGGCGGTGATGGGGAGCGCCATGGCGCGGGTGCTGTTCGATCTGGAACGGCCGACGGTCGGGCTTCTCAACATCGGCACGGAGGAAATGAAGGGCCGCGAGGAAATCCGCGAAGCGGCCGAGTTGCTGCGCGCGGCGGATCTGCCGCAACTCGATTTCATCGGTTTCGTCGAAGGCGGCGGTATCGGCCAACGCGCTGCGGACGTCATCGTGACCGAAGGCTTCAGCGGCAATATCTCCATTAAGGTCGCCGAAGGCACGGCGCGGCAGATCAGCGAATTCCTGCGGGCGGCGCTGTCGCGCACATGGACTTCAAAACTCGGCTATCTTCTTGCCCGGGGCGCCTTCAAGGCGCTCAAGGAAAAGCTGGACCCGAACAGGTCCAATGGCGGCGTATTCCTTGGACTTAACGGAATCGTGGTCAAGAGTCATGGGGGAACCGATGCCGAAGGCTTTGCCTACGCTGTCGATGTTGGCTATGAGATGGTCCGTTACGATCTCCTGACCAAGATCAACCAGACGCTCAACCGCCACGGCCACACCCTTGCTTCGGCGTCGGCAGTGCAGGAGGCCCTCTCTTGACTGCGATACGTTCGGTCGTGCTCGGCTGCGGCTCCTATCTGCCGCAAAAGGTCCTGACCAATGCCGAACTGGCCACCAGGGTCGATACCTCTGACGAGTGGATCGTCCAGCGCACCGGCATTCGGCAGCGCCACATCGCTGCAGAGGATGAGTTTACGTCGCACCTTGCCATCCATGCGGCGAACGCTGCGCTCGCTCACGCCGGGATCGACGCGCAGTCGATCGACCTGATCGTGCTGGCGACCTCGACGCCGGACAATACGTTTCCGGCCACCGCCGTCACGGTTCAGAGCGGGCTCGGCATCGTTCGCGGCGCCGCCTTCGACCTCCAGGCGGTCTGCTCCGGGTTCGTGTTCGCGCTGGCCACCGCCGACAATTTCCTGCGCGCGGGCGCTTTCAAGCGCGCGCTGGTGATCGGCGCGGAAACCTTCTCGCGCATTCTGGACTGGACCGATCGCGGGACCTGCGTGCTGTTCGGCGACGGGGCCGGCGCGGTCGTGCTGGAGGCCCAAAAGCAGCCCGGCAAGCCCTCCGATCGCGGCATTCTGACCACGCATCTGCGCTCGGACGGCCGCCATCGATCAAAACTTTACGTCGACGGCGGACCTTCCTCGACCCAAACGGTGGGTTATCTCCGGATGGAAGGCCGCGAGGTGTTCAAGCACGCGGTCGGCATGATCACCGACGTCATCGTCGATGCATTCAATGCGTCCGGCACGAGCGCGGACGACATCGACTGGTTCGTTCCGCATCAGGCCAACAAGCGAATCATCGATGCATCGGCCCACAAACTGCACATTGCGCCCGAGAAAGTCGTGCTGACCGTCGATCGCCACGGCAACACCTCCGCTGCGTCGATTCCGCTGGCGTTGTCGGTTGCCGTCGCCGACGGACGCATCAAAAGAGGCGACCTGATACTGCTTGAAGCGATGGGTGGAGGCTTCACCTGGGGCTCAGTGCTCCTGCGGTGGTAAGAGTTGAATTAAAATGTCCGCCGCAATGGTCGTCAACTATCGTGCGAAAGCATGATGTGATAGGTTGACCGTGCGTCGTTAAACTCTTAATTTCAGTTACGAATTGTTCGCCGGAAGCTTGGGGCAGGCGATGACAGAAACCGGAAAAACCGTCACGCGCGTTGATCTCTGCGAAGCGGTCTACAAAAAGGTGGGACTGTCGCGGACCGAGTCGTCCGCGTTCGTGGAACTCGTTCTCAAGGAGATCACCGACTGCCTGGAGAAGGGCGAGACGGTGAAGTTGTCGTCGTTCGGCTCGTTCATGGTGCGCAAGAAGGGCCAGCGCATCGGCCGCAATCCGAAGACCGGCACCGAGGTGCCGATCTCTCCGCGCCGCGTCATGGTTTTCAAGCCGTCGGCCATCCTGAAGCAGCGGATCAACGGCAACGGCGCCAACACCAAGGCTGAGTAACATGGCTGGCTGACGAGTTCGGCGTTCGAAGCCCAATTGGCAGAGGAGCGAGCATTTGGACAAAGCACCGGATGCCTTCCGGACCATCAGCGAGGTCGCCGCCGACCTCGATGTTCCCCAGCACGTGCTGCGCTTCTGGGAAACCAGGTTTGCCCAGATCAAGCCGATGAAGCGAAGCGGCGGCAGGCGTTACTATCGCCCGGACGACGTCGACCTGCTGCGCGGCATCCGCCATCTGCTTTACAGCGAGGGTTATACGATCCGCGGCGTGCAGCGAATCCTGAAAGAGCACGGCATCAAATCGGTGCAGGGCCTGACCGAGGGGTCGTCCGCAGCCGCCTTCGGCGCCATCGAGGATGATATCCGCAGCACGCTCGGCGAGATCGATGATGACGGCGCCCCCGATTACGAGGCCGACGACGAGGATGAGGACGGAGAAGGCGACGGGGACGCCGGCGACATTCCGGTCCGTGCGCGGGAGCCGGCCGAGCACAAGCCGCTGCGGCACAATCTCGACGAGGTGCTGTGGTCCGGTCTCGACAGCGCGGCAATTCCGGGCGTGAACGCAGCGGTCGACTTGGCACGACTCAAGGATGCGTTGGCCGACCTGGTCGCCTGCAGGCGGCTGCTGGACGACGCGCTCGGCAACGGCTGACGGTTTCCGGCAGTCGCGTTTTGGCGTCGCTCGGGCGGACGCCGCCGCTTCTTGCGCCGCCTCTGGAACGCGGCTAGAGCTACCTTCGGCTTTGATGAAATCAGGGCCGGGGCTTCGTCTCGTTTGGCGCATTTTCTTCACGCGAACCGGTACCGCTTCGCTTGAAAGCGCTATAATGGAATGGAGCCGTAACGGCACGGAGCGTAGCGCAGCCCGGTTAGCGCACTAGTCTGGGAGACTAGGGGTCGGAGGTTCAAATCCTCTCGCTCCGACCAAATTGCAGGACCGGCCTTGTCATCGTGCCGGTCTATTTCCGGTTGATCGCCACACCGGCTGAAGTGTCGGTAAAGCAGGGGTCAGGACGCCGCGGAATATTGATTCTTAATCTTTGGTCGCATCATACTCGCGCGTATATTATTCCTCCGATGGAGTCGTTATGACCGTTTTTCGCCGTGCCCTGATCCTGGCCGCGTTTGCGGCGGCGTTTGCCGTTCCGAGCGGGCGCGCGCATGCGTTCGGTGACGTGCCGGATAATTATTTCGATCCCGCTGTCGATGTCGGCTGCTGGAAGTGGAATTGGCAACAGCACGCCAATTACAATGTCTGCCCGGTCTATGTGCATCCCAAGGCATACATGTATCCGCGCCGTACTCACGCGGTGCTTCGCGCCAAGGACTGATGCGGGTTCGATTGCGGGAAAATAAAACGCAATCGCATGAACTGCGATCGCGCATACGTCGGGACTATAGCGTTTTCAAGCGAAGCGGATACCGGTTCGCGTAAGAAAACGCGTCAAAATAGAAAGCTGGAGCCCGGCTTTGATTCCATCAAGGCCGGAATAGCTCTGGCGGGTTTATGATCCGGTGATATCCGGACTCTCGGCCATCCAGACGCCCGGGAGATTCGGACGCGTGTCGCGGCGGCGGTCGCGATTTCCGTCGCGACCCGCGCTTACGGCGTGGTGACGGTGCAGGCGACCGAACTGTGCTTGCCGAAGTTCAGGATCGCGTTTTCCCGTAGCCCGTCCAGCCAGATATTGCGGCCGGCATAACGATAGCCGACTCCCATCGGGACGAGCCGGACGTAAGCCGGACGATTCAACCCGGTGTGAAGCTCGGCCGTCACGATATCGCCTGCGAGACTCACGGCGATCGGGCACATCGGGTATTCCCGACCGTTCGCGCAGCTCAGGACGATGTCCGAGCAACCGCCGAGAACCGCGCCGCTAGGCGGCACAATACCGAGATCCGCCCCACGCGCCGGCATCTGACTCCCCAGAGCAAATATCCCGGCAAAAGCTAAATATTTGAAATTAAAAATATTTTTGATTGACATGGTCAGCCTCGCGTAAGCCCTGCGCGATCATCCGGTATGCGCTCCGGCCGGTCAATGCGCCTCGTCGCTCGAAAACGCGACAGTCTAGCGAGCGTTGTAATTTAACCACACCCAGAACTGCATCAGTATTGATCGAAAGAATTCTTGACCTGTTTCAATGCGGCAAGATTATGATGGGTAAGATTCAGTTAAATCCATTTGCCGGATTTGAGTTTTTTGAGGACAGCGTCATGAACGGACCGTTCCAAGTTGCGCAGGCGGATACTTCCGGAACCGGCAGCAACGGCGGCGACAAACAGCATCCACGAATCGTCAAGATAACCAAGCCCTACGGCGATCAGTCCGTTGTCGTGTCCCTGAGCTATGACGGGAGCGTCAAGGCGGATCTCTCGGCGATCGCGAGCGAAAAGATCACGCTGGTTCACATCGGCGAAAAGCTCATCATCCTGTTCGACAACCATTCGACGGTCACGCTCGAACCGTTTTTCGACAGCACCGGCAAGCCGCTGCAGGATATCACCGTAGAGGTGGCGCCCGGTCGCGATATCACCAGCGCGGAATTCGCGACGCTGTTTCCGGTCACCGATGATCAATCGGTCCTTCCGGCGGCAGGCACCGGCGATGGAAGCGGCGCGCAGGCGTCCGGCGCCAATTTTACCTCAGTCGGCATCGATCCGCTCGCGGTGGGCAATCCGCTTGCGTTGCTGGGCCAGGAGGAACTGCCCGGCTTCAAGATCGACAACATTCTGGCGGAGAACAATAACAATCAAGGCTTCGGCCCGACGCCGGGCTTCTCGCTGTCGGGCACGTCGGTGGTTGAGGACGAGACCGCCGGCGTTCAGAGCGCGGCGGACGGCGCCAACGATCAGCCGTTGGCTGATCTGCCGGCGCCGCTTGCGGCGTTGGCCGAGGCGATTGGTTGGGCGCAGAGTCATGACCCCGTCGTGGGCGCGTCCACGGCGACCTTCGGGACCGCCAAAACCGGCACGGTGACCTATGCTCTGACGGACGCCGGAGGCCACGCGTTCAACGGCGTGGACTCCGGTTTGAAGGCGACGGTCAGCGGCAACGAAATCTTCCTCTATACCGTGGGTGGCCTCGTGGTCGGCCGCGAGGGGACCGGCGGCGTGCCCGACGCCGACGGCAAGATCGTGTTCGCGCTTTACCTTGAGCCGGATCTGAAGCTCGACGTGGCGCAATACGCGGCGATCAGCCATCCTGACACGGGCAATCCGAACGACTCGGTCAATCTCGGCGGCCTCGTTCATGTCACCCAGACCGTTACCGCCGGCACGCTGGTTGCAACGGCGACGTTTCCGGCCATCTCGATCTCGTTCCTTGACGACGGGCCGACTTTGTCCGTCACCGCGCCGGGCGTGATCAACGGCTTCGATTTCGGAAACTTCGCGCCGAACGGGAACGCCTGGGGCAAGGACAGCGGCGTGGCCACGGGCCACAACGGCGGCTGGACCATCGCCGATGCCAACGACGGACATGCTGCAGGCGACCAGATCGGTAACACCGGCAGCGGCGCGGTGCAGCTCGAGCGCGTCGGCGACGGCTATCAGGGCATGCATTCGTCGAACAACGGCGACATGGTCGATCTCGACGCCTCGCCGCATGACGTCAAGATCAGCCAGACCGTTACGGGATTGGTCAACGATCAGATCTACGACCTGCGCTTCGAGGCCGGCGCTCCGTTCCCGGATTCGGCACATCTGGAAATTTGGTTCGGCGGACAGTTGATTGCTGATATCACGCCGAACGGTCAGATGACCGCCTACGACCTCAAGATCACAGGCGGCTTTGGCGACGGAAGCAACCTGCTTGAATTCCGCGAGACGGGTACGCCCGACAATCAGGGCACCTATCTGGCAAACGTGTCGGTCGGCGTCATCGTCATTGACGAGACCGCCGGCAATCAGGCCGGCACAAACGACGTCGATTCCAACACCTCGTTCGATGCCGTCGCGAACAAGGGCGTCGATGCGGACATGACGGGCGGTCCGCAGTTCGCCGCCGGCATTTCCGCCGTGGTCCACATCGCGGCGGATTTCGGCACGGACGGCCCGTGGCATAATTCGGCCGCGGAGGCGACGGTCTATTCGCTGTCCGCCACGGTCAACGGGACCGACTCGGGCCTGATGACGACAGCCAGGCAGGAAATCTATCTATTCAACGAGACCTATGGCGGGGTCACCTACGTCGTCGGCCGGGTTGGCGACGCGCAAGGGGACGCCGCGTTCGCGTTCCGGATCGACCCGACGACCGGCGTGCTCTCGCTCGTTCAATACGTGTCGCTGCATCAGCCGGACACCAACAGCAACAACGAGGGCGTGTTCCTCAACACCGGCTCGTTGTCGGTCACCGTCACCGTGACGGACGGCGACGGCGATCATGTGTCGCAGTCAGCGGACATCTCGGCGAACATACGGTTCGACGACGACGGTCCGACGCTCACCGTGACGGCGGATGGCGAAGCGGGTTCCCGGCTGACGATCGGACTCGACGAGACGGTCGGTGACGATCGCTACAATGCGGCTATCGGTGAGTCGCCCGACAGCGGCAACCATGACGATGCGGCGGGCACACTGGCGCAGGTCACGACCAGCCTTGGCAACGGGGGTCTCGCCAGCCTGTTCGACGTCACGGCCATATACGGCGCCGACGGAAAAGGCGCTGAAGAAGCTCATGGCTTTGCGTTCACGGGCATCTCGGCCGGTGGCGTGGAAACCAACCTGAAAGCGACCAATGGCGGACCGATCACGCTCTATCTCGATGGGGCCACCAATACGATCGTCGGCAAGGCGATGGTCGGTGGCATCGAGACCGATGTTCTGACGATCAAAATCGTCGATACCGTGGATGGTCCGCAGTTGCAGACGACGCTCTATGCGGCGATCGACCATGGTAGCGATGGCAACAAGTTCGACAGCGAAGCGATCCTGAGTCTGTTGGACGGCGCTGGCCCGGTCGGACTGCAGATGACCGTAACCGTCACCGATGGCGACGGCGACACGGCCACCCGGGCGGCAACCGTCGATCTCATCACGTCGCAGGGCTCGGCCTTCCACTTCGACGACGACGGTCCGGTGATCCGTAGCGTCACGCCCGATCAGGGTGCTTACGGACCCAACCTCATCGTCAACGGCAGCTTCGAAAATCATCCGCAGCTCGGCGGCAGCGACTGGGAGATATTCAACCAGATCGCGGGCTGGAGCGCCGGCAACGGCGTTCCGTTCGAGGTGCAGACCGGAGGCGCCGGCGGCGTGCCCGGCAACAGCACGGCGATCATCGAACTCGACGGCGATTTCCAAGGCAATGGGCATTCGAATCAGGCGACTCCGAATCCGGAGTCTTCCAACTCCACCATCCAGCAGGCGGTGGCTGGCACCCATGCCGGCGAGACCTATGAACTCACCTTCTGGTACGCGCCGCGCGGCGACGCCGCGACCACGGCCGGTCTGGAAGTGACCTTCGGCGGCGTGAAGGTGTTCGATTCCGACGACGCGACCTACGCCGCCAATACGTGGCAGCAGATCACGATCGAGGTCACCGCTCCCGTCGACGATGCGGTGCTGGCCTTCACCGGCACCGGCACGCCCGACGAGTTCGGCGCGCTGATCGATGATGTCAGCCTGAAGGCGGTTCATTCACAGGTGCTCGACGACGAAAACCTGGCGCACGGCATTGCCGGAGGTCCCGGCGACGACGGCTTCGGTCTCGTTTCCTCCGGCAAGATCGATTTCGACGCCGGCAGCGACGGCCTCAGGTCGATCGAGGCCGCCCTGAGCAATGGCGGCCTGCATGGCATTCACGTTGGCACTGATGGGATCGGAACGTCCTACGCCATCGATACCGCCTGGGTGGCGGGCAAGGACGCGGCCGGCAATGCGACCGCGGGTTTTGAGAAGGGCGGCACGCTGGTCGGCACGATGAACGTCAACGGCGTCGATGTGCCTGCCTTCACGCTCGAAATCCGTTCGGACGGCACCTACACCTTCACGCTGCAGGCGCCGCTCGACCATCCGGGGCACGGCGCTGCGGGTTCCTTCGAGGACAACCTGGCGCTCGATTTCGGATTCACCATCACCGATGGCGACGGCGACTATACGACATCGACGCTGACCATCAGCGTCGATGATGACTCGCCGGTGCTCGTCGATCAGGACGTGCCTCATTATCACGCGGACGAGGGCGACATCGTCACCCTGCAGTCTGTTGGGACCAGCCCGAACGACGGCGCCGGCGACGGCTCGGTCACTGGCTCGCCGGCAGACAATCTGACGGGGCCGGCCGTGGTGACAGGCTCGCTCGCGGGCTCGGTCGATTTCGGCGCGGACGGCGAGGGCGGCTTCTCCTTCACGGCGGACGCGGCGGCGACGTTGGATGCGCTCGGCCTGACCTCGAAAGGCGGCACGATTCACTACGTGGTGAACGGCAACACGTTGACCGCCTATGTCGATCGGGGCAACGGGCATTATGACTCCCATGACCGCACGGTGTTCACGCTGACGGTGGATGCGGCGACGGGCCAGTTCCAGTTCAAACTGTACGACCAGCTCGATCACGTCGATGACGGCACCAATTCAAAGAACACGGCGCTTCAGGGTGCGAACGACACGACGGTCGACGGGCTCGACTTCGGCTCGCTGATCCTGGCGACGGACGGCGACGGCGACGGCGTTGCGCTGGCGGGCAAGCTGACCATCGAAATCACCGACGACGTTCCGGCGGTGACGCTGACGGCGACCGGCGCTTCGGTGACGATCGACGAAACCGCCGGCGAGCAAGGCAACGATGTCGGCTGGCCGGTCACGCTGGTGGTCGCGCCTCAGTTCCAGAGCGTAGCCAATGTCGGCCATGACCCGGACATGGACAACAAGCCGATCTATGCGACGAACATCGCGCCGGTGGTGGCGGGTACGTTTCTTCCGGGCGCGGACGAGCCGGCCCATGCGGCGCTGTCGCTGCAGATCAACGGCGTGCCCGTCCAGGGCGAACCGGGCGTGGACTCCGGCCTGAGGACGACGGAGGGCGCCAAGATCTATCTGGTCGAGGAGAACGGCCTCATTGTCGGCCGCATCGACGGTAACCAGGACGGCGTCTTCGACGGCAATGCGGCCGACGTTGCCGCATTTGCGATCGCGCTGAGCCCCCTGGGCAATATCAGCATCGCGCAATACCTGTCGATCCGTCACGACATCAACCCGGACCAGAACGATACAAAGACGCTGGGGCAACTGGTGTCGGTCGAGCTTGCGGTGACCGACAACGACGGCGACACCGTCACCCGTTCGGTGACCATCGGTGATCACATCGTTTTCAGAGACGACGGTCCGACGCTGACGGACAGCCCGGTGACCGCGGCGGTCAACGAAGCCAACATTCATACGCTGGCGTCGCAGGGCACCGACCCCGACTTCCCCGCGCACACCGATATTTTGGGGGCGGCCTATGCGACCGGCTCGCTGTCGGGCACGGTCGATCCCGGCGCGGACGGGCTCGGCTCGTTCAGCTTCACCGCCAACGCGGTGAGCCAGCTCGAGACGCTTCATCTGTCGTCAAAGGGCGAGGCGCTGTCCTATACGTTCGTCGACGGCGTGCTGGTCGGCTACGTCGATCATGGTTCGTCAGGGCCCAGCCCCAGCGACCGGCCCGTCTTCGCGCTGACGCTGACGGCGAACGGAAATTACAATTTCGAGCTGTTCGACCAGCTCGACCATGACAAGCCGCCGTCGGGCGCGGACACCAATACGACGCTGCAGGACGGCAATCCGGATCTGGCCACCGGCGCGATCGATTTCGGCCGGATCATTCAGGTCACCGACGGCGACGGCGACAGCATCACGCTGGACGGCGCCTTCAGCGTCACCGTGACCGACGACATTCCGAAGGCGGTTCAGGGCGGCCAGGTCCATGGCGTCGTCGAGGAGGAGCAGCTTCGAGGCGGCAACGAGGACACCACCGGCGGCTCCGGCGCCTATGGCGACGGAGACGGTCAGCTCCTTGGCTTCTTCCTTGACAATACGACGCAGACCGTCTCGGGCGTCGGCTTCAACTCGCTGGCGACACTGGTCGATCCTGGCGCGGACGATGGCGGCAAGTTCTCCTTCGTGTCGCAGGTCATCGGCTCAGGCGTCACCACCGATGGCGGGAGCCCGGTCCTGTCGCATGGCGGCACGGTGTCCGTCACCGGCACCACAAGCGGCTCCGACATCGGCGGCCACTATGAATTGCTGACCGCCGGCACGACCGGGGCGGGTGCGCACGACGTCTTCACGCTGAAAGTTTACGACAACGGCAACTGGACGTTCACGCTGAAGGCGCCGCTCGACGATCTTCCGGCGGATAACATCGAAGGCGTCGAGAAGCTCAACCTTTCGGGGCTGCTCCAATACACCGACTACGACGGGGACGCGATCGCGCTTGACGGGAACAGCTTCCTCGTCGGCGTCATCGACGACGTACCGACGGTATCGGTGAAGGGGATTTCCTCGGGCCCCGATCTGAAGACCTATGACGCCGGGACGACGGATGGGGGTCACTCGACGGCGAGTGCGAGTTTCGCCGGCTCATTCGCCGCGACCTCGCATTATGGCGCCGACGGTCCCGGCGAGACCGTCACGACGTATTCGCTCGACATCACGGCGTCGCCGGACAGCCATGGCCGTGTCGATTCCCATCTGGATCACCAGGGTCAGTCCGTCTATCTCTATGAGAACGCGCAAGGTGCGATCGTCGGCTCGACCGCGCTGTCGGCAGGCGACGTGAGCGGCGCGAATACCGTGTTCACGGTGTCCGTGGATTCGAGCGGTCAGGTGACCCTGACGCAGTACGAGTCGATTGATCACGGCTTGCCAGGCGCGACCCAGGGACCGTATGACGGCCAAACCAAGGATCTTGCCAGCCACCTGATCTCGCTGGTCGCAACGGCGACCATCACTGATTACGACGGCGACCAGAATACGGATTCGGCCAAGATCGATCTTGGCGGCAACATCAAGTTCGCCGATGACGGGCCGCAGATCACCGGCTTCTCCGCTTCGGGAACGGTGATCCAGGACGAGACGCCCGGCGTTCAGAACGCTTCCAATCCGGCTTACGATCCGGCGCACGACCCCAACCCGTCGAACGACGTCAGCTACGATAATCTTTCAACGCCCGTTAAGACGCTGTTCGACAATGTCGCGCAAAAGGGCGTCGACAACGATGTCAACTCCTCGCAACTGGATCACGGCGCGCTCGGCTACGCCTTCAGCGCGGGGGTGGTGCAGGTCGGCGGCGTGGACTACGGCGCCGATGGTGCCGCGGCCAGCAACGCGAAAATCATTTCGCTTGCCATCAATGGCGGAAACCAAGCGGATTCCGGCCTCCGGACCACCGACGGGCACGAGATCTATCTCTTCATCGAGAACGGCCTGATCGTCGGTCGCTACGACGGAACGGGCAGCGGCTCGGCCGTGACCAACGGCTACAGCTCCAATAATCCCCAACACGCTGACGGCAGCTTTGTCGATCCCGCCGCTTTCGCCATCGCGATCGATCAGGACGGCGGCATCAGCGTTGCGCAGTATGTCTCGCTCAAGAATCCGGTCGAGGGTTCGAGCGATGCCGATCACGACGATCCCACGACCGGTTTCTTGCAAAACGTTCAGGCGGTCCTGACCGTCACCGACGGCGACGGTGACCACGCCGCGAAGACCATCGACATCAGCGGCAACATCGTCTTCCAGGACGACGGCCCGACATTGTCGCTGAGCCATATCGACGGCATCGCCAACGGATTGTTCTTTGGCGGCTTCACGTCCAACAACAATGCCTGGGGACAAGGCAGCGGTGTCGCCAACGGACACGCCGACGGCTGGACGATCACGTCGTCGGATACGTTCGGCTCGACGCAACTGGAGAAGGTCGGCGAAGGCTACCGCGGCGCGGAGAGCCCCACGCACAGCGTGATGGTGGATCTCGAGGCCACGCCGGGCAACGTCCAGGTTTCTCAGACAATCCACGGCCTTGCCGGAGGCGCGACCTATAACCTGACCTTTGAGATCGGGCTCGGAGCGCCCAATTCCGGCGATTATCCGGACACCGCCAAGGTCGAAGTCTTTTGGAATGGAATCTCCGTCGGGATTTTCGTGCCCGACACCGGCACGATGCAGACGATTTCCTTGCCGGTGACGGCGGGAAGCGGCGACAACGAGCTTGCCTTCAGGGAGGTCGGCGCCGGCGGCGACAACACCGGCACGTATCTCGCCAATGTGAAGCTGTCGAACGTCATCATCGTGGACGAGACCGCAGGCAAGGATCCCGATTCGAGCGAGGTCAATGCAGCCCTGGTTTCAGGGCTGTTCGCCGGTGTCCAAGCCGGAACCGATCACGATATGTCGCCACAGTATGCGCAGGGCTCGGGTGCGATCGTCGCGGCCAGCGTCGATTATGGCGCCGACGGCCCTTCTGCTTCCGACGGTCTAAAATATGCTTTCGATCTCGGCAGCAACGGTCCTGTGCACTCCGGGCTTGAGACCACCGGCCACGCTCCGATCGATCTCGTCCTGGATTCGCAGGGGCGTGTGCTCGGCGTCTATTCGGATGGCGGCGATGTGGTCGCGGCCTTCGCGCTGCACATCGATGCGGCGACCGGCCAGGTGACCGTGGCGCAGTATGTTTCGCTCCGGCACGGCGACACCACCAGCAATGACGAAGGCGTCTCCCTGGATGCGAACACGCTCGGCGTTTCGGTCACCGCGACCGATGGTGATGGCGATTACGTCACCAAATCGCTCGATATTTCAGCAAATATTCGTTTCGAGGACGACGGCCCAGTTGCGCTCGGCGGCAACGTCGACGTCGGCAGAGTCTATGAAGACGGCCTGCACAACAGCGTTCAGACCGGCAATCTCGAAGGTGCGCCGGCCAGCCAGCCGACGACCATCACGATCACTCATGACAACCTGACCGCACTGGTGAGCTTCGGCGCTGACGGTCCGGGCGAATTCGGCTTCAATGCCGCCGCCCAGGGGGCCATGTCTGGCCTGACGTCCGATGGCTCGCCGATCCACTACGAGATTTCAGGCGGCACGCTGAGCGGCATCACGGCCGATAACCGGCTAATCTTTACGCTCGGCGCGGACGGTTCGGGCGGCTATACCTTCACGTTGCTCGGCAACATCGATCATCCGGCGAGCGGCGATACCGGCACGCTCACGCTCAATCTGGCGTCGCTGTTCACCGCGACCGATGGCGACGGCGACAGCGCCGTGCTGAATGGCGGTCTCAACATCACCATCGAAAACGACGTCCCGGTGGTGGCCACGCAGACCAACCTCATCGTCAATGGCAGCTTCGAGCAGGGGCACGACGACCTCGGGGCCGGCCAGTGGTCGATCTATAACAGCCTCGACGGAACGTGGACGTCGGCCGACCTCGGCGACGGCAGAGGCAATGTGCCGTTCGAGGTGCAGATCAACAATACCGATGGCTCCGGTCCCGGCGGCGTGCCGGCGCAGGATGGCAATACCCTGATCGAACTCGATTCCGACCTCACCGGAGGGAATCTGTCCGGCCATGCCAACAATACCGGCCACACCAATTCCACCATCCAGCAGACCGTCGCCGGCACCGAAGACGGCCAGACCTACATGCTGACCTTCTGGTACGCGCCGCGCCCAAGCGAAGGCGACCCCGACAGCGGCAGCATGGAAGTGCTGTGGAACGGCGATGTCGTGAAGACGATCGACTCCACCGGCATGGCGCCTGGAGCCTGGCAGCAGATCACCGTTTTCGTTGAAGGGACCGGTCCCGGCGATGTGCTTGGTTTCCACGCGATCGGACAGGAGAACTCGCTTGGCGCGTTGATCGACAACGTCAGCCTGGTTGCGGCCGTTGTCGTCGATGAGGACGGCCTGGTGCCGGACGGGCATCACGACCAGCCTACGCCGTCGGCCGGCGATATCGCCGTTCCCGACGCTGATCATGATCATAACGAAGCCACGGCGACCGGCCTGCTCGGCATCAAGTGGGGCGCCGATAATGCGGACACGGGTGTTGACAGCGTGGATTCGACGGCCGGAGCGTCCGGTCGGTTGGTTCAGGACCACCCGGATGGCGTGGGCGATCGCAGCGTCACTTTCGACAGCGCCGCGCCCGCCGCGTTCAGCGGAACGCTGACAGCGGGCCACCTGACCTCGCATGGCGAGGATATCCACTTCTCGTTCAATGGCGACCAAACGATCCTGTACGGCAAGGCGGGAACGGGCAACGATATCCGCACCGTATTCGAGGTGTCGCTGTCCGACGACGGATCGGGCTCGTTCCGTTTCGTTTTGCTGGACCGGCTCGATCACGCTCTCGGCGACAACGAGAACAACATCGCGCTGTCGTTCAACTACGTCGCCACCGATTCCGATGGCGACTCGACGCCCGGCAGCTTCACGGTCGTCGTCAACGATGACGTGCCGGTAGTGACCGGCGAGACCGCAACCGGCAATGTGAGCGAGGGCGACATTCCGGTTCCGGTGGTAACGCCTTTCACCTTTACATTTGACAGCGACGCACCGGACCAGACACCGAATCTGGGATCGTCGAATCTGCATGTGCCGGGAAGCCACGTCGCGCTTGTTGGTAGCGAGCATGTTTTATATGGACCCGACGCGCCGCTTGTGAACGGCCAGCCGACCGGCTTCAGCCCGTTCGTACTTCAGGCTGATCCTGGAACCTCTTTCACGCTCAACAGCGTCAACCTGAGCCTGTGGGGCTCGGGCAATCTGAACGCCACGGCGATCGGCATCGATATTCACGGCGTGCAGCATTCGGTGACGCTCTCGCTGTCGAATTCTCAAACGCCGAGTGCGCTGTTCACGGCCTTTGCCGGCCTCGAACTTACGCATTTCGAGATCGACAATCCCGGCTTCTCGGGCCGGGTGATCCTCGATAATTTGTCTGTCACCAGCACAATTGCTCCGACGCAAAACTATATCGAGACCACAATCGACCTGACGTCTCTGGTCGATATCGGCCCCGATCAACCGGGCACCTGGTCGCTCACCTCCTTCGCGTCGCAGAACGTCGGGACGCTGAGCTACAACGGCACCCAGATCACCATGTCGTCGAACGGGGACACCATCACCGGCGTTGCCGGCGGGACCGTGATCTTCACGCTGACGATGTCAACCTCGGAAGCCGGTCACGCGATTTTCGATCTCTACAAACCGATCGATGGTGGTTTGTCGAACCAGATCGACTTCTCGAATTTCGTGATTGTGACGGATTACGACGGCGACAGCGTCAAGCTCGGTGCCGGCGAATTCCTCGTCAACATCAACTCCGTCGATCATCTGCCGAGCGTTTCGGACGTCACCGTGTCGGTCAGCGAAGCGGGTCTTCCGCCCCATGGCGGCCTGCCTGCCGGCTCCGGCGAAATGGCTAATTCGATTCCCGATGACAACAGCGATAAGAGCGAAACCCACACCGGCACGATCGCGATCAGCCTCGGCGACGGCCCATCGGTCGTGACGGTCAAGGGGCAAGCTGTCGATGCCAGTTTCGTGGGCCACACGATCAGCGGCGATTTCGGCGACCTGACGATCACCAGCTTCAGTTCCACCGCGATCGGCTACAGCTATACTCTGTTCAAGAGCACGATCGGCAACGGTACGCACGACGATTTCGATATCAAGGTAACGGATATCGACAATCAGACTTCGTCCGCCACATTGACGATCGACATCGTCAACGATGCGCCAGTTGCGCATGACGACACGAATAGCGTGACGGGAGGCGGAACGCTCGAAGTCTTGGCGACGGATGGCGTTCTTAACAACGACGTTGCGGGCGCGGACGGTTTCGCGTCGGGTGGCGGCGTGGTCGGCGTGGCCCCGGGCGACACCCATGCGGATCTCGACAACCTGGCGACGGTCGGACATTTGATTCATGGCCAGTACGGTGACCTGACGCTGAACGCGGACGGCAGCTACGCCTACGCCCGCGCGACGACAACGGCGGGCACGGTCAACGACGTCTTCACCTATACGATCAAGGACGGCGACGGCGACCTGTCGCATGCGACGTTGACGATCCAGAGCGAGAACGCGGGCGTGACGGTGACGCCACCCGAGGTCGGGGGTGCGACGGACACGGTTTACGAAGCGGGCTTGCCGGCGCGTAGCGGCGAGCCTTCGGGTTCAAGTGTCGGCGGCACGAACACGGTCGCGACCGGTTCGGTCGGCGTGGACGCGCCGGACGGCGTTGCGTCGATCAAGGTCGACGATCACAACGTCGCGTTGACCGGCGAACATACGCTGATCGACGACAGCGCGCATGGCGGCAGCCTCGAAGTGTGGTGGGACGCCGCCCATAGCGAGATCGATTATAAATACACGCTGACGGACAACTATCTCAAGAGCCCGGCCGTCGATGACGGCCGGACGTCAGAGGTGAAGCCTACGTTCGCGGTGACGGTGACCGATTCGGACGGCAGCACCAACGCTCCGGCCAACCTGACGATCGACATCATCGACGACGCGCCGGTGGCGGTGCCGGAATCGGAATCGGTCAGCGAGAAGGTCGTCCAGGATTTCAACGGTGCTTTCGTGCTCGATTTCAGCGGCAGCATCGATGGCAGCGAGTACAGCCAGATGCTGAACGCGGTGAAGGCGGCGGGTGATGAAATCTTCGCCAATGCCACCGGCGACGTGAAGATCGAACTGGTCGCATTCTCATCGTCGGCTAACGCTTACGGGCCGTACACGACCCAGACCGCGTTCGACACTGAAATCGCCTATCTGCTCGCGCATCGTCCGCTCAATAGCGGCACGGACTACACGGCCGGCATCAAGACCTTGATGGCACACTACACGGCTGTCGCCGGCGCGAACAATCAGGTGTTCTTCCTGAGCGACGGCAATCCGAATGAACAAGTTGGGAGCAACGGAGCGCTCGACGACACCACGGCTACGAACTGGAATAATTTCGTCAACAATGCGACCGCGCCCATTTCGGTTACCACGATCGGTATCGGCAACGGCCTCGACAACGGCACACTTCATAAGGTTGACGTCGATGGTCATGTCGATACGGTCAACGTCTCCCAGTTCAGCGACCTGATCGATGCCCTGGTGACGTTGGTTGGCAGCGATGCGTCGGGCAATGTGCTGAGCAACGGCGACGCCTTCGGGGCCGATGGGGGCCGTATTCTGTCAATCACGTTCGACGGCCATACCTACACCTGGAACGGCAAGACGGACGAGACGGCGTCGATCACCGAGACCGACTCGGGCGGGAATGCTATCGCCACGATCGGCGGGACTCAGCTTGCCGCGGTCGGCACCAGCCTGAGCGGGCATTTCACATTCTATTTTGCGGCAAGCGGTTCGCACGCAGCGGGCGACTGGTCGTATTCGGCGCCGCAAAATCTCGTTTCCGATGCCAATGAGACATTTACGTACGTTCTGGCCGACAACGATGGCGATCACGCCTCGGCGGCGCTGACGATAGCTGTGACGGCCGTGAACGATGCGCCGGTCAACAGCGTCCCTGGCGCGCAGTCAATAAACGAGGACACCGCACTTGTCTTCAGCGCGGCGAACGGAAATCGCATTTCCGTGTCCGATGTCGACAGCAATGGCGGCGACGAGCAGGTTACGCTTGATGTTCAACACGGCGCACTGACCCTTGCGGCAGTCGCCGGCCTGACGGTGGTTGGCAACAACACTGGCCACGTGACGCTGACCGGTGATCTCACGCATTTGAACGCGGCGTTGGATGGGCTGACGTATCAGGGCAACTCGCATTACAGTGGCTCGGATACGTTGACGATCACCACCAATGATAACGGCCATACCGGAACCGGCGGGCCGCTTTCCGACACGGATACGGTCGCGATCACCGTCCAACATGTGAACCACGCACCGGTCATTGAAAGTGATCTGACCGTCGTTTCGAGTTACGGCTCGAACCAGTTTACCGTATCCGACGCGGCGTTTCTGAACTACGTACTGGATCCCGATGGCGATCCGCTGACCGTTTCTTCGGTGTCGCATAGTTCGGGTTTCGCCAAGAATGGTTTGTCGCACAGCAATTCAGACCACTGGGTTTTCATTGATGACGACAGCACGCCCGGTGGTACATTCGACGTAACGGTGTCCGACGGTCAGGGCAGTACGGACACTGCGCATGTGACCTATCAGCAAGACACGAACGACCTGATTCTCGACGGAACGGCCGGCGATGACATCATCGTCGCGGGACCGGCGTTATCGACCCAGGTCACGACGATCACGTTCGATCCCAGTTATGACAAAAACGATACGGTCTACCTCACAGTGGGTAGCACCCAGTATAGTTATAAGGTTGGTAAAGGCGGTGCATCGGCAGAAACTGTGTACGAGGGATTGACGGATAGTCATGGGAATCATCTGAACGGCGGCAATGCCGGCGGCGTGACTTGGGCTGCCCATCTGGATAGCAACCATTCGGTGACGTTGACGGGCGATCCGGGAGATACGTTCTCGATCTCGTCGGGGTTCACCAATAAGGGCGGCACAGTCGACCAAGGCAAGCCGTCTGTAACTACCATCTCGGAACAGGACGGCTACACGCTCGCCGGACACGACGGAAATGATGTTCTGATCGGCAGCACTGGCCCGGATGTTTTCGCCTTCGGTGCCGGGGAATATGATGGCGGCAGCCACAACAGCATCGACACGATCCTGAACTACAGCCACACGCAAGGCGACGTTCTTGACCTTGGAGCCCTGCTCGACGCGGTTTACAACGGCCACCAAACCACAAACGATGTCAGGTTGCAGGCGAGCGGTAGTAGTGACATCAGCGTTCAGGTCGATACGAGCGGTTCCAACGCCGGGGACTGGCACACGGTCGCGATCTTGTCTGGCTACAATCACGCGGGCAATGTGGTGGACGTTGTGCTGGGTCACATGATCGACCAGTCACAGCATCAAGTCGTGGTATAGCGGCATCATTCTGTCTGAATGACGATTAAAGGGCCGCTGGAGTCATCCCGCGGCCCTCTTCATCTTCATGCTGTGACAGTGCCTTGGCGAATGCCTCCGTGCGTCGCTCTAGAGCATTTCCTATTTAGGTAGAAGCGTATCCTGCGTTGATGAAGTAGTTTTGGCATTCTGCTGGCTGGATGGCTTGGACGAGTTCGCCGAGGGTGCGGCAGACATTGTCGATGGTTCGCCTTTACGCGATGCGCATCCAATGCTTGATCTTTGCGAAGGTCTGCTCGATTGGATTGAGATCGGGAGAATAAGGCGGCAGATACCAGAGCCTGGCTCCTGCGGCGTTGATCATGCGGCGCAGTTCTGCGGATTTGTGGCTGCCGAGATTGTCCATGATGACGATGTCGCCGGATTTGAGAACCGGCACGAGTTGCTGGGCGACATAGGCGCGGGAGCACTCGCCGTTGATTGGCCCGTCGAAGACGCAAGGGGCCGTGAGGCGATTCCAGCGCAGCGCGCCGAGGAAGGTCAGTGTGCGCCAGTGACCGTGCGGTGCGAAGGCCCGCAGGCGCTCGCCCTTTGGAGCCTATCCGCGCAGCGGCGCCATGTTGGTCTTGATCCAGGTCTCGTCGATGAAGACCAGCCGGCGAGGATCGAGGCCCGCTTGCCATGATCGCCAGCGTCGACGTCTGCGCAGGACGTCGGGCCGGCCCTGCTCAAGGGCGAACAGTGTTTTTTTTGAACCGTAATCCCTCGCGCCGCAGGAACAGCCAGATCGTATTATGCCCGACCTTGATGCCGCGCGCGGCCAATTCGTCCCTGAGCTGGTGCAGCGTCACATGAGGCGTCTGGCGGATCCGGGCCGCGATAAAGGCGCGATGCGCTTCCAGCACCGCCTTGCGATGGCCGCCCATCTGGCCCGGCGCAACGGACCCGGTCGCACGATAGCGTTGAGACCACTTCACGACCGAGGAAATCGCAACCCCGAACCGTGAGGCAACCGAGCGGCAGCTCTCACCTTTCGAGACCGCTGCCACAACCCGCCGTCGAAGATCGCCAGAAAGTGGTCGTCCCATCCTTGCTGGCCTCCAATCCAGCAAGAATCTTGAATCAGAAGACCCCTGATTTGAAAACCAAAATCCGATTCCGCCTAAACAGGAACCGGTCTAGAGCGGGATGGGTCTAGTTTGAATCGATTGGGGATTCCCAAATCGGAGTGCATCTGATTCAACATGCTGGCTGGGCAGGAGGCCAGTATGGATGGGACGACCCTATTCGGACGACCTTCGTGAGCGGGTGGTGAGGGCTGTCGTCAAAGGTGGCCTGTCGCGGCATCAGGCGGCGGCCCGATTTGGAGTCGGCATCAGCACGGCGATAAACTGGGTGCAGCGCTTCCTCGAGACCGGCAGCGTCAAGCCGGACCAGATCGGCGGCTATAGGCCAAAAAAGATTTCGGGGCCGCACCGCGAGTGGCTGATCCAGCGGTGCCGGAAGGATTTTACCGTGCGCGGTCTGGTGGCTGAACTCACTGAACGTGGCCTCAAGGTCGATTATCGCACGATGTGGGAGTTCATCCACGCTGAGAAGCTCAGTTACAAAAAAAGACGCTGATTGCCGCCGAGCAGGATCGTCCCGATGTCGCCCGTCGGCGGGCGCAGTGGGCCAAGTATAAGGATCGGATCGATCCCACTCGGCTGGTGTTCATCGATGAGACCTGGACCAAAACCAATATGGCGCCGCTGCGGGGTTGGGCGCTGCGCGGTCAACGCATCAAAGCCAAGGTGCCGCACGGCCGCTGGCAGACCATGACCTTCATGGCCGCCTTGCGCCACGATCGCATCACTGCCCCGTGGTTCATCGAGGGGCCGATCAACGGCGAAGCCTTCCTTCTCTACGTCGAGAAGGTTCTGGCCCCAACCTTGCGGCACGGCGACATCGTCATCATGGACAATCTCGGCTCGCACAAGGCCAACGCCGTGCGTCGCGCCATCCGTGCCGCTGGCGCTCGGCTCTTCTATCTGCCGAAATACTCGCCCGATCTGAACCCGATCGAGCAGTTCTTCGCCAAGTTCAAACACTGGCTGCGCAAGGCCGCTCAGCGAACCGCCGAGGCTGTCTACGATGCTATCGGGTCGATCCTGCAAACCGTCTCACCGGACGAATGCACCAACTACTTCGCAAACGCAGGATATAACCAAACCTAAACCCACCCCGCTCTAGGCTCCAAACCCGATCAGAGTATTGAGGTTAGGAAGCAAATCAGATTCAAGCTCTGCACGGAGCTTGACGATGGCGAATGAGTTTTGGCTAAGCGATGCGCAATGGGCAGCGATCGACCCGTTGCTTCCGAAGAGCCGCCCGGGAGCGCGCCGGGTCGATGATCGCCGCGTGATCAGCGGGATCGTGCATGTGTTGAGGATCGGTTGTCGCTGGCAGGATTGCCCCTCATGCTACGGCCCGCCGACGACGATCTACAATCGCTTTCATCGATGGTCGGCGCGCGGCCTGTGGCAGAAGTTGTTTCGCGCCTTGGCAACAACCAGCCCCAACGACGTGCACATGATCGACAGCACGACAGCAAAGGCGCATCGCTCGGCAGCGGGCGGAAAAGGGGGGCGGAGGAACAGGCGATTGGTCGCTCGCGCGGGGGGCGCACGACCAAAATCCACGCCGTCGTCGACGGCCAGGGCCGACCGCTCGCCATCGAGATAACACCCGGACAACGCGGCGATCTTCGCGTCGTTCTGCCTCTTCTCTCCGGTTTGCCAGCGGCACGCTTATGCGCCGCCGATGCCGCCTACGACAGCGACGGCTTTCGGCTTTTTCTGCGTCAACGCGGGACCCTCCCGGTCATCCCGAACAATCCAACACGAAAGCGAACCCATCCCTTCGACGCCGAAGCCTATAAGCTGCGCAACCGGATCGAGCGCATGTTTTGCAGGCTCAAGGATTGGCGCCGCATCGCCACCCGCTACGACAAGCTGGCGCGCAACTTCGAAGCGGCCATCAATATCGCCGCTGTCATAACTTGGTGGACCAATTGAGTCTGGAGCCTAGATGTTTAGTCCCACAGTGTGATGGCGTATCATTATCGTCGTCAGAGAGGGACGCGCTATGGGCCAAGTTCTTCACGGGAGCGCCACGACCACGCACGCCGTTCGAACGGAGCTACAGCGATCGCAGGCTTCAGCCGCGGAACTCGCGCGGCGCTTCGGGATCAACGAGAAGACCGTGAGGAAATGGCGGCTCCGTCAGACGGTCGAGGACGAGCCGATGGGTCCGAAACAGCAGCGAAGCTCCGTCCTCTCGGGCATTGAGGAGGCCGCGATCGTCGCTTTGCGCGTGCAGTCCCGTCTGCCCCTGGACGACGTCTTCGTCGCACTGAAGGACGTCATCCCGCACCTGACGCGCTCGTCATTGCATCGCTGCCTTCAACGTCATGGAATTTCTCGGCTGCCGAAGATCGATCGTGAAAAACCGAAGCGGTTCAAGGCTTACGAGATCGGCTACTTCCACATCGACATCGCCGAGCTGCGATATGAAGGCGGCAAGGCCTATCTGTTCGTGGCCGTGGACCGGACCTCCAAGCTGGTCTTCGCCAGAATCTATCGGAAGGCAACCAAGCTCGTGGCGGCGGGTTTCCTCAAGGCGCTGGTGAGAGTTATTCCCTACAAGGTCCACACGGTGCTGACGGATAACGGCGTTCAGTTCGTCCAGCACGACAAGAGAGCCGAGGGCGGCTTCGTCGCTCACGTCTTCGGAAGGGCCTGTGCCGAGAACAGTATCGAGCACAGGCTCACCAGGCCCTATCATCCTTGGACCAACGGCCAGGCTGAACGAATGGTCCGAACCATCAAAGACGCCACCGTTCGCGCCTTCCACTACGCCTCGATCGACGACCTGCGACGCCACGTCCGGGACTGGTTGCTGGCCTACAACTACGCCAAGCGGCTCAAGGCACTCCGCTTCAAAACCCCGCTCGAAGCCATCAAACAAATCAGCGCCGAAAAGCCACAGTTGTTCACCCGTCAGCCAAGCCATGACATGCTGGGACTAAACACCTAGAGTCTGTTTCAACTGCGTTGAATCAGACTCGTCGCTTATCTTTTTGTTTGAGCATGATCTTTCCCGAAAACCGGTTTCCACTTTTCGGGATCATGCTCTAAATCTTCTGCCCGCCCTTGCCGCCGCCGACGGTGATGCTGATGCGCTGGATTTCGGTGCGGCCTGCCGGGTACCTCACCTCGATGGTCGCGCTGTCGACGCCGGCGAAATCAGGCTTCGACTTGTAGAAGGCGACGAAACCGGGCACTTCGAGCGCGAGGCACTGCTTGTAGTTGGTGGCTGTGACGTTACCGCGCCTGATCGTGAGCGTGCCGTTGGCCGGCGGCTTGAGCAGCCGAATGGCGGGCAGGGGGCCGCTGGTGCAGTCGGGCTTGACGTTGAGATAGAGACCGACCCGGATGTTGGCGGCTGCCGCGCCTTTGGCCGACCGCTCGACGGTCGCAGTCTGCGCCCATGCCGAAGACATCAGGGCGACAGCGAGCGAGAAACTCACGCCGAATGTCGCCAGCGAGACCATGCCGTCCAGAGCCCTTCCCCTTCTGATGGAATCAGAAGAGGACTCCATGATCTTGATGTGATGCGGTTTCTTCACGCGAACCGGTATCCGCTTTGCTTGAAAAGGTTCCAGAGCGGCGCGGGTTTTTGATGTCACGGAGCGCACCATGCAAGCAGGGTCGGCTGCGGCGGATCACGTCGCCGCCGAGCCTGAAGATTAGCATGAAACCGTACGCCATGCAGCCTGGATGAGGAGAAGGGCGCGGCCGTTTACTCGAAGAGGGCGCGGCCTTCGGCGCCCTGGCAGCGATCATCAGAGCAGAAGAGGATGTTCGGAGCCAGCGTTTCCCAAAACCGCTGGGGTCTTTGGCTCGACGATATCGCGGATTCGGAAAGTGACGAGCGGCGCGGACGACCCTCCGCCTTCAGCCGCATCAGCGCCATCCGCCGCGGGCAGCACCGCATCCACGTTGCGATCATGTCGCTGCGACAGGTAGGGCGAGGCAAACAGGCTGATGCCGTTCGCGTTGAGCGCATACATCGGCGTCAGGTAACCGGCCTCGCTATCGATCGCGAGGGTTGCGCGGCGATTGTCGAGGATGATCCAGCTACCGCGATGCCGAACCGCGAGCACGGCGTGGTCCTCGCGAACCGAGCGGTCGCGTACCAGCAGGATGCGCAGGTCCTGCTCGGCGATGCCGACCTCCCTGAGCAGCGCGTATTTGGCAATTGCATAGTCCTCGCAGTCGCCGCGACCGCTGCGAAGCGACGCGAGAGGGGCCGACCAGACGTCGAGCACGCCATGCTGCGTCAGGTCGCTGGCGTAGGCGATCTCGCGGTTGACAAGCCGGTTCACGGTTTCCAGACGGGCAAGGCCGTCATGCGCCTTCGTTTCGGCGGCGAGCGCGACGAAACGGCTGGCAGCCGGCGTGCAGGTGGCGGGATCGCTGCGGCAGGCCGCGACGGCCCGCATCTCGACGTCGTAATTCGCTTTCAACGCGCGCCATTTGCGCCATAGCGGACCTTCGGGGGCCTTGAACGTAAACAGGCCGAACGGTTCGGCCGACACCTGCGTCGCCGACATCGCGCCTGCGATCGGTCCGGGAACATCCGAGGCGACGGTCTCGCCGGCGGTCGAAGCGACGCGGACGTTTTGGTCGGGCGGCGCTTTCCCGTCGAGCCTCGCCAGAACGCCGTTGATCGAGAAGAAGCGCGCGCCGCCGGTCCGCGGCGCCGGTGCAGGCTTGAGCGACTCCAGCATCGATGGCGTTATCAGGTCATCGAAGATGTGGGTCTTGAGTCTGTCTTTCCTGGCCGCCTGGCTTTCGTGCGTGGTGCCGGCCAGGATCGCGAGGCTCAGGAATGTCCCCGTGACGACGATGCGGCACCGGAATCCGATCAACATGAGACGCCCCAGTTTTCCCGGGATCGTCGGTCGGCTTCAGCCGATCCTCGTCCCGTGTTTGGGACGATCAATAGTCGAGCGCGGCTAGAACCGCGTTAAAGCGGCGTTGCCTCAACCGGATATCCGGCAACGAGGCCAATAAGAGGATGCCGAAGCACGTCAGATTTAATCGAAGAATTGCGTAAGATTTGAATCAAAGTGAAAAGCACGAGCCACCGCCGCCGGGCGATAGCCGAACTGCGCGCCGCTTAACGCTCGCGGAGCGCCTCGTCGCGGAGCAGGCGGGCGGGCCGTATCAGATAATCGAGCACCGATTTGTGTCCCGTCATCACCTCGACGGTTGCGACCATGCCCGGAATGATCGGCAGCGGCGCTTTGCTGGTGCCGAGATGGTTTTTGTCGGTTCGTACGATGACGCGATAGAAGGTTTCCTTCTCGCCGTTGCGGCCTGGCTTGTCGTCGGTGATCGCGTCGGCGCTGACGCGCTCCACCTTTCCATTCAGCGATCCGTAGACGGACGAGTCGTAGGCCGAGATCTTCACGATCGCATCCTGGCCGGCTCTGATGAAGGCGATGTCCTGCGGCCGGATCTGGCCCTCGACCAGCAGGTTATCGTCCAGCGGAACGATGTCCATCAAGTTGCCGCCGGGCTGAATGACGGCTCCGATGGTCGTCACGTTGATCTTGTTGACGATGCCGTGCACCGGGGATTTCATTTCCGCGCGGAAAACACGGTCCTTTGCCGACTTGATATTTTCCTCGAGCACCGCGAGATCGCCGCGGGACTTTGCGAGGTCTTCGTCGGCCTGCGCCCGCAATGTGGCCTTCGCGTTCTTGAGGCGTGATTCCGCTTCATGAATTCCCGCCTCCGCCTTGGCCATCGATGCTTTTGCGACTTCCAACTGCCCCTGCATGTCGGTGGCCTGCCGCTGGACCCGCAGCATTTCAATCTCGGGAACGACTTTCTGGTGATACAGCTTCTGCGTGAGATCGAGTTCGCGCTGCAAAAGCTTCAGCGTATTGGTCAGTTTGTCCGCCGTCGCCCTGTACTCTTCGAGCTCGCTTCGGCGCTGGGTTGCCTGCTGGGCGATCACGTCGATGTCCTGCGCGAGCTTGCGGGCGCGGGCCTGGAACACGCTCTGCTCCGCCGCCACCGCGGCAGGTGCGGCTTTCACAAGCTCGGGCGGGAATTCCAGCGTGCTTTTTCCGGCCGACTCGGCCTCCAGCCGTGCAACGCGCGCGGCGGTGGCGTATCGACGCTCGCGAATCTCGCCGAGTTCGGACGCGAATTTGATATCCTCGATGCGCATCACGGTCTGGCCCTTGGCGACGATATCGCCTTCCTTCACCAGGATGGCGCCGACAATGCCGCCTTCGAGCGACTGCAAGACCTGCATCTGCTGAGTTGGGATCACGCGGCCATGGCCACGCTTGACTTCGTCCAGAATTGCAAAATTTGCCCATATCAACGCGACCACAATCAGGGCCAGCGTCGAGAACAGGATCATGCTCGATGTCCGCGGAGTGCGGAGTTCGACGGCCGCGCGCACATCGTTCGCGAATGCGAAATCAGACTGGTGCATTTGACGTCATCGCCGGAGTTTCGAATCTGACCGGTTCGGCTTTGCGTTTGGCATTCGCCCGCGCGGTTGCCTGGAGGGTCGCAAGGATCGCTTCGCGCGGACCATCCGCAACCAGTTTGCCGCGCTCGAACACCAGTATGCGATTGACCAGCGAGAGCAGGGACGGCCGGTGCGTCGAGACGATGATCGTCATGTCGGTTTTCGCGAGCGTCTTCAGGCGTTCGAGAAATTCGGCCTCGCTGCGGACGTCGAAGTGCGCCGTCGGCTCGTCCATGAAGATGATCTTGGGATTGCGGATCATGGCGCGCGCCAGGCCGATCGCCTGCTTCTGTCCGCCGGAAAGGCTGCGCCCGCCCTCGGAGATCGGCATGTCGTAGCCGAGCGGATGTCCCGCGATGAACTGTTCGACGCCGGCAAGCCTCGCGGCGCTCACGACTTCCTCGTCCGTCGCGGAGGGTTTGCCAAGCGTGATGTTGTCGCGCAGCTTGCCGAAAAACAGGTCGGTGTCCTGCATGACAAAACCGATGCCGGTGCGCAGGTCCGCCGGATCGTATTGCCGCGAGTCGATGCCGTCGATCGAGACGTTTCCTTCCCGCGGCTCGTAGAAGCCGGCGAGCAGGCGACCGACCGTGGTCTTGCCAGATCCCACGCGACCGATGATCGCGACCCGCTCGCCGGGCGCGATCTTGAAAGAGACCTTTTCCAGAGCACTCTCGTTGCTGTTTGGATAGGAGAAGCTGACGTTGTCGAAGACGATCGAGCCTTGCGCGATCTTTCGCTCGACAAAGGTGCGCCCCGGCGGTCGTTCGCGCTCCAGATTCATGAGTTTGTCGATCGCCCGCAGCGAGATGACTGTCTGCGTGGCGCGCGTAATCAGGGAGGCAAGGCTGGAGATTGGCGCCAGCACGCGACCCGACAGCATATTTGCGCCGATCAGCGCGCCCATCGTGATCTGACCGTCGAGGACCAGAAAAACGCCGACGACGATCAGGAGCATGCTGGTGATCTGTTGAGCAGAGCTTGAAACCGTCAGCGCGATGGATGACCAGAGATGGACTTCCTCGCCGGATCTTGCGGTCGCCGCGACCGAACGTTCCCACGCGGTCTGCATTCGCGATTCCGCTCCGGTCGCGCGGACGGTCTCTATTCCCGACAAGGACTCGATCAGGACGCCATGCCGGGCAGCCGATTCCGCCTGGAGTCGGTTTATCGCCCGGTCGAGAGGGCGTTGCAGGATGATGCCCGCAGTCAGCACGATCGGCAGCATGGTCAGCGGGATCCAGGCGAGAGGTCCTGCGATCAGAAAAAGGACGCCGATGAAAATGATGGCGAACACAAGATCGGTTGCGGCAACGATCGTTCCCGACGTGAAGAAATCCCTGACGGATTCGAAATCGCGCATCTGGTTGGCGAGGATGCCGACGGAGGTCGGCCGGTTCGCCATCTTCAACGCAAGAACGTGCTCGAAAATATCGGATGCCAGAACGACATCGATTTTCTTGCCGGTGATGTCGATGATCCGGGCGCGCACGATTCGAATGATGAAGTCGAAAACGATCGCGAGGCCGAGACCGACCGCGAGCGCTATCAATGACGGAATCGCGCCGTTCGGAATGACGCGATCGTAGACGTTCATCGTGAACAGCGGGGCGGCGAGGGCAAGCATGTTGACGAGAAACGCTGCGAGGGCGACATGCCAGTAGTTCGAACCGAACTTGCGAACCACGGTCCAGAACCAATGCGTCCTTGGAGCATCGCCTGCTGCGATGGCGCGAGCATCCGCCAGGCCTGCCGGTTTGACCAGAAAGGTGTAGCCGGAATAATTCGCAGCCAGTTCGGATATTCCGTAGGTCTCGCGCGCCTCCAGCTTCATGGCGTCGATGACGGTTGCGGTTCCTTCCGAGCCATTGATGCCGATCAGGATGAAAGGCGGCCTGTTTTTCATAATCAGGAGCGCGGGAAGAACCAGCGCGGGGATATCGGCAAGGGCGCGCTGGACCGGCTCGATCTCGAGACCCGCGCGCAGCCCCGCGCGCTCGACGAGCGTCGCGGTCAACTTTCCGTCGACCGTGGGAAGTCCGGCGATCAGGGCTTGACGGCTGATCGCACGACCATGGTGGGCGGCGAGATAAAGTAACGCGTCGGCAAGGTAGTCCGGTTGACTGTCCGCACGTCCGGACTCGTCCGACTGATGGCTGACTGACGCGTTGGGTTTCACGGATCGCTTTCCTGGCCTGGCTCGATGCCGTCCTATCGTAAGCGCAATCAGGTCCGGAAATCGGAAAACATCAAAACAATACTAATTCGTACCGGCGTAGCAATAATACTAATTTATACTGTCAGCAGCATGCCGCTGCATCGGTTCAATTCTAGAGACCCTTCGCTTCTGATGGGATCAGAAGCGGGCTCCAGGATTTTGATTTGACGCGTTTTCCTTACGCGAACCTGTAACCACTTCACTCGAAACGCCATAAAGAGCACGGCCGGCAATCTCGCCGCCCAAATTATCGCTGGCCCGCCGAGACTATTTCGCAGCCGCAGCCTCGTGAGGCATTGCGCGCCAGTTGGCGGCGGCCTCGACCAATTCGGACGCCGGGTTGACCGCACTCCAACGGTCGGTAAAGCCGGGATCCCGGGTAGCAGTCCGACTTCCCGTCGACGCATAATTCAGAGGACCGACTGGCTGACCGATCTCGGTCTTGAGGGGGGCGGGTCCGGACACCGGCGCATGCAGCAGCACAGGCGGAAACTTGGTCGGGAACAGCCCGAACGGCTTGATCGGCAGCGGTGCTGCGTCGGCCGGCGGAGGCGCTTTGATGTATTCGACCAGTTCACCCATCGCGGCGAGGAGCTGATAGTCGGCGAACACCGCGACGCCTTGGGTGGAGACCAAGGACACCAGCCCGTTGAAGAGCTGGTTCTGTGCGTTCAGAAGATCGACCAGGGAGCGCTGTCCAAGTTCGTATTCCTTCTGATAGGAAACGATGACTTTACGGTCTGAGGTGATCTGCCGGTTCAAGGCGGCGATCCGGTCGGCGGTCAGCGTTCGGGCAGCCCAGGCTTTGTCGATCGATTCCACCGCATCGCGCTGCAGGCGGGCGTGCCGCATCGTGCCTTCGATGTACCGCTCCGCCATTTCCTTTCGCTTCCAGGTGTCCTGGCCGCCACGAAAGATATCCCAGCTTACGACCACCTTGCCGCTGACGTCGTCACGGCGTCCGACATAGCTGTCCGAATCGATACCCTGCGATGCACGTCCCTCAAGATAGACGTTCGGCACGAACGCGCCGGCCGTACCGTCGAACGCGTATTTTGCTGCGCGCGCATCGGCATCGGCGGCCTTGATGGTGGGATTGAACTGCAGCGCCCGGGCGAGGGAGTCATCTTTCGATTTCGGCATTCCACCGAGCCGTCCGGGCGTCCGCAGGTTGATCGGCTCCAGGCCGACGGCTCTGCGATACTTCCCGCGAGCTTCATCCAGGCTCTGCCGGAAACCGGCCAGGGTCGCCTCGGCGGCCTCGACGCGCTCACGCGTCTGTTCAAGATCTCCTTCCCCCGCGCGCCCGCCGTCAAAGCGGGCCTGGACGTTCGCGAACAGGTTTCGGTGAACCCTGACGTTATCTTCGGCTATGGCGATAAGACGCAAATAGCGCGTCACGTCGATGTAGGCTTCGGCGGCATCGAGCGCCAGCAGTTCGGTTCGCTCGTGAACGCGCGCTGCGGCGGCGTTAACGCGCGCCGTTTGGCGCCAGATCTCGTTGATCGAGGTAAAACCGTCGAATAGCAACTGCCGAACGACGACCGATGCGGCGCGTCCGTTCATCCAATCTCCATTGCCAAGGGGAGCCGGAACAACATTCTGGTTGAACCGCTCAGGACCCCAGCGTCCTTCCACGCGCACCTGCGGCAGCAGCGTTCCCTGCTGTTGACGAAGTTCCGACTCGGTCGCACGCCGGTTGGCGGCGGCCTCCCCAACGCCGGGGTTCGTGGCAACCGCTTGCTTTAACGCATCGTTGATCGAAAAACCGCTTTGAGAATGAGCCGCGATAGGCAAGGCCGCCAAGCCGATCGCAATAGGTACAATTATCTGAAATCGCATTAGCAATACTCAAAATCTGACAGCCGTTGAGTATTGTTTGATAACATAACGGTTCCCAGCAGGTTGAAGATTCGAACAGCTATGAACGGCTCGAAGCCTCGTTTAAGGCGCTTTGCGGGCAAGTGTGGCACAAAAACCTCATAAACGAGGCGCAAAAGAGGTATCCAAATAGTATTTGCGTGATGAACCGGTCCGAAGGTAGCGGCGCGTTCCAGGGCAGGTTCAGGGCGCAGGGACGTGGTTGCGCTACCTTCAGAATGCGCACATAGGCAGATGCGCGCCCGCGGGCTAAGCAGGACGCTTTCGGGGAATCGGCCATGGCGTCGGCGGAATTCGACATTGTCGTCTACGGTGCAAGCGGGTTCACCGGCCGGCTGGTCGCGGAATATCTTGCCACGGCGTATCGCGGCAGCGATCTGAGGTGGGCGATCGCGGGCCGCAGCCTCGACAAGCTCGCGTCGGTGCGCGACGCCATCGGCGCGCCGCGCGACCTGCCGCTGATCGCCGCGGACGCCGGCGATCCGGCGTCGATCGAGGCCATGGTTGGCCGCACGGCGTCGGTATTGAGCACGGTCGGACCTTATCAGCTTTACGGTTCCGGTCTCGTCGCGGCCTGCGCGGCCGGCGGGACCGATTATCTCGACCTCTGCGGCGAGCCGATCTGGATGCGGCAGATGATCGACGCCCATGAGGCGGAGGCGCGCAGGAGCGGCGCGCGGATGGTGTTCTCCTGCGGCTACGACTCGCTGCCGTTCGAGCTCGGCGTGTTCTTTCTACAGGAGGCCGCGAAGAAGCAGTTCGGATCGAGCGTCCCCCGGGTCAAGGGCCGCGTGCGCAAGATGAAGGGCACGTTTTCCGGCGGCACGGCCGCGAGCATGAAGGCGATCTTCGCCGCGGCCGCCAACGATCCGAGCCTGTTGCCGAAGCTGCGCGACCCCTTCGTGCTGACGCCGGGGTTCGAGGGGCCGAAGCAGCCGCCGGGCAACAAACCGCTGTTCGACGAGGATCTCGGGATGTGGGTGGCGCCGTTCGTGATGGCGAACATCAACACCCGCAACGTCCACCGCTCCAACTTTTTGCTCGGTTTCCCCTACGGGCGGGATTTCGTCTACGACGAGATGATGGTGGCGGGGCCGAAAGACACCGGCGAGGCGACCGCGAAGGCCATCATCGCCGCCAACAACAAGCTCGGCGCGCAGGGCGGTCCGAAACCGGGCGAGGGGCCGTCGAAGGAGGAGCGCGAGAGCGGATATTACGATCTTCTCTTCGTCGGTATCGCACCCGACGGACGGCAGGTGAAGGCGGTCGTGACCGGCGACCGCGATCCCGGCTACGGATCGACCTCCAGGATGATCGCGGAATGCGCGATCTGCCTGCGGCGCGACACTCCCGACGTCGCGGGCGGCTTCTGGACGCCGGGCGCTGCGATGAAGGACGCGCTGCTCAAGCGTCTGGTCGATCGCGCCGGCATGACGTTCACGATCGAGGCATAGCCCTTTTGCCCGGCCCTATAGCGGCATCTGCCGAACGGGAGGCTGCCGGGAGGCGGCCGCGTACTGGTGGGAGGCCGCGAACATACCCCACATCATACCGAGCATCATCCAGAAGTGGCGCCAGTGATCGGTGTCGATGACGAAGCTCTCGCCGACGGTGCCGAGAAACGCCGCGAAGATCGCGAGATAGGCTCGTTGCCAGGGGACGCGGGCAAAAATGTAGCGAAAGCCCAGAATGACGGTGGTAAAGATCAGCACGGGATAGCAGATGCCCGAAATCCACCCGCCTGACATGAAGGCGTTCAGATACGAGTTGTGGGTGTCTTCCGGAAAGAACCGCGTGAACTGCAGCGGGCCGATGCCGAGCGGCAGGTTCAGCGCCATCTGGAAGCCGAGAATATGACGGCCGAAGCGGCCGAAACGGCCCTCGTCGTAGCTCTGGTCGAAACTCGCGCGCTCCTTGAACAGGCTGTCGATCGAATCGAACGACAGCAGGATCGCCAGCAGCAACGCGATCACGGCGGCCGCGACCACCGCGGTCGTGACCAGCCGCGACCGTTGTTTCGTTGACGGACTGGTCAGGAACATCAAGGCCAGCATGAACGCCGATGTCAGCACGAACTGGCCCCAGGCCGCGCGCGAAAACGCCAGCAGCAGCGCAAGGCTGATGATCCCGAGCACGATGGCGCTGCGAACAGCCTTTCCGAAGCTGTCCGTGACGATGCTTTGCAGAACGAACAGCGCCGGGAGGATCAGGAACGCGGAGAGCACGTTCGGGTCCTTGAAGGTGCCGCGCGCGCGGCCATAAAGCGTCAGCACGTCGTGTTCGCCCGGCACCAGATGGAAATAGCCCGCGATGCCCGCAAGAGACGCGATCACAGCGCCGAAGATCAGGCCGCGCCGCAGCAGGTCGAGCCGCGCCGCGGTGTCTTGCGAAAACACCAGCGCGAAGAAGATGACCGTCAGGGCCATGTACCAGGAGGTCATGATCCAGTTGACGATCTGGGTCTTGTCCATGAGATATGCGGCGCAGATCGTGTAGCCGAGGTTGAGCAGAAACAGCAGCAGCACCAGCGGAACGAACGCCAGTCGCATCCGCAGGCCCGTCGCGACGAATACGATCATCGCGAGCAAGGTTGCAAATTCGTACGGGCTGGGCTCGATATAGACGATCGCGCCGCCGGCCCCGACCAGCCACAGCAGCGCGCGCTGGAGCGAGACGACGCCCGGCGCCTGCGTCAAGGGTGGGAACGAACTGTCAAACGCCGCGGGATACGCCATCACACTCTCGAAAAACTCAACGCGCGAGGATCGGATCAATAAGCGTTTTCGGACTTCAACAGGGCCAGCGGCGTCTTGAGCAGAATGTAGAGATCGAACAGCACCGACCAGTTCTCGATGTAGTAAAGATCGTACTCGACGCGCTTCTGGATCTTTTCTTCGTTGTCGATCTCGCCGCGCCAGCCGTTGATCTGCGCCCAGCCGGTGATGCCGGGCTTGACGCGATGGCGCGCGAAATAGCCGTCCACGGCATCGTCGAACAGGCGGCTTTGCAGTTTGCCCTGGATGGCGTGGGGGCGCGGCCCGACAAGCGACAGGTTGCCCTTGAAGACGACGTTGAAAAGCTGCGGCAGTTCGTCGAGGCTCGTCTTGCGGATGAAGCGTCCGACGCGGGTGACGCGGCTGTCGTTTTTAGTGACGACCTTCGCGGCCAGCGGATCGGCCTGATCGTGAAACAACGAGCGGAACTTGAAGACGTCGATGCGTTCGTTGTTGAAGCCGAAGCGTTTCTGGCGGAACAGCACGGGGCCCGGGCTATCGAGCTTGACCGCGAGCGCGATCAGCGCCATCACCGGTGAGACCAGCAGCAGGATAAAGACGCCGGCCACCCTGTCGAACAGCCATTTCAGCACCAGATCCCAGTCGGTGATCGGGGCCTCGAAGACGTCGAGCATCGGAACTTCGCCGAGATAGGAATAGGCGCGCGGACGGAAATGAAGCTTGTTGGTATGCGCGGACAGCCGGATATCCACCGGCAGCACCCACAGCTTCTTCAACATCTGGAGAATGCGGGTTTCCGCCGAGATGGGCAGCGCGAACAGCACGAGGTCGAGCCGTGTCCGCCGCGCGAATTCAAGCACGTCGTCGACCTTGCCGAGCTTCGGGATTCCGGCGCAGGTTTCGAGCGCACGCTGATCGTTGCGGTCGTCGAACACGCCGAGAATCTCGATGTCGGAGTCGTCCTGCGCTCGCAACGCGTTGATGAGATTTTCTCCGCTCTCATCCGCGCCGACGATGACGGTGCGGCGATCGAGCCGGCCATGGCGCGCCCAGCGGCGGACGATCGCGCGCAGCACGAGCCGCCCCGCAAGCAGGCCGGCCAGGCCGACAAAGAAGAACGAGGCCAGCCAGAGTCGCGAGACGGTGTCGCCAAGTTTGACGAAGAACGAGACACCGATGAACAGCAGGAAAACGAAGGCCCATGACGAGATCATCCGCGTCATCTGCCGCAACTGGCCGCGAAAAACCTGGACCTCGTAGATATCCGCGGCCTGGAAGCAGACGACCGCGGCGGCGGCCACCGCCAGAATCGCCGCGATAAAATCCCAGTTGAAGCCGTCGATGCGGGCGACGTATCCGAGGTAGAGCGCGATACCGATCAGGCTCAGCAGCACGAAGTCGGCGGCACGGACGACGCCGGCGATGACGACGGGCGAATAGGCCGGGCGCACCTTCTGATTGGTGATCGCGAGCGCCGCGGGCGACAGCCGTCGCCGGCGCTCCACGGGAACCGCACGGCCGCTGCTCGCCGCATCAGTCCTCGAGCGAGCGTTGATAAGGTTCATGTCCTCAAGTCCGCATCTGCGTGCACGGCGCGATGTGGTGCCGTGCAGTCCGGACTTAAGGACTAATCGGGAAGATTTGGTTTCGTGGAACCCGAAGCATTCCGGAAACGGTTAACGTTTCGCAAACGCCTCGCGATAGCCTGCCATGACGCCTTCGACCATCGCCTTCTGCGAGAAGTGCAGGAAGATGCGCTCGCGCAGCGATTTCGCGCGCTCGGCCGCGGCCGCGGGTTCATCCAGCGCAGTCTTGATGGCCTCCGCCATGGCGCCGACGTCGTCGGGCGGGAACAGTGCGTCGGTATGGGAATCGAAAATCTCGGGAATGCCGCCGACGTTCGCCGCGATCGTGGGAACGCCCGCCGCGGCCGCTTCGATCACAACGTACGGCATGGAATCGCCGCGCGACGGAACGACCAGCAATCGGCCCTTCGAGAATCCGTAACGCGCCTTGACATGTCCGATGAAGCGGACCGCATCGCCGAGATCGAGCCGCTCGATCCGGGCTTTCAATGCCTCGGTTTCCTCGCCGTCGCCGCCGAGGGTGAGCGTGACGGGCCTGCCGCCGGCTCGCAATCGGGCCACCGCATCGATCAGGAGATCGGCGCCCTTGATGTGCCTGAACTCGCCGACATAGGCGACATCGGTCGCGTCGTCGGAAAGCGCGACCGGATCGAATTCATTGGCGGTGACGCCGTTGAATACGCATTTCACAAGGCCGGCGGGCGTGCCGACGATCCGCTGATACGTATTGCGCGCGAATGCGCTCTCGAACAGGAACAGGTCGGTGCGGTTCATCAGCGCTCGTTCGAGACGGCTGTAGAACGCGCCTTTCATCGTCGTCAGCGGGTAGTGCAGCGACCCGCCATGCGGCGTGTAGACTCGGATGGTGGTTTTCGACGGTCCCTTGAGCCGTACGAAGGCGCCGGCTTTTGCGCCGTGTCCGTGAAGGATATCCGGCTTCAACTTTCGAGCCAGCGCGGCGAACCGCGTCCACGCAAACAGGTCGGTGGGGTGGGGTTCGCGGCGGATCGGAATGCGGTGGACACCCAGTTTCAGTCGCGGCGCAATCTCCGCGAAAGCCTCATCCGCGCGCTCGCCCCCGGTGAGGCTGTCGGCGACGATGCCAACCAGATGGCCGCCACTGGCCTGGCCGTTCGCGAGATCGAGAATGTGCCGGATGATTCCGCCGACCGGCGCGCGGACAGCATGCAGGATGCGAAGCGGTCGATCGGACGATGGCGTCATGCCTCAGAACCATCGTTCATTGACGAGGACGGTGTCGCCGGGGCTGAGCAGGGTGGTGGTGGGCACGACGAGGCGGACGGTGCCGCGGGCGTCGGTGTGGGTGAGGGTGACGCGGTCGCGTTTGGCGCGGGGCGAGAAGCCGCCGGCGATGGCGACCGCGCTCTCGGCCGTCATGTTGGGCACGAACGGATACTGCCCCGGCGCGGCCACCTCGCCGAGAATGAAGAACGGCCGGTAGGCCTCGACCTCGGCGGCGACATAGGGCTCGCGGATATAGCCGTTGCGCAGGCGCGCGGCGATCGCGGCGGACAGCTCGGCCGGGGTGCGGCCGCGCGCGGCGACGGCGCCGATCAGGGGCATGGTGATGCTGCCGCCGGCATCGACCAGATAGGTGTTGGTGAGTCCCTCCTGTCCGTAGACCACGATGCGCAGCCGGTCGCCGGCATCGAGGCGGTAGGCGGGATCGTGCACGACGGGCGGCGGCGGCGCGGCGTAGACGACGGGCACGGCGGTGCGCGAGGGCCGGTTTCTCATGTCGCGGCGGACCACCGGCGGCGGCGCGGCGGCCCGCGGTCCGCCATAGGCCAGCGCATCGAGATCGTTGTGCGGACGCACCATCGCCGCCGGCGCCGGGCGCCGCATGCACCCCGACAGAGCCAGCGCGGTCAGCAGGCACAGGGTGATGGCGCGCACGCTTCGCATCAGGCATTTCCATGAAATATCAAATCCATTTAAGGGCTTTTGTGGTTAATAAAGCGTAATCGGCAAATCGGGACGCACCGGTCGGCGAATGCGCCTGCTCGTTGAGTTAACCAGGCGGCAACCATAATGGGGTGTAATCGTCGCGGCGGCAGGTCGAGGGACGTAAGCGTTCGGCGGGAGTATGCGATGCGGTTTGCGTTATGGCGTAACGGCAAGGACAGGAAGTCGCCCCCGAACACGGTGTCCGCGCCCGTGGTTGCGCCGTCGGGCGCCGCTTCGCCGCAGCCGGGCGATCTCGATGTGCGCGCGATCTGGCGGGCGCTGATGCGAAAGAAGCGCGCGATCATCATCCCGACGCTGCTCGCTTTCGTGCTTTCGCTCACCGTCGTCAACCTGATCACGCCCAGATACAAGTCCGAAGCCCGCATCCTGATCGATGGCCGCGAGAACGTTTTCCTGCGTCCGAACGGCGAGCGCAACGACGAGCGCAACGCGCTCGATCCCGAAGCCGTCGCCAGCCAGGTCCAGCTCGTCCTGTCGCGCGATCTCGCCCGCGAGGTGATCGAGAAGAACAAGCTTGCGCAGAATCCGGAATTCGATCCGGTGCTGCGCGGCGTGTCGCCGATCAGGTCGCTGCTGGCGCTGTTCGGAATCGGCCGCGACCCGCTGCGGATGACGCCCGAGGAACGCGTTCTGGATGCCTATTACAGCCGGCTGACGGCGTACGCCGTCAATAAATCCCGCGTGATCGTCATTGAATTCCAGTCGCGCGATCCGGAACTCGCGGCGCGCATCGCCAACTCGATCGCCGACGGCTATCTCGTCCTGCAAATGAGCGCGCGTCAGGAGCAGGCGAAGACCGCCGGTCAGTGGTTGTCCGGAGAAATCGACAGCCTGCGCAAGAAGGTTTCGGATGCCGAATCGCGGGTCGAGGATTTCAGGTCCAAGTCCAGCCTTTTCATCGGCACCAACAACACCTCGCTGTCGAACCAGCAACTGGGTGAGATCAACACCCAGTTGAACAACGCACGCGCCCTCAAGTCCGACGCGGAATCGAAAGCGCGGCTGATCCGCGGGATGCTTCAGAGCGGCAAGCCGATCGAGGCTTCCGAGGTTCTCAATTCGGAACTAATGCGCCGGCTGCAGGAACAGCGTGTCACCTTGCGGGCGCAACTGGCGGAACAGTCGTCGACCCTGCTGGGACAGCATCCGCGGATCAAGGAACTGAAGGCCCAGCTTGCCGATCTCGATCATCAGATACGCGAGGAGGCCGAGAAAATCTCCCGTTCGCTGGAGAATGACGCGCGCATCGCCAGCGGCCGGGTCGAGAGTCTCAGCAACAGTCTCGACCAGTTGAAAAAGCAGGCGACGTCATCCAACGGCGACGACGTCAAGCTGCGCGCGCTGGAGCGCGAGGCGAGGGCGGAGCGCGACCTGCTGGAATCCTATCTCGCGAAATATCGTGAGGCCACCACGCGCGAAAACATCGACGCCGCACCTTCCGATGGCCGCATCATCTCGCGCGGCATCGTCTCGAACACGCCGGCGTATCCGAAAAAGCTGCCGATCGTCCTGATCGCGACGCTGGCGACCCTGATGCTGACGGCCGGCATTGTCGCGACCGGCGAACTGTTGCGCATCACCGCGCCACGGGCGCCGGCGGCGTTCGACGCCGTTGCGCCGCGGGCGGAAGTCGCGCCGGCGCCGCGCGAAATCCGTTCCGAGCCTGCGGTGGACCTGATCGGGATCGACCGTCTCGCGAATGACCTGCGGATTGCGGGCGAGTCCGCGCGCAAGGTCACGCTGATGGGCACCGGCCGGAACGAGAGCGTCATGCAGAGCGCGCTCGCGCTCGCGCGGCTTCTGGCGCAGAACGCCAAGGTCGTCCTGGTCGATCTGTCGCTCGCATCGTCGACCCTGACCGCCGCCTCGGTCGATCCGACGGCGCCGGGCGTAGCCGAACTGATGCTGGGGGAGGCTTCCTTCGGGCAGGTCATCAGCCGCGACGGACAGTCGCCGCTCCATCTCGTCCTCGCGGGGCGGTCCGGCATCGATCGCGCGCTGCTGCAATCGCCGCGCCTGACGATTGCCCTCGATGCTCTGCTGCGCGTCTACGACCACGTTCTGCTCGCCGCGGGCACCGCCACCGATCTGCCGGCGAAATTGCTGACCGATCAAGCGCGGGCGATCGTCGTTCCCGATCCCTCGATGACCGCGGAGGCGCGCGCACGGTTGAGCGGCCAACTCACGACCATAGGCTTCGCCTCGGTGACGATGCTCGATCCGGTGTCATTGCCACCGGAGATCCGGACCGATCCCCGCGAGGCGGCCTGATCGTTCGCCACGGCGTTTTCGAGCGAAACATGTCCTGGGGCTTCACCCCGGGGACGGGTGCCGGTTCGCGTGAAGAAAACGCATCAAATCAAAATCATAGAGCTTTCGCTTCTGATTCCACCAGAAGCGGAAAGGCTCTCGAAATATCGCGTCGTCAGCGGCGCAGCGCGCCGCGCAGCGCCTGCGCCATCCGCTTCAGCGCCGGCGTCTGTTTGACGATCCGCTTGGCGTGAGCCATCGAGGACATGCCGAGGGCGGCCATCCTGCCGCGCGTGGTGAGCGGCAGGTAGCTGTCGAAGATCGGCTCGTCCTCCTTGCAGAACAGGCGCTTGTAGTCGTCCGATCCGATCCCGAGATCGAGCGAGGTGTAGCCTCGCTCGGCATAATGGTCGACGATATCCCGCATCAGGATCAACCCCGGACTGTAGCGGGCGTTCTCCGACATCGTGTAGGTGTTGAACATCATCGAGAAGCGCTGCCCGTCGGCGACGCCGGCGAAGATCGCGATCACCTCGGCGTCGCATTCGAGGGCGTGGATTTCGATGGCGCGACCGCCGCCCGGCAGCGGGGTCAGGCAGGCCGCGCGCAGGAAATCCTCGACACCGGGATCGGCGAACACGTTCGGCAGCTTCTGCGCGGCCATCCGCAGCGGCTTGATGGTGAAGAACGCGTCGCTCATCCGCTTGATTTCAGCGTCGGTCGTGGCCACGCAGTAGCGGTAGCCGGGCAGCGCCTGCAGCTTTCGTTCCTTGCCCTTGAGCCGACGGCGAAACGAGTTGCTGATGCGCTCGGCCGGCGGCGCGCCCGGCGCCATCGTTATCCGCGGGCAGCCGTTGGCGGAAGACTGGCCCGGCAGCAGCGCCATCGGATTTTGCAGGTCGCGCCAGCGCCGCGGTTGCCGCGTGAGCGCCAGCACGTCGAGCTTCGCGGGAGCTTGGCGGATTCCGCGAAGCAGCATGTCGAGATCGGCCGGCGTGGCCGCGGCCGCGAAATCCCGCTGCCAGAGCGCCATGTTGAAGGTCGTGTGCTTGCCGCCCATGAAGCGGGCGACGCCGACGCCGTTCTCGGTTTCTGCCACGAGCGGCAACAACAACAACGGCCGCCGCTCGGCGTCGCAGGCGACAATGATGCAGGGCCGAAGATCGTTGCCGGTTCCGACGTGCCGCTGCCAGGCAGAGAGGAAGTCGAAGCGCTGATAGGGGGTCGAGAACTGTGATGTCTCGAGGCGCCGCCAGATCGGCTCGGCCTCGCGCATATCATGAAGGATGTCGATATGCGCGATACGCCGCTCGCCCGACTGCGCCTGTGCCGTCGCCGTCTGGCTCCCGATCACGGCCGCCATGGTCATCGCTGAAGCCTGTTATCGTATTCTGGTTACGTTTTCGCTTTGCCGGACCTTCGCAAAGAAACGTCAACAAAGGGTAATGGCGATAGGCGAGTGGCGAGGGGGCGGTCGCCCCCGCGAGGGAGGAGGGGGAGGAAAAGTGTGCGGCGGCTTTCCGTCCGTCTCCCGCTCGAGTCTGAAATGCCGGAATCGAACACGTTCATGATTTGGATCGACCCCTTCCTGCCTCTGACGGAAACGGTGAAAGACTCCAGGTTCTTGATTTGACGCGTTTTCTTCACGCGAACCGGTATCCATCCTCGAAATCAGGCCCCGGGGACATGCTTCGCGCGAAAACGCTACAGGCGCGGGCCACACAGCGCCGTCGCCGTCGCAAGCACATCTGCTTCGGGCGTCCTTTGCATCCCGTTTTCACATATTCAGCGATACGTTCGCGCGCTCGCTTCAGGCGCCAGCAAACGAGGTCCGATCGCATCTCTCCCTGTGTGGGCCGCGATAGCCGTGGATTTTGTGCCGGTGAACGGCCGCCAGCCATGATTGCTTGTTGACCGGCGACGAGTTTGCACGCAATAGCAAGCCCCCTGGATATCTGCGCTTGCACGAACCTTCATTTCCGGTTGATGCGATGAGTACATTAACGACGACCATTATGGCTCTCGATAAAGAAATCCTGCTTGCGTTCAATGCATTCGGCGGGCGAAACCAGAGCCTCTGGGACCTCGCGAACAATTCGCTCTTTAGAGGATTCCCGCTGTTTTTTTCCATTGTCGCGCTCTGGTTCGCCAACGAACAACCGGAGCGTCGCGCTCGAATGCTGGCCGGACTGTTGGCGGTCTGTCTGGCGACGATGTTATCGGTCTGGTCGCAGTTTCATACCGCCGTCCATATACGTCCGATCATAGATCTGGCCATTCCGCTCGACACCGTCATTCCCCGAACGCCGTGGGATCGGACGAATTCGTTTCCGAGCGATACGGCGACCTTGTTTTTCGCCCTAGCTGCGGTTGTTTTTGTTGAGAAGCGTTCCGCCGGGCTTTTTTGTTTCGTCTGGGTCGCGGCGATCGTCGCGATTCCCAGGATTATCGTCGGGCTTCACTATCCGAGCGATGTCATTGGCGCATTCGTTCTGGGATTGGCGAGCGTTTTTATTTTTACCGGGTTTTCGTATCCAAAGGGTCTTTTTCGACGCCTGCTCGCGTGGTTCGAGGGCCGCATGTATATTGTTCATGCGCTTTTGTTCATTTTCCTGGCTGAAGCGTTCGACTTATTCCCAAGCTTGCAGGCCCTCGGAAAATTGCTTGCGCGACTGCTTCACGCCCAGAGTTTCATCCAACTGCGTTGACCTGAACTCCGGCCTTAATTTGGTTATGGAGTGTCGACGCGCCGCTATCGAGGGATGCCTGACATTGCCGCGGCTGTCGGCGAAGTGAAGGAAAAGAGGTGAAGGCAAGCGGCGGCATGATTGCTACGATTATCAGCAAACGCCTGTCGGCGTTGCACCTGTATTCCCGGCGCAACGCCTCAGGGCCGTCAAATCCGCGCTCGTATCTCTATTCTCTTCTCGACTTCGAGTGGGAAGAATGCGAGGAGTGCGAACTGCTGTGTTTGGAAGCAGGTTCCCCGACAGAAGCAACCTGCTGCGAGAGCTGATCAAGGCGTGTATGCAGATTTCCCACGTCCGTCTGAAGAGCGCCTATCGACTTCTTGACGGATTCAGAACTTGTCGTCCCCGCCTTATCGATCTTTGTCTCCAGCTTCGCCTCGAGAGTGTTGAAATCCGCTCCCTTGAAAGAGCCTAACTGCGTTTGTACGGCTGCGATGCGGGATCCCAGATCCTTGAGCTGTGCTTCGATCTGCGACGTGTCGAATGAGGGCGGCGTCTTCATCTTGGCTTCAAGATTGAGCACCCGCTTTTCAAGCCCGGCGGTCGCGTCTGCATGAGGTGCCGCGTGAGGCGCAGGCGGAACCGCCGCTTTCGCTTCACTTGTAAGTCGGCCGTTGCTGCTCCATACCAAGGCCATGCTGCCCAGGAACATCACGCCGATAACAGCTATGCCCCAGATCAACTGATTGGAGCGACCGTGTTCGTTCATCACGTTACCTCCCTTCAAGTCAGGCGCGGAGTATGACTGCCCTGCGACTGTTTGTACAGGGGGCGCGCGCCTGGCCCGGCGTCATTCTTCTCGGCGCAGCGCGAGGGGCAGGGCGGCCATGGCGCGCTTGGCGGATCAGGACGGTTGAGCATTGTCAAGCGTTGGGCTGACGTAAGACCCGGAGGGGTTCCACGAGATTCTTATGCTTCCCAATTCGGCATCATCGCGGGCCATCCGGTGACGGCTCCGACAATCCCGCCCGATTCACGACATGGAGCGCGACGGCCGCGGTGAGCTACGGGAAGATTGCGAGGGCTTGAGCTGCTCGTTGGTGAGACGGTGAGAGTAGTTCACCAGGAACTTCCGGATAACGAGGATCGCGCGTTTCTTCGCCGGTCCGAAATGCGGATGCGCGATCAGAACCTCTTCACCGTGGCCGCGACGGCCGCCGCACCGCGCCTAGCGGTAGATTACAGCGTTTTCGAGTGAAGCAGATCCGGATCCCTTGAGCCCGGCTTTGATTCCATCAGCCGGAATGGCTCCAGCTATCCTTATGCATCAGAGATCAATGCGACCAATCACCATTGCTCTGGCGACGCTGCGCGCTGTCGGAGCGGGGCTGCCAGCCAAATGGGTATGGAAGACCGGCAGCCCCATTGCCGGCGACACTGACACCAGCATCCAAACTATATCCGAGGATAAGCCACGGAGTTATCGTCATTCTGGCGACCCTGCTATGCGTCGTCCGCTCGTCTGCGAACGCCTGCGCCATGACGCTTCTACGACAATGGACAATGAAGGCCGCTGTTTGACCCAGGGTGGCTCAGGATTTGGCAAGACGTGAGCGCGAACGCTCCGAAGGGATCGATCCCTTCCGAGCCCACCAGCCCCACGTTCTACGGCAGGATGTCGCTCCTCCCTGGCTTGGCGTACTTGATATTCTCGTCCCCGCCTTTCTTGATCTTCTCGTCGAGTTCTTTCCTCTTTTCCTCCGTCAACTGTTCCATGGTCTTGCCGGTCTTTTTCTTCGCCTCAGCGTCGAGCGATCCTCCCGAGTTGTTGATACCGGTGGCGTCTGCGTCGTCTGACATGTCGGCTCTCCCTTTTTTCGCTCAATGTCGGGGACAACCGGCGCGCTCAGTACGCGTTCCGAAGGAACAGCAGTTCCTTCGTTACGGTTAGTTCACGTCCCGCGTGTTGCAACGCCGCCATAAACCTGTCGGAACACAACGCCGAGGCTGGTGAGGCCGACGCGGATTCCCATTGCAGCGCGATGCCCTGACCTTCGGCGACCTCGCTCAGGAGACTCTCGCGGCCAAGACGACAGGTGACGATCACAGGATGGTCCGATGGCGCGGCCTCCGGGCCATCGCAAAACATGGATCAATCGCAGCAGCCGCGCGCGCGATGGATCTAACCTACCATGATGTGGAATGTAGGATTAGGCATCCAGGTGAGATTGTTCGTACCCAACGCGGGCGCGATGTTGACGCCACGAGGCGCGGAACTTGTGGAACGTTTCTGCAAGATCCAATGCGGCATAAACGACAAGTTTGCCAGCGAGCTTGCATTTGCGGCGCATCTCGCCGGCGGTGGTGGTAGAAAAATTCCTCCCCGCGTCACCCGGTGGCTGAAAGCCAGAGCTGAGCTGTTGTGACGATATATGTATTCGGAGCGGAGTCGGAACGGTGAGCCATTGATCTTGGCGGGATCGATGCACAGCAACTGTCTTTATTGGATCTGAGTCAGCAGCATCGGATTTTGTACAACAGCATCGCGGCATCATTCGTGTGCCTGACCTTTCTTCACAGCCGGGTTCAAGGATTCACTCTCTTGGCCTTCCGCTCGCGTTTCGACGCTGCGGGTCGCATGAGCACTTGAGATGCGATCCGAAAAATAGTAGCTGCTCCTTATGACATCGATCCAGGTCTTTCCGAGACGACGACGCTGATCCAGACCGGCTGGCGCTTGTGCGCGGCCGATACGATCCCGTTCGTTCGTTTCTGGAGATGACCGATGTTTCAGCCGCTTACAGCCCAAATCGATGCCATCCTTCGCGATGCCTTCGTTGCGCTTAACTTGCCTTCCGAGCATGCGCACGCTGTGGTTTCAGGTCGGCCTGAACTGGCTGACCTGCAGTGCAACGGCGCGATGCCAGCCGCAAAGGCAGTCGGTGGCAATCCCGGGGCGATTGCATCCGCCATCAAGGACATGATCCGCCAGCGTCCGGAGTTTTCCGAAGTCTCCGTGGCCGGACCTGGATTCCTCAACATGCGGCTTTCGCCTGCTCTGCTTGGACGGACCGCCGCCGAGATGGGGCTGGACGAAAACCTCGGCATCGCCGACGAAGGTCGGGGCCGGGTTGCCATCATTGACTTTGGCGGTCCGAACGTCGCCAAGCCGCTCCATGTCGGACATTTGCGCTCGCTGGTCATCGGCGAAAGCCTGCGGCGGATTCATAAGGCACTGGGGTGGAAGGTCGTTGCCGACGCGCACCTGGGCGACTGGGGGCTGCAATTGGGCATGCTAATATCGGAGATCAGGCGTCGTGCGCCGTCGTCGCCCTGGTTTGCGCCCGGTTTCGAAGGGCCTTGGCCGACTGCCGCGCCCGTGACAGTGGACGAATTAGAACTCCTATACCCGGAAGCTGCCGCCGCTTGCACTGCGGATCCCGCCCGGATGGCCGAAGCGCGCGCCGATACCGCCGCGCTCCAGGCGGGCGACCTCGGGTTGACGGCATTATGGCGTTCGCTTCGAACACTGTCGCTTGAGGCCCAGAAAAGTGACTTCGTTTCGCTCAACGTGCGGTTCGATCTCCTCAATGGCGAGAGTGATGCGCAGCCGCTGATCGGCCCCCTGGTCGATGATCTCAAGCGCCGCGGCTTGGCCATCGAAAGCGACGGTGCAACCGTGTTTCCGATCGCCGAGGCCAACGACCGGAAGGAGATGCCGCCGCTGCTGCTTGCCAAGGGCGACGGCGCCGCGCTTTACGCGACAACCGATCTGGCGACGCTGGCCGACCGCGTCGCCAGAATGGGCGCGGAGAGGATTCTGTATGTCGTGGACCAGCGGCAGGCACTCCACTTCGAGCAGGTATTCCGGGCCGCTCGCAAGGCCGGGCTCTCCGGCGCCGCGGAGTTGCGTCATGTCGGCTTCGGTACCGTCAATGGACCGGACGGCAAGCCCTACAAGACCCGTCAAGGTGGTGTCGCTCGGCTCTCCGACTTGCTCGACGAAGCGGTGGCGAAGGCGGCACTGCGTCTTGCGGAAAGTGGATACGGCATCGGCCTCGACGAGGCGGCAAAGACCGAGCTGGCGCGCAAGGTGGGGATTGCCGCGGTGAAGTTCGCAGACCTCGGCGGCGAGCGACTGTCCGGCTACGTCTTCGATCCTGAGCGGTTCGTGACATTTGAAGGTCGGACCGGGCCATATCTGCAGTACGCGTGTGTCCGTATCCGCTCCATTGTCGCGAAAGCGGATGAGCGAAGGGAGTGCGCTGGCATGCCGGCGCCGGCATCGCGGCCGGAAATGGATTTGCTGCTTGCGTGCCTCGGCTTCCCCGCGGCCGTATCCGACGCTGCGCGGCGCTTGGAGCCCAGCGTACTGGCGGAATACGCCTTCACGCTCGCGCGGAGCTTCAGCCATTTCTACCCGGAATGTCCGGTGTTAACGGCTCCCAGCGCCGCCGAGCGGGCGTCGCGGCTCGCGATGTGCCGCCTGACCGGTCTCGTTCTGGAGAGATCGCTCGATTTGCTTGGCATCGACGTGCCAGAACGGATGTAGGGGCGCGCCCTCGGAACTACCGTTTCAATTCGCGACCAGATTCGATCTCGTGATCAATATGGTTGCTGCTGATACGCACGGAGTGCGGATTAGACACCGCCGGCTGGCCACACAAGAACCCGCACCGAAGCAGAGGAATGTCGGCTCGTCAGATCCGCCGGAACTGACAGGCGTGTCGCTTACCACCCACGAGCTCATAGTCGGCCCGCGTTCAAGAGCGCTCCAATCAAAGAATAGCTGCATTGGCGGAAGGTTAATACCTGATTAGCTTTAATGTGCAATTGGTCCTTCTTGATCCAGCAGACTTGATTCAGACGCGGAACCCACCCATGGCAATCACGTCGGCGTCATCGACCAACATCTTCAGCATTCTGCAATCGGCCTATACCGCTCCGACAGAGATCTCGATCCCGCCCGGCTCAAAGTTTGCCAATGTCGATCCATCGCAATGGCAGGGCACCTGGACGGCGAAGGACTCCAACGGTAAGCCGGTTACACTCAAAATTTCGAACGTCAGCGGGTATCGCGCGACCGTCCGCTTTCAGAGTGCCGATACCGGGCTGCAGACTGGACGCGTCTATATCAACACCAACAATGTCTTCCGCGTCGGCAGTTCCCAGATGCAACTGACCAGCGCTGGCCAGATGACGATCAATACCGTCATCACCGATCCCACGACCGGCAATCAGTCGATGGAGACAAATTACGCCGCACTGCAGAGTTCCTAGAGCCGTTCCGCTTCTGATGGAATCAGAAGCGGGGCTCTATGGTTTGATTTGACGCGTTTTCTTTACGCGAACCGGTAGCCACTTCGCTTGAAAACACTCTAGCGGGGCGGAAAGACGCAAAAAGCCCGCCGGTGAGGGCGGACTGTTTTGGATGAACTACGAGGCGTCGTCGTCGAACGACGAGCGGATAATCACGTAAGGAAAATCGCCATCAACGCGAGAACGGTGGCGACGGTGGCCGCGAAAGTCGTTCCTAGTTTAACGAAGAACTTATACGTTTTCTCGTGCTCCGGATAATCCATCCATTCCGCGGTCGAATAAACAGGTCCGCTATGATCAGACATGCCAAGTCTCCTATGGTGTGGTTGATCTTGCCTTTCTCGTGGCGGTGACCCTGATCTCGGACCGCCATGCGACGCACCAAAGATACATACATCTGATATCCATGTTTTGCTCTGGCCCAAAGCAATGCGTGGGGTGGAGGGGTGCCCAGGCGCAAATGGACAACGAAATGCCATTCCGGCGATTCGGGCACCGGCGGGCGAGACGGGTTTTGGGGCATCTGGGAGACCCCGTCCGGCCAGACAATGCGTGGGTGGGAGAGGTTGCGTGGCGCCAAATGCCAAACCCCCCGCACAGTTTCCTGTACGGGGGGGGCTTTTAATCTTCAGAACCGCGCAGTGAGCTTGGCGTCGCTCGTTTACGCAGCTGCCTCCTCCTGAACGCCTGATGCCTTTCGGCAGCGCAGGAACGGCGGAATTAGCGTGAACTATAGATGACCTGTCTCAAGAGGGTGATGCTGGCTTGGTGGATGGGGTGACCGCACACAGTTCATCCCTGCGGCTGCGTCTGCGTTGGGATATACGTCGGATGCTGGCCGTTCCCGGCGTAGACGTAGGAAAGAATGACCAGCAGCGCGAGGATCGCGCCTCCGATAATCCAGCCTGTTTTGACGCTCATAGTGTTCACCCTCCAGATGAAATGCCATTCGGACTACCATGCTGCGCTCCATTTAGGAATAACATCACCGGCTGTGACCGCTGGTCCGAATCGTGCTGCCGTCCGGCATCGGATCGTCGAAGCGGCGAGACCAGTGCAACGGCGGACCGCCCTTGCCGGCGTCTCCGGTTCGGGATTCGGATCGAACAGGCCGACCAGCATCGGCCGTGACCCACCAGAACATCCGTTCCAAAAAAGCGGGTCAATCAGATCAATTTTATTGAATGAATTCAACGCCAAAATTGGCGCTGGCGCTCCCTAGCGGAATCGAACCGCTCTCTCCACCGTGAAAGGGTGGCGTCCTGACCGATAGACGAAGGGAGCTGAACTTTTCAGCGACGATTGGCGCCGTCGTTTCAGTCTCAAATCCGCTGCAATACTTCCATCAGATCAATGTCCTGGCATTGCCCTGACAGGAGAGGTCTCCGGGAGGCGGCTAACCGGACCGGCGGCAGCGGCGGAACGTATAGTGGCGTTTGACCGGAGGGGCAAGCACTCTCCCCGAAGGAGGCCGAATGCGGTTCGGGGGCTTACCTCGGAAGCGATGCAAGCTCGAAAAGCGATGCAAAAAGAGGCTGCGAGAGGCTGAAGCGGATCTGCGACGGAGCATCCGGGCATGACGTGGCGATCGTTACGCGGAATTGTCGTGGCGCTGTCCGTCGCCGGCTTGCCCGCGTGGGCGCAGACGCGCGGCTCACATATCTCCAACCACGATATCAAGGCCGAGCAGCCGGCCAGGAAAGCCGCCCCGCCTGCGCGAAAACCTTGTGCGGAATTCGGACCAGGCTTTGTGTGGGTCGAGGGCTCGTCAAGCTGCGTCCGGATCGGCGGCGGCATCGGCGTTGGTGGCGGCGGCATCGGACGCTGACGTGCCCGCGTCCGGATGGGTCACCCCTGCTCAGCCGGGGAGCGAAAGACTCGAGATCGGATGCCAGCTATGGCGAACGTCAAAAGGCCTCACCGAAGCGAGGCCCTTTAACGCTGGAAGCGTCAGCGACCGAAGAACAGCCAAAGAAGAATAATCACCGGTATCGGCACGCCTAACAGCCAAAGCAAAAGTCCGCGTCCCATTCTCGTCTCCTCGGATGTCGATCTTGCAAGTGGAACGGGCAGGGACCGGAATCGTTCCGGCGCGTCGCGCTTCGGAATAGCGGCCGTGACTGTTTTCTGCGGAGAGGCAGTTGTCGTGCGTCGGCGTCACGCGTGGCTTGACGAGACGCAAGGTCACCGGGGTTGACGCAGCCGTCCGCCGGCTACCAGTGACCTGTGTTCGGCATCGAATTCCACGGTTCAGCCGGGGGCCGGGCCTCGCCCTTTTGCAGCAACTCGATCGAGTGCCGGTCCGGCGAGCGGATGAACGCCATCTGCCCGTCGCGGGGCGGACGATTGATCGTGACCCCGAGCTGCATAAGCCGCTCGCACGTCGCATAGATGTCGTCGACCTCATAAGCGAGGTGACCGAAATAACGGTCCTCTCCGTATGCTTCGTTATCCCAGTTGTAGGTCAATTCGATCAGCGGCGCGCCGCGCCCCCTGGACTGCCTGACGAGGTTCTCGTCTTCCGGTGCGCACAAGAAGACCAGCGTGAACCTCGCCTTGTCGTTGTCGACGCGGCGGACTTCTTTTAGGCCCAGGGCATTTACGTAAAACTTCAGCGCGCTTTCAAGGTCGCGCACGCGCAGCATGGTGTGAAGGTAACGCATGTTCCATGTCTCCTGAGACGTCGGATCCGGCCTGGTGTCCCGATTTCAAAGTTCGCATACCCTTGCGGCAACCTTTGATGCGAACCTCGAAATCAAAGGGTGTGGTTTAGGTTCAGCCTCGATTAGGCAATGAAAACGAGCCGCCACACTGGCAGATAGCAACGAACCGGCGCGAAAGCAGAGCGGCGAGACGGATTTTTCGCGCCGTGAGCAATTTGATTTTGCCTGGTTCGGCGTGAACACACCGTCAAGCGGCATTCGATCTCGCCGGCGGAACGCATTCGGCCGCCCGCCATTGACCAGGATGGTACGCGAAAGCCCGGCAGAGCCACCCCCGCCGCCGAAACCTTATCCGGCCGAGAAGGCGCGCGGTGGCGAGATCATCCTGAGAACCAAAGCCCGCAAGACCATTTTTCTCGCGGGATTGGTGGGTTGCGTGGTGCTCGCGTTCCTCATCTCGCTGTTCGTGCGCTAAACGGCTCAAGACAATCGCATAATTGATGGATTCCGAAACATCGATTCCTTGATAATGGCTCGAAGGGCTGTTCCGATCCGGCCGCTTTCCGAGTGCAACCAAACCGAATGAACCGCGTTGCTTTTTCGGACGTTTCGCGGGAGAACATGCACATGAAAAGAATGGCGATCACGATTGCGACCGTGGCGGCAATCGGTAGTGCTGTTGTTGCGCCGGTGCCGGCTCAAGCCCATCGAATTGGACCCGGTCTTGGATTTGGTCTCGCCCTCGGCGCGCTGGCTGCGGGCGCTGCAGCGAGTTCATACTATTATGGACCCTACGGATATTACGGGGGCTATTATCGGCCGCGCTACTATCGGCCATATTATGGACCGGCTTACGGGTGGTCACCCGCTTATTATGGCGGGCCTTATGCCTATTACGGAGGCCCGTACAGATACTGGGGCCACAGACACTGGCACCACTGGCGCCATCGCTGGTGATCCGACGCTGGAGGCGCCGGAGGGTCGATCACAGAAGGGTCGATCACAGATCGAAATTCTCCGGTGAATAGTCCCGGAGAATATTTGTCGGGAATATTTTTCCCAGGAGTTTAAGCCTCACTCACTCGGGCGGATTTGCGGTGTTCGTACGCCGCGTTCCGTCCAGTGTTCTGCTCATTTGCGCGCGAACCGACTCGTAGTAAGCGTTCCGTTCCTGCTGGAGCCGGGCTTGATGCGCCTTGAAGCTGGCGACGCGCCGCACGATATCAGCTCGCTCCGACCCGGGATTGTGGTCGGGACGGCTCTGATTTATCTGCCTGTGCGCCATCGCGCTCCCTCCTTCCGCCCTTGCGAATTAAATTATCCGGCTCTGTCTGGAATGATTTCAACAAAGCGGGGGGCACGCGTCAATCGAGAGACCTTGCATAGATGCTACCCGCGCCTAAAATGCCGTGAATAACGTGCGCCAATCTTCCCAGCTTCCGCGAATATCACCAGAATGATGTGGAGCAGAGCCGATGTTCTCGACAAAAGAGGCATCGGACAGATCATTCCTTCTATCCGACGCGCCATTGACGATACGGAAATGGTTAACGGGCCCCGGGGCCGAAAATGATTCGCGGATGTGCAAGGCTGTTCATAGGTCGCGGTCAATTTATTTTTTGTCTTGCGACGCTCGCGAGAGTGTTATCTTTTGATTAATAAGATTCGCTCGGTTATATATATCCGTAAATAACGGTGTTGCATAGACGATAGCCGTAACAGACAGTAGCTGTAGTAAATTGTGTGGGGTGCTGCGTCATGGGGTCGGACGGATTTGAATCCAGGAAGCTTGGAGGTCCGGCGGTGAGTGATCGCCTCGGGTCGAAGGACTTTTGTGGAACGGCGGATCGGGAGTCGGGGCTCGGCCCGTTCACGGGGCTCGGAGAATCCCCTACGAACATCGTCGAGATCAGCGGCGTCATCAAATGGTTTGACGCTTCAAAGGGCTACGGTTTCATCGTCCCGGACAACGGCTGGCCGGACGTGCTGCTGCATGTCACCGTGCTTCGTCGCGACGGCTATCAGACGGCTTATGAGGGGGCCCGTCTGGTCTGCGAATGCGTGCAGCGATCGAAGGGCTATCAGGCGTTTCGGATCACCTCCATGGACGAGTCCACGGCCATTCATCCGGCGCAGATGTTGCCGCCACGCACCCACGTCAGCGTGACGCCGACCAGCGGCCTGGAGCGGGCGCAGGTGAAATGGTTCAACCGGTTGCGCGGCTTTGGATTCCTGACCTGCGGTGAGGGGACGCCGGACATTTTCGTTCATATGGAAACGCTGCGGCGCTTCGGCATGACCGAACTCCGGCCGGGGCAGTTCGTTCTGGTTCGGTTCGGGCCGGGCTCCAAGGGCATGATGGCTGCCGAAGTTCAACCGGAAACCGGTGCCCCCGGTCTGTTCTCTCACTGATCCACCAACGGGTCGGGCAAGCGCGCGCGCTTTCCGGAAATCGTGTTTTGCGGCCGCGGCGGCCGCCCGTTATGAATCCTGGACCCGGCGATCCAGGTGCTTACCCGTGATTTTTTATCCTGACGAGTTGTCCCCGATGATGCGGATGCCGAAACTCGGTCTGGCGTGTCTGCGCGTCGGTTTATGGATTGCGCTGATTTCCTGCATCGGCCTGGTCACGTTGGACGGTGTTCGCGCCGCCGAATTCCAGCCGCTGGAAATCGCGACTCGGACTGGCGTGAAGGTGTTCTCGGTTGAACTGGCGAAGACCGAGAAGGAGAAGGAGACCGGGTTGATGTATCGGAAGCATCTGCCGGACGGGCAGGGCATGCTGTTCGATTTTTCCCCGGCCCAGCAGGTGTCGATGTGGATGAAAAACACCTATATCCCGCTCGACATGATCTTTATCGATCCGGACGGCCGCGTTCTCCGGATCGCCGAGAACACCGAGCCGCTTTCGACCCAGATCATTCCCTCGCGCGGCCTGGCAAAAGCCGTGCTCGAGGTGATTGCGGGGACCGCGAAAAAGTACGGTATTGCGCCGGGCGACCGGGTTTCGCATCCGCTCTTCAACGGTCATTGACGCCCCTGAAGCGTTTTCAAGCAAAGCATGTCCGCGGGCTGATGCGAGGATGGACATCCCTTCGCGTGGAGAAACGCGTCAAATCAAAATCATAAAAGCCCGCTCCGAGAAGCGGAAAGTCGCCAGGCCGCTTGCTGGGTCAGCCGGAAGCATGTAACGACACGTTTCCAGGAGATCGGGGTATAGCGCAGCCTGGTAGCGCGGCAGTTTTGGGTACTGCAGGTCCCCAGTTCGAATCTGGGTGCCCCGACCAGAGTTACCTTGCCCGGCCCATCGAGGCGGTGTCGACGGTATTCAGCCCGCCGCAGGGGACGTCATTGCCATCGGCTGCGGCTATTAAAAGGCTGGCTCGACGTGCTGAAAAAAGGGCGCGGGCTCGTGCTGGAGCACACCTATGTCGGCCGCAGCTACTCTGGCAGGCCGGAAGGACCGGGCCGCCGGATGCGTCTCCCTGCCGCACTGCCGCAGTCGACGAGATTGTCTTGCCGCGGCATAAAGAATATACCCAACGGGTCCGTCGGGCTTTGCCGGGCGGCATGGCAGCAGGTTACAGCGATCCATGACAGCACGTATCTTCAAGCCCGCCAAAAATGCGATGCAATCGGGGGTCGTCCAGACCAGGGAATGGCAGCTCGACTACGAGCCTGAGCAGCCGCAGGTCATCGAGCCCCTGATGGGCTGGACCAGCTCCGGCGACATGAAGCAGCAGATCACGATTCGCTTCGATACAAAGGAGGACGCCATCGCCTATTGTGAGCGCGAGGGCATTCCCTATCAGGTGATCGAGCCGAAGCCGAAGGCGGAGCGAAAGGCGGCCTACGCCGACAATTTCGCATTTCGCCGCATCGAGCCCTGGACGCATTAGCGCAGGTCGCGTCGCCCATAATCGTCATGGCCCGGAATGGCCGTTCGGGGAAGGGCGCCGTTGCCGCTCGGCCATAGCCGTTTGAAGAACGGCGTCGCTTCGCTCGCCTATGGTCCCGGCCTTCCATAGTTTTTCGCTGAAATTCCAAAGACGTGGATGCCCGTCATAAAGCCGGGCATGACGGGTTGCTGATTCCGTCTAAAAGAAACATGCTCAGACGAGAGCTTCAACGCCTGCCACCATCCTGGGCCGCCATGGCGCTTCGTTCCGGTATCGATCCCACCTCGTCCGATTTTGCGCGCAACACTGAAGCGATGAAGGCTCTCGTCGCGGAGTTGCGCGACAAGCTCGCGATCGCCGCGGGCGGAGGCGGCGAGGCCGCGCGCGCCCGCCATGCCTCGCGCGGCAAGATGCCGGCCCGCGAGCGCGTCGATCTGCTGCTCGATCCCGGCACCGCGTTTCTCGAACTGTCGCCGCTGGCGGCGAACGGCATGTACGGCGGCGACGTGCATTCGGCGAGCATCATCACCGGCGTCGGCCGCGTCTCGGGCCGCGAGTGCGTGATCGTCGCCAACGATGCCACCATCAAGGGCGGCACCTATTATCCGATGACCGTGAAGAAGCATCTGCGGGCGCAGGATATCGCGCGGCAGAACAATCTGCCGTGCATCTACATGGTGGATTCCGGCGGCGCGTTCCTGCCGCGGCAGGACGAGATCTTTCCCGACGAGCGCCACTTCGGCCGCATCTTCTACAACCAGGCCACCATGTCGGCGCAGGGCATCGCGCAGATCGCCATCGTGATGGGATCCTGCACCGCGGGCGGAGCCTATGTGCCGGCGATGTCGGACGAGAGCATCATCGTCCGTAATCAAGGCACGATCTTTCTCGGCGGTCCGCCGCTGGTGAAGGCCGCGACCGGCGAGGTCGTCACGGCGGAAGAACTCGGCGGCGCGGACGTGCATTCGCGGCAGTCCGGCGTCACCGATCACTATGCGCAGAACGATGCCCACGCGATCGGGATCGCGCGCCGCATCGTCTCGACCTTGAAGCCGCCGCAGCACGCGCCGCTCAACATGCGCGCGCCGCGAGAGCCGCTGTTCGCCAGAGAGGAAATTTACGGCGCGGTGCCAGCGGACGGCCGCAAGCCGTTCGACGTGCGCGACATCATCGCGCGCATTGTCGACGGATCTGAATTCGACGAGTTCAAGAAGCTCTACGGGCAGACGCTGGTGTGCGGCTTTGCTTATATCTGGGGTTATCCGGTCGGCATCGTCGCCAACAACGGCATCCTGTTCAGCGAAAGCGCGCTCAAGGGCACGCATTTCATCGAGCTGTGCTGCCAGCGCGGCATTCCGCTGGTGTTCCTGCAAAACATCACCGGCTTCATGGTCGGTAAGAAATACGAGGCCGGCGGCATCGCGCGCGACGGCGCTAAACTTGTCACGGCGGTCGCGACCGCCGCCGTGCCGAAATTCACCGTGGTGATCGGCGGCTCCTACGGCGCGGGCAATTACGGCATGTGCGGCCGTGCTTTCTCGCCGCGATTTCTGTGGATGTGGCCGAACGCGCGAATTTCCGTGATGGGCGGCGAGCAGGCCGCGATCGTTCTCAGCACGCTGCGACGCGAGAACATCGAGGCCAAAGGCGGCACCTGGTCGGCCGAGGAGGAGCGCGAATTCCAGGCGCCGATCCGCGCGCAATACGAAAGCCAGGGCAATCCCTATTACGCCACCGCGCGGCTGTGGGACGACGGCGTGATCGACCCGGTGGATACGCGCCTGGTGCTGGCGCTCGGATTGTCGGCGGCGGCCAATGCAGCCGTTGAGCCGACGACGTTCGGCCTGTTCAGGATGTGACCATGGCGCGCGCTCCGAACTATCGGCGCTTCAACACGCTCCTGATCGCCAATCGCGGCGAGATCGCCTGCCGCGTGATCCGCACCGCCCGCGCCATGGGGCTGCGCACTGTCGCCGTCTATTCCGAGGCCGACCGCGACGCGCTGCATGTCGCGATCGCCGACGAGGCTGTGTTGATCGGACCTGCGCCCGCCCGCGACAGCTATCTCGATATCGGCAAGGTGATTGCCGCCGCCCGCCGCTCCGGCGCGGAAGGCGTCCATCCGGGCTACGGGTTTTTGTCGGAGAATCCTGCCTTCGCGCAAGCCTGCGCCGATGCGGGCCTCGTATTCGTCGGCCCGACGGCAGCGATGATGACGGCGATGGGTTCGAAATCGAACGCCAAGGCGCTGATGGAGAAGGCGGGCGTGCCGCTAGTGCCCGGCTATCACGGCGAGGCGCAGGATGACGCAACGCTTCAAGGTGCGGCGAACCGCATCGGCTATCCGGTTCTGGTCAAGGCATCCGCCGGCGGCGGCGGCCGCGGCATGCGGATCGCGCGCAAGGCCGGTGAGCTTGCGGCGGCGCTGGCAAGCGCGAGGCGCGAGGCGCAAGCGGCGTTCGGCGATGAGCGGATGCTGATCGAGAAGTACGTCGAGAACCCGCGCCACATCGAGGTGCAGGTGATCGGGGATACGCACGGCAATCTGCTGTCGCTGTTCGATCGCGAATGCACCTTGCAGCGACGGCACCAGAAGGTGATCGAGGAAGCGCCTTCGCCGACCCTGAACGCGGCGCGGCGCGACACAGTGTGCGAAGCGGCGCGCAAGGCCGCCGGCGCGGTGAACTACGTCGGTGCCGGCACGGTCGAGTTCGTGTCCGACGGCAAGGAGGTGTTCTTCATCGAGATGAACACGCGCTTGCAGGTCGAGCATCCCGTGACCGAACTCATCACCGGCATCGATCTGGTCGAATGGCAGCTCCGCGTTGCTTTTGGCGAAAAGCTACCGCTGGCGCAGGATCGGATCGTCATGAAAGGCCACGCCATCGAGGCGCGCGTCTACGCCGAGAACCCGAACAGGAATTTCATGCCTTCGGTCGGCCGCATCACCACTTGGCGCACGCCGCCGGAGATTGACGGCTTGCGTATCGATTCCGGCTATCGCAAAGGCGATACGGTCTCGCCGCATTACGACGCCATGCTCGCCAAGGTGATCGCCTGGGCGGAAACCCGCGATGCCGCGATCAGCCGGCTCGCGCGCGCTCTGGACGGGATCGACGTCCGCGGCGTCGTCACCAACGTTCCGTTCCTGTCCGCGCTGGCGACGCATACCGACGTGCGCGCCAATGCCATCGACACCGGCTTCATCGAACGCCATCTGACAGACCTGACCGGGATGTCGGCGGCGCCTGGCGAAACCGAACTTGCTGGCGCGGTTGCGGGCATCATGCAGGTGGAACGCGAGGCCTCTCGGACCGATGCGGCGTCACCGTGGCGAACCGCGGGCTGGATGCCGGTCGGTCGCCGTCAACGCCAATTTGTGTTTCGTCACGGACAGAGCGAGCACGAAGTCATTCTTGTCTATGGCAACGGGCCGTCGCAGTTGCGCGTCGGAGACAAGGATATTGCATTCGCATTCGAGCCGGACGAAGCGGAAGATATCACGCTGACGCTGGATGGGATGCGCAGCCGCATCGTCTTTGTTGTCGATGGCCGCGAGGTGTATGTGCGGACTCGTAACGGCCGGTTCGCGTTGCACTGGGTCGATCCCTTCGGCGGTGACGACGAGGAGCAGGCCAATGAGGACCGCATCATTGCGCCGCTGCCCGGCATCGTGGTTGCGTTGCTCGCGCAGGAGGGCGCGGTTCTGGAGAAGGGCGCACCCATTCTCACGCTTGAGGTGATGAAGATGGAGCAGACGCTGCGCGCACCCTACGCGGGGACGCTGAAAACGATCAGGTGCAAGGTCGGCGACATCGTGCAGGAGGGCGTCGAACTCGCCGAGATCGAGCCCGCCGCTTGATAATTACACTGCCGGGTTTTCGTCCTGGCGACTTTCGGTCAGTCCTGCTCGCGACGAGACGCCGCATTGGCCGGTTCGTCTCCGCCGCTCCTTCGCCGGTATGCCGCCGGTATACTGGGTAAGGGACCAACGTCCGCCGTATCGCGGGTTACTTCTTCCGCTTCTTTCTGGCGGCATAGCGGGCATCGCGCGCCGCCTTGCGTTCGCTTTCGAAAGTGGCCTTGGCGGCCGTCGCTTCTTCTTTCTCCAGAGCGAGCTGCGCGGCGGCGGCTGCAGCGGCCTCCGCCTCGTGGGCCTTTCGCGCAGCCTTCTCGGCTTCGCGGGCCTGCCGCGCCGTCTCGCGGGCCGCCGCATGGGCCTCGCGCTCGGCCTGTCTTTGCTTCACGACGGGGTCGTCAGGACCGGGCTGCGCGCGAAACTTGTCGAGAATATTTTTCCGGGCCTCAAGCGCCGCCTTTTGGCGGTCAGCAAAGCCGGGCTCCTTGAATCCACTCATCTGTCGAGCCAGTTCGTTCATACTAATAGCTGGTGTGGGGGCGCTTATAGCAGCTTCGCCATCGCATGCGCTGGGAAAAACGCGTTACCTACCGAAATCGCCAGATTTTCAATGGCGCGCGATCCCCTGTGCGGGCTGTTTCTCTGCGTTGCCAGCCTGGCGTTGGCGTGCCGAGCGCGCTTGCCGTCAATGAGGCGCGCCGATATAAGCGCCGCAATTCCCACGGCCGCTCAATCAAGGATCTCGACATGGCGACTGAACGCACCTTTTCCATTCTCAAGCCGGCGGTGCGATCAACGCCCTGATCGAAAAGGCAGGCCTGCGGATCGTGGCCCAGAAGCGCATCCGCATGACCCGCGAGCAGGCCGAAACGTTCTATGCCGTGCACAAGGCGCGCCCCTTTTTCGGAGAGTTGGTCGATTTCATGATTTCCGCTCCCGTCGTCGTGCAGGTGCTGGAAGGGGACAACGCCGTCCTCAAGTATCGCGAGATCATGGGTGCGACCGATCCGTCCAAGGCCGCCGACGGCACGATCCGCAAGCTCCATGCGAAGTCGGTCGGCGAAAATTCCGTTCACGGATCGGACGCAACCGATACCGCTGCGGTCGAAATCGCCCAGTTTTTCTCAAGTAACGAGATCGTCGGCTAGACAGTGAGGTAAAGGACGCCATTGGATTCACTGCTGCACATCTTCGATCTGGCGACGATCACATCGGTCTTCGCCGAATTTCGAAGCGAGTCGCATCATTCGGCGTTCTGGCTTGCCGTCGGCAAGATCATCTGGATCAACGTGCTGTTGTCCGGCGACAACGCGCTGGTCATTGCGCTGGCCTGTCGCGGGCTGGCGCCGCCGCAGCGGCTTTGGGGCATGGTCCTCGGAGCCGCCGCCGCGGTCGTTCTCCGCATTGTCTTTACGGGGATTGTCGCAACCCTGATGGAATTGCCCTACCTCAAGCTGGCGGGGGGCATCGCGCTGCTCGTGATTGCCGCCAAGTTGCTGGTGCCGGAGAAGGAGGACGAGGAGGGGGTTGCCGCGGCCCGGCATCTGTGGGCCGCCGTTCAGGTCGTGGTCGTCGCGGACATCGTGATGAGTCTCGACAATGTGATCGCGGTCGCGGCGGCCGCGAATGGCAGTTTGCCGCTGTTGATCATCGGACTGGCCATCAGCGTGCCGCTGATCGTGGCCGGCGCCGCGCTGATCATGCTGTTGCTCAATCGCCTGCCTTTTCTGGTGTGGGCCGGAGCGGCCTTGCTGGGTTGGATCGCGGGGGATGTCATCGCGACCGATCCGGCGGTCGCGCCGCGACTGCACGCGCTGTTCGACGCTGGCGCCGGTGCGTTTCTGGATACGATGCTGGCGCGGTTCGGCCTTGCGCCGCAATTTGCCGTTCACGGCGGGACCGGAGAGGAAATTGTTTGTGCCGTACTGGGAGCGATCATCGTGCTGATCGCCGGCTCGCTCTGGCGCAGGCGGATGCAGGTCTCCGCCGAGCGTTTCTAGAACGGGCTTGATCCGTCGCGCCGCGTTTTTCACCGCAGTATCAAACATGTGGATAGCCGGGACATCGCCCGCAAAGCAAGGCCGGTGCCCCCGCCGCGTCGGTCCGCAATGACCCGTTGAAACGACGTATCATTAGCCGGGTGTGTCGTCCCGCCGGCGTTTGGAAACCACGGCCTCGGCCAGTTTCACGATCGCTGGTCGTGGCTTGCTAAGAGGTAATTTTCGTGTTGCAATCCTGGTGCAATCGGATCTTGGTCCGTTCGTCTGTGCGTTTCGCGAATTCGAAGGTTCAGCAGAGATCAGGAGGGGGCCGTTTGTGGCGTGGTGCGCGGCCGCGTCTTTTTTATACCCAGACAGGGGAGGCGGACGATGCAGAAGGGCACCGTCAAATGGTTCAATCCGACCAAGGGGTACGGGTTCATCAAGCCGACGACCGGCGACAAGGACGTCTTCGTTCACATCTCAGCCGTGGAGCGGGCTGGCCTCAGCACCCTCAATGAGGATCAGGTGATCGAATTCGATCTGGTCGAAAATCGCGGCAAGACCTCGGCTGAAAATCTGAAGGTCTCATAACTCCATTATGTTTCCGGCGATTGGCGCAAGCCGCTGCGGCGTGCCTCCAATTCGCGACCCGGGGACTTGTCCTTTTCCGGTCCGGACCCGGTCATATCACCGAGGGTGAGATCAGGCTGTCGTCCGGACTGGCGTTTGCCGACGTCTTGCAGATGTCGCCGTCCAGTCGCGTGCCGCCGCTCGCGACAAGCCGCAGCGCATCCGGGTAGATGCGGTGCTCGATCTCCAGCACGCGCGCGGCCAGCGTCTCCGCCGTGTCGTCGTCGCGTATCGCGACCGCGCCCTGGATGATAATGGGACCGGCATCGGTCTCCGGAATGACGAAGTGGACAGTCGCGCCGGAAATCTTCACGCCGGCCCGCAACGCCTGGCCGTGAGGATCGAGGCCGCGAAACGACGGAAGCAGCGACGGATGGATGTTGAGCATTCGTCCCTGCCAACGCTGGACGAAATCGGCGGTGAACAGCCGCATGAAACCGCCGAGACAGATGAGATCGATGCGGTTGTCGTCCAGCGCCGATTGCAGTTTGGCTTCGAACGCCGCGCGGTCCTGGCCGAACGGTTTGCTCTCGATGACGAGGGTTGGAATGCCGGCCGCCTGCGCTCTGGCGAGGCCCTCCGCTGCGGCCTTATTGGAAATAACGACGGCGATTTCAGCCGGGAAGTCCTTGGCTTTTGCGGCCTCCACCAGCGCGGTCATGTTCGACCCGCGCCCGGAAATCAGGATTGCGACGCGGCGTTTCATGAGTGTTCACGTTAACGCTTCAACGCACACAGTTTCTATTCGAATGACAGATTCCCGGTAAGACGCACAGCATCTTCGACCTTAGGCCAATGCCCAGAAGGCTCGCCATGGTTTTCTATCTTTCCAATAACGAAAGCTTCTTCTTTGGAAGCTTTAAGGAGTTCTAGTATTTGTTTCGCCTTCTCTCTTGCAACTACCGCCACCATTCCAATTCCGCAATTAAAGGCGCGCAATAACTCTTTCTCATCTTCGTAGGAATCAGAATAGTTCGCTTGATCACGTAGCCAGCGAAACACCGTTGGTACTTGCCAAGTGCCCAACTCAATATGAGCTCGGACTCCATTAGCCGAAGGACTCGGAAGGATGCGATGAAGCTTTCCAAGAGCACCGCTTCCCGTAATGTGTGCAAAGGCTTTGATGCCGTCGGTACTTTTGAGAACCTGCAGAACGGGTTTCACATATATCCGGGTCGGCTCAAGTAATGCGTCCCCCAGGGTCTTGCTTGGTTCGAAAGGAGCAGAATCGGACCATTTGAGGCCAGATCGCTCAACGAGTTTACGCACAAGCGAATAGCCGTTGGAATGTACGCCAGAAGATGAAATGCCGATGAGAATATCCCCATCGCAAATATCCTGACGGCGAGGGAGCTCTTGTCCGCGCTCAACAGCACCTACAGTAAAACCCGCGAGGTCAAAATCGCCATCCGCGTAAAAGCCAGGCATTTCCGCAGTCTCTCCACCGACCAAAGCTACCCCTGCTTGACGGCATCCTTCCGCGATTCCTTTTAAAACTCGTTCTCCAAGTCTATTATTGAGTTTACCAAGAGCAAAATAGTTTAGAAAAAAAAGTGGTTCGGCACCGTGCACCAGCACATCGTTAACGCACATTGCAACTAAGTCGATTCCAATCGTATCGACTTGATCGGTTTCGATAGCAATTCGAAGTTTGGTGCCCACCCCGTCGGTCGAAGAAACCAGAATTGGATCGCGGAAGCCGGCACGCTTCAGATCAAAAAGGGCGCCAAATCCGCCGATCCCTTCCATTGGACCTGATCGCTCGGCAATTGTCGCGTCCGCGATTGGACCAATTGTTCTAATAAAATCATCCGCTAATCTAATATCGACCCCAGCATCGCGATAGGTCGTTCGAGCAGACGACTTTTTTTTGAGCGCGACCATTATTCGTGTTCCAGCGAGAATCGGTTTGCCAATCGGAGCAGCTCTGCAAATGCCCGACAAGCGGCGCCACATGTCATCAACAGCGAACTTCGCACATAAGATGCGAGCTACACTGCGGGAGAAAGTACAAAGCTAACTCACCTAGTAACCTGTGAAATGCAGACTTGGCAAGACCTTAGCCCATCAATTCCCGTCGATTGAGCCTATCCTAAATCCGATCATGGGCCCTTTCCGACAAAATAGGCAGCTCGCTCGCAAAGTCTCCTCAGCATATACTATGTAGACAGGAGGCTGTTCCGGGCTGCGGAAGCCTCGAATTCCGCATTGGTTATGCGGAAACGGGCCGGAGGGCGGGAAACGTCGCGTGAGTATTCCGAACATTATTACACTCGGTCGCATTCTGCTGGTGCCGATCATTATCTGGGCTATCGCCTCCAATCAGATGGAAATCGCTTTTGCAATCTTCGTGGTCGCCGGTGTCAGCGATGCGGTGGACGGATTTCTCGCCAAGCGCTTCAACATGGCGAGCGAACTGGGCGCGCTTCTGGATCCCCTGGCCGACAAGGCGCTGCTGGTCTCGATCTTCGTGGCGCTCGGCATCTGGGGCGCCGTCCCCCGCTGGCTGGTTATCCTGGTGGTTTCGCGCGATATCATGATCGTCGGCGCCGTGATCGTGTCGTGGCTGTTCAACAAGCCGATACCCATGAAGCCGCTGATGGTCTCCAAGCTCAACACGGGAGCGCAGGTTGCGTTTGCGGCGCTGGTGCTGGCGGCTCTGGGCTTCGGGTTCAATACCTCTCCCTACGAGGCAATTCTGATGGCCGGTATTGCGGTCCTGACCCTGGTTTCAGTGTCCCTTTATCTCGTGGAGTGGGTGCGCCACATGAGCACCATCGAGCAGAAATGAAGGTCGCTCGATGGTGCGCGCGAGTTGGATCTGGCATGGAGTAGATGCGTGGCAGGCCGCCCCGGACCCCGTCAGCTCGCATTCGCGTTGCCGCACGCGGAAAGCCTTTCGCGGGACGATTTTCTTGAAGGCTCGGCGAATGCGGCGGCGCTGGCGCTGATCGAAAGCTGGCCGGAGTGGCCAAACCGGATCATGCTGCTTGCCGGCCCCGAAGGTTGCGGCAAGAGTCATCTCGCGGCGATCTGGGCGGAGCAGGCGGGCGCGCGCGTGGTCGGCGCGCACGCCGTGAGCGCGACGGCGGTGCCCGCGGCGCTGGCGACCGGCGCGCTGGTCGTCGAGGACCTCAACCCGCGGGCCTTCGATGAACTTGCGCTGTTTCATTTGATGAATCTTGCCCGTGAGGACGACGCCTTCGTCCTGCTTACCGCGCGGGCGCCTCCCGTTGCCATCGAGATCGGGTTGCGCGATCTGCGGTCGCGGCTTCGCGCCGTGCCTGTGGTCACGCTGATGCCGCCCGACGATCACTTGCTCCGGGCGCTGGTCGTCAAGCTCTGCACGGACCGCCAGATGAGCATTGACGAGACCGTCGTCAACTTTATCGCAACGCGAATAGAGAGATCATTCGCTGCGGTTCGGCGGATCGTCGAACAACTCGATGCGGAATCGCTGCGGCAGGGCCGGCCGGTGACGCGCGCGCTCGCCGCCGAATTGCTGCGCGATCGAAACTGAAAACCGGACGATTTCCGCCGCGCCCGTCCCCTTCGGCCGATCTTGACGCGCCGGCGTTCCGGAACGTCAATGTCATTGAAACGTCATCGAGCTGACCCATGGTTCGCTGCTGTTTGCGCGGCTTGCCGGCGGCTCGACGAGATATGGACCAATAAATCTATGGATTCCGTTCAAGCGATTGTTATTGAAGGTAAAAAACAAGAACCGGAGCCGGACTCCGCGATCCGGACCAGCCCGGAACGATTCATCAACCGCGAGCTGTCCTGGCTGCATTTCAATCGCCGGGTGCTTGAGGAGTCGGTCAACCCCGGCCATCCCGCGCTCGAGCGCGTCCGCTTCCTGTCGATTTCCGCCAATAACCTTGACGAGTTCTTTATGGTCCGCGTCGCTGGCATCAAGGCGCAGGTGCGGGAAGGGATCACGGAGCGCAGTCCGGACGGCCTGACGCCGTCGGAGCAGCTCGTTCTTATCAACGAGACCGTCTCAAATCTTGCGAGCGATCAACAGGCGATCTGGCGTGATCTGCGCAACGTGCTGACCGAGGTTGGCATTGTCCTGATCGACGGCAAGGACGTCACCAAGGCCGAACGCACGTGGATCGCGGATCACTTTCTCCACAATATCTTTCCCTTGCTGACGCCGCTCGCCATCGATCCGGCGCACCCGTTTCCGTTCATTCCGAGTCTCGGCTTCACCATCGCGCTGCAACTCGCGCGCGCGTCCGACGGCAAGTCGATGAATGCGCTGATCCGCATGCCCGGCAAGATCGACCGTTTCCTGCGGCTGCCGCCGGCGGCCAAGGACGACCCCGTCAGGCTGATCACGCTCGAAGGCGCCACCAGCCTGTTCATCAACCGGCTGTTCCCAGGCTACACGGTCAAGGGGCAGGGCGCGTTCCGCATCATCCGGGACTCCGAGCTGGAAATCGAGGAAGAGGCGGAGGATCTGGTTCGCCTGTTCGAAACCGCATTGAAGCGCCGCCGGCGCGGCTCCGTCATCCGCCTTGAAATCGAAGCCGCGATGCCGGCAGAACTGCGCGCATTTGTACAGCGAGCGCTGTCGGCAACCGACGACGAAGTGTTGCTGGTGGACGGCGTCCTGGCCATGAACGAGCTGTCGCAACTGACGCGGCTCGACCGGCCCGATCTTGAATTCGTGCCCTACGTGCCGCGCCATCCCGAGCGCGTGCGCGATCACGGCGGCGACGTGTTCGCCGCGATCCGGCAGAAGGACCTGATCGTTCATCATCCCTATGAATCGTTCGACGTCGTGGTGCAGTTCCTGCAGCAGGCCGCGCGAGATCCCGACGTCGTCGCGATCAAGCAGACGCTCTACCGCACCTCCAACAACTCGCCGATTGTGCGGGCGCTGGCGGAAGCCGCGGAGGCGGGCAAGTCGGTCACGGCGCTTGTCGAACTCAAGGCGCGGTTCGACGAGGAGGCCAACATCCGGTGGGCGCGCGATCTCGAGCGCGCCGGCGTGCAGGTGGTTTACGGCTTCCTCGAGTTGAAGACGCACGCCAAGCTGTCGCTGGTCGTGCGCCGGGAAGGCGGCAGCCTCGCGACTTACGTCCACACCGGCACCGGCAACTATCACCCGGTGACCGCGCGCATCTATACCGACCTGTCGTATTTTACATCGGATCCGATCATCGGCCGCGATGCCGCGCGCGTGTTCAATTACATCACCGGCTACGCGGAGCCGAGCGACATCGAGAAGATGGCGGTGTCGCCGCTGACCCTGCGCAACCGGATCCTCGATCACATACGCGGCGAAACCAATTTCGCGCGCCACGGCAAGCCGGCGGCGATCTGGATGAAGATGAATGCGCTGGTCGATCCCGACATCATCGATGCGCTGTATGAGGCATCGCAGGCCGGCGTTCCGGTCGAGCTGATCGTGCGCGGCATTTGCTGCCTGCGGCCCGGAGTTCCCGGATTGTCGGAGACCATTCGCGTCAAGTCCGTGATCGGGCGCTTTCTGGAACACGGCCGGATTTACTGCTTCGGCATGGGGCAACCCATGCCGGGCCCGAAAGCGGCTGTGTATATCTCGTCCGCCGACATGATGCCGCGCAACCTCGACCGGCGCGTCGAAATTCTGTGCCCGTTGCAAAATGCGACGGTGCATCAGCAGGTTCTCGAGCAGATCATGGTTGCGAACCTGAAGGATACCGAACAGAGCTGGCGGTTGTTGCCGGATGGATCGTCAACGCGTATGAAGGCCGCGAAGGGTGAGGAGCCTTTCAACCTGCACAACTATTTCATGACGAACCCGAGTCTGTCCGGCCGTGGAAAGTCGCTCAAGGAATCCTCGCCGCGCCGCCTCACGCGTCGCGCAGAGCGGCAGCCGCCTCCGTAGCGGGCCTGTGCGGAAGCCTCGGCGCAAACCGGACTCCAGCGTCGCCGTTATCGATATCGGCTCCAACTCGGTCCGCCTCGTCGTTTACGAAGCGTTGGAGCGCAGCCTCGTCTCGATCTTCAACGAGAAGGCGTTGTGCGGGCTCGGCCGCGAGGTGCAATCCACCGGCCTGCTCGCGCCCGATGCGATCAAGAAGGCGCTGACATCGCTGCGGCGCTTTCACGCGCTATGCAAGGTGATGAAGGTCGGTCGCGTTTACGCCATCGCTACCGCCGCCTGCCGCGACGCCACGAACGGCGCGGATTTCATCGCCAGGGCGGAACGCGTCTGCCGCGTGCCGGTCGAAGTCCTGTCGGGATCGCGGGAGGCGCGTCTGGCGGCGCAGGGCGTCGTCTCCAGCGTTCACAAGCCGAACGGAATCGTCGGGGATCTCGGCGGTGGCTCGCTTGAGCTGACCGGCGTGCGCGGCCACCGCGTTCGGCGCGGAGTGACGCTGCCGCTCGGCAGTCTCGCGTTGCAGGACGCATCGAAGACCTCGCTGAAGCGCGCGGAGCGGATTGTAAAAGACGCACTGTCGGATGCCGCGCCGCTCAAGGCCGGCCGGGGCCGGACCTTCTATGCCGTCGGCGGGACGTGGCGGGCGCTGGCGCGGATTCATATCATCCAGAGCGGCTACCCGCTCCGCGTCATGCACGGCTATTCCATTCCCGCCGCCGACGCGCTTGATTTCGTCAGGCGGCTTCGCCGTCTGGCGGCGTCTCATATGCTGGCGGATATCGAGGCGGTCGCGGATGCGCGGCAGCCGCTGCTGACTTATGCCGCTCTCGTAATGGAATATGTCATCCGGATCGCGAAGCCGAAGACCATCATGTTTTCGACCTATGGCGTCCGCGAGGGTCTGCTTTATTCGATGCTGCCTGCCGGAGAGCGGTCCAGGGATGGATTGATTTGCGCGGCGCAAACGCTGAACGGCCTGTTGTCGCGTTCAGCGCGTCACGCGCAAGAGTTGATCGGATGGACCGATCGGTTGATCCGGATCGCGAAACTGCACGAAACCGAAGAGGATCGGCGACTGCGTCACGCCGCCTGCCTGCTCTCGGACATCGGCTGGCGCATCCATCCGGACTATCGCGGCGAGCAGACGCTCAACCTGATCATGAACGGCAATTTCGGCGACGTCGACCATCAGGGGCGGACGTTCATCGCGCTTGCGGTGTTTTATCGATATGTCGGACTGAATGAGATCAATGAACCGTCCGCTGTGGTGCGCGAATTGGTAACGCCGGCCATGAACGAGAGAGCGCGCATTCTCGGCGCAGCCTTTCGCGTCGCTCATCTGATTTCGGCGGCCAGGCCCGGTGTATTATCCGCGACCCATTTCAGGATCAGCGGTCGCAAGCTGAAGCTGGTGTTCGAGCATCGTCTGGTCGATCTCGTCGCGGATCGCGTCGGCGGCCGCTTCAAGCAACTGGCGCGCCTTGTCGGCCGCTCCGGTTCGATCGTGCTGCGCTGACGATCCGCAAGCGGCCGTCCGGTCTCACCATTGTGAATTGTGCCGGCGGTTCGGAACCGCCTCACGCGGGTTATCCCAATGCCCGCGCCTATTTCAGGAAAGCGGGGGCCGGCGAGCGACCGTTCGATTTTGTCCGACAGGAGCGCCGGTCTGCTTGCGGAGCAATCCATGACCGATATTCCGTCCAAGGCTCCGATAACTGACCCGATGTCTTCCGGCGCACGGACGCGGCGTGATTTCCTTTACATTGCCACGGCGGCCATGGGCACTGTCGGAGTCGCGGCTTCAATCGTTCCCATGATTGCGCAACTCGAGCCCGACAAGGCAACCCTGGCGGCGGGCGGTCCGGTGGAACTCGATCTGACCCAGGTTCAGGCGGGACAGCAGGTGGTGGTTCACTGGCGCGGTCATCCGATCTTCGTCGTCAACCGGCCGGCCGCGGCGCTCAAGATGCTCCAGAATCCGAAGCTGGTTGAGCGGTTGTCCGATCCCCAATCCAAAGAGTTTCAGCAGCCGCAATACGCACAAAACTGGCACCGTTCAGCCAAGCCGGAATACGGCGTATTTGTCGGTATCTGCACTCATCTGGGGTGCATCCCGCTCTATTATCCGAATCCGAGCGCGTCGGCGCCGGTCTCGGATTGGCTCGGTGGCTACTTCTGCCCCTGTCATGGTTCGAAATACGATCTTGCGGGGCGCGTCTTCAGCGGCGTGCCGGCGCCGTATAATCTGCCGGTGCCGCCCTATCGTTTTGTGAATGATCACAAGATCCGGATTGGCGAGAATCCGCCCGACTCGCATTTCAGCTTCGAGAGCATCCGGCAAATCTAGGGTCCTTTCGCTTCTGATGGAATCAGAAGCGGACTCTAAAGTTTTGATTTAAAGCGTTTTCTTCACGCCGACATCCGTCCTCGGGTCAAGTCCGAAGACATTCCTCGCTCGAAAACGCTATAGCCGAGGAGAAGCGACCCGAGAGAAGCGACCTCAGTCCCGCTCCACGCGCACCACGCGGCCCTTCTCGATCGCCAACGCCAGCCTGCCATGCTTCAGCGCGAGCGCCGCCTCGCCGAACAGTTCGCGCCGCCAGCCGCGCAGCGCGCCGACATCGGCTGCGTCGTCGGCCACGATCTGTTCGAGATCGTCGACCGTTGCGATGACCTTGCTGGCGACGGCATGGCGTTCGGACGTCATGCGCAGGAGCACCTTGAGAAGTTCGACGGTGGCGGCTCCGTTCGAGTTGTTCCGGGGCTTCTCGATCTTCGGCAGGGAGTGCGGATCCCGGGCAAGTCCGCGCTGGACGGCCGCGACGATGTCGGCGCCCCATTGCGATTTTTCAAAACCCTTCGGCAGCGAGCGCAGCGCCGCCAGCCGCTCCGGGCTGGTGGGCGCATGGGTCGCGATATCGCCGACCGCGTCGTCCTTGAGCACCCGGGACCGAGGGACGTCGCGCTTCTGGGCTTCCTGTTCGCGCCAGGCCGCGACTTCCATGAGCACGGCGAGGTCCTTCGGTTTGCGAACCCGTGTCTTCAATCGCTCCCATGCGCGTTCGGGGTGGAAGTCATAGGTTTTCGGCGAGGTCAGCACGTCCATCTCCTCGCTGACCCAATCGCTGCGGTCGCGTTTCTTGAGGTCGGCGTCGAGGTCGGCGAAGACGTCCCGCAGATGGGTGACATCCGCCACCGCGTATTCGAGCTGCTCCTCTGTGAGCGGGCGGCGCGACCAGTCGGTGAAACGGTGGGTTTTGTCCGGCCGATAGCCGGTGATGCGTTCCACCAGGACGTCGTAGGCGATCGAATCGCCGTAGCCGAGCACCATGGCGGCCACTTGCGTGTCGAAGATCGGGTAGGGGATGATGCCGGCCTGATGCCAGACGATCTCGATGTCCTGGCGGGCGGCGTGAAAGACCTTCAACACGCGCTCGTTCGACATCAGCTCGAAAAAAGGCTTCAGGTCGATCCCTTCGGCAAGGGCATCCACGACGACGGCCTCGTCGCGGCTCGCCATCTGGACCACGCAGAGCAGCGGATAGTAGGTGGTTTCGCGAAGGAATTCCGTATCGACGGTGATGGTGGGGTGCCTGGCCAAGCGGGCGCAGACGGAGGTCAGCTCATCGGTGGTCGTGATCAGGTCCATGAGCGCTCCATAGTCCGTCTTTTCGCCCTTGTCTGCCCGCATTCGGCGCGCGGCGCGCTCCTTTCCCGGACCTTTCCGGTCAAGGATGGCATCCCTGACAGTCATTGCAAGCTCCGTCATTCGGTTGCCGCGCTCTTCGCGCTCGGGTAAACCCTGACGCTCGCCGCCCTGGATCCCGCTCTGATTCCGCCTCTGACGCATTCTTTCAGGATTTCCATGCATCGCTATCGGTCCCATACCTGCGGCGCGCTCCGCGACAGCCACATCGACCAGACGGTCCGCCTGTCCGGCTGGTGCCATGTCATTCGCGACCATGGCGGGGTGCTTTTCATCGACCTGCGCGATCATTACGGCCTGACGCAATGCGTGGTCGACCCCGATTCGGCAGCCTTCAAGATCGCGGAAACGCTGCACGCCGAATGGGTCGTGCGCATCGAGGGCAAGGTCCGACGCCGTCCGGGCGGGACCGAGAACGCGGAATTGAAGACCGGGGATATCGAAGTCTATGCCAGCGACATCGAGGTGCTCGGCCCCGCCGGCACGCTGCCGCTGCCGGTCGCCGGCGAGCAGGAATATCCAGAAGATATAAGGCTTAAGTACCGTTTCCTCGACCTGCGTCGCGACAAGCTGCACCAGAACATCATGACCCGCGGCGCTATCGTCGATTCGATGCGCAGGCGCATGAAGGAGCAGGGCTTTTTCGAATTCCAGACCCCGATCCTGACGGCGTCCTCGCCGGAAGGCGCGCGCGACTTCCTGGTGCCGAGCCGCATTCATCCCGGCAGGTTCTACGCGCTGCCGCAGGCGCCGCAGCAGTACAAGCAGCTCCTGATGATGTCCGGCTTCGACCGTTACTTCCAGATCGCGCCTTGTTTCCGCGACGAGGACCCGCGCGCCGACCGCCTGCCGGGGGAATTCTACCAGCTCGACCTGGAGATGAGTTTTGTCGAACAAGACGATGTTTTCGCTGCGGTTGAGCCTGTCATTACCGGCGTGTTCGAGGAGTTCGCCGCGGGCAAGCCGGTGACCAGGACCTGGCCGCGGATTCCGTTCGCGGAGGCGATCCGCAAATACGGCAGCGACAAGCCGGACCTGCGCAATCCCTTGATAATGCAGGACGTGTCGGAGCACTTCCGGGGCTCCGGCTTCAAGGTGTTCGCGCGGATGCTGGAGGAGCCGAAGAATCAGGTCTGGGCGATCCCCGGTCCGGGCGGCGGCAGCCGCGCATTCTGCGACCGCATGAATTCATGGGCGCAGGGCGAGGGCCAGCCCGGCCTCGGTTACATCATGTGGCGCGAGGGAGGCGAGGGCGCGGGCCCGCTCGCCAACAACATCGGGCCGGAGCGTACGGCCGCGATTCGCGAGCAACTGGGGCTGAAGGCGGGTGACGCCGCGTTCTTTGTCGCCGGCGATCCGGCGAAGTTCTGGAAGTTCGCGGGCCTCGCCCGCACCAAGCTCGGCGAGGAATTGAACCTGATCGACGGCGACAGGTTCGAGCTTGCCTGGATCGTCGACTTTCCGATGTACGAATACAACGAGGACGACAAGAAGATCGACTTCTCCCATAACCCGTTCTCGATGCCTCAAGGCGGGCTCGATGCGCTGAACACCCGAGACCCGCTGACGATCAACGCTTTCCAGTACGACATCACCTGCAATGGCTACGAGATCGCTTCCGGCGGCATTCGCAATCACAGGCCGGAAGCGATGGTGAAGGCGTTCGAGATCGCGGGCTACGGCGAAGCCGAGGTGGTCGAGCGGTTCGGCGGCATGTACCGGGCGTTCCAGTACGGCGCCCCCCCGCATGGCGGCATGGCGGCGGGCGTCGATCGCATCGTGATGCTGCTCTGTGGCACCACCAATTTGCGCGAAATCTCGCTGTTTCCGATGAACCAGCGCGCCGAAGACCTGTTGATGGGCGCACCGTCCGAAGTCACGCCGAAGCAGTTGCGGGAGCTTCACATCCGGCTCAATCTGCCGCAAAAATAGAGGGCCGAACAAACTGCGGAGACGTCTATCGTGTCGTATTCCGAGGATCTTCGCTCCGCCGCGCTGTCCTTCCACCGCTCGCCGCGCCCCGGCAAGCTTGAAATACAGGCCACAAAGCCGCTCGCCAACCAGCGCGACCTCGCGCTCGCCTATTCGCCCGGCGTAGCCGCGGCCTGCGAGGAGATCGTCGCCGATCCGGCGGAAGCCGCGACGCTGACCGGCCGCGCCAACCTGGTCGCGGTGGTGTCGAACGGCACCGCCGTGCTCGGCCTCGGCAATATCGGCCCGCTCGCCGCCAAGCCGGTCATGGAAGGCAAGGCGGTCCTGTTCAAGAAGTTTGCCGGCATCGACGTGTTCGATATCGAAATCGCAGCCGATACCATCGAGCGCGTGGTCGAGACGGTCGCGGCGCTCGAGCCGACCTTCGGCGGGATCAATCTCGAGGACATCAAGGGTCCGGAATGCTTCGAGATCGAGGAGCAGCTCAAGGCCCGGATGAAAATCCCGGTGTTCCATGACGACCAGCACGGCACCGCCATCATCGTCGCAGCCGCCATCACCAATGGGCTGCTCCTGAACGGCAAGACGCTTGCGGATATCAAGATCGTCGCCTCCGGCGCGGGGGCGGCCGCCATCGCCTGCCTCGATCTCCTGGTATCGATGGGCGCGCAGCGCAAGAACATCTGGGTCTGCGATATCGACGGCCTCGTCTATCAGGGCCGCGAACGGATGGACCGATGGAAGGCGGCCTATGCGCAGAACACCGGCAAGCGCACGCTCGCCGATGTGATCGCGGGCGCGGACGTGTTTCTCGGCGTTTCGGCTGGCGGCGTGCTGAAGCCCGAGATGGTCGCGCAGATGGCGGACAAGCCGTTGGTGATGGCGCTCGCCAATCCCACTCCGGAAATCATGCCGGACGAAGCGCGCAAGGTGCGGCCCGACGCCATGATCTGCACCGGCCGTTCCGACTTTCCCAATCAGGTGAACAACGTCCTGTGTTTTCCCTTCATCTTCCGCGGCGCCCTCGACGTCGGCGCGACCGCGATCAACGAGGACATGAAGCGCGCCGCCGCCGATGCCATCGCGCGGCTTGCGCGCGAACCGCCGTCGGACGCGGCGGTCAGGTTTGACGGAGAGACCGAAGGGTTTGGACCGGGTTCGCTGATTCCAAGTCCGTTCGATCCGCGGTTGATCCTGCGCATCGCGCCTGCGGTTGCGAAAGCCGCCATGGCGTCCGGCGTCGCGACGCGACCGATCGCGAATTTCGACGAATACCAGGGACGGCTCGAACGCTTTGCGTTCCGTTCCGGCCTCGTCATGAAGCCGGTGTTCACCAAGGCGAAAACCCGGCCGGTTCGGGTGATTTACGCCGAAGGTGAGGACATGCGAGTGCTGCGGGCAACCCAGCAGGTGCTCGAGGAGCAGCTTGCGCGTCCGATTCTGGTCGGTCGCCCGGCTGTCGTGGAAACGCGGATAAAACGTCTTCGTCTCGCGATCAGGGCCGGCACGGATTTCGAACTCATCAATCCCGAGGACGATCCTCGTTACCGTTCATATGTGCAGTCCTATATCGACGTCGCCGGCCGTCACGGCGCGACACCCGATGTCGCGCGGACCACGATCCGCACCAATGCGACGGTCATTGCCGCGCTCGCGGTGGTGCGTGGCGAAGCCGACGCCATGCTGTGCGGTGTCGAAGGCAGCTACATGCGACACCTCCGGCACATCCGCGAGATCATCGGTTATATGCCCGGCACCGGCGACTTCGCCGCGCTGTCGCTAATGATCACGAGCAAGGGCGCGTATTTCATAGCCGACACGCAGGTGCGCCCCAATCCGTCCGCCGAAGAACTCGCGGACATCGCCGCTCAGGCAGCGATGCATGTGCAACGCTTCAACATCAAGCCGAAGGTCGCGTTCGTATCGCATTCGGATTTCGGCAGCTACGATACCGAATCCGCGCGCAAGATGCGTCGGGCGGCCGATCTGTTCGCTGAACGTCATCCCGGGATCGAATCCGATGGCGAAATGCAGGGCGACACCGCCTTGTCGGAGTCGGCTCGACAACTGATTCTGCCGCATTCGCGGCTGACGGGTGTCGCCAACGTCCTGATGCTGTCCAATCTCGATGCGGCGAACGCCGCCTACCAGATGATCAAGGTGCTTGGCGGCGGACTCCAGGTCGGTCCCATTCTGATCGGTCCCGCGCGGCCGGCGCACATTCTGACTCCGTCGGTGACGGCGCGCGGAATACTCAACATGACGGCCGTGGCGGTGGTCGAGGCGCAGGAACGCGCGAGTCGACAACCGACCTTGTTCGGCTGAAATATGACGAGCGGCCCTTTTTTCCGCCTTTCAAAACACTGTGCGAGGCGTCCATACTCGAACCCTTGAGGGACGATTCACGTCTGCCTAATTGGGGGCCGATCATGCCAGCGTTCATCACTGTGGGACGGGTCTTGTTTTCGGTGTTGTTCATCGTGTCAGGCGCGTTCAAGCTGTTCGACATCGCGGGGACGGCGGAAGGGATTGCGGCCAAGGTTGTTATCCCGTCCGCGCTGATGGGCTTCACGACCCAACTTGAGGGCCTCACCGGCATGCCGACCTCTCACATGCTGGCCATCGCGGTAGGCGCGACCGAGCTTGTCTGCGGCGTGTTTATCGCGCTCAACCTCGGAGCGCGTTTCTTTTCACTGGTGCTGGCGGTATTCATCGTCGCGGCGACGTTCTACTACCACGACTCCTGGAACCAGACCGGACCCGAAGCCAGGAACAACATGATCCAAGCGTTGAAGAACCTGTCGCTGATCGGGGCGTTGTTCATCATTGCGGGAATCGGCCGCCCGCGAACCTCGGAGACGGTCGGCGAAACCTAGAGCATGATCCCGAAAAGTGGAAACCGGTTTTCGGAAAAGATCATGCTCAAACAAAAAGATAAGCGACGAGTCTGATTCAACGCAGTTGAAACAGACTCTAGGCTCCAGACTCAATTGGTCCACCAAGTTATGACAGCGGCGATATTGATGGCCGCTTCGAAGTTGCGCGCCAGCTTGTCGTAGCGGGTGGCGATGCGGCGCCAATCCTTGAGCCTGCAAAACATGCGCTCGATCCGGTTGCGCAGCTTATAGGCTTCGGCGTCGAAGGGATGGGTTCGCTTTCGCGTTGGATTGTTCGGGATGACCGGGAGGGTCCCGCGTTGACGCAGAAAAAGCCGAAAGCCGTCGCTGTCGTAGGCGGCATCGGCGGCGCATAAGCGTGCCGCTGGCAAACCGGAGAGAAGAGGCAGAGCGACGCGAAGATCCGCGTTGTCCGGGTGTTATCTCGATGGCGAGCGGTCGGCCCTGGCCGTCGACGACGGCGTGGATTTTGGTCGTGCGCCCCCCGCGCGAGCGACCAATCGCCTGTTCCTCCGCCCCCCTTTTCCGCCCGCTGCCGAGCGATGCGCCTTTGCTGTCGTGCTGTCGATCATGTGCACGTCGTTGGGGTTTGTTGTTGCCAAGGCGCGAAACAACTTCTGCCACAGGCCGCGCGCCGACCATCGATGAAAGCGATTGTAGATCGTCGTCGGCGGGCCGTAGCATGAGGGGCAATCCTGCCAGCGACAACCGATCCTCAACACATGCACGATCCCGCTGATCACGCGGCGATCATCGACCCGGCGCGCTCCCGGGCGGTTCTTCGGAAGCAACGGGTCGATCGCTGCCCATTGCGCATCGCTTAGCCAAAACTCATTCGCCATCGTCAAGCTCCGTGCAGAGCTTGAATCTGATTTGCTTCCTAACCTCAATACTCTGATCGGGTTTGGAGCCTAGAGCGTTTTCGAGCGAAGTGGCTACCGGTTCGCGTGAAGAAAACGCGTCAAATCAAAATCATAGAGCCCCGCTTCTGATTCCATCAGAAGCGGAAAGGCTCTAGCCTATGCGGCGCCATGCTGTGACGCGAACGTCGTTCGTCGCATCGAGGATTTTCACCTCGCGAGGCTGTAGCCCGTGCGCCGCCAGCACGGCTTGCGGAGAATCTTCGGGAACGCCCGGGAAACAGCCTTCGCCGCCAGGCAGCGTTACGTGCGGAGCTTCCGACAGCCAGAACGTGTCGTAACGATCGAGAAACATTTCGAAGACGCAAGGGCCGCCGATGATGGCGGCCGTTCCGTCGCGTACCTCCGCATGCACGCAGGCGTCGTCGAACGAAGCGCCGGCAGGGTTCCACAAGGTCGCCTTGGCATTGTCAGGATGCGCGGCAATACCCGTGACGCGATGAGTCAATATGATCCGCTTGCGGAGCGGCGAGTTGGGTTGATCCTCGAACGAGTTGCGGCCATGCACGACGACATCCGCGCGATCGAGCCCCGCGGTGAAGAACTCAAGGTCGCCTTTGAATTTCAGCGCTTCCGGCATCACGCGGTTCGCATCGGCGAGCATTCCGTCCGCCGACACGATGACGTAGCCTTCGATACGAAGCATTGTGCGTCCCGGATCGTTGCGCGCTATTCGGAGATCGTCTGGACGACGCTGTCGACCGGGCGCGTGCTCACCGTCGGCAGCTTGGTGTCCTTCTTCAGTTCCTCGTCGTATTGCGCCAGCGTCTCGACCGGCGCCTTGGCTTTCATCTGCACCACCTTGTAGCCGCCGGCTTTCAGCCTGCGCAGAATTTCCGGTAGAGCTTCGGCAGTATGCTTCTGGAAATCGTGCATCAGAATGATGCCCTTGCCGACCTTGTCGAGCTTCTTGAAGATGGTGTCGACCACCTGTTCGGGCCTGTGCGCCCTGAAGTCGAACGAGTCGACGTCGCACGAGAAGATCGCGATGTTGCGCTCGCCGAGGTAGGTGACCATCTCCGGCGGATGTTGCAGCGCCGGGAAGCGGAAGAACGGGGCAGGGGCCGCCTCGAGCGCCCATTTGACGGCGCTAAATCCTTTTTCGATCTCGTCCTTGCGCTGGGCCTCGGACAGCTTCTTGTTATTGAGATTGGCGTGCGACCAGGTGTGCCCGCCGATCGTGTGGCCGGCCGCGGCAACCTGCCGAAGGATCTCGGGGTGGTATGTCGCGTGCTTGCCGATCGAGAAGAAGATTCCGGTGGTGCATTGGTCCGCAAGCGCCTTGAGGACGGCGGGCGTATGTCCAGGCCAGGGACCGTCGTCGAATGTCAGCACCACTTCCTTGTCCCGCAGGAAATCGAGCTGCTTGAAATGCTCGAAGCCGAAGCCCGGGCCGCCGGTTGTGTCGACCTGAACCACCCGCGCAACGCCGAGCGCGTCGGGGTTGCCGTTGCAGGCGACCTTCGGTCCGCTCGCCGGCGCGGGACTTGGGACGGCGGCGGTGGGATGCGGCGCTCCTTTGGGAGCCGGTGTCTGCGACCAGGCGGCCGCAGTCGCGCACAGCGAAAACGCACCTGCAAATATCAGCCCCGTCGCGATGCGCATTTCAGTTGCTCCAGAGGTTGTCGCGCGTTGAATCGCCCACGCTTTGTCATGCTAGCGCAGTTGCGAATATCCCTTCCACGAAAATGGCATTTATCCCCAGTCGCTTAGCTGTTCCCATCGGTCGTGGCGGACGAGATCGGCCGAAGCCGCCCGTGTTATCCGAAACCGGTTTTCACCCCGGATCACGTCCGGAGCGGGCTTTTCCGGGATCATGCTCTATAGCGTTTTCAAAGTGGATACCGGTTCGCGTAAGGAAAACGCGTCAGCTCCAGAAACTGAAGTCCTTCACCGTTTCCCTGAAACGGTGAAGGACTCTAACGCAGTGTGACGATGAAGTCGGTGCCTTCGCCGGTTTCGCCGCCGCTGATGCCTTGATCAGAGATGATGATGGAGTCGCCTGCCGAGAGCGAGTCGGCGATTTTCGTCATGACGTCTTCGGGAAAGGAGATGCGGTCCAGCGCGTCGGCGGCGCTGTCCGGAACCGGAGCCGGCCCGGACGTTGCGTCGACACGGGCCGTTCGCTCGCGCCACGACCTTTGGCGGAGGTGAACCCGCTCTCTGTTATGCGCGATCGCCGGAAGCGATACGACCGACCAGCGGAAGTCATCCTTGCCGTTGGTGTCGGTTTCCGCCGTGAACACATGCGTTCCCAACGGCCGGTCGCTCGGGGTGATGGTGACAGGAGCATCGAACAGGGGCGCAAAATTCTGCCGCACGTAAATCTTGCCGTCCTTGCGGCTGATGAAGACCGCGATCCGGTCGCTGCGCTTGAGCGCAGGAATCGTCGGAGGTTCGGCTTGCACGGCGCCCGGCGGTTGAGGTTGATCCTGCGCTGCGGCTGGGACGTCGCCGACGGAACCGGCGTTTCGCTGTTCGTTTTCGGCAGTGGCCGTTTCCGCATCACTCTTGACCGCCGCCGCCGGGACGTCGGCATCCTTCGGGTTGCCTGTCTCGACCTTGATCGGCTCGGCCGCCGGCTTGGCGGTTGCAGTCTGATCGTCTGTCGCCGGCGCGGCGGGTGAAGCCGTGGCCGGCTCCGTCGCGCTGGTCGCATCAGCGGTTCGAACCCCAACCGCAACCGGAGCGCGTTCGGGCCGATGAGTCATCAGAACCGGATGCGAAAACTCCTTGGGGGTCACTTCGCCGGGCGTGATGATCACTCGCGCGCCTATTCTGGTCCAACCCCACATCTTCACCGCGAAGTTCATGGGCATTCGGATACATCCGTGCGACGCGGGATAACCCGGCAGCACGCCTGCGTGCATCGCAATGCCCGACCAGGTGATGCGTTGCATGTAGGGCATCGGCGCGTTGCTATAGATGTTCGAACGGTGCCACTTCTGCTTCTGAATAACGCTGAAAACGCCCATCGGAGTCGAGTGGCCGGGCATTCCCGTCGATACCGGCGTTTCGGCGAAAAGGCCGTTGGCGTCATAAATCTTCAGCGTTTGCCGCCGGATCGAAATGGCGATGATGATCGGGCCTTTCGGCTTGCGCGCGTCTTTCGCAGCCGCTCGTTTCTTCGCGAGGCGGTGATGCGTGGCTCGGTACGGCGGGGGTCTTGTGGCGAAAGGAGGTGGAACCTCTTCGATATAGACGTCGGGATAATCGTCCTGCCAGAAGATCTGGCTGTGCGCGGGTGATCCCAGTCCGATCAGGATTGCGGTCAGTCCGAGCCGCACCGGAACTGGCCGGAGCAGGAAAAGTTTACCTGTGAACCACCGCAAGGCCGGGAGGAAAAACCAATGCTCATTCACGCCTTCGTTCCTCGAATCCTGGTTCACACGTTAGTGCCCCGCGCGCGTGTCACGTTCACTGGCGCATTCGGCCTGCGGCCTCGCTTCCGTCAAAAATAGTGTGAATTTCTTCACAGGAGTCTAATTGTTACTGTTTCGGGCGGATCCGGACCCTTCCGCGAGAACCGATCCCACATGGTCGTGGCCAGCAACGGAGCGAATGATGACATTTCGAGGTCAGACGAATGACGACAAGGGACGAGCCGTCTGGACCTCCCGGGTCTTGGCCCTCGTAGCGGTTGCGGTGCTGGCCGGAACGCAAGCCTATGCGGCTGACGAACCCGACCTGATCTTTCGCCGCTCGACGAAATTCAATCTGCTGACCCCGAATGACAAGCTTGCGACCTATGGCGTCGACGATCCCGAGATCGAAGGCGTCGCTTGCCATTTCACCGTGCCGGAAAAAGGCGGCGTCAAGGGCTGGCTGGGACTGGCGGAGCAGGTATCGGATATTTCGTTGGCTTGCCGTCAGATCGGACCGATCCGTTTCAAGGGAAAGATGGAACAGGGGGAGGACATGTTCAAGCAGCGGCGCTCGCTGTTCTTCAAGAAGATGCAAATCGTGCGCGGCTGCGATACGAAACGAAACGTACTTGTCTACATGGTTTATTCCGACCGGCTGATCGAGGGCTCTCCAAAGAACTCGACATCCTCGGTGCCGATCATGCCATGGGGTGCCGCCGATACCGCCGTACAAAAATGCGCGGACTACTTTTCTAAATAGCTTGGCCGGAGGCTGCACATCAGGAGAGTGATTGCGGTTCCGTTCACCGGTTCGGACCCGTTCGTGGCACGCATTTGCGGGCGCGAACGACGCCGGTCGGACCAAGTTTCGCTCCCGAGATTTCCTTGATTTGGCCCGCTGGACAGGATCCGTCATCGACAAGGACGCGTTCGCCCAACCGCAGATTGACGATGTCGGTTTCTCGCGACACGTGTGAGGCGCTTGCCGGGGATGCCGCGACGATTAGCATGCCGATCGTCAAAACCAGCAAGCCGCCATTACCCGACATTTCCCGCCTCCCTGACTGCGCCGACACATGCCAATTCTATACATGCCAATTCTAGAGCCATTTCCGCCGCCGAATCCGAAATCATCGTGTTCTGAAACATGATTCCAAAGCCTGCCAGGGAAAGAACCGGTTTTCCGGATAACGTTCAAAATGATGAGTCAGGGGGTTGATTTAATGCCGTTGAAACGAACTCTGGATTTTAAGTCCCGACGTCAGACTCGTTTGTCATTACCGAATCTACGGACCACGCGGCGTTCGACGACAACCGAGCGCAACGCGCCTTGCTCGCCGGCAATCACGCGCGTTGTCGGCGATCGTGCAACGGTGCGGGCCGTCTTTTTGATCTCGGCGTGAACGATGTCGAGCGGCATTCCGATCAGCGATGCCGCGATCTCGGCCTGCGAGTCGAGATCGTCGGTGATCCCGGTGGCCGCGAAGATGGCTTCCTCCAACGTGGGAGGATCGCGGCGAACACGCCGGATTCCATATTTCGTTTGCCAGCCTTCGCTCATCATTTGCCTCAATGGATTTGCACGAACCCGGACCAGGGAAAACCATCGATGAAGCACATCAGCGCGTCGTGGTCGTTCAGATTCTGTTTCGCTCGTTTTTATTCCGCATCCAGCGGATTCGATTTGAAATCCGGGACAAGAATCGCACAGGCAAACGAAACGGCTTCAAATCCCGTCCTGATTAGGAGACTCGATACCGCATCGCAATACGCGATTTGACGTAGCAATACAGCTATGCATTTTGACGCGCCTGCTAACTCTTCGAACCGATTGAATCAGAATCATGGCCGCAGCAAATTGTCGCAGTCCATACCAACGGGTGCGAGAAACATCCGGCTGCGCCGCTGCGCACAAGCCCGGCTCGCCGGTCTTATCGATAATCTCCTGACGCAACGACAGTACCATTGCACGCCGCGCCTTCGCATGAGGCGATTGGCGTGGCTCCCGAAGAATGTTGCGGCCATCGCCGCAGCGCGTCCATGCCGCCGTCGGTGAGAGCATAGACCCCGCGCTCGATGCGGTCGAACCATCCATAGACGTTATGAAGAAGAATTTTCCCGGCATCGGGATTATCCGGCCTGAGATCCCTTACGCGCCGCGGGCCTGAAGCCATCGCGGCCGCACAGCTCAACGCCTGCTGGCGATAGGCGGTCATGATCGGCATCCGCGTGGACCCGCCGGCAACAGGATCACCCCTGCGGCGGCGGTGTTCTGTGACCAGGCGGGAGCGCTTTTTGGGATTGCGGCGGGGACTGACGGAGGAGGGCGCGACCAGCACTTCAACCTCGCCCCGGTCGCTCACGCCGAGCATCCCGAAGCCGAGACGCCGGCACAGGTTGCGATAGCGAGCGTCGCTTTCGCGGCCCTTGCCGCGCATCGACAACCTCGCGGCGAGCCAGACCTCGTCGCAGGCGCCGGCGCGTTCGACGCCTTGCAGGATCAATTCGAGATTGAAGCTGAGCTTCAACTCGCCGATCACCACGACGGGGGGATCGTCACCGCTGAGCGCAACCAGATCGCAGCCGCCGATTTCGCCCTTGACCGTGAAGCCGAGGCTTTCAAGATGACGCTTGACGGGAAGATAGAGAGCGGTTTCCACGACGGCGACCTCCGAACGACGACAGCCTGAGTTTATCAACCGGCCGCCTCAATCGGCGAGTCCGGAAGGTGCCTGAACAGGCCGAGCCGAAGGTCGCTGGCTCGATAGATCGCCACGCCGTCGGCGTAGACCGTGCCGTCGGCAATCGCCATCACAAGCTTGGAACGCATCACGCGTTTGATGTCGACGGTGTAAGCCACCTTGCGGGCGTGCGGCAGGATCTGCCCCGTGAACTTCAGTTCTCCGAGTCCGAGGGCGCGTGCCCGCACATGCTGGTCGCGTCCGAGCCAGACCAGATAAAATCCGACCATCTGCCAAAGGCCGTCGAGGCCAAGGCAGCCGGGCATCACCGGGTCGTTGTGGAAGTGGCATTGGAAGAACCAGAGGTCCGGCTTGATGTCGAGTTCCGTGCGTACCAGGCCGCGCCCGTACTTCCCGCCGCCTTCCGTAATCTCCGTGATACGATCAAACATCAGCATTGGCGGCAGCGGAAGCTTCGGCTCGCCGGGGCCGAACATTTCGCCCCGGCCACAAGCCAGCAAATCGTCGTATCCGTAGCTGGTGCGGCGTTGAAGCATGCGTCGCTGATCCTGCAGAACCTGAGGAAAGGAAACCGGCCCACGACAGGGTCGGGGCAAATTCCATGGTCACCAGCAAGAATAGTAAGGGAGGGCCGCTGTCCGGCTGATTGAAGGACAAGACAGTTAAGAACAAGTTACCCGGTTATCGCATTTTTGTTATATATGAAAATTTATAACGCGCAAGGAAGCTCAGATGCGTCCGCGCACGGGCAACAGGGCCCCGGTCACGGCGCTTGCCGCATCGCTTGCCAGAAACAGGATGACGTTTGCCAATTCATCCGCCGTCACCCAGGTCGAGAAGTCCGCTTTTGGCATGTCCCGGCGATTGGCCGGCGTATCGATAATCGTGGGCAGCACGGCATTGACGGTGACCTTGCCCTTCAGTTCGGCGGCGAGCGCTTCGGTCAGGCGATGCACGCCGGCTTTCGAGGCGGCATAGGCGCCCATGCCGGCGCCGGACTGCAGCGCCGCCATCGCGCCGACATTGACGATGCGCCCGGCGCCGGACGCAACCAGATACGGGATCGCGGCTCGCGAGGCGTTCAGCGCGGTGGTCACGTTGATCGCGTAAAGGCGCTGCCAGGTTTTCGGGTCGCCGTCGGCGACAGTTTCGAACGCGAACGCGCCGGCGATATTGACGAGCGCGTCGAGCCGGCCGAAATGCGCGGCAGCCGCGTCGATAGCCTTCAGGGCCTGCGCGGCGTCGGACAGATCGACGCCGCCGAGTTCGATCCGGTCGGCTGTGGTGTTTCCTTTTGCGTCGGCCTGGTCGATGCCGGCCACGCGCGCGCCGCGCGCGACGGCTGTCTCCGCGACGACCTTGCCCAGCGCGCCGGAGGCTCCGGTGATGACGATCACCTTTCCGTGCATGAAGAGGTCTCCAGGTTGAAGTGGCTGCGAATGTGATGGGCGGGCGTCAGGCTTGTTTCTCCAGCTTGTCCTGCGTCCGGGTTTCGAAATCGGAGGTATCGTGGCGTTCGCGGAGCTGGCTTGCGGGATCGCCGGAGGTGCGGTTGACGATGCGGCCGCGCTTCACCGCAGGCCGCGCGGCGATCTGCGCGGTCCAGCGTTGCACGTTCCTGTAGCTCTGGACGTCGAGGAAGGTGGCGCTGTCGCCGTAGAGCCTGCCCTCGGCCAGGCCGCCGTACCATGGCCATACCGCGATGTCCGCGATCGTGTATTCCTTGCCGGCCAGATATTCGTTGTCCTTGAGCCGGCGGTCCAGCACGTCCATCTGCCGCTTCGTCTCCATCGCGAAGCGGTTGATGGCGTATTCGATCTTCTCCGGCGCATAGTGGTAGAAATGCCCGAAGCCGCCGCCGAGATAGGGCGCGCTGCCCATTTGCCAGAACAGCCAGGACAGGCATTCCGCGCGCGCCGCCGTTGCCTTGGGAATGAACTCGCGGAACTTCTCCGCAAGATGCAGGAGGATCGCGCCGGACTCGAACACGCGGAACGGCACGGGTCTCGAGCGGTCGATCAGCGCCGGTATCTTCGAATTCGGATTGACCTCGACAAAACCCGAGCCGAACTGTTCGCCGTCGATCTGGATCAGCCACGCGTCATATTCCGCGCCGGTGTGGCCGCGCGCGAGCAGCTCCTCGAACATGATCGTGACCTTCTGGCCGTTCGGCGTTCCCCGCGAATAAAGCTGAAACGGGTGTTTGCCGACGGGCAGCACCTTTTCGTGGGTCGCGCCGGCGGTCGGCCGGTTGACCGAGGCGAACCTGCCGCCGTTCTCCTTGTCGAAGGTCCAGACTTTGGGCGGCGTGTAGGGGGCGTCGGTCATCAAGGAGGGCTCCGGAAAGGCGGGATATCGCAATGAGAACGGCAGGATACCACAACTAGTTAGGGCCGAACGTGAGAGGCCGCAAGCCGCTGCGTGCAAACCCGCGGCGACAATCCGGCCGCATTTGATCGCTTCATGGGAACCGAGACATGCATGAGGCGTTCTGAAGGCAGACACCATGAAAACAGCGCGCACGAACCGAAAGACCCGAACGATTCTCGCGATCGACGTCGGCGGATCTCACGTCAAGGTGATGACCAGCAAGGATCGGATCAAGCGCGAGTTCGAATCCGGCCCCGATCTCACGGCGAAGCAGATGGTGCGCAGGGTTAAGACGCTGACGAAGGATTGGTCGTACGACGTCATCTCGATCGGTTATCCCGGACCCGTCGCCGGCAATCGGCCGCTGCGCGATCCCTTCAACCTCGGCGAGGGCTGGAAGGGCTTCGATTTCCGAAAAGCCTTCGGCAAACCGACGAAAGTCGTCAACGATGCGCTGATGCAGGCGTTCGGTGGCTATCACGGCGGGCGGATGTTGTTTCTCGGGCTCGGCACCGGGCTAGGCTCCGCGATGATCGCCGACGGCGAACTGGAGCCGATGGAATTGGGACACCTGCCCTATCGCAAGGGCAAGACCTACGAGGATTATGCCGGCGAGGCCGGCCGGAAGCGCCTTGGCGGCAGGAAATGGCGCAAGCACGTCACCGATATCGTCGAGCAACTCACCGCCGCGCTGGAGCCGGACGAGGTGCTGATCGGGGGCGGCAATGTCGAACATCTCGACAAGCTGCCGCCGAAATCGCGCCATGGCGACAACGCCGACGCGTTCGTGGGCGGGTTTCGGTTGTGGGAAAAAGAGCGGCGTCAACACGACGCGAAGCGGAGGGATGTCATGGCGAAGAGATTCAAGGTCGGCGATCATGTGAGCTGGAATTCCGAAGCGGGCCGGGTGTCGGGAAAGATTACCGCCATTCACACCGGGGATTTCGACTACAAGGGCCATACCCACCGCGCATCGGAGGACGACCCGCAATACGAAATCAAGAGCGACAAGACCGATCACGTCGCGGCCCACAAGGGCGGCGCGCTGGAGCATGTCGGCAGGTGAAGGCGGGTGCGGCGCGCTTGGTTGCTGTCGTTGCGAGGAGATCGGCGCGACGCGCAGTCGTCGTCTCGATAGCGACGAAGCAATTGGGGCCAGAACAAGAACCGGATTGCTTCGCTTCGCTCGCAATGACATATTCGCGCAGCGTTTCAGCTAAAATCTGAAATGCGCCAGGATCGACCTCATGTCGCGAATCTTGTGTCTATCGATGGCCATAGTCTTGTCGCTCGCGTCCATCGCGGCTGATGCCGCGCCGCGTCACAAGAAGCACGCGCATCGCTCGCATTCTTACGGCTTCCTGCCGGGCTATCGTCAGCCGCTGAACAACGCCGCTCCGCTGTTCAAGCAGGAGGCGTCGGTGCTGCGCAACGCGCGCCGTCCCCGGCGCCATTGGTACATCGATCCGAACGTGCAGTATTTCAATTTTTACAACGGCGAATGGCGCTATCCCGGCCGTCCCGGATTCTATCGCGGCCGCTACAACGGCGGCAGCGTCGGCCCGTGCTGGACGCAGACGCCGATCGGGCCGGTGTGGACGTGCGGGTAGCTGCTGATTTACAGACAGCTTCTTGCGGGCGCGCGTAGATCATCCGGCAGAAAGTTAAGCCGACCACCGTGATGTGCGAATATAGCGCACAGGCTAGCCGTCGCCGAGATCGAGATCGAGTTGGCCGCCATACGCCCGCAAATAAAGTCGATTAAATTCGTTGCGATTGTTGGATGCTCGTAACAGCGCCATGATGCCGCTCATTTGAGAGCGAAAGTGCTCTAAGCCAAATCCCTCGGTGAGAAGTTGGTGATGTCGGTGTTTACGCTGATAATTTTGCAAGGAGGGGTTCATTTCATCAAGCTTGGGCAAGACAGGCTTTGGTAGATGGCGATAGATAAGATTGCGGACAAGCTTGCCTGCATATCGTGGGCCGCGGTTGCCCGCCTTATGTTGCCATCCGAAGACTCGAAACATCTCTTGAAAAAACTCAACAGGTACAGCTTTCATCCACGGGCGATGTTCCGGCAGAATATATGCGTCTAAAATCTTCTGAAGCGCCTGCTCTTTGCGATATCTTTGATATCCGGTCGCTTCATCAACAAGCGCGATAATGCCAACGCGAGACAATCCGCTCAGCAATACTTCACATTGATGAGCGATAAAGAGCTGCTGCTCTTGTAGAACTCCCATGCGTGCTGCTGCGACGACCGCTTCACACAATGCAGGTAGAACTTCCGCATGAAGGGCATAGGCTTTTGCCCCATTTGGCTTTTTAATTTCGATGGGAGTTTCGAGCTTTAGCTGTATATGCCCTGGAATGTACTGAGCAATACGGCAACGGGATGCAAACAACTCAAGTCGATTCTTCCCCGCGACCATTGAGCCGCCACTAGCAAAACCCATCGCTCTCTGAATGTCTGAATATAGGAGGACTCGTTCTCCATCCTCCAATACGTAGCATTCGATGGTGATCTCGCCGATCTTAAGCGGATTGTCGGGAGAACCATACTTCACAGAAACAGAGTCCATGCGAATAATCTTTCGAAATTAGCATCTTGCCTTCACTGATAAATTAAGTTTGAGGCAAAGCAGTGAGTGGTCCGATATGAAAAAAGGGGCGGCTCGTGGCCACCCCGAAATGCTATTTGCGGTTATACGGGGATTGGTTCGTCGGTTTGAGCGAAATGCCGTTTTTCGAAGCTTTCGCTCGCACAGAGGTTTCCGTGCGACCGAGGTGCAGTCCGATCACGCGCGTCGGCGTATTACCTTTTGCCTCTTGGCGAAGTTGTTTCACTTCGCTGGGCGTCCAAGCTTTCCCAGAATTCCTATCATATTTTGCCATCTCTCACGCCTCCTGCCCTTTTGGGCGTTGGAAAACGTTGAAGCTCCGCTGGACGCCGGACGATAGAATCGCTTAACTGCTCACGCGACTGAGAGGAAGCGATGCTTTCTCGGTGCCCCCGTAAGTACCTCAACTGTGCTTCACGGGTTCCAATGCCGAGGTTCGAGCCTCGGCATTGGTATTTCAGGAAAACGAATCAATTCATTTATACTATGAACGATCATGCTTTGTTCGTTTTGCAAGCCTAGCGTTTGACGATTGTCCCCACTTTTGTTGAGAAAAACGGAAAAGCGTTTCTCGAACCGTTTGTGCTAACATTCCGCTGGGCGAGCACATGTGTCGCACACTAGGACGGTACCGTTACGAACCAATGTGAAGTTCGAGCAATCCGGGCACATGTCGCCCTCATAAGTCGGCATCAATATTTCTTTCTCAGACTTGGCTTCGCGGAGCCGTCGTTCGGCAAGCTCGTCGGTCACTACGCACAGACCGGCGATCACATCGGGTACCTTGAGTTTTACAGCTACATGATCGGGCACTAAGAAATAGTCGGCAAAAATGTTCGCCTGCCACTCGCCAGATTCTTCGTCTTGAATGAAATTGAGCTGGGCAGTTTTGTCGTCCGAGAACGCTACCGCATTACTATCGTGGAGCACGATATGACCAATTTCGTGGGCGACTATTCGCCGAGCGTATGGTTTACCTAAGTCCGCGTCGATCCAGATTTGCTTGACGATGTGCAGCGTTAGTGGGTTGAAGGTTACGCACGCCTTCTCTCGCAAATCTTCATGGCGGTAGTAAATTATTTCGAGCGCCCCTTTGTTGCGTAGCCTTTTTGCAAGTATCTCGGTAACAAATGTGCAGATGTTAAAGCTGTGCCCAAGCCTGTTCGCAACGAGCCACCAAGACATCGCAACTTTAGCGATGCCTTTGCGGTCATTGATTCGAACTTTGTGATCTCGGGCCATAGTCCGTCGCCTTAGCTACAGCCCGTTGTTGAACCGCAAGTGTCACATTTTAAACAAGTTCCGTTTCTCACCAAAGTAAAGCTGCTGCATTCTGCGCACATATCGCCGACATAGCCTTTCGCTTGAGCTTCTGCGCGTCGTTCGGCTTTTGAAGGCCCAGACTGCACGGATGCTGCTTGTGCTGAACCAGACTTGCTCCGCGCTTGTGTCTCAAGCTTTTCGGTTGGCGACCGATCACGTTCTGGCTCAAGCCGCAAAGCCGTTACTGTGTTTTCGCTTTTGCTATCCGAGTATCCCATTCTCGGCTGATCAGATTTGGCGACGGCATCCGTGTTAGCGATATCAGCTCCACCCCCACCGCCGCGCATGACGACGAGGTTGTCGGTGCGCGAGCGGGTCAGCCCCTTGGAGACGTAGCGGGTGGCCTGCTGCGGCTGACCTTCCGGCTCCTTGCCTTCCACGACGCCCTTGCCGATGGCGTCGAAGCCGGACTCCGAGGGATCGACGTGGGCGAGATCGAAGCGCGACATGTAGCTCACCGCGAGTTCGCGGAACACATAGTCGAGGATCGAGGTCGCGTATTTGATCGAGTCGTTACCCTGCACCGGCCCCGCGGGCTCGAAGCGGGTGAAGGTGAAGGCGTCGACATATTCCTCCAGCGGCACGCCGTATTGCAAGCCCAATGAAACAGCAATGGCGAAGTTGTTGATGAAGGAGCGCAGCGCCGCGCCTTCCTTGTGCATGTCGATGAAGATCTCGCCCAGGCGTCCGTCGTCGTATTCGCCGGTGCGGAGATAAACTTTATGTCCGCCGACGACGGCTTTCTGGGTGTAGCCCTTGCGGCGATCCGGCATCTTCTCGCGCTCGCGCATCACGATGATGCGTTCGACCAGCCGCTCCACCACCTTCTCGGAAACGGCGGCGGCGCGCGCCGCCATCGGCTTCTCTAGCAGTGCCTCGATGGCATCGTCGTCATCGTCATCGTCGGCGATGAGCTGCGAGTTGAGCGGCTGCGACAGTTTCGAGCCGTCGCGATAGAGCGCGTTGGCCTTCAGCGCCAGCTTCCAGGAGAGCAAGTAGGCCGACTTGCAATCGTCCACCGTGGCGTCGTTCGGCATGTTGATGGTTTTCGAGATCGCGCCCGAGATGAACGGCTGCGCCGCCGCCATCATGCGGATGTGACTTTCTACCGACAGATAGCGCTTGCCGATCTTGCCGCAGGGATTGGCGCAGTCGAACACCGGATAGTGCTCGGCCTTGAGATGCGGCGCGCCTTCCACCGTCATCGCGCCGCAGATGTGCACGTTGGCCGCCTCGATTTCGCGCCTGGTGAAGCCGACCGCCGCGAGCAGGTCGAAAGTCGGAGAGGCGAGGGCCTCCGAGTCGATGCCGAGCGTGTCGCGGATGAAGTCCTCGCCGAACGTCCACTTGTTGAAGGCGAACTTGATGTCGAACGCGGTCGGCAGCGCCTTCTCCACTTTCTCGATCGCCTCGTCGGTGAAGCCCTTGGCCTTCAGCGTCGAGACGTTGATGCCGGGGGCGTTGGACAGCGAGCCGTGACCGACCGCATAGGCTTCGATCTCGGCGATCTCGCTCTCGCGATAGCCGAGCGCGCGCAAGGCTTCCGGCACGGCGCGATTGATGATCTTCCAATAGCCGCCGCCGGCGAGCTTCTTGAACTTCACCAGCGCAAAGTCGGGTTCGATGCCGGTGGTGTCGCAGTCCATCACCAGGCCGATGGTGCCGGTCGGCGCGACCACCGTCACTTGCGCGTTGCGATAGCCGTGCTGCTCACCGAGCGCGAGCGCATCGTCCCATGCTTTCGTCGCGTGGGCGACGAGGTCGGGTTGCGGGCAGGAGGCATGGTCGAGCGGCACCGGGTTGACGGCGAGGGCCTCATAGCCGGAAGCTTGACCGAGCGCGGCGCGGCGGTGATTGCGGATCACGCGCAGCATGTGGCCGGCGTTTTTCTTGTGGCCGGGGAAGGCGCCGAGTTCGCCGGCCATCTCGGCGGAGGTCTTGTAGGCGATGCCGGTCATGATCGCGGTCAACGCACCGCACAGCGCGCGGCCTTCCTTGGAGTCGTAGGACAGGCCCATGGTCATCAACAGGCCGCCGATGTTGGCAAAGCCGAGGCCCAGCGTGCGGAATTCGTAAGACAGCTCCGCGATCGCCTTGGATGGGAACTGCGCCATCAGCACCGAGATTTCCAGCACCACGGTCCAGAGCCGCACGGTGTGTTCATAGGCGTCGATGTCGAACGCGCGATCTTTTCCCTCCCCCCTTGTGGGGGAGGGAAGGGAGGGGGGTAAGCCATCGACGCCGGCGTTTGCAGCTTCACCCCCCTCTCCACCTCTCCCCCACAAGGGGGGAGAGAGCGTGGCAGCGGTCGCGGCGCTGCTGCGATAGAACGTCAGCAGATTCAGCGAGGCCAGATTGCAGGCGGTGTCGTCGAGGAACATGTATTCCGAGCACGGATTCGACGCGCGGATATCGCCGGACGCCTTGCAGGTGTGCCAGTCGTTCATCGTGGTGTTGAAGTGCAGGCCGGGATCGGCCGAGGCCCAGGCGGCGTAGCCGATCTTCTCCCAGAGATCGCGCGCCTTGAGGGTCTTCGTCACCTTCCCGTTCGTGCGTCCCTTCAGATTCCAGTTGCCGTCGGTCTCGACCGCGCGCAGGAAGTCGTCCTTCAGCGACACCGAGTTGTTGGAGTTCTGGCCGGACACGGTGAGATAGGCTTCGCTGTCCCAGTCGGTGTCGTAGACCGGGAAGTCGATATCCTTGTAGCCTTGCCGGGCGAACTGGATGACGCGCTTGATGTAGTTGTCAGGGACCTGCGCGCGGCGGGCGAGCTTGATCTCGCGGCGAAGCGCCGGGTTCTTCTCCGGCACGAAGCAGTCGTCGCCCGAGCCCTCGCAGTTGACGCAGGCGCGCATCACCGCCTTGAGGTGCTTCTGGTTGATCCTGGAGCCGGTGACGAGCGCGGCGACCTTCTGCTCCTCTTTCACCTTCCAGTCGATGTACTGCTCGATGTCCGGATGATCAGCATCGACTACCACCATCTTGGCGGCGCGGCGCGTGGTGCCGCCCGACTTGATCGCGCCCGCGGCTCGGTCGCCGATCTTGAGGAAGCTCATCAGGCCCGAGGAACGGCCGCCGCCGGAAAGGCGCTCGCCTTCGCCGCGCAGCCGCGAGAAGTTGGAGCCGGTGCCGGAGCCGTATTTGAACAGGCGCGCCTCGCGCACCCACAGGTCCATGATGCCGCCTTCGTTGACGAGGTCGTCCTCGATGCCCTGGATGAAGCAGGCGTGCGGCTGCGGATGCTCATAGGAGGACTTCGACCGGGTCAGCTTGCCGGTCTTGAAGTCGACGTAGTAGTGGCCCTGGCCGGGACCGTCGATGCCATAGGCCCAGTGCAGGCCGGTGTTGAACCACTGCGGCGAGTTCGGGGCGACCATCTGGCGCGCCAGCATGTAGCGCAGTTCGTCATTGAAGGCGCGGGCGTCGTCTTCCGAACTGAAGTAGCCGCCTTTCCAGCCCCAATAGGTCCAGCAGCCGGCAAGCCGATCGAACACCTGCTTGGCCGAGGTTTCGCCGCCGATGCGCTCGGCCTCGGGGAGGGCGGCGAGCGCGTCGGTGTCGGGCACCGATCGCCACAGCCACGAGGGCACGGTCTCTTCCTCGATTTTCTTCAGGCGCGCCGCGACGCCCGCTTTGCGGAAATACTTTTGCGCGAGCACGTCGGAGGCGACCTGCGACCAGAATTCCGGCACCTCCACATTCTCGAGGCGAAACACCACCGAGCCGTCCGGATTGCGGATCTCGCTCGTCGTCAGCCGGAAATCGATCTCCGCATAGGGTGACTGACCGTCTTTGGTATAGCGCCGTTCGAATCGCATTGCTGTCGTGCCCCGTAACTGCCCCGTCACCGCTTCGGCGCGGCTTCGGCGATTTCCATTCTCGGGCTTTTTGCGGCCCGCACGAGCCGGTGATTCCGGCCCTGTTTGGCAGCCCGACGCCGCATCGGAACCTCGCGGCCCGACCACGCCTCGGACTTAACGCCTCACACCCCAATTCGAGCCGTTCAGACCCGGCTTTTAGCGTCCCCGGAGGGCCCCGCTTCAGAGCGGACAAATCCATCTCCGCTGCCTCGACAGGCGAACGAAGCCACCATTCTGAAACCCTTCAGAAGCGATCGGCGAGACCCCCAACGCGCTCGCGCCGAACAGGATCGAGGCTAGGCCGACTCCATCTCGCCCGTCAAGGATTAGTACGAGTTTCTGAATCAAATACTAAATATGGGGGAAACGAGGGAAAACCAGAGGGCAAGCCCTCGTCTGGAGTGCCTCAAGTATCAGTGAGTCCTCAGGGATTCCCAAGCCGAAAAAATCTTCGAACCGGCTCCCGGGTCAGCTTCGCACGCTGTTCACAGGGCCAAGTATTTATTGTTCGCAATGACTTGCGCCCCCGCGACTCAGGCTTATCCGCGGGGGCACCCGTGGCTGTGGTGGCTCAGCGACGCCATACCGTATTGCAGGCGGCCGATTTCGGCGGCGAGGAGGTGACAAGAGCGGCGCGCAAGGCACCGCTCCTGGATCGTGAGGCGAGATTTACCCGCGGGCCAGCGCGAGCGAGCCCCGCTCTGTTTCACGGGCAGGGATGACGCAGACCGTCGTAACCGAGGTAGGTTCCCGAGCGTACGTCGTATGACTTGAATCGCCGCTGGCAATACGCGACGTCGTCGCCGCCGCTGGGAATGACCTCGAAAGTCGGACTATCGTCGTAATAGCCATAGGAATCATAATACCCATAGGGGTCATCGTAGTAATAGGGACTGGCGAACGCACTTCCGAACCCGATCGCCGAACCCGCGAGGAAACCTGGAAAGAAACCACCGCCATGGCGATGCCCGCCATGCCAGTGGCCGCCACCGCCATGCCAACCACCGCCATGCCAACCACCGCCATGCCAGCCGCCGCTGGCCATATGCCGCCAGCCGCCACCCATGTGGCCACCCATGTGCATGTGTCCGCCACCCATGTGCATGCCCATGTGGGGGCCACCACCTCCGTGGCCCATGTGGCCTCCGCCCATGGCGTGAGATCCGTGAGCCCTTGGCCCCTGCGCAAAGCTGGGAGAGGTCACGGCCAGCGGGACCGCAAAAGCAATGGCGGCCGCGGCTAATACTGGTTTGAAACTGAACATATTTTCAACTCCGTATCGTGATTTCGACGTATCGAGCCTCGGATTCCAACGTTGCAATGCAAGGCAAGTTCCACGATCGGAGTTACGGAGTTGTCATCCGGCTCTCTCGCTGGGGTCTCGTCGAAGCAAGCAATGGATCTCGGTATTTGCCGGATGCCAATACCACCCGGTGATGAACCTGGTCGATCGACAGGCTCGTTTGGCGTTATTCCGCCGCCTCGCTCGCATCACGCCGCTTCGGCTTTCCCGCTTTCTTCAGCACCGGCATCAAAAACTTCCCCGTATAGCTTCGCGGCGCTTTCACGATATCTTCGGGCGATCCCCAGGCGACGATCTCGCCGCCGCCGTCTCCGCCCTCGGGGCCGAGGTCGATCACCCAATCCGCGGTCTTGATGACCTCGAGATTGTGCTCGATGACGACGACGGTGTTTCCTTGCGCCACCAGTTCGTGCAGCACCTCCAGAAGTTTTTTCACGTCGTGGAAGTGCAGGCCGGTGGTGGGTTCGTCGAGAATATAGAGAGTGCGGCCGGTCGCGCGCTTGGCCAATTCCTTGGCGAGCTTGACGCGCTGCGCCTCGCCGCCTGACAGGGTGGTGGCCTGCTGCCCCACATGAATATAGTCGAGGCCGACGCGCTGCAGCGTCTTGAAGGTTTCGCGCACCCGCGGCACCGCCTTGAAGAATTCGGCGGCTTCCTCGACCGTCATGTCGAGCACGTCCGAGATCGACTTGCCCTTGAACAGCACCTCAAGCGTCTCGCGGTTATAACGCTTGCCCTTGCAGGTGTCGCAGGTCACGTAAACGTCCGGCAGGAAGTGCATCTCGATCTTGATGACGCCGTCGCCCTGGCACGCCTCGCAGCGGCCGCCCTTGACGTTGAACGAGAAGCGGCCCGGCGCGTAACCGCGCGCCTTAGCCTCGGGGAGCCCCGCGAACCATTCGCGGATCGGCGTGAAGGCGCCGGTGTAGGTCGCGGGGTTGGAACGCGGCGTGCGGCCGATCGGCGACTGGTCGATGTCGATGATCTTGTCGATGTGCTCCAGCCCTTCGATGCGATCATGGGGCGCTGCGCCCTCGCTGGCGTGGTTGAGCTTGCGCGCGATCGCCCTGTAGAGCGTATCGATCAGCAGCGTCGACTTGCCGCCGCCGGACACGCCGGTGATGCAGGTGAACAGGCCGAGCGGAATTTCCGCGGTGACGTTCTTCAGATTGTTGCCGCGCGCGTTCACCACCTTGATGGTGCGGCGATGGTTCGGCGGCCGCCGTTCCGGAATGTCGACCGCCAGTTCGCCGGTCAGATATTTTCCGGTCAGCGACTTCGGATTCTTCATAATGTCTGCTGGCGTGCCCTGCGCCACGATGTGTCCGCCGTGCATTCCGGCTCCCGGGCCGATATCGAGCACATGATCGGCAAGACGGATGGCGTCCTCGTCATGCTCGACCACGATCACGGTGTTGCCGAGGTCGCGCAGCCGCTTCAGCGTGTCGAGCAGTCGCGCGTTGTCGCGCTGGTGCAGACCGATGGAAGGCTCATCCAGCACGTAGAGCACGCCGGTCAGACCCGAACCGATCTGCGAGGCGAGGCGGATGCGCTGGCTCTCGCCCCCCGACAGCGTGCCCGACGCCCGCGACAGCGTCAGATAGTTGAGGCCGACGTCGAGCAGGAACGACAGCCGCTCGTGGATCTCCTTGAGCACGCGGCCGGCGATCTCGTTCTGTTGCGGCGACAGCATGTCCGGCACGGTCTCGAACCATTCGCCGGCGTGACGCACCGACAACTCGCTGATCTCGCCGACGTGCTTGCCGCCGATCCTGACCCACAACGCCTCCGGCTTCAGCCGATAACCCTTGCAGGCGTCGCACGGCACGTCGGAAAAATACTTGCCCAGTTCCTCGCGCGCCCATTCGCTTTCGGTCTCGCGATAGCGGCGGTCGATATTGGTGATGACGCCTTCGAACGGCTTTTTGGTATCGTAGGAGCGCACGCCGTCTTCATAGGAAAACTTGATCTCGTCATCGCCTGAGCCGTGCAGCAGCGCGACCTGCGTCTTTTTCGGCAGGTCCTTCCACTTGGTGTCCAGCGTGAACTTGTAGAACTTGCCGAGCGCGGTCAGGGTTTGCAGATAGTAAGGTGAGGACGACCTTGCCCACGGCGCAATCGCGCCCTTGCGCAGCGTCAGCTCCCTGTCCGGAATGACGAGGTTTTCATCGACATGCTGCTCGACGCCAAGACCGCCGCATTTCGGACAGGCGCCGTAGGGATTGTTGAACGAGAACAGTCGCGGCTCGATCTCGGGAATCGTGAAGCCGGACACCGGGCACGCGAACCTTTCAGAGAACAGGATGCGTTCGGGGCCGCTCTTGTCGTGAATTTTGGCGACCTTTTTCTTCTCGTCATGGCCGGACCTGACCCGGCCATCCTTCTCTTTGGAAGATGATGAATCACCGGGTCTCGCATCTTCGGTGCGGCCCGGTGATGATGGAGGGGCATCGGCGAATTCCACCACGGCCAGTCCCTCGGCGAGCTTCAGCGCGGTCTCGAAACTTTCCGCCAGCCGCTGGCCGATGTCCGGCCGCACCACGATGCGGTCGACCACCACGTCGACGTCATGCGGAAACTTCTTGTCGAGCGCCGGGGCGTCAGCGAGTTCGTGAAACGCGCCGTCGATCTTGACGCGCTGAAACCCCTTCTTGAGATACTCCGCCAGTTCCTTTCGGTATTCGCCCTTGCGGCCGCGCACCACCGGCGCCAGCAGATAGAGCCGCGTGCCTTCGGGCAGCGCCAGCACGCGGTCGACCATCTGCGACACCGTCTGGCTTTCGATCGGCAGGCCGGTCGCGGGCGAATAGGGCACGCCGACGCGCGCCCACAACAGCCGCATGTAGTCGTAGATCTCGGTGACGGTGCCGACGGTGGAGCGCGGGTTTTTCGACGTGGTCTTCTGCTCGATGGAGATCGCCGGCGACAGCCCGTCGATCTGATCGACATCCGGCTTCTGCATCATCTCCAGGAACTGGCGTGCGTAGGCCGACAGCGACTCGACATAGCGGCGCTGGCCCTCGGCGTAGATGGTGTCGAATGCGAGCGACGACTTGCCGGAGCCGGACAGGCCGGTGAACACCACCAGCTTGTCGCGCGGGATTTCCAGATCGACGTTCTTCAGGTTGTGTTCGCGCGCGCCGCGGATCGTGATGGCGCGCGTGGCGGAAACTGCTTGTTGCCGCTTGGCCTTGATGACTTCGTCCATGACGGGCTTTTTCCGGGACGCGAAAATCGCGCCGCGTTCGGGAGCGCCGCACCGGACCGGGTTCCGGCTGGCGCCATGTAATGGCTATCCGTGGAACGTAGATAGAACGGCGGGTGATTTCCAGAGGGTTGCAGCGACCATCAACGATTTCGTCACGCGATGGCCTTGCCGCATCAGCAGGGCCGCCATTCTTAGAGTCTGTTTGGAAAGTCACCGGGCATCTCCCGGCCGTTCCCCGAACGCAGCGCAGCGTGAAACGGTGCGCTGCTAAGCCGGGGTCTTTCGCGAGGTTTTCTGCAACGATCCCGGGTCTGCGCAGCGTCTCGTCGTGCCGCAGCGCGCCCGGGACACCCGGAAAGCAAACTTTTCAAACAGGCTCTTAAAGCCTTTCCGCTTCTGATGGAATCAGAAGCGGGACTCCGTGTTTTTGATTTGACGCGTTTTCTTCACGCGAACCGTTAGCCGTTTCGCTTGAAAACGCTCTCTAGCGGTGCGCCTGCGGCTGCACAAAGATACCGCCAATGCAAAACAAAAGGCCGGCGGAAAGGCCGGCCTTCAATAGTTTTTCGAGAGAAGAAGATCGACGAGATCAGTACCGCGCAATAGCCGGGCCGCCCCAACGATAATTGATGCGCGCGGTGACCAGGTCCACGTCGCCACCCGTACGGTAAGGATTTCCGGCGGAGGGAGTGCCTGCCGCCGTCGTGAAGTTGGCATCGTGGCGATCCAGGAAGATATGATCGTATTCAAAGGCGACCGACCAGTTCGGGGCGATGCCGACTTCGACGCCCGCACCGATCGTTGCTCCCCAGTGGGTGTCGGTACCGCTCGATGCGGTCTTGGCGCCCGTGGCGTTAGAGATGAAGTCGAAGCCCTGGTCCACCACCGCCGCGCCGCCCTTGGCATAGAGCAGCGCGCTATTCCACGCATACCCGACCTGACCGGTGAACAGACCGAAAGCATCCAGTTTCGAGGCGATCTGGTTCGCCGTATTGTTGAGGTTTTGCGTACGGGCGCTCAGGTCCGCCCAGTCGCCTTGCGCTTCCAGACCTAACACCCAACTGCCGGTCTGCCAGCGATAGCCGATTTGCCCGCCGGCGACGCCGCCGTCGGCGTCGTAGGAACCGAGGTTGACTCCGGCCGCGTTGAAACGATGATCGTGCGCCGATCCCCAGCCGCCGTTCGCACCGATGTAGAAGCCGCTCCAGTCGTAGATCGCGGCAATCATCGGGGGAGCTTTTGTATAATGACGCGGAGCGAGGTCGGCTGCGGAGGCAGGCGCGGCACCGAAACCGATGACGAGAGCTCCGACTGCCCCGATCAGTAACTTGTTCATTGTGCTTCCCCGGACTTCTGCTTTGTTTCTATAGACTTCAGGCCTGCAACCTTGGCGGGCGATCTTAATTTCGCTAAATTCTATATACCCGTGTGCGACAAAATGCCGTCGCTCAAATGCCACAGTCCGGCGCAAATCGATCCGCTCCGAAGCGCAAAAAATCCACCTCCACGGCGGCACATCCGTGCTCCGATCGGATCGTGATGCTGCCGCTCTTGAGAACAAACGTGGAACAATATATATTCGACCGGTGGATAACGGGCGGATTGATCGTCCCGGTGCTGCGACAGAGAGTGTAGGGTTGCCCAAAGATGCCCAACGGCCGGGGTTGAACCGGCGGCGTCTATCCGTGCTGAATTTGGAGAACGGCGATGGCTGGGAGCGTGAACAAGGTCATTCTGATCGGCAATCTCGGCGCCGATCCTGAAATCAAGCGGACCCAGGACGGCCGGCCGATCGCCAACCTGCGGATCGCCACCTCCGAAAGCTGGCGCGACAGGACCAGCGGCGAGCGCAAGGAGAAAACCGAGTGGCACCGCGTCGTGATTTTCAACGAGGGCCTCTGCAAGATTGCGGAGCAGTATCTGAAAAAGGGATCGAAAGTCTACGTCGAGGGCCAGTTGCAGACCCGCAAATGGACCGATCAGAACGGCGTCGAAAAATACTCCACCGAAGTGGTGCTGCAGAATTTCAACTCGGCGCTGACGATGCTCGATGGCCGCAACAGCGGCGGAAGCGGGGGTAACTTCGGATCGGATGACTCCGGCGGCGGCGATTTCGGATCGGGAGGCTCATCCGGCGGCCCGCGCCGCGCCGTTGCGGCCGGCGCCCGCCGCAGCGACATGGACGACGATATTCCGTTCTAGGCATGGCCACGGTTCCGGCCTCGAATGAACCGGCAACCTGCGATCCTGCGCACCTGATCTGGTAAACTCCGCCGCCGTCGTGACGATTTCGCAGAGGTCGCCATGAAGAGAAACGCCAATATCTGGCTCAATTTTCTCTGCCCAATCCTCGCACTCCAGTTTTACTGTGCGGTTGCCATCGCCGATGACGCGACCGATATCAGAACGCGCCTGCAACAATGGACAGCCAGCTTCAATAGGAGAGACAAGTCCGGAGCCTGCGACCTGTTCTCGAAATCACTGGTTTCCGACGTTCAGGGTCAAGGTCAGGCGGGCTACGAAACGCGTTGCGCAACGATCAACAAGGCGCTCGATGATCCCCAACGGACATTCCGCTATGTCCTCGACGTCAAAGAGATCATCGTTGACAGAACCATCGCGGTTGTCCGGCTGGACTGGACCCTGAAGATAGATCCCGGCGATCTGATCAGCAAAGAAACCGGCCTTGATGTCTTTCGAAAAGAGGATGACGGGCGATGGCGAATTATCCGGTTTATAGCCTATAGCTCTGATAGCCTGCGGTTCCATGGCCGTGGAAAGCTCATGTCGCAACGAAAACAAACAAAAAGAACAGGAGGACGATAAAAAACAGCGTGGAAAAAAACAGGGTGGCGATCCCGGCAGGATTGATTTTATTCAATGATTATCGGTACTTAAGGCAGAGGTTAGGCAATTTCAGTCGTATTGTTTCCCATAGGGAATTTTGGCGATTGCCTACCTCGAAGTCATCCCGGCCTTTATTTTCTACACAGTCTGACGGACGCCGATGTGGCGCCTTAGCTGGACACAACTCCAGCCGAATGAGGCCGCGCAAAAAATTGCGACGGCTGGTTCAAATGTGGGTACCGGTCACAAAGGCCGCCTAACTACCAGCACGATCGGCCCTACCAACTGCCGAGTGCATCCCGAAAATAACCAGGAATCCTAAAAGTGAAACTTCTATCCGTGTGGCCGCCCATTCCGGGCGCGCCCGATGTCGTGCGCGCGTCAGTCGAGGTTACCGACGGCGTTCGGCTCCACAAAATCAAAATCACTGCGGACAGCGTGCTTGCGCGCAATGCGACTTTTTCTCCAGAAGCGGCGAAGAAGATCTCGGATTTGGTTCTCTCGGGGAAGGGCGATAGCCGGCATGACCGCACTTCACGCTGAATCCACTTCCACCGACGAAAGCTCGCCTTCGTTCCGAGAGATGTTCGAAACGAAAGACATCTCGCGTATTGCGGAGCTGTACTTCCTGTTCGCCGATACACTTGGCGGAGTCATCCGGCTGGCTCCGCTCCACAAGCGCGGCGGCGTAGACTGGAACGCGAAGCGGCTTCGGGGCGGAGAGTACATAAAGCCAGCCCATGACGATGTGCCAGAGACGTTCGCCGAGGTCGAGCGTTGGTTTGTGCTCGTCGACTATGTGGACGGCTGCGCCGAGGAAAGCAGGTTCGCGGTGTTTCTAGCGCCACATCTGGGCCGTGGTGAAGCTCCGGTCGTTTGGCAGCTGAGCGGTCCTCCTGGCGATGAGCAGGTTGGGCGGTCTATTATCTTTCGCGACCTCGGCTTGGGCGACATCCTCGAATGGCAAGTGTCGGTCTATGGCATGCCGACTGCTGCCAACGACAATGCGCCGCAGGACGTGCGCGACTTGCCCGCGCCGCCAGCAATGATGGCAGACCCGATGGCGCCAGAGTCGGCAGGCGGATTGTTAGCTGACGTCGCGCGCTGGATTACATCAACCGCGATTGTGCCCGTGCCTGAATTATCGATGGTTTCGGCCGTAGCATTGATTGGAGGAATGTTCGGCGACCGCGCACTCGGGCCGACGTTGTCAGGCCTCAATATGTTCGCAACAACCCTGCTAGAGACGGCAGGAGGCAAAGGTCATCCACCGAAAGCTATCCGTGCTATCGCAATGAAGGCTGGCAAGCCTGGCGCCGTTACAAACGGCGACCCTACGAGCTACGCCGCCATCGAGCGCATCCTTCGGAAGAATCCGTCGACAGTTGTCGTATTCGACGAATTCGGGGTCACCCTTCAGGACGTCAATGGACGGCACGCATCCGCGCCTGCCGCGTCAATCCGCAAGTTCCTGCTTGCCATCTACGACCAAGCAAACTCGGTGTTCGACGGTCGAATCTATGCTTCCAGTGAAACCAAGAAGGACGATTCGCCTATTAAAGGCCCTGCGCTCACTGTTCTAGGCATGACAACGCCGGAGACTTTATATGCCGGACTTTCGGAGCGCTCCATATCGGACGGATTTATCAATCGGTTTGTGTTCGTAACCGGAAGTCCGCCGACAGATATCGCGCCTCCAAAGCTCCACCGCCATAACGCTCCACCAGAAACACTGGTTGAAGCATTGCAGGCCGCGGTGAAGCATTTCCCTAAGCCAGCGAACATGCTCGGCGTGGGAAAAATAGTCGTCGAGTTCGAAGATGGAGAGGACGGTGACGCCTATCGTCGGTGGGGCGATGTTTTCACCTGGCAGCACCATGAAGCGTGGAATGAAACGGAACGCAATATCAACGGGCGTGCTGCAGAGAATACGGTGAGGCTGGCAACTATTCGCGCCATTAGCCGCAATCCAGCCCAGCCGTTGATTTCGGTTGCGGATGTGGAGTGGGGATGGGCAATCGTTCATGCCTCGATTGAATTGGTCACGTCGGGTGCAGCAAAGCATATGCATGCGTCACCAGCGGAAGCCCTACGCAAGGCAATCGTAGCTGCCCTTCGAGAGGCTAAAGATTACACCTTGCCGCTCTCAAAGTTGATGGTGCGTAAGGGCATCTCAGGTTCTGACATGCGCGAGCTTCAGCAAGCAGTTCTTTGGCTTACGCAGTCCGGTGAAGTGATGGACATGTCTGGCCGGCCGATGGTTGGACGAGGCAGCAAACTGAAGTGGAACGGCGCGTAATCTCGTTCCAAAACGGTTGGAATGGCGTTGGAACGGGATTGGAATTTTGGAATGGCAAGCCTGAAAAATGCGACGCCATTCCAGCTCATTCCATTTCGTTCCAACGCCTTTGGAATGGGATTCTTTAAGAGAGATATATAGTTAGACACAAAAATCTCTCTCATTCCAATATTCCAAATCATCCTCCTTTTCTTCTGTTTTCACGCCTTCTGAGTGTGTCTCAAAAGATGATTTGGAATGGTGGAACGGCGGCAGGAATCGGAGGACCGGTGGAAGGGACCGATCGCTGGAGAGAGTGAAACCGCCCCTCCAGGCCGCGCAGACGGCCGACAAGCAACGAGATCCGCACAAGCAGCCAGCACGTCAACACGTCACGTCGAGAACCAACATGAATGATAATGACAACACTCCGCGCAAAACCACCGCGGCGCTTCCGCTCGCAATTAGGCTCGCCCGCGCCGGTCGTGAAGAGGACCTGAAGCGGCTCATTCGCCACGGCACCGTTGTATCGGTCCCAACTTGGCTTTCCGCCGAGTCCAATCTTCCTGAAGTTGGAGGCAAGCCTCTGCCAGATCGCGTCGTCGAGTTGAGGCCATCTCCAGACGAGATGGTTCGGCTCGCCGCGAAGGACGCTATCGGCGCCCGCGACGGCTATGGCCCGATTACACCGCAGGATCTGGACGCGCCAATGCGTGCCCGCCTGCGGTTCGATTCCAAGGGCGCTATTACCGAATGGCGCGGTTCAGATAATCGCTGGCATGACACCGCGGAACTTTTCCGCCAACCAAAGGGCAAGCGGCGGAAATCCGAACAGGAACGTCAGGAAGACAGTGCGCGGCATCTCAGTATTCGCGGAAGCGGTGCCTTTCCGGAAAAATTCCAGCGCAGTACCGTGCCGAGTTATGGCGAGGACTTCCGTAGGTTGCGCGCCGCGCATTGGGTCCAAGCCATGGGCGTAGCGAATGACAACAGGCGAGATATCGATCGGATCGGCGTCGGTGGTCGTCATTCGTTTGATGAGGCTTGGAATAATGCCGGACTCTATCCAGCCTGTAGGATTCCACGGCACGTTACAGTGATCGCCAAGGGCGCTGAGTTCTTGTCGTTTCGCGTTCATAGCAACCCGCGCGCAATGCAGGGCGGCGTGGACGGTGGTCATGATCTTGTCGAGCGGCAGATTGTAGAGACGATTGACGCTCCGCGTATCGACGCGGCTCTAAGTGAACACGCGAAGGTGCTGGACCTTAGCATCGCTGGCATGACGGCACGCGAGATCGCCCAGGCGATGGGCTGGGGCCAAACCAAACAGGCGGAGCGTAAAGCTGTGGCCGCGCAGGACGCCGCGTTGATGGTGTTGGCTTGCCTCGAAGAAAAAATGGCAGCCTGACGTCCCTCGGTCGGAGTGTTGGACCGTATTTATATGTAGGGCATCACGTTGCCCTCGACGTGACGTGACAACTTCGGCGCAGGTTCAACTCCCGCGTCACCTTTTTCCGGCAGCGCGGCCGGTCTCTCATTTACCCTTCAACTCGCAACACCTAAATCTGAAAGGATCACGGCCACATGGCCACATTGAATCGCGTGCTCGATTCCATCCAGACGCATATCGGATTCCCACGCAGTAGGAGCACCGGCGTCTCGCGGAGACTTCAAGAAGCCGGGCTATTACCATCCGGCGCGCCCGGCGTGCCACCGGAATTGGACCAACGCGATGCCTGCTTGCTCCTTGCTGTCTTGATGTCGGCTCCAATGTTGCACGAGGCCGTCGATCACGCCCGCGCCTACAGCGCAATGACGCCCGGCGGCGCTGTCCTGTCTGCCGATGCGCCAGACTCCATTCCGCGGTCTGCCCTCGAATATCTTACTGTCGAGGCCCTAATGGTTACATCCGGTGACGCCGAGTCGTTCGAAGATGTTCGCAACCACCGCTTCGAATTCGTGCATGGATGGAGAGAGCTATCCGCCCATAGTCCAGAAGGCACAGTAACCAGGTTCGTGCTGCCCGGAGAGTTGGCTTCGCATCAGCAGGCACCGCATCGTATTGCGGGCGTTGTGCGAGGTGAGGCGTTTGTAAATTTGATGAAGGATCTGTTTTGATGCCAGTTACGAAGAAAAAATCAGCCGAGACATTCGAAGTACCGAGCTTGGAATCGAGCCCGGAATATGCAGCGCTCGTTGCCAAGCGATCCGCTCTGCTGGAGCGGCAATCCGCCTTACGCGAAGAACGCCGCGAAGTGGAAAGGCAGATCAAAGCGCTTCCCGCGCCAACGCACCGCACGTCGCAGAGAGTTGCAGAGATTCTCGGTGACGATCCAGAAACCGACACGCTCTTGCACAAGCGCCTAGCGGAGATCCGTAGTGCCGAGCGGGATCTGGAGGATGCATTGGAAATAATCCGCCGCAGACTGGCAGAAGCTCGTGGTCCAGCCTCGGTGGCGGTATGCGCCGCGGTTAGGCCCGAATACACCCGTCGCGTCAAAGCAATGGTCGCCGCTGTGACTGCGCTGCGGGTAGCGCGTGAAGATTACGAGTCGTTGCTCGACGATTTTATCGCCAACGACATCGCGTGGACGCATCTCGTCCCGATGCAACCGACCTTCTGCGGTGATCGGCACGATGGTCATCTCGATCGTTATCTGCGCGCGGCGAAGGAGGCTGGTTATGTTTGAAAAAGCCGAGAACACCCGAGAGAAGCGCCAGAAAAGTAAACGGCACATCAAACTTCCCGGAAAGCCAGCAACATACGCGAACACTGACCCGATCGATATCGCCCGCGAGCTACGGTCGAAGTCGAGGCTTGGTAAGCGAGAGGCTCGCCTGGACGCCGCGGAGGCAAAATCGCGTGGCTGATAATGTGATTAGTGGTTTTGCTGTGCGATTTAACGACGAGACTGTGATTGCCGGCGAATTCCGAGAGAGGATTGCTCCCGGAGCTTTCACCAGAACCCTAAAAGAAAAGCCAGATGTTGTGATGTTGCTCGATCACGACTCCGGCAGGGTGCTGGGTCGCACCCCGACGACGCTGTCTCTCCGTGAGGATCGAGCAGGCTTATATTTTTCGCTCCAGGTCGATCCGACGACGCCTGAGGGGCAGACCGCGCTCGGCACGGTTGGCAGGCAGGATGTGAAAGGATGCTCGTTCGGATTTAGAGTACGTGCAGAAAAGTGGGATGATGGTGGAGATCGACTGCCGTTGAGGACGATCACGGACGTTGATCTTTTTGAGCTAACCCTGACCGCATTCCCAGCCTACGAAAGCACGTCGGCATCGCTCCGCTCCGACAACAATCTCGCGGCCCAACGTCGCATGCGGGAAAAGATGCGCAAGCGGGGGATCGCGGTATGATCCCCGTAGCTAGCTATCCCGCAGAGTTCAAGTGCGGCGGCGCCTGGACTGACTGTACCGTCATCGGTGTTACTGACGACGAGCATTCGCCGATGTTTTTGATCGCATTCACTGACGATCAGGGATGTGAGGCTCTGTTGCGCGTTTCTCGTGTCAGGCGGGTTGATGGGGTGGGGTAGAGGGGTGTCCGATGGCCTTCCAGGTTGCGATGCTAACTACCGGCGCCTCCCAACAACACTCGTGCGCCTTGCCCCGGTTAAACAAAAATCTGGAGACCTATGTGACTTCACCAAAACCTCCTTCGCACCTTCGGCCGCCGACTGCAAAGTGGTGGCGCTCCGTAATTGCCGACTTCGATCTAGATCCGCACCACGTCCGATTGCTGACGCTCGCGGCAGAGGCCTGGGATCGCGGGCAACAGGCACGTGAAATTATCGAGAGCGATGGAATGACGTTCATTGATCGCTTCGGAAGCCCAAAACCTCGACCAGAGGTTGCCATTGAGCGCGACAGCCGTATCGGTTTCGCCCGTTTGCTGCGTGAGCTTGCGCTCGACGGCGTCGACGGTCCAGAAGCGCCGCGCTCGCCTCGCACACCTGATTACGGAGCGCGACGATAATGCCGGTGCGGAGACGGCGTAACAGGCGGCGCGACACTGGCACTTTTGATGACTGGGAATGGGCACTCGAAATGGGGTGGCCTTGCACAGGGGATCTGGACGGTCTCTGCGAACTCGACAGGCATGGCCAGCCCGAACTGGAGGCGGCGCGCAGCGCGTGGAAGCTCTACGGGGCGCAAATCATGGCCAGGTGGCACGCCGAGCACCCGAATGGTTCTCAGTACGCCTGCTGGGGATTCGAGCAATTCGGGGATCCGTGCTGATGCCCGTTCGAATACGCAAGAATAGGCGCCGTCGCTCCGCGCATCTAACGCCAGAGGCAGTTTCTTTGTTTCGACAGGGCATAGAACTGCAACGCGGCCCGCACGATCCCTACAAGGTGAGAGATATCAAAATCAGGCTTGCCCTCGCACTCGGTCGGTCGAAGTTCGCCGCGTGTCCGTTAGACCTTAAGCCGCGGTCGTTGATTGGTGGCGATAGCGAGTCAGTAGAAGTCGCGATCGGGCTTCGGGCCGAGTTGCTAAGGGCCGTAGCGATCATAAAGCCGCTGCAAGGAATCCCGTCGAGGTTGCGTTCCGCGAGTAACAAGGACACCGAGCGCAAAACCGATGAGACCAGCCACAAGTAGCGAGCTGCCCGGCCTTTGTTCTACTAATTCGTATCCGCGATCGTAGGCTTGCGATGATGCCGTAGATAGGCGCTGAGTCGCTTCCATCAAAGCCTGCCTCACCTTGCCTGCTGCGTCCTGGGTTTTCTCCAAAGCCGACCCTGCGGCTTCGCTTATGCGATCTGAATCCATCGTCTCCGCTCCTGGTCCGGTCGATAACCGAAACGGCGGGCCGTAGTTCCGAGACCGGCAAGCAATTCGAGGAAAGAGCCGTTCTCCTCGAAGTCAGCCGCATCCGTGGCTTTCAATTACCAACCCCACCACCGCGCGACCGTGGATGTAACGGCGCGCGGCAACCACCAATGAAAGGAAAACGAATGCCATCACTTTGTTTAAGCCTGAACCAGCACACAAGCGTGTGACAGCCGTGGAAGCGACAATTGAAGAGGCGCGCGAGCCTGCTAGTGACGATGACTACCTCAAAGTCAAAGCAAGAATCGCAGCAGCGCTCGCTGAAGCGCAGGAGGATGAGGAAAAGCGAAAGCTTTACTTCGGCTATCTAGAGACATCTGAAGGAAATCTTTGAGCAATGGTCGCATTCCCCACCTACGAACTAGGCACGGTTTCCGTGTCAAATGGCAGTACGACAGTTTCCGGTGACGGAGTTATCTGGTCGGGCGTGAATGCGCGCGCTGGCGATAGCATCTACATTGATGGCGTGCAGAACCAGATCGTCGACGTTACCGATGACACTCACCTTGAACTCGTGCTTCCTGCGACGGCTGATAAAACCAACGTCCAGTACGTAATCGTTTGGGATTCCCCACTCCGCTTCACTGGCGCGCAGCCAATGGTCGACGTGTCGCGGCTGATTTCGACTCTGAATACGAACGGCCTGCTCTGGTATCTCCCAGCCGGATACAGCCAGCCGTCAGACGTAACTCCAGCGCTTACCGCGGACGATGGGCAGGCGATTCTCAAGATCGACACTGGTGCGCTGTGGGTGATGCAGGGTGGCGCATGGGTGTCGGCGGGGACGTTTAAGGGATTTAATTACAAGGGCGCGTATAGCGGCGGAACGGCATACGTAGTCAACGACATCTTAACCGATGGTGGCACGGCATATATCGTCACCGCGCCTACTACGGGCAATGCGCCGCCTAATGCATCCTACTATGATGTTTTTGCGAGCAAGGGCGATACTGGCGCGACTGGCGCTACCGGAGCCGACGCCACGATAGCTGTCGGCACGGTAACAAGTGTCGCTTATGGTCAACCAGCTACGGTGACCAACGTTGGGACGCCAGGTGCCGCGGTATTCGACTTTGAGATCCCGAAAGGACAGGACGGCTCCGGTACAGGTGATGTAGTCGGGCCTTCTGGTGCGACCGATTTGGCTGTTGCCGGGTTCGATGGGACAACGGGAAAGCTAATAAAAGAACTGACTGCAACACAGGTTCGAGCCGCTGCCGGTGCGTCCACGGTTGGCGCTGCGCTGCTTGCCGCGGTGGATGCTGCTGCCGCGCAGGATGCGGCTGGCGCGAGCGCGATCGGCAAGGCACTGTTTACGGCGGCGGACGCTGCAGCGGCGCGGGCGGCGATAGGCGCTGACACACTGGCAACCCCGCGCTACATCGGCTTTTACAACGGCCAAGGTCCGAACACGACGCCTGCTAGTACGTATAATTTTGGCCTCGCGATGGGTGCCAGCCCGTTAGCTATGGGGCGCGTTGGCGTCCTCGCTCCCGTGTGGGATCATGCCACGACCTACAAAGACACGGGCGGGCGTTTGTGCCCATGCCCCGTCCTGGTTGGCGACAGGATTTATGTCTATTACGAGGGCTACGACGGCACGAGGAAAAGCATCTTCCTTGAAATCTACAGCACCGAAGGCGGCTTGATCGAAAAGCCGCTAGAGCCTGTTTTGCTTTATTCCAACGTATCGGGAGCCACCAGCGTCCAACGGCCTGCCGTTCTTTATGAGCCGTCAGACGCTTCCGCTCCATTCAAGATGATGTTTTCGCGAGCTACGTCGGGCACGAACTGCACAACGATCTATGCGGCGACATCGCTTGATGGCGTAAACTGGACTGTGCTTGGGCAGGCGCTTGCCGTTAGTAGCGGATGGGAAAGCACCTATCTGGAAACATCAGGCCGCTTCTTGAAGGATGGCTCTACCTATCGGTTATTTTACAGCGGCTACAACGGCACCTCATGGCAATCCGGCGAGTTGTATAATACCGGCACGTTTGGCACTTCGGGCTGGACGAAGAATGCGAGCAACCCGCTATTGTCGTCGCGTGGGGGCTATGACGTTGCGTTGACGGCTGACACAACAGCGGGGACAAAGACGGTTAAGGTTGCAAACAGCGCGCTATTCGATGTCGGCGCGCCCATTGCAGTCTATTCCTCCGGAAGTTTTCAGTTGAATAGAATCGCCGCGATTCCTGACGGGACTACGCTAACTACCCTCTACACTTGGCAGGGCACGTACACGACTGCATCGTCATCCAAGGTTAGCCAAATCCATGGCCGCTCTGTCGAGTTGTGCGAAGTCTGGCATGAGGACAGCACTTGGAAGGCGATCATCACCTGCTTCCAGTTCATTAACGGACAACTTGCTGAAACAACCGGCTACGCGGAAACCTCGTCCTTGAGCACGCCATTCACGATTTCTCCGGCTGAATGGCCGCTGGCTCTGAACAGCAAGATCAAAGACTTCGATCAAGTCTCGGCTGAGAATCTCAAGTTCGTTCGGGTGCAGTGAACCGCATGAAAGGCATCAAGCCCAACTTGGTCCAATCGAAAGACGCGATTGACCGCAATAAGTCGGCGTTGGCAAATTTGCCAGCACGCATTATGCTTCTGGTTAGCGACCCAGCCTCGATCATTGGCTGATGTACCAGAGCGCGATCATCACAAAAATGATGGCGATCACGACGGCGGCCCGGCCGATCCATGTTGGTATCGAATCCCACATTATGAGCCGTCCAGCCTTTTTGCAGGATGGTACCAGAACAACACGCGGAATTCTGCCAGAAGCCCTAGCCCGAGGATCAGCCCGGCCAAAAGATTGAGCCACAGCCGATCGATTGGACGGAGTGGCGACTGGAGCGGGCGGCGCGGCTTCCGCGCCAATCCATCCCGGCAAAAGAAAACCCGCCGGCAATGTGGGTCTCCCGGCGGGCAGACGTCCACCACCATTGCGCGGACGAGTGTGCAGGCGGGGGGGCTTTATTTCAGACCTATCCAGGGCAATGACGGCCTCAGACAAAAAAAGATTAAAGAGGCTCATCTAAATCGGCGAGGGGAATCGGAGAGACATTATTCGCCGATTTTTCCAGTAACGGATGGTTCATTCCCCAAATCGCAGCCTGCGTTCGATTCTGAACGCGAATCTTGCGCAGAATTGCCTTGACGTGGACCTTCACGGTTGCCTCTGCGATATCGATCTTCCGCGCGATGGACTTGTTGGAACTGCCGCTGATTAAACAACGCAGAATTGCCAGTTCTCTCGGAGAGAGAGGCGGTGTGTAGGTATCCTCTGAGGCAATGATCGCGCCTACGTCTTCGTCGGCACGTCTAGTGCTACGTCTCTCCTCACTTTTCCTAGCGAGATCTGATGACTGGAACACCCGCGGGAAAACGGCCTCACCCATCATAACCAATTCGATTGATTTTACGAAAGCATCGCAGGGCATGTCGCTTACGAGATAACCAGCCGCGCCTGCCTGAAACGCTAGATCCGGGTCGGTCGATCTGTTGTGGTGGGCAACAACTATAATGCGCCCGCTAGGATGTTTATCCCTGAGAACGTTGATTTGTTTCACTGCGATGGAGAAGTCATCGCTGGTATGGACAATCAGAAACAGCAGTTGCGATGCCCGAAATGTGCCAGCCATTACTTCATGGGATGATCCCGAAGCCCGTACACGGATGTTTTCCGCGCGCAAAATACGGGCAATGCCTTCTCTCATTAAAACATTTTTTCCTATGAGAATGGTTTCAAAGGACCGATGTAGGCGTTTAAAACTTCGGCGAATGTGAATCGGAGAGATAATCGGGGGCATGTTCGCTCCTCGTGGCTAAGGGCGGGAGCGCGACGGGTCTCTCGGTCACCGATAAAAGCCATGGACGCGCGGTGATACGAGAGTATGCGATCGAAGGTCGGAAACACCTAGCGAATAATCCAGCGCCGAAGCCGCCAGCCCGTCAGCAGGACCCGTGACGTTTGCTCGCTGCAGCATCGCCGTCCGGGCCGAGCTGGGATTTGGATTTGGATAAGACGCCGAGCTGCGACGCTAAGCGCAGTTCAAGTCCTTGTAATTCGCCTCAACGGACGGTTTCTTCCATCGGGCAGTATCTTTACTTTCACTCGCCCCTTGTGGGTGGAGGCCAAGGCAATATTTGCGGTAGGCCTAGAAAATTAATTTCAGGTTCGTTTCCGGAAAGGAAACAGCATGTCCGATATTCCGATCACTTCAAACGAAACCCCGAAAACCGCGCCTCCGAGCGATGCCAAGCCCGCCTTTCAAGACAACGCGCGCGACAACAAGGGCGACAACAAACCTTCCTCGGATGCACCGAAGCAGAAATAGCCTGTCTTTTGGCAAAGTGGAGCCCGGCGCGTGCCGGGTTTTGTTTTCAGGAAGTGTTCATGTCTATTCAGACACCATCTCGCGTTCGTGACTGGCTCGTTCCGCCGATCATTGTTCCTTTGTTCCTTGGGTTAGTAATTCTGGGCTCGGTCATTTGGCGTTGGTGACTGGGATCGAATCTCGTGATCGAGAGTTGCGCAGGTAGCCTTCTTCGGAGCTTCGGCGCCAATGTGATTGGGGAGAGCGATATGACCGTCAGATCCCGCCGAGACTCCGTCGTTTTCAAACATAGCTTCTGCATCGACGGCATCGATCGACCGTTCCCGCCTGGTACCTATGAGGTTGTAACCGACGAGGAGGAAATCGAAGGTTTGTCGTTCCTCGCATTCCGCCGGATAGCAACATCCTTCAGAGCCACCCATTCGCTCAGAGGGCGTTTAACGACCGAATCCTTCGATATTGACACCGATGATCTGAAAGAAGCGTTGCGAATAGACGCGATAGCCTAGCTATGCGAGGGCTTGTCCGCTGCGGGGGCCGGCCGAGAATTTGGGTATCGGAGTTGTTTGGTCATGAATCGCGATAGCGAATTGAGCCCAGGCGGTGAGCCCCCCGTCAGGAACGCACCAGATGCCGAGAAGCTGCTAACCGTCCATGATTTAGTGGCAGAGCTGAGCCAGTGGAATGGTGACGACCAAGTAGTGTTCCGATCGACTTCAGATGGCAGCGCGCTGCGCTTTTATTGTTTTCGATCACCCGAGGCTGGAATCCTCGAGATAAATCTCAACCATTAGCCTCAGATAGGTGTGCGATTGGTCAAGGGCACTGTCGTGTTGGCCTTTACTATCCTATAGTTTAAGGACCGATTTCTTTTTGGGTTCCCTTGGGCGGCTCTGGTTACGGCCGGCTGTGCCACCCATATCTAAATGATCGCTGGATAACCGGCGCTGGCGACAGAGAGACGCTCCTGTGCTCCCGCCCCACAAAAGGGAGTCCAGCTATGTATGCGATGGTCTATCCGATTCACCTGCAGAGAAAATCCGAGCGCAAATGGGCAAACCGCGTCCCTCGTGAATTGCCTATCCGAAGATCGCGTCCCGAGGGAACTGATACGTGCGCTTGCGGGTATACCGTGACAGCACCCGTGAGTTCGCGGTATTCGCTCCATGTCATCATCAATAAATGGCACTGCTCTAAGTGCGATGCTTGGTGGACGACGGAAGCAGCAGTTCGGGGCGATTAGCGAACCCTAATGAACCGCACGAGCGGCTTTCTGAGCGTTCCACGCCGCCCTCATTACCTCTGGGCGGCGTTCACACAGCCTTCGGCTAACAAAGGAGCCACGCTATGCAGACTCGACTCGACCTCGCTTTCCACAGAACCCCAGATCGCTTTATCGACGCCTGGACCAAGAAGCATAGCGCCTGCGTAAAGAGGCAATGGGGACCCAGCCAGGCGTTCGACGCGACCGGCTTATCCGCAGAGCGCGGCGGGCAGAGACCGCTCTCACACAACCGAGTGGCTATCATCGCCGGGTTTGGAGACTCCGAAATGACCGCGAAAATGAATCACTACGTTGCGTGCCGGGCGGAAGCTGCGGTATGTCGTGAGAAAGCCGAGACTAATATTAACCGGCGTGACTACTGGATCGCGGAAGCGCAAAAATGGGAAAAGCGCGCCGAACGTGACATCGGGCGCCGGATATCCAGTGCGCCTCGCACCACCGACTTTCGCTGATGGTCCGCGACAGCGCGTCCAACCCCGGGCAGCGCACCCGTCCTAGTGTTTTGTCGATCCTGGCTGCTTTTCTAAAAACGACCGAATGCCTTCAACCTCCAGCGTTCGATAAAACTCGTCATAAGCATCTTGGTCAGTAGCGAAGCGATCATCCCAAACCGTAGAGCCACCTTCTGGATCTATCACCTCGAGCGTCCAGCTTCGATCACCCTCGACCAGGCGGTAGATTTCGACGCGGACCGAAATGCCCTCGCGCGTCACGGTGCCACTGAGCGGCGATTCTTCGATTTCAGGATCGTCGTCGATCATGGCCTTAGAATAGTGCGAGCATGGCCCGCGGGGTAGGGGTTATTACTTGCCCTTCTTCAGCCCTAACTCAACCAACCGCCGAATCGCTTCGGGGCGGGAGGGAAGATCGGCTCTTGCTTGCGGCGCCATCTGTTGACCTTCGGAGTGAACGAAAATCAACATGTGTCACTTTTTTAAATAACCCTTAGCCTTCAGAAAGTCGGTCAGGAGCTTTTCGACAAGAGAAGTCAGCGACCGCTGGTCTTCAGCGGCGGCCTTGTCGGCAAGCGCTTTAAGCTCCGGACTAATCCGAAGATTTAGCGTGGCTGTCTTAAGGCGCTGTGTTGACAATGGCGTTACATTATGTAATGTCAGTGGCGTTACATTAGCAGGCCGACCGGGCGCTTGCAACACCCGACCGGCCCTAACCGCCAACCGCGCATGGAGCGATCGATGGCTGACTCTATCGATACCACGAATCTGCCAATAACCCGCCAAGTCCTCGAAGCCCAAATTTCCTTGTTGATCGACCTTCTCGACCAGATCGACGGCGATTCCGACATCGAACCCGACCCCGACCTTGAAGACGGATCCGACGACGAACCCTCCCTAGGCTGGAGCGCCGGCTTCATGCCGGAATTGCAGCGCCAAGAAGGGCGCGGATTTTACATGAATGCAGACGGTGGCCACGACTTAGAAGACGAACACGACGGCCGAGAACCCAGTGAAGATCCAGAACCTGACGTCGACGCCGAGCATTCCTTGGGTTGGGGTACCGGCGACAGCCAGACTGGCCAGTGGACGGTAGTTACGGACCTGGAGCGGGGCGCCGGCGCGGTGCGCAAGCCGCGGCCGGCGTCGAGGACGGGTGGGAAGGTGTGTCGGGGATCGAGTTTCGTGGATCTCGCTCCAGCGGGGGCGGAGTTGACGCCAGTGCACGCCGACTCTTAGCTATTGTCATTAACTTGGATGACGCCATGACGCTCCATCATGCCAACGATAATCAACGCGGCGGCACTGTCCCCCGTGGTCTTCGCCGTGTTGAGGCGGCACGGTATCTCGGAATCAGCCCGAGCCACTTTGACAAGCAGGTGAAGGCGGGGACCGTTCCTGCGCCGCTTCAACTATTTGGTGTAAGTGTATGGGACCGTGTGGCTTTGGACGTGTTATTTGACGGCGTTTCTGCGGCCAACGACTATGACTCTGAATATTGGGACAAGGCGTGCGGCAGCGAAAACCTAAATTCGTAAACGAGTACGTCGATAGGCACGGGAGACCCCGTGTCTATCTGCGCCGGCCGGGCAGGCCGCAAATTGCGTTGCCCGCGCCTCTATACACGCCGGAATTTTGGGCGGCCTATCATGCCGCAATGTCGACAGACGAGCCGATACCGGCGGTGCGCCGAATCAGGGCAGGGACGATTGCTGCGGCGGTGAGGGGCTACTATGGCAGCTCCGAATTCAAGGCTTTGGCGAAGTCGACACAGGCCGTCTACCGCGGCGTACTGGATAGGTTTGTCGACAAGCACGGCGATGGGCCGATTGCCAGCCTCCAGCCGAAGCACATCAACAAGTTGATCGATGAGATGGCCAACACGCCATCTGCGGCGAGCAATTTCCGCAAGCGCCTCAAAGCCGTCATGGATTACGCAGTGTCGGCTGGAATGCGCGCTGACAATCCGGTCGTCGTGGCTAAGAGGGTGAAGCTGAAAACCACCGGGCACCGCACTTGGACAGAGGAAGATATCGCCGCATTTCGCAGATGCTGGCCTGTCGGCACTCCGCTCCGGCTTGCAATGGAGGTTTTGCTGCACACCGGCCTGCGGCGGAGCGACGCTGTTCGGCTGGGCTGGACACACCTGACGAAGGATGGCTTCGTTATCACCACTCAAAAAAGCCAAGGTCATGTCGAGTTATGCATTCCTGTGCATCGCGAGTTGGCCCGGTATATTGCTGACTGCCCGAAAGACGGCCCAGCCTTCATCGAGACCAAGAACGGACGCGCTCGCAGCGAAAAGGCGTTCTCGTCGTGGATAAGTGGCGCGGCGAAGGAGGCTGGCCTCCCGCCGAAGTCGTCCCCGCACGGCCTGCGCAAAGCAGCCTGCAGGCGGCTAGCCGAGACGCAATGCAGCGCCCTCGAAATCATGAGCATCACGGGACATACCGATATTCGGGAGATTGAGCGGTATTGCCGAGCCGCAGCGCGCAAGCGTTTAGCCGCAACCGCAATGGCGAAACTGCAGAGCGGTTTCGATATCAAATTGCCTAACCCACCCGAGGAGTTAGGCAAAAGTGACGATAACCTATTGAAATCACTGGTGGCAAAAGACGATTGGCGATCCCGGCAGGATTCGAACCTGCAACCCGCGGAGTAGAAATCCGCTACTCTATCCAGTTGAGCTACGGGACCGTTAAGACCGGTCATATCACCGCAATATGAAAAAACCGACCTCGCGCCAAGCCCCGATTCGAACCATTCTGACCAATCGGGCGACGAACCGGCACGGACGAGCCGTTGCTACCTGGTTTGCCGTTAGCGAGTGCCGTCGTCGGGAGCGAACGGACCGGCTCGGAATATCGCATGCGGTTTCGTCCGGGATCGCAAGGGGAAGGGCTTGAGCCCGTCACCTTCCGCGGATTTTCCTGGTGGTTCGAAAGTTTGCCTTATTGTCCCCTGAACCTCTTCAAAGCGGAACTCCGAATCTGAATCACACCGGGATCATAGGTTTGCTAGTGTCCCTCCGGATTGGAAGCTCGCCACGCAGCGAGGCGAGCTTCGGATTCCGACACCGTGCGGCATTTCTTCGCGCAGGGAGCTTTTCATGACCGGAATGGTGCGCGCCGTCGTTCTCTGTGCGATGCTGGCGATTGGACTGGTTTCGGCGCAGGCGGCGGACAAGGCTTTCAAGCGCGACGATCTCGCCGACGCGGCGATCAAGCTCGAGGCCCAGATCAAGAGCGAAGCGGGCGCCGTCGCCAAATCGGCCCCGACGTTGCGGACCGATGCCGACGCCGCCTTCAAGCGATCCGATTTCCGCAGCGGCCTCCAGATTCTCAGCCAGATCGCGACCGTCGCCCCTGACGACAGCGGCAATTGGCTGCGGCTGGCGCGGACGATTTTCCAGATCAGGCCGACCACGAGCCAGGAACGGACCTTCCTGCTCGAGCGGGCTTCCACCGCCGCCTATATCGCCTATCAGCGGGCGCACGATCCCGGTCTCGAGGCCGATGCGCTGGCGGTTCTCGGACGCGCCTTCTCGGAGCGCAAGCTGTGGCGACCGGCGCTCGATACCTTGCGGCTGTCGCTCGATCTGCGCGAGGTCGCCGAGGTTCGCGAGCAATACGAAAAGATGCGCGACGACCACGGCTTCCGGCTGCTCGATTACACCGTGGATTCGGATTCGACCTCGCCGCGCGTCTGCTTCCAGTTCTCGGAGGACCTTGCCAAGCGCACCGACTTTTCGCCGTTCGTGACGCTTGCCGGCGCCGACCGTCCGGCGCTGTCGTCGGAGGACAAACAACTCTGCGTCGAGGGTCTCAAGCACGGCGAGCGCTACAACATTAATCTGCGCGCCGGTCTGCCTTCGACGGTCAAGGAAGGCTTGCCGAAATCGGCGGAGTTCAACGTCTACGTGCGGGACCGCAAGCCGTTCGTCCGCTTCATCGGCCGCGCCTACGTGCTGCCGCGCACCGGCCAGCGCGGCATTCCGCTGGTCAGCGTCAACACCCAGGCGGTGTCGGTGCAGGTGTTCCGGATCGGCGACCGCAATCTCATCAACACCGTGATCGACAGCGACTTCCAGAAGACGCTCAGCGGCTATCAGTTGTCCGATCTCGGCAACGAACGCGGGGTCAAGGTCTGGTCGGGCGAGATTGCGACAGCCGCCACGCTGAATGCCGATGTGACCACCGCGTTTCCCGTCGACGAGGCGCTCGGAAACCTTCAGCCCGGCGTCTACGTGATGACGGCCGCGCCCAAGGGACCGGGTTCGACGAGCGACGAGGAATCCGGTTCGCTGGCGACCCAGTGGTTCATCGTTTCCGACCTGGGCCTGACCGCCTATTCCGGCAATGACGGCATCCACGTCTTCGTCAATTCGCTGGCGACGACCGATGCCATCGGCAAGGCGGAAGTCCGCCTGATCGCCCGCAACAACGAGATCCTGGCGACTCGCAAGACCGATGAATCCGGCCACGCGCTGTTCGAGCCGGGTCTCGCCAGAGGCGAGGGCGGGCTGTCGCCGGCGTTGCTGACGGTGAGCACCGGTAACGCCGACTATGCGTTTCTCAGCCTGAAGGCGAGCGCCTTCGACCTGACCGACCGCGGCGTGTCGGGCCGCGCCGTGCCCGAAGGCGCCGATGCCTTCGTTTATGCCGAGCGCGGCGTCTATCGCTCGGGGGAGACGATCCATCTGACGGCATTGTTGCGCGACGGGCAGGGCAATGCCGTGACCGGCGGACCGCTGACGCTGGTGGTCGAACGGCCCGACGGGGTCGAATTCCGCCGCGCCGTGCTGGCCGATCAGGGCGCCGGCGGGCGAAGCCTGAGCCTGCCGCTCAACTCGGCCGTGCCCACCGGGACGTGGCGGGTTCGCGCCTTCACCGACCCGAAGGGACGATCCGTCGGCGAAACCACCTTCATGGTCGAAGACTATGTTCCGGACAGGATCGAATTCGACTTAACGACCAAAGCGAAACAGATAGGTGCTGAAACTCCGGTAGAACTTAAGGTCGACGGCCGTTTCCTCTACGGCGCACCGGCATCCGGGTTGCATCTCGAGGGCGATATGCTGGTAGCTCCCGTCGAGAGCCGCCCGGGTTATGCCGGATATCAGTTCGGCGTGGCCGACGACGAGAGTGTCGACAACGAGCGCAAACCGATCGAGAACCTGCCCGAAGCCGATGCAAACGGCGCCGCGACGTTCCCGGTCAGCCTCGCCGCGCCGCCGTCATCGACCCGGCCGCAGGAAGCGCAGATCTTCATTCGCATGGCCGAGGCCGGCGGGCGCGCGGTCGAGCGGAAGCTCGTCCTTCCTGTGAAGCCGCCCGCGGCCATGATCGGCGTCAAGCCATTGTTTGGCGACAAGAACGTCGCGGAAGGCGACAAGGCCGGTTTCGATGTCGCCTTCGTCGCCCCCGACGGGACCTCGCTTGCGCGCGAGGGCCTGCGCTATGAACTGCTCAAGCTCGAAAGCAGGTATCAATGGTATCGTCAGGATTCGTCGTGGGAATACGAGCCGGTGAAATCGACCAGGCGTGTCGCCGACGGTGACCTCTCGATTGCCGCGAACAAGCCCGCGCGGATCGAATTTTCTCCCCGGCCCGGACGCTACCGTCTCGATGTCAAATCGTCCGATCCCAACGGTCCGCTGACCTCGGTTCAGTTCGATGTCGGCTGGTATTCCGACGGCAGCGCCGATACGCCCGATCTCTTGGAAACCTCGATCGACAAACCGGACTACCTGTCAGGCGACACCATGACCGTTTCGGTCAACGCCCGGTCCGCCGGCAAACTCACGATCAACGTTCTCGGCGACCGGCTGCTCACCACGCAAACCATAGACGTCAAGGAAGGCACCTCGCAGGTGAAAATCCCGGTCGGCAAGGATTGGGGAACCGGCGCTTATGTCGTGGCGACGCTGCGGCGGCCGCTCGACGTCGCCGCACGGCGGATGCCCGGCCGCGCGATCGGCATCAAATGGTTCGGCATCGACAGGACGGCCCGCACCCTGTCCGTCAGCCTGTCGCCGCCGGCATTGGCGCGGCCATCGACAACGCTCAAGCTGCCTGTGAAGGTCGGTGGCCTAAGCCCGGGCGAAGACGCCAAGATCGTCGTTGCCGCGGTTGATGTCGGCATCCTCAATCTCACCAATTACAAGCCGCCAGCGCCGGACGACTATTATCTCGGCCAGCGCCGCATGACGTCGGAAATCCGCGATCTCTACGGGCAACTGATCGATGGCATGCAGGGGACGCGCGGTCAGCTCAGGACGGGCGGTGATTCGGCGGGGGCCGAGTTGCAGGGCAGTCCGCCGACACAGAAGCCGCTTGCGCTCTATTCGGGCATCGTCACGGTTGCCGCGGACGGCACCGCCGAGATCAGCTTCGATATTCCGGAATTCGCCGGCACAGCGCGGGTGATGGCGGTAGCCTGGAGCGCGACCAAGCTGGGGCGAGCGACGGTCGACGTCACCGTGCGCGATCCGGTCGTGCTGACGGCGACGTTGCCGCGCTTCCTGCTGACCGGCGACCAGGGCACCATGAGTTTCGACCTCGACAACGTCGAGGGCGCGCCCGGCGACTACGCCGTCAACGTGAAAGCCTCGGGACCCGTGAAAGTGGCGGGCAGTCCCGCGACAACGATCAGGCTCGCGGCCAGGCAACGCGGCTCGACGGCGCTGACGCTCGATGCGGTCGGCGGATCCGGCACGGCGCACTTCGACGTCGATATCAAGGGGCCGAACGGCCTGACGCTGGCGCGGCACTACGATCTCGAGGTCAAGCCCGCGACCCAGATCCTGGCGCGCCGCTCGGTCCGCACGCTGGCGAAGGGCGAGAGCCTGACGCTGACCTCGGATATGTTCTCCGATCTCGTGCAAGGGACCGGCGGCGTGTCGATGTCGGTCGGCCTGTCGTCGGCGCTGGACGCGGCGACCGTTCTTAAAGCCCTCGACCGTTATCCGTTCGGCTGTTCCGAGCAGATCACCAGCCGCGCCATGCCGCTGCTTTACGTCAATGAACTCGCGGCCGGCGCGCATCTCGCGATGGACACGAGCGTTGATGATCGCATCAAGAGTTCGATCGACCGCCTGCTGGCGCGGCAAGGCTCGAACGGCTCGTTCGGGCTCTGGTCATCCGGCGGCGATGATCCATGGCTGGATGCCTACGTGACCGACTTCCTGACCCGCGCCCGCGAAAAGGGATTTGCGGTCCCCGATCCCCTGTTCAGGAGCGCGCTCGACCGCATCCGCAACTCGGTCGTGAATGCGGCGGAGCCGGAGAAGGACGGCGGCCGTGATCTGGCCTACGGGCTTTACGTTCTCGCCAGGAACGGAACCGCTCCGGTCGGAGACCTCCGTTATCTCGCCGATACCAAGCTGAACGATCTGGCGACGCCGATCGCCAAGGCACAGCTCGCCGCGGCGCTCGCGCTCGTGGGCGACCGGCGTCGGGCGGAGCGCGTGTACGCGGCGGCGGCCGAAAGTCTCGCGCCCAAACCGGTCATCGAGTTCGGCCGGACGGACTACGGCTCGGCGCTACGCGACGCGGCGGCGCTGGTGTCGCTGGCGGGCGAAGGCAACGCGCCGCGAGCGACGGTGACGCAGGCGGTGCAGCGGGTGGAGGCGGCGCGCGGACTGACGCCCTATACTTCCACGCAGGAGAACGCGTGGCTGGTTCTGGCGGCGAGGGCGCTTGCGAAGGAGTCCATGTCGCTCGACGTCGACGGGGCGCCGGTCAAGACCGCGCTCTATCGCAGCTACAAGGCGGCCGAGATGGCGGGCAAGCCGATCAAGATCACCAACACCGGCGATGCCCCGGTACAGGCGGCGATTTCCGTGGCCGGCGCGCCGGTGACCCCTGAACCGGCGACGTCGAACGGTTTTGCGATCGAGCGAAACTATTTCACGCTCGACGGGACGCCCGCGGATCCGGCGCAGGCGAGACAGAACGATCGGTTCGCCGTCGTTCTCAAGATTACGGAGGCGAAGCCGACCTACGGTCACATCATGGTGGCCGACTATCTTCCCGCGGGTTTCGAAATCGACAATCCCCACCTGGTCTCGTCGGGCGACACCGGCACCCTCGACTGGATCGAGGACGGCCAGGAGCCGGTCAGCACGGAATTCCGCGACGACCGGTTCACCGCGGCGATCGATCGTGCGGCCAACGACAAGGCGGTGTTCACCGTCGCTTACGTGGTGCGCGCGGTATCGCCCGGCAAATACGTGTTGCCGCAGGCCTATGTCGAGGACATGTACAATCCCTCGCGCTACGGCCGCACCGGCACCGGCCGCGTCGAGGTGCATCCCGCGAAATGACAGCGTCCGACACCCCGATAATGACGATACGGCCGCGCCGCTGGCGACGCATGAAACTGGCGGCCTTGATCATCGCTGTCGTGACGGTCGCGACCACCGTCGCGACGGCGGGCTGGATCGTCTCGCTGGGACCTCTGCCGCTGGCGGAGGCGCGCGAAGTCTCGACCACGGTGCTCGACCGCAACGGCAAATTGCTGCGCGCCTTCGCCATGGCCGACGGCCGGTGGCGATTGCCGGTCGATGCCAGGACAGACGTCGATCCCGGATACCTCAACGTGTTGCTGGGTTATGAGGACCAGCGTTTCTATTCGCATGCGGGTGTCGACCCGTTCGCGCTCGGGCGAGCCGCGCTCCAACTGCTGACGCGCGGCCACATCGTCTCGGGCGGATCGACGATCACCATGCAGCTTGCCCGCCTGATCGAACCGCGCCGCCGACGTTCGATCTACGCCAAGCTGCATCAAATCGTGCGTGCATTCCAGCTTGAGCACGAACTCTCCAAGGATGAAATCCTCAACCTTTATCTGACGCTTGCGCCGTTCGGCGGCAATCTGGAAGGTATCCGCGCGGCCTCCATCGCCTATTTCGGGAAGGAGCCGAAGCGGTTGTCGCTCGCGGAGTCCGCGTTGCTCGTGGCCTTGCCGCAATCGCCCGAAAGGCGTCGCCTGGACCGGCACCCGGCGGCTGCGCGCGCAGCCCGCGACCGCGTGCTCGAACGCATGGTCGAGGAGTCACGCATTTCGGCGGAAGATGCCGCACGGGCCGAAACGATTCCGGTTTTGCGCAAGCGCAGGCCGTTTCCGAGGCTGGCGCCGCATTCGGCGGATCAGGCGCTGGCGACGGTCAGGGATGCCAGTGTCATCCGACTCACGCTTGAATCCGGTTTGCAGCGAACGCTCGAGGCGCTGGCGCGCGACCGCGCGGCGGCGCTGGGGCCGGACATTTCCATCGGCATCGTCGCCGTCGACAACGCCACCGGAGACGTGCTGGCCCATGTCGGGTCCGCTGATTATTTCGACGAACGACGCGCCGGGCAGGTGGACATGACACGGGCCGTGCGCTCGCCGGGTTCGACGCTGAAGCCGTTTATCTATGGACTGGCGTTCGAAGACGGGTTCGTTCATCCGGATAGCCTGATCGATGACCGCCGGGTTCGATTCGGCAGCTATGCGCCGGAGAACTTCGACATGACGTTCCAGGGCACGGTGCCGGTGCGTCGCGCCTTGCAATTGTCGCTCAACGTTCCCGCCATCGAACTGCTGGATCGCGTCGGCGCCAGCCGGCTGTCGTCGCGGCTGAAACAGGCGGGCACCGGCCTGGTGCTGCCGAAGGACGAGGTTCCGGGTCTGGCGATGGGACTCGGCGGCGTGGGAGTGTCGCTGCATGATCTGGTGCAGGCCTATTCCGGCATCCCCAGGCTGGGCAGCGTGTTGCCCTTGCGCGAGATCGAGCGCGACGGCGACGGGGTGCGGGAGCCGTTGCGGCTGCTGGACCCGATTGCTGCGTGGCAGGTCGGCAATGTCCTTTTGGGCACGCCGCCTCCGGAAAACGCGGTCCGAAACCGGATCGCTTTCAAGACCGGCACCAGTTACGGCTATCGCGATGCGTGGTCTGTCGGCTTCGATGGCCGCATGACGATCGGCGTCTGGGTCGGGCGTCCGGACGGCGCGCCGGTGCCTGGCCTGATCGGACGCGTGGCCGCTGCCCCGGTTTTATTCGATGCCTTCGCGCGCACCGGCAAGTTGCTGACACCCCTGCCAAAAGCTCCGCGCGGAACTCTGATCGCCGGTAATGCAAGGCTTCCGTTTCCGTTGCGGCGGTTTCGTCCTGCGGGCGAGTTGATTCGGGCCGGCAACGAGCATGCGCTCCGTATCCAGTTTCCACTGAACGGTTCGCGGATCGATGCCGGAGGCGGGAACGGGATGAAGCTGTCCGCGCTGCCGGTCAAGGTGACCGGCGGCGTTTTGCCGATGACGATGCTGGTCAACGGGAAAGCGGTCGGAGAAATCGAAAGCCGACGTCAGCGGATGGTCGAACCGCCGGGACCCGGCTTTGTCCGGCTGACGGTGATGGACGCTGCTGGCGCTGCGGACACAGTTACGATCAGAATTCAATAGTGACCGGCTAAGCTGTTGTCCCTGCGTCGGGTTCAGCGTATGCGAAAACCCCCATGGCTGAGACCCTTTCCCGTCCCCGATTTGGACAGTCGCGTGAACCGAAAGCTCCGGTCAACCCGGGGCGCGGGCTTGCGGTCGTGATCGATTTCGTCGCCTCGCGCCATATCAGGTCGGTGCTGTTTCTGGCGATCATCGGCCTGCTGTTCTTTCTGCCTGGCTTCTTCAACATCCCGCCGATCGACCGCGACGAGCCCCGTTTCGCGCAGGCGACCAAACAGATGGTCGAGAGCGGCGATTTCGTCGACATCCGCTTTCAATCCGAGGTGCGTTACAAGAAGCCGGTCGGCATTTACTGGTTGCAGGCAGCCGCCGTCGAAACGGCATCTTCGCTCGGACTCCCGCGGGCCCAAATCCGAATCTGGCTGTATCGCGTCCCGTCCCTGATCGGTGCGATCGGCGCGGTGCTTCTGACCTACTGGGCGGCGCTCGCTTTCGTGTCGCGGCGCAGCGCGGTTCTGGCCGGGCTGATGATGTGCAGTTCGGTATTGCTCGGGGTTGAAGCGCGTCTCGCCAAGACCGATGCCATGCTGCTGCTGACCGTTGTTGCGGCGATGGGGGCGCTGGCGCGGATTTATCTCTCGTGGCAGCGGCACGGAAACCTGGATCGCCCCTCCTGGGTGTATCCGGCGATATTCTGGACGGCGCTCGCCGGGGGAATTTTGCTCAAGGGTCCATTGATCCTGATGTTCGTGGGATTGACGATCGGGACCGTCGCCATTCTCGATCGCTCGGCGTCATGGCTGTGGCGTCTGCGGCCCGTCTGGGGGCTGATGTGGATGCTGGTCCTCGTCTTGCCGTGGTTCGTGGCGATTTTCCTTCGCGCCGGAGACACCTTCTTCGCGGACTCGATCGGCGGCGACATGCTGAGCAAGCTCGCAGCTCAGGAATCACACGGAGCGCCGCCCGGAACCTACTTCCTGCTGTTCTGGATTACGTTCTGGCCCGGCGCGCCGCTGGCCGGATTGGGGGCGCCTGCGGTCTGGCGCGCGCGTCGGGAGCCGGAGGTGCGGTTTCTGCTCGCCTGGCTGATGCCATCCTGGATCGTACTCGAACTGGTGTTGACCAAGCTGCCGCACTATGTGCTGCCGCTGTATCCGTCGGTCGCGATCCTGTCGGTCTGGGCGCTGGAGCACCGCCTGCTGTCCATATCCTGGCTAAGGAAGGGCGCGGCATGGTGGTTTGCCATCCCTGCGATCACCCTGGTGCTCGCGGTCATCGCGACGATTACCTTGACGCGCCAGCCGGTTTTTCTCGCATGGCCTTTCGCCGCCGCGGCCTTGATCTCCGGATTGTTCGCGTGGTGGCTCTATGACGACGGCAATGCCGAACGTTCCTTGCTGAACGCGGTCATGGCGGCACTGTTCCTGAGCGCTTCGGTCTACGGAATCATCGTCGCCGCTCTGACACCGCTGTTCCCCAGTCCCGAAATCGCGCGCGCGCTGCGAAATGTAGTGTGCGTGGGGCCGAAGGTCGCGGCGGCGGGCTATCATGAACCAAGTCTGGTCTTCATGACGGGAACGTCGACGCTGCTGACCGACGGGGCGGGCGCGGCCGATTTCCTCGGCCATGGAAGCTGCCGCTTTGCGCTCGTCGAATCCCGTTCCGAACGGGCGTTCGCGCAGCGCGCCGAAGCGATCGGGTTGCGCTACAACGTCGCCACTCGCATCGACGGCTATAACTTCTCGCAGGGCAAGACAATCTCGATCGCCATCTTCCGCTCTGAGGGAACGCGTTAGAACATTTCGCGAAAGGCCCAAAAGAGTTGCCCACAGCGCGTGCGCGCCATAAGAAGCGGACTTCGGCCAGACCTGTTTGGCGCGGGTTCTGATCAACGGACCAATCAGACGATGAACGACGACATGTCCAGCAGCACGACTGCGCCGGCGGTATCCATTGTTGTGCCTGTGCGCAACGAGGCGGATAATGTCGCGCCTCTCGTTGACGAGATTGTTGCAGCGCTCGACGGTCGATGGGTTTACGAGATCGTCTACGTCGATGATGGCTCCGCCGATGCGACCTCCGAGCGGCTGGCGGCGATCATGGCCCGGCGCGGGAACGTTCGTCAAATACGCCACGAAAAGTCATCCGGACAATCGGCGGCGGTCCGGACCGGGGTGCGCGCGGCGCGCGGCCGGATCGTTGCGACGCTCGATGGCGACGGCCAGAACAATCCGGCGTTTCTGCCGGATCTGATAGGCGCGATCGAGAGCGGCGGCGGCCGCATCGGTCTTGCCGCCGGTCAGCGCGTCGGCCGCAAGGATACGGGATTCAAGAAGTTCCAGTCTCGTATCGCCAACAAGGTGCGAAGCTCGGTGCTGGGCGATGGCACGCGCGACACCGGTTGCGGACTGAAGGCCTTCCGGCGGGAGGTGTTTCTGTCCTTGCCTTACTTCGATGGCCTGCATCGCTTTCTTCCGGCGCTGGTGCGGCGCGAAGGCTACGACATCGCCTATGTCGACGTGACCGACCGGCCCCGGCGATCGGGCGTGTCGAACTACGGCTTCTTCGATCGGCTGTGGGTCGGAATCATGGACCTCGCCGGCGTGTGGTGGTTGATACGTCGGAAAAAGTCCACGCCGGTCGCGACCGAGGTGATGCATCATGACTGATACCGTCAGTATGCTGTCCAATTATCTCTACGATGTGTTCGTGACCAAGTTCGACGGCTGGGTCGTTCTCGGTTTTATCGCGCAGGCGCTCTTCACGATGCGGTTTGTCGTGCAATGGATCGCCTCCGAGCGCGCCCGAAAAAGCGTGATCCCTGTTGCATTCTGGTTCTTCTCGATCGGCGGCGGAGTTCTTCTTCTTGCTTACGCCCTGTATCGGCGAGACCCGGTGTTCATCGCGGGACAGGCCCTCGGACTGGTCGTCTACTTCCGGAACGTCTACTTCATCATGCTCAACGGGCGTCAATCATCGAGTTGAGGAGGGCTCCGCGTCAACGCGTGGACGGGATGCGCCGGATTGGAAATTTCGTTCATGTCGGGTTCGCTTTGCAGTGTCGCCGGAAGCTTGCCGGCCGCGTCGAGGACAGGATAGGCGGCCGAGCAAATGTGCGAATGTATCCGCCGCAAATCGCGCAGAACGTCGAGATGCAGCGAGGTCGTCTCGATCGTTTCGAGGCGTCCCTCGCGCAGCCGATCGAGGTGCCGTTCGATCGCCGCGAGTTCGAAGTTGCGCAAGGCGGCCTTCTCCGCGACAAGCCAGCGAGCCTCGTTGACGTCGCCGGACATGAAGACGCCGAAAGCGATACGAAGCGAATCCATGATTCGCTTGTGAAATGCCGAAAGCTCGCCGGCGCCTTCGGGCGAGAATTGAAAGCGGCGCTTGATTTTCTTGGTCGCCAGTTCGCTCAGGTTCTTGTCGACGATATCGCCGATATGTTCGAGGTTGATGGCGAATGCGATGATCTCCATCGCGCGATGACCCTCGCGTTCGTCGAGGCTGCCGCGGGTCAGCTTGGTGACGTAGAGCTTGATGGCTTCATCGAGGCCGTCCACGCCGTCGTCCATCCGCGAAACCTGATCGACCAGCGATTTGTCGTTGGTCATCATCCCGTCCATCACCTTGCGCAGCATGGCTTCCACGAGGTCGCCCATGCGCAGCGTTTCGCGCGCCGCGTCGGCGAGCGCGAGCGAAGGCGTTTCCAGCGCGCTCTCGTCGAGGTAGCGAGGCCGCGACGGATCGGTCTCTGGCGCCTTGTCGGGAAGAAGCCGCACGAGCATGCGCGCCACGCCGTCGAGCAGCCCGATAAACAGGATCGCGGTCAGGACATTGAAGGCGATATGAAACGTCGCGGTGGCCTTGGCGAGGTGCGGCTGCCATGTCAGCATGACATCCACGATCGGATGTAGAAACGGCGCGACCAGCAGCACTCCGACGAGCCGGTTGAGCATGTTGCCGACCGGCAGCCGATAGCTCGCGGGATTATCGCGGCGGGCGCCTTCGAAGATCGGGTTGAGGGCGCTGCCGATATTGGCGCCGAGCACCAGCGCGAAGGCCGCATATGGCGAAACGAAGTGGGAATAGGCGAGCGACATGATGAGGAGAACGGTCGCGACGCTGGAATGAGCGGCCCAGGTCACGACCGCGCCGATGAGAATGCACAGCACGGGATCGCCGGTGATGGCGTTCAGAAAAATCCGCACGCCGGGCGCGTTTTCGGCCGGCGCCAGCGTGGTGAGCAAAATGTGCAGCGCCAGCAGCATCAGGCCAAGGCCGATGAAGACGCGGCCGACGTCCTTGATGCGCGAGCGGGCGCCGCTGCGGAATGCAGTGACCCCGATGACGAAGAAGACCGGCGCGACGGCGGCGATATCGAATGACAGAACCTGAACGATCAGCGTGGTTCCGACGTTCGCGCCGAGCATGATCGCAAGCGCTGGAACCAGGTTGACGAGACCTTCCGCCGTGAACGAACTGGTGATCAGGCCGGTGGCGGTGCTGCTTTGGAGCAAGGCGGTGAGACCGAGACCGGCGCCGAACGCGGCAAAGCGATTGCGAAGCGCTTTGCCCAGAAACCGGCGAAGGTCCGGACCGAAGGCGCGCAGGATTCCGCTCCGGACCATATGAAGGCCCCAGAGCAAAAGCGCGATGCCACCCATCAGATCGAGAAGAACGAGGCTTCCCATGGGTTTCCCGTCCACAATTGGAGTCGAACAGTCAGGCTATCGGCAAACGGCCGCGGATCAAATTCTATTATTCGGCGCAGCCGTAGCAAAATAACAGGGTGAAAAGCGTCAGACCGAGGCCGCGGTCACCGCATGGCGTTGAAGGCGCAAAATCCGCGATCGAGATCGGCCTTGAGATCGTCCACGCTCTCCAGGCCGATATGGAGGCGCAACGTCGGCCCGCCCGGCGCCCAGGCGGTCGCGGTGCGATAAGCGGTGCAATCGAAGGGAATGATGAGGCTCTCATAGCCGCCCCAGGAGTAGCCCATGCCAAACAATTCCACCGTATCGAGCAGCGCATCCACGGCTTCTCGCGGCGCGGGCTTGAGGACGATGCTGAACAGTCCCGATGCGCCGGTGAAATCGCGCTTCCAGATTGCGTGGCCGGGATCGTCCGGCATTGCAGGATGCAGAATCCTCGCGACCTCCGGCCGTTTCGCGAGCCACTGCGCCATCTCGATCGCGGCTTGCTGGTGATGATGCAGCCTCACGGCAAGGGTGCGCAATCCTCTCAGCGCCAGAAACACGTCGTCGGGTCCGGCGCAGACGCCAAGCAGCCGGATGCCTTCGGCGATCGCAGGCCAGGCTTCGGCGTTGGCCGATATGGTGCCGAACATGATGTCGGAGTGTCCGCCGATATATTTGGTCGCCGCCTGGATGCTGATGTCCACGCCTTGTTCGAGCGCGCGGCGGAACAGGGGGGTTGCCCAGGTATTGTCGTCAACCACCAGGGCTCCGTGTTCGTGCGCGACCGCGACGATCGCCGGAACGTCCGGCATCTCCAAGGATTGGGAGCCCGGAGCCTCGACCATGACTGCACGCGTGTTCGGTCGGAACAGTGCAGCGATGCCCGAACCGATCAGCGGATCGAAATATGTGGTTTCGACCCCATAGCGCAGCAGGAGTCCGTCGCAGAAATGGCGTGTGGGCCGATAGACGTTATCACAAACGAGAATGTGATCGCCGGCCTTCAGTACGGACAGTAGCGCGGTGGAGATCGCGGACACGCCGGATGGAACGAGGCCGGCGCCGGCGCATTGCGGGCCCTCGAGAGTCATCAACGCGTCCTGCAACGCGCGGGTTGTCGGCGTGCCATGCCGTCCGTAATGGAATTCCCCGCGATGAGCATGCAGGTCGCCGGCCGTCGGGTAGAGCACGGTCGAACCTCGAACGACCGGCGGATTGACAAACCCCTTTTGCGCCTCGGTGTCTCGACCCGAAACGATAAGTCTGGTTTCCGCCCGAAGCGAATCCGTCGGTCTGCCGCCCTTTGAGAAGGTCATCTGTTCGCCGCTGTCAAAGGAGGCATTTTGCCGCTGACGCGCTTGCCTCGAAACGAGCCGGATCCTGGTTCCGGAGTGATGTTGTTAGTAACAGGAAGGGGAAGACCCTCGTCAACCCCTTGACCCTGCTCGCCAGCGGAGTGAATTTGACCGGCGCGACCCGATCGGTGTCGTAAATCCGGAGACACACCATTGCACGGCGGAGTTCGCTCGAGGGACTGGCTGAGAAAATGAAGCGATTTCGGAACCGCCTCGCTAGCTATGCGCCCCGGACATCAATATCGAATTAATATCGAATTCAAAAACTCCGCCGGCAGCTTCACGCGCAGGAGGGCTCGCTGATACAGCGTGCGAATGTTAGAACAGGCCGCCCGCCAGTCATTTCCGTGATGAAATCCAGCTCCTTTGGTAACCCTGTATCGAGAGGCCTGCCGCGAGTTTCAGCCTCGGTAATCGACAAGGTCCATTTTGGCCGGATTGGTGAAGAAAACAAATCGAGCAAGGCCCAACCCGGCGTCTGAACGCCGCCGAACTGACGATCCATCGATGTCCCTGAAAGGCATTACCATGAAATGCGTACTTGCTGTCATTTTCGCCTGCGTTGCCGGTCTTTCATTGCAATCGGCATCCGCGCAGGAGTCTGCGAAGGCGACGACCACGCTCGACGCAGTCAAGGCGCGAGGCATGCTGTCTTGTGGCGTGAGCCAAGGGTTGCCCGGGTTCTCCGCGCCTGACGACAAAGGCAACTGGACGGGGCTCGATGTGGATGTCTGTCGCGCGATTGCGGCCGCCGTGTTCAACGACCCTAGCAAGGTCAAGTTTGTCCCGCTGTCCGCCAAGGACCGGTTTATCGCCCTGCAATCCGGCGAGATAGATGTCCTGTCGCGCAATACGACGTGGACGCTCTCGCGCGACACGTCGCTTGGCGGAAATTTCACCGGCGTGACCTATTACGACGGACAGGGATTTCTGGTCAGGAAATCGCTCAAGGTCAATTCGGCGCTGGAATTGAACGGCGCGTCAGTCTGCGTGCAGACGGGCACCACGAACGAACAGAATCTTGCCGACTACTTCAAGAGCAACAAGATGAAGTACGAGGTCATCGCGTTCAGCACGGCCGACGAAACCATCAAAGCCTACGAATCGGGCCGGTGCGACGTTTTTACCGCCGATATTTCGCAACTCTATGCCGAACGGCTGAAGCTCTCCAATCCTGCCGATCACGCGGTCCTGCCCGAGGTCATCTCGAAGGAGCCGCTCGGGCCGATGGTGCGTCACGGCGACGATCAGTGGTTCGATCTCGTCAAGTGGACGCTGTTTGCAATGATCGATGCCGAAGAACTCGGCATAACCCAGAGAAACGTCGACGAGATGGCCAAATCGGATAACCCGGAACTGAAGCGCGTCTTCGGGACCGATGGCAATTTCGGCGAACAACTGGGCCTGACCAAGGACTGGGTCGCGCGTATCGTCAAGGCGGTCGGAAATTATGGCGAGGCGTTTGACCGCAATGTCGGTGCGGGTTCGAAGCTCGGGATCGCGCGGGGGCTCAATAAACTCTGGAACCGGGGCGGTATTCAGTACGCGCCGCCGATCCGCTAGCGCCAACGCCCGCAACGATGGCCGCAGAGCCTCGAAAGCCGCCGCTGCAGTTCTTCCTCAAGCTGCGGCGTGCGCTAGGCGGGAAGGCGGGCTGGGGCGGACTTGCGCTGCAGGTCCTGTTCCTCGCCATCCTGGCATGGATCGGCTACGAGATCGTGGCCAACGCGAGGGGAAACCTGGAGGCGCAGCACGTCGCCTCGGGATTCGGCTTCATGTCGCAGACCGCCGGATTCGGCGTCAACCAGACTTTGATCCCGTATTCCGAAAGCGACAGTTACACGCGCGTGTTCCTGGTCGGCCTCCTCAATACTCTGCTGGTAGCCGTGGTCGGCATCGTCATTGCGACGATCATCGGCTTTGCCGTGGCGCTCGGGCGGTTGTCGCCGAATTGGCTGATATCACGCATTTCGGGCGGCTATGTAGAGCTGGTTCGAAACCAGCCGCTGCTGTTCCAGATTTTGTTCTGGTATCTTGCGGTGCTGGGAACGCTGCCGAGTCCGCGGCAAAGCCTTTCGATCTTCGACACCTTCTTTCTCAGCAATCGCGGCTTCGTCATTCCGAAGCCGATCGGACAACACGAGGGGCTTCTTGCCTTTGTCGTCGCGGTCGTGGCTGCCACCATCGGCTGCCTCTTGCTGCGCCATTACTCGCGCCGCGCGCTCTTTCAATATGGACGAGTGGTGGTCGTGTGGCCTTATATTTCGGGTCTGTTGATTGGCGTTCCGCTGGTCGTGGTGCTCCTCTTCGGCGCTCCCTTCACATTCGAGACGCCTGTCCTCAAAGGATTTAATTTTTCCGGCGGGGCGCGGTTGACCCCGGAATTCGTCGCGCTCGCCGTTGCGCTTTCGACATATACGGCCGCGTTCATCGCGGAGGTCGTGCGCGCCGGAATCCTTTCGGTCCACAAAGGTCAGATGGAGGCCGGGGCGTCGCTCGGGCTCTCGCGCGGATCAACGCTGCGATTGATCGTGGTGCCGCAAGCCATGCGCGTCATCCTCCCGCCGCTGACCAATCAATACCTCAACCTCACGAAGAATTCGTCGTTGGCCGTCGGCATCGGATATCCGGATCTGTTCTCGGTGTTTGCCGGAACGACGCTGAGCCAGACCGGGCAAGCCATCGAAATCATCGCAATAACGATGGGCGTCTATCTGCTGATCTCGCTTGCGACAAGTGCGCTCATGAGCGTCTATGGCTGGCGCGTCGCCAGGAGCATGGGCGGATGACCGATCGGTCCGACTACGCGTTCGTTCGCGCCGACCTTGTTCCGGAGCGGCCCCCGCCGGTCAGAACCACTGGCTTTTCCAGCTTTCTTCGGACTCGTCTGCTCAATTCTCCGGGCAACGTGCTGCTGACGGTCGTCGGTATCGTGCTGCTGTGGTTCATCATTGTCCCGGCGATCAGGTTTCTTCTCGTGGACGCGGTCTGGGAAGGCACGGACAGAACATCGTGTCTGGCCGCGGACGCGGGAAAGTCGGTCGGGGCGTGCTGGCCGTTCGTTCAGGCGAAGATCACGCAATTCATTTACGGCTTTTATCCCGAGCCTGAACGGTGGCGCGTGAATCTGACGTTCCTGCTGGCCGCGGTTTTATTGTTGCCGCTACTAATTCCTCGTCTGCCCGCCAAGAGTCTCAACGCCGGCCTGTTCTTTGTTGGGTTCCCCGTCGTAGCCTTTTTTCTGCTGCATGGCGGAGGCATCGAGGGGTTCGGCGTGCGCTGGACCGCCGGTTTTCTCTCGAGCTTGGCCGACGGCGTCGGCGATGTCGGACGGCAGCTCGCCGCGTCAGGAGAAGCAGGCGGAATCGGTCCGGTATTACGGCTTGCGGGACATGCCGTTGCATGGATCGGCGATGCGGCGAACTTTCTGGCGTGGCCGCTGACGTGGCTCCGCGACCGGCTCCAGAATTCCGATCAGCCGGTCTGGTACGACTTGGCGTGCACTGCTGCGATCGTGTCGCTGCTGCTCTTTCTTCTCAACGGCGCATTCCGTGCGGGCTGGCGCGCGTTGTTTGCGGGTCTGACGACGTTCGTCGGCATTGGTCTGGTGATCGCGGTGATGCACCTCGATCGCGGCGGCCTTCCGGTCGTCGATACCCGTCTCTGGGGCGGTTTGCTGGTGACGCTCGTGGTGTCTGTGACCGGCATCGTGTCGTCGATACCGATCGGCATCGCGCTGGCGCTTGGACGGCGCGCCACCATTCCGCTGATCCGGATTTTCTCGATCGCTTTCATCGAGTTCTGGCGCGGCGTTCCGCTCATCACGGTGCTGTTTTTCGCGACCTACATGCTTCCGCTTTTTCTTCCCGGAAACTTCACCGTCGACGGCCTGGTCCGGGTTCTGATCGGCATCGCGTTGTTCGCGGGCGCCTACAATGCCGAGGTTATCCGCGGCGGTCTGGCTGCGATTCCGCGTGGACAGGCCGAAGCCGCCCATGCGCTTGGTCTGTCATACTGGACGACGACGGGACTCATCGTGATGCCGCAGGCGCTGCGGCATGTCATCCCCGGACTGGTCAATAGCTTCATCGCATTGTTCAAGGACACATCGCTGGTCTCCATCATCGCTCTGTTCGACCTGCTCGGAAGCTTGCGGGCCTCGTTCGCGGATCCGACCTGGGCGACGCCCACCACGCTGTTCACCGGGTTCGCTTTTGCCGGAATCATCTATTTCGTGTTCTGCTTCGGCATGTCCCGATACTCGCTGTTCGTCGAAAATCGGCTGAATCCGCACGGGCGAAGTTGAGCTTGGGATGTGCCATGACAGACGCGAACGCCATCGTTTCCATCGTCGGCCTCAACAAATGGTTCGGCAGCTTCCATGTGCTGCGGGATATCGATCTCGACGTGGCGCGAGGCGAGCGTATCGTGGTCTGCGGTCCGTCAGGTTCGGGAAAGTCGACGCTGATCCGTTGCATCAACGCGCTCGAGGAATTTCAGGAGGGCCGGATCGTCGTCGATGGAATCGAACTTGGCCCCAGTCTGCGACGCGTCGAGGAAGTCCGGCGCGAGGTCGGAATGGTTTTCCAGAGCTTCAACCTGTTTCCTCACCTGACAGTGCTCGAAAACTGTACGCTTGCTCCGATCTGGGTCCGCCATGTCCCGAAGAAGGACGCCGAGGCGGCGGCGATGAAGTTCCTCGAACGCGTCAAGATTCCTCAACAGGCCAACAAATATCCGGGCCAGATGTCGGGAGGCCAGCAGCAGCGCGTGGCGATTGCGCGGGCGCTCACGATGAATCCGAAGGTCATGCTGTTCGATGAGCCGACATCGGCGCTCGATCCGGAGATGGTCAAGGAAGTGCTCGACACGATGGTCGATCTTGCCAGGGAGGGCATGACCATGCTCGTGGTCACTCACGAAATGGGATTCGCCAGGGAGGTGGCCGACCGCGTCGTGTTCATGGACGAAGGGCAGATCATCGAATCCAATACGCCGACGAATTTTTTCGCCAATCCGAAACATCCGCGGACCCGGCTTTTCCTCAGCCAGATCCTGCGTTGAGAGCGCTAAAGGCAGCCTAGGCCGGCGCGAGGGGAATCTTCACCGTGCTGCGCTTTTCGAGCCATTGCGGCACGGGAAGGTTCTTGGAGCGCATGAAGTCGGGATTGAACAGCTTCGACTGATAACGGTTGCCGGAGTCGCACAGGATCGTCACGATCGTGTGGCCTGGCCCCAACTGGTTTGCAAGACGAATTGCGCCGGCGACATTGATGCCGGTCGAGCCGCCAAGGCAAAGCCCCTCGTGTTCAAGCAGATCGTAGATCACCGGAACGGCTTCCTCGTCGGGAATGAGATAAGCCTCATCGACCTTGGCATCGGCAATGACCGGCGTCACCCGGCCGAGTCCGATTCCCTCGGTGATCGATCCTCCCGGAGTTGCCTTGGCCACGCCGTTTTTGAACAATTCATACATGGCGGCTCCGCGGGGGTCGGCGACGCCGATGACGATGTCTTTCTTTTTCTCCCGCAGGAATGCGCCGGTCCCGGCCAGCGTGCCGCCGGTCCCGATCGAGCAGATGAATCCATCGACCTTGCCGCCGGTCTGCTCCCAGATTTCGGGGCCGGTCGAAACGTAGTGAGCCTTGGGGTTGTCGAGATTGTTCCATTGATCGGCAAACAGCACGCCGTTGGGCTCGGATTTGCGCAGTTCGTCCGCGAGCCGCCTCGCGATGTGCTGATAATTGTTCGGATTGCTGTAAGGGAGCGCCGGGACCTCGACCAGTTCGGCTCCGCATAGCCGCAGCATGTCTTTCTTTTCCTGGCTCTGCGTTTCCGGGATGACGATCATCGTGCGATAGCCGCGCGCGCTGGCGACGACGGCGAGACCGATGCCGGTGTTGCCAGCCGTGCCTTCGACCACGAGGCCGCCGGGCTTGAGATCGCCCCGCTTTTCGGCTTCCAGGATCATCTGTTTGCCGGCGCGATCCTTGACCGACTGGCCCGGATTCATGAACTCGGCCTTGCCGAGAATGGTGCATCCCGTCGTTTCCGATGCGTGCCTCAACTTGACAAGCGGTGTGTTGCCGATCGCTTCGACGACGTCGTTGTTGATTCTCATGAGGTGCTAAAATCTTGTCAGCAGTTGCGGGATTTGACGGCAACCTGGTGTCCCGATTCCGAAGGTCGCATGTCCTTGCAGCAACCTTTGGCGCGAATTTCGAAATCAAAGGGACATCGGCAACCTTATGACTCCGGTGTGGTTCGGGTTCAGCAGTTCGCTTGACGGACCCGCCGGACGCGCGATGCGAACTTCTGAGCCACCAGACTAGTTGAGAGGTGGAGACGGCACAAGTGAGCGAAGGTCATCAGCAGGACAGGCCAGCCATTCCGTGCAATGACCCACCCCGACGGACGCCCGCCGGCGCTGTTGCGGCGTGCCGTCTCAAGCCCAGGATCGCGCGCCTGCAAAGGGCATATCTGTCGTTTTAAGGGTTTTGCGCGCTTTGATTCGTCTGCTTCATCCGTATTGGCCGGGAGCGAGTCGCGCGAAGAACGCTTCCTGACCCGAGGATCCTCGGTGGCGTGCGGCCCGGAGCCGCAGCGATGCATGAAATCTTGGTAAGATTGCCGCACCTGTTTGCGACCGGAGCGCCGGGAAAGCCTTTCAAAACGGGGCTTTTGGTAAGTCCGGGCCATCCGCGGGCGTGGCTTCAATGGAACGTATCTAATGATCGTGGCCGGGCAGGGACTGTCCGTCGATTGATCGGGCCGCTAGAATAGGGCCGTTCTAAGAGAAAGCATAACGACTGGTGCCCGCATCGTTCTTTCACACTGAAATAGGTTGGCACGGGACGCCCCCACCTCACGCAAATACCTATCGTCCACCGCCCGTCGGGGGCCGGCGTGAGTGATCCTTCGGCGAAGGACCCGGTCGATCCGAAGAGGGCTTCGACATGGATTTGGCGTTCCGCCACGCTTCTCCCGGTGTTGGCGGCGGCTGCGATGTCGGCCGGCTGCATCCTGACCAGGGATCTTCCGGATCCTGCGCTGGACATTCCCGCCGGCTACAACGCCGTGCGGCCGAGCGCGGCTGCCGCCCCGCCCACGCTTGACTGGTGGCGCGGCTTTCGCTCTTCCGAACTGACGAGCCTGATGGAGGAAGCCCAGACCGTCAATCTGGACATTGCCGCTGCCACGGCGCGGATCATTCAGGCCGACCAGCAGGCCCGGATCGCGGGGGCGGCGCTGCTGCCGAGCGTCAGCGTCGGGGGTCAGGAAGGCTATTCCCGCACTTCGGGCTCAAGCTCCAACGGCTTGAGCATTGGCGGTCGGGAGGTCGTGAACTACTCGACTTCGCTGAGCGCCGCGAGTTATGAGGTCGATTTCTGGGGTAAAAATCGCGACGCCGCCCTGGCCGCGGAGGAAACCGCGACCGCGAGCCGCTTTGATCGCGATGTGGTCGACCTGACGACGCTGACCAGCGTTGCGAACGCCTATTTTCAGGTCCTTGCGGCGCAGGATCGTATTAGTACCGCCGAGCGCAACATCGCCAGCGCCGCGCGCGTCCTCGAGGCGATCAAGCAGCGGCTGAAGGCCGGCACCGGGAGCGATCTCGACGTCGCGCAACAGGAAAGCGTGCTGGCCAACCAGCGGGCCGCCGTTCCGCCGCTTCGTGAGATCCTGGGACAGAACATCAATGCGCTCGCGACGCTGGTGTCTCGTCCGCCAGAGAGCGTGAAGGTCAAGGGCGGTTCGCTCAACCGGATTGCCGTCCCGCGGGTGACTCCGGGTCTGCCGTCGGAATTGTTGACGCAGCGTCCGGACATCCGCCGCCAGGAGGCTCAACTCGCATCGGCAACCGCCAACGTGGGCAGCGCGCGCGCGCAATTTTTTCCGAGCATTCAATTGACGGGGCAGGGCGGTTATCAGAGTTCGGCCCTGGTCGCGCTGTTCCAGCCCCATGCGGCTTTCTTCAGTCTGGCCGGCGGACTGACGCAGCCGATCTTCGACGGCGGCAGGATTCTCGGCAACTTCGAATATACCAGGGCGCGACAGGACGAACTGCTTCAGACATACCGCAAGACGGTCGTTTCGGCGTTCGCCGACGTCGACAATGCGTTGATCGCGATCCGCCAGACCACCGAGAGGCTGCGCCTCCAGCGGGAGGTCCTTGCCGCCTCGCGCAGGGCGTTCGAACTGTCCGAACAGCAGCTTCGGGCCGGCACCGCCGATATCGTTACCGTGCTGAATACGCAACTGACGCTGTTTCAGGCGGAGGACTCGCTGTCGCAGGCGCAGCTTGCGCGGCTCCTGGCGATCGTGAGTCTTTATCAGTCCCTCGGCGGCGGCTGGGAACCGAGGATAGAGAGGGCGGGCAATGCTCTTTAAACCGGGTCTGGACGAAACCGCGAAGGCGGCCGGCGCCGGCATACGCAACAAGGTGACGGGCCGCGGACGGCGACGTCCCGTGTGGATCGTCATCGTGCTCCTGGTCGCCGTAGGGCTCTCCTATCTCGGCTGGACCGCATTCACGCAGAACAAGCGCGACGGAAGGACGCGGCCCGATCATGCCGTTCCGGTGCTGGCTGCAACGCCGCGCATCCAGGACGTGCCGGTCTATCTCGACGGCGTCGGGACAGTCCGGGCCTTGAACACGGTCACCGTGCGCTCGCAGGTCGACGGCAAGCTGATCGCCGTCAATTTCGCCGAAGGGCAGGACGTGCAGAAGGGCGACGTGCTGGGCGAGATCGATCCCGTGATCTATCAGGCGCAGTACGATCAGGCGGTCGCGAAGAAGGCTCAGGATGAAGCGCAACTCGCCAACATGCGCCTCGATCTGAAGCGCTACCAGCAACTGGCCGCCTCCAACGCCGGATCGAAACAGCAGGCCGATACGCAGACGGCGGTCGTCGCGCAACAGGAGGCGCTCATCAAGGCCGATCAGGCCGCGATCGACACCGCCCAGGCGATGCTCGGTTACACCAAGATTATCGCGCCGATTTCGGGACGCACGGGCCTGCGCCAGGTCGATCGGGGCAACATCATCCATGCTTCCGATGCGACCGGACTTGTCATCATCACCCAGCTTCAGCCCATCGCCGTGCAGTTCAGCCTGCCGCAACAGCAGATCGCGCGCGTGAATGCGGCGATCGCGAAAGGGGCTCTCGAAGTCGACGTCTTCGGAAACGACGGAACGACGGTTGCCGATACCGGCAGGCTGGTCGGCATCGACAATCAGGTCGATCCCACGACCGGCACGTTGAAGCTGAAGGCCGAATTTCCAAATCGAAACCTCCAGCTCTGGCCGGGACAGTTCGTCAATGTCCGCCTCAAGGTGGAAACGCTGTCGCAGGCGACGGTCATACCGACGTCCGCGGTGCAGCGCGGTTCGCTCGGAACCTTCAGCTATGTGATCGGAAGCGACGATACCGTGACAGCGAAGCCGATAACGGTGACGCAGCAGAACGAAAATGACGCTGTGATTGCCAAGGGCATTGCTCCCACGGACCGGGTGGTCACCACGGGATTTGCCAATCTGTCCGACGGCGCAAAGGTGGTCGTGAGCGAGAACCACCAGCCGCCGACGGCGGATCTTGCGCCTCACAACCGCCGAGGCAGGCGCGGCGACAATCAAGGCGGCAGCAATGGTGAACGCCGCGGCAAGCGGGGTGAGGGAAATCAAAACCGTTCGAGAAGCGGAACGCAGGAAAGCGGGCAGCCGGGCGGCAACGCAAAGGCTCAACCTTGATCCCGGGGACAGGGTCCTGAGCATCCAATTCGCGGCAGCGAGCTGATAGACGAGCTAATAGACGAGATAGACATGGGCGTCTCCGAACCGTTTATTCGTCGTCCCATCGCGACCTCCCTGCTCGGGATCGCGCTGATGATCGGAGGCGCGCTCGGCTATTGGGCGTTGCCGGTCTCGGCGTTGCCGCAGGTCGACTTTCCAACGGTGCAGGTGACGACCCAGTTGCCGGGCGCGAGTCCCGACGTGGTGGCGTCGCTGCTGACCGCGCCGCTGGAGCGCCAGCTCGGACAGATCCCGTCGCTGTCGTCCATGACATCGACAAGCTCGTTCGGCGTCAGTCAGATTTCCCTGCAATTCGATTTGAACCGCGATATCGACGGCGCCACGCAGGACGTGCAGGCGGCCATCAACGCCGCCGCCGGGATATTGCCGAAGAACCTGCCGTATCCGCCGACTTATGCCAAAGTGAATCCGGCGGATGCGCCGGTGATGACGCTCGCGCTGACATCGGACACCGTCTCGCTGCGCGCCATGAGCGACCTTGCCGATACCGTCCTGACCCAGCGTCTCAGTCAGATTTCGGGCGTCGGACGCGTTTCCGTGCTTGGCGGCTTGAAGCCGGCAGTGCGCGTCCAGGCGGATCTTGCGCGGCTTGCCGCTTACGGCATCTCGATGGAGGATTTGCGCACCGCGATTGCCGGCGCCAATGTTTCGGGACCGAAGGGTTCTCTGGACGGCGCGCAGCAAGCCTACACCATCGCCGCCAACGACCAGATCGCGGCGGCGAATGCCTACAAGCCGATCATCGTCGCCTATCGTAACGGCGCTCCGGTCACGATCGGAGACGTCGCCCGGATCGTGGACGGACTGGAAAACGATCGCACCGGCGGTTGGTATAATGGAACGCCGGCCGTCATCATCGATATCCAGCGCCAGCCCGGCGCGAATGTGATCGAGGTTGTCCGCCAGATCCGGGAGGAGATTCCGAAGGTCCAGCGCACGGTTCCGGCCGGCGTCAAACTGACGGTCGTCAGCGACCGCACCGTGACGATCCGCGCCTCCGTCCGCGACGTGCAATTCACGCTGATCCTCAGCGTCGTGCTCGTTACGCTTGTCGTCCTGCTTTTCCTGCGCTCGCTGCGGGCGACGTTGATCGCGGGCGTGGCGCTCCCGTTGTCGCTGATCACCAGTTTCGGCATCATGTATTTCGCCGGGTTCAGTCTCGACAACCTGTCGCTGATGGCGCTGACGATCGGCACCGGGTTCGTTGTCGACGACGCCATCGTGATGATCGAAAACATCGTCCGCCACATGGAGAACGGCGAAAGCGCCCTGGAAGCCTCGCTCCGGGGTGCGAGCGAGATCGGCTTCACGGTGATTTCGCTCACGGTCTCGCTGATCGCGGTGTTCATTCCGCTCCTGTTCATGTCCGGGCTGGTCGGACGGATGTTCCGCGAATTCGCCCTGACCCTGACCATCGCGGTCGTCACGTCCGCCGTCGTGTCGCTGACTCTGACGCCGATGATGTGCTCCCGGCTTCTGAAGCGCTCCGAAGGCAAGCGCGCGACGCCGGGATTGGCGTGGGTCAGCCGCAATATCGATCGCATGGTCGAGTTCTACCGCCGGAGCCTGCTGTGGGTGCTTGCGCACCAGTCCGCAACGCTGGCCGTGACCTTCGCGACCATTGCCGCGACGTTGATCCTTTACGTTGTCGCGCCAAAGGGATTTTTGCCGCTGCAGGACACGGCTTCCATCACGGCGGTCACGGAAGCCGGACCGCACGTGTCATTCGCCGAAATGCAAAGCCGTCAAGCCGAGGTGGCCGGCATCGTCAAACGGGATCCGGATGTAACGGGTGTCGTCTCGGTCATCGGCGCCGGTTCCGTGAATCCCACGACGAACGTCGGGCGACTGGTGATGACGCTCAAACCGAGGAGCGATCGCAGCGACGATGTCGCTGCCGTGGTCGCGCGTCTGAAGGAGCGCGTTGCCTCGATCCCCGGCATGACGGTTTATTTTCAACCGGTGCAAGATGTTCAGATCAGCACGCAGTCGAGCCGTTCGCAATACCAGTACACCCTGACGGGGACCGACGCCGCGGATGTTTCGGAGTGGGCCCGCAAGCTGGTTGCCGAGCTTCGTCGCGATCCGCTGTTTCAGGATGTATCCTCGGAAGTGCAGGAGGGAGGTCTGCGAGCCGCGCTGAACATCGACCGGTCGCGCGCGGGCCAGCTCGGCGTCAGCCTGCAGGGCGTCAACGACACGTTGAACGACGCGTTCGCGCAACGCCAGATCTCGACCGTTTACGGGCAAGCCAATCAGTATCGCGTTGTGCTGGAAGCCTTGCCGCAGTATCAGCGCGATCCCTCGATTCTCTCCAAGCTTTATCTGCCGGGCCTCGCCGGTGCGCAGGTGCCGCTGTCCGCGGTTGCGACGTTGACCCGAACCACGGCGCCGCTGGCGATCTCGCATCGCGCGCAATTTCCGGCGGCGTCGCTCAGCTTCAATCTCGCCCCCGGCGAAGCGCTCGGCGATGCCGTGGAGCGGGTCAAGACCATCGAGAGCCGCATCGGTATGCCCTCAAGCATCGTCGGCGTATTCTCGGGCGATGCCGCCGAGTTCTCGAAATCGCTTGCGGGGCAACCCTGGCTGATCCTGGCCGCGCTGGTCACGATCTACATCGTTCTGGGCGTCTTGTATGAGAGCTACATTCATCCGATCACGATTCTTTCGACGCTGCCTTCGGCCGGCGTCGGCGCCATTCTCGCGCTGATGCTGTTCGGACAGGATCTCTCCGTCATCGGCCTGATCGGCATCATTCTGCTGATGGGCATCGTGAAGAAGAACGCGATCATGATGATCGATTTCGCGCTCGAGGCCGAGCGCCATCAGGGCATGTCGGCGACCGAAGCGATCGTGCAGGCATGTCTGCTCCGGTTCCGCCCGATCATGATGACCACTCTGGCTGCGCTGTTCGGCGCGCTGCCGCTGGCGATTGAAAGCGGCACAGGCGCTGAACTGCGGTTCCCCCTCGGCATCTCGATCATCGGCGGCCTGCTGCTCAGCCAACTGCTCACGCTTTACACCACGCCCGTGATCTATCTGGCGCTGGATCGGCTGAACAAGCGCATCGAGCAGGCGGTGCCGACGGGTGGGCCGGAGCGGCCGCCAATCGCGGGTGCGACCGAGGGCATGCAATAGATGGTCTCGATCTCCGAGCCATTCATCCGAAGGCCGGTCGGCACCACGCTTCTGGCGATCGGCCTGTTTCTGGTCGGCGTGGTCGCTTACGGGTTTCTCCCGGTGGCCTCGGTGCCGAACGTCGATTTCCCGATGATCCGGGTGTCGGCCAGCCGGCCGGGGGCGGACCCATCGGTGATGGCGGCAACCGTGGCCGCTCCGCTGGAGCGCCGGCTCGGCGAGATCGCCGGCGTCGATCAGATCACATCCACGAGCACGCTCGGCGCCACCAGCATCCAGCTTCAGTTCGCGATCGGGCGGGATATCGACCATGCCGCCCGTGACGTGCAGGCGGCGATCAACGCCTCGCTCGCCGATCTGCCGACCGATCTGCCGACATTGCCGAAATTCCGCAAGGCCAATCCCGCCGCTGCGCCGGTCTTTGTTCTGGGACTGACATCAAAAACCATGTCCACCAGCGCGATCTACGATGTCGCCGACACCGTGATCGTGCAGCGCATCTCGCAGGTTCCAGGTGTCGGCGAGGTTTCGGTGAGCGGCGCCGATCAGCCGGCCGTTCGGATCGCGCTCAACCCGGTGGCGCTCTCGAACGCCGGCATCGCGACCGACGATGTCCGGACCGCGATCGTGAATGCGAATCCGCTCGGCCCCGTGGGGATCTTCAATGGCGGCCGCCAGAGCGAGACGTTGTCGACCAACCGTCAGATGCGGACGGCGGCCGAGTTTCGCGACATCGTCATCAAAAGCTCCGGAGGAAATTTCGTCCGGCTCTCGGACGTGGCCGACGTCAAGGACGCCACGCGAAACAGCCGTTCGATCGCGTGGTTCAACAAGCAGCCCGCGGTGCTGATCCAGATTACCAAGCAGGGCGACGCCAACGTCATCGATACCGTCGACCGGGTGAAGGCGATGATTCCCGAACTCAAGCAGTGGATTCCGGCCGGCGTCGAGATATCGACCATTGTCGATCGTACCGGCTCGATCCGTGCGAGCGTCGACGACATGCAGTGGACGCTGCTGGCGACAGCCGTTCTCGTGATGGTGGTCGTTTATGCGTTCCTTCGCCGTCTCACGCCGACCGTCGCGGCTGGCGTGTCGGTTCCGCTGGCGCTGGCCGGCACATGCGCGGGAATGTGGCTGGCGGGCTTCTCCATCGACAACCTGTCCCTGATGGCGCTGGCCATTTCCGTCGGTTTCGTGGTCGACGATGCCATCGTCATGATCGAGAACATGTACCGCAATCTCGAGCACGGGCTGCCGCCCTATCGGGCTGCACTCGAAGGAGCAAGGCAGATCGGCTTCACGGTGCTGTCGATCAGCCTGTCGCTGGTCGCCGCGTTCACGCCCCTGATCTTCATGGACGGCGTCGTCGGCCGGCTGTTGCGAGAATTCTCGCTCACCCTGACATTCGCGATCGTGGTGTCGACCGTTGTGTCGTTGACGGTTACGCCGATGATCTGCGCCCATTACATCAAGCGGGCGACGTCAACCGATGCGACCCGGTTCGACCGGCTGGTCGAAAGGTTGCTGTCCCGACTTGTGACGTTCTATACGCGGACGCTGCGCGTCGTGCTCGGCTTTCCCGTCCTGACGTTGCTGGCGTTTTTTGCAACGATCGCCCTGACCGTGACGCTGTATGTCAAGACGCCGAAAGGTTATTTCCCAATCGATGACAGCGGCTTCATCATCGGCTCGACGCGCGCATCGGCCGACGTCTCCTTTCAGTCCATGCTCGGCCTTCAGCAGCGTGTCATGGATCTCGTGATGGCGGATCCTGCCGTGCAGGGGATCGGCTCCTCGATTGGTGGCAGCAGCACGCGCGGAGGCTCCAATCGCGGATTCATGTACATCACGCTGAAGCCGCCTTCCGAGCGGGGCGGGCTGCCGACCCAGCAGGTCATCGACAGGCTGCGGCGGAATCTCGGCGCTGTGCCTGGCATCAGGCTGTTCATGTTCGCCGCGCAGGATATTCGCAGCGGCGGACGGCAGAGCGATTCCAACTATCAGTACACGCTCTCCAGCACCGACCTCGATCTGTTGCAGAAGTGGGCGCCTCTCGTCGCCAAGCGCATGGAGACGGTTGAGGGAATAACGGACGTCTCCAGCGACCGCGACCCCGGCGGCCTGCAACTGACGTTGTCGATCGACCGGCAGAAGGCGTCCAGCCTCGGCGTCAGGGTTCAGGACATCGACAACGCGCTCAATAACGCATTTTCGCAACGGCAGATTTCAACCGTCTACACCCAGCGCAATCAGTATCAGGTCATTCTCGAAATCGATCCGAAATTTCAGCAGGACCCCTCCAACCTTGATCGCATCTTCGTTGCGGGAGCCAACGGAGTGCAGGTGCCGCTGTCCACCGTCGTCCGCTATCGGCGCGATCTTTCGCCGCTCGCCGTCTATCATTCGCAGTCGTTTCCATCGGTGACGATATCCTTCAACACGTTACCCGACGTAGAGCTTGACGAGGCGACCGCCAATATCCAGCGCGCAGTGAACGAATTGCATATGCCCGAGGGCATTCGCGGAAGCTTCGAGGGCAACGCCGCCGATTTCCGCAAGACCTCGGGACGCCAGCCGTTGCTGATCCTTGGCGCGCTCGTCGCAATGTATATCGTGCTCGGCATTCTCTACGAAAGCCTCGCCCATCCGCTCACCATCATCTCGACTTTGCCTTCCGCCGGTCTCGGCGCGCTGCTGGCCTTGCAGATCACCGATACGCCGCTGACAATCATTGCATTCGTCGGCATCATTCTTCTCATTGGCATCGTCAAGAAAAACGGCATCATGATCGTTGATTTCGCGCTGGATGCCGAACGCCAGCGCGGCCTGTCGTCCGGGGATGCGATCTTCGAGGCGTGCAGCGTGCGTTTCCGGCCCATCCTCATGACGACCATGGCCGCGATTTTCGCAGCGATACCGCTGGTGCTCGCGACCGGTCCGGGCACCGAACTGCGGCGACCGCTGGGCATAACGATTATCGGCGGGCTGCTGGTTTCACAGATATTGACACTCTACACGACCCCCGTGATCTACCTTCTGATCGACCGGCTGCGGCGGCGAGGTGAGGCCGCTCCGGCGGTCGCACCGGCCGAATAGGCAGGAGAAGTGATCGGTTTTCTTGCCGGCAGGATGGACGCGGCGTATAGCGGGCCATGCCCAAGAACGCCGACGAATCCGCCGCAGATAAGAAGCCCGATGCTGCGGAGGATTGTCGACGATGCCACAAGCCGCTGGCGTTCTGCGTTTGCGACAGCGTCGAGCCGATCACGAACAGAACGTCGCTCCTGATCCTGCAGCATCCGCAGGAGCAGGACAGGGCGCTCGGAACTGCCCGGCTCACGGCGTTACACTTTCCGGACGCCGTGTTGAAAATCGGGCTGTCCTGGCCCAGTCTATCGAAGGCGCTCGGCCGGCCGGTGCATGATCCGTCGCGCTGGGCGGTGCTTTATCTCGGATCGGCCAGGGCCGATTCTTTCGGCACCGAAAGCGCCATCGTGGCGATCGACCGCAAGGGCGAGATGGAAGACGATCAGCGCGGCATCCTCTCGGACATTGAAGGTATCGTGCTGCTCGATGGCACCTGGAGCCAGGCCAAGGCGCTTTGGTGGCGCAATGCGTGGATGTTGAAGTGCCAGCGCGTCATTCTGGGACCCCGACGACCATCGCGTTACGGAAAGCTTCGCAGAGAGCCTCGTCGGGACGGACTTGCCACGATCGAGGCCGCGGCGATGCTGCTCGCCGGTCTCGAAAGTCGTCCGGACATCGAGACGACGTTGCTGGCGAGTTTCGAGCGGATGCTGGCGAAATATCGCGAGGTCCAGGCGACGATGCCCGAGCTTGCGCCCCGGCCGAAACCGAAGAGGGATTATCGGCGCCGCAAACGAGCCTGAGCCGGCAGTTTCAGAAATGCAATTTCAGAATTTACATCGGACCAGTCTGAGCAAGGTTGCCTAACTAGCTGATGCTCTATATTGATCCCGATTCAAGGGGCCACGTGGCGGAGTGGTTACGCAACGGTCTGCAAAACCGTGTACTCCGGTTCAATTCCGGACGTGGCCTCCATCAATATAATCAAAATCTTATATCGATTATTTGATGAATTGTCTTATGTGCTGACGTGCCCGTTGGCTCGACGAATCCAATCAGCAGGCGCCGTTCCAGCCATCCGGGAAATGAAAAAACGGCCACGCGATCTCGTTGTCGTTGGCGGCCTGCGGAGACCCCTCGAAATGCAGGTCGTCCTGATCCGACGAAACCTTCAGAGCGGCTTCTTCGATGCGCGGAGCGATTGCGGCGCTCACGGCGCTCAGCAACCGTTCAAACTCGGCTTCACTCATGCGCGCCTCACTTTTCTTGTTTCTTGTGCGCACAGTGCCAGAAAGGGCTTGGGCTCCCGTTGCGGGAATTGCTAAAATTGTTTCGATTGCCGGTAAAATATAAGCGACCCTCAACACCGGGACATCGGGAACGACGGCGCGGCGTTTGCTACGGATTGTCGAACAGGGCTGGGTCGTCAAAGCTTGCAGGTTGGTTAACCGGCAGTGGATCGCCAGCCATCTCGGCGCGCGTGTCCCGATTGCCGTGAACAAGAGCGCGGATGAATGCTGAACGCCGACGCGACCGATTTTACGCTTGAATCGATTTAACCCTGTCGCAATCGGCAATAATTATTGTTTCCCTGCGCTCCGGGGTATTCGTTAAGAGGCAAGGGGCGATTGGAGAAATTGATCCGCATGTGCGGCATTGTCGGAATTCTGGGATGCGGTCCCGTCGCGGATCAGTTGATCGATTCGTTGAAGCGTCTCGAATACCGCGGTTACGATTCCGCCGGCATCGCAACCCTGGAAGGGAAGCATCTGGCGCGCCGTCGCGCCGAGGGCAAGCTGCGGAATCTGGAAGCGCGCCTGCGGGCTGACCCGCTGGCGGGACACGTCGGGATCGGACATACGCGCTGGGCGACGCACGGCAAGCCGACGGAGAACAATGCCCACCCGCACGCGACCGAGCGGGTGGCCGTCGTCCACAACGGAATCATCGAGAATTTCCGCGAGCTTCGCGACGAGCTTCAGAAAAAAGGAGCGATCTTCCAGACCGAAACCGATACCGAGACGGTCCTGCATCTCGTCGACGGCTATCTCGCCGCCGGCGTCGATCCTGTCGAAGCGGTCAAGGCCACGCTGTCGCGGCTTCGCGGCGCCTTCGCCCTCGGCTTTATCTTCGCGTCCGATGATAACATCCTGATCGGCGCGCGTAACGGACCGCCGCTGGCGATCGGCTATGGCGAGGGCGAAATGTATCTGGGATCGGACGCCATCGCGCTCGGGCCGTTCACCGATACGATCAGCTATCTCGAGGACGGCGACTGGGCGATTCTGACACGTAGGGGCGCAACCGTCTACGACCACCGCAACGCCGTCGTTCAGCGCGAGCGCGTCAAGCACAGCGCCTCGACGTCCCTGGTGGACAAGGCCAACTTTCGCCACTTCATGGCCAAGGAAATCCACGAACAGCCCGAAGTCGTCGGACATACGCTTGCCCGCTACGTCGATATGATAACCGGGTGCGTGTCGCTTCCGGCCGATCTCCCGTTCGATTTTCGCGATATCGGGCGTGTCTCGATCGTCGCGTGCGGGACTGCGAACTACGCCGGTTACATCGGCAAATACTGGCTGGAGCGTCTGGCGCGGCTGTCCGTCGACATCGATATCGCATCGGAGTTTCGCTACCGGGAAGCGCCGCTCGGCAAGGGCGATCTCGCCATCTTCATTTCGCAATCCGGCGAAACCGCCGATACGCTCGCGGCGCTTCGTTACGCCAAGGAGCAGGGATTGCATACGCTTTCGGTCGTCAACGTCACGACGTCGACGATCGCTCGCGAGAGCGAGACGATGTTGCAGACCCTGGCGGGGCCGGAAATCGGCGTCGCATCGACCAAGGCTTTCACCTGCCAGTTGATGGTGCTTGCGGCGCTCGCGATCGCCGCGGGCAAGGCGAGGGGCCAGTTATCCGGGGAAGACGAGGCGAGGCTCGTGCGCGGCCTCATCGAGGTCCCGCGGCTGATGTCGGAAGCGCTGGCCACCGAACCGCAGATCGACAAGCTCGCGCGCGATGTCGCCAAGTCGAGGGACGTCCTGTATCTCGGACGGGGCACCAGCTACCCGCTGGCGCTGGAGGGCGCGCTCAAGCTCAAGGAAATTTCCTACATTCATGCGGAGGGTTACGCCGCCGGCGAACTCAAGCACGGACCGATCGCGCTGATCGACGAGAACATGCCGGTGGTGGTGATCGCCCCCTACGATCGGGTTTTCGAAAAGACCGTGTCCAACATGCAGGAGGTGGCGGCGCGGGGCGGCAACATCATTCTCATGACCGACGCAAAGGGGGCGGCGGAGGCCGCCGTCAGGTCGCTGGTGACGATCATCCTGCCTGACATGGCGGCGACGTTTGCGCCTCTGGTCTATGCGGTTCCGGTGCAGTTGCTGGCCTACCATACCGCTGTCGTCATGGGCACCGACGTCGACCAGCCGCGCAATCTGGCAAAATCCGTCACGGTCGAATAAGACAGAGGAAGCACCGCAGGCCGTCCGGCGCGCCGCATGCAAAGTCTGCCGGAATGCCTATATGAGCGGATACTGCCTATTTGGACATCTTGATCTGGAACCACGATGACCCGTAACAATTCTTCGAGCGGCGCGTCAGGCGACCCTCACCCGGAGGTGCCCCGCGGCGTCATCGCGCGATTCCGGAATTACTTTCTGACCGGCCTGATTGTCGCAGGCCCGGTCGCGATAACGCTTTATTTGACCTGGTGGTTTGTGAACTGGGTCGACAACCTGGTGCGGCCGTTCGTCCCGATCGCGTATCGGCCGGAAACGTACCTGCCCTTCGGAGTGCCGGGATCGGGTTTGATCGTCGCGGTATTCGCGCTGACGATGCTCGGCTTCCTCACGGCCAACCTGATCGGCCGGACGCTTGTCGATTTTGGCGAAAAGATCCTCGGCCGGATGCCGGTGGTGCGGGCGATCTACCGCGGACTCAAGCAGGTGTTCGAAACGCTTTTTTCCGGATCCGGTTCGAGCCTGCGCAAGGTCGGCCTGGTCGAATTTCCGTCGCCCGGCATGTGGTCGATCGTTCTCATTTCGCAGGTCCCGAGCGCGAATGTCGCCGCCCGGCTTCCGGGTCAGGAGGAGCACATTTCAGTGTTCCTGCCTTGCGCTCCCAATCCGACAACGGGTTTTTTCTTCTACGTGCCGAAGAGCAAGGTCGTCGAGGTCGACATGAGCACGGAGGAAGCGGCAACCCTGATCATGTCCGCCGGCGTCGTTCAGCCTAATTCCGATCCGCAGAAGAAGCTCGCGGCCCTTGCGGATATGGCCAATGCGGCTCGCGCGGCGAATGATTCCGCCTTTACCCCCGAGACCGCAAAGGTCGACTGATTTTCAGCCCGCGCCGATCAGGGGCAGGGCCTCGTCGCGCTCGAACAGATAGAGCAGGCATCGCAAGGCTTCGCCGTGCGAGCCGGACAGCTTCGGGTTCTGCTTCATGATGCGCAAGGCTTCGTCGCGGGCCTGTGCGATAAGCTGCGCGTGGACATCGGAGCGGGCAATGCGGTAGCCGGGCAGGCCGCTTTGGCGGGTACCGAGGATATCGCCTTCGCCGCGCAGCCTCAAATCTTCTTCGGCGATGCGGAAGCCATCGGTGGTTTCCCGGATCACTCGTAGCCGCGCATCGGACATCTCGCCCAGCGGCTCGCGGTAGAGCAGCAGGCAGGTCGAAGGCTCGGAGCCGCGGCCGATCCGTCCTCGTAGCTGGTGGAGTTGCGCAAGGCCGAAACGCTCGGCGTTCTCGATGACCATGATGGTCGCCGCCGGAACGTCAACGCCGACCTCGACAACCGTCGTCGCGACCAGCAGATTGATTTCGGCCGCCGCGAACTGCGCCATCATGCGGTCTTTTTCGGACCCGCGCATCTTGCCGTGGACCAGACCGACCTTGTCGCCGAAGCGCGCCTTGAGGCTGTCGAACCGTTGCTCGGCATCGGTGAGATTCACGGTCTCGGATTCCTCGACCAGCGGACAGATCCAGTAGACCAGCTTGCCGGCCTTCACCGCACGGCCGACCGCATCGATCACCTCGTCCAATCGGCTGTCGGAGACGGCGCGGGTATCGATCGGCTGCCGGCCGGCGGGCTTTTCGCGCAGTTCGGAGACGTCCATATCGCCGAAATAGGTGAGAACCAGCGTGCGCGGAATCGGTGTCGCGCTCAGCACCAGCACATCGACGGCCTCGCCCTTGGCGGTCAAGGCCAGACGCTCGCGCACGCCGAAACGGTGTTGTTCGTCGACGACCGCCAGCGCCAGCGCCTTGAATGCGACGTCGTCCTGGATCAGCGCGTGGGTGCCGACGAGCAGGTCGATGTCGCCGTCGGCGAGGCGCGCGGTAATCTCGCGCCGCTCCCTGCCTTTCTCGCGTCCGGTCAGGATGGCGACGCGCAAGCCCGCCTGTTCGGCCAGCGGCGCGATGGTCTTGATATGCTGGCGTGCGAGGATCTCGGTCGGCGCCATCAGCGCGGTCTGCTTGCCGGCTTCGGCTGCCGCGGCGGCGGCGAGCAGCGCGACGACCGTCTTGCCGGAGCCGACGTCGCCTTGAAGCAGCCGCAGCATCCGCACGGGTTGCCGCAGGTCGTCAATGATCGCGGCGACCGCCTGTTGTTGAGATGCGGTCAGGGCATAGGGCAGCGCGTCGATGATCCTGTTGCGCAGATGTCCGTCGCCGGCGTGCCGGATACCCGCCGGCCGGCGAAGCCGCGCGCGCACCAGCGCCAGCGCGAGTTGTCCGGCGAGCAATTCGTCGAAGGCCAGGCGTGACCAGAACGGACCTTCCGGCAGGATATCGGTCAATTCCAATGGCACGTGAACGCGATGCAGCGCTTCCGCCATCGACGGAAAGCCGCAGCGGCGCAGGATTTCCGGGCTGATCCATTTGGGCAGCGCCGGGAGCCTTTGCAGGGCCATCGCGATCGCGCGCCGCAATGTGCCCAGCGCCAGACCCTCGGTGAGAGGATAGACCGGGTCGATACCGGAGAGTTTTGCCAGTCCCGCCTCGTCGACAACGCGGTCGGGATGAACGATCTGCAAGGTACCGTCGAACATCTGTGCGGTGCCGGACACATAGCGCCTGGCTCCGACGGGAAGCAGCTTTTCGACGTAGTCCGGCTTGGCGCGGAAGTAGGTCAGCACGACGTCTCCGGTCTCGTCGCTGGCGTGGACGAGATGCGGCGCGCGCGAGCGTCCGGGCGGCGCGGGGCGATGACGCTCGACCGTCACCCCCAGCGTCACCACGGTGCCGGGAACGGCATCGCGGATTTTGGGTCGCGCCCTGCGGTCGATGACGCTTGCAGGCAGGTGAAACAGTAGATCGATCAGGCGCGGGGTCTGGTCGCGGCCGAGCAGATATCGGAACAGCTTGTCCTGCTTCGGGCCGACGCCGGGCAGGCTGGTCACCAATGCAAAGAGAGGATTGAGCAGTGCAGGGCGCATCGCGCGACTCGACGAAAGTCAGGTGGACCGGGGCTCACCCGGGAAGCCTTGAATGCAATTTCCGGATTATGCAATGCGCGAACAGGTGCTGACATCCCCGATCGCCACGGCTATATGATGCCGGCCCGGCTCGTCCGGGCTTTCGGCGTTCGGATGGGATTGATGACGGGATCGACACGATCGAGCGGCGGCCTTGACGACCGCCGCAAACGGCTTTTGTTCCGCTGCTGGCATCGCGGCATGCGCGAGATGGACCTGATCCTCGGCCGGTTTGCCGATGCGGAAATCGGCTCGCTCACCGATGCGGAGTTGATCGATTTCGAGAGCCTGATCGAGGTCCCGGACCCGGACCTGTATGCCGCGTTGAGCGGCGGTGTTCCGCTGGCTCGCCAATACCGCACGGCTCTGTTCGATCGCATCAAATCGTTTTCGCCGACAGGTCCCGACGCATGAAGACGACCGCACGATCGCCCGCGGACTCGCTGTCGCCCGGTCGCCCGCTGACGCTCGCCAACGTCGCGGAGGGCGCCGAAGGGCTGGTCGCTTCGGATCTTGCCCGCGCCATCAAGGCCAAGGCAGGGCGGCAGGCTTCGGCCGTCAGCCTCGCAGTGATCTGCCGGGATGGTCCGCGCATGCAGCAACTGGCGCGCGCGCTGGAATTTTTCGCGCCCGATATTTCGGTGATGCAGTTTCCGGCATGGGACTGTCAGCCCTACGATCGGGTTTCGCCGCACGGCGGCGTCCTCGCCCAGCGGCTCACGACGCTGGCGCGGCTGTCCCGTCTGGCCGGCAGCGAGGCGCCTCTGATCCTGCTCACGACCGTCAACGCCATTGTGCAACGCGTGCCTGCGCGCGAGATCGTCGCGTCCCAGGCTCTGTCGGTCGCGCCGGGCCACGTGGTGCCGATGGACTCGATCGTCGCCTGGCTGGAGCACAACGGCTACAACCGCTCCTCGACGGTTCGCGAGCCCGGCGAATACGCCGTGCGCGGCGGCATCCTCGATCTGTTTCCCTCCAGTCTCGACCAGCCCGTCCGGTTCGACTTCTTCGGCGACTCCCTGGAATCGATCCGCTCGTTCGACGCGGAAACCCAGCGCACGCTGCTCGACGTACGATCGCTCGATCTGGTCCCGATTTCCGAATTCCAATTCGTCACCGAAACCATCCGGCGTTTCCGGATGGGATATGTCGCCGCGTTCGGAGCGCCCGGACCGGACGACCTGTTGTACGAGGCCGTCAGCGAGGGGCGGCGGTATCCCGGCATGGAGCACTGGCTGCCGCTGTTTCACGAACGCATGGACACGCTGTTCGATTATCTCGACGGCGCGACCATCGCCGTTGAGCCACAGGGCGAGGACGCAGCGAACGAGCGTTTCAAGCAGATCGCGGACTACTACGAGGCGCGGCGCGAGGCCGTTGAGCATTCCGGCGGCGGTGCCGTCTACAAACCGCTTCCGCCCGACCGGCTTTATCTGACGCCGGACGAATGGACGAAGCGCATCAGCGAAACCGCGCTGGTGCGGCTGACGCCTTTCGCGGTGCCGGACGAAGCCGTCGATGCCATCGATGCCGGCGCGAGGCAGGGGCGGAATTTCGCGCCCGAGCGGGCGGACGCCACCGTCAACGTTTTCGAATCCGTCGTATCCCACATTCAGGCGTTACAGGCCGTACGGAAGAAAGTCGTCGTTGCGTTGTGGAGCGAGGGGTCGCGCGATCGCATGGCGAGCATGTTGCGGGACCACAAGCTGCTCAACCTGACGAGCGTCAATGTCTGGCGCACGGTTCAGGCCACGCCGCGCAATGAGGTGATGCTGGCGGTCGTCGGCATGGAATCGGGATTCGAGACCGAGACCGTCGCCGTCATCAGCGAACAGGACATTCTCGGCGATCGTCTGGTGCGGCCGCGCAAGGCGAGCCGCAAGCTTGAGAATTTCATCTCGGAAGCGACCAGTCTCGCGGCCGGCGATCTCGTCGTCCATGTCGAGCACGGCATCGGGCGTTTCGTCGGTTTGCAGACGCTCGAAGTGAGCGGCGCGCCGCACGATTGCCTCGAACTGCGCTACGCCAACGAGACCAAGCTGTTCCTGCCGGTCGAGAACATCGAACTGTTGTCGCGCTACGGGTCCGATCAGGCCAATGTCGAACTCGATCGTCTCGGCGGCGGTGGCTGGCAGGCGCGCAAGGCCAAGCTGAAAAATCGTATTCGCGAGATCGCCGGCGAATTGATCAAGGTTGCGGCGGCGCGGCAATTGCACGAAGCGCCGAAGCTGCCGGTGCAATCCGGCCTTTATGACGAGTTCTGCGCGCGCTTCCCTTATGAGGAAACCGAGGATCAACTCAGTGCGATCGAAGCGTCGCTGAAAGACCTGGAGAGCGGCCGGCCGATGGATCGGCTGGTGTGCGGCGACGTCGGCTTTGGCAAGACCGAGGTGGCGTTGCGGGCGGCCTTCGCCGTTGCGCTCGACGGCAAGCAGGTCGCCGTCGTGGTGCCGACGACGTTGCTGGCGCGCCAGCATGCCAAAACATTCACCGAGCGGTTCCGCGGTTTTCCCGTCAACGTCGCGCAGGCGTCGCGGCTGGTGTCGCCGAAGGAGTTGGCGCAGGTCAAGAAGGGACTTGCCGACGGCTCGGTCGATATCGTGGTGGGCACCCACGCGCTGCTCGGCAAGTCGATCAAGTTCAGGGATCTCGGACTTCTCGTGGTGGACGAGGAACAGCATTTCGGCGTTAGCCACAAGGAGCGGCTGAAGCAGTTGCGCGCGCAGGTCCACGTGCTGACGCTGAGCGCGACTCCGATTCCGCGCACCCTGCAACTGGCGCTGACCGGTGTGCGCGATCTCTCGATCATTGCCTCGCCGCCGGTCGATCGGCTTGCGGTGCGTACCTTCGTGGCGCCGCACGATCCCTTGATGATCCGCGAGGCGTTGCTGCGCGAACGCTATCGCGGCGGCCAGGCCTTCTATGTGGTGCCGCGCATCGACGACCTGGCCGAGGTGAAGGAGTTTCTCGACAAGCACGTGCCGGAGATGAAGGTCGCCGTCGCCCACGGGCAGATGCCGCCGACGGTGATCGAGGACATCATGTCGGCCTTTTACGACGGCAAGTATGATGTCCTGCTCTCCACCACCATCGTGGAGTCGGGTCTCGACATTCCGTCCGCCAATACCCTGATCGTGCATCGCGCCGACATGTTCGGATTGGCGCAACTCTATCAGTTGCGCGGCCGGGTGGGTCGCTCGAAGCTGCGCGCTTACGCGCTGTTCACGCTGCCCTCGACGCACAAGATCACGGCGCAGGCCGAGCGCCGCCTCAAGGTTCTGCAATCGCTTGAAACGCTCGGAGCAGGCTTCCAGCTTGCATCGCACGACCTCGACATTCGCGGCGCCGGAAACCTGCTCGGCGAGGAGCAGTCAGGCCACATCAAGGAGGTCGGGTTTGAACTCTACCAGTCGATGCTGGAGGAAGCGATTCAGAACCTGAAAACCGGCATGACGGAATCTGTCGACGACGAGCGGTGGTCGCCGCAGATCACCATCGGCATGCCGGTCCTGATTCCGGAAGACTACGTCGCCGATCTCGCGGTCAGGTTGTCGCTGTATCGCCGGCTGGCCGACCTCGACACCGATGACGAGATCGACAATTTCGCCGCGGAACTGCGTGACCGGTTCGGCCCGCTGCCGGATGAAGTCCGTTACCTGTTCAAGGTCGCGGCGATCAAGGGCTATTGCCGTCGCGCCAATGTCGAGAAGGTGGACACCGGGCCGAAGGGCGCCGTGATTTCCTTCCGTGACAACAAGTTCGCGCAACCCGATCGACTGGTCTATTTCATCCGCCAGCACGGGCAGGCGGCGAGGGTTCGCCCCGATATGAAGGTGGTGTTCTTCCAGAGCTGGGAAACGCCGGAGGAGCGCCTGACGGGAACCACCGACATCATGCGCCAGCTCGCCAATCTCGCGGAAGATCGCAAGGCGGCGTAACGCTGTTACGACGCCGCGCGGTGGGCCTCGTCGTTCAGTCGGGCGAGAACGGATCTCGCTGAATCGTCGGGCTGACACACCGTCAAGGCGACATGGGGATCGATCCTCAATGCACGCTTGTTGCTGTGCGCGGTGTGCTTCATCACGCTCGAAAGCCGCCGTGCGATCATGTGGGCATTGCGGGGATCGACGTCGACGAAAGCCACGATGATCGACCCGTCGTTCTCGAGCGTGCCGAAATCCATTCTCCGCATCAGCCGACTCAAAATACGCGCCGCATCGAATACCGGGCGTTCCTGCTTCTGGTCGAGCGAGAAGCGCGCGACGGAGAGCCTTCCACCGTGGGATCGGGTTTGGTTGATCGCCGTATTGAGTTCGCGATGGAAGGCATCCACGGTGAGAAGGCCGGTGCGCGGATCCAGCAAGCCTCCCGCATCGAGGGATTTCAATATACGACAGAGACGAGCTTCGAAGGCATGTTGCCGAACCAGGGGCAGGAATGTGCTTGCGATGTGCGCGGGCTCGCCTGACGTCACTTCGAGATTGGGGAGATCGTAGGTCGCCGCGAGGCCGCCGGTCGTGACGACGACCGGCAGATTACGAAAGCGGGTGTCTTCCGCCAGCACGGTGAGAAGCGCATCGACCACGCGCGGAGTGAACCCTTCGCCGATGATGAGGCCGTCCACGCTGCGCACGTTGAGATGCTTCGCCGCCGCCTCGATGCTGAGCGCGCCGATCACGCCGAGCCGTTCGCCAAAAACAACTGACAGCGCTGGATAGGCGGCGCCGCGCCCGATCAGGAGAACGGTCGCGTCCTGGAGCGGGTCATTGTCCGGCTGGCGTACAGGACCGGCCGGATTGCTCGCGAGCCGCCGAAGCACGGTCGCGTGCAAGGTCCGCACGCGCAGCGCCGCCTTGAGACGCGCGCCGAGCCGATCGAAGCCGCCGTTCGAGGATGAATAGGGAAGCGCGTTGTCGGGGCAGGGATTGGCGGGATCGACGACGATCAACGGGACATAGGGCCGTATTGCGGCCACCTGGTCCGCGAGACGCTCGAATGCCGCGCCCGCGCCTTCCGTCGCGGCGACAAGCACGGCTGTCGGATGAAGTTCTGCGACCGCCTTCGGTGCCTCGGCCCAACCGATGTCGATGACGGGAAGGATATTCAGACCGAACAGCGGCGTGGTTGACGGTCGGTGCTCTCGGGATGCGACAACGATGAGCGGACCTTGCTGGGACATCTTTGCGGAACTCGGATGCGTGCGAACGCGCGCGATCCTAGTTTGCCGCCCTTAATGCCGGGTCAATGAATGCCGCCGGATTCAATCAGTTGCCACCGTCCGGTCACGAAATGCTTCCACCATCAAGGGGTTGAGACCCAGTTCAGCAAGCGCCTCGCGGGCGCGCGCATTGTCTCCCGCTCGGCCGGCGAGGCGGTGGCCGCTCAGGCGGTCGGGAAGCGCCGTCAGCATCGCGTTCTGTCCGAGCCGCCGCGACCATTCCTGAAGGTCATCCGCAAGAAACCGGTAGCCGCCGACCGCCATGACACCGGATGGCGGGGCCGTGATGGTGATAGCGCCCGAGGTGCGATCGATCCGCGCGGCGTAACCTGTATCGACATAGTCCGGCGGCGATAGCGACGCGAAGGCATCGGAAGGCCCGTCCGATGTGGCGTAAGCCGCGACCGGAACCATCGGTCCCCGCAAACCGAGCGTTCCCTTGGTAGTCAAAACGATCTCGCCCGCCGTGGACGAGGCGGGGACCTCCGGCGGCGCCCGATAAGGACCGGGCATGACCGGCGAAGGCGTCCCGTCGTCCGCGCGCCGGGCGCCGAAAAGGCCGGCTTCGCCGAACAGATAGACGTCCGTCATCCGGATCCCGGTTTGGGGCCAGAGCGCGCTGGACCCGACCTGCTCCGGGGCCCGCCACAGACCGATGATATGGCGCAGGCTTCGCACGGAGGACAGAGCCTCGGCCTCCGCCATCCGCAATGCCAGCGGAGCCGGCGCAACCAGCGTGTCGCAGCCGTCCGCCTCGATCTGCCGTATCATGACACGCTCATCGAAGGGATGATGCATCGCCAGCGTGCCGCCGCTCAGCAGCCACATCACGAACGACGATGTCAGTCCGGCGAATGACGACGGCGCGAAGGCAGACAGGATCGTTGCACCCTGAGGCAATCCGCTCTCGAGGAATATCGCAAGACCGGCGGCGATCAGGTTGACGTGGGTTCGCGGCACGGCGCGAAAGCCTGAACCCGAACCCTCGAACGTCACGAGCGCCGCGCGGCGCGAATCCTGGACCGCAAGTCCCGCGTTGCCGGTGTTCGAGTTATCCACGGCAAGATCCAGCGGGACCATGCCTTCCGGCAAGTCGCTGCCGAAGCCGCAGACATGACGGATGGAGAAGGCTTCGGCGGCGGCGTTCATCGCAAGCTCGGCATGATCGACGCCGTCGATGCGTCCCATGGCCACGATCGCGCGCGCACCGGTCCGGTTGAGCGCGACAGTCAATTCGGCGTGCCGCCAAAGTTGCGGCAACAGCGCGACGATCAGCCCGGCGCGATATGCGGCGAGCACCGTCACCGCCAGCTCGACGGTGTGAGGCAGTTGAACCGCGATCACCGAATTGGGCGGCAGGCCGGCTTCGATAAAATGGCCCGCCAGCGCCGAGACGGCCCGGTCGGCCTGCGCGAAGGTCAGGCGCCGCGGCGGCTGTCCGGTCACCCGCAACTTGTCGGGCGGATCGATCAGCGCCGGTTGATCCGGCTGCCGGGCGAGGATGCGGCCGAACAGTTCGTCCAGCGTGGGCGATGTGTTGTTCTGGAGCACGACGTTACTTGCTCGGCTTCGGCGGCCTGTGCCACCATGTTTCGGGGAGGTATCCGGTCAACGCGGTCGCTGATGGCCGTTCTATCCGATTCCAGCGCGCAATCCATTGCTCTTGAATGTTGTAGACCGGAATTGCGTAGAAGCCGGACATCAGGACCCGGTCGAGCGCGCGAACCGCGTCCACGAAGTGGGGCCGGCTTTTCGCCTCAAGCAGGGCGGCGATCATGGCGTCGATCGCCGGATTCTTCGCGCCCATGTAATTTCGCGTTCCCTGGATGTCTGCGGCCTCGCTGCCCCAGTAAAAGGACTGCTCGTTGCCCGGCGACAGCGATTGATCCCAGCGGTTCGGGATCATGTCGAAATCGAAACCGAGCCGCCGCTGGTCGAACTGCACGGCATCGACCGAACGCACGGTTACTGCAATGCCGGCCCGCTTGAGATCGCGCGCATAGGTCAGCGCGATACGTTCCTGATCGCGCGTCGTCACCAGGATCTCGAAGGCGAGGGGCGCCCCCGTCGAGCGGTGACGCAAAACCGTCCCGTCAAGCTCGTAACCGGCTTGCGACAGCAGGGCGAGGGCGGCGCGCAGCGCCTTGCGGTCGCGACCCGAACCGTCCGTCACCGGCAAACGATAGCTGCCGTCGAGAATGTCCTGCCGCACGGCCGACCCGAACGGCTTCAGCAACGAGCGTTCCCGTTCGTCGGCGGGGCGCGCATAGGCCGACAGTTCCGATCCCGCGAAGAAACCGCCGGCGCGGCTGTAAAGCCCGAAGAAATAGTTGCGATTGATCCACTCGAAATCGAACAGAAGCGTCAGCGCTTGGCGGACACGGATGTCGGAGAACATCGGCCGTCGCGTATTGAAGACCAGATATTCCGATGGCGCAGGCAGGCCGGTCTTGATGGCTTCGCGAATGAGCCGACCGTTGCGCGCGGCGGGAAAATCGTACCCGTCATGCCAGCGCAGCGGTTCGGTCTCGACGCGAAAATCGTACAATCCGCGTTTGAAGGCTTCGAACTGACTGTTGGCCTCGCGATAGAAGTCGAACCTGATCTCCTCGAAGTTCCACAGGCCGCGATTGACCGGCAGGTCACGCCCCCAATAGTCCGGATTGCGCGTCAGCGTGACACTCGCCCCGGGCTTCACCGCGGTTACGCGATACGGCCCGGAACCCAGCGGCGCGGTCATCGAGGTCTGCTCGAAGGTCGCGGCGTCGATCGCGTGTTTCGGCAGGATCGGCATCAGGCCGAGAATCAGCGGCAGTTCGCGATCTCCGGTTCCGCCGAAATCGAAGCGTACCGTGCGCTCGTCGAGCGCCTCGGCCCTTGCGACCTTCGAATAATACTGGCGATGATTGGGGCGTCCCTTGTCGCGCAGAAGTTGCCAGGAAAACAGCACGTCTTCGGCGCGGACGGGGCGTCCGTCGGAAAAACGCGCCAGCGGGTTGAGGTGGAAGGTGGCGTAGGTTCGGGCCTCGTCCGTGTCGATGCTGTCCGCCAGCAGGCCGTACAGCGTGAAGGGTTCGTCGTTGCCTCTCGCCATCAGGCTCTCGACCACGAATCCGCGTATTTGCTGGAGCGCAACGCCTTTGACGATGAAGGGGTTGAGGCTGTCGAAGCTGCCCGTAACGCTCTGGATCAGCCGGCCACCTTTGGGCGCATCCGGGTTGGCGTAGGGCATCTGACTGAAATCGGCCGGCAAAGCCGGTTTGCCGTGCATCGCGATGGCATAGCCCGGACTTGCCAGGGCCGCTTCCGACCATCCGGCGAGCAGTCCGACCGCGAGGCCCAAACACGGCCCCAGCCGACTGCGGCGGGGCGCTATCGATCGCAATCTGGAGGTCCGTTTTGATTCGGCCCGGCGCACGGCCAAATCTTACCACAGCCGTCGCCGGGGTGCGGAAGATCAAAAACATCTGTTATCATTGCTCTTTTCGAACGTCTTTGTATTGAATGCAGGCAATTGAACGTGATAGGGCCATCTGTCACGCAACCGCCTCATTTCGCTAAGAGACAGCCGCCAACGGTCGGAGTGTCGGTGCCTGCGTCGCGGCGTTCGGGCGCCATTGTTCAGAAAGGGTTTTCCGCAATGAATTTTCGTCTCTTGCCCGCGTCGGTCCCCCCGCGTGGACGGGCTTTTGCCCTGTTGGCGGCGGTGACGCTCGTGGTTGCTCCATTTATGTCGGCCGCTCTTGCCCAGCACCAGCCGGCTACGGCCAAGGGCAAGAAAGCCGCCACGCCGAATGCCGCGCAAGCGCCCGCAGCAGCCCCTGCCGACCAGCAGGTGCAACTGATCTATGCGCCCTGGACCAAGTTCTGCCTGAAGGGCCAGGACGCCAAGGCCAAGCAGGTTTGCTTCACCGGCAAGGATGGCCGGATCGAATCCGGTCAACCTGTGATCGCAGCGGTCGTCATCGAGCCGGAAGGCGAGCCGAAGAAGATTCTTCGCGTGACGCTGCCGCTCGGGATGCAACTCGTCCACGGAACACGCATCATCATCGATAACAATCCGCCGCAGCAGAGTCCTTACGTGATCTGCTTCGCCAACGGCTGCATGTCGGACTACGACCTGACACCGGACATGCTTGCTCACCTCAAGAAAGGCCAGAACCTGATCGTTCAGGCGATCAATTCCAACGGCGCGCCGCTGACGCTGCCGCTTCCGCTGGCTGAATTCGCCAAGGCCTATGACGGCCCGCCGACCGATCCGAAGGTATTCGAAGAGACCCAGAAGAAGTTGCAGGAAGAACTGCAAAAGCGGGCCGCCGAGGCGCGCGCGAAGCTCGAAGCCACCCAGCAGAATGCCGGTTCGGCACCTACCGCAAAGCAATAGTTCTTTCCGGGAGAGCAAAGCAAAACGGCGCTCCTTGCGGGGCGCCTTTTTTGTTGGAGCATGATCTCATCCGAAAAAGTGGAAACCGGTTTTCGGAAAAGATCATGCTCAAACAAAAAGATAAGCGACGAGTCTGGTTCAACGCAGTTGAAACAGACTCTAGCCGGTTAAAGGTCGAGGGACCGGTTTCAGTTCAGCGAGGGATTGCGGGGACGATAGCCGCCGGATTTGTCCTTGACGAAAATCTCCCGCACCTGCGAATGCCGGATCGGCTCGCCGGAGTCATCGGGCAGCAGGTTCTGCTCGGACACGTAAGCCACGTATTCGGAATCCGCGTTCTCGGCGAGCAGATGATAGAACGGCTGATCCTTATGCGGCCGGACATTCTCCGGGAGCGAAAGCCACCATTCCTCGGTGTTGTTGAATACGGGATCGATATCAAAAATCACGCCCCGAAATGAAAAAACCCGGTGGCGAACGATCTGGCCGATTTGAAATCTGGCGGTACGCGCTTTTGCCATGTCCCGTCGATAGACCAGGATTGCGGCCGAAGCTAGAGGCAAAATCGGGTTCCTTGGGTTCGCCCGAACGCTTGTGTCTGGCCGGGCTCGCGAAATCCGAAAAGGCCGTTGCGAACGATCCCCATGGCTATTCATGAGCGGCTATTCATAAGCGGCCGGATCGCGTCTCTCTATACGAGGACTTTCGCCATGTCGGCGCCAGACCCTCGCGCATGGCAAGGCGTCGGAGCGGGCCGATCCCGCCGATCAGATGCAGCCCGAGCGCGCGCGCGGCCTGGGCCGGCAGGAAGTTGCTCAGCAGCGATCTGTTGGCCATGTCGATTGCGAATGTACGGCTCAGTACGTCGCTGCGCCGCGCCGTTTCGAATCGCGCAAGGGTCCGCGGCGAGCCGGGGTCCTCGCCAGATGAGAGAGCGTCGCGGACAACGTCCGCGATGTCGGCAGCATCGCGCAGGCCCATGTTCAGGCCCTGCGCGCCGATCGGCGGTAGGACATGGGCGGCTTCGCCAACCAGCACAATGCGGTTGTTGGCGAAGCGGGCAGGTCGCTCGATTCCGAGCGGAAACAGATTTCGCCCTGGCTCGACATGAAACCGTCCCAGGATCGAATGCGATTGCCGTTCGGCCGCCTCGGCCAGGTCATCGTCGCCGAGGTCCTTGAGCCGCGCGGCTTCCTTCGGGGAGGCGACCCACACCACGCTGGAGCGGTCTCCCGGCAGCGGCACGAAAACACAGGGACCGTGCGGCGTGTGAAACTCGGTCGAGGTATTTTTGTGCGGCCGGGCATGAGCGACGTTGAACGTCAACGCGGCCTGATCGAGCGCGCGACGGGTGACGCCGATGCCGGCGGCCTTGCGGCAAAGCGACTGCCGTCCGTCGGCACCGACAGCGAGACGCGCAATCAACGTCTCTCCCTGCCGGGTGGTGATGGTGACCGCGGCTTCATCGGGCGTCACGTGTTCCGCTTCGCCATCGATCCGCGTGAGCCTCGCGGCTTCCGCGGCCCGTGCCTCCATGGCCGCCATCAGCACGCGGTTTTCGATGTTGTAGCCGAAGGCATCGAGTCCGATCTCGTCGGATGAAAATCGCACCTCGGGAGCGCGGACAAGACGTCTGGTATCGTCGACGAGCCGCATGACCCGGAGCGCTGCGGCGTCGGCCTCGCAACCGGCCCAGACCTCAAGCCGACGGAGCAGATCGACAGAGCCGCCGAGCAGCGCCGTGGTCCGGTTATCCCCGTAGGCGATGCGGCGGGCGATCAGAACCGTGCGGGCGCCTGCATCGGATAGCGCGATCGCCGCCGCCAGTCCGGCGGGCCCGCCGCCGACCACGGCAACGTCGTAAACGATATCCGGCTTCGTAGTCTCGTTCATATACAGACAATCAACATTCGCGGCGATATTTTCAAGTCCGCAAGCGAACATTGTCAGCGTCGGCCGCTCATGTTCCCGGTCGTTCGCGCGGCCGAACGCCGCAAAGGAGCGTTATGCAAACCGGCGCAATTCCTGATAGCAAAGATGGCAAATGAGCCAGTCAAGCCGGCAGGACCCGCTACCCGGACCCCGAACGTCGCGCGCAGCCGCGTTGTTCGTCCATGTTTTTACGGCGACGGGCGCCGGTATCGCGCTGCTCGCACTGCTTGAGGCCGTGCGGGAGCATTGGGCGGCCATGTTCGCCTGGCTTGGTCTTGCGCTCGTGATCGATGGCCTGGACGGGCCGATCGCACGGCGGCTGAACGTCGAAGCGGCACAACCGAACTGGTCGGGCGAGGTGCTGGACCTGGTGGTCGACTTCGTCACCTACGTCTTCGTTCCTGCCTATGCCATTATTGCGAGCGGCCTGCTGCTGCCGATCGCCGCGCCGTTGCTGGGCGTGGGCGTCGCGATCAGCGGCGCGCTCTATTTCGCCGACCGCCGGATGAAGACGGCCGACAATCACTTTCGCGGTTTCCCCGCGCTCTGGAACGCGGCGGCGTTTTACCTGTTCCTGCTGCATCCCTCGCCGCTGGCATCGACGCTCGGCATCGCCGCGCTTATTGCGCTGACCTTCGTGCCCATCAACGTCCTGCATCCGGTGCGGGTGAAGCGGTTGCGTGGTCTCAATCTGTCGCTGATCGCCGTATGGACCGTGCTGGCGATCATGACCGTCGCGAAGAATTTCAATGTGACGATGCCGGTCACCGCCGTGCTCTGCGCCATTGCGCTCTATGTCATCTGCGGCGATGCCGTGATCCGCATCCTGAGGCCAGAAAATCGATGATGGAATTGTTGACCAGTCCGGAAGCATGGGCTGCGCTGTTGACGCTGACGGTCCTCGAGATCGTGCTGGGAATCGACAACGTCATCTTTCTGTCGGTGATCGTGTCCAGGATCCCGCCGCATCAAGCGAAGCGGGCTCGCCAGATCGGCCTGGCGCTGGCGCTGATCTTCCGTATTCTCCTGCTGAGCATTCTGGTCTGGCTGATCGGCCTGACAACGCCGGTTTTCACGGTGAAGGAATTCGCGTTCTCCTGGCGCGACGTCATCTTGATCGGCGGCGGCCTGTTCCTGATCGCCAAGGCGACGCACGAGATTCATGGCGAGGTGGAGGCGCGTGAGACCGAGGAGCATGGAGCCTCGAAATCGGGTACGTTCTTCTGGATCATCGTTCAGATCATTATCATCGACATGGTGTTCTCCCTGGACTCCATCATCACCGCGATCGGCATGGCGCAGGATCTCGAGATCATGATCGCAGCCGTCATCATCGCTTGTATCGTCATGTATGTGTCGTCGGGACCGGTGGCGCGGTTTGTCGCGGAGCATCCAACCACCAAGATGCTGGCGCTGGCGTTTCTGGTTCTGATCGGGGTCGCGCTCGTTGCCGACGGATTCCATTTCCATATTCCGCGTGCCTACATCTACTTTGCGATCGCTTTCTCGGCGGCGGTGGAGATGTTCAACGTGCTCGCCAGGCGCAACCGCAACAAAGCGACCCGCTGAACCGTTTGAAGTCTCGATGCCTGAGTTGACAACGACGACTCAATGCTCTTCGCTCTCCGAAACGCTGGCGACGTGGAGAAGAAGCGATGATAAAGGCAGTCCGCGTTCATCGGGTGGGCGGTCCCGAGGCGCTTGTTTATGAGGCCGTGGACGTAGCGGCGCCGGGGCAGGGCGAGGTCCGCATCAGGCAACATGCCATCGGCCTGAATTTCATCGACGTCTATTATCGCACCGGCCTCTATAAGGCGCCGGCTGTGCCGTTTGTCATCGGCAACGAGGCCGCCGGCGAAGTCGTTTCCGTCGGGCCGGGCGTTACCGATTTTCATCCCGGTGACCGCGTCGCCTACTATTTCAATCTCGGCGGTTATGCGACCGAACGCATCATTCCGGCCGACAAGCTCGTCAAGCTGCCGGACCACATCACCTACGAGCAGGGCGCGGTGCTCATGCTGAAGGGCCTGACGGTGTGGTACCTCTTGCACAAGACCTTCAAGGTCGAGCATGGTCATCGCGTGCTGATCCATGCCGCGGCCGGCGGCATCGGGCTTCTCGCCTGTCAGTGGGCGAAGGCGCTCGGCGCGAACGTCATCGGCACCGTCGGATCGAAGGCCAAGGCGGATCTCGCGCTGGCCAATGGCTGCGACCACGTCATCCTCTACAAGGAGGAGGACTTCGTCGCGCGCGTCAGGCAGATCAGCCGTAACGAATTGTGCGACGTGGTCTATGACGGCGTCGGCAAGACCACGTTTCCGGGCTCGCTGTCCTGCCTGCGGCCGCGCGGCCTGTTCGTCAGCTTCGGCAACGCTTCCGGTCCGGTGCCGCCGTTTGCGCTGGCCGAACTTAACAATCACGGGTCGCTGTTCGCGACGCGGCCGAAGCTGAACGACTACGTGGCGACGCGCAAGGACCTGCTCGAAGGCGCCGACACGTTGTTCGCCGCCGTGATCAATCAAAAGCTGAACGTTCCGATTAACCATGCCTATGCTCTAAAGGATGCAGCGAGGGCGCATGCCGACCTGGAAGGGCGCCTGACGACGGGAGCCGCGATCCTCAAGCCGTAGCGACGTCATCGGTTCGACCGGACAATCCGCGAACAGGATTTTCCCGGACATTGATTGCGAAGAATTTCTATCCGGATATCGGAAGTTTTGAAGAAACCCATCGTTATTTTCCGACCGGTCTTGTCGTCAATGGAAAACACCGTTCATTCTGCGCCGATGGCGCGCTGGAGGACGAGGATGCTTCAACGATCAGACGAAGCCCGCTTGGATGGTCATGCCGCGGAGCTGACGCGGATGGCGCTACGCGTCCAGACCTTTGCGTTGTATGGGTCGCTGGCGCTGATCGCTGCGGTAGTATTCGGTTCGCTGTCGATCCATCCGTTCTGATCGGAACGGGGTTATTTTGCCGTCTTGAACGGCGCAACCGCGATGTCGTTATCTCTGAGCGCCTTGCACAAGATCCGTGCGATCTCGACCGCGCCGGGCGTGTCGCCATGGATGCAGACGGTGTCCATCCGCGTCCTGATCGGCTTGCCGGTGATTGAGATCACCTCTCCGGACTGAATCATTTTCACCACGCGTTGGGCGATGGCGTCGGCGTCGTGAAGCACGGCGCCGGGCTTGCCGCGCGACACCAACGATCCGTCGTCCTGATAGGCGCGGTCGGCGAACACCTCATGCACCATCGGCAGGCCGAAGGTTTCGCCGGCGGCAACGAGACGGGAGTTCGCGGGCACGATGAAGACCAGATCGGGATCGACCGCCCTGATCGCCGAGGCGATGGCGCGTGCGGTCATGTCGTCCTCGCAGGCGACGTTGGAGAGCGCGCCGTGCGCCTTCACATGCGTGACCCGATGTCCGGCCATTGTCGCGATCGCCTGCAACGCGCCGATCTGGTAGGCGACGAGATTCTCGATTTCCGACGACGTGAGGCCGGCGATCGGCCGGCGGCCGAAGCCGTGCAGGTCGCGATATCCGGGATGCGCGCCGATGCTGACCCCGCGCGCCTTGGCGAGATCGACCGTCTTCTTCATGGTATCGGCATCGCCGGCATGGAAGCCGCATGCGATGTTGACGGAGGTCGCGAGGTCGATCATCGCGGCATCGTTGCCCATCGGCCAGACGCCGAAGCCTTCGCCGAGGTCGCAGTTGAGGTCGATCGTCATGTCTTACTCCAACGCGGAGCGCGGGTTGCCGCGGCTTTCGCGGGTAGCCGAATTTGTCACGTTCCGTTGTCGAATGCATTCACCGCGGAGCCTGCGATATTGGCGTTCCGCAACGCATCGCTGATGTCGACATTGCGTATTTCACGGATGCGGTCGGGGAGGGTTCGCAACAGGTCCGCCATCGCGCGGGCCTCGGCCTGGGCCTCGGCCATGGTAATCGCCTGGAAGTGGAAGGCGCGGCCGGCGGGCATTTGCGCGAAGCGGCCGAGGTCGGCTGTGATCACTGTCGCGATTTTCGGATAGCCGCCCGTGGTGCCGCGGTCCGGCATCAGAACGATCGGCTGTCCGTTGCCGGGAATCTGGATGCTGCCGTTCACGGTGCCATCGGAGACGATGTTATGGCCGTGCAGATGCGTGACGGTCGGGCCGTTGAGGCGATAGCCCATGCGGTCGCTTGTCGCCGAGATCCTCCATTCGCTGCGGAGGAACAGATCCTTTGCCTCGCCGAATTCGTCGTCCTGCGGACCCATCACGACCCGGATCGGGCCATCGGATACAGCGGGGAGATCGATCCGTCGCCCGGTCGCGGCCTTTGCGGCGTCGACTTCGAGGGCGTCGCCGGCCTGCAACGGCCGCGGGAACGGACTGCCGAGGCCGGCGCGCGCATTGACGGCGAGACTGCCGAACATCGGCTCGCCTTTCACTCCGCCTTCGACGGCGAGATAGCTGAAGGTGCCGCGGCGCGCGACGCCGAGCGTCAGGCTTTCGCGGTCACCGAGCATGCAGGATTCGTCGAACGATACCGGGCGGCCTGCGATGTCGGCGTTCCGCACGGCGCCTGCGAGCGCAATACGCAGGTCGCCCTCGCGAGCGGAGAAGGACGCGCCGGACGGCCCGACCTCGATCGCGGCCGCAAAGGGCGGATTGCCGACGAGACCATTGGCGGCAGCCAGTGCGAGGCGATCCATCGCGCCGCTCGGCGTCAGGCCATAGCGTTGCGCGCCATGGCGCCCGCCGTCCTGCACCGACGTCGCGGGCCCGGCAGCGGTGACGACGAGCTTGCTCATGAGGCCACCAGTTCCGCGACGAACGCGCCGCGCGCCGCCGCGCGGTCCTGTTCGGTGAACTGTTTGTCGTCGACCGCATGGAAGGTGATGGCGTCTCCGGGCTCAAGCAAGAAAACCGGATCGCGATGAAGCTGGTAGGTGCGCACGGCGGTCCGACCGAGCAGATGCCAGCCGCTGGGTCCGGCAAGACATTGGACACCGGTCTGAAGACCGCCGATCGAGATCGACCCGGAGGGCGTGAACGAACGCGGGTTCTGTCGTCGCGGCATTTGAAGCGAAGGGTCGAGGCCGCCGAGGTAGGAGAAGCCCGGCGTAAATCCGATCATGGCGACGCGATAGTCGCCGGCGACATGACGCGCGACGATGTCGTCCGGCGTGGTGTTCAACGTCTTGGCGACGTCCTCGAGATCGATGCCATGTTCGCCACCGTAGGCGACGGGGATACGCCAACGCCGGGTCGCAGTCGTCGGCGGCGCCGGCAATCGGGCGAGCGCCGTCAGCCGTTCGCCGAGTTCATCGAAACCGATCCGAACCGGATCGTAGTGAACGAGCAGCGATCGGTAGGTCGGCACGGTCTCCGTGACGCCGTCAATCGGTGCGCCCGCAAGCGCGCGGTCGAGCGCAAGCACGCGACGGTTGGCCTGCTCATCGATATTGCGGCCGAACTCCACCGTGATGGCGGCATCGCCGCTTGGCAGAAGACGGGGCGAAGACAAGGGTGCGATCATGACCGGTCTATAGGTTCGATGGCGCGTTGACGCCGAGCGAAATCTCAAGAAGAGTGTACGCAAATTCAATGAATTATTGATGGCGGGCTCACGGGATGTTGTAATCGGTGGCAACGCGCGGGGCGTATCGCAAGGGGGCGGAACGAATTCAGAGCGTCGTCGCGCGGCAACTCAGGAGGTCAAACATGGATATCCATCAGGCAGGTTCGCGGCCGGCGAAACCTGGGCCCAAGGAGTATTTTTCAGGCACGGTCACGGTCGAGCCGATCATCGCCGCAGCAAATGCGCCCTCGCGCGTGATGGCCGCAAGCGTCGCGTTCGATCCCGGCGCGCGCACCGCATGGCATACGCACCCGCTCGGCCAGACCCTGTACGTCGTGTCGGGCGTCGGGCTGGTGCAAACCGAGGGCGGGCCGATCCGCGAGATACATGTCGGCGACACGGTGTGGTTTGCACCGGGAGAAAAACACTGGCACGGCGCGGCGCCGAACACCGCCATGACCCACATCGCGGTGCATGAGGCCCTCGACGGAAGCGCCGTCACGTGGCTGGAACATGTGACCGACGCGCAATATGCCGGCAAGGTCGGCGGCTGACCAAATCGAAGCCCTGCCGCGCGCCGTGCGGCAGGACTTTCGTCCGTCGGATTTCACTAAAGCTGACATGGCTCCGATCAATTCAGGCGGCTCCAGGTCTGGCCGCCGCAGAACATCCCGCCGAATGCGCAACCCCGTACGCGCAAGCGATCGTTGCCCTTCATCGCGATGGTCGAGCTATAGGTGCTGCCGCTCTTCGGATCGTAGATCTTTCCACTCCACTTGGTGCCAGCGGGCTTCATGTTGATCAAAACCTTTTCCTTGTTCCGACCGGTACGGGAATCCACCGAATATCCGCAGAGGTTTGTTCCGCACTCCTCGATCCGGACGTGCCCTTCCTTTTTCTCCGTCAGCCATACGCCGAGCGGTCCGACCGGTTCGGCGGCCGGGGAGGGAGCCTGAACCGGCTCCGTGGCTGGCGCGACGGCAGCGACGACGGCTGTATGCGTCTGCTCCCTGACCGGCGGCGCTGTCACGCCGGGTTGAACTGCCGGAACGGCGGCGGCCGTCGGAGGCGGGACTGCTGCCGGGGTCGTGGCCTGTTGCACGGGAGCCGGCGTCACGACAGCGGGAGCGGCCGGAGCAGCGGTTGCGGAAAGAGGCGCGGGCGCAGTCGCTTGTGCGTGAGCTGCCGGCCGTGCGGCAGCTTGTGGCGTATCCTGAGCGTCGGAACTGTCGTCGTCGAAATCCTTGCGTCCCGGGTCGTACAGGCCGGGAATCGAAAGCGAGATGCAGGAGGGGGAATCGCAGCCGCGTGGCGCGTGAATTCGTATCGTGCGCCCGCCGATTTCGAATGAATAGTTTTGACCCGCCTGGGCGGTCGAGGCGGTGAGCAGCAACGCGGCGGCGATGGCGAGCTTTTTCATGGGACCTCCAGTCCGGTTCGGATTGTCAGGTCCGACCTTATGCGTACCGGGGTCCCCGGAGTGTGATACGGGTCACTTTGCGGCCCAGGTCGATAAAACGCCCGGCTTCGATCCGTGACGGGTCGCTCGCTCAAGGGCGAGGGCAGCCGGCTCGGGCTCGAAAGAGAGTTATATCGTCAATCCGGCGCGTGGCTGGGAGCAGCGGACTGTTCGGCGCACGGGCCGATTTCTCCACCGGCCATTTCGCTTCGCAATGCTTCGAACCGCTGGCGAGCGTCGCGTTCGCGGTCGTCGACAAACTTGATCGCAGCCTCTTTTGTCATGGGACCGCTGACAAGCGGGTACGAACTTTCGCCGATCGTTTCATCAACGAAATAATCGCCGTTGTCGTCGCGGCGTGTCGCCCACTTGAACCGTACGGCGGTGAGCGGACCAGGCCCGAACTTCGTATAGCTGTCGGCTTCAGCGGAAGAAGGCTTGGGCGCGGCCGGCGACCTCGTCGGCACCTCGGCCGGTGAAGCCGCGGGTCGGTCTGTCCTCTCCGACTCGGGGGCGGCGTCACTGTCGTGCTGCGTATCGGAAGGTTTCGGCTTTTCGAGGTTCGCAGTCGCCTCGAGAGCTTCATCGGTCGAATCGCCGTGACTCACCCTTATCCCCTCGCTCGAGTTCCGGACGGGCGTGGCCCGCGAGCCCGCTGATCGCCGACGCGTGTGTCCCATGCGCATCCCGAACGGATGTATCCAGATGCAAATTGGCGGTTTTTTGGCTTAACTGGGGGCGTCGTTCGCCGGTCCGGTTTCCCCGGTCGGGAGCATTCCAAACGATGGGAATGAATGTCGTTCCCTAATCGCGGATAGCTCCACTCGCAAGGCAGGTTGGAATTGCTCGAGCGGAAGAAAAACTTTTTCAGCTCCTACGATTGTCGCGTTTCACCGAGTTCAAAATACGGGAGACGCTTCGCCCTGAATGCGTCGCGCGACCGCTTAATCGCCTTCAGCGATCTCTTTCGGTCTTTCTTCTTCCCTGCGAGGTGGACGGGATCGCACGTAGCGATAGCTCGCATAAAAAAGCAGGCCGCAGCCAATGATTGCGCCGAACATGACCAGGGGCATGGTGTTATCGTGCCTCCAAGAGCAAAACGGAAAGACGGCGCCTGTCGTCAAAACGAAGGGCAGGTCCCTACAGGGAGACTCTAGAGCGCGGACGGCGGAAAGGGCAATATCGGAGTTCGGCGTCCCCGCTGAAGCGGGACGAGGCGCGGGCGCTGCTAAAAATATAACGCATTGAATATGCTATATTATCGGCGGAATTCAAGCCCTTGTAGTTGACGCCCGGGACGATGCGAAGAACCTCGGTTCCGAGTTTTTTCTCTCAGCCGGATTTTACTCGTCCTGAAGCCACTTGGGCGTGACCAGTCCGACCAGATCGAAAGTCAGCACGATCAATTGCGCGCCGCCGCATATCAAGAGCGCCATGTCGAATTTCGGCGGTCCCCCGTTCGCGAAAATGTAAGCCGCCGCGATCATGGCGATGACGGCGCTCAAAGCATTCACAAGCATGGCCTTTACGATCGAGTCCGGCCACCTCCTGGCGGCCAGCCAAATCAGACGGGATATCAAGACCGCCGCCACTAAAGTCGCGACGACAAGAATGAGCATCGATCCTCCGACCTGAATCCAAACTGGTTACCCCGGAAAGCGTCAGGGCGTCGACACCTGAAACCGGGCTATAGGGAGCGCGCAGGGCGTTGCGCTGTGTCATGGGCCTGGCGCGTATCCGAATAATTCGAACACGCTCGTCGAACAGGTTCTTTATTTGACGCGTTTTCTTCACGCGAACCGGTAGCCATCCTCTGGTCAAGCCCGAGGACACGCTTCGCTCGAAAACGCTATAAAGCTCGCAATACGACATGAGCGCCATTTGGGTTCGCTAAGCCGATTCAACCGGCGCGAGGTATCTCCTCTCCGGCAGCAGCCACTGCCTTAATGCCGCAATTGGCCAATTGTATCTTGTGCCTGACGCCCGAGCGCCAAGCGGCCAGCATTGCTTGTGCCGCCTCATGTCGCAACTCTGCACGCCGAACCGCCTGTCCGCTGAATGTCAGGTAGCGCATCACGATGTCGAGCGCCTCGCTCAATACAATCGGGTCTGCGTACAAGGGCCATGGGTACAGCAACATCACACGCTCCTCATCACCGCATAGAACGACCATCCAGAGATTCCGGATTTGATGGAATCAAAGCCGGGCTCCAGCCTTTTGATTTGACGCGTTTTCTTTACGCCAACCGGTAGCCGGGTCGCTCGAAAACGCTCTAAAGGGTTCCCGAAACTAACCAAGGATAGAGGCTTTTGGCTAGCCCGGATTTGCAAGTCATACCCTGGATGAGGTTTTGAGGGGACTGTCCGTCCGATCCGGAACGCGGAAGCTGACGTAAATCTGCGAAAGCCGAATCGGCAAAGCATGACGCGCATTGTCCGACTGCGCAGTCGCCACCGTTACGGATGCACCAAGACGCCGGTTGGCGATATGAAAGACCGCCAAGGCGTTGGCGAGCGCCCCGGCGGCCGTCACCCGCGCCAAAGGGACGAAGTAATGACGCGGGTTGCTGCGGGTTATATCACGAATGAAATCGTAGCGGAGCAAATACGCGTGAATCTACAAGACAAGGTCGATGGATGTGACATGGCGCAGCGCCGAGAACTTGCAGCAATTCACCGACACGAATACGCGCGCCGCGCGAGAGCAAGAGGTCTCCGGGATCGCTGCTGCCGACTGGACGCATTGGCGAGAGCTGCGCCGTCATCCCAGAGCCTTTCCGCTTCCGATGGAATCAGAAGCGGGGCCCTATGTTTTTTGTTGATGCGTTTTCTTGACGCGAACCGGTAGAGACCAAGAACGGCGCCACGATCACGCGCCCGGTGGTTGACTCCCTAACGGCCGAGATTGCCGCCCGTAAATCGATGTCGTTGTCGTCGATCCCTTTGTTTCATGTTTTTAGGGGATCGGGGAAAACGACAACGCTGCCATGGACATGATCGTCAAGGAATGGGGCAAGGTTGCTGACAAGGGCGATTGGCATCGGCCTCGCCTTTTTAAGACCTGATCACCCCTTTGGGATGAGGGATGAGGTCACGCCGATGTAATCTGCTTTGATTGGGCAATTGGAAATCGCCGTAAACAATTTGAGGACGATATGAGAAAATGGATTGGCGCTGCCGTAGTGGGGGTGGCACTGTTCGCATACGGCGCGCAGGCCGCACACGATGTCCGTATTGTTGCGCTTGGCGCGAGCAACACCTCGGGCTCAGGCCTAGGACGCACAAGTGGAGGTGTACCTTCTTCGCAAGCGTATCCAGCGCAGCTTGAGGCACTGCTCAGGGCGAGAGGCATTCACGCGCATGTCACCAACGCGGGAGTGCCTGGCGATACGACTGGGGGAATGCTGTCTCGGCTCGATAGCGCCGTGCCAAACGGGACATCGATTGTGATTCTTCAGCCGGGCGGCAACGACGCGCGGCGCGGGCAAGGCGGAGCGCGTCAAGGCAATATCTCGGAGATCAGACGGCGGCTGTCCGCTCGCCATATCAAGGTGATCATTCTCGGTCACCTCGGCCAGATCGCCCCAAGGGGAACGCGGGATCCAGACGGTCAGCATTTCAATGCACGGGGGCACGCCGCCTTTGCGGCATGGCTTGCGCCCAAAGTCATTGCCGCCGCACGCACGAGATAGATTGTTCGCCTCACGCAACGACGGGTTACCAACGCTCGCACCTTGGGAGCGGTGCTGAATTCGGCATCGCCCTTTTCTGTATCTAAACCATTGAAATATTGAGCATACGCAGGCTCCGCTTGCCTGACAGCGATATCGCCTTTGCTGCCGCACTTGGCCGATCGAAGTTCGCGCAAGCCCATTGGATCCTGAGCCGCGATTGTTGATTGGTGGCGACTCCGAATTCCCTGAGGTCGCGCTCGGGCTGCGGGTAGAGATGCTCAAGAGAGCGTTCACCAGAACTCCTTCTCGTCTTCGAGGTCAACGAGTTCTGCGAGACACTGCTCTGCGTGTTGCGGGCGAGGCGGGTTGAGAAGTCGCAGTCGTTCGCTCTCTGCGGCGGCTTCGGTCGCGATGATCCGAAATGCTTCCAGGGAGCGAGTGCCCTTTGCAGCCGATTGAAGGATTCTTTCGGCCATTAGTGCTTGCGTTGATGAATCGGGGTGGACCTCTAATGTGGCTTGTGCAAGCGCGCCCCTCATAATCGTAACCAGCTCCACATCAAACATCTTTCGTCTCCGTTTTGGGCACTGCTGTACCGCGGCTCCGTGACAGGCGTACTGCGAAACTCTGACGATGATGAGTCGAGAGAATTAAACTTCAGACAGGTCGAGTCACAGCGTTGTGTGATGGTAAAAGTGGCTGGCCTATATTGGATCAAGCCTCTCAGCCGCCGTCGGTGCGGGGTCCAAAAACACGGCGACGGGGCAGCGGCTTCCGAACAAAGCGACTTGCGGGATGGGTCAAAGGACGCTACTTGCCCCCCTATGGTATCGAAGACTTCGAAGAGCCCCAAACCTGGCGTACGGGCCCGCGATGGGGGTGAATATACCTGTCCCGGTTGCGGCGCCATCTACAGGGTGACGGTCTATACCAGCCCATTCAAGGACACGGGCTATCAAGATTGTCACGTCTGCAACCTGCAAATCAAAAGCTGGAACCAAGCAACTGCGTGGTGGTCCTTCCATCTGATAAAGCGACCACGGGCCCTGTGAACCCACCAACCTCCTGGCCTTCAGCGCGGCAGGATCGGCGAGGGGCGCCCTAGCGGAAGAAGACAGCGCATCAAATCATCTCTGGCAAAGATATTCCGGAGTCGATCTGATACGGAGCGCCGGCGGATTGACATCGAAACCATCCATATTGGCCGTGCTTGCGCGAACCCGACATGGCAACAGTTGCAGAACTTGCCGATAGCATTTCCAAGATTGGTCTGATCAACCCACCAGCCGTACGATCAGCGCGCCGTTGTCGCGAATGATGGACGAGAGGCGCGGGTTGTCATCCATCTAAAAAGAACCGCAGAGATTGCGCGCAACGCAAAGTTGACGACGGAAGTCCGAACTAAATCTACTTTGGCTGATTCAGCTAAACTAGAGAGGACCCAAAACAGCCGCTCTGAGGTCGCCAAAGAAACTAACCGCCAGAGCGAAAAATCAGGCTGGCACAGGAAATTAAGAAGGCGGCGCCAGAGGTGCGCGATTTGGTGCGCGCGGGCACAGTATCCCTAACTGAGGGCAAGAAGCTTTCCGGCCTTCCAGAAGCGAAGCGCGGCGCTGCCATCGTAGCTGTAGCGAGGGGTGAGGACGTGAAGGCGGCCGTTCGCTCCGCGAAGCGCGACGGTTGCAGACAGTGTGGTGGCATTCAAGGCGGTTAGGCCGTAAGATCAACGACGTTGGAAGTGGTCGTCTGAGTGGGTACGTCGGTCGCAGACTCTAATTGGGCCGTATCAACCGCAGCCTGGTCCGCTTTAATCACGTCGGCTGCTGCTTTTGCAGCCTGATCTGCCGCTAGCTTAGCGAGGGCCTGTTGTAGGGCGGATGGCGATGCATTGCTATTGCTGCTAATAACACTCATCGAAACCTCTCGTAGCTTTGCGAAATCCTGATTGCGAGTCCTTAATTTTTAGTTTCTTTGAATCTAATTTTTAGTTTCTTTGAATCAGGGGCACCGATAAACCGCGAGAATCCGAAACCTGGCGAGCCTGGTGATGGTGGGTTGAAGCGGGAGTGGGAGGGTCGCGGAAGCGCACCTTCTCGCCTTTGGCCGCGAGTTCTTCGACTTCAGTGCGGACTGAAGGTGGGGCCGATGTGAGAGTCGCCAGCGCGTGGAAGCTCAAAGTATTCAAGTTTGAATAATTTGAACCAAACTCCGTCGCGACCTCATGTAGTTGGCAGACGTCGTATCGCTCATCCCAAACTCAGCCTCAATCCACGGCAGGAAGTTGCCGTGGCCGAGCGCCTTCTTTAGCTCGATCTCGACGAGGCGGCGGGTGGCTTCCGGCCGAGTAGGCGCTCATCTTGATGGTTTCACCAAGCGTAGGGATAATGGAGATACCTAACGCAACATGGAGTTTCTAAGCCGATCCAGCAGTTGTCGAATGTTCGGGCATATTTCGCCGCCGCTGTGTTTGCATCTTCGCGCCATCTCCTCTTGTGAAAACGAGAAGGATTTTTCCGATCCGCCGCCCTCAATATGAGCTTCGATGCCGCACTCGGGACATTTGATTGTCTCGGTGTTGCTCACCATTGCAAATCCTCCCATCACTTCCTTTTTAGCGCCTGTCGCAGAAGTGTCCGGATGGCTTGCGGGCGGGTAGGCGAATCATCCTGCTTATCGCGCCAAGCGTCCACCGCAGCCAAATCGTTGGGTTGGAGACGCACACCGACGAGCGTTCCCGTTTCTGCTGAACGTCGCCAACGCGGCGTTGTGTTATCACTGGTTGATTTTGCCATATCGTTGTGATAACACAATGGCAGGCCGGTGCAAAGCTGTAACTTTGCAGCCGGCATATGAACGAGAACCGCGGCCAGGACTTAGAAGACGAACACGATGGCGCAGAGCCCGGCGAGGATGCAGAGCCGGACGTAGATTCGGAGCCTTCGCTGGGCTGGACCGACAATCTCAACCAGGCAAGCCCACATTGGCATGGGAATCACTTGGGCGAGGTCGACATCGAAGAAGGTGCCGGCGCTGTTCGCAAGGAGCGGCCAGCATCGAGGACGGGTGGCAAGGTCTGTCGGGGATCGATTCTGGTGTAGCGGTTCAAGAACGCCCCGTTTTCGCGCGAATCCGGGGCGTTTCCTTGTCTCTCTGGCTATATAGTGGCTATAAATTTTGTAGCCAGTTATTCCATTGTCACCTAAGTTATTGAAATTATTGGTGAGCGCGGAGGGACTCGAACCCTCGACCCCATGATTAAAAGTCACGTGCTCTACCACCTGAGCTACGCGCTCACATGCCGCGCTGTGTAGGGGGACCGTCAGTCCGGGTCAATAGCGCCGGTGTTTGCCGAGGATTCTACAACACAAATAGTCCATCTGAATCCGTCTCTTACAGACAAGATATCCAGCGATATGAAAAGAGGTCGGCCGGATCAGCTTGTTTCGCGATGAATCTCGGAGTTGCCGGGGGGCGAAACGCCGTTCGGCATCGGCGCGGGCCGTAGCCCGATCAGCTCCGCGCTGCGGATGCGGGCGTTCCGCCAGAACGAAAACTCGTTGATGCGCGAGGTCTCGAGGATGGCGATCGCGACGGCCGACAGGAACGGCAGGCTTTCCAGCACCAGAACGCCCGCGAAGATGTAGATCTCGTGGACTTCCTTGTACTGATTGGTTGCGATCAGCACAGCGGCTCCGACGAGCAGGAGAATGCCGATCACCGCTTCCCAGAACGCCTGGAATTCGATCGACATTCGCGACAGGCCGCCCTTCGAGGTGCGCGCGAAGGCAAGGTGCTCCGTGATGAGCCCTTGAGCGACCGCCCGCGAGACGGTCCACTGCACCGACATGGCGGCCACCATGGCGCCCAGCATCTGCGCGGTTTTGACCGGCACGCGCAGGCGGTACAGCGCCACGAAATGGATCAGCGACACCAGGAACGCGGCGATGATCGGAAGGGTCAGGATCTTGTCCGGGATGGCGATATCGGCGAAGGCCACGATCGGCACCCAGATCAGGTTCAGGATCGCGACGACGACCCCGAGACTTTCGGCGCCGAGCCAGTTGAGCCAGCCGAGCGTGAATTCACGCTTCTGGTCCTGCGACAGGCGGCTCGCGCCCGGCAGAAAGCGCCGCCAGTGCTTCTTGACGATCTGGAAGCCGCCATAGGCCCAGCGGTGGCGCTGTTTCTTGAAGGCCTCGTAGGTGTCGGGCAGCAGGCCGTGACCGTAGCGGGTGTTGGTGTAGTGGGTTGTCCAGCCATGCTCGATCATCGCGAGGCCCAGATCGGTATCCTCGCAAATGGTGTCGCCGGCCCAGCCCCCGGCCATATCCATCGCGGCGCGGCGGATCAGGCACATGGTGCCATGGACGATGATGGCGTTGGCTTCGTTGCGCTGGACCATGCCGATGTCGAAGAAGCCGGCATATTCGCCGTTCATGACGTAGTGCATCAGCGAGCGGTCGCCGTCGCGATGATCCTGCGGCGCCTGAACCAGGCCGACGTGCGGATCGTTGAAAGCCGGCACCAGATCCTTGAGCCAATCGGGCTGCACGACATAATCGGCATCGATGACGCCGATGATCTCGGCGTCGGCGGCGGTGCGCTCCATGGCGATGCGCAGCGCGCCCGCCTTGAAGCCCTCGACCTTTTCGGCGTTGATGAACTTGAAGCGTTCGCCGAGGGTCCGGCAGTGATCCTGGATCGGTTGCCAGAACGCCGGATCGGGCGTGTTGTTGATGATCACCACGCATTCGAAATTCGGATAGTCGAGGCGCGAGACCGCGTCGAGCGTCTGCTTGAGCATCTCCGGCGGCTCGAAATACGCGGGCACGTGGATCGAGACCTTGGGCAACGGAGCGCCGGCCGTCGCCTGCGTCGCCGCCGCCGCTGCCTCCCTCGTGATCAGCCGCTGCGGGCGCTGTCCGAACGCCACCGCCGCGATCTCCTCGATGCGCGCCATCGCGATCAGGATCAGCGGCACCAGCAGGATAAGACCGAGCGTCAGCGCGAAGGCCGAACCGAAGACGAAATAATGGACCGTCCAGTAGGAGAAGACCGTGGCGACCCAGGCGCCGACGCCGTTGGCCGCCGCCGAAAGCAGCAGGGCCTGCATCACGGTGGGGCGGACGAGCCGCAGGATGGGCAAGGACAGCAGGATGCCGATCAGAAGCGCGATGCCGGCGAGCTTCCAGTACGCCTGATCGACGACGGGGCCGGTCCAGGAAAATTTGGGTTCGCGATCCGCGTTGAGAATGCCCCAGTAGGGACCGACGCCGCCCTCGAAGAATTTCCATGGCTGGTCGATCGCTTCGACGATGTTGTATTCCATGCCGATCGACTGGGCCTTGGTGACAAAATTGCGAAGCGTGACCGCCTGCTGGAACGGACCGGGATCGGCGTTCCTGAGATTGTAGCCGGCGCTCGGCCAGCCGAATTCGGCGATCACGATCCGCTTGCCGGGAAAGGCGTCGCGCAGTTTTTGATAGATGATGAGGGCCTGATCGACCGCCTGCTTGCTCGAAAAGCCCTCCCAATAGGGCAGGATGTGCGCGGCGATGAAGTCGACCGACGATGCGAGTTCAGGATGTTCGAGCCAGATATTCCAGATTTCACCAGTTGTTACAGGTACATTCACCGAGCCTTTCACGCGCTGGATAAGCTTGATGAGATCTGAGACCTTTTGATCGCCGCGATAGATCGTTTCGTTGCCGACGACGATTCCGTTGACGTTGCTGTTGTGTTTGGCGAGATCGATGGCGGCCTGCATCTCGCGCTCGTTGCGCTCGACATGCTTGTCGATCCACGCGCCGACCATGACCTTGAGGCCGAACTCGTTGGCGATGGGAGGCACCAGTTCGACGCCGCCGGTCGACGAGTACAGACGAATTGCGCGGGTCAAACGTGCCAGCGCTTTCATGTCGGAGCGGATATTCTCGGCAGTCGGGATATTGTCGACGTCCGGATGCCCCGACCCTTCGAACGGTGCGTAGGAGACGCTGTTCAGAAGTCCCTTGAAGTCGGGAGCCTGCTGCTTGTCCTGAAGAATTCCCCAGAGGGCAGCGTGTGCAATGGTTACAAACAAAAGAACGGCGACGACAACGCGCATCGCGACTAAACCATAAGGGGCGAGCAAAACCGGACCGCGGACCCGTCCCCTAGGTCCGACACATCGACAGAGATAATTCTGCCGTGTGATTTAACAACTCGTATGAAGCCGTGGCGTTTTGAGGGCGGCCTGGCCGCCTCAACCTCGGAAAACGAGAGTCGTTCCCTGGCTGGCGGCAGTTATTTTTTCGGCGCGGCGGGAGGGGGCGCCGGCTGTGCCGGGGCTGGAGCCGCGGCGGGCGCCGCGTTTGCCGGCCGGGAAGCCGCATCGGAGGCGGCCTCCGGCGGCTGCGCATCCGGATTGATCCAGCAGGTATGAACGCGGCTGCTCAGGGCGTCAGGCGCCTTGGGGTCGATCGGCCCGAACCGGACCAGGCAGCGGAATGCCGCCTGAACGTGGCCGCCCGGGCAGCCGAAGCGATCGTAGAGATCGAGATGACGAAAGGCGGTGTCCAGGTCGTCGCGCCACATCAGGACAACCACGCGACGGCCGAGCCAGACGCATTCCGGGTTTCCGGCCGGGCCGTTGATGACGCGTGCGGCCTCGGCGAACTCGTCGGTTTTGCGCTGGCTGTCCTTGGCGGCGTCGGTTGCGTTCGTCGAGTTGGCTGAGGCCGGCTTGTTGTTATCCTGGGCGCGAAGATCGCCGCTTTGCGCGATTGCGCCGCCGATGCCGAACAGCAAGGCGAAACCGGGAACGGCGAGGCCGCGCAAAAACGCTTTGTGGAATCCGAGCAGCATTCGACGCATAAAGTCCCCCGACTCTTGCCGGCCGCGACCGCCTGTCGGCAACCACCACCTTGTATCAGGTGTCAGATGCCGCTCAAATTGGTCCCCAATGCGGCGAGACGCCCTGACGGTTCGTCGCGTCTGGCGCGCGGCCACGTGGATCGCGAATGTCGAACTCGCTCCACCCGGTTCCCATGACGGAGATTTCGGATTTTGTCCAGCAGAGGGCCGACTTGATCGGATCGTGATTGAAGCTTGGCCTGAAAGGTTGTGGCGGTCCGGCCGCTGCTCTTGGCAGAAGCGCCCCGACCGGCTAATCGACGGCTTTCTCGCGGAGGATGGAGCCGATTTCCTTTCGTACGCCACTGGCGCTTCTCGTCATTTCGCTCGGCCTGATTGCGGCGGTGTGGTGGTGGCTCGGCGCGCCGATCCGGCTTGCGCGCGTGCCGATCGATCCGGCGGCGAAACTGGAATGCGTGTCCTATGCCCCGTTCCGTGGCGAACAGACCCCGCTGGTCGCGACGACCGAAATTCCGCCCGAGCAGATCGCCGAGGATCTTGCCCAACTGGCCACGATCTCGAAATGCGTCAGGACCTACTCGATCGACAACGGCCTTGATCGGGTGCCGGCTCTGGCAGCGAAGGTCGGCCTCAAGGTCATCCAGGGAATCTGGCTTGGCAACGACCGCCTGAAGAACCTCGCGCAAATCAATGTCGCGGTCAGGCTGGCGAAGGAAAACCCCGACACCATTATCGCGCTCGTTGTCGGCAATGAGGTTCTGCTGCGCGGGGAAATGACCGCCGCCGATCTCGTAGCCAACATCCGCCTGGTGAAGTCGCAGGTGAGCGTGCCTGTGACCTATGCGGACGTCTGGGAATACTGGCTGCGCAACCGCGAGGTCTATGACGCGGTCGATTTCGTCACCATTCATATCCTGCCGTACTGGGAGGACTTTCCGATCAGCGCGCGCCACGCCGCCGCGCATGTCGACGCCATCCGCAAGCAGGTCGCCGCCGCCTTTCCCGCCAAGGAAATCCTGATCGGCGAGACCGGATGGCCGAGCGCGGGCCGGATGCGAGAGGGCGCGTTGCCGTCGCGCGCCAATCAGGCGCGCGTGGTGTCGGAAATCCTCGCCATGGCGAAGCGCGAGAAATTTCGCGTCAACCTGATCGAGGCCTACGACCAGCCCTGGAAGCGCCAGCTCGAGGGCACGGTCGGCGGCAACTGGGGCCTGATCGACGCTAAAAGGCGCAAGCTGAAATATCCGCCGGGCGAGCCCGTCAGCAATTTTCCGCTCTGGAAAACCCAGATGGGCGCGGGGATGGGCTTATGTGTCCTTGTTTTCATGGTCGCCATGCTGACGTTGCGGCGGAAGCCTTGGAAACCGCGGTGGATGTCCTGGATCGCGGTCGCGGTGTCGGCGACGGCGGCGGGAATCCTGCTCGGGGTAGCCGTGGACAAGCTGTGTTACGAGAGCTACGGCTTCGGCAACACGCTACGCTGGGGATTGCTGCTGGCGGCCGGAATCCTCTCGCCGCTGCTGGGCGCGAACGCGCTGATGTCCGGGCGCGCGCTGCCGACATTCGTCGAATTGATGGGGCCGCGCCCCGGCCGCACCCGCTCGGTCCTGTCGGTGATGCTGGGGATCACGCTGCTGGTGACGACCTTGATCGCAGCCGAGACGGCGCTCGGCTTCGTCTTCGATCCCCGCTATCGCGACTTTCCCTTCGCCGCGCTGACGATGGCGGTGGCGCCGTGCTGGGCGCTGGCGTGGCTCAATCGCCCGCTCGCCGGCACTCGCCCGATCGCGGAGCAGGTTTTCGCCGGCCTGCTGGTGATCGCGGCCATTTATGTCGGCTTCAATGAAGGCCCGAAAAACTGGCAGTCGCTCTGGACCTGCGCGGTTTACGCCATGCTCGGCATCACGCTGTGGCGGGCGCGGGCCGCGCAAATCCCAGAATAAGCAGGCCGATCGCGAGACCGGAAAGACCGACGTTGTAAAGCACGATTCCGAATCCGGCGGAGGCGAGCCCTGCGGTCAACAGCACGATCGAGGGTCGCATCACATGCAGCAACGCAATGACCAGCGCGGCGGTGCCGAAGACGTGGTTTCGAAACAGATAGGTCGCAACGCTGCGGCTTGCGCACAGCATGGTTTGCAGGCCGCCGTCACACGCCAGCGAGACCGTGGACAGTTCGATCGCGAGATAGCGGAGATAGAGCGCGTAACCGACACTGAGGAAGCCGACAATCAGCAGCCATTGCACCTGATAGGGCGTCAGCCGGAACGGGTCCTTTTTCATCGCGCCAATATGATCCGGATCGATCGGCCCGACAACCCGGAACAGCGTTTCGGGCGAAGCATGTCCTCGGGCTTGACCCGGGGATGGCTCCAGTTCGCGAAAGCGCGTCAAAATCCTAAAGCCACTTCTGATTCCATCAGAAGCGAAAGGCCCTGGTCTCGGTGCCGTCGGCCGTTTCAATGCGAAAAGAACGAACCCGACGTTGACGGCTGTGGTGCTGGAGGCGTTGGCGGTGGCGGTGGGGGCGGAGCCGGTTCTTCGGCCCGCGCCGCTCGCCGGCCGTGCCGATGCTGTGACGGCGGGTGCAACACGCTCGGCTTTTTTGTCGCGCCGCCGCCGCCACTCTCTTTGCCTTTGCCGTGTTCGTTCATCGCGAGCCGCTGGCCCTCGAAGACGGCGGTTTCGCAGGCGCGGCCTTTCTCGGACAGCACGGCGCAAATCCTTGCCGCGTCGGCCGCGTCGGTCAGCGGCCCGGCGACGAGGCGCAACTGCATGCCGATCCCGTTTCTGCCCTCCTTCACCACGATGATCGGATGCAGCGACGCCAGTGCTTTTGCCTCCGATTTCAGGGCGTTCCGCCACAACCACCGTAAACCCTTGATCGAACCGGCGCTGCCGAGATCGACGCCGAAATCGGTGTGCGCCACGGGAACATGGGCCTGGGGCGTCCGTGGGGCATCTGCGGCTGCGGGAATCGACGCGACGGCGACCGGCGCATCGTTGCTCTTGGCATCCTTGCTCTCTTTCTTGCTCTCTTGAGACTTCCTGTCGTTCTTCGGTTCCGATCCTGCGGGCGCAATGGTCGCTGTTTCATCCGGTTCGCCGAGCCTCGTTGCCGCCGGATTCGCCGCCGGCGCGGCCCTTGTCGCGGTCGCTGCGGATGTTCCAGGCGGGGCCGGGGAGTTTACGGATGACGGACTTTCTGGCGTTGCGCCCGCTGCGGCGACAGCGCCCGGAGCAGGCGGGTGCGCCCCTGAGGACCCGCTGTCCGTCGACCGGATAGTTGACGCAACGGATTCGCTCGACGGGGCGAGCCGCTTCGCCGGGAGCGAAAAATCCGGCGGCGGGAGGAGTGGCGGCTCAACCGGAGGCGGGTTCAAAGCGGCTTCCGTCCGAGAGGGCGCCTGCGGAGGTCCGTTCTGCTTCGTGTTTCGGCTGATGGAGCCGGTGACGGAGTCGAGTCCCTGCTCGAGCACGGTGACGCGGGCAAACAGCCGGTCGCGATCGTCGTTCAACGTGTCGATGGCGGACGCCATGCGACTGATTTCGTTTTCGTTCGCTTTCGTGATCGATTGAAGCTGCCGCGACTGCCTTGTCAGATCGGCCGCGGCGATTTGTTCGTGCCGGATTCCGTTCCCCGACTGGTGCGCCAGAATTGCGATCGTCACGGCGGCGATCGAGCCGATTCCCCAGGACCCGAGCCGCCATAGCGCACGCCGGTCGAATACGCCCTCATCGGCCAGCAGGCGTCGCCGCCGCCCGCCGCCTTCATCGGCCGGTGAATTTCCGGTCAAATCCTTTTGATTCATCGCCATAATTTAATGACGCCGGGTCCCGCGTCGTCGAATCATGGTCGAATGTTAACAGGAAATCCGTCGGGTCTCCGGGAGAGCGCGGCAGTTTTCACTTCCGGTGAAAACGCTTTATGACGGCGGCATCGTTTCGTGCTTTCGGACAATGAGGATTTGAATGACGGACCGCAGTTGTCTGACCATCGTGCTCGCCGCGGGCGAGGGGACGCGGATGCGTTCGTCGCTGCCGAAAGTGCTGCATCAGGTGGCGGGGCAAACGCTGCTCGCGCATGTGCTGTCCGCCGCGCCGCGCGGCGCTGGAACGTCGCTGGCGGTCGTGGTGGGGCCGGGCCATGAGACGGTGGCCGAGGAAGCGCGACGCGTTCGGCCGGACGTCATGACTTTCGTCCAGCCCGCGCGGCTCGGGACCGCGCACGCCGTGCTGGCCGCGCGCGAGGCCATCGCCCGCGGCGCCGACGACGTGGTGATTGCGTTCGGCGACACGCCGCTGATTTCGGCCGACACGCTGGCACGAATGCGGGAGCCGTTGCAGGCCGGCGCATCGCTCGCCGTCCTCGGCTTCCGCGCCGCCGATCCCGCAGGCTACGGCCGCCTGATCGTGGACAACGGCCGGCTGACGGCGATCCGCGAGCAGGCGGAGGCGAGCGCCAGTGAGCGTCGCATCACGCTGTGCAATGCCGGCGTCATGGCGTTCGACGGCAAGACCGCGCTGCGGATCATTGAAAAAATCGGCAATGCCAACAGCAAGGGCGAATACTATCTCACCGACGCGGTGGGCATCGTCCGGGAGTCCGGCCTGACGGCGGCCGTGATCGAGACCGGCGAGGATGAGGTGCGCGGCATCAACACCAAGGCTCAACTGGCCGAGGCCGAACAGGTCATGCAGACGCGGCTGCGCAAGGCGGCGCTCGACGCCGGCGTGACCATGGTGGCGCCCGAGACGGTCTTTCTGGCCGGCGACACCTCGTTCGGCAAGGACGTCACCATCGAGCCATACGTGGTCATTGGACCCGGTGTGGCCATCGCGGACGGCGCGGTGGTCCATTCGTTCTCGCATCTGGTGCAGGCGTCGATCGGCAGGAATGCGTCGGTCGGTCCTTACGCGCGGCTGCGGCCGGGAACGTCGCTGGGCGAGGGCGCGAAGGTCGGAAACTTCGTCGAGGCCAAGGCCGCCGTTCTCGAGGCCGGCGTCAAGGTCAATCACCTGACCTATGTCGGCGACGCGCACATCGGCGCGAACGCCAATATCGGGGCGGGCACCATTACCTGCAACTATGACGGCTTCAACAAGTATCGCACCGAGATCGGCGCGGGCGCCTTCGTCGGCTCCAATTCGTCGCTGGTCGCGCCGTTGAAGATCGGCAATGGCGCTTACGTGGGATCGGGTTCGGTCGTCACGAAAAACGTACCGGACGATGCGCTCGTGGTCGGGCGCGGCCGGCAGACCGTGCGCGAGGATTGGGCAAGGCGATTCCGCGAGATGAAGGCGCTCGCCAAAAAGCCGAAGACGGGTTGAACTGGCGGCAGGGCGGGCCGGGTGTTGTCGGCTGAGCCTATCCTTCTTCCTCGAATTCGGAGAACATGGCTCGCGTCAGGCGCCAGCCGCGCGGCTTCGCCCGCTGCGGCTTCTCGTCGGGTTTATGCCGGACGATTTTCGGTTTCGCGACGGTGCCGCGGAACGGCGGCGGCCAATGCGCCAGGCGCGACGACCCTTGCCCGAGCGAGGAGCGCCGCGTCGCGGAAAACCGGCTGAGGTTGCCGCCTTTGGAATCGCGCGTGTTGCTCACGTCCATGACCTCCGAGCCTGGAAGCCTTCGGCAAAAACGTTGCGCGTTGGTTAAAGTGGAGACGCAAAGTGGAACGGTCGAGGCTGCGGCTTCCGGTTGCTATTTTCCGATTGCTTCCAGGAATCGCGTGCGCCAACGCGTTTCGAAAGATTCGTCCTGAATCGAAGCCTGCGCATCCAAGAGACTGTAATTCGCTGGAAGGCCGTTTAGTTTACGGTAGGCATCCAGATCGGCCAGCCGTTTCTTCAACTTGGCATTCTCGTCGATCAGAACCTTAAGACGACGGGCCTCGGACGTATCCGGACCGCTATCGTGTTTCGCTTTGCGCGCTTGTGCCGTTTGAGTCGATGACCAGTGCAACAATGATCTCGACACCATCCGCCTGCCTTCATACCAGCATTTCCGGCCGTCTATGAGCCGATAGGACCAATGTGATCGCGCGTTCGACGGCCATTCGGAACTGCATTGGATCGCCTGCGCAGGAATCGTCGACACGAAGAACGCAAGCGACGAAACTCCGGCCATGGAAGCCGCAAGAATAAACAAATGAAATCTTTTCATTTGAGCACCACTCAACTGAACGCCACACGACAAAAAGAAAATAAAAGCTCTAATTGCAGCAGCTTAGTTCGCCAAATTGGTCGTAATTTTGGCAGTTTTCCACAGGCTGTGTACAGGGTTATCCACAGGGCTGTCTCAGTCGAGGCAGATGAGGACTTGCGGAAAGACTTGCAGTCAGAAAGACAAACGTCGCTGACAGGTGTGGGAAACTAATCCGGCGGCCAGGGCCTCTCCGCTTCTGATGGAATCGGAGATTTTGCTCTATGATTTTGATTTCACAAACTTTTTCACGCGAACCGGTGTCCGTCCCCGGGTCAAGCCCGAGGACATGCTTCGCTCGAAAACGCTATAAAGCGGGATAGCTCCCATGGGTCTTCAATGAAGGGCCCAACGAAAAAAAGCGCCTCACGGACGCTTCACACAAACGCAAATAGCGATCTGATTTTAATGGCTCCCCGGGCTGGATTCGAACCAGCGACCATTCGATTAACAGTCGAATGCTCTACCGCTGAGCTACCAGGGAACAGGCGAAAATATCCTTCGCACCGAGGGAGCCTATAACAAAGCCCCCGAAGCTTGCAAAGCAGGAAATGGGCAATTCGGAGTACCTCGACAAGAGGGAATGCGGGCCGCCTCCCGCCTGCTGAACGATCCCGTGTTGTTACCCGCAACCGATGGAAAACGCTGCGACATAATGCAACGGCAGGCGGAGCCTGCTTCAGCAAACGCTTGCATCGACGATGGGGCTGCCTTAGTCCTCCGGGAACTTTTCGCACCGGATCGTACCGGATCGAGGGATCGCCGATGTCTGACTTTTCGACCGCTCGCGGGAAAATGGTTGATGGTCAGGTGCGTCCCAGCGACGTCACCGATCACAGGATCATCGACGCGATGCTGACGCTGCCGCGCGAGGTCTTCGTTCCCGAGGATCGCCGCGCGCTCGCCTATCTGGATCTCGATCTGGATGTCAGCGAAAAGGGTGCGCCGAAGCGGTATCTGATCAAGCCCATGGTCGTCGCGAAGATGATCCAGGCCGCCGACATCCAGAGCGCCGATAACGTCCTCGTGGTCGGCTGCGCTACTGGCTACACCGCCGCGCTGGCAGCGCACCTCGCCGGCAGGGTGACCGCGACCGAAGGCGATCCGGTCCTGGCGGCGAAGGCTGCCGACATTCTCGCAACGCTCGGCCTCGACCGGGTGAACGTCGTGAATGCCCCGGCGGCCGAAGGCGCGCCCGCCGGCGCGCCCTATGACGCGATCATCCTGGAGGGCGCGACCGGGGTCGTTCCGGAGTTGCTCTACCGGCAGCTCGGCGACGAGGGACGCCTGGTCGGGGTGTTCGCCATGAGCACGCCGCGGGCGGTGCTCGTCACTCATTCGCACTCCGATTTCGGCGACCGGCCTCTCTTCGATGCCTCGGCTCCGGTTCTGCCGGGTCTCGAGCGGCCGCCCGCCTTTGTTTTCTAACGTGGCGGTTCGAATCCGCGGCATTGTTCCGCCGCGTTCATGACCGACTAAAGTCATAAGGTGACCTGGCTCCTTTTAGACCTGCCGGGGCCTAAATCCTTGTTTTCGCCGACCCCTGAGCCTACCTTCCGTACAGCTTCGGCCGGACTCCGGCCGCCGATTTTGGAGGATTGCAGGATGGGTTCACTGAGCATCTGGCATTGGATCGTGGTGATCGCGATCGTCCTGCTGCTGTTCGGCCGCGGGAAGATTTCAGACCTGATGGGCGACGTCGCGCAGGGCATCAAGGCTTTCAAGAAAGGCATGAAGGACGAGGAGACGGCTGCGGAAAAACCCGAGCCCGTAAAGACGATCGATCACAACGCGCAGGCTTCGGGCGCGAACCGGTCCGACGTCGGCAAGACAGTCTGACGCGGCACGGCTGCAAGGTCGCGAATCCGCGGCAGTGATGCGAGGATCACGGGACGGCAGGGCTGTCGACGCGCGTTGATCCCTCGCGTGAGCGGAAAATTTCATGTTCGACATCGGGTGGAGTGAACTGGTCGTCATCGCGGTCGTCGCGCTGGTCGCCATCGGCCCGAAAGAGCTGCCCAGCGTGCTGCGCACGATCGGACGTGGATGGGCAAGGCGCGCAGGATGGCCGCCGAATTCCAGGGCCAGTTCAACGAAGCGATGCGCGAGGCCGAAATGGCCGACCTGAAAAAATCCTTCGACGAGGTGCGCGACGCGACCAGCGGACTGACCAGCGGCAAGCTGATGACCAGGCTGACCGAATCGCTCGGCGAGCCGCCAAGGCTCGAGGATTTTGATAAGCCTGCCGCATCTGTCGACGGCGTTTCCGCAAGCGGAGCGGCTGTGCCGGAGGCCGCGACGCCCGAGCCTTCCACGAAAGCCGATGCCGCGGCGCCTCCGTCCGAGCCGTTGGCGATCACGCGCAATTTTCAGAGCGCCCCTGCCAGGTCAGAGCCGGTCGTCCATGAGACGCCGCACGACGTCGGTAACGACGAAGCGGCCAAGGACGTCAAAGCGTCATGAGCGCCGAGGACATCGAGGCCAGCAAGGCCCCGCTGATGGATCACCTGATCGAGCTGCGCTCGCGGCTGATCAAGGCGCTGGTCGGCTTCGGCGTCGCGTTCATTTTCTGCTTCTTCTTCGCCAAACAAATCTACAACGTCCTGATATGGCCGTTCGTCTGGGTCGCGGGACCGGAGAATTCGAAATTCATCTACACCGCGCTGCTCGAATACTTCATCACCCAGTTGAAGCTCGCGCTGTTCGGCGCGGGCTTTATCTCGTTTCCGATCGTCGCGACACAGATCTACAAGTTCGTGGCGCCGGGTCTCTATAAACATGAGCGAAACGCGTTCCTGCCGTACCTGATCGCGACCCCGGTTTTCTTCGTGTTTGGCGCGCTGGTGGTGTATTTCGTGGTGCTGCCGATGATCGTGCGGTTCTCGCTCGGCATGCAGCAGATGTCGGGTCCCGAAACCGCGCAGATCCAGTTGCTGCCCAAGGTCGGCGAATTCCTGTCGCTGACGATGTCGCTGATCTTCGCCTTCGGCATCGCCTTCCAATTGCCGGTGATCCTGACGCTGCTCGGGCGGATCGGTGTTGTCACCTCGAAAATGCTGCGCGACAAGCGCCGCTATTTCATCGTCGCCGCCTTCGTCATCGCGGCGGTGCTGACGCCGCCCGACGTGCTGAGCCAGACCTCGCTGGCGCTGCCGCTGCTCCTGCTCTACGAGGGCTCGATCATCGCCGTCGGCATGGTCGAGAAAAAAGCCGCCAAGGCGGCCGGCGCGACGGCCACGCCGCCGCCGGCAGGAAACCCGGCGGAGTAGGGCGGGTCCGCCGGACTAATCTGCTATCATCTCTCCGATTCCCGTCGTTATCGTCCGCCAAAGGTTTCCAATCCCGCCCATTCGGGTTACTGGATGCCCGCTTTCGCGGACATGATGCCGCGGCTCTCGCCGCTTCTTCTCTTTTGGACTGACTCCCATGCACGACATCAAGGCGATTCGCGACAACCCGCAAGCATTCGACGACGCGCTGAAACGGCGGGGGCTGGAGGGGCTGTCATCGTCGCTGCTTGCGATCGACGAGAAGCGGCGCACGGCCATTCTCGCGTCCGAGCAGGCGCAGGCGCGGCGCAATGCGGCCTCGAAAGAAATCGGCGAGGCCAAGAAGGCGAAGGATGAGGCGCGCGCCGTGAAGCTGATGGCCGAGGTCGCCGAACTCAAGACCACCATGCCGCAAATGGACGCGGCGGCGAAGACGGCGGACGAGGAGTTGAAGAAGGCGCTGGCCGAGATACCGAACCTGCCGCTGGACGAGGTGCCTGATGAGACCGATGAGCACGGCAACGTGCAGCATCACATCTTCGGAAAAAAGCGCGACTATGCCTTCGCGCCGAAACCGCATGACGATCTCGGCGGCGCGCTCGGCGACATGGATTTCGAGGCGGCGGCCAAGTTATCAGGCGCGCGCTTTGTCGTGCTGAAGCGAGGACTGGCGCGGCTCGAACGCGCCATCGGTCAGTTCTTTCTCGACGTACACACCGGCGAGCACGGCTACACCGAAGTCAATCCGCCGCTCTTGGTGCGCGACGATGCGATGTTCGGCACCGCGCAGTTGCCGAAGTTTGAAGAGGATCAGTTTTGGATTCGATTGCCCGCAAAATTTCACCGATCACAAAATGTCGGGATAGCGCCTCTCTTAAAAAGATTGGCTGCTGCTCATCACGAACTTCAAAAATTGGATGCTGATCAGTTCGATCAAGAATCCAATGGTCATGATCGCAATCCCGAATTTACTAAGTTGCAATTAGAATACAGCGGCTTAAGAGACGAGCTTTTCAAGAGATCTTATCCTGATAGGTTTGGCCTCATCCCCACCGCCGAAGTCCCCCTCACAAACCTTGTTCGCGAATCCATTCTCGACGAAAAAGAACTGCCGCTGCGCTTCACTGCGTTGACGCCGTGTTTCCGCGCCGAAGCGGGGGCTGCGGGACGCGACACACGTGGCATGATCCGCCAGCGCCAGTTCAGCAAGGTCGAACTGGTGTCGATCACCACGCCGGAAACATCAAAAGACGAGCACGAGCGCATGTTGTCCTGCGCCGAGGAGGTGCTGCGCCGGCTCGACCTGCATTACCGTGTGATGACGCTGTGCACCGGCGACATGGGCTTTGCCTCGCAAAAGACCTACGACATCGAGGTCTGGATGCCGGGGCAGGGTGAAGGGGGAACCTATCGCGAGATTTCGTCCTGCTCGGTGTGCGGCGATTTCCAGGCGCGGCGCATGGACGCGCGCTATCGCGCAAGCGACGGCAAGCCGCGCTTCGTGCATACGCTGAACGGCTCCGGCACCGCGGTCGGCCGCGCGCTGATCGCGGTGATGGAGACCTATCAGCAGGCCGACGGCTCCATCGCCGTGCCCGATGTGTTGCAGCCCTATATGGGCGGCCTCAAGGCGATCGGCCGCGAGGGATGATGCAAAGACCGCACCTCACCGAACGGCAATTGCGATCGGTCCGGGTCATCTCGACCCGGTGGCAGCGGCGGGTCATTTTTGTCGCGGGCGGTCTTGCCGTCGGCGCGGCCGCGGTGGGGTTGACGCAGGCCTCGGACCTCGCCCAGTTCCTGTTCGCGCGCCTGCTCGAAAAATGGCGCTACGCGTCCTTTGTCGTTACCCCGCTCGGGTTCGTGCTGTCCGTGTTTCTCACCTTGCGTTTCTTTCCGAACTCGCAAGGCAGCGGCATTCCGCAGGCTATCGCGGCGCGTCAATTCGAGGACCATGAGGCGCGCGGCCGGCTGGTCTCGTTTCGCATCGGCGTCGGGAAGATTCTTTTGACGGTGCTGGGGTTGCTCTGTGGCGCGTCGGTCGGGCGCGAGGGTCCGACGGTGCAGGTCGGCGCATCCATCATGTTCGCGATCGGGCGGATGTCGCCGCGCCGCCAGCCCGGACTGATCCTTGCTGGGGCGGCCGCAGGCGTCGCCGCGGCTTTCAACACGCCGCTTGCGGGAATCGTCTTCGGTATCGAGGAAATGAGCCGCGCCTTCGAGGTGCGCACCAGCGGCCTGATCATCGGCACCGTGATCGCGGCCGGTCTGACCTCATTGGCGCTGGTCGGAAATTACGCCTATTTCGGCCACACCGCGACCACGCTCGGCACCGGCGTCGACTGGATGACGGTGCCGATCTGCGGCGTCCTCGGCGGCCTTGCCGGAGGAGTGTTCAGCCGTCTTGTGATCCTGCTGGCGTTCGGGCTTCCGGGGCGGTTCGGCTCGCTCATCAAGCGCCATCCGCTTCCGTTTGCTTTTGCGTGCGGGCTCGCCGTCGCCGTGTGCGGATACCTGTCGGGCGACACGATTTACGGCACGGGCTATGCGCAGGTGAAACACGCGCTGGAGAGCGGGACGCCGCTGCCCGAAAGTTTCGGATTGCTGAAGCTGCTTGCAACCCTGCTCTCGACCGTGAGCGGCATCCCCGGCGGTATTTTCTCGCCGTCGCTCGCGGCCGGCGCGGGCCTGGGATCCAACGTGGCTCATTTTTTTCCGGGCACGCCGCTGGGCGCGATCCTGCTGCTCGGGATGGTGTCGTATTTTGCCGGCGTGGTGCAGGCGCCGATCACCGCATTCGTGATCGTGACGGAAATGACCGATAATCACGCCATGGTGGTGCCGCTGATGGCGGCGGCGCTGATTGCCCACGCCAGTTCCCGGCAGATCTGCAAGGAAGGCGTCTATCACGCATTGGCCAAGGTATTTTTGCAGCGTGTCGGCGCGGAAGCGGTTCGCGCGACCGGGAATGCTCGGTGAAGGCGCGAAGACATAATCCGGGCGGCGCGCGTTACGCCGCCCTCGGAGGTTTTCAGGGAATACACGTTCCGCCGTTGTGGTGAGGCGTGTGCATCACGTGCGTCGAAAGCGTCGGCAGGCCATGGCGGAATGTCAGGTTTGCAAGGCTCGACCGGGCCGGATAAGAGGTATCCGAACGGCGCTGGCAGCGGCCGGAAAAGGCAATCTCACGAATGCGGATTCTCTGTACCAACGACGACGGCATCAACGCGCCGGGCCTCGGGATCATCGAGCAGATCGCAAGGGAGCTGTCGGACGATGTCTGGGTGGTCGCGCCCGAGCACGATCAGTCGGGCGTCTCGCATTCGCTGTCGCTCAACGATCCGCTGCGGTTGCGCGAAATCGAACCGCGCCATTTCGCGGTGAAAGGCACGCCGACCGATTGCGTGATCATGGGATCGCGGCACATCCTCGGCAGGAAGGGGCCGGATCTCGTGCTGTCGGGGGTCAACCGGGGCCGCAACGTCGCCGAGGACGTGGTTTATTCCGGCACCATCGCGGGCGCGCTCGAAGGCACGATGCTTGGATTGCCGTCGTTCGCGCTGTCGCAGGAATTCAGCATGGAGACCGGCGACAGGCCGGTGTGGGAAACCGCGCGCACGTTCGCTCCGCAGATTCTCCGCAAGGTGATCGCCGCCGGCATTCCCAAAAACACCGTGGTCAACGTCAATTTTCCGGCTTGCGCGCCGGAGCAGGTGGCGGGGGTGCTGGTGACGCGCATGGGCAAGCGCAATCTCGGCTTCCTCAAGGTCGTCGAACGCCGCGACGGCCGCGGCAATCCGTATTTCTGGATCGGATTCGAAAAAGCCGACGTCGCGGAAACCCCGGCGTCGGGCACCGATCTCGCGGCGATAGCGGCGCGATGCGTCTCGGTGACTCCGCTGCGGCTGGACCGCACCGACGACGCGTTCGTCGAGGTCCTGACCGCGACGTTGAAGTAGCCGCGCCCCGTTCGGCTCGCGTGCAGAGAAAACGGTGCGCCGGACGCGAAGCGACCGGCTGTCGCGAATGTTCAGGTGCGCTCTGCCGTGGCGCTGCCACTGAGCGTGCGCTCGATCATGCCGGCGAGGTTTTCCATCTGGAACGGCTTCTGCAACACAGGGCGGTCGCGATATCCGGGCGGCAGGCCCTGCATGCCGTAGCCGGTTGCGAAAATGAAGGGCCGGTTGCGCGCCTCGATCACCTCGGCCACCGGCGAAATCAGCTTTCCGTTGACGTTGACGTCGAGGATGGCGATGTCGAAATTCTTGGTATGCGCGAACTCGAGCGCCTGCTCGATCTCGCCGGCTTCGGCGGCAATGCTGTAGCCAAGCTCCTCCAGCATATCCGCAACCATCATGCGGATCATGACCTCGTCCTCGACAAGGAACACCGAGCCACCGGACGGCTTCACTTGCGCCATGATGGAGATCCGATCCCTTGCTCTCTTCCTGCTCAATTTCGGGCACAAGGTCGCAAATTACGCTGCCCGACGCAATGCGCGTCATCGTCGCTGACGCGGTATTGTCGGATCGGCTGCAGCCGGACCTTGAAGGTCCACTTTCAGACGCTCCGACTGCTCCGGCGGCTCCAGCGGCTTCGTTTCGTCGGAGCAAAAATCTGCTCGGCCCGGATTGACCCGCTCGGCGTTCCGCGCAGATTGCTCAACCTATATTGATATGAGCTGTGGTCAACGCCATCGAGAGCCGCCCATGTCTCCCGCCGACGGTCCGCCGCCCGAAAAGATGATGTTCCAGCTCAATTTGCGGCGGCGCGGCATCAGCGATCAGCGAGTCCTGCGCGCATTGGACGGCGTCCCGCGCGATGCCTTCGTGGAGCGCGCCGACCGCGACGATGCGTGGCGGGATACCGCGCTCGGCATTGCCTGTGGCCAGACCATCAGCCAGCCGTTTGTCGTGGCCTACATGACGGAACGGCTGGAATTGCGCGACGAGAACCGGGTGCTGGAGATCGGTACGGGATCGGGCTATCAGGCCGCGATCCTGTCGCGCCTGTGCCGCGAGGTCGTGACCATCGAACGGTTTCGCGTGCTGGCCGATCGTGCCCGCGCCCGGCTGGAGCAACTCGGCTGCGATAACGTGGAGGTCGTGCTGGGTGACGGCTTCGACGTTCCCGCCGAAGCCGGGCAGTTCGACCGCATTCTGGTGACGGCGGCGATGGAGCGGATTCCGGACGCGCTGACAGCCCGGATCGAGCCCGGCGGGCTTCTGATCGCCCCGGTCGGTCCGCACAACGGACGGCAGACGCTGACCCTTCTCCGGCGGACCACCGCCGGACTTGCTCGCAAGGAACTGATCGACGTGCGCTTCGTGCCGGCGCTGCCGGGCATCGCCCGGGAACTCTGATCCCGCCGATTTGTCCGGTCGGGCGCAAGTTCAGTTGCCGCCGCAACACATTGTTCCAGCGACGTTAATTTTCAAGGCGAGGGCGTGTCACGGTTAAAGGCTTGTTTACTCACGGCGTGTTTATTCGAATTTGTAGTTATGTTGCGTCGAGTGAGTAACCATGTCCCGTGTCGTCGAGGTGCTTTGCTCGCGTCGCGTACCGCAGGTCGCGGTGCTGGCGCTGGTGTCGATCGGTTTTGCCGGATGCAGTGCGGACATGTCCTCGCGCCTGGCGCAGATTGACAGCGGTCCGCAGCAGTCAAATCACTTCGGATGGCAGCGCGAAGCCACGGGCTCGGTGCCCGCGGCCCCGGTCGAGCGCCGCGAACTGCCGCAATATTCGCGGCCGCCATATCAATCATCGTATCAATCCCGGCCGCTGCCGCCGCCGATCTCGACGCCGAAAACCTATCCGGTGGCATCGAGCGTATCGGGTGGCTTGCGCACCGCCCGCTCGTATGAGCCGCCCGCGCGCCCGATCGAGCCGGCTCCGGCTGCGCGAGACGGCTGGAATCACAGCGGCGGCACTCCGATCATCGTCGGCACCAGCGACACGCTGGAAGGGCTGTCGCGTCGCTACGGCGTTTCCGCCGCGGAAATCCTCAAGGCCAATGGCTACCGGGGACCGCGCCGGCTGCAGCCTGGCCAGCGACTGATCATTCCGAAGCGCGCAGCGCTGGCGGAGACCCATGCGGCCCCGGCCGAGAAACACGTCGCGGCGGCTTCGGCGGACGTCCACTACGTCAATCGCGGCGATACGCTGATGAGGATCGCGCGCCACAACCACATTTCGGTCGCCGAACTTGCTCGCGCCAATGGCCTGCAAACCGGCGCGAAACTGACGACAGGCATGAAAATAAAGGTCCCGACGAAGGTTGCCGCGGCCGCCGCGCAGCCTGCTGCGGCTGTGGCCACGCCTGCCGCCGCGCCGGCGCCTGCCGTGCACGCAGCGGCGGCAGCGCCCCAGGGTCCGGTGCAAAAGGTCAACCTCGCGGTTGCGACAGCGACGCCGGAAGCGGCCGCGGTCAAGCCTGCCGTGAAAGCCGCCGAGGCGACCGGCGCATTGCCGACATTCCGCTGGCCGGTACGTGGCCGCGTGATCGCAGGCTACGGCGCCAGGACCAACGGCAAAACGAATGACGGCATCAACGTCGCCGTGCCCGAGGGCACGCCGGTGAAGGCCGCCGAGGACGGCGTCGTTGCTTATGCTGGCAACGAACTCAAGGGTTACGGCAACCTGATCCTGCTTCGGCACCCCAACGGTTACGTGACCGCATATGCCCATGCGAGCCAACTGCTGGTGAAGCGCGGGGATACCGTCAAGCGCGGCCAGGTCATTGCCAAGTCGGGTCAGTCGGGCGAAGCGACGTCGCCGCAACTCCACTTCGAGATCCGGAAAGGATCGTCACCGGTTGACCCGCTTCAATTCCTCGCCGGGGCGTAACGGCCTCGCGACGACCCCGCGGTTCCCTTCCTTGTCCATGATCCACGTCGGCCGCGAAGTCTCCGCTTCCCGGCCGATGTCGTTCGACTGCCCTCGGAGCGATCCGCTCTGCCGGACGGGGCGGATAAACGCCGGTCGCATATTGTATTGGTTCTGCTACCGTCGACCAATACAGTAGCCGCGCGGCGTTTGCCGAGGCGTGGGAATTCGCCGGGGGACCGAAAATGCGTGCGGCCGCTGTAGCCACATGACGTCGCCGGTGCATTCGGGTCGGGCAGGCGAGGTATTTGCCGCGTTTTTGAAGCTGGGCCTGACAGCGTTCGGCGGTCCGGTCGCTCATCTCGGCTACTTCCGCGACGAATTCGTGGATCGGCGGAAATGGCTTGAAGAAAAGAGCTTCGCGGATCTCGTTGCGCTGTGCCAGTTCCTGCCGGGCCCCGCGTCCAGCCAGGTCGGCATAGCCATCGGTCTGGCGCGGGCCGGTTACGCTGGCGCAATTGCGGCCTGGGCGGGTTTCACCCTGCCGTCGGCGCTGGCACTGGTTGCGTTCGCCTATGGTGTATCCCTGTTCGGAGGTTCGCTCGGCAGCGGCTGGCTGCACGGCTTGAAGGTGGCCGCCGTCGCAGTGGTGGCGCTTGCGATTCTCGGCATGGCGCGAACGCTGGCGCCGGATCGCGAGCGCGCCAGCATCGCTGCGCTGGCGGCCGTCACGGCGCTGGCGATCGATTCGGTCTGGGGACAGATCGGCGCGATCGTTGTCGGCGCTGCCGCGGGCATGTTCGTGTTGAAACGCGAACCGGTGCCGGCCGATCACGCCGGCATATCGCCGCGGACCGGGCGGGCAACGGCGATTTTCGCGTTGGCGACCCTTGCCATTCTGCTTGCGGGATTGCCCATCGCGTCGGCCGTCTCGAACAATACCGATATCCGGCTGTTCGACAGGTTCTTCCGCACCGGTTCGCTTGTGTTCGGTGGCGGGCATGTGGTGTTGCCGCTGCTCCAGGCGCAGGTGGTGCCGCCGGGATGGGTGAATAACGATGTCTTCCTGGCAGGCTATGGCGCTGCGCAAGCCGTGCCGGGGCCGCTTTTTACGTTTTCCGCCTATCTGGGGGCGGTGATCGGCGGCTGGAAAACGGCCGCGCTGTGTCTTGTTGCGATCTTCCTGCCGTCCTTCCTGCTTCTCATCGGCGTGATGCCGTTCTGGGACGAATTGCGGCGGCGGGCCGCTGCGAGGGCGGCTTTGCGCGGCGTCAATGCCGCGGTCGTCGGCCTCCTGCTGGCCGCCTTTTACAATCCGGTCTGGACCTCGGGCATCGTGTCCAAGGGAGACTTCGGACTCGCCGTGGTCGCCTTTGCGCTGCTGCTGTTGTGGCGGACGCCGCCCTGGCTGGTCGTTGTCTTTTGCGCCGTCTGCGCCGAACTCCTGGCGGCGCTGTGACCGCGACGACGCCCGCGCGCGCGTTGCTCTCCTTAAGCCGTCTGCTTCGCCAGGCGCACGCCGAGCCGGCCTGCCAGTTCCTGCGTGAACTGCCAGGCGACGCGGCCCGAGCGCGAGCCGCGCGTGGCCGACCATTCCAACGCCTCCCGCTCAAGCTCGGAATCGTCGAGCTTGATGCCGAAGTGAACGCAGTAGCCGCGCACCATTGCGAGATATTCATCCTGGCTGCAGCGATGAAAGCCGAGCCAGAGGCCGAAGCGGTCGGATAGCGAGACCTTTTCCTCGACCGCGTCTCCGGGGTTGATCGCGGTCGAGCGCTCGTTCTCGATCATCTCGCGCGCCAGCAGGTGACGGCGGTTCGACGTCGCGTACAGGATGACATTGCCGGGGCGTCCCTCGATGCCGCCCTCGAGCACCGCCTTCAGCGATTTGTAGGAGGCGTCATCGCCGTCGAACGAGAGGTCGTCGCAGAACACGATGAAACGAAACTCCGATGAGCGAAGCTGCTCCATCAGGCTCGGCAGACTTTCGATATCCTCGCGATGGATCTCGATCAGCTTGAGCTGTCCGTCGACCTCGGCGTTGACGCTGGCATGCGCCGCCTTGACCAGCGACGACTTGCCCATGCCGCGAGCGCCCCAGAGCAGGGCGTTATTCGCGGGCAGACCCTTGGCGAAGCGCTCGGTGTTCTCGATCAGGATGTCCCGCAGCCGGTCGATGCCCTTGAGCAGGTCGAGGTCAACGCGGCTGACGCGCGGCACCGGCGCCAGTCGTCCGTCCGGATGCCAGATGAAGGCGTCGGCGAGCGCCAGCGCACGGCTGTTGTCGGGTTTTGCCGCCGCGGAGGACATCGCCGCGGCGATCGCCTCAAGCGCGCCGGCGATGCGTTCCGCGACAGCGGGGACCGTCGATTCCGGACCTTTTGTCGCGCCGCCGGTTTTGCCGGATCGAGCCCCCGGTGTTTTGCGGGCGCCGGTTTTGAGTGACTTTTTTGCCATCCTGGCCTTTCCTGACGGCGCACCCTTAACGGGGCGCCCCGCTTCCTGCAAGCAGCCGAAATAATGGGGCTCGTTCAAGGGTCTGGCAGCGTTGCAATTGAGACCGCGGCCGCTATAGTCCGCGCGAATTTGCTCTCCATCGGACGACTCCGCCGTCGTCCTGGTTGCTCCGTTTCAAGGATTCGTCCGAATGTTCATGACCCCTGCGTTTGCTCAGGCTGCCGGTGCCGGCGATACCAACAACCTGCTGATGTCGCTGCTGCCGTTCGCGCTGATCTTCATCATCATGTATTTCCTGATCATCCGGCCTCAGCAGAAGAAGACGAAAGAGCATAACGAACTCGTGAAGAATATTCGCCGCGGCGACACCGTCATCACGACAAGCGGTCTTGTCGGGAAGGTCACCAAGGTGGTGGATGACGACCAGATCGAATTCGAGATTGCGGACGGCGTCCGGGTGCGGCAGATGCGTCAGATGATTTCGATCGTCCGCGCCAAGGGCGAGCCGGCCAAGGGTGAACCGACCAAGGGTGAATCGGCAAAGGGAGGCGCCAAAGGCGAGGGCGCAAAGGACGACACCGCCGCGAACAAGTGATCCCAATCCGAGGCGCGCGCGTTTCTGCGGCAGCGCTTGGGAGCGAACTTCGGAATCAAGAGGACACTGGCAACTGTTAGGTGCGTCCGGGGGCGGTCATTCCTGGAATCTGATGGGTTATCTCGATGTTGTACTTTACGCGGTGGAAAGCGCTGGCGATTGTCGTGACCGCCCTGTTGGTCTGCCTGTGCGCGGTGCCGAATTTCTTTCCCGAAGCGCAGGTCAAGACCTGGCCGAAATGGGCGCAGCGTCACCTCGTGCTGGGTCTCGATCTTCAGGGCGGCTCCTATCTGCTGCTCGAGGTCGATTCCAACTACGTCAAGAAGGAAAAACTCGATCAGGTCCGCGACGATGCACGCAAGACGCTGCGCGATGCGCGGATCGCCTATACCGGCCTGGCCGTCAAGAACGGCGCGGTAGAGGTTCGCATCAGCAAGGAAGAGGAACTCCAGACCGCGCTTGGCAAGTTGCGCGAGCTGTCGCAGCCGCTCGGAGGTCTGCTCGGCTCCAGCGGCCAGCGTAGCCTCGAGGTCAGCAGCGCCGAGGGCGGACTAATCCGCCTGACGGTTCCGCAGGCCGCGGTTTCCGACCGCATCCGCCAGTCGGTCGACCAGTCGATGCAGATCATCGAGAAGCGCGTCAACGAACTCGGCACGGTCGAGCCGTTGATTCAGCGACAGGGCACCGATCGCATTCTGGTGCAGGTGCCTGGATTGCAGGACCCGACGCGGCTGAAGGAGCTTCTGGGCAAGACCGCCAAGATGGACTTCCGAATGGTCGATACGAGCGTGTCGACCGATCAGGCCCGGGAAGGCCAGGTGCCCGCCGATTCCGAACTGCTGATGAGTGCGCAGGAGCCCAAGACGCCCTACGTCGTCAAGAAGCAGGTGCTTGTTTCCGGCGGCGATCTGATCGACGCGCAGCCCGGATTCGACTCGCGCACCAGCGAGCCGATCGTGACCTTCCGCTTCAACTCCAACGGCGCGCGCAAGTTCGCGCAGGCCACCTCGGAAAACGTCGGACAGCCGTTCGCCATCATCCTCGACAACGAGGTGATCTCGGCGCCGGTCATCCGCGAACCGATCACCGGCGGCTCCGGTCAGATCTCCGGCAACTTCACCGTGCAGGAGGCCAACGACCTCGCGATCCTGCTGCGCGCCGGCGCGCTGCCGGCGCCGCTGACGATCATCGAGGAGCGCACCGTCGGTCCCGGTCTCGGACAGGATTCGATCGAGAAGGGCGAACTCGCAGCCTATGTCGGCTCGATCATGGTCATCCTGTTCATGCTGGCGACCTACCGGCTGTTCGGGGTGTTTGCGAATATCGCCGTCGCCGTCAACGTCGCCATGATTTTCGGCGTGCTGTCGTTGCTGAACGCGACGCTGACGCTGCCCGGCATCGCCGGGATCGTGCTGACCGTGGGCATCGCCGTCGATTCCAACGTGCTGATCTATGAGCGCATCCGCGAGGAGATCCGCGGCGGCCGCACCGCGATTTCGGCGATCGACGCCGGCTTCAAGCGGGCGCTGGCGACGATCCTGGATTCCAACATCACGACGTTCATCGCCGCAGCGGTGCTGTTCTATATCGGCACCGGCCCGGTGCGCGGCTTCGCCGTGACGCTCGGCATCGGCATCATCACCACGGTGTTCACCGCGTTCGAGGTGACCCGGCTGATCGTCGCGACATGGGTGCGCTGGAAGCGGCCGCAAAGCGTGCCGATCTGATGACGCGGAGCCGGCTGTGACCCACTGGATTTTGCTCGGCCTCGGTGCCCTCATCGTCGTGCTGACCGTCGTCAGTTGCTTCGGCCTGCTGCCGTCGCTGCGGATCGTTCCCGACGGTACCCATTTCGACTTCACGCGCTTCCGCCGCATCAGCTTTCCGATATCGGCCGTGCTGTCGATCGTCGCCATCACGCTGTTCTTCACGCACGGCCTGAATTTCGGCATCGATTTCAAGGGCGGCACGCTGCTTGAGGTCCAGGCCAAGTCCGGCGACGTGGATATTGGCTTGATGCGCACGACGCTGAACAAGCTCGGCCTTGGCGAGGTCCAGCTTCAGCAGTTCGGTGGGCCGACCGAGGTGCTGATCCGCGTGGCCGAGCAGCCGGGCGGCGACGCCGCGCAGCAGGCGGCCGTGCAGAAAGTGCGCGGCGCGCTGGGCGAGACCGTCAACTATCGTCGCGTCGAGGTGGTCGGGCCGCGCGTGTCCGGCGAACTGCTTGCCTACGGCATGATCGGCCTGATCCTGGCGATCGTCGGCATCCTGATCTATCTCTGGTTCCGCTTCGAGTGGCAGTTCGCGCTCGGCGCCATGGTCGCCAACGTCCACGACATCGTGCTGACCATCGGTTTCATGTCGATCTCGCAGGTCGATTTCGATCTCACCAGCATCGCCGCGCTCCTGACCATTCTCGGCTATTCGCTGAACGACACCGTCGTCATTTATGATCGCATCCGCGAGATGCTGCGGCGCTACAAGAAAATGCCGATGCCTGAGCTGCTCAACGAATCGATCAACTCGACGCTGTCGCGCTCGATCATCACCCACGTCACGGTGACGCTGGCGCTGCTCGCATTGCTGCTGTTCGGCGGACCGGCCATCCACAGCTTCACCGCCGTGATGATGTTCGGCGTGGTGCTGGTCGGCACCTACACCTCGATCTTCATTGCGGCGCCGATCCTGATCTATCTCGGGGTCGGCGACCATCGCGCCGACGCCGAGGAGAAGCCGGCCAAGACTGAGGCGGCCAGTTCCGACAAGGCGGCTAATAAGCAGCCCGAGACGGCCACGCCCGAGAAGACAGTTAAGCCAGAGAAAACGGCCAAGCCCGCGGAAACGGCCAAGTCCGGGAAGGCGGCTAAACCAGAAAAGCCGGTCAAGCCTGAAAAGCCGGCCAAAGCCCGGAAACCATCGAAGCCGTGAGCGCCGACCTGCCGGAGGTGCCGCACCTTCCGCGGCCTGCGGCGATCGAGGCCTATGGCAGCGGCGGCTTCCGCTTCGACACCATGTCGCATCGCGGCTCGCTGCTGTGCCTGCCGGACGGCATCTGGGCCTGGCCCATAACCCGGCCGGACGACATCGACCGCCATGCGCTGGCGCGCGTCTTCGCAGGCTCGGCCGCGATCGATACGTTGCTGATCGGCACCGGCACAGAAATCTGGCTTGCTCCGGACGAACTGCGCGGCGCCTTGCGCCGCGTCAACGTCGGAGTGGACACCATGCTGACCGGAGCGGCGATCCGGACCTACAACATCATGCTGGGCGAGCGACGCCGGGTCGCGGCGGCGCTCATTGCCGTGCCGTGATTATCTCACTGCATTGGCAGCGCCTGACGGCGCTGATAGCTGTCCCATGAACGCGATGTCACGGCAGCGCCTGACGGCACTGATTACCGCGCCATGAGCGGCGGCGCATCGGAGAGTTCGTCCGCGGCATTCTGCGCGGAACTCGTGCGCAGCCACGATTTCGAAAACTATGCGGCGACGCTGTTCGCGCCGCTGCGTTGCCGCCGCGCGCTGCTGGCGCTCTATGCCTTCAATGTCGAGATCGTCAGGATCAGGCAGCAGATCACCCAGCCGCTGGCCGGTGAGGTCCGTCTGCAATGGTGGACGGATGTGCTCTCAGGCGAGGGCCACGGCGGCGTCGAGGGCAACCCGGTCGCGGCCGAACTGTTGCTCGCGGTCCGCGACCATGGCCTGCCGGTCGAACGCCTCTCGCGGCTGATCGAGGCGCATCAGTTTGACCTCTACAATGATCCGATGCCGGACATGGCGGCGTTGGAGCACTATCTTGGTGATACATCGTGCGCGCTGTTTTCGCTCGCCGCGCGCATCGTCGGGCAGGAATCCGACGCGATGGACCATCTGGCGCGCCACGCCGGTCTTGCGCGCGGGATCGCGCAGGTGATCGCGATGTTGGGCTTTGACGCGTCGCGGCGACAGTCGTTTGTGCCGCTGCAATCGCTGGAGCGGCATGGCGTCGATCCGGAACAGGTTTTCGCGGGTCACGACACGCCGCCGCTTCGCGCAGCCCTCCGCGAGCTGGCGGACGAAGCGCGATCGCATCTGGACAAGGCGATGGCCAGGCTGCCGGAATTGCCGCCGGAACCGCGCGCTGTCTATCTCCCGCTCGCAATGGTGCGCCGTGCGTTGAACGATCTGGCGCGCGCAAGTAACAATCCCTTTGTGCCGCGACCTGCATCGCGGCTGCGCGTTCTGTGGACGTTGTGGCGAGCCTCGCGCGCGAGACCGTTCCGCGCCTGATGGATCAGGACGGCAATGCCTGGTCGGTCGAAGCAAAATTGAAGCGGTCGCGCAGGTTTTTCCGACTCTCCAGGATGCCGCGGAAGAATTCACGGTCCGCGGGGCTCGCGATCAGCGGCTCGATCAGATCGATCTGGTTCATCGCAATGAGCTGGAGGATTTCTGTCCGTATCTTGCCGCTCGCGTCGCGCGGCAGGCGGGGAACGATCTGGATGTGCTCCGGCGGTTTCGGGTCGCGCGCCGAGCCGAGCGCCGAGCGCAACTGCGTTTCCAGTCCGGGCAGATCGGCTTCGACAAAGGCGTAAAGCCCGACGCCGCTGCGGCGATCGGCGAAGGCGACGATGGCCGCGTCGCGCACGTCGCTATTTTCGCGAATCCGTGCGATCAGCACCGGGGCGTCGTTGACGAGACGACGGCCGCCGCCTTCGCGATCGGTGAAACTGAACAGGCCGCGTGTAATCGCGTTGTACACCTTCTTGCCGGTCATCAGCCATGTGCGGGCGATAATCGACTTGTGCGCGAGCATCTTGCGTTCGCGCGGCGTCAGCGCGTCCGGCGCATAAGTGCGCTTGTGCTTCAACAGATGCCGCAGGTCCTCGTAAGCTGCAATACGAAACAGCCGTGACCGTCGCTTGAAGCAGGCCGCCAACTGGAAGTCGGTGAGATAGGCGCGGCCGTCGCTGCCGCGCAGCCAGTTCTGTTCCTTGGCGAGATCGTTGTGGCAGATGCCGGCGCGATGCAGCTTGCGCAGCGCCACCTTGGCGGAACGGAAGTAGGCGAGGTCGCCATGGGGTTTGGCGAGATGCAGCGCCACGCCGTCGATGAAGCCGCGCACCAGCGCGCGGCGGCCGCTCCACAACAGCGTTGGTCCGACGCCGAGATCGCGTGCAAGCGTCAATGCCTTGCGTTCGCGCTCGAACAGATGCCGCGCGACAAGATACGACCACCACGGCACCTCATCGAGCCGCCGCAGCACGGCGTCGACCTCGCCGGAGTCTGTCCGGAAACGTCCGCGCTCCACGGTCGAGAACACGTCGCGTTTCAGCAGGACTCCTTCGGTCCACGTCGTGGACAGCAATGTGGCGTCCTGTTTCGGAAGGGGCATGAACGATCCTGAAAAACGCCGTTGCACTATGCCGCCGCTGCCGGATGAAGCGCATCCGTAATCCAGCGGTCGAGGTCCGACAGCGCGCGGGCACAGAGCGCCTGTTTTTTCGCTGTCGTCTTTTCGTTGCCGCGCAGCCGTGTGCCGTCCGGCGTCTTCGTCGGCGGATGGGCGAGCGGCGGAAACAACCCGAAATTGATGTTCATCGGCTGGAACGAGCGAGGCCCGGCGTCGATGGTCTCGATGTGGCCGCCGGTGATGTGGCCGAGCAGCGCGCCGAGCGCCGTGGTGGGCGGCGGAGCCGAAAGCATCCGCCCGCGCGCGTCGGAGGCGGCATACAGGCCCGCAATCAGGCCGATGGCCGCGGATTCGACATAGCCTTCGCATCCCGTCATCTGTCCGGCGAAGCGCAGCCGCGGCTCGGCGCGCAAGCGCAACTGAGGGTCGAGCAGTTTCGGCGAGTTCAGGAAGGTGTTGCGATGCAAGCCGCCGAGGCGGGCGAACTCCGCGCTTTCAAGACCCGGAATGGTGCGGAAGATGCGGGTCTGCGCGCCGTGCTTCAGCTTGGTCTGGAAGCCGACCATGTTGTAAAGCGTGCCGAGCTTGTTGTCCTGCCGCAACTGAACGACGGCGTAGGGCTTCACCGTGGGATCGTGCGGATTGGTCAGGCCGACCGGCTTCATCGGTCCGTGGCGCAGTGTCTCGCGGCCGCGCTCCGCCATCACCTCGATCGGCAGGCAGCCGTCGAAGTAGGGCGTGTCAGACTCCCAGTCCTTGAAGTCGACCTTCTCGCCCTCGATCAGCGCGTCCACGAAGGCGTGGTACTGCGCTTCGGTCATCGGGCAATTGATGTAATCGGCGCCGCTGCCGCCGGGACCGGCCTTGTCGTAGCGCGACTGGAACCAGGCCTTCGACATATCGATGGAGTCGCGATGGACGATCGGCGCGATCGCGTCGAAGAACGCCAGCGCGGACTCGTCGGTGAGCGCGCCGATCGCATCGGCGAGGGGAGCCGAGGTGAGGGGACCGGTGGCGACGATGACGTTGCGCCAGTCCGCCGGCGGCAGGCCGGCGACCTCGGCGCGGCTGATTTCGATCAGCGGGTGATCGCCGAGCGCTTTGGTCACGGCGGACGAAAAGCCGTCACGGTCTACCGCGAGCGCGCCGCCGGCCGGGACCTGATTGGCATCGGCGCAGCGCATGACCAGCGATTCCAGTCGGCGCATCTCGGCATGAAGCAGTCCGACCGCGTTGTTCGCTGCATCGTCGGAGCGGAACGAATTGGAGCAGACAAGTTCCGCCAGCCCCCCGGTCCGGTGCGCCGCCGTCGTCCGGTGCGGCCGCATCTCGTGCAGTTCCACGCGAACGCCGCGTTGGGCGACCTGCCAGGCGGCTTCCGAGCCGGCAAGACCGCCGCCGACGATATGGACGGCCGCGCGGTGGAATTCATTCTGTGTCATGGCAAGAGGGGTAGCGCGTTTTGCGGCCAAGGGGAATCGCGTTTGCGGTCGCAGCGCCTGCAAGAACGACGGCGCTCGCGGTCGTTATTCCCTGGGTGCATTGTCAGATGCGACGATAACAATGAATGTTTATTCATTGTTATCGCTCCATCCGATACTTTCAGTCGGCAACCCCGCGCCCCTCCGAGGGAAGGCAATGCCTGGCGGGACCGAACGAGCAGAGCGCGGCGGCCGCCTCGATGGCGAGCGAGCCAATCGAGGCGGCCTTGCAAGAGCCCGCGCGTTTTTCCATCAATCCGAACTATCGAAGAAGCGGGCTCGCCGTTTGCGCTGGAACAAGACGGACGGGAAGTCCGCGGCGTAGCGCTTTTCTCCCTCCTTCCGCGGAGCTTCGTGCGACGGCGAGGTCAAGGGAGTCTCGACCGCCTTGCGATAGAGATGCCACGTGGCATGACCGAGCAACGGCATCACGATGGTGAGGCCGAGGAAGAACGGAATCGTTCCGAGCACCAGCAGGACGGCCACGATCAAACCCCACTCCGCGACTGCGACGGGATTCTTCGCAGCCACGCGCATCGATGTCAGCATGGCATCGGTCATGTCGGCATGCTGGTGGAGCATCAGCGGGAATGACACGATGCTGATGCACAAGGCGACGGCTGCAAACAGGAATCCAACACCGCAGCCGACCACGATCAAGCGCCAGCCCTCAGGCGTGGTCAAAACGCGCGCGAGGAAATCGGGCATTGTCGATGCAGGCGCATTGCCGAAGGTGGAAACATAGATCGCATGGGCGGTCGCTATCCAGACGAAGAAAATGACAAGGAGCAGCGCGCCCAATCCCAGCATCGATCCGAACGACGGCGCCCTCAGCACGCCGAACGCGTGCCATGCGGACGCCTCCAAGCCGAGTTCTCGCCGATAGCTCAGTTCATAGAGGCCGAGTGCCGCAAACGGTCCGATCAGGGCGAAGCCGGCGGCGAGCGGGAAAAGCAGCGGCAAGACCGAGTAGCCGAGCACCATCCGCGCCAGCACGATTCCGAGCACGGGATAGATCACGCAAAGGACAAGGGCGTGGCTGGGTACCGCCTTGAAGTCTTCCCAGCCTAAGCGCAACGCATCGAGAAGGTCGGAGAAGCCGATGTGCCGGATCGCCGGTCTGTCCGCAGCGGCCTTTTCAGATTGTAGATTCGACGTGATGTCGACGGGATAGGAGGTGGCCATCTTCGTTGTCTCCCTTTCGCTGGGCTAATCTCCGGACCGCCTGAGGCGCGAGATTGCCCCTTCGGAAAACGATCACGATCAAGCCCAGACGCGAGAGCAAGGAACCTGGTCTTGCCGCGACCTGTAAGGCGATTCTAATTCCTATCTCCGATTTTGGTTGCTCACGGTTCGGTGAATTTTTTCCGCCGCGCGGAAGAGCCTGGAAAACAACGCCGCGATAACATTCGCATTATGAGCGGTCGCGTTTTCGCGCGGATCGCAGACGCGACATTATGACATAGCCCTATGACATGGCCCTGAGACAGCGAGATCGGACCGCTCTATCGGCGCCGGCACTCCAACATTGGCAAGCGCCGGTGTGGCGGCTACTCTTTCACGATGCGGGCGGAAGCAGACGCAAGGTTCCGCTCGGTGCGATCTGCGCAACCTCAAGCCATTGGGAGCGGCACAATGAGCATATTTGGAAAGATCATGGGCGCCATTTTCGGCTCGCACGCCGAGGCGGCAACGCCGGCGCCCGAAGCGAGCGGCGGCGCCGCGGCCTCATCGGGCGGCGCGGCCGCAGCCAGCGTTGACGTCGCCGCCATTCTGGACAAGGCCGTCGCCGCAAAAAAGGAAAAGCTGGCGTGGCGGACCTCGATCGTCGATCTGATGAAAGCACTCGACGTCGATTCCAGCCTGAGCGCCCGCAAGGAACTCGCAAAGGATCTGAAATATCCCGGCGATACCAACGACTCCGCGGCAATGAACGTCTGGCTGCACAAACAGATGATGGCTCAACTCGCAGCCAATGGCGGGAAGCTGCCGCCGGACATGAAACACTGATGTGACATCCCGCAGCTACGGACGCGCTTTCCGGGTCGCGCCGATGCGGCCCTTTTGATCGGGATAGAGCGTTTTCAAGCGAAGTGGATACCGGCTCGCGCGAAGAAAACGCGTCACATCAAAACCATGGAGCCCCGCTTCTGATTCCATCAGAAGCGGAAAGGCTCCAGGCTTTCGCAAACGATGCGGTCGCGAACGCGTCAGCATCCGGAGCGGGACCTCAAACTGCGCGGTCCGCCTCATCCGGATGCTTGTCGAGATAGCTCGCCACGAATCCGCAACCGGCGACCACCTTCCGTCCCTCGGCTCGGATCAAGGCCAGCGCGCCTTTCACCAGCTTCGAGGCGATGCCCCGGCCGCGCAATTCGCGCGGCGTTTCGGTGTGGGTGATGATAACCGTGCCCGGCGCGAGGCGATAATTCGCGAAGGCAAGACCGCCGTCTGCCTCAAGTTCGAAGCGGCTCAGGACTTTGTTGTCGTAGACGGCGGCCATGGTTGGCGCTGCGATCGCGATAGAGCAGAGCGGCGCATTGCAACAGGCATCAAGAGCGCGCAAGCGTCGTCAGGACACCGCTGCGGGCAGCCTCACAAATTCGGCCTCAGCAGATCGGCGTAATCCGGATGTTTCTCGAGCCAGTCCTTCACGAAAGGGCATTGCGCGCTGGCCCTGAATCTATCGGCGCGCACCTGGTCCATTGCGCCCTGCACGAGTTCCGATGCAACGCCCTTGTCCCTGAGTTCCGGCGGAACCTGGGTGTGGGTGAACACGATGATTCCGTCCAGAAACCGGTAGTAGGCCGCAGCGATATGCCCGTCCACCTCGAGTTCGTAACGGTGTTTTTGCATGTTGTTGACGACTTCGGACATTTGGCAGCCTTTATATTTATCATGCCTGGAGGGCACCATTCAGAGTTTTAGCAGGTCCGTCAACAGCCGCGGCGGATATCGACTCGCCATCGTGTACGCCGCGCATGTCACCGGACCGGATGAGGATGGACGTAGGGGCGGAAGGTCGCCGGCGCAACCTGCTAATTGGACCGGCCTGTCCCCGTGGGCCGCGGATCGCGTTTTTTTGGTGGGCGGTTGCGCTGGACAAGACCCCGGCGGGATGCCATCAAACCGGTGGAATGGTTTGACATTCGCCGCCGGCTGCGGTCTCGCGACGCGAATGATACTTTTTGCGACGGAAGCCTGTCATGAAGCAGTTTTTCCTCAAACTTTTTACCTGGTGGAACAGCCAGACCTTCGGCACGCAGCTCTGGACGTGGCGCTTTGGCGAACTGGTCGGCAAGGACGGCGAGGGCAATCGTTATTACCGGACGCGCGGCGGAAAGATCGATCCTACGCTCGGTTTCGAACGGCGCTGGGTGATCTACAACGGCTATACGGAAGCCAGCCGCATTCCGCCGGAGTGGCATGGCTGGATTCATCACATCGTGGACGTTCCGCCGACCCAGGAGAATTACCGGCCGCGCGAATGGCAGAAGCCGCACGTGCCGAACATGACCGGGACGCCGGCGGCCTATCGCCCGCCCGGCTCGACGCTGGTGAGCGGCCGCCGCCCCAAGGCGACCGGCGATTACCAGCCCTGGACGCCGGGACAATAGAGGCGACGCGCCGTACCTCGCGTCTCAGCGGGTCGATTCAATCAAACTCATCCGAGGCTCGGCGCGATTGAACAACTTTCAGCGCTTGCTTGCCGCGAAGATGCCGCTGCCGAGGTAGTTGTTGGCGCCTGAAATCGCAACGCTTCCGCCCATTTCACCAACCGGGCTGCTTTTCCCCTGGAAGAAGCTGCCCTGCAGGGCCATGCTGCGACCACCGACGTTGCCAGCAATGGTGCCGCCGAAATTGCGCGGGTCGGTATTGAAGTTCACGGTGCCGGAATAATTGGTGCTGTCGAGACCGGTCACGCTCACCGCGCCGGTTCTCGCACCGAAGTTGACAGTGTTGGAGAAACCGCCGGCGACGAAGCCCGCGCTTTGCACGTTGGCGATGACGTGGCCGGTGTAGGTTGCGGTGCCCGTCGTTGGCACATCACTGATGCTGCCAACCGGTCGTCCCGCAACCCATGTGCCCAAGGCTACCTCGATTGGCGTGCCGGTGTTGGTATTGCTCCAGTCAATCGCCCAGAAGCCCCAGCGCGTATAATCGCACTGGCACGGCGTCAGGTTCGGAATCGCGTTGGTGACGATCTGGTTGGTGGTGATGCCGTTCGCGGACACGATCACGCCCTTGGCCGGTAAGCCGTTGACGACGTAGTTGTTGTCCGGCGTGTTCGCATAAAAATTATTGTAATCGACGTAGGTACCGTTCGCCGGACCGGTCGATCCGTTCGATCCGAACTGGAAGAGCGCGTGAACCGTATGGGCAAGCTGCGTGAACGGATTTCCTGAGTCGTAGATGTAGGTGTCCAGATTAGCCTGAACACGATTATTGGTGGCGTCGAGATTGATTTTGGAGGTTCCGCTTATCGGATTGACGGTTTGGTTGCCCGCGACGTTATCTAGTCCCGCAACGTAACCGGTCAGCATCACGGTTGGACGTGGAGTGTTATCAACGGGCGGCGAATTGTGGCTGTCATCCTTCGGCTGATCCTGAGCGATCTGCTGCAGCGCCTTGTCCTGACTGGATGTCTGCACCGATTGCGTGAACGTGGACGAGATCGCGTTGATAAGCCCGACGACCGGATTGACCGGCGTCGGCATGTTCGAGCCGGTCACGAAGCCGGATGACCCGGTCGCCTTTTGCTCGGCGGATGCGACGTTAGCCGGCGATGCCGCGCCCCGGCGCGCGCCTCCCGTTTGACCGGCGGCGCTCTGGAATGCCAGGATCAACTGCTGCACGAATCCCGGCGGCGGCAGGCCGGGCAATGTCGGCGGGCCGCCGGCCCGGGTCTGGGTGAATTCGCCGGCGTGGAGCGTTACGGTTTGCCCGCCGGAATTCACGGTCATCGTGCCGTAGCCGGAATAGATGCCCTTGCCGTCGGTCATCATCACGCCGCCGCGGATGCCGATCAAGGCAGACGCGGTCTTGATCTCGGCATCGCCGTTATGGCTGATCTGGCCGCCGACGAAACGCAGCGCGCCCTTGCCGAGAGTCGCCGCCAGCTTGCCGGTGTTGGCGTTGGGATCATAGACGTATTCGTCGATCGTCAGGTCGCTGTTCGGACCGATGGTCATCGACGTCTTGTCGAGGAACAGCAATTGCACCGAGCCGCTGGACTTGGTCTGGATGCGTTCCTTGTGGGCGATCGACTGGCCGATCGTGATCGTTCTCATGTTGGCGGTCGCTGCGGGGTTGACCGCCGATGCCGTGCCGACCTGTTGGGCTCGCGCCATCGCGCCGCCGAGCGCCATCGCCGCGACAGTCATCGCAATCTGGAGCGCCCCCGTCCGGCTCATGGCAATTCCCCGACACGCAAAAACTGAAACGCAAGTATGGCCTTGAGTATAGCCCTGACTATGCCGAATGCGCCAACCCCGCCCGCTTACCTCAATACCGCTCCAAGTACGAATCATGCTGTCTGTTGCCTTAAATCCACGCCGCAAAACGGTCGCGCTGGAAGCCTGCACGCGGGCAGATGTGGTTGAACGTAGCGGCACTGTGGACGGCGACGATGGCGAAGGGTCAGGCGCGTCGCGCGTCTCGAGGGCGGTGGCGTTCGTTGATCGTGCGTTTTCTGCACCCGTCATCGCCATGGACGATGATCGGCCGGAGTCTTTCCGCTTCTGATGGAATCAGAAGCGGGTCTCCGTAGTTTTATTTGACGCGTTTTCTTCACGCGAGCCGGATTCCGCTTCGCTCGAAAACGCCGTAGCGAACGACTTCCGCCGCGGGCAGGTCGCCCTTTCCCCGCCGCAATCACCGTGTTAACCGAGCGCCTGCGAGCGGCTTGGAGCCTTTAAATTTCTGTACAATGTTCCGGCCCTGATTCGAGCCAGACAAAGCCGCGCAAAATGTTCCGAACCATTGCCATAGCCGGTTACGCGGCATTTGCGGTTGCCGCGCTGATCGTGGCGGCTTTGCCTGCGCGCGCGCAAATCGGAAATATTTTTTCGGATCCCGCGCCGCGCCCGCCGGCCGCCATTCCGCGTGGGCAGGCGGCTCAGCCGGATGACGACGAGGAAGATGTCCCGGACCTGCCGCGGCAAGGACGTGTGCTGCCGGCCCCGATGAACCTGCCGCCGGGGCAGGGCGTTGCGCCGCCGGGACCGGTTCAGACACAGCCGTTGCCGCCTCCCGAAACCGCGGTGGCTCCGCAGAACGCTCCCGGTGGCGTCGCTGCCGCGCCGCCTTCATCGCGTCAGACGCCTCTCCAGCACCCGCCGCGGACGGCTCCCCCGGCGCCGGCGACGCTGCAGCCGGGCGATGAGGTCGTCACCGAGCCACCGGCCCAGAAGATCATCAACAAGAGGGCGGTCTTCTCGGGCCTCGACAAGATCACCGGCCGTATCATCCATTTCGACGAGGAGGTCGGAGAAACCGTGCAGTTCGGCGCGCTGCGGGTGAAGACCGACGCCTGCTACACACGCCCAGCGACCGAAGCCGCGAACACCGATGCTTTCGTGGAGGTCGATGAGATCACTCTCCAGGGCGAAGTGAAGCGGATTTTCTCCGGCTGGATGTTCGCGGCAAGCCCTGGTCTCCACGGCGTCGAGCATCCGATCTATGATGTCTGGCTCACCGACTGCAAGAACCCCGAAACGACCGTCGTCACCGCACAGCCGGATCAGCCGAAACCGGCGCCGCCGCCCGCCAAGCGACCGCCTCGACAATCCTCGACGCGGCAGCCGCGTCAGCCAGCGCCGCCGCAACCGGCGCCGCCCCCGCCGCCGTCGCAGCAACGCGGTAATCCGTTTTTCCCGCCGTTCGGGCGATAAAGCGGAATAAGGGTGATTGAATCGTCATGCCCCGGCTTATGCCGGGCATCCACGCCTTTGAAGTTTAAGCGAAGAAAGACGTGGATGGCCGGGACAAGCCCGGCCATGACAGATCAGCTTGTTTCCGTCAAAATGCCACTACCGGTTCGCGTCAAGAAAACGCGTCAAATCAAAATCATAGAGCCCCGCTTCTGATTCCATCAGAAGCGGAAAGACTCTACGCGTTCGAGAAGCTTACGCGTGGCTGGCGATGATCCCGAGCGCGTCTGCGCCGGGGACCGGCCGGTCAAGCGGCAGGGCCGCGAAATCGGCGCGGCCTTCCAGAGCAGCGTCCAGAAGCGTCCGGTAGCGCCTGCGCGGGATTTCGATAGCGCCGAATCCCCGCAGATGGTCGGTCACGAATTGCGTATCGAGCAGCGCGAAGCCGCCAGCGATCAGTCGAGCGACCAGATGCACCAGCGCGACCTTCGAGGCGTCCCGCACGAGGTGAAACATGCTCTCGCCAAAAAACGCCCGTCCGAGCCGGACGCCATAGAGACCGCCCGCGAGCTTGTCTTCCTGCCATACCTCGACACTGTGACAATGGCCGAGTTCGTGCAGGGCGATATAAAGATCGCGGATCCGGCGATTGATCCAGGTATTTTCACGTCCAGGCTGCGGCGCGGCGCATCCGTCGATCACCGCGTGGAAGGCGGTGTCGACCGTGACGGTAAAACTGTCGGATCGCACCGTGCGTGCGAGCCGCGACGGAACCCGAAAACTGTCGAGCGGTATCACGCCGCGCAACTTCGGCTCGACCCAGAACAGCGTCGGATCGTCGACACTTTCCGCCATCGGAAAAATGCCGCACGCATAGGCGCGCAGCAGCAGCTCGGGCGTGATCTCGGAGGCGGCGGTCTCGCGGGACATCGTGGTCTTATAGCAGAGTTAGAGCTATTCCGGCTTTGATGGAATCAAAGCCAGGCTCCAGCTTTTTGTTTTGACGCGTTTTCTTCACGCGAACCGGTATCCACTTCGCTTGAAAACGCTCTAAAGCGTTGTCGGGTCGGTAATTATTTCGGATTGAACCATAGCCTTGCCGCGCGTTCCGCTTGTCTCTCTCCTGCGGGGAGAGGTGAGGGGGACCGGCGAGAGGCGCGTTTGCCACGGATTTGCTCAGGCCGCCGTCGCCGGCCTGGATTTCTCGGCCGGTGGAATTTCGCGGGGGAACCGCAGCACGATGCGCGTTCCGGCATGGGCGGGATCGCGCTCGGTGTGAGCGTCGAGTTTCAGGGCCATTGCCGAAACGATCCGCTGGCCCATTCCCGTCGAACGCGGATCGGTTTTTGCATGGAGGCCGACGCCGTCGTCGGCGATCGACAGCTCGATGTCGCCGCCGTTGACCGCGAGTTCGACGTGGATCGGACCGGGGCCGTCAGGGTAGGCGTATTTGACTGCGTTCATCACCAGTTCGTTGACGATGATTCCAATCGCGACGGCGCGATCCGGATCGATCTCGACAGGTTCGGCCTTCAGGTCGAGGCGCGACATTCGGTTGCCCTCGGCGGAACGCCGGAGATCCTCGAGCAGGGCTTCAAGATACTGGTTCAGCAGCACGCTTTTCACGTCATGCGAGGTGTAGAGGCGTCGATGCACCTGCGCCACGGCCGCCACGCGTCCCATGGCGCTGGTGAGCGCAGCCTTGATGTTTTCGTCGGAGTTGGAATTGGCCTGCAAATGCAGCAGCGATGCTATGATCTGCAAGCTGTTGCCGATGCGATGATTGACCTCGCGCAGCAGCACCTCGCGCTCGGCAGCCAGCGCCGCATAGCGGTCGCGCGAGGCGCGCACTTCGGCCTCGGCCTCGTCGCGCGCCTTCTGGATGTGCGCCTGCCGTATCGCGACCTCTGCCGCGACCTGCAACAGGGGAACGAACTCGCCGAGCGCGTCCTTGACGAGATAGTCGGCGGCGCCGGCTTTGAGCGCGGTCACGGCAATCTTGGAATCCTGCGACGCGGTGACGAACACCACCGGCGGAGCGCCGGGAATGGCCTGAATCCGCTCCAGCGTCTCCAGACCGTCGAGGCCGGCCATGTACTGATCGAGCGCGATCACATCTATGCCGCCCTGCGCGATGCGCGCGAGTCCGGTTTCGCCGTCTGGAGCGTGCTCCACGCAAAATCCGTTGCGCGTCAGACCGCGCTGAACCAGCCGGGCCAGCGCCTTGTCGTCATCCACGTAGAGAAGGGTCGGCTTGGCGATCATGAGGCGGCCTGGGGAACCTGGATGATGGAGAAGAACAAACCGAGTTGCCGGATCGCGTTGGCGAAGCTCTCGTAGTTCACCGGCTTCGTGATGTAGACGTTGCATCCGAGTTCGTAGCACCGCTTGATCTCCTGGGAATCGTCTGTCGTGGTCAGCACGACCACCGGTGCGCATTTCAGGTGCTTGTTTTCCTTCACCTGCCGCAGGATATCGATCCCCGTCATGTCGGGCAGATTAAGATCAAGCAGAATGAGCAACGTCTCTCCCTTGTGCGGCGGGCCTTTGCCGTCCGCGCCGAACAGGTAATCGAGGGCGTCTGTACCGTTGCTGAACGGCTTGATCTCATTGTTGACACCCGAACGCCGTATGTTGCGCTCAATCAGCCGGGCGTGACCTTCATCGTCCTCGATCATGATGATGGTGACTGGCTTGCTCATGATGGCTTGTCCCGGTTGGTGTCTGTCCACGAGGTGGGAAGAGTAACAGTAAATGTGCTTCCCTGGTTGATTTCTGAAGAGACCGACATGGTCCCTCCGAGCCGCCGGACCAGCGTGCGGGCGTGCGCGAGTCCGATACCCTGACCCGGCCGATCCTGCGGGCCCGCCCGGCGGAACAGGTCGAAGATGCGCTGATAATCCTTGGGATCGATGCCCCGGCCATTATCCGTAACCTCGAAGATCGCAAAGCCGAGCTTTCGCCGGCCGCGAATGGCGATGGCGCCGGGAACCCCGGGTTTGAGATACTTCAACGCATTATCGATCAGATTGGAGAAAATCTGCTCGATCGCAAGGCGGTCGCTGACGATATCCGGCAGCGGCTCGATCCGGATTTCAGCGCCGGCCTCGGCGGCTTGATGAGCCATGGTCGAGGCGATGTTTTCCATCATGTCGCGCATGGCGATCGCGGCCGGATAGAATTCGCGACGGCCCTCGCGGGTGAGGTTGAGAATCGCGCTGATCAGCCGATCCATCTTGGCGATCGACGACTTGATGAAGCCCAGCGCTTCGGTGAAGTCCTGCGACAATTGTTCGTCCGCTTCGTCGAGAACAGGTTCGGCGACCGCGGCCGGGTCCTCCGTGGCCGGAGGCGGAATGTCATCCGGCCGGCTCAGGGTCGCGATGCGCCTGAAGATGTCGCCGCGCAATTCTTCGAGTTCGCTGGTGAAGCCCATGATGTTGACCAGCGGCGACCGCAGGTCGTGGCTGACGATGTAGGCGAAACGCTGGATTTCGTCGTTGGCTTCGCGGAGATCGCTGGTGCGTTCTTCCACGGTGGATTCGAGGTTGAGATTGTTGTCGCGCAACTGGGCTTCGGCTTCGTCGCGCGCCCGGCTCGATCGCCGCACCAGGAAGATCGACAGTCCCGCAAACACCACGATCAGTCCCGAGCCGATGCTGGTGATGAGGGCCGAGAGCGACTGGCTGGCGTCGGCGGATGCCGTTCGCGCGGCAAACAGGCGGTCTTCCTCGGCCCGCATTTCACTGGCGAGGTCGCGGATCTGACCCATGGCGTCGCGGCCGGCTTCCTGCCGGGCGGTTTCGGTCGCTTCGCTAAGCCGGTTCGCCTGAACGAGTGCGATGCCATGCCGCAACTGCGCGATCCGCGCGTCGGTCTGCGGGATCATCTGCTCGAGCCGCCGTTGTTGGTAGGGGTTGTCGATCGTCAGCGCCTTCAGCCGTTCGAAACTGGGCGGAATCTGGCTCGCGGCTTCCTCGAACGCGCTCCGGAATTCGGGACGCTGCGTCAGCAGGAAACCGCGCTGCGCGCTTTCGGCGCGACGCATCTGCAACTGGGCGAGCGAGATTTCATTCTCGACCTCCATGCTGTGCAAGGTCCAGCTCGCGTCTTCACGCGCCTTGTTGACGAGGTAGACGGAAAGCGCGCTGATCAGCGTCAGGACCGCAAGGCCTGCGGCCAGCAGGATGATCTGGCCGAGCGCATGGCGCGACGATTTTACGGAGGTCAACGCCATCGGATCATGTTTGGATTGGCACGGCCCTGATTGCTCCCCGCACGGTTTCCGTGCCTGACCGTGATATCTAACGCTTTAGTCGGCGTTTGGTTCCCGAACCGTCGCTGATTGTCGCTTCGGGGAGCGAAGGGCCATTCAAGCTCCGGTCAGATCGCCGCTGGCGAGGTACTGCTCCAGCCAATGGATGTGGTAGTCGCCGTCGATAATTCCGGCCTCGCGGACCAGCGCCCGGAACAGCGGCAGCGTGGTCTCGATGCCGTCCACCACCATCTCGTCGAGCGCCCGCCGAAGCCTCATCAGGCATTCAGCGCGGGTCTTGCCGTGGACGATCAGCTTGCCCACCAGGGAGTCGTAGTAGGGCGGGATGACGTAACCCTGATAAACGGCGGAATCGATCCGGACGCCGAGCCCGCCGGGCGGATGAAACCGCACGATCCTGCCCGGCGAGGGACGGAAGGTGACGGGATTCTCGGCATTGATCCGGCATTCGATCGCATGGCCGCTCACGACGACTTCCTTCTGGGTTGCGGGAAGGTCGCCGCCTGCGGCGATGCGGATCTGCTCCAGCACCAGGTCGATGTCGGTGATCATCTCGGTGACCGGATGCTCGACCTGGATGCGGGTGTTCATTTCGATGAAATAGAATTTGCCGTCCTCGTAGAGGAATTCGACCGTGCCGACGCCGAGATACTTGATCTCGCGCATCGCCTTGGCGACCGTTTCGCCGATCTTGTTGCGAGCGGCCGCCGTCAGGATGGGCGAGGGGCCTTCCTCCCAGACCTTCTGGTGACGCCGCTGCAACGAGCAGTCGCGTTCTCCGAGATGGATGGCGCCGCCGCGCCCGTCGCCGAGCACCTGGATCTCGATGTGGCGCGGCTTTTGTAAGTATTTCTCCAGATAGACGGACGCATCGCCGAATGCCGCCCTTGCCTCGTTGCCGGCGGTCGAGATCGCCATGGCGAGATCGTCGGGGGTCCTGGCGATTTTCATGCCGCGCCCGCCGCCGCCGGCGGCCGCCTTCACCAGCACGGGAAAACCGATCGTCCTGGCGATCGCCATGGCGTCGTCGTCCGGGCCGATGCCGCCGTCGGAGCCCGGGACCACCGGAATGCCGAGCCGCTTCGCCGTTTTCTTGGCTTCGATCTTGTCGCCCATCAGGCGGATGTGTTCGGCCTTGGGGCCGATGAAATGCACGCGGTGGTCGGCGAGGATTTCGGCGAAACGGGCGTTCTCCGATAGAAAGCCGTAGCCGGGGTGCACGGCATCGGCGCCCGTGATCTCGCAAGCCGCCAGCAGCGCCGGAACGTTGAGATAGCTGTCCTTGGTCGGCGGCGGACCGATGCAGACGCTCTCGTCCGCGAGCCGCACATGCATGGCGTCGGCGTCGGCGGTGGAATGCACCGCGACGGTCGCGATACCGAGTTCCTTGCAGGCGCGCAGGATACGCAGGGCGATCTCGCCCCGGTTGGCTATCAGGATTTTATCGAACATCTCTGACCCGTGTCCCGGATGCGGTGCAGCGCGCAGCGGAGCGGAGCGGGGCAACGCCAGGCCGGGATCGTCGCAAACTGTGGCGGTTCCGGGTCCGCGGCGCATCACGTCGTGCCGCGTTGCGCCCGGGGCACGCGAATCGATCTGGGCGCACGGCGGACATCATTCGATAATGACCAGCGGCTCGCCGAACTCGACGGGCTGGCCATCCTCGACGAGAACCTGCGTGACCGTGCCGTCCCGTGGCGACGGAATCTGGTTCATGGTCTTCATGGCCTCGATGATCAGCAGCGTCTGGCCCGCGGTGACCTTGGAGCCGACCTCGATGAAGGGTTTGGCGCCGGGCTCCGACGCCCAGTACGCCGTGCCGACCATGGGCGAGGGGACCATGCCCGGATGCTTGCTGACATCGGCGACGCCGGACGCCGGCGTAGCCGCTGGTGCCTGAACAGGGGTCTGGTAGACGGCGGTCATCGCAGCGCCCACGCTGACATTGCGGGCGACCCGTACCCGGAGTCCGTCGCGTTCGATCTCGATTTCGGTGAGCTTGGTCTCATCCAGCAGTGCGGCGAGTTCGCGGATCACCTCGCTTTCCTCGCGTCGTTCGTCACCGGTTCTGGTCTTTGCTGCGTCTCCAGGCTGCGGGGCCATGTTCTCGATCCGAAACTTTCTCTGTGGGATGACGCTGCTACGTCAGGATTTGACTTTTTCGCCGGACTTCACCGCGCCGATCCTGGCGGCAAGGCCGTCGATTGCGAGCCGGTAGCCGTCGATTCCGAAGCCGCAAAGGCTCGCAAAGGCGGCGCTTGCCGTGAAGGAATGGTGACGGAAGGTCTCGCGCGCATGGATGTTGCTGATGTGAACCTCGACGGCGGGGATATCCGCGGCGATCAGCGCATCGTGAAGCGCGACCGAGGTGTGCGAGTAGCCGCCGGCGTTGATGACGATGCCGGCCGCCCGCTTCGCATGGGCGTCGTGGATGAAGTCGATCAGCTCGCCCTCGCGATTGGACTGGCGGCAATCCGCGATCAGTCCGAAGCCCGCAGCCGTGTCGGCGCAGAGCTTTTCGACGTCCGCAAGGGTGGCGCGACCATAGATTTCCGGCTCCCGGGTCCCGAGCATGTTGAGGTTCGGGCCGTTGAGCACGTAAATTGTCCTGGCCATCTGAGATCCCGAAAACAGGCACTCGGCGCGAAGCGCCGGCATTTCGGGCCGTTATATGTAACAAGCGAGCCAAGGGGAAGCCCGAACGCTCCGGCATTCGGCTTCAAGGGATCTCATTTTCTTCACGAAAAGCTATGCTGAACATACGGAAATTGTTCGTTAACCAAGGCCGGGAGACAAACCCGTTCAAGCGATAACGAGCCGGGCGGGCCGCACCCGCGGGGCCGCAATCGACCCCGCGGTCTGCCGTTAAAAGTCGGGATCAGGCTTCCAGAACCGCGACGATCTCCAGGGTCCGCGGATCGACGACAACAATCTCGTCACGAACCAGGAAGAATTCATAGCCGCGCCAGCTCGGGTAGATGTCAACGATCTCGGTCGGCAACGGATGGAATCTCACCGTGCGCGGCACCCGCGTGCCGACGGCGATCGAGAAATTGACGTTCGTCGTCGGTTGCACATGCTGGTCCCTGATCACGGTCGTGATCCTGGTGCGCTGTTCCGTCGAAAGCTTGGCGCCGGCGCCGGCCTGGCCTGTGGTCGTCCTCGGTGACCTGTTGGTGTCGACCGCGCTCTTTGAGGAATCGGACTTCATTCCGTTGCGCTCTTCAGCGTTCCGGTTGTGATCCATGGTCCTTCCATTGTGCTCTTCGGTTCGCTGGTTCCGCTCCTCGGTCTTTCCGTTGCGATCCTCGGCCCGCATGTTCTTTTCGGATTTGCCCGACTCGTTGCGTTCCGAGCGCATGCCCTTGGAGTGGTCGTTGCCCGCGCCGCTTTTTCCGTAGTCTTCGGCGGATCTTTCGTTCTTCTTGCCGTGACTGGCATCCTGCGCGTGATGCCTGGACGCGCTTCCGCGGCCCGTACCCTCATTCGACATGCCGCTGTCGGTCGCGGAGCCGCGGCCTTGCTCCGTCGAGGGCGAGCCTTGCTGCATGGTCGATCCGCCGCTGCCGCCGCCCTCTCGCCCCATGCCAGTTCCTTGTGCATGGGCGAAACCCGTTCCGGCGATCAGCGCCGCAATCGCCGTCGATAAAAGAAAGTGTTTGGTCATGATGTCTCCTCACCTGTTGCCGTGCCCGCCTGACAACGGGCCGGTGAGGAGCTATGTTCCGATGCAACCCGGGTTCCCCGGAGTTTGTTTTCTGAACGCGGGATTAATGGTTGTTACGCGAACCGATGGCAGTCCAACAAAGGAGTCCAACGAAAAAAGCCCCGCTGCGAGCGGGGCCTTTCGTTCAACAGCAGGGCGATCAGCAGGATGCCTTTCCGCAGCGTGCGGTGTTGATTTTTTCCTTGAGGTTTTCAAGGCCGACGGCGCCGACGATGACTTGCTTGCCGATTACGTAGCTCGGGGTTCCGTTCATTCCCATGCCTTCGGCGAGTTTGAAATTCTCTTCAAGAGTGGCGCGCACCTCCGGGCTGTTCATATCCTTCTCGATCCGGTCCATGTCGAAGCCAACCTCCTTGGCGACGGCCAAGGCTCGCGCCTTGTCGGCCTGACCTCGTCCGCCGAGGAGTTTCTGATGGAAGTCGAGGTATTTCTTGCCGGTGGGATCCTGCATCCGCGCGGCGACCGCCACCCGCGCGGCTTCCACCGAGCCGGGCCCGAGCACCGGAAATTCCTTCAGCACGACCTTGAGCTTGGGATCGGTTTTCAGCAGAGTGAGCATGTCGTTCATCGCATGCTTGCAGTAGCCGCAATTGTAATCGAAGAACTCGACGAAGGTGACGTCGCCGTTCTTGTTGCCGAGCGTGACGCCATGCGGCGAATTGAAGATGGCGTTGGCGTTCTCGGTAATCGTGGCCTCATGCTTGAGCGCCTCGGCCGCCGCCTGGCGCTTGCTCAGTTCGGTGGAGACCTCCTCGAGGATTTCGGGGTGGGCGAGCAGATAGCTTTTGACGATCTGCTCGATCTCGCCGCGCTGGCTATCGGAGAAACTTTGCGCCGAGGCGGTAACGGGCGCTATTCCGAGTGCGAGAGCAAAAAGAGCAGGGGCGAGAAAACGATGCGAGGGCATTGTCAAAATCCTTTGGAGCGGGGTCTCGTTGTTCGGAGGCGCGACCGGGGTGCTCTCCGGTCTCTTTAGTCTTTCTTGTCGGGCATCTTGGCCGAGACGATATCGTCCGCCTTGATCCATCCGGGTGTGCCGATGGCGAAACGGGTTTTTGCGCGTGCCGCGAGTTCGCGCGCCGTTTTGTTATCTCCCCGCAGAGACGCGGCCTGCGCCGATGCCAGATCGGCCTGCGCATAATCGCCTTTGCTGCCGTAGGCTATCGCAAGCTGCATATAACCGAGAGGGGCCTCCGGCTCCTTCGCCAGCGCCGCGCGCAGCATCGCAATGGCTTCTTCCGTGTAAGCCTTGTTATTCGAGGCGACGAGCGCCTGCCCGAGCAGCATCTCGATGAGCGGCGCCTTATGGGACAACTGTACCGCCCGCTGCAGCGGCGCGATCGCCTCCTGGGGTCGCCCGCCCTCGAGCAGGGCCTGTCCGCGCACCTCGTAAAAATAAGGATTTTGCGGTTGAATCTTGATCAGAGCGTCGATTTGATCGAGCGCGGAGCGAAGATCGCCGTGCAGGTACGTGCTGATGGCGTGCGCATAGCGCGCGGGCAGGCTGGTGTCGGATATCGGATAGCGCCTGTATACGGTGTCCTCGGGTTCCATGAACGCCGATATCTTGGCGCGCACCATGTCGTGGCGCATTTGCAGCGCCGGGTCGTCCTTCTTGTTCCAATAGGGGCTGGTCTTCGCAAGCTCTGCAAGCGCGGCGACGCGGTCCGCCGGCATCGGATGCGACTGGACATAGGGATCGGCGCCGTGCGCGGCGAACAGGCTTTCGTTGGTGAAGCGCTTGAAGGTTTCGTACATCCCTTTGGCGGATTGTCCGGTGGCGGTCAGGAATTTCACGCCCGCGCGGTCGGCGTTCTCCTCCTGCTGGCGCTGGTAGGACAACAGGCTCCGGCGGGCGATCTCCTGCGGCGCGCTGATGGCGGCCGCGCCGATATTGCTGGCGGCGCCGTTGCTGCCGCCGCCGCCGGCGGCTCCCGCGGCCAGCGCGCCCGCGCCGAGCAGCATGGCGATGATCAACTGGGTTTGCGTTCGGGCGAGCTGCTCGCGAAATTTGGACAAATGTCCGCCGGCGAGATGTCCGGTTTCGTGCGCGAGTACGCCGATCAACTGGTTCGGCGTGGTCGATTGCATGATCGCGCCGTAGTTCACGAAGATGCGGCGGCCATCGGCGACGAAGGCGTTGAACGACTTGTCGTTGATGATGACCATCTGGATATTCTGCTTCTCCAGGCCCGCCGCGCGCAGGATCGGGCGCGCATAATCGCGCAGCAGTTGCTCGGTCTCGGTATCGCGCAGCACCGGCGGTCCCTTGGCCTGTTGGGCGTGGACGGGCAGCGAGGCGCTCGCCAGGGCGCAGGCGGTGACCAGCGTTATCAGCTTCGACGACGGACGGCGTGCGCTGGAAACGGGCCGCTGAGGCATGTCTTTAATCATTGGCCATGGTTCGAATTCGAGATATGCCCTAACAACCCGCTGAATACGGCGGCAGCGCGGCTTGAGGCGTTTGTTGCGCCTGAAGCGAGTTAACAGATTTCCATGCTCGATGCGACATTGAGAGATCGGGTCAACGGCGTGCTGGCGGCATCTGGCCGCAGCCGGGTTCCGCCGTTCATGGTCATGGACGTGATGGCGGCGGCGGCGCGGATCGAGGCCGCCGGCGGCAACGTCATTCACATGGAGGTCGGGCAGCCCTCCGCGCCGGCGCCCCGCGCCGCGCTGGATGCGGCCCGCACCGCGCTCGAGCGCGGCCGGATCGACTATACGCCCGCGCTCGGCATTCCCTCGCTGCGGGCTCGGATCGCGCGACACTACCGCGACGCCTATGGCTGCGTCGTCGATCCCGAACGCATCGTCGTGACCACGGGATCGTCGGGCGGCTTCATCCTCGCGTTTCTTTCGATGTTCGAGCCCGGCGACCGGGTCGCGGTGACGGTCCCAGGCTATCCGCCGTACCGGCATATCCTGGCCGCGCTCGGCTGCGAGCCGGTGCCGATCGAGACTTCGAGGGAGACGCGTCACGCCTTGACCGGCGAGGCGCTGCTGGAAACGCACCGCAGGACGCCGTTGAAAGGCGTGCTGGTCGCAAGTCCGGCCAATCCCACCGGCACGATGATGTCCCGGGACGCGCTGACCCATCTGATAGCGGCCGCGGAAAGCGAGGGCATCCGCTTCATATCCGATGAAATCTACCACGGTCTCGACTATGCGTTTCCCGCGGTGACCGCCGCGGAACTGTCAAGTCACGCGGTGGTGATCAACTCGTTCTCGAAGTATTTTTGCATGACCGGCTGGCGGGTCGGCTGGATGGTCGTGCCGGAGCAACTGGTCCGCCCGATCGAGCGGTTGCAGCAAAACCTGTCGATTTCAGTGCCGACGCTGTCGCAGGTCGCAGCCGAGGCGGCGTTTTCGGGCCGCGACGAGATGGAAATCGTGAAGCGCGGTTATGAGGCGAACCGCCACATTCTGATCGCGGGTTTGCCGCAAGCCGGATTGAGTGACTTCCTGCCGGCGGACGGCGCGTTCTACCTCTATGCCGATGTCTCGAAATTCACCTCCGACAGTTACGAGTTCGCCCGAAAGATGCTGGAGGAAGCGCATGTCGCCGCGACTCCCGGCGTCGACTTCGATCCGGTGCGCGGCCGCTCGTTCGTGCGCTTTTCCTACGCCCGCTCGGAAGCAGAGATGCGCGATGCGGTGGCGCGAATTGCGCGATGGCTGACCTAGCGGCTGGGTGTTGATCGAACCGCCAACCTGGCCGGTCCCCAGCCAGTTTGGAATTCTGCCGCAAGTGCTGGCATTTTATTGCAATTCCTTACGGAATTCGACGCTTTAGCCGCAAGGCGACGTTGCGCCGGAGGTTCGATTTTGGCATGGTCCCGCCCGATTTGAGGTCGCCTTGCAACGAGGCGGACTTCGTTTTCCGGTACGTCCGTTCGCGGCTTTCGGGCAACTTCAGGGATTCTGAGGCAAATTCAATGACAGCACTATTGGTGATCGTGCTCTGCGGAGCGCTTTCGATCGTTTATGCCATCTGGGCGACCTCGTCCGTATTGAGGGCCGACGCGGGAAATCCGCGGATGCAGGAAATCGCCGCTGCGGTGCGCGAGGGCGCGCAAGCCTATCTGCGGCGGCAGTACACGACGATCGGAATCGTCGGCATCGTGATCTTCGCGCTGCTCGCTTATTTTCTTGGAGTGCTGGTGGCGGTCGGTTTCGCCATCGGTGCGATTCTTTCGGGCGCCGCCGGCTTCATCGGCATGAACGTTTCGGTACGCGCCAATGTGCGCACCGCCCAGGCCGCGACAAAGTCGCTGGCCGGCGGACTTGAGCTTGCTTTCAAGGCTGGCGCGATCACGGGCATGCTGGTCGCCGGTCTGGCCCTGCTCGGCGTGACCATCTATTTCACCTATCTTACCCACGGCGCCGGCTACGCTCCGAACAGTCGCACGGTTGTCGACGCGATGGTCGCGCTTGGATTCGGCGCTTCGCTGATCTCGATTTTCGCTCGTCTCGGCGGCGGCATCTTCACGAAGGGCGCCGACGTCGGCGGCGACCTCGTCGGCAAGGTGGAAGCCGGCATACCCGAAGACGATCCACGCAACCCGGCGACGATTGCCGATAATGTCGGAGACAACGTCGGCGACTGCGCCGGCATGGCCGCGGACCTGTTCGAAACCTACGCAGTGACCGCGGTCGCTACCATGGTGCTGGCCGCGATCTTCTTCGCTTCCGCGCCGCCAGCCGTGCTCATGAAGATGATGACGCTGCCGCTCGCTATCGGCGGCATCTGCATCATCACCTCGATCATCGGAACGTTCTTCGTCAAGCTCGGCAACAGCCAGTCGATCATGGGCGCGCTCTACAAGGGCCTGATCGCTACCGGCATCCTGTCGCTGTTTGGTGTCGCCGGTGCCATTTATTGGCTGGCCGGGTTCGGTCCGTTGGTGGGCGTCAGCTATACGGGCCTTGAACTGTTTTCGTGCGGCGTAGCCGGCCTCGTCGTCACGGGACTGATCATCTGGATCACCGAATACTACACCGGCACCGACTATCGTCCGGTGAAGTCGATCGCCCAGGCCTCGGTGACCGGGCACGGCACCAACGTCATTCAGGGACTGGCGATTTCGATGGAAGCCACGGCGCTTCCGGCGATCGTCATCATTGCCGGCATTCTGGTCACCTATAGCCTTGCCGGTCTGTTCGGCATCGCCATCGCGACCACCACCATGCTGGCGCTGGCCGGTATGGTCGTCGCTCTCGACGCGTTCGGTCCGGTGACCGACAATGCCGGCGGCATCGCCGAAATGGCCGGGTTGCCGAAGGAGGTTCGCAAGTCGACGGATGCCCTCGACGCTGTCGGCAACACCACGAAGGCCGTCACCAAAGGCTACGCGATCGGTTCCGCCGGACTTGGCGCGCTGGTGCTGTTCGCAGCCTACAACCAGGACCTCAAGTTCTTCATCGGTGACGCCGCGAATCACGCCTATTTCCAGGGCGTCAATCCCGATTTCTCACTGAACAATCCCTATGTCGTCGTCGGCTTGCTGTTCGGCGGCCTGCTGCCATATCTGTTCGGCGCGATGGGAATGACCGCCGTCGGACGCGCGGCCAGCGCGATCGTCGAGGAAGTGCGTCGCCAGTTCCGCGAGAAGCCGGGCATCATGCAGGGCACCGACAAGCCGGATTACGGCAAGGCGGTGGACCTGCTGACCAAGGCGGCGATCAAGGAGATGATTATCCCCTCGCTGCTGCCGGTGCTGTCGCCGATCGTGGTCTATTTCCTGATTTACTTCATCGCCGGAGGCGGCGCCGCCGGCAAGTCCGCGGCGTTCTCGGCGGTGGGCGCCATGCTGCTCGGCGTGATCGTGACCGGCCTGTTCGTCGCGATCTCGATGACCTCGGGCGGCGGTGCATGGGACAACGCCAAGAAGTACATCGAGGACGGCCATCATGGCGGGAAGGGGTCCGAGGCGCACAAATCGGCGGTCACGGGCGACACTGTCGGCGATCCCTACAAGGACACGGCCGGTCCGGCCGTCAACCCGATGATCAAGATCACCAACATCGTGGCGTTGCTGCTGCTGGCGGTTCTGGCGCATTGAGACATCGCGCAGCGCTCGGAGAGACGTTTGCTGCTGCGGCGCGAGCGATTTAGCTAAACGACAAAATCAAAAAAGAAGGGCGGGATTGATCCCGCCCTTCTTCGCAATTCAACACACGATTCTGTCGGGTTTAGCCTTACCACCAGGTGCGGCAGACGCGACGACCGTGACCCCAGTAACGGCACCGGCGATGCTCCGGGCGAACCACGATCCCCGGGCCACGGTTCGCAATGCAGTGGCCTCGCGGGCCGCGATGGAAGCCACGACCGCAGCCTTGGGCGACCTGAATGACGTCAGCATTTGCGCCAGACGCTGGTGGCGTCAACGGCATGGCGTCGGCAATACCGAAGGTCGCAACGGATCCAGCTAAAAGTGCTGCTGCGAAAATTGATTTCATAAATCGTCCTCTCGTTCGACCGCGACAGCGCGGCTATCTTCAGTGACTCACGCCTGGAGGCTCGGCCATAACTCTGTCGAAAATCTGGCAAACGTGTTCGCGCTGTAACGTGTTCGGACTGTGAAGCAATTTGATCACGCTTTCATAAGTGTACAGGACACCTGAATAATTGCTCCTGTCGGCTGGCAATGAAGGCGCTTTGATTCGGCCAAGAGCCACTTCCATCGCCATGCCAGTCGTATGACCGAGACGGGAAGGAGACCGGCATGCCCTCGACCGCAGAAAAACGCGCCGCATTTCGCAAGCTGCACGATAGCGGCTGTTTTGTGATTCCCAATCCGTGGGACCTGGGCAGCGCCATAGCGCTGCAGAAAATGGGCTTCAAGGCCCTCGCTTCCACCAGTGCCGGCTTTGCATGGTCGATCGGCAAACCGGACAATCACATTGCGCTGGACGAACTCTGCGCTCATTTGACAGCGCTATGCGGGTCCGTTGGAGTTCCTGTGAATGCCGACTTCGAAAACGGTTTTTCCGATCAGCCCGAAGGGGTCGCGGCGAACGTCACCCGCGTGACGAAAACGGGCATTGCCGGTCTGTCTATCGAGGATTCCACCGGCGACAAGAGCAAACCGATCTACGAGGAAGCGCTGGCGGTCGAGCGCATCCGCGCCGCCCGCGAAGCCATCGATGCCGGTCGCAGCGGCGTGCTGCTGGTCGGCCGTTGCGAGGCTTTCCTGTGGGGAATGCCCGATCTCAAGTTCACTATCGACCGGTTGCAGGCCTATGCGGAGGCGGGCGCCGACTGCCTTTATGCGCCCGGCTTGAAATCAAAGGACGACATTGCCGCAGCGGTTAAAGCCGTTCATCCAAAGCCGCTCAACCTGCTGATCGGTTGGCCCGGTCTTAGCGTCGCCGAGGCGGCTGAGCTCGGCGTTCGCCGCATCAGTGTCGGTGGTGCCTTGGCTCGTGTCGCCTGGAGTGGCTTTTTGCGTGCGGCGAATGAAATCGCCGAGAATGGTACGTTCGATGGGCTCGGCGCCGGCCACCCCGGCGGTGAACTGAATGGGATGTTCGCCGTCTGAAGCTTTTGTGCTCCAGGGAAGGGCGAGCGGCATTAGGGGTGCTCGCTGTTCCGGTGCTGGACTCGCGTTGACTTGGCGGCGCCGGAGTTGACGGATTGGTGCTCTGCGGATTCGGCGGCGCCGTCGAGTTGGCCGAAGCGGCGCCGGTCGTGACGCCCGGTTGCGTGTTGGAGGGTGTCACGTCGCGAACGCCCGGCGTCACCGCCGGCTTCGAGGCGTTGTTTTGTGCCGTGTTCGGGTTCGGACCTGTCGATTGGGGTGTGGTCGCACCGGTCACGGTCGGTTGGGGCGTGGTCGCACTCGTCACCGCGGGTCGGTGGGTGGTCGCCGCCGTCACGGTGGGGCCCGCCGAGGTGTTGAGACCATAAAACACCGTACCGAGTATGACGACGATAGCGGCCGCATGTACGGTCATGCGGGTGCCGCGCGCCGGACGTTCGTCAAGCGCCGGACCGGGTTGCCTCTCGTCATCGAGACGTTCGTCCCGCTGCACGTCATGGTCGGCGAGGTAGCGATTGCGGGCAGGGTCGTGCTCATCCGGATCGGGTGAATGACGTTCGTGAGACATGCCTTGTCCTCAGTGTCCGAGAAGGCAAATTTATTGAGGTTGTCACGGTTCCGGCCCGCATCGCAATTGGTCGTGAATGGGGAGCAGGCGGGCCTCGTTTGTCGCGTTGCGTTCACCGTCCCGACGGGAAACTCGCGGTCACGTCCTTGCGCGACGAGACCCTGCTACGACACAAGCTGCTGTCCTCGACAATTTTACCGTAACGAAATTGCGCGGTCGGGGCGCCGTTTCCATTCGCCGGAATTTTGTGAAGCGTTCGGTTCGGACCGTGGCAAAGACTGGTTCTAACCGCTACGCATAACTACCTGTGAAAAAGCCGTCCTGTGAGGAAGCCGTCGCACCACGAGCCGAGAGGGGCGCAATGGGAATCAACCAAGGTCCGATCACTCTCGATCAGAAGTATACCCAAGGCACCGGCCACGTCTTCATAACGGGCCTTCAGGCGCTTGTTCGGTTGCCGATGGCGCAAATCCGCCGCGACCGCGCCGCGGGCCTCAAGACCGCGGGCTTCATTTCCGGCTATCGCGGCTCGCCGCTCGGCGGCTACGATCAGCAGCTTTTCGCCGCGCGCGACCACCTCGAGCGATACGACATCAAATTCCAGCCTGGCGTGAACGAGGACCTTGCGGCGACCGCGACCTGGGGATCGCAACAACTCCATCTCTCGCCGGGTGCGCGCTACGATGGCGTCGTCGGAATCTGGTATGGCAAGGGACCCGGTGTCGATCGCTGCGGCGACGTGTTTCGTCACGGCAACGCTGCGGGCTCAGCCAGGAACGGCGGCGTGCTGTGCCTGGCCGGCGATGACCACGGCGCCAAATCGTCAACCGTGCCGCATCAGTCGGACCACGCCTTCATCTCGGCGCTGATGCCCTATCTCTACCCGTCCAGCATCCATGAAATGATCGAAATGGGGCTGCTCGGCATCGCGATGTCGCGCTATTCCGGCTGCTGGGTCGGGATGAAGGTCATCACCGAAACCGTGGAAACCACGGCCGAGATCGATCTGACCGACGAGATGAAGCAGTTCGTTATTCCAGCAGATTTCGAGATGCCGCCCGGCGGGCTGAATCTGCGCTGGCCCGACGACCGCTACGATCAGGACCGGCGCCTGCAGGATCACAAGGGCTTTGCCGCGGTCGCGTTCGCGCGCGCCAACAAAATCAACCGCATCACCATGGACTCGCCGAACGCGCGCTACGGCATCATGGCGTCCGGCAAAAGCTACGAAGACATTCGTCAGGCGTTGCGCGAACTTGGCATCACCGAACAGGTGGCGGCTAAAATCGGATTGCGGCTTTACAAGATCGGCATGCCATGGCCGCTGGAGCCGCAGGGCGTCCGTGAATTCGCCGTCGGACTCGAGGAGATTTTCATCATCGAGGAACGCCGCGAGATCGTGGAGAACCAGGTCAAGCAGGAGCTTTTCAACTGGCGCGATGACGTGCGACCGCGCATCGTCGGCAAGATGGACGATCACGACGAGCGGTTCCTGCCGTTCGCGCAGGAATTGAGTGTCGCATCGCTGGCGACATCGTTGACCGAGCGGTTGTTGCGCCTGAACCTCAATCCGGAAATCGCCGAGATGCTGCGCGCCAAGGCCGACTGGTTCAACGGCCGACAGGCGACGCAGATGCAGGCGTCAGCGCCGATCGCGCGCGTGCCGTATTTCTGCTCGGGTTGCCCGCACAACACCTCGACCAAGGTGCCGGAAGGCAGCCGCGCCACGGCCGGCATCGGCTGCCACTACATGGCGATCTGGATGGATCGCAACACCGAAACCTTTACCCACATGGGCGGCGAAGGCGCACCATGGGTGGGTATCGCGCCGTTCACCGATGAGAAGCACATCTTTGCCAACCTCGGCGACGGCACCTATTTTCATTCCGGGAGTCTCGCGATCCGTCAGGCGGTCGCCTCCAAGACCAACATCACCTACAAGATCCTCTACAACGATGCCGTCGCCATGACCGGCGGCCAGCATCTCGACGGCGAACTGTCGCCGCAGCGGATCACCTTTCAGCTTCACGCCGAAGGCGTACCCCTCATCTATCTGGTGTCAGAAAATCCGGACGCCTATCCAGCCGCCGATATCGCGCCGGGAACCAGAACCGCGCATCGCGACGACCTCGATGCGGTCATGAGAACCTGCCGTGAAACCAAGGGCGTCTCGGCGATCGTATTCGTGCAGACCTGCGCCGCGGAGAAGCGACGCCGCCGCAAGCGCGGCACGATGGAAGATCCGCAACGTCGCGTGCTCATCAATCCCGCAGTCTGCGAAGGCTGCGGCGATTGCTCGGTGCAGTCGAACTGCATTTCGGTGGAGCCGCTGGAAACCGAGATGGGGCGCAAGCGCACCATCAACCAGTCGTCCTGCAACAAGGATTATTCCTGCATCAAGGGCTTCTGCCCCTCGTTCGTCACGGTCGATGGCGGCCGTCTGCGCCAGCGCGCGCCAGCGGACCTTGGCGCGATCGGCGAACTGCCCGAACCGCCGTCGCGGCCGTCGCTGGAGCAGCCCTACAACATCGCGGTCGGCGGCGTCGGCGGCACCGGCGTGCTGACGATCGGCGCGCTGCTCGGAATGAGTGCGCATATCGAGGGCAAAGCCAGCATGATCCTCGATATGTCAGGTCTGGCCCAGAAGGGCGGCGCGGTCCTTAGCCATGTCCGGCTGTCACGAAATCCCGCCGATGTGACCTGCTCGCGGATCGTCACCGGAACGGCCGATCTCGTCATTGCCTCGGATGAGGTGGTGGCGGCCGCCGCGGACACCAGGATGCTGTGCGAGCCGAGCCGCACCCACGGCGTCATCAACACCCATCTCATTCCTACGGCCGGTTTCGTTCTCAACCGTGATTTCAATTTTCAAAGCGGCAAGGTCGGCCGCGTTCTTGAAACGGCGCTGTGCGGCGACGCGACCTTCTTCGACTTCACGACGCCGGCGGAGTCGCTGCTCGGCGACTCCATCGCCACCAACATGATGATGATGGGATATGCCTATCAGAAAGGCTTGCTGCCGTTGGCGGCGGGGGCGATCGAGCAGGCGATCGAGGTGAACGGCGTTGCCGTCAGGATGAACATCGAAGCGTTCCGGCTCGGACGGCTTGCGGTGGTCGACCCGGCGCGTTTCGCCATGATGATGAAGGGAACGGTTGAATCACAAGCGGTGAAGACGCTCGAACAAATGTCGCTCGACGAAATTGTCGCGCACCGCTCGGCCTACCTTGCCGACTACCAAAATAAGAGACTTGCCGAAAAATATCGCGCGGTGGTCGATCGAGTCAGGAAGGTGGCCGCGGACGGCTACGGCGACGCGTTGCCGCGGGCAGTCGCTGTCAATTACGCGAAGCTGCTTGCTTACAAAGACGAGTATGAGGTGGCTCGGCTTTTCACCGACGGCCGGTTTGAGAAACAGCTCGGCGAACAGTTCGAGGGCGACTACAAGATCAGCTTCCATCTCGCGCCGCCGATGGTTTCGGGCAAAAAGGATGCACTTGGTCGGCCTGCCAAGACGTCCTATGATGGGACCCGGATGATGCCGGTATTTCGCCTGCTGGCGAAGATGAAGGGTTTGCGCGGCACCGCCTTCGACGTGTTCGGCTATAGCGCCGAGCGCAAGCTGGAGCGCGACCTGATCGCAGGCTATGAAAAGGATGTGGCTTTGGTGCTCGACAAACTGTCGCCGGCTAACGTCGATAGCGCGATCGAACTCTTGTCGCTGCCGGATCGCATTCGCGGCTACGGTCCAATCAAGGAGAAGGCTGTGGCCGACGCGAAACTTCGTTCCAGGGAGTTGGTGCGCAATCTCGCGGACCCGCCGCCCACGCCACGGCAGATCGCAGCGGAATAGCCGGATAGCTTCCCGGGGCTGAAAGACGTTTGCCCCGTCGGCCGCCTGACCCTCCCGTTAACGTCGACCCTTGTTTCCCGAGACCGCGATCCGGCCTATATTGGATCGTCGGGAGCCGGTCTTAAACACCATGCCATCTGGGTTCGGAGCACATTTTCAGCGGATGCGGACGTCCTCGCTGTCGATCGGCCAGATTACCTTCGGGGGATTTTCTCTGGTGCTGGCGATCATGGTGATCACCAGCGCGGCCAGCGTCGTCGCGACACGTCATCTCGACAATACTTTCGCCGAATTGCAGCGGCTGGACAGCGTGGGTGAACTGGCCGAGGAGATCGACCGTCGCATGAACGAATTGAGACTTGCGGCGCGAGATTATGTGACCGATCCGGGAGCGCAGTCCGGCCAGATTTGGGGAGCCGCGTCGTCGCTGAACGAACTGCTCAAGAAGACGCGTATCGAGCTGGCCCCGGAGCAGCAGGAGATGATCGACGGCGTCACGACCCGGCTGGAGGCATACCGCAGCGGCATGGAGAGGGTGACGACCCTGATCGCGAGCCGCGAGAAGCTGATCGCGAGTCTGCCGCCGTTGCGCGAGAAGCTCGAAACCGTGATCGAGCAGGCCGCCGACCGGTCGGCTTCAAAAATACTATTCCGAGCTCAGAGCGACGTCGCAGCCGCGCTCCTCGGTCGTGACCCTACCACCGCGGAGCGGGCGGCGAAAACGATGCGCGCAGTTCCTATCGGCGAGCCCGCGGTACGCGCCGCCGTTGAGGTCTACGCCGATGCCGTGATCGCGATATCGCTGCGGGAGCGTGAGATCGCCAATCTCGACAGGGATGTGCTGGTCAAAGAGGGCCGGCTGATCGGGCGGGTAACGGAATTGCTGCGAGAACTCAGCGCGCAGCGCGAGAAAGTGCTATCACGCGATTTCGCGCGGACGTTGGCCGAAACCAAATGGCAGAGCATCGTGCTCGGCAGCGCGGGCATCGTAATCGGTCTCCTTGCGGCCGCGTTCGTGGTGCGGCGGACCGTCCGGCCCTTGAAGTTGATCGCGAGGGCTATCCGGAAGCTGGCTGGCGGCGACAAGGACACGTCGATTCCTGCAACCGACGTCAATAACGAGATCGGCGATATCGCACGCGCCGCCGAAGTATTTCGTCGGACGCTCGCTGACGCTGATGCCGCGCGGGAAGCCGCTGTCCGCGCGCTCACCGAGCAGCGTCTTGCCGAGGAAAGCTACCGCAAGCTGTTCGAAGGCTCGGTCGATGGCATCTATGTCACGACACCGGCTGGTCAACTGCTCGATGCCAACCCGGCGTTGGCGCGGATAATGGGCTATGAGACCTCCGACGATCTGATCCGCAACATCGGCAATATCGAGCAAACGATCTACGTTGATCCGGATGCGCGTGCCGAATACCAGTCGCGGATGGAGCGCGACGGGACCGTCCGCGGGTTCGAGTATCAGGTCCGCCATCGCGACGACGGCCTTCTCTGGGTCTCCGACAGCGCGACAGCGGTCCGCGACGAGAATGGCCGCGTCGTCCGCTATGAAGGCGTGGTTCGCGATATCACCGACCAGCGGCGGGCCGAAGAGGCGATCGCGGAAGGGCGACGTGTGCTGCAGCTCGTAGTCGACACCGTGCCGGCGGTGATCGACGTCAAGAACGCGGACCTGCGTTACGTTCTGATGAATCGCTACATGGCTGGTATCTTGGGGATCGAACCCGGGGCCGCGATCGGTCGGACGACAGGCGATCTGATGTCGCGCCACGGTGCCGCAAAAACCGACGAGAACGACAGGCGGGTTCTCGAGAGCGGCAAGGAACTCGGCTTCTACGAAGAAGAGTATGAAGATTCGGCCGGCGTGATGCGACAGTGGCTGGTCAACAAGCTGCCGATCCGCGGCGTCGATGGCCGGATCGAAAACATCGTCACGGTCGCGCTCGACATCGGCGACCGCAAGCGCAGCGAGCAGGGAATGCGGCAGGCCAAGGATGCGGCCGAGGCGGCGTTGCGCAACCTGCGGGAAACCCAGAACTCACTGATCGAGGCAGAGAAACTCGCGGCGCTCGGCCGCCTCGTGGCGGGCGTCGCTCACGAGGTCAACAACCCCGTCGGCATCAGCTTGACGGTGGCCTCGTCGTTGGAGCGCAAGATCGCCGTGTTCGCCGAGGAGGTCGCGAAGGGGAATTTGCGGCGCTCGAGCCTGAACGAATTCGTCGCGACCAATCGCGACGCGGCGTCGCAGCTTGTCGCCAATCTCAATCGTGCCGCCGAATTGATCCGGTCATTCAAGCAGGTCGCCGTCGACCGCAACTATTCGGACAAACGGACTTTCGATCTCGGCGAACTCACTGAGCAGGTGGTCATGAGTCTGCGCCCTGGTTTGCGCAAGCACAATGTGACGCTGACGGTCGACTGCGAGCCCAACCTCACGATGAACAGCTATCCCGGACCTTACGGCCAGGTGCTTACCAATCTTTTTCTCAACTCGCTGGCGCACGCCTTTCCGCAAGGCAACGGCGGCAATGTCGCCATCAATGTGCGGGGGGTCGACCTGGATAATGTCGAAATCCTGTTTTCCGACAACGGTTGCGGCATGAGTTCGGATGTGCGGCGCAAGGCGTTCGATCCTTTCTTCACGACACGTCGCGATCAGGGCGGTACCGGCCTTGGCCTGCACATCGTCTACAACATCGTGACGAACCGGCTCGGCGGGCGACTCGACCTCGATTCCCGAACGGGGGAGGGTACACGGATTCGCATTGTTTTGCCGCGTGTTGCGCCGATGGAACTGGCTGCGGAGTAGCAGATAAAGCACGTATCAAACGCATGCATGCGGACATGGATTCGACAAAGCCGAAGCGCACCGTAACGGTCAGTCGGTATCGGCCAGCTTGCGCAGGGTCGCCTGAAAAATCTGACTGGCCTTTCCGACCAGCGCCGTGCCGTTCATCGTGCCCGTCGTGTCTGTGAATGTTCCGGTAACGCCGATACCGACGGGCTCTGTACTGCTGAACAGAAGGTTGCCGTCAGGGCTTGGTGTGTGGCGTTGGACCAGAACCTCGCCTCTGAACGTACCGTCGTTCTTTGTGAAGTAGCTGCCCGTATAGAACAGATAGGCGTCGCCGCCGAGGATCTTGCCGTCGCGGAACACCACGACGCCGCTGCCCTTTCCAACAAGCCCGTCGAGCAAGGCGACATGAACCGAATACAGCCCATTTTTCACGGTGATTCGCTCGCAACCGGCATGTTTGACTTACCCCGGCGCCATTATGTCAAAGGTGGCGTAAGCGCGTCAATGCGACAACGCAGCAGGAACGAACGGTCGACGAAAGATGCACGAAGCATGGCGACCGTCATGGACCGGCCCGCGCTCTCGCGTGATGCAGGTTTTCCCGAATTGCAGGGTGTGCCAGGCCAACCGCGGATGATCGGTCCCCGTAGCGAGGGTTTGACATGCGCGATCTCACCTTGCCGAACGTGCCCACTTCAAAAAACTCCCTTCGCGACTTATTCAATTCCATCGTTCGCAGAAAAGCTCGCCGGGAATCTGAAGCGGACCGTTCGAATCTAACTCAACTTCGTTGAATCAAATTCCCGCCTTATCCTTTTGATCGAGCATAATCTCATCCGAAGATCGGTTCCCACTTTCCGGATCATGCACTGAAGCCTTTCCGCTTCTGATAGAATCAGAAGCGGGCTCTATATTTTTGATTTGACGCGTTTTCTTCACGCGAACCGGTAGCCACCGCTTGAAAACGCTCTAGGGACGACCGCCATGGCCGCCGCCGTGACGACCTCCTCCGTGCCCACCCCCGCCATGGTGCATTCCGGAGCGGCCGGGACCGCCGGGATAAACACCGGAACCACGATGGTGGTGATGTCCGCCGATATGATGATCGCCTCGATGCCAACCATGCCAGCCCGCGCCGCCGCCCCAGCCCAAGCCGCGCCGGAACGCATAGCCGCACCAATAGAAGCCAGGACCGCGCCAGCCGTCGTCATACCAACAATAGTTGCGTCCGCCGTAGAAGAATTGGACCGGCTGTATGGCATTGTGCAACGGCATCGAGGCTGGTCCGCCAGCCGGCATCGCGATGGTCGGGGAGGACAGAAGCCCGATCCCCAGGAGCAGCGACGTTGCAAGTGCGATCCTTCTCATTCAAACCTCCGGTGCGAATTCTCGGAAAACTGCGAATTCTCGAAAAACAATGTCTGACTGCCTATAAGGTTCCGTCCGGTTCCGCAGCCGACGCTCTGGACTTGGGACAAACTCGGGACCTTGGGACGGATACGTCGCGTGAATATCCTGTGTTTCGTAAGTATCGCCTTTCTGATTCCCTGCGGTAGAGAAGCCAATCCATGACCCGCCGTTGGCAAGTGCTGTTTGTCGCATATGTCATGACGAACATATTTTTCGGTGGCGCGCGCGCCGAAGAAGACCCGCTGATCGAAAGGGTCAAAACAGCGTGGCGAGCACAGGATGGAGCAACGATAGACGATATACTGACCCATGTGGCCAGGGTCGCACATTTTGTCCCGAGAGGTTGGGAGGTCGGCGCAAAGCATGACGCTGGCCCCGTGTTCCTCTCGTGGACCCGAAGCCAGGGCGACAAGCCCGACGATGAATACAAGATCTCCTGGATTATATCGGCCAGCGGCGCCATGTCACTGGGGCCATCCTATGCGAAGACCATGCGTCTCGGCTGGCGACCCTTTGCGCTATCTCTAATTGCCAGTGAAGTGGCGGACGAATACCCGCAGCCTAACGTTTCCTTTCTACACGATGCGTCCAACTACAACTTTGTCGTTACTGCACAGGGGCGACTGGGTGATCTTTTGAACAAAGGGCGCTGCACTATCGGCAATCCTGTATCTCTCGACTACGTAGTCCTGCCCAAAGAATCAAAGGACGATCTGTGGCGGTTACAGTTATCGGTGGATTGTGAGATCGCAGGCCCGTCATATTTTACTCGTAACGGCGTTATTATTTTCACAAAGAAGAACAACGACACATGGCAACCCGCCTCGTTTTTCGCCCGCCGTATCGCCAAATACCTTCCTGGCCATTGGTTCGAACAGGAAGAACCGGACGAACGAAGAGCGTTCGATGCCGTCCGCAAAGCGCTCAAGGGGACGCATTGAGCGTTTTCGGGTGAAGCGTTTCCTTGGGCTTGACCCGAGAATGGATGTCGGTTCGCGGGAAGAATGCGCATCGAAACAAAAACTCGAACGCGTTTTCGATTCCATCAAAAACGGAAAGGTCCAGGCCGACGGTGCGATATGCACGCGGCTTATTCATAAGGTGTACAACGCAGCTTTCTTGCGCGTCCGAACACCGGCAATTCCCGGTGATCCGATCGAATGTGCAGTCATTGAATCGTTGCATTGCTCAGGTACATAATTGAATGCCGGCGTAATATTTCGTGAGTCATTCATCGACCCTGTCGCTATTGTTCTGCCACGTTTGCGTTCTGAAACGACTGGCGAATTGATCCGAAGGAATGATGCTATGTGGAACTCGGAGATCGTCGAGGATCGAACGAAATTGTTTCTTAACAAGTTGCAAATTTTCGAGGGGTTTTCGAACGACGAGGTTTCGTTTGGCGTGATGTGTGCTGTCGAAAACTGGTTGACCGCTTTGCAAGGTGTAGAGCGTTGCCACGCGGTAGAGTGCCTGCACGAACTTGCCGAGCGAATCCACGACTCCGAGTCGTCACAATCATCTGACGTTGGATGAAGTCGGACTCGTTTGCATGGTATCGACGAATCAAGCACGTCGGGAGGCCGCACGGTTAATCGTCGTGCCGCCCTTCGTGGTTGCTACGGGGCGAGACGCTCAGTGGCGGCTAGCACGCCAGCATCCCGGCACCAACGCTCGACGGCCTCTATGTCACCAGTGTCTCGAACGATGTTACGCTCGACGATAGCGAAGCTTGCTCCGTGAAAATTGGCGCTTTCGCGCGGCGTCAACCGCGCGATTCGGCGGTCGTGATGATGCGTGCGGGCAAAGCGGAGACAAGCCGCGCGAACGGTAACGATATTCATGGGAGTAGCCCTTCAACGAAGTTGGAACGCCTGCGGGACAGGCAAATTACGTTGCGAGGCGCTGCGATGAGCGAAACGTGTAACCCGGGACACGGTCACTGCGGTCTAAGGAACCGTGAGACGGCCTGTAGCATGAAGGGCGGGGTGGCTCAAGGCTTCTATCCCTGACGGCACTTGAACTGCCAGTGCAGTATTTACCGCGCCTGCGATCGAGCAAGATCGATCCGCCTTATCGCAAAAAGGTATCCGCTCGCTAGCGAGACTATGTGCTGTTTCCTTGGGACAGGCTTGCCCTTGAGATCACCAAGCGCGGGAGGTTATCATTGCCGGGACAAGCCTGAAACGGAAGGTGCAACCATGAGTAACGAGAGCAAGATCACCGGCATGGTCGAATACCGTGGTAAAAAACGGATATACACTGCAGATTTTGAAGCCGACACGCGTGAGGATTTGGTCTGGCTTTTCCCAACGAACTTCACGGCTGCCGTACCGGCGATCAAGAAATGTCCGGATACATCCTACAAGGAAACGGCGCTATATCAGCTTAAGAAAGTTGTCGATGAAGAGGTCGAGGCGGTCAGATAAAGAGGACGCGGACAGCCACGTCTTTATTTTGTGCCTCAGGCCCATCGCAGCGGTAGGGGCGAACACGATCGCCAGCGTTGCGGGCCCGCTGGCTGCCAAGGCGTGCTGCCCACGATCAAATCATAGCGGGCAGTGGGGGCGCTTCAGGGCGGCTGGGCCAAGCTGATGACCACGCACGTCTGAAGCACCGGCCACATTGCGCGCGAACTGGAACTGAAATCAGGAACGACGACCGGATGATTAGCCGAGGAAAATCGCCATCAACACGACAATGGTGGCTATGACCGCTGTGGCGGTCATCCCAATCTTGATGAAAGTCTTGAACTGCTGCTCGTGCGCCGGATAATCCATTCCTTCTGCCGTCGAATAAACCATTTCGCTATGATCTGACATGTCAAGCCTCCCAAGGCAGGGTTGATCTTGCCGTGACAAATTAGCGCAGTCTCCCTTGCTGTCGATCCTTCGGCGCGTCACGATCATGTGAGGCAGCCTCGATCCCTGCTAGAGGCTACCGGTTCGCGTAAAGAAAACGCGTCAAATCAAAATCATAGAGCCCCGCTTCTGATTCCATCAGAAGCTGAAAGGCTCTAAGCACCGCTGCCCAGAAAACGCGGCACCAAGATTCGCGGGTGTCCGGGAGGTCCTCTCCACAGTTTCCGAGCGCAAAAAGGTTCAAGCGGCGAAATGACGCTAAGCATCTGACATATTTGGCGCGCTCGGAGAGATTCGAACTCCCGGCCCTCGGAATCGAAATCCGATGCTCTATCCAGCTGAGCTACGAGCGCCCATCCCCTTATAGGAAGAGCGATGTCCCGATGTCACGCGCTTTGCCGAACCCGGCCGCCTCGCTCTTGGAAGACCGAGGCCGCTCCGCTCCGGAGCAGGCGATAGAGGAGCCGGCCAGTATGATGGCTCGGGGCACGCGCTCCATCCTTTTGCTTCAGTTTGGAAGGGCATTACCAAGCCATTGATTTTACTAGCTCAATGTGTGGTAAAAAGGTGACGGCGCGCAGAAATCGCTCGGCCAGGCGGCCATTGTCGTTCCAATTGAGTCGGCCGACGCTAATCTGGCGCTCATTACGTTGCGGTTTTCCCCGATATTCCGCGGAGATGGAACGGGAGCTTCGCATCAAAGATAGTTTTGGGTGGCGGCGTGAAACGTGCTCGGACGGCGAAGGCCGTATTCGTTTTGCTGGCGACGATTGCCTGCTGCTCGGCGGCTGCGGCGCAATCGCCGGCGCCGCCCGTTACGGCGGCGACTGTAGTCCAGCAGGATTACGACGCGCTGTTTCAGGAAATGTATAAAAATCCCTCCAATCTCGAAGCGAGCTTCAGGTTCGCCGAGCAGGCGGTGAAGCGCGGCGACTATGAAGCCGCTATCGGCGCGCTCGAACGCATGCTTTTCTTCAATCCGAATCTGCCGAGGGTGAAGCTCGAACTGGGCGTTCTGTACTTCAAACTCGGTTCGTACGAACTCGCGCGGAGTTATTTTCAGGAGGCGATCAAGGCTGCTGACGCTCCTGATGACATCAGGACGCAGGTCCTTGCCTATCTCACCGAGATCGACCGCCGCCTGGCGCGCTACGAATTCAGCGTGTTCACGACCGCCGGGTTCCGTTATCAAACCAATGCAAACCTCGGTCCCTCAAGCCTGATGGTGCGCGCTTTAGGCCAGGATGCGCTTCTCGACAGCGCATTCGGCAAGCGTCCCGACTGGAATTTCTTTCAAACACTCACGGCCAACTATGCCTACAAGATCGGCACGCGCGGGGACGCCATCGAGGCGAGCTTCCTTGGCTTGAATTCGCACCAATTCAAGCTCGGCCAGTTCGATCTCGGCCTGGTCGAACTCGTCGTCGGGCCGCGCATCGCTATCGGCCAGAACGCATCGTTCAAGCTTTACGGAATCGGCGATCAGGTCTGGCTCGGGGATGCCAATTTCTTCTCGGCCGGCGGTGGCGGCGTGTCCGCCCGCACGACGATGGGGGATCGCGGACTTCTGGAGGCGTATGTCGAGCAACGGCACCGCGATTTCTCTGATTCAACCAACTTCCCGACCGCCAGCCAGCAGACGGGCGATCTGCTGTCGGCGGCGCTGACGTCGGATTTGCGTTTCGGACCGTTGCACTGGACGGCGCGGGCCGGGTACGACCAGAATCGCGCGATCTTCGATTACAACAGCTACAAACGTTACTCGATCGATATGGCTTTCCCATACGAATTTGCCCTGCCGCTGTTCGGCGCCGCGCATCAGTTCGTGATCGCGCCGACAATCGGTTTCAGTTGGGCCAACTACTATGCGCCCAATTCGATCGTCGACCCTTTCGTTGTGCGGAACGACAGGGAGCAACGTTACGGCGCGATCTTCGATGCGCAGGTGTACAAGAACATCGCCGTGCGGACGCAGGTCCAGTATACGAAGATCGACTCCTCGCTGCCGAACTACACGACTGACAACCTTTCGGTCTCGATCGGACCGACCGCACGGTTTTGAGTTGCGCCTGATGCCTGCGGCGATCGTCCGTCAAAGCGCGGCGGCGGTGTATCCTTGCGGATGGTTGATCCGCCGAACCGGCCGGCCATCTTTTGCTGGAATGTATTTCGCGATTGCGGAGACCCGCGTCCCCTTGTCGGCATCCTCCATGACAACCGACATCGTGAGGCCTTCGATAGAAGGCTGAAGTCTTTGGACGATGCCCGATCGCGACGCGATGATGGTTCTGGCTGCTGCAATTGCTTCGGCCGAGCGCACATCCGCAGGCTGATCAGTGTTCGATGCCAGCGAGTTGACGCCTGCGAGCGCGGCGTCGTCGGCAATGGCCTGCAAGGGCGTGTTCGCTCCCGCGCGGATGAACAACGCGAAACAGGTCGCCGCCACAAAGGGAAGGGCCATCGCCGCCATCACGGCGAAGCTCCGCTTGTTGAAAAACATCCGGGCCATGGTGGGTTGCCTCTGCTTTGCTGATCGGCTTTGGCAGCGAGCATGAGAGACAGGTAGCGGATTTGTCGTTAAGCTGGCCCCGTGGGCCTCGCAAAACCTCCGACAATGCTGAAAAATCACCCATTTTCGTCGCGCCAAATTGAGCGGATGTCGTTAGTGTACCGGTAACGTTCTCGACTTTCGTCGTTCGGCGGGCTGTCGGGAGACGGATCGGAAAGATCGGATTGAATCCTTGATGTGGTCCGCTGGTTGCGTCGAGTTTGGACGATGAAAGCTGCGGCGCACCTCCGTGGCACCTTGCGCGTACGAACCATGCTGGCGTGGGCGCGTCTGCGGCGGTTGGTGCGCAACAAAAATCTTCGGGCCGTCGGCGCGGCGGTCTTGACGCTTGTGTTGCTCACTTCGTTGCGCGCTTACGATCCGCGGATCGTCACCGAGCTGAAGGAGCGAACGTTCGATACCTATCAGCGGCTTAAGCCGCGGACCTATACCGACCAGCCGGTGCGCATCGTCGATATCGACGAGGCCTCGATCGCCGAATACGGCCAATGGCCTTGGCCGCGAACGCGTCTTGCCGCGTTGACACGCCGGCTTGCCGAGCTTGGCGCCGGCGTGATCGCTTACGATGTCATTTTCTCCGAGCCGGATCGCACCACTCCGAGCCGGCTTGCCGATGACTTGAAGGATTCCGGCGCCCAGGATCTGGACCAGACCATGAAGTTGCTCGCGAAGTTGCCGGATCATGATCGGGCGTTCGCGGATGCCATCGGCAAGACAGGGGTCGTGCTCGGTTTTGCCGCTGGCAACGCCGCCAACGACAAGCGCCCGCCGGTCCGGGCCGGACTGGCTTTTGTCGGCGTCAATCCGACAAAGGTGCTTGCGCCGTTTCACGGCACGGTGTCGAACCTGCCGATCTTCAACGAAGCGGCAGCGGGTATTGGCGGCATCAATCTGAGTTCGCACGATCGCGCCGGCATCGTCCGCCGGGTTCCTATGCTGTTTTCCGATGGCAAAAACATCTATCCCGGACTCGCGGTCGAAGCGCTGCGTGTCGCCCAGAACCAGAAAAGCATTATCGTTCGCGGGACCGGATCGAGCGGCGACAGCGACACCGGTCACGCTGCGCTGATCGACATGCGCGTCGGTGCCTTCAAGCTGCCGCTGACCAGCAACGGAGAGTCGTGGGTCTATTTCAGCCGCGACCGGCCGCAACGTTACGTGTCGGTGAAAGACGTCCTCGACCCCGCCAAAGAGGCGGTTGTCAAACCCCTGATCGACGGCGCGATCGTCCTCGTCGGTGCATCGGCCGCGGGCCTCATGGATGCGCGCGCGACGCCGCTCGGCGGACTGGTCCCAAGCGTGACCATCCAGGCGCAACTGATCGAACAAATCCTCGCACAGGACTTCATCGAGCGCCCGGACTGGACCAACGGGCTCGAAATCGTCCTGACCGTTTTGTTCGGCGCTCTCGTCGCGGGCCTGGTCCTGGCGTTCGGCGCCCGGTTTTCATTCTATGCCGGCGTCGTGGTGTTCCTTGCCGGGCTCGCCGGATCATGGATCGCGTTTTCGCATTTCCGGCTGCTGATAGATCCCATCTTCCCGTCGCTTGCGGCGCTGGCGGTTTATATCGCGGTGGAGCGTGTGCTCCACGTCGCCTCCGACCACGAGAAGAAGTTCGTGCGCCAGGCCTTCGGTCAGTATCTCGCGCCGGAGTTGCTCGCGCGGCTCGAAAATTCGCCGCAGGCGATGCGCCTCGGCGGCGAGTCCCGCGATATTTCCGTGATGTTCATGGACGTCCGTGGCTTCACGCCGATCTCAGAAGCTCTGACGGCGACGGAGCTTGTCGATTTCATCAATACGCTGCTGGCGCCGCTGTCGGACGCGATCCAGGACGAGATGGGAACGATCGACAAATACATCGGCGATTCGATCATGGCGTTCTGGAACGCACCGGTGGATGTCCCTGATCACGCGACCCGGGCGTGTCGCGCCGCGCTCAAGATGCGAGCGGCGCTCGATGCGCTCAACGATGCCGACGTCTTCGGATTTTCCGCGCGCGGTTTCGAGGACCCTCGCGTCAGGATCGGGATCGGCATCAACGCCGGGCTGGCCTGCGTCGGCAATATGGGATCGCAAAGGCGATTCAATTACTCGGCCATGGGCGACGTTGTGAATGTGGCGGCCCGGATCGAGTCGGCGAGCAAGGCGCTCAATGTGGACCTTCTGGTCTCGGAGGACGTGGCGCAGCGGGCAAAGGGGATCGCATTGCTGGAGGCGGGCGAAATTCTTTTGAAAGGCAAGTCGCGGCCAACCAAAATTTACGCGATTGCAGGAGACGAGGCGGTGGCGGCATCGCCGGAGTTCGCCGAATGGAAGCGTCTGCACGGCGCGCTGCTGACCGCGATCAAAGCCGGCCACGTTCACGACGCCAGCGCCGCGCTGGCGCGATGCCGCGAACTCGCCAGCGTGGACATGCACGGTTTTTACCGTCAATTCGCCGAACGGATTGCCCCGCGCGACACCGCGCCGCTGCAACATCCTGCTTCGACAGGAAGCTGACGGATCGATCGGCGAGGTCCAGCTTGGTTGACCGACGTTCTTCAACCGGAGTGCGATGGTTAAAAATCGCCAAGGCAATATCAAGGGGTCATGCTTATCCGATCCGCGTCAGAACGTGACGACGCTGCGGATCGACTCGCCGTTGTGCATCAGATCGAATGCCCGGTTGATGTCGTCGAGCGGCATGACGTGGGTGATCATTGGATCGATCTGGATCTTGCCCTGCATGTACCAGTCGACGATCTTCGGCACATCGGTACGACCGCGCGCGCCGCCGAACGCGGTGCCTTTCCAGACCCGCCCGGTGACGAGCTGGAACGGGCGCGTCGTGATCTCCGCGCCGGCGGCCGCTACGCCGATCACGATCGACTGTCCCCAGCCGCGGTGACAGGCTTCCAGCGCCTGGCGCATCACCTTGACGTTGCCCGTGCAATCGAAGGTGTAATCCGCGCCGCCGATCTGATCGGCGCCGGACTTGGTCATGTCGACGAGGTGAGGGACGAGATCCTTGCCCATGTCCGTGGGGTTGACGAAGTGCGTCATGCCGAAGCGTTCGCCCCACGCCTTGCGGTCGTCGTTGATGTCGACGCCGATGATCATGTCGGCGCCCGCGAGCCGCAACCCTTGCAACACGTTCAATCCGATGCCGCCGAGGCCGAACACGATCGCCTTGGCGCCGGGCTCGACCTTGGCGGTATTGATAACCGCGCCGATACCGGTGGTGACGCCGCAGCCGACGTAGCAGACCTTGTCGAACGGCGCGTCGTCGCGGATCTTCGCGACAGCGATTTCGGGCAGCACGGTGTAATTGGCGAAGGTCGACGTGCCCATGTAGTGGTGGATCTTTTTGCCATCGAGCGAGAAGCGCGACGTGCCGTCGGGCATCAGCCCCTGGCCCTGGGTCGCGCGGATCGCCGTGCAGAGATTGGTCTTGCGCGACAGGCATGACGGGCATTGCCGGCATTCCGGCGTGTAGAGCGGAATGACGTGATCGCCTTTCTTCACCGACGTCACGCCCTTGCCGACATCCACGACCACGCCGGCGCCTTCATGACCCAGGATCGCCGGAAACAACCCTTCCGGATCGGCGCCGGATAGCGTGAACTCGTCGGTGTGGCACACGCCGGTGGCCTTGATCTCGACCATGACTTCGCCGTCGCGCGGCCCATCGAGTTCCACGGTCGTGATGTCCAGCGGCTTGCCGGCGGCAAGGGCGACTGCGGCGCGAACCTGCATGGTGATTTCCAATTCTCTGTCGGTGGGAGAGGTTGCGCGCGTCGCCGCGCGAACTCGTTGTCACCGCCCAGCATAGGTTCGCGCACGCATGGCGGCAACCGCGAGCATCCACAAAAAGAAAGGGACGCCGCAGCGTCCCTTCAGGCACACTTCCGAACCTGACGAACGCCTAGTCCTTCGGCTGCTCGACGATGCGGAAATACGGCTTCGGCGACTTCCAGCCCTTGGGGAATTTCTTGCGCGCCTCTTCCTCCGGCACCGCGGCGGAGAAGAACACGTCGTCGCCCGGCTTCCAGTCAGACGGCGTGGAGACGCCGTGCTTGGCGGTGAGTTGCAGGGAGTCGATCGCGCGCAGCACTTCCTGCCAGTTGCGGCCGGTGCTCATCGGATAGACGAAGACCAGCTTGATCTGCTTGTCGGGGCCGATCACGAAGATATTGCGCACGGTCTGGTTGTCCACCGGCGTCCGCTTGTTGACGTCGCCGGAGGTGCTGGCCGGGAGCATGCCGTAGAGCTTGGCGACGTTGAAATCGACATCGGCGATCAACGGATAGTTCGGCGCGACGCCTTGCGTCTCCTCGATGTCCTTGGACCACAGATGATGCTTGTCGGTCGGGTCGACGCTGATGCCGATCAGCTTGACGCCGCGCTTGTCGAACTCCGGCTTGAGCCGTGCGACGGCGCCGAGCTCGGTGGTGCAGACCGGCGTGAAATCCTTCGGATGAGAGAAGAAAAGCGCCCAGCCGTTGCCGAGCCATTTGTGAAAGCTGATGTGGCCTTCGGTGCTTTCGGCTTCGAAGTCCGGCGCAGGCGAACCAATCGATAAAGTCATCGTCACGTCCTCGTGTCAATTAACGGCGGGATGCGGAGAATATAGGCCGCAGCTACGCCAAACGGAACCGCATAATCAAAAAGGATAATTTCTTTCTTGTCGCGGGCTTGGCGCAGCATCTTCCTGCCGGTCCCCCGCCGCGCCGGCGAATTAACACCTACGGCAACGTGATCGAAGATGCCGCGATAATGCCGTGTCCGCGTCCCACGCATGCCGGAACGCCGTGGGATCAAACGGAACTCCGATCGACATGAGCGGCGGCAAACCGTGGGTCCGATTTATCCCGGATACGGCGACGGATTGTCGTTTTTTAACGAACGATTCACGCCGGCGTGAAACTGCTGATCTAACAAGAAGAGAGTTCTCGCTATGCTTTCCGACACGTCTCCCGCCGTCAGCCCGCTCGACATTTCAACGATTTCCAGCCGCGCGGCAATAGCCGCTGCACTCGCCATGGTCCGGGACGGCGTCATCACGGGGGAGGGGCCGACCGCGCTCGGCCGCATTCACTTTTCTCGCGTGCTCGACGCCACGGATGCATCCTGGTGTGAGCGCCTTTTGACCACGGCCGCCGTGAATAACCAGCCGGTGAGCCGGGAGGAGGCCGAAGCCCTGTTTGAAATCAACGATGCCGCTACTGAGCGCAGCGACGACGGGCGGTTCGACGATCTTTTTGCCAAGGCGATCGTCCACCACGCCGCGTCCGCCTCGGGTCTGCCGGTGCCGCCGCGCAGCATCGCGCTGTCGCCGGCGACCGCCATCGAGAGCTGGGCGCCGACCAAGGCAGTGGGCGTCAATATCGAAGTGCTGGAATGGATCGCAACCCAGATGCGCGGCAAACGCCGCAGCAACCGGCATCTGATGGCGCTGGTCGTGAGCCTGATCGGGGCGGCGACCCTGCCGCTGGTGCATTTTCCAAACATTTTCGATCTCGGCATGTAGGCCGCGCGAAGAGACTTTGCGTGGCCGTTCCGGCTGAAAAGCCTTTGCTCCTGTTTTCTTTTTTCTGTACGACGGAACGGTTCGCCGATCGCGCACACCGTCCGGAAGATTGGACCGCGCCTCAAGGTTGCAGGTCAACAGGCAGATGTTCAAACGGATACTGATCGCCAATCGCGGCGAGATCGCCTGCCGGATCATCAGGTCGGCCCGCCGGATGGGCATCGAAACCGTAGCCGTGTATTCGGAAGCCGATCGCGACGCGCTTCACGTCGAGATGGCCGACGAGGCCGTCCTGATCGGACCGCCGCCGGCGGCCGAGAGCTATCTCGACATCGAGAAGATCGTGGACGCCTGCCGCAGCACCGGCGCGCAGGCCGTGCATCCCGGTTACGGCTTCCTGTCGGAGCGCGAGGCGTTTGCGCGCGCGCTCGCGGATGCCGGCCTGGTTTTCATCGGGCCCAATCCCGCCGCGATCGCCGCGATGGGCGACAAGATCGAATCCAAAAAGACCGCCGCAAAGGCCGGGGTGTCGACCGTTCCAGGCTTCCTCGGCGTGATCGAGGACGACAGGCACGCCGTCAGGATCGCGGACGAGATCGGCTATCCCGTGATGATCAAGGCGTCGGCGGGAGGCGGCGGGAAGGGCATGCGCATTGCGCATGCGAGCGCCGAGGTCGCCGAAGGGTTCAATCTCGCGAAGGCGGAGGCGAAGTCGTCATTCGGCGACGACCGGGTCTTTATCGAGAAATTCATCGTCGATCCCCGCCATATCGAAATCCAGGTGCTCGGCGACAAGCATGGCAGCACGATCTACCTCGGCGAGCGCGAGTGCTCGATCCAGCGGCGAAATCAGAAGGTCATCGAGGAGGCGCCGTCGCCGCTGCTCGACGAGGCCACGCGGCGCAGGATGGGCGAACAGGCCGTCGCGTTGGCTCGGGCCGTGAACTACGACTCGGCGGGCACCGTCGAATTCGTCGCCGGCCAGGACAAGAGCTTCTACTTCCTCGAGATGAATACGCGGCTGCAGGTCGAGCATCCCGTCACGGAGTTGATCACCGGCATCGATCTGGTCGAGCAGATGATCCGCATCGCCGCCGGAGAAAAGCTCCCGATCGCGCAGCAGGATGTGACGCTGACGGGATGGGCGGTTGAATCGCGCGTCTATGCGGAAGATCCGTTCCGCGGTTTCCTGCCCTCGGTCGGACGCCTCGTCAAATATCGGCCGCCGGCGGAAACCAACCATGACGGCATCATCGTGCGCAACGATACCGGCGTGTATGAGGGCGGCGAAATTTCCATCCATTACGATCCGATGATCGCCAAGCTCGTGACCCACGGGCCCTCGCGCCGCGCCGCCATCGAGGCGCAGGCTCATGCGCTCGACGCATTTTACATCGACGGCATCCGGCACAACGTTCCCTTTCTGTCGGCCCTGATGCACCATCCGCGCTGGCGCGCCGGCCATCTCTCGACCGGCTTCATAGCCGAGGAATTCCCAAACGGATTTACGGCGCGGACACCGCAAGGAGAGACAGCGTTCAGGCTGGCCGCGGTGGCGGCCGCCATCGATCACGTGCTCGGCGAACGCAAGCGGCGGATTTCCGGCCAGATGCCCGGCCGCGTCGTCAGACGCGAAGGCCGCCGCGCGGTCTGGCTCGGCCGCGATGAAATTCTGCTCGACGTCGCCCGCGAGGGCGATGCCATCGCGATCCGCTTCGTCGGCAAGGATGGCAGTGTCGGCGATATCGCCCATCGGCTGCTCTCGCGCTGGGTGCCAGGCCAGCCGGTCTGGCAAGGCACAATCGACGACAGTCCGGTCGCGATGCAGGTCAGGCCTGTCGCAAACGGATTCCGGCTCGCGCATCAGGGCTTCGAGATCGCGATCAACGTGTTCACCGAAACCGAGGCGGCGGCGGCGCGGCTGATGCCGGCGGCGACGGCGGCCGATAACGGCAAGAAGCTGCTGTGTCCGATGCCGGGCCTCGTCATCTCGATCGCCGTGACAGAGGGACAGGAAGTCAAGGCCGGCGAGACGCTGGCGGTGATCGAAGCCATGAAGATGCAGAACGTGCTGCGGGCCGAGCAGGACGGAGTCATCAAGAAGATCGCGGCGGTCCCCGGAGCGACACTGGCGGTCGATGCGCTGGTTCTCGAATTTGCGTGAGATGGTGGTGTTCGCTAGAGCATGATCCCGAAAAGTGGAAACCGGTTTTCGGAAAAGATCATGCTCAAACAAAAAGATAAGCGACGAGTCTGATTCAACGCAGTTGAAATAGACTCTAGCGCCTTGAAGCCTTGCCTGCCCGCGGTGTGAGGTTGTCGGACATGAAACGCTAATGGACGATGTGGTTCGTCAGATCGTGATCCGCGGCCGCGTCCAGGGCGTCGGCTTCCGCTACTGGACGATGATCGAAGCCATTCGTCTCGGCGTTGCCGGCTGGGTGCGCAACCGTCGTGACGGCAGCGTCGAGGCCCTGTTCACGGGGCGGGCCGAAGCCGTCGCCGACATGGTGGCGCGCTGCCGGAACGGACCGGAATTCGCGCGCGTCGATGCGGTCGAAGATCAGCCCGTAATGGCGGACGCCTTGAAGTTGATCCGGCCCGGCGAGCGATTCTCACAACTTGCGACGGTGTAGGCGACCCGGCCTCAGGCTTGCCTGCGCTTGCGGTCCGTGAACTGCGCGGTTTCGTACGAGCAGCGGAGAGGTCAGGTATCCTTTCCCGGCATACGCAGGTCCGAAGGCCCGAACACCTCTGCGAATGCGCGCCGGAGCGCGATGTCGACATCCGCCAGTCCGACGCGAAGGCCGAGATCGGCGAGGCTGGTAACGCCGTAGCGCGGATCGGTGACGCCGCAGGGCACGATGGCGTCGAAATGGCTGAGGTCTGGTTCGACGTTGAGCGAGACGCCGTGGAACGATACCCAGCGGCGCAGCCGCACGCCGATCGCCGCGATCTTGTCCTCGTGGCCCGGTCCCTTGTCCGGGCGCGCTACCCAGACACCGACCCGGTCCTGGCGCCGTTCACCCTTGACGTCGAAAGCGCCGAGCGTGCGGATGATCCATTCCTCAAGTCCGGCGACGAACGCCCGCACATCGGGACGACGACGCTTCAAGTCGAGCATGACATAGGCCACGCGCTGGCCGGGGCCGTGATAGGTCACCTGGCCGCCGCGCCCGGTCGAAAACAGCGGAAAGCGAGTCTGCAGCAGATCGCCGTCGCGCCCGCTGGTGCCGGAGGTGTAGAGCGGGGGATGCTCCAGCAGCCAGACAAGTTCCGGCGCTTCGCCCGAGGCGATCGCGGCCGCCCGCGTTTCCATGACGGCAACGGCCTCCGGATAGGGCACCGGCGCATCGGACAGGACCCAGTCGACAGGCTCGCCGGACGAGGCGTCAAACGGCGTCAAATCAAGAAGCTGGCGGTCATTAACCATTGTCTAACCATAACGTGGTGGTCTTGGACCGTATCAATTTTGCATGGTTCGTGAGTCCGTATTCGTGGCGACGCTCGATAAAGTATCAGTCGATCTCATGGTGGTCCTGGGGACCACGTCGATGCCCGTTCATCAGGTCATGCGGCTCAGCCGCGGCGCGATCATCGAGCTGGACGCCACCGAGCAGGACGAGGTCAAGATTCTCGCCAACAACCTGCCGGTCGCTAGCGGGGTGGTGATGGTCAACCGCAACCGCATCGCGGTCGAAGTCAAACAGATGCTGCCAAGAACGCCGGACCGCAGATAAGCCTTTTGGGCCGGACATGACGTCAGGAAGTCCGGCCGAAATGGGGGCCTGGATCAAAAAGACGCCCCAAGCCTATGATTCCAGTATAGTTCTGCTTGAAAGGCGACGCTCTTCCGAATCTCTTCAGGCGGGGAAGAGCATCCCGCTGGGCCTTGTCGCCCTACCGTTGTTTTGTTACATCGGCGCCGTCCATCCGGCCGGGGCGCGAGCTCCGATCCGATTTTTAGCGCTCGTGGCGGAATTGGTAGACGCGCTGCCTTGAGGTGGCAGTCCGTAACAGGGTGGGGGTTCGAGTCCCTCCGAGCGCACCATATATCCACGAAATCAAAGGGCTATGTCGCCAGCCACCTGCAGATGGCTGGCGTCGAAATTCAGAATTGCCCGAGAGCGGAGAGACCACAACTTGTCGCGTAGTATTGGAAAGGCAGTTTAAGATGTCCTCGACGACGAATCCCTCCGCCCGTCAGATCAAATTCGCTGGCAAGACTCGCACGTTCAATTTGAACGACCCCAAGGTCCTTGCCATGATCGCTGGTGGGGCGAAATTGAAGAACGTCGCCAGGATGGTCACGATTGCCCGCCTCGGCATCGGCCGGGCGCCGTTGGCCGGACAATATGGCGACTCCCCGGCCGCCTGTCACAGGCGTTTTGTCGAAAAGGTCTTTTCGGCTTTGGACGTGGAAAACGTTATCGCGCTTGGATTGATCGGTGGAGGAATGCCCGAAGACAAAGCGTTCGAGCTTGTCGATGAGCACGTCGCCGGGAAGCCACTCGAAGCCAACGCGTTGATTGCGTCGGAAGTCATTGCCGCGCTGGTCGCTGGTACGGGGGACGCGTCATCATGATGGCGCCGTCTGCAAATTTCTAATACCGAGTCTATATTTTGCGAGTTGCGCCGGTCGTTGACTGGTCGGCGCGTTGTTGCGCCGCAAGTCCGATGAACGGCGCCTGCATTCCTGATAAGCAGCCCGGAATCGACCGAACCCTGATTCCGCAAACTCCTGCCGGCCATCGGACACTGCCAGAATTCCTGCATCCTCCGACCACGCCACGCCCTGTCATCGCAACGATAGCAGCGCTGAGTTAAGTACATTACAGGTACTGAGTTAAGTACATTACTACTCTATGCAAGATGCGCGGGGGTGCCTCACGCTGGCGCTAGTAGTAAATGGGACGATGTATAGTAACGTATACATGCCCCTACGTCACAAAGCCCACCGGGCTCTCCGGAGAGCAGCGTCGCGGATCACCTCTCGGATGGGATTGCCCCGTTCGGGATTGCTGATGCGCGGAATAGGGAAGTGAGGAAGAAAAGAAAATGATGGCAGATGCAGATAGGGTAGAGTTTGGGAAACGCCTTGCTAAATTAGTCGCGGACAAACATTGGACCGAAGCGCAATTCGCCCGCGAAGCATCGAAGCGGTACCGCGGTCCCCACGATTTCCGACGCTGTGATATTTCTCTTTATATGCGCGGCATCCAGTTTCCGAAGCCTGCGCGGTTGAAGGCGATTTGTGAAACGCTTGGAGTCGAGCAAAAGGTGCTCGGGACCGAAGTCCACGTATCTTGAAGCGCTATAGCGTTTTCAGGCGGAGTGGATACCGGTTCGCGTAAAAAAACGCATCAAAACAAAAAGCTGGAGCCCGGCTGCGTTTCCATCAAAGCCGGAAGCTCTGGCTCCGAAGATAGCCCCGCTCCGGCGGGGTTTTTGCTGTCGAAGTGGAGGCCGCTCCGGGCACGGTCTTCCGCAATCATTCTGATGGAATGAGGCGGGACCCATGATTTAGCGCTGTTCGCCGGATCGCGTTAAGTCGTTTCGGAGCCTGTGTGGTCAATCCTCAACATACGCCTCGATTCGAGGAACTGTTTTCCTTTTTCGGTAACAGACCAAGCGATATGATTGGAAAAGCCCGCTATGATCGAGCGAGACTTGATTAGGTCGAGAGCCTCCAGTTTGTCTCGGATGATGACCGCGCTCTTTTCGCTAAGCTCGCAATAGTCTGAGATGTGGAATTTCTCTCGATACCAGGATCCAACAAGTTCTCGAACGTAAGCCTCCGAAGGGTTCTTAAGAAGGTGGCCGTATAGTCCGGCAAAAAGATCGCTCAACAAGATCGTCCGCGATATGGAATCGGGATGTCCTTCTTCCGATCGGTAAATAAGCAGTTCCACGGTCATCGAGTCGGATGATTCGGCCAGAGTCGGATCGGTCGACTCTTTGCGACTGTATTCGGCGAGCCTCCGGCGAAAGTCCGCGTTCTCTATGCGGAGTTTTTCCAGTTCCTGGAGAAGCTTTGGATCGATCGCTTGATCACCTCGTATCCAGCCGGCCCCGGGCTTCAAATTTATGGCGGAGGCAACCGCCAGCACGACTTTCATGCAGAGATCGTTTTCGTTATTCCAGAATTCGACGATGCAGCCGGCTTTCAAACGGGCTTTGAAAGCATCCAGTTTTTCCGTTGGCAGTGCATCCGGTCCGGTCTTGCCGACTGCAATGCCGCCCGGGTTTTCAGGAAGAAACGCAAGTATGGGAATGTCTTTCGATCGCGCGTATTCAAGTTCCTGTTCCGTGAAACGCAGCGCGTCATCGGAGAGCGAGCAGCCACGGCCGCCAACGATCACGACGTAATAGTCACTGCGGTCGATGATCCGCTTGACATAGTTGAACTGCTGTTGATCGGTTGTCGGAAACAGTTCCAGGCTGGCAGGCATGTATCCCGCTTTTGCCAACGTGTTGCTGACGGCCTGTCGTTCCTCCTTCAAATCCGTGGAGGTCAAACTAATGAAGACTTGGAAAACCCGATCCACCTGAATTCTTCCTCATCCTCCCAATCCGGCGGTCATCCTTTTCATGCCCTCCGGCGCGATAGTCGCCGTCGTCGGATGGCTTCAGTCCGACGCCCTGGCGCCGTCGGGACGCGGGCACCGCGTCCGCGTTCCGGATTTTCGCGACGCGCCGACATCGTAAGCAACTGAGAAGCAGGATATGTGATGCGGAAATTCCGTTGAGGCGGCATCGTCGGATCGGCACCCGCGGCAGCGTCATATGTATAGACCATAAAAAAGGACCTTTGAAACCAAGGCGTGCCCGCCCTTACGTGACAACATATGCGCTGCGTCTCTGCACAGTCGTTAACGTCTTATTTACCATAACGCTCTTAGCCTTCGCCGATGATGCTCTCACGCAGCAAACGTCATAGCAAAATGCTGTCGCTCGAAGCCGACGCGATGACGGCGCGCAGCGGCTTTGCCTGCATCTTTTCATCCTCCGACGAGTATGAACGCGCGCTCATTACCGAACGTCGCGCCCGCGGTCGTTATGCCAGAAATAGTTGGCCGGTGATTGCCATTGCGGTGGCGGTCGCGATTGCGGGAACGGTCGCGTACTGGATGTAGCAGGGTCAAAGCCGGCGTGCAGCCGGATACCGGATTTTAACCGTGGCGGCATGGCGAGGTGGCAGGCTCGGGTCCGGGTGCTAGACTTGCATCATGATCCAGCTTGTCACGGTTGCATCGGTGATATCCACTTACCAGACGCCTCCGGTGGTGGATACGCGGGACGACACCCAGACTGATCTCTGGGCGGGCCGGCTGAACGTGTCGCGGAACAGGCTGCTCGAAGCGATATCCAGCGTCGGGCCCTCGCTGGCCGCGGTGCGGAACTACCTCGGAAAATAATACGCTGGCCGGGCGTCTACGCCGGCGATCCCACACCATATATTGCCTGAACACCGAAGCGGAGGCGCAACACCTTGGCCGTCCTGATTCAATATGCTATCTGGCTGGCGCCGCTTCGACCGCCTGTGACTGCCGTTCGCGTCCGGTATTTAACGGGCTGCGCCGCCAAGGATATTCTGTAGATGGACTCGACCGCCAAAACCGCCTCCGCGCCTGATTCCTTCTTTGCGGCCACCCTGGCCGGGGCCGATCCCGAAATCGCCGCCGCGATCAAGGGCGAGTTGGGCCGCCAGCGCCACGAGATCGAACTGATCGCGTCGGAAAATATCGTCAGCCGCGCGGTTCTGGAGGCGCAGGGCTCGGTATTGACCAACAAATACGCCGAGGGTTATCCGGGCGCGCGCTATTACGGCGGATGCGAATGGGTGGATGTCGTCGAAACGCTGGCGATCGAGCGGGCCAAGAAGCTGTTCGGCGCCCAGTTCGCCAACGTCCAGCCGAACTCCGGCAGCCAGATGAACCAGGCCGTGTTCCTGGCGCTGCTGCAACCCGGCGACACCTTCATGGGTCTCGACCTTGCGGCCGGCGGTCACCTGACCCACGGTGCGCCGGTCAACATGTCCGGCAAGTGGTTCAAGGCCGCCCACTATACCGTGCGGCGCGACGACCACCTGATCGACATGGACGACGTGGCGCGCCGGGCCGAAGAGGTCAAGCCGAAGCTGATCATCGCCGGCGGCTCGGCCTATTCGCGCCCCTGGGACTTCAAGCGCTTCCGCGAGATCGCCGACAGCGTCGGGGCCTATCTGATGGTGGACATGGCGCACTTCGCCGGTCTCGTCGCGGGGGGCGTGCATGCCTCGCCGGTACCGCACGCGCACGTGACCACGACCACCACCCACAAGTCGTTGCGCGGTCCGCGCGGCGGCCTGATCCTGTGCAATGACGAGGCGCTTGCCAAGAAGCTCAATTCGGCGATCTTCCCCGGCCTGCAGGGCGGCCCGCTGATGCATGTCATCGCCGCCAAGGCCGTGGCGTTCGGCGAGGCGCTGCGACCGGACTTCAAGCTTTACGCGAAGAACGTTGTCGAAAATGCCAAGGCGCTGGCCGAAACCCTGCGCGGCCATGGCTTCGATATCGTCTCCGGAGGTACCGACAATCACCTGATGCTGGTGGATCTGCGGCCCAAGGGGCTGAAAGGCAACGTCTCCGAAAAGGCGTTGGTGCGCGCAGGCCTCACCTGCAACAAGAACGGCATTCCTTTCGATCCCGAAAAGCCGTTCGTGACCTCCGGTCTTCGTCTCGGCACGCCGGCGACCACGACGCGCGGCTTCGGGGTTGCCGAATTCAAGCAGGTCGGCGGCCTAATCGCCGAAGTGCTCAACGCCATCGCGCAGGCCGACGACGGCAAGGCCCCGCTGGTCGAGGCCGCAGTGAAGGAGAAGGTCAAGGCGCTGACGGCCCGTTTCCCGATTTATCAGTAATGATGAGATTTTGGCCATGTAACCCCGCCGTCATGCCCGGCTTTATGCCGGGCATCCACGACTTTGACGGCTGGCGGTTCCAAGACGTGGATGACCGGGACACGCCCGGCCATGACGCAACCGAGGAGGCGCGTTGATGCGCTGCCCGAGCTGCAACAGTCTGGATACCCAGGTGAAGGACTCGCGGCCGACGGAAGACTCGGCCGTGATCCGGCGGCGGCGCGTCTGCATGGCCTGCAATTTCCGCTTCACCACCTTCGAACGCGTGCAGTTGCGTGAACTCACGGTCATCAAGCGCAACGGACGGAGGGTGCCGTTCGACCGCGACAAGCTGGTACGCTCGCTGCAAGTGTCATTGCGCAAAAGGCCGGTTGAACCCGAACGCGTGGAAACCATGGTGTCGGCTATCGTCCGCGAACTCGAGAGCGGCGGTGAGGCCGAGATTTCGTCCGAGACTATCGGCGAGATCGTGATGGAACACCTGCGGACCCTCGACGATGTCGCCTATGTGCGCTTCGCCTCGGTCTACCGCAATTTCCGGGAAGCCAAGGATTTCGAGGCCGTGCTGGGCGAACTCTCCAGCGAGGACGATGCGCGGCAGGTGCCGCTGCGCAAATGATCTTCCGCGTTCTGGAAGAGCAAACCGGAGAAAAGCTCCGGACGGCCAAGGCCGCCGATTTGCATTTCATGCAACTGGCGCTGATGCTGGGTCGCCGCGGTCTGGGTGCGAGCGCGCCAAATCCGGCAGTGGGCGCGGTCCTCGTAAAGGACGGCGTGATCGTGGGCCGCGGCTGGACCCAGCCGGGAGGCCGTCCGCATGCCGAGGTCGAGGCGCTGCGGCGTGCTGGAGAGGCGGCGCGCGGCGCGACGCTTTATGTCACGCTGGAGCCGTGTTCGCATGTCGGAAAAACGCCGCCGTGCGCAGACGCCGTGATCGCCGCCGGCATCGCGCGCGTCGTATCCGCCGTCGAGGATCCCACTCCGGAAGTCGCGGGGCGGGGCCATGCACGGTTGCGGGCCGCCGGAATATCGGTCGATGTCGGACTTTGTGCTGTCGAGGCCGCGCAACATCATGCCGGACATTTCCGGCGCGTCCGGGACAAGCGCCCACACGTCATCCTCAAGCTCGCGATGTCCAGCGACGGAAAGATCGGCGTGGCGGGGGGGACGCCGGTTGCCATCACGGGCGAGGCGGCGCGGGCGCGGGTGCACCTGCTGCGCGCGCAATGCAATGCCATTCTGGTCGGAATCGGCACAGTGCTGGCCGACGATCCTCTCCTGACCTGCCGGCTTCCGGGCATGGAAGCGCGCTCGCCGGTGCGTGTGGTGCTGGATCACGCGCTGCGTATTCCTCACGAGAGCCGGCTGATCCAGTCAGCGCGCGGGACCCCGCTCTGGGTGATGGCATCGGATTTTGCCGAAACCGCCGCGGACTTGAAGCTCGGCGCGGCCGGCGTGCAGGTCGTGCGCGTTCCGGTCGCCGCCGGCGCGCCCGGGCTCGACCTGGCGGCGGTTCTCCGCGCCCTGTCCGAAAGAGGAATGACGCGCCTGTTGGTCGAAGGCGGCGCGCGTGTTGCATCGTCGTTCGTTGCGTCTGCGCTGGTCGACGAAGCGTGGCTGCTGCATGGTCCCGATCCGATCGGCGACGACGGCGTGCCGGCGCTTGGCTCCTTGCCGCTGGACACAATCACGCAATCGCAACATTACAGGCTCCGTGCGAGCGAGACGCTGGATCAGGATACCCTCATGATTTACGAGCGTGCCTAAATCGAGTTAGCTTGAATCCGAAACATTTCGGCCGCTGCGGAAGGTTCTGATGTTCACCGGCATAGTGACCGACATCGGCGAGATAGAAACGCTGACGCGTCCAGCGCAGAATCAACTGCATCGGCTGCGTATCCTCTGCCGCTATCATCAAACCGCCATCGCGGACGGCGCGTCCATCGCCTGCAACGGCGTTTGTCTGACCGTCGTTGCCTCGGGCGGTGCCGGGGAAAAGACCTGGTTCGACGTCGATGTCGGGGCGGAGACGCTCGACGTAACGACGGCAAAGCATTGGGCGGTGGGAACGCGGCTCAATCTCGAGCGCGCACTGAAACTCGGCGATGAACTCGGCGGTCACATCGTCGCAGGCCACGTTGACGGAATCGCCACCGTCGTTACGCGCGACGACCTGCATGGCATGGCGCGTTTCGAATTGCGCACCACCCGGGATCTGGCGCGCTTCGTGGCGGCCAAGGGTTCGGTGACGCTGGACGGCGTATCGCTGACGGTGAACACCGTACTAGACCAGACGTTTTCGGTGTTCATCATTCCGCGGTCGCTCGACGCCACCACGCTCGGCGATTGGCACGCGGGCCGTGAGGTCAATCTCGAAGTCGATCTGATGGCGCGTTACGCAGCGCGGCTGAGCGAGATGAAGTAGGCTTCGATAAATGTACCATGCGCGGGCTTGACCCGCGCATTCTTCCTCTTAACAAGATGGATTGCCGGGATGATAGGCGAGCGAAGCGACGCCGTTCTTCGAACGATTGGACCCGGCAATGACTAACCGGAGCAGGGTATGGCAGAGGCAAGGCGCGCAGCGCCTCAGGATCGGAGCGACGTCTCGGGCGCGCGCGCCCTGATCGTCGAGGCGCGGTTCTACGACGACATTCAGGATGCGCTGCTCGAAGGCGCGGTCGCGGAACTGAGATCCGCCGGAGTCGGTTATGAGGTCGTCACCGTTCCGGGCGCTCTGGAAATCCCGGCGGCGATAGCCATGGCGCTCGATGCGGCCGAGCGCAATGGCGAGCCTTACGACGCGGTGGTTGCGCTCGGCTGCGTGGTGCGGGGCGACACCATCCATTTCGAGATCGTCTCGATGGAATCCGCTCGCGCGCTGATGGATCTGTCCGTGCAACGGCGGGTGCCTCTCGGCAACGGCATCATCACCGTCAACACCGACGCGCAGGCGTGGGCGAGAGCGCGCGCCAGCGAGTCGAACAAGGGTGGCCATGCGGCGCGGGCGGCGCTGGCAATGCTGCGGATCAGACGCCGACTGGCGAAGGCGTAACGGCACGATGGCGGACATCAAGGCGGGTATCGACAGGAAGGCCAACCGGCGTGGCGCGGCGCGGCTCGCCGCAGTGCAGGCGCTGTATCAGATGGAGATCGGCGGCGCAGGGATCAACGATGTCCTCGCGGAGTTCGAAAGCCACTGGCTCGGTAACGAGGTTGAGGGCAATCGATATCTTCCCGCCGAAGCCGCCTTCTTTCGTGACGTGGTGGCGGGCGTGGTCCGCGATCAGACCAGGCTCGACCCATTGATCGACGATGCTCTGTCGAAAGGGTGGCCGCTGAAGCGGATCGACGCGATCGTGCGCGCGGTGCTGCGCGCCGGCTCGTACGAACTGGAGCACCGCAAGGACGTTCCGGCGCGGGTCGTGGTGTCCGAATATGTCGATGTCGCGTACGCCTTCGTCGAGAAGGAGGAGGCCGGCATGGTCAACGCGGTGCTCGATCAGATCGCGCGCCGTTTCCGCGCCGACGAGTTTGCGCGAGGGTAGGGCAGGGTCGATGTCGTCATGCCCGGCTTTATGCCGGGCATCCACGTCTTGCTGGGTTCGGTCGGAAAGGCGGGATAGCCGGGACACAGGTGAACGGAAGCGGCGCCGTTCTTCGAACGGCTTTGCCCGGCCATGATGAGTTTGAATGTCGCAACGATTAGCTCGCAAGGATCAACCGCATGCCGTCCGGTGAAGACGATCTGATTGGGCGTTATTTCAAGCCGATCGCGACCGATCCGGGCGCGCTCGGGCTTGCCGACGATGCGGCCGTCCTGAAAGGCGGCGGCGACGATCTTGTGATTACGACCGATGCCATCGTCGAAGGTGTGCATTTTTTGAGCGGCGATCCGCCGGAAACGGTTGCCAGGAAGGCCTTGCGTGTCAATCTGTCCGATCTTGCCGCCAAGGGAGCGACGCCGGCCGGCTTCGTCATGAGTCTGGCCTTGCGCAACGCCGACGAGGATTGGCTCGCGTCATTCGCGCGCGGGCTGTTTGACGACGCAACCGCGTTCCATTGTCCGCTGCTCGGCGGCGATACAGTCGCAACGCCGGGACCGCTGACGATTTCCGTCACCGCCTTCGGCCGCATGCCGCCCGGTGAAACGATCTTGCGCAGCCGCGCGAAACCAGGCGACCGCATCGTTGTCTCCGGCACCATTGGCGACGCTTCACTGGGGCTCGCTATTCTCACGGGAAAAATAATTGTGGGCGATGTCGATATCCGCGAGTCGCTGCTCGACCGCTATAGAGTTCCACAGCCTCGTATCAGCCTCTCCGGCGCGGTGCGGAGTTACGCGCGTGCCGCGATGGATGTTTCCGACGGTCTGGCCGGCGATCTCGCGAAACTTTGCGCGGCGTCGAGAGTCTCGGCCGTGATCGATGCCGCGTCCGTTCCGCTGTCCGACGCCGCGCGCGCGCTGATGGAGCAGGGCCAGACGTGTCTCGAATCCGTGGTGAGCGGCGGCGACGATTACGAGATCCTGTCCACGATCGCCGAGGACCGGCTTGGGGCTTTCGCCGGGGCGGCCCGCAGCGCCGGCGTCGCGGTAACATTGATCGGGACGATCGTCGCGGGAAACGCGGCTCCGAAATGGCTTGATGCCGAAGGCCAGGAGATCGCGCTTGGACGGCTTTCCTACAGCCATTTCTGAATCCTGGTATTCCGATTTTGATGGAGTCAGGTCTGGGGCCTCGTGCGATCGAGAGTGCTTCACACTTCGACGGAAGCATCTCGATTATCCGTCATTGCCGGGCTTGACCCGGCAATCCATCTTCAAGAGAAGATGGATACGCGGGTCGTAGAGCGTTTTCGAGCGAATTGGCTACCGGTTCGCGTAAAGAAAACGCGTCAAATCAAAAATATAGAGCTCCGCTCCTGATTCCATCAGAAGCGGAAAGGCTCTGGGCGAGCGAAAGCGATGCCGTTCTTCGAACGGCTATGCCCGCGCATGACGACGGGACGGGAATTGATTCCGTGTCATCGTGAATCGCTCCATGCAAAGAAAGCGCCCGGCGTGGCCGGGCGCTTTGAATTGAAAAGGGAGCGCCTTCAGGTGCCGCTGCCGAACCGGCGCGACCACCATCCCGCGCGGCGCGGCCGGTCCTCGTTCGATGATTCCGGCTGTTGCGGTTCAGGCGCCGATGCCTCCTCCGGCTGACTTGGAGCGGCCGGTTCGGCGGGCGGTGCTTCCGAGGCGAAGCTCACCTTCTCGCGCACCGTCGAGCGACGGCGAACGGTCTTTTCAGATTCCGATACGGCTTCATCGGCCTCAAGCGGGCTCGGCGTTGCCGGCTGCGCCTCCTCGTGGCGCTGCGACTCAGCCTCGCCCTCGGGCGGACCGGTCTGCGGTTCAGGGGCGATCGGCGCCGAATCGAAGTCCGCGACGGCTTTCACGACTTCGGGCGCTGACGCGGGACCGAGTTCGTCGGAAATCGAGCCCGCAAGGCCCGCGCCGTTGCTGCCGCGGCGGCGACGACCGCCGCGCCGTCCGCGCCGACGCGGCCGCCGTTCTCCGTCCGGAGATTGATCGGCTTCTGCCGGGTGGTCTTGCGCTCCGGCGTCGTCTCCATCATTTTCGACGTCGCCGGTCATGAAGCGCGCTGCGGCGAAATCAGCGGCAATCTGGACATCGGAGCTGTCGTCGTTATTCACGGCCTGTTCGTCGCGAGGTTCTGCGGATCGGTCACGCCGGGATCGGCGGCGTCTCCGCTTGCGGCCGTCACCCTCGGCGTCGCCGCCTGCCTGTTCATCTATGCGAGCATCGGTGTCGTCGGTTTCGATCTCGGCTTCGGTATCGAGCGTCTGCTCATCGTCATGAGCCTCTTCGGCCAGCGAAGGCGACACGATAAGCTGCGCCGCCAGCAACGCCTTCGCAGCCTCCAGCGTATGCACCTGCTCGCCGCGGTCTATGATGAAGGATTGCTGGCCGCCGAGCGAAGGATCCGCGACCACGGAGAGACTTACCTTGAAGCTGTGTTCGAGGTCGCGCAGATGTCCGCGCTTCTGATTGAGCACATACAGCGCAACGTTGGTGCGTGTTCGCACGATGAGGTTGTGCGTCGCCCCTTTCATCAGAGTTTCCTCGAGGCTGCGCAGCAACTGCAACGCCACCGATGGAACCGAGCGGACGTGACCGGTGCCGCCGCATTGCGGGCAGGGCTCGGTCGAGCTTTCCAGCATGCTGGCGCGAATGCGCTGGCGCGACATTTCCAGAAGGCCGAAGTGCGAGATGCGGCCGACCTGGATGCGCGCGCGGTCGTGGCGCAGACAGTCGCTGAGCTTGCGCTCCACCGCGCGGTTATTGCGCTTCTCGTCCATGTCGATGAAGTCGATGACGATCAGGCCGGCGAGATCGCGCAATCTCAACTGTCTGGCGACTTCCTCGGCGGCCTCGAGATTGGTCTTGAGCGCCGTATCCTTGATGTGATGTTCGCGGGTCGAACGGCCCGAGTTGACGTCGATCGACACCAATGCCTCGGTCTGGTTGATCACGATGTAGCCGCCGGAGCGGAGCTGCACCGTCGGCGAGAACATCGCATCGAGCTGGCTTTCGACGCCGTTGCGCGAGAACAATGGCTGGTAGTCGCGATACTGTTTCACCGCGCGGACATTGGATGGCATCAGCATCTTCATGAAATCGCGCGCTTCCTGATAGCCCGCTTCGCCGGCCACCTGGATTTCGTCGATTTCCTTGCTGTAAAGATCGCGTAGCGAGCGCTTGATCAGCGAGCCTTCTTCATACACGAGCGTCGGCGCCTGCGAGCGCAAGGTCACGTCGCGCACGGTTTCCCACATGCGGATCAGGTATTCGAAGTCGCGCTTGATCTCCGGCTTGGTGCGCGAAGCGCCGGCGGTGCGCAGGATGACCCCCATGCCCTCCGGCACGTCGAGATCCTGCACCACTTCCTTCAGCCGCGAACGGTCCTGCGCCGAAGTGATCTTGCGGCTGATGCCGCCGCCGCGCGCGGTATTGGGCATCAACACGGCGTAGCGGCCGGCGAGTGACAGATAGGTCGTCAGCGCCGCGCCCTTGTTGCCGCGCTCCTCCTTGACCACCTGCACCAGCATCACCTGACGACGCTTGATGACTTCCTGAATTTTGTACTGGCGACGCGGCCGGTAGGCGCGCTCGGGCACTTCCTCCAGCGCGTCGTCACCGCCAACGGATTCGACCTGTTGGTCCTCCTCGATGTCGCCATCGTCCTCGTCGTCCTCGGCGGGAATGTGCTCGCCGGGAGTTTCGAACCCAATAGGCTGACCATCCTGTTCCTGCGTCGCTTGATCGTGAGATTCGTGTGTCTCATCGGCGTCCGGAAGAACGGCTGGCTCTGCATGATCGTCTTCGGCGTCGCCATGTGCCGGCAGCTCGAAGTCGGTTGCGTAATGATCCGACGGCGCCGCGACCGGGGCATTATCCGCTACGGTTGCGATGACGGCTCCATCGGCATCATCGTCCTGTGCCTCGTCGCGATGCTCATGGACGACATCCTCCCGGTCTGGAGCGCGGTCGTGCAGCCTATGCGTATCGTCGACATCGACGTCGTGATGATCGCCGTCGTAGGGATCGCCGTGCCCGACGTCGTCATGCGCCTGCTCATGCGGGTGATCATGATTCGCGTCATCCTCGCGCAGATGATCGTGATCCTGCACCTCGTGTTGCTGCCCGATAGGATCGTCCGACGTCGATTCGTCGTGGGGCTCACTGAACTGCGACGCATCCGCCGCCGCGTCCTCATGGTCCGCATCCTCGACGATGGCGCTCCGCACGCGTTCGCAGTGATCGCGCCGGCGCGAACTGCGATTCCGTGAGCGGCGGCTGGAGCGATCTTCCGATTCTTCCTCCGCCTCGCGATGCGCGCGCTCGTCGGCTTCGATCAGCGCCTGACGGTCGGCGACCGGAATTTGATAGTAGTCGGGATGGATTTCGCTGAACGCAAGGAAGCCGTGGCGGTTCCCGCCATATTCGATGAACGCGGCCTGCAACGACGGCTCGACGCGGGTGACCTTGGCCAGATAGATGTTGCCCCGCAATTGCTTGCGCTGGGCGGATTCGAAATCAAATTCCTCGACGCGGTTGCCGCGGACAACGACCACCCGGGTCTCTTCCGGGTGGGTGGCGTCGATCAACATTTTGTTGGGTTTGTTGGACATATTGGAGCTCTTGGCGGCGGAGGGCGCATGGCACGGCGCGCGCGTTTCGCGCGGCCGGGTGACGCAACGGTCCACCTGATTCGGGGGTGAGGGGAAGGCCGCGATGCGATCCTTGGCGCCTTGCCGATCCTGTTCCCGGCACGCTGCGGCGCGCGAAGCTCTCACCTCGCGTCGGCGCAGTCTTTGCAGGAGTCTTGGTCGGTTCTTCAGTCTGGCGCATCAAGCGTCGGCCCGTTTGAACAGGTTGGCGGCAAAAGCACCGCCGTGTATCTCGCTGCCGGACCGACGCGGCGCCAAAGCGCCTGTCGTACGTCGTGACCATTTGGCCGGGGCAATCGGTCATCACCTTCTGAAGCCGTCCCCGGCGTAAAAAATGGTACCGGATACCCCTCGAGCTTGAAACCGCCGCTCCAATCGGCCGCGCGACGCGCTGGCTGTTGAAGGTCGGAAAACGCAGGCGCTTCGAGCAAGTTGAAGCCCAACGCTGCACCGGGAGGCTGAACGCGATACAACCGGGAGTTTAACCGTCAGCACTGTCTTACATACGTGGATTGCTTGACGCTTGCAAGCGACAGCATCTCCGGCGGGCAGGGCCGGCACTATTTGTTGTGGGCGGATTTAAGGTCCGGTTAACCGTACGGTTCTATTGCGGTAAAATGCAGCTCGGAGGCATGAGTTCGTTGGCGGGCCGCGCAAATCACTTCATTTTGCTGGGGATCGCATCGCTGTGCGCCGCAGCTTTGTTCCCTCCCGGCACAATTTCGCCTGCCGCCGGTAACGAGCTCGTTCGTCCCTCGGTCGCGGGAGATTTTCCGGTCGCCTCTGAAGTCCGGCTCGCAGGCGACCTGAAACAAACCCGCTTTATCCTTGATCTCGATAAGAAAATCGACATCCATGCCTTTCTGTTGGCCGACCCCTATCGGGCCGTCATCGATATCCCGCAGGTCAGCTTTCGCCTCGCGCCCGGCGCAGGCGACACCGGACGCGGCCTGATCAAGGCGTTCCGCTACGGGCTTGTGATGCCGGGAGGATCGCGGATCGTGTTCGATCTCGCGGGTCCTGCGAAAATCGAAAAGGCTTACGTCCTCGATGCCGCGAACGGCCAGCCACCCCGCCTGGTGGTCGAACTTGAGGCTGTCGACCGTGCCGCGTTCAATCGTCTCCTGGTGGCTTCGAACGGTCCTGAACGGGGTACCAATTCCCCGGCCCCCGTCGCCGATACGACTGGTTCGACCGGGGCCGTCGTGTCCGCGGACGGGCGTCCCGTGGTGGTGATCGATCCAGGCCATGGCGGAATCGACAACGGAACCCAGGCCTCGACGGGAGAGACGGAAAAGGATCTGGTGCTGGCATTTGCCGTCGCTTTGCGCGACCGCATCGAGCAGGACGGCAAGTATCAGGTTATCATGACGCGGACGGACGACACTTTCGTCCCGCTGGCCGAACGCGTGCGCATCGCCCGAAGCAATGGCGCCGCGCTGTTCGTGTCGATCCATGCGGATGCCCTGCCGCGCCGCGAGGGTGATGCGCGCGGTGCGACGATCTACACGCTGTCGGACAAGGCGTCGGATGCCGAGGCAGAGCGGCTGGCGGAGACCGAAAACAAGGCGGATGCGATCGGAGGCGTCAACCTGACCGAGGAGCCGACCGATGTCGCCGATATCCTGATCGATCTCGCGCAGCGGGAAACACGCACATTTTCAAACCGCTTCGCCCGGCTGTTGATGAACGAAATGAAAACCTCGGCGCGGATGCACAAGCACCCGTTGAAGTCGGCAGGGTTCAGGGTGCTGAAGGCACCCGACGTGCCGTCGGTCTTGGTCGAGCTCGGTTACGTTTCCAACAGGGCGGACCTTCGCCAGATGTTATCGGACGACTGGCGTTCCAGGACGGTTCGTGCGGTCGCGAAGGCCATTGAGACGTTTCTTGCAAAAAGGGTGGTTTCGGCTTCGCCGGCCCACTGAAAAGGTATGACCCCCGTGCCGAAGCCCTAGTTTGGCCACAGCCACGGCTCTATAGAAAAACTTGTCGCAAGTTCGCAGAATCGGCCAGAACCGGGTTCCTGATCCGGCGGATGCTTCGACGAACGAAACGCATCAATGGCGATCAGGCCCCGCGATCGCGCGGCCATGTCGCGAGGTCGACTGGAACGAAACGGACGCTCGAAAATGCGCCTTCTGCTGCGGTTCATGGGCTTTCTGTTTGCGGCGGGAACCACCCTGTTTCTGGTCGGCGTCGCGGTGGCGGCGGGATTGATCTGGCATTTTTCCAAGGGCTTGCCGGACTATTCCCAGCTTCAGAACTATGAGCCGCCGGTAATGACGCGTGTCCATGCGGCCGACGGTTCGCTGCTTGCGGAGTACGCGAAGGAGCGCCGGCTGTATCTGCCGATCCAGGCGGTCCCGAAGCTGGTCATCAACGCGTTCCTGGCCGCGGAGGACAAGAATTTCTATGAGCACAGCGGCATTGATTTCCAGGGCGTCAGCCGCGCCGTGTTAAAACTCGTCGAGAACGCGATACGCGGCAGCGACAAACGTCCGCAGGGCGCCTCCACCATCACGCAGCAGGTCGCCAAGAACTTTCTCCTCTCCGATCTCGTCAACAAGGAGAACAAGAGCAGACTCGACGAATACATCCGCAAGATCAAGGAAGCATTGCTTGCGATGCGCATCGAGCGGGCCTATTCGAAGGACAAGATCCTTGAGCTTTACCTGAACGAGATCTACCTCGGCCTCGGCGCCTATGGCATCGCGGCCGCCTCGCTCGTGTATTTCGACAAATCGGTCAACGAATTGACCGTCGCCGAGGCCGCCTATCTGGCGGCTTTGCCGAAGGCGCCGTCGACGCTGCATCCGGTCAAGAATCACGATCGCGCGGTCGAGCGGCGCGACTACGTCATCGACCGGCTGCTGGAGAATGGCTGGATCAAGCAGGCCGACGCTGAAAAGGCCCGCAAGGATCCGTTGATCGTCACCACTCGCGCCAACGGGGCGCACACCGTTGCCGGCGAATATTTTGCCGAGGAAGTCAGGCGCGACCTGTTGGAACGCTACGGTGAAAAGAAGCTCTACGAGGGGGGGCTGTCGGTCCGGACGACGCTCGACCCGAAACTGCAGGCGATCGCCCGCAAGACCATGGCCAATGGCCTCGTCAACTACGACGAGGCACAGGGTTGGCGCGGCGCAATGAGCAGGCTCGATATCTCGGGTGACTGGGGCGTGAAACTCGCCGATGTCAAATCGCTATCGGACATCGCGCCGTGGCGGATGGCGGTCGTGCTCGAGTCCGACGACAAGTCCGCCCGGATCGGCTTTCAACCCGGCCGCGAACTCGGCGGCGCCGTGAGCAAGGAGCGGCAAACCGGCTTGATTTCGCTCGATGGAGTGAAATGGGCCAAGGCCGCGTCGGGAGCTGCGCGCGGCCGTACGCCGACGAAGGTATCGCAAGTGCTTTCGCCTGGCGACGTGATCTATGCCGATCCCCTGATCGGCAAGGACGGCAAGATCGTTGAAGGCGAGTACCGGTTGCGGCAACTACCCCAAGTGTCCGGCGCGATGGTGGCGATGGATCCGCGGACCGGCCGTGTGCTTGCGATGGTCGGCGGCTTCTCGTTCGATCAGAGCCAGTTCAATCGCGCAACGCAGGCCTATCGGCAGCCGGGCTCCTCGTTCAAGCCGATCGTTTATTCCTCGGCCCTCGACAATGGCTATACGCCATCGACCGTCATCGTCGATGCGCCGATCGAGATCGATCAGGGGCAGGGCGGTGTGTGGCGCCCGGAAAACTATTCGAAGGAAAAATACTATGGGCCGCAAACGCTGCGGAATGCGCTGCGGCTCTCGCTCAACACCGTGACGGTCCGGCTGGCGCAGGACATCGGCATGCCCTTGATCGGCGAATATGCCAAACGCTTCGGGGTCTACGACGAACTGCCGAATTATCTTTCCTACGCGCTGGGAGCCGGCGAAACCACGGTATTGCGCATGGTGACCGCGTATTCGATGTTCGACAATGGCGGCCGGCGCGTGAAACCGACCCTGATCGACCGCATTCAGGATCGCTACGGCCACACCATCTACAGGCATGACACGCGCGAGTGCCGGGGATGCGACGCGCCGGAGGGCTGGAAGAACCAGCCCGAGCCCCAGTTGATCGACCATCGCGAGCAGGTGCTGGATTCGATGACGGCCTATCAGATCACGTCGATGATGGAGGGCGTCGTGCAGGCCGGCACCGCCACGGTCATGCGCGATGTCGGCAAGCCAATTGCGGGGAAGACCGGCACCACCAACGATCAGAAGGACGCCTGGTTCATCGGATTTTCGCCAGACCTCGTCGTGGGCGTCTACGTAGGCTACGACAAGCCCCGCAATCTCGGACGCACGGCGACCGGCGGGCATCTGGCGGCGCCGATCGCGCGCGATTTCATGAAAATCGCGCTAGCCGACAAGCCGGCCACTCCGTTCCGCATTCCCGCCGGCATCAAGCTGGTTCGCGTCGACGCCAAGACCGGCATGCGCGCCGGTCCGGGCGATACCGGCAAGACTATCCTGGAGGCCTTCAAGCCTGGCACCGCGCCGCCCGACAATTATTCCGTGATCGGGGTGGCGGATTCGGACGGACGCCAGCCACAGGCGCCGCCGGACGCAGACCGCAGTCTGTTCCAGCCGGGGACCGGAGGACTTTACTGACATAGAGACGAGATCGCGCTCGAACGTGATTGCGCTTCGCGGCCTTCGCGGCTACATCACCTGCCATCGCTGTACGGCGTTGTGAATTGTGGACCAGGGACGCCATGCGCGCTGAAATCGAAAGACTCGTCGAAGAGATCAAGCAGTCGGTCGGGCTGCTGAGGAGGCATCTTTGACGTCGAAACCTCGACCGCGCGTCTGGCGGAGCTGAACAAGCTCGCCGAAGATCCCGATCTCTGGAACGATCCCCAGAAGGCTCAGAAGCTGATGCAGGAGCGGACCTCGCTGGAGGATTCGCTGACCGGTATCGGCAAGGTCGAGCGCGAACTTGAGGATCAGGTCGGCCTGATCGAGCTTGGCGAGGCCGAAAACGATCAGGCCGTCGTTGACGAAGCCGAAACCGCCTTGCAGATTCTCAAGAAGGAGGTCGCCCGCCGCGAACTCGAGGCGTTGCTCTCGGGAGAGGCGGATCGCTTGAATACCTATCTTGAGGTTCATGCCGGCGCCGGCGGCACCGAAAGCCAGGACTGGGCCGCGATGCTGCTGCGCATGTATACGCGTTGGGCGGAGAATCGCGGTTTCAAGATCGAATATCTGGAGGAAACGCCCGGCGAAGAAGCCGGAATCAAGTCGGCGACCATTCAGGTCAGCGGCCACAACGCCTATGGCTGGCTGAAGACCGAGGCGGGCGTGCACCGTCTGGTCAGGATCTCGCCGTTTGATTCCAACGCACGCCGCCACACGTCGTTTTCAAGCGTGGCAATCTTCCCGGTCGTCGATGACAGCATCAAGATCGACATCAAGGAATCCGACGTCCGCACCGACACCATGCGCTCCGGCGGCGCCGGCGGTCAGCATGTCAACAAGACCGAATCGGCGGTGCGGCTGACTCACATTCCGACCGGTGTCGCGGTTGTTTGTCAGGCCGGGCGTTCGCAGCACAAGAATCGCGCGCAAGCCTGGGACATGCTGCGAGCGAGACTCTATGAAATCGAGCTCAAGAAGCGGGAAGAACAGGCAGCCGCGGATCAGGCGGCCAAGACCGACATCGGCTGGGGCCACCAGATCAGGTCCTACGTCCTGCAGCCCTACCAGATGGTGAAGGACCTTCGCACCGGAGTTCAAACTTCGGACACGGCTGGCGTGCTCGACGGCGACCTTGATGAATTCATGGCGGCGACGCTGGCGCAGAAAGCCTTCGGCGTCACCCCCGGAGCCGTCGAAGATGTCGATTAGGTTTGGACTCAAAAACAGCTAACCCGCTGATATGATTCAGTCGGAGGATGCGAAGCCCGAAGTCGGATTGATTCATTTTCAATAGCTTAGCTTCAATTGAGTACACGCCATTGGATCATGATCCAAAAGTGGAAACCGATTTTCGGATAAGATCATGCTCAATCAAAAAGATGGGGCTAGAATCTGATTCGGTGAAGTTGGATCGGACTCTCGCCGGTCGCGGCGTGGATTTATTTGGCGGGCGCATGGCTGCAGGTTACGGAGCCGCGTCTGCATAGCGGTTCAGTTGACGGATTCATCTCAGTTATGAGGTAAACTCCGGCGTTGTTGTGTTTTCCGGACGAAACGACCCCGGAATCAGAAAGTTGCTTGTATTCTTTGATCTCAAAGTTGACGTGGAAGTCTGCCGGATCGGTCACATAAAACATGCAAACACGGAAAGCAGGTCGGTTGGTTCAATTCGGCCACAGTTCCGGTTCAAAGCGTCAGGTGTGGCCGCGATGCCCCAGCTAGAGAGTTTCCGTCGGGATGGCGCGCAAGGGGTTCCGTAGCGGTCCGGTGGCGAATATGCTCATGCGGGGATTGGTTGACCAGCGACTAAGGCTTGTGTGCGGGGACAATTGACTAAAGCTTGGGGTCCGGTGCGGAGGCGCAACCTCCCGGTGTCCGGAAAAAGAGATGGAACTCCACGGATGGGTGGTGCGAGACTGCTAGCCGGGGCTGCGGCGCTAGCTCTTGTTACGATATGGTCGGGGGCGGCCACGCCGGTCCTCGCCGATACGATCCAGGCGGCGCTGGTTCGTGCCTACCAGAGCAATCCTCAACTCAACGCGCAGCGCGCCTCGGTGCGCGCTACCGATGAAAACGTGCCGCAGGCGCTGTCCGGCTACCGGCCCAAGGTCGCCATAACTGCGAGCGGCGGCTATCAGTATACGGATGCCACGCAAGGCGTGCCGGGAGGCGCGGGGCAGGCGCTTCACGGCGCGCAAGCGCCCGCGGCTGTGGGCGCCACGGTGTCGCAGACCCTTTTCGACGGCTTCCAGACTTCCAACAAGACCCGGGCGGCGGAAGGACAGGTCTCCGCGTCGCGCGAGGGCTTAAGGGTCCTTGAACAGACCGTGCTTCTTGCTGCGGCGACCATCTACATGGACTATTTGCGCGACGCCGCTATCGTGGAGGTCCAGCGCAGCAACGTCCGCGTGCTCGAGGAGACGCTCAAGCAGACGCGCGATCGTTTCAACGTCGGCGAAGTCACCCGCACCGACGTCGCACAATCGCAAGCTCAACTGGCCGCCGGTCGCACCCAGCTTATGACGGCCGAGTCCAACCTCACGACCACGCGCGCCAATTTTCGTCGCATCATCGGCAACGAACCGGGACAACTGGCGCCGGGCTCGCCGGTGGACCGCTTCTTCCCGACAACGCTTTCAAGTGCGGTGGATCTCGCTCTTACCCAAAATCCAAATGTCACCGCGGCGATGTACGGCATCGACGTCAGCCATCTTCAGGTCAAAGTGGCCGAGGGCGCGCTGTTCCCCACCGTGACGCTCCAGGCCAATGTGCAGCAGGGCTACGCCCAGCAACTCACGATACAGAAGCAATTCTTTGCGTCCGCGATCGCGCAGGTGTCGGTGCCGATCTATCAGGGCGGCGCGGAATACTCGCTGATCCGCCAGTCGAAGGAAACGTTGGCACAACAACGTCTTACCCTCGAACAGGTCCGCGATCAGACCCGCGCCAGCGTGGTGCAGGCCTGGGGCCAGCTCCTCGCGGGCAAGTCGCAGGTGGCGTCGGCGCAAGCGCAGGTCGAGGCGTCCGAGATCGCGGTCAACGGCATTCGAGAAGAGGCCAAGGCCGGGCAACGGACCACGTTCGACGTATTGAACGCGCAACAGACGCTCGTCAACGCGCGCGTGGCGCTGGTGACAGCTCAACACGATCGCGTCGTCGCATCCTACTCAGTGTTGAGTGCCGTCGGCCGGCTCTCCCCGCAGGTGCTGAAGCTGCACACCACTGTTTACGACCCGAGTGTCCATTACCACCAGGTCCGTGACAGTTGGGCCGGCGTGCGTACGCCGGACGGACAGTGATCACGCGCTGACGAGGGCGTGTCCACAGCGCTTTGCTTGCAATCAATTGTTGGCGTGCCATACCTTTGAACGGGACCGCGAGGCGATTCGCAAAAATATCCGGCGGTTATCGGCTGTTACCAAGTCGGGATAGAGGTCGCACCGAATCGCAACGCCTGATTGGGACAATCGGGTTTGCTATCAACATCCGGGCCTGTATCTGGAATTGGAAATCTTCTGCGCTTGAGGCCGGGACGCTGGCGGGGACCGTGAAGATGGGGAGTTGGGCATGACGCAGCCTGCTAAGGTCCAAGAACCCTCGATGGAGGAGATCCTGGCGTCAATCCGCCGCATCATTGCCGACGACGAAAAGCCTGCTGCCGGAAAAACAGCGGCCGCGGATGCAACCCCTGCAAAACCCCAGCCGGCCGCCATGCCGGCTGCGCCCGCGAAAGCTGCCGACAGCAATAGCCAGGATGACATCGATGCGATGCTGGCGAACCTTGACGCCGCAACCACGGAGAAGGAAGTTCGCCCCGCCCAGGTCGATGAGGTGTTTGAACTGACCGACGAAATGGCCCTTCCGCAGCCGGTGCGGGCCGTTTTCCAGAAAGTCGAGCCCCAGGACGACCTGGAATTCGCGGAGACGACATCGACCCCGGCCAGCCGGCCGAGTCCGGCCGCCGTCGACTGGTCGGCCGTCCCGAACGCCGCCCCGGCAGCGCAAATTCTGTCGCAGTCGACGGTTTCAGCGGTCGAGACCGCCTTCAATTCGCTCGCCACCACGGTTTTGAGCAACAATGCCCGCACCCTTGAGGACCTCGTCAAGGAGATGCTGCGTCCGATGCTGAAGTCCTGGCTCGACGACAATCTGCCGGGGCTGGTCGAGCGCATCGTCAAGACCGAAATCGAACGGGTGTCGCGCGGGCGTCCGTGACCCGTTTCGGGATCGCAACGCAACCACTGGATCGGCCGGCCCAGGTCAAATCCGCCCTGCCTGACGTTGTGGGGCCGACATCGGCCGTCTTCGGGCCGGTTTATTCGGCGGTCGTGTTGACTTGACGCGCGGTGAAAGGCTTTTAGCGATCAGACGCCTTCATTCCGCGACCTCGCCTGAAACGGCACCGACTGTGATTGCACCGCCATGATCGAAAAGACCTATCAGCCCACTGATATCGAAAGCCGCATGTCCCGCGCCTGGGAAGAGGCCGGCGCGTTCAAGGCCGGCCGGGCCGAGCGCCGCGCCGCCGAGCCGTTCACGATCGTCATACCGCCGCCGAACGTCACCGGGTCGTTGCACATGGGTCACGCGCTCAACAACACGTTGCAGGACGTGTTGTGCCGCTTCGAGCGGATGCGCGGCCGCGACGTGCTGTGGCAACCCGGCACCGATCATGCCGGCATTGCGACGCAGATGGTGGTGGAGCGGCAGTTGATGGAGCGGAAGGAGCCCGGCCGCCGCGAAATGGGCCGCGCCAGGTTTCTCGAACGGGTCTGGCAGTGGAAGGCGGAAAGCGGCGGCGTCATCGTCAACCAGTTGAAGCGGCTGGGGGCCTCCTGTGACTGGTCGCGTGAGCGCTTCACCATGGATGAGGGCCTGTCGCGCGCGGTCGCCAAGGTGTTCGTCGAACTGCATCGCGCCGGCCTGATCTACAAGGACAAGCGGCTGGTCAACTGGGACCCGAAGCTGCTCACCGCGATCTCCGATCTCGAGGTCAAGCAGATCGAGGTCAAGGGCAGCCTGTGGTATCTGCGCTATCCGATCGAGGGCAAGAGCTTCGATCCGGACGACCGTTCGACCTATATCGTCGTCGCCACCACGCGGCCCGAGACCATGCTGGGCGATACTGCCGTCGCGGTGCATCCGGAAAACGAGAAGCTTGAGCATTTGATCGGCAGCAACGTGGTACTGCCGATGGTCGGCCGCATTATCCCGGTTGTCGGCGACGACTATGCCGATCCGGAAAAGGGCACCGGCGCGGTCAAGATCACCCCGGCGCATGACTTCAACGACTTCGAGGTTGGCAAGCGCCATCGCCTGCCGCAGATCGGCGTGCTCGATCGCGAAGGCCGGCTGACGCTGTCCGACAACGAAGATTATCTGCGCGGTCTGCCGGCAGGCGCGTTGATGCTGGCGGAAGAATTTGACGGCATGGACCGTTTCGCAGCGCGCAAGGCGATCGTCGCGCGCCTCGAAGATTCTGGCTTCCTCGACAAGGTCGAGCCGTACGCGCACATGGTGCCGCACGGCGACCGCTCCGGCGCGGTCATCGAACCCTATCTGACGGATCAATGGTACGTTAACGCCAAGCAACTGGCGCAGCCGGCGATCGCGGCCGTGCGTCTGGGCGAAACCACGTTCGTGCCGAAGAACTGGGAGAAGACCTACTTCGAGTGGATGGAGAACATCCAGCCGTGGTGCATCTCGCGCCAGCTCTGGTGGGGTCACCAGATTCCGGCCTGGTATGGCCCGGATGGCAAGGTCTTTGTCGCGGAGACCGAGGACGAAGCCGTCGGCCATGCGCTCGGCTATTATGTCGAACAGGGCGTCATCACCGCGGAGCAGGGCGCCGAAATGGCGCGCGATCCGGCAAAGCGCGATGGCTTCATCATGCGCGACGAGGATGTGCTTGACACCTGGTTCTCTTCCGCGCTGTGGCCGTTCTCGACGCTCGGCTGGCCCGACGCGACGCCGGAGTTGAAACGCTACTATCCGACCAACGTGCTGGTCACCGGTTTCGACATCATCTTCTTCTGGGTCGCCCGGATGATGATGATGGGTTTCCACTTCATGAAGGAAGCGCCGTTCCCGACGGTCTACATTCACGCGCTCGTCCGCGACGAGAGCGGCGCGAAGATGTCGAAGTCGAAAGGCAACGTCATCGATCCCCTGCATCTGATCGATAAATACGGCGCCGATGCGCTGCGCTTCACGCTCGCGGCGATGGCGGCGCAGGGCCGCGACATCAAGCTGTCGCCGCAGCGGGTCGAAGGCTATCGCAATTTCGCGACCAAGCTCTGGAACGCCTGCCGCTTCGCGGAAATGAATGAGTGCGCTGTTCCCGCTCAGTTCGATCCCACCGCCGCAAAGGAAACGCTCAACCGATGGATCGTTCACGAGGCCGCACGCGCCACGAGCGAAGTCACCGCGGCCATCGAAGGCTATCGCTTCAATGACGCCGCCGGCGAAATCTATCGCTTCGTCTGGAACGTCTACTGCGATTGGTATCTCGAACTCGCAAAGCCCGTTCTGATCGGCGAGGACGGACCCGCCAAGTCCGAGACCCGCGCCATGGTCGCGTGGGCGCGCGATGAAATTTTGAAGCTTTTGCATCCGTTCATGCCGTTCATCACCGAGGAGTTGTGGGCGGTGACATCGACGCGCGCGCAACTGCTGACGCTGTCTCCGTGGCCGGTCAAGGCCGAACTCACCGACCAGCAGCAGGCGCTGCTCGAAGCGGTCGCATGCGATCCTTATTCCGCGCCGGAGCCGCTTGCCAATCCGTCGAAACCTTATTTTCGCGACGACGCGGCGGAGGCCGAGATCGGTTGGGTGGTCGATCTCGTCACTGCCATCCGCTCGGTTCGCGCCGAGATGAATATTCCGCCTGCGACGCTAACGCCGCTGGTGCTCGCAGGCGCATCCGTCGAGAGCAAGGCGCGGGCGCAGCGCTGGAGCGAAGTCGTCAAGCGAATGTCCCGGCTCGCGGACATCTCGTTCGCAGACCGTGCGCCGGCAGGCGCCGTGCAACTGCTGATCCGCGGTGAAGTCGCCGCGCTGCCGCTGAAGGGCGTCATCGATCTCGCCGCTGAGCGGTCACGTCTGGAGAAGGAGATCGCCAAGGCCGATGCCGATATCATGCGGGTCGACTTGAAGCTCAGCAATGAGAGTTTCATCGCCAACGCGCCCGAAGACATTGTCGAGGATGAAAAGGAAAAGCGGGAAGCAGCAAGCGCGCGCAAGGCGAAGTTCGTCGATGCGCTGGAGCGTCTGAAGGCTGCTGAGTGAGCGCAACGCGGTCGTCGTCACTGCGCCCGTTGAGCCTGCTCTGGCTTAGCGGCGTCGGGCTGCGGCTTACGATCCTCGCGGTGCCGCCGGTGCTGGCGGCCATTATTTCGGATCTTGCGCTGTCCGGAACCGAGGTCGGCATTCTCAACGCCATCCCGGTCAGCCTGTTCGCACTGATCGCGGTCCCCGGATCGCTGCTGATCGCTCGCGTCGGCGCCATCAAGGCGCTGGTGGTTGGCCTCCTGGTCGCCAGCGCGGGGTCGGCGCTGCGCGGGTTCGCCATCGATGCGATGACGCTGTTCGCCGCGACCGCGGTGATGGCGGCTGGCGTCGCCCTGATGCAACCGGCGCTGCCGCCGCTGGTGCGGCAATGGGTGCCTCACCGGATCGGTTTCGCCACAGCCGTCTACACCAACGGCTTGCTGTGCGGAGAAATCTTTCCCGTCGTATTCGCGGCAATCGTCGTGCCCCTACTGGGAGGCGGGTGGCGCGCGAGCCTCGGACTCTGGTCGTTTGCTTCGGCGGCGATCGCACTGGTCGTCTTCATCGCACGCCCGGGCGGAGAGGGCGTAGCGGCCCGGCACGGCCGCTGGATGCCGGACTGGCGCGATCCGCTGCTCTGGAAGGTCGGCCTCGTCGCCAGCGCGAACAACCAGCTTTATTTCTGCACGAACGCATTCCTGCCCGGCCTGCTGCTGCAAACCGGCCATACCGATCTGATCGGGCCGGCGCTGTCGGCGCTCAACCTCGGACAGTTGCCGGGATCGATCCTTCTCATGGTCATCGCAGGTCGGCTGGAGCGGCGGAAATGGCCGCTCGTTCTCACTGGCGTTCTCGGCCTGATCGGCGCTGCGGGCGTCGCCATCACCACGAACTTGTGGGGAATCGTAGGCGCGGCGGCGCTGGTCGGCTGCACCTGCGCCGTGGGCCTGACTCTTGTGCTGACGCTGCCGGCGCTGCTCGTTGCGCCGGAGGACGTGCCGCGTATGTCCGCGGGAATGTTCACCATCGGTTACGGCATCGCGATGCTGATCTCGATCGTCAGCGGGATGGTCTGGGATTTCACCGGGAACGCCGCTTTCGCATTCGTGCCGATCGGCCTCGCCGTCGTGCCGATGATCGTATTCCCGCTGGTGATCGATCTCAGGACGCAACGTTCCTGAACGGCTTGCTCAGGAATTTTGAGCCCTTCAATCCGTATCGCCATGGCAGGTCGGCGGCTTTCGTGATGCCGATGCGCACGCCGGTGACGACTTCAAGCTCGGCTGTGCGCTGATGGACCGCGATCGGCGGCGCATCCAGCGGCAGCGCGTTGTGCGCGATCGAGACGCTAAGCGCCTGGCACAACTTGCCCGGTCCCGAACACAGCAGGCGCTCGTCGTGCAGCCCGCGCCGCCGCCGCATCGCCGGAATGCCGTGGGTCGGTTGCAGGGCGCGGATCAGAACGGCGGCTGCGGAGCCGTTCTTTTCGCACACGAAGTTGACGCACCAGTGGATGCCGTAGGAGCGATAGACATAGGCGAAGCCGGGAGGGCCGAACATCACCATGTTCCGCGGCGTCGGTCCCCGATGGGAATGCGCCGCCGGCTCGGTGTGATGATAGGCCTCCACCTCGACGATGATGCCGCCGACCCCGTCCACCAGCAGCGTCGCCCCGATCAGCTCGGGCGCAACCTCATGAACGCTGCGGCCGAAAAACGAGCGATGGAGCGGCTTGCCGAGAGCAGGCGGGTCCGGGCTGTGGAATGTCGTCGGGCTTGGAGTTGTCTTCATGCGGCAATGGGGGCGGCGGTACGTGTTGGGATATGTTACACATTAGACCGATCTGGCGAAGTGGGTTGCAGTGCTGCGCCGGGCGGATTACCTAAAGTTTCCTGTACAACGGATCATTCATGGTCGTCGTCCTCGATACCGTTTCAGCCAATCCCGTCCGGCCGCGCCATCCGGAAAAGGTCAACCGGCCCGATGCGCCGTCGCCGCCGAAGCCGGACTGGATTCGCGTGCGCGCGCCGAACACGCGCGGCTATGCGGATACGCGCCGGATCGTCAAGGAGAACGGCCTCGTCACCGTGTGCGAGGAGGCGGGCTGCCCGAACATCGGCGAGTGCTGGGACAAGAAGCACGCCACCTTCATGATCATGGGCGACACCTGCACGCGGGCCTGCGCTTTCTGCAACGTCAAGACCGGAATGCCCGGCGCGCTTGAATCGTCCGAACCCGAATATGTCGCCGAGGCGACACGCAAGCTGGGGCTGGCGCACGTCGTCGTCACCTCTGTCGATCGCGACGACCTCGACGATGGCGGCGCGGAGCATTTTGCCCGGACCATTCGCGCGATCCGCAACCGCTGCCCAACGACGACGATTGAAATCCTGACGCCGGATTTTTTGCGCAAGAACGGCGCGCTTGAGAAAGTCGTGGCTGCCAAGCCCGACGTCTTCAACCACAATCTGGAAACCGTGCCGTCGCGCTACCTGACGGTACGGCCCGGCGCGCGTTACTTCCACTCCATCCGCCTGTTGCAAAAGGTGAAGGAGATCGATCCGACGATCTTCACCAAGTCCGGGATCATGGTCGGGCTCGGCGAGGAACGGCATGAGGTCTTGCAGGTCATGGACGACCTGCGCTCGGCGGACGTCGACTTTCTCACCGTCGGGCAATACCTCCAGCCGACCCGCAAGCATCACGCCGTGATGCGCTATGTCACACCGGAGGAGTTTTCCGGCTACGAGACCGTCGCCTACACCAAGGGCTTTCTGATGGTGTCGGCGAGCCCGCTGACGCGCTCGTCGCATCATGCCGGCGAGGATTTTGCCAAGCTGCAGGCCGCGCGCGCCGCGCTGGTGCGCTAGTCGCGCGTTTTATGCAGCGCATCCTCGTCATGGGATCGTCAGGGGCCGGCAAATCCACATTCGCGCGCAAACTCGCGGCGATCACGGGTATCCCTGCGATCTCTCTGGACGCCCTTTACTGGAAGCCCGGATGGATGCCATCCGAGGATGCCGAATTCGATGCGCGCGTGGCCGCTGCGGCGAATGCGCCGCGCTGGATCATGGACGGCAACTATCTCTCGCATGCTGGAAGGTTACGGCGCGATCTCGCCGACACGGCGATCTGGCTCGATCTGCCTCGTAGGACCTGTATGATTGGCGTCATGATCAGAGTCATGACCAGCTATGGGCGGGTGCGGCCGGAGATGGCGCTGGATTGCCCGGAAAGGTTCGATGCCGACTTTCTCCATTATGTCTGGACCTTTCGTCGGATACAGCGGCCGCGGCTGGTGGATTTTCTTGAAGGCTTGCGCTCCGATCAGACCCTGATGCGCTTCACGCGCCGGTCTGATGCGGATCGTTATCTGCATGATCTTTCCGCATCAGGGAGCGTTCACTGATGCCGACGTTCTCCAGCAAGCGCCGCGTGCGATACAGTTCGGAACAGATGTTCGATCTTGTTGCGGATGTCGAGCGCTATCCGGAATTCGTGCCGTTGTGCCAGTCGCTGAAAGTGCGGCAGCGCACGCCCGCGGCCGACGGCAAGGAAGTCGTGGTGGCCGATATGACCGTGTCGTTCAAGCTGGTGCGCGAGAGCTTCACGAGCAAGGTGACGCTCGATCGGCCGAACCTCAAAATTCTGGTCGAGTATCTCCGGGGGCCGTTCAGCCACATGGAAAATCGCTGGACGTTTGAACCGAAAGCAGATCAAGGCTGCGACGTCGGGTTTTTCATCAGCTACGACTTCAAGAGCCGGATGCTGGCGATGCTGATGGGCGCAATGTTCGATACCGCGTTCCAGCGCTTTGCGTCGGCGTTTGAAAAGCGCGCCGACGTCGTTTACGGAACGCCGCGCGCCGCAGGATAACGCGACGTCCTATCAGCTTGTTTTCGGCGCGGGTTTTCTCGGTCCGGCTGTGCGTCGCCGTTCGCCGGTCCGGCGCAACGGTGTCCGCGCCTTGCGTGGATGCAAGCGGCTGGCGCGCTCGCGCCGGACTTTTGCGGGCGGCTTGGGACCGCGCGCCAGTTCCATTAGCATCCGCAGGGCCTCAATGACCGAACGCTGCCGCACCGAACTGCGGCCGATCGCACCAAACCGGCATTCGCGATGGGTCAGGCGACCGTCCCGCGCTGCGGCCGCGAAATGAACAAGGCCCACGGGCTTGCCGGGCGTCGCGCCTCCTGGCCCTGCAATTCCCGTAATGGCGACGGCCAGATCGGTGCCGGCGCGTTCCAGCGCGCCGATCGCCATGGCGGTCGCGGTTTCCTTGCTGACCGCGCCGAAACTGTCGAGCGTGCTGGCCTTGACGCCGAGCATCGCGCGCTTGGCGTCGTTGGAATAGGTGACGAACCCCCGATCGATCACGTCGGAGGAGCCGGGAATCTCGGTCAACGCGCCCGCGACCAGCCCGCCGGTGCAGGATTCGGCTGTCGCAATGGTGAGCTTGCGCATCCGGCAAAGATCGAGCAGCGAACGCGAGAGCGCGCGAACGTCGCTGCCGCTCATGTCAGGCGCTCCCGCTCTTTTCGTTCCAGGGCAGGCGAATGGTCGCGCTGGCGGTCGCAGCGATTCCTTCCTCGCGTCCGGTGAAGCCGAGACGCTCGCTTGTGGTCGCCTTCACGGCCACGCGCGAGATCGCGACGCCGGTAATGTCCGCGATGCGTGCGCGCATCGTCTCGCGCAAGGGGCCGATCTTGGGACGCTCGCAGATCATCGTGACTTCGAGATTGGCGACGCGACCGCCGCGCGCCGCGACGCGCTCGATGGCATACTTCAGAAATTTGTCGGAGGCCGCGCCCTTCCATTGCGGATCGCTCGGAGGGAAATGCGAACCGATGTCGCCATCCGCGAGCGCGCCGAGAATGGCATCGACCAGCGCGTGCAGGCCGACGTCGCCATCGGAATGAGCGAGAAAGCCGCGATTATGCGGCACCTTCACGCCGCACAGCATGACGTGATCGCCGTCGCCGAAGGCATGGACGTCGTAGCCGGTGCCTGTCCTGATGTCGCCGAGCGCGGCTGCGAGACGCGCTTCCTCGCGCACGAAATCTTCCGGAGTCGTCAGTTTCATGTTGGCAGCATCGCCTTCAAATGTTGCGACCGTCAATCCTACCCATTCCGCAAGCGCGGCGTCGTCGGTGAAATCGTCGCGGCCCTCGCGCGCGGCGCGGCGATGCGCGTCGAGGATCACATCGAAACGGAACGCCTGCGGCGTCTGCGCGATCCGCAACGTCGCGCGATCCGGTGTCGCGTTGACGGCACCCGACGCATCGACCTGCTTGATGGTATCGGTCACCGGAATGACGGGCACCGCCGCGCCGGTGATGTTGGCCGCGTCGATCGCACGCCTGATCAGCGCCTGCGTTGCGAATGGCCGGGCGGCATCGTGTATCAGCACAATGTCCGGCGCATCAGTAGCCAGCGCCTCGAGGCCGGCATGGACGGAGGCCTGGCGCGTGGCGCCGCCGTTCGCCGGGGGCCGATAGCGAAACCCGGCGACGGCCTGATTGAACATCTCGATATCATCAGGGTTCAGCACTGGCTGGACTGCGAAAACGTCGGGGTGATCGCAGAACGCCTCCATGGCCCGCGAAATCACGGTCCGTCCGCCGACGGTCCGGTATTGCTTGGGGCCGCCGGCGCCGGCGCGAAGTCCGCGCCCTGCTGCAACAATGATGGCGGCCGTTCGTGGGGAAGTCGGCATGGAATCGACAGGCATAAATGACGTTGGAAGACGGGAATCCCGCTCGGGTCACTGCCCTTACCACGCTCGGAACAAGACCAGCAGGTGTCCCATGGGGTTGGCCCCGGATTATTTGTGTTGCAGCGCACTTGCAACAGGTAAGGAATTGGCTAAACTATAGGCATTCGATATTGTTGCCCAAATAATCGACAGTTTCTGGGCGCCTTGCAAGAGTTCCAAGGGCTTATGACATCCAACCCGTCCCGCCCTGCACCGGATCAAAAGCCGCTCACGATCGGGGATATCCCGATCGCCAGCCGGGTCTTTCTTGCGCCGATGTCCGGCATTACCGACCGGCCGTTCCGTCGTCTTGCGGAATCGCTGGGGGCGGGGCTCGTCGTCTCCGAGATGACCGCCAGCGACGATCTCGTGCGCGGGCGACCCATGTCCGTGCTCCGTTGCGAAGCAACCGGTGGCAGACCGCACGTGATTCAACTCGCGGGCTACGAGACGCACTGGATGGCGGAAGGCGCGCGGATCGCCGAGGCTGCGGGCGCCGACATCATCGACATCAACATGGGTTGTCCCGCCCGCCACGTGACAGGCGGCCAGTCGGGTTCGGCCTTGATGCGCGATCTCGACCACGCCTTGCGGCTGATCGAGGCGACGGTCGGCGCGGTGAAGGTGCCGGTCACGCTCAAGATGCGGCTCGGATGGGACGATCGCTCGCTCAATGCGCCGGCGCTCGCACAGCGCGCCGAATCCGCCGGCGTGCGGATGATCACGGTTCATGGTCGCACGCGCTGCCAGTTCTATAAGGGCTGCGCCGACTGGCAGGCCGTGCGGGCGGTGAAACAGGCGGTCCGCATTCCCGTCGTGGTCAACGGCGATATTACCTCCTTCGAGGCAGCCGTCGCGGCGCTGGAGGAATCGACCGCCGATGCCGTCATGGTGGGGCGTGGCGCGCAGGGCCAGCCATGGATGCCGGGTCAGATCGGACGCCGGTTGGAAACGGGCGCTGCCGAACCGCCGCCGTCGCTCGCTGACCAGTTGGCGTATATCCGAGCGCTTTATGACGATCTGCTTCGGCACTACGGCTTGCGCATCGGGCTTCGTCATGCGCGGAAACATCTCGGCTGGGCGCTCGGGATCGCGGCTGCCAGCGGAAATGTTTCCGCGTCCGTCCTCAAGACATGGCGGGGAAAAATTCTGACAGCCGACGACCCGGCTGGCGTGCAGCGCTCTCTTGTGGATGCATTCGAGGATTTTGCATGGAGTGCCGCAGCATGACATCGCTCGTGGAGAGCGCGCGCGCTGCGCCATCCGACGGCGAGGCTGTTCTCAACGCGCTTCCAAACCCGGTGCTGCTGGTCGCGCCTGACGGCAGGATCGTCGACGCCAACGCGGCCGCGGAGTCTTTCTTCGAAATGTCGGCGCAGTTCCTGCAGCGGCAGCCGCTGAAGGAGGTGGTCCCGTTCGGCAGCCCGCTGCTGACGCTGATCGATCAGGTGCGGAACACCGGCTCGCCCGTGAATGAGTTCCGGGTCGATCTCGGCACGCCGCGGATCGGCCGCGACCGCCAGGTCGACCTGCACGTCGCGCCGCTGACGGAACGGCCCGGCCACGTCGTGGTGATGATTCAGGAGCGCACCATGGCCGACAAGATGGATCGACAGTTGACCCATCGCAGCGCGGCGCGGTCGGTGACGGCGCTCGCGGCCATGCTCGCGCACGAAATCAAGAATCCGCTCTCCGGCATTCGCGGCGCGGCGCAGCTTCTCGAACAGGGAGCATCGTCGGAAGACCGGATTCTGACCCGCCTGATCTGCGACGAGGCCGACCGCATCGTCACGCTTGTCGACAGCATGGAAGTGTTCGGCGACGAACGGCCGGTGACGCGAGGAGCGGTCAACATTCACTCGGTGCTCGATCATGTCAAACGGCTCGCGCAGTCCGGCTTTGCGCGGAACGTCAGGTTTGCCGAGGATTACGATCCGTCGTTGCCGCCGGTTCTCGCCGATCGGGGTCAACTGATTCAGGTCTTTCTGAATCTCGTCAAGAATGCCGCGGAAGCCGTCTCCGATCTCGGAGGCGAGGGAGAAATCCAGTTCACGACCGCATTCCGTCCCGGCCTCCGTCTGTCGGTGCCCGGCAACAAGTCGCGCGTGTCGCTGCCGCTGGAATTCTGCGTCAAGGACAATGGTCCCGGCGTAGCGGAAGATCTCTTGCCCAACCTGTTCGATCCGTTCGTAACCACGAAGCCGGCCGGGAGCGGGCTTGGACTCGCGCTGGTCGCCAAGATCGTCCGCGACCACGGCGGCATCGTCGAATGTGAATCGCAGCCGCGCAAAACCACCTTCCGCATCCTGCTCCCGATGTTCGACATGAGTTCAAGGCACCGGCAGAGCGACGATGCCGCCGCCCCGGAGATCGCGTCACACGCCTCACGCGATCCAGGATGAGGACGACACATGCCCGCAGCTCACATACTGGTCGCAGATGATGACGCCGCCATCCGCACCGTGCTCAATCAGGCCCTGTCGCGCGCGGGATATGAGGTGCGTCTCACCGGCAACGCGGCGACGCTGTGGCGATGGGTCAGCCAGGGCGAGGGGGATATCGTCATCACCGACGTCGTGATGCCGGACGAGAACGCCTTCGACCTGCTGCCGCGCATCAAGAAGATGCGGCCGAACCTGCCGGTCATCGTGATGAGCGCGCAGAACACGTTCATGACTGCGATCCGCGCCTCCGAGCGCGGCGCATATGAATACCTCCCGAAACCTTTCGACCTCAAGGAACTGGTCGCGATCGTCGGCCGCGCGCTCGCCGAACCCAAGGAGCGCGCCGCCAGCCGCAGCGCCGAGAACGAATTCGAGTCCATTCCTTTGATCGGCCGTTCGCCCGCCATGCAGGACATCTATCGCGTGCTGGCGCGGCTGATGCAGACCGACCTGACGGTGATGATTTCCGGCGAATCCGGCACCGGCAAGGAACTGGTCGCGCGCGCGCTTCACGACTATGGCAAGCGGCGCAACGGTCCGTTCGTCGCTGTCAACATGGCGGCAATCCCTCGCGACTTGATCGAATCGGAGTTGTTCGGCCACGAGCGCGGCGCCTTCACTGGCGCCAATAACCGCGCCTCCGGCCGTTTCGAGCAGGCCGAAGGAGGGACGCTGTTTCTCGACGAAATCGGCGACATGCCGATGGAGGCGCAGACGCGACTGCTGCGCGTGCTGCAGCAGGGCGAATATACCGCCGTCGGCGGGCGGACCGCGATCAAGGCCGATGTCCGCATCGTTGCAGCCAGCAACAAGGATCTTCGCGTTCTGATCCAGCAGGGGCTGTTTCGCGAGGACCTGTTCTTTCGCCTCAACGTGGTGCCGCTGCGCCTGCCGCCGTTGCGCGAACGCATCGAGGACCTGCCCGATCTGATCCGGCACTTCTTCGCCCTCGCCGAAAAGGACGGTTTGCCCCCCAAGAAGCTCGATGCGCTCGCGCTGGAACGCCTGAAGCGGCATCGCTGGCCCGGCAACGTGCGCGAACTGGAAAATCTGGCGCGCAGGCTCGCGGCGCTTTACCCGCAGGACGTTATCACCGGCCCGGTGATCGACGGCGAGCTTGCGCCACCTCCAATCGTCTCCGGACGCGGCGGACATCGAAGCGTCGATAATCTCAGCGGCGCCGTCGAAATGTATTTGTCGTCGCTTTTTTCCGCCTCGCCGAATGGTGTCCCGCCGCCCGGCTTGTACCACCGCGTCTTGCGGGAAATCGAGGTCCCGCTTCTCACCGCGGCGCTGGCCGCAACCCGCGGCAACCAGATAAGGGCGGCCGACCTTTTAGGTTTGAACCGGAATACGCTTCGCAAGAAAATCCGCGATCTGGATATTCAGATATATCGAACCGGAGGATAGAATTACCTCTCATTCCGCCGATTTCGATTATATTCGAAATGAATGGCCATTTGTGCAAACTCAGGAAAGCTGAGCCGCGCCTTGCGCCGCGGAAATGTCTCAATTGCGCAACATTGTTGTAGGAATGCATCAGTTCGCTGTCGGTTAGCGGCCATTTAGCCAGCGACCCCAAATGCTCAAGCCCTTCTCCCAATGACTAGCGCAGACACGCCGGCCAACGATCCCTTATTTGTCGAACCGCGCGGTTGGACCTGGCGCCGGTTGCTGGCGCCTGTTGCGATCGGCCTTGCGCTGCTGTCGGCATTCCTGACCTTCGTGGTGCTGGTCGGCCTCACGCCGATCGAACCGACCCACCGTGTCGTCGTCACGTTCCTGATGATCGACGCGGGCATCATCCTTCTCCTCGTCGGCATTATCGCCCGCGAGGTTTGGCAGGTGGTTCAGGCCCGCCGTCGTGGCCGCGCCGGAGCAAAGCTTCATATCCAGATTGTCAGCCTGTTCTCGGTGATCGCGGTGCTGCCGGCGGTTCTGGTCTCCATCGTGGCCAATGTCACCATCGACCGCGCCCTTGACCGCCTGTTTTCGGGGCCAACCAAGCAGGTCATCCAAAACTCGCTGATCGTCGCCAACGCCTACGTGCACGAGCATGCCCAGCTCATTCGCGGCGATATCCTGGGCATGGCCAACGATATCTCCAACGCACGCCCTCTGTACGATCAGGACCGTGCAACATTCATGCAACTCCTGACGTCGAACGCGAAGGCTCGCAACCTGCCGGGCGCGATGCTGATCGACAAGGAGGGCAACGCGCTGGTTTCCGCACAAACCGGCATCGAGCGGACCTACACCACGCCCAACCCGGACTTCCTCAAAAATGTAGGGGAGGACGAACCGCAGATCGCGGTATTCCCGGAGGCGAACTACGTCGCCGCTGTCATCCGTCTGCGCGCCTTCGACGATAAATTCCTTTATGTGGCACGCCTGCTCGACCCGCACGTCGTCGCGCAACTGAAGCAGACCAAGGCGAGCGTGGCGGAATACGCCACGATCGAAGCGCGACGCCTCGGCATCCAGGTGGCGTTCGCGCTGATGTTCGCCGTGATTGCGCTGACCATCCTGATGGCGTCGGTTTTGCTGGGCTTGAATTTCGCCGACCGGTTCGTCGCGCCCGTCCGCCGATTGATGAGCGCCGCAAACGCCGTATCCACCGGCGACCTGAACGTTCAGGTGCCTGTCCTGAAGTCGGAGGGCGACCTCGCCCAGCTCGGCGAAACCTTCAACAAGATGACGGCAGAGTTGCGCACGCAACGTGACGAACTCGTCAATGCGAGCGGGCTGATCGACAGCCGGCGCCGCTTCATCGAGGCAGTGCTGTCGTCGGCGAGCGCCGGCATCATCGGTGTCGACGGCGCCAATACTATCGGCGTTCTCAATCGTTCGGCCGAAAAATTGATCGGTCATTCCGAGTCGGAAACACTGGGACGGTCGCTGTCTGAAGTGATCCCGGAGCTGAACGATCTCATGCGGTCGGCGAGGGAGGGAACTCAACGATTGGTGCAGGGACAGGTCACCATCAGTCGAGACGGCAATGAGCGCAACATTTCGGTGCGCATTAGCGCCGAGCAGAGCAGTCAATCGCGCGACAGCTACATCGTCACGCTGGATGACATCACCGAACTTGTGACGGCACAGCGCACGTCAGCGTGGGGCGACGTGGCCCGGCGGATCGCACATGAAATCAAGAATCCGTTGACGCCCATTCAGTTGTCGGCCGAGCGCATTCGCCGCAAGTTCGGCAAGGTGATCACGGAAGACAAGCCGGTTTTCGAACAGTGCACCGATACGATCGTGCGCCAGGTCGAGGATATCAGGCGGATGGTCGATGAATTCTCGCGCTTTGCGCGGATGCCCAAGCCGGTGATGGAAGGGGAAGACGTCGCCGATACGGTCCGCCAGACGGTTTTCCTCATGCGCGTCGGGCATCCCGAAATCGATATCGAGGCTGATATCAGGCAGGAGCCGATGCGCGCCCAGTTCGACCGCCGGTTGATCTCGCAGGCTCTGACCAACATCATCAAGAACGCGACCGAAGCCATCGAGGCTTTGCCGCCGGAGACGCTCGGCAAAGGCCGGATCGACGTCATCGCCGCGCGGGACGGCGACGATATCGTCATCGACGTGATCGACAACGGTATCGGCCTTCCAAAAGTTGCGCGGGCGCGGCTGCTGGAGCCCTACGTCACCACGCGGGAGAAGGGCACCGGCCTCGGCCTCGCAATCGTGGGGCGCGTGCTGGAAGACCACGGCGGAAAGCTCGAGATCAACGATGCCGCCGCCATAAAACCGGATGCGCGGGGAGCCTGGATGCGATTGCGATTCGCGGTGTCCGGGCGCGCGGACGTTGAAGCCAAAGAGGACGACGAAACCACAAACGACGATGCCTTGACCGGCGATGAAACGAAAACAAAGGTTGCAACCGGCAACTGATCAGGCGGATCAATATCGATGGCACACGACATTCTGATAGTGGACGACGAGGCGGATATTCGCGACCTCGTTGCAGGCATCCTGGAAGACGAGGGTTTTACGACCCGAACCGCGCGCAATAGCGATGAGGCGCTTGCGGAGGTCTCAAGCCGGCGTCCGCACATGGTGTTTCTCGATATCTGGCTGCAAGGCAGCAAGCTCGACGGGCTGCAACTGCTCGAGATGATCAAGCAGGACAGTCCCGATATGCCGGTCGTCATGATATCGGGCCACGGCAACATCGAAACGGCCGTCGCTGCGATCAAGCGCGGCGCCTATGACTTCATTGAAAAGCCGTTCAAATCGGATCGCCTGATTCTGGTGGCGACGCGTGCGCTCGAAACCTCGCGGCTCAAGCGTGAGGTCAGGGAGTTGAAGCAGCTCGCCCCGGCGGCCGGCTCGCTGGTCGGCCGCTCGCCATGCATGAACCAGCTTCGGCAAACCATCGAGCGCGCGGCGAAGGCCAACAGCCGCATCATGATCGTCGGCCCGTCCGGATCCGGCAAGGAGTTGGCTGCGCGAACGCTGCACAATCAGTCGAGCCGCGCGGAAGGGCCGTTCGTCGTCATCAACGCGGCGGCGATTACCCCGGAGCGAATGGAGTTCGAGCTGTTCGGCATCGAGCAGGTCGACGGTCAGCAACCCCGCAAGGCGGGAGCCCTGGAGGAGGCGCACGGCGGAACGCTGTTCATCGACGAGATCGGCGACATGCCCCGCGAGACCCAGAACAAGATCATGCGCGTCCTGGTCGATCAGACCTTTCAGCGCTCCGGCGGCGCAACCAAGATCAAGGTCGACGTGCGCATCATTTCGTCGACGGCGCGCAACCTGGAAGAAGAGATTGCCGCGGGTCATTTCCGGGAGGATCTTTATCATCGCTTGTCGGTCGTGCCGATCCGGGTTCCGCCGCTCTCCGAACGCCGTGAGGACATTCCCGAACTGATCGAGTTTTTTATGGACCACATCTCCGCTGCGAGCGGGCTGCCCAAGCGCAAGATCGGTGACGACGCGATGGCCGTGCTGCAATCGCACGTCTGGCCCGGAAACGTCCGGCAGCTCCGCAACAACGTCGAGCGCGTGATGATCCTGGCCGGCGGCGGTCCGGAGGTCATCATCACCGCGGATATGCTGCCGCAGGATGTCGGCTCGATGGTTCCTGCGATGCCGTCCGGCGTCAACGGCGAGCACATCATGGGGTTGCCCCTGCGTGAGGCTCGCGAGGTGTTCGAGCGCGACTACTTGATTGCCCAGATCAGCCGCTTCTCCAACAATATCTCGCGGACGGCGGAATTCGTCGGCATGGAGCGCTCGGCGCTGCATCGCAAGCTCAAGGCGCTCGGCGTCAACTAGAATCCTTGCCGGTCTCCTCAGATGTCGCGAATTGCATATGTCAACGGCGGGTATCGCCATTTGCGCGACGCCTGCGTCAACGTCGAGGATCGCGGCTATCAGTTTGCGGACGGCGTTTATGAAGTCTGCGAAGTGCGGGGCGGAAGGCTGGTGGATTTTCCCCGGCACATGGCGCGATTGCAGCGGTCGCTCCGCGAGCTGCGGATCGCCGAGCCGATGCCGCTGTCGGCGCTCGGTATCGTCATGCGCGAGGTGGTACGGCGCAACCGCGTGACCTACGGACTGGTCTATCTGCAGGTGACCCGCGGCGTGGCACGGCGCGATCATGCGTTTCCGCCGATCGCGGTGAAGCCGAGCGTGGTCGTCACGGCGCGGCCGCTCAACTACGCGAAGAACCAGCAAACCGCCGCGACTGGCATCAAGGTCGTCACCGTGCCTGAAAATCGCTGGCCTCGGGTGGACATCAAGTCGGTATCGCTGCTGCCCAATGTGCTGGCAAAGCAGGAAGCGCGCGAGAAGGGGGCTTACGAGGCCTGGTACGTCGGAAGCGACGGATTCATCACCGAGGGCGCGTCGAGCAACGCCTGGATCGTGACCAAGGACGGCCGGGTCGTCACCCGTTCCGCCGAGAGCGGCATTCTTGCCGGCATCACCCGAGCCGTTCTCATGGAAGTCATGGACGCCCTCCAGATCAGGCTGGAGGAGCGCCCGTTCACGCCAGCCGAAGCGCGCGAGGCCGCGGAGGCTTTCGTGACTTCGGCCTCCCAGATCGTCATGCCCGTCGTCGCAGTCGACGGTCAGATGGTGGGAAATGGACGGCCGGGCGGCATTGCCAGGCGGCTGCGGGAAGAATTCCACCGCTTTTCAGCATTTTCCTGACGGTTTTTGCCTATCCGGGCGAACCCACGGCCCGAACCGGCTTGCCTAACCTCATGCTCTGCCTTCTAATCAAAGTTGCCGGGTCCGCGAGGAGGATCTCAAACGGGCCCGGCGGCCAGGAGACGCTTCACGGAGCCGTGTCCGGTTCAAAAAAAGCAAAGCAAAACTGCGGGATAACAAAAATGGCGATAGACCGCGCACAAAACCTTCAGGACACCTTCCTCAATCACGTTCGAAAAACCAAGACGCCGCTGACGATCTTTCTGGTGAACGGCGTCAAGTTGCAGGGAATTGTCACCTGGTTCGACAATTTCTGCCTGCTGCTCAGGCGGGACGGTCATTCCCAGCTTGTTTACAAGCATGCGATTTCGACCATCATGCCGGGCGCTCCGATCCAGTTATTCGAAGGCGGCGAGGACGCTCCGCTTTGAGCAACATGAAAGTTTCCTGATTGGAACCCCGGCATCCCGAAGGGAGCATCGACCGTTCAGGGTCGATGCAGGGCAAACCGACCGGGCGGGCCATCGTCATCGGCCCTTATCTGCGGATGCGGCGCGACGACGCCGGCACGCCGCAGGCCGGACACGCCATGCGCGACACCGATGCCCGGCTGGACGAGGCCGCCGGCCTCGCGCGCGCGATCGACCTCGACGTCGCCAGCGCGATCATCGCGCCGGTCACCCGGATCAGGCCCGCGACCTATCTCGGCAAGGGCAAGGTCGAGGAATTGACCGGCTTGATCACCGCCGAAGGCGCCGATCTCGTGGTGATGGATTGCGCGCTGTCGCCGATCCAGCAGCGCAATCTGGAAAAGGCCTGGAGCACCAAGGTGCTCGACCGGACCGGCCTGATCCTCGAAATTTTCGGTCGCCGCGCCAAGACGAAGGAGGGCGCGCTTCAGGTCGAGCTTGCCCATCTCAACTATCAGCGTAGCCGCCTGGTGCGCTCCTGGACCCATCTCGAGCGGCAGCGCGGCGGCTTCGGCTTCATGGGCGGCCCCGGCGAGACCCAGATCGAGGCCGACCGCCGCCTGATCGGCGACCGCATCACGCGGCTGGAGAACGAACTGAAGAAGGTGCAGGCGACGCGGCGGCTGCATCGCGCCGGGCGAAAGCGCGTGCCTTATCGCGTGGTCGCGCTGGTCGGCTATACCAATGCCGGGAAATCGACGCTGTTCAACCGGCTGACGCGCGCCGATGTCCAGGCCGCCGACATGCTGTTCGCGACCCTCGACCCCACGCTGCGCGCGCTGACGCTGCCGCATGGTGGCAAGGCGATGCTGTCGGATACGGTTGGTTTCATATCCAATTTGCCGACCCAGCTTGTCGCCGCGTTTCGCGCGACGCTTGAAGAGGTGATGGAGGCGGATGTCATTCTTCATGTTCGCGACATTTCGCACGAGGACGCCGAGGCGCAGCAGCACGATGTCGAGGCCGTGCTGCGCCAACTCGGCATCGATCCGGAACACGGAGCACGCATTCTCGAAGTCTGGAACAAGATCGATCGCTTCGATGCGGATCAGCGCGAAAATCTGCAAAACATCGCGGCGCGCCGCTCGACCGAAGTGCCGTGCTTCCTCGTTTCCGCCGAAACCGGCGAGGGACTCGATAGGCTGCTGGGAGCGATCGAGGACCGGCTCGCGGCGACGCGAACCACGCTGGACCTGTCGGTCGATGCCTCCGACGGCGCGGCGATCAGTTGGCTGCACCGCAATTCCGAGGTGCTCGCCAAGGAACTGCGCGACGGCCGTTACGACATGACTGTCCGCGTCGACGAGACCAAACGCGACATTCTCGTCAACCGGTACGCCGCGATACCCCACCCGCTTTGATCGATTGCACTGTCCGTCCTTGTTCGCAAGGCAGGGCCGCGCAGGACAGGCTTGACCGGCAAGGCGGTGCCATTATTCGATGCGACTTAGAGCGTTTTCAAGCGAAGTGGAATCCGGTTCGCGTGAAGAAAACGCGTCAAATCAAGAAGCCATCGCAGGAAACTCTCAGGAGATGCCCGTGAGCTATCAGAACACATCGCTGCTGATCGACGGCAAATGGCGACCCGGCGCATCCGGAAAAACCCTCGCCGTGCTTAACCCTGCTACCGAGGAGCAGATCGGCACGGTGGCTCATGCCGATCGCTCCGATCTCGACGAGGCGCTTGCCGCGGCCGAGAAGGGCTTCAAGGTCTGGCGAGCGATCGCGCCTTTCGAGCGCGGTAAGATCATGCGAAAGGCTGCGGCCTTGATGCGTGAGCGCGCCGACAATATCGCAACGCTGATGACCATGGAGCAGGGCAAGGTTCTCGCCGAGGCCAAAATAGAGACGTTGGTGGCGGCCGATGTCATCGAATGGTTTGCCGAAGAGTCCCGTCGTGCCTATGGCCGGGTGATTCCGGCGCGCGGGCCCGGCATCTACCAGATCGCGATCAAGGAGCCGGTCGGGCCGGTTGCGGCTTTCACGCCGTGGAATTTCCCGATCAATCAGGTCTGCCGCAAGCTGTCGGCCGCGCTCGCCGCCGGCTGCTCGATCATCGTCAAGGCACCCGAGGAAACGCCGGCGTCTCCCGCCGAACTGCTGCGGGCGTTCGTCGATGCCGGCGTGCCCGATGGCGTGATCAATCTTGTGTACGGAGTGCCCGCTGAGATCTCCGAATATCTGATCCCGCATCCGGTCATCAGGAAAATATCGTTTACCGGCTCGACCGCGGTCGGCAAGCAGCTCGCCGCGCTCGCCGGCCAGCACATGAAGCGTGCGACCATGGAACTTGGCGGCCATGCGCCGGCCATCGTGTTCAACGATGCCGATATCGCAGGCGCCGTGAAGATCATCGCAGGCGCCAAGTTTCGCAACGCTGGCCAGGTCTGCATCGCGCCGACGCGGCTTCTGGTGCAGGACAAGGTGTACAAGGATTTTGTCGGCAAATTCACGGAAGCCGCCGAGGCGATCAAGGTCGGCAACGGACTCGACGCTGATTCAAGGATGGGCTCGCTCGCGAACGCGCGCCGCGTCGCCGCCGTCGAGGGCTTTGTGCAGGACGCGGTCGGCAAGGGGGCCAAGCTCACGGCCGGCGGACATCGCATCGGCAACAAGGGTTACTTTTTCGAGCCGACGGTCGTGACCGACGTGCCGAAGGATGCCCGCGCCATGAACGAGGAGCCGTTCGGCCCGCTGGCGCTGATCTCGCCGTTCTCGACCTTCGACGAGGCTGCGGAGGAGGCGAACCGCCTGCCTTATGGGCTCGCGTCCTACGCCTTCACGAGTTCGACCAGGACCGCGACCGCGATTGGCGCGGAGATCGAGAGCGGCATGGTGGCGATCAACAATGTCGGGCTCGCTCTGCCGGAAAACCCGTTCGGCGGCGTCAAGGATTCCGGCTACGGCTCCGAGGGCGGCATCGAGGCGATGGAGGCCTACCTCATCACCAAGTTCATCAGCCAGACGGGGGTGTGAGCAGGGTCTTTCATTCTGAATGCTTAAACCTTTTCCACGGCTTTGGCCTCGTTCCACAATGCATCCATCTCGGCGAGAGATGCATCCTCCAGCGAACGGCCGTTCGCGACGAGAGTTTGTTCGATATAGGCGAAGCGCCGCTCGAATTTCGCATTGGTTCCGCGAAGCGCCATTTCGGGGTCGGCATCGACATGGCGCGCGAGGTTGACCAGCGCGAACATCAGATCGCCGGTCTCGGACGCGATGTCGGCCTTGTCGCCGCGATCCAGCGCCGCTTCGATTTCGTCGGCTTCCTCGCGAATTTTGTCGAGCACGGCGCGTGGATCGTTCCAGTCGAATCCGACTGTCGATGCCTTCCACTGCAAGGCCATCGCGCGCGCCAATGCGGGCTGCCCGGCCTTGATGCCCGCGAGAAGGCTTGAGACCGGCGCATCCTTCAGCGATTTGCGCGCGGCGCGCTCGGCCTTTTCTTCCGCCTTGATGCGCTCCCATGTTCCCTTGACGTCCGACGGCGCGATGGTACCTGAACTATCGGGAAATACGTGCGGATGTCGCCGGATCATCTTGCGCGTGATCGCTTCGACGACATCGCCGAACGAAAAGGCATTTTGCTCCTCGGCCATGCGCGCGTGAAAGACCACCTGCAACAGCAGATCGCCGAGTTCGTCGCAGAGATCGACCAGATCGTTGCGCGCGATCGCCTCCGCCACCTCGTAGGCTTCTTCGATGGTGTAGGGCGCAATGGTCGCAAACGTCTGTTCGAGGTCCCACGGGCAGCCGGTGCCGGGCGTTCTCAGTTGCGCCATGATTTCGATCAGGCGTGAAATATCGCGGGAAGGGGTCATCAAGTCACCGATAGCGAGAATGTGCATCCTCTATGCCGCAAGCCGCGCCGCCGTCCCAGCAAAAAGCAGACGACAGGCCGCGCAATCCCCGCTGATTGGCGCGTGAAGGCGAGGAGTGCTATTGGCTTCGCCATGACCGATCAGCCCGCCTCTCGCACTGCGCTGGTGCTGTTTTCCGGAGGGCAAGACTCCGCGACCTGTCTCGCCTGGGCGCTGCGACGCTTCGCGCGGGTCGAGACGCTGGGTTTCGACTACGGCCAGCGCCATGCCATCGAACTGGAGTGCCGCGACAACCTGCTCGCGGGCATAAGGTCGTTGCGTCCGGACTGGACCGGGAAGCTCGGCGAAAACCATACGCTCGCCATTCCGACGCTGGCGGAGATTTCCGATACCGCGCTGACCCGCAACGTCGCGATCGAAATGGGCGAGGGCGGACTGCCCAATACATTCGTACCGGGGCGCAACCTCGTGTTCCTGACCTTCGCGGCAGCGCTGGCCTACCGGCGCGGCATCTCCGATATCGTCGGCGGCATGTGCGAGACCGATTACTCTGGTTATCCGGATTGCCGCGACGATACCATCAAGGCGCTGCAAGCCGCGCTCAATCTCGGGATGGACCGGCAGTTCGAACTGCACACGCCCTTGATGTGGCTCGACAAGGCCGCGACCTGGTCGCTTGCGCATGAACTCGGCGGGGCAGGGCTTGTCGATCTGATCCGCGAGCACTCGCATACCTGTTATCTCGGCGAGCGCGGCGTGCGGCATGACTGGGGCTATGGCTGCGGCGAGTGCCCGGCGTGCCGGCTGCGCGCAAAAGGCTGGCGCGAGTATGCGACGCGGTCGGCTTGATGGAACTCTCCAGGCGGAGACCGCGCAGCGACAAGCCTATCCTCCTCGCGAAACCGCCGGACGTGTTATAGTGTTGCAGTCGACTCGAGATGCACGGGCGTGTTAGACAGACATCGCTGGCTTGGGACGAAGTAGGCCATTGACCCTCACTATCACCAACGATGGAACTCGTCGCCCGTGCGACTCGCGCAGCAGGATCGCGGTCGTGTTTCTGATCGTGGCTTATTTGTTTTCGGGCGCTCTGCACGAAGTTTTCCACATGGATGTCACCGCCCCCGAGGGCCGGATCGTCGTCTCGATGACGCCGGACCGTACGGATACGAGTGGCCCGGGAATGGTCGCGGATCATCATTGTCACGGCTGTTTCCCGGTTTCGCTGCCGAGCCCACCGTCGCTTTCCATGACGATCGAACCTCAGACCGCCGCGATTCCGAAGGTGCTTTCTCGCGCCTCCGATCTCGTTCCGGGCATCGACACTCCGCCACCAAAACGCCTGACCTGAACGTGTTCGCGGGCGTATTGACGCCCTGATTCCGCCGTTCGTCAGGATCTTCCATGTTATCGAAATCCGCCGCGCGTCTTGCGGGGGCGATGGCGCTGCTGGTCAGCCCTTGGCTGATGGTACCGTCGCATTCGCAAACGCTCACGTTGAAGACCGCGCTTCAACGCGCGCTCGCCGCCAATCCGCGCCTGACCGCCGCCGAGCGCGATGTCGGAATCGCGACCGGCCAGCGCATCCAGGCCGGCGCGCTGATCAACCCCGAACTCTCCTACGAGCAGGACAATTCGTTCGGCTCCGGGCGTTATCGCGGGACGAAATCGGCGGAAACAACGCTGCAGATCAGCCAGCTTTTCGAGCTTTTCGGCAAGCGCGACGCGCGAATTGCCGTCGGGCAGGCCGGCGTCGAGGCCGCCGCCATCCAGCGCAAGGCGGTGCGTCTCGAAGTCCTGTCGGAGACGGCTGTGGCCTTTCTGGGCGTCCTTGGCGCGCAGCGCAGAATCCGGATATTGGACGAGCAGATCGCCGCAATCGACAAGTTGACTCCGTTGCTGCAGCGGCGCGTGGACGCCGGGGCTTCGTCACCCGCCGAAGTCGGCCGGGCGGAAGTCGCGTCCGCATTGGTGAAGGCCGACCGCGAACGAGTCAGCGCGACGCTCGCCAGCGCCCGGCGCGAACTGGCGGTGCTGATGGGCGACACCTCGGCGAAGTTCTCGGCCGTTTCAGGACGACTGGATGATATCGGCCGGCCTCCGTCTTTTCGTGCCGTCATCACCGCGATCGATTCGAATCCGCAACTGATGCGCTGGACCGCGGTCTACGCGCAACGTAACGCCGAATTGCTGCTGGCCCGGTTGAAGCCCTATCCGGATGTTCGCGTCAGCGCCGGCTGGCGTCATTACAACGAGACCGGCGATGACGCCGTCAGGCTCTCGCTGTCCGTTCCTATTCCCGTCTTCGACCAGAACCAGGGCAACATCCTGTCCGCTCGGGAAAGTCTCGCAAAAACGAGGGCGGAGCGCGAAGCCAATCGCAACACGCTGATCGTGCTTGCCGGCCGCGCCTACGATTCGCTGCAAGGATCGTTGCGCGAACTGAAGGTGCTGCGCGATGTCGCGATCCCGAAGTCGCGCCAGGCCGCCGATGCCATCTTCGAGGGGTACGGGCAGGGACGCTTCACATTGCTGGAGGTTCTGGATGCGCAAGCAAACGTTGCTCAAGCGCGCCTGCGCGAACAGGAGGCCCAGCAGAACTTCCACGTCGCCGTCGCTACCATCGAAGGACTCGTCGGCAATCCGTTCATGCTGACGCGTGGAGCTGCGAGATGAAGACGTCCACGATCATTTTTGCGGTCGCTGCGATCGTTGCGGTTTCGGCTCTCGCAGGCGCCGGATACCGCATGACGAGACCGGCGAAGCCAAACCCGCCGGCAACTGAGACGAGCCACCACGAGGAGAAGCACGCAAGCGGACACATCGAACAGGACGAGCACGGCGCGGACCGCATCCTGATCAGCGACGTCAAGCTCGCGGCTGCCGGTGCAGTGCTCGCCAAGGCCGGCGAGGCGACGCTCAGCGATACGCTGTCCTTCAATGGGGTGCTGCGCGCCAACCAGGAGACGGTGGTTCAGGTGACGCCGCGCTTTCCAGGCATCGTCCGTTCGATCAGCAAACGGATCGGCGACACGGTCGCCAAGAACGACCAGCTTGCATCGGTCGAAAGCAACCAGAGCCTCACCGTCTACGACCTGAAGGCGCCGATCAGCGGCACCGTGATCGACCGCCAGATCTCGCTCGGTGAGTATGCTTCGGAGCAGAAGCCCTCTTTCGTCGTCGCCGACCTGTCGACGATCTGGGTCGATCTGTCGATCTATCGTCAGGATCTCAATCGTGTCCGTAACGGAGACGAGGTGCTGATTGACCCTGACGACGGTGGCGCGGACATCAAGGGGCACATCTCCTACGTCGCGCCGGTCGGATCGAGCGACACGCAGACGGCGATCGCCCGGATCGTTCTGGCCAATAAGGACGGACGCCTGCGTCCGGGACTGTTCGTCACGGCGCGGCTCGTGCTGACAAAGCGCAAGGTTCCTGTCGCCGTGCGCGCGGGAGCGATTCAAACGCTCGAAAACAAGACGGTCGTATTCGTCCGCGAGGGAAGAGACAAGATCGAGGCTCGTCCTGTCGCGCTTGGAGAATCCGACTCGAAATTCGTGGAAATTCGGGCGGGCATGTCGGCGGGAGAACCCTATGTCGCCGAGAACAGCTTCGTCGTGAAGGCGGAGATGGGCAAGGGAGAGGCCGGGCATGATTGATGCCGTCCTTGCCCTTTCTGTTCGCCAGCGCTGGCTGGTCGTATTGTTTGCGCTGGGGGTCGGAGTCCTCGGAGCCTGGAATTTCACCCGGCTTCCGGTTGACGCCGTGCCGGACATCACGAACGTTCAGGTGCAGATCAACACCCGCGCCCCGGGCTATTCCCCGCTGGAAACCGAACAGCGCATTACGTTTCCGGTCGAGACGGCGATGGCCGGTCTTCCGAAGCTCGAATACACGCGGTCAACGTCGCGCTACGGCTTGAGCCAGGTCACGGTCGTCTTTCTTGATGGCACGGACATTTACTTCGCGCGTCAGCTTGTCAACGAGCGCATCCAGCAGGTGAAGGACCAGTTGCCGGCCGGAACCGAGGTTGCGATGGGGCCGATATCGACCGGGCTCGGCGAAATCTTCATGTACACCGTTGAGGCCCGGCAAGGCGCGAGGACGCCCGGCGGCGGTGAATTCACGGCAAGCGACCTGCGCACGATCCAGGACTGGATCATCAAGCCGCAACTGCGCACCGTCCCCGGCGTGATCGAAATCAACACCATCGGCGGATATGAGCGCCAGTTTCATGTCTTGCCGGACCCCGGACGGCTGATGGCCTACAATCTCGGATTCCGCGACGTGATGACGGCGCTCGCCGCCAACAACGCCAACGTCGGCGCGGGCTACATCGAACGCAACGGTGAACAATATCTCGTCCGGACGCCGGGACAGGTCGCCAACATCGCCGAGATTCAGGACATCGTCATCGGATCGCGCGGCGGCATTCCCGTCCGCATCCGCGACGTGGCCGACGTGCGGGAAGGCAAGGACCTGCGGACAGGAGCCGCGACGCTGGACGGCAAGGAGACCGTGCTCGGCACCGCGATGCTGCTGATCGGCGAGAACAGCCGCGCGGTTGCCAAACGCGTGGCCGCCAGGCTCGGCGAAATCGCCCGCTCGCTTCCCGACGGCGTGATCGCGCGCACGGTCTACGACCGGACCGATCTGGTCGACGCGACTATCAGAACCGTGCAGAAGAACCTGATCGAAGGCGCGCTTCTCGTCATCGCGGTGCTGTTTCTCGTTCTCGGCAACATTCGCGCGGCCATCGTGACGGCGTGCGTGATTCCTCTCGCCATGCTCTTCACGGTGACCGGCATGGTCGAGGCGAGAGTCAGCGCAAACCTGATGAGCCTAGGCGCCATCGATTTCGGCATTATCGTCGACGGCGCGGTGATCATCGTGGAGAATTGCCTGCGGCTTCTTGCCGAGGAGCAGCGCAGGGTGGGGCGGCTTCTGTCGCTCAGCGAACGCCTGCGGACGATTTTCAACGGATCCCGCGAGGTGATCAAACCCAGCCTGTTCGGCACCACGATCATCGCGGTCGTGTACCTGCCCGTGCTGACGCTCACCGGCGTCGAAGACAAGATGTTCACGCCGATGGCGCTCACCGTGCTGATGGCGTTGCTCGGCGCCGCAATCTTCTCCGTGACTTTCGTTCCCGCGGCCGTTGCGATTGTGATGACCGGCCAGGTCTCCGGGAAGGAGAACCTCTTCATGCGCGGGGCGAAGCGAGGCTATCTGCCGCTGCTGAAAGGCGCGATCCGGTATCGGCACCTGGTGGTGTCCGCGGCTGTCGTCATCGTGCTGGCAAGCGGCGTCGCCGCGATGCGCATGGGCGGCGAATTCATTCCCTCGCTCGACGAGGGAGACGTCGCCATCGCCGCGATCCGGATACCGGGGACCAGCCTGACCCAGTCGCTCGATCTCCAGATGGCGCTGGAAAAACGGATCAAAAAAATCCCGGAAGTGAAGGACGTCTTCGCGCGGACCGGCACCGCGGAGGTCGCCACCGATGCGATGCCGCCATCGATGTCCGACGGCTACGTCATGCTGAAGCCGCGCAAGGAATGGCCGGACCCCTCGAAGCCAAAATCCGAACTCGTGGAGGAAATCGAAAGGGCTGCGAACGAGATTCCCGGCAGCGCATATGAAATCTCGCAACCGATCGAACTGCGCGTCAACGAACTGATCTCGGGCGTGCGTAGCGACGTCGGCATCAAGATCTTCGGCGACGATCTGGACATTCTCCAGGGCGCGGCGAAACAGGTGCAGTCCGCGATCACGACTATTCCTGGTGCGACCGACGTCAAGATCGAGCAGGTGTCCGGACTTCCAATTCTGACAGTGAAGCTGGATCGACAGGCCCTGTCGCGCTACGGCCTCAGCACCGCCGAGGTCCAGAACGTCGTGGAGATTGCGATCGGCGGCAAAAGAGTCGGCAAGCTGTTCGAAGGCGACCGGCGCTTCGATATCGTGGTCCGCCTCCCCGAAAATTTACGAGGCCGCCTGGAGTCGATCCGCGCCATCTCGATTCCGCTGCCTCCCGTCGATAACACAACGGCGGCGGAGAAGGCGAACGTCGCATGGTCGGCATCGTCCGCGCTACGGATGCGGTACGTGCCGCTGTCATCGGTGGCGACCGTCGAGGTCGCGCCCGGCCCCAACCAGATCAGCCGTGAAAACGGCAAGCGTCGCATCGTCGTCACCGCCAACGTTCGTGAACGCGACCTCGGATCGTTCGTGGCCGACGCGCAGCGCGCTGTCGCGGGGAAAGTCAGGCTGCCGCCGGGCTATTGGATCGGCTGGGGAGGGCAGTTCGAACAACTCGTGTCAGCAACCAAACGCTTGACGATTGTGGTGCCAGTCGCACTGGCGCTCGTGCTGTTGCTGTTGTTCATGAGCTTCGGATCGCTCGCCGACGCCCTGCTGGTGTTCAGCGGCGTGCCGCTGGCCCTCACCGGCGGCGTTCTGGCGCTGCTGCTGCGCGGCATCCCGCTGTCCATCAGCGCCGGCGTCGGCTTCATCGCGCTGTCGGGCGTCGCCGTCCTGAACGGCATCGTCATCATCTCTTTCATCGAACGGCTGCGACGGGAAGGAATGCCGGTGTTCGACGCCGTGTATCAGGGCGCGTCGACCCGGCTGCGGCCGGTCCTGATGACGGCGCTTGTCGCATCCCTCGGGTTCGTCCCGATGGCGGTCGCGACCGGAGCCGGTGCGGAGGTCCAGCGGCCCCTGGCGACCGTCGTGATCGGCGGCATCGTCTCCTCGACCATCCTGACGCTGCTGGTGCTGCCGGCGCTGTATATCCTGTTCCGCAAGGACTCCGGGCCGGCATCTCAATTATGAAGCTGTCGAGGCGAGCAGGCTTCGCGCTTGTGATAACCTTGTTTGGCCTTGGACGATGGATGGACGGACGCTCAATGTCCACCGGATGCTGGCAAAGCTTGCAGCCAATCGGACAACCATGGATTCGCATAAGGTATATTATGGAATATTTATTACAGCAGAAATCGCAAAGGGTTGGCGGAGTTTTATAAGGTTTACGGACAGCCCGCCTTTATTCGAGCGTCGAGATAAGACTGGGGCCGCCAATCTCAAGCCTCATCCCATCATAGGCCGGCACGACATTTTCCGGCAGTTTGTGGCGCAGCGCCTCGTAGTCCAGGTCGGCGTGCATGTTGGTGATGACGGCGCGCTTCGGCTTGAAGCGGTCGATCCACGACAGCGCGTCCGCGACACTGAAATGACTGGGATGCTGCGCGTATCGCAGCCCATCGATGATCCATAGATCGAGGCCCTGCAGCACCTGCCAGCTTTCATGCGGAATGTCATGCACGTCAGGGCTATAGACGGCGTCGCCGATCCGGTAGCCCAGCGCCGGGATATTGCCGTGCTGCACGAGGAAAGCCGACAGCGTAAGAACGCCGCCCTTGCCGTCGATCGCCTGGCTTTCGCCCGCCTCGATGGAGAGGCTGTCCAGGATCGGCGGATAGCCGCTGCCTTCCGGTGACACGAAGCAGTACGAGAAACGCGACAGAATTTCCTTGGATGTCGATTGATTGAGATACACCGGAATCCGGCGGTCCTGTTGCAGCACGATGGAGCGCAGGTCGTCGATTCCGTGAGTCTGGTCGGCGTGTTCGTGCGTAAGAAATACAGCATCGATATGATCGACGTTGGCGTCGATCAATTGCTCGCGCAGGTCGGGCGATGTGTCGATCAGGACGCAGGTCGTCCCTTGCTCCGACTTGCGCTCAACCAGCAGCGAACAGCGGCGGCGGCGATTTTTCGGATTGGTGGGATCGCAGGCGCCCCAGCCCAGCGCAGGGCGCGGCACGCCAGCGGACGAGCCGCAGCCGAGAATAGTCAACGTTACAGTCATGTTTGTGCGTCCACGCGCGACACCTTGGGAAAAAGCCGGTAGAAGTTCTCCGTCGTCAGCCGTGAAATCTCCTCAAGGGAAACGCCACGTATATCGGCTAGCACTTTTGCCGTCTCCACGATGTATGAAGGCTCATTGCGTTTGCCGCGAAACTTGCCGGGCGCAAGATATGGCGCGTCGGTCTCGACCAGAATGCGATCCTCGGGCAATTCCGCAGCGAGCGCGCGCAATGCATCGGATTTTTTGAACGTCAGAATTCCGGTGAAACCGATATATAACCCCATCGCGACCGCCTTCATCGCGAGTTCGCGGCCGCCGGTGTAGCAATGCAGCACCGCGGGAAAAGCGCCCTTCGCCATTTCCTCCTCGAGGATATGGCTGCAATCGTCGTCCGCCTCGCGGGTGTGAATCACTAGCGGCAAACCGGTGGCGCGGGCGGCGGCGATGTGAGTGCGAAATCCCCTCGCCTGCGCATCGCGCGAACCGTGCTCGTAGAAATAATCCAGCCCTGCCTCGCCAAGCGCGACGACCTTCGAAGGTTGCGTCAGCGCGATAAGTTGGTCGGCCGGAATGCCGTCCTCCTCGTCGGCGTGATGCGGGTGGGTGCCGACCGAACAATAGACATTTGGAAAGCGCTCCGCGATCGCGAGCAGTTTCGCCCGCTCCTTTACCCGGGTCGAAATCGTCACTACGCGCCCGATGCCCGCCGCTTCCGCACGCGCGACCACGGCGTCGAGTTCATCGGCAAAATCGGGAAAATCGAGATGGCAGTGACTATCGACGAGCATCGGCGGTTAAGGGTTCATGCTACGGAGGATTCGACATAGCGCGGGAATATCGGGACCGGTGCCGGCAGCGCCGTACCCGGCTTGATGCGGACGTGGCCGCCGAGCCTCGCGAAATTCCGCTCGCCGGCGGGAACGCCGAGGAGGTCGAGCATCTTTGCGCATGCGGCCGGCATCGCGGGCTGCGCCAGGATCGCGATCTGGCGCACCACCTCGGCGGTGACGTAGAGCACGGTCTTCTGCCGCGCCGGATCGGTCTTGGCCAGCACCCAGGGCTCTTCGCCCGCGAAGTAGCGGTTGGCTTCGGCGACGACGGCCCAGATCGTATTGAGCGCCTGATGAATCTGCTGCGCATTCATTGCCTCGCGCGCGAGCGCTATCATGCCATCGGCTTGCGCAAGAATCGCCTTGTCGGCGTCGCTGAAATCGTCGGGTTCGGGCAGGACGCCCTCGTGCTGCCTGGCGATCATCGACAGGGAGCGCTGGGCAAGGTTGCCGAAATCGTTGGCGAGGTCGGCGTTGATGCGCGCCACGATCGCCTCGTGATTGTAGCTTCCATCCTGTCCGAACGGCACTTCGCGCAGGAAGAAGTAGCGCACCTGGTCGACGCCGTATTGCTTGACGAAATCGAACGGGCTGACGACGTTGCCAACCGACTTCGACATCTTCTCGCCGCGGTTGAGCAGAAATCCATGACTGAATACATGATGCGGCACCTCGACACCCGCTGCCATCAGGAATGCAGGCCAGTACACCGCGTGGAAGCGCAGGATGTCCTTGCCGATCACGTGCAGGTTCGCTGGCCAGTAGCGCTTGAACAGGACGCTGTCGACGTCGGGATAGCCGACGCCGGTGACGTAGTTGGTCAGGGCATCGATCCAGACGTACATCACATGCTTCGGCGCGCCGGGCACGTGAATGCCCCAGTCGAACGTCGTGCGCGAGATCGACAGGTCATGCAATCCGCCGCGAACGAAGCTCGCAACCTCGTTGAGACGCTCGCGCGGCAGCACGAAATCAGGCACGCGCGCATAGAGATCGAGCAGTCTGTCCCGATAGGCCGACAGTCGGAAGAAATAGGTTTCCTCCTCGGTCCATTCCACCGGCGAGCCAAGCGGCTCGCGCCGCACGTCGTCCGGACCGACGGTGGTTTCGTCCTCGGCGAAATAAGCCTCCTGACGGACCGAATACCAGCCGGCATATTTGTCGAGATAGATATCGCCGCTCTTCTCGATCGCCTGCCACAGCGCCTGGCACGAGCGTTCATGCCGCGATTCGGTGGTGCGGATGTAGTCGTCATAGGAGATATCGAGCGCGCCCATCATCTCGCGGAAGCGCGCGGAGTTGCGGTCCGCGAGTTGCAGCGGCGTCAATCCCTCGGCCATTGCGGTCTGCTGCATCTTCAGCCCGTGTTCGTCGGTGCCGGTCAGGAAGCGTACGTCATAGCCGTCGAGCCGACGGAACCGCGCGATCGCGTCCGAGGCCATCGCGGTATAGGCGTGGCCGATATGCGGCTCGCCGTTCGGATAGAATATCGGCGTCGTGATGTAGAACGTGTTGGCGCGAGACGGCGCAGCGGCCAAGGGAGCCGACATCACGGTTGTCCTGCGCCTGCGCGGCGTTACGGACTTTGCGTGCTTCGCCGGACCTTTTGCGCCGGACCGCGTCGGCGTCGCCGTTTTCGCCGTAGCCTTTTTCACCACCTTCTTTTTCGAGGCTTTAGTTGCCGGCTGCTTTTTGGCTGCTCGCTTGACCGTCTTCTTCTTTATCGCCTTTCTGGTTTTCTTCGGCGCACGCGCTTTTGTTGTCGTCTTAACGTTTTTCGTTTTGCGTTTTCCGGTCTTCCGGACGCCTGCCTTATTGCTACGTGTCTTCGCGACCGACACGCGGCCAGCGGCGGCGGCGCGGCGTGACTTGCCTGTGCGGGACTTTTTGTTGGGTTTCTTCTTAGCGGGAGCCACCACAAATTCCTTATGAGTCAGGCCACATGTTAAAAACGGTTATGGGCAGGGCGTCTATCGCGTTGCTTCTGCAAGAAGCCCGAACACCGAAAAAACCAGCGGTTTTCGCTCGAGATTGTAGGTTTCCGTCTCGCGTACGGCGTTGTCGATCTTTTCCCATACCTCCGCGAGCCGCGCAAGGCGAGGAAGATTGGCATTTGCATCACCGTCGCGGAGACGATCGCCCATCCAGCGGTCGACACTATCGACAAACGCACCAAGCGCCGCGCGATCACTGCCGCCGAGCGCATCGCCGAGTGCATGCAATTCAACCGGATCGACCTGCGGAAGGTTGTCCAACAAAGCGGCCGTCCGTTGATGAAGCTTCAGCGCGCCGCCTCCTACCAGAGCCAGCGCCCGCGCCACGCTTCCTTCCGCCGCGTCGGCAGCCTCCCGCAGCGATGCATCGTCAGGCGCGATCCGCGCTGCTTCGGCGACCGCCCCGATCACATCCTCGGTCGCCAGCGGTCGCAGCATCAGCTTGCGGCAGCGCGACTGTATGGTCGGCAACACCCGGGCCGGCGCGTGACTGACGAGGAGAAACAGCGACCGGCGCGGCGGCTCTTCGAGAACTTTGAGTAGCGCATTGGCGGCGTTGGGGTTGAGTTCGTCGACAGTATCGACGATGCACACCCGCCAATCGCCCGCGGCCGCGGTCGAACCGAAAAAGGTGATCGTCTCCCTCGTCTGCTCCACGCTGATAACGGTTCGCATCACGCCCTTTTCGTTGGGCGTCCGCTCCAGGGTCAGGAGTCCGCCATGCGTGTCGGCCGCGACATGGCGGCTAACCGGATGCATCGGGTCCAGTTCGAGCGTTTCCGCCAATTGCACTTCGGATGTGGCGGGATTGCCGTGCGCGAGAACGAACCGCGCCATTCGATAGGCCAGCGTCGCCTTGCCGATCCCCGGTGCGCCGCCGATCAGCCACGCGTGCGGAATGCGGCCGCTACGGTAGGCGTCGAGCAGCGTTCGCTCCGCTCCGCCATGACCAAAGAGCGTGGTGGTTGCGCGCGGATGCGGGGCGGACGCTTCGGTTACGGTCGAGCGGGCGATCATGCGCGTTTGACGTCCCTGGCGGGGTCGGCCGTCGGTACGCGATCGCGAACCGCCGTCCACACGGCCGCGGCGACAGTAGCGACGTCGGCATTGGCGTCGATCACCACGCAACGTTGCGGATCGCTGGCGGCAATGTCCCGATAGGCATCACGAAGCTTCCGGTGAAACGCAACGCCCTCGGCCTCAAAGCGATCCGGCACGCCGCGACCGCGGCGAGAGGCCGTGCGCTGGATCCCGACCTCCACAGGAACGTCGAGAATCACGGTCAGGTCGGGCTTGAGATCGCCGATGGTGACGCGCTCCATCGCGTTCAGCACGCCGGGCAGCACGTTTCCCAGCCGTCCCTGATAGGCGCGGGTCGAATCCGCAAACCGGTCGCAGAGCACCCAGATGCCCTGCTCCAGCGCCGGCTTGATGACCGTATGAACGTGATCGTCGCGCGCGGCCGCGAACAGCAAGGTTTCGGCATCGGCGCCGAGCAGCTTTCCCATGCCGGACAGCACGAGGTGACGGATGATTTCGGCGCCCGGCGATCCTCCAGGCTCCCGCGTGACGATGGTCCGCAGTTTCGCCGCGTCGAGGCGTTCGGCGAGGAGTCTGATCTGAGTCGATTTGCCGGACCCCTCGCCGCCCTCGAAGGTAATGAAGCGTCCTCGCAGCAAGCCCGTTTTGGGCGCGCTCCCGGTCATCACAGCCTCTCGGCGCCCGAGCGCACCATCCCGACAACAAGCTCGATCGCGCCGTCCATCGCACGGCGCATCGTCGAACCGACACCCACGGCGTCCATGGCATGAACCGGCGTTTCAACCGCGACGTCCTTGCCGCGCCACACCTTGATGAAGCCGATGGGCTGCCCTGCCGCGACCGGCGCACGGACCGGCCCGTTATAGACGATGCGCGCCAGCAGTTTGTCGTTGCCGTTCTTCTGGACCATCACCTGGACCGGTTCCGACGCGCCGACCCGAACCGAACCGCTGTCGCCGCCGAACACCTTGGCATAGCCGATCGGCTGCTTCGCCGCGAACAGGGTTCGGACTTCGAAATTCCGGAAGCCCCATTCCAGTAATTTCTTGGCTGCGGCCGCGCGGTCCTCCGCGCTCTCAAGGCCGTTCACCACAACGATCAGCCGCGTGCCATTCTGAACGGCCGAGCCGACCATGCCGTAGCCGCCCTCTTTGGTGTAACCGGTTTTGAGCCCATCCGCTCCCTCCATCGTCGTCAGCAGCGGGTTGCGGTTGAACTGGCGAATCTTGTTCCAGGTAAATTCGCGCTCGCCGAACAGCTTGTAAAAATCCGGATAGGTCAAAATGATATGGCGAGCCAGCATGGCAAGCTCGCGAACCGTCATCTTGTTACCGGGGTCCGGAAGGCCGTTGGAATTGGCGAATGTCGAGCGGGTCATGCCCAGTTCCCGCGCCCGTGCGGTCATCTTTTCGGCGAAGGCGCTCTCGCTTCCTGCGATACCCTCCGCCAGCGCCATGCAGGAGTCGTTGCCGCTCTGGATGATAGCGCCATGCAGGAGGTCGTCGACGGAAACGTGGCTATTGATCGCCGCGAACATGGTCGATCCGCCGGCTGGAGCACCGCCCTTGCGCCAAGTGTTTTCGCTGATGATGAACTCATCGGTGAGCTTGATGTCGCCTTTCCTGATGGCGTCGAACACGACCTCCACCGTCATCAGTTTCATCATGCTGGACGGCGCCCGCAATTCGTCGGCGTTCTTTTCGAACAGCACGCTGCCGCTGTGGGCTTCGATCAGAATTGCGGTTGGAGCACGGGTCTCGAAGACCTCGTCCTTCCTGGCGCCCTGCACGCTGTTGTTGGCAGCCAACGCGACGCCATCGAGGCCAATCGCGAGGACAACAGCCGCGGCGATCAGACCGCGCCATGTTTTCCCGTGCCAGACCGTCCCACGGCGTCTGTCACGCGTAAAAGGTTTGGTTGCCATGCGCCTGCGTTCCGTATGAGGCGTTGCAGAGCTATTCCGGCTTCGATGGAATCAAAGCCGGGCTCTCGTTTGTTTTGACGCGTTTTCTTTACGCGAACCGGTATCCACTTTGCTCGGAAACGCTATAACAGATTGGAACCCTGGCGAACAACACGGACTGTACCGCAAGCACCGGCCGCAAGGCGGCCGAGGGTCCGAGCGGCGCTTAGTAGAGTCCGCGTCCCGAAAGCAATTCGCTCGGTCCACGCGGGTCCATAGGCGCATAAGAAGCGACCGGGCGAGCATCGCTCGTCACATCGTTGCCACCGGCGTCGTAGGAAACGGCCCTCGGATTATCCCGTATCTGCGGGTGCGACCGGGCCCGGCCTGACGCCGACATTTCCGACGTCGCATTGATTGATGCGACGTCCATCGAGCTATGTCCGAGCGTGTAGGGCCGTCCATCCGGCGTCGGAACCTCGCCGCGGATCGCGCGGCCGGACGGCGCGAGTTCAGGCACGAACGGCCGCGCCGACGCTATTCTGACCGTCGACGGAGATGGAGCAGGTTCACCGGTTCGCAGGGTCGCCAAAAGTTGCCGGTCATCCGAACCTTCAAGCGGCGCGCGTCCGACATATTCAACCCGCACCCGCGCGACACCATTCCGTCTGAACTCCAGCAGTTCGGCGGCCCTGTTCGACAGGTCGATCAACCGGTTGCCATGATAAGGTCCACGATCGTTGACGCGAACGATGAGGGATCTGCCGTTGCTCAGGTTGGTCACCCGGGCATAACACGGCAACGGAAGCGTCGGATGCGCGGCTGACAGCGAGGTCATATCGAAGACCTCGCCGTTGGCGGTCAGACGGCCGTGGAAATCGTTGCCATACCAGGAAGCAAGCCCCTCAGCGCGATAATGGGTGTTCTCTTCGGGAACGTAGAGTCGCCCGGCAACGGTGTAGGGCTTGCCGACCCGGTAGGTTCCGCCGCCCTTCGGCACCGGCTGGCCGAAGGCGACGACGCGCGGGCTGCTCGACACTCCGTATTTTGGATCAATCCGGCTGAATTTGCCGGACGAACTGCAATTGGCCAGCATCAGGCACGCGCCTGCGGCAGCCACAACGCGCGCAGCACGCCCAACTCGGTCTGATTCTGGCATCCCCATCCCGTCCCCAAGGCCCATTTCCGGGCGCCGTGCCACGTATCGTAGCGCCGGTCGGCATGATACAGCCCTCATCCATACCAGGCGATGAACATATCTCCGTGCAAACACGGCGGAAATGGGGAGAGCTGGCAGTTGACGGAATGCGTGGTAAATCAACGCTTGCTGCCCGGCGCATCCGAACTGGTCTCGGTGCCGGTCTCCTCGAAGGCGACGCCGATCCGATTCTGCTTGATCCAGATCACTCTGCAGATCCTAATCACGCGATCCTTCTCGATCATGAGCCGGAAATGCGACGGGACTAAAGTCGGATCCGGCACTTCGATGGCAGCTCCTTCCGGCGACATGTTCAAGAGCCGGCAGCGCATGCTCAATCCGCCTGCCGAAACATAGGCCGGTTCGTCGATCTCGACGCGCGGATGCTTGCGGCGATCATCCATTGATGAACTCATAGTCTGTACGGACGTATATCCGTTCTGGATTCAAGCGCCACTTGATCGCGACGCGCCCGCAAGATCACGCGTTAGCTTGATGAGGTTAGCGCGACTAGCCTAACGAAACACGAATGCACATGATGTTTCCGGCAGGATCAGGCCGAATCCCACCCTTCGGCAACAGCACCTTGCGACCCGCTCCGTCCCCATGATGTTACACCGAGCCGTCGTTACATCGAGCCACGGTTGCGATGCCACAGATGATTGCCTGAAACGGCAATCGAGCGCGGCGACCAAATTAATACAAAACTGGAATGACCAAGCTCGCCGCCGTAAATCGATTTTTATCTGAAAGCTGTTGGACGGCTGCGCTTTGGAACGTGCCAACACGACGATCCCCCCGCTCGAATTGCGATAGAGAATTGCCGCGACCGATCGAGTTTTCTCACAGCACCCCCTTCGCATTGCGCTCCGATGAGGCATACGCTAAGCGGTCCAGATTCCCGAGACGGAAGGGTGGCCGAGTGGTTTAAGGCACCGGTCTTGAAAACCGGCGTGCCCGCAAGGGTACCGTGGGTTCGAATCCCACCCCTTCCGCCATAAATGTTTTATTTGATTTGTGTTTTTTGATTCCTGGAAATCCTATTCGCAATCTACCACAGCAAAATCGGATCGTACGTGTGTCGAGCGTTAGTCAATAGAAACGGGCTTTTTTCGCTGTGCGGATCGTCCCGCGAAACAAGCAGGACGAGAAGCAGCCGCGCCTTCTCGTTAATTTCGGGATTGAAGGCCGGAGCTTAAAGAGTTCGTCAGAGCCGATCGGTTGCGTAAGTAACAGATTGAATTCATTGTTGATTTGCAAGAATCTATCCTGGAATACTAAATGCGTGCGGATTAACCTTGGACACACCTTGCTTTTGCATTGCTGCTCATTTTGAACACAATCTGCCGGAATAACCCAAAAATCATGAAATTGAGGATCTGGTCCATGCGCGTTGCTCGCATTCAAACTGTTTTGCTTTCATGTATTTTGACTGCGGGCTTTGCTGCTCCGACGCTCGCCGGCACAGCTTATGACGGGCTTTGGACCGTCAAGATCGTCACCAAGACGGGCAGTTGCGATCCGGTCACGCAATATCCCCTCACCGTCAGCGATGGCAAGGTTTCGGCCGCCGACTCCGATGTCACCGGCAGCGTCGGAAGCCAGGGTTACGTGAGGGTGTCGATTCGCGGCGCCTATGCCAACGGCCACCTTAGCGGCAATGCCGGATCGGGCAAATGGAACGGCGCATCCGCCGGAATCCCTTGCAGCGGCCGGTGGGAAGCCTCACGTCACTAGAATCAGGATTGATGGCAAATGGGATTCGGGGTGACGATGTCACGAGGATTATCGACTGCGTGTGCTGTCGGCGCGGTGATGCTGCTGTCAGTGTCCGCGACCTTCGCGGGAGCCGGTCCGTTTGAAGGCCTGGCCGGCATATGGACCGGACGCGGTACCATACAGCTTGAGGATGGCTCGAGCGAAAACATCCGATGCAAGGCCACCTACGCGGTGAGAGGCGACGCTCAGGGTCTCAACCAGACGCTGCTGTGCGCCAGCGACAGCTATAGATTCGAACTCAAGAGCAATGTCATCGCCCAAAGCGGGGTTTTGTCCGGAACCTGGCGTGAGACCAGCCGCAATGTCGGCGGAACGCTCGAAGGACGCGCCGGCAACGGCCAGTTTAACGTCGACGTCAGCGCCCCGTCATTCACGGCAAGACTCAAATTGACCACGCACGGCAACCGCCAGAACGTTGTCATCCGTTCCGAAGGACAGTTCAGGGGCGCCAATATTTCGTTGTCGCGCTCCTGAAACCTTCGCGAATGTCGCGGCTTTCTTCGCCGCGCGCACTTATTGCCGGCAACGCCTCACGCTTTCGACCCGTCATGGCCGGGCCACGGGCGAATGGGACAGGCTTGATGCAAGCCGATCAAATCCCCTCGAACAGCGCGGTCGAGAGATAGCGCTCCGAAAACGATGGGATGATCGCAAGGATCGTCCGGCCTGCACTTTCGGGCCGTTTGCCGATGGCAAGTGCCGCCGCGACCGCCGCGCCGGATGAAATGCCGCCCGGTATGCCTTCGTTGCGCGCCAGCGCGCGGGCGGTTTCAAGCGCGGTTGCGCTGTCGACCTTGACGACTTCGTCGATGACGGAGCGATCCAGGATCTCCGGGACGAACCCGGCGCCGATCCCCTGGATCTTGTGCGGCGAATGCCGGCCGCCCGACAGCACCGGGCTTTCTTCGGGCTCCACCGCCACGATACGCAGCTCAGGCTTGCGCGGCTTCAGTGCCTGACCGATCCCCGTGATGGTGCCGCCGGTACCGACACCGGCCACGATGTAATCGATATTTCCGCCGGTGTCGTTCCAGATCTCCTCCGCTGTGGTCCGTCTGTGAACCTCGGGGTTGGCGAGATTCTTGAACTGCTGCGGCATCACGGCATGCGGCGTGGTGCGCACGAGTTCCTCGGCCATGGCGATGGATCCCCTCATGCCTTCCGCCGCCGGCGTCAGCACGATTTCCGCACCCAGAAACGCCAGCATCTTGCAGCGCTCCATCGAGACCGATTCCGGCATCACCAGTTTCAGGCGGTAGCCGCGCGACGCTGCGACGAAGGCCAAGGCGATGCCGGTGTTTCCCGACGTCGGTTCGATCAGGACTGTGTCGGCGTTGATCTTGCCGGCCTTCTCCATCGCGATGATCATCGCGGCGCCGATGCGATCCTTTACGCTCGCGGCTGGATTGAAATATTCGAGTTTGGCGAGAATCGTCGCGCTCGCGCCGTGCTGTTGCGGCAATCTGCGCAGCCGCACGATCGGAGTATCGCCGATCGTTTCAACAATACTGTCGAACACGCGGCCACGGCCGGCACGGTGCGATACATCGGCATTCGACTTCGTATCCATGTCAGCGGTCCTCAGGTAAGGGGTTGAAACGGTGCGCACCCTTTCAATAAGGTCAGCCGGCGCCCCGGAGCAAGCGTCGCGCTCGCCGTCACGATCTGTTGCATTGCAAAACCGGCCACCGCAAAACTGGAATTCGTAAAAGAAACGCATTTGTGTTGCGACATCGTCAAACATTGCATGTAAAACGTCGCGTGTAAGAGAGGAGGTCACGATGCCAGCGATCGCTGAAATCCAGTCGACCACCCTGCCGCGTCCTGCGCGCGGAAGCGATCTTCCGACTTGCCCGGTCTGCGCCGATACGATGATCGCGGCCGAGGCGTCGGCATATCTGTCGGACAATGTCATCGGCCACTTGTGGAGCTGCGATACCTGCGGTTACGGCTTCGTGACCAAGTACGTCGTCCGGCGTATCGTCTGCAACTAACGCCACGTCTTCAAAAGCTTGTCCGACATCAGCGGGCGGCAAGATCGCCGCGCGACCAGCCCTCGAGCGTCCGTTCGCGGAACTGCTGAAAGGTGCCATCGGCGATCGCCGCGCGCATGCCCTGCATCAGGCTTTGATAATAAGCGACGTTGATCCCGGACAGCAGCATCGCGCCGAGCGTTTCGCCGGAGCGAACCAGATGATGCAAATAGGCGCGCGAGTAACCGCGCGTTGCCGGCCATGAACTCTCCTCGTCGAGCGGGCGCGGGTCGTCGGCGTGACGCGCGTTGCGCAGGTTGATCTGGCCGAAGCGCGTGAACGCCATGCCGTGGCGACCGTTCCGCGTCGGCATGACGCAATCGAACATGTCGATGCCGCGCGCGACAGCTCCCACCAGATCGTCAGGCGTGCCGACGCCCATCAGATAGCGTGGCCGGTCCGTGGGCATCGACGGGACCGTCTCCTCGATTATTGCGAGCATGACGGCTTGCGGCTCGCCGACCGCAAGACCGCCGATGGCGTAGCCGTGGAAACCGATCCCTGCCAGCGCGCGCGCGCTCGCGCGGCGCAGCTCCGGATCGTCGCCGCCCTGAATAATTCCGAACAGCATGTGGCCCGCAGGCGCCCCCTCGAAGGCACGCTTGCTGCGCTCGGCCCAGCGCAGCGAGAGCTGCATGGCGCGCTCGATGTCGCCGTGCTCGGCCGGCAGACGCACGCATTCGTCGAGTTGCATCGCGATGTCGGAGCCGAGCAGCCGTTGGACTTCGATCGCGCGCTCCGGCGTCAGCTCGATCGCCGTGCCGTCGATGTGGGATCGGAAGGTGACGCCGTGTTCCTTCACTTTTCGCAACTGCGCCAGCGACATCACCTGGAAGCCGCCGGAATCCGTCAGCATAGGCCCGTCCCAGGTGGTGAATCTTTGCAAACCGCCGAGTTCGGCAATCCGCTCGGCGCCCGGCCGCAGCATCAAGTGATAGGTATTGCCGAGCACGATGTCGGCTCCGGCGTCGCGTATCTCGCACCATTGCAGCCCCTTCATGGCGCCCTGCGTCCCGACCGGCATGAACGCCGGCGTACGCACAACGCCGTGCGGCGCGGTGAGAAGTCCGGTGCGGGCCTCGCCGTCCCGGCCGACGACTTCGAAATGGTTGGGAAGGCTCATGCGGCAGGCGCTGCCGGAAACAACAGGCAGGCGTCGCCATAGGAATAAAAGCGATAGCCGCCCGCGATCGCGTGAGCATAGGCCTGTTTCATGGTGTCCAGACCACTGAAGGCGGAGACCAGCATGAACAGCGTCGAGCGCGGCAGATGAAAGTTCGTCATCAGAATGTCGACGGCGCGAAAGCGATAGCCCGGCGTGATGAAAATCGCGGTGTCGCCGGTGAACGGCGCAACCCGTCCGTCCTCCGTCGTCGCGCTCTCCAAAAGCCGCAACGAGGTGGTGCCGACCGCGACGACCCGGCCGCCGTTCCCGCGCGCTGCGTTCAGCGCGTCGGCGGTCTCGGCGGAGATCGCGCCCCATTCCGAGTGCATTCGGTGCCCGGCGGTGTCCTCGGCCTTGACGGGCAGAAAAGTTCCCGCGCCGACGTGCAGCGTCACGCGATTGATTCCGACGCCGCGTTCGCGCAGCGTCGCTTCCATTGCCGGCGTGAAATGCAGGCCCGCGGTCGGCGCTGCGACCGCGCCCTCGTGAACCGCGAATATGGTCTGATAGTCGGCGGCATCGCGGTCGTCGGGCGCGCGCCTCGAGGCGATATAGGGCGGCAGCGGTGTCGAACCGAGATCTGCGATCGCCTGATCCAGCGTCGGCCCATGAAAAGTGAAGGCGAGCGTGACTTCGCCCTCCTCGCCCTTGTTTTCGACCTTTGCGTCCAGATGCCCGAGGAAGCACACCCGCCCCTCGTTGCCGAAGCGCACGACGTCTCCCGCATCGAGCTTCCTGGCCGGTTTCACCAGCGCATTCCACCGCGAGCCGTCGAGACGCTTGATCAGCGTCGCTTCGATCCTCGGCTCCGCTTCGCGACCGATGCGGCGGCCATGCAATTGCGCTGCAATGACGCGGGTATCGTTCACCACGAGCTGGTCGCCCGGCCGCAGCCATTCCGGAAGATCGCTCACGTGCCGGTCGTGCAACCCCGCTCCCGGCTGCACCACCAGCATCCGCGCGGAATCGCGCGGGATCGCCGGACGCAGCGCAATGCGCTCGGACGGCAGCTCGAAATCGAAGAGATCGGTTCGCATACTGTAAGCCGTCATTGCCGGGCTCGACCCGGCAATCCATCCTTCTTTGAAAGACTCTTGTGAAGACGGATGGATGCGCGGGTCAAGCCCGCGCATGACGGGTGTCAGCGTTCAAGCCGCGTCCGCCGCCATTCTGGCCTTGACGATCTTGTCAGGATCCTGCACCGGCTCGCCACGCTTGATCTTGTCGACGTTCTCCATGCCCTCGGTCACCTTGCCCCACACGGTATATTGTCCGTCCAGGAACGAGGCGTCATCGAAGCAGATGAAGAACTGGCTGTCGCCCGAGTCCGGACTTTGCGCCCGCGCCATGGAGGCCGTGCCGCGCACATGCGGCTCCCGGTTGAACTCGGCCTTCAGCTTCTGGCCGGAGCCGCCCATCCCGGTGCCTTGCGGGCATCCGGTCTGCGCCATGAAGCCCTCGATGACGCGATGAAAGACGATGCCATCGTAGAAGCCCTCGCGCACCAGCTCCTTGATCCGCGCGACATGATTGGGGGCGAGATCCGGACGCATTTGGATCGTCACAGGCCCCTTTGTGGTTTCGAGGATCAAAGTGTTGTCGTCGTCAGCCATGCTCTCTTCTCTTTCGGTTTGGGATGGGTCCGTCGATCGTCAAATCGAATGGTCAGGGGACGGCCCGCGATCGCATTGCCCATGCCCGAGGTAAATGGCATCGGAACACAGCGTTGCAATGCTTGCATCACGGCCGTCCGGTAGATGATGCGCTCGTCGTCCGTCGCCTCGCGCGTCTCGTAGGTGATCCGGGGATGACCCAGGAGGTTGCCGTCGCGCTTGAAGGTGAACTGCACGGTGATCTCCATGCCTGGATTGCCGCGCGGCAACGCCGGCGGCTGCCAGCATTGCTTCAATCGCGCGGACATGGCGGCGAGATTCGCGACGCCGACGTCCTCGGCCATCGCATATCCTGCTCCAAGGCTGCCGATGCAGATTGCGACCATGAAGGCCGGCCAGCGCATGCGTTCACTTGATGTCGGAGGCGACCTGAACCTTCAGCATCTTGTCCGGATCGGTAACGGTGCCGCTGGCAGAGCCGGCCGGCGCCTTCTTCAGCTTGTCCACCACGTCCATGCCGGAGACGACCTCACCGACCACCGTGTACTTGCCGTTGAGGAAAGGCGCATCGGCAAAGCAGATGAAAAACTGCGAGTTCGCCGAGTCCGGACTTGCCGCCCTCGCCATTCCGACCACGCCGCGCTTGAACGGCACGTTGGAGAACTCGGCCTTGAGGTCCGGATATTTCGAGCCGCCGGTACCGTTGAAATTCTGGCCGTCACCCGTCTGCGCCATGAAGCCGGCCATAACGCGATGGAACGGAACGTTGTTGTAGAAGCCGTCCCGGGCGAGCTGCTTGATGCGCTCGGCGTGTTTGGGCGCGATGTCGGTGCGCAGCTTGATGACGATGCGGCCCTTCGTGCTGTCGATCACGATCGCATTCTGCTTGTCGAGGTTGGCAGGCAGGGGTTGAGCGAGAGCGGGGATCGCAAACATCAGCGCGGCGACGAGGCCAAGGATTCTAATCATGACAACTCCGGATCAGAGAAAGGCTGGTCCATTCAGCCGGGGAATTTGGTCTTGAGGAGCGATACGACCGCTTGCGGAACGAAGGCCGACACATCCCCGCCCATGGCCGCGATCTGACGCACCAGTGTGGCGCTGATCGGGCGGACGGCGGGCGAAGCCGGGACGAACACCGTATGCACGCCGCCCGCCATGGTTTCGTTCATGCCGGCGATCTGCATTTCGTAGTCGAGATCGGTGCCGTCGCGCAGGCCGCGGATCATGATCGTGGCGCCGGCCTTCTGCGCGGCCGCGACGGTAAGGTTGTCATAGGTCGTGCAGTCGAAAGCACAGCCGGCTTCGGCTGCGACCGGCGCGAACTCCGAGCGCGCCATCGCGAGGCGCTCCTCGGCCGAGAACAGCGGCTTTTTGCCCGGATGAAGACCGATTGCAACGACCAGACGGTCGCACAGGACGACGGCGCGCCTGACGACATCGAGATGGCCGTTGGTGACGGGATCGAACGATCCGGGATAAAGCGCGACACGGGGCATATCCCCCTCTAGCGCGACCGCTTTGAGGCCGCAAGCGAAGCGGGTTCCGCGATCATGGCGAACGAAGCCGATTTTTATTTTGCCCCCTCGGCCGAACCAATTCAGGGCTTGGCGCGTCTTATCGGGGTGGCAGCAAGATCACTGAAATCACTAGAGTTTCCAGCGTTCTGTTTCGTCCGGCGAGCCAAGGCGAAACAATTTTGCGGTCGATGAAACCACTTTCCGGAGACAGCGAAGACATCGCGAAACCGGAGCCGGCTATCAATCCGCCTAACCAAACGGACCGACAAGCCGCAAACGGCAAGGCCAAAACAGGGGACCGTCATGATCAAGGCTCTTTCCGCAATCGCGGTTGCAGCGTTCATCGCAGCCGCCCTCACCATTCTCCCGGGTTTCGCTCCGCAGGTTTCGGCCAGCACGCCGGTCCCGCTCGCCAAGGGCGACCGTCTCGACATCCACCCGGCGGCGACAGCCTGCTCGGAGCAGACCTGGCCGAATTTCGCGGCGTCCTGTCTTCGTGCCGCCGATTCCAGGACGACCGTTCGTGAAGCCCGTCTGGTGACGGCAAACAATCGCTGATCCGGATTTTTCCGGATCTTCGAGCCTCCAAGGCAAAGCCGCCCGTATGCCCACGGGCGGCTTTTGCGTTGCGGCACAAACGCGGGGGTGGAGTCTGTTTCAACGACGTTGAATCAGCTCGTCGTTTATCTCTTGTTTGAGCATGATCTTTTCCGAAAACCGGTTTCCACCCCGGATCAAGTCCGGGGCAGGCTTTTTCGGGATCATGCTCTATCCGCCGTTGCCGTTCTCGTTTTCCTCGCGGATGTGCTCGACCGACACCACGTGCTCACCATCGGCCGTATTGAAGACGCGAACGCCCTTGGAGGCGCGGCTGGTGATGCGGATGCCCTCCACAGGCACCCGGATCAACTGGCCGCCGTCGCTGACCAGCATGATCTGGTCCGACATCTCGACCGGGAACCCGGCCACGAGGTGACCGATCTCGCCGAGCTTGGTCGGATCGGTGGCGCGGATGCCCTTGCCGCCGCGACCCGAAACCCTGAACTCGAACGAAGACGACCGCTTGCCATAGCCCTGCGCCGTCACCGTGAGCACGAACTGTTCGGCCGCGCCCATCTCCACATAGCGCCCCTCGGGCAGCGAAAGGTCGGTGTGAGCGGCCTCGTCGGCCTCAGGCGTTGCTTCTTCGGGCTCGATATCCTCGCCGGTCGCGGCGCGGCGGATCGCGCCGGACTGCTTGAGGTAGGCGGCGCGTTCGGCCGGCGTCGCCTCGAAGTGGTGCAGGATCGAAAGCGAAATCACCCGGTCGCCGCCGGCCAGCGCGATACCCCGCACGCCCATCGAGGTCCGCCCCGAAAACACGCGCACGTCGCTCACCGGAAAACGGATGCACTGGCCCCCGGCGGCGGTCAGCAGCACGTCGTCGCGCTCGGTGCAAATCTGCACGTCGACGATCGCCTCGCCCTCGCCGAGCTTCATCGCGATGATGCCGGAGCGGCGGACGTCGACGAAATCGGACAGCTTGTTGCGCCGGACCGTGCCGCTGGTGGTGGCGAACATCACATCCAGATTGGCCCAGGACGATTCGTCCTCCGGCAGCGGCATGATGGTGGTGATGCGCTCGCCCTGCTCGAGCGGCAGGATGTTGATCATCGCCTTGCCGCGCGCGTTCGGCGCCGCCATCGGCAGACGCCAGACCTTTTCCTTGTAGACCTGGCCGCGCGAGGAGAAGAACAGCACCGGCGTGTGCGTGGACGCCACGAACAGGCGGCTGACGAAATCCTCCTCGCGGGTCTGCATTCCGGAACGGCCCTTGCCGCCGCGCTTCTGCGCGCGATAGGTCGACAGCGGCACCCGCTTGACGTAACCGGCGTGCGAGACGGTCACGACCATGTCCTCGCGCTGGATCAGGTCCTCGTCCTCGACCTCGCCTTCCTGCTCGACGATGACGGTCTTGCGCGGGGTGGCGAATTCGGCCTTCACCGCCGAAAGCTCGGTCTTGACGATCGCCTGCACGCGCGCGCGCGAGCGCAGGATGTCCAGATAATCGGCGATCTCGACGGCGAGCTTGTCGAGTTCCTCGGAGATTTCCTCGCGGCCGAGCGCGGTCAGGCGCTGCAGGCGCAGATCGAGAATGGCCCTCGCCTGCTCCATCGACAGCCGCGCCGTGCCGTCCGGCGACATGCGGTGGCGCGGATCGTCGATCAGCGTGATCATCGCCGCAACGTCTTTGGCCGGCCAGTCGCGCGACATCAAGGTCTCGCGCGCGGCATTGGGATCCGGCGACTCCCGGATCACGCGGATGATCTCGTCGATGTTGGCGACGGCGATCGCGAGGCCGACCAAAATATGGGCGCGGTCGCGCGCCTTGTTGAGCAGGAACTTGGTGCGACGCGTGACCACCTGCTCGCGGAACGCGATGAACAGCGTCAGCAGGTCTTTCAGGTTCATGAGTTGCGGACGCCCCGCGTCCAGCGCCACCATGTTGGCGCCGAAGTTGGTTTGCAGCGGCGTGAACCGGTAGAGCTGGTTGAGCACGACCTCGGGAACGGCGTCGCGCTTCAACTCGACGACGACGCGAAAACCCTCGCGGTCGGACTCGTCGCGCAGATCGGAGATGCCGTCGATCTTTTTCTCGCGCACCAGGTCGGCGATGCGTTCGACCATGCTGGCCTTGTTGACCTGATACGGGATCTCCGAGACCACGATCGCTTCGCGGTCCTTGCGGATGGTGTCGATCGAGACCTTGCCGCGCATCACGATCGAGCCGCGGCCGAGATGGTAGGCCGAACGGATGCCCTGCCGCCCCAGGATGATGCCGCCGGTCGGAAAATCCGGACCGGGAATGATGTTGATGAGGTCGTCGATCCCGAGCGCCGGATTGTCGATCAGCGCCACGCAGGCGTCGACGACTTCGCCGAGATTGTGCGGCGGAATGTTGGTGGCCATGCCCACCGCGATGCCGCCGGCGCCGTTGACCAGAAGGTTTGGAAACTTCGCCGGGAGGACCGACGGCTCCCTCTCGCTGCTGTCGTAGTTCGGCTGAAAATCGACGGTGTCCTTGTCGATGTCGTCGAGCAGCGATTGCGCGATTTTGGTAAGGCGGGATTCGGTGTAGCGCATGGCCGCCGCCATATCGCCGTCGACCGAGCCGAAATTGCCCTGCCCGTCGATCAGCGGCACGCGCATGGAGAAATCCTGCGCCATGCGCACCAGCGCGTCATAGACCGACTGGTCGCCGTGAGGATGATACTTACCGATGACGTCGCCGACGGTGCGCGCCGACTTGCGATAGGGCTTGTTCCACTCGAAACCGTTCTCGTACATCGCGTAGAGGATGCGGCGGTGAACCGGCTTCAGACCGTCGCGCGCATCCGGCAACGCGCGCGCCACGATCACGCTCATGGCGTAATCGAGATAGCTGCGCTTCATCTCCTCGAGGATGGAAACGGGACGAATGCCCGAGGGCGCCGGCGGCTCTCCGGGCTTCGTATCTTCGGTATCTGACAAGAGAGGATTCCGGTCGGTTTCTGTTCGGAATCATATAGCGCATCGGGCCAGCGCAAACCACCCCCGACACCGCCCCGAGCAACGTTTTTCCTGTTGTTTATCCAGATACTTAGAGCCATTCCCGACTTGTCGGAATCAAGGCCAGCCCGAGCCTGATGTTTTGCTGAGTTCGCTTGCCGCAAACCAGGTCAGGCCACGCGGATAACGCGCTTTCTTCAAGCAAATCTGCATCCAGTCCTCAGGGTCAAACAGACTCGAAAACGCGACAGTGCTTGCTCAGGTCAGATTGCCGAACGCCAAGGCGTAATCGAGCCGTCCCTCAGTTGCAGGAAGCCCGTCAGTCAGCGGCAACACCATGAAATGGACTCCTGCGAAAGCCGATTCAAAACCGGCGGCAAGATCGCCGCGAAAGCCGAAGCGCCCGTAATAGGCCGGATCACCCAGCACGAAGACGGCATCCCACCCCTCGCGCCGGGCCTGCGCGTTGGCGGCCTTTATCAGCGCCGCGCCGACGCCCTGCTTTTGCCGCTCCGGCGCCACTGCAAGGGGCGCAAGCGCAAGAGCGCGAAATGGCGCCGCCACCGGTGACAACAGGATGTGGCCGGTCACCGCCCCACCCTCGACAGCAACCAGCGAAATCGCCGCGTCGCCCGCCTCGCGCAACTCCGCGACCAGCCGCGCTTCGTCGGCCCGGCCAAAGGCCCGGACGATCACATCGCCGATGTCCGCCGCGTCGTCGGCCCGCTCGGGCCGGATGTCCACATCAAGGCCCGTTTACGGGAGATTCTCGTCGATTTCGGCATTCCTGCCGTCGTCCGAGGCATCGCTCGGGCCCTCGTCGCCGCTGCCTGAGCCGTCGCTGTCCGGCTCCAGCGTCGAGACCAGCGCCAGTTCGAGATCGCCGGCTTCGAGCGGATCCTCATCGTCGCGCAAAGCGGGATCGTCCGATGGCGTCGGAACGCTGAACCCGCCGGGCAGACGGGAGTCCAGCAATCCCGTTCCCTTCAGTTCTTCCAGACCCGGCAGGTCGCCGAGGTTTTCGAGACTGAACTGGGACAGGAACGCCTCCGTGGTTCCGAAGGTGAGCGGGCGCCCCGGCGTCTTGCGGCGGCCGCGCGGCTTGATCCAGCCGGTCTCCAGCAACACGTCGAGCGTGCCCTTGGAGGTCACGACGCCACGGATTTCCTCGATCTCCGCGCGGGTCACCGGCTGATGGTAAGCGATGATCGCCAGCATCTCGATCGCCGCGCGCGACAGGCGCCGCGTCTCGGTGCTCTCGCGCGTCATCAGCCAGGCCAGATCGCCGGCGGTGCGGAACGTCCATTTGTTGGCGACGCGCACCAGGTTGACACCGCGGGAGGCATAGTCCGCCTGCAGTTGCGCGAGCGCGGCCTTGACGTCGACGCCGTCGGGCATCCGCTTGGCCAGCGCCGCCTGATCCAGCGGCTCGGACGAGGCGAACAGCAGCGCCTCCAGCAATCGCAATTCCTCTGGACGCGCCATCGGCAGTTCCGACTCCGGTTCCTCGACATGCGCCACGCGCATTTCCGCCAGGCTTGCCATCGCTCGGTCTCCTCTTCCTTATTGGGCCGGCGCGTCGGGCATCGTCACCGGAGCGGATACCGGCGGCACGCGCTTGCGAAAATAGAGCGGCGCGAACGCCTCTTTCTGGTTCAGATCCATGACGCCCTCGCGCACCAGTTCGAGCGCGGCGGCAAAACTCGACGCGAACACGGTGGCGCGCTGCGAGGGATCGACGACATAGCTCATCAGGTATTCGTCGAGGGATCCCCAGTCCTCGTCGGCCAGCCCGACAAGACGCTCGAGCGAGGCGCGCGCTTCGCTCAGCGACCAGACCGTGCGCTTGGCGAGGTGAACCGTGGTCAGGACACGCTGCTGGCGCTGCGTGGCATAAGCGGTGAGCAGGTCGAACAGCGTCGCGGTGAATCGCGGATGGCGGATTTCTGCGATCGCCTCCGGATTGCCGCGCGGAAAAATGTCGCGCTGGAATTGCGGCCTGTTCATCAGGCGGTTTGCGGCTTCGCGAATCGCCTCAAGGCGGCGCAGACGGTTGGCGAGCGCCGTGGCCATCTCGCCCGCGCTCGGTCCGTCCGGGGTCGCCGGCTCCGGCAGCAGCAACCGCGATTTCAGGAACGCCAGCCAAGCCGCCATCACCAGATAATCGGCAGCCAGTTCGAGACGAATCTTGCGGGCCGCCTCGATGAAAACGAGGTACTGGTCGGCAAGCGCCAGGATGGAGATTTTCGACAGGTCGACCTTCTGCTGCCGGGCCAGCGCCAGCAACAGGTCGAGCGGGCCTTCATAGCCCTCGACATCGACGACGAGCGCCACCGCATCGTCGTTATCGATGCGCTCGGCCGGCCGTCCCGTTTCGAACGACAGAATTTCCGCGCTCATGCGCCTGCCGCTCCCGTCAACGCATCGAGTTCCGCCCGCGCCGCCTCGCGATCGAACGGCCGGGGCGGCTTGCGCGAGGCCAGGGCCCGTTGCGCGCGCTCCAGCGCCCGACCGGACAGTTCCGGCGCTTCACTTGCGACCTGACGCATCTCCGCCAGCTCGCCGTTGCAGTGCAGGACCATGTCGCAGCCGGCGGAAACGATCGCGCGCGTCCGCTCCGCGATCGATCCCGCCAATGCATTCATGGACACGTCGTCGCTCATCAACAAACCCTGGAATCCGATCGTTCCGCGAATCACCTGTTCGACGATTGTCGCAGAAGTCGTGGCCGGTTGGGTGGCATCAATTGCGCTGAACACAACATGCGCGGTCATCGCCATCGGCAGATCGGCAAGCGCCTTGAATGCAGCGAAATCAACCGCTTCCAGATCGTTCTTCGAGGCATCCACGATTGGGAGCCTGAGATGGGTATCGGCGGTCGCCCGCCCGTGCCCCGGAATGTGCTTGAGAACCGGCAGAACGCCGCCCAGTTCCAGCCCCTCGGTGACGGCGCGCGCGATTGCCACGACCTTGTCCGGCTCAGTGCCGTAGGCGCGGTCGCCGATGATGGCATCCGCGCCGGACGCCGGAACGTCCGCGAGCGGCAGGCAATCGACGGTGATGCCAAGGTCGGCGAGATCGTTCGCAATCAGTTGCGCACTCAACCGCGCCGCTTTCAGCCCCAAAGCACGATCGCGATCATAGAGAGCGCCGAACACCGCGCCCGGCGGATACGCCGGCCAGTGCGGCAGGTTCAGTCGCTGCACGCGGCCGCCTTCCTGATCGATCAGGACCGGCGCGTCAGCATCCTCGACCGTTTCCCGAAAGTCTTGAACTAGACGAGCGACTTGTAAGGGATCGTCAATATTCCTCTTGAACAGGATGAAGCCCCACGGTCGCTCGGCGTGCAAAAACGCGCGCTCCTCGGCTGTTAAGGCCAGGCCAGAGATGCCTGTGATAAATGCGCGCGCGCTCATAGCGGCCGATTAGCTCGCGTCCGCCGCGAGGGTCAAGGAAATCGCCGTTAATTCCTTTGGACGACGCACTGTCCGCCGGCCGATTTGAGGCTGCCGCAGAAGCGCGAAGCCTCCTCGGGCGAGCCGAACGGCCCGACCATCGTGCGATAGTAGACACCTTTGGCGCCAAGGTCGGCACGTCTGATCAACGGACTTCGCGATCCCAGCATCGACGGGAACTTGCCCTGCAGCACCCGGAACGAGGCCTGCGCTTCCGCCTCGTTCCGTTGCGACGAGACCTGGACCACATAACCACCGGTACTTGCGACAGGCGCCTGCTGGCCCGGATTGGTCGAAGCCAGCCGGGTCCGCGATTCGGCCCGCGGTGACAGCGCCAGCGGCGCATTCGCAGCAGGTGCTGCGGCGTGCCGGGCGGGCGACGCAGGCGCAGTCTGAGCGGGCGGGACGACGGCCGCAGCCGCGAGGTCGGCCTGATCGCCGCGGACAGTCAGGGTCTTGACCTTGCGCGGTTCATCGTCGGCGGCAACGGGTCCATTCGCCACGGTCGTGGGAGGCCGGACATTCGGCGCAACGCTTGCCGCCGACGGCGGACTGGCATTCCGGTTCAAGGGAGGAAACACGACGCGCGGGGCCGACGCCACGGCTTCCTTGACATCGACGGGCTGCTCCTCGCGCGACACCATCTGCTCGGTGCCGTTCTCGGTGGACATCCGATCCCGGATCAGCTTGCCGACCGCGTCGCCTGTGCCGTCGCGATCATAGAGAGCGCCGAACACCGCGCCCGGCGGGTAGACCGGCCAGTGCGGCGGACTCAGGCGTTGCACCCGGCCGCCTTCCTGATCGATCAGGACCGGGGCATCGGCATCGCCGACAGTTTCTCTAAAATCTTGAACCAGACGAGCAACCTGCAGGGGATTGTCGACATTCCTCTTGAAAAGGATGTAGCCCCAGGGCCGTTCGTCGCGCAGGAACTCGCGCTCCTGCGCCGTCAGGGTCAGCCCCGACGTACCGGTAATAAATGCGCGCGCAGCCATGGCGCCGATTAGCTTGCGTCGGCAGGCGGTTGGCGAGCGCCGTGGCCATCTCGCCCGCGCTCGGTCCGTCCGGGGTCGCCGGCTCCGGCAGCAGCAACCGCGATTTCAGGAACGCCAGCCATGCCGCCATCACCAGATAATCGGCAGCCAGTTCGAGACGAATCTTGCGCGCCGCCTCAATGAAAACGAGGTACTGGTCGGCAAGCGCCAGAATGGAGATTTTCGACAGGTCGACCTTCTGTTGTCGGGCGAGCGCCAGCAACAGATCGAGCGGGCCTTCATAACCCTCGACATCGACGACGAGCGCCAGCGCATCGTCGTTACCAATGCGCTCGGCCGGCCTTCCGGTTTCAAACGACAGAATTTCCGCGCTCATGCGCCTACCGCTCCGGTCAACGCATCAAGTTCCGCCCGCGCCGCCTCGCGGTCGAACGGCTCGGGCGGCTTGCGCGAGGCCAAGGCGCGTTGCGCACGCTGCAGCGCCATACCGGACAGTTCCGGCGCTTCGGCGGCCACCTGCCGCATCTCCGCCAGGTCGCCGTTGCAATGCAGAACCATGTCGCAGCCGGCGGAAACAATCGCGCGCGTCCGATCCGCAATCGATCCCGTCAACGCATTCATGGACACGTCATCACTCATCAACAAACCCTGGAATCCGATACCGCCGCGAATCACCTGTTCAACGATTGTCGCAGAAGTCGTAGCCGGTTGGGTGGCATCAATTGTGCTGAACACAACATGCGCAGTCATTGCCATCGGCAGATCGGAAAGCGCCTTGAATGCAGCGAAATCAATGGCTTCCAGATCGTTCTTCAAGGCATCCACGACCGGAAGCTTCAGATGGGTGTCGGCGGTAGCCCGCCCGTGCCCCGGAATGTGCTTCAGAACCGGCAGAACGCCGCCCAGTTCCAGCCCCTCGGTGACGGCGCGCGCGATTGCCACGACCTTGTCCGGCTCAGTACCGTAGGCGCGATCGCCAATGATGGCGTCAGCGCCGGGCGCTGGAACGTCCGCGAGCGGCAGGCAATCGACCGTGATGCCAAGGTCGGCAAGATCGTTCGCGATCAGTTGCGCGCTCAGCCGCGCGGCTTTCAGCCCCAAAGCGCGATCGCGATCATAGAGAGCGCCGAACACCGCGCCCGGCGGGTAGACCGGCCAGTGCGGCGGACTCAGGCGTTGCACCCGGCCGCCTTCCTGATCGATCAGGACCGGGGCATCGGCATCGCCGACAGTTTCTCTAAAATCTTGAACCAGACGAGCAACCTGCAGGGGATTGTCGACATTCCTCTTGAACAGGATGTAGCCCCAGGGCCGTTCGTCGCGCAGGAACTCGCGCTCCTGCGCCGTCAGGGTCAGCCCCGACGTACCGGTAATAAATGCGCGCGCAGCCATGGCGCCGATTAGCTTGCGTCAACGGCGAGCGTCAAGGAAACCGCCGTTAATTCCTTTGGATGACGCACTGTCCGCCGGCCGATTTGAGGCTGCCGCAGAAGCGCGAGGCCTCTTCGGACGAGCCGAACGGCCCGACCATGGCGCGGTAATAGACACCCTTGGCGCCAAGGTCGGCGCGTTTGACCAGTGCACTCCGCGAACCCAGCACCGAGGGGAATTTGTGCTGCAGCGCCCGGAAAGAGGCCTGCGCATCGGCCTCGTTCCGTTGCGAGGAGATCTGGACGAGATAGCCGCCGGTCCCGGCTACGGCCGGAGCGTGCTGGCCCGGATTGGTCGAAGCCACCTGCATCCGCGGTTCGGCCTGCGGCGACAGCGCCAGCGGCACGTTTCCAGCAGGTGCAGTGGTGGCAGGAGGCGCATGTCGAGCGGGCGGCGCGACAGGCGCTGCCGGAGTTTCGGGCCGGGCGACGGCCGCGGCTGCGAGGTCGGACTGATCGCCGCGCACCGTCAACGTCCTGACCCTGCGCGGTTCATCGCCCGCGACAGTCCCGTTCGCAACCGTTGCGGGAGGCCTGACATTCGGCGTCACGCTCGCCGCCGGCGGCGGATTGGTGTTCTGGTTCAGCGGCGGAAATACCACGCGTGGACCAGAGGTCGTGGCGTCCTTGACGTCGACGGGCTGCTCTTCACGCGACACCATCTGCTCGGTGCCGTCCTCCGTGGACATCCGGTCCTGGATCAACTTGCCGACGGCATCGCCCGAGCCGACCCTTTGCGGAAGAATCTTGTTGGGCTCGGCATCGGCCTTGATGACCGGCGGCGCACCGCTTCGGGCCGTACCGGCATAGTTGCGGTAAGCGTAGGCCGCCCCGGTGCCGATGACCGCGAGCGCCAAAACAGCGACCACCGTCGCCATCCCGCCGCGACGCCGGGGTGCAGGTTCGTCCTCCACCTCTCCGTAACCCTGATAATCGAACGGTGCTTCCGGATAACGCTCGGGAGGAAACTGGTCTTCATACGCATGCGCGTCCCGCCCGTCGGGCAGCCGACCGAACAGCACGTCGTCGTAGCGATCGGCGGCCTCATGATAGGACTCAGGCTCGTGATGCTGAACATGCGGCTCGTTGTCGGGATAGACCGCCGCGCGGCGCAAGACCGCGGAGCGGCGCCGGCGGAGACGTCCTGCGGCGGATCGGGCTGAACCATCCGTCTTTGAATCCATGACGGCGGGCCGCTGACCGGAGGGTTCGGCATCGTCTTCGACCGGATCGAAGCGATGCTCGAAGTGATCGACCGGATCATCCGCGGGAGCTGGCGGCGGCGCGCTTCGTTTGACGTCGGCGAAGGGATCGGTCTGTCCGATCAACCGGGCGAGTTCCGCGAGCGGATCGGTTTCCGCCGGGCCGCTCGCGCGGCGCTCGTCGCGTCCGTAATCGTCGCGCCCGTACTCGCCGTCGTCCCGGAAAGATCTGTCCTGGTATCGATGAGCCATCGTGATGTCGCGTCCCTTCCGGAAAGGCGCCAACTCGCTCGTTCTAAACGAAACAGCAGCCAATCAAGCCGTCACCAAACCCCCTCGTGTCGGCTGTACCCCACTATCGCATCTCGTTCGGCGCATGGACGCCGAGAACGGCAAGCCCCGATGCCAGAACAGAAACAACGCCCTGAACCAATGCCAGCCGAGCATTGGTTATTTCTGCATCATTATTGATAATGAAGCGTAAATGAGGCAAATCGCGCCCTTTCGTCCAGAGCGCGTGAAATTCGCTCGCGAGATCATACAGATAGAACGCGATCCGGTGCGGTTCATGGGCGATCGAGGCCGCTTCGATCGTCCGCGGATAGAGTGCGAGCCGCCGCAGCAAGCCGAGTTCCGCCGGATCGGTCAGGCGCTCGACGGCAGCATCGCTAAGGAAGTCCCTGCGCGCCGTGTCGCTCTCCGGCAAATCGGGAAACGCCTCACGCGCGTTGCGGAAGATCGAGAAGCCGCGAGCGTGACCGTACTGGACGTAGAACACCGGGTTGTCCTTCGACTGCTCGATCACCCTGGCGAGGTCGAAATCCAGCACCGCGTCGTTCTTGCGGAACAGCATCATGAAGCGCACGGCGTCGGAGCCGACTTCATCCACCACTTCACGCAGCGTGACGAAATCGCCGGAGCGCTTGGACATTTTCACCGGCTCGCCATTGCGCAACAGCTTGACGAGCTGCACGATCTTGACGTCGAGGCTGGCCTTGCCTGCCGTCACCGCCTTGATCGCGGCCTGCACGCGCTTGATGTAGCCGCCATGATCGGCGCCCCAGACATCGACCATGTTGAGAAAGCCGCGGTCGAACTTGGTCTTGTGATAGGCGATATCGGACGCGAAATAGGTATAGCCGCCATCCGACTTCTTCAGCGGGCGATCGACATCGTCGCCATAGGCGGTGGCGCGAAACAGGGTCTGTTCGCGATCCTCGTAATCCTCGACCGGCGCGCCTTTCGGCGGCGGCAACCGTCCCTCGTAAACGTCGCCCTTGCCGCGCAGGAAATCGATGGTCGCGGCGACGCGGTCGCTGCCGCCCTCGATCAGCGAGCGTTCCGAGAAGAACACCTCATGCGTGATATTGAGCGCGGCGAGATCGCCCTTGATCATCTCCATCATCATGGCGATGGCTTTGGCGCGCGCGACCGGCAGCCACTCGGCCTCCGGCGCGTTCAGCAGCTTGTCGCCGTGCCCGGCGGCGAGCGCCTCTCCGACCGGCTCGAGATAGTCGCCGGGATAAAGCCCTTCCGGGATTTCGCCGATGTCCTCGCCCAACGCCTCGCGGTAGCGCAGGAAGGCCGAGCGCGCGAGCACGTCGACCTGCGCGCCAGCGTCGTTGATGTAGTATTCGCGCGTTACCTCATAGCCCGCGAACGAGAGCAGGCTCGCCAGCGCGTCGCCGAACACCGCGCCGCGGCAATGACCGACATGCATGGGTCCGGTCGGATTGGCGGAGACGTATTCGACGTTGACCTTCCCGCCCGCGCCAATGGCGCTGCGGCCATAATCCGCGCCATCCCGCAGCACCGCGCGCAGGGCATCCGACCAGACGTGCGGCCTCAGCGTCAGGTTGATGAAGCCGGGACCGGCAATCTCGGCCTTGTCGATCAGGCCGTCGGCGCGCAACCGCGTTGCGATCCGGTCCGCGAGATCGCGGGGCTTCGCCTTTGCGTCCTTCGCCAGCACCATCGCGGCGTTGGTCGCCATGTCGCCGTGCGAGGCATCCCTCGGCGGCTCGACCACGATCCGCGACAGGTCCAGTCCCGCCGGCAGCGCGCCGTCTTCCGCGAGCGCGGCGCATGCCGTATGCACCCGCGCCAGCACGTCTGCGAAAAGGTGCTGCGATGGACTGGAATTGGTCATGATATCTGCGACTTGATGGAGCTGGACGACGTGCCGCCTAACGCAATTCCGGGGTCGAGTCAAAAAGCCTGCGATGCTCGGTGATGGCAAAACGATCCGTCATTCCCGCGATGAAATTGCCGATCCGGCGCGCTCTCCCGGCATCAAGCTCGGGGCTGTCGCCGTCCTCCGGCAACCATTCGGCGGGAAGCGCCGCCGGGTCATCGCGGTAACGGCCGAACAGATCCTGGACCAGAGCTTCAGCCTCGTCCATCACATGCATGACGCGGGGGTGACGATACATCCGCTGTCTGAGGAACGCCTTGATCAGGGCCTCCGCCTCGGCCGCCCCGGGTGGAAACGCGACCAGCGCCTGACCATGGCGGCGCACCTCGTCCACCGACCCCGGCCGGGCATCGGCAAGTCGCCTGCCCGCTTCCGAGATCACCGCCATGATCAGATAGGAGATCAGCTCGCGCACCAGCTCGGCGCCGCGCCGGACGTCGTCCAGCCGGGGGTGGCGCCGGGCGATCTCCGCGATCATCGCCGCGGTCAGCGGCATCGCCTTCAGGTCATCCACGGCGAACAGCCCGGCCCGCAGGCCGTCGTCGATGTCGTGGGCATCGTAGGCGATGTCGTCGGCGATCGCCGCGACCTGGGCCTCGAGCGAGGCGAAACTCCACAGTTCCAGATCGTAACGGCGGTTGAAATCAGCGATGCCGATAGGGACGCCGCGCCGCCGATAACGCCCGACCGCGTTTCCCTCGCGGTCGGTGAGCGGACCGTTGTGCTTGACCACCCCTTCCAGCGTTTCCCAGGTCAGATTGAGGCCGTCGAAATCCGGATAGCGGTGCTCCAGAAGTGTCACAATCCGCAGCGTCTGCGCATTGTGATCGAACCCGCCGAACGCATCGAGGCAGGCGTCCAGCGCCCGCTCGCCGGCGTGGCCGAACGGGGGATGGCCGAGATCGTGCGCCAGCGCCAGCGCCTCCGTCAGGTCCTCGTCCAGCCCGAGCTGCCGGGCCAGCGCGCGGGCGATCTGGGCCACCTCGAGGGTATGGGTGAGACGGGTCCGGTAGTGGTCGCCTTCGTGATAGACGAACACCTGGGTCTTGTGTTTCAGCCGCCGGAACGCGGTCGAATGGATCACCCGGTCGCAGTCGCGCCGGAACGCGCTGCGGGTCCTGCTCGGCGGCTCTTCGAACAGGCGGCCGCGGCTGCGGTCCGGATCGCTGGCATAGGGCGCGCGGGGAGCTGCCATTCCGACTGACACGGCGATTTGCCCCTTCCGATCGTTTGATTCTCACGCCCGGGGCACTTAACTATGGCTTGCGGGCATTGCAAAATATTGGACAATGCCCGCTACCGCACACGGAGTCGCCCGATGACCGAAGCCAACATCACCGTCAGCGAACGCGCGGCGCGCCGGATCGGGGAGATCCTCAAGTCCGAAGGCGAAGGCGCCATGATGCGCATCAGCGTCGAAGGCGGCGGCTGCTCGGGTTTTCAGTACAAGTTCGATATCGAGCGCGCCAAGGCCGACGACGACCTGGTGATCGCGCGCGACACCGCCGTGGTTCTCGTCGATCCCGCCTCGGTCCCGTTCCTGAGCGGTTCCGAAGTCGATTTCGTCGATGACCTGATCGGGGCGTCGTTCAGGGTGGTCAATCCGAACGCCACCGCGTCCTGCGGCTGCGGCACCAGCTTCTCAATCTAGCTCCCTGTCATGCGCGGGCCTGACCCGCGCCGGATCCAAGTCCGGCGATGACACGCGGAAATCCCCATGCGCATAGCCACCTGGAACGTCAATTCGATCCGGCAGCGGCTGGATCACCTTCTCGCCTGGCTTGGGGAAACCGCGCCGGATGTCGTCTGCCTTCAGGAAACCAAATGCGTCGACGAGCAGTTTCCGCGCGAGGCCATCGAGGCGCTCGGCTACAACGTGGTGACGCACGGCCAGAAGACCTTCAACGGCGTGGCGCTGCTGTCGAAATTCCCGTTCGACGAGACCCGGCCGCGGCTCGCCGGCGACGAGGGCGACGTGCAGTCGCGATTCCTCGAAGGCGTGGTCTCGCTCAAGCACGGCGTGGTGCGGATCGCCTGCCTTTATCTGCCCAACGGCAATCCGCCGAATACCGAGAAGTATCCTTATAAGCTCAGTTGGATATCGCGGCTTATTGAATATTCACGCGAGCGGCTGAAAAGCGAGGAAGCCTTCGTGCTTGCCGGCGACTTCAACGTCATCCCCGCGCCGCGCGACGTCTACAATCCGGCCTCGTGGGTTGACGATGCGTTGTTCCGGCCGCAGACGCGGCAAGCCTTTCAGACGCTGCTCGGGCTCGGCCTGACCGATGCGTTGCGCGCGGCCTCCGACGCCGCCGGGGAATATACCTTCTGGGATTATCAGGCCGGCGCCTGGCAGAAGAACAACGGCTTGCGGATCGACCACCTGCTGCTGTCGCCTCAAGCCAGCGACCGGCTCAGCGCGGTCGGGATCGATCGCTATGTCCGTGGGTGGGAGAAGGCGTCGGATCATGTTCCGGTATGGATCGACCTCGATCTGGACGCCGCCTGACCATCAAAATCCAGGGCCAGATGTCCCGGTCGTCCCTGCGAACGTGGGACCCACTGATGGCCCGAGCCACGGCCGTTCGGACCGCCGTGTCGGACGCCACGGTACAATTGCGATGTCAGGAATTTAAGGGTCCCTGCGTTCGCAGGGACGACGTCGTGGAAAGGTGTCGCACCCAGGAATGGGGTCTCGTCCTCAGTCCCGCCGCCCCTGCACCCAGTGCTCCAGCATCTGCAGCGCCATGGCGCGGTCGTCCTCCGAGGCCTTCGCGATCGCCTTGTTGTAGCTCTCGGTGATCCAGGTCTCGCCCGGCTGGGCGGCATCGCGCGCCAGCGTCAGCCACATCAATCCGCGCGCCGCCTGGCGCGGCAACTGATCGCCCGAGAACAACATCTTGCCCAGCATCGCCTGGGCCTCGTGCTGGCCTTTCTGAGCCGCGAGACCCAGCCAGCGGGCGCCATACTTGACGTCGTGCGGGGCTCCGACGCCCTTGAGATAAAGCCGGGCCAGATCGTACTGCGCATCGGCGTTGCCGAAATAGGAGGCGGCATAGGAGAACATCTCGCGCGCGCGCTCGGCGTCGCGCTTGACCTTCGAGTTGGGGATCCCCTGGAGGTAATAGCGCCCGAGCGCGACGAACGCATTGGCGACAACCGCGGCCTGCGGCGCCGATGGACTGTCCTCGGCATGGGCATTCGCGACGCGGCTGAAGTACTCGAAGGCGCGCAGATCGTCCTGGGTGACGCCGTCACCGTTCGCGTACATCCGCCCCAGCCGCCACTGGGCAATGGGATGCCCGCCCTCGGCGGCATATTGCAGGGCCGTCAGCGAGGTGCTCGAGGGGACCGCCTTCTTCAGCGTCTCGCCGCCGGCGAGAGGCGCGGCGGCCACGGGGAGCGCCGCGGCGGTGGCATCTTGCTGGCCGGCCACCGTTCCGTCAAAAGCGTACGCTGACACGCTGGCGCAGACCGCGCCCCACGCCAACACAACAAGAACTCCGCTCCTAGACGTCCACATGACGCAATTTCTCGTACGCCACGTCCGAATGGGCTGACGGCCCGATCCGCTGGGCGTATTTACTGAGCACAACAAATGTATGATTGGTCGCGCGACGCTGCCAATTGGTCTTTCGTTCGGCGGGTCCGGTGTCGGTCAAATTTACGTCAAGTGTCCCGACGACCGCGGCGATGCCGGCGAGACCGAAGGGCCGACGGACCTGCCGCCCGGTCGATCCTGCGGCATGGCGCAGGCAATGGATCGCGCGCTCCCGCGCTTCCGTCGCGTGGCGGTTCGCCAGCCTGCCGTTGATGCCTGTCTCGACGCCCATCGCGAACCTGTTCCCCGTGCCGGTCTCTTTTTGGCCGGACGCTTTGGCAAGGGATGTCCCCAGCCGTCATGAGCACCGCCTTTTCAGCCGACATTAGAATAATTCACGAAGTGGTGTGGCTAAATAGCGGCGTCTGCAAGAGCCACCTGTTCGCAGGGTTAAATGTTCAAATGGTGTTGCGCCCCGGCAACAAGAGTAACCGCTCGGCAACCATGTGCCGGCGGCTTTCACGCCGGTGATCGCCTTGCTTCGCCCCTGCCGCGAAAGCCCGGTACCGCGCCGCCCGCGTCGCTGTTCAATGCGGGCGTTCCGCCTCACATATTGAGCACGCGTCCGTAGGCGTCGAGCACGGCTTCCTTCATCATTTCCGACAGCGTCGGATGCGGGAAGATGGTGTGCATCAGCTCTTGCTCGGTGGTTTCGAGGTTCATCGCCACCACATAGCCCTGGATCAGCTCGGTGACTTCCGCGCCGATCATATGAGCGCCCAGAAGCTGGCCGGTTGTCTTGTCGAAGATCACCTTCACCAGCCCCTGATCCTCGCCAAGCGCAATGGCCTTGCCGTTGCCGGCGAACGGGAAGCGGCCGACGCGGATGTCCCTGCCCGCTTCCTTGGCCTTCGCCTCGGTCAGGCCGACGGAGGCGATCTGCGGGTGGCAATAGGTGCAGCCGGGGATCAGCAGCTTGTCCATCGGGTGCGGCTTCAGCCCCTTGATCGCCTCGATGCAGACGACCCCCTCGTGCTCGGCCTTGTGCGCCAACATGGGCGGTCCCGCGACGTCGCCGATGGCATAGATGCCGGGCACGCTGGTCCTGCCGTAGCCGTCGATCACGATGCAGCCGCGGTCGGTTTTCACGCCGAGTTTCTCAAGACCAAGGTTCTCGATATTGCCGACCACGCCGACCGCCGAAATCACCCGCTCGAACTCGGCGGTGACCGGCTTGCCGTCGCCCGCGTCGATGGTGGCGACGACGCTGTCGGCCTTCTTGTCGAGCTTCGTGACCTTGGTTGAGGTCATGATCCTGATGCCCTGCTTCTCGAACTGCTTGCGGGCAAGGCCGGCGATCTCGGCATCCTCGACGGGAAGGATCTGCGGCAGCACCTCGACAACGGTGACCTCCGCTCCCATGGTGCGGAAGAACGAGGCGAACTCGATGCCGATCGCGCCGGAGCCGACGACCAGCAGCGACTTCGGAATGTTCGGCGCGACCATCGCCTCGAAGTAGGTCCAGACCAGCTTCTTGTCGCCCTCCAGCCCCGGCAGCGCGCGCGGCCGCGCGCCGGTGGCGACGATGATGTGTCTGGCCTGATAGCTGCCTGCGCCGAGCACGCCTTTCGGCGCATCGGCGCTGCCCGCCTTCACCGTGATCTTTCCCGGCGCGTCGATCGACGCCTCGCCCCAGATCACGGTGACCTTGTTCTTCTTCATCAGGAAGCCGACGCCCTCGTTGAGGCGCTTCGAAACCCCGCGCGAGCGCTGCACCACGGCCTTCGGGTCGTAGCTCACCTTTTCCGCCGACAGGCCGTAATCCTTGGCGTGCTGCATGTAATGATAGATTTCCGCCGAGCGCAGCAGCGCCTTGGTCGGGATGCAGCCCCAGTTCAGGCAGATGCCGCCGAGATGCTGCTTCTCGACGATCGCGGTCTTGAAGCCGAGCTGCGCCGCACGGATCGCGGTGACGTAGCCGCCGGGTCCGGAGCCGATGATGATGACGTCGAAGGAGGTGTCGGGCATTGATATTCGCTATTCCGAAGTGAATTCTTGTCTGGCTTCCCTTCCCTCTCCGTTGAGGGAAGGAAAATCCTACACCACCATCATCACAGGGTTCTCGATCAGTGTCCTGAACGCGCCGATCAGCTCCGCGCCGAGCGCGCCGTCGACCGCGCGGTGATCGCAACTCAGCGTCACGCTCATGATGTGCGCTGCCTCGATCTTGCCGCCCCGCACGACCGCACGTTCCTCGCTGGCGCCAACCGCGAGGATCGTTGCGTGCGGCGGATTGATGACCGCGGTGAAATCCTTGATGCCGTACATGCCGAGGTTCGACACGGCCGTGGTGCCGCCCTGGTATTCCTCGGGCTTGAGTTTCCGTGCCCGCGCCCGCGCGGCGAAGTCTTTCATTTCGGAAGATATGGTGGAGAGCGATTTCGTTTCGGCTTTGCGAATGATCGGCGTAATCAGCCCGCCCGGCATCGCCACCGCGACGCCGATGTCGGAATGCTTGTGCTTGAGCATGCCGCTTTCGGTCCAGCTCACATTGGCATTCGGCACGCGCTGCAACGCAATCGCCATCGCCTTGATGACGAAGTCGTTGACCGACAATTTGTAGAGCGGCTTCTTCTCCTTATCCTTCGGCGCGGACGCGTTGATGTCCTCGCGCGCGGCAAGCAACCTGCCGATGTCGCAGTCCATCGTCAGGTAGAAGTGCGGAATGGTCTGTATCGAAGCGGTCAGGCGCTGCGCGATGGTGCGGCGCATGTTGTCATGCGGCACGATCTCGTAGGAGCCGTCCTCGAACAGCGACAGGATCTGCTTGTCGGACATCGCGGGAGCAATGGTGGACGAGCCTGCGGGCGCAGCCGCCGGTGCCTTCAGCCCCTTGCCGGATTTCGCCTGCTCCACGTCGCGCGCGACGATGCGGCCATGCGGGCCGCTGCCCTCGATGCGCACCAGTTCGATGCCGGCTTCCTTCGCCAGCCGCCGCGCCAGCGGAGACGAGAAGATGCGGGCGTGGCCGTTGGCCTGCGTTGCCCCCTCACCCGACGCCTTCGGTGTCGATCTCTCCCCAGCGGGGAGAGGTGAGGGTGCCGATTGTGTTGGTTGCAGTATGGGAGTAGGCGCATGCGCAACAGCACTGCCTGCTTCCCCTCCCCTTTGTGGTGAGGAGGTGTTTTTCGCTTCGGCCTTTGGTGGCGATGTCCCGCCGCCGCTCGCCGCCGCCTTCACGTCCTCGCCGTCGCCGGCGAGCACCGCGATCACATTGTTGACCGGCACGTCTTGCGTGCCTTCCGGCACCAGAATCTTCGCGATGGTGCCCTCGTCCACCGCCTCGACCTCCATGGTCGCCTTGTCGGTTTCGATTTCGGCGATGACGTCGCCGGACCTGACCTTGTCGCCCTCCTTCTTGAGCCACTTGGCGAGGTTGCCCTTCTCCATCGTCGGCGACAGCGCGGGCATCAGAATGTTGATCGGCATGATGTCAGTCCCGCTCAGCGATAGCAGACGGCCTTCGCCGCCTCGACGACTTCGGCGATCGACGGCAGCGCCAGCTTTTCGAGATTGGCCGCATACGGCATCGGCACGTCCTTGCCGGAGACGCGCATGACCGGCGCATCGAGATAATCGAACGCATGCTCCATGATGCGCGCGACGATCTCGGCGCCCACGCCGGACTGCTGCCAGCCCTCCTCCACGGTCACCGCGCGACCGGTCTTCCGCACCGATGCCACGATGGTGTCGGTATCCATCGGGCGCAGCGTGCGCAGGTCGATGACCTCGGCCTCGATGCCCTCCTTCGCGAGTTCATCGGCCGCCTTCAGCGCATAGGTCATGCCGTTCGACCACGAGACCAGCGTGACGTGTTGGCCGGCGCGCGCGATCCGCGCCTTGCCGATCGGCAGCACATAGTCGTCGAGCTTGGGCACCGGACCGGTGTGCCCGTAAAGAATTTCGTTCTCGAGGAAGATCACCGGATTGGGGTCGCGGATCGCGGCCTTTAGAAGTCCCTTGTAATCCGCGGCGGAATACGGCGCGATCACCTTCAGGCCCGGGATTTGCGAATACCACGCCGAATAGTCCTGGCTGTGCTGGGCGGCGACGCGCGCGGCCGCGCCGTTCGGTCCCCGGAATACAATCGAACAGCCCATCTGCCCGCCGGACATGTAAAGCGTCTTGGCGGCGGAGTTGATGATCTGGTCGATCGCCTGCATCGCGAAGTTGAAGGTCATGAACTCGACGATCGGCTTCAGGCCGGCGAACGCCGCGCCGACGCCGACGCCGGCAAAGCCATGCTCGGTAATCGGAGTATCGATCACGCGCCGCGCGCCGAACTCCTCCAAAAGGCCCTGCGAGACCTTGTAGGCGCCCTGATATTCGGCCACTTCCTCGCCCATCAGGAAGACGTCGCCGTCGCGGCGCATTTCCTCCGCCATGGCGTCGCGCAACGCCTCGCGGATGGTCATGGTCACCATCTCGGTGCCGGCGGGAATGTCGGGATCCTCGGGAATCTCCATCGCCGGTCCGGCGGGCCGCTTGGGATCCGAGATCATCGGCTTGCCCTCGCCGACCGGCGCGCGGGATTCCGCGACCTCGCTGGACACATCTTGAGCGGGCATCCTGGCGGCCTTGGGCGCCTCCGCCTTGCCGAGATCGGCGGCGCTTTCCCCATCCGCAAGAATGGTCGCGATCGGCGTGTTCACCGCGACATCGTTGGTGCCTTCCGGAATCAGGATCTTGCCGAGCGTGCCCTCGTCGGTCGCCTCGACCTCCATGGTGGCCTTGTCGGTCTCGATCTCGGCAATAACGTCGCCGGACCTCACCGCCTCGCCCTCTTTCTTCAGCCACTTGGCGAGGTTGCCCTTTTCCATCGTCGGCGAAAGCGCGGGCATCAGAACTTGGATTGGCATGATCGCTCCGAAAAAAGCTTGCGCGCTTAGCGGTAAATGTCGGTGTAAAGTTCGGATGCGTCAGGCTCCGGATCGTTCTGCGCAAAGTCCGCAGCCATATTGACGATCTCGCGCACCTTGGCGTCGATCTTCTTCAGCTCGTCCTCGGCGACCTTGTCCGCCAGCAGCCGGTTGCGGACCTGTTCGATCGGGTCCTGATCGTGCCGCACCTTGTCGACTTCCTCGCGCGTGCGGTACTTCGCCGGATCGGACATCGAGTGGCCGCGATAGCGGTAGGTCTGCATTTCCAGGATATAGGGGCCGTTGCCCTCGCGACACCACTTCACCGCCCGGTCGCCCGCCGCCTTCACGGCGCGGACGTCCATGCCGTCGACCTGCTCGCCGGGAATGTTGAAGGATACGCCGCGCTTGGAGAAATCCGTTTGCGCCGACGAGCGCGTCACCGAGGTGCCCATGGCGTAGCGATTGTTCTCGATGATGTAGACCACCGGAAGCTTCCACAGCTCGGCCATGTTGAAGCTCTCATAGACCTGGCCCTGATTGGCCGCGCCGTCCCCGAAATAAGCGAGGCTGACGCGGTCATTGCCGCGGTAGCGGTTGGCGAAGGCAAGGCCGGTTCCGAGCGACACCTGCGCGCCAACGATGCCGTGACCGCCGTAGAAGTGCTTCTCCTTGCTGAACATGTGCATGGAGCCGCCCTTGCCCTTGGAATAGCCGCCGCGACGCCCGGTCAGTTCGGCCATCACGCCCTTGGCATCCATGCCGCAGGCCAGCATGTGGCCATGATCGCGGTACCCGGTGATGACCTGATCGCCCTTTCCGAGCGTCATCTGCATCCCGACCACGATCGCTTCCTGGCCGATGTAGAGATGGCAGAAGCCGCCGATCGCACCCATTCCGTAGAGCTGGCCCGCCTTTTCCTCGAAACGGCGGATCAGCAGCATGTCACGCAGCGCGTGAAGGTCCTGCTCGCGCGTGAACGCCGGGGGCGACGGGGTTTTCGAACCGTTATCTGCCGCCTGTGCGACGCTCTTTTTGGATGCGGCCATATCAAATCCGGATGCGAGAAGGATCACCTTCTCTAGCTCAACTCAGACAACCTTGAAAGCTCGCGATCAAATTGATGCGCGCAGGTTTTTCGCATTGCAGCGCCGACGAAATTCCGTGACGGAAAGAAGGATATTTTTGAAATTTGACGACAGGTTTTCGCGATTGGACGAAATCACTCGCAAGGGACTTAGAGCAGGTTTGCTTTAGACGAAATCAGCAACCCGTCATGCCCGGCTATAATGCCGGGCACCCACGTCTCCGGAATTTCAGCGAAGAAAGACGTGGATGGCCGGGACCATAGGCGAGCGAAGCGACGCCGTTCTTTGAACGGCTATGGGCGAGCGAAGCGACGCCGTTCCTTCGAACGGCTATGCCCGGCCATGACGGAACGGGGTGTTTCCACCAAAACCTAAGCCGCTGTAGGCAGCCCGGATTTATTTCGGAGGAATGACGTAGATCAGATCGCGAGGATTGGCATAGTCGAGCTGATAGCGGACGCGCTCGTCGAGCATGTCGGGGTCGATCCCGCTCGAACGCAGGAGCGCGACCCGCTTCTCGCTCTCGGCACGCTCCGCCTTCAGCCGCGCCAGTTCTGAGGTCAGCGCGACGATCTCCTGGTCGAGTTCTTGCCGGGCATTCAACCCGTACTTGCCGGTATAGGCGTTGACGCCGAAATAGCCGACGACCATCGCCGCCATCGCGTAGAGGGCAAGCCCGGTGAGCACCGATTTGAGTCGGGAGCGCGAAACCATGGCGTGACGATGCGGCGACCCGGTTAAGGCTTCGCTAACGACCGGACGACGCGCCGGCTCCTATTTCTTCTGCTGCGCGACCCAGGCGGCGAAGGCGTTGACGTAGGTTTCGAGAAACTCGCGCAAGGACGCCTTGACCAGTTCGCCGTTTTCGTCGAACGCGTCGCCGATACCGCCGACGTAGGCTTCGGGCTGCTGCAGAACCGGAACGTTGAGAAAAACCAGCGATTGGCGCAGATGATGATTGGCGCCGAACCCGCCGATGGCGCCCGGAGAATTGCTGATGACGCCGCCGGGCTTGCCGTTGAAGACGCTCTGCCCGTAGGGGCGCGATCCGACGTCGATGGCGTTTTTCAGGACGCCCGGAACCGATCGATTGTATTCGGGCGTCACGAACAGGACAGCATCCGCCTTCCTGACGCGGTCGCGAAAACTCACCCAGTCGGCCGGAGGCGTGGCTTCAAGATCCTGGTTGTAGAACGACAATCCGTCGAGCGTGATGACGTCGAGCTGGAGCGAGGATGGCGCAAGCTTCACCAACGACTTGGCCAGTTTCAGAGAGAATGACTCTTGGCGAAGGCTGCCAACGATGACGGCGACGCTATGCTGGGATGCCATGGATAAATCCTGTGGTTTTGGCCCTTGCGGCCGGCTCTGCTGCAACCTGACGGTTCTCGATGACACGGAATCAATCCGTGCTCCGGTGTCATGCGCGGACATAGTTCTAAGAACGGCGTCGCTTCCGCTCGCCTATAGCCGAAGAACGGCGTCGCTTCCGCTCGCCTATGGCCCTGCGCATCCATCTTCTTTCGAAGATTGGCGGATTGCCAAGTCAAGCCGGCAATGACGGATAATCGAGATGTTTCCGTCCAAGTGCAAGCGCATCCATTTATCTTAATCGTCCGTCATAATAAAAACCTTTTGCGCGTCCCGCTCGCCGCGCTGATTGCGGGAGCGTCCTGCCAAACACAGACTGTCGCCCATCAATACACGCCGGGAATAATCCGCCTGGTTTCCCGCATGTAGCGGCGATAGTCCTCGCCGAACGTCTCGATCATCATCCGCTCCTCGACATTCACGCGCGCGAAGAACAACAGCGCCACGGCGACGAGCCCGCTCAGCGCGGCAACGAGATTCGACAGCAGACAGGCTTGCGCGGCCGCCCACAGCCAGAACGAGGCATACATCGGATGGCGGATCGATCGGTACACGCCGACGCGGACCACCCGATGCCCCTCGCGCACCTCCAGCGCCGCCGACCATTGGCGGCCGAGATCCTTGTGCGAACGGCGGAACAGCCAGAGCGAAAACGCGAACAATGCGGCGCCCGGCACCACGAGTCCGTACCCCGGATCGTAGGCGAATGCGCGCGGCCATCCCGTCGCAAGATTGAGGGCCGGGATCGCAAACAGGCCGAGAAACGCAGCAGCCAGAAGCGCGCGCTCGCGCCAGGCGCCGTCGCGCCGCAAGGTCGCGGTGCGTCGCGCCCGCCGGGCATAGGGATAGCGGATGATGAACCATGCGACGATGCCGACCAGCCAGATCGTCTGCCCCAGCACGATCGATGACATGAGCCGCCGCGCCTAAGCCGCGCCGACCGCGGCATCCGCCGGTCTGGCCACCGCGGCCGTCGAGAACTGCGCGCCTTTCAGAAGCGCGCCATCCTCGCCGAAACGGTCGACACCGCCGCGCGGCGCGGTGATCTCGTCGAACGGCAACGGACCGCAAAGGATAAGACAGTGGTCGTAACTGGCGCGCACGCTGTTTCCCATCAAGAACTTGTAATGCAAGAGCATGAAGTCGAACCGGTGACGCCGGAAGCTGGCTTTGTCCATCATGTCGTGCAACTGCACGCGCCGGATGTTCGGTCGTCCGTCGGAGCGTTCGCGGCTGAAGCGCTTCAATGTCACCGGATCGAAGCGATAGAAGCTTATGGCGTCGTCGCGGGCGTGGTATTCGGTCCAATGGATTCGACGCTCTTCGGCCACAATTTGCGTGGCCTGACGAATGCGCTCACCCCGCGGATGCAGCGAGAACTTCGGAATGGTGGCGCCGACGGTCAGGATGCACAGGGAAGGACCGCGCCGGGCCAGTTCGGGGTCGCGCTCAAGAGCCCGCGCGACCGCATCCATGACCAGCGCGGCGCCGAGGCAGTGCCCGACTATGACGATCTCATCGACATCGGCGTTACGGACCCGATCGAGGATGCGCTCGGCAAACCGGTCGATCCGGGCATCCATGCGCGGCCGCTCGCCGTAGACGAATTCGCGCGAGAAAATCCAGTCGTCGAAGACATGGTTGATCGGCCAGCGCCAACCTAGCAAGCGCAACAAACCGGCCATTACGCCCACCGTTACCGCCGCAGTCAGCACGGCTGCCGCGAATCCCGTCACGCCCGCGATGCGGACCAATCCGTATCCGATCCCCGCGCCGCACGCGGCAAAGCCTGCAAGATACAGATACGGGAACAGAAAGAAGCCGGCATACTTCCAGCTTGCATACATGAAACGAAACAGCGTGCCGGTGGCAACGAAGTCGGCCAGCGTGACAAACGCCTGTCCCAGGCGCGACCACATGCCCCGCTCATGATCTTCCAGGATCAGGTCGTCCCACCGCAGCATTTCATAGGACGTGCGGGTGTTCCAGTTGGGACCTGAAGCCTCGATCTCCCAGGACGCACTGACCGGCTTCGCCTCGACCCCGCTCACGATGGCGGCCCTCACGCCCCAGATCCGTCGATACACCGCCAGCGACCGGGCGAACCGATGAAGCTGCTCCTCCGGCGAAATCGGGTCGTACCCGCCGATATGAAAGACGTGTCGCCGCGCGATCATTCCATCACTTCCGTCGCGTTACCTGCATGTTCGGTGGCGAACGTGGGGTTAAGCTCTCCGACCGCGAACAGGATACCCCAGATTCGACCCCCAATACTTGGGTCTGGGCAAGTCCATATGTGACGTTTCAATCACAACACACAGGATTTATGGCAACATAATTGACGGGAGAACATGAAGGCGAAATATATAGTGCAGACTTCCAGTGCTTTCCGAAATTCGCAAGCCGGCACCCGCCTTTAACGAACTTCAGAAAGCAAAGGGGACTGGCAACTTCATGATTCCAGTGCCGCTTTCGATTTGAAATTCCTGACGACGAACGTGCCGCAACAGGTGCAGGACTTTCGAATCGGCGGTACTGGCCATTGGATTGGAACTCACCGATGCCGATCTTTCTGCCTGCACGCCGCGGCCTGCATGCCGCAATGGTAAGTTTTGCCTTGTTTGTGATCGGCGGAATGCTGACGAGTTCCGCCAATGCGCAGATAACGGCGCCGCGCCGCCCCGGTCACGTCTATCTGATGCGTGGCCTCTTCAACATTTTCTCGCTCGGCATGGATGAACTGGCCGCGAAGCTCGAGAAGGTCGGCGTGAGGGCTGAAGCCGTATCTTACACATCCTGGTCGTCGCTGGCCGACAGCATCACGGCTCAATACCGTGCCGGCAACCATGAGCCCATCATTCTGATGGGCCATTCCTACGGGGCGGATACGACGATCTCCCTGGCACGCAAGCTGAATGATAACGGGATTCCCGTGGCTCTGATCGTGAACTTCGATCCGACAGCGCCGGGGCCCGTTCCACCGAATGTCCGCCGAATTATCAATTTCTACGTGCCGACCGCGTGGGGACGCCCCGTCGTGGCCGGCAAAAGGTTCCATGGCAGCCTGTCCAACCTGAACGAAAGCGGCGCCTACAATCATTTCGTCATCGACAAGGCCGACGCCCTCCACCGCAAGGCGATCGCTGCGGTGCTGCAAGCCGTCGGCAGGGGCACTCATCGCGTCAGGCCTGCCAGGCGCGATCATCAGGTCTCGGCCGCGCCCGCGGTGCAGTAAGCGAGCGCACGCCCGCTATCGGGAAACAAGCCGGTACGCTACGCGCGCCGGCTCGTTCGTTCGCCTGATGCCGGCGTTACGCCAGCGCCTTCAGCGCCGCGCGCCCACCATACTTCGCCTGGGCGCCAAGCTGCTGCTCGATGCGCAGCAACTGGTTGTATTTGGCGGCGCGATCCGAGCGCGACAGCGATCCGGTCTTGATCTGCCCGCAATTGGTGGCGACTGCGAGGTCGGCGATCGTGGAATCCTCGGTCTCGCCGGATCGGTGCGACATCACGGCGGTATAGCCGGCCTTGTAGGCCGTCTCGACGGCGGCAAGGGTCTCGGTCAACGTGCCGATCTGGTTGACCTTGATCAGGATCGAGTTTGCGAGGCCGCTCTTGATGCCCTGCTCGAGCCGCGCCACGTTGGTGACGAACAGGTCGTCGCCGACGAGCTGGCATGTCTTGCCGATCAGGTCGGTGAGCAGTTTCCAGCCCTCGAAATCGTCCTCGGCCATGCCGTCCTCGATCGAGACGATCGGATAGTCCGATGCGAGCTTCGCCAGATACCTGGCCTGCTCATCGATCGAACGGGTCTTGCCCTCGCCTGAATAGACATACTTGCCGTCCTTGAAGAATTCGGTCGCGGCCGGGTCGAGCGCCAGCGCGACATCCTCGCCGGGCTTGTAACCGGCCTTGACGATCGCGCCCATGACGAAATCGAGCGCTGCGCCGGCCGACGGCAGATTCGGCGCGAAACCACCCTCGTCTCCGACATTGGTGTTGTGGCCGGCCTTCTTCAGTTCGGATTTCAGCGTATGAAAAATTTCCGAACCGCAGCGCAGACCTTCCGAGAAGGTTTTGGCGCCGACCGGCATGATCATGAATTCCTGAAAGTCGATCGGATTGTCGGCATGCACGCCGCCGTTGACGATATTCATCATCGGCACCGGAAGCGTCCGCGCCGCGACGCCTCCGACGTAGCGATACAGCGGCATGTCGAGCGAGTCCGCCGCCGCCCTGGCGAGCGCCAGCGATACGCCGAGAATCGCGTTGGCGCCGAGCCGGCTCTTGTTCGCGGTCCCGTCGAGTCCGATCAGGATCTCGTCGATCTGGGCCTGCTGCTCGGCGTCCATGCCCCCGATGGCGTCGAAAATCTCGCCGTTCACCGCGTCGACCGCCTTTCGCACGCCCTTGCCGAAATAGCGGGTTTCGTCGCCGTCGCGCAGTTCGACCGCCTCGTGCGCTCCGGTGGAGGCGCCGGAAGGCACCGCCGCGCGGCCCATCGCGCCGTCTTCGAGCGCCACGTCGACCTCGACGGTCGGATTGCCGCGGCTGTCGAGAATTTCACGGCCGATGATGTCGACGATGGCAGTCATAAGAACCTCTTGAATCACTGGATTTTGCGGTGCTTCTACAGCAATGCTTAGGCGCGGGAAAGGCCGTGAATCGTGACGTATTTGTTACGATTGGCTGTCAGAAGCGACATGATCCGCCAAAGTGCGAGCGGTTTGGCGAAAAGATCATGCGCCGTTCAAACAAGGTCAGAGCGCGATCGGACGCAAAGCCGGCTTCCGTTTTTACTGATCACGCTCCGATGGAGATAATCATGCCACGAAAGCCTCCCTCCTCGCCAAAATCGCCCGACCTGCAACTCGGCCGCGCCGTGACGTGGCCGGATTCGCCGCAAGCCGCGAAACTGGACCGTGTGGCCAATCCGCAAAAGGACACTGATTACGTCGCACGCTTCACGGCGCCGGAGTTTACCGCGCTGTGTCCGGTCACCGGCCAGCCGGACTTCGCGCATCTGGTGATCGACTATGTGCCGGGATCGTGGCTGCTGGAGTCGAAATCGCTCAAACTTTATCTGGCGAGCTTCCGCAACCATGGTGCTTTTCACGAGGATTGCACCGTGGCGATCGGCAAGCGCATCGCGGCCGCGGTCGGCCCGAAATGGCTGCGCATCGGCGGCTACTGGTATCCGCGCGGCGGCATTCCGATCGACGTGTTCTGGCAGACCGGCAAGGCACCAAAGGGCCTCTGGATTCCCGACCAGGACGTGGCGCCGTATCGCGGCAGGGGCTGACCGTCAGCTCTTATGCGCCGACGAGTGGGAACCGGCTTGCATCGACCGCGTTTGCGTCCCCAGCGGAATGATTGAGATCCTTGGGTAAAGCCGCTTGACACATGACCAGCCGTCGCGCGGCATCCGTCCGCTTGAAGCGCTGAATTTCTTCATGGCCGACATGCAGGCCGGGATCGGGCCGTTCGTCGGCGTTTTCCTGCTGGCTCATGGCTGGCAGAGCGGCTGGATCGGCACCATCCTGACCGTCGGCGGCGTCGCGGGGACACTGATGACGACGCCGGTCGGCGCGCTGGTGGATGCCACCCGCAACAAACGCGCCTACGTCATCTTTCCCGGCATCTGCACGGTGCTCGCCTCCGCGATCATCTTGCTGTCCCAGGATTTCTGGGTGGTGACGTTTTCACAAATCGCAACCGCGGTGGCGGGGGCTGCGATTGTTCCGGCGGTTACCGGCATCACGCTCGGGATGGTGCGGCAAACCGGCTTCAACCGGCAGAATGGCCGCAACCAGGCTTTCAATCATGCCGGCAACATGGTCGGGGCGGCCCTTTCGGGTTTCGTCGGCTGGCAGTTCGGGTTCGTCGCGGTGTTTATTCTCGCCGCGGTGTTCGGCCTGATCTCGATTGCATGCGTCCTGATGATCCCGAGGGACGCTATCGACGATGCCGCCGCCCGCGGCGTGCACGACAGCGGCGATCATGCCGGCGAGGTCAGCGGCTTCGACGTGCTGGTCCGCTGCAAGCCGCTGCTGATCCTGGCGGCGGCGCTCGCTTTCTTTCATCTCGGGAACGCCGCGATGCTGCCGCTCTACGGCCTGGCGGTGGTCTCCGAACGCGGCGCCGACCCGGCCGGCTTCGTCGCCGCCACCATCGTCATCGCCCAGGGCACGATGATCCTCACCTCGCTGTTCGCGATGCGGCTCGCGGAAAAGGAAGGCTATTGGCTGGTGATGCTGATTTCGTTCGCGTCGCTGCCAGTCCGCGGGGCGATCGCCGCCGGCCTGATCACGAGTTGGGGCGTCGTCCCCGTTCAGTTGCTCGACGGTGTCGGCGCCGGGTTGCAGAGCGTGGCGGTGCCCGGCCTCGTCGCACGCATCCTCAACGGCACCGGTCGCATCAATGTCGGCCAGGGCGCGGTCATGACCGTGCAGGGCATCGGCGCCGCGCTGAGTCCCGCGATCGGCGGCTGGATCGCGCAAAGCGTCGGCTACCCGCTGGCGTTCCTGATCCTGGGTGGCTTTGCGCTGGGCTCGCTTGCGCTGTGGCTCGGATTCGGCGGCGTTCTCAGGCCGGCCTGCGCACGCCTGCCGGCGCGACCATCCGGCGCTCCGCAATTTTCGTCCTGACGCTACCCCGTGGACGATCCGGCCTTCCCGACGAGCAGTCGCGCGCAGACCAAGCCGAGAATCGCGATGACGATCGCGTTCGCGGCGAGGGTCGGAAATTTCCCCGCCCAGGCGAGGCTCGCACCATAGGCGATCGGACCGGCTGTCTGTCCCATGTAGAAAAAGAACGAATGCAGCGACAACGCGGTCGCCCGCGCCTGCTCGGACAGTTCGCTGGCGAACACCTGCAGGCAGCCGTGCAGCATGTAGAAGCCCCAGCCCATCAGGACGAAGCTGAGCACCTGGATGGGCCAGTCCGGACCGAGACCAACGGCGACGATCTGCGCCGCCGCCAGCACTGCGCCCGATATCATCATGCCGCGGATGCCGAACACCGACAGCAAGCGCGACACCGTCATCGTGTAGAACAGGCCGCCGACCGCAAATCCCGCGATGACGATGCCAGCAACCGAAAGCCGCGTTTCGCCGAGTTCAAACAGAAACGCCGCGACGTAAGGAAACAGTCCAAACACGCAGCAGCCTTCGATGAAAACCGCGGAGTAGCAGACCCTGGCGTTGGGATTGGTGAAGATCTGCCGGTAGCCATGGCGCAGGTCCGTGAACTTCATCTGCCGCGAGGCCACGATCGCATTGCCGCGGCGGAATCCAGCGCCGACGGCGATCGAGGCAGCCAGAACCAGCACGCCGAGCACGACAAGCACACCGCGCCAGCCGACGAGATCGCCGATCACGCCGGAAAAGGAAGCGCCGAGCAGATTGCCGCTCACCGTGCCCGCGATCGTCCTGCCGATCGCCACCTGCCGCTTGGAGACCGGCACGAGGTCGCTCGCCATGCCGAGCGCGACCGGAAAAACGCCGCCCGATGCGACGCCGGCGAAGATGCGCGTCACGAACAGCGCGCTGTAGGATGTGCACAGCGCGCCGGCGACGTTCGCGATGCCGAGCAGCACCAGGCACGCCAGCATCAGCCGCGCCTTGCCGAACACGTCGGCGGCCGCGCCGATCAGCGGCTGCACGAGCGCAAACGAGAAGGCGGTGACCGCCGTCAGGCCGGCGGCCGTTGCGACCGTCACCGACATGTCGTCGGCGACATGCGGCAGCACCGGGTCCAGCGCGCGCGTCGACAGGCTTGCCGCGAAGGTGGCGAGCGCGACAATATTCAGGAGCGGCGGCAACTTGTGCGGTCCGGCCGCGGCCGGAGTGGCCGATGTCATTTCGCAGGGGCCGGATCGGCCGCCTTCGCCAGCGCGTCGAACGCCATCAACCGCCGCACCAGCGCCTCGAACTCGCGAAGCGGCACCATGTTGGGACCGTCAGACGGGGCATGATCGGGATCGGGATGGGTCTCGATGAACACGCCGGCGACGCCGACCGCCACGGCCGCGCGCGCCAATACCGGGACGAATTCGCGCTCGCCGCCGGAGGATGCCCCCTTCCCGCCCGGCTGCTGCACCGAATGGGTGGCGTCGAAGATGACGGGCGCGCCGGTGGTGCGCGCCAGGATCGGCAGCGCGCGCATGTCCGAGACCAGCGTATTGTAGCCGAAGGAGACGCCGCGCTCGGTCACGAGCACATTGCGGTTGCCGCCGCCGGTGATCTTGGCGACCACGTTCGCCATGTCCCAGGGCGCCAGGAATTGCCCTTTCTTGACGTTGATAACCTTGCCGGTCGCCGCCGCCGCCAGCAAAAGGTCGGTCTGCCGGCACAGGAACGCTGGGATCTGCAACACGTCGACCGCCTGCGCGACCTCGGCGCATTGCGCGGCCTCGTGCACGTCGGTCAGCACCGGCAAGCCGAGCGAGGCACGGATCTCCGCGAAGACCGGCAGCGCCTGCTTCAGTCCGATTCCGCGCGCGCCCGAGGCGCTGGTGCGGTTGGCCTTGTCGAACGAGGACTTGAAGACAAGGCCGATGTTCAGCCGCGCGGCGATCTCCTTCAGCGCGCCGGCGACTTCAAGCGCGTGGGCCCGGCTTTCCATCTGGCACGGGCCGGCGATGACCGACAGCGGCCGGTCCTGACCGAAAGCGACGGAGCCGACGGCGACGACGGGCGCGGCGGAGAGAGACTGATTCAAGACGGATTTCCTTTGCTGGCCGACCATGCAGGCCGGCAGCGACGGGATCAACCCCGCTTGCACGGCTTCCAGTTGAGGATTGCGCCGGAAGCAGTATCCGGCCGTGCTCACGCATCTACCGCCAAAGCAGTTCTCGATGATATCGGATCGATCGAGACTCCCGCTCTGCAGACTTGGCCGCTCGAACAACAGGGACCGCTTCCGCGCGCCTTGGACACGCAGCTCCGTTGCATGAAAAAAGGCCAGTCTTGCGACTGGCCCAGAAGCATCCTGGAGAAATAAATCGATCTTCGGCGATTAGTATCTCGCGCCGACCGGACCGCCCCAATTGAAGCGATAGTTTACGCCTGCTTTTACCACGTCAATCTGGCTGGACGAATCGACAAACGATGTCGCCGCTGCGGTCGAATTGATTTGCACGGTCTTGTTGCCGAGGTCGATATGTTCATACTCGATCTTGGCGGACCAATTAGGCGCGAAGCCCCATTCGATGCCGGCGCCGACCACCCAACCATCCCGGTCGCTCCCTGACGAGGTGTAGTTGAACGGAACACCTGAACGCGTCACCTCGGAATTGGATCCGGTGCGCGCCCAAGCCCAACCACCCTTGCCGTAGAAGAGCCAGTTGTTGAACGCGTAACCGACGCGGCCCGTAACCGTTGCGATATCGTCAACTTTCGTAGTGGTATGAGTGACGATGGCTGGGAACGGAATGCTCGTCGTTTGAGCGTCTCCCTTCATATCCGCCCAGGAGTATTCCCCTTCCACGCCCAAGACGATGTTGGTGAATTGCCAGTTATATCCGCCCTGAACACCGCCAAGAAAACCACTTGGGTGATTCTTAGCGAATGCAGTTCCGACCGGAAAAGCCCCGGTTCCCGGCGGTAATTCGGTACTTCCCTGATCACCCCAGCCGCCGCCGACATGTCCGCCGATGTAGAAGCCAGTCCAGTCATAGACCGTGGCGATCGGTGCGACGGGCGCCTTGGTATAATGCCTGGCCGCGAGATCGGCAGCCGATGCCACGCTAGCGGTCGCGAGCAGCGCCGAAGTGGCGAGCAAAATCTTCTTCATGAGTGTTCCCCAGAAATCAAAGCAAGTGCTGCAAAAATCGAACGTTGGCACATCCCCTGCGACTCTCGGACGCATTATCGATCCGCCGCAGCAGACAGCAATCAGCATTCGACTCCGGTGCAATCGAAATCCGGCAAGGGTCACATTTTTGCAACTAGCCGGCTGGGCGCGGCAGCGTATCGTACCGAGCTAAACCAGCCGGCTCTGCACCACGGCGGCCTGAATGAACGAGGCGAACAGCGGATGCGGCTCGAATGGCCGTGACTTCAGTTCGGGATGGTACTGCACCCCGATGAACCACGGATGATCCTCGTATTCGACGATCTCCGGCAAGACACCGTCGGGCGACAGGCCCGAAAAGCGCAGGCCGTGCTGCTCCAGCCGGTCCTTGTAGGCGGTGTTGACCTCATAACGGTGGCGATGCCGCTCTGAAATCTCGAGCGCGCCGCCGTAGATTCCGGACACACGGCTGCCGCGCGTGAGCGTCGCCGGGTAAGCGCCGAGCCGCATGGTGCCGCCGAGATCGCCGGCCCGGGAGCGCTTCTCCAGTTCGTTGCCGCGCAGCCATTCCGTCATCAAGCCGACCAGTGGTTCGCTGGTCGGGCCGAATTCGGTGGAATTGGCGTCGGCAATCCCGACCAGATTGCGCGCCGCCTCGATCACGGCCATCTGCATTCCGAAGCAGATGCCGAAATAAGGCACGTGCCGCTCGCGGGCGAACCGCGCCGCCTTGATCTTGCCCTCGGCGCCGCGCTGGCCGAACCCGCCCGGCACCAGAATGCCGTCGACATGTTCGAGGAACGGCGCGGCATCCTCGTTTTCGAACACCTCGCTCTCGATCCAGTCGAGATTGACCTTCACCTTGTTGGCGATGCCGCCATGGGACAGTGCCTCGATCAGCGACTTGTAGGCGTCCTTCATGCCGGTATACTTGCCGACGATCGCGATCGTCACCGCGCCTTCTGGATTACGGATACGTTCGTTGATCTCGTGCCAGCCTTGCAGCGCCGGCGGCGTTCGCGGCTCGATCCCGAACGCCGCCAGAACCTCGTCGTCGAGACCCGCTGCGTGATAGACTTCCGGCACGGCATAGATGTTGTCGGCGTCGCGCGCCTCGATCACGGCGCTCTCGCGGACGTTGCAGAACAGCCCGAGCTTGCGGCGCTCCTCCTTGGGGATTTCCCGGTCGGTGCGGCACAGCAGGATATCGGGCTGGATGCCGATCGAACGCAGTTCCTTCACCGAATGCTGCGTCGGCTTGGTCTTCAACTCGCCGGCGCTCGGGATGAACGGAAGCAGCGTAAGGTGGATGTAAACGACGTCGCCGCGCGGCAGGTCGTTCTTGAGCTGGCGAATCGCCTCGAAGAACGGCAGCCCCTCGATATCGCCCACGGTGCCACCGATCTCGCACAGCACGAAGTCGTAGCCGTCATTGCCGTCGAGGATAAACTCCTTGATGGCGTTGGTGACGTGGGGGATCACCTGGATCGTCGCGCCGAGATAGTCGCCGCGGCGCTCCCTGGTCAGGATGTCCTGATAGATGCGGCCGGTGGTGATGTTGTCCTGTCTGGTCGCGGGACGGCCGGTGAAGCGCTCGTAATGACCGAGATCGAGATCGGTCTCGGCGCCGTCGTCGGTGACGAACACCTCGCCGTGCTGGTAGGGCGACATCGTGCCGGGATCGAGGTTGAGGTAGGGGTCGAGCTTGCGAAGGCGGACCTTGTAGCCGCGCGCCTGCAGCAGCGCGCCAAGCGCCGCCGATGCCAGCCCCTTCCCGAGCGAGGAGACCACGCCGCCGGTGATGAAAATGTACCGCGCCATGGGGCTCAATCTTTAAGGCTCCAAAATCGATTCTGCGAGCGTGAAAATTCGGTTCCGCGCGCGTAGTCCGTTGGATTGGGAAGAAGTTAACTGGAAGATAAAGTAGGTCGCTCAACAGGCAACGGGCGGTTTTTCATGTGCCGCAGAAACAGGCGCAAGCTGTTGATGGACCATCTGGCCCACGCTTTCACAGCAAAAGAAACATGTCGCCCTCGGGCAAAATCCTTAATCAATATCTTGGCCGCGCCCTGGAAATGCACACAGCGCAATGGGATCAGGCGCCCTTCGTCAGTTTCAGTCCACCAGTGACCGTTGCGCCGGATCAGTACCTTATTTCCGAAACGACTTTTCAATTTGACTCCAACGGGTTGCTCATGGCCGCGCAGATTGTGGTCGATCATTCCGCCGTCGGTGAAATCAAAGGTGTTGAAGACCCGGGGATCGTCCAGCCCCCATTGACCCAGCAGGATCATATCGCTCATCGCACTGGTAATGCCGCGGCTGCGGCGCTCGCGGTCGAGAGCGCGAAGCTGTTCGGAACGGCGTGCATAAGCGTTGATCATGAAATTGCAGAAGCTTTCGAGCGCCTCAAGCGTCCAGAAGGAACAATGCGGCGAGAAATGGCGGTCGAGCGGGTCGTCAACCGGCGGCGCCGATAGCGCACAGATCGTCCCTTCCGGAAATCGGCTGCGATCCGGCAGCGCATCCACCAGCAGCAGGTCGCTGTCGAGAAGCCAGCCCTCCGAAATCTTTTCGCGCCGGAACAGATCGCGCATCAAAAAATAGCGGCGCAGGCACCATGACAGCTCGTATCGAACGGAACCTCCGGAGAGATGTACATAGGACGCCGCCAGATCGGCGAAGTCGCGGTCGGCGTCGGGCTCGGCATAGGTCAGAACGTGGACCTGCGCATAACGGCGGGCGGCCGCAACGCTCGCCTTGAAATACGGATGATCGCCTCGGTGGGCGATCACGACATGTGTCAGTCGGCGGCTATGCGGGACGCCTGCGTCTGGTCGGGCAGGCGACACCTTAGTTCGACCGCGGCGCCTGCGGACCCGCGGGCGCCGGCGCGGCCGGCTGCTCGGATTGTTTCAGCGAATCCAGGAGGCCGCCACTGGTCGGCGGAGCAACCGGCGTCGCGCCTCCCGCCGGCTGCGACTGTGACGCCGGCGCCCTGTCCAGAATTGAACTTGGCGCATGTTCGTAGCCCGCAAGCCATGACAGGAACATGCTGGTCAGGAAGAAGCCGGCCGCGAGGATGGCCGTGGTGCGGGTCAGCAGGTTCGCAGTGCCCCGGCTCGACATGAAGCCGGCGCCGCCGCCCATGCCAAGGCCGCCGCCCTCGGACTTCTGCAGCAGAACGACAACAGTCAGCGCTGAAACGATCATCAGGTGGAGGACGACAATAACGGTCTGCATCTCTGGCCTTCCATCACAAGCGCGCTCCGGCCGGCCGGAAAACACAAGCTTGCGGGGCTTATATCTACTGGGTCAGGTATCTACTAGATCGGGCGCGACGTTGCCACCCCCGGAAGGCCGGCTCACTCCCGCGGTTTGGACCCGTCAGGCAACAGCTTGGGCGATCCCAAGGAAATCCGTGGCCTTGAGGCTGGCGCCGCCGATCAGCGCCCCGTTCACGTTCGGAACCGCCAGCAACTCCGCGGCGTTCGACGGCTTTACCGACCCGCCGTAGAGAATGCGGACCTTGCGTCCCTCCCCGCTAAAGCGTTGCGTGAGCTGATCGCGGATAAATCCGTGAACCTCCTGCACATCCTGCGACGTCGGGGTGCGTCCGGTGCCAATAGCCCAGACCGGCTCGTAGGCAACGACGAGATTTGCGGCCGTCGCACCGTCCGGCAGCGAGCCCGCAAGCTGCCGCCCGACGACCTCAAGCGTTTCTCCGGCGTCCCGCTGGTCCTGGGTCTCGCCGACGCAGACGATGGCGATCAACCCCGCTCGCCACGCGGCTTCCGCCTTTTGCCGGACCAGGGCGTCGGTCTCGCCATGATCGGCGCGTCGCTCGGAATGGCCGACGATAATGGCTGTGGCACCCGCATCGGCCACCATCTCGGCGGAAATATCGCCCGTATGGGCTCCGGAAGGCTGGGGGTGGCAATCCTGCGCGCCGATCCGCAACGGCGAGCCCTGGACTGCCCCCGCAAAGGCCAACACCAGCGTCGCCGGTGGACAGATCAGCAGATCGGCCTTTTGCGCAGGGCCGTTCGAGCCCACGATCATCTGGCCGAGTTCGCTTGCCGAAGCCTTGAGGCCGTTCATCTTCCAGTTTCCCGCAATCAGCGGTCGCAACCCGGTCATGGATCTCTCATGGGTGATTTCGACAGTTCGTCACTTCGGCACCGGCAGCCCAATGCCGAGGCTCGCGGGCCTTGCTAGCAGACGTGATCGGCTGGGGCCAGTCTACGACGCCGGCCGCGACTGTTGGTCAACGCGTCCCGCCGAGGTTGCGACGGCGCGCTCGTGACTTTATGATGCGTTATCAACTCGGTGACCCTGCGCGGCTTCCGCTCAAGCGCGAGCCGCCTCCCTCCTGCAAAAGTACGGACTCATGCTTCGAGGAATACGCAACGCCTCATCAAACTGGCTCGGCAAGACCCTCATGACCATCGTGATGGGTCTTTTGATCGTGGCTTTCGGCATCTGGGGCATCGCGGACATCTTTCACGGCTTCGGCCAATCGACCCTGGCAACGGTCGGCGGCACCGAGATTTCGACCGAGCAGTTCCGCCAGATCTACACCGACCGGTTGCAGCAGATCGGGCGCCAGCTCGGGCGTTCGCTGCCCCCCGACCAGATCAAGGCGCTCGGCCTCGACCGTCAGGTGTTGCAGCAGGTGATCGCGGAGACGGCCCTTGACGAGGACGCCCGGCGCAAGGGCCTCAACGCATCCGATGAAGAGATCAGGCGCCAGATCATGAGCGATCCCAACTTCAAGGGCGCCAACAATGTATTCGATCCGGCGCGCTTCGCCGGCCTGATCCGTCAGATGGGGTACACCGAACAGCGCTACGTCGCTGAACAGCGGCATACGACGCTGCGCCGCGAAATCGCCGGCACGGTGGCGGCGGGCGTCGAGCCCTCGAAGACGCTCCTGGACATGCTGAACCGTTTCCAGAACGAGCAGCGCACGATCGACTATATCAAGCTCGGCGCGGCCCAGGCCGGAGCCATCGATCCGCCGACGCAAGAACAACTGACGAGCTATTTCGACGCCCACAAGGTGCAGTTCCGCGCGCCCGAATTCCGCAAGATTGCATTCGTCGTGATGACGCCCGAGGAGATCGCGAAACGGACAACGGTGTCCGACGACGACGCCAGAAAGCTCTATGAGAATCGCAAGGACAGGCTGTCCACGCCCGAAAAGCGACAGCTCTGGCAGATCCTGTTCCCCAGCCTCGCCGAGGCGCAGGCCGCGCGGACCAAGATCGCAGGCGGCGCCTCCTTTGACGACATCGCCAAGGAGCGCGGCCTCGCCGCCTCCGATACCGAGCTTGGCACAATCTCCAAGTCGGAGATCATCGATCCCACCGCTGCGGAAGCCGCGTTCTCGCTGAAACCCGGCGAGGTCAGCCAGCCGATCCAGGGCAAATTCGGCGTCGCGCTCATCAAGGTCGGCAAGATCGAACCGGGGAATCAGCCGACCTACGACAGCCTCGCCGCGAAACTGAAGCACGACATCGCGGTCGACCGCGCGCGCGCCTCGGTCAACGACCTCCATAACAAGATGGAGGACGAGCGCGGCGGCGGCGCGAGCGTTGTCGAGGCCGCCAAGAAGCTCGGCCTGACCGCGGTCACCATCGATGCCGTCGACCGATCGGGACGCGCGCCGGACGGCAAACCCGTCACGGGCATTCCGCCGGGAATCGACCTGATCGGACAGGCATTCGCCAGCGACGTCGGCGTCGACAACGAGGCGCTGCAAATCGGCAACAACGGCTTCGTCTGGTTCGACGTGCTCGGCGTCACGCCCTCGCGCGACCGCTCGCTCGACGAGGTCAAGGACAAGGTCGAGGCGCGATGGCGCGATGATCAGATCAGCAGCCGGTTGATAGCCAAGGCGGCCGACATGGTCCGCAAGCTCGACCAGGGCGGCAAGCTCGCCGACGAGGCGGCCGGTCTCGGTCTCAAGCTCGAGAGCGCGAAGGCCTTCAAGCGCGACGCCACGGACGGCCTGGCCGCCGCGGTGGTCGCCGCCGCGTTCCGCACGGCCAAGGGCAAAGCCGGGCAGGCGCCGGGCGCGGGCAATGATGAATGGGTGGTTTTCCGCGTCACCGACGTGAAGGACCCGCCGCTCGATCTCGCTTCCGATGAGATGAAGAAACTGAAGGACGGCCTCCAGCGCAGTCTGTCGGATGAGGACATCGGCCAGTACATCGCCAGACTCGAAAACGAGATCGGCACGACGGTCAATCAGGCGGCGGTGGCGCAGGTCACCGGCGCCACCAGCAACAACTGACGGGATCGACGGCGTCCCTCCACTTTCCGAAAGTATCCGATGGACGATCTCAAGGCCCTGATCGGAAAGGTCGCGACCGGCGCAACCCTGACCCGCGAAGAGGCTTCCTCCGCGTTCAACAGCATGATGTCCGGCGAAGCGACGCCCTCGCAGATGGGCGGGCTCCTGATGGCGCTGCGTGTGCGCGGCGAAACCGTCGACGAGATCACCGGCGCGGTCGCGGCGATGCGCTCCAAGATGCTGCGCGTCGCGGCGCCGGCGGATGCGGTCGATGTCGTCGGCACCGGCGGCGACGGCTCGGGCTCGGTGAACGTCTCGACCTGCGCCTCGTTCATCGTCGCCGGCGCGGGCGTCACCGTCGCGAAGCATGGCAACCGCGCGCTGTCCTCGAAATCCGGCGCTGCGGACTGCCTGTCTGCGCTCGGCATCAAAATCGATCTCACGCCCGAACAGGTCGGCCGCTGCATCAGCGAGGCCGGCATCGGCTTCATGTTTGCCCCGGCGCACCACCCTGCCACCAAAAACGTCAACCCGACGCGCACCGAACTCGCGACCCGCACGATCTTCAACCTGCTGGGTCCGCTGTCCAACCCTGCGGGCGTCAAGCGGCAGATGGTCGGCGTGTTCTCGCGGCAATGGGTGCAGCCGCTGGCGCAGGTGCTCAAGAACCTCGGTTCGGACGCGGTGTGGGTGGTGCACGGCTCCGACGGCCTCGACGAAATCACCCTCACCGGCCCGACATTCGTGGCCGCGCTCGAGAACGGAAATATCCGATCGTTCGAGGTCACGCCTGACGACGCCGGGCTGTCGCGCGCCAATGGCGACGCGCTGAAGGGCGGCGACGCCGAGGCGAATGCAGCCTCCCTGCGCGGCGTGCTCGAAGGCAAGCCGGGAGCTTTCCGTGACGTCGCGCTGCTCAATGCGGCCGCGGCCCTGATCGTCGCGGGCAAGGCGACAAACTTGAAGGACGGCGTCGCGCTCGGCGCGAAATCGCTCGACAGCGGCGCGGCGATGAACAAACTGAAGCGGCTGATTGCGGTTTCGAACGGCTGAGAATCACAGCGTGGCCGACATCCTGACGAAGATCGGAGCCTACAAACGCGAGGAAATCGCGGCGGCGAAAAGCGCGCGTCCGCTTTCCGAAGTGACGGCCATAGCCAAAGCGGCGTCGCCGCCGCGCGGCTTCGTTCAGGCCATCCGCACAAAACTTGCTCGCGGCGACTATGCCCTGATCGCCGAGATCAAAAAAGCATCACCCTCGAAAGGCCTGATCCGCGCCGACTTCGATCCGCCGGCGCTTGCGCGCGCCTATGAGGAGGGCGGCGCGGCCTGTCTATCGGTGCTGACCGACGCGCCCTCCTTTCAGGGCCGGCTCGATTTCATGACCGCCGCCCGCGCCGCGACGTCGCTGCCGGTGCTGCGCAAGGACTTCATGTTCGATACCTACCAGGTGGTCGAGGCGCGCGCGCATGGGGCCGACTGCATCCTGATCATCATGGCCGCGCTCGACGATGCCGCGGCAAAAGACATCGAGGCGGCGGCGCTCGATCTCGGCATGGACGCGCTGCTCGAAATTCACGACCGCGCCGAACTCGACCGCGCGCTGAAACTTCGTTCGCCGATGATCGGCGTCAACAACCGCAACCTGCGCACCTTCGAGACGACCCTTGCGACCAGCGAGGCGCTGGCGCCGCACATTCCGAAAGACCGCCTGCCGGTCGGCGAAAGCGGCATCTTCGCCCCCGCGGACCTCGCGCGGCTTGAACGGGTCGGCATCTCCGCTTTCCTCGTCGGCGAAAGCCTGATGCGGCAAGCCGACGTCACCGCCGCGACCCGCACGCTGCTGGCGCGGGACCACGCGACTCCCTTAAAGGAAGGGTAAAGAACGCATATGGCCAGCAAGAAAGATAAATCCGCCCTCACCCACATCGACGCCAAAGGAGAAGCGCGGATGGTCGACGTCTCGGCCAAGCCCGCGACCGAACGTGTCGCCGTCGCCGAAGGCGTGGTGGTCATGACCAAGGCCACGCTCGCGCTGATCGAGAGCGGCAATGCCAAGAAGGGCGACGTGCTCGGCACCGCGCGCGTCGCCGGCATCATGGCGTCAAAGCGCACCTCGGACCTGATCCCGTTGTGCCATCCGCTGGCGCTGTCGAAGGTCACGCTCGACATCGAAACCGACAAGAAGATACCCGGATGCAGGGTGCAGGCCAGCGTCAAGGTCTGCGGCCCGACCGGGGTGGAGATGGAGGCCTTGACCGCGGTCTCGATCGCCTGCCTCACCATTTACGACATGATCAAGGCTGTCGAACGCGGCGTCCGCATCGAAGGCATTCATCTCGTCGAAAAGAAGGGCGGCAAATCCGGCCATTACCTCGTCACGGATATCCCGTCAGGACAATAGAGGCCGGTCCTCCTCCGGAGACGCCGGGTTTTGGAGTTCGTGCTCCTTGTCGTAGACCAGCCATATTTCCAGCACCGACATGAAAGCCACCACAACTCCGATGCCGATACTGAAGTGCATGGCGCTGGTGTGAGCGAAGCCCAAAAGCCAGGGCGAAGCGATCAGCCAGAGACCGAGCGCCAAATTGGCCCATTCTTTCCACCAGGCGAACGCCAGTAACGCAGCCGCCGAGATCGCGCCAATCGCCGCGCTGCTCGCCCAGAGGTTGAGGTCCGTCGTCGCAGCGGCCCGTACGAGAAACCACGGCGCTGCAAACAGAACCAGAGCCAGCACGAGATTGTAGACATCAAGGATCGATTCCCGTCGCAGTTTCCACTTCATGAATGCCTCCTTCGATCTGCGCTGCTCCCGGCGGTCCCTCATATCGATGGCGGCAACGCGCCGTCCCGAATCGAACCAGCGTTTTTCCAACAACGAGTCCCGCCCTCGACGGTTCCACACGCCCTGATCAGGAGAGGTCTCACGCCCTCCACTGGAGTTTTGATTTGAAATCAAGAGACAAGGACAACATCTTATTTTACATGTTATTTTTGTTCAGAATCTCACCTGACGCATGAACTCCGGCCGAAAACCTCCGGGGCGCGCCTGAGCCGCACCGGGGTCTTCAGAACGTGCGGTCCACTGCTACCTCCGCGGGACCGTTGTCTGCCGACCGCAAGTTCGGTAGATCAACTTGGCGCCCGCGAAGCGCATCGTCTAAAACTCCGCTACTCGTCTGTATTTGCCAGCGGTCCTTTGATTCTGACATTCGCAAGCCTGCTTGCAGGATGCGCCGCCGGAATCGGACCGGAAACCCGGGAGATCGTGCTCATGGCCCTGATGGCAGTCGCCGACGCGCTTGCGGCTGTTCTCGATGGAGTCGAGCCGCTGCCGGAACAAACGGTCGACCTCGAGGCCGCGCACCGCCGGGTGCTGGCGCGTGATCTCGCCTCGCGCAGGACCCAGCCGCCGGTCGCGATGTCGGCAATGGACGGCTATGCGGTACGCGCGGCCGACATCGGAGCAATACCTGCGCGACTGCATGTGATCGGCGAGATCGCCGCGGGACGGCCGCTCGAACGGGCGCTGCAACCCGGCGAAGCCTTGAGGATTTTCACCGGCGGCGTGGTGCCTGACAGCGCCGATACCGTCGTGATCCAGGAAGACACCGAGCGCGACGGCGACCATGTCATCGTCAAGGAAGCCACCGCCGCCGGCAAGAACATCCGTGCTGCCGGCGTCGATTTTCGCGAGGGCGACGTGCTGCTGCTTGCCCACAGCCGTCTCACCGACCGCCACCTCTCCCTCGCGGCCGGCATGAACTATCCGGACCTGCCGGTGCACCGCCGCCCCAAAGTTGCCGTACTCGCCACCGGGGATGAACTGGTGTTGCCGGGCACGACGCCCGGTCCAGGCCAAATCATCCTGTCCAACGGTTACGGGCTTCGCGCACTCGCCAGAAGCGAAGGCGCCGAAGCCATCGACCTCGGCGTCGTCGCCGACACCATGGAAGCGACGACAGCCGCAATCCGCCGCGCCAGCGACAGCGGCGCCGACATTCTCATCACCACCGGCGGTGCATCGGTCGGCGACCACGACTTCGTCAAACGCGCCATGGAGGCCGAAGGCGTGGAGATCGCGTTCTGGCGGATCGCGCTGCGGCCCGGCAAGCCGATGATGCACGGAAGCCTCGGCGCGATGCGCGTGATCGGCCTGCCGGGCAATCCCGTCTCCTCCTACATCTGCGCGTTCCTGTTCATGGTGCCGTTGATTCGCGCGCTGTCGGGGCGTCAGGACGTCCACCATCGCGTTGAACGGGCGATACTCGGAGGCGATGTCGCCGCCAATCAAGCCCGGCAGGATTATCTTCGAGCCCGGCTTGCGCACCCGGCCGACGGGTTGCCGATCGCGACGCCGGTCGGCCATCAGGACAGTTCGCTGCTGGGGAATCTCGCTGCAGCGGAGGCGCTTATAGTCCGTGCCCCGTTCGCCCCCGCGACCCCGAAGGGCGAGCCGTGCGACATCATTAAACTCTCGCTGTCCTGAAAACCTCGCCCCGTTGACGTTAAATTAAAGGGTTGCGGAACACATATCGAACATATAGTGTCCGTTCATGATTTGTTTCGAATGCCTTGACCGCTAAATCGGAAGTCGCAGTCCTGACCTCGGGAATCGCAAGACGGGAAAGTGGACGGCGGGTTACCATCAATCGGGGATCGGGCGAGATGCTCACGCGCAAACAGTATGAACTCCTGAGATTTATCAACGAGCGACTCAAGGAGTCAGGCGTGCCGCCCTCGTTCGATGAAATGAAGGATGCGCTTGATCTGCGTTCGAAGTCCGGCATCCATCGCCTGATCACCGCGCTGGAGGAACGCGGCTTCATTCGCCGCCTGCCCAATCGCGCCCGCGCCATCGAGGTCATCAAGCTGCCGGAACTCGCCGGCAGCGGCGGGGGCCGTCGCGGTTTCACGCCGAGCGTCATCGAAGGCAATCTCGGCAAAGTCCGCCCAGGCAGCGGCGGCGGTGTCGTCGACGATGCAGAACGTCCGGTCGCCGTACCAGTGATGGGCCGTATCGCGGCCGGCACGCCGATCGAGGCGCTACAGACCCGAAGCCACACCATCAGCGTGCCGCCCGACATGCTCGGCTCCGGCGAGCATTACGCGCTCGAGGTGCGTGGCGACTCGATGGTTGAGGCCGGAATCCTCGACGGCGACATGGCGCTGATCCAGCGCAACGAGACCGCGGAAACCGGCGACATCGTGGTCGCCCTGATCGACGACGAGGAGGCGACGCTGAAGCGCTTCCGCCGGCGCGGGGCTTCGATCGCGCTCGAGCCCGCGAACACGGCTTACGAGGTTCGCATTCTTCCGCCCAACCGCGTCCAGATCCAGGGCAAGCTGATCGGCATCTACCGCAAGTACTAAAGCATTTTCGCTTCTGATTGAATCGGAAGCGAAGCTCTGGATTGTTATTTTGACGCGTTTCCTTCACGCGAACCGGTATCCACTTCGCTTGAAAACGTTGTAAGCCTCCGGAAAGTCGGACCGGTTTTCGGATACAATCATTGCTTATTTAATCGTCCGGCTGGAGATCGTCGGACGCGGGCGTGGCATCGGTCGGATGCTTCGGCTTCGGTCGGACGCCGCTGTTCGTCGGCTTCTCATCGCCGGCGGCATGCGACCAGGGCCGATCGACATGATCGGGCCTGACCGCATCGACGATAAAATTGTGTTTTGCATCGCCCGGGATACGCCGCAGCGTCAGGGCCCCTTCCCGCCGCAGCCGATCCTGATCGATGACCTGCGCGAGGCAACCCTTCGGAGCCTGCCACGACGTCACCATCACCCGCGCCCGCACGCAGTCGTCCTCCATCGCATCCGGCCGCCGCGCCAGCGCCACAATTTCCCCGCCGGCCATCTCGACAACGCAACCCGCGTCGTCGCACGAGACACCCGCCGTAAGCGAAGGATCGTCAGGTCGGCGCCCGTCGGCATCCGCGGCCAGCCATTCCCTGACCGTGAAGTTGTCCTTGGCCGTGCGGATGAGGTGCAGCCGGCCGTCATCGCCTCGCACGCCGACGTTGCGGCCATCGGCGGAAACCAGAATGTCCGGCTGCGCCACCGCAAACGACCAGGCGACCGCCAGTCCGATGACAGCCGCGCCGCTCCAGCGCAAAGGCGTCCTGAGCAGTCCGAGCAGAATGATGCCCGCCGTCGCCGCGATCAGCGGTCCCGTTCCGAATGACGCCATATGACCTATGGCGCCGGGAAGCGCCGCGACCCATTGCGCCACGGCGATCATCCATTCGATGCCGAAATCCATCAGCCGCCAGAACACGCCGTCGAAGCCGAACGGCATGGCCGCAAGGCCGAGAAGCCCCGCCGGCATCACCAGCGCCGAGACGACGGGCATCGCCAGCAGGTTCGCGATCACGCCATAAGGCGTCACGCGATGGAAATGAAACGCGGCATAGGGCGTGGTTGCAAATCCGGCGACAAGAGAGGCTAGCGCCAGCGTGACGATTTCGCGGCCACCCCATAGCGCCGCGCGCGCGGTCCGCGAGTGATCGGGCGTTGCAAACAGTTTCGGCATCCCGACCTGGACGAGCGCCACCAGCCCGAGCGTCGCCGCGAACGACATTTGAAAGCTCGGATGCACCAGCGCCTGCGGCGCAATCGCAAGCACGATCATCGCCGCGACCGCCAGCGTGCGAAACGTGATGGCGCGGCGATCGACCAAGACTGCGATCAGCACCACCGCGGTCATGAAGAACGAGCGCTGGGTCGCGACCTCGGCGCCCGACAACAGCAGATAGAACGCCGCCGCCGCGAGCGCCGCCGCAGCCGACCATTTCTTGATCGGGAAAGTCGCCGTCAGCGCCGGGACCAGCGCCAGCAGCGCCCGCACCGCGAAGAACACCACGCCGGCGACCACGGCCATGTGATAGCCGGAAATCGACAGCACATGGCCCAGTCCCGAAATGAACATCGCGTCGTTGACGGGCGTGGTGATGGCGTCGCGCCGCCCGGTCAGGAGCGCGGTGGCGATTGCCCGTGAATCGCCATCGAGGACAAGTCGAATGCGGGCATCGATGGCGTCGCGAAGCTCCTGCATCAGCGCGGCATAGCGCAGGGCGATCCCGCCGCCGAGCGGCGGGTTCACGATCTTGATCGCGCCCATGACGAAACCGGAGGCGCCGATGCCCTGGAAGTACATGTCGCGCGCGAAGTCGTAGCTTCCAGGCCGCACCGGTGTCAGCGGCGGCTGCAAGTGCGCTTTCAACTCCACGAAGCTGCCGACGGCCGGCGCTGTACCCTTCCTGACCGACAGCCGCACGCGATCCAGTTTGACGTGCCGCCACGGATCATCCATTCGCACGACACGCAGAACAAACCTGTCGGTGCGCTCGCGGACCTCACGGGTCTCAACGAAGCCCCTGAGCAACGGCGAATACATCGGCCGTGTGAGAACGACGTGCGCGACTCGTGCCGTATTTGCGGTGGCGACGGCGAAACCCGCAGCCATTGCCGCGATCATGACCGCCGCGGGAAACAGCCTATGCCGACGGAGCAACAGCGCGGCGAGGCAGAGAAAGCCGGCAGTCGGGACGACGACCCAGACCATCGGTTCGTGATCGGCGGCAAAATAGACCGCGATGCCGACGCCAAACGCCACCGGCACCCAGGGCAACAGCCGGCCCGGTCCGGCTTCGGCGCGCACCCAGTCTCGCAACCGGGCCGCAAGCGCCTGAAAGGTGCCCGAGGAAACTTGCGAAGGACTGGCAGCGACAGCCTTCCGTGGCGGCCAGGTTCCCGCGTATCCGCCCGTCCGATCCCGAGCCCTGCCCCGCTCCGGCATCCGGCCACCACCCCTTGCACCCTCGGGGCAATGCTAGAACAGGATGAGTTGACGATGAAGCGTTTCGACGCGTCACGGCCGGGCTTGTCCCGGCCATCCACGTCTTTGAACCGGTTCACGCTTCAAGACGTGGATGCCCGGCATAAAGCCGGGCATGACAATTCAATCAAACCTCATCAACGCGCTAGCGGAAGAGAGCGCGCAAGGAACAGTGGAACGGATACGCAATACCGGCGAAATCAGGAGCCGACTGCTGCGACCTTGGCCCAGGTGTCGCGCAGGCCGACCGTCCGGTTGAACACGAGATGGCCGGGCGATGAATCCGGATCGCGGCAGAAATAGCCCTGCCGCTCGAATTGCACCGCGTCCTCCGCATTGTCGCCGGCCAGCGCGGGCTCGACCATGCAGCCGGACAGCGTCTCAAGCGATTGCGGATTGAGTTCGGATGCGAAGTTCGCGGCGTCAGGCTGCGCAGCCGCAAACAGATGACCGTAGAGCCGGACCTCGGCCGGCACCGCATCGGCCGCGCTGACCCAATGCATGGTGGCCTTCACCTTGCGGCCGTCGGGCGCGTTACCTCCTCTGGTCGCGGGATCGTAGGTGCAGCGGAGTTCGACGACTTCGCCCGCCGCATTCTTGATCGCTTCGCGGCAGGTGATGAAATAGGCATAGCGCAACCGCACCTCGCTGCCCGGCGACAGGCGGAAGAACTTCTTCGGCGGATTTTCCATGAAATCATCCCGCTCGATATAAAGCTCGCGCCCGAAGCGGATTCGTCGCGTTCCCTGCGATGGATCGTCCGGATGATTGACCGCCTCAAGCTCCTCGCTCTCGCCGTCCGGATAGTTCTCGATCACCACCTTGAGCGGACGCAAGACGGCCATGCGGCGCAGCGCGCTCCTGTTCAGCGTCTCGCGGACCGCGAACTCGAACATCCCGATGTCGACGCTGCTGTTGGCCTTGGCGACGCCGATCCGCTTGATGAACTCGCGCAGCGCTTCGGCCGGCACACCGCGACGTTGCAGGCCCGCAAGCGTCGGCATGCGGGGATCATCCCAGCCGGAGACATGACCACCGCGAACGAGTTCCGTCAGCACGCGCTTGGACAGAAGCGTATGCGTGACGTTGAGCCGGGCGAATTCGTACTGGTGCGGCCGCGACGGCACCGGCAGATTGTCGAGGAACCAGTCATAGAGCGGACGGTGATCCTCGAACTCAAGCGTGCAGATCGAATGCGTGATGTGCTCGATCGAATCCGATTGCCCGTGAGCGAAATCGTAGCTGGGATAGATGTTCCACGCCGTTCCGGTGCGCGGATGGGACGCGTGCAGGATGCGGTACAGCACCGGATCGCGCAGGTTGATGTTGCCCGACGCCATATCGATCCTGGCGCGCAGAACCCGTGCGCCGTCGGGAAATTCGCCGGCCCGCATCCGCGCGAACAGGTCGAGATTTTCATCGACCGGCCTGTCGCGGAACGGACTGTTCCTGCCGGGCTCGGTCAGCGTGCCGCGCGCCAGGCGGATTTCCTCCTGCGACTGGTCGTCGACATAGGCCTTGCCCGCGTGAATGAGGTGCTGCGCCCAGGCGTAAAGCTGCTCGAAATAGTCCGAGGCGTAGTGCAAGCCGTCGCCCCAGTCGAAGCCCAGCCAGCGCACGTCGCGCTGGATGGCGTCGATGTATTCCTGTTCTTCCCGGGTCGGATTGGTGTCGTCGAAGCGAAGGTTGCAGCGGCCGCCGAACTCCTCGGCAATGCCGAAATTGAGGCAGATCGATTTGGCGTGCCCCAGATGCAGGTAGCCGTTCGGCTCCGGCGGAAACCGGGTGACGATGCTCCTGTGCTTTCCGGAGACGAGATCGGCCGCCACGATATCGCGTATGAAATCCCGGCCCGCTTCCGCAGTCGATTCGTCGGTCATTGTGTGCCTTTCAAGCTGCGCCTATGTGCCAAATCCGCGAACCGCCGCCAAGGGCCGAATGCCGCGGTTTGCGGGAACGGCCGCGGCTCGCAGCCTTTCATGCGATTCCCGGGTGTGATAAAGGCCCGCCGATACCGTCTCCAACACGTCAGATCCGTGAAAAATGACCGCACCCGTCGTCACCCGCTTCGCGCCATCACCGACCGGCTTTCTGCACATCGGAGGCGCGCGAACCGCGCTGTTCAATTGGCTCTACGCGCGCAAGCATGGCGGCAAGATGCTGCTTCGGATCGAGGACACCGATCGCGCGCGCTCCACCACGGCCGCGATCGAGGCGATCCTCGACGGGCTCAAATGGCTGGGAATCACGTGGGACGACGATGTCGTGTACCAGTTTTCCCGCGCCGCGCGGCATCGCGACATCGCTGAGCGGTTGCTCGCCGAAGGCAAGGCTTACCGCTGCTATGCGACGCCGGAAGAGCTGGCCGAAATGCGGGAGAAGGCGCGCGCCGAGGGCCGCGCCAGGCTCTACGATGGCCGCTGGCGCGACCGCGATCCGTCCGAAGCGCGGCCGGACGTCAAGCCCACCATCCGCCTCAAGGCGCCCCTGACCGGCGAAACCGTGATCGAAGACCGGGTTCAGGGACGCGTTGCCTGGCAGAACGAGAACCTCGACGATCTGGTGCTGCTGCGGGGCGACGGCACTCCGACCTATATGCTCGCGGTCGTGGCCGACGATCACGATATGGGAGTGACGCACATCATTCGCGGCGACGATCACCTGATCAACGCCGCCCGCCAGAAGCAGATCTACGATACGCTCGGATGGACTCTCCCCACGATGGCCCATATTCCCCTCATCCACGGTCCCGACGGATCGAAGCTCTCAAAGCGTCACGGCGCGCTGGGGGTAGATGCCTACCGCGCCATGGGCTACCTGCCGTCGGCGCTGCGCAACTATCTGGTGCGACTCGGCTGGAGCCATGGCGATCAGGAGATTTTCTCCACGCAGGAGATGATCGACGCATTCGACCTCTCCGCGATCGGGCGATCCGCGGCGCGCTTCGATTTCGTCAAACTCGAAAATCTCAACGGTCATTATATCCGCAATTGCGACGATCGCGCGCTGGTGTCCCTGTTCGAGGACGCGCTCGATTACGTCCCTCGCGGAGCGGGCCTCAAACCGAAACTCAACGACGCCACACGCGATCAACTGCTGCGCGCGATGCCCGGACTCAAGGAGCGCGCCAAAACCCTGATCGAGTTGATCGACAGCGCCGGGTTTATCTTCGCAGATCGACCGTTGACGCTGGACGCCAAAGCCGCCGCGTTGCTAACGCCGGAAACACGCGCGCTGATCGGCAGGCTGCGCGCGACGCTTGAGTCGGTCGCGTCATGGAGCGCGGAAACCACCGAAGCTGCAATGCGGACATTCGCGGAGCAAAATAACCTGAAGCTCGGCGCCATCGCGCAACCGCTTCGAATCGCCTTGACGGGACGAACGACCTCGCCAGGCATATTCGACGTGCTGGCCGTGCTCGGAAGGGAGACGTGTCTGGCTCGGCTTGGCGATCAAAGCTCTCCGTAATGCCGAATCACCACTGTTTTCGCGATCTTGCGGTGCACACTGCAATACGATACCCATTGCGCGGCGCTTCTGGAATGACCGGCTAGTCTCACTATCTCATCGAGAGAACTAGGCGGCCCGCAACGATCTGATCGGGGGGCTTCGCGATGAACGCAACAAGCACAAAAAACGCAACGCTGACGGTCGATGACAAGACCTACGAGTTTCCCGTTTTGAGCGGCACGGTGGGACCCGATGTCATCGATATCGGCAGACTCTATGCGCAGGCGGGGCTGTTCACTTACGATCCAGCCTTCACGTCCACCGCAAGCTGCCAGTCCAAGATCACCTATATCGACGGCGACGCCGGCGTTCTCGAATATCGCGGTTATCCGATCGAGCAACTCGCGGAGAAAGGCGATTTTCTCGAGACCTGCTATCTGCTGCTCTACGGCGAACTGCCCACCAGGTCGCAGAAGCGCGACTTCGATCAGCGCGTCATTCACCACACCATGGTCCACGAGCAAATGACGCGGTTCTTCCAGAGCTTCCGCCGCGACGCTCACCCCATGGCGGTCATGGTCGCTGCGGTCGGCGCGCTCGCCGCCTTCTATCACGACTCCACCGACATCAACGACTCCCAGCAACGCGTGATCGCATCGATGCGCATGATCGCGAAGATTCCGACGCTGGCTGCGATGGCCTACAAATACACCATCGGCCAGCCGTTCATGTATCCGAAAAATTCACTGAGCTTTACCGAGAACTTCCTCTACATGTGTTTCGCCGTGCCGTGCGAAGACTACGAGATCAATCCCGTCCTGGCGGGCGCTCTCGACAAGATCTTCATTCTGCATGCCGATCACGAACAGAACGCCTCGACGTCGACCGTGCGCATCGCCGGTTCGTCGGGCGCAAACCCGTTCGCGTGTATCGCCGCCGGCATCGCATGCCTTTGGGGACCGGCGCATGGCGGCGCCAACGAGGCGGCGCTGGCGATGCTTTCCGACATCGGCACGGTCGACAAGATTCCGGACTTCATAAACAGGGTGAAGGACAAGAACAGCGACGTCCGCCTGATGGGCTTTGGTCATCGCGTCTACAAGAATTACGATCCGCGCGCAAAGATCATGCAGAAGATGTGTCACGCGGTGCTCAACGAGACCGGCCACGGCGACGATCCGATGCTCAAGGTCGCCATCGAGCTTGAGAAGATCGCCCTGAACGATCAGTATTTCATCGATCGCAAGCTGTATCCGAACGTCGATTTCTATTCCGGCATCACGCTGAAAGCGATGGGCTTCCCGACCTCGATGTTCACCGTTCTGTTCGCGGTCGCGCGAACCGTCGGCTGGATCAGCCAGTGGAGCGAGATGATCGAGGATCCCCATCAAAAGATCGGCCGCCCGCGACAGCTTTATACCGGCGCCACGCGCCGCGATTACGTCGACATGGACGATCGAAAGTAGCGAGCGGCGGGAACGGGTTATGCGAAACAGAGACGGAGCCTGATCCATTGCCGAATCCGACCCTTTGCTTGTCGTGCATAAGGCTATTGCAATAAAAAGGGGGTCGAGCGATGTCCCAGGGACCGACGCCAGACGTCCTGTTTCGCAACCTCCGGCTGGGTGACGGCACCTCCGCCGCAATCGCTGTTTCCGGTGGCCATATCACGGCGGTCGGATCCGGCGCGGAGGCCACGCCGGCAACGACCATGATCGATCTCGAAGGAGCGCTTGCGCTGCCCGGTTTCGTGGAAGGCCACATTCATCTCGATACCAGTTTCTATGGAGTTGCCTGGCAGCCGCATGTGCCCTGCACTGCCGGTTTCGACGTGCGCGAGCGCGTGGCTATTCAGCACCGCAACATGGCCGTCGCGGCGCCGATGGACCAGCGTGCGCGCAACCAGCTCGAGCTGTGCATCGCCAACGGCTCTGCCGAAATGCGCAGCCATGTCATGGTCGACGCCAGCGTCGGCCTGAAATCGCTCGATACGATCGCCGCCGTGCGTGAGCAATATCGCGATCTCATCAATATCCAGATCGTCGCCTTCCCGCAGAGCGGGATTCTCACCTGTCCCGGAACGACGGAGTTGCTCGATGCGGCGTTCGATCACGGCGCGGACGTGATCGGCGGCCTCGATCCCGCGTCGTTAGACCGCGATGTGAAGGGGCATCTCGATGTCGTTTTCGGGATCGCCGAAAAGCGCGGCGTGCCCGTCGATATTCACCTTCATGAACCGGATATGATGGGTGTTTTCTCGATCGAGGAGATCGCCGCGCGCACCCGCGCGCTCGGCATGCGGGGCAAGGTTGCGATCAGCCATGCCTACGGTCTCGGCGATATTCCCGCCGGCACGCTCCGGCGCATCGCCGACATTCTCGCCGAAGCCGGCGTCGCCATCATGACCAATGCCCCCGGCGCCCGCGCCTTCCCGCCGGTGCTGATGCTGCGCGAGGCCGGCGTTACGGTGTTCTCCGGCAGCGACAACATCCGGGATAGCTGGTGGCCGTATGGCGACGGCGACATGCTCGGGCGCGCCATGATGATCGGATACCGTTCCGGTTTCTTCACCGACGATGAGCTGGAAGCAGCGTTCGAGATCGTGACGGCCAACGGCGCCAGGGCGCTCGGCATTACAGATTACGGCCTGAAAATCGGCGCCCCCGCCAATTTCGTGGTGGTGAAGGCCGCACACATTCCCGAAGCGGTGGTCGCGGTGCCGAAACCACGGACGGTATACCGCTACGGCAAGTGCATCGTGCGTGACGGCGCGTTGCAGAGGTAATTGCAGCGTTACCGCCGGAATACCGCCAGCGCCGCGTCAGCGGCTCGCGAACTCGGCGGCTGGTTATCTGTCGCCATGATCGCATCGAGCCTGGCAAAAGCCTCGATCTGACGACGCCGCAGCGGCGTGTCACGCAAAACCTCACCCAACCCCGCAGCGAGCGTATCCGGCACGCAATTCTTTTGAAGAAATTCGGGGATGACGTTTTCACCGATCACGAGATTTGCAAGAATCACCGAGGGGACGCGGATCACGCGCTGCGCGATCCAGGCCTCCACCGCGCCGCCCTTGTAGGCGGCGATCATCGGGACGCCGGCAAGCGCAAGTTCCAGCGTGACCGTGCCGGATTTAGCGAGCGCGGCGCGGGCAGCGCGGAAGGCGGCGCGCTTGTCATCCTCGCCGACCACGATCCGCGGCTGAAGCGGCCAGCCCGCGACGGCTTTAGTGATCGCGTCGACAAGATGCGGCATCGTCGGCAAAATCACATCGATCTCGGGAATGCTCTGCCGCAAGACCCGGAGGGCCTCACCGAAGACGGGCATGTGATGGCGGATCTCGCTGCGCCGGCTTCCGGGCAACACCAGAAGCACCGGAGGCGCCGCATCGCGCCGCCGCAGTTCCTGTGCGTCCGGCCGCAGCAGTCCGGCCTGCTCGATCAGCGGATGCCCCACATAAGTGCAGGGCGGACCTCCGAGCCTGCGATATGCTTCGGGCTCGAACGGCAGCAGCGCCAGCACGTGATCCACGTAGCTTCGCATCGCCTTCGCCCGCCCGGGACGCCAGGCCCAGACCGAAGGCGAAACGTAATCCACGATCGGCAAAACGGGACACCGCGCGCGCACCCGCCGCGCGACGCGGTGGGTGAAGTCGGGACTGTCGATGATGACGAGCATGTCCGGCGCGGCTGCGATCACGGCATCGGCGGTCTCGCGAATGCGGCGCAGGATTGCCGGAAGCTGCTTCGGAATGGCCGCGAATCCCATGATCGACAGATCCTCGATAGGGAACAATGATACCAAGCCCTCGCGCGCCATCGCCCGACCGCCGACGCCTTCAAATCGGACGGCGTCATCGAGCCGCAGCCGCAGCGCTTTTATCAGGCTGGCACCGAGGCGGTCGCCCGATTCTTCCGTCGCGATCAGAAATATCCTTCGGGAGTTATTTGCGGCTGTCTCGTCGGGCATTACGCGGACAGCCCGACAACGAACACGCCGGACGCATCGGCCGCACCGATCAGCGCCTGCGGTTCGGCGACGAGCGTATCGCCGGCAACAACCGCGACGCCCGCAAGTCCGGCGGCGGCCGCGTTCTCGACGGTGCGCGGACCCAGCGTCGGCAGATCGTAGCGCAGATCCTGCCCCGCCTTCGGCATTTTCACCAGAACGCCGCGCGCGGTTCTGGCGCGGATGCGGCCCTCCGCGCGAAGCTGAGCAATACGAGCCAACAGCGCGTCCGTTCCCTCGATGCCTTCAACGCCGACCACATGACCGTCGATCACCACGACGGCCTGCCCGATATCAAACGGACTCAACGCGCGCAGCACCTCTTGACCTTTCGCGATGTCGGCCTGCGCCGATTGATCCGGCGCTTTTCCGGTGAGGCATCCCGCGGGCATCAGCAAATCCGGCGCGACATCCTTGATGCCGACCATGCGAAAGCCGTCGCGCTCGAGGATGCGGCCGATTCCCGACAGCAAATGATCGTCGCCGCCGCGGAACGCCGCCAGAACATGAGCAAGTGCCCGAACGGTACCCCAATCGAGGCGTATTTCGGAAAGCGCCGGACGAACCAGCGTTCCGATGAACACCAGATCGCGGCAGTTTTCCGCGCGCAGCAGACGTTCGGCGTTGCCGATCTGGCCGACCGCGATCCAGTGATGCCGGAACCGCGACACCTTCTCCGGATCGCAAACGCCCTTCAACGCGAAAAAAACCGGTTCGATGCCTCGCGCCAACAGCGAATCCGCAACTGCGAACGGCAGCGCTCCGCCTCCGGCTATCAAGCCGACCGGCGACGAAATATCCGAAACGCGATCAGTCATGGCTAGATCAGTCATGGCTCGCCCCCGGTGGCTTCCGCTATGCGGGCCTGGTTGCACCGCCCTCCGGCAAGCATAGAGGACGATGCTTGTCCTCGCCAATAAAGGCCAGGATCTCCGCAATGGCGGGATCGTCCGACGCTCGAGATCGAACGCGCCCGAGGCGGTCTGCGAACAGACCCGGTCCGCAGAACAGGTCCTGATAGAAGGATCTGACTTTGACGAGACGCTCGCGGGTGAACTTGCGGCGCTTCATGCCGACGACATTGAGGCCCTCAAGATGCCCGTGCTGGCCGTTGACGAAGCCATAAGGAATGACATCGCCGCGAATGCCGGTGAGGCCGCCGATCATGGCCTGCGTGCCGATCCGCGCGAACTGATGCACCGCGGAGAGCCCGCCGATATAGACGAAATCTCCGATCCTGCAGTGGCCGCCCAAAGTCGCCGAGTTGGCGAAGATGACGTCGCTGCCGACCTGGCAGTCGTGGCCGACATGACTGTAACTCATGAAGAACCCGCGCGCGCCGACGCGGGTCACGCCGGCATCCTTGGGGGTGCCGACGTTCATCGTCACGCTTTCGCGGATCGTACAGCCCTCCCCGATCTCAAGGCGCGTCGGCTCGTTGCGATAGCCGAGGTCCTGCGGCGGCCCGCCAAGCGCCGCGAACGGATAAATCGTGCAGTTCGCCCCGATGGTCGTGTGCCCCGAGATCGACACATGAGAGATCAGGCGGCAGTTCGCGCCGAGAACGACATGGGGACCGACCGAGCAGAACGGCCCGATCTCGGTCCCCTCCCCGATCACGGCGCCATTTTCAATCCGCGCTGTGGGATCGATCCTGCTCATCAGTCGGTCAGCATCGCGCCGACGTCGGCTTCGGCGACGGTCACGCCATTCACTTTCGCATCGCCGTGAAACCACCACATCGTCTTGCGCCGACCGATACTGCGCATGTGATACTCGACGATATCGCCCGGCATGACCGGCTTGCGGAACTTGCACTTGTCGATCGTCAGGAAGTAAACCGCGCGAGGCTTCTCGGTGCCTTCCACCGACGTGATGCCGATGACGCCCGCCGTCTGCGCCATTCCCTCGATCATCAACACCCCCGGATAGACCGGCCGCTCCGGGAAGTGGCCCTGGAACGCCGGCTCGTTGATCGTGACGTTCTTCACGCCGATACCGCTGTAGTCGGCGCGAATGTTGATGACCCGGTCGATCAGCAGGAATGGATAACGATGAGGAAGGGTTTTGAGAATGGCGGCAATGTCCATCTCCTCGAACTTGATCGGCGACAACTCCATTACTCACGCACCTCGATCCTTCGGATCGGGCGTGGCCGATCCGGCGTCTGGCGCACTATTGCGCGCCAGACGTTCCACCGCAAAGAGTTCGCGGTACCATTGCCTGGTCGGCTTTGCGAAATATCCGCCCCAGCGGCCGTTCGGCGGAATATCATCCTTGACCCCGCTCATCGCGGCAACCTGGGCGCCGTCACCGATGTGGAGGTGGTTGTTGATCCCGACCTTGGCGCCGAGCGCCACATTGTCGCCGATCGTCAGGCTGCCCGCCAAGCCGATCTGGGCGGCCAGCAGGCAGCGGCGGCCGATCATCACGTTGTGGCCGATCTGAACCTGGTTGTCGATTTTCGTCCCTTCGCCGATGACCGTGTCGCGCAGGCTGCCGCGGTCGATCGTCGTGCCAGCGCCGATTTCGACGTCGTTCTGAATCAGCACCCGCCCGATCTGCGGAACCTTTACGTGGCCTTCGGAACCGAAGAAAATGAAACCGTAGCCGTCCTGTCCGATATGACAGCCGGGATGGATGAGAACGTTATTTCCGATCAGCGTGGCCTGAATCGTCGTGCCCGCGCCGACGTTGCAGTTTCTGCCGATCCGGACACCGGGCCCGATCACCGCGCCCGAACCGATCACGGAGCCGGTCCCGATTTCGACGCCGGGGCCGATCACCGCCAAAGGATCGACGACGACCGAATCCTCAAGATGCGCGGACGGATGAATGACGGCCGAGGACGCGATGGCCTCGTTGTCGAACCAGGATTGCGGCCGGAGCGTATCGGCATGAAATTCGCGCGCGATCCTTACAAAGGCACGAAACGGGGCCGTTGAGCGCAGGACAGCCACATGGGCCGGAACGCTGGCCTCGAACCGCGGGCTGACGAGACAGGCTCCGGCTTTCGTCGCCGCCAGTTGCGTCGCATATTTGTGGTTATCGAAAAACGTGAGATGGGTCGGGCCGGCCTGGTCGAGCGAGGCAAGGCCGGTAATGAGTTGGTCGTGATGACCGGCATCGACCAGATCGGCTCCGGTCGATGCCGCGATGGCTCCCAGCGTCGATGAGGGCGGCTGCTTAAAGAATGCCGGTTGCGCCATTCCATCCGTCGCGGTGCCCGGCGTGATCACGCTCAGAACGTCGTTCCGCCGCCAAACCTGAACTCCTGTACCCGGTCGTACTTGCCCTTCGTAATCGGCACGGCGTAGTCGAAGCGGAGCGGACCAAACGGAGATTGCCAGATCAAGCCGACGCCAACCGAACTCCGGACCACGTTGGTGTCGTCATACTGAAGACCAGCACATGTTCCCGACGTGCTCGAGGTGCCTTTTATGCAGCCCGGCGCATTGATCTCGCCGGTCAATGCGTAAGACGTCGGTCCCTCGTAACCCCATAGCGAGCCGGCATCCGCATAGACCGCGCCCTTCAACCCGACTTCCTTCGGCAGGAACCAGAACGGCATCTGCAACTCGACCGAAGCGCCCCAGTACTTGGTGCCGCCCAAGGCATCCATCGTGCTCAGATAATTGGTGTCTCGCGGACCGATGCCGTTGGGTGCGAAGCCGCGCACCAGATTTGGCCCCATCTGGAAGTTATCCAGCATGCGAATTCCGGGCTGACCGTCGTCTTTGCCGACGTTGTTCAGAATACCGCCTTGCAGATGGACCAAGCCAACGATGTCCGAAACCAGCGGCTGATAGTACTTCGCATCGATCGCGGTCTTCAGGTAGCTGACGTCGCCGCCGACGCCGGCGAAGTCCTGGCGGAAATCGATCAGCAGACCCTCGGTCGGGTTCTTGTTGTTGTCGAGAGTATTGTAGGTGAGCGTATAGCCGAGCATCGAGGTCAGTGTTCGGCCGCCAGCCAGTTCCTGACGAATCGGGAGCGAGGCTTCACCGTCTGAGTAACAGCCTAACCCGTTGGTTGAGCTTAGATTGATGCTGTTCGGGTTAGCCTGATTAACTAGGTTAGCGTATGCCGGCGACGGGTTGAAGTTAGGACCCGCGATATTGTTACAGTTCTGCAGGGCGGTCGGCAGCCCAATCTCCTGCTGGAAGATCGAATACCGCAATTGCAGCGTCAAATCTTCCCGCAGGCCGAATCCGAGCCGAGGGCTGAATCCCAGCGTTTTGAGGTTGTATGAGATGTACTGGTTCGCGAGTTGTTCGCGCTGGTAGAAGTCGAGCCCGAGCGCGACGCGATAGTCCAGAAGGTATGGCTCGACGAACGACAGCGAGTATCCCCTCGCGTACTGCCCGTACTGAACCGAAGCTTTTGCAAACAGACCGCGGCCAAGCAGATTGCGCTCGGAGACACTGACCTCTGCCAGCGCGCCCTGGGTCGTCGAATAGCCGCCGGACACCGAGAAGTCGCCGGTCGACTTGTCCTCGACATCGACGTCGAGGATCACGCGATCGCTGGACGATCCGGGCTCGGTCGTGATCTTGACCGTCTTGAAGAAATCGAGGTTCTTCAGGCGACGCTCGGCGCGATCCACCAGCGACCGGTTGTAGGCGTCGCCTTCCGAAATATCGAACTCGCGCCGGATCACATAGTCCCGCGTCCGCGTATTTCCCCTGATGTTGATGCGCTCGATATAGGTTCTCGGGCCCTCGTCGATCGCGAATACGATCGAGACGGTATGGGCATCGAAGTTACGATCGCCTCGCGGACGCACCACGGCGAAGGCATATCCGCGCCTTGATGCTTCGACCTGCATGTCCTCGACGGACTTCTCCAGCGCTTCGGCGTTATAGAGCGCCCCGACATGGACGTGCGAAAAACTTCGCAGCGAATTTCCGTTCAGCGTCGGAATCGACGACTCGAATGTCACCGACCCGACGCGGTACTGCTGGCCCTCGTCGATCTTGAAGCTCACGAGGAATCCGTGGCGAGCGGGATCGTATTCGGTCAGGGCGGCCACGATCTGAACGTCGGCAAAGCCGTGCTTCAGATAAAAGCGGCGCAGCAAATCCCGGTCGGCCTCGACGCGGTCGGGATCGTACACGTCCCCTCCGGTAAGGAAGCTCAGGAAATTCGATTCATGCGTCTTGATCACGTCCTTCAGGCGATAGGACGAAAACGCATGGTTGCCGATGAATTCGATCGACTTGATGCCGGTCTTGCCGCCCTCCTTGATCGAAAAAATCAGATCAACGCGGTTGTTGGGCTGTTCGACGATCTCGGGAGTAACGCGGACGTCATAGCGGCCGGAGTGACGATAGATTTCAACGATTCGCTGGACGTCGGACTGAACCATCGGCCGGGAGAACGTGCCGCGCGGCTTGGACTGGATTTCCGCGGTGAGCTGTTCGTCCTTGACCTTCTTGTTGCCCTCGAACGCGACCCGGTTGATGACCGGGTTTTCCACGACCGAGACCACCAACCGGCCCCCGACACGGTTGATTTTGACATCCTGGAACAGCCCGGTCTCGATCAGCGCCTTCAGCGCGTCATCGATGCTCGCCTGATCAAGGTGCCCGTTGGCATCCGGCTTGAAATACGACCGGATCGTCGCCAGCTCGACCCTGCGGTTCCCCTCGACGGAGATCGACGACAGGGTCTGGGCGGCCGCTGGCGACGACACGAGCGGGACAGCAATGACGGCAGCGGCCGGCACGGCGACCACGGTAAGGGCGGCGAGCAGTGTCCCCCGTAACACTCGCATTCCAGCATTCATGCGCAACGCGCCCTTATCAATTCTGATGCCAGTCCGTGTCCCCACCGGTCCGGCAGATTCCCATTCGCGCTGTTTGTAGCCAATTTCTCCGTAGCGGCAAACGACCTTTCGCAGTGCAATTCCAATTTAACTCCAAGACGTTGCCCATTAGCCACGCTCGAATCACGACAATTTTGGATCGAATCGATCCAAAATCACGAACATGATCGATTCCATGTTTTGGAGCGGAATGCGGACGGAAAACCGCAACACATTTTTCGTTTTCCTTGTCCCGCTCTCGACGCGCGACTCACGAGCCGGCCAAGTGCAGTATGTCATTGTAGGTCGCAAAAACCATCAACATCAGCACCAAACCGAGCCCGATTCGGAAGCCCATTTCCTGCGCGCGCTCGGACATCGGCCGGCCCCGGATGGCTTCGACCGCATAGAACAAAAGATGTCCTCCATCCAGCAACGGAACCGGAAACAGGTTCAGAAGTCCGATGGACACCGAAAGAACGGCGGCAAGATGGATCAGCGCGCCGAAGCCGATGCTGGCGACCTGCCCGGATATCTGAGCGATCCGAAGCGGTCCCCCGACCTGGTCGGGGTCCTCGCGGCCGGTGAAAATCCCACCGATATAAGCCAGCGTGCGGTCGACCACGAACCAGGTCTCCTTGGCTCCGAGCCAGAGCGCCTCGGCCGGATTCACTCTTTCCGTGGTGACATCTCCCGGCGAAGTCGTGCGCGCAATTCCGAGAACGCCGAGTCGGTGCTCGTTTCCAAACCTGTCCTTGATCTCCTTGAGTTCCGGCGTTCCCCGCAAATCGATAATCGAATCGCCCCGCTTCACGGCGAATGTCAGCGTTTCGCCGGCGCTGGTTCCGACAATGCGCTGCATGTCTGAAAAGCTGTCGATCTTGCTGCCGTTGATGGCGGTCACGAGATCGCCGGGTTTGAAGCCGGCCGCCTCGGCCGCGCTGCCGGCCTGCACCCCGTCAACCCGCGCGCTCGTGCTGGGCTTCCCGACGATTGTGAACAGTCCGGCGAAAATGAAAATCGCCAGGATGAAATTGGCGACAGGCCCTGCAGCCACGATTGCGGCGCGCGGGGCAACCTTCTTGTGATGAAAGCTGCCGTCACGCTCATCCGCCGTCATGGATGCGAGGGTCGCGTTCGACGGAGTGCTCGCTTCGGAATCATCGCCGAAGAACTTGACGTATCCGCCGAGGGGGATGGCGGAGATCTTCCAGCGCGTCCCGTGCCGGTCATTGAAGCCCACCAGTTCGGGTCCAAACCCAATGGAGAAAGTCAGGATCTTTACGCCAGCCCAGCGCGCGACCAGAAAGTGGCCGAGTTCATGAAAGAAAACCACGATCGTGAGGACAAACAGGAACGGAACGATATAACCGATGAATCCTGAGCTTAATGCATTGATACCATGAAGAAAAAACTCGGCCATTCCGTTTCCCTCGTCGCGGCGCCGGAGGTCCTGTTCCAGAACGCTCCAGAGCCTTCGCTTCTAACATTCGCATCCCGTTTCAGCGAGCCTTCCTGGGAAGGTCGGAAGCGAGGCACCAGCAAATATAGGTTACTCCTAGCGAAGTTTTGAATCCGACACTCGCGTCCCGGGACGGCGCGCACCAAGCGGGCGCGAATTCTTTCGACTAGGATGCCTTTGCGGCGATTTGTGGCAAGAGCGAAGCGGCCATATTTCGCGCGTTATGGTCAACGGCGATGGCGTCGTCAGCCGACGCCAGGGGCGCGAGGTTTCCCGCCCGGATCCAGCCGTTCAGAGTGGCCTCGACCAGACGCGCGATGGCGCCGAACCTGATTTTCTCGCCGATGAACGCGGCAACGGCGATCTCGTTTGCGGCATTGTAGACCGTGGTTGCGCCGTTCCCCGTCCTCAACGCCTCGTAGGCCAGCTTCAGGGCCGGAAAGCGCGCGAAGTCCGGCGCCTCGAATGTCAACTGCCCGATGCTGGCGAGATCCAGCTTCGTCGCCGGTCCGGCAATGCGTTCAGGCCAACCGAGGCAATGCGCGATCGGCGTCCGCATGTCAGGGGTGCCGAGCTGAGCGACGACGGACCGGTCGGAGAACTCGACCATGCCATGAACGATCGATTGCGGGTGGACCAGGACGTCGATCTCCTCCGGCGTCAGCGCGAACAGGCACGCCGCCTCGATGACCTCCAGCCCCTTGTTCATCATCGACGCTGAGTCGATGGTGATCTTCCGCCCCATGCTCCAGTTCGGATGTTTCAACGCCTGCGCCAGCGTTGCGTTCTCGATGTCGGCGGCCACCCAGGTGCGGAACGGCCCCCCCGACGCGGTGATGATCACGCGCGTCAGTTCGTCGCGGTTTCCCGAACTCAGGGCCTGAAACAGGGCATTGTGCTCGGAGTCGGCCGGCAGGATGCAGGCCCCGGCTTTCGCGGCGCGCTGCATGAAGAAGTCGCCTGCGCAGACGAGGCACTCCTTGTTCGCAAGCGCGATCGTCGTGCCGCGATCGACGGCTGCAAGCGCGGGCTTGAGCCCGGCCGCGCCGCTCACCGCGGCCATCACCCAGTCGGCGGGGCGCGAAGCAGCCTCGATGATCGCGCTTTCCCCGACGCCGCACGCGATATCGCTGCCGGCGAGCGCATCCTTCAACTCGCCAAAGCGGGAGGTGTCGGCCACGGCTACAAACCGCGCGTCAAACTCCCGCGCGAGTTTGACGAGAACCTCGACATTGGAATTCGCGGTCAGCGCCTCGACACGGTAGCGGCCGCGGGCGCCGCGCAACAAATCCATCGTGCTGTTGCCGATCGAGCCGGTCGCTCCCAGGATCGTCACTGTCCTGACGCCGGCCTGAGCCGGCTTGTCGTTTTTCAACGGAACAGCACTCATACCTCACCAAACCATAAGAGCATGACCGATGCCATCCGCATCGCCGCGCAGAAATCCGAAAAGCGCGGCGACCACAATCGCCGCGACAAAGCCGTCGAGGCGGTCGAGCAAACCGCCGTGTCCCGGGATGATCTGACTGGAATCCTTGACCCCGAAACGTCTCTTGACCGCCGATTCAAACAGGTCGCCCGATTGCGACACGACGGACAGAAAAGCGGCGAGCAACATCAGCGGCCCCAGTTTTCCGAGGCCGAACGCGGCGAATCCCGCGGCGACGGCGAGGCCGAGGGCGAAACCGCCGATCGCTCCGGACCATGTTTTCTTCGGACTGACGCGAGGCCACAATTTAGGTCCGCCGATTCCGCGACCCGCGAAATATCCCCCGATATCGGCGGCCCAGACCACCAGCAGCACAAACATCAATGCGATGAACCCGTAGCCGCCTTCGAGGCGAACCTGCGCCGACGCGAATGCGGCCGCCGCCGCGTAGCAGAATCCGGCGACCGACCAGAACCGCAATTGTCGCGACGTCGCAGCGACTGCCGCGGCGCCGATCACGAGAACGGCCAGCGAAAATGCGCCGTATCCGAGCGCCAGGCACAAGCCCGACACGACGAGGGTCGCGATCCCGGCGGCGACGGTCTGTTTTTCCTGCGCGGCGCCGACAATCGTCAGCCATTCGACGTACAGGCCAATGGCCGCAAGCACCACGAGCGCGATCCATAACGGCCCGCCGGCCCATGCGATCCCGATCGCGGCCGGCGCAAGCACCAGCGCCGCAATGATGCGCGTACGGAGATTTCGCGATTCCCCTCCGGTGGCCGGCGCGAGTTGATCCTGGGTCACGCTTACGATCCGGTTTTCGCAGCCAGCCCGCCGAAGCGGCGCTCGCGTCTGGCATATTCCGCGACGGCGCCTTCGAGCGCGGTCTTGTCGAAATCCGGCCAGTGAATCGGCACGAACACAAACTCGCTGTAGGCCGCCTGCCACATCAGGAAGTTCGACAGCCGCTGCTCGCCGCTGGTGCGAATGATCAGGTCGGGATCGGGGATGTCCGGCGCATCGAGATACCGACCCAGCGCATCAGCGTCGATCGTCGCCGGATCGCGCCTGCCGTCGGCAACTTCCTGAGCAAGCCGCTGTGCGGCATTTGCGATTTCCTGTCGCGAGCCATAATTAAACGCGACGACGAGATTGAGGCGGGTGTTGTTCTTCGTCAGTTCCTCCGCTTCGGTCAGCAGCGCGCTGATGTCCGGCTCCAACCCGGCACGTTCGCCGATAACTCGCACGCGCACCCCGTCGCGGTGCAACGTCGCCAGGTCGTTGCGGACGAATCTTCGCAGCAAGCCGAAGAGATCATTGATCTCGCTCCTCGGCCGCGACCAGTTCTCGGAACTGAAAGAAAAAATCGTCAGATAAAGAATGTTCAGCTCGCTTGCGGCACGGACCACGCGTCTTAACGCCTCGACGCCGCGGCGATGGCCCTCCGCCCGCGGCAATCCTCGCGCGGCCGCCCATCGGCCATTGCCGTCCATGATGATCGCAACGTGCAGCGGCGCATCGGTTTGGTCCGATCCCTCGACTACAGGCGCAACAGCGTTCGACATCAGGTCAGTCCAATCCCGGCTAAACGGTGAGGATTTCCTTTTCCTTGCCCGCCAGCATTTGATCGATCTCGGCGATCACGCCGTCCGTCGCCTTCTGAACATCACTCGCCAGACGCTTCTCATCATCCTCGGAAATCTCGTGATTCTTCTCGAGCTTCTTGAGCGTATCCAGGCCGTCGCGGCGCACATGACGAACCGCCACCTTGGCCGCTTCGGCATATTTATGCGCGACCTTGACCAGTTCCTTGCGACGCTCTTCGTTAAGTTCGGGTATGCGCAGGCGCAGCACCTGTCCTTCGGTGGCCGGACTCAGTCCGAGATTTGAATCGACGATCGCCTTTTCAACCGCCTTCACCATCGACTTGTCCCAGACCTGCACGGACAAAAGGCGCGGCTCGGGGACGCTGATCGTCGCAACCTGGTTCAACGGCATGTGGCTGCCATAGGCCTCGACCTGCACCGGGTCGAGCATCGACGACGCCGCACGCCCGGTCCGCAAACCGCCCAGTTCATGCTTGAGGGACTGGGTGGCCCCCTGCATCCGGCGTTTCAACTCGCTGATATCGAAATTGCCCGACGCCATGTCGTTCTCCAATACGGAATTCGCTCCGACCCTACACAATTCCAGCCCGACGCCATGGATCAACTGGCGACGATCGTCCCGTGGCCGGCACCCCTCAAAATTGCGGCGATCGACCCCGGCTCAGCGATCGAGAACACAATGATAGGCAGCGACGTCTCCCGGGCAAGCGCGAAAGCGGTCGCGTCCATGACCTTATATCCGCCCTCCAGCGCCTGGGAGTGACTTAGGCGCTCGAACCGCTTGGCAGACGGGTCTTTCTTCGGATCCGCACTGTAGACGCCATCCACGTTCGTCGCCTTGAGCACGGCCTGCGCGCCGATCTCCGCGGCGCGAAGCACCGCCGTCGTGTCGGTCGTGAAAAAGGGATTGCCGGTCCCGCCGGCGAGCAGAACGATGCGGCCCTCGGCGAGATATTTGTGCGCTGCGCCGCGGGTGAAGAGTTCGCAGATCTCCGGCATCACGAATGCAGACAGGGCCCGGGCCGATTGCCCGCGGCGTTCGAGGGCGGCCTCCAGCGCAAGGCAGTTCATGACGGTCGCGAGCATTCCCATCGTGTCGCCGGTCGGGCGCGAGACGCCGCGGGACGACACCTCGACGCCCCTGAATATGTTTCCGCCGCCGACCACCACCGCGATTTCAGTTCCCAGTTCGCGCGCTGCGGCCAGATCGCCGGCGATACGGCCGATGGTCGGCTGGTCGATGCCGAAGGGTTGCGAACCCGCCAGATATTCCCCGGACAGTTTAACCACAACACGACGATAGGCCGGCTCATCCATGATGCGTTAGCTCCGTCGCGAGCGGTCCGAAGGAATAAGCGAAGGTCAAATGCGCTCCGCCTCCGGCCGTCACCGCTTCTTTCAGCCCTCGCCGTTATCCCTGTCCGGCCGCCGCGGCAACCTCCGCAGCGAAATCGGATTCGGCCTTCTCGATGCCCTCGCCGAGACCGTAGCGCACAAAGCCCGTAATCTTCACGGGGGCGCCGACCCTGCCCTCGGCTTCCTTGAGCGCCTGGCCGACGCTTTTCTTGTCGTCGAAGATGAACGGCTGTTCCAGCAGCGTCTGTTCCTTGAAGAACGTTTTCAGGCCGGACTCGGTAATCTTCTCGATCATGGCTTCGGGCTTGCCCTGTTGGCGGAACTTGTCCGCCAGAATGTCCTTCTCGCGCTTGACCACGGCAGGATCGACCCCCGACGGATCGATGGCCAGCGGGTTCGAGGACGCCACATGCATCGCGATCTGGCGGCCGAGCGCGGCCAGTTCGTCGGCGTTGCCCGCCGACTCAAGCGCGACGATCACGCCCATTTTCCCGGCGCCGTCGATGACGGCATTATGGACGTAGCTTGCGACAATCCCCTTGCCGACCTCGAGCGAAGCCGCGCGCCGCAGCGTCATGTTCTCGCCGATGGTGGCAATCGCGTCCGAGATGGCCGTCTCCACGGTGGCGCTGCCGACCTTTGCGGCCTTGATGACTTCAACGTCGGCGCCGACGCTGAGGGCGACCTGCGCCACCATCTTGACCAGGCCCTGGAACTGTTCGTTGCGCGCGACGAAGTCGGTTTCCGAATTGACTTCGACGACCACGCCCTTGTTGCCGCTGGTGACGGTGCCGATCAGTCCTTCGGCTGCGACGCGTCCGGCCTTCTTGGCGGCTTTCGACAACCCTTTCTTGCGCAGCCAGTCGATCGCAGCCTGCATGTCACCGTTGTTTTCCGTCAGCGCCTGCTTGCAATCCATCATGCCGACGCCGGTGGTTTCGCGCAGATCCTTGACCATCGCTGCGGTGATTGTCGCCATTGCTGTGTGCCCTTTGCCTGTCAGGAGAGTGCGGCGCAACTCGCCGGCCGCCGCCTCTACTCAGGAAACAAGTCAGAAAACTCATTATGAAAGAGGGCGGCCGCGAAACCGCCGCCCGTCACATCATTCCGCTTCGGCCATCAGCGTCTTGGCCTGAGCGACCCAGCCATCGGCTCGGCTCGGAAGCCCGACCTCTTCGCCGATCTTGTGCGCGGTATCATGATCGAGCTCGGCGAGCTGCCAATAGTGGAAGATGCCGAGGTCGTTGAACTTCTTCTCGATCGCGCCGGACACGCCCGTGAGCTTCTTGAGATCGTCGGCGACGCCCCGCGGACCCGCAAGGCCCTGGAATGCGGAAGGCTGCGCGGCAGCCGGAAGTTCTTCCTGGACCGGCTGGACCGAGGCTCCGATATCGATGCCGGACTCGCCCTGGGCCCGCGAAATGCCGTCGATCGCCGCGCGGGCGATGAGGTCGCAATAAAGACTGATCGCGCGTCCCGCATCGTCATTGCCCGGGACGATGTAGGTGATGCCCTTGGGGTCGCAATTGGTATCCACGATCGCCGCGACCGGGATGTTCAGCCGCTGGGCTTCCTGAATCGCGATGTCTTCCTTGTTTGTGTCGATCACGAAGATCATGTCGGGCAGACCGCCCATGTCCTTGATCCCGCCGAGCGAGCGATCGAGCTTGTCGCGCTCGCGCTGAAGCGTCAGGCGCTCCTTCTTGGTGTAGGCGTTGGCGTCACCGGAGTTGAGCACCTCGTCGAGATGGCGCAGCCGCTTGATCGAGCCGGAGATCGTCTTCCAGTTTGTCAGCGTGCCGCCAAGCCAGCGCGAATTGACGAAATACTGCGCCGACCGCTTCGCGGCCTCGGCGACGCCGTCCTGCGCCTGCCGCTTGGTTCCGACGAACAGGATGCGGCCACCCTTGGCGACGGTATCGCTGACCGCCTGCAACGCGCGATGCAGCAGCGGCACGGTCTGCGCGAGATCGATGATGTGAATGTTGTTCCGCGCACCGAAAATGAAATCCGCCATCTTGGGATTCCAGCGATGCGATTGGTGACCGAAATGAACGCCAGCCTCCAGCAGCTGACGCATGGTGAATTCAGGGAGCGCCATCGTTCAATTCTCCGGTTGGTTCCTCCGGAAACGTGTGAGCAGGACGAGCCGTCAAACCAAAAGGAATGCCGGTCCGGCTGCCACCGGACGGCCTTTCAGGCCATGTTTCCGTGTGAGATAGGCGCTATATATCCGTAGGTCCCGGCATAAGCAAGGCATCCCATCCGCGCCGCCGAGGCGCCTTTTCGGCCGTTTCAGATGGCCTGAACGTCCACCACCCCCGAAACCGCCTTGATCGCTCCAGCGACTTGCGGCGAGACCCGAAAACGGCCGGGAAGCTTGATTTCCACCTCGGTTTCGAGGTCCAGCAGCATCACCAGCGAGACGTCGCCGTCGCCGGATTGCCTGGATGCGGGAACTTTGGCGGATCCCGCCGGATCTTGATTTTCGGGCGCCCGAAGACGCCTGACGATCGAATCGAGCGGCCGGGTATCGCGCAGGAAAATCCGCAAGCCCCTCTGGGTCTTTGCCGCGGCATCATCCAGTGGCTCCGCGTGCAGAATCCGGGCGCGAACCTCGTCGCCCTGCAGTTCCGCGCCGAGCTGCAGCAGCACCGCCGCCCCCGGTTCGAGCACGTCGCGAAATTGCGCCAGCCCTTCCGAGAACAGGACAGCCTCGAAATGACCGGTTGGATCGGACAGCCCGAGGATTCCCATCTTGTTGCCCGTTTTGGTCCGCCGTTCCATTCGCGAGACGACCGTGGCGGCGACTTTGCCGGCGGTCGCACCGGTCTTCACCGCGCGGGAGAATTCGGCCCAGGACTGAACGCGCAGACGCTTCAGCGCGGTCGCGTAGTCGTCGAGGGGGTGCCCGGATAGGAAGAACCCGACGGCCTCGTATTCGCGCCTCAGCCGATCGGCAGGCAGCCACGGCTCCGCCTGAGGCAGCATGATGGATGGCGCATCCGCCATGCCGCCGAACATGTCGTCCTGACCGAGCATTGCGGCCTCGTGGCTGCGCTGGCACGCGGCGAGGATCGCCTCGGCGCCGGCGAACACGCGAGCGCGATTGGGCTCTAGCGCATCGAAGGCTCCGGCGGCCGCAAGGCTTTCTATCACGCGCTTGTTGATCGCGCGTGGCGGCACCCTGGCGGCGAAATCGGCCAGCGAGGTGAACACATTGCTTTTGCGCGCTTCGACGATCTGCTCGACCGCCTGCGCGCCCACGCCTTTGAGCGCAGCCAGCGCGTAACATATGACGCCGTCGCTGACCTCGAAGGTCGCCCCCGAACGGTTGATCGCGGGCGCTTCGACCTTGATGCCGAGGCGGTGGGCCTCGCTGCGAAACTCCGAAAGCTTGTCGGTGTTGCTCATATCGAGCGTCATCGACGCCGCCAGAAACTCGACAGGGTGATGCGCTTTCATGTACGCCGTCTGGTAGGACACGAGCGCATAAGCCGCGGCATGACTCTTGTTGAAGCCGTAGTCCGCGAACTTCGCCAACAACTCGAAAATCGTTTCCGCCTGATCCTTCGGCACGCCGTTTTTCACCGAGCCGGCGACAAAAACCGCATGCTGCTTTTCCATCTCCGCGCGGATCTTCTTGCCCATCGCACGCCGCAGCAGATCGGCATCGCCGAGCGAATAGCCGGCCATGACCTGAGCGATCTGCATCACCTGCTCCTGATAGATGATGACGCCGAACGTTTCCTTGAGGATAGGCTCCAGCATCGGATGCAGATATTCCGGCTCCTCGTCGCCATGCTTGCGCGCGCAATAGGTCGGAATGTTCGCCATCGGCCCCGGCCGATACAACGCGACCAGCGCGATGATGTCTTCGAAACGGTCCGGACGCATGTCCACCAGCGCCCGCTTCATGCCCTGACTTTCAACCTGGAACACGCCGACCACGTCGCCGCGAGTCAGCATCTGGTAACTTGCAGCGTCGTCGAGCGGCACCGTAGCGAGATCGATATCGATGTTGCGCTGCTTCAGCAGCTTTACGGCGACTTCGAGGACGGTCAGCGTCTTCAGGCCGAGAAAATCGAACTTCACGAGCCCCGCCGGCTCAACCCATTTCATGTTGAACTGGGTCACCGGCATGTCCGACTTCGGATCGCGATACAGCGGAACCAGTTCGCTCAAGGGACGATCGCCGATCACGATGCCCGCCGCATGGGTCGAGGCATGACGCGTCAGCCCTTCGAGTCGTTGGGCGATATCGAACGCGCGCGCCACCACCGGGTCTTCGTCGCGAAACGCCTGCAGCTTCGGTTCACTCGCGATCGCCGCCGCCAGGGTCACAGGCGCTGCGGGATTTTGCGGCACCAGCTTTGTCAGCTTGTCGACCTGCCCGTAAGGCATCTGCAGCACCCGGCCGACGTCGCGCAGCACCCCGCGCGCCTGCAACGTTCCGAAGGTGATGATCTGCGCGACCTGATCGCGCCCGTAACGCCTCTGCACGTAGTCGATGACCTCGCCTCGCCGCTCCTGGCAGAAATCGATATCGAAGTCCGGCATCGACACGCGCTCGGGATTGAGGAAGCGCTCGAACAGCAGACCGAAGCGGATCGGATCCAGGTCGGTGATGGTGAGCGCATAGGCCACCAGCGAGCCGGCGCCGGAGCCCCGGCCCGGCCCCACCGGGATTCCCTCGGATTTGGCGTGCTTGATGAAGTCCGCAACGATCAGAAAGTAGCCCGCGTAGTTCATTCGCGTGATGACGTCGAGTTCGAAACGCAGGCGCGCGCTGTAATCCTCCTCCGTCGTCCCCTGCGAGACGCCATGAACCGCCAGCCGGCTTGCAAGCCCCTCTTCCGCCTGGCGCCGCAGTTCGGAGGCCTCATCGCCTTTCGTTTCCGCCAGGTTGGCGCCGGCGCCGACGGTAAAGTGAGGCAGGATCGGCTTTCGCTTTTTCGGCCGGAATGCGCAGCGTTCGGCAATCTCGACTGTGGACGACAGCGCCTCCGGAATGTCGGCAAACAGCACGGCCATTTCCGCGCGGGTCTTGAAACGATGATCCGGGGTCAGTTGATCGCGATCCGTTTCCGCGACCAAACGACCGCCGGCGATACAGAGCAGCGCGTCGTGGGCTTCGTAATCATCGGACGTGGCGAAATACGGCTCGTTGGTTGCAACCAGCGGGAGGCCCTTGGCATAGGCAAGGTCGATCAACGCGCCTTCGACGCGCCGTTCCTTGTCGAGGCCATGGCGCTGCAGCTCGACATAGAGCCGGTCGCCGAAAATTCCGGCGAGTTGATCGCAACGCGCAGTCGCGAGAGCGGAATGATCGGCATTGAGTGCGGACGCCACCGGCCCGTCAGGACCGCCGGTCAATGCGATCAGTCCTTCGTTGTCATCCCGAAGCCACTCCGCCCTGATGTGAGGTGTCTGATGCACCGGCGTTTCGAGGAACGCCCGGGAATTCAGCCGCATCAGGTTGCGATAACCGGCCTCGCGCGCTGCCACCATGACGATTCGCGCGAGAGGAAGCGCGTTGCGCGCGTTGGGATCCTGGTCGCCAAAATCGACCGCCAGTTCACAGCCGACGATCGGCTGAATTCCATAAGCCGCGATCTTGTCGGAAAACTCCAGCGCACCGAACATGTTGTCGGTGTCGGTAAGCGCCAATGCCGGTTGGTGGTCCGCCTTGGCCAGTTCAGCCAGCTTCTGGATCTTGATCGAACCTTTCAGCAGCGAATAGGCTGAATGGACGTGGAGATGAACGAAACCGGCGTTGGCGGCGGCGGACTTCTGGATCATGGCTTCATTGGCTGCAGGTTATGGGGTGACGGCCCGAAAAGCCGACTCGCCAAGCGATGGTGATGTCTCACACCCGGCGAGTCCATGCGGAAACCTCAAGCTTTTTGCTTTTGTCGGAATCGGAATGCGACTCTAAGCCATTGATTTAACGTGTCTATTAACGATAATCGATAGTCCCCCCGGGGAAGCTATCCCGGCTTTCCCCAGCGCGCGTTTGGATGACGGCCTCTCGCTCATGAAAGCTGCGGAATGAGCTGCGCCCAGACGGCGACCATTCCGACGAACAGGGCTATCGACGCCAGCGCCGCCGCCTCCTCAATGAACATTCTCAGCATGATGTCCTCTCCGAGCAGAAACATAAACATAACGAGAACATTGTTTATGTTTTGTTCTAAAAGTCAACAAGCCGAGTAGACGCTGGTTTGGAATCCAATTTCGTTGGTTAATTCGAGGATCGCGGGTCGCTAATTCCGCGTTTGATCCCGGTGCTGAAGAATATGCTGTTCTGCGGTCGCCAAGTCTTGCCGAAATCTGGCAATACCTTGAAGGTTTACCTCGAATGCGATCGACTCTTCTTCCTCGGTATCCTGGTCCAGTATCAGCAACCTTATACCGGCCCGCCCGTCCGGGCGGACCAGCGTCTCCGACTCAATCACTATTACGGTCCGACGATCGGGTTTTTTTTGTTCGCTCATTCGCTTTCCCAAATGCCTCGTTTTTCTTTGGTGACCATCTTACTCTATCTGGACCGTGGAACAGCCTCTTATTTAAGAGCCGTGCTGTAGCGGCTATTCTTTGATCTATTCCAGCGCGTCCGCCATCTCCTGGATGATTGTCCGGGCAGCGGCTGCCGGATCCGACGCCGCATAAATGGGTCTGCCCAAAACCAGATAATCGGCCCCCGCGCGCATCGCATCCGATGGCGTCGCCACCCGCTTCTGGTCATCCCTGGAACTGCCGCTCGGACGGATGCCGGGCGACACGATCAATAGTTTGCCGGCCGTCTGCCTGCGCAACTCGGCGGCTTCGCGGGCCGACGCGATCACGCCGTCGACGCCGACCTCGAGCGCCTTCTTCGCGCGTGCGATGACGAGGTCCTCGACGTCGCATTCGAAGCCCATTTCCTTGATATCCTCGGCGTCCATGCTGGTCAGCACGGTGACGCCGAAAACCTTCATGCCGGAATTGCCGCGACCGGCGGCGGCGGCTTTCATGATGCTCGCGACACCATGCACGGTCAGGAAGGTGACGTTCAATTCGGCGGCTTGCGCGACCGCGCGCTGTACCGTCTCCGCGATGTCGTAATACTTGTAATCGAGGAACACCCGCTTTCCCCCGGCGATAAGTTCCCTGGCAAGCTCGTTTCCGCCGACAAGCTGGAGACCTAAACCGATCTTGTAAAACGAGACTTCGTCGCCCAGATCTCGAACGAGTTTACGCGCGTCCTCCACATTCCAGTAATCGAGAGCGACGATCAGCTTCTCGCGTGCGAGATCGAGATAATGCGGGTCGGTCATGCCGCGAACTGCCTCGGCGCTTGCCATGGGGATTTTCGGGAGGCTATGAGGATCGGCAACAGTCGGCACCAGATTTCGAGACGTCAACTTTAGAGCCAAAGGTCGCGTTTTGCTACACGAAGCCGCCCCAGACAAGGACATATCGCGGAAGACGCTGCGCCCGGCGAAGCTTTTTCAACAATCCGGCAGGACCCGAGAGCCCGCTGAAAGCGTTGTCGACGGCCAACCACCGGCGGGATTTCGCCTGATGCGCACAGCACTCCTGATCGCTTCGGCCATGATATGCTCCTGCGCGACCGCGCACGCGCAGGCCTGGGACAGCCGCTATCCGGTCTGCATGGTGATTTACGGGCCGTTCGCTTACAACGACTGCCGTTATATGGCGATCGAGCAATGCAGGGCGCTGGCGTCCGGACGCGCCGCTCAATGCGTGGAGAATCCATTTTTTGCAGGCTCGAAAGACGGCCCGAATCGGCGGCCGCGCCGACGGCACGGCCATTGACCGGAAATACCAAGCCAGCCTCGCGAATAGCGTTGGTCCGCTTCAGTCCAGTTCGATAACCTGACCGTTCTCCAGCGACACCCGCCGGTCCATCCGGTCCGCGAGTTCCATGTTGTGCGTGGCGATCAGCATTGCCACCCGCGTCGCTTTCACAAGCTGCATCAGCGCATTGAACACATGATCCGCGGTGTGGGGGTCCAGGTTGCCGGTGGGTTCATCGGCAAACAACACGCGCGGCGCGTTGGCGACGGCCCGCGCGATCGCGACCCGCTGCTGTTCGCCACCCGACAGTTCCGCAGGACGATGCGTCACGCGGTCCTCGAGGCCGAGATAGGCGAGAATTTCGCGCGCGCGCTTGACCGTCTCCGAGCGTTTGAGGCCGCGGATCATCTGCGGCAGCATGACGTTTTCGAGCGCCGTGAATTCCGGAAGAAGGCGGTGGGATTGATAAACGAACCCGACATCGGTGCGTCGGATCTGCGTGCGCTCCCGATCCGAAAGACCTGACGTCGCGGCTCCGCCGATATAGACCTCACCCGCATCCGGGCTCTCAAGCAGCCCGGCGATGTGCAGCAGCGTCGACTTGCCGGATCCTGAAGGCGCCACCAGCGCGACGGACTGTCCGGCCCACAAGGCGAGCTTCGCGCCGTCCAGGATGGTCAGTCTTGTTTCGCCCTGCGTATATTGACGCTTGATGTCGTGAAGGTAGACGACCGGTACTTCCTCCGCCCCCTGCCCCATGCCCGTTGCTCACTCGTACCGCAGCGCGTCGACGGGATCGAGGCGGGCGGCGCGCCACGACGGATAAAGGGTCGCCAGAAACGACAGCGTCAGCGCCATGATCACGACGGCGCTGGTCTCCCGAAAATCGACTTCCGCCGGCAGCTTGGACAGGAAGTAAAGCTCCGGCGAGAACAGTTCGGTGCTGGTGAGCCAGGACAGGAATTCCCGGATCGACTCGATGTTGAGACAGATCACCAATCCCACGATAAAGCCGGTGAGCGTGCCGACGACCCCGATCGCGGCGCCCGTAATCAGGAAGATGCGCATGATCGATCCTTGCGACGCTCCCATGGTGCGCAGGATCGCGATATCGCCGCCCTTGTCCTTGACCAGCATGATCAGTCCCGAAACGATATTCAGCGCCGCGACGAGGACGATCAGCGTCAGGATCAGAAACATCACGTTGCGCTCGACCTGGAGCGCATTGAAGAACGTCGAATTACGCTGCCGCCAGTCGACCAGAAACACCGGCCGGCCGGCGGCTTCCGTCACCGACTTGCGGAATTCGTCGATCTTGTCGGGGTTGTCCGTATAGATCTCGATCGCGGTGACATCGTTGGCGCGATTGAAATAGGCCTGCGCCTCGGCGAGCGGCATGAAGACGAAGGTGGAATCGTATTCGGACATCCCGATCTCGAACACGGCCACGATCTTGTACGCCTTGATGCGCGGTGTCGTGCCCATCGGGGTCACGGCTCCGCGCGGTGCGACCAGTGTGATGCTGTCGCCCGCGTGCACCGAGAGTTGATCGGCAAGACGCCGGCCGATGGCCACGCCCTGCCCTTCGTCAAATCCCTCGAGCGAACCCTGTTTGATGTTTTTCGCGATGGAAGTGAGATTATTGAGGTCGCCGCCCCTGATGCCACGGACAAAAACGCCGGCGGCATTGAACGGCGACGACGCGAGCGCCTGACCGTCGACCACGGGCGCGGCAAGCCGTATCCCAGGCACCTGATTGATACGATCGGCGACATCCTTCCAGTCGGTGAGCGGCGATTCCAGCGGCTGAACCAGCAGGTGCCCGTTGAGGCCGAGAATCTTGCTGAGCAGTTCCGTGCGAAACCCGTTCATGACGGCCATCACGATGATCAGCGTGGCGACGCCGAGCATGATGCCCAGAAAGGAAAAGCCGGCGATGACGGAAATGAATCCTTCCTTCCGCCGCGCCCGCAGGTAACGCCCGGACAGCATCCACTCGAATGCAGCAAACGGCCTGGTCCGGAGGCGCTCGTTCATGGTCTCATCCATTGTTCGATAATCCCATGATTCGCGGCCAATTGTGGCCGGAATGGCATTGAACGCCGCGCGCGGTGGATAATCGCTACGCCGTCAAGCGCGCAACGGCATCCTCCAACGCGACATTCTCTCGCGTGCCGTCCGCGCGGCGCTTGATCTCGACCTTGCCTTCGGCGAGTCCCTTGGGGCCCACCATCACCTGCCGGGGAATGCCGATCAGGTCGGCGGTCGCGAATTTCGCGCCGGCGCGCTGGTCGGTGTCGTCGTAAAGAACATCGACCCCACGGGCCGAAAGTTCGCGATAGAGCCGTTCGCAGGCTGCATCCGTGTCGCTGGCGCCCTGTTTCAGATTCAGGATCGCAACCGTGAACGGCGCCACGGCCTCGGGCCACTTGATGCCCGCCTCGTCGTGACAGGCCTCGATGATGGCGCCGACGAGACGTGAGACCCCCACCCCGTAGGAGCCGCCATGGATCGGCTGCTCGACGCCGTCCGGACCGGCAACAAGAGCTTTCATCGATTCGGAATACTTGGTGCCGAAATAGAAGATCTGGCCGACCTCGATGCCGCGAGTGTGAACGCGCCTCGCCTCTGGAACCTCGCGCTCGTAGCGCGCTGCGTCGTGAACGTCCTCCGTGGCGGCATAGGCCGTGGTCCACTGCTTGACGATCGGCGTCAGATCGCCGTCGTAATCTACGCCCGTGCCCGGTACGGGAAGATCGAGAACATCGTTGTCGATATAGACGCCGGACTCCCCCGTCTCGGCGAGAACGATGAATTCGTGGCTGAGATCGCCGCCGATCGGGCCGGTTTCGGCGCGCATCGGGATCGCCTTCAATCCCATTCGCGCGAACGTGCGCAAGTAAGCGACGAACATCCTGTTGTAGGAGCGCCGCGCGCCGGCTTCATCGATATCGAAGGAATAGGCATCCTTCATGAGGAATTCGCGGCCGCGCATGACGCCGAAACGGGGACGCTGCTCGTCACGGAACTTCCACTGGATATGGTAGAGATTGAGCGGCAGGCTCTTATAGGAACGCACGTAACTGCGGAAGATTTCGGTAATCATTTCTTCGTTAGTCGGTCCGTACAGCAGTTCGCGCTTGTGGCGGTCCTGAATCCGCAGCATCTCCGGCCCATAGGCGTCGTAGCGCCCGCTCTCGCGCCAAAGATCGGCGAGTTGCAGGGTCGGCATCAGCACCTCGATCGCGCCTGCGCGATTCTGCTCCTCGCGCACGATCGCCTCGACCTTCTTGAGCACGCGAAGGCCCAGCGGCAGCCAGGCATAGATGCCGGCCGCCTCCTGCCGCATCATGCCTGCCCGCAGCATCAGCCGGTGCGAGACGATCTCGGCTTCCTTCGGGGTTTCCTTCAGAATCGGCAAAAAGAAACGCGACAATCGCATGGGTTGGCCTGGGAATCGCTTCGGACGGGAACGCTCGCAGTGAAACCGGATCGGCCGGCAAAATACAAGGGTCTGCGGGAGGACAAGCCGCGCGAAAGCGGCGGAATTCCGCTCGCCTGAGATAATTTATGCGTCCGAAAACGGACTCATTGTTAGCGTCATGCCCGGACTTGATCCGGGCATCCATCCCTTCAAAAAAGATGGATTGCCGGATCAAGCCCGGCAATGACGAAAACAGAACTGTTTCCGTCCAATATGAACGCACTACTTGATCTGAATCTCCGTCTCGGCGTGTACCTGGTCGAAATCCGAAATCAGAACATCGAGCGCGAGGGTCCATCGTCCGGCAACCGGGGCGGCCATCGACGCCTGCCACTGCCCTTCGCCGAGGGAGCGCGCTTCCGCGCTGGATGGCTCGATGCCGTTGTCAGGGCTCGACAGCGTGACGGAAACGCCCTTGGCGGAGAATACGTCCTCGTCCGGTGTCCGCAACTGGATGGCGACACTGACCGGCCCCGCCCGGCCCGGCGATACCGTAATGTCCGCCATCATCTTTTCCGTATGAATGTGGGTGAAAAACGGCTGGACAGCGACTATCAGCGCGCGAGGCGGCGGGGTGAAGCGCCAGAGCCCGACGACGCCGAGGATGGCGGCCACCAGAATTAGCTCGGCGGCGATCGTTCGTCGCATCTGGCGACGAGAGCCAACGCGGCCCTGCCCGATCCGCGGCGTAAGACGCACGCGATTCCAGAGCGCGATCGCCAGCAGCAACGCCACCAGCACCAGCTTGATCGCAAGGACGCGGCCATAATTCGTGGTCCACAGCGCATCCACCCGTTCGAGCTGCACGATAGCGAGCAGCAGACCGCTCGCAAGCAGCGCAGCGACGGCGAAAGGGATAACGCGCGAAAATCTCGTCAGAACCTCGAGGGCGGTCTGGCGGGGTTCGCGCATCGCCAGCGCGAGCGGGGCCAGCGATCCGACCCAGAACGCCAGGGCAACGCCGTGCATGAACACCGCGGGCGCGGTAAGCCATCGCGGCGAGGCAGTAGCGGCATGACCGGTCGTCGCCAGCGCCAGTCCGACGCCGACCAGAGCGCCGAGCGACATCGCCTTTGCGCCGACTTCGCCGGCCCGATGCGACAGCAAAGCCAGAAGCAAGGCAGCGGCCGCGATCGCGGCAGACAACCCGAACGAGCCGTGAGCGCCGACGGTCCATACCGTCGTGTCCGACAAGGACGACGGCGGCAATGCCAGGGCATCGAGTCCCTGCAGCCCGACCGAGAGCGCCAGCGCAGCCAACGCAACGAGATTGACGCAGGCGCCGATGACGCGCGTCGCCTGAGCGGGCGGCGCCCGCAGCCATGCGACGAAGAACGCGCCGCCGGCCCCGACGAACAAGCCGACATAGATGGCCAGCCGCGCCAGCCAGATCGCGCCGCGAAGCAGCGTATCCTCCGAGCGCACCGTCTGCGGCACATGAGCGCCGCGCCGGCCGATCCAGAACGTCGTGGAGCCACCGACCGGGTGACCATCCGCCGAAATTACGCGCCAACTGATGACGTGCGCGCCATCGCCCGATATCGCCGGCGGCGTGAGGACGAGTTGCGCACCGTCACGACGGATGCGGGTGACGTTCGCACCCCTCCCGTTCTGATCGACGATCCGGATCTTCAGCGGGTCCACGGGTTCGTTGAAGGTCAGCGTCAGCGTCGCGGGCGCATGCGCCAACAGCGCACCGTCCGCGGGGTTGCTGGCGATCAGACTGGCGTGAGCCCAGGCCGCCGACGGCAGCAGCGCCGCAGCCAGCAAGAAACACCACACCGCTTGCGCCAGACGTCTCACGGACTCTCAGTGGTTGGCTTTCAGACGAACCACCGGCGCCGGCGCGCGCAGCTTGTCGAACCCCTGCCCCGCGGACGGACGTTCGATCCAACGCTCCACGCCCTGTTCGCACTCCTGCACCGTGGGGAAATAAAGGCTCTCTCCCGGCTTGTCCGGAAGCCGCACGATCAAACCGAAGGTATCATAGAGATTGTCCGGCAGCGGACCGCCACGCCAGGCGACCTCGTCGACGACATCGGTGACGGATTTGCCATGCGGCCCTTGCACCGGCGCATCGAGATTTCTGTTCTTGATTTCGACTTTCCAGCCCGGCTTCATCTGCGGCTTCGCCGACAGGATTCCGTCCGGCAGTTTGATCCGCAGCGCCGTCGTCGCACTGCCTTTGCAGCCGTGCGGCACGGTGAAGACGAGATGCGCATAACTGTCCGCGCGCGCCTCCGCCGGCTGCACCGTAACGTGCGCCAGCGCCCCGTTGCACGAGGCCACGGCGGCAGCCGCCGCAATGACCGAACCGATCCACAATCGTGAGGCAGGCGTCACTTTTTGTGTCCGTCATGATGATGGTCGGCCGCTCCGCCGGCCCGCGCGGTCGGAGCGCGCGCGCCGATGCCTTCCACGTCGAGCGAGACCGCGACCTTGCCCGCTTTTTCGAAATCGAGCGTCACCGGCACATGCTCGCCCTGTTTGAACGGATGCTTGAGATCGACCAGCATCAGGTGATAGCCGCCCGGCGCCAGCTTGACCGTCTTGCCCGGCCCGATCGTGAGACCGCCTTCAACCTGATGCATTTTCATCACGCCGTTGCTCATGCTCATCTGATGAACCTCGAGCTTGGCGGCCGCATCCGTCGAACCGCCGACAAGTTTATCGGCGACCGAGCCCTTGTTCTCGATGGTGAGGTATCCGCCGCCGACCTTGGCGCCGCCGGCCGTGGCGCGCGTCCACGGCTGCGAGATCACCAGATCGCCGGCCTTGACGGATTGAGCATGGACCGGCGCAACCAGGCCAAGCGCGGCGATCGCGAGCCCGCCAACCATGCCGCGAAACATCAACGAGGATTTCATAACATTCTCCATTTTGGTTCTGTCACTTCAGTGAAGTCCGGTCGTGAGGCCGGATCAGACAGCGAGTGCGCACAGCGACGGACATGCTCACCATCGGACTTTGAATCCAGCATAGACCGCTCGCCCTGTGCCGGGTTCAAACAATGGTGAAGTGGCGTTGGCGCGATCGATGATCGAACTGGACGCGATGTAGGCCTTGTTGCCAAGGTTGCGGGCCTCGATGTAGCCGGAATACCTGCCTCCATCGTCGAAGCCCGCCTTCAGCCCATAGATCGCGTAAGCATCGGTGCTCAGCGTATTGGCGCTGTCGGCATAGTAGCCCTGCGGCACCCATTCGAGGTTGGGGCCGATATAGAACCCGTTCGGATGCTTGTAGAGCAGTTCGGCGCGGACGAAGTGGCGCGGCGCACCCGGCAGCAGGTTGTTGCCGAACAAGGCATCGTTGCTGAAACGGAAGTCGTTGAACGTATAGGCGACATTGAGCCACAGCTTGTCGGGTTTGTCGCCGCGCACGAACAGATTGCGAAGGATCGCAGCGCCCGCGCCGGCCTCGATGCCCTGATGCATCGTGCGATCGGCATTGGTGACGTTGCAGTTGCCGAACGCGCTGTAGAGGCAGAGCAGTTCGTTCCTGATCTGAGCACGATAGTACGTCAACTCCCATGTGGCATCCGGACGTTTGCCGCGTGTGCCGATCTCATAGGTGGTCGCGGTTTGCGCACGGATGCTGGTGAATGGAATCGTCGGAATCCCGGGCCCCATCGCGCTCTCGCCGAAGCTCGGCACCTCGGCGCTGCGCGAGATATTGGCAAAAGCCTGCCATGTCGGATCGATCTGCCATAGCAGCCCGCCCTTCGGGCTCCACAGGTTGAACTCCGTTCGGCCCGATTGATCGCCGTCGCTCAGGAAGCGATCCTGCCGGTCGCGCGTGGCGTAGAGGAACTGCGTGCCGGCGACCGCGGCGACGTTTGGCAGGAAATAGAACGAATCCTCGACGTAAACCGAGGTGTTCTGCGATCGGTCGATCGACGACGACAGCAGCGCGCCTTTCTGGCCTGCGAGGTTGGCGAACTGTTGGTTGTCGATGCTGCCGTCGAGCAGATTGACGCCCGCCACCACGCGGTTGCGGAAGCCGCCGATCAGGCGGTCATCGGTCACTCGTGCGAACCCGCCATAGTCCAGATAGTGATAATCCAGCCATTGGAAAATCGGGTGCATCAGATGCCGGTCGACTCCGAACGCGCCGAACTCGACGGTCGTATCGTCGAACCGCACCGTGGTCTTGTTGCCGATCCGCACGGTGTCGATGTTGCGCTGCTGGTCGAGCGCGATGTTGCCGGCGGCGGCGGTCTGGGGCGACGTCAGCGCCGAATCCTTGCTGACGGTGCCGGGAATGCGTTGCCGCACGTCGTTGGCGTTGAGATAGAATCGCGTCTCGAAATCCGGCGAGAACTGATAGCCGACATTGCCGCTGACGCGGGTCGAATGGCCGAAACTGTGGTCGCGAAACCCGTCGCTCGCCTGGGTCGATGCGGTGAGGAAACCATCCCACGGGCCGTTGCTGCCGCCGGCATTGGCTTGCAGCCGCCAGAAGCCGAACGCGCCGGCGTCGACGCTGGCGCCGTTGACGAACGGATCGCGGCCGGACGGGGTCACGAAATTGATCGCGCCGCCGAGCGAATTGGCGCCGAAGCGCAGCGCATTGCCGCCCTTGAACACCTCAACGTATTTGTAGGCGGTCGGGTCGATCTCCTGAAAGTCGCCGTAGCCGTCGGCGGTGTTGATCGGGATTCCGTCCATATAAAGCTGCACGCCGCGCAGATGGAAGTTGCGCGACAGGCTCGAACCGCGGATCGACAGCCGGGTGTCGTCGCCCCATTTCGGCTGGACGAAGACGCCGGGCACATAGTCCAGCACATCCTTTATGGTGTTGGCGACCGTCGAGTTCTTGTAGGCGTCGGCCGTCACCAGGGCGACGCCGCCGGGCGTCTGCTGGATTTCCCGCAACGCCTGCTGTGCGGTCGCGACCGTCAATGATGCAGGGACAGTTTCCGGAACAGCGACCTGCGGCGGCATCGGTGCATGGCGCGCGGCTACACGGCGCGGGGCTCGATTTGACCGGGCCGCGCTGCGCGTCGCACGCTTCGACCGGGGTTTGTTGGAATGCGGTTCCGTGATCGTCACGGCCGGTAGCGCAACATCGGCACCGGACTGCGCGAGAGCGTCGGAAGGCGATGCGACCGCAACGATCGTCGCGAACACGCTGCAAAGCGCGCTGCCTCCGCCGAGGGCGAGGTGGTTGAACATGATATATTCCTGATACCGGACAATCGCCGGGGCGTTCGAACAGATCGGATCACTGCAATGTCATCGCAGCAATCATTCAAAATTTACTGAATCAGGAAATGCCGGGAGGACCGCGGGCCCGCGCATGGGAGTCGGCCACGGATGGCGGCAATACGAAATCCAGGTCGCGCCAGACGACCGCGTTCACGTCGCGCTCAACCGTGACGACGGAGCCCTGCGGATCAGCGGTCGGGGTCGCGGAATGGGCCGCGCCGCATAGCGCACAGCAGCCGGCACACGCCCGATGGGGATCCGTCTGACCGTCTTGCGACGAACTCGCATCGGCAGCATGCGAACAGATCGCGCCCGCCAGCGGATCGGCCGCGGCGTTGCTGAACGCCAGGCAGGCCGCGACCGGTGCGATTATCTGCACCAGCATCGCAAGCATGACGATTGGAAGAAATCTTCCCAGCCGCCGTCGCATGATCCCTACCCCTGCGCGTCCAGTGTCTGCGCGTCCAGTGTCACGGTTGTCAAACGGGTTCTCAGAAGCTGTATTTCGCGGCTAGGACAAAAGTCCTTCCCGGGAACGGATGGAACAGAAAGTATTGTTCGTTGAAGACGTTATCGATGCCGGCATCGAACGACAGGTTTTGCGTCGCGTTGTAATGCACTTTCGTATCCACGACGATGTAGTTGTCGAACGCACCATACACGTGCGAGACGATGTCGGTATTATCCAGTGTCGAGTACTGCTTGCCGCTATAGCGCGCGGCGACGGTATAGGCCCAGCTCTTGTTCGGCCGATAGGTCACACCAAATTTGGCGCGCCAGTCCGGCACGTAAGGCACACGCTTGCCGACCGCCGTATCGGGCTTGCTCGTCAACGGATCGGTTCCGGCCCAGCTCGGGTCCGCAATAATCCGGGAATCGACATAAGTGACGCTGGCGAATACCTGCAGTCCCTTGACGAAGACATCCGTCTTGTCGGCGGCCAATTCAATGCCCTGCATTCCGATAGCCGCCACATTGCCGGTCGTCGTCGTCGGAACCTGTGCCCCGGTGAGAGGGTTCGTCGCGAGATTGGTTTGGGAGATGATCGCGTTATCTGTTCTTTCCTTGAACAGCGTCAGCCGCACCCTCCCCTCGCTCCAGTGCCGCTCGATGTTGAGCTGACCATTGAGGTCGCGCTCGGGCGCGAGATTGGGATTGGCAAAGGTCGCGATGCCGCCAACGGAGATGTTCTGATACAACTCGCCCACCGTGGGATAGCGATAGGCCTCGCCAAAGTTGGCGGTGACGTTCCAGTCCTTGTTCACATCGTAGGACAGCGATGCCTTCGGCGAGAAATTCGTCGAGGCCAGCGAGGGCTGATCGATGGTGGCCGTCGATGTGATGATGCCGGCCGAATTCGCCGTTGTATTCAGATTGAAACCATCCTGCGCGCGCCAGCTCTCGAGCCGTCCGCCGAGCGTCAGCTTGAGGTTTGGGACGATCTTCCAGGCATCCTGAAACCAGAGCGCGCCGGTCCGCGTTTCACCGCGGCCCTCGGAATAGAGCTGGCCGGTCCCTGTCGATGACGTCGCATTCCAGACCGACGACGCAAACACCGGATTTTCGAAATGATAGCGGTCGCCATGCAGGCCGAAGCTGACTTCGTGCGGTCCGTCATAACCGAACGGCCGCCATATGGCCTTTGCATCGGCATTTTGCCAGTTGGTCCCGTCGTTTCGTGTGACCTTGCCGTTCGTCGAATAGCCGACACCCGTGGCGGACACGGTGTACGGGTTCAACATGATGTCCTGGAGATAGTTGTAGCTCGATACCGAGAAATCGAAATCGTAGATGCCCTTGGTATCGCTGCGTAACGAAACGGCGTTGCTGACGTGGGTTTCGTCCCAAGTATACTTGTTGTTAGCGAACGATGCGATGCCGGCGAATGTCGGCTGGCCGGTCGCAATGCTGCGCAGATAGGTCTGGGGAGCGGACGTCTGCACGTTGTTCCAGACACCAAACGAATAGGTCGCCTGCACCAGTGGTGTCACGTCGTAGGCGAGCTTGAAATTGCCCGAGGTCTGTTGCGAATGAACCAGCGCACCGGTACCGACAACGTCCGCCTCTATCCCTTGTTTGTTCAGAGCCGGAAAAGCTCCCGTGGTGCCACCCGGAATTCCCTTGTTCGTCGTATAAGTCAGCGGTTGCTGATAGCTGTCCTGATAGGTCGCGCTCAGGAGCCATGAGAATTTGCCCTGACGATCCCCTGCGACCGCGCTGGTCTGGCTGCTGACGTAGGTGTCCTTGGTGCCGTACTGGCTCCAGGGCATGATCGAAACCGTTTCCTTGGCGCTGGCGATCAGGTGATCCGGCATCTTGGTGGTAAAGATCAGGACCCCGCCGATCGAGTTGCCGGGATAGGCCGCGGCGAACGGACCATCAAGAAAGTCGACTCGGGCGATCGCCTCCGGTGCGATCAAATTCCAGTGGGGAGAGCCGTTCTGGTTGTTGTTGGCAATCAACGCCGAAACCAGCAGGTCGTCGTAGTAGATCAGCGAACGCGCGCTCGAATTGAGTCCCCAGGTACGGGTCGCCAGAACTGCCTGATTGTCGCCGTCGTTGCGTTTGCGCACGAACAGGCTTGGCATGTATTTGACGGCGTCTTCCGCATCCTTGAGATTGATCGTCTCGTCGATCTGCTTTGCCGTAATACTGTGTGATTCCTGCGGAAGCTGAAATCGCTGCTTGATCGGCGGCGAGCTATACCCGGCGTTCAGGCCACTTCCCCCGGCAGGCGGCGGTTTGGCTGCCGCCGTCCTGATCATTACGCGGGGACGCGACGCGACCTGACGGATCGGTTTCCTTGCCCGATGATGCTGAACCTTTTTCTGTACAGGCGGCTCCACCGTGATGGAGGGCAACATCTCGCCTGATGTTTGAGCGGACGCAGGGGTCGACGCCCCCGATAACGTGCAACAAAGCACGAGCACGCTTACGCCGCTCAATGCGTAGATACGAAACATACGAATATCCTGACGCCGGACGTCGCCGGCTTGCTAAGCTCGATGACCGCGCGGATCGGAACCGGCGGTCGCGAAAGAGGCCTGTATCAGGATAGAGACGGCGGGCCGCGGGCCTGCGCGTTGGAGTCGGCCGCGGATGGCGGCAACACGAAATCCAGGTCGCGCCATACGACCGCGTTAACCTCACGCTCAACCGCGACGACGGAGCCTTGCGGGTCGGCGGTCGGGGTTGCGGAATGGGCCGCGCCGCATAACGCGCAGCAACTGCCTTGAGCCCTGTGCGGATCCGTCTGACCGTCTTGCAAAGAGTTTGCATCGGAAGCATGCGAACAGATCGCCCCCGCCAGCGGATCGGCGGCGGCGTTGCCGAAGGCCAGACAGGCAGCAACCGGTGCGAATATCTGCACCAGCATCGCAATCATGACGATTGGAAGAAATCTTCCCAGCCGTCGACGCATCTTCCCCAGCCTTTCGCGCCGAGAGCTACCATGGCCGGAGTCGCGTGTCGAGCCGAGATTCCTCACCGGCTTGCGCGGGAGTGGCACGAGACGCGTCAGCCTTGGCCGGAGACTTGGAATCTGGCCCGGGCGCTTGAGGGTCCGCCGCGCAATATTCCGCTGGACGCATTCGCTTGAGGGCCAGCCGGCTGATTTAATAACCTGAAAAACCTATCACCCGCGACAGCCGCGCGACATTGAGCAAGCCTGAATAATACGCCCAGGACGCAATTCCGTAGAGGATCAGCGAAACGATCGTGGTCCAGATGATTTTGCGGCGCATCAACGGCATGACCGGGGCGCCGGGATCGGTGCCCGGAGGGTGATCGCCGGCTTCGTGTTGACTTTGCACACCGAACGGCAACGTCAGGAACAGCGTGAGCCACCAGAAGACGAAGTAGATGGCAAAGCCAGAGAAGATTGCAGAAGCCATCAGGATTCCTCGATCTCGACAAGCGCGCCGGAAAAATCTTTCGGATGAAAGAACAGCACCGGCTTGCCGTGCGCACCAATCTTCGGCTCGCCGTCGCCAAGCACACGCGCGCCTTCTGATATCAGAATATCACGGGTCGCGACGATATCAGGTACTTCATAGCAGATATGGTGAATACCGCCATCGGCATTGTGCTCGACAAACTTCGCGATCGGAGAGGCCTCGCCGAGCGGCTGGATAAATTCGATCTTGGTGTTCGGCAACCGGGCGAACACAGTGATCACTCCATGTTCCGGCAGCGGGACCGCGGCGGAAATCTCAGCGCCGAACGCGGTGCCGTAGATCCTCGCCGCCTTTTCGGCATCCCTGACGGCGATAGCCACATGATTGAGCCGGCCCAGCATGTTATCCTGCAATACCCAACGGTTCGATTTCAATTCTCGCCATACCTGCTCGCGCAGGATCGACATCCACGTTCAACGTCAGGTGTTCGCCGTCAAGGGTCGCATCAAACTCACTTTCCTAAATCACCAGAACGTGAACATAGCAGAGCGGCTTCTTACCCCACTCTTCGGCAACCGTGGCCCGCACGGCGCGGCGCACTGACTCGGCCACCGCATCCGGATCGCGCCGCCGCGTCCGCGGCAACGCCTTCACCGTCGATATCACCGTATCGAAAACAATGTCGTCGAGCACCTCGCCAACCGGATTCTTCTCCGGTATGCCGACGAGATCAAGCTCGGGATCGTCAGCCAGTTCGCCCTTTTCCGTAATGGCGATCGCCACGAACACGCAGCCCGCAAATGCCATGCGCCGCCGCTCGACGACCGCCCGCGAACTCGAATCCTCAAGGATGGAACCATCCTTGTAAAGGCGCCCCGACGGCAATTCATCGATGATGCCAGGGTCTCCAGGTCCAAGCCGGACCAGATCGCCGTTTTTGCAAATCAGGACTTTCGGCACGCCCGCAGCGCGCGCCAGCCGCGCATGTTCGGAGAGATGCAAAGCCTCGCCATGCACCGGGATCAGCACCTGCGGGCGAACCCACGCGATCATGTCCCGCAGTTCGTCACGACGCGGATGCCCCGACACATGAACCAGTTCGGTGCGATCGGTGATGACCTCGATGCCCTGAATCACCAAACCGTTGATGATCGCCCCAACAGCCTTCTCGTTGCCGGGAATGGTGCGCGAGGAAAAGATCACGGTGTCGCCGCGGTTCAGCGTCACCTGCGGATGATCGTCCCTGGCGATCCGCGCGAGAGCCGCTCGCGGTTCGCCCTGGCTGCCCGTGCACAGCGCCAACACTTTGTCCGGCGGAAGATGACCATACACATCGGCGCTGCGGAAATCCTGCATCCCGTCCAGATGCCCGGTCTCGCGCGCGACTTGCACCACCCGCTCCATGGCACGGCCGACCACCACGACTTCGCGTCCCGCTTCGCGCGCGGCATCGGCCACGGCACGCAGCCGCCCGACATTGGATGCGAACGTCGTTACAGCGACCCGGCCTTTGGCCGCCTTCACCAATTCCGCAATGGCTTTGGCAACTTCAGTTTCGGACGGCGAGCGTCCGTCTCTCACCGCATTGGTGGAATCGCCGATCAGTGCCAGCACGCCCTCGCGGCCAAGCTCGCGAAGCCGCCGCTCGTCGGTCGGCGGACCGACGATCGGGGTCGGGTCGATCTTCCAGTCGCCGGTGTGCACGACGATTCCCGCCGCCGTGTGAATCGCCAGCGCGTGGGATTCCGGAATCGAATGCGCCACCGGAACGAACTCGACGCCGAAGGGACCGATATCGATGCGTCCACCCGAAGGCACCACCGTCACCGGAATCTCCGGCGGATTGCGTTCCGCCGCGCACTTGGCCTCGAACAACGCCGCGCTGAATTTCGTGGCGAAGATCGGGCATTTCAGGCGCGGCCACAAATCGATGATCGCACCGAAGTGATCCTCATGGGCGTGAGTCAGGACGAGACCGACAAGGTTCTTCCGTTCTTTTTCGAGAAACCGGATGTCCGGCATGATGAGATCGATGCCCGGCAAGTGCTCCTCGTCGCCGAAGGAAACGCCGAGATCGACCGCCAGCCAGCTCCGCTGATGCCGGTTGCCGAGCCCGTAGATCGACAGGTTCATGCCGATCTCGCCCACGCCTCCGAGCGGAGCGAACATCAATTCATCAGGCCGGGCTATCATGTTGCTCCGATCGATGCCGCCGCGCCGAAATACACGTCTCCGGCGGAGACAGCCACTCGCTTGCCATCGGCGGTCGCCAAGATCAAACAGCCGTCGTCATCGATGGTCTCAAAGATCCCGGATATCGTGGATGAGCCGGACTGAATCGAAACCGGCTGACCGACGCCCGCCGCCCGGTCGAGCCAGAGGCGCCGGAGGTCGTCGAAGCCGCGGCCCCGGTCCCAGATTCCGCGAAACTCGACCCAGGCCTCCGTCAACGCGCGAAACAGATCCTCGGCTCCGACATCAATGCCGAGGTCCCGCAACGAGACCGCCGGATTCGGCAATCCCCCCGGCGCAGCGACGACGTTGGCGCCGATACCCACGACCACGGCGAGGCGGCCATGCGCGACGGTCTCCGCCTCCAGCAGGATCCCCGCAAGTTTCCTGCCGCCCGCCAGCACGTCGTTCGGCCATTTTAAATGAAATGTCACGTTTTCCGAACCGGGAGATCTCATGCGCGCCTCAAGGCTCACCGTTTGCAACGCGGCTTCGAGCGCCAATCCCGCAGCAAAGCTCAGTGTTGCCGCTACGGCCGGCTGCGTGTCGATGACTTCGAGAATGCTGGTGGCCAGATTGCCCCGGGGGGTAACCCAGGCGCGCTGTCGGCGCCCGCGTCCAGCCGTCTGCGCCGTCGTCGCCAGCCAGATCGGGCCGGTTTCGCCTGCCCGTGCCCGGACCAGCGCTTCAGTGTTGGTCGAGCCAATACTGTCGAAGGTCGCGAGCCGGTAGCCAGCCGATGTGGCTCGTGGACCCAGCGAAAACATCATTTAAACGATGCCATTCAGAATAATGACTTCGCGGCCGCCGTGGCGGCGCTGACCAAGGGCCCCGGATAGGCAAAGAACAGCATGTTGAAGAGCGCTGTCGCCGCCACCACCGACCGCAATTCGATATGCACGGGATCTGCCGCTTCGACCTGCTCGTCGAAATACATCACCTTGATGACGTTGAGGTAGTAGAACGCGCCGACCACGCTGGTGATGACGCCGATCACCGACAGCGCGAACAGTCCCGCCTTGATCGCAGCGGTGAAGACATAGAATTTGGCGAAGAAGCCCGCCAACGGCGGAATTCCAGCCAGTGAGAACAGCAGCATCGCGAAGAAAAACGCCAGCAGCGGATTGGTCCGCGACAGCCCCGCGAAATCGCTGATCTGCTCCAGCGCCTGGCCGTTACGGCTCATGGCGAGAATGACGGTGAACGCCCCGAACGTCATCACGGTATAGATGACCAGATAAAGCACGACGCCCTGCGCGCCTTCGACAGTGCCGGCGGCGAGACCGACAAGCGCAAAACCCATGTGGCCGATCGACGAATAAGCCATCATGCGTTTGATGTTGCGCTGGCCGATCGCGCCGAACGAACCGAGCGCCATGGATGCGATCGCCACGAAAACCACGATCTGCTGCCACTCGGAGACGACGCCGGAAAACGCGGTCAGCACCACGCGGGTAAACACCGCCATCGCCGCGACCTTCGGCGCCGAGGCGAAGAACGCCGTAACCGGCGTCGGCGCGCCTTCATAAACGTCGGGCGTCCACATATGGAACGGAACCACCGACACCTTGAAGCAGAGGCCCGCCAGCAGAAAGACGATGCCGAATATAATTCCGATATCGCCGGTCTTCGCGGCGGCCGCGATACCGGCAAAACTGACGGTTCCCGTGAAGCCATAGATCAGCGAAGCGCCGTACAACAGCATGCCCGACGCCAGCGCGCCGAGAACGAAATATTTCAATCCTGCTTCGGTCGACTTGACGTTGTCGCGGTTGCTCGCCGCCACCACGTAAAGCGCGAGGCTCATCAATTCGAGCCCGAGATACAGCATGATCAGGTCGGCCGCCGAAATCAGCACCATCATGCCGACCGTCGAGAGCATCACCAGGATCGCGAACTCGAACATCCGCCTGGACTGCCCTTCTATAAACTCGCGGGACAAAACGAGCGTCGCAGCCGAGCCGAGCAAGGCAAGGATTTTCAGAAACCGCGCGAAATCGTCGACGACGAAACTGCCGCCGAACGCGACCAGCCTCCCCCTCGGCAGCAGGTACTCCATCACGCCGGTCGCGATGAGAAGACATACAGCCAGAACCGTGATGAGAGCGGTCGCGCTCTGGCCGCGCCACGCCCCGATCATCAGCGACGCCATCGCACCGACCGCCAGCACGATTTCCGGCAATACGGGAAGCAGTTGATATCCGGCAGCCTCAAACATCATCGTCGGTGTTCCTGACCTGCCGTGATCATGGCAGCGCCGCCGCCTTGATGGCGGCGGTCGCGCTTGCATAGTTGTTGACGAGATTTTGTACGGAGGCCGCCGACAGATCGAGCACCGGTTTCGGATAAACGCCGAACAGGATCGTCAGCGCCACCAGCGGCGCCAGCGTCAGCCCCTCCCGGAATGTCAGATCCTTGATGGTCGCGAGCGACGGCTTGACCAGCGCGCCGAACACGATCTTGCGATACAGCCACAAGGCATAGGCCGCCGACAGGATCACGCCGAGCGTCGCCGCCACGGCAGTGGGAATGCTGACCTTGAACGTGCCGATCAGCGACAGGAATTCGCCCACGAACCCGGATGTGCCGGGTAGCCCCACATTGGCCATCGTGAAGACAAGGAACACCAGCGCGTAGAGCGGCATCCGGTTGACGAGCCCGCCATACGACGCGATCTCGCGCGTATGCATGCGGTCATAGACGACGCCGACGCAGAGAAACAACGCGCCCGACACGATGCCGTGCGACACCATCTGGAATACGCCGCCGTGGACCCCCTGCATGGTGCCGGCGAAGATTCCCATGGTCACGAAACCCATGTGGGCCACCGACGAGTAGGCGATCAGCTTCTTCATATCGTCCTGCATCAGCGCCACCAGCGAGGTGTAGACGATCGCGATGGCCGAGAGCGCAAAAATCAGCGGCGCGAAATCGTGCGACGCGAGCGGGAACATCGGCAGCGAAAACCGCAGGAAGCCGTAACCTCCCATCTTCAGCAGGATCGCTGCGAGAATCACCGAACCCGCCGTGGGTGCCTCGACATGCGCGTCGGGAAGCCAGGTGTGAACGGGCCACATCGGCATCTTGACCGCAAACGAGGCAAAGAAGGCGAGCCACGCCCACTTCTGCAAATTGTATGGAACAGCCGTGTGCATCAGCGTGGGGATGTCGGTGGTGCCGGCGTTCCAGTAGAGCGCCATGATGGCCAGCAGCATCAGAACCGAGCCGAGCAGCGTATAGAGGAAGAACTTGAAGGTGGCATAGACTCGGCGCGGTCCACCCCAGATGCCGATGATCAGGAACATCGGAATCAGGCCACCTTCGAAAAATACGTAGAACAGCAACAGGTCGAGCGACGAGAACGTGCCGACCATCAGCGTTTCCAAAACGAGAAACGCCATCATGTAGGCAGGCACGCGACGGGTGATCGACCTCCAGCTCGCGATGATGCATAGCGGCATCAGCGCCGTGGTGAGGATGACGAACGGCAGCGAGATGCCATCGACGCCCATCTTGTAGGCGATGCTCGAGGCCAGCCAGTGCCTCTCTTCGACAAACTGGAATCCGGTGCTCGCCGGATCGAACCGCATCACCAGAATCAACGAGACCGCGAAGGTGACCAGCGTGGTCCATAGAGCGATCCAGCGCGCGTTTCCGTGAGTGGCCGCGTCGTCACGGCAACTGACATAGATGATCAACGCGCCGATCACCGGCAGAAACGTCGTGACCGACAGAATGGGCCAGGTCGTCATCTTACTGGCCTCCCGCGCCGAACATGAACCAGGTAATCAGGCCGGCGACCCCGATCAGCATTGCGAATGCATAGTGATAGAGGTAGCCGGTCTGCAGTCTCACCACATTTCGGGTGACGTCGAGCACCCCGGCCGAAACGCCGTCGGGACCAAAACCGTCGATGACGAAGCCGTCGCCTTTCTTCCACAGGAAGCGGCCGAGCCGTTTCGCCGGCTGTACGAAGATCAGTTCATACAGCTCGTCGAAATACCACTTGTTGAGCAGGAACCGATAGAGCATCTGGTGCTCGCGGGCGAGCGTGACCGGAATATCGGGCCGGAGAACGTAGAACAGCCACGCGATCACAAAACCGAGGATCATCATCGCGGTGGGCAAGAAGCCGATTGTTTGCGGGATGTGATGCATTTCCTCGATGAGGTGCGGGCGCACCTTCAGAGATTCCCCGAAGAACTCTTCAACCCCGTGACCCGTGAACAACTCCTTGAACGGGAAGCCTGCGAGGATCGAGCCGGCCGCAAGAATACCGATCGGAATCAGCATCCAGATCGGACTTTCGTGCGCAGCCTTATAGTGAGCCTGATCGTGCGGCTCTCCGTGGAAGGTTTTGAAGAACAACCGCCATGAATAGAAAGAGGTCAGTCCGGCAGCGAGCACGGTCATCAGGAAACCGTAGTAGGCGAATGGATTGTGAGACACGTAGGCGGATTCGATGATCGCGTCCTTCGAAAAATAGCCGGCCGTCAGCGGAAACCCCGTCAGCGCCAGCGTGCCGATAAACATGACGAAATACGTGTAGGGGATGCGATCCTTCAGACCGCCCATGTTGCGGATGTCCTGCTCGTGATGCATCGCGTAGATCACCGAACCCGAGCCCAGGAACATCAGCGCCTTGAAGAAGGCGTGGGTGAACAAATGGAACATGCCGACCGAGTAAGCCCCCGCCGCCATCGCAACGAACATGTAGCCGAGCTGCGAACAGGTCGAATAGGCTATGATCCGCTTGATGTCGTTCTGGACGAGAGCGATCGTCGCCGCGAAGAACGCCGTGGTCGCGCCGATGAACATCACGAAAGCTTGCGCATCCGGCGCCAGCTCGAACAACGGCGACAGCCGCGCCACCATGAACACCCCGGCGGTCACCATGGTCGCCGCGTGGATCAGCGCCGAGACCGGCGTCGGACCTTCCATGGCGTCCGGCAGCCAGGTATGCAACAGGAACTGGGCCGACTTGCCCATCGCGCCCATGAACAGCAGCAGGCAGATCAGCGTCAGCGCGTTGACGTCCCAGGCGAGGAAGTGGACCGTCTTTCCAGTCAACCCCGGCACCGCCGCGAAGATGGTATCGAAATCGGTCGAGCCGACCAGCATGAACACCGCAAAGATGCCGAGCGAAAAGCCGAAGTCGCCGATGCGGTTGACCACGAACGCCTTGATCGCCGCCGCATTGGCCGACGGCTTCCGATACCAGAATCCGATCAGCAGATAACTGGCGAGACCGACGCCCTCCCAACCGAAGAACAGTTGGACCAGGTTGTCCGCCGTCACAAGCATCAGCATCGCGAAGGTGAACAGCGACAGATAGCCAAAAAAGCGCGGACGATTCGGATCCTCGTCCATGTATCCGATCGAATAAAAGTGCACCAGCGACGATACCGTGGTGACGACCACGAGCATCACCGCCGTCAGCGTATCGACCCGCAACGACCAACCGATCTGAAGATCGCCGGAAGCGATCCACGAGAACAGCGCAATCCGCGCGTCGTGATGCATGAAGCCGACATCGACCAGCACCATCCATGACAGGGCCGCGCAAGCGATCAGCAGGCCGGTCGTGATCAACTCGGCAACGCGCGATCCCGCCGCCGGAGGCTCGCTGACATGATGATCGTCGTGACCGTGGTCGTCGCCGTGACCGTGATCACCATGCGTCGTCGCCGCGTGAGCATGACCGTGGTCGCCGTGATGGTCGACCGTATCGCCGCTGGGGTTGCGCCCATGCGCGCCCACCAGGGCAATCAGCCCGGCGAGGATCGCGCCGATCAGCGGCAGAAAGACGATTGCCTCGATCATGCACCCACCCCATTGAGCATGACCCCACGACCAATGACTCGATCGGTCGGAAAGAGCCGGTCCTCGCTTTTCCGGATCATGCTTCAGCCCTTCATCAGATTGACGTCCTCAACCGCGATCGAACCGCGGTTGCGGAAATAGACAACGAGAACAGCAAGACCGATCGCGGCCTCCGCCGCGGCGACCGTGAGCACCAACAGCGTGAACACCTGCCCGACGATGTCGCCCAGGAATACGGAAAACGCCACCAGGTTGATGTTGACCGCCAGCAGGATCAGTTCCACCGACATCAGGATGACGATGATGTTCTTGCGGTTGAGAAAGATGCCGAGAATCCCGAGAGTAAACAGGATCGCGGCAACCGCCAGGTAGTGACCGAGCCCGATCGTCATTTCACCCACTCCGCGGCGTCGGCGTCCTGCAGTCCCTGCCCGGAGGCAACCTGGCGCACGCGCATCGCCATCTCGGGAGTCCGGGCGTTCTGGACATTGATGTCCTGCCGCTTGACGCTTTCCCTGTGCCGCAGCGTCAGCACGATGGCGCCGATCATCGCCACCAGCAGCACCATGCCGGCGAGCTGGAAATAATGGATGTACTTCGTATAGAGCACGAGGCCGAGCGCCTCGGTATTGCTCACCTCGCCCGGAATGGCCGCCGTGATCGATTTCGTGACCGCCGGAGTGAGGGTCCAGGGAAGACGGCCGCGATCACCATGCCGAAAGGCAGGTATTCGAGAAAGCCCTCGCGCAATTCGGCGAAATCCCCGTCCAGCATCATGATGACGAACAGGAACAACCAGCATCATGATGACGAACAGGAACAACACCGCGACCGCGCCGACATAGACCACGATGAGGATCATCGCGAGAAATTCCGCGCCCAGCAGGATGAACAGGCCGGCGGCGTTGACGAACGCCAGAATGAGAAACAGCACCGAATGCACGGGATTGCGCGAGGTGATGACCATCGCGGCGGATGCGACGCACACGCCAGCGAACAGATAAAAGAACAGCGCGGGAAGGATCATGCCCTCATCTCACCGGTACGGCGCATCGAGTTCGATCGCTTTGGCGATCTCGCGTTCCCAGCGGTCGCCGTTGGCGAGCAGCTTGGCCTTGTCATAGTAGAGTTCCTCGCGGGTCTCGGTCGCGAATTCGAAATTCGGCCCCTCGACGATGGCGTCGACCGGACAGGCCTCCTGGCACAATCCGCAATAGATGCATTTCACCATGTCGATGTCGTAGCGCACGGTGCGCCGCGTGCCGTCGTTGCGGCGCGGGCCGGCCTCGATGGTGATGGCCTGCGCCGGACAGATCGCCTCGCACAGCTTGCAGGCGATGCAGCGCTCCTCGCCGTTCGGATAGCGTCGCAACGCATGCTCGCCGCGGAAGCGCGGCGAGATCGGATTCTTCTCGAAGGGGTAATTGATCGTCGGCTTCGGCTTGAAGAAATACCGCATGGTGAGGAAGAACGCCGATATGAATTCGGTCAGCAGAAGCGAACGGGCTGTTGCATTGATACTCATGACACCCTCACTTCGGCGCGATGCCGGCGAACTGCAACACGCCGGCCACGATCACCACCATCGCCAGCGACAGCGGCAGGAACACCTTCCAGCCGAGCCGCATCAGTTGATCGTAGCGGTAGCGCGGCACGATCGCCTTCGCCATCGCGAACATGAAGAACATGAACAGCAGCTTCAGCGAAAACCAGACAACGCCGGGCACCCAGGTGAACGGCGGCAGGTCGACCGGCGGCAGCCAGCCGCCCATGAACAGGATCGCGCCCATCGCGCACATGGTGGTGATGGCGACATACTCGCCGAGCATGAACAACAGGTACGGCGTCGAGCCGTACTCGACCATGAAACCCGCGACGAGTTCGGATTCCGCCTCGACCAGGTCGAACGGCGGACGGTTGGTCTCGGCCAGGGCCGAAACATAGAACACCACGAACATCGGCAGCAGCGGCAGCCAATACCAGTTCAGGAAGGTCAGCCACGGCAGTCCGATCATGCTGGCCAGACCGCGGGCGTGCTGCGCCTCGACGATGGCCGACAGATTCAGCGAGCCGGCACAGAGCAGCACGGTAATGATGACGAAGCCGATCGAGACTTCGTACGAGACCATCTGCGCCGCCGAGCGCAATGCCGCGAGGAACGGATATTTCGAGTTCGACGACCAGCCGCCCATGATGATGCCGTAGATCGACAGCGACGAGATCGCGAAGATGTAGAGAATCCCGACATTGATGTCGGAGATCACCCAGTTCAGATTAACCGGAATCACCGCCCACGCCGCCAGCGCCAGGATGCAGGAGACCAGCGGCGCCAGCAGGAACACACCCTTGTTGGCGCCGGAGGGAATGATCGGTTCCTTCAGCACGAACTTCAGAAGATCGGCGAACGACTGAAACAGGCCCCACGGCCCGACGACGTTGGGTCCGCGCCGGATCTGCACCGCCGCCCAGATCTTGCGATCGGCAAGAATGATGTAGGCGACCGCAATCAGCAGAACGACAAGCAGCAGCACGCTCTGCGCGACCATCACGATCAGCGGCCAGAGAAAGTCCGTCCATAACGGCATTGCGAAAAATTCGGCCATCGCGCTCACTCCGCCGCCGTCAGCATGCGACCGGACGCGAGCCGCGAGCATTCCGCCATCACGGCCGAGGCCCGCGCGATCGGGTTGGTCAGATAATAGTCGTCGACCGCAGCCTTGAACGGCGACTTCTCGATAGTGCCGCCACGGCCCGCAAGGTTCTTGACCGCGAATCGCCGGCCTCGATCCGGTCGATCCGCATCAGGTGCGGCACCGCCTTGAACATCGCCTGCCGCAGCGCCGCCAGCGAGTCGTAGCCCAGCGTCCTGCCCAGCACGTCGGACAATGCGCGGATGATGGCCCAGTCCTCCCGCGCCTCGCCGGGCGGGAAGCCGGCGCGGTCGGCCATCTGCACCCGGCCTTCCGTGTTGACGTAGATGCCGGTCTTCTCGGTATACGCCGCGCCCGGCAAGATCACGTCGGCACGGTGCGCGCCGGTATCGCCGTGGGTGCCGATGTAAACGACAAATGTCCCGTCCGGCACCTTGATCTCGTCGGCCCCGAGCGAAAACAGAACGTCGAGCCCGGCGGGTGCGGTCATCTGCGCGACGTTCAAGCTGCTTTTTCCCGGCGCGAAGCCGAGGTCCAGCGCGCCGACCCGCGACGCCGCATCGTGAAGCACCGCGAATCCGTTCCAGCCGTCCTTCAGCGCGCCGACGTCGGCGGCGAGCTTCGCCGCGGCTGCGAGAACGGCCCTGCCATCACGCCGCGATGTCGCGCCCGCACCGACCAGCACGATCGGATTTTTTGCGCCTTTCAACACGCCGAGAAACTTGTTCTTGCCGGCGGCGAGGTCCGCGAGCGATTCCGGACCGGCTCCGAGATAATCGTATTCGTAAGCCAGATCGGCCCTCTCGCCGATCACGCCGATCGCAAGCTGGCCGGTTCGCCAGCGCTTGCGGATGCGCGCGTTGAGGATCGCCGCTTCTTTGCGCGGGTTCGAGCCCACGATCAGCAGCGCATCGGCCTGCTCGATCCCGGCAATCGTCGGATTGAAGATGTAGGACGCCCGCCCCGCCGCCGGATCGAACGCGTCGCCGCCCTGCACCGCGACGTTGCTCGAACCGAGTTTCGACAGCAGGTCCTTCAGCGCGAACATGTCCTCGACAGCGGCAAGATCGCCGGCGATCGCGCCGACCCGCACACCGTCGGTCCGCGAGACCTTCGCGGCGGTCGCAGCGAACGCCTCGGACCATGAGGCCGCGCGCAGCACGCCGTCTTCACGGATGTAGGGCCGGTCGAGTCGCTGGGTGCGCAAGCCATCGACGATGTGGCGGGTCTTGTCGGAAATCCACTCCTCGTTCACCGTCTCGTTGACGCGCGGCAGGATGCGCATCACCTCGCGCCCGCGCGTATCGACCCGAATGGCGGAGCCGACCGCGTCCATCACGTCGATGGACTGGGTCTTGCCGAGTTCCCACGGCCGCGCCGCGAACGCATAAGGTTTCGAGGTCAATGCGCCGACCGGACAGATATCGACGAGGTTGCCTTGCAGTTCCGACGTCAGCGCGCTTTCAAGATAGGTGGTGATCTCCATGTCCTCGCCGCGGCCGATCGCGCCCATTTCCGGCGCGCCGCACACCTCCGCGCAGAATCGGACGCAGCGCGTGCACTGGATGCAGCGGGTCATCACCGTCTTGACCAGCGCGCCGAGATACTTGTCCTCGACCGCGCGCTTGTTCTCGGCGAAGCGCGAGGTATCGACGCCGTATCCCATCGCCTGATCCTGCAAATCGCACTCGCCGCCCTGATCGCAGATCGGACAGTCGAGCGGATGGTTGATCAGCAGGAACTCCATCACGCCTTCGCGCGCTTTCTTCACCATCGGCGAACGCGTGGAGATTTGCGGAGGCTCTCCATTGGGGCCGGGCCGGCAGTCGCGCACGCCCCAGGCGCAGCTCGCGACCGGCTTCGGACCGCCCTTCACCTCGACAAGGCACATCCGGCAGTTGCCCGCGATCGACAGCCGCTCATGGTAGCAGAAGCGCGGAATCTCGGCGCCGGCGGCCTCGCACGCCTGCAACAGCGTGTACTCGGCGGGGACGTCGATCTCTTTGCCGTCGATGATAAGCTTCGTCATGGCCCTACTCCGCCGCCACCATGTGCGCGGGATCGAGGATGCCCTGATCGTCGCGGTCGGCCTTGTGCGAATACTGGTCGATGCGCTCCTCGATCTCGTGACGGAAGTGCGCGATCAGCCCCTGGATCGGCCAGGCCGCCGCGTCGCCGAGCGCGCAGATGGTGTGGCCCTCGATCTGCGTGGTGACTTCGAGCAGCATGTCGATTTCGCGCTTGTGGGCGCGGCCCTCCGCCATTCGGGTCAAGACCCGCCACATCCAGCCGGTCCCCTCGCGGCACGGCGTGCACTGGCCGCAGCTCTCGTGCTTGTAGAAATAGGAAATCCGCGCGATCGCCCGGATCAGGTCGGTAGACTTGTCCATGACGATGACGGCGGCGGTGCCGAGGCCGGAACGCAGCTTGCTCAGGCTGTCGAAATCCATCGGCGTATCGATGATCTGCTCGGCCGGCACCATGCGCACCGAGGAGCCGCCGGGAATGACCGCCTTGAGATTGTTCCAGCCGCCGCGGATGCCGCCGCAATGGGTGTCGATCAGCTCGCGGAACGTGACCCCCATCGCCTCCTCGACGTTGCAGGAGCGCTCGACGTGACCCGAAATGCAAAACAGCTTGGTGCCGGCATTGTTGGGGCGGCCTATACCGGCGAACCAGGCCGCGCCGCGCCGCAGGATGTCCGGCGCGACTGCAATGGACTCGACGTTGTTCACGGTGGTCGGGCAACCGTAGAGACCGACATTGGCGGGGAACGGCGGCTTCAGCCGCGGCTGGCCCTTCTTGCCTTCCAGGCTTTCCAGCAGCGCGGTCTCCTCGCCGCAGATGTAGGCTCCCGCGCCATGGGCGACGTACAGATCGAACGGGAAGCCGTGGATATTGTCCTTGCCGATCAGCTTGGCCGCGTAAGCCTCGTCGATGGCGGCCTGAAGATGCTCGCGCTCGCGGATGAACTCGCCGCGAACGTAGATATAGCCGGCATGGGCCCCCATGCCGACGCCGGCCAGCAGGCAGCCCTCGACCAAGAGATGCGGATCGTGCCGCATGATCTCGCGGTCCTTGCAGGTGCCGGGTTCGGACTCATCGGCGTTGACGACCAGATAGCTCGGGCGGCCGTCGGCATTGTCCTTCGGCATGAAGGACCATTTCATGCCGGTCGGGAATCCGGCCCCGCCGCGGCCGCGCAGGCCCGACGCCTTCATCTCGCTGACGATCCAGTCGCGCCCCTTGTCGACGATGGCCTTGGTGCCGTCCCATGCGCCACGGCGGCGCGCGCCGGCGAGCCGCCAGTCGTGGAGGCCGTAGAGATTGCGGAAGATGCGATCCTTGTCGTCGAGCATCAGGTCTTGCCCTTCCTGGTCGCGTCGTCAGCGGGCGGTTTCGGCGCGGGGCTTTCCCGCCGGCTTGCGGAGTCGGTCGGCTTCTTGGCGTCCGCGTCCGTCAATGCCGGTTGAGCGCTTGCACGCCGCCCGCCCTCGCCTTTCCCGGCCGCCGTGTTCAAGGTGGTCGGACCGCCGACAGGCGCGGAAAACTGGCGATCGATCTGCGGGCCGGGCTTCGGCGGATGGCCGGAAGCAAACCCGTCAAGCACCTTGCCGAAGTTCTCCTTCGTCAGATCCTCATAGGTATCCTTCCAGATCAGCACCATCGGCGCGTTGACGCAGGCGCCGAGGCACTCGACCTCTTCCCAGCTAAAGTCGCCGTCCTTTGACAGATGAAAAGGCTCGTGATGGATGCGGCTTTTGCAAACGCCGAGAATGTCTTCGGCGCCGCGCAGCCGGCACGGCGTGGTGCCGCAGACCTGGATGTGGGCCTTCCTGCCGACGGGCTGCAACTGGAACATCGTGTAGAAGGTCGCGATCTCCAGCATCCGGATGTAGGGCATGTCGAGCAGGTCGGCGACCGCGCGGATCGCGGCCTCGGAGATCCAGCCGCCCTGCTGTTCCTGCGCGCGCCACAAAATCGCGATGGCCGCGGACGCCTGGCGGCCCGCCGGGTACTGCGCGATCTGCTTCTTGGCCCAGGCAAGATTCTCCGCGCTGAACGCGAAACTCGCGGGCTGCTGTTCTTTGGGGGCCAGGCGGCGAACGGACATCGTACTCCAGTCTCTCAATGAACACGTTGCGACGCGGTCGCGTTCAGGCGACGAAAACGATCGAGCCAGAATGCGCTCGATGTTCCGAACACGTTGTATCCCACATGCGAGGCGACCTTGATGCGGTTCAGAATGGAAAGCTCGGTCAACGTCTCGAAGCGGCCGTTGGCCGGATCGTGCGCGATCAGCGTGAGCGGCGTCTGCTCCAGAATGTAGCGCGACACGGTGTGGTTCGGATCGTTGCCGTGTTCCTCGCACAGGACCACGGCGTCGCCTCGCAGCACGCGGGTGCCGCCCTTGATGGCTTCGATCTCGACGCCTTCGACGTCGAGCTTGATGAGGTACTTGCCGTCGGGCGAAATTTTGCCGTCGTCGAGCAGATCATCGAGCGCCAGCACCGGCACGCTCTCCCCGCCCGCACCGGCGCCGCCGGCGATGCTGAAGGCCTCGTGCTTGGTGCCGGACAGGCGCGCGGTGCCGCGCGACGCGCCGATGGCGCTCTGCATCACCTCGAAGCGGTTGCCGTTGATCCTGGCGTTGTTCGAAAGCTTGGCGAAATTCTTCGATGACGGCTCGATCGCGATCGCCTTGCGCGACCCGAACGGTTTGCTGGTGACCAGCACCGACCAGTAGCCGTAATTGGCGCCGCAATCGAGCAACGTGTAGTCGACGTCGGCGGAGTCGCGAAACAGCAGTTCAAGCTCGTCTTCATACTTGAAGGAGCGATTGAGCAGCTTGCTCCAGTAGCCGTCGCCGTAGGGAAACGCGAACGTGGCATCGGAATTGAGCCTGACGGCGATGTCGCGCTCCGGCAACGTCTTGCGCAGCAGGTTGGCGCAAATGTTGTAGCCGCGATGCGAGAACAGCGACGACACCTTGGAGCCCGCAACCAGCGCCAGCGCCGCCGCGCGCTCCCAGGCGCTGGCTCCTTCGAGAACGCCGGAGGTCCGGTCGAACTGGATCGGCGGCTGTGCGATCACCGGTCAACCTCTCCGAACACGATGTCGAGCGAGCCGAGAATGGCGGAGACGTCCGCCAGCAGATGCCCCCGGCAGATGAAATCCATCGCCTGCAGATGCGCGAAACCCGGCGCGCGGATCTTGCATTTGTAGGGCTTGTTGCTGCCGTCGGAGACGAGGTAGACGCCGAACTCTCCCTTGGGCGCTTCCACCGCCGCATAGACTTCGCCCGCCGGAACGTGGAAGCCTTCGGTGTAGAGCTTGAAGTGATGGATCAGCGCTTCCATCGAACGCTTCATCTCGCCGCGACGCGGCGGGAAAATCTTGTTGTCCTCGACCGCCACCGGCCCCTGCCCGTCGGCGGCGCGCAGCTTGGCGATGCACTGCTTCATGATCCGCGCCGACTGCCGCATTTCCTCCATGCGGATCAGATAGCGGTCGTAGCAGTCGCCGTTCTTGCCGATCGGAATATCGAAGTCCATCTCGGCATAGCATTCGTAAGGCTGCGACTTGCGCAAATCCCAGGCCGCGCCGGAGCCGCGAACCATGACGCCGGAGAAGCCCCATTCCCAGGCCTGCTTCAGGGTCACCACGCCGATATCGACGTTGCGCTGCTTGAAAATACGGCTGGCGGTCAGCAACTGGTCGAGATCGGCGACGACCTGCAAAAACGGATCGCACCAGGCGTCGATGTCGTCGATCAGCTTCGGCGGCAGGTCCTGATGCACGCCGCCGATGCGGAAATACGCGGCATGCATCCGCGAACCCGACGCGCGCTCGTAGAACATCATCAGCTTCTCGCGCTCCTCGAAGCCCCACAGCGGCGGCGTAAGCGCGCCGACATCCATCGCCTGCGTGGTGACATTGAGAAGATGCGAGAGAATGCGGCCGATCTCGCAGTAGAGCACCCGGATCAACTGGCCGCGGCGTGGCACCGCGATGCCGAGCAGCTTCTCGGCCGCGAGACAGAAGGCGTGCTCCTGATTCATCGGTGCGACGTAATCGAGCCGGTCGAAATAAGGAATCGCCTGAAGATAGGTCTTCTGCTCGATCAGCTTCTCGGTGCCGCGATGAAGCAGGCCGATGTGCGGATCGACGCGCTCCACCACCTCGCCGTCCAGTTCCAGCACCAGGCGCAACACGCCGTGCGCCGCCGGATGCTGCGGTCCGAAATTGATGGTGAAGTTGCGCATGCCGGGGGTTTCGGTGCCAAGTGCTTCGGTCATCAGCCACCCGCCTTGCCGCCGGTCGCCTTCTCGTCACCCGGCAGCGGATAGTCCGCGCCTTCCCATGGCGACATGAAATCGAACTTGCGGAATTCCTGATTGAGACGCACCGGCTCGTACACCACCCGCTTCTCGGCGTCGTCGTAACGCACCTCGACGAAGCCAGTGAGCGGAAAGTCCTTGCGCAGCGGATGTCCGTCGAAGCCGTAGTCGGTCAGCAAACGCCGCATGTCGGGGTGCCCGGTGAAGATCACGCCGTAGAGGTCGTAGGTCTCCCGTTCGAACCAGTCGACGCCGGGAAACACGTCGATCAGCGACGGCACCTGCGTGGTCTCCGAAGCCTCGAGGCGCAGGCGAATGCGCGTGTTCAGCGTCGGCGACAGGAAGTGATAGACCACGTCGAAGCGCTTCTCGCGGCCGGGATAGTCGACCGCGGTCACGTCGGTGAAGTTGACGAAGCGGCAACGCTGATCGTCGCGGATGAAGCGGGCGACCTCGACGATCTTCGCGGCCTCGACCGTGACGCTCAATTGACCGAACGACACGGAATGACCGGTCGCCGCGCCCGGGAGCGTGGCCACGATCATCCGACCCAAGGCATCGAGCCTGCTGTCGTCCATTCCTTCAAACCTCTAGCGTTCGATGGTTCCAGTTCGCCGGATCTTTTTCTGCAAGAGCATAATGCCGTAGAGAAGCGCTTCCGCCGTCGGCGGACAGCCCGGCACGTAGACATCGATCGGCACGATCCGGTCGCAGCCGCGCACCACCGAATAGGAATAGTGGTAGTAGCCGCCTCCGTTGGCGCACGATCCCATCGAGATGACGTAGCGCGGTTCCGGCATCTGGTCGTAGACCTTGCGCAGCGCCGGCGCCATCTTGTTGGTCAGCGTGCCGGCCACGATCATCACGTCCGACTGGCGCGGCGACGCGCGCGGCGCAAAGCCGAAACGCTCCACGTCATAGCGCGGCATCGACACCTGCATCATCTCGACCGCGCAGCATGCGAGACCGAAGGTCATCCACATCAAGGAGCCGGTTCGCGCCCAGGTGATGAGGTCGTCGGCCGCGGCGACGAAGAAGCCCTTGTCGGTCAGTTCGTGATTGACCTCGAGGAAATACGGATCGCCGGCGCCCACCGGCCGGCCGGTCCGGGGATCCAGAATCGCGACCGGATCCGGAGCCGCGACCGGGCCGCCGGCGGAGGAAGCAGCATTCGCGAACTTCGCGGTCGGAGAACTCAGTCCCATTCGAGCGCGCCTTTCTTCCATTCATACGCAAAACCAATGGTCAGCACACCGAGAAACACGATCATCGACCAGAAGCCCGTAGCGCCGAGCTTGCCGAATGTGACCGCCCAAGGGAATAGGAATGCGACCTCAAGGTCAAAAATGATGAAAAGAATGGCGACCAGATAAAATCTGACGTCGAACTTCATACGAGCGTCATCGAATGCGTTGAAACCGCATTCATAGGCCGAAAGCTTCTCCGGATCAGGCTGCTGATAGGCGACAATGAAAGGAGCGATCAGCAGGACGGCGCCGATCACGGTCGCTATCCCGATAAACACCACAAGCGGGAGATAGTTCTGTAAAATCCCGGTCATCGGCGCTTCCCCTCGCTGCGGCCGGTCGACCCGCAGATTTGTTAGACTATTGGAACTTTTGAGAGGATTTAGCCCAGCGCAACTGGGGTGGCAAGATAGCCTATTTTGACGCACCCAAGACCGAAATTTTGCGGGTTGACAAGGATTGCGGACAGCCTCGCAAACCCCAACCGCCCACATTCCATAAAACGCGACCGCTCGCGCCCGAAAGCCAGGCGAACGAAACCATTTTGGGCAACCCGCGAAGCCTTTCTGAAACAGACCGTATCTATTGCTCCTGTCGACGGTTCGGCGGCGTACGAACGGGCCGCAGACAGGAGGCGACCATGAACCATTCGATCCAAAGCGCAGACCGCGCCACCCATCTGAAGATCGTGGCCGTTGCGCTGGTCCTCGGCGCTGCGCTGGCCGCCTTCGGCTCGTCCGTCCGCTCAAGCGGCGATTTCGTTCAGACCGCCCATGTGATCAGGGCCGGACAACCGACAATGATAACCAGTGCAGGAACACTCCTGGTCAGGTGATCTCGGACCTTTCGGGACAGACCCGAAGCGGTCATCGTTGGCGAGGATGAAGCGCGATGCGCAAGAGAAACGCCGACTGTAGTCGAAGTCGAGCCGCAGCGCACATGCGAGCGGAATCGCAACGATGACAGGAGTCGAAGCGTGGCCAAGGCGGAGTCGGAAAAAGGGCACGCCGACTTGTGCTATGTCTTTGAAAACACTGGCGCGAGAGACGGGACTCGAACCCGCGGCCTCCGCCGTGACAGGGCGGCGCTCTAACCAACTGAGCTACTCCCGCGGATGCCATGTCCGCACAGGGGTGAGGGCTTAAAGGCGGGGCCTTTCCAAGTCAAGGCAGTTGCGAATCCCCTTGACTCAAGGGCACTTCCGCGAGGTCGATGCAAAAAACAGGCTGTTTACAGGCAAAACGCCCTGGCCAGCATCTCCCCGAATCAACCAAGGCCTGATACGCCTTGTTTTCCGAAGGCGACGACGAGGAGGGCCAGATGGCAAAGAAGGCAGCAACCCCAAGCACCGTGACGTTGAAGCATCTCGCGGCAGCGTTGGCCGAAGACCATGAGTTGTCGAAGAAGGCTGCCGAGGCCATCCTGGGCGACATGGTCACCCGCATCACCAAGCACCTCAAAAAGGGCGATCGCATCCGCATCGTCGGTCTCGGCATCCTTCAAGTCCGCAAACGCGCCGCCCGTATGGGCCGCAACCCGGCCACCGGCGAAGCCATTCATATCAAGGCTTCGAAGAAGGTCGCGTTCCGCGCCGCAAAAGAACTCAAGGAAGCCGTCTGACCGGCCCCCGATTCGAATTGCCGAGGCTCTGTCAGTCAGACCCGATCGCCACGGGCAGAGCCGGAACGAACGGTTTTATTGACCTGATTTCCGGAGTATACGGCCCCTGCCCCGAGATGCGATGGCCGCTCCATGATATTCAAACATACGGTGACGGAGCGCTTCCTGCGCTACGTCGTCATCGACACCCAGTCGGACCCGACGTCGTCAACTTGTCCGTCCACCGATAAGCAGAAGGATTTTGGACGTCTGCTCGTGCGCGAGTTGCAGGAGATCGGCGTCGCCGATGCTCATCTCGACCCGCACGGTTACGTGTATGCGACAATCCCCGCGAACAGTTCCAAGCAGGTTCCGGTTATCTGCTTCTGCTCGCACATGGACACATCGCCGGACTGTTCAGGTGCGAACGTCAAACCGCAGATCGTCAGGGATTATCGCGGCAATGACATCGTGCTCTGCGGCGATCAGTCGCAGGCGATCCGCATCGCCGACAATCCGGCGCTCGCCGATCAGGTCGGCAACGACATCGTCACCTCGGACGGCACGACGCTGCTCGGCGCCGACAACAAGGCGGGCGTCGCCGAGATCATGGACGCCGCGCAGGTTCTGCTGGCCAATCCCCAAATCAAGCATGGCACCATCAAGATCCTTTTCACGCCTGACGAGGAAATCGGGCGCGGCGTCGACAAGGTCGATCTGAAAAAACTCGGCGCTGACGTCGCCTACACCATCGACGGAGAGACCGCGGGTCACATCGAGGACGAGACTTTCTCGGCCGATGGCGCTGTCGTTACCATCGAGGGGGTCAGCGCCCATCCCGGCTTCGCCAAGGGCAAGATGGAGCACGCGATCAAGATCGCGTCCCGCATTGTCGAGCGGCTTCCGAAAGACGCGTGCTCGCCGGAGACCACCGCGGGCCGCGAGGGCTTCCTGCATCCGATCGGCATCAGCGGCACGCTTGAGCGCGCGACGCTGAGTTTTATCGTGCGCGATTTCACCGAGGCCGGCCTGAAGGAAAAGGAAGTCCTGCTGGAGAAAATCATCCGCGACGTCATGGAGGATTTCCCGCAGTCGACCTGCCGGCTTGAGATCCAGCCGCAGTATCGCAACATGAAGCAGATCGTGGAGCGCCACCCCGAGATCGTCGACAACGCGATGGAAGCGATCCGCCGCGCCGGCCTCACGCCGGTCAAAGGCAGCATTCGCGGCGGCACCGACGGTTCGCGGCTGTCGTTCATGGGACTGCCGTGTCCGAATATCTTCGCCGGCGAGCACGCATTCCATTCACGCACCGAATGGGTCAGCGTGCAGGACATGGAGGCAGCCGTCCGGACCATCGTTCATCTCGCCGCGATCTGGGAAGAGCGCGCCTGACGCCCTTTATCTCGTGGCAGCAACGACTTTTGGACCGCAAAGGTCGCGTGCAACCGGCGCGACATCGTTAATCTTTCCTAAACGCCAGCAGATATGATCGTCGAATCACCGAGGATCAAAAATGCTGCGCGCCATAACGATTGCGGTCATCGGCCTTTTCGTGACGGGAGGCGCGGGCTCCGCCGCCGATCTTCCGATGCATAGCCGCATCGGCGCGATCTTCGCCGAACCGGCGCCTGCTCCGCGCGTCCGCGTCGTGCGCGAGAAGGAGAAGGATTATCCGGAGAGCGCGCTCTATCGGTTTCGGATTCCGCCGCCGGTGCCCGGCTATTACGGACGGCCGAACGACTTCTACTATCGCCCTTACTACGAGGATCGCTCCGTCCTGAGCTACTATTTCGATCGGCTGCCCTATGCCTGCGGGCTCTACGGATATTGCTAGCGCATGATCCCGAAAAGTGGAAACCGGTTTTCGGAAAAGATCATGCTCAAACAAAAAGATAAGCGACGAGTCTGGTTCAACGCAGTTGGAACAGACTCTAGCGCATTTCTCCTCTGGAAGCATGTCCGGCAGCCCGATTGACCTTGAACAGGCCATGCTCTCGGCCACCGCGATCACGGATTGCGCGCGGATACGATCCATATCGATGCCGGCAGCATCACGGCCTGCCCCTGGACGAACGGCGCGAGCGCTTCATGGACGGACGCCCTCACAGCGGCGACGATATCGGCAGGCTGTCCCTCAATCGCGCGACTGGTGGGGCCGATCCGAAGCGCCGATTCGACGGCGGCGTCGAGCCCGTTTCCGATCGCGACATCCAACGTGAGATCGCAAGCTTCCATCGCCACGTCGGAAAAACCTGCCTCGCCGAGAATGCGATGAACGCGCGTTTCGGATGCGAGCGAAAACGGACCCGGGTCTTCCGGTCCGACTTCGGGCAGCTTCGGGACATGACGGTAAGCAGCCTGGAGCGGCGCCATCAGCCAGGGATTGGCCCGAGGTTCGCGCCAGCATACGAAGGTCAGCCGGCCGTCCCGCCGCATTGCCTTCCTGAGATTGGCGAACGATGCGCCCGGCTCGGCGAAGAACATCACGCCGAACCGGGACGCAATCAGGTCAAACCATCCCGGCTTGAACGGATACACACTGGCGTCAGCGAGCTGGAATTCTATCGGAGCCCCTTGTGGCGCAACCTGCCTGGCCCGTTGCAGCATCGGCGCGGAGACATCAACGCCGAGAGCGCGGCCCGAAGCGCCGACTTTTTCAGCGAACGCACGCGTGGTCGCCCCGCATCCGCAGCCGACATCGACAACGCGCTCGCCGGGCCGGGGTCTGGCGCGATCGAGCAGGATGGCGGACACCGGCTCAAGCATCTCATCCTGAGCCTGCTGCCGGTCGACCCAGCGCTGACCGCCGGGTCCGTTCCAGTAAGCGATCTGGTCCGCGTTCCGCGTCTGGGGGACTTCCGCCATCGCCGCTCCCGCAGAAACTTCAATCAATGGTAGGCGGCGAGAGATTCGAACTCCCGACCCTCTCGGTGTAAACGAGATGCTCTAACCAGCTGAGCTAGCCGCCCTCCCCTCCTGTTTATAGCGTTTTCGAGCGAAGTGGAATCCGGTTCGCGTGAAGAAAACGCGTCAAATCAAGAATCTAGAGTCTTTACCGTTTCCATGAAACGGAAAAGACTCTAGCGCCGACGCCTCCCGGCACGCAAGCCGCCGGCCGCCGTTGCAACCCGGGTCCATCCGATGCTCGCCGATCCGGGCGCTGAGGCACGAAAGCCGCAAGTCGTTTCGTCCTCGATATCCGTTGCGATCATCCGGCACGACCCGGTCAAAAAGCAACGGCGCCCCAAGGGGCGCCGTTTCATGGGTTTATCGAAGACACTCAGTCAGTGCGCCGTAAGACCGCCCGCAGCCTCTTCGGCCGCATCGGGATTGACCGGGAGGTTGGGATCTTCCTCCCAGACGATCGGCTTCGGTTGCCGCACCAGCGCCTTGGCGATCACCTCGTCCATCCTCGCAACCGGGATGATTTCCAGTCCGCCCTTGATAGCGTCGGAAATCTCCGTCAGGTCCTTGGCGTTTTCCTCCGGGATCAGCACAGTCTTGATACCGCCTCTGGCCGCAGCAAGAAGCTTCTCCTTCAGGCCGCCGATCGGAAAGACCCTGCCTCGCAGCGTGATCTCGCCCGTCATCGCGATGTCGCGCCGGATCGGAATTCCGGTCAGCACCGACACGATCGTCGTCGCCATCGCAACGCCGGCCGACGGACCGTCCTTCGGGGTCGCCCCCTCGGGAACATGGACGTGGATGTCGCGCCGCTCGAACAACGGCGGCTCGATCCCGAAGGTGATCGCGCGCGAGCGGACATAGGATGCCGCAGCCGAGATCGATTCCTTCATCACGTCGCGCAGGTTGCCCGTGACCGTCATGCGGCCCTTGCCGGGCATCATCACGCTTTCGATCGTCAGCAACTCGCCGCCGACGTCGGTCCACGCCAGGCCGGTGACGACGCCGACCTGATCGTCGGCCTCGATCTCGCCGTAGCGATACTTCGGCACGCCGAGAAATTCCTCGACGGCCTTTTCGGTCACCTTCACCGACTTCTTCTTCGAGAGCATCAGTTCCTTCACCGCCTTGCGGGCGAGTGTGGAAAGCTCACGCTCCAGATTGCGCACGCCCGCTTCGCGGGTGTAGCGGCGGATGATCAGCAGAAGCGCCTCGTCATCGATCGACCACTCCTTCGAATCCAGGCCATGCTTGGCGAGCGAGTTCGGTATGAGATGCTTGCGCGCGATCTCAATCTTCTCGTTCTCGGTGTAGCCCGCGATCCGGATAATCTCCATGCGGTCCATCAGCGGCCCCGGAATATTCAGCGTATTCGCGGTCGTGATGAACATCACGTTGGACAGATCGTAATCGACTTCCAGATAGTGATCGTTGAACGTCGAGTTCTGCTCCGGATCGAGAACCTCGAGCAGAGCCGACGACGGATCGCCGCGGAAATCGGCGCCCATCTTGTCGATCTCGTCCAGCAGGAACAGCGGGTTCGAGGTCTTGGCCTTGCGCATCGACTGGATGATCTTGCCGGGCATCGAGCCGATATAGGTGCGGCGATGGCCGCGGATCTCCGCTTCATCCCGCACGCCGCCGAGCGACACGCGCACGAATTCGCGGCCGGTCGCTCGCGCGATCGACTTGCCGAGCGAGGTCTTGCCGACGCCGGGCGGACCGACGAGGCACAGGATCGGCCCGGTCAGCTTGTTGGCGCGCGACTGCACCGCGAGATACTCGACGATGCGGTCCTTGACCTTCTCAAGCCCGTAGTGATCGGCGTCGAGCACCTCCTGCGCGGCGTTGAGGTCCTTCTTGACCTTGGACTTCTTGCCCCACGGAATCGACAGCAGCCAATCGAGATAGTTGCGCACCACGGTGGCCTCGGCCGACATCGGCGACATCTGCCGCAGCTTCTTCAGCTCGTGCTGGGCCTTTTCGCGCGCTTCCTTCGAGAGCTTGGTCTTGGCGATCTTCTCTTCGAGGTCGGCGAGTTCGTCGCGGCCCTCGTCGTCGCCGAGTTCCTTCTGGATCGCCTTCATCTGCTCGTTGAGGTAATACTCGCGCTGGGTCTTCTCCATCTGGCGCTTGACGCGCGAGCGGATGCGCTTCTCGACCTGCAAGACCGAGATTTCGCTCTCCATCAGTCCGAGCACCTTCTCAAGGCGCGCCGTCACCGACAGCGTCTCCAGGATGCCCTGCCGATCCGCGATCTTGGCGGCGAGGTGCGAGGCCACGGTGTCGCCGAGCTTGGCGAAATCCGTGATGGCCTGCACGACACCCACGACCTCGGGCGAGATCTTCTTGTTCAGCTTCACATAGCTTTCGAAATCCGACACGACGGAACGCGCAAGCGCCTCCGCTTCGACGCTGTTGGTGTCGGTGTCGGCCAGCGCGACGGCGGTCGCTTCATAATAATCGGAGCGGTCGGAATATGTCTCCACACGCGCGCGCTCGAGGCCCTCCACCAGCACCTTCACGGTGCCGTCGGGGAGCTTCAGCAATTGCAACACGCTGGCGAGCGTTCCGATCTTGTAAATCGAGTCCGGCGCGGGATCATCGTCCGACGCGTTCTTCTGCGTCGCGAGCATGATCAGCGCATCGTTCTTCATGACCTCTTCAAGCGCCTTGATCGATTTCTCGCGGCCGACGAACAGCGGCACGATCATGTGCGGGAAAACGACGATGTCGCGAAGCGGAAGAACGGGATAGGTGTTGGTTTCGCCGTGAACGATAGCTGGCCGGGGTTTTGAGGCGGTCATAGCCTTGTTCCTTTTGTTGCGCCCCCTTGTACGCAGCCCGCAGATCGTGCGCAACCGCCACAAGGTGCCGAGTTTTCCGGAGAAGGATGGGGCTTTGCGATCCGGTGCCTTACCTGCCCTGGTGCCGCGAACGCCACATGCGTCGCCGCCGACAGCATTAGGTGGCCATCAACCGCCAGCGTGTCAAGTGAAGGAAAGCGGCAGCTTTCAGGGAGTCCGGAACCGCCGCTTGCATAGCCGCCACGCGCCGCGCGGAACGACCGGCGGCGACGTCTTGCGTCGACAAGAGCGCCTCAAACGCCTCGATCAAGCGCTGGCGCTGGTCTCGCTCGCGCGGTCCGAGCGATCCGCATAAATGTACAGCGGTCGCGCGGTTCCCTCAACCACTTCGCGCGAGATCACGACCTCCTCGACTCCTTCCAGACCCGGAAGGTCGAACATGGTCTCGAGCAGGATGCTTTCGAGAATCGAGCGCAATCCGCGCGCGCCGGTCTTGCGTTCGATCGCCTTGCGAGCGACCGCGCCGAGCGCCTCGTCGGCGAACGTCAGTTCGATGTTCTCCATCTCGAACAACCGCTGATACTGCTTCACCAGCGCATTCTTCGGATCGGTCAGGATCTTCTTCAGCGACGCTTCGTCGAGGTCCTCGAGCGTGGCGACGACAGGCAGACGCCCGACGAATTCGGGGATCAGGCCGTACTTCAGCAAATCCTCCGGCTCGACATGCCTGAAGATTTCACCGGTGCGGCGATCTTCCGGCGCAAGCACCTGCGCCGCGAAACCGATCGAGGTGGTCCGCCCGCGCGCCGAAATGATTTTCTCCAGGCCGGAGAACGCGCCGCCGCAGATGAACAGGATATTCGTCGTATCGACCTGGAGGAACTCCTGCTGCGGATGCTTGCGACCGCCCTGCGGCGGCACGCTCGCAATCGTGCCCTCCATGATCTTCAGCAACGCCTGCTGCACGCCCTCGCCCGACACGTCGCGGGTGATCGAGGGATTGTCGGACTTGCGCGAAATCTTGTCGATCTCGTCGATATAGACGATGCCGCGCTGCGCGCGCTCGACGTTGTAGTCGGCGGACTGCAACAGCTTCAGGATGATGTTCTCGACGTCCTCGCCGACATAGCCGGCTTCGGTCAGCGTGGTGGCATCGGCCATCGTGAACGGAACGTCGAGGATGCGCGCCAGCGTCTGCGCAAGCAACGTCTTGCCCGATCCGGTGGGACCGATCAGCAGGATGTTCGACTTCGCGAGTTCGACGTCGTTGTGCTTGGTCTGGTGATTGAGCCGCTTGTAGTGATTGTGAACCGCGACCGACAGCACCTTCTTGGCATGGCCCTGTCCGATGACGTAATCGTCCAGGACCTTGCAGATTTCCTTCGGAGTCGGAATGCCGTCGCGCGATTTCACCAGCGAGGACTTGTTCTCCTCGCGAATGATGTCCATGCACAGCTCAACGCATTCGTCGCAGATAAATACGGTAGGACCCGCAATCAGCTTGCGCACTTCATGCTGACTCTTGCCGCAAAACGAGCAATAGAGCGTGTTCTTGGAGTCGCCCGTACCGACCTTACTCATTCCTGTCTCCGTCCGCCGTTCGGTCTCGCCAGTCCGCCTGTTCGCCCGCTCCGTTCCGGCACATCCGAGGAAGCGAGGTCACATAGGAGCAAAGTCCGTACCAGGAAGACCCTGCACTCTCAATCCGCGCGAATCGCGGTTAACTCGATTCTCCTGCGCATCCTCGCTAACTGAACCCAGCCAGCGAACCATGGTGCCCGCCGACTATCAAGAATTCGCTAATCGGCCGGCCCTCCGCATTGTAACAATAGCGCCATTTGCCTCGACAACGCGACTCTCTTTGACCGAATTCATCCCAGCGTTGCGCGATTATCACGTCAGTCAAGCGGAAACGCCACCAAAAAGGAACTTTTCAGAAAGTATCGCGGTACAATCGGCTCCGGGGTAACCCGGCCCGCCCATCGCAGGATGGGCCGGAATTATGATCATGAAGCCTTGGGAGCGGCGGGCTCTTCAGCGCGCTTGTCGATCACCTTGTCGACGAGGCCGAAATCGCGAGCCATCTCGGCGGTAAGGAATTTGTCGCGCTCCAGCGCATCCTCGATCGCCTTGTAGGTCTGTCCCGTGTGCTTGACGTAGATTTCGTTGAGCCGCTTCTTGAGGTTCAGGATTTCCTGGGCATGCAGCATGATGTCGGTCGCCTGCCCCTGGAAGCCGCCGGAGGGCTGATGCACCATGATGCGCGCGTTGGGGAGCGCATGCCGCATGTCCTTTTCGCCGGCAGCCAGCAGCAGCGAGCCCATCGACGCGGCCTGCCCGGTGCACAGCGTCGCGACCGGCGGACGAATGAACTGCATCGTGTCGTAGATCGCGAGCCCCGATGTCACCACGCCGCCCGGCGAATTGATGTACATCGAGATTTCCTTCTTGGGATTCTCGGCCTCGAGAAACAGGAGCTGGGCGACGATCAGCATCGACATATTGTCTTCGACCCCGCCGGTCACGAAGATGATGCGCTCCTTCAGCAGCCGGGAAAAGATGTCGTAAGCCCTCTCGCCGCGGTTGGTCTGCTCGACCACCATCGGCACGAGGTTCATGTAGGTTTCGACTGGATCGCGCATTGATCACCCAAAAGTTTGTGTCAGCAGTTGGCGGCGAGGAACATCCGACGAGAAACATCCGAGACGCAACCGGCGGTCTCGCGTTTTCCGGTGCGGATGAACGTCGCGTGATGCAGGACAAGCAAGCACGGCCCAAAGATATGAGCCGATGGCTCTGACGACAAGAGAGCAGCGCGGAGCGGCGTGGCCCCCATGGTCCGATTTGGCGATTCGCACCCCGGCCGCCAGTCCAGCCCGACCCGGAGCACGCGACACGTCGCGGACAGCGCTCGCGACGGCGGTTTCGATCGGTAGCATCAATTTCGGACGCGGGCAGAGCCCGATGCCCGATCGATGCACGGCCCGTCAGTCCGCGACATGGTTCGCCTCGTAATCCTTGTAGAGATCCTCGCGCGTCACCGTCTTGTCCGTGACGTTGGCGAGTTCGAGGATGAAGTCAACCACCTTGTTCTCGAAAAGCGGGGCACGAATCTGGGCCATGGCCTGGGGATTCTTCTTGTAGTAATCCCAAATTTCCTTCTCGCGGCCCGGCATCTGACGCGCGCGATCGATCAATGCGCGGTTGATTTCGTCATCCGTGACCGAGATGCCGTTCCTTTCGCCGATCTCGGACAGCACCAGGCTGAGCCGCACCCGGCGGTCGGCAATCCGGCGGTACTCTTCCCTGGCGGCTTCCTCGGTGGTGTCCTCGTCGGCGAAGGTCTTGTTGTTCGAGTCCATCTCCGACTTGATCGAATTCCACACCTGCTCGAATTCCTCCTCGACCAGCGTCGGTGGCGTTTCGAACTTGTGCGTCTCGTCGAGGCGGTCGAACAACGCGCGTTTGACGTGTTGCCGCATGGCGCGGCCAAATTCGGCGGCGAGTCGCTCGCGGACGGCTTTTTTCAACTGATCGAGCGTCTCCAGACCGATGCTCTGGGCGAACTCGTCGTTGATCTGGGTATCTTCCGGCATCTCGATCATGCTTGCCGTGGTCTCGAACTCGGCGTCCTTTCCCGCAAGCTCCTTGTCGGCATAGTTCTTGGGGAACGATGCCCTGACGACGCGGGTTTCGCCGACGCCGATCCCGACCAGTTGCTCTTCAAACCCGGGAATGAGAGCGTTCGAGCCGAGCACGACCAGAATGTCCTCGCTGCTGCCGCCATCGAACGGCTCGCCGTCGATGGTGCCCTTGAACGAGATGGTCACGCGATCGCCGTTCTCGGCCTTCGCGCCCTCTCCGCGCGCGGAGTAGTTGCGGTTCTGGTCGGCGATCCGCTTGATGCCTTCGTCGACATCGGCGTCGGACACCTCGACCACCGGCTTTTCGATATTGAAGCTCTTGAAGTCGGCGAGTTCGATCGCCGGCACGACTTCCATCGTCACGGTGTAGCTGAGGTCGGCTTTGCCCGCGAGGATGTCCTCGATCTCCTTTTCGTCCGACGGCATCGCCACCTTGGGATTGCCCGCGAGCTTGAAGCCATGGTCGGCGACGATTTTCATGTTGGTATCGCGGATCATGTCCTCGATGGTTTCGACCATCAGGGAACGGCCGTAGACCCTCTTGAGGTGGCTGACCGGCACCTTGCCCGGACGAAAGCCGTCGAGCTTCACCCGGCCCCTGAGGTCGGCCAACCGCGCGTCCGCCTTGGCCACGATTTCGGTGGCCGTAACGCTGATCTGGAAATCGTGCCTCAGTCCCTCGGCGAGGGTTTCGTTCACCTGCATGGCGTCAATCTTCTTCCGCTCGGCCCGGCTTGAGACGGCCGGATCATTGTCAATCGGTCGATGCGCGGCGACGTGCCTGCATCGTGGTACAGCCGGCATCTATCCATCCGGATAGCTGCCTGAGGTCGTTTGCTCAAACGCTGAGGCGCTTGGTGCGGGCGGAGGGACTCGAACCCCCACAACTTTCGTCACTGGAACCTAAATCCAGCGCGTCTACCAATTCCGCCACGCCCGCTGGTGGAGTGGATTCGACAGTTGCAACCACTTGGCTGAGTCGGCAAAGCGAATGTCAAATCCAAAAACTCCACGAGAGCCTTTTATATTTGCTAGCGATCCTTCGATTCCGACATTCGCAGAAATGTCTGCGGAAACGGGATGCGAATGTTAAAACCGGACCACTGGGCGCATCAAGTGCGGCCGGTGATGCCGAGCGTGATGCCGAAAAATGCGAAGCGGCTTTCGGTAGACGTCCTGCTCCAATGAGTTGAAACCGGGCGCACCAAAAAAGGCCAGGCTCATCTCCCGGCATCCTCAGCGCGCCCAATGCGGCGGGCTTATAACATGACGATACCGGTCCGCAGCAAAAAAATGGCCGTTCGGCGCGCCCCGGACTGCTGGACAGGGCCCGAGGAAAATGATCGGCATCGACGATGACGCGTCGTCCAGTTCAACTCACCCGGCGGCATCTGCTGGCCGGCATCGGGGCCGCCGCGGCGGGCCCGATGCCCGCGATCCACGCGCAAGCGCGAACCTCGCAAACGCTTGCTTTTGACGCGACGCCGGCCCCTCTCCGGCTCGGGCCGGATCGAGACGAAACCGCGGTCTGGACGCTCCAAGCCGGAGGCTCCCCGGCCAACCTGCGTTTCCGCCACGATGAGGCGATCGATTTGACGCTGCATAACGGTCTTCCGGCGCCGTTGGTCCTGAACTGGCACGGGATGGACGGCGTGCCTTCAATCGAGCCGTTGACCGCTCGGCGGCCGGTCTCGCCGGGCGGAAGCGACCGCTTTTCTCTGCCGCTGCGTCAGGCGGGAACTTTTCTGTGCGATGCCCGCCTTCTCGGCGACGGTCTGGCGCAGTCCTCACCCGCTCAGGCCCTGATCGTCGAGGAACCGACACCGGTCGAGGTCGACCGCGACGAGGTGATGCTGCTCGAGGACTGGCGGCTCGACGCTGAAGGGCTCCCGATCGCTCCCGGCGCGAGCGGAAAAACGGCCGGAGCACCGCTCTATCTGGTGAACGGAAGGCCCGCGCTCGACCTTACCTTGCGGGCCAATGAACGGCTCAGATTGAGGTTCATCAACGCCTGCCAGCGCAATGCAATCGCTCTCGGAATCCAGAATCTGGATGTCCGGGTCATGGCGATCGACAGCCGGCCGGCCGAGCCGTTCCTGGCGCGCAACGGCCGATTGGTGCTGGCCCCGGGAACCCGGGTCGACGCCGTTATCGACGCAACGCGTCCCGCAGGAACGACATCAGCCATTACCCTGCATGACGGCGGGAGTTCGCGTCAGATCGCCCGACTGCACGTCTCCGCCGACAAACCCTTTCGGTCCGCACCGTTGCCGACACCCGCCCCATTGCCGTCCGAGAGCCTGCCGGCGCGGCTCGATCTGGAGACTGCGCTGCGCGTCGACGTGCCGCTGGCCTCTTCCGGCGGGAAACCGACGTCGTGGGCGGCGCCGGTGCAATTCAGCACCGATTCGGCCCCGGCGTTTCGCGTCAAGCAGGGCCGAACCGTGGTGCTCGCTCTGACCAACCCGGCAGCAGTTCCCATGGTGTTTCATCTGCACGGCCACCACTTTCGTCTGCTCGATCGGCTCGACGACGGCTGGAAACCGTTCTGGCTGGATACCGTTCTGGTCGACGCCGGGCAGACGCAGCGAATCGCTTTCGCCGCCGACGTCGCCGGAGCCTGGCTGGTCGAGACCATGGCGGTGGAATGGAGCGCGCCGCGCAAGATGCGATGGTTCGTGGCGGAATAGCGTTTCGAAGCGAAGCGAAGGGGGTACTCGCGTGAAGAAAACGTTCTAATAATCGATCCCGAACCGGTCATAGAGCCGCCGCAACACGGCGGGCAGAACCTCCGGCAGGTCCTCCGCGATCAGCCCCGGACCCGCTTCCTGTCCGGCTTCGCCGTGCATCCAGACGCCGATGCATGCCGCCTCGAATGCCGGCACGCCCTGCGCCAGCAGTCCGCCGATCATGCCGGACAGCACATCGCCTGAGCCTGCCGTGGCCAGCCACGGCGGCGCGTTGGCCGCGATCGTCGCGCGGCCGTCGGGCGAGGCCACCACGGTGTCCGGCCCCTTGAGCAGCACGATCGCGCCCGAACGCTCGGCCGCGGCGCGCACCCGCTCAAGTTTCGAGCGAAGTGGATATTTGTTGCTCATTTCGCTGAAAAGGCGATGGAACTCGCCTTCGTGCGGCGTCAGGACAATGTCGTCTCTCCCGGCGGATTTGACCGCGTCGAACAGCCGAGCCGGCGAATCGGCAAAGCTCGTCAGGGCGTCGGCGTCGAGCACCAGCGCCGGGGTTGCGGCGAGCGCCGTCAACACCAGCGCACGGGTCTGCTCGCCGATTCCGGCGCCGGGTCCGATCACGCAGGTATTGATGCGCCGGTCCGTCAGGAGGTCCGCAAATCCGGCCGGGCCATTCATGCGCCGGACCATCACCGCGGTCAGCGACGCCGCGTTCGCGCCCAGCGCTTCGTCCGGGGAGAGCACCGTCACAAGCCCCGCCCCGGCCCGCAGGGCTCCGCGCGCCGACAATCGGGCCGCCCCGGTCGAGGTCAGATCGCCGGATACGACAACGGCGTGTCCTCGCGCATATTTGTGCCCGTCGGTGCGCGGCACCGGAAACGCGCCCTGCCAGTAATCCGAAATATTCTCAAAGGTCGCAGGACGAATCTCGTCCAGCACGGCATCGGGGATGCCGATGTCGGCAACGCGCACCCGGCCGCAATGAATCCGGCCCGGCAGCAGCAGATGCGCCGGCTTCTTGCGAAAGAAGGTTACGGTCTCGGTGGCGCGCACCGCAGCCCCCATGATTGCGCCGGTGGTGCCGCTGATGCCGCTCGGCAGATCGATGCTGAGCACCGGCGCGCCGTTGGCGTTGATGGCCTCGATCATCGCCAGAGGATCGCCCCTGACCGGCCGGTTGAGCCCTGCGCCGAACAGCGCGTCGACAATCAACGCGGGCGAGCCGAGCGCGGACAGGTCGCAAGGGAGCACCGGCCCCTTCCAGCCCTTGGCCGCGAGCGCGGCGTCGCCCTTCAGGCTGTCCCGCGCGCCCAGCAGGATCACCGAGACGTCGTGGCCGCGCGCAGCCAGTTCGGTCGCCGCGACAAATCCATCCCCGCCGTTATTGCCGACCCCGGCGACAACCAGGATGGAGCCCTGACCGACGAGGTCGGTGGCCGCGTCCGCCACCGCCTGCCCGGCTCGCAGCATCAGCGCGAAACCCGACCCGCCCCCCGCAATAGCGAGCCGGTCGGCCTGCTCCATTTCACTGGTGGTCAGAATCTCCATGGCATCAACGCCCGATCCCGAGGCAAACAAGGAGAATGAAATTTCCGACGCTCGATCTTCGGATGAGGTCACAACGAAACGACTGCGGCAACTGCGTGCAAGGTAGCCTCGTGCATTATAGCGTTTTCGAGCGAAGCACGTCCTCGGGCTTGACCGGAGGATGGATATCGGTTCGCGTCAAGAAAACGCGTTAAATCAAAATCCTAGAACCCGCTTCTGATCCATCAGAAGCGAAAAAGCTCTGGAAGCTTGTCCATACGACGAACACCTTGTCCATACGACGAGTACTTAAGTGATAGATGCTATGGGGGGAGCTGAAAAACCTTCTATTTCCTGTTCGATGGCTCGTGCGATCCCAAGTGTCCGCGTATCGCTCCCGTGAGGTCCGATAATCTGCATCCCGACCGGTAAACCCGCCTCGGTGAGGCCGGCCGGCATCGTTGTAGCCGGTAATTCGAGGACAGTCGGCAGCGCCACCCAGTTCATTAGTTCGAGGTATGAAAGCGAGCGGTCATCGGAGCACTTGAGTTTGCGCATGAGGGCCGGGCGATGATCGTGCGGGAATGCACAAACGGCAGCGACCGGCGCGAGTATAACGTCATATTTTGCGAACAGGGATTGGATTTGCCGGCCCATCACCGCGCGAATTTCGTTAGCTTTCAGCCACTCCGAATGACGGGCTGTTGCTCCCATGATGCCGTGCGCCCACGATATCGGTTTGCTACCGAGGCTGGACGCGAGTTTTGCCGGCCACCGCAACATCTCGAAGGCTGCGCGCTGAGCCGCAGGCATATCCGCATAAGTGATCGAAAAAAGCAGCGTTGCATAAGCGCTCAGGAGCCTCTCGCAATCGACTGGACTGCCTATTTCCTCAACTATCGCACCAAGCTCGGCCAGTTTTCTCCCAAGCGTCGTAATCCGAGAATCGACCTGCGGATCGAGCGCGAACAGTGATTCTTCGTGCCAAAGCGCCACCCGTAAATTTCGTAACCGATCCTCGGCAGGCTCGTGTCTAGGCGTTTGGCTAATCACGGAAAATAACAGTGTGAGATCACGCGCAGACCGCGCGATTGGCCCAACTACAGCCATGTCCATATCAACAATAGAGCCGGGCGGAGGCACCAAGCCACGCAGGGACACGACGCCGTAAGTCGGTTTATGTGCAAAGACACCGCAGAAGGACGCGGGTATGCGCAACGATCCAGCGATGTCGGCGCCTATTTCGAGAGACGCCATTCCTGTTGCTACGGCGACGGCAGAACCACCGGATGACCCTCCCGGAGTCCTTTTCTGGTCCCAAGGGTTATTGGTAGTGCCGTAAAGCGCATTGAAGGTTTGCCAATCACCTGCTTTCACTGGTGTGTTGGTCTTTCCGAATACGATTGCCCCTTCCTCTTTGACATGTTTCACGACTACCGCATCTGACGCAGTTCGATGTAGAAGTTCTTCCATACCTGCCGATGCTGGAAGATTCTCAACATCAAAAGTGTCCTTGACGGTCATGGGAAGACCGGCAAGCGCACCGAGGTGCTCATCTTTAATTCGTCGAGAGTCTATCTTTTCGGCCTTTCGCAGCGCTGGTTCGATATCCTGCGCAACGATAGCATTCAAACGTGGGTTTAGAGCCTGGACGCGATCAATTGCTAGCTTAAGAAGCTCCGATGCGCTGATGCGCTTGCTATTTAATAATTCAATTTGAGCCGAGGCATCGACAATCAGTGCGTCCATGTCGCATTAGCCTCCCTCTAAGCGCCCAGCGGTGGCAATTTCGTCGCGAATAACGCTGTATCACGGTGCAGGGCAGAGGTATTGAATGAATGGGACATTCCATTGCATCTAGTCGGAACGCGGCCCCGGCAGCAACGCATCGCTGCGCCCCGTGAGCCAATAGGCAAACAGACCGATCCATTCATGCACCGCGGTATCGGCGCGGGCGAGGCCCGCGCTCAGCCTGTCGAACGGCACCAAGGCATCGACCCACCCTCGCGTGCGCCAATCGACCGGATAGGCCTCGACCTTGAAGCCCGCCTTGCGGAACACGCCGATCGACCGCGGCATGTGATAGGCCGACGTTACCAGCAGCCAGCGTTCGCCGGGTTTTGGCGAAACCAGCTTGCGGGTGAAACGCGCGTTCTCGTCGGTCGTGCGGGAATCGCTTTCCAGGATGATGCGCTCGGGCGATATCCCGAAAGTCTCCAGCAGCCGCCCGGCGATCGGCGCCTCGGGCACGCGGCTGACGATCAGATTTCCAGTTCCGCCACTGTAAACGACACGCGCCTTGGGAAATCGCCGCGCCAATTCGAGCCCCGCGATCACCCGTTCCGCGGAGCCATTGGTCTCCACGGAGCCGCGGGCGACCGATGCTCCGGCATTGATAGCGCCGCCGAGGATGATGATGCCGTCGGGATCGCGTCCATCATACTGCCATGCCGGGAAACGATTTGACAATGTCAGCAGCAGCACATTTCCGACCGGCGAATATCCGAACACCAACAGCAAGACGATGCCCACTGTCAGCAAACCTGCGCCGGCGCGGCGGCGTTTGAGCAACAGCAGGCCCAGACCGCAGACGATCGCGATCGCGTTCGACGGCAGCGCGACAAATCCGATGATTTTGGAAAGCAGGAAGAACATGCGATCAGCCGGCAAGCGGAGGGACGACATCCATGAGCGAGCGACGCGCCGAAATCAACCCATCGCGGTTCATCGCGCGCTCCGCGAGCTAATCCCATTTCGGAGCAAAGCCGAAATCCGTCAGCCGTCCCCTGGCGCTGCCCATCGCCGATATCCGCGCCATCTCGTCATCGCTCAGCGTGAAATCGAAAATATCGATGTTCTCCGACAGCCGTTCTATCCGCGAGGTCCGCGGGATCGCCGCCACATCTTGCTGAACCAGCCAGCGCAGGCAAACCTGCGCCGCGGTCTTGCCGTGAGCGGCCCCTATCCGGCTCAACACGTCATCGGTCTTGATGCGCCCCTTGGCGATGGGGCTGTAGGCGACCAGCGCCATGTCGTGACGGCGGCACGCTTCCAGCACTTTGGTCTGATCGAGATAGGGATGATACTCGACCTGATCGCAAACAACAGGTTCGGGACAGAGCGCGACCGCCTCCTCGATCAATGCCACGGTAAAGTTCGACACGCCGATGTAACGCGCCATGCCGAGCCGCCTGACGTTGGCAAGCGCGCCCAAAGTCTCGGACAGCGGAATGCGCGGATTGGGCCAGTGCAGCAATACGAGATCGACCTGCGCGAGGCGCAATTGCTTGAGGCTTTCCTTGACGGACCGTTCGAGATCGTGGGGCGCAAAATGCGTGGTCCAGACCTTGGTGGTGACGAACACCTCGTCGCGATCGATGCCCGACGCGCGCAGGCCTTCGCCGACTTCGCGTTCGTTCTCGTACATCTGCGCGGTGTCGATATGGCGGTAGCCGAGCCGGAGGGCCTGCTCGACGAGACGCGCGCAGGCCCGGCCGCGAAGCTCCCACGTGCCGAGCCCGATGGCCGGAATGCGCGCGCCATTGGCTTCAACGTATTGCATCGCAACCTCCTCCGGCCGTCGAGCCGAGGTAAGCCGAACTTTGCGCGAATATTGTGCCGCCGCGGAGACTGCCAAGCGGGCCGGATTGTTAACCGCCAATATGCCCGTCGAGAGCAGCGAACACGGTTTCGGGCGCGTGCGCAATGACCGCAAGAAGCGCGCGCGCCGGTCCGCGCGGCATCCGCTTGCCCTGTTCCCAGTTCCGGATGGTTTCAACGGGAACGCCCAGCCGCGCCGCGAATTCGACCTGGGTCAGACCCGCCCGCCGACGCAGGCTTCTGACCTCGGGCTCTGCGTCCGGTGGCATTCCGGCCACCGCAGATCCTGCAACGGGACGGTTGGGAACGGAACTCGCATTCGCGGCGGACATCGACGGCGCCAGCGGAAACTCCCGTCCGTCGCGGATCTCTACGATCCGCCCGTCCGCTTTCAGTCGCAATCGCTGCATGACCACCCCACGAGTCGGACGATGGTCGATGATCCGCGTTAAGGCCCGGTGAACGGTTGGAGCATGTGGCCGCCAATCAGCTATACTGACACGACGATACACACAGACGACGGGCCGCCGCACCATGGGCAGGTTGAGGGTTGCGCTTCTGCTTTTTGTTGCATGGAACGCCCCGGCCTGGGCCGGCGACTGCCCGCGTCCGGGAACGCTCGGCACCTCGCGCGTTCTCGAGGTCGATGCCGCCAGGTATCCGCGCGTCGGCCTCAAGAGCTTTCCCCAGACGCTCCCGCTCGACGACAAGGAGGTGGTGCTCACCTTCGACGATGGTCCTGCGGCAACGACGCGTCGCATTCTGGCTGCGCTCGCGCGCGAATGCGTGCTCGCGACGTTTTTCCAGGTCGGCAGAAATTCGCAGGCGTTGCCGGGCATGGTCCGAAAAGCCGCGGCGCTCGGCCATACGCTTGGGCATCACTCCTGGTCGCACCCGCACCTCAATGCGATGACCTTTGAAGCCGCCAAGAACAACATCGATCGCGGCATCGCCGCGGACGAAGCCGCCCTCAACGGGAAGGCGACGAACGTCCCGAGCACGCCGTTTTTTCGCTTTCCCTACTTCCAGTCGACGCCTGAACTTCTCGAAATGCTTCAAGCGAGGGGAATCGTCGTGTTCGGAGCCGACTTCTGGGCGAGCGACTGGCTGCCGATGACCCCGCAGGATGAATTGAAGCTGATTACCGGACGGCTCAAGGCCGCGCGGAAAGGCATCATCCTGTTTCACGACACTCGCGCGCAAACCGCTGCGATGCTGCCCGATTTCCTCAAATTCATGCGCGTCAACGGCTACCATGTGGTGCACGTTGTTCCGAAGCCAAAAAGCGCCGACCGATGAATTAAGGCGACGTTCATCGCCTGGCCGGTAGTTTCGGATTAGATTTAGCGGCGCGAAGGTATTTTTCGAATGGCAAAGATATTCAATGGAGCCTGGTTGAAGCCGCAGCAGATTCTTTGCGCCGGCCTGTTCGCCGCCACCCTGGAACTCACGGCGTTTCCCGCTTGGGCAGGCGACTGCCCCGGCAACCCCGATGCCCTCGGAACCTCGCGGACGCTGGTCGTGGACCCGCGCGAACACCCCCGTATCGGCACCATGCAATACCCGGAAACGTTGCCGCTCAGGGATCACGAGGTGGTTCTGACCTTCGATGACGGCCCGTTGCCGCCGCACACTCTCCAAATCCTCGATATCCTCGCTCGGGAATGCGTGAAGGCGACCTTCTTTACGATCGGCCGCATGGCGCACGACTATCCGCAAGACCTGCGCCGCGTGCTGGCGGCCGGTCATTCCATCGGGACCCATTCGCAAAACCATCCGCTCAGCATGAACCGGATGCCGATCGAGCGCGCCCGGAAAGAAATCGACGACGGCATCGCTTCCGCGACGGCGGCATTGGGCGATCCCGCGGATGTGGCACCGTTCATGCGCATTCCGGGTCTGTTGCGGGCGAAGGCCGTCGAGGATTACCTCGCGTCCAAAGGCATTCAGGTCTGGAGCGCCGATTTTCCGGCGGACGACTGGCGGCACATCTCCGCCGATCGCGTCTACCAGCTCGCGATCAGCCGGATCGAGGCCAAGGGCAAAGGCATCTTGCTGTTGCACGACATCCAGGCGCGGACGGTCGCTGCGCTGCCGAGGATTCTCCGCACGCTGAAGGAACGCGGCTATCACATCGTCCACGTGGTGCCGGCCACGCCCGACCGGCCGAAGACACCGACCTCGCCGCAGGACTGGCTGGCGCATCCGGCGTCTGGCGCGGTCGCTTCGGCGCATTGGCCAAAAGTGCCGCGTTTCAGCTTTGCAAACACCGAGACCTTCCCCGCTCCGGCGATCTCGGATTCCGGCCTGCGCGACGGCAAGCTGCTTCTGTTGCCGGAGGCGTTCAGCGGTTCGCGCCGTTTCGTGCGCGGCAACGTCCCGCTGCCGGAAGAATCACCCTGGCCGCGCCAATCAGCGGTGGTGACCGGCAACAGCACCGACACGTTTCCGGTGCCGGCACAGACTGTATTCGCGATCCAGGAAAAATCCGCCGTGCCGCTCAAGGCCGTCATTCCGCTACAGCGTCACGCCAAGCCAGTCGTCGGGGCAAGTCGCCGCGCCGATGAGGTCGATGATAACGTGCAGTCGATTTCCATCGATGCGAGCGCGGCGAAACGCGCCATTCCGGGAAGCCCGCCGGTGATACGATCCGGCTTTCATTAGAGCTATTCCGGCTTTGATGGACTCGAAGCCGGGCTCCAACTTTTTATTTTGATGCGTTTTCTTGACGCGAACCGGCATTTGCTTCGCTTGAAAACGCTATAATCAGCTTCCGCTTCCGGCGGGATCAGAAGCAAGCTCTGTAAAGTTGTGAAAGCCTCTCATCGAGCGACCTGCTGAACCCGGATTCGTCCGATCAGGATCGATCGCGCGCAGCGCGGAGCCTGACGATTTCTTCGGCTTCCATCTGCGCCATGTCGAGCAGATAGCCGAGGGTATCCAGTCCGTGGCGGCGGGCAATCAGCCCGAGATCGGCGACCGCCGTCGCCAGGTAGCGGGCCGCCTCGTCCGCATCGCCCTTTCCGGCGGGTTCGTCCATGCGCGACTTGCGGGCGCGAACCTCCTCATTCCGCTCCGATCGGCCTTTCATCCCGGAGGACTCCTCTCATCATGGTCAAGAAGGCCGTATTCGGCACCCGATACCCGATATGAGAGCGCAACTATAGGTAAAAATTTTATAAATTAACAACCTATAAGACATGGCAAGCACGAAGGTTTTCACACAAGCCTATTTGACTTAAGAGCGCGCTGCACCCATGTTCGCCCCGGAACTGTTGACGCACGGCTAGCGGAACTGGTTTCAAATTTCCCAATAATCCGTTGGAATAACATGAATATCGTCATTGTTGAGTCGCCCGCAAAGGCCAAGACGATCAATAAATATCTGGGCGGTTCCTACGAGGTGCTGGCCTCATTCGGCCATGTCCGCGATCTCCCGGCCAAGAACGGATCGGTCGATCCGGAAGCCAATTTCCAGATGATCTGGGAGGTCGACCCGAAGGCGGTCGGCCGACTCAACGACATCGCCAAATCGCTCAAGGGCGCCGACAAGCTGATCCTCGCCACCGACCCTGATCGCGAGGGCGAGGCGATCTCCTGGCACGTGCTGGAGGTGCTGAAACAGAAGCGCGCGCTGAAGGACCAGAAGATCGAGCGCGTCGTTTTCAACGCCATCACCAAGCAGGCCGTCACCGACGCGATGAAGAATCCGCGCCAGATCGACGGCGCGCTGGTCGACGCCTACATGGCGCGCCGTGCGCTCGACTATCTGGTCGGCTTCACCCTCTCCCCAGTGTTGTGGCGCAAGCTGCCCGGCGCGCGCTCGGCCGGCCGGGTGCAATCGGTCGCCTTGCGGCTGGTCTGCGACCGCGAAGTCGAGATCGAGAAATTCGTGCCCCGCGAATACTGGTCGCTGATCGCGACGCTGGCGACGCCGCGCGGCGAAACCTTCGAAGCCCGCCTCGTCGGCGCCGACGGCAGAAAAATCCAGCGGCTCGACATCGGCAGCGGCGCCGAGGCCGAGGACTTCCGGAAGGCGATCGAGGCCGCCAATTTCACCGTTTCGACCGTCGAGGCCAAGCCGGCGCGCCGCAATCCGCAGGCGCCCTTCACCACCTCGACGCTCCAGCAGGAGGCAAGCCGCAAGCTCGGCTTCGCGCCGGCGCACACGATGCGGATCGCGCAGCGGCTCTACGAGGGCATCGACATCGGCGGCGAGACCACCGGCCTTATCACCTACATGCGAACCGACGGCGTGCAGATCGACGGCTCGGCGATCACGCAGGCGCGCAAGGTGATCGGCGAGGATTACGGCAACGCCTACGTGCCGGACGCGCCGCGCCAGTATCAGACCAAGGCCAAGAACGCGCAGGAAGCCCACGAGGCGATTCGCCCGACCGACCTGTCGCGCCGCCCCGCGGACATGAAGCGGCGTCTCGATTCCGATCAGGCGAGGCTTTATGAGCTGATCTGGATCCGGACCATCGCCAGCCAGATGGAATCGGCAGAGCTGGAACGCACGACCGTCGACATCGCGGCCAGGGCCGGATCGCGCATGCTGGAGCTGCGCGCCAGCGGCCAGGTCATCAAGTTCGACGGCTTCCTGGCGCTCTATCAGGAAGGCCGCGACGACGAGGAAGACGACGACAGCCGCCGCCTTCCCGCCATGAGCGAGGGCGAGGCGCTGAAGCGCGAGAGCCTCAGCGTCACCCAGCATTTCACCGAGCCGCCGCCGCGCTTCTCGGAAGCCTCGCTGGTCAAGCGCATGGAGGAACTCGGCATCGGCCGGCCCTCGACCTACGCCTCGATCCTGCAGGTGCTCAAGGATCGCGGTTACGTCAAGCTCGAAAAGAAGCGGCTCTACGGCGAAGACAAGGGCCGCGTCGTCATCGCGTTCCTGGAAAACTTCTTCGCGCGCTATGTCGAATACGACTTCACCGCCAATCTCGAGGAGCAGCTCGACCGCATTTCGAACAACGAGGTGTCGTGGCAGCAGGTCCTGAAGGATTTCTGGGACGACTTCATCGGCGTGGTCAACGACATCAAGGACGTTCGCGTTTCCGAAGTGCTCGACGTGCTCGACAACATGCTCGGGCCGCACATCTACGCGCCGCGCGAGGACGGCGGCGATCCGCGCCAGTGTCCGACCTGCGGCACCGGAAAGCTGAACCTCAAGGCCGGAAAGTTCGGCGCATTCGTCGGTTGCTCCAACTACCCGGAGTGCCGCTACACCCGACCGCTGGCCGCCGATGGCGATGCCGGCGGCGATCGCGTTCTCGGCAAGGATCCGCAGAGCGGTCTCGACGTGGCGGTGAAGTCCGGCCGCTTCGGCCCCTACATCCAGCTTGGCGAGCCCAACGATTATGCCGAGGGCGAAAAGCCGAAACGCGCGGGCATTCCGAAAAACACCTCGCCCGCCGACATGGAGCTGGATCTGGCCGTGAAGCTCCTGTCGCTGCCGCGCGAAGTCGGCAAACATCCGGAGACCGGCGAGCCGATCACCGCCGGCATCGGCCGCTTCGGTCCGTTCGTCCGGCATGAGAAAACCTATGCGAGTCTCGAAGCCGGCGACGAGGTGTTCGACATCGGCCTCAACCGCGCGGTGACGCTGATCGCGGAGAAAATCGCGAAAGGACCGAGCCGCCGCTTTGGCGCCGATCCGGGCAAGCCGCTCGGCGACCATCCGACGCTCGGCGCGGTGGCGGTCAAGAGCGGGCGATACGGCGCCTATGTGACCGCGGGCGGCGTCAACGCCACCATTCCGAGCGACAAAACGCCGGAGACCATCACCCTCCCCGAAGCCATCGCGCTGATCGACGAACGCGCAGCCAAGGGCGGCGGCAAGACCAAACGCACGGCGAAGAAGGCCAAGCCCGCCAAAACCGAAAAGGCCGCCGACGGGGATGCCGCGGCGACGAAACCGGCCAAAAAGGCAACCAAGAAGGCGGCCGCGAAACCGGCCTCCGCCAAGCCGAAGTCCGACGCGGTGAGCAAGGCGCGAGGCCCTGTCGCGGCGGCCAAACCACCGGCCGGCGCTGTAAAAGCGCCCGCAAAGAAGAGTGCTGGCAAGAACGGCTGAGGTGAGCAAACCGCGCGACAGGCGTTTCCCGGACCGCGAGACCATCGTCGCCTTCATCCGCACGCATCCCGGACAAACCGGCACACGCGAGATCGCCCGCGAGTTCGGCTTGAAGAACGCGGATCGCATCGAACTGAAGAAAATCCTGCGCGATCTCGCGGACGACGGCACGATCGTCAAGCGAGGCCGCAAGCTGCGTCAGGCGGAGGAAACGCTGCCGCCGACGCTGATGGCCGATATCACCGGACGCGACAGCGACGGCGAACTGCTGGCGACGCCGACCGAGTGGGACGAGGAAGCAGGCACTCCGCCGAAAATCCGCATTCACGTGCCGCGCCGCGCGAAGCCCGGCACCGCGGCCGGCGTCGGCGACCGCGCGCTGCTGCGCATCGAGGCGACGGAGCCCGGCGATTCCGCGCCTTATCGCGCCCGCGTCATCAAGGTCATCGAGCATACCCGCTCGCGCATCCTCGGCATCTACCGCGCCCTGCCGCAGGGCGGCGGTCGCCTGGAGCCGGTCGACAAGAAGCAGGCCGGCCGTGAATTGAACATCGCGAAGGCCGACAGCGCCGGCGCGGAGGACGGCGATCTGGTCAGCGCCGAGCTTGTGCGCACCCGCGGTTTCGGTCTTGCGTCAGGCAGGGTGAAGGAGCGGCTCGGCTCGCTCGCGACCGAAAAGGCCGTCAGCCTGATCGCGATCCACGCCCATGACATTCCGCAAGTGTTTACGCCGGCCGCCTTGCGTGAAGCGGAGGCGGCGAAGCCCGCGGCCCTTCGGGGCCGCGAGGACTGGCGCGCGCTGCCGCTCGTGACCATCGATCCGCCAGATGCCAAGGATCATGACGATGCGGTTCATGCTGCGCCCGACGAGGATCCGAACAACGAGGGCGGCGCTGTCGTCACTGTGGCCATCGCCGACGTCGCCTATTATGTGCGGCCTGAATCGGCGCTGGATCATGATGCGCTGAAGCGCGGCAATTCGGTCTATTTCCCCGATCGCGTGGTGCCGATGCTGCCGGAGCGCATCTCCAACGATCTCTGCTCGCTGGTGCCAGGGCAGGCGCGCGGGGCTCTCGCCGTGCGGCTGGTGATCGGCCCCGACGGCCGCAAGCGCTCGCACACATTTCATCGCATCCTGATGCGCTCGGCCGCGAAGCTGAACTACGCGCAGGCGCAGGCCGCGATCGACGGAAATCCCGACGACGTGACGGGCCCCCTGCTCGCGCCGGTCCTGAAGCCGCTTTATGCGGCCTACGCTCTGGTGAAACGCGCGCGCGACGAGCGCGATCCCCTCGATCTCGAACTGCCGGAGCGCAAGATTCTGCTGAATCCGGACGGCACGGTCGACCGCGTCATCGTGCCGGAGCGGCTCGACGCGCATCGGCTGATCGAGGAATTCATGATCCTCGCCAACGTCGCCGCCGCCGAGACGCTGGAGAAGAAAGACCTGCCGCTGATCTATCGCGTCCATGACGAGCCGACGGTGGAGAAGGTCCACAACCTTCGGGAATTCCTGAAGACGCTAGATATGTCTTTCGCCAAGAGCGGCGCGCTGAAGCCCGAACAGTTCAACCGCGTGCTCGATCAGGTCAAGGGTCACGACTCCGAATCGCTGGTGAACGAAGTTGTGCTTCGCTCGCAGGCGCAGGCCGAATATTCCGCCGAGAACTACGGCCACTTCGGCCTCAACCTGCGCCGCTACGCGCATTTCACCTCCCCGATCCGGCGGTACGCGGACCTGATCGTGCACCGCGCCCTGATCCGGGCGCTCGGCCTCGGCGATGGCGCGTTGCCTGCGACCGAGACCGCCGAAACGCTGGCGGAGGTCGCCGCTCAGATTTCCGTTACCGAGCGCCGCGCCATGAAGGCCGAACGCGAGACCGCCGACCGCCTGATCGCGCATTTCCTCGCCGACCGCATCGGTAATATCTTCGGTGGCCGGATTTCCGGGGTAACCCGCGCCGGGCTGTTCGTGAAACTGACCGATACCGGCGCCGACGGGCTGATTCCGATTCGGTCCCTCGGCACGGAATATTTCAACTACGACGAGAGCCGCCACGCGCTGGTCGGCTCGCGCAGCGGTTCCATGCACAAGCTGGGTGACGTGGTGGAGGTTCGTCTGGTAGAAGCTGTTCCCCTGGCTGGCGCCCTGCGTTTCGAACTCCTATCTGGAGGACTTGCCGGGCCACGCGATCCTCGCCGGCGCGAGGGGCGAAACAGAAAGGGGATGCGCGGTTCGCAAAACGCGCACGCAAAAGTCCATTCGAAGGCCCATCCGGGCCGCAAACCGCGCAAGACGTCACGCAAGCCGGGAAAGAGCACGGCCGGCAAACCGAAGAAGGGCAAATCATGACGGCGCTTCCTCCTGATATCGCGAGAACGGCCGCCACAACCTGGACCCAGGGAGGCGAGAAGCGCCACCTCTGGGCCGCGATCAGGCGCGGCTTGTTCTGCCGCTGCCCGAGATGCGGCGAAGGCAAGCTCTTTCGCGCCTTTCTGAAGACCGCCGACAACTGTTCGGAATGCGGGCTCGATTTTACACCGCACCGCGCCGACGACCTGCCCGCCTATCTTGTCATCGTCGTTGTCGGCCACATCGTGGTGCCGCTGGCGCTGCTGGTCGAGAAAGAGTTTTCGCCGCCGCTGCTTCTCCAGTGGGCAATCTATCTGCCATTGACGTTGTTTTTGGCGCTATGGCTGATTCAGCCGATCAAGGGCGCGGTGGTCGGACTCCAGTGGGCCTTGCGGATGCACGGTTTCGACGAGAATTTTGTCGAAGATCACATCTGATCCGGCAGCCCGGCCCGGCTATCGGAACTGCGCGGCAAGCGAGATGAGCGAGACGGCGCAGCGACCCGCGCAACGGACCGACTGTCACCCCTATCGTCGCCCGAAAGATGCGGCCACGCTGATCCTGATCGACCGCAGCGCCGCGACGCCGAGGGTGCTGCTCGGCAAGCGCCATGACAAGGTGATCTTCATGCCGGGCAAGTTCGTCTTCCCCGGCGGCAGCGTCGAAAACACCGACAACAAGGTGCCCGTCGCCGCGCCGATCCCGAAAGAACTCGAGGCCAATCTGCTCAAGGGCAGCCCGAAGATCCAATCGTCGCGCGCCCGCTCGCTTGCGCTCGCCGCGATCCGCGAGGCGTGCGAAGAAACCGGGCTTTGCCTTGGACGCAAGGCCGAGGGCGCCGCCGCGAGGCTGACCGGAGCCTGGCAACCGTTCGGCGATGCCGGATTGCTGCCCGATCCCTCAAGCCTCTACCTGGTCGCGCGCGCCATCACCCCGCCCGGTAGCGTACGCCGTTTCGATACCCGCTTCTTCAGCGCGGATGCATCCGCCATCGCCCACCGTGTCGAGGGCGTGGTCCACGCCGACGCCGAACTGGTCGAACTCATCTGGGTCGAGGTGGATGCAAAACCTCTCGCCGGCCTCCATTCCATCACCCGGAGCGTGCTCGGCGAACTCCAGAAGCGTCTCGCCGCCGGTCCGCTGCGACACGATGCGGACGTGCCGTTCTTCCGTTTCTGCGGCGGCAGGATGCAAAGGGATATTCTGCCCGGCGCGGCTTGATAATCTCGTCCAGCCAAGGCACACGACCCCGCCAGCCCGGAAAATCGGCTGTTTGCGGGGAACGGGCCGATTTCAAGCTCTCAACAGCCTCGAAATCCTTGACTTTGAGCGTTTCGCGGCTAGTTTGCCGGCCAACGCGGGCCTGACGCCGGGCCGGCTTTTCAGATTCCCGACATCGAAGGATTGCACATGGCCAAGGCGGTCACCATCAAGGTCAAGCTGGTTTCCAGCGCCGACACCGGCTTCTACTACGTCGCCAAGAAGAACTCGCGCACCATGACCGACAAGATGGTCAAGAAAAAGTACGATCCGGTGGCGCGCAAGCACGTCGAATTCCGCGAGGCCAAGATCAAGTAACGGCGCTTCGTCGGCGGTGAATTGGACGGGGCCTCGTGGCCCCGTTTTATTTTGCGAGAACCTTTTATTTTGCGAGAATCTGCGGCGGTGTCACGCCGCCTCCGCGACGACGCGGTTTCGGCCGTCGTGCTTGGCGCGGTAGAGCGCGATGTCGGCGCGCTTGAGAACGTCGGCGACCGGTTCGCCCTTTCGCTCAAGGACCGATAATCCGATCGAGATGGTCACATTGATCCGGTTCACACCTTTGTGGACAGCAAACGATTCGTATGCGATTGAACGGCGCAGCCGCTCGGCGACGATGCCGGCAACGCGCAGGTCGGTTTCCGGCATCACGATCACGAACTCCTCGCCGCCATAGCGGCAGGCGAGATCGATACCGCGGATGGACTTGCGGACCCGCACCGCGAATTCGCGCAGAACATCGTCGCCGGCGTCGTGGCCATAGCGGTCGTTGATCGACTTGAAGAAGTCGATGTCGAGCATCATCAGCGCCAGCGGCTTGCCGCGCATCGAGGCCTGCTCGGCCAGCGTGACCAGATGGCTTTCCATGTAGCGGCGGTTGTGCAAGCCGGTCAGCCCGTCGGTCACCGCCATTTCGATCGAGTTCTGCACGTTGTCGCGCAGGTGGTCGGTATAACGACGGCGACGGACCTGCGTGCGGGCGCGGGCGAGCAACTCGTTTTTATCGACAGGCCGCAGCAGGTAATCGTTGACGCCGATCTCCAGACCACGCAGCAATCGCGCATTGCTGTTGGCGTCGGCTATGGCGAGGATCGGAACGTGCCGCGTGCGCCCCAGCGAGCGCGCCTGGCTGCATAATCGCAAGCCGTCGAAATTTTCCAGCCCGAGCGACACGATGAGAAGATCGTAATCGTTCTCGGCGGCGTGAAACAGCGCCTCGGACGGATCGGTTTCGACATCGACGGCGTGTTCGGTCCTGAGCACCGACGCCAGCCGCTCGTAAGACGAGGCACGGTCGTCCACCAGCAGGACGCGCCCGCCCTTCCCGGCGTCGGCAACCGCATCGCGCTCCGGCGCCTGCATGCCGATTTCGAGCGATGTCGCCGCGCGCAAGCGCAACTCGTCGGTCATCATTTTCAAACGCGTGAGCGAGCGAACCCGCGCGATCAGCACCACATCCGACACCGGCTTGGTCAGGAAGTCGTCGGCGCCGGCCTCGAGCCCGCGCACGCGGTCGGACGGGTCGTCCAACGCCGTCACCATCACCACGGGAATGAAATGGGTTGCCGGGTTGGCCTTCAGCCGGCGGCAGACCTCGAAACCGTCCATGTCCGGCATCATCACGTCGAGCAGGATGATATCGCACTTGGCGCGCGCGCAGATTTCCAGCGCCTGCGCGCCGTTGGACGCGGTCACGACGTCGAAATACTCCGCCGACAATCGCGCTTCCAGCAGCTTGACGTTGGCAGGGATATCGTCGACGACCAGAACACGCGCGGACACAGCTATCTCCTCAACCCACGAAACGGCGGACGGTCTCGATGAACTTGCCGACCGAAATCGGCTTCGACAGATAGGCTTCGCAACCGCCCTCGCGGATGCGCTCTTCGTCGCCCTTCATCGCAAATGCCGTCACCGCCACCACCGGAATCGCTCGCAGTTCGGGATCGTCCTTGATCCAGCGCGTGACATCGAGACCGGACACCTGCGGCAATTGAATATCCATGAGAACGAGGTCGGGGCGAAGCTTGCGAACCAGATCGAGCGCTTCGAAGCCGTTACTCGTTCCCGACGTTTCGTAACCGTGAGCCTCCAACAGATCGCGGAAGAGCTTCATGTTGAGCTCGTTATCTTCCACGATCAGGACCGTCTTGGCCACCCTGACCTCCCAGTCGATGCGTTCACCCGCCATGGTGAGCGAAACATGCACAAGCGTCACAAAACTTGTTCGCAAACTGGACTTAGATTTGCATCAGAATCGCTCCAAAGCCGTTAAGGCACAGTACGATCTTTATGCGAGCGCGTTAGCACTTGCTTGAACACGTTTCACGGACTCGGGCATGATGGTTCCAAAGTAGAAGCCATAGGTTACGGAAAGGCAAATCCCCGCGATGACAAAGCGTGTGCATAACGCCACCGAAGCGGCCGAATTCGTGGCGATTCAGGCGCTTTCCTTTATCGCGGACGACGCCGAACGATTGGGCCGGTTCCTGACCGAAACCGGCATCGGCCCGGAGACCCTGCGCGCTTCCGCCTCCGATCCTCACTTCCTGGCCGGCGTGCTTGATTTCGTACTGCGCGATGACGCGACCGTAAACGCTTTTTCGGAATCCTCGGGGCACCATCCTACTACCATCGCCGCCGCCCGGATGGCGCTTGGCGATTCTCTCCCGGAGCGTGAGTCTCGGTGACACGGAGGTCGCCGGACGGTCCGTCGTGCTTTTGCCGGGATTGTCTCGGCGATCTCGGCTTCCCGGCGGCCCGTTGCAGCGCGTGCGGCTCTCCCCGGCTGGTGCGCCACCGCTCGTTGCAGACGCTGACCGTCGCCCATATCGACTGCGACGCGTTCTACGCCACCGTCGAGAAACGCGACGATCCATCGCTCGCGGACAAACCCGTCATCGTGGGCGGCGGCAAACGCGGCGTGGTGTTGACCGCCTGCTACATCGCCCGGACGTATGGCGTGCATTCCGCCATGCCCATGTTCAAGGCTCTCGCACTCTGTCCCTCAGCCGCCGTTATTCCTCCGGACATGGCAAAGTACGTCCGGGTCAGCCGCGAGGTGCGGCGCATGATGCAAGCCCTCACGCCGTTGGTGGAACCGCTGTCGATCGACGAGGCCTTCCTCGACCTCGGCGGCACCCAGCGGGTCCACGGCACGATCCCGGCCAAGGTGCTGGCCGTGTTCGCAGCCGACATCGAACGCGACCTCGGCATCACGGTGTCGGTCGGCCTGTCCTGCAACAAGTTCCTCGCCAAGATCGCCTCGGATCTCGACAAGCCGCGCGGATTCGCAGCGCTCGACCAGGACGAGGCGCACGTCATGCTCGCGGACAAACCGGTCGGATTCATTTTCGGCGTCGGCCCGGCCACCTGGGAGCGGCTATCGCAGCGCGGCTTTCGAACCATCGGCGATCTGCAGCGCGCCGACGAGAGCGACATGATGAAGCAGTTTCCGACCGAGGGCCGCCGGTTGTGGCGGCTGGCGCGCGGCATCGACGAGCGGCGGGTGATCGCCGATCGCGGCGCCAAGACCATCTCCAGCGAGACGACGTTCGAATCCGATATCCGCGACTTCGCCACGCTCGAACGAATCCTGTGGCGGTTGTCGGAGAAGGTATCGTCGCGGCTCAAGACAGGCGGCCTCGCCGGATCGACCATCACGTTGAAGCTCAAGACCGCCGATTTCCGGCAGCGGACCCGCTCGCGATCGGTTTCCATTCCGACCCAGCTCGCGTCCAAAATTTTCGCAACCTGTCGCGACATGCTGGCGAAGGAAATCGACGGCGCCGCCTTCCGCCTGATGGGAGCCGGCGTCAGCGCGCTGCGTCCCGGATCGCAGGCTGACGACACCGATATGCTGGATCGCCGCTCGGCTGATGCCGAGCGAGCGATGGACGATCTGCGCAGGAAGTACGGGAGCGCGGCCGTGATCCGGGGCATCGCCTATGACGGTCCCGGGAAACCGCGTCAATAAAGGCAGCCAGACTGTCGGTAAAATTGATCTTTTACTGGCTGCATCACTTGCAGGATTTGGCGTTCTTGACGTCGCCGACGTCGAATTTGTCCAGCGTCCCCGAAATCACGAAGTCGTTGTAGTCGAGCACCAGCGCCCGCGACACGCCGTCCTCGAACAGTTCGAACGACATGGCGTAAACCGGGGTCTGCTCGCCGCTATTGGTTTTAGCATCGCGATCGTAGTAGCTGACGGTGACGGGCCACCGCGTCAGCGTCTTCGTTTGCTCGTTGGTCGTCGATGGATCGGGCGTCGATCCCGGCTTGTCGCCACGAATGGGTTTGCCGATGACCGCAAGCGTGTCGTAGACCTTCTCGCCGTTGTCGGAACCGTCATACACGGTGAGTTCGAGCAGCGATTTGCCCTCTTTCGCGGCCGCTATGATGCGCCGGATCTGTTCGGTGGGAAACACGGCCTTGCCGTCGATGGTGAACGTCTTGGCGACCGGTTGCTTCAGCTTCACCGTGATCTTGCCGCCGGTCCGTTCGGCGATACCGTCAACCTCGCTCTGATCGGTGTCGTTCATGCGGGTCAGAACCTTGAACCGGAAGCTTTTGCCTTCCGCATCCTCCCAGTTCACGGATTGCATATCGCTCAGCGTGCTCTTTCCTTCCCCGCTGTCCATTTCCGAGACCTGCCTGAAATCCGAGGTGTACCCCTCGCAGGCGTTTCCGGAAAACTTGTAGAGGATTCGTCCGCGGGCACTGTCCACCGACGTGCCGCCGCGCGACTTCAGGAGGCTCAGGTCGTACCGCGCCTCATGGGGAAGAAACGGAACAACGGCTGCGGCGCGCGCTGCGCTCCCGAGCGGCAGCGAACATGCCGCCACCACAACCAGCGTCAGACACCCCGACCGGAATCGCAAGGTCGAGCAATCGAAATGGTCGCGCATATCACCTCTCGATGCAGCCGAATTCGAACATAGTCACAGGCCCTGTTGCGCCGCAACTTGGGCGGCGCGGCGGCACGCCGCAATGGATCGTCTATGATTTGATCACGCTCAGCGAGGCATTTCGCGACATCCGATCCGGTTTACCATCACTTGCATGTGACATGACGATGCGCGAGATAGAACCCTGAGCCGGTTTCAGGCGGAACAATGCATCACGGGGACGGACATGGCAGGAACGATCGAGCAGAAGCTGGCGGCGCAAGGCATCACTCTGCATGATCCGGCATCGCCTGTGGCGAATTATGTCGGTTTCGTCCGCACCGGCAATCTGCTGTTCGTATCCGGACAGCTCTGCTTCAATCCGGAAGGCGCGTTGATCGCCAAGGGCAAGCTCGGCGCCGGCGTCACCGTCGAACAGGGCAGCGCCGCGGCGCGCGGCTGCGCCCTCAACCTGCTGGCGCAGGTGAAGGCCGCGCTCGGGGACCTCGACAAGGTGGTCCGCGTCGTCAGGCTGGGCGGCTTCATCAACTCCGCGCCCGATTTCCTCGACGGACCCAAGGTGATGAACGGCGCATCCGATCTGATGGTTGAGGCGTTCGGCGACAAAGGCCGCCATTCCCGTTCGACCGTGGGCGTTGCATCCCTTCCCGCCGATGCGGCGGTCGAAGTGGAAGGTCTGTTCGAAGTCGCTTGACGCCGATGCGCGCGCCCGACTGGCTGACGGCCCGCCCGGTCGCCCATCGCGGCCTGCATGACGACGCCCGCGGCATCGTCGAGAACATGCCGGCGGCGGCCCGAGCGGCGATGGCCGGAAACTTCAGCATCGAACTGGATATTCAGTTGACCTCCGACGGCGAGGCCATGGTTCATCATGACGACGAACTTGGCCGCCTGACCGAAGGTTCAGGCCCCCTGCGGGCCAGAACCGCCGCCGAGCTGAGGCAGGTTGTCTTCAAGAACACGTCTGAGCGGATGATGTCGCTTGCGGATCTCTGCGCGCTGGTCGCCGGCCGCGTGCCGCTGGTGATCGAGGTCAAAAGCCATTTCGACGGCGACCGCCGGCTGGTGCAGCGCATGGCCGACGTGCTGTCCTCCTACGACGGACCTGCGGCCGGCATGTCGTTCGATCCGGACCAGGTGCTGGCTTTGCGCGACCTGATTCCAGAGCGTCCGCGCGGCATCGTGGCCGAGCGCCACTACACCGAAGCTGATTGGCCCGCGACAACGCCGGATCAGCGCGCGGCCATGAGCTATCTGCGGCACGCCTTCCGCACCCGGCCGCACTTCGTCGCTTACTGGGTGAATGAACTTCCGGCGCTAGCGCCATGGATCGCAAGAAACATCTTCCGATGTCCCCTGCTGACATGGACGGTGCGAACGGCGGAACAGCGCGTCCGCGCCGACCGATACGCCGACCAGATGATCTTCGAGGGTTTCCACCCGGACGGCTAGCTCCGGCTTTTGATGGAATCAAAGCCGGGCCCCAGCTTTTTGTTTTGACACGTTTTCTTGGCGCACCGGTACCCATCCTCGGGTCAAGCCCGAGGACATGCTTCGCTCGAAAACGCTATAACCCCCGCGACTTGACGGCCCCGGCGCCGTGCCCAATCTCTGCGGTTCAAATAAAACCGCCACATGGCGGACATCTCCACGTGCAATGGCTGATTGCAGGCTCAACTCCTTGATGACGTCATCCGACATATCGCTCGAAGCTATCGACACGGTCGGCCAGATTCCGGCCGCGGACTGGGACGCCTGCGCGAACCCACCAATCGCACACCAGCGATCGGCGGCACCCGTGGGTGAAGCCCCGGCGCATTCGATTTCCGGCTCAAATGAGACATACAACCCTTTCGTCTCACATGCCTTTTTCACGGCGCTCGAAGCATCGCATTCGGCCTGCGCGCGCACCGGATGGAAACCGTGCCATTTGATCGCCCGCCGCGACGGAACGATCGTCGGCGTCGTGCCGTGCTATCTGAAGTCGCACTCGCAGGGTGAGTATGTCTTCGATCACGGCTGGGCGGACGCCTATGAAAGGGCCGGCGGGCGCTATTATCCCAAGCTGCTGGCTTCGGTTCCGTTTACGCCCGCCACCGGCCCGCGGCTCCTGATCGGCCCTGGCAACGACGAAGCGGGCGTCCGCGCCGCGCTGGCCCGCGGCCTCATCGGCCTCTGCGATGCGACGCAGGCCTCGTCGGTTCACGTCACCTTCGCCCGCGAGGAGGAATGGACGTTTCTCGCCGGAAACGGATTCCTCCAGCGCACCGACCAGCAGTTTCACTGGCGCAACGAAGGCTATTCGAGCTTCGAGGACTTCCTCGCCAGCCTCAATTCGCGCCACCGCAAGGCGATCCGCCGCGAGCGCCGCGACGCGCTCGCCGACGGCATCACCATCCATGTCCTCACCGGCAGCGATCTCACGGAAGACGCCTGGGATGCCTTCTTCCGGTTCTACATGGAGACCGGATCGCGCAAGTGGGGCCGGCCTTACCTGACCCGGTCCTTCTATTCCATGATCGGCGAGAGCATGAGCCGGGACATCGCGTTGATCATGGCCCGGCGCGACGGCCGCTGGATCGCCGGCGCCATCAACTTCATCGGTTCGGACACGCTGTTCGGGCGGCATTGGGGCGCGGTCGAACATCACCCCTTCCTGCATTTCGAGGTCTGCTACTATCAGGCGATCGAATTCGCGATCCGTCATCGCCTGAAAACGGTGGAGGCCGGCGCGCAGGGCGAGCACAAGATCGCGCGCGGATATCTGCCGCAAACCACCTACTCCGCGCACTACATCGCCGACCCTGCCCTGCGCCGCGCGGTCGGCGATTATCTCAAGCGCGAACGGCAATACGTCGCGGAAGCCCGCCGCGAACTGACCGAGGCCGGCCCGTTTCGCAAGGCGGGCAACAACGGCGTCTCCTGACGCTTCTATAGCGTTTTCGAGCGAAGTGGAATCCGGTTCGCGTGAGGAAAACGCGTCAGACCAAGACTCTAGAGGCTCGGGACGTCATCGTTGTATGAAGCGAGACGATATTCGGTCCAAATCGTCATGGCGGGGCATAGTCGTTCGAAGAACGGCGTTCTGTCGAACGCCTATGGTCCCGACCATGACGGGTTGCTGATTGCCCAAAGAAACACGCGTTGGCAGAAAATCACCCGGTCTCGAAATCGCCGTCCTGCGGCGGCGCGATCGGCGTGAACTGGCAACGGTTCGGCTTGATGTCGATGAGCGGCGTCTCGTCGATGCAATCCAGTCCGCGCACCAGCACGGTCGAGCCCTCGATGCCGACCAGCTTGACCAGCGACGTCCCCAGCGGATTGGGCCGCACCGGGGACCGCAGCGAAAACGTGCCGTGGGTCTCGCCGCTGCTCTTTGGGCTCTGCAGTACGATGTCGCGACGCGACAGGTGCAACCAGTAGATGACTTCGATGCTGGAATACCGATCGAGCCTGTGCAATGCGGGTTTCCAGGGATCGAAAATCTCCAGCCGGCAGATCGGCCCGTCTTCGCGCCCCTGACGCGGCGTCTTCAGCCGGGACGTCCAGGGCGTGCGGATACGGCCGATGAACACCAGTCCGGCATCGGTCGGCGGCGGCAGTTCGACGACCACCTCGCCCTCTCGCACCTCATGTTCACGCACCATGGCCGTGATCTCCTCGCATCCTGATACCACGATCCGGACCGTTATTCATCGCCGAGAATAACCGGACCTACCCTCTCACGCGCATATTTCGCAGCACGAGGCAGGCGCCGCCGGAGCGCCTGATCCGATTGCAGAGACCGTCGGCTTGCGCGCGCGTATCGGCCCCGATCCGCACCTGATAAAACGTCCGGGTGCCGCGGCTGCGCAATACCGAGCCCAGCAAACTTGGATCGCGGTCGCCGATCACGGCGCCGAGCCGCCGGATGGCTCGTGCGTACATCGCCATGGCGCGGACGCGGCTGAAGCCGGCTGCGAGCTGTACGCCCCAAGGTTTATCGGCCCCGAGCTTCACATGCTGTTCGAGTCCCGTCACGAAAGGATTGGGCGCGCGCTTCAATAGCGCCATCAACTCGCGGCAATTCGTCGACGGTGGCTGTGCCGGTGCCTTGCCGCCTTTGCCGGCCTCGACCCAATCCTCGATCGGCGATCCCGTGACCGCGGCGACGTAGTTGCGCGTCTCGGCCGGCATCGATCCCTTGCCGTCGAGCCAGTCCTGCACGCGACGCGGCCCGGCATTATAGGCAGCGGCGGCCAATCCCAGATTGCCGAATTGCCCGCGCAACTCGTTCAGATACTCGGCCGATTTCGGCAGCGCCTGCACGGGATCGAACGGGTCAAGGAGCCGTCGCTCGCTTGCGGTTCCCGGCATGAACTGCGCGATGCCCTGCGCGTGCTCGCCGCTGCGGGTCAACGGACCCACGGCATCGGGCTGAAACCGGCTCTCTTGCCAGATCACGCGCGCAAAAAACTCCAGCGGCAGGTTCTCGGCCCTGGCCGCCGACTCGACCATCAGGCAGATCGATTCGCGCGTGTCCTGATCGGCCTTCGCCGCAGGTTTCGGATCGGATGCGGTCTCCGCGTCGGCCTGCGCGACCACGACACGCGGCATCAGCAGCATCAAGGCGAATGCGCATCGCATGAGAAGGGGCACGCGCAACGCCATGCCGGTTTTCTTCCGCGATGGCGAGGAAGCCAGCTTCATCCCGCGAGCATAACAGGCTTCCCGCCACGCCCGATATCCCCCTCCGGTTCGGGAGGAGGATCGTTTTGAGCTCCGGTAACCGGCATTCGCTGCCACGCGGCAGCGAATGCCGAAAGCGCTCTGATTAACGCTTGGAGAACTGGAACGAGCGGCGGGCTTTCGCCTTGCCGTACTTCTTGCGCTCGACCACGCGCGAGTCGCGGGTCAGGAAGCCGCCCTTCTTGAGGACGCCGCGCAATTCGGGTTCGAAATTCGTCAGCGCCTTGGACAGGCCGTGACGAACGGCCCCGGCCTGGCCGGACAGGCCGCCGCCGGCGACGGTGCACACCACATCGTACTGACCGGCGCGGGCTGCTGCGACGAGCGGCTGCTGGATCATCATGCGCAGCACCGGACGCGCAAAGTAAACCTCGACCTCGCGCGCGTTGACCAGAATCTTGCCGGCGCCCGGCTTGATCCAGACGCGGGCGACAGCGTCCTTGCGCTTGCCGGTGGCGTAGGCGCGACCGTACTTGTCGACCTTCTTGGTGTGCTTCGGCGCTTCGGACTCGGCCGTCTTCAGCGCGGACAACTGGTCGAGAGACTGCATGGTATCGGACATTATGCGGCCCTCTTGTTCTTGCGGTTCATTGCGCCGATATCGACGATTTCCGGCTGCTGGGCTTCGTGCGGGTGCTCCGCGCCGGCATAAACACGAAGATTGCCGAGCTGCACGCGTCCGAGCGGGCCGCGCGGGATCATGCGCTCCACGGCCTTTTCGATGACCCGTTCCGGGAAACGGCCCTCGAGGATCGACTTCGCCGTGCGCTCCTTGATGCCGCCGATATAGCCGGTGTGATTGTAATAGACCTTGTCGTCACGCTTGCGGCCGGTGAGAACCACCTTGGCGGCATTGATGATGATGACGTTGTCGCCGCAATCGACGTGCGGGGTGTAGGTCGGCAGATGCTTGCCGCGCAACCGCATCGCAACGAGGGTGGCGAGCCGCCCGACCACCAGGCCGCTGGCGTCGATCAGCACCCACTTTTTCGTCACTTCGGCGGGCTTTGCCGAGAACGTTTTCATGTGAGAAATCCGTGAAAAGAGACCCTCGGCGTCCGCGCACCGACCGAGGGCGTTCTAGAGAAGCAATCGACTCCAGTCAACGTCACTCGCCCTATATTTTTATCATATAATCAGATACTTATAAAAATGGTTCTATATTACCTATGAAATTTTCAAGCATTCGGAATGGAGTAAGTAGAGGTCACGTGGGCGATCGGATCGGGCGATGTGCCCGACAGCAGCGTCACTTCGCCGACCGCCAGCCGCCTGCCGAGCTTGAGAAGCCGAGCGGCGGCAAGCACGTCCTGACCCGGGCGTCCCCTGCGCAGGAAATTGATGTTGAGATTGGCGGTCACGGCAAGGCCGACCGGGCCGATCCGCGACAAAAGCACCACGTACATGGCGAAATCGGCCAGCGCCATCAGCGTCGGCCCGGAGACGGTGCCGCCCGGACGCAGCATGCGTTCGCTATAGCGCTGGCGCAGCAGGGACGTCTCGCCGTCGGCGCTTTCGATGGCGATATCGTTGTCCCTGAATGCCTGGGGGAACTCGGCGTGGAGAAACGCCTCGAGTTCGGCCACGCTCATTTTCGCAGTCGCCATGTGATCCTGCCCTGCTCACGCCCGGTGGTGCCTGTTACATGAGGAAGAGGTTTTGCCCAAACGCATAATTCCAAGCGGACAAATTCGATGACAATCAGGCTCGCGATCCGGTATGGCGGCGCGCGAGCCCTTCGCGAGCGAACCCGGAATCTATAAAACGCTGCCGGGCACATGGATGCGAGGTCTGCGCGGCAAGGACCGCGCACCCCGGGATGACGACGGGGGCTAAAACGACCCGCGAATTCAACGATCCGGACTTGAAAATGAATCACGACACCTACGACGACAGCTATATCCGCGGGATCCTGGACAGCGTGAAGACCATCGCGATGGTCGGCGCTTCGCCCGTCAACGTGCGGCCGAGCTACTTCGCGTTCAAGTACCTCGCCGAGCGCGGATACGACATGATCCCGGTCAATCCGGGCCATGTCGGCAAGAGCCTGGTCGGCAAGCCCTTCGTCGCATCGCTGACGGACATCGGCCGTCCGTTCGACATGCTCGATATCTTCCGCAGCTCCAGCCACATCATGCCGATCGTCGAGGAGGCGCTGACGCTGTCGCCGCTGCCGAAGGTGATCTGGATGCAGCTTGGCGCGCGCGACGACGCGGCGGCGGCCAAAGCCGAGGCCGCCGGCATCAAGGTGGTGATGAACCGCTGTCCGAAGATCGAATACGGCCGCCTGTCGTCGGAGATCTCGTGGATGGGCGTCAACTCCCGCACGCTGAGTTCGAAACGCGCGCCGATGCCCGTGCATGGCCAGCGGCTGTCGCTCAACCGCGTCAGCGTCGGCGGCGGCAGCACGCTGGCCGCCGACCGGGCCGCCAGGGACAGAAGCGAGCCGGCGTGAGCGCATAAGCGTCCCTTCAGCCTTGCCGCGCCGCAAGGCCGCAGGCGAAACCGGCAAAGTCTCCCGCCCCGCCTTGACGGCGGCGCATGATCCCATCAGCATCGAAAACGCTTTAGCGGAACGACCTCCGACCGAAACAGGACATGAGATGACCGATCGCATCCCCGGCTTTGCAACGCTTGCCGTCCACGCCGGCGCGCAGCCCGATCCGACTACCGGCGCGCGCACGACGCCGATCTATCAGACCACGTCGTTCGTGTTCAACGACGCCGACCACGCGGCATCGCTGTTCGGATTGCAGGCGTTCGGCAATATCTACACCCGCCTCGGCAATCCGACCAACGCGGTGCTGGAGGAGCGCGTCGCCGCGCTCGAAGGCGGCACCGCGGCGCTCGCGGTGGCCTCGGGACACGCCGCGCAGGTCGTCACGCTTCAGCAGCTCATGAAACCCGGCGACGAGGTCATCGCCTCGCGCAAGCTCTATGGCGGATCGATCAACCAGTTCACCCACGCCTTCAAGAGCTTCGGCTGGAACGTGGCATGGGCCGACCCCGACGAGATCGAATCCTTCGGACAAGCCGTCACGCCACGAACGCGGGCAATCTTCATCGAATCCATCGCCAACCCGCGGGGCTCGATCACCGATATCGAAGCCGTCGCCGCGGTCGCGCGCAAGGCCGGCGTTCCCCTGATCGTCGACAACACGATGGCGAGCCCTTATCTCATCCGGCCGATCGAGCACGGCGCCGATATCGTGCTTCACTCGCTCACGAAATTCCTCGGCGGCCACGGCAACTCGCTCGGCGGCATCATCGTCGACGCCGGCACGTTCGACTGGTCGAAGGACAACAAGTATCCGATGCTGAGCGAGCCGCGCCCGGAATATCACGGCATCCGGATGCAGGAGACGTTCGGCAACTTCTCATTCGCAATCGCCTGCCGCGTACTCGGCCTGCGCGACCTCGGCCCGGCGCTGTCGCCGTTCAACGCCTTCATGATCCTGACCGGCATCGAAACGCTGCCGCTGCGGATGCAGAGGCATTGCGAGAACGCCCAGGCGATCGCCGAATGGCTGGCCGCCCACCCGGCGGTCGCGGCCGTCAACTACGCGGGATTGCCGAGCGACAAGTACAACGCGCTCGCCCGCAAATATTCGCCGAAGGGCGCGGGCGCGGTGTTCACGTTCAGCCTGAAGGGCGGATACGACGCCGGCGTCAATCTGGTGTCGAAACTCCGGCTGTTCTCGCACCTCGCCAATATCGGCGATACCCGTTCGCTCGTGATCCATCCGGCCTCGACCACGCACAGCCAACTCGACGACGCGGCCAAGACGCGGGCCGGCGCCGGACCCGACATCGTCCGCCTGTCGATCGGCATCGAGGACAAGGAAGACCTGATGGCCGACCTCGATCAGGCGATGGCGTAGAGCAGGTTTGCTTTAGCCGGAATCAGCAGCCCGTCATGCCCGGCTTTGTCCCGGCCATGACGGAACAGGTGGTTTCATCAAAACGCAAACCGGCTCCAAGACACAAATGAAGGTCTAACGACCGCAGATACTATCTTGGGAGCGATCAAGATGGATACTAACGCGGCTGCCCTGCCCCGGGCGACCGCGCTTGGCCCATGACCGGCACTCGCCTCACCTCGGTCAGATAGTTGAGCGTCAGCGACACCCAGATGATGCCGTAGAGCAGCATGAAGCAACTCGAATTGAAGCCGAGCCAGTCCAGGATCGCGCCGAAGGTGATCGGCAGCAGGAAGCCGCCGAGGCCGCCCGCCATGCCGACGATGCCGGACACCGCGCCCATGCTGTCGGGGAAATCGTCGCCGATATATTTGAACGTCGAGGCCATGCCGCAGGCAAAGGCGATGCCGAGCGCGAAGAGGAGCATGGTGAAGAACCACGACGGCAGGGCGATGCGGAAACTCAGGGGATCGCGGATCGTGTGAATGATCAGGTCGGTCTTGGGATAGGACAGCAGGAACAGGCAGACCCAGGCCGCCCACAGCACCCACCACGTCACGTTATGAGCGCCGAAGCGGTCCGACAGCCAGCCACCGAAGGCGCGGAAGGCGCCGCCGGGCAGCGAGAAGCAGGCGGCCAGCAGCGAGGCCTGCGCGATGGTGAAGCCGTACTCGGTCTTGAAATATTGCGGCATCCAGATCGACAGCGCGGTGAAGCCGCCGAACACGATCGAGTAGTACTGGCAGTATTTCCAGACCCGCGGATTGCGCAGCACGGCCAGTTGTTGCCGCATCGACGACACCGGACCGCCGACGCCGGGATCGGGCCTGGACAACACCCAAAAAAGCAAGGCAGTGACCAGCAGCGCGACGGCATAGACCTTGGGCACCATCTGCCAGCCATAGGCCTCGATCAGCCACGGGGCGACGAACATGTTGAGCGCCGCGCCGATCGTGCCCGCGCCGAAGAAGCCCATCGCGAAACCGCGGCTCTCCTTGGGGAAAAAACGCGCGACATAGGGCGTGCCGACCGAAAACGATGCGCCGACGAGACCGAGCGCCAATCCGAGCAGCAGGAACTGCCAGAGCGCGGTCGCATGGGACGACAGCCAGAGCGGGATCGCGCAGCCGATCAACAACAGCAGCATGATGATCCGTCCGCCGAAGCGGTCGGTCCAGATGCCGAGCGGCAAGCGAAAGACCGCGCCGGTGAGAACCGGCGTCGCCGTGAGGAGACCGAATTCGGTGGAATCGAGCCCGAGCTGTTCGCGGATCGGAATGCCGATCACGCCGAACATCATCCAGACGGCAAAGCAGACGGTAAAAGCCCAGGTGGTGATGAGCAGGACGGACAGGCTGCCAGCTCTCGCCATTCGTTGCCCCGATATGGACGCCCTATCCGGCCGCCATGCGCAGTTGCTGGCGTTCCGCAGCCGTGTTGCCGGCCATCAGCCGCTCTGCCTGAACCACCGCAAGCGTCAGGACGAGGATCGCAACCCCCTGATGCACCAGCCCGAGCGCGATCGGAACCTGGTTCAGGAGAGTCAGGATTCCGAGCGTCGCCTGCAGCGTCATTGCGGCGGCCAGCCAGAGCGCGCCGCGAACGACGGCCGGGCTCGCGCGCGACGCCACCGCATCGATCGCGTGCAAAATCGCGATCGTAAACAGCGTATACGCCATCATGCGATGTTCGAACTGAACCGTGAGCGTATTGTCGAACAGGTTACGCCACCAAGGCTGTTCGAAAAACAGCCGCGCCGACGAGGGAATAAACGATCCGTCGATGTCGGGCCAGGTGTTGAAGACCTTCCCTGCGCGGAGCCCCGCCACCAGCGCCCCGAAATAGAGCTGCACGAACACAAGCACGACCAGAACGCCGCTGGTCACTCGCAATCGCATGGACGACAGCAACGGCGGACGATCCGACAATCGCCGCACGGTCCAGACGATCGCCGAGAAAATCAGCAAAGCCAGCACCAGATGCGTCGCGAGACGATACTGCGAAACCTCGACGCGCTTGGTGAGGCCGGATGCGACCATCCACCAGCCGACCGCGCCCTGAAGTCCGCCGAGGCCGAAGATGACCCAGAGCCGCCGCTTCAGATCCGACGGCAACATGCCGCGCCACATGAACCAGAGAAACGGCAGCAGGAAGGCCACGCCGATAAAGCGTCCCAGCAACCGATGGCTCCACTCCCACCAGAAGATGGTCTTGAACTGGTCGAGCGTCATGCCCGCGTTCATCTCGCTATATTGCGGGATCTTCTTGTAGCCCTCGAAGGCCTGGGACCACTCCTCGTGGCTAAGTGGCGGCAGGGTGCCCGTCACCGGCTTCCATTCGACGATCGAGAGACCGGATTCGGTCAGCCGGGTCGCTCCGCCGACCAGCACCATGGCCGCGATCAAAAGCGCCACCGTCACCAGCCACCAGCGCACGGCGCGCAGGCGGAACCCCTGTTGTGCTATCGGACGAGTCATCAAAATCCGCGTGTTGAATGCATTTTTCGTGCCCTTTATAGTCCACCGCAGCCTCGGCGCAAGCCTCGTCCCAGCCGCGAGTTGCATTTAAGCCATGCGGATCCGCACCCGAAAATTCCTCGGAACCATCGCCCTGCTGGTGCTGGTCGTCATCTGGTCGCTGCTCGGCATGACGGTTGCGCAGATGCCATGGCTCGCGGCCTCGGGGCTCCATCAGGCGATCTTCTACCCGGTCGTCGGGCTCGGCTGGGTGCTGCCGGCCATGCCGATCGTCAGTTGGATGGCGAAACCCGACGTCTAGTGCCTTTCCGCTTCTGATGAATCAGAAGCGGGCTCTATGATTTTGATTTGACGCGTTTTCTTGACGCGAACCGGTAGCGGCTTCGGTTGAAAACGCTTTAGTGCCGCACCGGGTCCGCCATATCGGACGAGGGCTGGGGCGGCGGATCTGAAACGGCTGGAGGCTCGTTCCGTTTCTTCTGGATTTCCCGCAGAATTATCAAGACAGGCAGAAGAAGGACGAGAAGAAGTCCGAAAACCACGATTCCGTAGAGGATCGCTTTCAGCGCCGACCAAACTCCCAGTATCAGGTACATCAGCGTCTTCAGGATAAGGAGCACCTCTCCGTACACCATCGACGGGTATCCCAGGGAGTACATGACCATCCCTGCCAGGATTGACAGGACCACTGCCGGCAACACGACCATCATCAGCCTGAGGCTTAATACGGAAAGTACCTCTTCCTTGATATCCGTCAGCATCTGCGCACGCCTCCAGCTACTCCACTGCCAGGAATCGTATCGTCGAGAGACACGCCATACAAGGGGGCGCCGCGGGGCGCTTCGTGGCGAGCACAGCGCCAATCCACTGTGCCTGACGTTTTTTTGACACGGCGCGACCCCTGCCATCTCCCGAGGCTGATCGCCCGGACGCGCACGAGGCTTCAACGCATCGTCGCAACGGCGCGATGCCGGGAGTCGCCTCCCGGCGACAGCGCATTCTCGGGATGAGGAATTAATCCCCAAAATGCCGCGCTCTCCACCGAAGTGAACAGCGCGGCAAGTCCTGGGGAACAAGTCCGGACTGGAGCCCGGGTTGTTACCGGCTTTCGCCGGTTACGGACGGCCTGCAAGGCCGAATCTCGAGACGTAATATATATACATATATACCGAAAAATCCAGAGGCCGCATAGCCGGATCGCGTGCAATGCAGGACATTTCGAGCACCGGTCGCCGGCGAGCGACGGCGTCCAGGCTCCGCCAGCGCAGGCGAGAGGCAAGGCCGGCGCCTCATGCCGCTCAATGTCATTAACCTTCGATTAACCAGAATCCGGCGACGCTTCCCTCAGGCTTGAATCCGCGTTTCTCGCCACTGCAGCCGGTGTCGGTGGTTGAGCGGCGTTCGAGGTTCCGGTTCTCTTGTTCTTTATCGCGGCTCAAATGCAGTCATTGCAGAGTGAGGTTTCGATGGCGGACAGCGACAGCACCATAGCCTGGCACCGCGCCCAGTTGAAAAAACATCGCGAAGCCTTGCGCGACATGGAGGTTCGTCGTTTTCGATTCGGCGAGACGGCGGAACCGCAAGCGCGCGCCAGGGTGCGGCAGACGGCGGCCGACTTGCGGCGCAAGATCACCGCCTCCGAACGCGTCATCGGCGCCTACGAGAAGCGCACCCGGCGTCCGCTGACGACGGACTATCGCAGCCTCGCCACCGTTCACTGGGGCAACTGGAACAGCGCGCCCTGCAACGGAGAGCCCGCGCGAGGCTGAACGACCGGCGGAAGGGATGCGGCCTGTCGACGGGTCCGCCCCCTATCTCCCTCGAGGTGAGCGGGGATCGCTCCGCATCTGCGGTAATTCCGTCCAATTGAAAGGGCTGTGAAAACAGCGCTCGAACGATTGTCCCTCGGCCTGCTCAGGCCGGCGTGGCTGACCGCGGCGAGCCCGCCCGATCGCAACGATGGAATCCAGTGCGGCGACATTCGTTGCGGAATTACGTATAAGCCTTTGAGACCGTTTATTCTCGGCTGACATGAACCTGCTCGAAACCCTTCCGACCGTGATTGGCGCGGCGGCCATCGCGCCGGCGCTCCTGTTGCTTTGGCTGGTGATCGCGGCGGACGAGCGTCCGGGACCGCCCGCGATGGTGTGGGCGGCGTTCGTGCTCGGCGCGGCCAGCGTATCGCTGCTCGGATTTACCCGAGCCCCGTTCGCGCCGCTGCTGAACATGACGGACCCGCCATGGCTTGCGTTGATCCTGCACGCGGTTTTCGGCATCGCCGCGCCCGAGGAACTGGTGAAGATCGCCGCGATCGTCGCGATCGCCGCGGTGCGCCGCAAGTCTGCCGATCCCATGGATGCCGTGGTATATGGCGCCGCCGCCGGGCTCGGCTTCGCGGCCTACGAAAACCTCGATTACCTGATGCAGCATGCCGACATCTGGCGCTCACTTGCCGTGCTGCGCAGCGTGCTCACGGTTCCCTTCCACGGCGCGCTGGGCATCATCGCCGGCGCATATATTGCGATCGCGCGTTCGGGCACCGCTCTCGGCGCGCATCGTCATGCCCGGGACTGGGCGCGCATCCGCAACCGCGTGGCGATCTTCGGAGTGCCGATCGCGCTGCATGCGAGTTTCGACGCGCCGCTGCTCGCGTTGCAGCAGAATCCCGAGCTGGACGGGTCAGGCGCGCTGGTGCTGGAGGCGACCGCCATGCTGGTCGGATTCGGCGCCATCCTGTTCGCAGGCTATCTGGTTCGTCGCGTCGGCGCGCACCACGCCCCGCGCAGCGAAACCTCGCGCGAACGGCTGCGCAACCTGCGCAGCATGTGGGCGCTGCTGCTCGCCGGCGGCGGCATGAGTTTTTTCGGAGCCGTCTTCATCCTGTCATCGATCCATCGCTGGATGACCAATGCCAACAAGCACGTCACCGTCTATCTCGTTCCGGTCGGAATTGTCGCGATCGTGATCGGGATCGGGCTCCTGATCATGACATCCGTCGTGTATGTGTTCGGGCGCAACCGCCTGCAAATGGCCGGGAAGAGCCCCGCCGATCCGGATTGAACAGGGCTTTGCTTCCGGGTGCGCCGATTGCAAGGAGGCTTGGCAGGGCGGGAAATGAAGCGAGTTTCACACTACAGCGGTTCTCATTGACGTGAAATCAATCCGCATTCCGGCGTCATGCGCGGGCGCGATCCGCGCATCCATCTTCTTTGAAGCATTGATGGATTGCCGGGTCGAGCCCGGCAATGACGGATAATTTTTGCCACTTTTCAAGCCTTCGCGCGTTAGACTACGCGCGAAGGATGAACGTTTCATGGAGCCCCGCCGATGACGACCCCTTCCCAAGATTTCGAACGCCTTCAGTTGAAAGTGAGCACCGCGGTTCGCGAGCATTGGAAGGCCTTCCTGTTCGAAGGCATCGCGCTGGTGATCCTCGGGCTGGCGGCGATCGTCGTGCCGCCGCTCGCGAGCCTCGCCGTCACGATCTTCCTTGGCTGGCTCTTTTTCGCCGGCGGCATCGTCGGACTCGCCGCCACCTTCTGGGCGCGGCGCATGCCCGGATTCTGGTGGTCGCTGCTCTCGGCCGTGTTGGCGCTGGTCGCCGCCTTCGTGCTGCTCATGCGGCCCGCCCAGGGCGTGCTGACGCTGACCATCGTGGTCGGCGCCTACTTTCTCGCCGAGGGCGCCGTCTCGATCATGTATGCCCTGGAACACCGTCGCGAACTGTCGCAGCGGTGGGGCTGGATGCTGATCGCGGGAGTGATGGACATCATCATCGCCGGCATCATCATCGCCGGGCTGCCGGGATCGGCGGCCTGGGCCCTGGGGCTGCTGGTCGGCCTCAACCTGATTTTCGGCGGCGCCTCGCTGATCGGCATGGCGTTCGCGGCCCACAGCAAGGATTAGAACCTTCAGCAACCCCGGCAGATGCTCTTGATTTTGCGGTCAAGAGCCGCATCCGCCGGGTCGGGCTTCATCGGCCTCTCGGCGTCCCTGGTTTCCGGCGGGAGGTCGCTCAGGCGCGGTTGACGGTGACCGACCGGTGCGTCGACGTAAGGCGACGGCTGGGTGGCGGCGGGATCGTACGGTCCGCCTTTCGTTCCGTGTTGCGCCAGCGCCGCGGGCACGCCGATCAAAGCCATAGAAACCGCGATCGCAAAGATCTTGCTCATTTCGCTGCTCCAACGTCCGCTCCTGGTATCCAGAAACGTTCCGAAATCTTCGACGTTCCGCGATTTGCGCAAAACGCTTCCAACCCGGCCCGTCTAAGGTTTCGGCGGATAGAGGTGAATGCCTCCGCAATAGTCGACGATACGATACCTCGATTCCGGCGGATGTTCACCTTCTCCCGAGGTTAAATCTGCGCGCGACATATAGTCCGGCCCAACCGGCGACTTGCCGTATCCGCCCGGAATATCGAGCACGTAATCCGGCTGGCACAGTCCGGACACGCGGCCACGCAGCGCGCGCATCAAGGCCCGACCCTTTTCAAGCGTGGTCCGCAGATGCGCCGTGCCCGGCGCGAGATCGCCGTGATGCAGATAGTAGGGCTTGATGCGGCATTCGATGAAGGCGCGCATCAACGCCTCCAGCGTCGCGGCGTCGTCGTTGACGCCGCGCAGCAGCACCGACTGGCTGACCATGGGAATCCCGGCCTCGACGATCCGCGCGCAGGCCGACCGCGCCGCGGCGGTCAATTCGCGAGGATGATTGGCGTGCAGCGCCAGCCAGGTGGTGGCGCCCGCGACTTTCAGGGCCGCCGCCATCTCACCGGTGACGCGCGCGGGGTCGGCCACCGGCACGCGGGTATGGATGCGTATAATCCTGACATGCTCGATCGCGGCAAGCTCGGCCATGATCTCGGCCAGCCGCCGCGGCGACAGCATCAAGGGATCGCCACCGGTAAGGATCACTTCCCAGATTTGCGGATGCGAGCGGACGTAGTCGAGCGCGGCCGAGGTCGCCGATTTCGACAGCGCGGTGTCCTTGGCGGGGCCGACCATTTCGCGGCGGAAGCAGAACCGGCAATAGACCGCGCAGACATGGACGAGCTTGAGCAGCACCCGGTCCGGATAGCGGTGGACGACGCCGTCCACCGGCGAATGGGCACGATCGCCGATCGGGTCGGCGCGCTCGCTCGCTTGCGCCACGAGTTCATCGGCGCTCGGGACGTACTGCCGCGCGATCGGATCGTCGGGATCGGCCGGATCGATCAGGCCGGCGACGTGCGGCGTGATCGCGATGGCATAGCGCGCGGCGACCTTCGCGAGATCGGGCAATGCCGCAGCCGGCGCGAGGCCATGGGCGACGAGATCCTCCGGCCGCCGCAATGTCGAAACCACGCTCTTGCCGTGCCCTCCGCTCATGCATCCTCCGCCGGCGGCGTCCACACCACCTGATCGATCCTTGAGGCTCCGCTCGCCAGCATCACCAGCCGGTCGAAGCCAAGCGCCACCCCGCCCGCTTCCGGCATTTGAGCGACCGCCGCGAGAAAATCCTCGTCCAGCGGATAGCGTTCGCCGTAGCGGCTCTGCTTCTCGTCCATCGCGCGGGTGAAACGGATGCGCTGTTCGGCGGCGTCGGTCAATTCGCCAAATCCGTTGGCAAGTTCGACGCCGCAGGCATAGACCTCGAAACGCTCGGCGACGCGGCTGTCGGCCGGATTGACCCGCGCCAGCGCGGCTTCCGGCGCGGGATATTCGAACAGGATCGTCAGCCGCCCCTGCCCGAGATGGGGCTCGACATGCTCGACCAGCACCTTGCTGAAAATGTCCGACCAGGTGTCGTCGGCGGCGATCCGCACCTTGCCCTGCGCCGCCGCCGCCAGCGCCGCGCGATCGCCCTCGCCGCCGGCGATGGTTTTCAGGAGGTCGATCCCGGCGAAGCGATCGAACGCGGCGGCGACGGTCAGCCGCTCCGGCTCCGCCAGCGGATCGGCGTGACGGCCGCGAAACGAGAACGTGCCGATGCCCGTCGTCTTGGCCGCGCGGGCGATGACAGCGATGCAATCGGCCATGACGATGTCGTAGGCGCAGCCCGCGCGGTACCACTCCAGCATGGTGAATTCAGCAAGATGCAGGTCGCCGCGCTCGCGGTCGCGAAATACTTTCGCGAATTCGACGATCTTCCGTTCGCCGGCCGCCAGCAGCTTCTTGCAGGCGAATTCAGGAGAGGTGCGCAGGTAGCGCGTGACCTGCTCGCCGCCCGGCGACGTCAGCGCGGTGCGGGGCGCGTGAAGATGGGTTTCGTTGCCCGGGGACACCTGCAAAATGCCGGTTTCGACCTCGACGAACCCTTGTGCGTCGAACCAGGCCCGCAGCGCCTTGGTCACGGCACCGCGCGCTTGCAGGAACGGCCGCCGGTCCGCGTGCCTGGCCTGGTCCCACCAGGGTGAAATCCGATTCATCCATCCTCAGCAATCGACCGGAATCGGCCCCAAACCACTGGCGCCGTCGGGCCAAATCAGTATGTTGCGGCCCGAAACCGCCTCAACGGCCGCAGGACGTCCCCGTCCGGACCGGTCTCGAGCCCGAACCTTAGGAAATCCAGCCTTGAGAGTCATCGCCAGTTCTATTCGCAAGGGCAACGTCATCGAGCAAGACGGCAAGCTGTACGTGGTCCTGACCGCGGAAAACATCCACCCCGGCAAGGGAACGCCGGTCAGCCAGATCGAGATGCGGCGGATCAGCGATGGCGTGAAGATTTCCGAGCGCTACAAGACCACCGACCAGGTCGAGCGCGCCACCATCGAGGACCACAACTTCACCTACCTCTACGAAGACGCCGACGGCTTCCACTTCATGAATGCGGAAACTTACGATCAGGTTCAGGTGCCAAAGGACGTCGTCGGCAACGCCGCGCCGTACCTGCAGGAAAACATGGTGGTGAAACTGTCCCTGCACGACATGGTGCCGGTGGCGATCACGCTGCCGCAGCGGGTGACGCTCGAAGTGGTCGAGACCGAGCCGGTCACGAAGGGGCAGACCGCCTCCTCGTCTTACAAGCCCGCGGTGCTGTCCAACGGCGTCCGCACCGGCGTGCCGCCCCATGTCGGCGTCGGCACCCGCATCGTGGTGATGACGGAAGACGGCTCCTACGTCGAGCGCGCCAAGGACTAGAAAACAGGCGACGGGAAGCGGGGCACGGATGTGAGACTGACGGTTCGCGGCAGCAGTCCTCTCCGGCGCGCAAGGCGTGCTGCCGCGGCGTGGCTGCTGTTCGCAATCATGACCGGCGGTGCCGCGGCCGACGACTTCAGGACGCCGGGCATTTCGATCGCCCGGGTGGAATGGCGCACCGTTCTCGACGAACTCAAGTCCGAGATCCGGGCTTCGCCGGATATCGCCGCCCGGTTCACCTTCAATGCCCTGCGCCGCCTGCCGCCATCCGATCCGCGCACCATGCCGGCGCTGATGCAGCTCAATGCGGTGACGCTGCCGCTTTTTGCGAGCATCAATCAGAGTCCGGTGCCGGTGCTGCTGCCGTTCGATGCCGGGCGGTATCTCAGCGAGCGCTCAACCGGCGCACCGGCGGGCCTGTCGCTCGCGCACGATCAGGACGGATTCGAGCGGCAAATGTTCTCTGCCGGTCCGGCCGGCTACGACGCGAAGTTCGCGCTGGCGCCCGGCGCGGCCGAGGGCATGCCGCGACTGACCTACAAAAGACCCGTCGAGGTCCAGATCACAGGCTCGATCCTCACCTACGACATCGACGATCCGTCCGGAGGAAAAGGCGAGCGCGTGAGCGCGCTGGCGGCGCAGTTTCCGGATCTCCGTCGCATCGTTCGCGAAGGTTACGTGCGCTATGCTTTCACGCGGTTCGGCGTTCCCTATGTGGTTTCGATCCATTGCCTCGACAGCACGCCGCGCGCGAACCGGCTGGCGTGCCGCGAGGCGTCGGTCGTGGCCGAGCGATTTCTGAAAGCGTTGCGCATCGCAGGCGGGCGGCCGTCGCAATCCCGCATGAATATCGCGCCCGGCGTGATGCCGCGCCCAGCGACGTCCTCCTCCGATTTCACCTACCGGCCGCCGGGCGACATCATTGCGAACAGCGGCTATCGCGGTCAGGACGGTCGAGCAGACACAACCGTCTACGCGCAGATCCGCTTTCCGCTCAAAAGCGCGCCGGCTTACGCGAACTCGCCATCGTTCCTGAACAGGAGCAACTGCTTCCACCGCGGCAAAGGCGATCGCTATCGTTGCAAGTCGAGCAACAAGCCACGGGCGTTCGACGAGTCGGCCGCTGAGAACTACTCCTATCCGTGGCAGGACAATTTCTGCGAGGCCCGCGACTTCGACGTCGGTCAGTGCCCGGCGGGGTTCGGGCATCAGGGACAGGACCTGCGCCCGGCCACATGCACGCTCCGCAACGAGGGCGCCGGTCGCTGCATCCCCAACCGCCATGCGGTCGTGGCCGTGCGCGACGGCGTCATCATCCGTTCACCGAGACAGCAGGGCTTGACACTGCTGGTCAACACCCGCAACGAACACGTGCGCTTTCGCTACATGCACATGAATCCGGCGCAACTGGATAAAAGCGGCATGCTCGACGATCGCCGCGTGAGCGAAGGTGAAAAGATCGGTGTGGTATCGAACGACATGGATCACCCCGGCGACACCACCGCGCACCTGCGTTTCGACGTGCAGGTGTTCACGCGCGACGGCTGGCTGTTGGTCAACCCCTACGTCACGCTGATCTCGGCCTACGAGCGCCTGATCGGCGGCCGCGGCCGCGAGATCGCCACTGAGGCCAAAGCCGGTCCGCCGCCCGCGAAGCCGCGGGATCCCGTTCATCCCGAGAAGCCCGCCGAGGGCGAGGACGATTGAGGAAACCGGAGTTCCCGCGACGCAATGAACCTTTGCCGCCGGACGCTTCCCTCCGTTAAGCTCGCCGCATGAAAACTTTCGATTCCCGAATCCGGATCAGCCGGCGAACCGCGCTGCAATGTCTAGGCGCGGCGGCAATGCTGGCGCCCTTCCCGGCTCTCGCGGCGATGCCGCAAGGCTTCGAGCAGTGGCGCGACAAGTTTCGTGCCCGCGCGCTGGCGAAGGGCATCTCGGAGGCGACATGGAATCGCTGCATGGGCCGGATCGAGCCGGACATGAGCGTCTTCAAGCAGATGCGCAACCAGCCGGAGTTTCACGAGAAGACCTGGCAATACATCAACCGCCGCGTTTCGGACTGGCGCATCATTGCCGGCAAGAAAGCGCTGCGAAAGAACGAGGCGCTGTTCGCGCGGATCGAGCGCGATTTCGGCGTCGAGCGCGGCACGCTGCTCGCATTATGGGGCGTCGAGTCCGCGTTCGGCGATCCCCTGGTGCAGAAGAACCACATGCGGCCGGTATTCCCTTCGCTCGCGGCGCTCGCCTGGAACGAACCGCGCCGACGCCGCTACTGGGAAACCGAACTGATCAACGCGTTGCGCATCGTCAACAAGGGCTGGAGCACGCCCGAGGAGATGCGCGGCTCGTGGGCCGGCGCGATGGGGCACACCCAATGGATGCCCGAGGTCTGGCTCAACGTCGGCATCGACTACGACCACGACGGCCGGGTCTCGCCGTTCGGAAGGCCAGACGACGCGCTGGGCTCGACCGCGCGCTATCTCATCAACCGCGGCAAATATCATCGCGGCGAGCATTGGGGTTATGAAGTGCGCGCAACCGGCGGCGCAAGCGGCAACCGCAGCTACGCCGCGTGGGCGGCCGCCGGCGTGCATCGCGCCGACGGCAAGGCGTTTCCGCAGCCGAACGCCTCGGCCAAGCTCTGGATTCCCGAACCGGGCGGTCCGGCGTTCCTGCTGGGGCCGAATTTCTACGCCGTGCGCAGCTACAATCCGTCGATGAACTATGCGCTCGCGATCTGCCATCTCGGCGACCGCATCCTCGGCGCGCCGCCCTTCATCCAGCCTTTCCCCGGATCAGAGCGCGCGCTCACGCTCGCCGAAGTGCAGGAAGTGCAGACGCGCCTGACCAGGGCCGGCTTCGATACCGGCGGCACCGACGGCCGCGTCGGCAACGACACCATGAAAGCGGTGAAGGATTTCCAGACCCGCGTCGGCCTGCCCGCCGACGGCTACGCCGGACTGCAAGTGCTGGCGAAGCTCCGGCAGGGATTGTAGAGCGTTTTTGATTTTGCGGAATGGCCCACGCAAAGCACTGAGCGCTCCCTCTCCCATTGGGAGAGGGTTGGGGTGAGGGGTTACGGACTATCGTTCGACGTTACCCCCTCACCCGGATCGCTCGGGCGCGAGCGATCCGACCTCTCCCCGGCGGGGAGAGGTGGCGCTGGAAATTCCACTTCCATTCAAATCTGGCAGAGGCCTACCGAATAACCGCCGGCCCCGGATCAGGCACCGCCACATCCATCACGCGCAACTGTACGCGCTCCGCGCCCTGCCAGCGATCCACGGCAAGCGACCCCGCGACATGCAGCGGCTGACCGCGCATTTGCGCCAGCGCGTTGCCGAGCGGCTGGCCGACCGCGCGGAACGCGATGCCGTTCACGATCGCGCCGTCGCCGGACTTGAATCGCATCCGCAGGTGCGCCTGCCCGACCTCGTCGGCATGGATCAACTGGTGCGACGGCAGCGCCAACACCGGTTCGGGATTGCCCGCGCCGAACGGTCCGGCGCGGTTGAGCATCGCCACGAATTCGGGCGTCACCGCGCGCGCGCTGACCGCGCCGTCGATGAACAGTTCGTTGACATGGCGCGACTGTGCGACATCGGCGGCGAGCGCCTTTTCCATGTAGGCGCGGAATTCCGCCAGCCGATCTTTCCGCAGCGTCACGCCCGCCGCCATGGCATGGCCGCCGCTTTTGAGCAGCACGCCGTCGGTCACCGCCTGCCGCACCGCCCTGCCGAGATCGACGCCGCCGATGGAGCGGCCCGATCCGGTGCCGATGCCGCCGGGCTCCAGCGCAACCACAAAAGCGGGCCGGCCGAACTTGTCCTTCAGGCGCGATGCGACAAGACCGACCACGCCGGGATGCCAGCCCTCGGACGCCGTGACGATGACGGAGCCCTTGTCTTCAAGCCCGAGCGAGGCCAGCGCCTCGGCTTCGGCCTGCGCCTCGGCCGCCTGCTCGATCACGCGGCGCTCGGTATTGAGGCGGTCGAGTTCGGCGGCGATGCGCGCCGCTTCCGAGACGTCGCCTTCGAGCAGCAGCCGCACGCCCAGGTCAGCGCGTCCGATGCGGCCGCCGGCATTGATGCGCGGCCCCAGCATGAAGCCGAGATGCCAGGCTTCCGGCGGGCCGTTCAGCCGCGCGACATCCATCAGCGCGGTATGACCGATGTGATCGCGGCGGCGCAGCGCGATCAGCCCCTTGGCGACGAAGGCGCGGTTGAGGCCGGTCAGCGGCGCGACATCGGCGACCGTACCGAGCGCGACGTGGTGCAGCATGTTCAGAAGATCGGGCTCCGGCCGCTCGGGCGTCCAGAAGCCGCGCTGGCGTAACTCGCGGTTCAGCGCGACCAACGTCACCAGGACAAGACCGACGGCGGCGAGATGCCCGAGGCCGGAGAGATCGTCCGGCCGGTTCGGATTCACCAGCGCGTCCACATCCGGCAGATCGTCGCCGCACTGGTGATGATCGATCACGACCACCGACATGCCCTGTTGCCTGGCGACCGCCAGCGGCTCGATGCTGGTGGTGCCGCAGTCCACCGTCACCAGCAGCGTCGCGCCTTTTGCCGCGAGCGCGTTGATCGCGTCGACGTTCGGGCCGTAGCCCTCGAAAATCCGGTCGGGGATGTGGATCAGCGGCGTGAGGCCGCAATGGCGCAGATGCCACGCGAGCAGCGCCGCCGAGGTCGCGCCGTCGACGTCGTAGTCGCCGAAGATCGCGACCGTCTCACCGCGCATCGCGGCATCGGCGAGCCGCTTCGCCGCCGCCTCCATCTGCGTCACGGTGAAGGGATCGGGCATCAGCCGCCGAATGGTGGGATCGAGAAAATCCGCCACCGCGTCGATCTCCACGCCCCGCCCCGCGATCACCCGCGCCAGCATTTCCGGCAGTTGATGCCGCTGCGCGATCGCCAGCGCGCGCGCCGCGCCCCGCGCATCGAGGCGGTCGCGCCACAGGCGGCCCGTGGCCGAATGCGCGACGCCGAGAAAGGCGTCGGGCGCTTCGACCGGAAATGCGGTGGCGGGCAAGGTCATGCTATCGTCCTACCTTGCGATATCGTATGGAATCTAGAGCCGTTCACCACTTGGCTCTGTTCTCGTCATTGCGAGGAGCGGAGCGACGAAGCAATCCAGATGCTTTTAAAACAAGAACTGGATTGCTTCGCTTCGCTCGCAATGACGACAAGCTGCGTTCCCATATGAACTGCTCCAGTGGTCCAATTCTGACGTTCGCATCCCGTTTCAGCGAGCCTTCTTGCGATGTTAGAATTGAAGGACCGCAGGCAAATTGCCGCGACACCGTCGCCGAAATTGGACATGACTCAATCCAGGTGAAATTTATCCAACTGCCGATGCTCGGCCTTGATGCGGCGCACGGTACCCGTCACCGAGCGCATCACCACCGTATCGGTCCTGATCACGTCCTTGCCGAACCGGACGCCCGACAGCAGCGAACCCGAGGTCACGCCGGTCGCGGCGAACACGCAATCGCCCTTCACCATGTCGCCGATCTCGTATTTCTTTTTGGGGTCCTTGATCCCCATTTGCAGGGTCCGCTCGCGCAAGGCCTCGTTGTCGATGATGAGGCGGGTCTGCATCTGGCCGCCGATGCAGCGCAGCGCCGCCGCGGACAGCACGCCTTCGGGCGCGCCACCGCTGCCCAGATAAATATCGATTCCGGTTCGCGGCTCGGCGGTGTGGATGACGCCGGCGACGTCGCCGTCGCTGATCAGGCTCACCGCGGCGCCGACCTTGCGCAGCGCGGCGATCTTGGCGGCATGGCGCGGGCGGTCGAGCAGGATCGCGGTGATCTCGGTCGGCTTGACCCCCTTGGCCTTGGCGAGATTGATGATGTTCTCTTCCACCGGCGCGTCGAGGTCCACCGTGCCCGAGGGATAGCCGGGACCGATCGCGATCTTGTCCATGTAGCAATCGGGCGCGTGAAGCAGCGTGTCGCGCTCAGCCATCGCGATGGTGGCGATCGCGCCTGGCATGTTCTTGGCACACAGCACGGTGCCTTCCAGCGGATCGACCGCGATATCGAGTTGCGGTCCGTGCGTGTTGCCGACTTTCTCGCCGATGAACAGCATCGGGACCTCGTCAATCGCGCCCTCGCCGATCACGACCGTGCCGTCGATCGGCAGCTTGTTGAGTTCGCGCCGCATGGCGTCGACCGCGGCCTGATCGGACGCCTTTTCCATGCCGCGACCGCGCAGCCGCGCCGCCGACACCGCCGCCCGCTCCGTCACGCGCACGATCTCGAGCGTCAGGATGCGGCGGAGCGCCTGCTGCGGCGGAATGGAAATATCTGTCGGCATCGGCTCAACTCTCCTCGGGCGACGCGGCGGGATCCCTCAATTCTTTTCGATGCGGATGACCTGCGGGCGGCCGGTGATGACCTTGTCCGCCCTCACCGCATGGAGCGCGCGGTGCACCGCATCCTCGCTGGTTGCGTAGGTGATCAGGAGCACCGGAACGGGTTCCGCCGGCTTGCCGGCCTCGGTCATATCGAGCTTGCCGTTGGGATGACGCTGGACGATCGATTCGATCGAGATCTTCTGCTCCGCGAGACGGGTGGCGATGGTCGCGGCGGTGCCGGCGAAATCGCGCGCCATCAGGCGGATGTAGTAACCGCCCTCATGGCGCTCCATCGGCGCCTTCTTGGTCGCCTTGAGCCGCGACGCCGGCCGCCCGAACGGCAGCGCGCGGATGCCGCACGCGACATCGGCGATATCGGCGACCACGGCGGACGCAGTCGCAGCGCCTCCGGCTCCGGGACCGACCAGCGTGATCGGCGGAATGCCGTCGCCGTCGATGGTGACCGCGTTGGTGACGCCCATTACCTGCGCGATCGACGAGGTCTTCGGCACCATGGTCGGATGCACCCGCTGCTCGATGCCCTTGGCGGTACGCACCGCGACGCCGAGCAGCTTGACGCGGTAGCCGAGTTCTTCCGCCGCGCGAAGATCCTCCGGCGCGATCGACGAGATGCCCTCGACATAGACCGCGCTCTGCGCGACGCGGGTACCGAAGGCGAGGCTCGCCAGGATCGACAGCTTCTGCGCGGTGTCGTGACCGTCGACGTCGAACGACGGATCGGCCTCGGCGTAGCCGAGACGCTGGGCCTCCTTGAGACATTCGGCGAACGACAGATTTTCGCGCTCCATCCGCGTCAGGATGTAGTTGCAGGTGCCGTTGAGGATACCGTAGACGCGGTTGATCGTGGTGCCGGCAAGTCCTTCCCGCAGCGTCTTGACGACGGGAATGGCGGCGCCGACCGCGGCCTCGTAGTTCAGCGCGCCGCCGTGCTGCTCGGCGAGAGCGGCCAGCCGCAGACCATGCCTGGCGATCAGCGCCTTGTTGGCCGTCACCACCGACTTGCCCGACCTCAAGGCCGCCTCGATCGCCGATTGCGCCGGATCGCCCGCCCCGCCCATCAGTTCGACGAAGCAGTCGATGCTTGGATCGTTCGCCAGCGCCAGCGGATCCCTGGCCCACGCAATGCCGCGCAGGTCGACGTCGCGCTTCTTGGTCTTCGAGCGCGCGGCGACGGCGACCACGCGAACGCCGCGCCCGCAGCGCGCCGACAGCGCCCCGCCCTGCTGCTCGATGAGACGAACGACGGCGGCCCCCACGGTGCCGAGCCCCGCAATGCCCACTTTCAGGGGTGCGACCATGAGGGAAACCTGCTGGAAAAACCGGTGTTGCAAGGGACGATCAAGGCACGATCCGGCCCGAAAGGCCGCAAGGCCGTCCCCGAACCGGCGCCTATCGCCGGTTGGCGAGAGGAACCACGTTGTGCAACGTTTCGATGCCGCTTTCAAGGAAGTGGCGGACGCCGCGGGCGGCCTGGCGGATTCTCTGTTCGTTTTCCACCATGGCGATGCGGACATAGCCCTCGCCGTGTTCGCCGAAGCCGACGCCGGGCGAGACCACGACCCCGGATTTCTCGACCATCAGGGTGGAGAACTGCATGCTGCCGAGATCGCGGAAGCGTTCGGGCAGCGGCGCCCATGCGAACATCGAGGCCTGCGGCGGCGGGATCACCCATCCAGCGCGGCCGAAGGATTCAACCAACGTGTCGCGACGCTTGCGATAGGTGTCGCGCATCTCGCGAATGCAGGTGTCCGGACCGTTCAGGGCCGCCGTCGCCGCCACCTGGATCGGCGTGAACGCGCCGTAATCGAGATAGGACTTCACCCGGGCGAGAGCCGCGATGATGCGTTCGTTGCCGACCGCGAAGCCGATACGCCATCCGGCCATCGAAAACGTCTTGGACATCGAGGTGAACTCGACGGTGACGTCGATCGCGCCGGGCACCTGAAGCACCGAGGGCGGCGGGTTGTCGTCGAAATAGACCTCGGAATATGCGAGGTCGGACAGGATGAAGATCTCGTGCTTCTTGGCGAACGCGACGAGGTCTCGGTAGAAATCGAGGCCTGCGACCTGCGCCGTCGGGTTCGACGGGTAGCAGACGATCAGCGCGATCGGCTTCGGAATGGAATGGATGATGGCGCGCTCGCAGGCGGCGAAGAAATCCGGCGTCGGCGCTGACGGCACCGAGCGGATCACGCCGCCCGCCATCAAAAAGCCGAATGCGTGAATCGGATAGCTCGGGTTCGGGCATAACACCACGTCGCCCGGCGCGGTGATCGCCTGCGCGACGTTGGCGAAGCCTTCCTTGGAGCCGAGCGTGGCCACGATCTGGGTATCGGGATTGAGTTTCACCCCGAAGCGGCGGGCATAGTAGCCGGCTTGCGCCTTGCGCAGGCCGGTGACGCCGCGCGAGGCCGAATAGCGGTCGGTCTTGGGCTTGCCCAGGGTTTCCTTGAGCTTCTTGATGACGTGGGGCGGCGTCGGCAGGTCCGGATTGCCCATGCCGAGGTCGATGATATCGGCTCCGGCGTTCCGTGCGGCCGCCTTGGCGCGATTGACCTGTTCGAACACATAAGGCGGCAGACGGCGGATACGATAAAACTCTTCCATGGCTCCTGGCTCCGGGCCGGATTTGACGAACGATCGGCACGAGGACTACCTCGCCCGACCTGACGGTTCCACGCGTACTCTCGTGCTTGAATCGCAGCAGTCTATAGCGTTTTCGAGCGAAGTGGAATCCGGTTCGCGTGAAGAAAACGCGTCAAATCAGGAATCTAGAGTTTTCACCGTTTCCGTGAAACGGTGAAAAACTCCAACACGGACGCCCTCTCCGCCAGCACTTCGCGTATCGCGGCGCGAACCGGGACCGCGCGCCGGCTTATCTGGCCTCCGAGGCCTGGGCCGCCTGGGACTGGTGCTGGCGCGCGGCGATCAGTTCCTTCTCAACCCTGGCCTGTTCGGCGGGGTCCATCGCCGCCTGCTCTCTCGGCGCGGGAATGTCATGGACCGCGGGGTAGTCCGGCACGTCGGCCGCCCGTTCCGGCGCGTCCGACGAGCCGCCGAAAGGCAGATCCGCGATCGATGTCGAGCAGCCGCCGAGCGAGAGCAAAAGCAGCAGTATCGTGACGACTCCGAACGCCGCGCGGCCAATTGGTCTCATTCCGGATACGCTCACGTCGCCCCATCTGACTTGCGGCATCACGATGCTTGTCTCGCCAGATCGAACCGCGGGTCTAAACCTTGCTCGGAACATGAAGGTTGCCGATGCGCCAGCGCATTACAACCGGCCCATCTGGGCTCATCTATGACATCACCAAGATGTTTTGTCGCACCGCAACACACGGAAACCGGCAATGCTCCCCAGATTATGCCATGATTGCCGCCCGCCAACGCGCGTGACGGAACTTTGAACAACCCCTCAGGTGTGCGGCCATGAGCGAGTTACCTGTCGAGACCAAGGCCGAGGCCAAGCCCCGGTTCGACCCGGACACCTTCGCGATGAATCTCGCGAATGCGATGGAGAGCGGCGGCCGGGCGCTGGCCGCTTACCTCAAGGCCCGCGAGGGCGGCGAGGCGCGCGACGACCGGCCGAACGAGTTCGCCGAGTTGATCAGGACCATCAGCACGGTGGCGGACTACTGGCTGTCGGATCCGAGCCGCGCGGTCGAATTGCAGGCGAAGCTCGGCAAGGCCTATCTGGACCTCTGGGGCTACGCCGCGCGCCGCCTCGCCGGCGAGGAGACCGGGCCCGCCGTGGAGCCGGCGCCGCGCGACAAGCGTTTCGCCGATCCGGAATGGCGAACGAACCAGTTTTTCGATTTCGTGATGCAGGCGTATCTGCTGACGACCAGATGGGCGAACGCGTTGGTTCGCGACGCCGAGGGCCTCGATCCGCACACCCGCAAGAAGGCCGAGTTCTATACCGCGCAGCTCACCAACGCGATGTCGCCGTCGAATTTCGTGATGACCAATCCGGAGGTGCTGCGCGAAACCTTCGCCTCGAACGCCGCCAATCTCGCGCGCGGCATGAAGATGCTGGCGGAGGACATCGCGGCCGGCAACGGCGTGCTGCGCATCCGCCAGTCCGACTCCGGCGATCTCGAACTCGGCGTCAACATGGCGACGACGCCGGGCAAGGTGATCTACCAGAACGAGCTGATGCAACTGATCCAGTATTCGCCGAGCACCGACACGGTGCTGCGAACGCCGCTCCTGATCGTGCCGCCGTGGATCAACAAGTTCTACATCCTCGATCTGAAGCCGGAGAAATCCTTCATCAAGTGGTGCGTCGATCAGGGCATCACGGTGTTCGTGATCTCCTGGGTCAATCCCGACAGGCGGCTCGGCGAAAAGACCTTCGAGGACTACATGAAGGAAGGCCCGCTGGCGGCGATGGACGCGATCGGGAAAGCGACCGGCGAGATGAAAGTGCATACCGTCGGCTATTGCGTCGGCGGCACGCTGCTCGCCGCCACGCTGGCGTGGCTCGCGGACAAGCGGCAGGGGCGCGTGGCGTCGGCGACGTTCTTCGCCGCGCAGGTCGATTTCACCTATGCCGGCGATCTCATGGTGTTCGTGGACGAGGACCAGATTTCCGCGCTCGAACGCGACATGAAACAGGCGGGGGTTCTGGAAGGCAGCAAGATGGCGATGGCCTTCAACATGCTGCGCTCCAACGACCTGATCTGGTCCTATGTCGTCAGCAACTACCTCAAGGGCAAGACGCCGCCGGCCTTCGATCTGCTGCACTGGAATTCGGACGCGACGCGGATGCCAGCGGCCAACCATTCCTATTACCTGCGCAACTGCTACCTGGAGAACCGCCTCTCGACCGGCTCGATGGTGCTCGACAACACCCTGCTCGACCTCTCGAAGGTCAAGGTGCCGGTGTACAATCTGGCCACCCGAGAGGATCACATCGCGCCGGCGGAATCGGTGCTGTACGGCTCGCGATTCTTCGGCGGCCCGGTGCGCTACGTGCTGTCGGGATCCGGGCACATCGCCGGCGTCATCAATCCGCCGTCGCTCGGCAAATACCAGTACTGGACCAGCGACGCCATCGCCAACACCACGCTGGCCGAGTGGATGAAAAGCGCGCAGGAACACAAGGGTTCGTGGTGGCCGGACTGGCACGCCTGGCTGCGCGGCATCGACGCCGAGGTGGTCCCTGCCCGCGAGGTCGGCAGCGCCGCGCTGCCGCCGATCGAGGACGCGCCCGGCAGCTACGTGCGGGTGCGGGCGTGAGGTGATTTAGCCTATCTCACAACTTGAATGACTCGATAGTAGGCGACGTGAGTTTGGGTCTCGATTCGCTTCAGTTTAGAGCCCACAGATATGCGAGAGTCGCAGCAAAGCCGAGCGCGGTTCTGACGGCATGCAGTCGTCCCCACGCCACGAGCATGGCCCTCGATGTTGAACCCGCGTCGGTCTCCGCGATAGCCTTCAGCCTGTTATTTGTCGGCATAATACCGAAGAGGGTATAGGGCCAGTTGCCGAATATAAGCACCGCGCCGACGATCCATCGCCAATCTCCGGCGATCCATGCCGCCAGTAAACCAAACGCTGCCGAGATGGCAGCCAAGCTTGCTTGCATCGTGTAGCCGGCATCATAGCTTGGCTTCCATTGCTTAAGCAGATTCTCGTCATCCAGCACCAAGCGCGCGGGATGCTCCGCGAAATTGATGTAGAAAGCGGCCCCCGTAAACGCGGCGGCAAGAACAAGCGCCACCTGACCGGCAAGCATGAAACCGCTCCTTCTATCTGGCCTCTGTCAAACTCGCATTATCCCCATTTTGGCTGCGTGCGAATGTGTCCGCGCCTAATCCGTCCCCGTATCCCTCAAGCCCAACATCAGCCGCATGTTCTGCACCGCCGCGCCGGATGCGCCCTTGCCGAGATTGTCGAGCCTCGCGACCAGAACGGCCTGCCGGTGCTTGTCGCTGGCGAAAACATGAAGCTCGAGCCTGTTGCTGCCGTTAAGCGCCTCCGGCTCGATCCGTCCGCTTTTCGCAGCAGCGTTGTCCATCGGCATCACCGAAACATAGGTACTGCCCGCGTAACGCTTGGCCAGCGCCGCATGAAGCGCCGCGCCATCGGGCTTGCCCGGCAGCGTATCGAGATGCAGCGGGATCGACACCAGCATGCCCTGCCGGTAGTCGCCGACCGACGGCGCGAAAATCGGCCGCCGCGTCAGGTTCGCATACGTCTGCGTTTCCGGCAGATGCTTGTGCTCGAATCCCAATCCGTAAAGCTCGAACGCCGGCGCGGTGCCGTTCTCGAAACTCTCGATCATCGACTTGCCGCCGCCGGAATAGCCGCTCACCGCGTTGATGGTGACGGGATAGTCCGGCGGGATCAGCCCGGCGTCGGTCAGCGGCCGCAGCAAGGCGATCGATCCGGTCGGATAGCAGCCGGGGTTCGTGACCTTGCGCGCCCCCTTGATCCTGTCCGCCTGATCCGGCGTCAGTTCCGGAAAGCCGTAGGTCCAGTCCGGCGCGACGCGAAACGCCGTCGAGGCGTCGAGCACCTTCGGCGCGTCCGCGCCCATGCCGTCGATCAAGGCGACCGTTTCCCTGGCCGCGTCATCGGGCAGGCACAGGATCACGAGATCGACCTCCGCCATCAGCGCGCGCTTGGCGGCCGGATCCTTCCGCTTGTCGCCGTCGAGGCTTTTGACGACGACGTCGCCCTGCCGGTCCAGCCGCTCACGGATTTCCAGCCCCGTGGTTCCCGATGCGCCGTCGACGAACACCGCAGGCCGGGCGGCGATCCTGGCGCTGGGACTTGAGTCTTTCGCTTTGGTGTCTGCGGCAGTCACGACTTCATCCTTGCATCCCGCGAGCGCGCTCGCTGGCCTGTTCGCCTTGTAATCCAAATGCGACGGCCGCGCGACCACCTCGTCCGACGTCGCTTCGGGTATCCGCTCACGCTCAAACCGCGCGCCATGCCCATTCGACGATCCGCGAGATCAGGTCGCCGAACAGCAGCAACACCGCCGACCAGACCAGGGCGGACGTCCAGTTGGCGATCTGGAAACGCCAGTACGGCATGGCAAAGATTCCGGCGGCGAGCGGCACCGTGGCGCGCAGCGGTCCGAAAAACCGCCCGATGTAAATAGATGGGATGCCCCATCGCTGCACGAAAGCCTGGCCGCGCGGCAGCAGATCGGGATAGCGCGACAACGGCCACATCTCGGCGACGCCGTTTTTGAAGCGGTAGCCGAACCAGTAGGACAGCCAATCGCCGAGCGCCGCGCCGACGGCGGCCGCGATCCAGATCGGCCCGAATTTGATGTCGCTGACGCCGATCAGCGCGCCGATCGCGATCAACACACTCCAGGCTGGAACCAGCAGCGAGATGAAGGCAAGGGACTCGCCGAAGGCAAGCAGCAGCACGACAGGAGCGGCCCAAACCTGGTGATCGCGTACGAAGTCGACCAGGCCGCGTCCGACCTCTTCCATTTAAAACGCCTCTTGCCATCTCCGCCCGTGCCGGGGCTATCTGGAACTCCGCCGTGCCAAGACTGTCGCCGACAGCTAAGCTAGCCGGTGGCGCGACTTCAAGTCACAAAGACGGGTGCATCGGGGCCGCAGGTTTTGGGGCATTGCTGTGAGGAAATCAAATGATCGGGTCGTTGATGATGTGCGTCAGTGTTGTAATCCTGCTGATCGGAATGGTCGCGGGAATGGTCATGGGAATCCAGCAGAACTTTACGCTGGCCCCTGCCCACGCCCATCTCAATCTCGTCGGCGGGGTTCTGCTCTTTCTGTTCGGGCTTTATTATAAGCTGGTGCCATCCGCAGGAAACAGTACGTTGGCCCGGATTCAGGGCTGGCTCCATATCCTCGGCGGTGTTGCACTGCCGGCCGGGGTCGCGCTCACGCTATCGAACCACGGGGCTTATTTCGCGGCGCCTGCGATCGGTTCGGTGATCGTTGTTTTTGCGACGCTATTGTTTGCCGTCGTTCTGTTCCGCGCCGAACGCGACTGACCCCTGCTCTGCCGATGAGGCTACCGTTCACAATTTCACCCTTGTCCATGGCATAGTCAGCGCAGCCGATTCGCCACGAAGCGACGCATGTAATTTTTGAATATTTATGCCCAAACATCTGAAACCAAACGCTAAATCAAAACCATCCAACGATCTGTTCGCCGCTTCCGAGGCCGAGGGCCGTCCCTCCGCCCGCGCCTCAAGCCGCGCATCGGGAGCCGAGGCCGGCTACACCGCCGCCGACATCGAGGTATTGGAGGGGCTCGAGCCGGTCCGTCGCCGCCCCGGCATGTACATCGGCGGCACCGACGAGAAGGCGCTGCACCACCTGTTCGCCGAGGTGATCGACAATTGCATGGATGAAGCCCTGGCGGGGCACGCCACCTTCATCAATGTCGAACTGGCCGCCGACGGCTTCCTCACTGTCACCGACAACGGGCGCGGCATCCCGGTCGATCCGCACCCGAAATTCCCGAAGAAGTCGGCGCTCGAAGTCATCATGTGCACGCTGCATTCGGGCGGCAAGTTCGACTCCAAGGTCTACGAGACCTCCGGCGGCCTGCACGGCGTCGGCGTGTCCGTGGTCAATGCGCTTTCCTCGCGCCTCGAAGTGGAGGTGGCGCGCAGCCAGAACCTCTACAGGATGACGTTCGAGCGCGGCCATCCCAAGGGCAAGCTGGAAGACCTCGGCCGGATCGCCAACCGCCGCGGCACCACCATCCGCTTCAAGCCCGACACCGAGATCTTCGGCGCGAAGGCCGCGTTCAAGCCGCTGCGCCTGTTCAAGATGACGCGCTCGAAGGCGTATCTGTTCGGCGGCGTCGAGATCCGCTGGCATTGCGCCCCCGAACTGCTCAAGGGCCTCGACGACGTCCCGGCGGAAGCGACCTTCCATTTTCCCGGCGGACTGAAGGACTATCTTGCAGCAGCGATCCACAAGGACACGCTGGTGCATCCCGACATCTTCTCCGGCAGATCGGGCCGCAACGGCGCGCATGGCGGCTGCGAATGGGCGGTGGCGTGGACGGCCGACGCCGACGGCTTCCTGTATTCCTACTGCAATACGGTGCCGACGCCGGACGGCGGCACCCACGAGTCGGGCCTGCGCAGCGCGCTGCTGCGCGGGCTGAAGGACCACGCCGAACGCGTCGGCCATGGCAAGCGCGCAAGCTCCATCACCTCCGAGGACGTGATGGTCGGGGCCGCGGTGATGCTCTCGGTGTTCGTCCGCGAGCCGGAATTCCAGGGCCAGACCAAGGACCGCCTCGCCACCGCCGAGGCCGCGCGGATCGTCGAACAGGCGATCAAGGACCCGTTCGATCACTGGCTGTCCGGCAATCCGACGCAGGCCAACCGGCTGCTCGACTTCGTGGTCGAGCGCGCCGACGAGCGGTTGCGTCGTCGCGCCGAGAAGGAAACCTCGCGCAAAAGCGCGGTGAAGAAGCTGCGCCTGCCCGGCAAGCTTGCCGATTGCACCGATACCGCGACCGACGGCTCGGAACTCTTCATCGTCGAGGGCGACTCCGCCGGCGGCAGCGCCAAGCAGGCGCGCGACCGCAAAACGCAAGCCGTGCTGCCGCTGCGCGGCAAGATCCTCAACGTGGCCTCCGCAGGCCGGGACAAGGTCACCGCCAACGCGCAACTCGCCGACCTGATCCAGGCGCTCGGCTGCGGCACCGCCACCAACTATCGCGAAGAGGACCTGCGCTATTCGCGCGTCATCATCATGACCGACGCCGACGTCGACGGCGCGCATATCGCCTCGCTGCTGATCACGTTCTTCTACCGCCAGATGCCGCGCCTGATCGACGAGGGCCACCTCTATCTCGCGGTGCCGCCGCTTTATCGGCTGACCCACGGCAGCAAGACGGTCTACGCCCGCGACGACGCCCACAAGGAGGCGCTGCTCAAGAGCGAGTTCAACGCCAACGCCAAGGTCGATGTCGGCCGCTTCAAAGGCCTCGGCGAGATGATGCCGGCGCAGCTCAAGGAAACCACGATGGACCCGGCCAAGCGCACAATGTTGCGCGTTGTGCTGCTGGCGGACGATCGCGAGGACACGGCGGACTCGGTCGAGCGGCTGATGGGCACCAAGGCGGAGGCGCGCTTCGCCTTCATCTCCGACAAGGCCGAATTCGCCAGCGAGGAGATGCTGGACGTGTAAACCGACCACCGCGCGGAACCATCCGGAGGCATTGTTCAATCATGAGACTGGCACTTGTGATCCTCGGCCTGCTCGCAATTTTGATCGGCCTTGTCTGGGCCGCTCAGGGCGCCGGCGTGTTTCCCTATCCGGCGTCGAGTCTCATGATCGGGCAGACGCGGTGGGTTTGGTATGGCGGCGCGGTGGCGGCCGCCGGCCTGCTGGCGGTTCTGCTGTCGCGGCGGCTGTAATCCGCTTCGCCGTTTAAGGTCGTTTTCGATTTAACTCTGACGCCATTCACGCTTCCGGCGAATGGACATGCTCCGGCCGCACGCCAACGGCGATGAACTTCGCTGTCAAACCCTGCAACCACGGCACCGCGTTGATGATCCGCGCGACCAGCGGTGGCTTGAGCGGGCCGCTGCCCGGCTTCAGCGCCGCTCTGATCATACTGTTCTGCACAAACACCTGCATGGCTTGCGTCATGCGCATCGGAAATTCGCGACGGCGCTGGACGGCGGCAAGATCATCCTCGCTCACGGTGCCGCCGCTCGCGAGCCTGGCCGCCAGGATATTGGCCGTCGCCACCGCATCCTGAACAGCGATGTTGACGCCGACGCCGCCGACCGGCGACATCGCATGCGCGGCGTCGCCGATGCAAAGCAGACCGGGCCGGGTCCATCGCTTGAGACGATTGACCGCGACGGTGAGCAGCTTGATGTCGTCCCAGCTTTTAACGTCCGCGATACCCGGCTTCAGGATCGGCGCAAGCGAGACGACGTCGGAGCGGAACGACTCAAGACCTTTCGCCCTGACCGCATCATATTGGCCTTTGGTGATGGCGTAAGCGCACTGCCAATACGTGCCGCGGTCGAGCGTCACGATCATCTTTCCGGCTTCGACCCGCGCCAGAACGCTCTCCGTTTCGGCGGACTTTCCGGCGCGAAACCACAGTACGTCCATCGGCGCGCCGATCTCCTCGATCTTGAGGCCCGCGCTCGGCCGGATGATGGAATGTCGCCCGTCGCACGCAACCGTCAGTTCGGCCCTGATCTCGATCGCGCCGTTCGCGTCTCTTGCACGAACCCCCGCCACCCTGTCGCCGTCATGAATGAGGCCGGTCGCCTCCGTGCTCATCATCACCTTAAGGCTTGGGAAACGACGCCCCTTGTCCCGCAGGAAATTGAGAAAATCCCATTGCGGCATGAAGGCGATGAACGGATATTTCACGCCGGTGCGGCTGATGTCGGCGACGCGGAGCCGGGTCCTGCCGTAACAGTTGTCGAGCTTTTGCAGCTTGTCGTGCGGAACTTTCAGGAAGTCGTCGATCAGGCCGAGTTCGTCCATCACCTGCAAGGTCGAGGGATGCACGGTGTCGCCGCGAAAATCGCGGAAGAAGTCGGCGTGCTTTTCAAGGACGATCGTATCGACCCCCGCGCGCCCGAGCAGGTAGCCGAGCATCATGCCGGCGGGACCGCCGCCGACGACGCAGCAGCGCGTGGATATCGGGCGGTTTTCGCTCGGACGGGCTGCATCCATACTGATGTCCTCGTTAACCGAAAATCCGGCAGGATGTCGAATATCTCCACGGTCATTCCGCCGGGTTCAAGCGGAAACGGCAAGGTTTTTCGATATCTCCGCCGTTTCTGAATTGACTTTACGCATTTCCACCCTATGTTTCGCGGTAACGCGGCCCGGGATCGAAACGCGATTCCCAAGGTGAGCCGCCCGTCAGCGTAGCCAGAGCCCCCTTCGCTTCTTGAAAGCACGCCGTTAAGGGGTAGAGCGCGACAGCCTTCTACATCCGATTCCGGACGGCGGTGTCGATCAGAGGCTCAATGTCTTTTTCTCATCTTGGTTTGTCCGATAAAGTGCTGGCCGCGGTCGCGGCGGCAGGTTACACCTCCCCTACCCCCATTCAGGATCAGGCTATCCCCCACGTCCTGGCGCGCCGCGACGTTCTCGGCATCGCCCAGACCGGCACCGGCAAGACCGCGGCCTTCGTCCTGCCCATGCTCACATTGCTCGAAAAGGGCCGCGCCCGGGCGCGAATGCCCCGCACGCTGATCCTGGAGCCAACCCGCGAACTCGCGGCCCAGGTCAAGGAGCAATTCGACAAGTATGGCGTGGGCCAGAAACTCAACGTGGCGCTTCTGATCGGCGGCGTCTCGTTCGGCGACCAGGACATGAAGCTGACGCGCGGCGTCGATGTGCTGATCGCAACCCCGGGCCGCCTGCTCGATCACACCGAACGCGGCGGCTTGCTGCTCACCGGCGTGGAGCTTCTGGTGATCGACGAAGCCGACCGGATGCTGGACATGGGATTCATTCCCGACATCGAACGCATCTGCAAGCTGGTTCCGTTCACCCGGCAGACCCTGTTCTTCACCGCGACGATGCCGAACGAAATCCGGCGCGTCACCGATACCTTCCTGCACAATCCGGAGAAGGTGGAGGTCTCAAGGCCCGCGACCACGGCGGCGACCGTGTCGCAATCGCAGGTCGGTTGCGGACGCGAACCGCACGAAAAGCGTGAGCTGCTGCGCCGCCTGCTGCGCGAAGCCCAGGACCTCAAGAACGCAATCATCTTCTGCAACCGCAAGCGTGACGTCGCCATCGTCTGCAAGTCGCTTCAGAAACACGGCTTCAGCGTCGGCGCCCTGCATGGCGACATGGATCAGTCGGCGCGCACCGCCTCTCTGGATCAATTCCGCAAGGGCGAACTGCCGTTGCTGGTCGCCTCCGACGTGGCCGCGCGCGGTCTCGACATTCCCGAAGTCAGCCACGTCCTCAACTTCGACGTGCCGTACCATCCCGACGATTACGTGCACCGCATCGGCCGCACCGGCCGCGCGGGCCGCACCGGCACCGCGATCACGATCGTCTGCCCCGCCGATTCCAAATCACTCGCGGCGATCGAGAAGCTGACCGGTCAGACGATTCCGAAGGTCGACCTTCCGGACCATGAGGTTCGCACGGACCCGACCGACGCGGACATCGGCGCCGACGCGGCGCCCACGGGCCGGCCGGCGCGGTCCCGCCAAACGCGCAGCCAGAGCAGCGAGAGCTATCCACGCAGCGGCAAGCGCGAGGGCGGCAAGCGCGAGGGCCGCAAGCCACGCCGCTCCGGCGGCGACCATCAGAGACACGAGACTCCGGCCGTAACGGCCGTCGCATCGATAGCCGCGCCGCAGCCGCCGTCGATCGGACGCGCGCCCGCCCCGCGACGCGAGGCCGTCTCCGAGCCGGGAGACCATTCCCACCTGCCGGCATTCCTGCTTCGCCCCGTTCGCGCCCGCGGCTGAGCGTCTTGCGGCTGAGTATCTGCCGCGGCGACCTCCCCTGCCGCCGCGGTGAAAACCGTTTACCGCGCGTAAACTCTCTGCCGGTAGTCTCGGGCAATGTTTCACGTTGATATTTTGCCGTTTGGGGCGACGATCTGCACGATCGTCGGCGGGCCGCAGAAGTGGTTGAACCGGACGAACATGAGCGCACGATGGCGTTCGCGGAGGTGGCGCTCGGCCAGATCCGATCGCTGCGACAAGCTGCGATTCCGCGCAATTACGAAATCTGGTACGTCTACGCCGCCGGCTACAATTCGTCGCTCAACAGGATCATCAACGAGACGCTCGCGCGCAACGGCAGGCTGAGCGAATCCGATCTCGAACAGATCTACGAAACCTACCTCTCCCCGATCAGGACCACCGAGCGCATCGACAAGCTCGGCGCGCGCGTCATCAGCGAGATCGACGACGTGATGACCCTCATCACCGACGCGCTCGGCATGACGGCCGGATTCGGCGACAGCCTGAAGGGAGCAGCCGACAGGCTCGGCGCCGCCGACAGCCGCGAGCAGGTCAAGGCAATCATCGAGGCGCTGATGAAATCAACCCGCGAGGTTCAGGAAACCAACGAGGCGCTTGAAAACCGGCTGGAACTCTCGAAGATCGAGATCAACAATCTTCAGCACAGCCTTGAAGCCATCAGAACCGAGAGCATGACCGATCCGCTCACCGGTCTTGGCAACCGCAAATATTTCGACCACGCCGTCGAGGATGCCGTGGCGCGGGCGTTTGGCGAAGGCGGGCCGCTGTCGCTTCTGATGTTCGACATCGACCACTTCAAATCGTTCAACGACAACTACGGCCACCTGACCGGCGACCAGGTGCTGCGGCTGGTTGCAATGTCGCTAAAGCAGACCATCAAGGGCCAGGACATCACCGCGCGCTACGGCGGCGAGGAATTCGCGGTCGTGCTGCCCAATACCGGGATACAACAGGCGGTAACCGTCGCCGATCACATCCGCCGCGCCGTGATGGCCAAGGAGTTGAAGAAAAAATCGACCGGTGAAATCCTGGGCCGGGTCACGATCTCGGTCGGCGTCTCGATACTTCGCTGCGGAGATACCCCGGACTCGCTGATCGAACGCGCCGACATCTGCCTCTACGCCGCCAAACGCAACGGCCGCAATCGCGTCGTTTGCGAAGCCGACTCGGAATGTTCATTTTGCGCCGACATCCACGTGCAGGTAGCGTGACGCCCGCTCGATATTCCTTTCAGGTGCTTCGCCGAAATGCCCCCAGAGCCTTTCGGCTTCTGATGGAATCAGAAGCGGGGCTCCATGACTTAGATTCGACGCGTTTTCTTGACGCGAACCGGTAGCCACTTCGCTTGAAAACGCACCGGGGACAGCCCGGAAACCTCAACCGTCGACCTTCGCGGGCGTGAGCTGCACGGACTCGCCGCACCCGCAGGCCGAGACCTGGTTCGGGTTGTTGAAGATGAACTGGGCCTGCATTTTTTCGGCCTTGTAGTCCATCTCGGTGCCGAGCAGGTACAGAACCGCCTTGGGGTCGACCAGAATCTTGACGCCCTTGTCCTCGACCACTTCGTCCGTGGGCCTGACGTCGTGGGCATATTCCACGGTGTAGGACTGGCCGGCGCACCCGCCGTTCTTGATGCCGACGCGCAGGCCGACGATCTCGGAATCGGCGCGTGCCGCGAGTTCCTTGACCCGCGCCGCCGCGGCGTCAGTGAGTCGCATGACCTGTGGGCGCGGTCTCGGTTTCGGCTTGGCTGCAGGAGGAGGTGTCATCTCTGTCATCTGGTCAATCCTGGCGACAAATCAATGCGACAAATCAATTATGACCTTAGCATGGGGTCGCTCGGCTCACCACATATTGAGGACGAGCCGTGCTTCATCGGTCATTCGTTCCGGCATCCAGGCCGGTTCCCAAACGATGTTGACGTTCACAACACCGACGCCGGGAACGCTCGCCACCGCATTCTCGACCAGGGTCGGCAGTTCCGCGGCGGACGGACAGTTCGGCGTCGTCAACGTCATCTCGACATCGACGCCACGGTCGTCCTTGATGTCGATCTTGTAGATCAGGCCGAGTTCATAGATGTCCGCCGGGATCTCGGGATCGAACACGGTTTTCAGCGCGGCAACGATGCCGGAACTCATGCGTTCGGTTTCCTCCGGCGACAGCGCGGAGCTGGTCTGCACGTGGCAGGTTTTGTTTTTAACGAGTTCGGCGGTTTCGCTCATGAGAACAAATCCCGTGCCTTGATCAAGGCTTGCGCGAGATGATCGACTTCCTCGCGCGTATTATACATGCCGAACGAAGCGCGGCAGGTCGCCGAAACGTTGAACCGCTCTAAAAGCGGCATCACGCAATGCGTGCCTGCACGAACCGCGATGCCGGCGCGGTCGATCACGGTCGCGACATCGTGCGGATGCGCGCCCTTCATTTCGAACGAGATCACCGGCCCCTTGTCGCGCGCGGTGCCGATGATGCGCAGCGAATTGATTTCGCGCAGCCGCTCCTGGGCATAGACCAGAAGATCGTGTTCGTGCGCCGCGATCCGCGCCTTGCCGATCGAGTTCACATAATCGATCGCGGCGCCGAGCCCGATCGCCTCGACGATCGCGGGCGTGCCCGCTTCGAACTTGTGCGGCGGATCGCCATAGGTGACCCAATCCTGCGCGACCTCCCGGATCATCTCGCCGCCGCCGGTATAGGGCCGCATGGCGACAAGATGATCGTATTTCGCATACAGCACGCCGATGCCGGTGGGACCATAAAGCTTGTGGCCGGTGAAAATGTAGAAATCGCAATCGATGTCCTGCACGTCGGCGGCAAGATGCACCGCCGCCTGGCTGCCGTCGACGAGCACCGGAATGCCGCGCGCATGCGCGAGCTTCACCACCTCCTTGACCGGAACGATGGTGCCGAGCGCGTTCGACATCTGCGTGATGGCGACGAGCTTGGTCTTCGGCGTCAGCAGCTTCTCGAATTCGTCGATCAGAAAATTGCCGTCGTCATCGACAGGCGCCCACTTGATGACCGCCCCGTGACGCTCGCGCAGGAAATGCCATGGCACGATGTTGGAGTGATGCTCCATGATCGAGAGCACGATCTCGTCGCCGGCCTTGATGTTCGGCTCGCCCCAGGACGACGCCACCAGATTGATCGCTTCGGTGGCGTTGCGGGTGAAGATGATCTCCTCGCTCCGCTTCGCATTGAGGAATTGCGCGACCCTGGCGCGGCCGCCCTCATAGGCTTCGGTCGCGGCGTTGGCGAGATAATGCAGCCCGCGATGGACGTTGGCGTATTCGGTCTTGTAGGCCTCAGTCATGCGGTCGAGCACCGCGTTCGGCTTCTGCGCCGAGGCGGCGTTGTCGAGATAGACGAGCGGCTTGCCGTAGATCTTCATCGCCAGCGCCGGAAAATCCTCGCGCACGCGCATCACATCGTAGGAACCGTTGGCGACCGCCGGATGGGTCATGTCACTACTTCCATATCCATCGTCAGAACCTCGGGCTTCTCCCGTGTGAAGGGAGCGCCCGTCATTGCAACGCCGGAACAAAACCGGCAACGCCGGTTTCGTTCTTGGCGAAGCGACGAAGCAATCCGGCTCTCCCGAGACCTCCGGGTTGCTTCGCGGAGCCTGTTATCGGACGGCCGCTTCGCGACGACCCGTCAGCTCGCAATGACGCTCCGACAATCTCTTACCCGCGCGCCGCGAGCCACCGCTCGCCGGCTCCGATAACGATCTCGCGCACGCCGTCGTCGGCGATAGATTCGATCGCCTCGCCGATGAACGCCTGAATCAGCAGCGCCTGCGCTTCCTTCTCCGAAAGACCTCGCGCGCGCAGATAGAACAGCAGGCTCTCGTCGAGCGCTCCGATCGTCGCGCCGTGACCGCAGGTGACGTCATCGGCGAAAATCTCAAGCTCGGGCTTGTTGTCGGCTTCCGCTCCATCGGACAGTAGCAAGGCTCGCGTCATCATCTTGCCGTCTGTCTTCTGCGCGTCGGGCTGAACGATGATCTTGCCCTGGAACACCGAGTGCGCGCGATCGTCCACCACCGCGCGGAATATCTCGCGGCTCTGGCAATGCGGCACGGTATGATCGACCACCAGCGTCGCGTCGCCATGCTGCTGGTCCTTCAGCAGGTTGACGCCGTTGATCGACGCATTCGCCCCTTCGCCGCCGAAGCGGACGAACGCCTGATAACGGCCGAGCACCGATCCGGTCGTCAGGCTGAATGTATTGTACTGCGTCCTGCGGTTGAGCGTCACGATCGCGGTCGAGATATTGCTGGCGTCGCGCGCATCCTCGACCAGACGGACGTGCTGGACATCGGCGTCCTCGCCCGCCCACAACACGACGGCATCGTTCACCTGATAGCCTTGCGCGCCGCTCGCTGCGACAAAACTTTCCACCAGCGTGACCCGCGCGCCCTTTGCCACTTTCAGCAGCGAGCGCGTGAACGCGGATGCGGACGACTGCGTCGCGACATGAACGATGTGCAGCGGCTTCGTCAGCACAGCGCCATCTGCAACGCCGACAACGACGCCGTCGGTCGTCATCGCGGCGTTGAGCGACACCATCACGTCCGTGGTGGCATTGGTGCACAGCAGATCCGCGCGCGCCGCATTGTCGGCGCTCTCCAGCATGTCGCGAAGCGTGCGGACATCGACGCCCTTTTCCAGCGCGCCGAGATCGGAGAGTTCCGGCGCGAACGCGCCATCGACCAGCACCAGCCTGCAGCCGCCCTTCACCTCGATTTGAGCGAGCGCCTCGGACGCGCGCTTCAGCGCATCGGCATCGGGGCGCGCGGCAAGCGGCGCGATCTCGCGCAGCAACACGCGCAAGTCGGTGTATTTCCATTCCTCGATCCGGCGATGCGGCAAACCGCGTCGGGCGAATTCGTCGAGTGCAGCCTGCCGCACCTCGCTCACCGGCCCGGATCCCGGCAGGCGGCCGCGCGCCGCAGCGAACATGTCCTCGGCTGCGCGCTCAGTAGTCGGTTTTACCAATGCAACGTCCATCGTCGATCCCGTCAGGCGGCCTGTTCCTCGAACTGCGCGTATCCGGACGCTTCAAGCTCCAGCGCCAGATCCTTGTCTCCGCTTTTCACGACCCGGCCTTTCGACATGACGTGCACGAAATCAGGGACGATGTAATTGAGCAGCCGCTGATAGTGCGTGATGACGACCATCGCGCGATCCTTCGAGCGCAGCGCATTGACGCCATCGGCCGCGACGCGTAGCGCGTCGATGTCCAGACCGGAATCCATTTCGTCGAGGATGCACAGGCTCGGCTCGAACAGCCCCATCTGCAACACCTCGTTTCGTTTCTTCTCGCCGCCGGAAAAGCCGACATTGATGCCACGGCGCAGCATGTCCTGCGGGATGTTGAGCGAGGCCGCGACCGCGCGCACTTTCTTCAGGAAATTCGGCGTCGAATATTCGCTCTCGCCTCGCGCCTTGCGCTGCGCGTTCAGCGCGGTGCGCAGGAACGTCATGGTGGCGACGCCCGGAATTTCCACCGGATACTGGAACGCCAGAAACACGCCCTTCGCGGCACGCTCGTCGGGCTCCATCGCCAGCAGGTCCTCGCCCTCGAACAGGATTTCGCCGCCGGTGACCTCGTAGCCGGGCTTGCCGGCGATCACATGACTCAGCGTCGATTTGCCGGAGCCGTTCGGCCCCATGATCGCATGAACCTCGCCCTTGTCGACGGTCAGCGAAAGACCGTGAAGAATCTCGCGCTCCTCGACGCGGACGTGCAGATCTTTGACTTCAAGCAACGGCATTACATATCCTTCAGTATTTGAGGGTCATTGCGAGGAGCGCATCCGCGCGACGAAGCAATCCGGTTTCTCAAAACAACATGGATTGCTTCGCTTCGCTCGCAATGACGAGCTACCCCACGCTGCCTTCCAGCGAGATCGAGATCAGCTTCTGGGCCTCGACCGCGAATTCCATCGGCAACTGTTGCAGCACGTCGCGCACGAAGCCGTTGACGACGAGGCCGACGGCCTCCTCCTGCGACAGTCCGCGCTGTACGCAATAGAACAGCACGTCTTCGGAAATCTTCGACGTGGTCGCCTCGTGCTCGAACAGCGCCGAGGTGTTCTTGGCCTCGATATACGGGACGGTGTGCGCGCCGCACTTGTCGCCGATCAGCAGCGAGTCGCACGCGGTGAAGTTGCGCGCGTTGCTGGCCTTGCGGTGCGCGGTGACGAGACCGCGATAGGTGTTCTGCGACTTGCCCGCCGCGATGCCCTTGGAGATGATCCGGCTCGTGGTGTTCTTGCCGAGGTGCAGCATCTTGGTGCCGCTGTCGACCTGCTGGTAGCCGTTCGAGATCGCGATCGAGTAGAACTCGCCGCGCGAATCGTCGCCGCGCAGGATGCAGCTCGGATACTTCCAGGTGATGGCGGAGCCGGTCTCGACCTGGGTCCACGAGATTTTCGAACGCGCTCCGCGGCAGTCACCGCGCTTGGTCACGAAATTGTAGATGCCGCCCTTGCCCTCGGAGTTTCCGGGGTACCAGTTCTGCACCGTCGAATACTTGATCTCGGCATCGTCGAGCGCGACCAGTTCGACCACCGCGGCGTGCAACTGGTTCTCGTCGCGCTGCGGAGCGGTGCAGCCTTCGAGATAGCTGACATACGCGCCCTTGTCGGCGATGATGAGCGTGCGCTCGAACTGGCCGGTGTTGCGCTCGTTGATGCGGAAGTAGGTCGACAATTCCATCGGGCAACGCACGCCCGGCGGGATGTAGACGAACGAGCCGTCGGAAAACACCGCCGAATTCAGCGTCGCGAAGAAATTGTCGGAGGTCGGCACGACGCTTCCGAGATATTTCTTCACCAGTTCGGGATGCTGCTGAATGGCGTGAGAGATCGGCATGAAGATCACGCCGGCCTTCTTCAGCTCTTCCTGGAACGTGGTCGCCACCGAGACCGAATCGAACACGGCGTCGACCGCGACTTTCCGCTCGCCCTCGGGACGGACGACGCCTTCGAGCGCCTCGACCTCGCGCAAGGGAATGCCGAGCTTCTCATAGGTCTTGAGGATTTCGGGGTCGATCTCGTCGAGCGAGGCGACCTCCTTCTTGGGCTTCGGCGCGGCGTAATAATAAAGGTCCTGATAGTCGATCTTCGGATAGTCGACGCGCGCCCAGTTGGGCTCCTGCATGGTCAGCCAGCGACGATAGGCTTCAAGCCGCCACTCGAGCATCCAGGCTGGTTCGTTTTTCTTGTCGGAAATAAACCGGACGGTGTCTTCGGAAAGCCCCTTGGGAGCCTTCTCGGATTCGATCACAGTCTCGAATCCATACCGGTATTGATCGACGTCGATCTGGCGAACCCGATCGACCGTCTCTTGTACGGCTGCCATTCTAACCTCCGCTCGCGGTTTCAAGGACCACGGTGGATTTCATGTCTCGGTGCTTGTCCTGTTCCCAAGAAATGGTCTTAGAACTATTCAAGCACTGTTTCGTCCCTCTTTACTAGTGCACCTGAGAGCTTTCGCCAAGCCTTAATAGCCCGATCGACGTCCGCGTCCGTGGTCTCCCAGCCCAGCGAAAATCGTATTGCACTTTTGGTTATAGCCGGACCGTATCCCATCGCCTCCAGCACATGCGACGGTTGTACCTTCCCGGACGAACACGCGGAGCCCGACGAAACGGCCACTCCTTCGAGATCGAAGCCCACCACCGCGGTTTCGGCTTTCAACCCGGGCACGGCGAACAGCGTCGTATTCGGCAGGCGCGCCACATCCTCGGAGATAGTTATGCTGCCTTGGGTTTGCCTCAAGCCTTCCTCGAGACGATTCCGGAGATTTTCGATGCGGGCCATGTCGCCGGCTCTGGCTCCGACAGCCGCCTTGACCGCGGCTCCGAACCCGACAATCGCCGGCACATTTTCGGTCCCGGCGCGGCGGCCCCGCTCCTGGCCGCCTCCGCGAATCAACGCGTGAGGGCCAGTCTGGTTCGGCGCCAGAATCAATGCGCCGATCCCGACCGGACCGCCGATCTTGTGCGCTGAAATCGATAGAAGATCGGAATTCAACGACATGATATCAAAGGTCATTTTTCCGAACGCCTGGACAGCATCGACATGCAGCAGGCCGCCCGCTTCGTGAACCAGACCGGCCGCTTCCGCGACCGGCTGGATAGCGCCGGTCTCGTTATTGGCGAGCATGACCGACACCAGCGTCGGGGGCGCCCCGGCAAGCATCGTTCGCAAGGCATCGAGGTCGACCAGCCCGGAGCGATGCACAGCCAGGCGCGCGATACGATCCGGGGCGAACTGCCCGCCAGCCAGCACGGAGGTATGTTCTATAGAAGAAACAATAAGCCCTTCAATTATTTGCTTATTTTTTTGAAGGTTATCGCTTAGAGCGAGCGCGTTGGCTTCGGTTCCGCCGGACGTGAAGATTACGTTGCCGGGTTCGCCGCCGACGGCAGCCGCGATCGCCATCCGCGCGTTTTCCATGAGCCCGCGCGCGCGCCTCCCCTCTGCATGGACGGACGACGGGTTGCCGACGACATCCATCGCGGCGGCCATCGCCTGCCGCGCCTCGCGGCGCAACGGCGTGGTGGCATTCCAGTCGAGATAAACCCGTCCCTGCATCACACTGTAATTATATGATATTTTTGGAGAAGACGCACACGATCGCGCAAGATGCTTGCTTTTCGCCCCTCGCCCTATGTTAGAACGCAGCAGTTATGCACCGGCACCTGGATCGCCGTGCGGCGCCTGATCGCCCTTCGTCCACAAGGTTGCGAACCGGAAAGCGTCCTGTAACCGGCCGATTTGCCAAGGATTGTGATGCCTGAAGTCATTTTTACCGGTCCCGCCGGCCGTCTCGAAGGCCGTTATCATCCGGCGAAGCAGAAAAACGCGCCGATCGCGATGGTCCTGCATCCGCATCCGCAGTTTCGCGGCAGCATGAACCACCCGATCGTCTATCAGGTCTATTACGCTTTCGTGGCGCGCGGTTTTTCGGTGCTGCGTTTCAATTTTCGTGGCGTCGGCCGCAGCCAGGGCTCGTTTGACCACGGCACCGGCGAACTGTCGGATGCGGCGGCCGCGCTCGACTGGGCGCAGACCATCAATCCGGAAGCGCGCGCCTGCTGGGTGGCCGGATTTTCCTTTGGCGCCTGGATCGGCATGCAACTGCTGATGCGCCGGCCCGAAGTCGAAGGCTTCATTTCGATCGCGCCGGAGCCCAACCGCTATGATTTCTCCTTTCTCGCGCCATGCCCGTCGTCGGGCCTCATCGTCCATGGCGAAAAAGATATCGTCGCGCCCGCCAAGGATGTCACGACGCTGGTTGAAAAACTGAAGACCCAGAAGGGCATCGTGATCGACCAGCACATCATTCCGGGCGCCAACCATTTCTTCGAGGAAAAGATGGAGCCGCTGATGGAGACGGTGACCGGCTATCTCGATATGAGGCTCGCCAACATCCGCTGACCGTTCGCAGCCGAAGAAGCGGCTCAGGGCTTGGCGATGACCCCGCCGGTCATCGGAACGGGCACGCCGGTGGTCGAGGGATAGCTCAGCGGCAAGCCTTGCAGGCCGCGCGCCGCGAGATAGGCGAAAGCCTGTGCCTCGATGGCATCGGCCGACCAGCCCAGCGCCTCGGCCGACTCGACAGAAGCGGGCGCAACCCCCTCCCTCAACATTCCGAGCATGGTCGGATTGCGGGCTCCCCCGCCGGCCACGATCCAGCTTTCCGGCGGCCTCGGCAGCAGCGGAACGACTCGCGCGATCGCCGCCGCGGTGAAAGCGGTCAGCGTTGCCGCTCCCTCGGCGGGCGCCATGTCGGGCAGCGGCAACGACGCGAAATCGTTGCGGTCGAGGGATTTCGGCGGCGACTGCGCGAAGAAGGGATGTTGCAAGGCGTGCGCGATCCAGTCCGCGTCGGGACGGCCCTGCGCCGCCAGCCGTCCCTCGCCGTCGAAGGGCTGCCCCGTCACGCGCAGCATGAAATCGTCGAGCAGCGCATTGCCGGGGCCGGTGTCGCAGGCGATCAGCGTGTCGGCGCCATCGATATAGGTGATGTTGGAGACCCCGCCGATATTGACCACGCAGACCGGTCCTTCGCGACGCTGCGATTGCGCCAGCGCGCGATGATAGACGGGCACGAACGGCGCGCCCTGCCCGCCGGCAGCTACGTCGGCCGCGCGAAAATCGTGCATCACCGGAACGCGGATCGCTTTCGCCAAAGCGTTCGCATCGCCGATCTGCACCGTCAGCCGCTGCGCCGGCCGATGCAGCACGGTCTGGCCATGGAAGCCGACGATATCGATGTCTTCGCGCGCGATGCGGTTTTCCGCGACAAACGCCTCAACGGCTTCGGCGTGCGCCATGGTCACGGCGCGCTCGGCCTCGCCGATCACGCCCGGCCGCGCGTCGCGCCGCGTCAGATTGACAGCCTCCGCCAGAGCCTCGCGCAACAGGCCGCGTTCGCGGTCCGTGTAAGGGCGGTAGCCGGTCGGCCCGAGCGCCGCCACCCGCTCGCCGTCGGTTTCGATCAAGGCCACATCGACGCCGTCCAGCGAGGTGCCGCTCATCAGACCGATCGCCGTCATCATCGTGCGGACCCCCCGGTGGCTGCCATGCGACGTCCGGCTTGTACCGAACGGACACTTCTTATAATGGCACACAGCAGAGCCCGGCGGCAGTGTCCGGCAATCATGCACCGGAATCGCTTGCGACAGAATCGAACGGAAACGATCAGAGTTAGATAGCCATGGCCGCCTTCAAGTCCGATTTTCTCAATGTCCTTCAGGAACGGGGTTTCATCCATCAATGCTCCGATATCGAGGGTCTCGATGCGCTCGCCGCGAAGGGCGAGGCGATCGCTTACGCCGGCTACGACTGCACCGCGCCGTCGCTGCATATCGGTCACCTGCTCTCGATCATGATGATGCGCTGGCTGCAACAGACCGGAAACAAGCCGATCGCGCTGATGGGCGGCGGCACCACGCGCGTCGGCGATCCGTCGGGCCGCGACGAAACGCGCAAGATCCTGAGCTACGACCAGATCGACGCCAACAAGGAAGCGATCAAGGGCACGTTCTCGAAATTCCTCACCTTCGGCGGCGGCAGGGGCGACGCCGTGATGGTGGACAATGCCGAATGGCTCACCAAGCTCAATTACATCGAGATGCTGCGCGACGTCGGCCGGCATTTCTCCATCAACCGCATGCTCACGATGGACAGCGTGAAGATGCGGCTCGATCGCGAGCAGGAGTTGTCGTTCATCGAATTCAATTACATGATCCTGCAATCCTACGATTTTGTGGAGCTGGCGCGCCGCTATGGCTGCAACTTGCAGATGGGCGGCTCGGATCAGTGGGGCAACATCGTCAACGGCGTCGATCTCGGCCGCCGCATGGGGACGCATCAGCTCTATGCGCTGACCTGTCCGCTGCTCACGACGGCATCGGGCGCCAAGATGGGCAAGACCGCGGCGGGCGCGGTCTGGCTCAACGCCGCTATGCTGCCGGTCTACGATTACTGGCAATACTGGCGCAACGTCGAGGACGCCGACGTCGTCCGATTCCTGAAGCTGTTCACGATCCTGCCGATGGACGAGATCGCGAGGCTGGCGGCGTTGCGGGACGCCGAGATCAACGAGGCCAAGAAGGTTCTGGCGACGGAAGCGACCGCGCTTCTGCATGGCCGCGACGAGGCCGAGAAAGCCGCCGCCACCGCGCGCACGACCTTCGAGCAGGGCGCGATTGCGGAAAGCCTTCCGACCGTGGACATTCCTCAAGGCGATCTCTCAAGCGGAGCCAGCGTGCTCGCGATGTTCGTGAAGGCGGGACTTGTCGCCTCGAATGGCGAAGCGCGCCGCCAGATCAAGGGTGGCGGACTGCGCGTCAACGATGTCGCGGTCACCGACGAGAAAATGATGCTGACATCGAACCATCTCACGCCCGAAGGCGTGATCAAGCTGTCGATGGGCAAGAAGCGCCACGTATTGCTGCGGCCAGCATAGTCATCCATCAAAATCCGCAACGGCGCAGATGACTGACAGCAACCTCCGTCGCCCCGCTCACACAGTCTCAAACAATCAGTTGCCGCTCTGTAACGGATATTCGATCTGGTTGGCCGGTTTGCCGGTCTGGAATTCGAAGATCTTGCGCAGCACGCCCGGCGCCATGGCCGAAATCGGATTCACCCGCAACTGCGGCTGGCCGGGCGTCCCCACCACTTCATAGGTCACGCCGATCAATCCCTCGTTGCTGCCGCCGCCGAGGAACAACCCGACGATCGGAAGCTGGCCGAAGATGTTATTGAGACCGTACATCGGCACGAACGTGCCGCTCATGCGAACCTGGTTGCCGGGATAGTCGATCCTGCCCTCGATCGTCGCGCCGATCGTCGGTCCCTTGACGACACCCTCGCGCACCGTGAGTTGCCCGTTCTGCCGCGTGAACTCCGCGCGCAGACGCGAAAACGAAATGCCGTTCTGGGCGGCCGGCTGACCGCCCGCCGCGGCGCGATCCAGAGCCGTCTCGCCCTTGATCGTGAAATTGCGAACGTTGATCAGCCCCTGCTTGGCGCGCGGCTCGGCGGTCGGAGGGTCCATCGCCAATGCAAGCTGACCGCCAAACATCTTTCCATAGGTATCGGTAAAGCGGAAGAACGCGCCCGCGTCATTGGTCTCGATCAGAATGACATCCTGGCCTTGCGGACGACCGCGCAGATCGCCGGTCAGCGAGGTGTCGCGCCCGATCTTTCCACTCATGACAAAGCTGCGGATCGACCCGTTGCGCCGTGCCATCTTCACCTCCGCGCTACGCACGGCTTCGCCGTAAAATCCGGCCACGGCTCCAATCTTCAGGTCGATGTCAAAATCGATGCTCTTGGTCTTGCCTTTGGCGTCGGCCTGCTTGCCCGAGATCGCCGATTTGATAAAGCCGCGACCATCGAACACATCGCCGCGCATGACGACCTTCAACACGCCGTCCGAGTTGCGCTCGGCTTTCAGCGAAGCCTTGTCTCCCTCCGAGGGCGCGTAAACCGGAAAATTCGCATTCAACAGGTCGCCGTTCTGGTCGATCTCCAGCGATCCCTTTATCATGGCGCCGCCGCCGTCGATGACGATATCCTCCAGGCGCGTCGACTGTGCCTTCTGCACCACATTGAACGTGGCGTGACCTGACTTCCCCGGCAGCTTGACCCAGCCAGGCAGAAGGTTGTCGAGTTTCAAGGACGTCAGATCGGCGTCGACGCCGATCTTGCTGTCCTTGTCAGTGCCGATTTTCCCGACCAGCTTGATCGGAATCGCGCCGGTCGCGCCGGCGCCGAGATCAATGCCGAGTTTTGCACGACTCGCGTCATCCAGCGTGGCCTGCAACTTGATATCGGCGTCGCCGTCCACCGGCTTGCGGTAATCCAGCGAAGCCGGCTGCCCGTTGATCTTCACGTCGCCCTTGACCTGGTATCCCTGGTTGTTGGCAACCACCTTCAGCGCGTTCGCTTCAAGCTTCTGATTCATGATCAGGTGGTCGGCGGCAAACCCTGAAAGATCGGCGGTGATGGAATAGGTCGTATCTTCCTTGGTGATCTGACGCCTGATCGGCAGGCCGAGCACGATCTGCGCAGCCACCGTTCCCTTGCTGGAATTGGGATCGACCAGATTGCCGGTGAATTCTCTGAGGCGGTCAGAGGCGAGAATTTCGGCAACCGCGGGCACCGGAGCGTCGATCCTCAACTTCACCTTCGCTGGCGCAGGTTTGGGCGCCATGTCCGGCACCTCAAAAACGACGTCGGAAATGTTGAGCCTTCGGCCGGCCGCGGTATCGGCGGCAGCCTGCCCGATCGTCACCGTCGCGGTTCTGCCGGTAACTCGCGCTTTCAGATCGGCGTCGTGGATCGACGGCATTTCGTCGACGGGATGCAGCGTCACATCGCTCGCGTCTATATCGATGGAAAGACCGTCATCCGGGATCGGCGGCCCCCGACGCGACAGGTTGCGGAGCGGCGAATTGACACCGATTTCAATTCGCTGGACAGAACCCTTCGTAATGCGGTCGATCACCCATTCGCGTACTTCCGGCACGATCAGAACCGGCCACATGCTCTTGAGCGCAGCCACCGACATCGGCGTCCCGGCAAAACCCAGTTTCAGGCGCGGCGCCTCCGAATAGTCGATGCTCCCGGTGCCGGCGACGCCAATCTTGCCATTGCTGATATCGGCCCGCGTCAATATCATCTGCTTGTGTTCGGTGTCGAACCGCAATCCGACCGCGATGCGGTTGAAGATCAGCGGTTCTTCGCCATCGGAGCCGGCGAGAACAATGGTGCCGCCGCTCAAACTCATCCGCCAGTCCGGAATGCTGCCATTCGGCGGCTCGAGACGGGCCAGCAACGTGATCCGATTCTGGCCGGACACGATTTTGAACGGTGCTACCAGAACGCGCCGTCCCGAATCCCATTCGACGTTCATTTCCATCTGATCGATCGCCATGGGATAGTCAGGCGTGTCGGTATCGATGATCGTACCTTTGCCGGCGAAGAGGCTGCCGCGAAGATAGGTCGGCAGGCCGTCGCGGCCAATCTCACCCTTCAGCTCGCCACTCAGCGGCATGTCGGCGGTATAGGTGAGATCCTTGATGCGGAGAGCCTGCAGAATATTCTTCGCCGGTATCCCGGCAGCCTGCAGATCAATGGGGCGCACGCCATCGGCCAGCGCCCCGACAGCGATCTTAAGCGACCATGCTTTGCTGCCGCCTTCGCCGACACTGAATGCGATCCCGCCGCCGCGCGGCCGGCGAAGGCTCAGGCTGATGTTGCTGAGGCCCCAGCGATTGCCACGCTGCTGGTCGTCGACCACCAGTCTCCCGTTCTTCAAACCGATCTCATTGAGATTCCGCCCGTCCAGCCCCGTCAGGCTGAGACTGTCGAGCCAGCTCAAACCCGCCAGCAGCGCGCTGACGTTGCTTCGGCTGTCGGGATTAGCCGGCGCGGCGCCGGTGCCGGATTCGCGCAATTGCGTAACGGCCTGAACGGATGGCGCAGCAGCGCCGTCGGATCGTGACGTCAGGTCGGCCGGTTGCACCGTGGCGACACCCGTGGCAAGCGGCTTGGCGCTATCGCCGGCCGACACGGTCACCTGGCCGTCCGGCGTAATCCGAACCGCGAGTTCGGCATCGACCAGATTAAGGCTTTCGGCACGCAGCCGCCCGGTCAGCAACGCCATGCCGGACAGTTTCACCTCGGCTTTCGGCGCGCTGGCGACGATCACATGATCGCGGTCGCGGACAACCACGTCACGAACGCGAACCGCGATACGAATTCTGCCGGCGCGCTCGATCTGCGTGCCGCCGATTTCCACGGTGTTGCCGTGACCGATATTTTCCTCGATCGCCGCGACAAGCCAGGGCGTCATCATATCGAGATTGACGGGGCCGGCGCCGAGTCGCCACCAGAGGGCGCCAAAGCTTCCGCCAACCAGAACCGCCAGTATGCCGACGGTAATGACGAGCCGCCTGACCCAGCGTTCGCCCGCGAGCCAGCTTCTGAACCGTCCGAACCGGTCGCCCAATCTGTGGAATCCGGAATCCGACCGTGACAGCAGCCGACTTATGCGACGGCGCTGGATTTCGTCGCAGTCCTGATTCCAGTTGGAATCCTCCCTTTGCGAGACCCGGTCACCGCCGCGCTTGGGATTTGGGATCGGCGTCTTCCTTGTCATTGCCTCTCGGTGCCGGCCTGGACCGGAGCAGTCGCCGTCATTGGTCCGCGCGTCGCTCTCAGACCAACGCTGCACTGAAGGCACTTCTGCCAATCCCCGATCTAACATGTTACGTGTCATCCGGCCCTTGGCGCTTTTCGAGCAGAAAGCAGGCCGGACAACTCGTCGAGTCCCCGAGTAACCGTACCCCGCGGTCGGCAGATATGCACAACGGCCGCGCCATGACCGAGTCGCCTCGACATGCCCGCGAGTCAATCGGATACTGAGCGCCGGAAAGCGACGAAAGGAAGGCGTATGTCCAAGAAGATACGCAAGAAATCCTCCAAACAGGCTGCTCCGGGGGTCGCCCGGTCGGCTATCGCCAGTCGCGCAAAACCGACTCGGAAAGCCGCTCTCTCGTCTCCGTCGGCCGCGAGCGAAACGCGCACATCGCGCACGACGAAACTGCCGCTGGGAAAGGCTGACCTGGCGGAGGGCTCTCCGGCGCCGTCATTCAATCTCCCATGCGATGACGGCACTCGTGTGTCGCTCGCCGATTTTGCCGGACGAAAGCTCGTGATCTTTTTCTACCCGCGCGCCGGTACGCCGGGTTGCACCCGGGAGGCGATGGATTTCACCCGGCTGGCAAAGGAGTTCGCGAGGTGCGGAACGGCGGTGCTGGGCGTATCGGGCGATTCCGTAAAAGCGCAGGCTTCATTCCGTAGCAAGCATAAGCTGTCTATTCCTCTGGTTTCGGATGAACAGCACGCCATGCTGGGCGCATATGGCGCCTGGGGCGAAAAATCAATGTATGGCCGGGTTTTCCTCGGCATTCTTCGTACCACTGTTCTGGTAGCTGCGGACGGCCGGATCGCCCGCATCTGGCGGCGGGTCAAGGTCGACGGGCACGCCGAGGAGGTCCTCGCTGCCGCACGCGGCCTGTAACGACGCACCGTCATTTCCCGAAAATTAACCATGAACGGTTCAAATCGAAGTTGAGCCGACTGGAACCTGTTTCAGGACGGCGCGGGAGTGCCGATGTCGTACCGTTCCAGTCCGTGTGCCGAGTATCCGCAGCATCGCGCGCACGATCACAATCGACATCCTTCCCGCCATGCGGCTTCGGCCGCGCGGACTTCCAACAAGAAGGAAACGCAGCGCGGCTATACTCTCGCCCATGCCGGCAGGCAGGTCCGATTCGGCCCCGTTGTGTTCTGGATTGCAGTCGGAACCATCACGCTGCTCGGGGTCTGGTCCGCCGCGACAGCGACCTACTTCGCCTTCCGCGACGATGTGCTGACGCGGCTGATCTCGCGCCAGGCCGACATGCAATACGCCTATGAAGACCGCATTGCCGAATTGCGCACCCGTGTCGACCGCACGACCAGCCGACAACTGCTCGATCAGGAGCAGTTCCACAGAAAGCTGGACGAGATCATGCGCCGTCAGGCGGTGCTCGAATCCCATGCAGCAGCCCTCAATGCCCTGCCGGACGCCTCAGTGACCGGATCGATCAAGGGCCCGCCCCCCGGGAAGGCCGAAAAGGACGCCGACGCAAGCTCGTCAGGAAAGCCCTTCCCGATCTCCCGTCCGCAGCCGGCCCGGTTCGGCAAAACCACCGGCCCGGCCAACAAGCTGATGCGGCTTGAATCGTCGCTCGATCGGGTCGAGAACCGCCAGACCGCCGAATTGAATTCAGTCGAGAATCGCATGGAATCCCGACTGCGCCGGATGCGCGGCGTTTTCTCCGAACTCGGACTCAACACGGCGAAGATGGAATCCGGCTCGCAGCATTCCGGCACAGGCGGCCCTTATGTTCCGGTCAAGCTACCGCACAATGCCGGCCCGTTCGAGCGCCAACTCACGCGTGTCAATCTGACCCGGGCGCAGATCGATCGACTCAACGGCGCCCTCGCTTTTGTTCCCTATCGTAAGCCGGTGATGGGCGAGATGGAATTCACCTCCGGCTTCGGCATACGCGTGGATCCATTCGTCGGGCGACCGGCGATGCACACCGGCCTCGATTTCCGCGCATCGATGGGCGATCCGGTGCGCGCGACGGCGAACGGAAAAGTCGTCTCCGCGGGCTGGAGCGGCGGCTATGGGCGGATGGTCGAGATCGATCACGGCAACGGCCTCTCGACCCGTTACGGCCATCTCTCTGCGATCAACGTCAGCGTCGGCCAATCCGTCAAGATCGGACAAGTCGTCGGGGAAGTCGGATCGACCGGACGCTCGACCGGCCCTCACCTGCATTATGAAACCCGGATCAACGGGGAAGCCGTCGATCCCCGGAAGTTTCTCCGGGCCGGCATGCTCCTGAACGACGGCTAGCCGATTCGACGTTTGCGCTCGCGGATTCGATCCGCGGTGGCCATGCCGCGGAAACTATTTGCCGTCCCGCGACTTAGTCCGTGTCCTCTGTGATGGAGACCGGAAGAAGGATGCCCGACTGGATCGCTCGAGACCCTGGCCAGATCGACGCGAAGACCGGCAGGACGGTTGCCGCGGCGATCGGCGAACGGCTGCGGATCGACATCCGACTGGAGGAGTCGGAGGTGCCTGTCCGTCTCCAGATTCTGCTGGACCAACTAAGTGCGCAGGATGGCACACCCGACGGCGTTTCGCGCGCGGCTTCCATTTCCGGCATCCAAAGCCGACCGTGAACCGGACCTCCGGCTCCGTCGCGAACAACCACAAACAGGGGTTGCGTTTGGCTGGCACAGCGGTGAAAAGCCAGCATGCTTTCCCTCACCGATATCTCGATCCGTATCGCCGGACGGCTTCTGATCGACCGTAGTTCCGTCCAGATCGCGCCCGGCGCGCGGGTCGGCTTTGTCGGCCGCAACGGCGTCGGCAAGTCCACCCTGTTCCATGCGATCCGCGGCGAACTTCCGACGGAGACCGGCTCCATCGCCATTCCTCCGCGCTGGCGCATCGGCAGCCTCGCTCAGGAAGCGCCCGACGGCCCGGAGAGTCTGATCGAGGTGGTGCTCAAGGCCGACGTCGAGCGTCACGCGCTGCTGCGCGAAGCGGAAACCGCGCGCGACCCGGGCCGGATCGCGGACATCCAGACGCGTCTCGTCGATATCGACGCCCATTCCGCGCCGGCGCGCGCGGCGGCGATCCTGAGCGGCCTCGGATTTTCGACCGCGGATCAGGCCCGACCCTGCGCGGAATTCTCGGGCGGCTGGCGCATGCGCGTCGCCCTCGCGGCGACCCTCTTCGCTGCGCCCGATCTGCTGCTGCTGGACGAGCCGACCAACTACCTCGACCTCGAAGGGACGCTCTGGCTGGAAGATCACCTCGCTCACTATCCGCGCACAGTCATCATCATCAGCCATGACCGCGACCTGCTCGACACCTCCGTCGATCAGATCCTGCATCTCGATCGCGGCAAGCTCACCCTCTACAAGGGCACCTATTCCTCTTTCGAGGACCAGCGCGCCGCTCGCGAGATGCTCGACGCCAAGCACGCCAGGCGGCAGGCCGACGAACGCAAGCGACTGCAGGCCTTCGTCGACCGCTTCAAGGCCAAGGCCTCGAAAGCGCGCCAGGCGCAGTCACGCGTGAAGATGCTCGAACGCATGAAGCCCGTGACAGCGCTGGTCACGCAGGACGTGCGCGAGATTTCGTTTCCCGTACCCGACAAGCTGCTGTCGCCGCCGATCATCGCCGTCGAGGGAGCCGTCATAGGATACGACCCTGCATCGCCGGTTCTCAAACACGTGACCCTGCGGATCGACGAGGACGATCGCATCGCCCTGCTCGGCGCCAACGGCAACGGCAAGTCCACGCTCGTCAAATTGCTCGCGGGAAAGCTGCAACCGTTCGCGGGCAAGGTGGTGCGCGCCGACAAGCTGTCGATCGGCTACTTCGCCCAGCACCAGACCGACGAACTGGACCTCGACGGCTCGCCCTACGATCATGTGCGCCGGCTGATGCAGGGCGCGCCGGAAACGAAAATTCGCGCCCGCGTCGGCGCCATCGGCTTTTCCGGCAAGGCGGGCGACACCCTTGTCAGAAGCCTGTCGGGCGGCGAGAAAGCGCGCCTGCTGCTCGGGCTTGCGACATTCTTCGCGCCGAACATGATCATCCTCGACGAGCCGACCAACCACCTCGACATCGACAGCCGCGCCGCGCTCGCCGAAGCCATCAACGAGTTTCCGGGCGCCGTCATCATGGTCTCCCATGATCGCTACCTGATCGAAGCCTGCGCCGACCGGCTGTGGGTGGTCGCGGACCGCGCCGTCATCCCTTATGACGGCGACCTTGACGATTATCGCCGCGCGACGCTGTCGGCTCGCGGCCTGCGTGCAAGCAGCCGCGACCGTGGATCATCAAGCGAGCGCGACGACGGCCGTGACAAACCTCAACGCAACAAGAATGAAAAGCGCGCTCCGCTCAAACAGAAGATCGCGGACGCAGAAGCCGAGATCGAGCGGATCACCGGCATCATCGCCAAAATCGATGTCGCCCTGGCCTTGCCGGATCTGTTCAAGCGCGATCCCAAACAGGCGACGCAACTGAGCAAGGCGCGCGTGAGCGCAGCCAATGCGTTGCTGCGCGCCGAAGAGGAGTGGCTGGAGGCCAGCGCATCACACGAAGAAACGGCAGGTTAGCGTTTTCAAGCGAAGTGCCTACCGGTTTCGCGTCAAGAAAACGCGTCAAATCAAAAACCCGCTTCTCACCCGATCAGAATCGAAAGGAGCCTTGACGGCAAGCTTCCCGGACACTCAGCTCGCGCCCCTCTTTCTTTTCACCCGTCGCTCCGGCTTCGGAGGTGCGACCGGTTCGGGAACCTTTTCGATCGAGGACAGACGTCCCGCCTTGAAGGTGTAGATGCCGGCGCGGGGCCCGTGCAGGAACGTCAGCACCGCAACGCGGTCGCCATGCGGATTGCTGGAAAGACTGACGTTGTCCGGCGCACCGATGCCGCGCGTCACGTCGCATTCGGTGTGACCCAATGCCACCGTGCCCGTTGCGGGCGCCGCGGGCGGCGTTGTCGGGGCTCCTGCGGCGCCATCGGAAAGCGCGCTGGCTTCACCCGCGCCGATCGGCGGCGCCATGCCCGGACAAAGGCCGTCCGCGCTGATGAGGTCGTCCGGCGTCACCGGCTTGTTCGGCGTGAGCGGCGGCGTTTCGATCGAAACATTCTTGATGAACAGCCTCCCCGATCGGGAAAACCAGTCCGCATCCTTGGCAGACGACAACATATCTGCGGCGCTGCCGCACCCAGCCAGGAGCGGCGCCAGCAAAAGCAACGACATCAAGGCTCTTCGGTGGAATCCGGGCTGTCTCACGATAAACTCTGTTCCCGACCGAGCGTAAAGGCTGGTCCCAACACCAATTTAAGGCACGACCGTGGCTGAGCGTCCGCCCGGAATAGAAAGCCTCAAATATAATTAAATTACAATATATATATCGGTATATATCGCTATTGGCGGCGCTGCCAGCGCCCGTTTTCGTCGGCCTGCCAGTAGGTCACCTCGAACCCTCGCGACTTGCAGTCTGCCCAGACGGTCCGCGCGGCGTCCAGCGCGGCGCCGTCGTCGCCATTGAAGACCAGAACCAGCCGTTCATAGGCTTCCGGACTGTCCGGAAGCGGCGCATTGTCGATCAGGAACATGACGGCTGCCCGATTGGGATTGTGACCGTCGATCGTGAGCACGATCGGCTGTTCGCTTGCGTCCGCGACCCGCCAGGTCGCGTGCGGCAGGAACGAGTCGTCGCTATAGGTCCACAGATGCGCATCGAGCACATCGGCGCGGTCCTCGGACGTCGTGTGCACAACGGCCCGCCAGCCGCGCGCGAAGGTTTTTTCGAGCAGCGTCGGCAGGACGCTTTCAAGCGACATGTTCTGCAAATGATAGAACAGAACCTCGGTCATCGCCGCGCTTCGTAGTACTCCGCGACCAGCCGATCCAGCAGACGCACGCCGAACCCGGATCCCCAGCTCTGATTGATATCGGACTTCGGAGCACCCATCGCCGTTCCCGCGATGTCGAGATGCGCCCACGGCGTTTTGTCGACGAACCGCTGCAGAAATTGCGCCGCCGTGATCGAGCCGCCATAGCGGCCGCCGATATTCTTCATGTCGGCGAACTGCGAATCGATCAGCTTGTCGTATTCGGGCGCGAGCGGCATGCGCCAAACGCGCTCCCCGGTCTCGACGCCGATCCTGGCGAGTCGTTCCGACAACCGGTCGTCGTTGGAGAACAGCCCGGCGTGTTCGGTGCCGAGCGCCACCATGATCGCGCCGGTCAGCGTCGCGAGATCGATCATGGCCTTCGGCTTGAATTTTTTCGTCACGTACCAGAGCACGTCGGCAAGAACGAGCCGACCCTCGGCGTCGGTATTGATGACCTCGATGGTCTGGCCCGACATCGAGGTCACGATGTCGCCCGGCCGCTGCGCGTTGCCGTCGGGCATGTTCTCGACGAGACCGATGGCGCCGACGGCATTGACCTTCGCCTTGCGCGCGGCAAGCGCATGCATCAATCCGACCACGCAGGCCGCGCCGCCCATGTCGCCCTTCATCTCTTCCATATTGCCGGCGGGCTTGATCGAGATGCCTCCGGTATCGAAGCAGACGCCCTTGCCGACGAAGGCGATCGGCGGTTCGCCCTTCTTGCCGCCGTTCCAGCGCATGACCACCGTGCGGCTGGGACGCGCCGACCCCCGCCCGACACCCAGCAGCGCGCCCATGCCGAGTTTCGTCATTGCCTTGACGTCGAGGATATCGACGCCGACCCCGACCCTGCGCAACCGGCTGGCGCGCCGCGCGAACTCCTCCGGATAGAGCACGTTCGGCGGCTCGTTCACGAGGTCGCGCGCGATAATGACGCCATCGACGACGTGATTGTCCGGGGCGAATGCTTTCTTCGCCGCGGCAACATCGGCGACCGCGACCGAGACGTCCGCGCGGAGCGCCGCGTCGTCTCCGTCTTTCTTCCTCGTCTTGTAGCGATCGAATTTGTAGGCGCGCAACCGGACGCCGGATGCGAGAGAGGCCGATTGATCGGGGTTCATTGCTGCCGACGGCAATTCCGCAATGACCGTCACGGCGCTATTCTCGCCGCGAATCTTGCCGGCGATGACGCCGCCGAACTTGAGGAAATCGCTTCTCTTGAGAGCGGACGCCTCGCCGGCACCGACGACAATCAGGCGATCTGCCTTGAGTCCCTCCGGCGCGAGAATATCGAGCGTCGCGGCGCTCTTGCCCTTGAAACGATTGGCCGCCGCGGCTCGTTTGACGACCGCGGCCGACGCCCCGAGAACCTTGCTTGCGGCTCGTCCGAACTTCAGCGCATCGTCGCAGAACACCACAAGGATGCCGCGCGGAGCGGTCGAAAACGGAACAAAGCCGACCTTGACGGCGTCGGGCATCGAAAATCCTCCAGAATCAAGGGTGGCGCAGCGTCGAAATCACGCCGGCGCGAGAGAGATATCAACTATGACCTGTCTGAGGCAACGCTGCCAAGGTCCGCGCCCTCCCACCAGCCATCCGAAACCGTATTGGCTTCAAAATCCGCTCGGAAGCCTGTTGGCGGTCACTATAGCGTTTTCGAGCGAAGCATGTCCTGGGGCTTGACCCGCGGATGGAATCCGGTTCGCGTGAAGAAAACGCGTCAAATCAAGAAGCTGGAGTCTTTCACCGTTTCCATGGAACGGTGAAAGACTCCAGCGTGACAACGCGGCCACATATCCCGGAATTTAACCATAATCGATGGGCATCAGGGCTCAGCCATTTTGTTGACAGATCAAAGGGATGGTACTGAGAGGCGAGTCAGGTAAAAGCATTGGCGAGACGTTGGGGAGGTCTCGGTCCAGTCTGGCGTTGCCGGCTGTTTTGCCTGGAGGATGGGGGATCGTTCAGACCGATGGGGTCGATCGACAAGTACATTTTCCGGACGACGCTGGCGTCGTTTGTCGTGGTTCTGGTCAGCCTGACGGGGGTGATCTGGATTACGCAGGCGTTGCGCGGCATCGACCTGATGACAAGCCAGGGCCAGACCATACTGACATTTCTGGGGATCACCAGCCTTGCGATTCCCGTACTGGTGCTGATCATCTCGCCGATCGCGCTGATGATCGCGATTTCGCACACGCTTCATAAACTAGCGACCGATTCCGAAATCATCGTGATGAACGCAGCCGGCCTGTCGCCATTCCGGCTATTCCTGCCCTTCATTTACGCCACCGTGGTCGTGGCCTTGCTGGTGGCGTTTATCGCGGCCTACCTTGCGCCCGACGGCATGCGCCGGCTGAAGCGATGGGACGCTGAAATCACCGCGGACGTTCTGGCGAACGTTTTACAGCCCGGCCGGTTTGCGCAACTCGATCCGAATTTGACGATCAGGGTTCGGGAGCGCCGGCCCGGTGGCGTACTGGTCGGGATATTCATCGACGATCGCCGCAATCCTGACGAACGGCTCAGCATCATCGCCGACCACGGGACCGTTATGAAGAACGACAAGGGGTCGTTCCTCATTCTCGAAGACGGGCACCTGGAGCGATTCGAGGCCGGCAAACGCGAGCCGAACATGGTGGTTTTCCGCCGTAACGCATTCGACATGTCGAAATTCTCAAACCGGGGGCATGACGTCGTCTATGGCATCCGCGAGCGCTATCTCTGGGAGTTGATCTCGCCTGATCCGGCGGACCCGCAGGTGCAGCGGTTGTCCGGCCAGTTCCGCGCCGAGCTTCACGATCGCTTCACGGCGCCGATCTATCCGTTCGCCTTCGCCGCGCTGACCTTCGCATTTCTTGGAACACCGCGCACGACGCGTCAAAGTCGCAATTTCTCCATGGGGGCAGCGATTGCGGCGGTCTTCGGCCTGCGCATGGCAGGCTTTGCGCTTTCTGTCATGACGGTGAAGACGCCGACCGCTGCGCTGCTGCAATATCTGCTTTTGTTCGGCGCGATCGGCGTCAGCCTCCGGGTGATCGTTGCCGGAACCGTGCTCGAACCGCCCGCCGCATTGATTGAGGCAATCAACAGGTCGAACGCGCGGCTCCTCCGTCTGCTGGGGAGGCCGGCCGCCGCATGAGCATGTTGACGAACACATTGGGTCGGTATTTCGCCGGCCGTTTTGCACTGGCCGCGCTCGGCGTGTTCGCGAGCATCTTCCTGCTTCTCGTTCTCGTCGACTACATCGAAATGGTCCGCAGGACATCCGGACTTGCGTCGGCATCGGCAATCATGGTCGCTGAAACATCGCTCTTCAGGGTGCCTCAACTGCTTGAGAAACTGACCCCGTTTTGTGTCCTGATCGGCGCCATGATTTGCTACCTGGCTCTGTCGCGGCGGCTGGAACTGGTGGTGGCGCGCGCCGCCGGCATCTCGGCGTGGCAATTCATCTCGCCGGCGCTCGCGTGCGCGCTTCTGCTCGGGGTCCTCGCGACCACGGCCTACAACCCGATGTCCGCCAACCTGCGCGAACTGTCCAAGCGGATGGAAGCCGAATTGTTCGGCAGCGCCCCCGCAGGAGGCCTGCAGGACGCATCCGGCTTCTGGATCAATCAGGTGACGGACGAAGGCCAGGCCATCATCAACGCCGCGCGCAGCGAGCAACAAGGCGTCCGCCTCACCGGGCTCACCGTATTCAGGTTCGATCGCGACTCCAAATTCAAGGAGCGTATCGAGGCACGCGAAGCAACTCTCGAGGACGGCCACTGGCTGTTCAAGGGCGTCCGCCGCTTTACGCTCGATAGTCCTCCGGTCGCGCAGGAGACCTTTGTCCTCCCCACCAATCTGACATCGGTGCAGGTCCGAAACAGTTTCTCGACTCCCGAGACTGTGTCATTTTGGCAACTGCCGAGTTATATCAGATCGTCGGAAAGTTCGGGATTCGCCACTGCAGGCTACCGGCTGCAATACCACAAACTTATCGCACAGCCGTTTTTGCTGGCTGCCATGGTGATGCTGGCCGCCTCGGTGAGCCTCAGGTTCTTCCGCTTCGGCGGCGTACAAAAGATGGTTTTAAGTGGCGTGGGATCGGGCTTTCTGCTCTATGTCCTGTCCAAGGTAACCGAGGATTTGAGCAAGGCCGAACTGATGAATCCAATCGCTGCGGCGTGGCTGCCCGCCTGCGTGGGCGGCCTCGCCGGCTTTTTGGTCTTGCTGTACCAGGAGGACGGGTAGTGGCTGCAATCGCCGCCCTCCGAAGACGTATGCACGCCCGCGAGCGGCGCACCCCGTTGTGCTGCCGCCGTCTTCGCATGTCCGCGATTCTGACCTCGCTGACTCTGGGCCTGATCGCCACCGCCGGGCTGGACATCGTCGCCACCGCGCCGGCCGCAGCTCAAAGCTTCACCTACAATCCTCGCCCGCCCAAACCCAAGCCGCCACCGGCTCAGAATAACGGGCAGATGCTCGTTCAGGCCAACGAGGTCGACTACGATTACAACAACTCGCGCGTCTCAGCCGTTGGCAACGTGCAGATGTTCTACAACGGCACCAGCGTCGAAGCGGACAAGGTCATCTACGACCAGAAAACCAAGCGGCTCCACGCCGAGGGCAACATCCGCATGACCGATGCGAATGGCAGGGTCACTTACGCCAACATCCTCGACCTGAGCGACGACTACCGGGACGGCTTTGTCGATTCGCTCAGGGTCGACACAGCCGACGCGACGCGCATGGCCGCGAGCCGGGCCGATCGGACCAAAGGCAACTACACCGTCTTCGAGAACGGCGTCTATACCGCCTGCGCACCTTGCAAGGACGACCCGAAAAAGCCGCCGCTCTGGCAGGTCAAGGGGGCGCGCATCATTCACAATCAGACCGAGAAGATGCTGTATTTCGAGGACGCCCGGCTCGAATTCTACGGCGTGCCGATGGCCTATATGCCGTTCTTCTCCACGCCCGATCCGACCGTGAAGCGCAAGAGCGGCTTCCTGATGCCGTACGTGACTTCTTATGATCCCTATGGGATCGGGATCGAGGTCCCCTATTATTTCGCGCTCGCACCGAACTACGACCTGACCCTCTCGCCGCGTTTCACCACGCGGCAAGGCGTACTGATGCAGGGCGAGTTCCGGCAACGCCTCCTCAACGGCTCCTATCAAATCCGCGCTTATGGAATCGACCAGCAGGATCCAGGCGCATTCACGAGCGGCGGGACTCCCCTGCCCGGCGATCGCCAGTTCCGCGGCGGGGTGGATACAAAGGGCCAGTTCGCGCTGAACGACAAATGGGTCTGGGGCTGGGACGGCGTCCTGCTGAGCGACTACTATTTCTTCTCCGACTACCGGTTAAGGCAGTACAGCGACTCTCTGCAATCGTTCCTGAGTCTGCCGACCGAAGCCGTCTCGCAACTCTACCTGACCGGCGTCGGCAACCGCAGCTACTTCGACGCGCGCGCAATCCACTACCTGAGCTTCTCGGGCAACCAAAATCAGGTTCCGGTTGTTGCGCCGGTCATCGACTATTCGAATGTCATCAACCATTCGGTGATCGGCGGCGAGTTCAGCTACAAGTTCAACTTCACCAACCTCACGCGCGATCAGGCGCAGTTCGATCCGATCTCCACGCTGGCGAACACCTCTTTCCTGTGTCTTCCGACATCAGCCGATCCCATGGCGCGGACGCCGAACAACTGCCTGCTGCGCGGCGTACCCGGCACCTACACGCGCCTGACCGCCGAAGCGCAGTGGCGCAAGTCGTTTACCGATTCCTTCGGTGAGATCTGGACGCCGTTCGCGTCGCTTCGCGCCGACGCCATCAATGCCGACATCTCGAACCAGCCCGGCGTGTCCGACTTCATCCAGCCCGGCAACACGAGCACGGTGCGCCTGATGCCGACCGTGGGTCTTGAATACCGCTATCCCTTCATCAACGTTCAGCCCTGGGGCACCACGACGATCGAGCCGATCGCACAGGTCATCATCCGCCCGAACGAGACCTATGCCGGCAAGCTGCCGAACGAGGATGCGCAAAGCCTTGTCTTTGACACCAGCAACCTCTTCAGCGTCGACAAGTTCTCCGGCTACGATCGCGTCGAAGGCGGCGGGCGCGCCAATGTAGGCGTAAAGGCGACGACCCAGTTCGATCGCGGCGGTTCGATCAATTTCCTGTTCGGCCAGTCCTATCAACTGTTCGGCCTGAACTCGTTCGCCGTCGCGGATCTCACCAATACCGGCGTCGATTCGGGCCTGCAGCGCACCCAATCCGACTATGTGACGAGCATCAACTATTCACCCGACAACATCTTCACGTTCAGCACGCGCGCACGTTTGGATGAAGCGACCTTGAGCGTGCAGCGTTTCGAAGCCGAAGGCCGCGCCAGCTTCAACCGTTGGTCTGCGAGTGTCCTGTACGGCGATTATGCCGCGCAGCCAGACCTCGGATATCTCACGCGCCGCCGGGGCATTCTGGGTTCCGGCTCCATCAAGGTTGCATCGAACTGGGTCGTGCAAGGTGCGGCACGTTGGGATCTGGAAGCCAATCAGATCAACCAGTATACGATCGGCGCAGGATATGTGGACGACTGTTTCGTCCTCGGCCTCAATTACGTGACGTCATACACCTACTCTGCGGGAACGACGCCGCCCCAGCTTAATCATGCGGTCATGCTTCAGATTGGCTTGCGGACCCTGGGGCAGACCCGCGGAGGATCAACCGGCTCTGGCCTCCAGTAATTCCGGAGCGGTGACGCTGAATGGCGGAGTGCGCCGCCGACGTGACCTGTCCCGGTTCACCTGAAACTTGCTAGGCGCGACTGACATGAATATGACCTTGCTCCTTCGGGCGTTTTGCCGCCTTGCCATATTCGCAATTTTTCCGTTCGCCGGGCTGAACGCGCCGCTGCATGCGCAATCCGTGGCGGTCATGGTCAACGGCGAGCCGATCACCACCTTCGACATCGAACAGCGCAGCCGGCTGATTCAAATATCGACGCACAAAACTCCGACACGGCAACAGGTGATCGACGAGTTGATTGACGAAAAAGTGAAGGTCAAGGAAGCCAAGAAGTACGGCGTGAACCCGACGTCAGCGGATATCGATCAGGCGTATGCCAGCATGGGCGCACGGATGCGGATGTCGCCTGACCAGTTGACCAAATCACTCGCCGCTCAGGGCGTTCGCCCGGACACGGTCAAAGCGCGCCTGAAGGCCGACATCGTCTGGGGAAGTCTCGTGCGCGGTCGTTTCAAGGATAGTCTTCTTGTCAGCGACCGCGACGTCAACGAAGTGCTGAAGAACAACGGCGACGATCCATCGAAGATCGAGGGATTCGAATACCAGATGCGCCCCGTTCTGTTGATTGTTCCGCGCGGCGCCGCCTCGTCCGTGACGGAGGCTCGGCGCAAAGAGGCGGACTCGTTGCGCGAACGCATTCAGTCGTGCGCAGAGGCGAGTCACGTTTTCGAAGCGATGCGGAACGCCACGATACGCGATACGGTCATCAAGACGTCGGCCGACCTGCCGCCGCCGCTTCGGGATTTGCTCAACAAAACGCCTGTGGGACATCTGACTCCGCCGGAGATCACGAAGCAGGGCGTGGAAATGGTGGCGGTGTGCGAAAAGAAGGCGACCAGCGTGGATAGTCCAAAGAAAAAGGAGATCCGTGAAAAGATGTTCGCCGCCAAATACGAAAAAAAATCCAAGGAATATCTGGAAGATGTTCGGAAATCCGCGATGATTGAATATCGTCAGGGCGGCCCGGAAAAAAAGGGCGAATAATAGTGACTTTCGCGCCCTCGCTCCGGCCGGGGGCAAGAAGTTGAGCGGCGGCCTGTGCCTGGCGCCGCGCTGGAGCGACCGCGTTGTGAAGCCTCTTGCATTGACCCTGGGAGAACCGGCCGGCATTGGCCCGGATATTGCGATCGCAGCATGGCTCCGGCGCAAGAGTGACGCTGTTCCAGCCTTCTATCTCGTTGGCGACCGGGCCTTCATTGCGGAACGCGCCAGACTGCTCGATGTCGATCTTCCTCTGGTGGACGCTGGTCGGGAGGACGTCTCCCGGATATTCACAGAAGCGCTTCCGATCGCTGCCACGGGCCGTCCTGCGACCGCGCATCCCGGGCATCCCGATGCCAACAGCGCATCGGCGGCGATCGAATCGATCCGCCAAGCGGTCAACGACGTTGTCGCGGGCCAAGCGGGAGCTGTGGTCACCAATCCCGTTGCGAAGAGCGTGCTCTACCGGGCCGGTTTCGCTCATCCCGGCCACACCGAATTTCTCGCCGAACTGGCGGCGCGCGACGGCAAGCCGCGGCAACCGGTGATGTTGCTGTGGTCGTCCGACCTGGCGGTGGTGCCCGTTACGATTCATCTCCCCTTGCGCGAGGCGATCGCGACATTGTCGAGCCCGATGATCGTGGACACTGTTCGCATCGTCGTCTCCGATCTGCATACACGCTTCGGAATCGCCAGGCCTCGCATAGCCGTATCCGGATTGAATCCCCATGCCGGAGAAGACGGCTCGCTCGGAACCGAAGATCAGGCAATCGTCGCCCCGGCCATCGCAATCCTGCGCGCCGAGGGAATGGACGTTAAAGGCCCGCTTCCCGCCGACACCATGTTTCATGAGGCAGCGCGCCGGACCTATGACTGTGCGATCTGCATGTATCACGACCAGGCGCTGATTCCGGTCAAGACACTGGCTTTCGACCAGGCGGTCAACGTCACGCTGGGATTGCCGTTCATCCGGACATCGCCCGATCACGGCACGGCGTTCGACATCGCCGGCACCGGTCGCGCCAATCCGTCGAGTCTGATCGCCGCGCTGCGTCTTGCGGCGCGAATGGCGGACTCAACGCATTCGCCATGAGCGTGATCGACGACCTCCCTCCGCTGCGCGACGTCATCAAACGCCACGCGCTGTCGGCGCGCAAATCGCTGGGACAGAATTTTCTGCTCGATCTGAACCTCACCGCAAGGATCGCGCGCGCCGCCGGTCCGCTTCAAGATGCGACTGTCATCGAAGTCGGTCCTGGTCCCGGCGGATTGACCCGCGCGCTGCTTGCCGTTGGCGCCCGGCATGTGATCGCCATCGAACGTGACATGCGCGCGCTCGGCGCTCTGGAAGAAATCTCGGACCGTTATCCCGGACGCCTCACGATCGTCAACGCGGACGCGATGCAATTCGACCCGCGTCCCCTGCTCGGCACCACGCGCGCAAAAATCGTCGCCAACCTGCCCTATAACATCGCAACCACGCTTCTGATCGGCTGGCTGAGCGTCGAGCCATGGCCGCCCTGGTATGACGCGATGGTGCTGATGTTCCAACGCGAGGTCGCCGAACGCATCGTCGCCTGCGAAAACGAGGAAGCTTATGGCCGCCTCGGCGTGCTGTCGAACTGGCGCACCGAGACCAAAATCCTGTTCGACATCTCGCCCGCGGCGTTCGTGCCGCAGCCTCAGGTCACGTCTTCTGTCGTGCGGCTGGTGCCGCGCGCGAGACCTCAACCTTGCGAGCGCCGGCTGCTCGAACAGGTCGCTGCCGCCGCGTTCGGGCAGCGTCGCAAGATGCTAAGGCAGAGCCTGAAGTCGCTACCCGCCGATCCGGCGTTGCTGACCGCAGCGGCCGGCGTCGACGCAACGCGGAGAGCCGAGACAATTCCGATATCCGGCTATGTTGCCATGGCGCAGGAATTGGCGAACATACGAAACAGAACGAACCGGGCCTGAGGAGAAAACGTTACGGCCCTCCTGAAACGCCAATCGCTCGTGTCGTTCGACGCGCCGTTGCGCGAAACTATTATCGATGCGCCAAAGCCGCGAGGCCGTGAGGCCTTGGCGCGCATGGAGCAGTTGGCAGGGTTGTCGGCCGCGTCATGTTCAAAACCCGGGGCTCGCCGAGGATCCACCTCCCTGGCACCACAACCATGCTGGTAAAAACAAGCGTTCGTTGCCCGCGCCCGGCCTCAATTTAACCGCAGCCATTCCGGATTCGCGGCACAATGCGACCCCAGTCTCTTCCGACAATCCGGTGCAAGACGTCATCGCGTCATCACCGGGGATGTTGATGTCAAATCATTCGAGGAAGCCGCTCTCAACCCTTTTCGTCGCGTTATTCGCCGGCAGCATGCTCGCGATCGCCGCACACGGTCCGGCACGCGCAGACGACACCTGCCTGGCGGGACCCAAAGCGACAACGCCGCGCGGAAGCCATTGGTACTATCGGATCGAGCCGGGAACGAAGCGTCACTGCTGGTATCTCGGCGCAGAACGCGGCAAGACCGCGAAGACAGCCGCGGCCAAGCCGCCATCGCCTGCTTCCGCGCCGGCTAAGCCGACCGCACGGACGTCTGCCGCACCGCCTCTGCGACCGTCCGTCGCCAATGCTCATGCAGAATTTGACGACGCAGCGCGCGACCAAACGAACGCCAACCCATCGCCATCGGACACGCCTCTCGCAACAGCCGGCGAACAGGGGAGCGCCGACCCCTCACCTTCCGCCGCCATTCCCTCGACCGAAGCCGCGGAGCCCTCTGATACTCGGGCGCCGGCTGTTGCCACCCGCTGGCCCGATCCGGTGGTCAACACAGCTCCGGCAGGCAATGCGGCGCAACCGCCGGCGCCTGCGGCAGCGACCACGTCAAACCCGCAGTTGCAGAACGGCCAGTCGACGCTCGCATCAACAGCCGCGCCTCCTCAGCCGCAATTGCTTGGCGAACGTACCGAGCCCGGCCCTGCCGTCCGCGTCGTCGGCGCTCCGGAATCCGAAACCACATCCTATTCGATACCGATGCTGCTGGGCGGTCTTGCCGGCGCGCTGGCTTTTGCCGGAATTCTCGGATCCGCGGTTATCAAGTTCGGGAGCCTGAGCAGCCTCATGCACATCCGCCGCCCGGGGTCGACCCGGGCCGTAAGCGACAGCGGCTCCCCTCCACCGTGGCAGCAGCCGAATTCTGACCTTGCGCCCCCACACCTCAGAGATCCGTTGCGCGCGCGCCGGGAGATCGAAGCGCAATCGCGCGACATCATGGAAATTCTGTCGCGAGCGTCGCGCGGGGCGGCGACGTAGCGATGGGCGCCCGAGCTATTCCGGCGAGCGAAGTGGAATCCGGTTCGCGCGAAGAAACCGCGTCAATCAAATCAATCATAGAGCCTCGCTTCTGATTCCACCAGAAGGCTCTATGTCTCGAGTTGTTTCTGCAGGTCGCGCACGAACGCCGTCAATCCCGTCCGGCGTTCGCGCTTGAGCCGCTCAGCCTTCAGGATCGAATGCACCTCGGCAAAGGCTTCGTCGACGTTCCGGTTGATGACGATGTAGTCGTATTCCGCCCAATGGCTCAGTTCATGCGCGGCGCGATCCATTCGTCCGCGAATGATATCGTCAGAATCCTGAGCGCGGGTGTGCAGACGTCTTTCGAGGTCGGCAGCGGACGGCGGCAGAATGAAGACGCTGACGACATCGGCACGCGCTTTCTCGCGCAATTGCTGCGTGCCTTGCCAGTCGATATCGAACAGCACGTCGCGGCCCGACGACAGAGCCGCCTCCACCGGAGCGCGCGGCGTCCCGTAACGATTGTCAAACACCGTGGCCCACTCCAGCAGTTCGTCACGCTTGACCATGGCCGCGAACGCCGCCATGTCGACGAACCTGTAGTCGCGGCCATCGACTTCGCCTGGCCGCATCGGCCGCGTGGTGGCGGAGACCGAAAGAGTCAGGCCCCCGACCCGCTCGATCAATAGCCGCGACAGCGTGGTCTTGCCCGCGCCCGAAGGCGACGACAGCACGAACATCAGGCCGCGCCGTTCGACTCCATCGAAGCCCTGACCGTGAGCAGCCATCGGTCACTCCAGATTCTGGATCTGTTCGCGAAACTGCTCGACGACATTTTTCATCGCAAGGCCGATATTGGTCAATTCGACATCGTTCGACTTCGAACAGCAGGTGTTCACTTCCCTGTTGAATTCCTGCGCGAGGAAATCAAGTGGCCGTCCGATCGGGCCACCGCCGCCAATCAATTCCCGCGCCTGCGCGATATGCGAAGCAATGCGGTCGAGTTCCTCGCGGATATCAGCCCTCGCGGCGATCAGGACCGCCTCCTGATTGAGTCGGTCCGGATCGAAGCGGTCCGATGTCCCGAGAAGCGCTGATATTTGCTCCGCAAGCCGCGCCTTCACTGCTTCCGGTCGGCGACCGGGCGCGGCCTCCGCCTTGCTCGCAAGGCGTTCGATCTCATCCATGCGCTGCGAGAGGATCTGGCCGAGCGCAACGCCCTCACGCTCGCGCATGTCGATCAGGCTGCACAATGCCCGCTCGAAAGCCTCGGCAACAGCGGTCTTCGCGGTCTGCTCCTCCACTTTATCAGTTTCCGGTTCAACGACTTCGAGAACACCCTTGATCGACAGCAAGCCATCAATGCTCGGGGCGACCGCGTCGATCCGGCCTGACAGATCGGTGGCGACCTTCAGGACGGACGCCAGCACGTCCTCGTTGAGACGAATGACGGAAGCGGCGTTGCTGCGCTTCACGGTCAGATTGGCGTAGACGGTGCCGCGCGACAACACCTGGGCCGACCGCCTGCGTACCGTTGCTTCGATATCGTCCCAGCCTGGTGGAAGCCGCATCCGAAAGTCGAATCCCTTGGCGTTCACCGATTTCAGTTCCCATTCGAACGCATAAGGCCCGCTGACGCCGTGGCTTCGCGCAAAGCCGGTCATGCTCGACAACGCCATCGCGTGCTTTCTCCGAAGCGTCCAGATATGAGATTCGCGGGAACGGACTTTGCTAGGTTAGAGCATGATCCCGGAAAGTGGAAACCGGTTTTCGGTCGCGCCCAATATGACGCCTATTGCTGGACAATATGCCTCGAGGGCTCTGTTGAGCCCTGTCGGGCCGGCCGGGTGTGCTTCCGCGGCGCGGGCTTTGCGGCGGGCGAGGGCTTTGCGGCAGGCGCAGGCTTTGCGGCGGGCGCGGTTTCGGATGCGCCGGTATCCGGTACGGCGGGCGTCGCAGCCGGCGGCGGCGGATCGTCCTCCGGCGCGACCGTATCGTTCTGGATCTGCTTTTCCATGCTCCGCAGCCGTGCGACATTTTTCTGGTGCTGCTCGTAGGTCTCGGTGAAGCTATGCCCCCCGGTCCCATCGGCAACGAAGAATAAGTCACGGGTGCGTGCCGGATTAGCGGCGGCTTCGAGCGAAGCCCGACCTGGATTTGCGATCGGGCCGGGCGGCAACCCTTCAATCACGTAGGTGTTGTATGGCGACGGTTGCATGATTTCGCTGCGTCGGATCGGCCGCCCGAGCGTCCCCTTGCCGCCGACCAGGCCGTAGATGATCGTCGGATCGGACTGCAGCTTCATTTTCTGCTTCAGGCGATTGACGAACACCGCTGCGACCCGGCTGCGCTCATCTGCCCTGCTGGTTTCCTTTTCAATGATCGATGCGAGCGTGACAAGCTGCTCCGGCGTCTTGAGGGGCACATCGGGGGTGCGACGTTCCCAGATCTCTGCGAGCGCGCGTTTCTGCGCCTGCTGCATGCGTTGTATGACTTGCTCCCGGCTGGTGCCGCGCGGGAATTTATATGTCTCTGGAAGCAACGTGCCTTCGCCTGGGATCTCGCGAATGGTCCCCGACAAAAGCTGGTTCTCCGAAAGCCGCGCGACGATCTGCTCTGAGGTCAAGCCTTCCGGAATCGTCACGGAATGCTGCACCACCTTGCCCTCGACAATGGTGCCGATGACATCGCGCAAACTGGCATTCTTCTGAAATGCGTATTCGCCCGGCTTGAGCTCGGTGCGCGCCTTCAGCGCGAGCACACTTCCGAAAAACGCCCAGCGATTGCTATCGATCACGCCCTCTCGCTGGAGAATGTCCGCGATATCGGACATGCCGGCCCGGGCCGGAATGTTGACGATCTTGTCTTCCTGCAGCGGTCCAGGCGCCTCGATCTTCTGCTTGCCGTAGATATAGATTCCGCCAGCACCAAGCATCCCGACCAGCAAGATAGTGATGATCGCGTTGCCGGCGATCACCAGCGGGCTACGGACGTGCGCGGAGCGCTTCGGCGGCGGCGGCACCTGTTCGGGTTCAAGCGCGGCCCGCGGACTACGCGGCGAAATGGGCGGCCTCTCAGTCATCGATGTAACCTGAATCCTGTCGGTTCAATCGCGGCCTGCCGCAACGGGATGCAAATGCTGGAAACGGACCACTAGGATTTATCATCGAATGCGGCGAAACGGTGGATTTGCTCTCCCTCACGCGTCAATCAGCCAGGCGCCGCACGATCACGGACGCGTTTGTGCCACCGAACCCGAACGAGTTCGATAGAGCGATATCGATCTTCCGCTCGCGCGCCTTGTGCGGAACCAGATCGATTGCGCTTTCCACCGAAGGATTGTCGAGATTGATCGTCGGCGGCGCGACGTTGTCGCGAATCGCGAGGATGCTGAAAATCGCTTCGACCGCGCCGGCGGCGCCCAGCAGATGGCCGATCGACGATTTGGTCGATGACATCGATATTTTTGATGCGGCATCGCCAAGCAAGCGCTCGACTGCGCCCAGCTCGATTTCGTCGCCGACCTGCGTCGACGTGCCATGGGCATTGATATAGTCGATATCCGACGCGGAGATTCCTGCGCGCTTCATCGCAGCGCTCATGCTGCGATACGCGCCGTCGCCGTCCGGCGAGGGCGAGGTGATGTGATAGGCATCCCCCGACAGGCCGTAACCCGTCACCTCGGCATGGATTCTCGCGCCGCGACGCTTTGCGTGCTCGTACTCCTCGAGGACAACGATCCCCGCGCCCTCTCCCATCACGAAACCGTCGCGATTCTTGTCGTAGGGACGCGAGGCTTTCTGCGGCGTGTCGTTGAAACCGGTGGACAGCGCGCGGGCCGCGCAGAAGCCCGCCATGCCGATGCGGCAGATCGGCGACTCCGCGCCGCCCGCCACCATCACATCGGCATCGCCCAGCGCGATCAGGCGGCTGGCATCGCCGATCGCATGGGCGCCGGTCGAACAGGCCGTCACCACCGCGTGGTTCGGTCCCTTCAGTCCGTGCTCGATCGACACATAGCCCGAGGCGAGATTGATCAGCCGTCCCGGGATGAAGAACGGCGACACCTTGCGCGCTCCCCGCTCCTTCATAAGAACCGCGGTGTCGGCGATTCCCGAGAGGCCGCCGATGCCAGAACCGATCAGGGTGCCGGTCGCGCAACGATCCTCCTCGGTCGCAGGATGCCAGTCCGCATCGTCGAGCGCCTGCCTGGCTGCACACATTGCGAAGATGATGAAATCGTCGACCTTGCGCTGGTCTTTCGGCTCCATCCACTGGTCTGGGTTGAAGGTTCCATCGGTCCCGTCGCCGCGCGGAACGATGCAGGCGATTCGGCACGGTAGATCGGCGACGTCAAATGTCTCGATTCCCTTCGCGCCGCTCTCGCCGTTGAGGATGCGTTTCCAGGTCGGCTCCACGCCGCAGCCAAGCGGCGACACCATGCCAATACCCGTGACGACGACGCGCCTCATGGAAAAAACTCCAGCCTCCTTGCCGGTCATAAGGAAAAGCCGGTGGACCGTTCGATCACGGTCCGCCCGGCTTCATCATGACCGCATGACCGCGCGAGAATGTCAGCTTTTCGCGTTCTTCTCGAGAAACTTGGTGGCATCGCCAACGGTGAGAATGGTTTCCGCCGCGTCGTCGGGAATTTCGCAGCCGAACTCTTCCTCGAAGGCCATCACGAGTTCGACGGTATCGAGACTGTCGGCGCCGAGATCGTCAATGAAGCTGGCATTATCGACGACTTTCTCGGGCTCTACGCCAAGGTGCTCGACCACGATCTTCTTAACCCGCTCGCCAATCTCGCTCATTATCGCCGTGAGCGGCCATATAGGCCACGCTTTCGCGCCAGCGCACCGTGCCGGTGACCTGTTCCACCAGAAGTTTCCGGATCGTGTCGGGATCGCTGACCGGACCGGCGGTGACATTCGCAACCACCGGCACCACCGGCCTGCTGACCGTGACCTTGGCGAGCGCCTCCGCCATGACATCCGCGGCCGGCTGCATCAGCTTGCAGTGAAATGGCGCAGATACCGGCAGCAGCATCGCGCGCCTGGCGCCTTTGCTCCTGGCGATCTCGAGTGCGCGGTCGACCGCCGCCTTGTCGCCCGACACGACGACCTGGCCGCCACCGTTATCGTTCGCGGCCTGACAGACCTGCCCCTGCGCGGCTTCCTCGGCAACCGCCACGGCAGCGGCGTAATCGAGACCCAGCAACGCCGCCATCGCGCCGACGCCGACCGGAACCGCCTTCTGCATGGCAAGACCGCGCGTCCGCAGCAGCCGCGCCGTGTCGGCGATGCTCAGACTTCCCGCAGCCGCAAGCGCCGAGTATTCCCCGAGCGAGTGTCCGGCCACGAAGGCGGCTNGTGATCGCGATGATGCGGCCGAAGCGCTTGCGCATCATCAGTTTGGTCGCGGCGCGCGCCAGACGGAACGTCGCGGTCAGATTGACCCGGATGACATCGTCCCAATCCTCGTCGCGCAGTTGCACGAACAGGTTGTCCCGGGTGATGCCGGCATTGGCGACGAGGATATCGACCTGCCCCATCGCCTTCTCGGCCTCGGGCACCAGCGCCTCGACTTCCGCCGTATTCGACAGATTGCAGGGCAGCACGTAGGCGCGTTCACCAAGCGTGCCCGCCAGCGTCTCGAGCACCTCGCGCCGGGTGCCGGAAATCGCGACCGTCGCGCCCTGCGCATGCAACGCCTTGGCAATGGCGCCTCCGATGCCGCCGGTCGCGCCCGTCACGAGCGCGGTCCTGCCGGTCAAATCGAACATGTCGCCTCCATTTGGAACATTCCCGGTTAAAACGAAAATCGTAAATCGTGCCCCGTTTGCCGCAAGGAAATACCGCTCGTCAATGACCCCGCCGATCTTCAGGCCATTCCGCAGGAAACGAGCAGGTTTCACCGGCGTTGGCTTGATGCAGATTCATCGTCAATTCAAGCCGCAAGCTCCTACCACCCTTAACCACATCCGTTCTGCTTCCATCGCGCGCATGGAAAGGTGGCCGCGATGTGTACCCTTGAAGACTTTGGCCTGATTGGCTGCATCCTGATTGTCTGCGCACTCGCCATGTATAGCGTTCGCGTAAGGCTATTGCTCATGAATGAGGAACGGGAGAACATCTGTCCGCGATGCGGTTTGACCATGGCGCTGGACAAATCCGCGAATGCCGCGAGACCGATCCACCGATGCCTGCACTGCGAGGCAGAAATCGACCCGAACCAAACGCCGTCGAGCGGCTGGATCAACAGCACGCTGAAGCCTCCCGAATGAATCCCGCCAAATGACCGTGGCCAGTCCTGCGGCGTCTGAACCTCTTTATGTCAGCGCGCGGCGTCGAGCGCTTCCCTTGCCGGAGAGATATCGCTCGGCCCGCCGACGGCCACGCCGACAGCCCCGTCAGCGATGCGCTTGACGAGCCCGCTCAGGACCTTGCCGGCTCCGATCTCGAAAAAGCGCGTCACGCCCTGTCTCGCCATATAGGCCACCGATTCGCGCCAGCGCACGGTCCCCGTGACCTGCTCGACAAGGCGGCGGCGAATCTCATCCGGGTCCGTGATCGGCGCGGCCAGCACGTTCGATACGACCGGCACGGCGGGCGCATCGATCGTCACGTCAGCCAGCGCCTTCGCCATGGCATCGGCCGCCGGCTGCATCAGCTTGCAGTGAAACGGCGCCGATACAGGCAGCAGCATGGCGCGCCTGGCTCCCCTGGTCTTCGCGATCTCGACCGCGCGATCAACCGCCGCCTTGTCGCCCGACACGACAACCTGCCCGCCGCCGTTGTCGTTCGCGGCCTGGCAGACCTCACCTTGCGCGGCTTCGTCGGCAACCGCCACGGCGGCCTCGTAATCAAGACCGAGCAGCGCGGCCATCGCACCGACGCCGACCGGAACCGCCTTCTGCATGGCGAGGCCGCGTATCCGAAGCAGCCGCGCCGTGTCGGCGATGCTCAGACTTCCCGCGGCCGCCAGCGCGGAATATTCCCCAAGAGAATGTCCGGCCACGAAGGCGGCATCGCGCGCCACGGAAAATCCTGCTTCGGCCTCGAGCACGCGGAGCGCGGCGATGGAGACCGCCATCAAGGCCGGCTGGGCGTTCTCGGTCAGTTGCAGGGTCTCGGCAGGCCCATCCCAGATGACGGCGGTCAGTTTTTCGCCCAGGGCTGAATCCACCTCGTCAAAAGCGGCTTTTGCGGCCGGAAAAGCTTCCGCAAGGGCCTTGCCCATACCGACCGTCTGTGAACCCTGCCCCGGGAAAGTAAATGCCGCAGTCATGCGTCCGCCCCTGAAACCCCGGGCGGAGAGACACCGCGCACCGAATGATGTCAAGACGGGACGATCCGCGCGAAAGCCCCCTTCAGCCCACGGCCACGCCGTCCGCAAGCCCGCCTGACAACCGTTTTACGGCGCCGACAAGGTACGCGACCGGCGCTTTCTCTTGCAACCGGCCTGAAAATCCGTATAAGTCCGCGCCATCCGTGGATCCCGGCCGGGAGCTGAACGGACGGTCTCAGCAATTTCACCTGTCAGGCGATATTGATGCGGCAGGACCCGTTGGTTGGTCCGTCGTCCCGTGCTTCCGCCTTCTGAGCTTATTCCCCGAGTCCTTTCCGAAGGTCTCGAAGGGCTTGCCGCCGAGGTCCGCGCCAACTTGAGGAAAGGACGTCCATGCCTCTCTACGAGCATGTTTTTCTCGCGCGCCAGGATGCGAGTTCCCAGCAGGTCGAGGAGTTGACCAACCAGATCACAGGCGTGATTACCGGGTTGGGCGGCAAGGTCACCAAGACCGAGAACTGGGGCGTGCGCTCGCTGACCTATCGCATGAAGAAGAATCGCAAGGCGCATTTCGTGCTGCTCAACATCGACGGCCCATCCACGATGGTCAACGAGATCGAGCGCCAGGAACGCATCCATGAAGACGTCATCCGCTATCTTACCGTCCGCGTCGAAGAACACGAGGAAGGCCCGTCTGCGATGATGCGCAAGGCTGATCGCGACCGTGAGCGCGACGATCGTGGCGGCGGCTTCCGCGGCGACCGCGACGGCGGCTTCCGCAGCGACCGCGGTCCGCGCCGACCGCGCGACGAAGCTGCAACTGAGGAGTAGGAATCATGGCTGATGCCGGAGCACGCCGTCCGTTTTTCCGCCGCCGCAAGACCTGCCCGTTCACGGGCGCGAATGCGCCGAAGATCGACTATAAGGACTCCAAGCTGTTGATGCGTTACGTCTCCGAGCGCGGCAAGATCGTGCCGAGCCGCATCACCGCGGTTTCCGCCAAGAAACAGCGCGAACTCGCGCGCGCCGTCAAGCGCGCGCGCTTCCTCGGCCTGCTTCCTTACGTCATCCGTTAATTTGCGTTTGGCGGCGGCGTTTACGCCGTCCGTCATTTTTCATAAGGCTTCCGAACGATCAGGTCGCCGATGGTTGGGGTTCAAAAGAGCCTCTAACCGCTCGAAAGGAGCGGGACAGCTGATGATGATGACCCTCCTTGTCGCAGCCACAGCCGGCTGCGCGTCGGCGCTGATGTTCGCCTCGATCGTTTCGGGAGCGCTCGTCTCGCTGCTCCTGTTCTATCTAGCCCCGCTGCCGCTGATGGTCGCATCGATGGGATGGGGACCGAGCTGTGCGGCAATCGGCGGCGCCTTGGCAGGTGCAAGCCTTGGCCACATGTTCGGCCCGCCCTATTCCGCCGCCTTCGTGCTGGCGGTCGCGCTGCCGGCGTGGTGGCTCGGACGTCTGGTCCTTCTGGGCCGCCCGGCTGCGGATGCACCGCCGCAGGAGACGCAAAGGACCGGCGCGGCCCTGCCGCCGGTCGACTGGTATCCACTTGGACGCATTCTGATCTGGATCGCCTGCTTCGCCGCCCTGACCACGGCGGCCATGCTGTTTACGCTCGGTTCGAACGCATCGACGATTACCGATACGCTGCGCCGCGGGTTGATGCACATCGTCGACGTGCAGGACGCGGCGTCGCGCGGTCGCACCTCGGAACTGGTCGATGCCTTTGTCGCCATCATTCCCGCCGGCGCCGCGACGATCGCCATGACGACGCTGACCCTCAATCTGTGGCTCGCGGCCAAGGTCACCGCGACGTCCGGCCTGTTGCGTCGTCCCTGGCCCGACATCAAGGCCACGACGCTTCCGCCGATGATGCTGGTGGCGACGGCCCTGGCAATTTCACTGTGCTTCGTCGGCGGGCTTCCGGCGATGCTGGCTCAGATTGTCACTGCATGCCTGATGATGATGTACGCCCTCATGGGTTTCGCCGTTCTGCACACGATCACGCTGACGCTGCAAAACCGCGCGCTGTGGCTGGGATCTGTCTATGCCGTTGTGCTGCTGTTCTTTTTCTGGCCGATCATTGCGGTGATCAGCATCGGCATCGCCGACGCCGTCTGGGGCATTCGCCAACGTTACTTGGCACGGCACATGCTTCCGCCGCTCGCGCCCAAATCTTGAATTCAACGCAAACCCGCTCAACTCCGAACAAGGGATCGAACATGGAAGTCATTCTGCTGGAACGCGTGGCCAAGCTTGGCCAGATGGGCGATGTCGTGAAGGTCAAGGATGGATTCGCCCGCAATTTCCTTCTCAAGCGCGGCAAGGCCCTGCGCGCGACCGCCGACAACCGAACCAAATACGACGGTATGAAGGCCGAACTCGAAGCCAACAATATCAAGGCCAAGGGTGAAGCCGCCAAGGTCGCCGAGAAGATCGACGGCCGCGACATCGTCATCATCCGTCAGGCCTCCGAGACCGGCCAGCTATTCGGCTCGGTCACGGTGCGCGACATCGTGGCCTCGCTGGCCGCGGACGGCATCACCGTCAGCCGCCCGCAGGTCTGGCTTGATGCCCCGATCAAGACAATCGGCCAACAGAAATTGACGATCGCGGTCCATCCCGAGGTGGAAGCCCACATCGCTGTGACTGTCGCCCGCAGCACCGACGAAGCAGAGCGCATCAAGCGCGGCGAGGATATCAGCACCCGACAGGAGGATCGCGACGCCGCAGCCGAAGCGATCGCCGCTGCCGGCGAATTCTTCGATCCGGAAGCACAGCACGACGAGGGGGTCGAAGCCGAGGGCGAGGGCGAGGAGCCCGCCGAGGAAAAGTGAGATCCGGCGTCGCGAGCGAGGCTGGCGAACTTCCGCCCCTCTCCACTTTTCAACAGACGGCGTCCACAAAACAGAACGGCCGGCGCTGCAAGTGCCGGCCGTTCGATCTTTTTGCGGTTCCCCTCAGACCTTGAGCGGCTCCTTCGAGATGCCGCCGGACTTCGGCTTGCGCGGCGGAGGCCGCTTGCGCGCACCCGGAAGCTTCTCGGGCTTGGGTGTAACCGGTCCATCGAGGAACTCGAAACCGATCTTCTCGAGATCGAGACCCGCGACGGCTTCGTCCTTGACCACAACGACGCGGACATGTCCGCCGCCCTTGAGCTTGCCGAACAGCACCTCGTCCGCCAGGGGCTTCTTGATGTGTTCCTGGATCACACGCGCCATCGGCCGGGCGCCCATCTGCTCGTCATAGCCGTTCTGAACCAGCCAGGTCTTGGCCGGCTCAGAGAGCTCGATCGTCACGAAGCGATCCGCAAGCTGGGCTTCGAGCTGAAGCACGAACTTCTCGACCACCATGCCGATCACCTCGGTGCTGAGATGGCCGAACGAGACGGTGGCATCGAGCCGGTTACGGAACTCAGGCGAGAACTGGCGGTTGATGGCCTCCCGATCGTCCCCTTCCCGCTTGTTGCGCGTGAAGCCGAACGCCGCCTTGGCCATGTCCGAAGCGCCGGCATTGGTGGTCATGATCAGGATCACGTTGCGGAAGTTGACCTGCTTGCCGTGATGATCGGTAAGCCGGCCGTGATCCATGATCTGCAACAGCACGTTGTAGACATCCGGGTGCGCCTTCTCGATTTCGTCGAGCAGCACCACGGAATGCGGATGCTGATCGACGCCATCGGTCAGCAGGCCGCCCTGATCGAAACCGACATAGCCGGGAGGCGCGCCGATCAAACGCGAAACGGTGTGCCGTTCCATGTATTCGGACATATCGAAGCGCAGCAGCTCGACGCCAAGCGCCTCCGCAAGCTGTTTTGCGACCTCGGTCTTGCCGACGCCGGTCGGGCCGGAGAACAGGTAGGAGCCGATCGGCTTCTCCGGTTCGCGCAGGCCGGCGCGCGCCAGCTTGATCGATGCCGTCAAGGCCTCGATCGCGCGATCCTGCCCGAACACGACACGCTTGAGCGTCTGCTCGAGATGCTTGAGAACCTCGGCATCGTCCTTGGACATGCTCTTGGGCGGAATCCGGGCCATGGCCGCGATCGTGGTCTCGATTTCCTTGATGCCGATGGTCTTCTTGCGCTTGTTCTCGGTCACCAGCATCTGCGCCGCGCCGGACTCGTCGATCACGTCGATCGCCTTGTCGGGCAACTTGCGATCGTGAATATAGCGCGACGACAATTGCACAGCCGCCTCGATCGCGTCGTTGGTGTACTTCAGCTTGTGATAGTCCTCGAAGTACGGCTTCAGCCCCTTCAGGATAGCGATGGCATCCTCGATAGACGGCTCGTTGACGTCGATCTTCTGGAACCGGCGCACCAGCGCGCGATCCTTCTCGAAATGCTGCCGATACTCTTTGTATGTGGTGGAGCCCATGCAGCGGATGGTTCCCGACGCCAGCGCCGGCTTGAGCAGGTTGGACGCGTCCATCGCACCGCCGGACGTCGCGCCGGCGCCGATCACCGTGTGGATCTCATCGATGAACAGGATCGCATTCGGGTGCGCTTCGAGTTCCTTGAGCACCTGCTTCAACCGCTCCTCGAAATCGCCCCGATAGCGCGTACCGGCCAGCAGCGTTCCCATGTCGAGCGAGAACACGGTTGAGGCCGCCAGCACTTCGGGGACTTCGCTGTCGACGATGCGCTTCGCGAGCCCTTCGGCGATCGCGGTCTTGCCGACGCCGGCATCGCCGACAAAAAGCGGATTGTTCTTCTGCCGGCGGCACAGCACCTGGATCGCTCTGTTGATCTCGGCGTTCCGCCCGATCACCGGATCGATCTTGCCGTCACGCGCCTTCTTGTTCAGGTTGACGCAATAGGTTTCGAGCGCGTCGCCCTTCTTCTTGGCCTCGTCGCCGCCCTTCGACTCGGTTTCCTCGTCGACGCCGCGCACCGGACGCGCTTCCGAGACGCCGGGGCGTTTGGCAATGCCATGGCTGATGTAATTCACCGCGTCGTAGCGCGTCATGTCCTGCTCCTGCAGGAAATAGGCCGCATGGCTCTCGCGCTCCGCAAAGATCGCGATCAGGACATTGGCGCCTGTCACCTCCTCGCGGCCGGACGACTGGACATGGATCACGGCACGCTGGATCACGCGCTGGAAACCGGCCGTCGGCTTGGCGTCGTCAGTGGCGTCCGCCGCCACCAAATTTTCAAATTCGGTTTCGAGATAGTTCACCAGGCTGGTTCGCAGCTTGTCGAGATCGACGCTGCAGGCGCGCATCACCGCGGCGGCATCCGAATCGTCGACCAGCGATAACAAAAGGTGCTCGAGCGTCGCATATTGATGATGCCGCTCATTGGCGATCGCGAGCGCCCGATGCAGGGATTGTTCCAGGCTTTGAGAAAAAGTTGGCATTCCGCGTCCTCTGGGGTCTCTTGGCCATCATGATCGCCATCGCCCCGTCAGGCAACAACAACCTTCGTCAATAATATAGTAATACACCATCCGGGGGGAAGAGCCGGTTCAACGCAGAATCACATCACGCGTGTTCCGAATCCCGGAGACCTGCCATGAACCATGGACGGATTCGCGCGGGCGGGTAACTCCGCGAGACCGCTTCGATCTTGTCGAACCAGCGGCTATTTTTTTTCCATCACGCATTGCAGCGGATGCTGGTGCTTGCGCGCAAAATCCATCACCTGCGTCACCTTGGTCTCGGCGATCTCATAGGTGAACACGCCGCATTCGCCTATGCCGTGATGGTGGACGTGCAGCATGATCTGAGTGGCGGCCTCCACATCCTTCTGAAAAAATTTCTCGAGGACGTGAACGACGAACTCCATCGGCGTGTAATCGTCGTTCAATATCAGCACGCGGTAGAGATTGGGACGTTTGGTCTTCGGTTTGACCTTGGTGATGACCGAACCGGCCGGATCGCCCCGACTATCGGTGCGCCCTTCGTCGTCACTCATTCGCGATGCGAGAAACACGATATCCGCCGCAGGCAGAACGGACGTTCCGGATGTCTGAGTGGCAGGCAGCTTCAACATGGCTCAGGCGTTCGATATTTCATCTCCGCCGCATGAACGGCAACGACCGGGCCGTTCACCAGGCAATCCTATCCATCCGGACAAGATCGCGACCACTCCTCTTACGGCAGGCCGTCGGTTGGTCCGGAAGACCTAAGTATGGGTCCGGATTCGACCGATCGCAAGATCGTAGATCGCCGCCCAAGAACGGTTCGCCGAGGACGGTCCGGAGCCAATGGTTAACCTGGTCCTTCCGGACTGGCAGAATAACCCTTATGGCCTGTTAAGCTCCGTTGACGATGTCGGCGAACTTTGGGCCCCTATTCGCAATTTATGCGGCTATTTACCTGCTTTCTCAGGACAGCTTTACCACCCGTTTAGCCCCGCGGCTCGAAATGCCGGCTGAAACCAACGAATCGGTGACGGCCATGTCTGGTACCTCAATTCGCACAAGGATCTGCAATTCGATCCGCTGTTTCAGTGGAGATCTACGAGGTAATATCGCACCAATTTTTGCAGTCGCCCTGCTGCCGATGCTTGGCTTCGTCGGCGCGGCAGTCGATTACACCCGGGCCAATGCGGCGCGCTCCTCGATGCAGGCAGCGATGGATTCGGCAGTGCTGATGGTTTCAAAGGACGCCGCGGCCAACCCGGCCATGACGTCGGAGCAGATCACGGACGCCGTGCAGCGATATTTTTCGGCGCTTTATCATGACGCCGACGCACTCGGCGTCACGGTAAACGCCACCTATACGCCGAGCACGTCATCGACAGCCCCGACCATCGTCGCTACAGGCCAAGGCACCATCAACACCGACTTCATGAAGGTGGTCGGTTTTCCGCAGCTTAATTTCGGCACAAGCTCCACATCCACGTGGGGCAATTCTCGCATGCGCGTCGCACTGGTCCTCGACAACACCGGATCGATGGCCCAGAACGGCAAGATGTCCGCACTAATCACGGCAGCGCAAGATATGGTGGACTCACTGTCCGCGTTCGCCAAAACCACTGGTGACGTTTACATTTCCCTCGTTCCGTTCTCCAAGGACGTGAACCTCGACGCGAGCAATTCCGACGCAAACTGGATAAACTGGTCCGACTGGCTTGCGGAGCCGACCGTCCTCACGCAGAACGGTTATCCCAGCAATTGGAACACAACCGTCGCCGGATCAACCTGTCCGTTTCCAAGCAAAAACAACGACGCCGCTTATGGCTTCCATTGCATGGACCGCCCTGCGACGGTAAGCGGGGCGAAGTTCACCACTACGATCCCCCAGACCGGAACCTATGCGGGTTACATTTGCCCCAGCGTAGATAGCGGTAATAAAATATCTTACAAAAACGGCCATTACTACAATGGCTGCTACACGACAGTTACGACGCCGGGACAAACCATCGCCACCGGCTCGGGTGCAAGCTGTGGGTCGACCAGCAACTGCTCGTGCTCGGGGCACGGCAGCAACAGGGTTTGCAGCACGCCGACGACCTATTCGCATCTTTGGCGTGGCGACGGCACTTCGGCTACCGCCGCCGCTGCTCCCAAATATACCGATTCCGTCGCGAATGGTGGGTGGAACGGCTGCATCGAAGACCGCGATCAGCCAAATGACATCTCGAACATGGCACCGATAGCAGGCGATACATCGACTCCCTCCAGCTTGTTTTACGCTGAGCAGTCGTCGAATTGTCCGCCGGGTACTGTCATCTCCATGAGTAACGATTGGAGCAGCATCAAATCCCAGATCGGCTCCATGAGTCCGAACGGCAGTACAAATCAGGCGATTGGTCTTGCCTGGGGATGGCAATCCCTCAGCACCACCAATGGACCTATCGCTGCGCCGGCGAAAGATACGAACCACATCTATCAAGATTACGTCGTGCTGCTGTCCGACGGCTTGAACACACAGAACCGCTTTGGCGGAGATGGATCAAATACCGATACGGATATTGACGCGCGGCAGGAATTGCTGTGCCAGAACGTCAAGAACAGCGGTGTCAAAATCTTCACGATTCAAGTCAACATCAACAGCAAAGATCCGACGTCTCAGGTGTTGCAGGACTGCGCCAGCGACGGAAACTTCCAAATGATCACGTCGGCTACCCAGACAGCGGACGCGTTCCAGAACATTCTTACGCAAATCTCGCAGCTCCGCATCGCGAAGTAACGCCTACGCCACGATCCAAAAAAAGCCCGGCTCGCGCCGGGCTTTTTATTTAAGAATATCGTTGCGATATCAGCGGGCGGCCGGAACGAACTTCGCGGCGAAATCCTCGAACGGCTTATAGGTCTGCCTGGCGAGATCGGCGTAGAGTTCGCCGATCTTCAGCGACTCCGTGACGAACGTCTCGTAGGTCCTCTTGGCGTATTCGGTCTGGACCTCGATGGCCTTCTCGAGCGATTTCACTCCTGCAAGCTTCTCGGTGAATGCGTTGCCGTCTTCAAACGACTTCCGCGTGTAGTCGCCGAACGCCAGGGCGATCGCCTGAACTCCCTTCTGAAAGCTGCCGGCCGCCGCGACCGCGGCGTTGAGCTGCTCTTTTCCGTGCTGCTGGACGTCTTCAATCTTCAACATGATGGAATTCTCTCCCGATGGCATGACGAGCCGGAGCATCCGGCTTCTTCAAAAAAAATATAGTGCACTGCACAATCGAATGCAAATATTTTGTGCGGCGCACAAACGACGATTCGACATAAATCCAGCAGGCGTCATCAAGAGTTGCTTAACCTTTTGGAAACCCGGCCCCCCTAGGCTGATTCCCATATCCTGAGCGCTCCGGTGAAAGTGTCGAAAAAGCACCGTGAGACCAAGCTCTTAGCCAGAACGGCAACCTGAGCTGCCACCTCGCCAAGAGATCGTTTCGCGCAGAACGTTCGGATCAGACGGTCGGGCACAATTTTGCCTCACGAACCGGTGACTAAAGTCGAAATCGGACGGGGACGTTCATGCTTCGCACAACCTTGGCTTCCTCGCGCATGCTGCGAGCAGGCGTGTTTGGACTGGCAGCTATCGCCGCCGTTGTTTTGACGACCAACCCCGCCGATGCGCGCCGTGCCCGTCACCACCATCGTCATCACCATCACCATGAAGCGCGTTACAGCTACAATCCGCCGTTCGCCTCGATCGTGGTGGACGCCAATTCCGGCGCGACGCTTTCCGCCACCAATCCCGACAGTCTTCGCCACCCGGCATCGCTCACCAAGATGATGACGCTCTATCTGCTGTTCGAGCGACTGGATGCCGGCAAGATAAGTCTCGATACCGAAATGCCGGTCTCAGCGCACGCGGCGGCACAGGATCCGACGAAGCTCGGTTTGCGGCCGGGTCAGACCATCCGCGTCGAAGACGCCATCAAGGGACTGGTGACGAAATCCGCGAACGATGCGGCGGTCGTGATCGCCGAGGCGATCGGCGGCGACGAAGATGATTTCGCCAGGATGATGACGCGGAAGGCGCGCGCGCTCGGCATGACCCGAACGGTGTATCGCAACGCCTCCGGTCTTCCCGACGACGATCAGGTCACCACCGCGCGCGACCAGGCAACGCTCGGCCGAGCGCTGCAGGACCGCTTCCCCCGCTATTATCGCTACTTCGCGACGACCTCGTTCATGTTCCGCGGCCACATCGTTCGCGGTCACAACCATCTGCTCGGCAGCGTCGACGGCGTCGACGGCATCAAGACCGGGTACATCCGATCCTCCGGCTTCAACCTTGTCACCAATCTGAGGCGCGGCAATCGCCATCTGGTCGGCGTGGTCATGGGCGGTCGCAGCAGCGGTGCGCGCGACGCGACCATGCGCACCCTGCTGGCCGAAAACCTCGACAAGGCTGCGACACGGCGAACGGTCGCCGCCATCACAGAAAACAATATGGCTGACGCCAACGCGAAGGTGGCCGAAGATCAGGCGCGCTCGCGGCCCAGGGACATGGTGCAGGTCGACGGCGCCGTTCAGGCCGCGTCGACTGCGCGCGAACCGGTCGCGCTGCCGCCCGAACGCCCTGCTCGTCTGACCCGCTCGCTGATAGCGGCCTCGACCGCCGCGCTGCCGCCGAAACGGGCCAGGCAAGAGCCCGCCCCCCTGACGAGCGGCGTCATCGCAACACCGGCAATCGACGCGATTCCCGGCTCTACCGCACCGATGAAGCCGGTGCGGGTGAAGACGGTACAGGTCAGGGCCGGATCGGTCAGGCTGGCCTCGGCCGGAGCAGCGCCATCGGTGCCGGCGGAAAGCGGCACTGCGGCCGTTCGCGACGGAGCGCCGGAAACATCCGGCTCTGTCATGGCGCGGGCCAGCATGCCGCCGCAGCCGGCCAACTTCGGCACCGGTCAGGGCATCCTGGGAGTACTGCCGGCCTCGAGCCTCCCCGCTTCGACGGCTCAGGCGATGGCACGCGCGGATTCCGCGCTTGGCGCTCAGCCGCGGGCCATTCAGCACAACGGCGCTGTGAAACCGCTGGCGACGCATACAGGCTGGATCATCCAGGTCGGCGCGCTCGATACCGAGAGCGAGGCACGCGAGCGTCTCGACGCCGCCCGGGGCCGCGCCCGCGGCATGCTGGGCAAGGCCGATCCCTTCACCGAGCCCGTCGGCAAGGGCAACAAGAAGCTGTACCGTGCCCGCTTCGCAGGGCTCGACCGCGATGAGGCCGAAGCCGTGTGCCGCACCCTGAAGCGTTCGGACCTACCCTGCATCACGATCAAAAACTGACTGCGCCGTCCGCGTCGCCATAGAGCGTTTTCAAGCGAAGTGGCTACCGGTTCGCGTCAAGAAAACGCATCAAATAAAAATCATAGAACCCCGCTTCTGATTCCATCAGAAGCGGAAAGAACCCGCAGCATCAGCACTGTGGCCCGATCTGATCGAAAACTGCTCAATGGCCGGGCCTTGCCCCGGCCATTTGATTTTGACGGCGTCCGAATCCTGAGCATGCGTAACCTGCGCAGCCGATAAACCAAGGCCACGCAAACCACTCGTCAAGAATTGGCGGATACAGTCGAGAACAACCATCAATAACGCCGGACAACGGCGGGTGAAACGGAGCGTCGAGCGGAGACGGGCAGAAGCAACTCGCAGTGTAGCGTTTGGTGGCGTTGGAGTTAGCTGCGATGAGTGCGAAGCAAAGTATCCTTGGCCTCGTTTACACGAGCCGCCAGGTACGTCGACCCCCCCTGGTCGGGATGCAGTTTCTTCATGAGTCCTCGGTGCGCACGCCGGATCTCGTCGCCGCCCGCCCCAGGCTGCAAGCCAAGGATCTGATAGGCCTCCTCGTCCGTCATTTTGCCGCTCGAAGGCGCGCGGCGCCGCCCCCCTGCCGGATCGTCCTGCGCGTTCCGACGCCAGGCGGGAAACCGGCGGTCCAGATAACTTTCAAGTAGCGCGCAACTCTCGGCATCGAAGCCCGTCATCATCGTGACAAGTCGCGGCAGGTCGAAATCGTCGAGCGAGCGGCCCGCATCGGGTCCGGCAACGATCCATCCCGCCAGCCGGCCGCTGTCGTGATCCAGGATCATGTCGAGAAACTGCGAGCGCACCTGGGACGTCTGCCCCCCCGCGGTCTGCGTCCCCGCACTGAAAAGCTTGCCGAAAAACGACGCGAGCGACGGCGACCAGCCCAGCAGCGTGGCGCCGAAGATCCCGAGCGGCAGCGCGATCACCACCTCTCCCTTGATGCCGACAAAAGCAGCCACCGCGAGCGCGATGATGCCGCCCGCGAGCCTGATGGCTCGCGCAAGCACGGCCGGGTTTGCCGCCCGAAGCAATTGAAGCAGCAAATATAGGAAAAGAAAGGCAAGGAGGCCCAGGATCAGAGTTGGCATGGCGGATAGATAGTATGTCGGCACAGCCGACGAAAGCGATTGTTGGCAGCGGTTACCGCAAACGGAACGCCGCAGACACCAGCCAGAACGATCGCATTATGGCGCCAATTTCATTTGCCCCAAAAGCTGGGTCGCACTGGCTGCTGTCGTCGACATCCGCCGCAAGGCTTCCCTGCCGCCGGCGGCATAGGCTGCGGCCGCGCGGAGCAATTCACGCAACTGGGCGGCGGCGCCGGGATCGAACCGGCACCACGCGCCGCCGGTCAGTCGCGCGATATCGCGAAACGCCTTCTCCGCGGCCGCATCATGTCCTTCCTGGAACATAAATACAGGAACCTTCAGCAATCCCAATTGGCCGGCCGTCGCGCAGAGTTCGTCGCCCGATTCCTCCATCGCATCACCGACGAACACGACCACCTTGATGCCCGACGCGACCGCTTCGCTGCGCGCGTGCGAAAGAACCTTGCCGATTTGAGTTTCACCGCTGCGGCAATCGATGGCGCCCATCAATCTTGCCAGCTTCGCGCTATCGGATATCCAGCCGCTGGAGCGGCACTCGTTGATCCCACGGTAGTAGATAAGGCGAATATCGAGGCTGCCGATGCCGGCGGCTTCGCGAAACATGTCGGCCTGGAGAGCGCAGGCCATGTCCCACGTCGGCTGCCGGCTCATCGTCGCATCGAGCGCAAACACCAGCCGGCCACGACTGCCGGCGGCATGGGGCGACATCGCGCGCGCCTTGGCGACGAACGCGGCAATATCGGACTGGCTCGACGGCTTGATGTCGGGCAGCGGAGCGCTTCCGTCGGACGGCGCACTCCGAAAGACGGACGGATCAGCGGGATATTTTGGCGGCACCGGATCGCGGGACATCGAAACTCGCAAGGATTGAAGACACAATGTGGCGCAAACAACCGACGATTCAATACGCCCTTAGCCAGAGAACGGTTGTCCCTTGTTCCCCAAGCCGACGCGTCAGTTCCAGCAAAATTCTCACCCGGGTTGACAGTTCCAGTTTGCGGGAAATCTTCTCGTCCTTGTGGAGACATATGCCATACGGGCATGACATATAAGGTAAAAAGTCGTACCGAGCAGAAATGCCACGCGCTCCCGCTGTCGCCCGCACCCTTCCCTCGCTGCGCCGTGCCCTGGAGAGTTTGCGGGCGCGCGGGGCTACCGTCGCCTTGGTGCCGACCATGGGGGCGCTTCACGACGGACATCTGGCGCTGGTGCATCAGGCAAAACGGCGCGCGTCGAAGGTTATCGTCTCCATTTTCGTCAATCCAACCCAATTCGCACCGCATGAAGATTTCGGATCATACCCACGAACCTGGAAGGCCGACGTGGCCAGACTCGCGGAGGCGCGCGTCGATCTGGTCTGGAATCCGGGCGTCGGCACGATGTACCCGCCGGGTTTCGCGACCCGGATATTGACCGAAGGACCGGCGGCGGCAGGTCTTGAAGATCGTTTCCGGCCGCATTTCTTCGGCGGCGTTGCGACTGTCGTCGGCAAGCTGTTCGCGCAGTGCCGGCCGGATATCGCCCTGTTCGGTCAGAAGGACTATCAGCAGCTCAAGGTCGTGACACGAATGGCCGCCGATCTCGATCTCGGCGTCAAAGTCGTCGGAGTGCCGATCGTGCGCGAGCGCGACGGGCTCGCGATGTCGTCGCGCAACGTCTATCTGTCGAGCGGGCAGCGCGCCGTCGCGCCGACGCTCCACCGCGTCATGAAGGATGCCGCCAGACGCTTACGGAACGGCGAAAGTCTCGAAACCGTCATCGCCGATGGTGCGAGAACGATCGGTGACGCAGGCTTCGTGCTGGACTATTTCGAGGCGCGCCATGCCGAAACGCTGGCTCCCGTGCGTTCGATCAAGGACGGACCGGTCCGGCTCCTGGTCGCAGCAAGAATCGGAACGACCCGGCTGATCGACAATATCGGCGTTTAGCAGGATATTGAAAAAGAGAACAACGTTCCCGATCCGATTCCAATTCGTTCGCCTCCTCCGCCCCCAGCGATAAGTCCTGAATATTCTCCCATTGTCCTGCCTCCCGCTGTTCGCCTTGTTATCGTTTACTCAGATGAGCCGCGCATTGATCATTCAGAAGATCGCCAAGCCGATCTACATCCTTGATACCGAAGTACACATTGCAAAAGGTCTCAGCCGGATGAAAGAAAACCACGCTACGGAAGTATACTTTCACGTACCGCCGCGCACGGCGGAAAACGGGTTCGGATTTATAGGTGTCCAAGTCGCCTCTGAGGCTTCCAAAGGTGCCGACTTTGTAAGAGACGCTCACATTCCCATAGCCCAAGGGGCCGGCATAGACACGAGCGCCGTTGAGATATCTCAAATCGTAGGCGGCGAAGCCATCCGCATCGGAAACTTTCTTGAAGTATTGAAATAATCTGACGAGCAATCTCGTCCGATCTACTTTTACCATCATCCGCTTCGTCGTAAGGATGTAGACAAAGGCGCCGCCCATGTACAGCGCGACAAAGTTAATAATGAAAGCAAAAAAGACTGTGAAACCGACCACCCCCCATCGCCACGCTATAAGCCCATCAATGGCGTACTGCGCGGCAGTTCGCACATAGAGACCGCGGTACAAGATGAACGCCGCAACGAGAACCGCTGGCATACCCCATGAATTTGTACAGAAAAAGCTGCTGAACCATCCTGGCGTGCCGATCCAGAGAACACGTTCGCCTTCACCCAGCTTGGGCGTGACTCCAGAGGCGTCGACCAGGTCATTAGGCGGATCGAAGATCGACAGGCCACGTTTAATCATTGATTGAGAGCTCGCGCTTAAAGGGCTTCCAGATAGGCTCAAGCATGCTCGCGATCTGCGGCGGATACCCCTTTGTCGACAACATCTGTTCGTGGATGGCGCGGAGTTCGGTTTGTTCGACGACTCCCTTCCGGACCAGCCTTCGACAGATCGGCCATCAGATCCTTGCGATAATCGGCGTCGACTTCGGCATGCTGCTTTTTCAGCGCCGCGATGGCCTCCTTGATCGAATCCGGATGCTGAGTCTGCTCGTTGATGCCGTTTTCCGCTCCGCTACCGACTTCTTCAACGGCCTGCAAGAATACGATTCCGCCCGTTACCCTTACAGCAACCCCAGATCACGCAACTCGCGCCGCAGCGGCTCCGGCATCGCGGCAACGCTCGCCGCATTGCTGCCGAGATCGGGCGGCGCATCCGCGGCAGACAGATAGCGCCACCCCTGAAACGGGCGCATCGGACGCGGCCTGACGGCAACCACCTTCGGCTGCATGATCAGGCGACATCGGCCGATACCGTCGCGGTCGCGGAACGGCTCGATTCCGATCAGCTTCTCGCGGGCGGCAATTTCACCCCTGATCACCCAATAAAGCGAGCCTCCCTCGAGCAATTCCTCGTTGCGCTTCGGCGTCATCCGGGTGATGTGGATGTGGTGACGCGGCAACCCTTTTCGCTTTGCCAGCTTCATGCGCTCGGCGATCCAGCTCCTGAGTTCCTTAACGGAATCGCAACCGACAGCAAGCTTGACGAGATTGAGGTGCATTTCAGCGAGAGCTTTCAGACACGTCAGCTAATCCTGCGTGCTCGCCGCGGACGGTTCAGGCGTCAGGCGGACAGGCGCCTCCGCATGCGCCCTGGGCGCAGCCTTCGGTGCCGCCCTGGGCGCCGTCGTATGCTTCCTGGCCCGAGTCGGGCCGGGCTTTGGAACTGCTTGCGCGGTCGCTGAGGGCGGAGTGGGCGGGGATGGCGGCGGCGCCGCGCCGGTCGGCGGCTCGGGCGTCATGATGCTGACCGGCGGAATGGAAGCGGCCGTCGGAAAATCGGCGGTCGTCGGCTTGCCCGTCGGCTCCGATGCGAGCGCCGGCAGCGGCGGGGTTTCGGGCTCCGCCGCGTCCGCCCTCGCCGCAGGTGCGCTCCACGATGGCGCGTAACGCGTTACAAGCTTCTCGTAAGTCCCCTCCTCCATGTTCGCCGCAACATGGCTGTGATCGGTCAGCGATTGAAAGGCGGCACAGTCCGATGGCCGGCAGTGATCGCGGACCGTCAGCACGTGGGCGACCAGACCGTAGCGGTCGCGCTCGAGCGCGCGCCGCAGCGCCGCCAACTCCACCGAGACAACGCTGCCGGCGTCAGCCGCACCGTTGAACGACCTCACTCGGCTGATTTCCGAAGCGGTATAGGAGACGGCGGCGGCCACCGCATCGGGCGTACCGAACAGCGCCTTCTCGCAGGCGGCTTCGACGACGTCGCCTGCGAGGTCATCGATGCAAGACAACGCCGGCATCGCGGCAACCTTGTCCGGCGCGTAAAGGTTTTTCGACTCGAGCGCCTGACGGCCCTCGGGGCTGAAGCCGCGAGTGGTGACGGCAGCCGCCACTCCGATCGCGAGCAAGGTGATGACGGTCAGGACGACGTTCGCAACCGACTTGTCCGCGCGAACCAGCGTCACCAACACCAGGATCGCGAAGAATCCGGCCACGACCAGCGTCAGCCAAAACGGGAACGTCGACGAATGCCAGAATTGATCGGGCGACGTCCAATCCCAGTTCATGCGCGAATGTCCCTCATGCCGAGCGGGAACAGCATAAAACGCAATCGATGAAAGCCAATGAGATTCCCCGGTTATTCACTGCCCCGGGAATGCGGCAAAATCAGTCCGATCAAGGCCATCTCGGAGGGTTTTCAGGGCGGGCCTTCGTCAGGACGGGCCTTCGTCAGGAAAGTCTCGGTCCGGGAAACATCGGCTCAATCGCGCCGGGAACTCTAGCCTGCGGCGAGTTGACTTTCCTTTGCGACGCGCTCGAAAGCCTCGGCCGAATTCTTGATCCGGTACTGACAGTCGTCGCCGTCGGTGGGAAGCAAACGGATCACCTCGTAGGTGCCGCTCGCAGCCGGCCGCGCCACGTTGCTCGCGGTGAAATAGACCGTTTCTCCAACGAGGAATTTATGCTTCAACGCCTTCTCCATCACACAACGCAACCGATCCGCCCACGGTTCAGCGAGGTCGTCGATCAAAGTTTTGCAGTGTATAGCATGCGGCCGAGACCTTTGGCTAGCCATAAACGACATGACGGAATCGCCGATTTTGCTGGTTTTCCAACGATGTAAGCGTTCATAGGGTTGCCGGAAACGGGACTCACGAGTGAGGGTTGTGAATACGTCCCCGGCACCCCAACCAGTCCGCGCGGTATCATGCCTGTTCCGGCCTTCAACCGGCCTCCAACCTCTCGATCACGAGGGTTTCCGCAAGCCCTTCATCCGTCCATTGCCGAAATGCCGGACACGACATCATCGCATCCATGTAAGCCCGCACCGGCGGCGTCACGGCGATCGCATAGGTCCGGAAGCGGTGGACCACCGGCCCATACATGGCGTCCGCCGCGCTGAAGGCTCCGAACAGGAACGGCCCGGCCTCCGCGAACCGCTGACGGCAATCCGTCCAAAGTTCCTGGATACGGGCAACGTCGGCGCGCGCATTGTCTGACAACGCCTTCGCACCGATCGGCCGGTGCAGATTCATCCCGCACTCGTTTCGCAGCGCGGCAAAGCCCGCATGCATTTCCGCCGAGACGGATCGCGCGCGTGCGCGGCTCGCGGGATCCGCCGGCCACAGACCCGCTTCCGGAAACCGTTCGGCGAGATATTCGATAATCGCCAACGAATCCCAGACCGTCACGTCACCGTCGATCAGCGCCGGGACCTTGCCGGCAGGAGTTATATCGAGGATGCGCTGTTTATCGGCCCTGCCGGTGTAGAGCGGAACGAACATCTCCTCGAATGCGATGCCGCCGGCCTTGAGCGCCAGCCAGGGCCGCATCGACCACGAGGAATAATTCTTGTTTCCTATCACGAGCGTCAGCGTCATTCCGATTCACTCCCGTGCCTTCGCTCACGCCATAAAACCGATGCCGAAAGCACCGGCTGTCCTGAATTATCCGCCCACGAAATCGCGCGGCGTGAAACTGAGATCGAGGACCTTCCACTCGTCATATTTGTCCGGCGGCAGCATCGCATAAGGCTGACACGCTACCAGCGCCTCGATCGCTCCTTTCATCAAGGCGGGCCCCTTCGTCGACGCGCTGGCTTCGATCAAGGCAGGCGGTGCGGCGATTTTTCCATCGGTTGTGAACGGCACGCGCAGCACGATGCGAATGTTGTCGCCGGGCGAGACCGATGCCGGCATTTTCGAGCAGTTCTTCAGATGACGCCGGAACTGTGCAGTGTCCATTGCAGGAATGTCTGCCCTGGTGGCCTCAGCGGCGCCGCTGCCTTCACCAATGCCGCTCGCCGGCAGACCGAGCAGAACTCCATACTTGACGCTGATATCGGGCTGTGGCGCGTTATATGATGGCGACGGATGCGGCTCCGGCGATGGCCGGACCGGCGCCTGCGAAGCCTGTGACGGCGTGGATTGCGCCGGGATCATAGCTGTATCTGCCTGCGGATGGTCGTCCCGACTGTCAATCGCGTCCGTCGATGAGGCTCGCGACCGTTCCGGACGAGCCTGCTTCTCAGGGGAAGGCATCTCCTTTGAGGATACGATATCGACCGCAATCGGTTCAGGCGAGACGTAGTCGAACGGATGTGCCCCGGCAAAGAACAGGCCGGCCGCCAGCGCCATATGACCGGCAAGCGACGCAGCGCCCGAACGTGTGAACACCCGCGACTTCATCCGCGCTATCCCCGCCGCCATCATAGCGACCGGTCTTACCTCCGTATGCAGCTATTTCGATTGAGTCCCGTATTGGGCTCTTCCACTTGCAGAGCAACTATCACTGCGTCATGGCATCATCCCATGACCACGCAAGATTCGCAGCCGCCACCGTCCCTCGAAGACAGCATTCTCAAGGTCCTGACGCGCGATGTCACGCGGACGCTGAGCGCGCCGGAGATCGCGCAAGCGATTGCCGCCGAATCCGACTGGCACGGTCTGTTGAAGCCGATCCGGCGCGCGGCCGTGGTCCTGGCGCAGTCCGGCCGTCTCGTGATCTATCGCAAAGGCAAGCCGGCCGATCCCCTGGACTTCCGCGGCGTGTACCGGATGGGCCTGCCGCGGCAGGATTGAACGCAAATGGCAGACAGGAATACGAAAATTGGGACAGGCGGCTCGAAAGGCGCATGGCTGCACAAAAAATAAACCTGTTGCCTAATTTGTAATCTGACAGTCGTCCCGGCACGCTGCTATGACATCCAAGGTTCGCTCTAAAATCACCTGATATCGTTGGAAAATTGCACGTCACCGCGAGTTGGCACAAACCCTGCTTTGAGAGGGTCAGTTCGATCTGTGTTGCCCTGGCAGGTAATGAAGCGTGTCTCGCGACTTTTGTCCGTCCGAAAACCAGTGCATGACCGGTGCTGCAGGCAGCAGCGCGCATCGGGCACCGGCTGGAAATTGGAAGCGCCAGGAGACGTTCAGTGAAAAAGATCGAAGCCATCATCAAACCGTTCAAGCTCGACGAGGTAAAGGAAGCGCTTCAGGAGATCGGATTGCAGGGCATCACCGTGATCGAGGCAAAAGGCTTTGGCCGGCAGAAGGGACACGCCGAACTCTATCGCGGCGCGGAATACGTCGTGGACTTCCTGCCCAAGGTCAAAATCGAAATCGTGATCGGAGATGATCTGGTCGAAAAGGCCATCGACGCCATCAGGCGCGCCGCACAGACGGGCCGCATCGGCGACGGCAAGATTTTCGTATCCAATATCGAGGAAGCCATCCGAATCCGAACGGGAGAATCCGGCCTCGACGCCATCTAGAGCCCTGGCAAGCAGCATCCACACATCAAGCCATACCAACGGCCGCTTCGCGCTGCCGATCACGAAAACCAGCAGAGACAAGGGGTATTTATGAAGACCGCCAACGACGTCCTGAAATCGATCAAGGACAACGACGTAAAATACGTCGATCTGCGTTTCACCGATCCGCGCGGCAAGTGGCAACACGTCACCTTCGACGTCAGCATGATCGACGAGGACATTTTCGCCGAGGGCACGATGTTCGACGGCTCGTCGATCGCCGGCTGGAAGGCAATCAACGAGTCCGACATGATGCTGATGCTCGACCCGACGACGGCCTCGATCGATCCGTTCTTCGCCGAAACGACGATGGTCATCACCTGCGACATTCTGGAGCCCTCCACCGGCGAGCCCTATAATCGCGACCCGCGCGGCATCGCCAAAAAGGCCGAGGCGATGGTGAAGTCGATGGGCGTGGGCGATACCGTGTATGTCGGCCCCGAGGCCGAATTCTTCGTGTTCGACGACGTCCGCTTCTCGGCCGATCCGTACAACACCGGCTTCAAGCTGGATTCATCCGAACTGCCGACCAACTCGGCAACCGAATACGAAGGCGGCAACCTCGGCCATCGCATCCGCACCAAAGGCGGGTACTTCCCGGTCCCGCCGCAGGACTCGGTGCAGGACATGCGCTCCGAAATGCTGGCCGCCATGGCCAAGATGGGGGTCAGGGTCGAAAAGCACCATCACGAGGTCGCATCGGCCCAGCACGAACTCGGCATGAAGTTCGACACGCTGACCCACATGGCCGACCAGATGCAGATCTACAAATACTGCATCCACCAGGTCGCGCATATCTACGGCAAGACCGCCACCTTCATGCCGAAGCCGATCTTCGGCGACAACGGCTCGGGCATGCACGTCCACCAGTCGATCTGGAAGGACGGCAAGCCGACCTTCGCCGGCAACAAATACGCCGACCTGTCGGAGACCTGCCTGTACTACATCGGCGGCATCATCAGGCACGCCAAGGCGATCAACGCCTTCACCAACCCGTCGACCAACTCCTACAAGCGTCTGGTCCCGGGCTACGAGGCGCCGGTGCTGCTCGCCTACTCCGCGCGCAACCGTTCGGCATCGTGCCGCATTCCCTACACGACCTCGCCGAAAGCCAAGCGCGTGGAGGTTCGCTTCCCCGACCCGATGGCCAATCCGTACCTCGCCTTCGCGGCGATGCTGATGGCGGGCCTCGACGGCATCAAGAACAAGATCGACCCGGGACCGGCGATGGACAAGGACCTCTACGACCTGCCGAAGGAAGAGCTGAAGCAGATTCCGACGGTCTGCGGTTCATTGCGCGAGGCGCTGGAAAACCTCGACAAGGACCGCGCCTTCCTGAAGAACGGCGGCGTGTTCGACGACGACTTCATCGACGCCTATCTCGAATTGAAAATGACCGACGTGATGCGTTTCGAAATGACGCCACACCCGGTCGAGTTCGATATGTACTATTCGTACTGATCGGTCCGTTCTCGAAACACAGGAGGCGCTCCCGACGGAGCGCCTCCTTGGTTTGGCTGCACCCCCTTGCCTCAAATCCTCCGGCGTTGCTACCCGGACACAAGCGGCAGGATGGCCTCGCCCATTTCAGAAGGCAGTCAACCTGTTGCCCGGCGTCACAGGGCGGAGTGGCGCTTGATTCCGCACGGCGTTTAACGGAACACTGCGGGCTCAGAACCGGAGGCGACCGTGACCGACCACACCACAGGCAAAGGGCAAACCCGCACCGATCTGGCATGGGCGATCGCGACCGGAGGGATGGCCGTCGTCCTGTTCGGGGCGCTGCTGCTGCTCGCCTGGGAATTCGCGGCAACGCTCTTCCTGATCTTTGCCGGTGTGTTGCTTGGCGTCGCTCTCAACGCCATCACAAGTCTGCTCGGCCGCGTCATTCCCCTGCCTCATGCGTTGCGGCTGACGATCGTCTGCCTCGCGCTCGCCGCCGTCCTGGCGGGCGTCATGGTGCTCGGGGGAACGACGATCGCGCAGCAAACCGCCGTACTGAGCAATACGATCAAATCTCAGCTCGTGACCGTCAAATCATTCCTCGAGAAAAATGGCGTCGACACCAGTTACTTCAATTTGAGCGGTCTCAATTCGTCCGAATCCTCGAAAACTTCCGAGCCGCCGAGAATTCCCGGAACCGCGAAAACCGGGGAGACGCCGGCGGCAAATGTTCAGCACAACCTGCCGAGCGCCGGCACGCTTGCCTCAAGCGGAACCGCGATCGTCAGTCAGACGCTGAAACTCGTCCTCGGCACCGTCAGCGCCGTCGGAAATTTCTTCATCGTGCTGTTCCTCGGCCTTTGCTTCGCCGCTCAGCCAGCCGTCTATCGCAAGGGCTTGCTCAGCATGACGCCGGCGAAACACCGTGCGACCGTGACGATTCTGGTCGACAGGATCGGTGATACCCTGGAACGATGGCTGATCGCCCAGATGGTCACCATGGCCGCGGTGTTTCTGGTGACCTGGATCGGCCTCGAGATCATCGGCATCCAGAGTTCCTTCATCCTCGGCATTCAGGCCGGTTTGCTTGCCTTCATTCCCACCATCGGCGCGCTGCTCGGCGGGTTGATCGTGGTGCTGGCGAGTTTGGCGTCTGGATGGGTGGCGGCCGCAAGCGCGTTCGTGCTGTTTCTCGGCGTCCATGCGCTGGAAAGTTACGTGCTCACGCCGATCATCCAGCGCCAGGCGCTCGACATTCCGCCGGCGACGCTATTCGCGTTCCAGATTCTGCTCGGCATCGTCTTCGGCGTCTGGGGGTTGGCGCTTGCCCTGCCCCTGCTCGCGATCGGCAAGGTCGTCATCGACTTCCTGCGCGCCGATGGCGAAAAGCACTTCGCCAAAGCGGCAAGCTAGAGTGCTTCATACCCTGACGGAAGCATCTCGATGATCCCATTGCCGGGCTTGACCCGGCAATCCACCAATCGAGCGCGGATTGATTCCGTGTCACCGTGAACGCTCTAAAAGGTCGTAACCGTATTGGTGTGCTCCACCTCGGGGGGCGAAGCGAAATGCGGCCCGACCAGCGCGCGCCATTCGGTGAAATTTGTCGATTCCCGAAAGTCCACGGTATGGTTCTCAAGCGTTTCCCACTTGATCAACAGTCGGTAACGCGACGGCTTCTCGATAGAGCGGTGCAGCTCGAAACTTTTCCAGCCTTTGCAACGCTTGAAAATCGTCTGCGCCTGGCCGATCGCGGCCTCGAAATCCGCTTCGCTGCCCGGCTTGATGTCGATTTGCGCGATTTCGGTAATCATCCGAGGAGACCCTTTGTGCATCCCTGTATAACGCAAGCGGCAGCGGCCGACAATGGCACAGCAAAAACGCACCGGCGCCCGTGAATCGGGGCCGATGCGTTCAGATGCGGGGAATGTCTTTCAGGAGATCCGGAGAACGAGCTGCCGATCTTGCCGCCGGCTTCGCCCTGTTCCCGGAGAAACTCAGAGCCGATACAGAATCTGATCCGTCCAGAAGCGCTCGAGACGATGCAGCGACTTGTTCAACGTCGCAAACTCCTCGTTCGAGATGCCGCCGACCTGCTCGACGGTCTTGACGTGCTTCTGGTAGAGCGCGTCGACGATGTGGCGGATTTCCTGGCCCTGCGCGGTCAGGCGGATGCGCACCGAGCGGCGATCGACGCGCGAGCGCTGATGATCGAGGAATCCCAGCTCGACAAGCTTCTTCAGGTTGTAGGAGACGTTGGAGCCGAGATAGTAGCCGCGCGTCCGCAGTTCGCCGGCCGTCAGCTCTTTGTCGCCGATGTTGTAGAGGAGAAGCGCTTGCACCGAATTGATGTCGGCGCGACCGCGACGATCGAATTCATCCTTGATGACATCGAGCAGGCGACGATGCAGCCGCTCGACCAAGGTCAGTGCTTCGAGATAGAGCGACTGCACCGGCGCTTCGCCGGCGACCTGTTCCGCGGGCTCGTGAGCCTTCGCAACGGCTTTCATGATGACTTCCCCTGTTGTCGTTTTTTCGACTTATTCGACGAAAACTTTTGTTCCGCCTGATAACTGGAACTTAGGGGAGTCGTTTGAAGATCAGCTTAAATAAGACAATAAAGACATCATGAATTTAAGACAGTGAATCCCCGATTAAGCCCTTCACATCAGGGCTTTCCGAAACCTTTACTTGACGTTTCCGCCGTGTTGTTCACGCTTCGTCTGCGGCTGTTGTCGCATTCGGGAACAGGCCCGCGCGAATTCGAAAGATCCTGTCAACATCGATGACCGCGCCGTTAGGGTGATCGAATCCTTACCGGAAAAAATCCTCGGAAAAATTGATGCAAATCGCCGGCTCAACGCCGGCGAGGATTTGGCAAGGGATTTCATGGCGGCCGCTCGCGCGCCGCCATCCAGGCCAGCGCCAGATACGCCATGAGCATTGCCGTTCCGATTCCGACGACGGCCAGATTGCCGCCATAGATCTGCGGAAACATCAGTTCGACCACAGCCATCGAGACGACGGTGGTGAGCCACACGACGGCGCCCCACGGCGTGGCGAGCCACAGGCCGACAGCGGCCACCAGTTCGATCACCGCGAAGTAGATCGTCGCAGCCTGCCGGGCCACGGTCTGATTCTCAAACGCATCGTCTTCGCCGCCGATGAATCCGGTGACCCGGGCCCAATGATAGAGCCCGGTGGCGAGCGACAGCACCGCCATGATACGCAGGAACATTACCAGTCGCCGGGTCCATAGATTTTCATCCGCTTCAGTCCGCGCGGACGAAATTCCCGCCACCGACATGGCATTGTCCGGCTGCGTCCGCTCACGAGATGACGTTTCAGACATCAGGAGCGCTCGTGACCGGGAGCGATAGTCATGCAAAGGGGCCTCATGGCTTTAGCTACCATATTATAATCAACTGCGTCGCGCCCGGCGTGAGCGCGGTGACGAAGCCGGTTCCTGGTGTTAGAATTGAAACAAAATCAAATCGGTTTTGTGTCTTCGGGAGTGTCGGCAACATGGCGATAAAATACGGGCGTCCCATTGAAATGCGGGATGGACCCCGCCGCGAGGCCGCCATCGCTGCTCCTCCGCTCGACCTCGTCGCCCGGCTGCGCCGCAACCGCAAAGCTGAATGGGTCCGCCGTCTGGTCCGTGAAAGTATTCTGACCACCGACGATCTGATCTGGCCCCTGTTCGTGGCCGACGGCGCCGACAGGCGGACGCCGGTGGCCTCGATGCCCGGTGTGGACCGCCTCAGCGTCGAGGAATGCGTGCGCGACGCCGAACGGGCGCTGAAACTGAACATTCCCTGCATCGCGCTGTTCCCCCATACCGACCCCGCCCTGCGGGATGACAGCGGCAGCGAAGCCCTCAATGCCAAGAACCTGGTGTGCAAGTCGGTCCGCGCCATCAAGCGAGAGTTTCCGGACCTCGGCGTGCTCTGCGACGTGGCGCTCGACCCGTTCACCAGCCATGGCCATGACGGTCTGGTCGAGGACGGCAAAATCCTCAATGACGAAACCGTCGCGGTGCTGGTCCAGCAGGCGCTGGTACAGGCCGAAGCCGGCTGCGACATCATTGCTCCGTCGGACATGATGGACGGGCGCGTAGGCGCGATTCGAAAGGCCCTCGACGAGGCCGGTTTCGTCGATGTGCAGATCATGGCTTACGCCGCCAAATACGCGTCGGCGTTTTACGGCCCGTTCCGCGATGCCATCGGCTCGGCCAAGGCGCTCACCGGCGACAAGCGCACATATCAGATGGACAGCGCCAACTCCGACGAAGCCCTGCGCGAGGTCGAACTCGACATCGCCGAGGGCGCCGACATGGTGTTGGTAAAGCCCGGCATGCCCTATCTCGACATCGTGCGGCGCGTGAAGGACACGTTTGGAATGCCGACCTTCGCCTACCAGGTATCGGGCGAATATGCGATGATCGCCGCTGCGGCCGGCAACGGCTGGATCGACGGCGACCGCGCCATGATGGAAAGCCTCGTTGCCTTCAAACGCGCCGGCGCCGACGGCATACTCACTTATTTCGCACCCGCGGCGGCGGAGAAACTCAACCGGAAAGGCTGACGTTCCCGCCCGCGGTCGCGAGCCATCATTGCCGCCTCCTTGACCTGATGGTCCGCTTCTAACATGTGCGTCCCGTTGCGGCAGGCGTTCTTGGGTTTCTAGAGTCTTTCATCGTTTTACGGAAACGGTGAAAAACTCTAGGTTCTTGATCTGGCCCGTTTTCTTCACGCGAACCGGATTCCGCTTCGCCCGAAAACGCTGTAGTGGAGTTTTGGATTTGACATTCGCTTTTCGCGTTTGCTGCAAACCGGGTAGGGAATGTCACTCCACCAGCGAGACCTTGCAACCCAGCCTGCACGTCGCCATGTCGAGGGGGCGGCAAGGCAGTGCCGTGATGACCGTGGAGGATTGGTCATGGCCGATGAAGACTTCAACAACGCGAACACCACGCGGAGCGGCAACTCGGCCGGGTTCCGGTCCGATGCATTCGACCCCTGGATGCAGCCTGAACTGTTTCGCGGCGTCCTGACGCGGCGTTTTTTTGCATTCCTGATCGATCTCGTGGTGCTTTCGACACCGGTGATTCTCGGCGTGATCTTCATCGCGGTGTTCGGCGTCGTCACGCTCGGACTTGGCTGGGCGCTGTTCTGGCTGGTGTCGCCCGCCTCCGTGATCTGGGCCATCGTCTATTACGGCGCGTCGTTGGGCGGCCCGCATTCGGCGACCGTCGGAATGCGCGTCATGGATCTGGAAATGCGAACCTGGTCCGGCGAGCCGGGCTATTTTGTGCTCGGCGCCATGCACGCGGTCCTGTTCTGGGTCACGCTATCGATCTTTACGCCGCTCATTCTCCTGACCGGCCTCTTCAACGGACGTCGCCGGTTGCTGCATGACATGCTGTTGGGAACCGTGATTATCAACAATTCGGTTCTCGCGTCGGTTGCGCAGTCTTATCGAAGTTATTGATATCGCCGCAACCGGATTGACGGTCGGCCTCGGGAGCGCGATGCTCAGCATGACCTGCTTCGGAGACCTGCAAGACCGCCGTGACCCAACATTCGCGCGACACTCCGCAATTCTACCTGACGGCACCTTCGCCGTGTCCGTATCTGCCCGACCGTAGCGAACGCAAGGTATTCACGCATCTCGTCGGCGAGAAGGCCGGCGACCTCAACGACCTGCTGACCCATGGCGGCTTTCGACGCAGCCAGTCGATCGCCTACCGTCCGGCCTGCGACCAGTGTCGCGCCTGCGTTTCGGTGCGGGTGATCGCCGACGAATTTCGACCCTCGCGCGGTTTCCGCAGGGTGCTGGCGCGCAATGCCGACGTCGCCGGCACCATGCGGGCCGCGGTGCCGACGTCGGAGCAATATTCGATATTCCGCGCCTATCTCGACCGGCGCCACCGCCACGGCGGCATGGCCGACATGACCGTCCTCGATTACGCCATGATGGTGGAAGACAGCCATGTCGAGACCCGAATCATCGAGTATCGCAGGCGCAGCCCGCTGGACGAACGCGGCGATCTGGTGGGGGTAGCGCTCACCGATGTGCTCAGCGACGGGCTTTCGATGGTCTATTCGTTCTTCGAACCGTCCGAACGGAACCGTTCGCTTGGCACTTTCATGATCCTTGATCATGTCTCTCGCGCGCGGCAGCTCGGCCTTCCCTATGTGTACCTCGGCTACTGGATCGAAGGGTCGCGGAAGATGGGCTACAAGGGCCGCTTCCTGCCGCAGCAACGACTCGCGCCCACGGGTTGGTTGCGCGTCGACGCCAACGGCGAATCCCAGCACGAGCCGCCGGACCAGATCCGCAACCGGCCCTAACCGGCGATCGTGTCAAATAGCAGCTTGACGTTGAGGATTACGATGACACCGGCCACCAGCCACGCCGTGGCAGCCCACACCGGAGAAATCGCGAACTCGCCCATCCTGCGCCGGTCCGAGACGAAGCGGACCAGCGGGATCACCGCGAACGGCAACTGCATCGACAGGACGACCTGACTGAGAACGAGAAGCTGCGCGGTCCCGCGCTCGCCATAAACCGCGGTGACGGCAATCACCGGAACAATGGCGATGCCGCGGGTGACGAGCCGTCGTGCCCACATCGGCATCCGCAGACGCAGGAAGCCTTCCATCACGATCTGGCCGGCGAGCGTGGCCGTCACCGTGGAGTTGATGCCCGATGCGAGCAGCGCGACGGCGAACAGCGTCGAGGCGATGCCGAGACCCAGGAGCGGCGAAAGCAACCTGAACGCATCGCCGATTTCGGCCACCTCGGTATGGCCGCTGCGGTGAAACACCGCGGCGGCCACGATCAGGATGGAAGCGTTGACGAACAGGGCCAGCATCAGCGCCAGCGTGCTATCGGCGGTCGCCCACCGGATCGCGATCCGCCGTCCCTCCTCCGTGCGCGGATAGGCCCGCGTCTGCACGATCGACGAATGCAGGTAGAGGTTATGCGGCATGACCGTCGCGCCGATGATGCCGATGGCGATATAGAGCATTTCCGGATTGGTGACGATCTCGCGCGACGGCGCGAAGCCGCGCAGAATCCCGGCGACCGGTGGCGCGGCGGCGGCGACCTGGATCGCAAAACAGACCGCGATCACGATCAGCAGCGCGACCACGAAGGCCTCAAGAAATCGGAAGCCCCGATTCATCAACAGCAACAGCAGAAAGGCGTCCAGCGCAGCGATCAGCGCACCGCCGATCAGCGGAATGCCGAACAGCAACTGCAACGCGATCGCCGTGCCGATCACCTCGGCCAGATCGCAGGCGATGATCGCGGCCTCGCAGACCAGCCAGAGCATGAAATTGACCGGCCGCGAATAGCTCTCCCGGCAGGCCTGTGCGAGATCACGGCCAGAGGCGATCCCAAGCCGCGCGGCCAGCGCCTGCAACAGGATCGCCATGAGGTTCGACAGCAGGATGACCGACAGCAGCGTGTAACCGAACCGCGAGCCGCCCGCGATATCGGTGGCCCAGTTGCCGGGGTCCATGTATCCCACCGAGACCATGTAGCCGGGACCCGTGAAAGCCAGCAGGCGGCGCAGCCAATGCCCGGTCGATGGCACCCGCACCGTCGCATGGACCTCCTCAAGGCTTGGACGGGCAGGCGCTTCCGAACGCCAGCCGGCCACAGCCGAATCGGGTCCCTGCGACGGCTCCGGCGCCGGTTCAGACGGCAAGGCAGGCGTTTTCACATCCATCGACTGAATAATGGACTATATTAGATCTTAATGCAACTAATTTGCAAATGCATCTAGCAAGGCATTGCAGCCGGACAGGCCTTGAGGGCCAGACGACCCAGCCAAATCTATTCGGGCTGGAGCTACTTCCGATCGAGCAATTCGAGCACCGTCTCGGGCGGACGGCATATCCGCGCGCCCTTCGGCGTTTCCACGATCGGGCGCTGAATCAGGATCGGGTGCGCCAGCATGAAATCGAGAATCTGGTCGTCGCTCCATTTGGGATTGCCGAGATCGAGTTCGGCGTAGGGCGTGCCCTTCTCCCGCAGCAGCCCACGGATGGGTAAACCCATGGCGTCAGCCAGGGCGCGAAGTCGTGCGCGATCCGGCGGATTCTTGAGATATTCGACGACCACCGGCTCCTCGCCGCTCTGCCGGATCATCGCCAGCGTGTTGCGGGACGTGCTGCACGATGGATTGTGATAGATCGTCACGGTCATGGTCGGCATCCGCTCAGATGTCTAGAGCCCGTTTCGCTTCTGATGGAATCAGAAGCGAAACGGGCTCTAGGATTTTGATTTGACGCGTTTCCTTCACGCGAACCGGTATCCACTTCGCTCGAAAACGCTATATCCGCGATGTCATATGGCGCGGCCGAACTTGTTCGACTTCGGCAGGCCATGCGCGAGGCGGCCGGCGTCGGCGCGGTTGCCGCGCCAGTCGGACAAGTCCTTCCAGCTCAGGCCCTGCTCGCGGCCCGCGGAATCCTTCCACGTCAGTCCGGCTTTTGAATCGAAAACAGTGACGTCCGACAGGCCCGCGCCCTTATACTTCTGCAGCCGCACGCCGCGACCGCGCGCCATCTCCGGCACCTGGTCCAGCGGAAAGACGACCATCTTGTGGTTGGTGCCGATAACGGCGACCTGATCGCCCGAGACCGTCGCGATCGCCTTCGCCTCGTTCGGCATCTCGACGTTGAGCACCTGCTTGCCCTTGCGCGTGGTGCCGACGCAATCGTCCTCGTTGACGACGAACCCCTGCCCCTCGTGACTCGCGATCAGGAACTTGCGGCCCCCGGTGTTGACGAACAGCGACACGATCGCCGCATCCTGTTCCAGATCGATGAACAGCCGGATCGGCTCGCCATGGCCGCGCCCGCCCGGCAGTTTCGCGACATCGAGCGAATAGAATCTGCCGTTGGTGGCGAACAGCAACAGCTTGGACGTGGTCTCGGCGAAGAACGCAAAACCGAGCTTGTCGTCGGTCTTGAACGACAAGCTCGACAGGTCCTCGACGTGGCCCTTCAGCGTCCGCACCCAACCCTTGTCGGAGACGACGATCGTAACCGGCTCGCGCTCGACGAGCGACTCCTCGAGCGCGGCGAGATCATGTTCCGGCGCGTCGGCGAAAACAGTACGGCGCTTGCCGAGCGGCGTCTTGGGTCCGAACATGTCACGCACATTGCGAACCTGTTCGCCGACCTTGGCCCATTGCTCGGTTTCCGAGCCGAGGATCTTGTTGATGCCTTTCAGTTCGTTACGAAGGTTCTTGTCCTCGGTGCGGATTTCCATTTCCTCGAGCTTGCGCAAGGAGCGCAGGCGCATGTTGAGAATGGCGTCGGCCTGTATCTCCGTCAGCTTGAACGCCTTCATCAAGGCCGGCTTCGGCTCGTCCTCGGTGCGGATGATCTTGATGACCTTGTCGATGTTCAGGTACGCGATCAGATAGCCGCCGAGCACCTCCAGCCGGTGCTCGATCTGCGCCTTGCGATAGGCCGAGCGCCGCAGCAGCACATCCCGCAGATGGTCGAGCCATTCGCGAAGACATTCCGCAAGGCCGACAACCTTCGGAATCTTGCCCTTGATGAGAACGTTGAGGTTGAGCGAAATCCGGCTTTCAAGTTCCGTCAGCCTGAACAGCGATTCCATCACCAGTTCGGGATCGACGTTGCGTGACTTTGGCTCGATGACGACGCGGATGTCTTCGGCCGACTCGTCCCTGATGTCGCCGACCAGCGGCAGCTTCTTCTCGTTGAGCAGTTCGGCGATTTTTTCGATCAGCCGCGACTTCTGCACCAGCCACGGGATTTCGGTGACCACGATGACCCAGGTGCCGCGCGCTCCCTCCTCGCGGTGCCACTTGGCGCGGGTGCGGAAGCCGCCACGTCCGGTGGCGTAGGCTTCCGCGATGCTCTCCTTGGAATCGATGATGATGCCGCCGGTCGGAAAGTCCGGGCCCTTGACCCAGCGCAGCAGCGACTTCGACTTCGCGTCCGGCTTGTCGATCAGATGCAGCGCGGCGTCGCAGAGTTCGGCAGCGTTGTGCGGCGGAATCGCCGTCGCCATGCCGACCGCAATGCCCTGCGCGCCATTGGCGAGCAGATTCGGAAAACCGCCCGGCAACACCACCGGCTCACGGCTCTGGCCGTCGTAGTTGGGGCGGAACTCGACGGCGTCCTCGTCGATCCCGTCGAGCAGCAGCCGCGCCACGTCGGTCATGCGCGCTTCGGTGTAGCGATAGGCGGCGGGATTATCGCCGTCGATATTACCGAAGTTGCCCTGACCGTCGACCAGCGGATAGCGCGAGGCGAAGTCCTGCGCGAGCCGCACCATGGCGTCGTAGATCGCCTGATCGCCATGCGGATGGAACGAACCCATCACGTCGCCGACGATCTTCGCGGATTTCTTGAAGGCAGAGCCGGGATCGAGCCGCAGCAGCCGCATCCCGTAAAGGATGCGGCGATGCACCGGCTTGAGGCCGTCGCGCGCGTCCGGCAGCGCGCGGTGCATGATGGTGGACAACGCATAGGCGAGGTAGCGCTCTTCCAGCGCATCCCGCAGTTGCACCTCGTGAATTTCGGCAGGCTCGGCCGGAATCAATCGTTTTCCCATGGAGACGGGTTAACGCCTGCCGAGTGCGGCGACAAGGCGCGAATCAGGCCGGAATCGCATGCCAAGCCAGGCTGGTGGTCATCATCCGCGAAGATGATCCGGTACGCTTCAACCCTGGATCAATCATCGCGAAGGCGACACTTTGACTGGATGCCCGCTCCGCGCGCATGGCGCTTGAACCCATTCCTATCCGGGAATTGCTCTTGCGCCAGCCCGCGCCCGATGCTTCATCACCGCATTGATGAACCCGGCGCGCGCGTCGGAATGGCCCTGCCCGCGCGGCTCCAAAACGTGGCGCAACAGGAAGCGACCGGTCAGTTCGAACCCGTCACGCACGTCCTGTTCGGACCAGTCCTGCCCGACGCTGTCATCCCCTCGCAAAAACGATGGCAGCCGCAAAAGCCGGTCGCGCCAGGGTTCGCCGGCCTGCCGCGAGACCGCGCCTCCCGATTTCGGCGACACATAAACGAGGTCGGCGGTCGCGCCGGTCGCCACGCAGACGGACAGATCGAGACCGAAACCGAGTTCGGACAGCATCGCCAGTTCGAACCGGATCAGATGAATCGCCGCCTCATCCGCCGTGTCAAAGTCGTCCAGCGTCCGCTCCAGCATCTCGAAAATATCCTCATGCGGATCGCGCTCCGGCAGCAGCCGCGCCAGCGCCGCCAGATGGGTCACGCCATAGGCCGCATGAGACGCCGCAAGCAGGGTCGCCGCGCGCATTCGCGTGCTCTCCAGCGCGTAAGTACCGAGATGCTCGTCAAGTCGCGCGCGCCACAGCGCGCTGACCGAGTTTCCGGGCTGCAACAGCGGACGCATCCGCGATCCGGCGCCGCCGCGCACAAGGCCGAGATGGCGGCCATGGCCGCGCGTCAGAAGCTCGACGATGGCCGAGGATTCGCCATGCCGCCGCACCCCGAGCACGATGCCATCGTCGGTCCATTCCATGATGGCCCCAGCCTATAATATCGCGCGGCGTTTCGCAGCCACCGATCAGACGGAGTTGAACCAGTCTTTCGCGTCATCCGTGAATGAAAAATACATCCCGGCCCCGGCCAAGACGGTCGAAAACAGATCGATGCCGGAGGACAGCGTCAGCCCGCGGTTCAGTGAATCGAACAGCGAAAGCACCGAAAGCGCGAGCGCCGCAACCAATGTCCATCGCGCCCAGTTCTTCCGGTACCGCGCGGCAAGCCAGACCAGAAGCAGGAAAAACATGAACACGAGAACGACGAACATATCGCCGCCTGCCGCCGCGGCATCGCCGCCGTAAGGCGGCGCGCGTTCCACGAACGCAGCCGACAACGTATCGATCAGGAGCGACAGATACAGCAGGACTTCAAACCGCAGTACGTTTCTCGGGATGATCATGGCACCCTACGACTTTGGAAATTCCAGTCCCATTTCGCGATAACGGTTCGGATCGTCACCCCAGTTCTCACGCACCTTCACAAACAGGAACAGGTGCACAGGCTGACCTAAAATCTCGGCGATCTCCTTGCGGGAGTCTGCGCCGATCGCCTTGATGGTCGCGCCGCCCTTGCCGAGCACGATCTTACGCTGACTGTCGCGTTCGACAAAGATGGTCTGTTCGATGCGAACCGATTTGTCGTTGCGCTCGGTCCAGGTGTCGGTTTCGACCGTCGATTGATACGGCAATTCCTGATGCAGATGACGATAGATTTTCTCGCGGGTAATTTCGGCGGCGAGATGGCGCAACGGCGCGTCCGACATCTGGTCTTCCGGATAGTGAAACGGTCCTTCCGGCACGCGCGCCGCGAGCGCGCGGCGAAGATCGTCGACGCCGTCGCCGGACAGCGCGGAGATCATGAAGGTATCCTCGAAGGCAAGGCGCGCGTTGGCCGCGCTTGCCAGCGCCAGCAGCCTGTCGCGGGGCACGAGATCGATCTTGTTCAGCACCAGAATTTTCGGATGCGCCACGCTCGCGAGCTTCGTCAGGATGGCGTCTGCCTCGTCATCGATCCCGGCGCGCGCATCGAGCAGCACGCAGACGAGATCGGCGTCGTGGGCGCCGCTCCAGGCGGTCGAGACCATGGCGCGGTCGAGCCGGCGCTTCGGCGTGAAGATGCCGGGCGTATCGACCAGAACGATCTGGGCGTTGTTCTCCACGACGATGCCGCGGATCAGCGCGCGGGTGGTCTGCACCTTGCGCGAGACGATGGTGACTTTCGAGCCGACCAGCGCATTGACCAGGGTGGACTTGCCGACGTTGGGCGCTCCGATCAACGCGACGAAACCGCATCGCGTCGCCGCAGCACTCTCGCTCACTTGACACCTTCACGGGCGATCATCGCCGACGCCGCCGCCTTTTCCGCCGCGCGCTTGCTGCCGCCGACGCCCTCGGACGCTTCCAGCCCCGGCAACTCCACCGCGACGCGGAAGCGCGGGTCGTGATGCGGCCCGGTGCGCTCCACTTCGCGATAAACCGGCGTCGGCAACCCCTGGCCCTGCGCCCACTCCTGCAGCACGGTCTTCGGATCCCGCAGCGGCCGCACCGGCTTGCGCATCCGCTCTAGCCAGTTGCGCTCGACGAAGGCCGCCGCGGCCGCATAGCCGCCGTCGAGATAGACCGCGCCGATCACCGCCTCGCAGATGTCGCCGAGCACGGATCGGCGCAGCCGCGCCCCGGCGCCGGCGCCCACCGCGCCCAGCTTGATGCCCTCGACCAGATCGAGCGATTTGGCGACATCGATGCAGGTCTCCCTGCGCACGAGTTCGGCGAGCCGCTTCGACAACTCGCCTTCGTCCGCCTTGGGAAAGGCGCGGTAGAGCATGTCGGAGACCACCAGACCGAGCACGTGATCGCCGAGGAATTCGAGACGCTGGTAACTGTCGCCGCGTGCGCGCGATGGCTTCAGCGCCGAGACGTGGGTGAAGGCCGTGGTGAGGAGCGACATATCGGCGAACTTATGACCCAGCCGCTGTTCGATCGCGGCCATGACTGCCTTGGCGCTGGTCCTGGCCCGCTTCTTCTTCGGCGCAGGCGCCTTCGGCCCCGCGCCGGATGGCGCGGCCATATCGTCGGAGGTCGAGACTGGCTTTATGTCAGCCGCTTCGTCGATCATCGCACGATGGAAAATATGCGATGCCACCGCACAGCGGTGGGCCAGCGCCAGATCTGCCAGGCCTGCTCGCCCTCCCCGATCGAGAAGAAGATCATCTGCGCCCGCCCGATGAGGTTCTCGAAGGGCACATAGCCGACCGCGGAGAGCACCCGGCTGTCAGTCGAGTTGTCGCGGTTGTCGCCCATCATGAAGTAATGGCCGGGCGGCACGGTGTAGACATTTGTATTGTCGTAGAAGCCGTTGTCGACGCAATCGAGCGTCTTGTAGGTGACGCCGTTCGGCAAGGTTTCCTGCCACTGCTTGACACGCGCCGTCGCGTCGGAACCGCAAGGGTCCTCCCCGACAAAATCCGGCAGCCGCTGCCGCTGCACCGGCTTGTCGTTGATATAGAGCAGCCCTTCCTTCATCTGGATGCGGTCACCCGGTAACCCGATCACCCGCTTGATGTAATCGGTGGTGTTGTCCTTCGGCAGACGAAACACCACGACATCGCCGCGGTTCGGTTCGGAGCCGAAGATACGTCCGGAAAACAGCGGCGGTGAGAATGGAATGGAAAAATGACTGTAGCCGTACGAGTATTTCGAAACGAACAGATAGTCGCCGACCAGCAGCGTGGACTTCATCGATCCGGAAGGAATGTTGAACGGCTGGAATAGGAAAGTCCGGATCACCAGGGCGATGATAAGTGCGTGAATGACGACGCGAACCGTTTCGCCGACGCCGCTTTCAGTCTTGGTTCCGGATGTCACGCCCATCGCTTCCCTTTACCCGCCGCCGCCGCTCAGGGGCGACAACAAAGCGTTTCATGGCAAAACGTGTCCGTTCCGCGTAAAACGCAATCAATTCTGGTGTCTGGACGAATTCGCACGCAATCCCTCATGATCCGTGCTGAATTCTCCTGGTAGCCGATTCCGCAGTTCGCCGTCCTGCAGCAATCCCCGACGCAAACTTCGGAATCAGGGAATACTAGCAACTTTATGAGCGGTTTGTGATTGAGAAGCTCGCTTGACCGACTCGCCGAAGTAATGAAGCAAGCTTCTGCCCCCCTTTTGCTACTCCGGAACAATCCTGCGGCGTTTTAGACGGTTGTTCACGCCCGCGCAATCAACCGCGTCGCAAAAACCGCCTAACTACCTGATAGATAAGATATTTAGTTTCAGAGTCACAACGAGGGGCCTAAATCTTGCCCGGTGCGACAGCCGAAATTATGACAAAGGCCTGAGCTAACGGCCAGTCGTCGGCAAGGCTCACGTCGATCCGCGCCTCAAGCCCCTGCGGCGTCAGCGATTGCAGCCGCTTCAGCGCTCCGCCCGTGAGCATCATGGTGGGCTGCCCCGCCGGCAGGTTGACGACGCCCATGTCCCGCCACCATACGCCTCGGCGGATTCCGGTTCCGAGCGCTTTTGCGCAAGCTTCCTTCGCAGCGAATCGTTTTGCGTAGGTCGCCACCACCATCTTTTCATTGTTGGCGCGTCGCCAGGCCTTCGCCCGCTCGGCGTCGGTGAAGATGCGGTTGAGAAACCGGTCACCGTGCCGCTCGATAACTTTTGCCACCCGGCGGATGTCGACCAGGTCGGAGCCGATGCCGATGATCATGCCGTGCGCGTCTTCAACGTTGCGCGTCCGCGATCCATGGCAGCACGCATGGCGCGAACGGTCTCGGCGATCCCGACAAGCAGCGCCTCGCCCATCATGAAGTAACCGATGTTGAGTTCGACGATTTCGGGCAGCGCCGCGATTGTCTCCGCCGTCGCGTAATCCAGGCCATGCCCGGCGTGAACCTCAAGGCCGGCCGCCCTGGCCAATGCGGCGCCTTCGACAATGCGGCGCCATTCGGCATCCGCCTTCTCCTTATGACCGTCGACGACGGCATCGCACCAGCCGCCGGTATGAATCTCGATGGCCGGCGCGCGAAGTTGAGCCGCTGTCTCGATCTGCTGCGGGTCGGCGGAAATGAACAGCGACACCTGGATGCCGGCGTCGTTGAATTTCGCGATGAACGGCGCCAGCGCGTCACGTTGTCCGACCAGGTCGAGCCCGCCTTCGGTGGTCAATTCCTCGCGGCGCTCCGGCACGAGACAGACCGCGTGCGGCTTGGTGGCCAGCGCAATTCGCTGCATCTCGGCCGTCGCGGCCATTTCGAAATTCAGCGGTTTTGGAATTTCAGCCTTCAGCCGCGCCATGTCGGCATCGCGAATGTGGCGCCGATCCTCGCGCAGATGCGCCGTGATGCCGTCGACGCCCGCTTCGATCGCCGCAAGCGCGATGCGGACCGGATCTGGCCGCGCGCTTCCCCTGGCATTGCGCAGGGTGGCGACGTGATCGACATTGAGTCCGAGACGGATCGCGGGAGGGTTGGACATCAGGATCTCTTATATAGTTCAGCTTATCGATAGTGAAAACGCACTCCCTCTCCTATCGGAAGAGAGTTGAGCGAAGGGTCATTCCGGATGGTCGACAGACGGCGTCCCCTCACCCGGCTGCTGCGCAGCCGACCTCTTCCCAAGGAGGAGAGGTAAGATCGCACGCGCAGGTCCGTCGCGATTCAGGCCCATTTGCTTAGCCATTGACCCGCTCGACGCGCGCCACGACGTCCTTGGCGCGCAACTGGGCGAGAATGGCGCTGAGATGCTTGAGGTCATAGACCTCGAGATCGATGGTCATCTCGGTGAAGTCGGTCGAACGCCGGGTCATGCTGATATTGTCGATGTTGCCGTCGTGCTCGGCGATCACGGTCGCGACCTGCGCAAGGCTGCCGGGCTCGTTGACGCTATCCACCACGATGCGCGCCGGAAACCGCTGCGGAGTGGTGTCGTCGACATCCCAGCGAACGTCGAGCCAGCGCTCGGGCTCTTCCTCGAAATCCTTCAATGCCGGGGACTGGATCGGATAGATCGTGATGCCCTCGCCCGGCGTGACGATTCCAACGATGCGATCGCCCGGCACCGCGCCGCCGTTCGGCGCAAACTTGATCGGCAAATCGGAATTGATGCCGCCGATCGGGATCGCCAGCGGGCTGCGGGCGGGATCCGGCGGCGATTTCAATTTGAGCTTCATCGCCAGGCTCTTCTTTGCGCCGGCGCCGCCTACCCGCTCCTCCTTATAGTCCGGATACATCGCGCGCGCGACATGGGAGGCGCGCAATTCCCCGCGCCCCACCGATGCCATGACATCCTCAATGGTGGTGCGCGCCAGTCGCGGCAACGCGCCGGTGAGCTTGTCGTCGGCGTATTCGATCTTGGCGCGCATGAACAGGCGCTCCACGATCCGCCGGCCCAGACTGACGTACTGACTGCGCACGGCGGCGCGGGTAGCACGCCGGATCGCGGCCCTCGCCTTGCCCGTGGCCGCAAGCGATTCCCAGGCCGAAGGCGGCGCGGATTGCGCGGCCGAGGTCAGGACCTCGACTTCATCGCCGTTCTGCAATCGCGACGACAGCGGCGCGAACTTGCCGTTGATCTTGCAACCGACGGTGCTGTTGCCGACATCCGTATGCACGGCATAGGCGAAGTCGATGACATTGGCATGCCGCGGGAGCGCAATCAGCTTTCCCTTCGGAGTGAAGCAGAACACCTGGTCGTGGAACAGCTCCAGCTTGGTGTGCTCGAGAAACTCTTCCGGATTGATGCTCTCCGACAACATTTCGATGGTGTGGCGCAGCCACGCAAAGGCATTGGACTCGCGGTTGAGCAGTTCGGTCGGAGAATCCGCCCGTTCCTTATAAAAGGCGTGCGCCGCGATGCCGAATTCGGCGATACGGTCCATCTCCTCGGTGCGCAGTTGCAGTTCGACGCGCTGATTACCCGGACCGATCACGGTGGTGTGGATCGAGCGATAATCGTTCTGCTTCGGCGTCGAAATGTAGTCCTTGAAGCGCCCGGGCACGACCGGCCAGGTCGTGTGGACCACGCCGAGCGCGCGATAGCAGGCTTCGACGTCGGGCATCACGACGCGAAACCCGAAAATATCCGAAAGCTGCTCGAAGCCGACCGACTTTCGCTCCATCTTGGTCCAGATCGAAAACGGCTGCTTGCGACGGCCGCTCACCCGCGCGGCGATGCCCTTGTTCGCAAGACTGGTCGTAAGCTGGCTCTCGATCTCGCCGATCAGGTTGCGGTTCCGCTCGGCCAGCGCGTCGAGACGCTGGGCAACCACGGCGTGGGCTTCAGGATCAAGGGTACGGAACGCCAGATCCTCCAGCTCCTCGCGCATCTCCTGCATACCCATGCGGCCGGCCAGCGGCGCGTAGATATCGAGGGTCTCCTCGGCGATGCGCTGACGCGACGCGGGCGGAACGAATTCCAGGGTGCGCATGTTGTGGAGCCGGTCGGCGAGCTTGATCAGCAGCACGCGGACGTCTTCGGCAATCGCCAGCAGCAGCTTGCGCAGGTTTTCAGCCTGCTTGGCCTCGCGCGAGACCAGTTCCAGCCGTTTCAGCTTGGTCAGGCCCTCGACCAGCGCGCCGATCTCGTGACCGAACATGTTGTCGATCTCGGCCCGGGTAGCCTCGGTGTCCTCGATCGTGTCATGCAGCAGGGCCGCGACGATGGTGGCGTCGTCGAGCTTGAGACCGGTCAGGATGGCCGCAACCTCGAGCGGATGGGAAAAATAGGGGTCGCCCGACGCCCGCGTCTGTTCGCCGTGGGCCTTCATGGCATAGACATAGGCCCGATTCAGCAAATCCTCGTCGGTGTCCGGATTGTAGGAGCGAACGCGCTCGACCAGATCATACTGGCGCATCATCCGCGGGCGCGGCGGCCTGGCCGGGACGACCGGCGTCGGCGCCACCCCGACCGAATCGGTCGCGCTCTGCATCTGCCCCTTCCTGCGAGGCCAACTCGCCATCGAACTCAACGCCTTCATCACACGGGAAGGGTCCGCTCACCCTCCAGTATCTATCCTAGATCGTCCCTGCCGAAAGTCGAATTCGATCTTCCGGCGCATGAGATTTTGGTTATCGAAGCGAGAGGCTCGGCCGGTCGGGCAACGACGCCGCTCATGCCGTCCCTTAAAATGCAAAAGCCCGGATCAGGTCCGGGCTTTCGAACTTAACAGGCGCACCGAGCGCTCATTCGTCCTCTTCGGGCTGCTCCTCCGGAGGCGCGAGCCCCTCCAGACCCTTCAACAATTCTTCCTCGGTCATGCGCTCTACGGCAATCTCGGTGTCGTCGGCATCGACGCTCGCCCCCGCCGAGCCGATCAAGGGCACGGTGTCGGGCTCCGGCTCGTCAACCTCGACAAACTTCTGCAAGGAATGAACCAGCTCTTCGCGCATATCCTCGGGCGATATGGTCTGCTCAGCGATCTCGCGAAGCGAAACCACGGGATTTTTGTCGTTATCGCGATCAATTGTAAGTTGTGACCCCGACGAAATCATCCGCGCACGATGCGCGGCCAAAAGAACCAGATCGAACCGGTTATCGACCTTGTCAATACAATCTTCCACGGTGACGCGCGCCATCGCCTGTCGCTCCGTTAAGGGGACCGAAACTATGAGATATAACTGCTAGGTATAGCGGGTTTGCGGGTTTCGCAACAGGGAATTTAACATTTGGCGCGAAGTCCGGTCTCTGGTAGCCAGAGCGGGAGCCAGAAGGCAGGCGTCCGGAGAAGCGGAATAAGTCCCAGTCGGACAAGAAATCGCTTCATTGCTTCCTCATCGTATCCTACGCTGTCTTGCCTCACATCATTGCGTTATTATTTGCTTCAGTCTGATCCGCACGGTGCGATTTGCACCATTGGAAAGCGTGGCAGGCCTCGCCCTCACCAATAACGCCAACAACGATCACGAGAACGTTTGATGTCACCCGCCTCCAACAAGATCGCGCTCTTTATCGATGGCGCCAATCTTTACGCAACCGCCAAGACACTCGGTTTCGACATCGACTACAAGCGCCTCCTGAAGGAATTCCAGTCGAGGGGCACGCTGGTCCGCGCCTTCTATTACACCGCGATCATCGAGGACCAGGAATATTCCTCGATACGGCCGCTGATCGACTGGCTCGACTACAACGGCTACACGGTCGTCACGAAAGCCACCAAGGAATTCATCGATCCGAGCGGCCGCCGCAAGGTCAAGGGCAACATGGACATCGAGCTTGCGGTCAATGCGATGGAGCTTGCCGAACACGTCGACCAGATAGTGCTGTTCTCGGGCGACGGCGATTTCCGCTCGCTCGTCGAGGCGGTGCAGCGCCGCGGCGTGCGCGTGACGGTGGTTTCCACGATCGCAAGCCAGCCGCCGATGATCGCCGATGAACTGCGTCGCCAGGCGGACATCTTCGTCGATCTCGTCGACCTGCAGCCGAAGCTCGGTCGCGATCCGTCGGAGCGTCAAACCTCGCGCGAGCCGCGTCACCACGCGCCGCAATTCCTGCAGCGGACCACCGCCATGGCGCAACGGGGCGATGACGACGACTTCGAGGACTGACACGCGGTCACGCGCCGAGTCTGATTGGTCCGGCGCAAACCCGGCCGACGAAGAGCCCGGCCGCGATTGCCCGCTTTGTCCGCGGCTGGTTGATTATCGCCTGTCGGTGCGCGCGCGCGAACCGGGCTGGTTCAACGCCCCCGTGCCCTCTTTCGGCAGCCCCGATGCGGCCCTGCTGATCGTCGGCCTGGCGCCGGGCGTGCAAGGCGCCAACCGTACCGGCCGGCCTTTTACCGGCGATTACGCCGGCGACCTGCTCTATGGCACGCTGCTCAAGTACGGATTCGCCGCAGGACACTATCAGGCTCGCCCCGACGACGGCCTCACCTTGCTCGATTGCCGCATCAGCAATGCGGTGCGCTGCGTGCCGCCGCAAAACAAGCCGCTGCCGGCCGAGATCAACACCTGCCGCGCCTTCCTGAAGGCCGCACTGGCGGCGATGCCCCGGCTGCGGGCGATCGTCGCGCTCGGCCGCATCGCTCACGATTCCGTGGTGAAGGGGCTCGGACTGCGCGCCAATGCCGCGCCCTTTGCACATGGCGCCGTGCATGACGCCGGTGCAGTCAGGCTCTACGACAGCTATCACTGCTCCCGTTACAACACGAACACCCGCGTCCTGACCCCCGAAATGTTCGAGAGCGTGTTCGCGCAGGTGCGCGCCGACCTGACCCGCGCTGAACCTATTGCGGCTCTGTAAAACGGACTCCCATCATCTCGCCGTTTCGCCAGATGCGTTCGCATTGCCTCGGCGGCGAATTCGGGACCAGTGCGACACCGAAACGCTTTGGCAACGCGAGGCCCGCTGAGGCGATCACAAGGCGTGCGCCATCGCTGGAGATGTCCATGACCTCGCACTCCGGTCTGCCTTCGACCGAGTCGAGCACGAGCCAGGCCCGTTGATGCCGACGGCGCATGCGCCGGACGGCGCGTTTCTGTTTGATCCGCATGGCGGGATCAAATCACGGTAAACCTGAAATAACCTTGAATCGGTCGATCAAAATTTAACGGCTGGAACAGAACTTACCGGGCACGGTAGATTGTTCCGGTTCGCCACGACGTCCCTCCGCATTCCAGAGGGGGTCATCCCCTCGCCCGCAACAACCGGCCTTTCTCGCGGCCCCAGTCGCGCTTTTTCTCGCTCTCGCGCTTGTCATGCAGCTTCTTGCCCTTGGCGACCGCCAGCAGCAGCTTGGCTCGCCCGCGTTCGTTGAAATAGAGCTTGAGCGGAATAAGCGTCATGCCCTCGCGATCGACGGCGCCCATCAGCTTGTTGATCTGCTTTTTGTGCAGCAGCAGTTTGCGCGGCCGCTTCGGCTCGTGATTGAAGCGGTTGGCTTGCAGGTATTCGGGAATGTTGGCGTTGATCAGCCAGATCTCGCCATCTTTCGAATCGGCGTAGGATTCGGCAATCGTGGTCTTGCCGCGGCGGATCGACTTGACCTCGGTCCCGGTCAGCGCGATGCCCGCCTCGACGGTATCCTCGATCGCATAATTGAACCGCGCCTTGCGGTTCTCGGCGACGACCTTGATCGCGCGCTCGTTCTTCTCGGCCATGTCTAAACCTCCGGACGCCACCATCATGGACGGCAGCGACGTCCGATCCGGCTCTGCTGCGCCTTATCTTTTCGCTTTCAAGAGATCGCGGATCTCGGTCAGCAGTTCTTCCTCGCGGGTCGGCTTCGGCGGTTCCGCGGGCGCTGCCGCATCCTTGCGCTTCAGTTTGCCCATGAGGCGAACCACGATGAACAACACCCAGGCGACGATCAGGAAATTGAGCGTCAGGGTCAGGAAATTGCCCCACGCCAGCACCGCGCCCTGCTTCTTGGCATCGGCGAGGTTGGCGGCGGTGACCTTCGAGGACAGCGCCGTGAAATAGTTCGAGAAGTCAAGTCCGCCCGTGAGGGCGCCGACGATCGGCATGATGATGTCGGCGACCATCGAATTGACGATGGCCCCGAATGCGGCGCCGATAATGACGGCGACGGCAAGATCCACGACGTTGCCCTTCATCGCGAACTCGCGAAATTCCTTCAGCATCGCAAATCCTCCACCGATATATCGCGGCTGCACGCCGCGATCGCATTCAAATCCAAATTACGGGAACGAACTTCAGTTAAGCAGGCCCGCATGAACCATCGCGTCGCGAATGGCCTTTCCCGTCGGCGGCGTCACCGGCATCAGCGGCAGGCGCACGCCTTCGTCGAGCCGGCCGAGCAGTTTGAGGCCGTGCTTGGCTCCTGCGACTCCCGGTTCCTTGAAAATGGCGTCGTGCAGCGGCACCAGCCGGTCTTGAATCTTGAGCCCTGCGGCATAATCGCCGTTCAGCGACGCGGACATCAGGCTCGCGCACAGTTTTGGCGCTACATTCGCGGTTACCGAGATGCAGCCGTGTCCGCCCGCCGCCATGAATGCGAGCGCCGTCATGTCCTCACCCGACAACTGGATGAACTCGGGTCCCATCGCATGGCGCTGCAGGGAAACCCGCGCCACATTGGCTGTGGCATCCTTGACGCCGGCGATGTTCTTCAACTCGAACAGCCTCGCCATCGTCTCAACGGAAAGGTCGACGACCGAGCGTGATGGAATGTTATAGATAATGATCGGAATGCCGATCGCATCGTTCACCATCTTGAAGTGCTGGTACATCCCTTCCTGCGTCGGCTTGTTGTAGTACGGCGTCACCACCAGCACCGCATCGGCGCCGGCCTTCTCGGCATGAACGGCCAGATCCACCGCCTCGCGGGTTGAATTCGAGCCGGCGCCCGCAATCACCGGCACCCGGCCCTTCGCCTCGTCGACGCACCATTCCACCACATTGCGGTGCTCGTCATGGCTCAGCGTCGGGCTCTCGCCGGTCGTGCCGACCGGCACGAGTCCATGAACGCCCTCGCTGACCTGCCAACTCACCAGACCACGAAAAGCCCCCTCATCGACAGAGCCGCTCTTGAATGGCGTCACCAGGGCGGTGTACGCCCCCTGGAACTTCGCCTTGCTTGCCATGATCCGCTCCAACGCTGCGCGGCGTCGCCGTGCCAAATTCGACGTTTCGCCAGTCATATCGGGTCTGGCGCCGCGACGAAAGGTCCGCCTCCGAAGAGGCAGTCGCGATTTCGCCGCGGTTTGGGCGCACATAAGTCCGGCGCCCGGATTTTAGTGTTTTGTCCACATATTCAATGAAATAGTTAAGGGATTTTAGAAACCTGCAAGATTCGCCAAGAGGGACTGCCGTGACATTGTTTGCCCGTGCATCAAGGTTGCGAATGACAGTTTTCAGCGCGAGCCTGGTGCTTGCGGCGGGGCTTCTGACAGAGAGGGCAGATGCCGAGAAGGCAGCCAGGACGCCGGCGCCGAAGCCGCGACCGATTTCGCGCCATGTCTCTCCGAAGCATGTCGCTCCGAAGACGGTCGCCGGTCAGGCACATCATGGCAAGACCTCGACCCACGCGCATGGCAAGACCTCAGCCCAGACGCACGGCAAGATCTCGGCCTCGCACAAAGACAAAGCTACCATAGCTCCCGTCATTCAACCGGCCACGCGCCAGCACGCCATGCTCCCGCCGCCGTTGAAACGCGCGCCCGTCCCGAGGGCCGCGATGGCCGCGACGTCCACGACGTCGCGCGCCGATCTCGATGCACTCGACAACGTCATCAACCTGACCCACCAGCATAAGACCTCCGAGGCCACGCAGGTCGAGGCCAGCATTGCAGACCCCGTGGCGCGCAAGCTCGCCGAGTGGATTATCCTGCGCAGCGACGACAACGGCGCGTCGACCGAGCGCTACCGCGCCTTCATCGCCGCCAATCCGAGCTGGCCGTCACAGACATTTCTGCGCCGGCGCGCGGAAGCTGCGCTGTGGGACGACAATCGCGACGAGGCCACCGTGCTGGCCTGGTTTGAAAACGAACGGCCGCTATCGGCCAAGGGACGGTTCGCGCTAGCGCGCGCGCTGCTCGCGCGCGGCGACCGCGCCAATGCAGCGCAGCTAGTCCGCGAGGCCTGGCGAACCGATTCAATGTCGGAAGCGCTTGAGAATAAGGCGCTGGAGGAGTTCGGGGCGCTGCTGACGCCGGGCGATCAGAAGGCGCGGATGGATTATCTGCTTTACGGCCGCGAAAGCGATGCGGCGCTGCGTGCGGCAGAGCGGCTCGGAAGCGCCCAGGTCGCCCTCGCCAGGGCGCGGATCGCGGCAGACCGAAAATCGTCCAGCCTGCGCGCCTTACTCGAAAAAGTGCCGCGCGAGCTGCACAACGACCCGGGCTACATCTTCGCCCGCATTCAGCTTTTGCGCCGTGAGGAGAAATTCGCGGACGCCGCGCGGCTGATGCTGAACGCTCCGCGGGATCCTAACCGGCTCTACAATGTCGATGAATGGTGGATCGAGCGACGGCTGCTTGCGCGCAAGATGATCGACGTCGGCGAATACCGCACCGCATATCTCATCGCGCGTGACGCGGCGCTCCCCGCCCGGGATATCTACAAGACCGAGCAGGAGTTCACGGCCGGCTGGATCGCTCTTCGTTTCCTGAAGGACCCCAACACCGCCGCTCGGCATTTCGCCCGTATCGGCGTCGGTAGCGTCAACCCGACCGCGCTGGCGCGGGCCGGCTACTGGCAAGGCCGCGCCGCAGAGGCGGCAGGCCGCATTCAGGAGGCCCGTCACGCCTATGCGGCTGCGGCGGAGCATTCCACCAGCTACTACGGCCAGCTCGCGCGCGCGAAGCTCGGACTGCCGCAGATCGAATTGCGCGGCGTTCCGGGCAGCCGGTCGCGCGGGGCCGAACGACTGGAGGTCGTGCGCGCCGTCCAGCTTCTTTATGCGATCGGCAAAGGCGAACTCGCGATCCCCATCTTTGCCGATATGGGTAAAAATGGCGACCCGGATGTGGTGCTGGGACTCGGCGAACTCGCCGGGCGTCACGGCGATGCGCGGGGAATGCTGCTAGTCGGCAAGGCCGCGCTCAATCGCGGGCTGCCGTTCGATTTCTACGCCTATCCCGTTAACGGGATTCCACCGTTCAAGCCGATCGGACCGGATATCGAGCGCAGCGTCATCTATGCAATCGCAAGGCAGGAAAGCGCCTTCAATCCATCGGTGGTGTCGCCGGCCCACGCCTATGGGCTGATGCAGGTGACACCGGATGCCGGACGATACGTCTGTAAGAAATACGGCGTCAGTTTCGACCTTCATCGCATGAAAAGCGAGCCGGCCTATAACGCGGCGCTCGGCGCCGCGGAACTCGGGGGACTGCTCGACGATTATCGCGGCTCCTATATCCTGACCTTCGCGGCCTACAACGCCGGACGCGGCAGCGTCAGAAAATGGATCGCGCGTTACGGCGATCCGCGCGACCCCAGCGTCGATGCGGTGGACTGGGTGGAGCTGATCCCGTTTTCGGAGACGCGCAATTACGTGCAACGCATCATAGAAAACCTGCAGGTTTATCGTGCTCGCTTCGGGGGCGGCTCGAAGTTGCAGATCGAGGCTGATCTGCACCGCGGCTCCATCGAATAGCGCAGGATAGACTCGGGTTTCACGGACCCGAGCTGACGTACGCGAGACGCGTCTTCGCGCAACGACTATCGCCGAAAAGTCCTTCGTGCATCCGGGTATGCGGTGCGGCCGTCTTCCTGGAAGCGATAGAAAGGATTGACGTCGCAGTATGCGAGGCGGCCGGATGCGGCCGCGTGGCATTGTTCATAGGTTTCGAAACTGCAATCCCCAAGAGCACTCACGTAATAGTCGCCTTTGATGCAGTACGGATAATCCCGGGCTTCCGCCGCCGACGGAGCCAGAACGAGGAACGAGGCCACAACGCCGGCACATGTGGCCGCCAGCAAAGACCTGCAAGTCGTCACCTTGCGTTCGACCAAGTGCATTTCGCTGCTACCCATCAAGATCTGCTCCGTCTCCGGACTTTTATATATTGTGAAAACGTGGGATCGGCCACCATCGCCTCAGGTATCACAGCAAATTGCGGGGAAAAACACGGACTCCGATAACGTCCTCCGATAACTTCCCGCCGGCGGCAAGAAAAATCGTCGGCTACCTGTATTACCAGGAGCGTTGCGCGCGAAACATCACGGTCCAGGTGCTCTGGTCCGTCAGATTGTAAGAACCCGCCGGCTTGCCGATGGCGGGATTGGCGACAAGGGTTGCGGCACCTTGATACTTCTGATCCAGCATGGTGTAGAGCGCCTCGGTCGTGAATGTCAGGTTCCTGACCGGCGTCCATCGGACGTTCGCGCCAATCTGCCCAATGTTGTAGTCCGGGTTGCAGGTGGTGACACCCAGACCGATGGCGGCAGGAATGGTCACGCCGCACATGAACGTTTTGGCCGCGCCGCTATAGCTCACCGAAGCGTAAGCGCCGAAAATCGAACTGGCCCAGTACTCGTTCCAGTTGTGGTTGAATGCACCCCGCATGCCCCAGGTCGAAACCAGTTGAAGCTGGCCGCCGGGCCCAAACACCGCATCCGGCGCAAAGCCATATCCAATGCCGGTCACGCCGGTGTAGATCGTGTTGACACCCGCCGCAGCGGCCAGGTCCTGGATATTGTAACGGGTCGCACCATTGGTGAAGACGCTCTGCATATCGATCGTGTCGCCCGGCCCGGTCGGGATGTTATTGATCGATAGAGCGAGCTGACCGGCCCAACCCCACTTGTCTCGCGGACCGCCGCTCGCTTGATCGGTATAGTAGGCGGGATTGTTGTCGTGGGCCGCCACAGATACCTGGAACGAACCCCAGGCTTGCTCGACGCGGAACCGGCCAACGATGTCTGGAACGGTGGTCCCACCATAATCATTCGCGCCGTAGCCAAGGCTGGCAGTGCCGAAGGCCGCGGTCGGCGCGACCCCCAGGTTCAGAATGCCAGCCTGGTAGTATTGGGTCGGATCCTGCACGCCGATCGAGCCTGACATCCCGTTGCCGAGTTCTGCCGTGTAGGTGAACTGGTTCACGCCCGTGAGCCCGCCGCCTCCGCCGACCAGACCGTCGAAGATGTTGTAGCCCAGATAGTTTCCCCACGGAGTGCTGAACTGCGAGACGGCTTTACCCATCGTGAAGCCGGCGAACTGGATAAATGCGTAATATACCCCAAGCTGGCCGCCGGCGGCGATGTCACCACCTGCATAGGTTGTCGTGCCGTTGCCGCTGCCGCCCCAACCGCCCGAGGTCCAGGAAAAGACCGTTTCCATGTAGGTGCGAACCACGCCGTATTCAGTGGCGGTGCGGGTATCGACGTTCAGGTCAGCCCGCGACCGCCAGGTGAAGGCATTGCCGAACCGGTTCTGCGCACCGCCGGCCCCCACGGTGTTGCCGGCAAACATCAAGTTGGTGTTAATGCCCATGTCGGCACGTAAATAACCGCCCAGCTTGATACAAGTGTCGGTGCCGGGGATGTAATAGAATCCCGCGCCATATAGGGAGCAGACCTTCACATATTCGACCGCCTTGGCTTTCAACGGAAGGTCGGCAGCCTGTGCTCCGCTTGAGACGACGAGAACTGCCGCCGAGCCAATGAAGAAGCCCTTCACCCATTTCATCTTGAACTTCCGAGTTGCTCTGGAGCGCAGGTTGCGGATCGGCTGTACGCGGATACTCCAAGAAAATCCCAGAAGATCGTTAACAGAGTATATCTTGCGGCCCGATAAGACGTTCATCGGACACGTTCGCCGGGCGGCTCAACTCCTGAGCGGTGCTCGAGGTCGCGTTTGAAAAGTGATCCGGGAGATCATCTTCCGGGCTGCGCGAACTGCGGGACAGCCGTCCCCACTGCGCCATGATCGCCATGGTGCACGGTCCATTACGGCATCCAGCGCGAGAGCCTTTCCGCTTCTGATGGAATCAGAAGAGGGCTCTATGTTTTCGATTTGACGCGTTTTCTTTTACGCGAACCGTTAGCCATCCTCGGGTCAAGCCCGAGGACACGCTTCGCTTGAAAACGCTCAGGTCGTACTCAAACGGAAGCAGATTGCCGCGATTGCAAGGTGCCTCGCGCGAAGCAATCCAATTGCTTCGCTCCGCTCGCAATGCCACTTGAACGAATGCGTTTCTGTCAAATCCGCGATCGCCGGGACGCAGTCGCGAGTTACTGGAACTGCGTCACAATCCCTGCCTCGCGAGCATAACAAAACCCCCGGCGGTTTCCCGCCGGAGGTTTATCCTGAGTTATCGTCAGACGACCTGTATTACCAGGTGCGCTGAGCCCGGAACATGACGGTCCAGGTGTTCTGGTCTTTCAAATCATAAGCGCCCGTCGGCTTGGCACCCGCGACGTTGGCTCCATTCACCGTGCCGGCATACTTCTGATCCAGCATGGTATAGAGTCCTTCCGTCGTGAAGGTCAGGTTCCTGACCGGGGTCCAGCGGAGGTTCGCACCGACCTGCCCGATGTTGTAATCCGGGTTGCAGCTGGTCATACCCCTTGCAAACGCCAGACCACTAATCGAGCCGCCCGCGCCGCACATCAGAGTTTTGGCCTCGCCGGTAAATCTGACCGATGCGTAGCCACCGAAAACCGCGCTGCTCCAGTACGGGTTCCAGTTGTGAACGAATCCGCCGCGCATGCCCCACGTCGAGACCAACTGCTGCGACCCGCCCAAGAAAACCGAATCAGGAGCGAAGCCGAGACCGATGCTCGTCACGCCGCCGTAGATCACGTTGGAACCCGCCGCAGTGTTTCGATCCTGGATGTTGTAACGGGTCGCGCCATCGGTGTAGACGCCCTGAACGCTGATCGTGTCGCCCGGTCCGGTCGGGATATTCTTGATCTGCAGACCAATCTGACCGGCCCACCCCCATTTGTCACCGGGACCGCCGCTGGTTTGAGTAGCGCCATAGTAAGCGGCGTTATTGTCATGCGCTGCGACCGACGCCTGGAACAGGCCCCAGGCCTGATCGACGCGGAGCTGGCCGACGATGTCAGGAACGGTGGTTCCAGCATAGTCGGACGTGCCGTAGCCGTACGGACCGGGAACCACGAGGTTGTTAACACCAGCCTGGTAGTACTGGGTCGGATCCTGTACGCCGATCGAACCCGACACCCCGTTGCCGAACTCCGCGGTGTAGGTGAACTGGTTCACACCCGTACTCGTGCCGCCGCCGCCCACGAGCCCGTCAAAGATGTCGCCCGGAGACGCGACCCATGGCGTGCTGAACTGCGAGACGGCCTTACCCATCGTGAAGCCGGCGAACTGGATGAAGGCGTAGTTTGCGCCGAGCGTGCCGTTGGCGGGGGTGTCACCAGTGGCGCTATAGGAGGTTGTGCCGTTGCCGAGGCCGCCATAGCTGCCCGAAGTCCAGGTGAAGAACGCATCGAAATAGGTGCGGACCACGCCGTATTCGGTAGCGGTGCGGGTATCGATGTTCAGATCCGCGCGCGACCGCCAGGTGAACCCGTTGGTGAGACGGTTCTGCGAGCTACCGGCGGCAACATTGGTATTACCCAGGAAGACCGTGTTCGTATTGACCCCGAGGTCGACACGAGCAAAGCCGCCCAGCTTGATGCAGGTGTCGGTGCCGGGGATGTAATAGAAGCCCGCGCCGTACAGGGAGCAGACCTTCACGTATTCGACCGCTTTGGCCTTCAACGGAAGATCAGCAGCCTGTGCCCCGCTCATGGCGACAAGACCCGCCGCCGAGCTGAGGAAAAGGCTCTTCATTAATTTCATTTCAAACCTCCAAGTTGCTCTGTAGGGCAGGTTCCGGATCCGCTGTGCGCTAGCACTCGAAGAAACGTTCCCTTAAGTCCCTGACTAACCGCCTAGCCGTTCGCGCTTGTCGGACACTCCCGCTCAACGCAAGGGACTCAAGCGAACCACGCAAAACCAGCGAACCATCTAAAACGGAACGACCTCGGGATGCCCCCCTCCGTCGTGCAACCACAATTACCGAACCGCTGTTCACACGCAATGAAGGAACGTCTCAGAATAGAACGCGTCTAACCGTTTTTGGCGTTGTGTTGCACAAACACCACGCCCGGTCGCATCAGAAAGACCAAACAAATCATTGTTTTGTTACATATTTTTCAAAACCGGCATTCGAAGCCCAGCCGATGGTCGCTCGGCTGCCTGAGCAGCCGCTGCCTGGACCGACGTTCAATCGGGGCGAATCATCGAGCGAATTGCAAATCTGATTCGAAGGACTTTCGACGCCTGTCTCGTATTCCGATTCCGGCACGCGACGGCCAGATCTCATGATCCGACGCTTGCGGCTGGCGAGCGTGTCGGGCATATCGGGCATATCGGAGCTGTGGCCGAGTGGCTGAAGGCGGCGGTTTGCTAAACCGTTATAGGGTTGTAAAGCCCTATCGAGGGTTCGAATCCCTCCGGCTCCGCCATTGCCGCCGTTTCTACGCTGCGGCCCTCCTGTTGCGACTTAAAAACGCCACGGCGCGAGCTATCTGCCTCCTTACTGATCCGCAGTCGTCTTCCGCATCGTTTAATCGATTGGTGGCCTTAACGGGGTCCGGAACTTGTCGCCATCCGCCGCTTTGGCAGCAGCGCCTCGAAAGCTTCGGATGCTCGGGTGCGATAGCGCTCTTTGTGCCGAACCAGACTGAACGCGCGTGTGCCCAGATCGATGCCAATCAATGCGAGACGACCGGCATCGATGTGGGGACGAGCCACTAGGTCGGAAACCACTGTCAGATGGGGGCTGGATCGCACCGCCACGCAGACGGCTTCGTTGGTCGGCAATACAAGGGTCGTCGTCAGTAGCGCGGAATCGATATCGCGCGCGCGAAGCGCGGCCTCGAAGGCGGATCGCGTTCCGGAGCCGGGCTCGCGCAATATCCAGGTCGCGCTGACCAAGTCCCGTGGCGAGGCTTTTCGTTTCGCTAAAGGATGCTCGGGCGATGCGACGACGACAAGACGATCGCGCGTCATCGTGACAAGCGTCAGCGCGGGGTCGTCGATGGCCCCCTCGGCGAAGCCGAGGTCAGCCGTGCCATCAAGAACGGCCGCCGCGACGTCGGCGGAATTGCCTTCGTGAAGTGTCACTCCGATCGCCGGATGCGCGGCCTTGAAGCCCACAAGGAACGGCGGAAGCCAATAGCTAGCAATGGTCTGGCTCGCTTGAATTGTCAGCGTGCCACGCTGAAGCCCGCCGAGTTCGATCAAGGCCCGCTCCGCAAGCGCCGCGCTTTGTTGCGTCGCCTTGGCCTCAAGGAGAAACGACCGTCCCGTCTGGCTCAGTTCGATGCGGCGTCCAATTCGATGGAAGAGGTGGACCCCGTAGCGGGCTTCCAGAGCATGGATGGCCGCGCTCACCGCCGACGGGGTGAGGTTCAGGGCTTCTGCGGCGCGCGTGAGGTGCTCGCGCTTAGCGACCGCAATGAAGATCCGCAGTTGATCGAGGGTCATGATTATCCATCATAATCGAATGAAATGTGCATCACGTTAAAATAGATTAAATAGTCGTTCTCAAGCAAGGTCGCTCTCAAGGGAGAAGGACCATGCTCGATCAAAACCCCGCCGAGACGCGTTCAATCATCCCGGCGCTGCTTCGCCTGCTTCCCGGAATCGCACTCTGCATTCTCGTCACGGCTTTGGCATATCTGCTTGAGGCCGTCGAAATCGGGATTGCCGGTCGTCCCTGGCTGGAGGCGCTGGTCTTTGCCATCCTCCTTGGGGTCGCGATACGAAGCGTCTGGACGCCGTCGCGCGCATGGCACTACGGGATCGACTTCAGCGCCAAGACTTTGCTTGAGATCGCAGTCGTGCTTCTGGGCGCGTCGGTGAGCGTGCGTGCGGTTCTGGCGATCGGACCGGAGCTGATCGCCGGCATCGCGATCGTCGTCGTCGTCGCGATCGCGACGAGCTACGGGATAAGCCGGGCGCTTGGGCTGCCGCGCCGAATGGCGATCCTCGTCGCCTGCGGCAACTCGATCTGCGGCAACTCCGCAATCGCGGCCGTGGCTCCCGTCATTGGCGCAGACGGAGAGGACGTTGCTTCGTCGATCGCCTTCACAGCCGTGCTCGGCGTGATCGTCGTGCTTCTCCTGCCGTTGCTGGTGCCGCTCTTGCAGATGTCACTGACGCAGTATGGCGTCTTGGCAGGGCTTACGGTCTATGCCGTGCCGCAAGTTCTCGCCGCGACATTGCCGATCGGGGCTCTCAGCAATCAGGTGGGAACGGTCGTCAAGCTCGTGCGAGTCCTGATGCTCGGCCCTGTCGTTCTTCTGATGTCCCTTCTGGCTTCCAAACTGCGTGAGGAATCGGACGAACCGGCGCCGCAGGTGACGGCAGGCGATCGGCCAAAGGCAGGAAGGCCGGCTCTCCACCAGCTTGTACCCTGGTTCATCGTCGGCTTTCTTGTCGTCGCTGGCATTCGCACCGCCGGATTGATCCCGAGCGCCGTTTTGAAGCCGACTGCCCTCGTCGCCAATCTGCTCACCACGGTTTCGATGGCAGCTCTCGGGCTTGGCGTCGATATCCGGGCCGTGGCGAAGGCGGGGCTAAGGGTGACGGGTGCGGTCACCCTGTCGCTGATTGTCCTAGGATTGATCAGCCTCGGGCTCATTCACCTCATTGGTGTGGCGTGAGAGAGCCAGTCGGCCGCGCTTCCTTATGAGGGCTATAGCGTAAACGTAGTTCCCCGTTTCATCGCTTTCCGCCCGCCACTTGCCGCCGGTTACCCTCTATGGCGCGATGCTTTCGCCGATCAACGCATTCGCACCAAACGGCACTGAGAACCGCCGGGCGCAAGACGCTGTTTGGGTAACGGACTTAGCTGTCGACAACATTCACGAGATTTCCGGCCGGGTCGCGGAAAAAGAAACGGCGAAGTCCCCAGCTCTCCTTGACCGGGCCGTAAACCACTTCCGCCCCGGCGGCGCGAACGGCAGTCTCGGTGGCCTCAAGATCGTCCACGCCGATGGAAATGACAGGTAGCTCTGTGCCGGAGCCTCCTTCAGAGGCGGTGTGCAATTCGATTTTCTGAGTTGTGTCTCGGCTCAAAAAGGCGATCCAACCCATATCAAAAGGTAGGTCGAGTTCGAAAACCTCCTGATAAAACTTCGCCAGTGCCATCGGGTCCGGCGCGGCGAGATTAGCAACGATCCTGGTGACGGCCATCTTGGAACAACTCCCCGTCATGATATCAGCGCTTGGGCGCAATCCGCTTATACCCGTAAGAAGACCAACGGCACTCTACGCCGCTTTCAAGCCGTTCCGTAAGCGATGCCATCATAGGGCCTGACGCAAACGCAATGATCGTCGCGACTCGCCATCTTGGCAAAGCTGAATGCTGATCCGCCGATTTCACGGTTGCTTGAAATTCGGTCGCCGGTCACGCGTTGAAGGAAAACCCCATTCAATTGAGCTGTCTGGTGCGTTAGTTTTGTCGCCGCGAGATTGAAATCAGCGAGGCAGCCCATGTCCGATCAGAATGTTTCCGACAAGAAACCGCAACCCGACCCGGCGGAGGACAATGCGTTCTTTCCCTCAAGCTATTCGCTGAGCCAGTTCACCTCGCCGAAATCGGACCTGAACGACGCTGATTATCCGACACGCTATCAGGGCGGCAAGAAGGTGCTGATGATCGGCGCCGACGAGCGCTACCTGCTCACCGACAATGGCAGTTTCTTCTCAACCGGCAACCACCCGGTGGAGACGCTGCTGCCGATGTACCATCTCGACAAGGCCGGCTTCGGCTTCGACGTGGCGACAGTGTCGGGCAATCCGGTAAAGTTCGAATACTGGGCGATGCCGTCAGAGGATGCGGAGGTGAAGGGCTTCTTCGCCAAATATCGTCCTCAGTTCAAGCAGCCCCTGACGCTGTCCGAAGTCATCTCGCGGGGGCTCGACGGCTATGCCGCGATCTTCATTCCGGGCGGGCATGGCGCGCTGATCGGCCTGCCCGAAAGCAGGGACGTCGGCGCCGTTCTGAAATGGGCGGCGGCGAACGACAGATTCGTAATCTCGCTCTGCCACGGACCCGCGGCCTTCCTCGCGGTCGGCGACAGCGACATCTATCGCGGTTACGAGATCTGCGCCTTCCCCGATGCGCTCGACGAGAAGACGCCCGATATCGGCTACATGCCCGGCCACCTGACGTGGAAGTTCGGCGAAAAGCTGAAGACGCTCGGCTTCAGGATATTGAACGACGACATTTCCGGCGCCGTGCATAAGGACCGCAGGCTGATCACCGGGGACAGCCCGCTGGCCGGCAATGCGCTCGGCAAGCTCGCGGCCGAGGCGCTGCTTGAAGACGTCGCGGCCAGATGACGAACGCGCGGCAGACGAAACCCTGTGGCAACAAGCTCGGCTCGTTCAGAGCAAGGTCAATCCGCCGCTCGTCCCCCAGACGAATTGGTTCGGCCGCGCGTACCGGGTCAGCTTCTTCGCGGCGGCGTGAAAGCATTCGGCTCGCTCGCGAGAGCTGACGTTGCTCCGGCGGCTGATCAATGCACGGTCATCCAGGCTCGCGCATCGCGTTGCGCCGCGACGATCTCGGCCTCGGACATGAGCGCCGCGACTTCCCGGCGCATCGCAATCGCTTCGGCGTGGCCCTTGACCGCCGCGAGGTTGAACCATTTATGCGCGGCCACCAGGTCGACCAGACCGGCCCGGCCGCTGGCCCAGTACAGGCCGCGCTCGAACAGAATATCCTGAATGGTGCCGGCATCCACCGGCGCCGCCGTGTCGAGATCGATATGCCCCTGAAACATCCCTCTGTTCCTTTTTATAACCGCCCTGCTCCGAGCGCGGCCCCATCCACTTGTCGTCGCCCCGCTGGTCCCGACCGCCGTTCGCCGGCGTGCCGTCCAGACGCGCAGACCATGGCGGTAAAATTTGAAGAGCAGTTTAAGCATCGCAATGAATCGAAGGTGAACGCTCCGTGCGGGAGCAACACACGGAATCGAAAAAGCCTTTGTTCGACGGGGGCTTTCCTGATTTCACGGAATTCGGTTTACCGTCGTGTTTGGCAAACCGCTAACCATCGCCGGAGCCGGTATCGTGCCCGATCCGGCAGAGGCGCAGAACTATGGCGTTTTTGAGCGAAGCATGTCCCCGGGCTTGGCCCGAGGATGAATACCGCGTGAAGAAAGCGCATCAAAACAATAATCTGGAGCTTCGCCTTCGTAAGCGGTATTCCGCGGTCACTTTCTGAAGATGTCCTGATCTGCGAGTTTGATGGTTCTGATAGCTTTTCTGGCATGCGATAAGCGCCGTTCAGGAATCATATATCGAGGCGAGACTATAAAAGGGGTTGAGCCAGTGCTGATCACCGCTTTCACCATCCTCGGAATTGCCGTGCTGCTGGGCTCTGTGCTTGCGGTTATGTATATGCCTGAAGGCGCTGCAGCGCCGTCCTGGCGGCTGGCGGCATTGCACGGACTGGTGGCCATCGGCGGTCTCGGCTGTCTCGGTCTCGCCTTGCGTGGGCCGCCTCGCGGGCTCGATCAGGGGGCCGGCTCGTTCGGCATGATTGCAGCCGTGCTGATCGCGCTGGCAGCCGTCGTCGGCTCTGTCCTCTTTTCAGCGCGCCTTCGCAAGCGGCGGCTCTCGGGCACGCTGATCGGCATTCACGCCACGCTCGCGATCAGCGGCTTTGTCGTGCTCCTCGTCTACGTGACGGCTTGAGGCGGCTGGGCCCGTCACGGGCGTTGACCATGCCCAGATGATCCTAGAGCGTTTTCGAGCGAAGCGGATGCCGGTTCGCGTCAAGAAAACGCGTCAAATCAAAATCATAGAGCCCGCTTCTGATTCCATCAGGAGCGAAAATGCTCTGGCAACGTCGTGAAAACCGCGGTCACGGCAACGACGGCAGCGATTCAAAAGATGGGGAAACAGCAACACCGGGGCTGAGCCACGCCGGCGGCAGGACGAGGGCGTCGGTGAACACGTCAGGACCAACTCTCACCGCAGCCGAGGCCGCTGATGATTGCGGACATTGACGTCCGCATCGAACGAAGACCCCCTATGGAACCGGGATCTTCCTTCGGACCGGTTGTCACGGGAATTTCGCAACCGACGATCCGACCGTTTGACCTGATGTCTCGCCGACACCCTCTCTCGTCGACCGGAGCCTGGATTGAAAATCTGCTCTTGGAAAACAAACTCTCTTCGGCTCTTGCGACGTCGCCGGCATCAAGCTGCCGGCGATTCCATAACGCGAGCTTACTTCTTCTTCTTGGCGACCTTGCGGGTCTTCTTCGCAGTCTTCTTCACCGCGCTCTTCGCCTTCTTTGCCTTCTTCGCCTTTGCCTTCTTCGCCTTCTTGGCCATGTTGCCCTCCAGGGTTAGTGAGATGGCTTAGTCGCTTTCGTGCACTCGGGAATCGAAATGCACATCCTTCGAATACACCAACACATTGAAAAAAACAGTGTCCCGCTTAAGGAAGTGTTGATGCAACATGCGGGTGAGACCGCGGCACGTTTCGCGACGAAGCGCGGATTCGCCGGTTGGCGAGGCAAGCAAGCAGTGAAAAACCTGCGCCGGAGACTGTCAAGATTTCATAAAGTGGCTGCGCCGCAGCGACATTCTGCATGTCTGGAATGAGCGGCAGGTGCGTCACGCGCATACGTCGAGTCGCTGTGCCGGTGAACCGAGCTACTGCTGCGGACTCCGAGTCGCAGCTTTTGGCAATAAAAATATTTTCATGATGGATTTGGAAGTCACGGTTCGGCGCCGGTGAATATCCGCTTTCTGCGAATCGCGAAAATCCGATTCGCAGAAAACGGTCCGGCTATCGCGTCCCCACTGCCGAGCGGCGACGGAGCTTCCAGCACACGCATGCGCGACTGTCGTTTCAACGCAACGACGAAGCGTGGCGCTGGCTGATATCTTTTTCGCGTTCCGCAAGGTGCCCGTCCGGACAACCCGGTAACGCCGGACCGCCCGCGCAAGCACCCACCGCGCCGATGCCGACAGACCTCGTAGAATGCAGGCGCAAACGGAGTTGAAGCGCTGGTTGGCCGCCGCCTAAGACCGTTACAGACCGAGCTTCGCCTTGAGCAGATCGTTCACGGTTTGCGGATTGGCCTTGCCGCCGGACGCCTTCATCACCTGACCGACGAACCAGCCGATCATCTGCGGCTTGTCGCGAACCTGAGCGGCCTTGTCCGGATTGGCGAAGACGATGTCATCGACTGCCTTCTCGATCGCGCCCACGTCGGTAACCTGCTTCATCCCGCGCGCTTCGACCAGCGTCCGCGGATCGCCGCCCTCGGTCCAGAGGATCTCGAACAGATCCTTGGCGATCTTGCCGGAAATGGTCCCCTCGCCGATCAGGTCCACGACAGCGGCGAGCTGCGATGCCGAGACCGGCGACGCAGCGATGCCCCGGCTCTCCTTGTTGAGTCGCCCGAACAGTTCGTTGATCACCCAGTTGGCAGCCAGCTTTCCGTCGCGGCGCGCATTCCCAAGCCCGGCCAGCACCGCCTCGTAGAAGTCGGCGCTCTCATGCTCGCCGACCAGCACGGCGGCGTCATATGGCGTCAGGCCGAAGTCGCCGATGAAGCGCGTCTTCTTCTGATCGGGCAATTCCGGCAGGTCGGCCTTCAGCGCCTCGACGAAGCCTTGCGAGAATTCCAGCGGCAGCAGGTCGGGGTCCGGGAAATAGCGGTAGTCGTGCGCCTCTTCCTTGGAGCGCATCGCGCGGGTCTCGCCCTTGTCGGGATCGAACAGCCGGGTTTCCTGGTCGATGCTGCCGCCGTCCTCGAGGATGCCGATCTGGCGCCGCGCCTCATGTTCGATCGCCTGACCGATGAAGCGGATGGAATTGACGTTCTTGATCTCGCAGCGGGTGCCGAAGGGTTCGCCGGGCCGGCGCACCGAGACGTTGACGTCGGCGCGCAGGCTGCCCTTCTCCATGTCGCCGTCACAGGTGCCGAGATAGCGCAGGATCGTCCGCAGTTTCGTCACATAGGCCCTGGCCTGTTCCGACGAACGCATATCGGGCTTGGAGACGATTTCCATCAGCGCAACGCCCGAACGGTTCAGATCGATCGCGCTCATGCCGGCATGCTGGTCGTGCAGCGACTTGCCGGCGTCCTGTTCGAGGTGCAGCCGCTCGATCCCGACCGCGATGCTTCCGCCGTCCGCCAGATCGACCACGACCTCGCCTTCGCCGACGATCGGCGACTTGTATTGGCTGATCTGATAGCCCTGCGGCAGGTCGGGATAGAAATAGTTCTTGCGGTCGAACACCGAGCGCAAATTGATCCGCGCATTCAACCCCAGTCCGGTCCGCACCGCCTGCCGGACGCACTCCTCGTTGATGACCGGCAGCATGCCAGGCATGGCCGCATCGACCAGCGAGACATGGCTGTTGGGGTCGCCGCCGAAGGCGGTCGAGGCACCGGAGAACAACTTTGCGTTGGAAGTGACCTGGGCATGGACTTCGAGCCCGATCACGATCTCCCATTCGCCGGTGGCGCCCTTGATCAGGTTCGACGGTTTGACGGGTGCGTTCATGCGCGGTTTTTACCTCGGGGATTGCGACGGGAAAACCCCCGTCTTTGTGCATGCTACACGCGCCCGCTTACATGCTGCCGGCAAACGCGCGGAATGCCGGGCTCGCCCGCAAGGCGTCGCGCCCGGCGGCGATCACGTCGTCGACCTGTTGCGGCGGCAGATGAAAGCGGGTCGGAACGGCCTCCAGGCGGGCGGCGCGCGCAGGATCGAGTTGATCGAAGCCGATCCTCCCGACGAACAATTTCAGATCGCGGCAATTCCAGCCCGGACGCGCGCCGTAACGAGCGCGGTCGGCCGCCGACAGGCCGCAACGCCAGTGGATCAGCGCTGTCTGCCAGTCGCCCATGGTTCGCTCGAAGGCGGTGTAGCCTGCGCCGACGCTGGCATCGATCGCGGTGTCCGCGGCCGCCTTGACCAGGTCGACGCCGCTCGGGCCTTCCACGGTATTGATCCAGTTGCCGGAAACGCCGGTCTTCGCGTCAATCACCAGAAACAGTGCGCGCCGTATCTTGACGGCCTGATCGGGCGATAGCGGTCCATAGGGCGTGCTCGCCGACAGCCGCGCGATGGTGAAGCCGGACAAGCCATAGTTGTCGACCAGGCCGCCGTCGAGCAACTTGATGTAGGGAATTTCACCATCGTGATAGCGGCTGACCGCTTTTGCAAACGCGCTCAGCATCGGCGGCGCGTTGCGGTTATCGCGCGCTTTCACGATCCAGGCCGGCAGCGGATCCTTGCAACGCCCCGGAAAGGTCTGGATCACCACCGGCGCGAAGGCGACGGGCACCGCGGCCGAGGCGGCTACCGCATTCGCCAGCGGATAGGACGCGAGATCGCTGCACATCGCGCTGAACGCGGTCACGCCGAAAACAAAGGGCGTGCGATTGTAGATGTCGGAGGCGTTGATCCACACCCGCGGGCGCACCGTCTTGCGAAGGTCGGCGAAGGTCGCGCCATGAAACAGGTTGGCGTCGAGCCAGCGCGGCAAGCCGCTTGAGTCATTGATGCCGCCGGCGAACGCCTTTCCGAGGGTAGCAAGATTGAGGTCGGTCTGAAGCCCCTCCTCCGCATTGCGCAGCAGAAACTTTTCGCGGAAGTCGGCCAGCGCCGCGCGCTTGCGCAACCCGAAATACGCCGCGGTAACCGATCCGCCCGAAACGCCGGAAATGAAGTCGATGCGGTCCAGCATCGATGCGCCGCCGCCGCGTGCCGGAATCTGCGCCAGTTCTTCCAGAACCCCGAAGGAAAACGCCGCCGCGCGCGTGCCGCCGCCCGAAAACGACAGCCCGACCAGATCGTCGTCGGTCGCGGCGCGCTCCTCGAAGTTTTCGTGAAGCTGACCCGCGAGACTGGCGCTGCTGCCCGGCTGGTTGACCGGCGCATTCTGGATCGACGCGCAACCCAGCAGCAACGCGCACAGTCCGATGATAGCGAATGCCGAACGCATGGTTATGCAATTGCCCCGCCGATGCCGCCAAAGATGAGCATCGCTAAAAGTGCTGCCAGACCGGACTCTGCGCGAAGTTAGAGCCTTTCCGCTTCTGATGGAATCAGAAGCGGGCTCTATATTTTTGATTTGACGCGTTTTCTTGACGCGAACCGGTAGCCACTTCGCCCGAAAACGCTCTAGCCGCCCGCACCGCCCAGCAATTCCGCGACGATCTGGTTCCACTCCTCCTCGGACGAGCCTTTCGCAAACGGCTTGTCGGCGCGGCGATACCAGTAGGCGGCGTTGCCGATCTCGCGCCCGCCGAGCCGATGCAGATAGGCGTGCACCCAGGCCGCCTCCGCGCCGACCTGCGACTGCACAAGGACGTGCGCCTTGTTCCAGTCGCCGTTCGCGGCCCACCACAACGCGGCGAGCGACGCCGAAACGCCCTGCGGCGGCTCCGCGTTGGTCAGGCTGGCCTTGAAAGCATCCGGCGTCACCACCACACCTCCGGCGTAAAGCGCCCCGCCGCCTGCTCGACGACCTCGCCGAGCGAAAAGAGCGTCTCTTCATCGAACGGACGGCCGATCACCTGTAGCCCAAGCGGAAGCCCTTGCGCATCCTTGCCCGCAGGCACGGCAATGCCCGGCAGGCCGGCCATGTTCGCCGTCACGGTGAAGATGTCGTTCAGATACATCTCGATCGGATCGGCGCCGGCCTTCTCGCCGATGCCGAAGGCCGCGGATGGCGTCGCGGGTGTCAGGATCGCGTCGACGCCGGCCGCATAGCAGTCCTCGAAATCCTTCTTGATCAAGGTGCGGACCTTTTGCGCACGAAGGTAATAGGCGTCGTAGTAACCTGCGGACAAGACATAGGTGCCGATCATGATACGACGGCGGACCTCCGCGCCAAAGCCCTTCGCGCGCGTATTCTCATACATTTCGACAAGATTGCGGCCGTCGACGCGGGCGCCGTAACGAACGCCATCGTAACGCGCGAGGTTCGACGACGCCTCGGCGGGCGCCACGATGTAATAAGCGGGCAGCGCGTATTTCGTATGCGGCAGCGAGACCTCGACCAGTTCGGCGCCCGCGGCTTTCAGCCACTCGGCGCCCTGCGTCCACAGCCTCTCGATCTCCGCGGGCATGCCGTCGAGCCGATATTCCCTGGGAAGGCCGATCTTCATTCCTTTCACGGATCTGCCGACCGCGGCTTCATAGTCGGGAACTTCGCGATCGACCGACGTCGTGTCCTTCGGGTCGTGGCCGGCCATCGAGCGCATCAAAATGGCGGCGTCGCGCACGGTGCGCGCGATCGGCCCGGCCTGATCGAGCGACGATGCAAACGCGACGATGCCCCAGCGCGAGCAGCGTCCGTAGGTCGGCTTGATGCCCACGGTGCCGGTGAAGGCGGCGGGCTGGCGGATCGAACCGCCGGTGTCGGTCGCGGTCGCGCCCAGACACAGTCCGGCCGCCACCGCCGAGGCCGACCCGCCCGACGAACCGCCGGGGACCAACTTCGCATCGGACCCCTGCCGCCGCCACGGATTGACCACGGGGCCGAAGCGCGAGGTCTCGTTCGACGAGCCCATCGCGAATTCGTCGTTATTGAGTTTTCCGAGCATCACCGCGCCGTCGCGCCAGAGCTGCGACGTTACGGTGGATTCGTAAGGCGGCTTGAAATCGTCGAGGATTTGCGAACACGCCGTGGTCCGCGTGCCTTCGGTCGCGAACAGGTCCTTGACGCCGAGCGGAATGCCGTTGAGCGGGCCGCCCTCGCCTTTGCCAATCCGCGCGTCGGCCTCGCGCGCCATCGCCCTCGCCCGCTCCGGCGTCTCCAGCACATAGGCATTGAGCGCGCGCCCCCGCTCCATCGCCGCCAGATGCGCGTCGGTCAACTCAATCGCCGTAAACGATTTGCCGGCGAGACCGTCACGGGCCTCGGCGAGCGTCAGCGAGGTCAGATCCGTCATCGATCGACCCGGCTGCACGTGAAGACAGACAGTGTCCTGTCGTTCCGGGGATCGGCGGCCCGGATTTTATCGTCCGCCTGAATCCGGTCGAGAATGGCGTCGATCGCCTTGTCGGGATCGGCGGTCTCGCCCCGGCGCTCCATGGCGTCGAGATAGTCCATATAGGCCCGATAGGCCTTTTCATCGCCGCACAGCAGACACATGGGCTCACAACCTGTTATTCGACGACCTTGGGCACCAGAAAGAAATGGTCATCCGTCACCGGCGCGTTGGCGACGATCTTGTCGGCGATCTCGCCGTCATTCACCACGTCGGCTCGCTTTTTCATTTCTATCGGGATCACCGACGTCATCGGCTCGACGCCGTCGACGTTCACCTCCTGCAATTGCTCGACGAACGCGAGGATCGCATTCAGTTCGTCCTGAAGCGCGGTAACTTCCGTCTCGCCGATCGCGATCCGCGCGAGATGCCCGATACGGCGAACGGTGGCGGCATCGACAGACATGATACACGGAGCCCCAACATTATATAATATAGAGTACAGAGCCTCGCCGCGCTCGAACCGCCCGACAAGGCTTCCGCCGTATAGCAGAACCGGCTTTCGCGCCGCAACCGCGCGCTGTCTCTCCTGCAACCTGCGATGGGCTCAAACGCCTCGACGCGTCCTCCGCCGGCGCGCCGTTTTGCCATGCGTCGCGCGCATGTTATGCGAGGCGATGCCCGCCCCCGTCCTGCCATTGATCGAAGCCGCCTCGCACTGGCCGCAACGCGGCGCGCTGGTCGGCCTCGACCTCGGCACCAAAACCATCGGCGTCGCGGTGTCCGATCCGGATCGCCGCCTCGCCACCGGCGTCGAGACCATACAGCGCACCACGTTTACGGCGGATGCTTCGCGGCTGCTCGCGATTGCGGGCGAGCGGAGCGCCGCCGGTTTCGTGCTCGGCCTGCCGATCAACATGGACGGCAGCGAAGGGCCGCGCGCGCAGTCGACCCGCGCGTTCGCGCGCAACCTGGCGAAACTCATCGGTCCCGCCATCGGGTTGTGGGACGAACGGCTCTCCACGGTCGCGGTGGAGCGCGAACTGATCGGAATGGACATGAGCCGCGCGAAGCGTGCCCGGGTCATCGACGAACATGCCGCGATCTTCATCTTGCAGGGAGCGCTCGACCGGCTCGCGGCGCAGCGGCGGTCCTCCGGATCGGACTGAAGGCGCGGCAGCGCGGATCGCGCCGGCGTCATGAGTGGCCGGCGAGCCACAGCGTCTGCAGCGTGGCCGCGAGGTTGTTGAGGCCATGCAGGATCACGGTCAGCCAGATCGAGCCGCTGCGATAGCGCAGGTAGCCAAACAGCAGGCCGATCGAGAATACCTCGCCGAAGAAAAACCAGTCGTATTGCAGGTGCATCGCTGTCCACACCAGCGACGACAGAACGATGGCGCCGGCGGGCCTCAGAGCGGTCTCCGACCATCCGCGATAAAGGAATCCGCGCGTCAGCAACTCCTCGGTGATCGGCGCCACCACGCAAAACGAGACGACCAGGAGCCACAGCGCGCCCTCGGCCTGCGCCGACTTCATCACTTCTGCCATGAAGGCGGCCGAACTTTCATGCCCAACCGCGTTGGATATCCCCTCCCATCCCATCACGAGCACGACCAGGGCGACGATACCAAGGAGCAGATATCGCCAAGACATCCAGCGCAGCGCCAGATATTCGCCAAACGGCACCCGCGACTTCCGGATCGCGATCCAGAGCGCCAACAAGGCGGCGGGCAATCCCATCACGACCGACAGGGCGACCGTCAGGCCGTTTCCGGCGTGCTCCGTGATCTTGTCGAAACCGAACGGCGCGGGATCGATCAGCACGAAATAAGCGAGGACCGAAAGCTGTCCGGCAAACATCGCGGCAAATACCACGAGGCCCCACAGGCTGGTGCCGATGAATTTCCAGGCTTGCGGCGGACGCGGTTGCCGAGGCAGCGGCGGCGGCACCACAGCGGGATACAAGGGCGCTTCGGCAGAACTCATCGACCTTTCCTTTCGTCGTGCCCGGCCTTATGCCACATGACGCCCCATACCCTTTCTGAATCGTTGCCGGCGCTCACGGCAGCGCCCGCTCAAGCAGATCGCGGCTCTGTGCGGCAGACAATTCGGCCGTCCCGAACATCCGCCCGTGACCGCCGCCAAGGCGCGTCGCCGCGAACAGCGCCGCCTGCGCCGGCGCGGTCCTGTTGAGCGCGGCGGCCGCGGCGAGTTGCGCGAGCGTCTCCACCGCCTGCCGCGCCGCCCGCTCGCCATCGGGCCGGCGAAAAGTCTTGGCCAGGAATGCCACCGCTTCCGCGGCTCCGGGCAGACCCTTGGTGTCCGCCACGAACTCTTCGAGCACGGCCGTTGCCGCCTCCGACTCGCGCCCGAGTGCGCGCAGCACGTCGAGGCACATCACATTGCCGGAGCCTTCCCAGATCGCGTTGACCGGCGCTTCGCGGTAGTGCCGCGCCAGAATGCCCTCCTCGACATAGCCGTTACCGCCGAGGCACTCCATCGCTTCATACAGGAAACCCGGCGCGCTTTTGCAGATCCAGTACTTCACCGCCGGCGTCAGAAGCCGCATCCACGCGACCGCCTTGGCGTCCGCCGGGGCTTCGTCGAAAGCGCGACACAGCCGCATCACCAATGCCACCGAGGCTTCCACATGCAGCGCCATGTCTGACAGCACCGCTTGCATCAGCGGCTGATCGACGAGATGTTTCTGGAACACGCTGCGATGGCGGGCGTGGTGCAACGCATGCGCCAGTCCCGAGCGCATCAGGCCCACCGAGGCGATGGCGCAATCCTGCCGCGTGAGCTGCACCATCTGGATGATGGTGCGGATGCCCTTGCCCTCCTCGCCGACGCGTTCGGCATAGGCTTCGGTGAACTCCACCTCGGCCGAGGCATTGGAGCGGTTGCCGAGTTTGTCCTTCAGCCGTTGCAAATGGATCGCGTTGACCGAGCCGTCGGGCCGGAAGCGCGGCATGAAAAAGCACGTCAGCCCGCCGTCGGCCTGCGCCAGCACGAGGAACGCATCGCACATCGGCGCCGACATGAACCATTTGTGGCCGGTGATGCGATACGCGTCACCGTCGCGCACGGCGCGGGTCTGGTTGGTGCGCACGTCGGTGCCGCCCTGCTTCTCGGTCATGCCCATGCCAAGCGTCATGCCGCGCTTGCTCCACCATGGAGCAAACGACGGATCGTAGGCCCGGGTCGCGATCACGGGCATTGCCTTCGCCAGCACGTCCGGCTGCGCAGCGAGCGCCGCCACCGAGGCGCGGGTCATGGTGATCGGGCAGAGATGCCCGGTCTCGACTTGCGCGGCCATGTAGAATTTTGCGGCGCGAGCCACTTCCGCGGCGCTGCCCGCCGGCTTGCCATCGACGGTCCATGTGGAATTATGGAGTCCCGCACGGGCGCTGTGGGCCATCAGGTCGTGATAGGCCGGATGGAATTCGACCTCGTCGCGCCGGTTGCCGCGCGCATCGAACATCCGCAGTTTCGGCGGATTCTCGTTGGCGAGACGACCGCGCGCCGCCATCGCCGCCGATCCCCAGTGCCTGCCGAATCCGGACAGTTCGACCGCCACAGCCTTTCCGCCGTTCGCAGCCACCGCCTCGGTGAGCGGACGATCCAGCGTGAACAGGTCGATATCCTCGAACGGCGGCGACTGGTTGAGCACCTCGTGCGTTCTGAAAGAGGCCTGTGTCATGCATCAACCTCCGCGAGCGCCGGGGCCATCCAACCTTACGCCGGAACAGGCGCGTTATCACGGCCCTTTATGTTTACCTCGAGCGAGCATCACCGGGGGAAAACTCGCCGGAGCGCTATTCGACCTTGCTCCGCCCGGAAACTCTGCCTATAGCTCTGGCTTTAATGACATCGTCTCCGAAATCGAGCTTTGTCCTCGGACACCGGCATTTGCTGGGCATCGAGGGCCTTTCCGTCGCCGACATCACCGGCTTGCTCGACCTTTCCGAAGAATACGTCGAACTGAACCGCCAGATCGACAAGAAACGCACCTCGCTGCGCGGCCGCACCCAGATCAACCTGTTCTTCGAAGCCTCGACCCGAACCCAGTCCTCTTTCGAAATCGCGGGCAAGCGACTCGGGGCCGACGTCATGAACATGTCGGTGTCGTCGATGTCGACCCGCAAGGGAGAGACGCTGGTCGACACCGCGATGACGCTCAACGCCATGCATCCGGACATCCTGGTGATGCGCCATTCCGCCTCCGGCGCGGTGGAACTGCTGGCGCGCAAGGTCGACGGCTCCGTCATCAACGCCGGCGACGGCGCCCACGAACATCCGACCCAGGCGCTGCTCGATGCGCTGACCATCCGCCGCAACAAGGGGCGGCTCGAGGGACTTCTGGTCGCGATCTGCGGCGACGTGCTGCATTCGCGCGTCGCGCGCTCCAACATCATCCTGCTCAACGCCATGGGCGCGCGGGTGCGCGTCGTTGCGCCCTCCACGCTGCTGCCGCCGGGCATCGAGCGCATGGGCGTCGAGGTCGCCCGCGACATGCGCGAGGGACTGGACGGCGCCGATATCGTAATGATGCTCCGCCTGCAACGCGAACGGATGAGCGGCTCGTTCGTGCCGTCGAGTTCCGAGTATTTCCACTACTTCGGGTTGGACCAGAAAAAGCTCGCTTATGCAAAGCCGGACGCGCTGGTCATGCATCCGGGGCCGATGAATCGCGGCGTCGAGATCGACTCCATCGTGGCCGACGGAGCCCAGTCGCTGATCCGCGAACAGGTGGAAATGGGAGTGGCGGTGCGGATGGCGGTGCTCGAAGCGCTGGCGAGGAACCTGCCGAATGCGTGAGGCTGCAACTTTTCCGTCATTCCGGGGACGGCCAAAGGCCGTAACCCGGAATCCGGCCGCAGCGGTAACCCTCCCATCCGGCTTCCGGGTTCGCTTCGTTGCACTCGCGCCCCGGAATGACGACGGACCTGTGACACCATGCTGAACGGCCGCCGCCCCGTCCTGCTCGCCAACGCCCGCATCGTCGATCCCGCGCGCGACCTCGACGTCCCCGGCGACGTGCTGATTTCCGATGGCGTCGTTCGCGATGCGCGGCGCGGCATCGGCGCCGCCGGAGTGCCCGAAGGCACCGACATCATCAACTGCGCCGGCAAGATCGTCGCGCCGGGTCTGATCGACATGCGCGCTTTCGTCGGCGAACCAGGCGCCGGCCATCGCGAAACCTTTGCGTCCGCGAGCCGCGCCGCCGCCGCCGGCGGCATCACCACCATCGTCTGCCAGCCCGATACCTCGCCGGTGATCGACAATTCCGCGACCGTCGATTTCGTGCTTCGTCGCGCACGCGATACCGCGATCGTCAACATTCATCCGATGGCGGCGCTGACCAAGGGGCTTGCGGGCAAGGAAATGACCGAGATCGGCCTGCTGAAGGCGGCAGGCGCGGTCGCCTTTACCGATGGCGCGCGCAGCGTGATGAACGCCCAGGTCATGCGCCGCGCCCTGACCTATGCCCGCGACTTCGACGCCCTGATCGTCCACCACACCGAGGATGCCCATCTGGTCGGCGAAGGGGTCATGAACGAAGGCGAGTTCTCCGCCCGCCTCGGGTTGATGGGCATTCCGGCAGCCGCGGAGGCGATCGTACTGGAGCGCGACATGCGGCTCGTGGCGCTGACCGGCGGACGCTACCACGCGGCGTCGCTGACCTGCGCGGAATCGCTCGATATCCTCACGCGTGCGCGCGACGCCGGGCTCCCGGTCACCGCATCCGCGTCGATCAATCATCTGACGCTGAATGAAAACGATATCGGTCCGTACCGCACGTTTCTGAAGCTGTCGCCGCCGCTGCGTAGCGAGGACGACCGCCGCACGCTGGTCGCGGCGCTGGCGTCGGGCCTGATCGACGTCGTGATGTCCGATCACAATCCGCAGGACGTCGAGACCAAGCGGCTGCCGTTCGCGGAAGCCGCGGCCGGTGCGATCGGGCTGGAAACCATGCTGACGGCGGCGTTGCGGCTCGTGCACAACGCGGAACTGGATTTCAAGACGCTGATCCGCGCGATGTCGACGCGGCCGGCCGAGTTGCTCGGCCTGCCGGGCGGATCGTTGCGCCCGGGCTCGCCCGCCGATGTCATCGTGATCGATCCGGATGTCCCGTGGATCCTCGATCCCGCCGATCTCAAATCGCAATGCAAGAACACGCCGTTCGACGAATCCCGGTTCACCGGCCGGGTCGTCCGCACCATCGTCGGCGGACGCACCGTTTTCGAACACGTCTGACGTCGTGGCCTCGCGAGCGGTCTGGAATATCGAGCCTTTCCGCTTCTGATGGAATCAGGCGCGGGGCTCTATGTTTTTGTTTCGACGCGTTTTCTTGACGCGAACCGGTAGCCACTTCGCTCGAAAACGCTCTAAAATCAAAACCATGGAATTCCAACTTCCGACTTCACCGGAAACGACAGGCTTTCGGAGCGGCAACCACGAAAATCACTGCCAGCACAACCGGATACATTCGCATGTCGACAATCTGGACGATCTGAATATCTGCCGTGGCGCGACCGGGCCGATCTATGGTTTACATCTGCGGCATTGACGCCCGGAGCTTCTTGCGATGTTTCCCAATGGCCTGATTGCCTTTGCTTTCGGCTATCTGCTCGGCTCGATTCCATTCGGAATGATCCTGACTAAGATCGCGGGCACGCAGGACCTGCGTTCGATCGGCTCGGGCAATATCGGCGCGACCAATGTGCTGCGGACCGGACGCAAGGGCCTCGCGGCGGCAACGCTTCTGGGCGACATGATAAAGGGTACGGTGGCGGTCGTCATCGCATCACTTGTATCCGGACCGGGAGCCGCGATGGCCGCGGCGATGGGAGCTTTTCTTGGTCATCTTTTTCCGGCGTGGCTCAAATTCCGCGGCGGCAAGGGAGTCGCCACCTATATCGGCGTGCTGCTCGGCCTGTTCTGGCCGGCGGCGCTCGCGTTCTGCGCGATCTGGCTGCTCGTCGCGTTTACGACGCGCTACTCGTCGCTGTCGGCGCTGACCGCCAGTCTCGCCACGCCGCTGCTGTTATGGTGGCTCGGACACCCGCAGCTCGCGCTGCTGTTTGCAGTGCTGACGCTGCTGTTGTGGCTCACGCACCGCGAGAATATCCGGCGTCTTCTCATTGGCAGCGAAGGCAAAATCGGCGCAAAAGCGTAGCGTAGCGTAGCTGCTTGATGCTCGGAGTTGAGGATCACGTGGGGCCGGCGGGACCGATACTACTGCAATTGCCATTGATGTCGAAGGTCATCGTGACACCCCACACCGTAAGGTAGCCGCCGCGGGCGTCGATCACGTTCTTGCTCACATAGTTGTGGTCGTATTTCATGCCGCCGCTGACGGTGCCGATTTCCTCGAGGCTGAGTTCGCGAACGTCGTTGTCCATGATGGTCTCCATCGTCAGGCGGACCGTTTCCGCCACCATCACGACAGGAATACCCCGAGCGCCGGGCCGCGACCGTGACAGAGGTTACATTGCCTGACTGACGCCGTCCGCGCAGGCGGAAGCGAGCCGCAAGCACGCGCTGTGCGCGAGCGTCATGACCAGCCGAATCCGAGGTTGTCCCCTGCGCCGACTTGGGCAAAGTTCCTCGCCTTCGGGGAGGGGCAGGCATGGATATCCAGAATTCAGCTAAACGGCTGACCGAAGCGCAGCGGATCGACTGGCTGCGGCTGATCCGCTCCGAAAACGTCGGGCCGCGGACCTTTCGCTCGCTTGTGAATCATTTCGGCAGCGCCCGCGAGGCGCTGAACCGCCTGCCCGATCTGGCGCGTCGCGGCGGCGCGTCACGTCCGGGCCGGCTTTGCGGCGAAGCCGAGGCACGAGACGAGCTGGCCGCCGCCGGGCGGATCGGCGTCAGTTTGCTGGCTCCAGGCGAAGCCGGCTATCCGCCACATCTGGCAACCATCGACGACGCACCGCCGCTGCTTGGCGTGCGCGGCAACCTCGATGTCATGGAGCGTGCGATGATTGCGATCGTCGGCTCACGCAATGCATCCGGCGCCGGCCACAAGTTCGCGCAAACGCTGGCGCGCGATCTCGGCGAGGCCGGTTTCGTGATCGTGTCGGGATTGGCCCGCGGCATCGATCAGGCGGCGCATCGCGCGAGCCTGGCGAGCGGCACTGTCGCCGTGCTCGCCGGCGGCCATGATCGCATCTATCCGTCCGAGCACGAGGATCTGCTTGCCGTGGTCCTGGAAGACGGCGGCGCGATTTCGGAAATGCCGATGGGACATGTGCCGCGCGCCCGCGATTTCCCGCGGCGCAACCGTCTGATCTCCGGCGTCGCGCTCGGCGTTGTCGTGGTCGAGGCGGCGCATCGCTCGGGCTCGCTGATCACGGCCCGCATCGCCGCCGAGCAAGGCCGCGAGGTGTTCGCCGTGCCGGGTTCGCCGCTGGATCCTCGCGCGGCCGGCACCAACGATCTCATCAAGCAGGGCGCGACGCTGATCACCGAGGCATCCGACGTCATCAATGCGGTTCGGCCGATCATGAGACGGCCGATCGAAATGCCCGCGGGGGAACCGGATCAAGGCGTCCCGGAGACGGAAGAGCCCGCCGCGAGCGACCGCGCGCGCATCGTCAGTTTGCTTGGCCCCACGCCGATCGGGCTCGACGATCTGATCCGGATGGCGGATGCCTCGCCGGCGATCGTGCGCACCGTTCTGCTCGAACTGGAACTGGCCGGGCGGCTGGAGCGCCATGGCGGCGGGCTGGTGTCGATGATCTGACCCGGCTACCGGTTCAGACGATCGCGCCGACGATTCCCGCCTCTCCCCGTGAAATCTCGTGGAGGGACTTCTCACCGCGATCGATCGGCTTATTTCGGCACCCGCGGTCCGTCAGCGGCTGGAGCCGCGGATGAGGCGGCGGAACCCGCCGGCGGTGAGACCGGCTCTGCCGGCGGCGCGGCCGCAGAACTGGCGGGAGGAACCGGCGACGGCGTGGAGGTTTCGGTCGACGGCTTCGAGTCGCCCTCGCCAACCTTCGGAGCCGGCGTCACCGCCGGAACGGGATCGGCACGCAGCGGGACCGTTTTCGGTTCGCCAGGGGTCTTCGGTTCGCCAGGAGCCTCGGCAGCCGGTTTGCTGTTTTCGGACGCGTCTGTTTCAGATTTGTCCATCTTGGGCCTGGCTGCTTCGGATTTGTCTGCCTCGGGCTTATTCGCTCCGGCTTTGCCGACCTCGGTCTTGTCGCTTTCGGATTTGGTCGCAGCAGGACTCGACGCATCCGGCTTGACCGCATCGGTCTTGACCGCTTGCTCCTTGCCGGCTTTGTCCTCGGCTGCTTGTTCCTTGGAAATTTCCTCCTTGGAGGTTCCTGCCTTGGAGGTTTCCTTCTTGGGGACCGCCGTCGTGGGGACTTCGGCCTTGGGCGTCGCCTTCTCTGTCTCTCCCTTGTTCTCTCTGCTCAGCTTCTTCCTGTCTCCGTGTTTGCGCCTGCCGTGCTCGTGTGCAGCAGCCTCCTCCGAAGCCGGCCGTGTGGCCTCCGAATTCTCGGTCCCCGGTCTTGCGGCGCGTCTGCCATGTCGGCCCCTGCGGCCATGCGGCTCTTCCTGCGCGGAGGCGCCGGCTTCCTGCGGCGTCGCCTCCCGGGACAGCGGCTTCCCGCCCCGTCGCTCGGCCTGTTCCGATTTAAGATCACCCGGATGCCGCCTGGGCGTCTCGGCTCTGTAGCGCTCGTCAGACGCCCCGTTGGAAATCAAATAGGCGCTGAGCATCCTGGCCATGTCGGGACCGGTCGTATAGTGCTGGCGCAGGAAACCCGGCAGCGATCCCGGCGCAACGGTCCTGAGCAACCCGCGGGCCCCTTTGTGGCAAGCGGCGCAGCTCCCTGAAAAAATCTGCGCAGCCGACTTTCCCGCATCGAGATTTTGCGCGCGTACGCGATCCGTCGCGAAACCGACGATCACGAGCATCGCCGTCGCCAGACTGAGCGCTCGGCTCAACATTCCATCCTCCAATGGTGCGGAAACCGCCGCGGCTGCGGCGGGTCCACCTTTTAGCTCATTGTATTGCGAATGGAAGCGCGCAGATTAACGCAACCGCGTGATCACGATTCCGGATAGCCGCCCTGCGGTCCGCGCATTGGTGGAGCGGTTTCCGCAATATTATTATCTGAATGGAACTCGGGTGACAGCCCATAGTTACGTTACGGTAGCTGACATGTCCTCGTGATGATGGTGGTTTCGATGGACCGTTTGTTGCGGTTTTTTCTGGGCCAGTTCGTTCAGCGCGGGTCGATTACATTCGTAACCGCAAGCGGCACGACCTTCACCTGCGGCGACGGCACGGGCGAACCGGTCCGGGTTCATCTGATCACGAAGGAAGCCGCGCGCCAGCTTCTGCTCGATCCCGAAATGTCCCTCGGCGAAGCCTTTACGGACGGCACATTGCGGGTCGAGTGCGGATCGATCGCCGACGTCCTGGCGATCGTCCTCGACCAGCCCGACATCATGCCGCGCTGGGCAAGGCTGCAATGGTGGCTCCGCTATCTCGTCCGCAATATCCAGCAATTCAACCCTCGCGGGCGCTCCAAAAACAACGTCGCGCGCCATTACGACCTCGACGGCCGGCTTTACTCGCTGTTTCTCGACGCCGACAAACAATACAGTTGCGCATATTTCGAAACTCCGGACATGACGCTGGACGACGCGCAGCTTGCAAAGAAGCGGCATATCGCCGCCAAGCTTCTGGTCGAGCGCGGTCACGATGTCCTCGATATCGGCTCGGGCTGGGGCGGCCTCAGCCTTTATCTTGCGGAAATGACCGGCGCCCACGTCACCGGCGTCACGCTGTCGACCGAACAGCTTCAGGTGTCGAAAGCCCGCGCCGGCGAAATAAACCTGACGCGGTCGGCGAAATTCCTGCTCCAGGACTACCGCGACGTTCCCGGACCGTTCGACCGCATCGTGTCGGTCGGCATGTTCGAGCACGTCGGCGTCGACCATTACGATACCTTCTTCAGGCACTGCGCCGAACTGCTGGACGCCGACGGCGTGATGCTGCTGCATTCGATCGGCCGTTCCGAAGGTCCGGGCATCACCAATCCCTGGATCGCGAAGTACATCTTCCCGGGCGGATATATCCCCGCGCTGTCGGAGGTCCTGCCGGCGATCGAGCGCGCGGGGCTCCTGGTCTGCGACATCGAAATCCTGCGCCTGCATTACGCGGAAACGCTGAAAGCGTGGCGCGAGCGCTTCATGGCGCGACGCGAGGAGGTCGTGCGGCTTTACGACGAGCGGTTCGCGCGGATGTGGGAGTTCTATCTGGCGTCTTCGGAAATGTCGTTCCGAAAGCAGAACCTGATGAATTTCCAGATCCAGATCACGAAGCGTCAGGGCATCGTGCCGATGACGCGCGACTATATCCCGCGCGGCGAAGTCAGGCTCCGCGGTCTCGAACGAAAACAGCGTCCGCGGCTTCAGATCGCGGGCGAGTGAGTCGATTCGTGCGGCCGTTCGGTCGCCCGTTACCGTCAAGTTCGAGTCGCTTTCGACTCAAGTTTCATTCGAGATGATGTGAGAATCGGGCATAAGGGGCCCGGCATGCTTCCGCCGTCCCGAATGGCGCTTTATGCGTGCCCCATACTCGAAAAATCCGTCACACTCCGAAAGCCATGGCTGATTCGAACATCCTGAAGCTTGCGCCCGATGCGGCAACGCCGGCCTACCGCACCGCACCGCATAACATCGAGGCGGAGCGCGGTCTTCTCGGCGCCATTCTGGTCAACAACGACGCATTCTACAGGGTGTCGGATTTCCTCGAGCCGAAGCACTTCTTCGAGCCTATCCACCAGACCATCTATGAGACCGCGGGCAGCCTGATTCGCGCCGGCAAGGTCGCAACCCCCGTCACCGTCAAAACCTTCGTTCCCGCCGAGACCGACATCGGCGGAATGACCGTGAGCCAGTACCTCGCCCGTCTTGCGGCGGAGGCCACCACGATCATCAACGCGCTCCATTACGGACGCACCATCTATGAGATGGCGCTGCGCCGCGACCTGATTCACATCGGCGAGGACATGGTCAACGTCGCCTACGACGCGCCGGTCGATCTCGCGCCGCGGGCGCAGATCGAGGACGCCGAGCGCCGCCTCTACGAACTGGCCGAATCAGGCCGCTACGACGGCGGCTTCCAGAAATTCTCGCAGGCGATGAAGGTCGCGCTCGATATGGCGGCCAACGCCTACCGACGCGACGGGAAACTCTCCGGCATCGCCACGGGGCTGCGCGATCTCGACTCGAAAATGGGCGGATTGCAGCAGTCCGACCTGATCATCGTCGCCGGCCGGCCCGGCATGGGCAAGACCGCGCTCGCGACCAACATCGCCTACAACATCGCCAAGGCTCATGAGTCGGAGCTTCAGCCCGACGGCACGATGAAGACCGTCAACGGCGGCATCGTCGGTTTCTTCTCCTGCGAAATGTCGGCGGAGCAACTGGCGACGCGCATTCTCGCCGAGCAGACCAGCATCGCCTCCAGCAATATCCGCCGCGGCGGCATCACCGAAAGCGATTTCGAGAAGATCCGCGACCATACCATCGAACTGGAGCACCTGCCGCTCTACGTCGACGAGACCGGCGGCCTGTCGATTTCGCAACTGACGGCGCGCGCCCGCCGCCTGAAGCGCCAGAAGGGACTCGACGTGCTGATCGTCGACTACATCCAGCTCCTGCTGGGCAGCGGCAGGCGCAGCGACAACCGGGTGCAGGAAGTCACCGAGATCACCACCAGCCTGAAGGCGCTGGCGAAGGAGCTGAACGTTCCGATCATCGCGCTGTCGCAACTGTCGCGCCAGGTCGAAAACCGCGACGACAAGCGCCCGCAGCTCGCCGACCTGCGCGAATCCGGCTCGATCGAACAGGACGCCGACGTCGTGATGTTCGTGTTCCGCGAGGAATATTACCTCCAGAACAAGGAGCCTCGGCCGGGCACGCCCGAATACGAGAAGTGGCAGCTCGATATGTCGCTTGTGCACGGCAAGGCCGAAGTCATCATCGGCAAGCAGCGCCACGGTCCGACCGGCACCGTCGAGTTGCAATTCGAGGGGCAGTTCACCCGCTTCAGCGACCTCGCGCACGAGGGCGTATCTATCGGCCTTTCCGCTTCCGACGGAATCAGCCACCTGCCCGAGCGTATTTAGCAAGCTGACTTACGGCCGGTCCAAGGACGTCGCCCGCGCGGTTGAACCACCGTGCAGCCGAGCGTAGCATGCGGCATGAATCTCATGCCTGATTCTAAAACGACGTCCGCCGGCGCGCCGACCGACGCCGACACGGCTGTTACGGCCGCCGCAGCGATCGGCACCCTCACCGTCGACCTCGACGCCATCGTCGCCAACTGGCGCAAGCTCGAAAAGACCGCCGTGCCCGCCGAATGCGCCGCCGTCGTCAAGGCCGATGCCTATGGCTGCGGAGCCGGACCCGTAGTGCGCGCGCTCGGCGCGGCCGGATGTAAAACGCTTTTTGTCGCCACGCTCGGCGAGGCGCGCGTCGTCCGCTCTGCCGCTCCCTCCGCCGACCTCTATGTGCTGGACGGCCTCTTCCAGAATTGCAGCGAAGCCTTCGCCGCGATCAATTGCCGGCCTGTGATCGGCGACCTCAACGAACTCGCGGAATGGGACGCGTTCTGCCGCCGCACCGGCTGGGCGGGCGGCGCGGCCATCCACATCGACACCGGCATGAACCGCCTCGGCCTCACCCTCGACGAAGCGCAAGCGCTCATCCCGAGAATCGATGCCGGCGATCACGGCATCACGCTGGTGATGAGCCACCTCGCCTGCGCCGAAGCCCTCCATCATCCGCTCAATGCCAGACAGGTCGCGGCGTTCCGCGAGATCGCCAGTCGCTTCTCCGGCGTTCCGGCCTCGCTCGCGAACTCGTCCGGCATCTTCCTCGGGCCGCAATATCCCTTCGACCTGGTGCGGCCGGGGGCTGCGCTCTACGGCGTCAACCCCACGCCGGAATCCGAGAATCCGATGCAGCCGGTGGTCGAGTTGAAAGCGCGGATCGTGCAGACCCGGACGATCGGCAAGGGTGAAAGCGTCGGCTACGGCGCGACCTGGACCGCGCGGCGGGAGACCCGACTCGCCATTGTTGCGGCAGGATATGCCGACGGCTATTTCCGCGCCGGCGGCAGCAACGACGGCACCCGCGGCGCCGACGTCGTGATCGCCGGCAAGCGCTGTCCGGTGGCGGGCCGCATTTCCATGGACCTGATGGCGGTCGACATCACCGACCTGCCGTCCCGCGCGGTGGTCCGTCGCGGCGATCTCGCGACGCTGATCGGCGAAAGCATCACCGTGGACGAGCTTGCGCACCATTTCGGCACCATCGGTTACGAAGTGCTGACGAGTCTCGGCGACCGCTACAATCGAATCTACAAGGGCGGACCAGCCGGGTCGTGAATACTTGCGTCGAATGCGATCGCTGAAAATGGCAAAGTCCGCCCTCTCCTTCGTCTGCCAGAATTGCGGCGCGGCGTATAACCGCTGGCAGGGCAAGTGCGACGCTTGCGGCGAATGGAATACGCTCGCCGAAGAGGACACCACGGGCGCGACGACGATGCCGGCCGGCATCCGCTCCAGGCGCAAGAGCCGGTTGTTCACGCTGGAAACGCTGGCGGGCAAGACGCAGGACGCGCCGCGCCTTTCTTCCGGCATGGCCGAACTCGACCGTGTCACCGGCGGCGGATTCGTGCGCGGCTCGGTGCTGCTGGTCGGGGGCGATCCCGGCATCGGCAAATCGACGCTGCTCACGCAGGCGACCAGCCTGCTGGCCCGCGCCGGCCATCGCGCGGTCTATATCTCAGGTGAGGAAGCGGTTGCGCAGGTGCGGTTGCGCGCCGAACGGCTCGGGCTTGCCGACGCGCCGGTGCAGCTTGCAGCGGAAACCTCGGTCGAGGATATCGTCGCCACCCTGTCCGAAGGCGCGGTGCCGCGGCTGGTGGTGATCGACTCGATCCAGACCATGTGGACCGACACGGTGGAGTCCGCTCCGGGAACCGTGACGCAGGTGCGCGCCTCGGCGCAGGCGCTGATCCGCTTCGCCAAGACATCCGGGGCGGCGCTGATCCTGGTCGGGCACGTCACCAAGGACGGCCAGATCGCCGGCCCCCGGGTGGTCGAGCACATGGTCGACGCCGTGCTGTCGTTCGAAGGCGAAGGCTCGCAGCAGTTCCGCATCCTGCGCGCCGTGAAGAATCGCTTCGGTCCCACCGACGAGATCGGCGTCTTCGAGATGACCGGGCTCGGCTTGCGCGAGGTGTCCAATCCGTCCGAACTGTTCCTGTCGGAACGCGATCTCGGTAGCCCCGGCACCGCGGTATTTGCGGGCATCGAGGGCACGCGGCCGGTGCTGGTGGAATTGCAGGCCTTGGTGGCGCCGACATCGCTCGGCACGCCGCGGCGGGCCGTGGTCGGCTGGGATTCGAACCGGCTGTCCATGGTGCTGGCGGTGCTCGAAGCCCATTGCGGGGTCAGGCTGTCGGGTTACGACGTTTATTTCAATGTCGCGGGCGGCCTGCGCATCAATGAGCCGGCCGCCGATCTCGCCGCAGCGGCTGCGCTGGTATCCTCGCTGACAAATGCGCAACTGCCCACCGACGCCGTCTATTTCGGGGAAATTTCGCTGTCCGGCGCGGTCAGGCCGGTGGCGCAGACCTCGGCGCGGCTAAAGGAAGCAGCGAAGCTCGGATTCGGCCGCGCCGTGCTTCCCGAATCGGCCCGCGGCGACATCGGCGGCGATACCGGCCTGACGCTCAATACAGTCGCCGGATTGACGACGCTGGTGGCGGAGATTGCAGCGCGCGGACAAGGCCGCCCCGGCAAGGCTCCCGATCCGGAGAAAAATGCCACACCGGCCCGATTCCGTCGTCAGGACGGCTAAAGCGGCGTGACCTCGCGGGCAGCCGCCGCTATACCTTCGGCGCGGTCGCAAGGCCGACGATATGTTGCGCGAAAGGTCCTTGCGGGACGTGAGACATGACCGTCAGGCTGGACCGGCCGTGAGACGCCGATTCGGTTTCTGGAATTTACGAGCGGACCTGACCAGCCGATGCCGATAACCATCCTCGACCTCGTTCTGCTCGCCGTGATGCTGATTTCGGGTCTGCTGGCGATGATCCGCGGTTTCATGCGCGAAATCCTGTCGATCGCCTCATGGGGCATAGCCGCGCTGGCCACGCTCTACTCGTTCCAGAAGCTTCTGCCCTTCGCCAAAACCTATATCAGCAACGAGACCCTCGCGGCTGCGGCCGTGATCGGCGGCGTTTTCATCGTCACCCTGATCGTGACTTCGATCATCACGACGCGCATCTCCGACATGGTCCTCGATTCCCGGATCGGCGCGCTCGACCGTACCTTGGGTTTCCTGTTCGGGCTGGCGCGGGGCCTGCTGATCGTTGTGGTTGCCTTTCTGTTCTTTACCTGGCTGGTTCCGGACAAGCAGCGGCCGGACTGGGTCACGGGCGCGAAGTCGCTCACGGTGCTCAATTCCACCGGCGCCTGGCTGCAGTCGCTCTTGCCTGACGATCCTGAGAACACCATCTTAAACAAGCTCAAGAAGAATAAGCCCGACGCGGATCAAACGGACGCGGAACCTGTTTCTCCTGGCTCCGACGGCTATTCCAAGCCTGCCCGAGACGGCCTGAAAAAGCTGATCGACGGCAAACCGGCTGAACGCTAATGGGTGTCCCGTGACGAAGCGAGGCGCAATGGACTGTCAGCAGAGCCCTTCCAGCGACGCGCCCGAACCGGATCCCGCCCCGGATTTCGACCTCGACGGCGACACCCTCCGCGAGGAATGCGGCGTGTTCGGCATCTTCGGTCACCCCGACGCCGCCGCCATCACCGCGCTCGGGCTTCACGCCCTCCAGCATCGCGGCCAGGAGGCCGCCGGCATCGTCACCTTCGACGGCCACCGCTTCCACTCCGAACGCCGTCTCGGTCTCGTCGGCGACACCTTCTCCCGCCGCGCGGTGATCGAACGTCTTCCCGGCAGCGCGGCCATCGGTCACACCCGCTACTCCACCACGGGCGGCACCATCTTGCGCAACGTGCAGCCGCTGTTCGCCGAACTGAATGCCGGCGGATTCGCGGTCGCCCATAACGGCAACCTCACCAACGGACTGACGCTGCGCCGCGCATTGGTGGGCCACGGCGCCCTGATGCAATCGACCACCGACACCGAGGCGATCCTGCATCTGGTCGCGCAGTCCCGGCGCGGCCGTTTCATCGAGCGCTACATCGAGGCGCTACGAGCTCTCGAGGGCGCCTACGCATTGGTTTCGCTGACCAACAAGAAGCTGGTCGGCGCGCGCGACCCGCGCGGCATTCGCCCGCTGGTTCTCGGCGACCTCGACGGCTGCCCGATCCTCGCCTCGGAAACCTGCGCGCTCGACATCATCGGCGCGAAGTACGTCCGCGACATCGAACCCGGCGAAGTCATCGTGTTCGACCGCAAGGGCGGGACCATCCAGACCGAAATCCACAAACCCTTTCCACCGATGCCGCCACGGCCCTGTATCTTCGAATACATCTACTTCTCCCGACCGGATTCGATCGTCGGCGGCCGCTCGGTCTACGAAGTGCGCAAGGCGTTCGGCGCGCAACTGGCCCGCGAGAGTCATGCCGAGGTCGACGTCGTGGTGCCGGTGCCCGATTCCGGCGTGCCTGCCGCCCTCGGCTACAGCCAGTTCTCCGGCGTGCCGTACGAACTCGGAATCATCAGAAACCATTATGTGGGCCGCACCTTCATCCAGCCGGCTCAAAGCGTCCGCGAACTCGGCGTGCGCATGAAGCATTCGGCCAACCGCGCCGCGATCGCGGGCAAACGCATCGTCCTGATCGACGACTCGCTGGTGCGCGGCACCACCTCGAAGAAGATCGTGCGCATGATGCGCGACGCCGGCGCCACGGAGGTGCACTTCCGCCTCGCCTCGCCGCCGATCATCCATCCGGATTACTATGGCATCGACCTGCCGGACCGCAGCAGTCTGCTGGCCGCGACCCACAGCCTCGAGCAGATGCGCGACATCATCGGCGCGGATTCGCTGGCCTTCCTCTCCATCGACGGCATGTACCGCGCCATGGGCGAGCCGGGACGCGACGCCGCGAACCCGAAATATTCCGACCACTGCTTCACCGGCGCCTATCCGACCACCCTCACCGACCATACCGACGTCGAACCGCCGCCGCATCAGTTGTCGTTGCTCGCGGAAGCGAGCTGACATTCGTCATCACCGGGCTTGACCGGTGATCCATCTTCAAAATATGCGGAGCCTGATGGATGCGCGGGTCATCCGCGCGAGACGCGCTTCGCGCTTTGGAGCATGTTTCTTTTGGACAGAATCAGAAACCCGTCATGCCCGGCTTCATGCCGGGCATCCACGTCTTTGGAGTTTCAACGAAAAAACACGTGGATGGCCGGGACAAGCCCGGCCATGACAGATCGGTTTTTCCGTCAAGACGCAAACTACTTTAGCCCGCGCATGACGGCAGACGATATGATCCGGAATCGCCGATGACCCGTCCCCTCGCCTCCCGCATCGCGCTCGTGACCGGAGCCTCGCGCGGCATCGGCTACGCCGCCGCCCGCGCGCTCGCAAAGGCCGGCGCGCATGTGATCGCGGTGGCCCGCACGCAAGGAGGGCTCGAAGAACTCGACGACGACATCGGCAAGGACGGCGGCAGCGCGACGCTGGTGCCGCTCGATCTCACGGACTTCGAAGGCATCGCCCGGCTCGGCGCCGCATTGAACGAGCGCCACGGCAAGCTCGATATTCTCGTCGGCAACGCCGGCATCGCCGGCCCGTCCTCGCCGCTCGGCCATATCGAGCTGAAGCCGTGGCAGAACGTCATGGCAATCAACGTCACCGCGAATTTCCAATTGATCCGCTGCGTGGAGCCATTGCTTCAGAAATCCGATGCCGGACGCGCGGTGTTCGTCACGTCTGGCGCTGCCAGCAAGGCCAACGCCTATCGCGGTCCCTATGCGGCCTCGAAAGCCGCGCTGGATACGCTGGTGCGATGCTGGGCGAATGAGACGGCCACAACCTCGATCCGCGTCAATTTATTCGATCCGGGGCCGGTCCGCACCCGGATGCGCGCCACCGTGTTTCCCGGCGAGGATCCCATGACGCTGGACACGCCTGAACAGGTTGCCGAATTCATCGTGCCGATGTGCCTGCCGTCCTGGAACGAGACCGGCAAACTTTACGATTACAAGAGCCGCAGGGTGACGAGCTTCCATCCGCCGTCGCCCTGAGAGGCGGCAGTTTGCGTCTTTATGGAAACACATCCTGGGCATAGCCGTTCGAAGAACGGCGGCGCCTCCCGCCGGCCCGGCCTATTGAACGGTTCGGGATGACCCTGCCTCACAATTGACCGGAACTTGATGCGCGATGGACGATCTCGGTCGCGGGTCAGGAGGTATCGATGCAAGCCGTTGTCGAGCGCGTAATGCGTGCCTTTGCCCTCAAATTCTCGCCGTCCGACGACAAGAGCGAACGCGCTCGCCCGACCCCGGCCGAGCTGGCCGCCGAATTGCTGGAGAATTACCGGGCGCAGCTTCTGCAACGCGCGCAGCCGCCCCGCAGCCGCTGACCCGGCCTGCGCATTCTCGCAAAAACCGGCATTCACTTTTTCGGAATACGCGTTTGCTTGCGCCTGCTTTTATGCGCGAACGGATTCGCCTTTTCGCGAAGCGTGATACGGATCGGCGTGCCCGGCAGATCGAACGCCTCGCGCAAACTGTTGACGAGATAGCGCAGATAGGATTCCGGGACCGCATCCGAGCGCGAACAGAACACCACGAAACTCGGCGGCCGCGCCTTGGTCTGGGTCGCGTAGTTAAGCTTCAGCCGCCGACCCGAGACCGCGGGCGGCGGGCTGGCGGCGACCGCCTGCTGGAACCAGCGATTGAGCGCAGCCGTCGGCACGCGGCGATTCCAGATGGCGTAGGCGTTCTGGATCGCCGTCATCAGGGCGTCGATCCCCTCGCCCGTCAGGCCGGAGACCGCGATGACCGGCGCGCCCTTGACCTGCGGCAGCCAGTGATCGGCATCGGGGCGCAGCGATGCGATCCCGCCCGACCCGCGCGGCATCAGATCCCATTTGTTGACGGCGATCACCAGCGCGCGACCCTCGCGCTCGATCAGGTCGGCGATGCGCAGGTCCTGCTCCTCGAACCTGTTCTGCGCATCCATCATCAGCACGACGACTTCGGCGAACCTGATGGCGCGCAAGGTGTCCGCCACCGACAGCTTTTCGAGCTTCTCCTCGATACGTGAGCGGCGGCGCAACCCGGCGGTATCGAAGATGCGAAAATCGCGGCCCTTCCAATCCAGCTCGACCGAAATGGAATCCCGCGTGGTGCCGGCTTCCGGGCTCGTCAGCAGCCGTTCCTCGCTGAGCAGATGATTGATCAACGTCGACTTGCCGGCATTGGGACGCCCGACGATCGCAACGCGGATCGGCCGCTGCGAGATATCCTCGGACTCGATGATATCGTCATCGTCGAATTCCTCGGCTTCTTCGGCTGGCTCCGGCATCACGGCGCGCAACGCATCGTAGAGATCGCTCAAGCCCTCGCCGTGCTCAGCGGACACGCCGACCGGATCGCCGAGCCCCAGCGCATAGGACTCCAGCGCGCCGGCATCGCCATGACGTCCCTCGCTCTTGTTGGCGACGAGAACGACCGGCTTGTCGGCGCGCCGCGCGACATCGGCGAAGGAACGGTCGGTCGGCGTCAGGCCCGCGCGCGCATCGAAGACGAACATCAGCGCATCGGCGGCTGCGATGGCCGCCTCGGTCTGCTCCTGCATACGCGCCGTCAGCGAGCCGCGCGGTCCTTCGTCGAGGCCGGCGGTGTCGATGACCGTGAAATCGAGGTCGCCGAGACGCGCCTGTCCTTCGCGACGATCGCGGGTCACGCCGGGCTCGTCATCGACCAGCGCGAGCTTCTGTCCGACCAGGCGGTTGAACAGGGTCGACTTGCCGACATTGGGCCGGCCTATGATGGCAACAGTGAAGGACATCGGCGTTCCCTGCCCCTTAGAGCGGTTTAGGTTTTGATGGAAACACCCTGTTCCGTCATGGCCGGCTCCGTCCGGGCCATCCACGTCTTTCTTCGCTGAAATTCCAAGACGCAGATGCCCGGCATAAAGCCGGGCAGGTTGTTGCTGATCCATTCTAAAGCAAGCCTGCTCTAGCAGGATGTTGAAAAAGTATCGACAGGTGTCATTTCCGGGCGCGCCGGGCGACGAACGCTTTACGTTCGCGCCACCGCCGTCAACGCGAAAAGCTGCCGCTCGGCATCGGCGCGGGGAATGGCGAGGCCGCCGGCTGGGACTGCTGGACCGGCTGCTGTTGTGGCGTCTGGTCCTGCGCCGGGGATTCGTCCTTGGGCAGCGACGTGGCTCGCCGATGGACCAGCCGCTTTGGCTTGCGGGGCTTCGGGGCGGCGGCTGCTTTCGCAGCACCAGCCTCCGCGCCAGCAGCGGTCCCTGCCGTTGCTCCCGATCGCCGCGCGTGCGCGGATTCATCCGGTGGCGCCGCCGCGGCCGCAACAGCGGCCTGATCCTGCTGCTGTTGCTGCTCAACGTTGCTTTTGTAGAGATCCTTCGGCACGCCCTGTTCGATGCCGGGAACGCCTTCGGGGAAAACCAGCTCGCGCTTGCCCGGCAGCTTCTTCTTCGTATCGAGGAAGTCGAGCATATCGGACGGATCCCAGTTGCTCAGACCGCCGCCGCCGCAACCGGCCAGCGCACCGCAGAGCGAGATCAGGACAGCGGAGGCGATCAGGCGTTGCGAGCGGCGCATTCACGGTTCTCGTTCAAACTTGAGTTCGACTCACGGATATCAGCTTTTCGCGACCGGCGGCAGCAGGGCTTGCAACGCTTCGGCGCGGCTGCGCAGGCTCGACGGCGTCTGACCGTCCTCATTGATCATATCCAGCCACTTCCGCGCGGCCGTCGTATCGTTGGCGCGCCAGGCGGACAGTGCCAGCAGTTCGCGTGCGGTGTGGCGGAAGGGTGCCTCGGGCGCGGTCGCCGACTTCAGCCGCTGCAGCATGTTGTCGTAAGTCTCGGTGTCCAGCAGCAAGCCGGCGGCACGGACACGCGCGAGATCGCGCTCCGCGGTGCCGAACCCTTTGTCGGCAACAATCGCGTCATAGAGCTTGACCGCTTCCTTCGGGTCATGCCTGGCGGCTTCAGCGGCGGCGCGAAGCCGCGACAGATTGCGATATCCGGGCGGCGCGGTTTCCGCCAGTTTCGTGAAAGCCGCTTCGGCTTCGGCGTGCTTGTTTTGATCGGCCAGCGCCACCGCCGCCTCGAAAGCCGCGCCGGCCTTGGCGGCCTTTTGAGCCTGAAGGTACTGATATCCGCGCCAACCGCCGACACCGATCATGATGAGGACGGCGGCGGCAATGATCAGCCCCGAGTAGCGGCTCCAAATTTTCCTGAGCTGCTCGCGGCGCAGTTCGTCATCGACTTCACTAAATAATTCAGTCACTTAAACTTCCGTCCCCGATTTTACGCAAAAGCCCGCGGTGCGGGCTCGCGCGACATTCCCCTGCGTTGGCGGCGGCGATACCCTAGCGATATGGCGCCGACAAGGCAAAGCGGACCGATCAGGGCGTCGGCCACAGGCAGCCGATACCCGGTCGATTCAAATGCCCATTAGCCTTTCGGCTTCATCGCATAAACATGCTCCGGGCCGGGAAAGGCGCGGCTGCGCACATCGCGCGCATAGCCCTCGATCGCGGCCTCGATCATGGGGCCGAGTTCGCCATAGCGGCGGACGAATTTCGGCGCGCGCGGCGACAGGCCGAGCATGTCCTCCAGCACCAGCACCTGGCCATCGCAGGCTGCGCTGGCGCCGATGCCGATAGTCGGGATCGCCACGGTCTCCGTGATCTTGCGCGCCAAAGGCTCCGCGACCGCCTCGATCACCATCGCGAACGCGCCGGCCTCCGCGACGGCACGCGCGTCGTCCTCGATCGGCTGCCACGTTCCCTCCTCGCGTCCCTGCGCGCGAAACGAACCCAGCGTGTTGATCGATTGCGGCGTCAGGCCGACGTGCCCCATCACCGGAATGCCGCGCGCGGCGAGAAAGGCGATGGTTTCCGCCATTTTCACGCCGCCTTCGAGCTTCACCGCGCCACAGAGCGTCTCCTTGAGAATGCGCGCGGCGGAATGAAACGCCTGCTCCTTCGAGGCCTCGTAGGAGCCGAACGGCATGTCCACCACGACCAGCGCCTGTTGCGAGCCGCGCATCACCGCGCGGCCCTGCAGGATCATCATGTCCAGCGTGACCGGCACCGTGGTCTCGAAACCGTGCATCACGTTGCCGAGGCTGTCGCCGACCAGAATGACGTCGCAATGGCGATCGACCAGCGCCGCGGTGTGAGCGTGATACGAGGTCAGCATCACGATCGGGTCGCCGTTCTTGCGCGCGCGAATGTCGGGTGCCGTCCTGCGCTTCAAGACCGACTGGACCGACATGCTAGGCTCCAAAGACCGGAACGCCGACGACGTAAGGATGGAAGAGAGCGCCGAGCGCAAGATAGACGACGACGCCGACGACGACCGCGATCACGTCGTTGCGAACCCCGCCGACCGGGATCGGCAGGCCGCTGGGATCGGCGCGGTGCTTGAGCGAGATGCGGTCGATCACCGCCCATGCCAGGATCGAGCCGAACAGGATGATCGAGCCGAGGTCCCCGTTGGCGAGCAGATGCGCCGCGGCCCACAGCTTGATGCCCGCCAGCATCGGATGCTTCAGCCTGGCATAGATGCGGCCGCGGATATACGACGCCACCACCAGAATGATCGCGGGCAGGATCAGCGCTTCGGCGATGTGCTTCATCACGTGCGGCGGATGCCAGACGTCGATCCAGCCGGTGGCGCGATAGTGAAAAAACCCCCAGACGATCAGAGCGACGCCGGCCGCCGAGATCAGCGAGAAGCCTATCTTGTAGGGTCCTTCGCCATAGGACGAGATCAACCGCGCGCGAAAGTCGCGCTTGGTCGCGGCGAGGTGCACGCCGAGGAACAGAACAAGGCCAGCAATCATCACTAATAAACCCATCGTCTCCTCCTTCGGGGCACTGATCTCCGATTAACATTTTTGAGGAGTTTCAGGCAACACGGCGCAAGAACGGAGACAAACAAGTTTTGGTCGCAACAACACCCAGCAATCACCCTGAACGGCGAGGAACGCTGTCCCGCAATCATCGTTGTCGCCGCTCCACCAACCAGATGGAGCCTACCCAATGAACGTCAGACTTCTCGTAGCCGCCGCCGCGATCGCCGCTTTCGGAATTGCCGGTGCCCAGGCTCAGCCCGTGGGCCATGGTCAAGCGCAACAGCACGACAGCGTCCGCGGCAGCGCCGGAACGTCCGGATCGGCGCATACCCAAAAGATCCGTCCGAAGGGATCGGCGAGCGGCACCGTCGGCGCGGCACCGGGGCGCGGCGGCGTCAATGCCGGCACCTCCGGATCGGAAAATACGCCACCGGCGAACGTCAACGGCAACGCCCGCACGGGTGGCTCGATACGCTAGAAACGCATTCCGGGAAGCGGCCGGTCACGCGCCGGCCGTTTTTCATCGACGTCCGAACGGATCGGATTTGCGCCGAAAGGCAAGGAGCAATCTCCAACGAGCCGTCGAAAACAGATCGTCATTCCGGACGCCGCAGCAGCGGCGATCCGGAATGAGAACAGGAACATATCGCCATGAATGCTCCTTCTCCTATGACGCCTTCTTCACATCCTTGACGCTGGAGAACGTGATGCCTTCGGCCCGTTCCCTCGTGTAGCCGAGGTAGAATTCGTTCCTGGCCAGAAACACCGGGTCGCCGTCGACGTCGTCGGCGACGCCGGAGCCATTGGCGGCGATAAAGGCATCGAGCTTCTTGCGGTCGTCCGATGAAATCCAGCGCGCGAGCTGGAATTCGCAGACCTCGAATTCCACCGGCAGCGAGTATTCGGCCTCGAGCCGCGCTTTCAGCACGTCGAGTTGCAGCATTCCAACGACGCCGACCAGCGCAGGCGCGCCGTCGCGCGGCCGGAACACCTGCACGACGCCCTCCTCCGACATCTGCTGCAACGCCTCCTTCAACTTCTTCGCCTTCATCGCATCGGTCAACCGCACGCGCCGCACGATTTCCGGCGCGAATGACGGCACGCCGAGGAAGGTGACATCTTCCCCTTCGGTCAACGTATCGCCGATCCGCAACGTGCCGTGATTGGGAATGCCGACCACGTCGCCGGCGAACGCCTCGTCCGCGATCGCGCGATCCTGCGCGAAGAAGAATTGCGGCGACGACAGCGGCATCGGCTTGCCGGTGCGAACGAGCTTCGCCTTCATGCCGCGCGTCAGCTTGCCGGAACAAAGACGGGCGAAAGCGATGCGGTCGCGATGATTGGGGTCCATGTTGGCCTGGATCTTGAAGACGAAAGCGGTCATGCGCGCTTCGTCCGCCTCGACCTTGCGCAGGTTTGACTCCTGCGCGCGCGGCGGCGGGGCGAATTTGCCGAGCCCCTCCAGCAGATCGCCAACGCCGAAATTGCGCAACGCCGAGCCGAAATAGACCGGAGTCAGGTGCCCCTCGCGAAACGCCTCAAGGTCGAACGGTTTGCAGGCCTCGGTCGCAAGCGCCAGCTCATCCCTGACCTCATCGACATTCAGATTGGCGTTGCGCGCCGCGAGATCGGCGATGTCGATCCGTTCGGCCGCGCCGGTCTTGGCGCCGCCGCCGTCGAGCAGGCGAATGCCGCCGGTCGCGATATCGTAGGTGCCGAGAAAATCGCGGCCGCGACCGACCGGCCAGGTCATCGGGGTGGTATCGAGCGCCAGCGTCTTTTCGATCTCGTCGAGCAGTTCGAAGGTGTCGCGGCTCTCCCGGTCCATCTTGTTGATGAAGGTGATGATCGGAATGTCGCGCAGGCGACAGACCTCGAACAGCTTGCGGGTGCGCGCCTCGATCCCCTTGGCCGCGTCGATCACCATGACCGCGGAATCCACCGCGGTCAGCGTGCGGTAGGTGTCCTCGGAGAAATCCTCGTGACCCGGCGTGTCAAGCAGGTTGAAGACGAGATTTTCGAACTCGAACGTCATCACCGAGGTGACCACCGAGATGCCGCGGTCGCGCTCGATCTTCATCCAGTCGGAGCGCGTGTTGCGCCGCTCGCCCTTCGCCTTGACCTGTCCGGCGAGATTGATGGCGCCGCCGAACAGCAAGAGCTTTTCCGTCAGCGTGGTCTTGCCGGCGTCGGGATGCGAGATGATCGCGAAAGTGCGCCGGCGCGCGACTTCGTCGGCCAATGGCGAGCGCAAGGGAGTTTCGGTCTGGAGGGCCAAGTCGGACATCAGCGAGCGTGTGGCAGGGAAAACCCGCCGGATCAAGGGGATTTACAACGGTTGCGGACCAGCGTTCGCGGCCTCATATATCAGGCGGAAGGACGACCTTCCATCAGCCTGTTTTGATCGAGCGTGATCTTGTCCGAAAATCGGGTCCCGCTTTTCGCAGATCATGCTCCAACATCCGCGGGGACGACCCTGCCCGTTTTTCAAGGAGGGTTCGTCATGGCCTGGTTCATTCTTTTCCTCGCCGGTTTGATGGAAGTCGGCTGGGCGGTCGGCCTCAAATACACCGACGGGTTCACGCGACTGCTGCCGTCGGTGCTGACGCTGGCGGCCATGGCCGCGAGCCTTGCGCTGCTCGGGCTGGTGCTCAGGACGCTGCCGATCGGCACCGCCTATGCGGTGTGGACCGGCATCGGCGCGGTCGGAACCGCGATTCTCGGCATCGTGCTGTTCGGCGATCCGGCGACTGTCGCGCGGCTCGCCTGCATCGGGCTCATCGTCGCCGGCATCGCCGGGCTGAAGCTCGTTACTTGACGAACGCCACCGCCCAGTAAGCCAGCGCGGCGACCATCGCCGATGCGGGAATGGTGAAAACCCAAGCATAGACGATGGAACTCGCAACGTTCCAGCGCACGGCCGACAGCCGCCGGGCCGCGCCGACGCCGACGATGGCGCCGGTGATGGTGTGGGTGGTCGACACCGGCACGCCGAGGAACGTCGCCATGAACAGCGTCGCCGCGCCGCCGGTCTCCGCGCAAAAACCCTGCATCGGCGTCAGCTTGGTGATGCGCAGACCCATCGTTCGCACGATCCGCCAGCCGCCCATCAGCGTCCCCAACGCCATCGCGGCCTGACATGCCAGCACCACCCAGAACGGAACCTCGAAATGGTCGCCGAGATGACCCTGCGAATACAACAGCACCGCGATGATGCCCATGGTCTTCTGGGCGTCGTTGCCGCCGTGGCCCAGCGAATAAAGCGACGCGGAAAAGAACTGCAGGATGCGGAACGCGCGATCGACCGCAAACGGCGTCGAACGCACCGACAGCCACGAAACGATTCCGACCAGCACCAGGGCGAGCACGAAGCCGACCAGCGGCGACAATACGATCGCCAGCAACGTCTTCGACAGGCCGCTCCAGACCGCCGCCGAAATCCCCGCCTTCGCGATACCGCCGCCGACCAGCCCGCCGATCAAGGCGTGCGAACTGCTCGACGGGATTCCGAGCCCCCAGGTGATCAGATTCCACACCATGGCGCCGACCAGCGCGGCGAAGATCACCTGGGGGTCGATGACGCTGGGCTCAATGATTCCGGTGCCGATGGTATTGGCGACGTGCAGGCCGAACACCAGAAACGCGATGAAGTTGAAGAACGCCGCCCACAGCACCGCATATTGCGGCCGCAGCACCCGGGTCGAGACGATGGTCGCGATCGAATTCGCCGCGTCATGCAGCCCGTTCAGGAAATCGAACAGCAAGGCGACGGCGATCAGGCCGACCAGAACCGGAAGACCAAGCATGGCGTCCACGGCGCGGCCCTGCCCTATACCTGCTCGATGACGATGCTGCTGATCTCGTTGGCGACGTCGTCGAAGCGGTCGGCGACCTTCTCCAAGTGATCGTAGATCTCGACGCCGACAATGAAGTCCATCGCGTTGGCGTTGCGGTGCTTCAGGAAAAGCTCCTTCAGGCCGATATCGTGCAGATCATCGACGCGGCCTTCCAGCTTGCCGAGTTCCTCGGTGATCGCCGTCAGCATCGCGACGTTGTTGCTGATCGACTCGAGCAGCGGCAGCGCGCGGACGACCAGATTGGCGCATTCCACAATCAGCGCGCCGATCTCGCGCATCGGCGGCTCGAAGGTTCGCACCTCGAACAGCACCACGGCCTTCGCGGTCTGCTGCATCTGGTCGATGGCGTCGTCCATCGAGGTGATCAGATTCTTGATGTCGACGCGGTCGAAAGGGGTGATGAAGGTGCGGCGGACGGCGGTCAGCACCTCGCGCGTGATTCCGTCGGCATCGTTCTCGAGCTGGCTGACCCGCTGGCAGAACACCGGGGTTTCTTCACCGCCCTTCAGCATTCCCTGAAGCGCCTGCGCGCCCTGCACGACCGTCTGCGAGTGGCGGGCGAAAAGGTCGAAGAAACGCTCCTCTTTCGGAAGAAAGGACCGGAACCAACGCAGCATCGCAGTATCCAATTTGCAGACAAAGAACCGGGCCGCCAGTCCGGATCGCACGGACGTCATAAACCATTTCCGGGAACGGTGGGCAATCGGCATCGCAACCGGCGGCATCATCCACCGGTTTGTGCGGCCTCGGACGGCTCCGTCCGTGATGGATTTTACAGCGATCGCTTGAGATAATGGGCAATTTCACCGACAAGGCCACGGCGGAAAGTCAGCACGCAGACGACGAAGATCGCGCCCTGGATCACCGTGACCCATTGCCCGAAACCGGCCAGATACTGCTGCATGGCGATGATCGCAAAGGCGCCGACCACGGGCCCGAAGACCGTGCCGAGGCCGCCCACCAGCGTCATCAGCACGATTTCGCCCGACATCGTCCAGTGCACGTCGGTCAGCGAGGCGTTCTGCGCCACCAGCACCTTGAGCGATCCGGCGAGCCCGGCCAGCGTGCCCGACAGGATATAGGCCAGAAGCTTGTACTGGTCGGTCTTGTAGCCCAGGGAAATCGCACGCTGTTCGTTCTCCCGGATCGCCTTCAGCACCTCGCCGAACGGCGAGTTGACGGCGCGGTAGATCACAAGGAAGCCGAACAGGAAGCCGCCCAATATGACGTAATAGAGCGCGTCCGGATGCGAGAGGTCGAGGACCCCGAACATCTTTCCCTGCGGAACCCCCTGGATACCGTCTTCGCCATGAGTGAACGGCATTTGCAGATAGACGAAATAAAGAAGCTGCGCCAGCGCCAGCGTGATCATCGCGAAATAGATGCCCTGTCGGCGGATGGCGACGACCCCGGTGACGATACTCAGAAGCGCCGCCGCGACAACGCCCGCGACGATCCCGAGTTCGGGCGGAACACCCCACACCTTCAACGCATGCGCGCAGACGTAGCCGGCGGTCCCGAGAAACATCGCATGGCCGAACGACAACAGGCCGCCGTAGCCGAGCAGCAGATTGAACGCGCAGGCGAGCAGCGCGAAGCAAAGTCCCTGCATTACGAAATACGGATAGATCCCGGTCATCGGGACGATGGCCAGCACTACGGCCATGAGAATGAAAACGATCATCTCGTCGCCGATGACGCGATGGCTTGTGGCTCGAACAGGATGGTCGGTCGATGCCGCCATGTCAGACCGTCCGCCCGGTCAATCCCGTCGGCTTCACCAGCAGCACCAGCACCATGAGCACGAAGACCACGGTGTTGGAGGCTTCGGGATAAAAATACTTCGTCAGCCCCTCGATGATGCCGAGCGCAAATCCGGTGACGATCGATCCCATGATCGACCCCATGCCGCCGATCACCACCACCGCGAACACCACGATGATGAGGTCGGCCCCCATCAACGGCCGCACCTGATTGATCGGCGCCGACAGCACGCCGGCCAGCGCGGCGAGGCCTACCCCCAACCCGTATGTCAGCGTGATCATGCGCGGCACATTGATGCCGAACGCGCGCACCAGCGTGGGGTTTTCCGTCGCCGCGCGCAAGTAGGCGCCGAGCCGGGTCCGCTCAATCAGGTACCAGGTGGCGAGACAGACCACCAGCGAACATACGATCACCCAGCCGCGGTAGATCGGCAGGAACATGAAGCCGAGATTGATGCCACCCTGCAATTCGTCGGGAATGGCATAGGGCAGGCCGGAAGAGCCGAAATAGTTCTGAAATACGCCCTGAATGATCAGCGCCAGACCGAAGGTCAGCAGCAGTCCGTACAGGTGATCCAGCCCGGCCAGCCATTTCAGCATGGTCCGCTCCATGACCATGCCGAAGATGCCCACGAGAACCGGCGCGATAATCAGCGCCGGCCAGTAGCCGATCCCGAAGACGTTGAGCAGGAAATAGGCGCAGAACGCGCCCATCATGTAGACCGCGCCGTGCGCGAAATTGATGATGTTGAGCATGCCGAAGATCACGGCGAGGCCGAGGCTCAGCAGCGCGTAGAACGAGCCGTTGATCAACCCGATCAGAAGCTGCGCGAAGAGGGCCTGCAGGTTGATCGACATGTTGCTCCCGGATTCAACCTATCTGTAACCAGCGGATAAGGTTGCCCCGGCGGGGCGGCTTAGCGCCGCCGGGCAACCACAGCGTCAGTGCTTGACCAGCGGGCACTTGCTTTCCGACAACGGCCGGAACGCCTCGTCTCCGGGCGTGGTGCCGATCAGCTTGTAGAGGTCCCACGGCCCCTTCGACTCCGAGGGCTTCTTGACCTCGAACAGGAAGGCCGGATGAATCGCGCGGCCGTCGATCCGGATCATGCCCTTGCCGAACAGCGGATCGTCGGTCGGCATCTCCTTCATCCTGGCCACCACCCTGGCGCCGTCATGCGGATTGCCGCCGAGCGCCTCCAGTGCCTTGAAATAGTGCAGCAGGCCCGCATAGACGCCGGCATGAACCATCGTCGGCATCGCATGCGTCTTCAGACGCTCGCTGAAGCGCTTGGAGAAGGCCCGGGTCTGGTCGTTCGCGTCCCAGTAGAACGTCTCGCTCAGGCTGAGCCCCTGCGCCACGTTCAGGCCGAGCGAGTGGACGTCCGACAGAAACATCAGCAGTGCGGCAAGCTTCTGGCCGCCCTTGACGATGCCGAATTCCGCGGCCTGCTTGATCGAGTTGGTGGTGTCACCGCCGGCGTTGGCGAGCCCGATCACCTTGGCTTTCGATGCCTGGGCCTGCAGCAGATAGGACGAGAAGTCCGCCGTGTTCAACGGCGCCCTGACGCTCCCCAGCACCTTGCCGCCGGCGGCCTTGACGACCGCGGCCGTATCGTTCTCGAGCGCATGACCGAAGGCATAATCCGCCGTGATGAAGAACCAGCTATCGCCGCCGGCCTTCACCATCGCGCCGCCGGTGCTGTGAGCCAGCATGTAGGTGTCGTAAGTGAAATGGACCGTATTCGGCGTACACTGGGTGTTGGTCAGTTCCGAGGAGCCCGCGCCGGAATCGAGCAGGATGCGATTTTTCTCCTTCACGATATTGTTGACCGCAAGCGCGACTCCGGAGTTCGGCACGTCGGCGATAACGTCGACCTTGTCGGCGTCGATCCATCGGCGCGCGATTCCGGCGCCGACATCAGGCTTGTTCTGGTGATCCGCGGAGATGACGTCGATGGTCCAGCCCTTGGCCTTCAACCCGGAATCGTCGGCCGCCATCTGCGCCGCGACGACCGAGCCTTCTCCGCCGAGGTCGGCATACAGGCCGGAAAGATCGGTCAGCACGCCGATCTTGACGTTCTTGTCCGTCACCTTGTCCTGGGCCATCACGGCGGAGGTGATGCCAAAGGTCAGCGCCGTGCCGACGAGCAGAACTGCTAGTCTGGTCCTCATTTTCTGCCACTCCGTTTTGGTCTCGTCCGGGGACGCCGCATGGAGTCTTTCACCGTTTCATGGAAACGATGAAAGACTCCATGTTCTTGATTGACGCGTTTTCTTCACGCGAACCGGATTCCACTTCGCTCGAAACCGCTCTAAACACCGAGATAGACATGAAGTTTGTCCATGTTGGCCTGCAATTCGGAACTTGCGAAGCCGTCGATGATCCTGCCGTGTTCGACGACGTAAAAGCGGTCGGCGAGCGTCGCGGCGAAGCGGAAATTCTGCTCCACCAGAAGGATCGTGAATCCTTCGGACTTCAGCCGCGCAATAGTGCGGCCGATCTGCTCGATGATGACCGGCGCAAGGCCCTCGGTCGGCTCGTCAAGCATCAGGAAGCGCGCGCCCGTGCGCAGGATGCGCGCGATCGCCAGCATTTGCTGCTCTCCGCCGGACAGCTTGGTGCCCTGGCTGCGCAGCCGTTCCTTCAGATTGGGAAACAGCGCGAAGATCTGGTCCAGCGACAGGCCGCCGCTGCGCACCTGCGGCGGCAGCATCAGGTTCTCGCGCACATCGAGGCTGGCGAAGATACCCCGCTCCTCCGGACAGAACGCAACACCCAGACGCGCGATCTTGTCCGACGAGGCGCGCGAGATGTCGTGATCGTCGAAACGGATCGAGCCGGTGCGCTTGGCGATGATGCCCATGATCGCCTTCAGCGTCGTGGTCTTGCCGGCGCCGTTGCGGCCGAGCAGCGTGACGACCTCTCCCGCCGCGACGTCGAAGCTGATGCCGTGAAGGATGTGGGATTCGCCGTACCACGCCTGAAGATTTTGAACCGCCAGTATGGCCTCGCCGGCCGGCTTTGCGGAACCGGCAACGCCCGGCGCGGTCATCGTTCCGTCAGCCATGACCGGCTCCCAGATACGCTTCCCTGACGCGCTCGTCCTTGGTCAGGTCGGCATAATTGCCTTCGGCGAGAACCTTGCCGCGCGTCAGCACGGTAATGATATCGGAGAGGTTCGCGACCACGCTCAGATTATGCTCGACCATCAGGATCGTGTATTTCGCCGAAATGCGCTTGATGAGCGCGGCAATCCTGTCGATGTCCTCGTGCCCCATGCCGGCCATCGGTTCGTCGAGCAGCATCATTTCCGGATCGAGCGCCAGCGTCGTCGCGATCTCCAGCGCGCGCTTGCGTCCGTACGGCATCTCCACCGCAAGGGTTTTCGCGAACTCGCTCAAGCCAACCTGGTCCAGCAGTTCAAGCGCGCGACCGTTGAAGCGATCGAGCACCGATTTGGAACGCCAGAAATCGAAGGAATGGCCGTGCTGGCGCTGCAACGCGACCCTGACATTTTCAAGCGCGGTGAGATGCGGAAAGACCGCCGAAATCTGGAACGACCGCACCAGCCCGAGCCGCGCCACGTCGGCCGGAGCAAGCGCGGTGATGTCCCGCCCGTTGTAGGAAATCCGACCGGCCGACGGCTTGAGGAACTTGGTCAGCAGGTTGAAGCAGGTGGTTTTTCCCGCCCCGTTGGGGCCGATCAATGCATGAATACTGCCACGGCGAACGCGCAGACCGACGTCGCTCACGGCGATAAAACCGGCAAACTCCTTGGTCAATCCATGAGTCTCAAGAATGAACTCATTCGCCACTCAGAATTCCCCCTCAGCTATCGCTCGGTTCCCCTCGCGGCTGAGTCTTTAAGACTGCCGGACCCGTTCAGTGCGCTGGATACCACCCGGACACGGGACGCCTTCAAGAATATGAGTCAATGGATGGGGTTAGGCAAGGAGCAAAGTACATTCGGCGTACGAGGCTCGCGATCCATGGCCATCAACGGAGATAGCGCCGTGACCGCAGGGGCAGCGCTAGCGTTTCTTCGACGTCCGAAACTCTTTCTCGTAAACCTCCGGCTTGAAGCCGACGAGCAGCTTGTCGCCGGCCTCAAGCACCGGACGCTTGATCATCGAGGGCTGATCAAGCATCAGGGCCAGCGCGCGGGCCTCGGTCAATCCCGCTTTGTCCGCGTCCGGCAATTTGCGAAACGTCGTGCCGGCGCGATTGAGCAATGGCTCCCAGCCGAGCTTTGCGGCCCATCCCTTGAGCCGGGTGCGATCGATGCCGGCGGCCTTGTAGTCATGGAAGTCATAGGCGATGCCGTGGTCGTCCAGCCACGCGCGCGCTTTCTTCATGGTATCGCAGTTCTTGATGCCGTAGATTGTATTGGCCAAGGCGGGGCTCTCCGAAAATCGCGGCCTGAAACCTGCGACGTGGATTTTTACAGCGACGCGGCCGCAGCCGCCTGTGAAGCAACGTAGTGAGGCGGATGTATAAGGAGATTTCGGTGCTGACGAAACTGTTTGTCGCGCTCATCGTACTCTGGAGCCTCACCGGCTCGGCGATCGCCGGACCGGACGAGGACGCCGTGCGCGACCTGCTCCATTCGACCTTCGACAAGCCGGACGCAAAGCTGGTCGTCGAACCGGTGGTCGCCACGGCGGGCTATGCGATCGCCGGCTGGACCCAGGGCGAGATGGGCGGCCGCGCGCTGCTGCGGAACAAGCACGGACGCTGGACCATAATTCTCTGCGCCGGAGACGGTATCAGAAGCGCCGAAGCATTGCGGCATGCGGGTATTGCGCCCGACGTCGCAAACGAACTCGCGCAGGCGCTCGCGAAAGCCGAGCAGTCAATTCCGGCCGACCGCCTTGCGATGTTTGCCCGCTTCGAAGGGCTGCTGCGGATGGATGAGGCGGGCAACCATCCCCCCATCCATGACACCCAGCATTGATCGAGGGCAAAGCCCGCTCCCCGGATTCGGACGGCGGCGGACCGTTTCAGCCGTTGCAACGGCCGAAACGCCTGCTATACCGCTGCATCCCGCTTACCTGCGCTCGTTCGCAGGAGTGAGCCACAGGAGAGATCGATGTCCGACAAGAACGAACCCGCATCGGGATTCCAGTATGGCCTCGCCAACCTGAAGCCCGTCTCGCCCGCCGATAACGTCACCCTCACCTTCCCCGACGGCGCGCAGCGCGAATTTCCGAAAAGCACCACCGGCCTCGATATCGCAAAAGGCATTTCACCGTCGCTGGCCAAGCGCACGGTGGCGATGGCGCTGGACGGCGTCGTCAGCGATCTCGCCGACCCGATCGAACGCGACGCAAAGATCGAATTCATCGGCCGCGACGACCCGCGCGCGCTGGAGCTGATCCGGCACGACGCCGCTCACGTCCTGGCCGAAGCCGTGCAGTCGCTATGGCCGGGAACGCAGGTGACCATCGGCCCGGTGATCGAGAACGGCTTCTATTACGATTTCTTCCGCAACGAGCCGTTCTCGCTGGAGGACTTCCCGGCGATCGAGAAGAAGATGCGCGAGATCATCGCGCGCGACAAACCCTTCACCAAGGACGTCTGGGACCGCGAAAAGACCAAGCAGGTGTTCCGCGACAAGGGCGAGGCTTTCAAGGTCGAACTGGTGGACGCCATTGCCGGCAACGAGCCGATCAAGATTTACTATCAGGGCGACTGGTTCGATCTCTGCCGCGGCCCGCACATGACCTCCACCGGCAAGATCGGCAACGCCTTCAGGCTGATGAAGGTGGCCGGCGCGTACTGGCGCGGCGACAGCAACAACCCGATGCTGACGCGCATCTACGGCACCGCGTTCGCGAGCCAGCAGGACCTCGACGCCTACCTCAAGCAGCTCGAGGAGGCGGAGAAGCGGGATCACCGCCGCCTGGGTCGTGAGATGGATCTGTTCCATTTCCAGGAGGAAGGTCCTGGCGTCGTGTTCTGGCACGCCAAGGGCTGGACGCTGTTCCAGGAAATCATCGCCTATATGCGCCGTCGTCTTGCGGCAGATTACGACGAGGTCAACGCGCCGCAGATGCTCGACAAGTCGCTGTGGGAAACCTCCGGGCACTGGGAATGGTATCGCGAGAACATGTTCGCGGCGCAGTCGGCGGGCGACGAAGCCGAGGACAAGCGCTGGTTCGCGATCAAGCCGATGAATTGCCCCGGCCACGTGCTGATTTTCAAGCACGGGCTCAAGAGCTACCGCGAACTGCCGATCCGCCTTGCCGAGTTCGGCGTGGTGCACCGCTACGAGCCATCAGGAGCGATGCACGGGTTGATGCGCGTGCGCGGCTTCACGCAGGACGACGCGCACATCTTCTGCACCGAGCAGCAACTCGCCGAGGAGTGCCTCAAGATCAACGACCTGATCCTCTCGACCTACGAAGACTTCGGCTTCGAAGGCGAGCTGACGGTCAAGCTCTCGACGCGTCCCGACAAGCGCGTCGGCTCGGACGCGGCGTGGGACCATGCAGAAAGCGTGATGACGGCCGTGCTGGAGCAGATCAAGGCGAAGTCGGGCAATCGCATCACCACCTCGATCAATCCCGGCGAGGGCGCGTTCTATGGGCCGAAGTTCGAATACGTGCTGCGTGACGCCATCGGCCGCGAGTGGCAGTGCGGCACCACGCAGGTCGACTTCAACCTGCCGGAACGTTTCGGCGCGTTCTACATCGACGAACATTCCAACAAGGTCGCTCCGGTGATGATCCACCGTGCGATCTGCGGCTCGCTGGAGCGTTTCGCCGGCATCCTGATCGAACATTTCGCCGGGCATTTTCCGCTCTGGCTGGCGCCGGTGCAGGCCGTTGTTGCGACGATCACGTCGGACGCCGACGACTATGCCAGGGAAGTCGTCGCGGCCGTCCGCCACGCCGGCCTTCGCGTCGAGATCGACCTGCGCAACGAGAAGATCAATTACAAGGTGCGCGAACATTCGCTGGCGAAAGTCCCCGCTTTGCTCGTGGTCGGCAAAAAGGAAGCCGAAAGCCGGTCGGTATCGATCCGCCGCCTCGGAAGCGACGGCCAGAAGGTGATGCCGACGAACGAGGCGATCGCGGCGCTGGTCGCGGAAGCGACGCCGCCGGACCTCAGGAGAAAAAACATCCCGCAGTAGCGGTGTATTCCGAAGGAGGCATCAGTCGCGGGCCTTCTCGTTCACACGCCAAGCGGCATCGGTTTTTTTAGAGAGCAACATGCCCGACACCATTGATTTTCTGCGCACCCGCCGCTCGGTCAAGCCACGCGACATGAGCGGTCCCGGCCCCTCGCCCGCCGAGATCGAGACCATCCTGACCATCGGTTCGCGCGTGCCCGATCACGGCAAAGTGGTCCCGTGGCGGTTCATCGTGTTCGAGGGCGATGGACGTGCCCGCGCAGGCGACGTCATCGCCCGGGTTTACGCGCGCAAAAATCCTTCGGCGCCGCAGGAAGAGATCGAAATCGAAAAGCACCAGTTGATGGAAGCGCCGCTGGTGATCGGCGTGGTAAGCTCGATCAAGCCACACCCCAAGGTGCCGTCATGGGAGCAGGTGCTGTCGGCAGGCGCCAGCGCCATGAACATCGTCAATGCAGTCACAGCGCTAGGCTACGGCGCGAACTGGCTGACCGGATGGTTTGCCTACGATCGCGACATACTTGAAGGCCTCGGATTGAGGCCGGATGAAAGATTCGCAGGCTTCATCCATATCGGCACGCCGACAAAGCCGAGCAAGGATCGCCCTCGCCCCGACCTGTCGGATATCGTGACGCGGTTTTAGTAGACTTGAATTTTGACAATCGTTGAGCCTGCCGGCTGTGGAAGCGAAACGGCCGCCGCTCAGTCGTTTCCGCGGTTCATGCCGCGGAAGTTCAACCAGGATTATCGACCCAAGATCGGCATCGGCGATCGCAAGGTGCGGCACTCGCCACGGCACGCATTCAAACGCAACTGTCACACGGCGGTGTTGATGAAGCGACCCGCGACTGCTCGGCCGGGCACGTTGATGGTTCGGCCGGTGCGGTGTATGTGCATAACGTGTCAGTAAAATCCATGGCGAATGCAATTGAGAAGATCGCCTCTTTGATCTTTAGTCGCACTAAATAAAAGGCTGCTTAAAATATGCCTTCTCCTTCACGAACCTACAGTGACCCAAGCCACGGTCAAACGGCCGAAGAAATCGAGCGCTACTATCGCAACGTCAAAATTGGCGATCTAGCAGCGATTAGAAACAGCCAACATGGACGTCTTGAAATCAAGATCACGACGGTAAGCAACACCAATCCAGAAGCTGGAATCATACATTTGAATGATGAGGCCGTATGGGGCGGAGTCGCTTATTCTGCGAAGACTGGAAAGAGCTATTACGCGTCCGGCGGCCAGTCATCGCTTATCGTTCCAGATGAAACGGTTACGGCTTGGGCTAAAGCAAATCCGCGCGGCACTCCCGATTATTGATGTGTCGTCCTCGCTGGCGCGAGACTCGCGACCAGATGCAAGCGGCGCACCAATCACTTTAGACGCCGACTGAACGCCACAAGAGCAGCAATAATGTTGGCGACGGTCGCCGTCGTGCCTTGCGCATCCAGCAGACCCAAAAAGCTTTCGTCCAACATCAATGCCGCGTACTTTCGGTCGGGATGAATGCGTCGCGAGGACACCTTCAGCGCGCGGGATACGCGGGATAAAAGAGCGAACGAAAGCTGTAAAAACTCGTTGTAAAACTCAGGCGTCAAGATCGGCCAAGCGTTGGAGCGGGTGAAGGGAATCGAACCCTCGTATTCAGCTTGGAAGGCTGCTGCTCTACCATTGAGCTACACCCGCGCAGCGCACTAGCGCCCGGATTTTTTTGCCATTTACTTACGCGTTCCGCAAGGCACGAATTCTTCGATGGCGAGGCGGAATGGCGCCGATCAACAATTTCGGAGCCAGGCCGGTCGCAGCCCCGCCGGATGCGACCCACCGGCCAATGAGTCCTTCTCAATAACTATAGCGACAAACGGCCACGGCTTAAGCAGCGGGGAGCGCCGATCCCTGGTGTTCATGTCATACATTGCCGCTGGTATGGGCGGTTCCGTGGTCCGCCTTGTGAACGGCGGAAACCAGCGCGCTGACACCGATCAATGTTCCGATCGCCAGAATCGCCACCAGGACGATTTTGATTTTCATGTTGCGTCTCCTTCATGGCCAGATCGAGAAACGGTGCAGGCTCCTACTCCAATATGCGCTGGCGGGGGCCAATTTGACAGCAGGCCGAAGCGCGATTTTATAGCGTTTTCGAGCGAAGTGGGGTCCGGTTCGCGAATGGGCCGGAGAACAGCCCTTAACTCCTCGCGATTTCGCGTTTATGGTCCGGTTTCCGTCAACAACGAAAGGAGGTGATCCAGTGTCTTATACCGAGCGCTGTCACCTCGCTGGGACCGCCCGCCAGGCTTTTTAAGGCCTGGCGACGGGCGGCTCAGCGCCCGGAGCCAGCGAGACAAGATTGGGCGCGGCGGGCAAAACTCGCCGCGCCTTTTCGTTGCGGCGGCCGGCAGGCAGATGCAGCGGAACGCGTGACCGCGCGGCCGCAATCCGCGCCGAATTCGTCGGCTTGATCGCGCGTGTTCACAGCGGACCGGCGGGTCTTTGACGACCGATCAGTCGCGAACGAACGTCATCGGGCGTTGGCGTAGTGGTCATGACGATGATGGCGACGCCTCGCGACGTGCCGCCCGCCTCCGCTCCAGCCGCCGAGTTGGAAATGCCCGCTGTCGGCGTTTGCCCATTGCGCGCCGGAAATCAACCCGCAGGAATTCGCCAGTGCGATCTCATTGGGCGGCATCCGCGGGCGCGTGACATTACGTGCGTACTGGTTGATATCGAGCGCCAGCCCGGCCGGATGCAGCGAGGCTCGCACGCTGCCATGCGCCCGCCATCCCCCCATGAAGCGGATCGGATAGCCCTGCCGGTCAAGCGCCGAAACAAGACACTGGAAAGCACCGGCGGCATGGTTGGCAACATGCGCCGTAGCGCCGGACGACGAGCGGACTATGCCGGCAACTCTCCCCGCGCCTTCGGCCATGACCCGTGCAAGGCCCTTGGGGATTCGCCGGTAAGATTTGTGGTCTGCCCGGTGTGTGACGGCTGAACGACGGGAATGTCCGGCGGCGTGCTCGGCCGAACCATACAGCGGCATGCCGTTACCAAAGCAGGGACGCATTACATCGCAGTCGGCGGCAACCTGCGTTTTCTTGTGAGAAGATCTGGCGGATGAAGGTGTGACAACAATGCAAAACATCGCTGATGCAACAAGCAGTCGGATCATCGTATCTCCCGGAATGCTGGAGTGAGGGAACGCGGCAACTAAGGCCCTGCTCTGAAATGTCCGGCACGGAACCGCTGGTCATGACGCCGGTTACCTAGGGCCGGCTGTCACGGCCTGTCCAGCTAGACCCGACTGGCCGTTTGAGTTAACATTTAAGGTTTAGGTTAAACGGCAGGCTTGCGCTGCGCGCCGAGGCCGGAAAGCCCAATCAAATCAAGACCAACCGTCTCTCGCGCATCTGGGAGGTCTCGCAAAAACTGCGAGACGAGCGGCCTGAGCTGCCGTGCGGGAAAATGTCGCTGGGCTCGAAATGGAGCATCCGGGACCCGCTGTGCTTCCGTGCACCTGACAGTTGCTCCCGTCGCTGCCGAGGGCTTCAGATGGAATCGGCGGGCTTTCTTGACGCGAACCGGTATCCCTCCTCAAAGAGGATGGTGCGAAAATTTATGACCTTTGGACGGAGGCATGAACATGAACGATTTCTGGGAGTGGCGCAGTTCCGTGCGGGAATTCGAAGGAACGAAAAAGACAGGCCGTCGAAACGGTTACATTTTCGGCGCGTTGTTGCTGTTGCTGGTGATCGCTTTCATCGTTGGGCTTGCGATTTTCGAATAGGCAACGAGCGGACCGGCGCAACAAGCAGGCGCCGAGCATACGGCGCAAAAGCCTCACGCCATGCTCTTCGATATCGAGGAGAGCGGCGATCCGGCGATGATCGGGCCCGAGCGCGCAGCACCGCGAGCAGCCATGCAAGAAAGCGGCTGCGGTTGTAATCGCCTCGCCGGGATGCGGTTTCGATTTGTGCTTTGGCTGCGGCGGAGTTGGGCGATCTCCTCGCTTGGGAGCCGGAGTGGTCCTGTAATCCCGTTGATTGAGATACCTCGCTATCTCGCCAGGTCTGTCGTGCGCGCCAGCGCGGCACCGAAGCCGTTGAGCGAGACGTTGAAGGTGACGGCCTCATTGCTGGAGAGATTGAGCGAGGCGACGACGAGCTTTGTCCCCTTGCGCATGGCCTCGGTCGCAACGGTCGGGAAGCTCACCGGCAACAGGCAGCCCTGCGGCACGCAGGTGGAGAAGCGCAGACCCTTGCCGAGATCCTTGCCGTCGAGCTTGAGCACGGCGCCGGCATCGAGATTGAGCCCGAACGGCATCAGGATGGTGCCTTCGGTCTTGCCGTCCTTCGGCGGGTGCAATTCGATGGCGAACACGCGCTGGCCGGTCTCCTTGTTGCCTTGAGCTTGCGACAGCAGGCACTGCTTGCGCCGGTCGGCGATCCGGCAATCGACTGTCCAGTCGCCGTAGGTCTCGTTGATTGAAGAGGCTCCGTTCGGCAGCGTCGCAGCAGGTCCCGCAGGCTGTTGCACGGACGGCGCCTGGGCGGCGCGTGTCGCGCGCGGCGCAGACGGGAGCTGCTGCTGTGCGAGAACCGCAGTTGCCGCGATAGCTGCGAACGCAGTGACGGATGTGAACAATAGTGATCGTGGGTGTTTGAAGCGGGTCATCGTGAGAACCTGATGGGAACGGCGAGGGTTATGGATCCGCCGCCGATGTTGGGCGGCGGGGCGGGAACGGGACTGGCGCGGCGCGGCAGCGACGCCGCCTCGGTATCGAGCGCGGCATCGCCGGCCGAGCGCACCAGCCGCGCGGACAATACCCGGCCCGAGCGGTCGATGGTGAACGCGACCGTGGCGACGCCGGTGCCGGCCGCGCCCGGAGGGAAACGCTTGTAGCGGCTGAGGTGCGCCATCAAGGCGCCCTTCCACGAGGCCGGCGACATCGCCGAGGCCATGCCCTCAGCCGGAGCCGCGGCGCGGTCGGCGCGCTGAGCCTGCGAGCTCGGCGGCGCGGTGGTGCGCGGCGCCTTCTTCTGCTTTTTCGTCTTCGGCTTCGGTTTCGGCTTGGGCGGCTCGACCTTGGCCGGCAGCACCACCTCCGCCTTCTCCAGCTTCGGTTGATCCGGCGGCTTGATCTCAGTCTCCACCGGCTTGATGTCGGGCTCGGGCTCGACCTGATCCTCAACCGGTTTCTCCGGCTCGACCTGTTCCTCGGCCTCCACCATCTGCGGCCCCGGCGCGATGTCCTGCTGCGGCGCCTCGGGCGCGACCGCAAGCGGCGCCAGCTCCATCATGATCGCCGCCGGCGGATCGCCGGGCGCTTCGGCCGCGGCCGGCCAGTTCAGCGCCAGCCACACGCCGCTCGCATGCAGCGCCACCACGGCGAGCCCGGCCGCGCTCCAGCGCAGCACCGAGGCCGTGGTGAGCGTATCGTCCGCCCGTCCGTCCGGATCGCGCCAGTCGATCCTCATGGCGGCGTCGCCGCCACCGGCGTGGCTGCCGCCTGCCCGGTGTCCTCCAGTCCCACCAGCGCGATCTTGAGATAGCCGGCGCCGCGCAGCAGGTTCATCACGGCCATCAACTCGCTGTAGGCCACCGTCCCGTCGGCGCGCAGGAACACCCGCTGCTCGCGGTCGTTGCCGGTCTGCTGATCGAGCGTCGCCTGCAATGCGTTGCGCGGCACCTCGTCATTGCCGAGCGCCAGCGTCAGGTCCTGCTTCACGGTCAGGAACACCGGCTTGTCCGGGCGCGGCTGCGGCTGCGCGTTCGACACCGGCAGGTCGACCGCGACGTCCACGGTCGACAAAGGCGCCGCCACCATGAAGATGATCAAGAGCACCAGCATCACGTCGATGAAGGGCGTGACGTTGATCTCGCTCAGCTCGTCGATGCCGCCGTCCTGCGGGTTCTTGAGCGATACCGCCATGGCGCATCACTCCGCGGCGGGGCGGGCGCGCGACAGCGGCACCACGGAGGAGACCAGTCCCCGCGCCTGCCGCTCCAGGTCGCGCGAGATGTGCTGGACGATCTCGCCGGAGGCGTCCGACAGCAGCGCCCGGTAGCTCGCCAGCGCGCGCGCGAACACGTTGTAGATGATCACCGCCGGGATCGCGGCCACAAGACCGAGCGCGGTGGCGAGCAGCGCCTCGGCGATGCCCGGCGCCACCACCGCAAGATTGGTGGTCCGGGAATGGGAGATGCCGATGAAGGCGTTCATGATCCCCCACACCGTGCCGAACAGGCCGACGAAGGGCGCGGTCGCGCCGATCGTCGCCAGAAGCCCGGTGCCGCGGGCGATGTCGCGGCCCGCTTTCGCCTCGATCCGCGACAGCGCGATGGCGAGGCGCTCCTTGATGCCTTCCGCCGACAGATCGTTCGAACGGCTGCATTCGCGCTCCGCCGCCGCCATCAGTTCCGCCACCGGGCCCTTGCCGGTCCAGCCTTCCGCGATCGCGGCGCGCGCCGCTCCAAGACTGTCCGCGCGCATCAGCTTGCGCAGGCAGCTCTGCGCCCGCCGCCGCGTCGCCGCAAGCTCCAGCCCCCGCGCCAGCCAGATCGTCCACGTCACCAGCGAGGCGAACGCAAGCCCGATCATCACCGCCTTCACAACCACGTCCGCCTGCATGAACATCCCCCACGGCGAAAGGTCCCGTGGAAGCGAAGACGCCGAGGCAGTCGGTGCAGATGACGCCGGGGACGGCGGGGTCGCGCCTTCGCCTTCTTGAGGCACGGCGTTCGGGACAGCAGGAATCCCCGGCTCCGCACCCTGCACGGACTGAGATGGAAGAGCCTCGGCTGGTACGGATGGCGCGGGTGATGTGGACGTGGCCACCGGCTGCGGCGCGGTGATGGCCGATTGCGCCTGCTGGTCCTGCGCACGTGCACGGCCGGCAAAAGTCATGAGGACAACAAGCATCGCGGCAAACAGGCCGCATGCGATGCTTGCGCGAGATCGGCTTGCCGTGCTGCTCCGGATAGTCCGCATCATGTGTTTTTGCTTCCTGTTGCGCGCGTTACCGCTGGCTGGCTCTGGAGATTTCGAGTCGAACGGCTTGCGGAGCGTCTCGCGGACGGAAAACTCTTACAGATTGCTCGATGGCTTTTGTCAACATCGCCAATCCCTCGCGAGCGCTTCGACGCGCTTGAGCCGCGGCGCGGAACGCCGGCATGAAGCCGAACGGCGCTCCCATGGCCGCGGCCCCGAGCAAAACGGAGGCGTTCATGTTGGCCAGCCCCTCACCTGATATCTTTGTGGCCGACGTCGAACGACTGCCCGGGACCGGCATCGAACAGGATATAGAACTCGTCCTCCGGCCGATTGAAGGCGACGGTCGAAATCCGCGCCGAACTTCGTCTCTAGAGCTATTCCAGCTTTGATGGAATCAAAGCCGGGCTCTAGCTTTTGTTTTGACGCGTTTTCTTCACGCGAACCGGTATCCACTTCTCGTCGTAACGGATCACGTCGAGCCTGACGCCGGGAACGGAGCGCCATTTGCGAACCCGCCCTCGCAGCGGACCGCGCTATCGGCGCCGTATTCACCAGCGGTAGGAAATGCTTCCGGTGATACGGCGTCGGTCGCCGTAGAAGCACGACGTGGGAAAGCCACAGCTTGCGACATATGTGGTGTCGGCGACGTTGACGACGTTGATCGCGGCGCGCCAGTTTTTCGCCCATTCGTAGTGAACGGCAAGGTCGCCGAGCACCACGGACGGCACGGTCATGAGGTTGGCCGCGTCGGCAAAAGACGAACCGATGTAACGCACGCCGCCGCCGTAGCCGAAGCCGTCCAGCCAGCCGTCCCGGAACGTGTAATCCATCCACAGCGAAGCGACCTGCCGCGGCTTGGCGGCCGGCACCGTGCCGATCAAGGTGGGATCGAGATCCTTGCTGACGAACAGCTCGTAGTTTGTATAGCTCGCGACCACCTTGAAATCGCGGGTGATGTTCGCAAGCGCTTCCAACTCGATGCCGCGCGACGTCACCTCGCCGTTCTGGGTCTGGAACAACGGGTTATTGGGATCGGTCGTCAGCGCATTCTTGCGCTTGAGATCGAACAGCGCGATGCCGAACCGTGCGTCGAGGCCCGGAGGTTGATACTTCACGCCGATTTCTGTCTGCTCCCCGGTTTCGGGCAGCAGCACCTCGCCGGCGGCATTGACGCCGACGACCGGATTGTAGCTTGTGGCGTAGGACGCATAGGGCGCGAGACCGTTTTCGAAATTGTAGATCAGGCCGGCGCGGCCGGAAAATTTGCTGTCCTGCCGACTCACCGGCGTATAAATCCGGTCGTTGTTGACCAGCTTGACCCAGTCGTTGCGGCCCGACAGGACCAGCGTGAAACGATTCCACTTGATCTGGTCCTGCAGGTAGAGGCCGATCTGCCCCTGCGTCAGATAGATGTCCTGAAAAAGCGGGCCGTCAAAGACGGAGTTGGTGCCATAGACCGGATTGAGAAGGTTTAGATCGGTCGCCAGCCCGGCGCCCTCCTTGTCGTCGAGCGCGTAATGCTTCAGGTCGAGGCCCACCAGCGCCGTATGCCGGAACGGGCCCGTGGCGAAGCGATACTCAAACTGATTGTCCAGGTTTAGCTGTGTCGCTTTCGAGGCGGCAAGATAGTTGCCACGCGCGAGGTCGGCGGCGGCCGGGGTAGTGACGTAATCCATTCCGTACAATCCCGTATAGTTCACATCGACGTGCGCCGCGCGGCCATTCTGGCGGAACGTCGCATTGTCGGAGAGACTTTTCTCGAACTGATAACTGACCATGTGTTGCGCGCGCGCGTAACGGTCGACGGCGGGATCGCCGGTGAACAGGTTCGTGGGGATCCGGCCGAATGGAGCGTCGGTCACGGTGCCGACATAGGGCAGCCAGTTCAGCGCCCTGGTCTTGTTGTAGGACGACATGGCGAAGACGGTCAGTCGCGTGTCGGCATCCGGCAGCCAGGTCACGGACGGCGCGATGAAATAATTGTCGTCGTTGACGAAGTTGGTCTGCGTGCCGCCGCCCTGGATCTGGCCGACGACCCTGTAGAGAATCTTGCCGTCGCCCGGCTGCGTCGCGACAGGGCCTCCGAAGTCGAACTGGGTGTAGGCGTTGCCGAAATTGTTGACGCCGGCCTCGATATAGCGAAGGGGCTCCGCGGGAGGCAGTTTGCTCACGGCGTTGACAATCCCGCCCGGCGATGATCCGCCGTACAGAATTGCCGACGGCCCGCGCAGCACCTCGACGCGCTCGAGATTAAACGGCTGCAGTTTCCAGCCGGCATAGCCAAAATAGAAAAGCTGCAGGCCATCGAGAAACAGCGACTCGTTCTGCGCGTCAAATCCGCGGATCGTGAACCAGTCATCGCGAAAATCCGTCCCGAACGTCGCGGCCACGACTCCGGGCGTATAACGCAAGGTATCGTCGAATTTTGAAACCAGCTTCTGGTCGCGAATCTGTTCCGCGCCGATCACCGACAGCGATTGCGGAATTTCGACGATCGGCGTCGCCGTCTTGGTGCCGGTCAAGCTCTGGTTGGCGACATAACCGTTTACGGGACCTGATGCGTTCTCGCCCTGCACGTCGATCGTGTCGAGCGTAACTGCGCCGGCCGGCATTGCACCGGCCGCTGAGGGACTCACGATCTGGACCGTGCGCGCGCCCGCGAGCCGCGCCGACAGTCCGGTGCCGGCGAGCAACCGATTGACGCCGTCGCGCACCGTGAACGTTCCCGAGACGCCTGACGTGCGCGCTCCGCTTGGCACCGCGCCGTCGAACACGAGGTCGACACCGGCCGCGCGCGAGAACGCCACGATGCCGGTCGACAAGGACTGCGGCGGTATGGCGAACGTGATCGATCGTTGGAACGTGCCGGCCACGGGCGCGGGTGAAGGCGCGGTCTGCGCCGATACAGGAGGAAGCGACAGCAGCAAGACGGCGAGCGATGTTGACCCGAGCAACGTCGCCAGCACAGACGCCCTGCCCCCCGAAACACCCGCCATCGCCCCTGCTCCCGTCAACGAATTGGCTCGGCATGATGTCGAGCCCTCACTGGTTCAGACGAAGCAGAGCCGGCGTTATCTGAGGAGGCGCGAACTTTTTTTGAGCACCGCCGTCAGGCTTCGAACACCAGCGTCAGGTAGGGAGTTACATTGACGGCGCGGATCGGGAGGGTGTTTTCGAGCGTGGCGAGAATGTTGCCCGATTTCTCGAGGTCGACGATCAGAGTGACCGGACGGGCGGCCAACGCCGACCCCATCACCATCAGCCTGCCCGGCCGCCAGCGATTGAGCGACGCAATGACCCGGCCGAACGGTTGCGAAAGGAAGACCAGGCGGCCGTCGCGCCAGCCAAACGCCGAGACCGGATCGATATGTTGAGGATCGCCGATGCTCTCGCGGCCATATGTGAGCTGCGAACCTGCATCCAACCGCGCGTCTGCCGCGCCGACGCGGACGTCCACGGCGTGCCGGGCGACAGTAATGCGCACGTCGTCGTCGGAGATATAATCCACATTGAATGAGGTTCCGAGAGCCATCGTGCGTCCCGCCGCCGCCTTGACCACGAAAGGCCGCGATTGCTCGGGCGCGACCGAGAAATAAGCCTCGCCGCGATGCAATGTGACCAGCCGCAATCGCGGACCGAAATCGACGGACAAGACTGTCGACCCGGCCATTTCAACGGTCGAATGATCGGCGAGCGTCACCGTCCGACGTTCGCCGGTGCCGGTGCGGTAGTCCGCGAACGGATGCTGTTGATACGTGACCCACGCGCCACCGCCAATCATGGCGGCAAGCACACCCTTGCCAAGCGCCCGGCGCGTGACCGCGAGCCGTGCCGTGTTGCGGCGCGTCTTGACGATCGGAAGTTCAGAGGCTCCCGACCACAGGCGTTCGACCTGCTTATAAACTGCCCGGTGGCGATCATCCCGCCTCAACCACGCGCGAAAAGCGATCTGATCCGCCTTCGGCACATCGTCAGCATGCATGGCCGCGAACCAGGTCACAGCCTCCCGGGATATCGGATCGAGATCCGCGCCGAAATCGTTGTCATCGGTCCAATTGGGATCCGGTCCCATCAGACGCGCTCCTCTTGCAGACGGTCCGGAAAACGACCCGGGACCGGCTTCACCATAGGCGCTCTTACTATGGGAGACGATGAAGAGAGCGGGATATCCGACGGCGCGCAAAAATTATTTGTGCGTCCGATCAAGCGCCGCCTTGAGGTGCATCAGGACCCTGAGCGTCTGGCTGAACGCCGTTTGCGCCGAAATCCCCATGGTCAGGCCGATCTCGGCGAAAGTCCTGCCGTCGAGTCGCGCCAAAAACACCTCCCGCGGCCGCTCCGGGATTTGATTGAGAGCCGCCTGGAGGAGCGCCAGTTCCTGGCGCGACAACAGCACCCGCTCCGGGGACGGGGATTCATCGACAAGACGGTTAAGGGCGCCGTCGCTGTTATCGACGAGCGGCATGAGAAGCTGCCGGCGCGCCAGATCGATAGACAGATTGTTCGCGGTGCGGAAAATATAGGCTTGCACATTGTCGACTGGCTTGGTCGGCATCGCGGTCAGGAGCTTCAGGAAGGTTTCCTGCATGAGATCGGCGGCCGTGTCCGCAGTCGCGCCTCGCCGGCGCAAGAAACGCTTCAGCTCCTCACTGTGCTGCCGAAACAAGTTTTGAACATCGAATGCCACGGGTCGGCCCTTCGGCCGCAAGGATACGCTCGAGCGCCTTCCTGCTTGCAGCCGCGTGACCATTCCTTATGAGGGAGGTTTTTCCCTTGCAATCTCATGCGCTTTAGATGGCCTCTAAGATGAGGATACGAATCATAAATCCAACGTAAGAGTTGCTGCCTTCCCGGTATATAGCGCGCTGGAATCGTGATGAATTCCATCAGCGTTGCATTTTTGCGACGGTAAATGCAAAATTGTTGCGTGAGTGGCTGCGGCCCTGGCGACCCAGGAAGCCGATGCCAGACCGACAACCGCGAAAAAGAAGGCCGCCGTCGACCAGAGAAACGGCGACCGCTAAGACAGTTGCTAAAGAAGCACTCGCTTATTGCTTGCCGTTGGATGGCGGCCCGATCGATAGCGGCGTGCCGCTAATTTGATCCGGTCGGCGATTTCGTATCGCCTCGTGTTCGACCCCATGCCGGCATCCGTTCAACCCTGATGGCAATCGGCTGGCGGTGTGTAGGCATCAGCGCTGATCTTGCGGATTATGCAAGCAGGAGTGCGTGGTCACGCGGCCAGGCCGAGCAACTCGCGCACTGCGCCTGCGCGCGGCAGCGCATCGGCGAGGCTGCGGGCATCCAGGCTGGCGAAGAAGGCATCGCGTGCCTCGGCCATCAGGGGCGCCAGTCCGCAGACCGATACGAGAGTGCAGGTCACGCGCCCATCGCACAGACACTCGACCGGCCCAGACCCCGCTTCCGAGCGACGCAGCACATCGCCGATGGATATTTCGACAGGCGTACGCGCCAGCCGCATTCCGCCGGAACGACCCCGAGCGGTCGTCACGAAGCCCTCACGAGCCAGGAATTGAGCGACCTTGGCGATATGATCGCGCGACAGACGATAACGCTCCGCGACCTCGCGTACGGTCACCTGCCGGTCGCCGGCGACAGCGAGATACATCAGGACGCGGAGCGCGTAATCGGAAAAGACGGACAACTGCATGATCGCGATTTCACCTATTGGCGTTGACAATACAAGCCTGTGATGCCTTAATAGGCATTTACGATACCTAATAAGACGGACGATTAAGTAAGGACAAGAAGAGAAGTAAGGACAAAAAGAGTCAGTCAGGCATTCCAGCTTCCTAGTGAACAGACACGGGGGAAAGATCAATGCAACTGACGGTTCTGGCACTGAGTCTGGTGCTGATGGCCATTATTGTTTGGGCCTTCATTGCAGCGGCACGCGCCGCAGGGAGCGGAAAGGTTCCCACGAACATCGAATCACGGCGCAACTGGCTCATCGTGAGCCTTACGGTCATCGGCGTTGTCGTGACAGTGATTTCGCTGAGGCCTTGGCCGCTCGCGGTGGCCAAGACGGCAACTGTCGTCAACGTCTCCGCCGCGCAATGGCGTTGGGAACTCGACACCGACAAGGTGCCACTGGGCAAGCCGGTGGCGTTCAAAGTTCGTACCGCCGACGTCAACCATGGCTTCGGTGTGATGGATGCTTCCGGGAAGTTGCTGTTCCAGGTCCAGGCCATGCCCGGCTACGTCAACCAGGTGGAGTATGTCTTCGATACTCCTGGCACCTACCATGTGGTGTGCCTGGAATATTGCGGCGTCGCGCACCACACAATGACGGCCGAGTTCACTGTCGTGGCCGAATAGGAGCCCGTCATGTCTGTCATCGCCGAAGAAAGTGGCCCCGTCGTCATCGCTCCGCAACTCGGCTCGGTCAAGCTCTCTATGCTGCTGGCCGGCGTCGTGATCCTGCTCATGATGCTTTTTGGCCTGACCATGCGGGCCGCCCAAGGCGGGCTGATCACCATCGACCCTGCGCTGTTCTACAAGATCATGACCGCACACGGGGCGGGAATGGTGGGAACGGCGGGGCTCACCGGGGCAACCATCCTCTGGTTCTTCACCGAGCGGTACGTATCTCTCGCGGCCGGCGTGTTCTGGGCTTTTCTGGGCTTCTTCCTGCTCGGCGTTGTCCTCATTCTCGGAGCGATCTTCATCGGCGGCTATGCCGGGGCCTGGACCTTCCTGTTTCCGTTGCCGGCTTTGTCGGGCGGGCTATGGCAACCCGGTGCCGCGATCGTATTCCTGCTCGGCTATACCTCGATCGGGGTAGGCTTCCTGCTGCTCCACCTCGAAGTGGGGCGCAAGCTGATCGCCAAATATGGCGGCATCGGCGGAGCGCTCGCCTGGCCGTTGGCCTTCGGCAGCGGTCGCCCGGAGGATGCACCGCCGGCGACAGTGGTCGCTGCCATGGCATCAACGATCTTCAACTCGCTCGGCATCGTGGTGGGCGCGGCCGTGCTGGTCGTCAGCATCGTCAACCTCGCCTTTCCCGAATTCACCGTCGACGCCCTTCTGGCCAAGAACATGATCTTCTTCTTCGGCCATGTATTCATCAACGCCTCGATTTATATGGCGGTGATCGCCGTCTATGAAATCGTGCCCGAATACACCGGCAAGCCGTGGAAGACGACCCGGGTCTTCGCCATTGCCTGGACGGTGGTGCTCTTGTTCGTTCTGGCAGTCTACCCGCATCACCTTATGCAGGACTGGGCGATGCCGGGATGGGCGGTCGCGATGGGTCAGATCGTCTCCTACTTCTCAGCCATCCCGTTGATCGCGGTTACCGCGTTCTCGCTCCTGATCTATCTGCGCAGCGCCACATCGATGCGCTGGGATCTCACATCCGCCCTGCTGGTGCTGGGCGTGGCGGGCTGGACGGCGGGTTCGGTGCCGGCCGTCCTCGACGGGATGATCGTGGTCAACAAGGTCATGCACAATACCCTATGGGTGCCGGGCCATTTCCACACCTATCTCATCCTCGGCGAAGTGGCGATGGCGTTCGGTTTCATGGCCTGGCTGGTCCGTAGCGGGGACGAGAGGCTCTCGGGCCTGCCGGGGACGGCGTTCTGGGTCTACGTGGTGGGCGGATCTGGCTTCGTGCTGATGTTCCTGATCTCGGGAGCCATGTCGATCCCGCGCCGGTGGGCGGTGCACCTTCCGCAGTGGCATCTCCAGGCACAGATCGCGTCCGCCTTCGCAGTGTTGATCGTACTGGCGGCCGCGCTCTTCGTGCTGCGCTACCTGACGCGGATCCGCTGGAGTTGAGATGCACCCGTTGCTCGCCAGCGTGGCCGTCATAGCCACCGGCGGGGCCTTGCTATGGCAGGCGACGGACGGGTTCGCGGCGCTGACGACCGAACGCGCGCGACGTGTGGAGGTTATGCGCGACATGTCGGCCGTGCCAACCTTCACGGTCGAGACGATGGCGGGCGAACGCCTCTCGCTGCCACCGGGCGACGGACGGGCGACGGTGGTCGAGTTCATCTACACCAATTGTCCGAGTATCTGCCAGTCGGCTGGCGCTGAACTGATGCGATTGCGCGACCGATTGGCGAAGGGACCTTTGGCCGCGCGGGTCTGGCTCGTTTCGCTTTCTTTCGATCCCGCGCGCGACACGCCCGAACGGATGGCCGAATACGGTCATGGGCATGGCGCCGACGGCAGGCTGTGGACGGTGGCGCGTCCCGCGAAAGGCGATCTTGGCGCGCTGCTGAATGCCTACGGAATAACCGTGATACCTGACCGCGCAGGTGGCTTCACGCACAATGCCGCGCTGCACGTCGTCTCGCCCGATGGGCGATTGCTGGCGATCCTCGACATGGATGATGTCGACGGGGCAGAGAATGCGATCGAGAAGGCGCTTCGATGAAAGGCCATCTCGCCGCGGCGGCTGGGCTGTTCGCTACCGCCGCGTTGTTGCGCGGTCCACTGGAGGCAAGCCCCGTGACCCACGTACTTGTGCAGCTTCCGGCCCTTGCGCTGGCCGGCGCGCTCATGGCCCCGTATCTGCGTTTCGGGCGCGGCGAGTGGAATCGGGGCGGCTGGGCCTGCCTGCTGGCGGCAGGTTTCGGCGTCGCCTTCTGGATGCTGCCGCGAAACATCGACGCGGCCGTGGCCGATATGCGCTGGGAGGCGGCAAAATTCGTCTCCCTGCCGCTTTTGGTGGGGCTCCCGCTGGCGGCCGGCTGGAGGCGCGCGCATCCGCTCACCCACGCTATGATCAAGGCGCAGACGCTGTCGATGCTCGCCGTGATGGCCTTTCTCTACACGCATGCGCCGACGCGGCTGTGCAACGCCTATCTGGCGCAAGACCAGTATCTCCTCGGCATCGGCTTTTTGGCAGTGGCGTTCGCTGCGGCCGCCGCCTGGATAGCCCCGCTGATATTTTCGGCGCCGCTGTCGGCTCCCAGGTCATCCGAGATCTCGTAACTGCAATGAAGATTCGGCGAGATGAAAAAGGAAGAGAAACTCGAAGGACGACAAGCCATGTCGGATCATTATACTGGCTTCCAAATGCTTCAGAAGCAGGAAGCCCAACAACGGCAACAGCAGCAACAAACGCCGGATAACAACGATAATCGTGGGAATTGGGCATACATCACCGATTTTGTCGTCGATGATATCAAGCTCTATGTTGCGCCGTTTAAAGCCATAGCGAACGAATTTGTCCGGCAGCTTAAACGATGAGCCTCGCCGAATGACCTTCATTGAATGAATTCTGGCTACTGGAAGAGACTTCGGAACAGGTATCGCTAGACTCGCTGAAACTGTGGAAAGCGAGAACCGCATCTCCCGCCACCCCGCGCATTATCCGGCCCGAGACGAACCGGAACGGCGAAACCAGATGTGAACTAACCGTAACAAAGGAACTGCTGTTCCTTCGGAACGGGTACGGAGCGCGCCGGTTGCCTCTGCATCCAGAAAACAATGCAAAGGAGCGCTCTCGATGAGTTACGATCCTGAAACGCGCCCCAGCGTGGGCAAAGATGTGCCTCAGGACCCCCGAGGCGCTCATCCCGCCCCGGCCCCAGATAACATGCGCCAAGGGCGATCACCTGCGCCTGCGGACGCGCCAAACCCGGACCCCGGATATCCAGACCAGCAGTCCGTGAACCAACAGAACCCCGATCAACAGCAGAACCGGGGCGAGAGGCCGCGAGTGCAGCAGCAGGATGAAGCCATCCGCAAGGCCCAGATCAGGAAGGCCGTGGAGGCAGATAGTCCGGATAATCCGGACAACAAACTGCAGGGCCAGGAAAAAACCCAGTTCAGCGGTGGCACCTAATCGCCCGATCGATTTGCAAGCAGAAAAGGCCGCCCCTCTTGGCGGCCTTTTGACTCCGTTACGCCAGCTTCGGCGCCTTCCGCAGGGTCGGCGTTGATCCGGCCCTGCCATCCCTCTCCGGTCGCCCGATAGGCCGACAGAACGTCCGCATCGGTCCACGGCGCGGCGCGGGGATGCCGCCGTTTTGGCCGTCCGCTCGTTAAGACGGCGTTGCCCGTCTCAGCCGAAAAGACCGGCGAGCGCGTCCCGTCTTTGATCGAGCCAGAATTGGCCGCAAGTCTCGCGGCTCGGCCATGGTGGGAAATGACCTACATTGCCGGCGCAAACCGCCGGCCAATGACGAAAGAATCGTTCGGTAACTGGTTTCGCGAAGCCTGCGATGCGGAGGCCAAGTGTGGTTGGCGCGGACCGCATGGCATCGCATCATACGCGGACCATGAACCGCGATAAGCCGGCGGTAGAGGCCGCCAAGCGGGCCGGATCACGAACAGAAACGCCCGCACCTACGGATGAGATGCGAGATTTAGAGAGAAAAACACAATAAAATCAAACAGGAGATTTCATAATGGTGGGGGAGGAAGGACTCGAACCTTCGAAGCCATACGGCGGCTGATTTACAGTCAGCTCCCTTTGCCACTCGGGACACTCCCCCCGCAACGCCATCGGATGTCGCCCCACTGATAAAGTGGCCGGACCGACCGTGGATGACGTTGAAGGCACCTGCCCGGATACCGGGCGTGCGGTTGCGCGCGTTTATGGGCGAAGCACGCCGGCAAAGTCAACCGAGAGCGGCCGGGATCGCGCGTTTCCGCACATGGGCCGGTGAAATTGCCATTGTTTCAAGCCCGTGAGACAAGCGCGCATGAGCGATCGTGATCGAGAACCGCGATTCCGGCGTGTTTCCCGGCCGTGGGGCGCCCGGAAGGCCGGAGACAGGAAGCGGCCCCAAGGGCGGGGTTCGTCGCGGAACGGTCGGGAGACCGGAGCCGACGGCCTGACCATCCTCTATGGCTGGCACACCGTGACGGCGGCACTGGTCAATCCCCGGCGGACGATTCGAAAATTGCTGCTCACCGAAAACGCCGCACGGCGGCTCGCGGATGAAAACATCGAAATGCGTGTCGCGCCCGAGATTGTGCGGCCGGACGCGATCGACCAGCGCCTCGGCCCAGACGCAGTGCATCAGGGGTTGCTCGCCGAAGCCGAGCCCCTGCCCTCACCGGGCATCGACACGCTGCCGCAGGAGGGCATCGTCCTGGTGCTCGACCAGATCACCGATCCGCACAATGTCGGCGCAATCATGCGCTCGGCCGCGGCCTTCGCGGTGAAGGCGATCGTGACGACGGCGCGCCACAGCCCCGAGGCTACCGGCGTGCTGGCAAAGTCCGCATCCGGCGCGCTGGAACTCGTGCCGCTCGTGCTGGTGCAGAATCTGGCGCGGGCGCTGGCTGAACTGAACGACCGCGATTTCATGACCGTCGGCCTCGACAGCGCCGGAAGCGAGGACCTCACCGCCATCCGGTTGCGGCAACCGCTGGCGCTGGTGCTTGGCGCCGAAGGCAGGGGCCTGCGCCAATTGACGCGAGAAACATGCAGCGCGGTCGCGCGTCTCGACATGCCCGGCGAGATCAAGAGCCTCAACGTCTCGAACGCGGCGGTGCTGGCGCTCTATATCGGCGCAAGTCGCCTCGGCCTGATGCGCTGACGACACGAAAACGCCCGCTCGCATCGGCGTTGCGAACGGGCGTTTGCCAAGCGCGATCCAATCAGTGATGGCGGTGCGCCGCTGGATGATGATGGCCGTGGTGATGATGCCGCGATCCGTAGACCACGCGCGGAGCTGCGAAACGATGGCCATGGTGGCGCGCCGCATAGCCGTAGCGAACGCTGCGATACGCGACGTAATGCGAACGCGGGTGATGCCAGCGATAGCTGTACACGACCGGGCCGCTTACGCGCGCGCCGTCATAGTAATGATGCATGGCATGAGCGTAACGACCGCCGTCGTAGGGGTAGTAATAAGGACGGCTGTAGGCATTCCATCCGGAGACGGCGCTTTCCTGATAGGTCGGCACCGGCGCGAAGTTACCCGGTCCGCCGAAGGTCGGCCCCTGGTTGACATAATAATACTGCGTTGGCGATGGCAGGCGCTCGTAGGCGGCGACGCCGTAGCCCGGACCATAGCCATGATAATAACCTTGCGCGCATGGACTGTATGCTTGGCACGGCGAACACCCTCCGCTGGTGAACAACCCGCCGCACGCCATGGCTGGCGCGGCGCTCGCCGCCGCCATGGCAACAGCCGCGACCAATCCCGAAATCACCTGACGCATTCTCTCTCTCCTGCTTTGCCTGTTTTTCTTAAAGTTCGATTCTACGGTTTGGGTCTCTGAAACTGCGGAGCCCGTCGCTGAAAGTGGTTCGGCAGACCCGAGGAGCCGATCTCCGGCGCGAGGATGACCGCAGGGGGCGTCTGCGGGATATCCGATTGCGCGGGCACCGGATCGGAATGGGCCGACCATGACTGATGAAAGCTTTCGGCGCGCGGCGGCAGCTTGCGGTTCGCCGGTGGTTCGATTTCGAGGCGCCCGTAACCCGGCGCATGACCGAGGCTCGGATAATAATGACCGACGTGCGGCTCGGGATCGACGTAGCGCCCGCCATACACCGTCGGCTGCACGTGCGTCCTTCGGGCAAGCCCCCAGTCGCCTTCGACAACAGCGTAAGAGGCATCGACGCCGTTGATGATGATGGGAACACCGGGACGGCCGGGAATCACGATCACCGGACCGCTGTCGGCGAGAGCCGTCAACGATGTTCCGATCAAAAGAGCCAGCGCGAGGCCGATACGCATTACAGAGTTCCGGTTTGCGGCAGAGCCTAATCGAACCGGCGCCGGCAAGGGTTAAAGCCGCCGTCCAAACTGCCGGTAAGCCTAATGCGCAAGCCTGCGCGGACCATCAATTGCGACCGATCCCGCTATCGGAATATTAACGCGGGGCGCGCGCGGACGAGGCTCCTGCCACAGCCAGACGCTGAGCAGGGCCAGGTTTCACGGGGCCGGCCGCAGAACGTGATCCAAGTTGCACATGCCGGCCACCGGTATCGGCGTTGTTCCATGACCAGGACTTCAGGCGATTCCACAGCTCGAGTTCCGGTTAATATTTTTCCGGCATGGCTGTGATTCAGAAGTCGTTTACGATTTCGGCGGGCGTGGTTTTAAATCCGCGGTTCACGTGGACCACATAAGCTGGGGCGAAAATGCACGGACGGCGGCGCCCTGCGAACAACCGCCGATTCCAGTCGCGACAATTGGCGGTCTCCCGGTCCGGCCGATGTTGACGAAGGCCCGGGAACCGCAATAAGCAGTCGCCCGGCACAACGGCCCGACAGGTCCGCGTCCGCCGTTGTTGTCCGCATGGATTCTGGTTTATTACCCAACAGGCACCGGATCGGTGTCCGCCGGGGCCGGCGTAGCACAGCGGTAGTGCAGCGGTTTTGTAAACCGAAGGTCGGGAGTTCGATCCTCTCCGCCGGCACCATTTCTACAGCGATCCGATGCCCGGGCCATCGACGGAGCGAATTCGCCCCCAGTTTCCGCCGTGGAAGCAACCATCGCCGTCGTCCGTAAGCGAAGATGCTTAGACTCAGCAGCCGATCGCAGCTACATCGGGTCACGTCGTTTGCGACGATCGTCGAGGCCAAAAAGAGACATCGATGCAACAAAAGTTTCAGGTCGCTTCCGCGCTCGTTCTTCGACGCCGACTGCCAAGGCCGTTTGGATGAGCGCGGAACGAGCTATCTTCATCACACGCAGAGCCTTAGTCTCGAGAAAATCACTGTCGATCGAGAATCCCAAGCCTTCGCTGCTTGGTGCAGCTCGCATAAACGGTCGTGCCCAGCCCGCGTAGACCTGTAGGAATTTGTGTTCGAGCGCGTTACGTATGTCGTGGAGCTCTCGCACATCAGGTCCAGTCGTGACGCCAGCGATTTCCGGACCGACGAGCGGGTTGCGGAATACGCCCTGCATTGCAGCTCCGGACAGCGCAAGTCCCATGCCGCAGATCGTGACCAACGGAATGCGCGGCATCCGGATGATCTCGACGACAACCAAGCTCTTGTCGTCATAACTTCCGACCGCATCAAACGGCAGTGTCGTGAACGCGATTCGCGCCACCTCGCCGATCGGCACCGGATATCGCCCGATTGTCAGCGACATCAATATCAGCGCCACGAGAGCCAGAAACAGCACGGTCAGAAGCAGATCACTCCGGATCGATGAGTGGAGATAAGAATCCGCCTGCGATAGGTCCGCTGTCTTCATCATCGCCCCAAATTGAAATGAATCGTCACGCTGCCCCGGAAATGTCCGCCGGGCGGCGGCGGCGGATGCGCGGCCGCCATCATGCCGTGCACGGCGGCATCGAGCGCGCCATTGCCGGAGGAGCGCGTAATGGAATGAGAAACGATCGCGCCCGAGGCTCCCACCGAAAACACGACGCCGACGCTGCCTGCGATCCCCGCGCTGCGCGCGCTGGCCGGGTAGGTCTTATGACGATTGATCTCGGCCGACACCAGCGCACCGTACGCTGACCGTGACATCCTGTTGGCAGCCGAGGAGCCGTTCTTCACCCCGGCGCGGATCGCGGGCGCACCTAATTGTGCCTGACGACCAAACTGGCGAGCGTGAACCTCTCGCTTGCCGCGCGTCAGCGCATGCGGCGCGGCACGGCGCTTGGCCTCCGGACGCTTCTCCTTGTCGGGACGGTGCGGCTTCTCTGTGACCGGAGTCGACTTCTTGATGTCTGGTGTTGCGGCCTGCTCGACGGCGATCGGCGGCGCATCTTCGGACTCAATTTTCGGGCGAGGCGCCGTCAGAGCGGGCGTAGCGGGCGCCTCTTCCTGCTTCGGTGTCTCGACTTCGGGCGCTTCATGTGTCTCGCTCTCCGGTGATGCGATCATGGCCTGCTGGGACGTGACCTCAGGAGCGGCCTCCGGAGTCGGCACAACACTCGTTTCGGTGACCGTCTCGCCTTGCGGAATCACTTCAACCGCGATGTCGGGCAACGGGGTGATCTTTTCCGGCGTGCTCCAGGAAATACCGGCAAATGCGACGACGTGGATCCCAAGCACGACGACGATCACGGTGAGCCTCAACCATGGGGGCGCCAGCTGAAGATTTGGTTCGCTGCTGTGCGTCCGTAATGACACGTCTCGCATTGACCCGGCTAGTTCGGGGCTGGCGTGTCCGGCGCCGGCACGGGGACAGCCTGCGGACCATTGGAGGCCCCGGTTTCCCCCGGCTGGGCGGCCTCCAGGCCGTGCTGCTCGTTCGCATTTTCTGGCCGCGCGACGATCGCGAGATGAGTCAGGCCGTTCGTGGCGAGGCGATCCATAATCGAGACCACGTCGCCGAAGGGGACATCCTTGTCGCTGCGCAGGTGGATCACCCGGTTGCGGTCGCCACCTGCCTTGGCCTCAATCGCTGAGATAAGATTGTCCGCACGGACGTCATCCGATCCGAGCGCGAGCTTTCCGTCCTTCTGGATCATCAGGACGATCGGTTCCTTCGGATCCAGCGGAACAATCGTTTTGGCTTGCGGGAGGTTGACCTTCAGTCCTGCAGACAACAGCGGAGCGGTCACCATGAAAATGATCAGCAGAACCAGCATCACGTCGACGAGTGGCGTGACGTTGATGTCCGCCAACGGCCGGTAAATTGCGCTTCCGGGTTTGCCGAAGCTGCCGAGCGCCATTACGCGGCATCCTTTTTCGATGCGGGCGCACTCTCTGAGGCAAGCTCAACCGCGCGTTCGTCAACGGCGTGGGACAGATTCTGCGACAGCCGCGCCAGTGCCGAACCGATCCGGTTGTATCCGACAGCCGCCGGAATCGCCGCCGCCAGGCCCCAGGCCGTCGCCGCGAGCGCCTCGGCAATCCCCGGGGCGACGACCGCAAGACTTGTATCCTTCGCCTCGGCAATGCCGGCAAAGCTCGTCATGATGCCATACACCGTTCCGAACAGGCCCACGAACGGCGCAACCGACGCGATCACCGCAAGCGTCGGCAAGCCCCGCTCCGCATGGGCGAACAGTTCGTGAGCTTTGCGTCCCATCGCCTCGCTCAGCCGCGCGCGCAGTTCTGACGAACTCTCTCCAGGGAGCGCCACCCGCGTGGCCGCATGGCCGGCCTCGACAACGTTTGCGAGCAAAGGCGGCGGAACTCTATCGCCGAACGCCCCGACAGATCGTTTGAGGCGAAGAAGGCCATACACCCCTTCCCCGATCAGCACCCAGCTCCAGACCGACGCCGAGGCTAGAACAAGCATCACCCCTTTGCCAACTGCGCCTGCTTGCAAGAAGGAGGCCGGCAATTGTCCAAAAAACGAGAGAGACATCAGATCGGAGTTCACAAGAAGCCTGCATCTGCACAAGGAATGGAGTGACCGGGGCCGCATCCCTGAGATCACCCGATACCCTCGGACATTGCCATCATTGGATATCGTTGTATAGGATTAAGTACACCGTTGGAAGTTTGCCAGATACCTGTACTTGGCAATCGCCTGGCAGTCTCTTCGGTTGGGGGACAATGGTTCGCATGTCAGCGAATGCTATCCTATCCGGCTCATCGCCCTTGACATCTTCGTCTTCTGACGAGGTTTACGTTGCAGCATCTGCTTTTTTGCCGAAGGCGCGACTTTGTGCAGACTGATTATTTGGGCGTAGCGCGGTATCGCTGGCAGTGTTGTGGAATCAATCCCGAACCGTTTCTCAAAGGCGCGGAAGTAGGGCTTCAGGACGCTATTTGCGACCTGCTCCATCTCACGAAATCTCGCTAGCACTTCCTTTCCGATGGGAGTCAGGAACGCCGCGCCTGAGTTCCACCAGCGGCTCGTCAAACAGCGAATTGAGAATATGCACCGATTGCCAAAAGCTGGCGAGTACTGAGATCGACGGCCGGCGCTGCCGCCGATATCGAGCCAAGGCGACCGATGGCTTCGAGCATATTGGCCCGATGCGGGCCAATTATTTCACTTACCGGTCCCCACTCGATGCGGAGAAACATCCAGATTGACATCAATCTCCCAAAAGCATCGCCTCATGATGACCTCCGGTGCCTCGCATGTCTGAACTCCAAAAGCCAATGCTACAATGAAATCATCGTCGCGGTTCGCGGAGGATCTCCACACCAGCTACAATTATAACCTTGACCGCCGCATCGATGGATACACGCGCCTCCTCCCACGTGCCAATCCGCGTCAACGCGAGAATGGGCTTGGGGGGATTCAGTGACAAAGTCATACAGGATTAGCGCGCGACGTATTGAGATCGCCTGCGTCGCAGTGATAAACGTGGTGATTTCCAAACACGCTTTTGGTCAAGAGCAGCAGTCGCAGCCGTCGTTACCTCCGGTCTACGTCGACCCTCCTCCTCACCGGTCAGCGTCGGTCACTCCGCAATCGGCTTCCGGACAACACGCAAAACCAAGGCGAGCCCGGCGCGCTGAGGAGCGATCACGCAACCCTTCCACACCTCCTGCGCGGAAGCGATTGACCCATTTGGCGACCGTCTTCGCTGTCACATTGAACTGGAGCGCGGCCGCGGCCTTCGTCAGCTTGCCCTCGATCACGCTCCGCACCATCGCCTCGCGACCTTTCGGCGTGAGAGGCGCATTCTTATGGGTGTCCATTCGGTCCTCCGCGGATTGGCTAAAGCTTCGACAACTTCAGCTTCCACGGTCCAGACCGGATGGACAACCTCCTGAAAGCTCACAGCTAGCTGTGAGCTTGCCGGGCGCTCGAGCACGCTGGCACTGATCCTGTCGGGTGTCATTGGCGATTCGGCAAACGTTATATATCACCATTCATATGACGCAACAGATTCTGGTCGCGCCGAAATCACCCGAAGACTATTCAGATACCGTCATATACGATTAAGTATATCGTATTGACATCATGGGACGCCGTTATATACAGTTAAGCATATTGCTGGGATGTTGGCCAGATGCTTGGCCGACCTTTCCTGGGTTGGGGTCAACGGGTTGATGGGGGTAGTCCAATCGTGGCGGCAGCAATGGCCGTTCCGAATGTGCAATACGCGCGGTAGGTACCCAATTGATCATTCCACACTGGCCATTGGGAAGGGTCGCGCGTCACCAACGCTCTCCGGCGAGACGTTTTCCTCGTGACCGCGGACTCATTTGTTCGGGAACGTCGGCAGTCATTGCCGATCGTCCATTCAGTTACAAATGGAGAGGTAAGGCGACGATGCATTCGAAACAGCAACGGGATCTGAAATTCTGGTTTCGTTCATCGGTCTCGCTGGTAGCCCTGATGCTGAGTTGTCAGCTTGTTCAAGCCCAAGACGCGACGCCGATTCCCGACGTCTCTGTCAACGCGCCGGCAGCACAGCCAGCAGATGGCAGTGTCGCAGCAGGTTATCGTGTCGGCAACATCACTACACTGGGGCCATTCTCCGGAATGAAACTACAGGATACGCCTTACTCGATCACCGTGCTCTCAAATGAATTCCTGGAGAACACTCAGTCCTTTGCGACGCCGGGAGCCTTTGCTGAGAAATTGCCGTCCGTCCAGTTCAACTATAGCGACCAGAGGACAGTAACTGGTGTGTCCTCATTTCGCGGAATTTCGTTCGGAACAAATCAGCAGCTCGTTGACGGATTGCCTGTCTCAACGACATCAAGCGTGCTGTTTCTCGAGCCCTATGACCGCATCGAGGTTATGTCAGGGTTATCAGGCTTCATGTACGGCATAGGATCGAGCGCAGGCATGTTCAATTACGTGCTAAAGCGACCAACTCCGCAGCCGTTTACGCAACTAACCGTTGGAACACCAAACGGACCAAATGCCTATGCACACGCGGACATCTCGGGGGCCACCAAAGATGGAGCACTTGCCTATCGATTCAATGTTGTCGGGCAAGGAGGAGATACCGGAGTCGATGACCAACGCCTGAGAAAAGCGCTCATAAGCTCCGCAATCGACCTTCATCTATCGGATAGAGCACTGGTACAGTTTGACGCGTCATATTCCGATTTCTACCAAAACGAGCTCCCGCCAACGTGGGCGACACAACCAGCCACCGTCCGCTTTCCCGCGCCTCCAGATTCAAACAGAGACTGGGGACAGCCCTGGACATTTGCTGATGTGCGAACGGCAATGGCAGGAACAAAAGTCACTCTTAATCTATCTGACAACTTTACATCACGCTCGTCACTGCGGTTTGTCGATACAAAATATGACAGCACCTACATCAATAATTTTGTACAAGCGGACGGGACTTACACTCAGCGTGTCAATACCGTTCGGAATTATGATCGAAGCCAACTCTCCGGGTATCAATTTTTCGATGCGACATTCGATACATTCTCGATCGCCCACAAGTTGACATTCGGATTCTCCGGAACGGAATATCAAGAAAATAATGCGCGAGACTACCTAAAGCGCGTTACGCTTCCGTATTTCTTTTCGCTTGCAGCGCCACAACAAGTACCGAATCCCAATCTGGTTGCCGGGACACTCTCCACATATACCCCAATACAAACATTCTCGAAAAACTGGACTATTGGAGACCAGATTGATTTTAACCAACATTGGTCAGCTATAGCAGGCGTGACCTATTCGTCGATCGACGACAACACGTATGACATCACCGGCGCACCCGTATCTCACTACAATGCGGGTGCACCAACCCCGACAATTTCGCTGATCTTTAAGCCGACCAGTTGGCTCACGACGTACGCCTCGTATGTTCAGGCGCTACAGGAGGGAACGGTCGTCAGCGGTCCGGAATTTACTAACAACGGCACTGTTCTGCCACCTTATCTCCGCAACCAATATGAAGTTGGCATCAAGGCCACGCTGGGAAACACGCTTGTCACACTGGCGGCGTTTGAGATTGATAGCGCGCTCCAGTATTCCGTAAACAACGTAGATGGCACATCAACTTTTCGACAGGATGGTCGGCAGCGAAATCGTGGCATCGAGACGACAGTCACCGGCGAGGTCGTACCTGGCGTTCGTGTACTGGGCGGTTTTACGCTGCTTGACGCCAAAGTCACCAAGAACGACTCAACTCCCGAATATGTGGGAAAGCAGGTGCAGGGTGTCGCCAATCAACTCGTGAAGGTGACCGCAGAGTATGATCTTCCGTTCATCAGCAGGCTGACGCTCACAGGCGGCGCATATTACACCAGCGATTTCTACGCCGATCAGCTCAACACCGACAAGCTTTCAGGGCGGGTGACATTTGATGCGGGGTTCCGTTACGCAACGGCCGTCGAAGGGCATCCGCTAACGTTCCGCTTCAACGTGAGCAATTTGACCGATGAACGATATTGGCTTGGCCCTTCAACGCTAGGGGACGCGCGGAGATACACGGCGTCGGCACAGGCCACGTTCTAAAATGCGGGGGCTGCTGGCAGCTATCATTTTGCGTCACGCAACATTGGTTGTCTTCGCCGGCTGTCTCTCCGGCACTATCACTTTTGCAATCACCCCCCCGATCGTTCTCGCTCGCCCCTCCGTGGAACACAGCGCGGCCGTCGTAACGGACGGCGCCGGGCGAACAGTCGAGCTCTCTGCGGTACCCGCTCGCCGTGTAGTGATCCTCACCCAGGACTTGCCAATCTATGTGACGCTCGACGAGCAAGCGAATTCAATCGTCGGTCTCTCAAAACTATCGCGGATGTACACCCGAGGCAGCCTGCTTGAAAGCATCTACCCACAGTTGGCTGTGCTACCGCAAGGCGGGTCAATCACCGAGCCAGAGCAGCTTTTATTCTGGCGGCCTGATCTTGTACTTGCCCCCACCAGCCCTGCGTCCGACATTCTGCAAGCGATTGGAATACCCGGTGTCGTCGAAGTCACAGTCCGTTCACAGCACCTCGAAGCTGACATACTCGCTGCTTGGTCGATGCTGGCCATAATCACGGCAAAGCAAGAAAGAAAGGAAGATATTGTCGGGCGATATCGGGCGTTGTTACAGGCACTCGCGGCCAAGCCTCTCATCGCGTCCAAACGTGTTCTAGTATTGTGGTCGTTTGGCCAAACGTGGTTTGGCGGGGACAAAGGCTATTATTTGAATTCGATACTGGAGCGGGTCGGAATTACGAACGTGTTAGGGAAGCGATCGCTGAGGCAGATCAACGTCGAAGAGGTGATGAAAAAAGACCCAGATGTCATACTACTGGGGCCGGTGGGAAATACGGGGCGCCCAAGCCAGTTGTACGCTTCGATGCTTTGGAAAGGTGTGCGGGCGGTAAACGAAAAGCGAGTGTACATCATGCCAATTCACTCGTTTTACAACTGGCCGATCGATATTCCGATTGTCATGACGTGGCTCGAGGAGTTGCTAGGACCTCAGTCTGCGGCTCGCGATAACCGAACGCGGGATCTCTTCAGCGAGACATACCGCGAGGTTTTTCACTATGAACCGACCAGCGAAGAGATCGACCGGGCGCTCTGGCTCCGTGAGAACATGTCGTCAGCCCACTATTCAAGGTTTGAGGCACGATAGAAATGCTCGACGTTATCAGCGCGCTTTACCCTGATTGTAAACTGCTCTCCGGCGTCCGAAACTGGAATCCCGAGAAGGCCCTAGCCATTAATTCGGGCGTGACGATCCAGCGTGCAACAAAATGGGAACTAATTCGAACCAAAGAGTTCAGTTGTCATACTGATACCGGCGTTTATATCCCAAAGGACGATTGGCGTTGCCTTACAGGCTGTGAGGTGAATGCTCTCATCGGAGCAACAGACGACGAGAACTTTGCGACGACAATTCAGATATTTCAGATACCCGTATCGTTGCTCGAACGCGGGCTACGTTCTTTTAGTCCCTATCTGGATAACGGCTTGTCGAGGGCAGATTCACTTGGATTTATGGCCATCCCGAAGTCGAAGACGCAAAGCCTTATTGATGATATCAATCGGTGGCTTCGCGAAAACATTATCTCCGTTGAAGCATGGCACAACAACGGAATGGGCGTCGTCGCACGCAAATCCGGTTACTTGTCCTCTACCGGCTGGGGTGGTCTCCATGTCGATCTGTGGGGACCAACTCTGTCTAAACAAATCCAACAAACCTACAACGGGTTGAGGTGCGTGATCAATTTCAGCTCTGAACCACGCCGTTTTGTCTTTCAAAATCTCCGCATGGCCACCCTTAGCCGGATGTATCCAGACTTTCTGACATCTCGTCCCCTCAGTGATGTAGTAGATAATGTCTTCTATTCAGATCACTGGCAGCGTCTCGTGGGCGATCGGTTCGTAGAAGAGCATCGAAACTATCCGATTATCTCCGTTCTTCTGGAACCTGGTCACGGCTATTTGGCACCAACAACCAGTCTGTTCCACGACGGATGCCTTTCGGGAATGACCCAGGCCGACATCACGGTGCGAGCGGGTCATTCGGGCTTCACGGATGTCAACCACAACACATGGACGCCCCCAGAATTCAGTCCGGAGTGGCGTAAGGCGTGCCTGAAAAACAGCCATGCGCTTGTCGATTAACGTGATCAGCAGATCGAAATTTTACCAAAACAGGTGTGGTTTTGAAGGACATCCGCCTGGCGAAGTCACACTCGCGATAATTCAGCGAACACCGTGGCGAGCTCTTCGCGAAGCTGTGCCGACTTGAGAATCGAATCGTGATTAGTCCCACTAATCCTGCTCAAGGAAGGAGGCGAGCGCGAATAACCTGTCCAATCGATTGGTCGGCGCGTTTGACCCTCGTCTATGTCCGCAGTCCACGTCATAATAGAAGTCGAAATCGGGGTGAGGCAATAACACCGATTTATTCGGGCACGATTGAACACGGTGAATGTAAAATACTCATAGGACTGTCCGCCCGATCTAAGACTATCCCAATCACGCCGCGTCACACCGTAGAATCTCACGAGCGTTCTATAGTCTGCTTCGGTTAAAAGGACGATGAGATCATGCCACATGCGTCTCATTGACGATCGCTCGATCCTTGCTAGAAATTCATTTTCAAAACGTTGCTCATCTCCGGTAGGAAGTAGGGAGGCGGTCTCGTCGAATTGCTCAACAAAACTGTACACATCAATCATAGCAACGAGCGCAATGTCTCGATGTGCCTCAACTCTCTTAGCGAGCGCATGTGCGAGCAATCCGCCCCAAGACCACCCGAGGAGAGCGATCGGGCCGACCTGACGCTCACCCTCAATATATCTTGCACAATGGTCGACAGCGTGATCCATGGACAACTCAAACAACGAGGAATTATTCACGCACAATGCCTCAAATCCAATGAGATTTACCTCGCAACTGAGGCGGTTGGCGAGGTCCATGTAGCAATTTATGTATCCGGAAAATGGGGGGAGACAATATATGGTGACCGGAGTCGTGGCACGACGAAGGTGTATTATCGCTCGCTCTTCTACCGATGGTTCGTTGTTACTGCTGGTCGACAATAATCGGCGTACAGAACGCCGCTCCAGCAGGTCTCCGAGTGACACATATGGAAATCCCCGCGACTGCAGCGTTATCACAACCTGCATGGCGAGAATAGAGTCGCCTCCTATCTCGAAGAAATCGTCCTGTACTCCAATTGGAGAGATACGCAGTATTTCCTCCCAGATGGCAATGGCGCGTCGTTCGAGATCGTCGGCGGGAGGAACGTAATTATAAACCGGTGAGGCCGGCTCCGGTAGGGCTCGACGATCGAGCTTACGACTAATTGTAAGCGGGATTGCATCGAGTGCGACTATGTGCGCGGGGATCATATATTCCGGCAGCGTGGATCGGAGAGCCGCCTTGAGTTGATCGGGCGCGGCGTCATCTAGTTTGGTACAAGGAACGACATAAGCGATCAGCTGCTTGCCGGAAGCGCTATCACGCGCAACAACGACAGCTTCTCGAATGTTTTCGTAAGAGAGAAGCCGTGTCTCGATTTCACCGAGCTCAACTCGAAAACCTCTCACCTTCACCTGATAATCCGTGCGGCCGATGTATTGAATGGCCCCGTCGCTGCGCCAACGCACCATGTCGCCAGTGCGGTATAACTGCTTACCGGGTTGTCGCGAGAACGGGTTCGGCACAAAGCGCTGCGCTGTTAGGCTTGGCCGATTGTGGTAACCCCGTGCAAGGCTGACACCTCCGATATAAAGCTCGCCTGGGACGCCAGGTGGAAGAGGATTCAATGCCGGATCAAGGACATAAAGCTGCGTGTTCCAGATCGGATAGCCGATCGGTGGTAATTCGTTCGGGGTGCGGTTCGCGATGGCGAACGCGCTCACCACATGCGTTTCGGACGGCCCGTAAAGATTGACAAGATCGCATTGTTTCTCTTTGTCGAGGAGAGCGATCAGGTTGTCTGTTATTTGGGGCTGCTCGCCCGCGGTAAGAATTTGCTTCAGATAGAGCAAATCAATCGACTGCGATGTCGCGTAAAGCGCTAACATCTCAAGAGCACGATAAGGGATGAACAATCTTTCGACCTCATGATCCCTCACAAAAAGAGCGAACTGCTCGATATCCTTGCTTAGTTGTTGAGACGGGATAATGAGCTGGCTACCAGAAAGCCACGTGCTGACAATCTCCTGGAAGCTTGCATCAAAGCTGAAGGATGAGAACTGAACAGTTCGGAATGCGCCCGGCATTACGTCAAGGTGCCACAAGAGCAAATGTGACAACGCGCTGTGAGGCATTGCCACGGCCTTTGGCCTACCTGTTGAGCCTGATGTGTAGATGCAGTAGGCGAGGTTCTGCGGGGTTGTGATGCTGGGCAGGTCGCCAGCATCGAGGCTCTCGACCTCCGGCCAGTTTCGGTCGAGGCACCACACTGGTGTCGCGCCAAGCGGCAACTGATCGATCAGCCGTTCCTGGCTCAGGATCAGAGGGACACCGGCATCCTCGATCATGAAGGTAAGCCGCTCGGCGGGATAGTTCGGGTCGAGCGGGACGTAGGCGCCACCGGCCTTGATGATGCCGAGCAGACCCACCACCATCTCCAGCGAGCGCTCGACCGCAAGCCCCACCAGAACGTCCGGACCCACGCCGCGTGACCGCAGATGCCGCGCCAGCCGGTTCGCCCGCGCGTTGAGTTCGCCATAGGTCAGCGGCGTGTCCTCGTACACCACAGCGACTGCGTCCGGGTGCTCACGCACCCGCGCCTCGATCAGCTCGTGCAGGCAGCGGCCGTCCAGCGCATGCGCCTCGCCTTGCGACCACTGCTCAACAACCTGCGTATACTCTCCCGGGAGGAGAAGCGGCACTTCCCCGACCGGCGTCTCCGCGTTAGTCGACACGACCTCCAACAGCTGCGTTAGGTGCGCCGCCACGGCCTCAACCTGTGCTCGGTCCAGGCGCGCTTCCATGTACGAGACATCGATCACCAGCCCGTCGGCCCGCTCCACCACCACCACGGTCATCGGGTAGTTGGTGGTCTCGAGGTTGTGCATCCCTGTGAAGCTCAGCGCTTCGTTCGAGCGTTGCCGCAGCGCCTCATCGACGGGGTAGTTCTCAAACACGAGGATGGTGTCGAACAGCGCCTGGCCGGGCTGACCGGCCCAGCGCTGGATGTCGTAGAGCGGCACCTGCTCGTGCTCGCGCAGCATCACGTTCTCCGCCTGAAGCTGGCGCAGCCAGTCGCCAATGTGTTGTTCGGGACCCGGACCCTGGATCACCGGCAGCGTGTTGATGAACAGGCCCAGAATCCCCTCCGCGCCGGGAAGGTCGGCCGGGCGCCCGGCGACGGTTGCGCCGAATGTCACGGTCCGCTGCCCGCAATAGCGCTGCAGCAGCAGGATCCAGGCCGCCTGCACCAGCGTGTTGAGCGTCACCCGCTCTTGCTGGGCGAAGCGCTGCAGCCGCGCGGTCGCCGCCGCATCGAGCCGGCATGTGATCGTGTCGTGTCCGTCGGCCCCTTCGTGCCGACCACGTGCCCCGGCGAGCGCGTCGACAAGCAATGTCGGCTCGTCGAGGGCGACCAGCCTCTCCTTCCAGAAGGCCTCGCTCGCGGCCTTGTCCTGCTGGCTCAACCAGGCGATGTAGTCCCGGTAGCGACCGCTCACTGGGCCCAACGCCTCGCCGAGGTAATGCGCGAACACCTCCTCGATCTGCCGCGCCGTGCTCCACCCATCCATCAGCAAATGATGATGGGTCCAGATCAACTGGTGCCGGCCGCCGCCCAACCGCAGCACACTCACGCGCTGCAGCGGCGCCACGCCGAAGTCGAAGCCCCGTGCCCGATCGGTAACAGCGAAGCCGTTGATCTCGGCCGCCGCCCTGCCCCGCCAGTCGATGACGTCGATCGCCGTCGGCACGCTCTTATGCACGATCTGCAGCGGGTGCGGGACATCGCCTTCCCAGACGAAGCTGGTGCGCAAGACCGCGTGCCGCGCCGTCACCGAGGCCCAGGCCGCCTCGAAGCGTTCGAGATCCAGCCCCTCGACCGCAACGCTGAGCTGGTTGACGTAGTGCCCTGACGATGGATCGTGCAGCGCGTGGAACAGCATTCCCTGCTGCATCGGAGACAGCGGGTAGACATCCTCGATCTCGCGCGCCGCCACAGGCAGCCCATCGATCCGCGCCTGCGTCAGACCCGCCAACGGGATGTCGGACGACGTCAGCCCCTGTGCTTGCTCGCTGAGGCAATGCGCGATGACCGCTTCAAGCTCGGTCTGATACTCCTGAGCGAGGCCTTCGATCGTCGCAGCATCGTACATGTGCCGGCTATAGGCGAACGATAGCCGCAGTTCGCCGTTGTAGACCTGTCCATCGATGCTCAGCCAGCTGCCAAACGCCGCATCTGGATCGCGGTTGTGCCCTCCGCTCTCCTGCGCGGGCACAAAGGCGCCATCGTCATCGAAGCTGCCGTCAAACTGGCCCAGGTAGTTGAAGGTGACACGCGGCTCGGCCAGACCATCAAGCTGCGACCGCAGTGTCGCAGCGCTTAGATGCTTGAGGATACCATAGCCGAGACCCCTGCTCGGCACCCCGCGCAGCTGCTCCTTGATCGCCTTGATGGACGTGCCAAGCGATGGAGCAGCTTCGCCATCGAGAACAAGCTCCAAAGGTATCGTCAGGCGCACAGGGAACAAGCTGGTGAACCAGCCGACCGTGTGGCTAAGGTCGATGTCACCGAACAGGTCCTCGCGGCCGTGGCCTTCGAGCGCCACCAATACCGAGACGCTGCTGCTCCAGCGGCACAGCACGCGCGCTAGGGCCGTCAACAGCAGATCATTGACTTGCGTGCGGTATGCCTCCGGTGCTCGCTTCAGCAACCGCGCCGTCGTCGTTCGATCGAACTGCACCTCAATGCTCACCGCATCACGATTAAGTCCTGGTTCGACGGTTCGATCACGTGGCAACTCGACTAGCCCAACCGTGCTCAGTTGCTCCCTCCAATACGGGGCTTCGTTCGCCAGCGCCTCACTGCCCGCATAATCTTGCAGCCGTTCGGCCCAGGTCTGGAAGGAAGAAGTCTTCGCCGGCAGCGCGATCGTCTCGCCGGAAAGCTGCTGACCATAAGCGGTTTGCAGATCCTCCAGCAGCACGCGCCACGACACCCCGTCCACCACCAAGTGATGGATCACCAGCAACAAGCGACCCCTGCCATCGCCGAGCCGCACATAGAGAGCTCGCAACAAGGGACCATGCTCGATCGACAGGCTGCGCTGCGCCTCCTCATACAGGGATTGAGCATCAGCAGACCTTGCCTCCCGGACCCACAGCAGCGATCCATCGACGGTCGAACTTGCAGAAGCATGAAACGCCGTCCACACACCAATCTCGTCCTGCCGAAAGCGCAGGCGGAAGGCATCATGGTGCGTGACGATGGCTCTCAATGCGGCTTCCATCGTGGCAGGATCCAGCGGTTGCCGCACCGTCAGCAGCACCGACTGGTTCCAGTGATTGCGATGCGGGATTGCCTCTGCGAAGAACGCCTGCTGGATCGGCAGCAACGCCATCCGGCCGGAGACGACGGCGTCCGTCGCCACAGCTCTGGAGCGGTCGACTTCGGCGACCGCCGCGAGTTCTCCGATCGTCTGTCGCTCGAACAGCTGCTTCGGCGTGAGCTTGAGACCGGCACGTCGCGCCCGCGCGATGATCTGCAGACTGAGAATAGAGTCGCCGCCCAGGGCGAAGAAGTTGTCGGTAACCCCGACACACTCCACATCCAGGACCTCCTGCCAGATCGCAGCGAGCGCCTCCTCTACCTCGTTGAGCGGCGCCACATAGTCCGCCGTTACGACGTCGGGCTCAGGCAGCGCCTTGCGATCCAGCTTGCCGTTCGGCGTCAACGGCAGCGCATCCAGCACCACCAGATGCGCTGGCACCATGTAGTCAGGAAGCGCCGAACGAAGGCGCTCGCGCAGATGCTCCGTCAGATCGGCAACCGCCTCGCCGCGCGACACCACATAGGCCACCAGCTGCTTGCCCGAAGGACCATCGCGCGCCACCACAACAGCTTCGCGCACCTCATCCTGGGCGAGCAGCTGCGCCTCGATCTCGCCAAGCTCGATACGGAAGCCGCGGACCTTCACCTGATGGTCGATGCGGCCGACATATTCAATGGCCCCGTCCGGCCGCCACCGGGCCAGATCCCCGGTCCGATACAAACGCTCGCCCGGCTCCCGCGCAAACGGGTTCGGAACGAACCGCTCCGCGCTCGGGCCCGGCCGGCCGTGATACCCCCGCGCAAGCCCCGCCCCTCCAATATAAAGCTCGCCGACGACACCTACCGGAACCGGACCAAGCTCACGATCAAGAATGCAAAGCTGCGTGTTCCAGATCGGCCGACCAATCGGCACATTATCGCCGGTTTGATCTGTGCAAATCCAAGCGCTGACCTCGACAGCGGCTTCAGTCGGACCGTATGTGTTATAAAGAACAGTCGAATGACGCGCGAGAAATTGGCGCTGCAATCCTGGGGGTAACTGTTCCCCTCCCAGACACACGCATCTCAGTACGTCGAGCTGCTGCTGATCTTCCGCGAGCAACATTGCAGACAATAGCGACGGCACGCATTGGAGTGACGTGATAGCACGATCCGATATCTCGTTCAGAAGCTTGGAAATATCGACCGCTGCGCCTGATCCAGCGATCACGCACTGACCACCAGCTATAAGAGGGCTGAAAATTTCCAAAATCGAAGCATCGAATGCAAAAGACGCTTGATGAATGACCCGTTCGTCGGCGCGCCAGAACAGTTCTTTCCTAACCCAAGACTCGTGATTTACGATCGCATCGTGTGAAACGACAACTCCTTTCGGAATTCCCGTCGAGCCAGATGTATAAATGCAATACGCCGCTGCTTTAGGGCTTATGAACGTTTTAACATTGAGAAAATCACTTTCGTCGATTCCGCTAAGATGATCCTCAAGAACACAATACTCGGGTTGAACGGAGACAGTACCAGCTATCTTCCTGAAGCATTCCTGGAAGAATAATTTCAAGTGCTCTTGGACAACCACTACGCTGACGCCAGCATCTTCGATCATGAAGGCGAGCCGCTCGGCGGGATAGTTCGGGTCGAGCGGAACGTAGGCGCCTCCGGCCTTGAGGACGCCGAGCAGTCCGATCACCATCTCCAGCGAGCGCTCGGCCGCGACGCCTACAAGCACATCGGGACCGACGCCACGCGCGCGCAGATGCCGCGCCAGCCGGTTCGCCCGCGCGTTGAGCTCGCCATAAGTGAGCGAGGTGTCCTCGTATACCACAGCGATCAGGTCGGGATGTTCCGCGACTCGTGACTCGATCATCTGGTGGAGGTAACAGCTATCAACCGCATGTACCTCGCCACGCGCCCAGACATCTACAAGCGCCGAAAGCTCTACCGGACATAGCATGGAAAGCGTGCCGAGCGGCCGACTGGGAATTGTTGCGATATCGTCAAGTAACTGAATTAGATGTGCCCTCAGGGCCTCGATGTGCGTAGGTTCGAAGTAAGTGCGTATATACGTAAGTGCGATCTCCAGCATGTCACTGCGTTCGACGAACGACACAGTCAATGGATAGCTTGTCATCTCGACATTGTTTGCTGGTCCAAAGAAGAGCACCTTGCCAGATCGAGCACGCAGCGCCTCGTCGACGGGATAGTTCTCGAACACGAGGATGGTGTCGAACAGGGCTTGGCCGGGCTGACCGGCCCAGCGCTGGATGTCGTAGAGCGGCACCTGCTCGTGCTCGCGCAGCATCACGTTCTCCGCCTGAAGCTGGCGCAGCCAGTCGCCAATGTGTTGTTCGGAACCCGGACCCTGGATCACCGGCAGCGTGTTGATGAACAGCCCGAGCATGGCCTCCGCGCCGGGAAGATCGGCCGGGCGCCCGGCGACGGTTGCGCCGAATGTCACGGTCCGCTGCCCGCAATAGCGCTGCAGCAGCAGGATCCAGGCCGCCTGCACCAGCGTGTTGAGCGTCACCCGTTCCTGCTGGGCGAAGCGCTGCAGCCGCGCGGTCGCCGCCGCATCGAGCCGGCATGTGATCGTGTCGTGTCCGTCGGCCCCTTCGTGCCGACCACGTGCCCCGGCGAGCGCGTCGACAAGCAATGTCGGCTCGTCGAGGGCGACCAGCCTCTCCTTCCAGAAGGCCTCGCTCGCGGCCTTGTCCTGCTGGCTCAACCAGGCGATGTAGTCCCGGTAGCGACCGCTCACTGGGCCCAACGCCTCGCCGAGGTAATGCGCGAACACCTCCTCGATCTGCCGCGCCGTGCTCCACCCATCCATCAGCAAATGATGATGGGTCCAGATCAACTGGTGCCGGCCGCCGCCCAACCGCAGCACACTCACGCGCTGCAGCGGCGCCACGCCGAAGTCGAAGCCCCGTGCCCGATCGGTAACAGCGAAGCCGTTGATCTCGGCCGCCGCCCTGCCCCGCCAGTCGATGACGTCGATCGCCGTCGGCACGCTCTTATGCACGATCTGCAGCGGGTGCGGGACATCGCCTTCCCAGACGAAGCTGGTGCGCAAGACCGCGTGCCGCGCCGTCACCGAGGCCCAGGCCGCCTTGAAGCGCTCGAGATCCAGCCCCTCGACCGCAACGCTGAGCTGGTTGACGTAGTGCCCTGACGATGGATCGTGCAGCGCGTGGAACAGCATTCCCTGCTGCATCGGCGACAGCGGGTAGATGTCCTCGATCTCGCGCGCCGCCACAGGCAGCCCATCGATCCGCGCCTGCGTCAGACCCGCCAACGGGATGTCGGACGACGTCAGCGTCGTTCGAGCGCTGACGTCGATCTCTGGCACAGTGCTCTCGAACACAGATTCGATGACCTGCACCACCACGCCCAGCTGCTCGATGGTCTGCCGCTCGAACAGCTGCCTGGGCGTGATCTTGAGGCCAGCACGTCGCGCCCGTGCGATGACCTGCAGGCTGAGGATAGAGTCGCCGCCCAGCCCAAAGAAGTTGTCGGTGACCCCGACCCGATCGAGCCCCAGCACCTCCCGCCAGATCGCAACGAGGGTCGTCTCTACTTGGTTACGTGGCGCCACATAATCTGCGGTCGCCATCACGTTCGGCTCTGGCAGCGCCCTTCGGTCCAGCTTGCCGCTGGGCGTCAGCGGCATCGCGTCCAGCGTGACCAGATGGGCCGGCACCATGTAGTCTGGAAGCACCGAGATCAGATGCTCCCTCAACCGATCAACAAGTTCGGCGCGAACCTCACCACGTGGCACGATATAACCCACGAGCTGCTTGCCCGCCGCACTGTCCCGTGCCACCACCACGGCCTCGCGCACATCGTCATGGCCGAGCAGCTGTGTCTCGACCTCGCCGAGTTCGATGCGAAAGCCCCGCACCTTCACCTGGTGGTCGATGCGTCCGACATACTCGATCGCGCCGTCCGGCCGCCATCGCGTCAGGTCCCCTGTGCGATAAAGACGCTCACCCGCCTGTTGCGGGAATGGATTTGGAATGAACCGCTCGGCCGTCAAAGCAGGTCTGTTCTGATACCCGCGAGCAAGGGCAACGCCGCCGATATAGAGCTCACCCGTAACGCCGGGCGGAACAACATTCAGATCAGCATCGAGGATGCAAAGCTGCGTATTCCAGATCGGACGGCCGATCGGAATGCTGCTCATCTGCTCAGTATCTTCGCAGGGCCATACACTAACTTCAATCGCGGCCTCCGTGGGTCCATAGAGATTGACAAGCCTAGCGTGGTGTTGGGCTGCCAGAGACATCTGGTGCTCCCGGAGTAGCGCCTCTCCGCTACAGACCACCTGCCGTAATGATGGACAATCTCGCAGCTCTCCTGACGCAACAAATGCGTGCAACATCGACGGAACGAAATGCATCACGGTGACCCGATGAGTACGTACGATACGTCCAAGCACTGACGGGTCTTGGTGCGCCCCGGGCGGCGCTATCACAAGGCTCGCGCCGGATATCAACGGCCAGAAAAGCTCCGGGACGGAAACGTCAAAGTTTAGTGGGGTTTTCTGAATCAAACGGTCCGATGCATTCGCAATGCACCGCATCCAATTTAAGCGGTTGACGACGCCTTCGTGGGTATTGACCACTCCTTTGGGACGGCCTGTCGATCCCGACGTATAAATGCAATAGGCGATATTGTGTGGTCGCACTGAACTATCGAGATTGTCTGTTCCGTAGCACTCCGCGTCGCACCAGTTGCGATCGATGCACCACATAATGCTTTCTGCGGAGCTCCTATCAGCGCTCGCCTGCGTTTTTACGAGAATACCATTAAAGCGGTCTGCTAAATGACATTGTGACACGATAAGATGGACATCAGCGTTCTGAACCATGAACGCAAGTCGGTCGGCGGGATAACTCGGATCGAGCGGCAAGTACGCGCCTCCAGCCTTCAGAATGCCGAGCAGCGCGACCATCATCTCTAGTGACCGGTCAACCGCGATGCCGACTAGAACGTCAGGCCCAACATTACGAGATTGAAGATAGCGAGCTAACTGATTAGCCTTTCTGTTAAGTTCTGCAAATGTCAGGGAAGTATCCTCATAGAGGACGGCGGGTGAGGTTGGCGTTGCCGCAGTCTGTTGCTCCACCATTTCGTGCAGGCAGAGCGCAGGAAATGAGCGGCAATCGCCTCTCCCACGTTTCAGCACCGAGTTATATTCATTAGTGCTCAGAAGCGGCAGCGCCGCAACGGTACGGCGCGGATTGGCAATGGCACCGGTTATAAGAACGAGCCAATGCTCTGCTAAGCGGCCGATCATGCCATCATCGAAAAGCCGACTGTCATATGTAAAAGTGAAGCGAATGTCGTCCTCGCGCTCCACGACATCCAAGCTGAGAGCAAATTTTATGGCAGCACTATCGACTTCAACCATCTCGATTGTGAGATCATCTAGCGCTCCAAATTCGAGGCTAGCATTCCGACGTTGATGATTGAACATAATCTGAAATAGCGGGCTCTGATCCAACCCACGGTCAGGTCGCAAAGCGTCGACAAGCTGCTCAAACGGCAAATCCTGATGTGCTTGCGCCTCGATCATGACATGTCGGACACGGCTCAGACATTCCTCAAACGTACACTCGCCATCCAGAAGCACACGCATCACTTGTGTATTTACGAAGAACCCGATCAAGTCATGCGTTTCTGCACGCTCGCGGTCCGCTATCGGCACTCCGATCCTGATATCCGTCTGACCAGTATAACGATAGAGGAGCACTTGAAATGCGGCCAGCAACACCATTGGCATTGTCATTGTTCGCGCGTGCGCGAAACGGCGAAGCGCGAGGTTTATTTCTGACCCCAGGGTGAACGAATGTGTGCCCGCTTGACCTAAGCACACCCTACTCCGGGAGCGATTAGCCGGCAGGTCAATAACTGGGGTTTCTTCGCCAAGTGTTTTGCGCCAGTAACCCAATTGGCGCGCACTTTCGCCAGCCTCCAACCAAGCCCGCTGCCATATCGCATAATCCGCGTATTGAATAGTCAGCGGAGGTAATGATGGATCCGTGCCCTTTACCAAACTGCCATATACGGAAATGAATTCACGAATGAGGACCTGCATCGACCAACCATCGGCGATGATATGATGCATTGTGATCAGAACGATGTGATCGAATGACGATCGCTTTAGAACGCAAATTCTATGCGCTGGTTCCTGCAATAAGTTAAAGGCCTTGCCTGCTTCCTCGCGCATCTGCCGCTGCACGCGTACATCTTGGTCTGTCGTGGCAAGAGCCGTGAGATCAACGTGAGATATCGAAGGGTCATACGAGCTGTGAATTCGCTGGAGTCCCCGGCCATCGCGGCCGGTCTGGAATGTGGTGCGTAAAGCTTCATGTCTGCGACCTAACAGTCGGAGTGCCTGCTCCAAGAGCGCTAGCTCTAATGGACCGCGTAGTCGGAGACCACCACTAATATTGTATGCCGCACTGAGCGGATCGAGATTCCACAAGAACCATAACCGTTCCTGAGAATGTGAAAGGCGGCAATCCTCTCCTGTGCGCAGAGGGGGAATAGGAAAACGGCGAAGGTCGACACCCCTTTCGCTAAGTCGGTCGATCGCAACCCTGCGCTTCTCTACTGGCAGCGAGACAAGTGTGCGCATGATGTCAGATGACTGAACGGTCATGATCAATCGTCCGGCGAGAGATCGGCAAGAATGACGCTTGCGGTTGACGCCATTTCTTCGAGAGATACATCAGACCGAGCAGTATGGTTCTTTGCAATCTCCGCGATTGTTGGTGTCGTGAATAACAATTTCGGTGTGAGGCCAATACCTTCGCGACATGCTCGCGAGATAACAAGAAGGCCCCGAATAGAATCTCCACCAAGATCAAAGAAGTTATCTGTAACCCCAACTCGCTCTACGCCTAGAACGTCCTGCCAGATCGCAACCAAAGTGCGCTCGGTATCGGTCTGCGGAGAAACATATGAGACAGCAGAGATATTTAACTCGCTCAGCGCGCGACGGTCAGTCTTCCCGTTAGAAGTCATTGGAAGGATCGGTAGCACGATCACACGTGTGGGGACCATGTACTCCGGCAACAATGTTCGGAGATACCGCTTAATGTCGTCTTCGATCTCGACCGCATGCTCTGGGTGATTCGGCACAACATAAGCCCAGAGCATTTGACCAGCGTCGGCGTCGCGCAGGGTAACAGCACCATCAAGGATGCCTTTAAATGTGCGTAAATGGGCTTCAATCTCACCTATCTCGACACGAAATCCTCGAACCTTCACTTGTTGGTCGAGGCGGCCAACGTACTCGATCTGGCCGTCCTCTTGCCAACGTGCGAGGTCTCCGGTGCGATACATGCGCTCGCCCCCTACGGATGCGAAAGGATTTGGAACAAACCGCTCCGCCGTCAAGTGTGGGCGTCGATGATAGCCGCGAGCCAGTGAGGCACCGCCAATAAAAAGTTCGCCGACGATTCCGCATGGAACCATTTCTAAATCTTGCGAGAGAATATATGCGTTAACGTTAGAGAGGGGAGATCCAAGTGGCACGCGGTCGTTAAGGTGTCTTTTCGCTATCTCGAACGTAAGAACCCCGACGGTCGTTTCGGTTGGGCCATAGTGATTGATAACACGACAAGTACCATCCGCTTCGCTGATGTCGCTAATCAACGACGGTGCCAACGACTCACCTCCAAGAATGAGCGATTGGGCGGGCAATATCTCATTTAATGGAACGCCGACACCTAAACCTCTCAGGTGTGTCGGCGTGAGTTTCAAGACGTCGATCGCATAGCGCTGTGTGTAGCTAGCGAAGCGACGTCCATCGAGAGCATATTCAGACGAGAGCAAATGGAGCGTAGCCCCTGAACATAAAGCACCGAACAGTATGGTATGGCCGAGGTCGGCAGCGAGCGTAGAGATCATGGCCATGTTGGTAGAGGGACCAGCAGAGAGTGTCTGCATCATTGTCGAGATATAATTTACTAGCGAGCGGTGCGTAACCGCGACACCTTTCGGCAGTCCAGTCGAACCGGATGTAAATATGACATAAGCAATATTGTCGCTCGTGCAGTTGACATTCCGCGGCGCGGAGATATCTGTGTCCACGTAATCGTCCGGTCGGATAACAGTGGTAATAAGAGACTGATAATAATCAGGATCACTTGGGACAATAAGCACATTGATCTCGTTGTCCGCTACGAGCGCCCTTATGCGATCCAGTGGAGCATCAGGGTCGATCGGCACATAGACCCCACCCGCTTTGAGGATAGCAAGCATTCCAATCATGGTTTCGTTCGAGCGTTCAGCCACTACGCCAACAAGAACTTCGGGACCCACTCCGAGCTCACGTAGATGGTTAGCGAGCTTGTTCGCTCTTTGATCGATCTCCCCATAGGTAAGCATCGATGACTCGCATACGAGTGCGAGATTGTGGGGGTAACGAGCTGCCTGAAATTCGATAAGCTGGTGGACGCAATTGCTCTTGATGGCAGACCGCGTACCATGCCCCCAGTTTCGAAAGCGAGTAATGTCGTCACCCGAAAGCAGAGCTACCTCGGCAAGCGTTCCGGCTGGTGTTTCCGGAAGGCTTGATAAGCTCGTCAGCAGATGGCACCAGTTAGAGGCCAGTTGGCGAACTATGGTGTGAGTAAGCTTATCATGTGCATAAGCGAAGTGGCAGTTTAGATCGTCCGTGACATCGATATTGAGCGTTAATGCATAATGATTGGGATTGTTTATCGTTATATCCGATATATTGAGTGCAGCAGATGAGCGTTGCCGCAGCGCCTCGTCGACGGGATAGTTCTCGAACACGAGGATGGTATCGAACAGGGCTTGGCCGGGCTGACCGGCCCAGCGCTGGATGTCGTAGAGCGGCACCTGCTCGTGCTCGCGCAGCATCACGTTCTCCGCCTGAAGCTGGCGCAGCCAGTCGCCAATGTGTTGTTCGGGACCCGGACCCTGGATCACCGGCAGCGTGTTGATGAACAGGCCCAGAATCCCCTCCGCGCCGGGAAGGTCGGCCGGGCGCCCGGCGACGGTTGCGCCGAATGTCACGGTCCGCTGCCCGCAATAGCGCTGCAGCAGCAGGATCCAGGCCGCCTGCACCAGCGTGTTGAGCGTCACCCGCTCTTGCTGGGCGAAGCGCTGCAGCCGCGCGGTCGCCGCCGCATCGAGCCGGCATGTGATCGTGTCGTGTCCGTCGGCCCCTTCGTGCCGACCACGTGCCCCGGCGAGCGCGTCGACAAGCAATGTCGGCTCGTCGAGGGCGACCAGCCTCTCCTTCCAGAAGGCCTCGCTCGCGGCCTTGTCCTGCTGGCTCAACCAGGCGATGTAGTCCCGGTAGCGACCGCTCACTGGGCCCAACGCCTCGCCGAGGTAATGCGCGAACACCTCCTCGATCTGCCGCGCCGTGCTCCACCCATCCATCAGCAAATGATGATGGGTCCAGATCAACTGGTGCCGGCCGCCGCCCAACCGCAGCACACTCACGCGCTGCAGCGGCGCCACGCCGAAGTCGAAGCCCCGTGCCCGATCGGTAACAGCGAAGCCGTTGATCTCGGCCGCCGCCCTGCCCCGCCAGTCGATGACGTCGATCGCCGTCGGCACGCTCTTATGCACGATCTGCAGCGGGTGCGGGACATCGCCTTCCCAGACGAAGCTGGTGCGCAAGACCGCGTGCCGCGCCGTCACCGAGGCCCAGGCCGCCTCGAAGCGTTCGAGATCCAGCCCCTCGACCGCAACGCTGAGCTGGTTGACGTAGTGCCCTGACGATGGATCGTGCAGCGCGTGGAACAGCATTCCCTGCTGCATCGGAGACAGCGGGTAGACATCCTCGATCTCGCGCGCCGCCACAGGCAGCCCATCGATCCGCGCCTGCGTCAGACCCGCCAACGGGATGTCGGACGACGTCAGCCCCTGTGCTTGCTCGCTGAGGCAATGCGCGATGACCGCTTCAAGCTCGGTCTGATACTCCTGAGCGAGGCCTTCGATCGTCGCAGCATCGTACATGTGCCGGCTATAGGCGAACGATAGCCGCAGTTCGCCGTTGTAGACCTGTCCATCGATGCTCAGCCAGCTGCCAAACGCCGCATCTGGATCGCGGTTGTGCCCTCCGCTCTCCTGCGCGGGCACAAAGGCGCCATCGTCATCGAAGCTGCCGTCAAACTGGCCCAGGTAGTTGAAGGTGACACGCGGCTCGGCCAGACCATCAAGCTGCGACCGCAGTGTCGCAGCGCTTAGATGCTTGAGGATACCATAGCCGAGACCCCTGCTCGGCACCCCGCGCAGCTGCTCCTTGATCGCCTTGATGGACGTGCCAAGCGATGGAGCAGCTTCGCCATCGAGAACAAGCTCCAAAGGTATCGTCAGGCGCACAGGGAACAAGCTGGTGAACCAGCCGACCGTGTGGCTAAGGTCGATGTCACCGAACAGGTCCTCGCGGCCGTGGCCTTCGAGCGCCACCAATACCGAGACGCTGCTGCACCAACGGCATAGCACCCGTGCCAGCGCCGTCAGCAGCAAATCATTGACCTGGGTACGATACGCTTCAGGCGCTTGCTTCAGCAGTTGCGCCGTCGTCGGCTGGTCGAGCCGTATCTCGATGGAGGCGGCGTCACACATCAACCCGCCATCGACGGCGCGATCGCGCGGTAGCTCGCTCAATCCAATGGGGCTCAGTTGCTCGCACCAGAACGGCAACTCTTCCGCAAGTGCCTCGCTGGTGGCATAGCTTCGCAGTCGTTCGGCCCAAGCCTGGAAGGAGCTCGTCTTCGCCGGCAGGGTGATCGTCTCGCCGACAAGCAATTGATGATAGGCGCTCTGTAAGTCGTCGAGCAGAACGCGCCACGACACCCCGTCCACCACTAGGTGGTGAACCACCAACAACAGGCGCCCGGTCCCGTCTGTCAATCGCACATACAGCGCGCGTAGCAGCGGCCCGTGTTCAATCGACAGACTGCGCTGCGCTTCTTCGTATAAAGGTGTAGCGTCAGAAGCCGAACTCACCTCGTGAAGCCACAACAGCCGAGCATCATCCGGCGCACCAGTCTCTACATGCTCCGCCGACCAACCCCCAGCTTCAACGCACCGCCGGAAGCGCAACCGGAAGGCGTCGTGATGCGCGACGACGGAGCGCAGCGCGGTTTCCATCGCAGCAGCATCAATCCTCTGCTGCACCTTCAGCAGCACCGACTGGTTCCAGTGATTGCGATGCGGGACGGCCTCTGCGAAGAACGCCTGTTGGATCGGCAGCAAGGGCATCGGCCCGGAGACGGCGTCTCTCTCCACGGCGCTGGTCGTCGCCTCAACCTCAACCACGGCCGCAAGTCCTTCGACCGTCTGCCGCTCGAACAGCTGCTTGGGCGTGAGCTTGAGACCGGTACGTCGCGCCCGCGCGATGATCTGCAGACTGAGAATGGAGTCGCCGCCCAGCACAAAGAAATTGTCGCTCACCCCAACCCGCTCGACCCCCAGAACCGCTTGCCAGATCGCAGCGAGCGTCGCCTCCGCCTCGTTGCGCGGCGCGACGTAGTCCGCCGTCACGACATCAGGCTCAGGCAGCGCCTTGCGATCCAGCTTGCCGTTCGGCGTCAGCGGCAGCACATCCAGCATCACCAAATGCGCCGGCATCATGTAATCGGGAAGCGCCGCGGCAAGATGCGACCGCAGCCGGTCGATCAAATCGAACCCCGTCTCACCGCGCGGCACTACATAGCCCACCAGCTGCTTGCCCGAGCCTCCGTCGCGCGCCACCACGACCGCCTCGCGCACATCGCCATGACTGAGCAGCTGGGCCTCGATCTCGCCGAGCTCGATGCGGAAGCCACGTACCTTCACCTGATGGTCGATCCGGCCGACGTATTCGATCGTTCCGTCCGGTCGCCAGCGTGCAAGATCGCCCGTCCGATACAGCCGCTCGCCAGGCTCCTGTGCATAGTGGTTCGGAACGAACCGTTCCGCCGTCAGCCCGGGTCGACCGTGATAACCCCGCGCAAGCCCCGCGCCGCCAATGTAAAGCTCGCCAACAATCCCTACAGGAACCGCGTCCAGGTCACGGTCCAGAATGAATGACGAGAGATCAGAGATTGCAGAGCCAACCGGCGAAGCGACCAGAGCGGTGTCGATTACTGAGAGCGGCCGATAAGTGACATGCACGGTTGTCTCCGTGATGCCGTACATGTTCACCAATTGGGGAACTTGATCACCAAACCGGGCAAACCACAGGTCGAGCGCTTTGATATCAAGAGCCTCTCCTCCGAACACAACATAGCGGATCAACGATGCTCTTCCAGACGAAAGCGCTTGGATAAGAGATCGGAATGCTGAAGGCGTTTGATTGAGGACCGTCACTCTTTCGCTCTGCAAGAGCCCGAGGAACAGCTCCGGCGTTCGCGTCACATAATAGGGGACGACGACCAGCCGGCCGCCATAGAGAAGTGCGCCAAAAAGCTCCCAGACCGAAAAGTCGAAGGCATGGGAGTGGAACAGAGACCAGACATCGTCGGAGTCGAAGCCAAATTGCTCCTCCGTTACCTCGAAGAGCCGCAGCACGTTACCATGGGTGATCAGGGTCCCCTTTGGTCGTCCTGTTGAGCCTGATGTGTAGATGCAGTAGGCGAGGTTCTGTGGGGTTGTGATGGTGGGTAGGTTACCGGCGTCGAGCTCTTCGATCGCATGCCAGTCCCGATCCAGGCACCACACGGTCGGGATGGCCGCAGCAGACCCGGTCTCTGTGGCATCGCCGCCAGCGTGGTGAGAAGCGATCCTCAACGGCAACTGCTCGAGTACCCGTTCCTGGGTCAGGATCAGCGGCACCCGTGCATCTTCGATCATGAAGGCGAGCCGCTCGGCGGGATAGCTCGGGTCGAGCGGGACGTAGGCGCCACCGGCCTTGATGATGCCGAGCAGACCCACCACCATCTCCAGTGAACGCTCGACCGCAAGGCCCACCAGAACGTCCGGACCCACGCCTTGTGATTGCAGATGCCGCGCCAGCCGGTTCGCCCGCGCGTTGAGCTCGCCATAGGTCAGCTGCGTGTCCTCGTACACCACAGCGACTGCGTCCGGATGCTCGCGCACCCGCACCTCGATCAGCTCGTGCAGGCAGCGGCCGTCCAGGGTACGCGCCTCGCCTCGCGACCACTGCTCGACAACCTGCGCATGCTCAGCCGGAAGAAGAAGCCGTAGATCACCCGGCAGCGCGCCAGCGTCGGTAGCAACGCCTTCCAGCAGATGGGCCAAGTGCGCCACCACGGCCTCAACCTGTGCTCGGTCCAGGCGCGCTTCCATGTACGAGACATCGATCGCCAGTCCGTCAGCACGCTCCACCACCACCACGGTCATCGCGTAGTTGGTGGTTTCGACGTTTTCCATCCCCCCGAACGTGAGCACCTTGCCGGCGCGTTGCCGCAGCGCCTCATCGACGGGGTAGTTCTCAAACACGAGGATGGTATCGAACAGCGCCTGGCCAGGCTGGCCGGCCCAGCGCTGGATGTCGTAGAGCGGCACCTGCTCGTGCTCACGCATCGCGACATTGTCGGCCTGGAGCTGGCGCAGCCAATCGCCAATATGTTGTTCGGGACGCGGGCCCTGGATCACCGGCAGCGTGTTGATGAACAGCCCGAGCATGGCCTCGGCGCCGGGAAGGTCGGCCGGGCGCCCGGCGACAGTCGCACCGAAGGCAACGGTCCGCTGCCCGCAATAGCGCTGCAGTAATAGCGCCCATGCTCCCTGCACCAGCGTGTTGAGCGTAACCCGCTCCTGCTGCGCAAAGCGCTGCAGCCGCGCCGTCGCCTCGGCATCGAGCCGGCATGTGATCGTGGCGTGTCTGCCAGCGTTCCGGCCGCGTGCCCCGGCAAGCGCATCGACAATCGATGTCGGCTCGTCGAGTGCGAGCAGCCTCTCCTTCCAGAAGGCCTCGCTCGCCGCCTTGTCCTGCCGGCTCAGCCAGGCGATGTAGTCCCGGTAGCGGCCGCTCACCGGACCCAGAGCCTCGCCCAGGTAATGCGCGAAGGTCTCCTCGATCTGCCGCGCCGTGCTCCACCCATCCATCAGCAAATGATGATGGGTCCAGATCAGCTGGTGCCGGCCATCGGCAAGCCGCAGCACCGTCATCCGCTGCAGAGGAGCCCGCGTCAGGTCGAAGCCCTTCGCCCGGTCGGCCGCCGCATAGGCCGCAATCTCCTCGTCATTGACCGCGCGGTCGAGCCAGTCCATCACCTCGATCGCAGGCGGCACGCTCTTGTGCACGATCTGCAGCGGGTGCGGGACATCGCCTTCCCAGACGAAGCTGGTGCGCAAGACCGCGTGCCGCGCCGTCACCGAGGCCCAGGCCGCCTTGAAGCGCTCGAGATCCAGCCCCTCGACCGCAACGCTGAGCTGGTTGACGTAGTGCCCTGACGATGGATCGTGCAGCGCGTGGAACAGTATTCCCTGCTGCATCGGAGACAGCGGGTAGACATCCTCAATCTCCCGTGCAGGCACCGGCAGTCCATCGATCCGCGCCTGCGTCAGACCCGCCAACGGGATGTCGGAAGGCACAAGCTTCGTCCGGGCGCTGACGTCGACCTCGACGACGGCACTCTCGACCACAGATTCGATGATCTGCGCCATCACGCCCAGCTGCTCGATGGTCTGCCGCTCGAACAGCTGCCTGGGCGTGATCTTGAGGCCAGCACGTCGCGCCCGTGCGATGACCTGCAGGCTGAGGATAGAGTCGCCGCCCAGCCCAAAGAAGTTGTCGGTGACCCCGACCCGATCGAGCCCCAGCACCTCCCGCCAGATCGCGACAAGCTTCTCCTCGACCGCGTTGCGCGGCGCCATATACTCCGCCGTCACCACGTCGGGCTCAGGCAGCGTCTTGCGGTCGAGCTTGCCGTTCGGCATTAACGGCAGCGCCTCCAATACCAGCACATGGGCCGGGACCATGTAGTCCGGCAGCACCGATCCCAGATGCTCTCTCAGACGGTCGCATAGCCCATCAGCAGGCTCGCCCCGTGCCACGACATAGCCGACCAGCTGCTTGCCGGATCCGCCGTCCCGGGCGACGACCACCGCTTCGTGCACCTCCGCGTGCGCCAGAAGCTGCGCCTCGATCTCCCCGAGTTCGATGCGAAAGCCTCGTATTTTCACCTGGTGGTCGATCCGCCCGACATACTCGATCACGCCGTCCGGTCGCCATCGCGCCAGGTCCCCTGTGCGATAAAGACGCTCCCCCGCCCGTTGCGGGAATGGATTTGGAATGAATCGCTCGGCTGTCAAGGCAGGCCTGTTCTGGTACCCGCGAGCAAGACCAACGCCGCCAATATAGAGTTCGCCTGTGGCGCCCTGCGGAACGGCGTTCAGATCAGCATCGAGAATGCAAAGCTGCGTGTTCCAGATCGGACAGCCAATCGGAATGCTATACGCGCCTTGCTCCTGCCGGCACCGCCAGAAGCTGACGTCGATCGCCGCTTCGGTGGGCCCGTACAGATTGTCGAGGTGGACGCCATAGCGAGCCAGGAATGCGTTTTGCAAATCCGGGCGCAGCGCTTCCCCGCTGCAAATCACCCGGCGCAGGCTATCATGCGATGTAACGCTATCCGCCTCGATAAATGCCCCCACCATCGACGGAACAAAGTGCAATATCGTGATCTGATGCGCGTCGATCAGCGCACTAATCCGTCGGGGATATCGATGGACATCTGGCGGGGCGACGATCAGCTGCGCTCCAAACATCAGTGGCAGGAATAGCTCCCAAACCGAGACATCGAAACTGAATGGTGTCTTATGCAGAACGCGGTCGGCGGAATCTACTTTGTAGGCATTCTGCATCCAGTCCAATCGGTTGACGATTGCTTGATGCGTGTTCGCCGCAGCCTTCGGCCGTCCGGTCGAGCCCGAGGTATAAATACAATAGGCGAGGTTCAAGGGAATGACATCAACCTCAATATCGGCATTGCCGTAAGCCTCGATTGCCGGCCAATCCCGGTCGAGGCAGAAATATCGCCCCGATGCCGGCTCGAAACCCGTATCCTTAGACCCAGGCGCGATGTCCTTCATCGGCGTCCTGCCAAGCGGCGGAAGCGTGTCCAACAGGCGTTCTTGGGTCAGCACGAGCGATACACGGGAATCGGCAATCATGAACGCAAGCCGGTCAGCAGGATAACTCGGATCGAGCGGCACGTAGGCGCCACCGGCCTTGAGGATACCGAGCAGCCCGACGATCATTTCGATCGAACGTTCGACCGCAATGCCGACCAGAACGTCCGGTCCGACACCTTGCTCACGAAGATAGCCTGCGAGCCTGGCCGCGCGAGCATTGAGTTCGCTGTAGGTCAGTGTGGCATCTGCGCAGACCACCGCGACCGCATCCTGGCACTCGTTCGCCCGTGCCGCGATGATCTCATGCAGACACCCTGGAGCCGGTCGACTTTCGCCGCGCCCCCACCTGTCGAGAACGAGTAAACCCTCGTCGGAATCAAGAAGCGGAATGTCCGCAAGTCTGACGCCCGGATTACCGGCTATCGCTTTGAGCAGCCCTTCAAGATGTCTCCCAAGGCGGGCAATTGTCTCCGCCTCGAAGAGATCGACTGCATACGTAAAGATAAGCTCGACCTCATCCGCACGCTCCTCAATATCGAGGCTGAGATCGAACTGCGTGTCGCGATTGCGCGTTCGGAGAATTTCGATGTCGAGGCCGCCCGCGTGGCGGATGCGGCGACTGCGACCCGTCTCCAAATGATTGACCATCACCTCGAATAGCGGATTGTGGGTCAGGCGACGCTCCGGGCGCAGTGCATCGACCAACTGATCGAATGGCAGCTCCTGATGAGTCTGGGCTTCGAGGACTGTCGTCTTCACACGCGCGAGCACTTCGTCGAAACGCAGATGCCCGGCGACGACCGTACTCAAAACCTGAGTGTTCACGAAGACACCGATCAGCCCTTCCAGCGCCGTCTGTGTCCTGTTGGCTGTAGGGACGCCGACCCGGATCTCCTGCTGGCCCGTATAGCGATAGAGCAGTGTCTTAAATGATGCCAAAAGCACCATGAACATCGTCGCCTGCCCGGTCTGGCTTAGCGACCGTAATTGCGTCGTTAGACCTGGACTGATCACCAGTCGGTGTGTGTCCCCGCGATGGCTCCGGTCGGGCCGATGCGGACGATCCGCGGGCAATTCAAGAGCGGGGTGGTCTGAACCGAGCTTCTGTCGCCAGTAGGCGAGTTGCCGCTCCGTCTCACCGCCACGCAGCCAGTTGCGCTGCCACTCCGCGAAGTCGATGTACTGAATCGGAAGATCAAAAAGCGCGGACGCGAATCCTCCAACAAACGAGTCGTAAAGCGCGACGAACTCATCGATCAACAGCTGCATCGACCACGCATCGCAGGCAATATGATGCACGGTCACGATGAGCCGATGATCCTGAGCCGCGCATCGCACGAGCCGTATCCTCAGCGGCGGTCCGCTTTTCAGGTCGAAAGGCGTTGCAGCTTCTTCATCGAGCAGCCGTTCGACTTGGGTTTCGCGAGCCTCCTCATCGAGAGCGCTCAGGTCGTCGCGCGCAATTGCCGGGGCGTATGATTGATGAACCCGCTGGAGTGTTCCGTCCGGACCGCCAGAAAAGCTTGTCCGAAGCGTCTCGTGGCGCTGTACGATCCGCGTGATCGCCCCTTCCAGCGTCTTGTCGTTTAGCGGGCCCAACAAACGAACCGCGCCGGAGATGTTGTAGGCAGGGCTCGATGGCTCCAACTGCCACAGGAACCAGAGCCGCTCTTGTGCGTGCGACGCCCGCGCTTCCGCGAGCCCGGCGCGTGCCGGAATCGCCGGAGCGGGCGCTGGTCGCTGAGCCAAGGACTGCTGCAGCTTTCCGGCTAATCCAACCGGTGTCGGGGCCTCGAAAAGGTGGTGCAATTCGAGTGCGATCCCCAGACGCTCGCGAAGGCGGGCGATGACTTGTACGCCGGTGATCGAATTGCCGCCGATGAGGAAAAAATTATCGCCGCGGCCAACCATGTCGGTTTGCAACACCGATTTCCATATTTCAATCACCTCATCCAGACCTGGCGCGCCGTCGCCATCGCTCTGAGGCGCCGGCCCCTTGTTTTCTGTCAGCGCCTCGGGGCCGCGTGACGCAAACAGACCCAGTTCGCCGGATTGCCACAGCTCATAGCAGCGGCCGCGCTGCAATTTTCCGCTTGAGGTTTTGGGAAGCGCGCCGGGTTGCAGCAGCAAGACGAGTTTCGCGGGCTCCTGATAGACGTTTGCGATCGTCTCGCTGATTGTGTCCGCCAATGCATCCGGCGAAATGATCCGTTGCATCGCACGGCTGATTTCCGCCGCAACACCAATCGCCTCCTGACCGTCCGATACGATCGGAAATGCTGCGACACGGCCGCGGCGCACAGCCTCAACCTCAGTTTCGATCAGTTCCTCAACGTCCTGAGGGTAGATATTCTGGCCACGGACAATAATAAGGTCCTTCTGCCGCCCCGTTACATAGAGATGGCCTTCGTGCATAAATCCAAGGTCGCCGGTCCGCAGGAAGCGTGCTCCATCAACTTCCGGAAATGTTGCGGCGGTGGCCTCTGTATTGTTCCAGTAGCCTGGAGAAACGCTTGGGCCGGAAAACCAGATTTCTCCTATATTGTCGTCGCCCTGCGCACCGATGATACGGATGTCATGCCCAGTTTGCACACGGCCACAACACACCACGTCTCCCTGTGCGAACGGGCTGGCTTGCAGGCCCTCACCCCGACCTGCCCCAGTGACAATAAGCGTTGCTTCCGCCAAGCCATAACAGGCATATGCGGCCCGGCCATCGAACCCGACCGCGCTAAACCGATCGGTGAATGCGTGAAACGTACTTGCCCGGATCGGTTCGGATCCGCAAAACGCCAACGTCCAACTCGACAGGTCCAGCCCCTGCAGGCTTGTATCCGACACGCGTTCCGTACACAGACGAAATGCAAAATCTGGCCCGCCGCTAATTGTCCCGCCAAATCGCGATATCGCTTCAAGCCATCGGATCGGTCGCTCGAGAAACTGTTGTGGCGACAACAGGACGACCGATGCACCGCTAAACAGCGGCTGCAGCAGCCCTCCAACCAATCCCATGTCATGGAAAAGCGGCAACCAGCTGACAACCGTATCATCTCTGTCGAATTCGAATGCGGCTTTGATCGATGCCTCGTTCGAAACGAGATTGCCATGCGTGATCATCACTCCCTTCGGCGTCGAGGTAGAGCCCGACGTATATTGCAGAAAGGCGATTGTGTCCCGATGGGCGGCTGGCGGTGCCCAATCTGGCGCTGGCGACCGCCATCCTGCGGGAACGACAACGCGGGGTCTGGGCTCAAATATTGCCAGGAGTTCCTGTACCGCTTCGATGTTTACCGTCGCAGCAATTGCAATACTGGGGCGACAGTCTCCTATGATCCCAGCGAGCCTAGCCGCCGAGCCGGACCTCTTGGCTCCGGGCGGATAGGCGGGAACCGCGATCAGCCCGGCATAAAGGCAGCCAAGAAACGTGACGACATAGTCGACGCCACTCGGAAGGAGGATGAGAACGCGGTCTCCTGGCGCGGCCAACCGACCAAGATAGCTTGCCGCCGACCGGGCGCATTCGTCCAACTCCGCGTATGTGAGGCAAACCGGCTCGTCCCAGGCATCGGCGAGGCTGCGAATCGCAATTCGGCTTGGTTGACGCCCAACGTGATCCTGCAGAACGTCAATGAAGGTCGCGAGTGCCTCGTGCGGAGCGTGCATTACGTACTGCCAATTTTGCGGGGCTACTGAGGCAGTGCTAGTTCCCCATGGGGTTTCGCCATGGCGACAAGGACCTTGCGTTGGCCTTTGAATGGCGCTCGACCGTGCGCGGTCAGCATATTGTCGAGCATCAGGACGTCGTTCGTCTGCCAATCAAACGTCACAGTCGCGCGCGCGATCACAGCGCGGATACGATCGAGAACGTCCTCTTCGATGCAAGACCCATCTCCGTAATACGCATTGCGCGGAAGATCTTCCTCCGCGACAGCATCAAGCAGCGCTTCTCGCACTGGAGCAACGAGGCTGGAAACGTGGAACAGATGCGCCTGGTTGAACCAGACAGCCTCGCCTGTCACCGGATGTCGCGAAACCGCCTGCGCGATTTGACGCGTGCGCAGGGTACCGTCTTCCTTCCATTCGCAGACGATGTCCCGCTCTCGGCAATACCGTTCCACGTCATCCTTATGTGATGTGTTGAAAACGGTCTCCCAAGGCAAATCGAGGCCATTGCCGTAATTGCGGACATACATCACTTGTCTATTCTGGAACGCATCCCGGATGGGCTCGGGGATATCATTGTAGATTCTCCGGCTATCCGCGATAGGCGTTGCGCCACCGGCGTCTGCCGGAATCACACAATGAAACCAGATACGCATCGGCCAATCGCGGGTATACGATTGCTCGTTATGAAGCGGGATATGTTGAGACGCCGGATATTCAGTCGACGTGTAGATGCGGTCGCCGACGTGCGATCTTGGGGTCGATGCGAAATCGTAGGTGAGCAGGGCATCACCGAAGGCCGTCGCAAAATCATGGAACGCGTTGGGGGCGTCAAGCGCGAATCCTCGGAACAGCACCCCGCCACATGATGTCAACGCCGCCTCGATCTGCCCACGTCGGCCGTCAAGAACGGAGTGCACCGATTGACCGAGGTCGTTTGCGCGCACCACAACGGGAAGACCCGCGCTCGCTTCGGAACGTGACATCGCGTTTTCAGGCATTGCGCTCCCGCCTGGCATGAGGCTGTTCCTTTTGCCCAGCGCTGTAATGCGCCACCGCAACTCAGGCCGGTGATCGACCTGAGTTGTTCTCCGCTATATACTAAAGGATACAGATGTGCGATGACTGTGTCATCAAAAATGAGCACCAGTCGGGCGTCCGCGGGGTCAGCTAATTATGTGCGCCGCAATAAGGGGCTTTCTCGCAGGATATGCTGTAATCGGTCGTCGCCGGTTGATGCCTGGTCGCTTGGAGGAACCCCATGCGTTTGACGGACAACTGCCTTAAGTCATTTCGCCAAGAAGGTTATGCACTCCTCCCCGAAGTGCTGTCGTCTCAGGAATTGGCTGTTATTCGCTCACATATCGATGAGCTTGCTAAAATTGAATCAGAAAGCCGGGTACTCGAACGCGATGGACGAACCGTGCGCGCCCTGCATGGATGTCATCTACACGACGCATTGTTCGATCGGCTCGTTCGTCTCCCTGCATTCTTGGAGCCTGCGCGACAGATCCTTGAATCCGAAGTTTATACGTATCAATTCAAGGTAAATACGAAAGCCGCGTTCCGCGGTGACGTCTGGCCATGGCATCAGGACTATATTTTTTGGCGGAATGAGGACGGAATGCCGGCGGCGCATGCCGTGAACGCGATGGTCTTCCTAGACGATGTCACGGAGTTTAATGGGCCACTCTATTTCATGCCTGGATCACACCGTGAAGGTTGTATCGCCTCCCCCAAGCCACCTGGACCCGACGCCGGGTGGCAGAACGACGTAAGCGCCGATCTCAAATACCAGATTTCGGAGGAGCAACTCGCATCGTTTGGGCAGCGCTACGGCCTTGTCGCGCCAAAAGGATCCGCGGGCGCTGTTGTCTTTTTCGATTGTAATATCGTTCACGGCTCGCCATCGAACATCTCACCGTCCGCTCGCCGAATGCTGATCATCACCTATAATGCCGTGAATAATGTTCCGATCCCGCGACCACGCCCAAGACCGGCTTTTCTCGTGGGTCAGGCGACCGCTCCACTCGTCCCCCTCACCGATGCGCTGTGTACCGGGATATAACGAGATGGCGATGGCATCAACGCATGGCCGTAATCTATGAAGGCGTTCGATCGACTGCTGTTGGCTACTGAAGGTTCAGACGGGCCGTTTCGACGATCGCGGCCGCCGCGGCCCGAGTCCATCGCGATGGCTCCTTTTCGCCCGGCCCAAATGCCCTGCTTGGCCGCTTTACAGGCCGGTCGCGATCCGCAAGTAACGGCCCGCCCCCTTCGGCACCCAAGGTAAACTCGATGCTGGACCGGCATGTCGCTTCAACTGCTCTGCTGGATGCCAAGCCGCGAGTCTCTGACACCTTTCGGCGGGACAGCTATGACGCCGCGATCCGGTGGACGTCGTATGGGATTCCGCACATCAAGGCCGGAGACTACGACTCTCTCGCGTTTGGCGTCGGCTACGCCTACGCCCGTGACAACGCAGAATTGTTGGCAGACGCCGTGCTGACGGTGCGCGGGGTGCGCTCGCTCTGTTTTGGAGTTGAGACCCTCGTCTCGCATCAATCGATGTCGAATCTCGACAGCGACTTCTTCCACAAAATCTACTTCGATCCGGTCAAGCTTGACGCGGCCTATACGAGTGAGCAGCCTCGCACAGCCGCGATGCTGGAGGCCTATGCCGCCGGTGTTCGCCGATCGATCGCGGAGGCACATGCCCATGGTATCGTCCACCCTTGCCTTGATGCATTGAAAGATGCGCCCATAACCCGCCAGGACCTGTACCTTTTGCTCGCGCAAAAGGCCGCACAAACCAGCGGCTGCGCCTTTGCAAGCGCGATTTTGGCTGCCCGCCCTCCAAGCTCGAAAGGCGAGGTCAAAACGATCAACCCTGACACGCGTTCCGAGCGAACAGAGCGTCTGGGAAGCAACGCCTTTGCCATCGGACGAGACCTTTCCGAAACCGGCACGGGTCTGCTTGTTGCAAATCCTCACTTTCCCTGGTTCGGGCCGCACCGTTTCTATCAAATGCACCTGACGATTCCGGGTGAACTCGACGTTATGGGCGCCAGCGTGCCGCCCTTTCCTGTCATCAATATTGGATTCAACCGGAATATCGCCTGGACGCATACCGTGTCACCAAGCCGTCGTTACGCGATTTATGAGCTTCGCTTGGGTCGAGCGTCTCCCTTGACCTACCGGATAGGCTCGCAGACTGAACCAATGATCGAACGAGCTATATCTGTGCCCGTCCGGTCGCAGGACGGCCGCACCGAAGAGATGCACCGCATTTTTTACAGCACGCGCCACGGCCCGATTATTGCTCTTCCGGAAGCCGGGTGCCTGTGGTCCGACCGCCGCGCCTATGCGTTCTGCGATTCAGCGCAGTCCATCGGCATGGTCGAGCAATGGCTTGCGCTGAATAAAGCGTCCTCTGTGAAGGAGGTCGATGGAGCCCTTTCCCGTCATCGCGGGGCTCTCTGGCTGAACACGCTCGCGGCGGACCGGAAAGGTGACGTTTATTTCGGAGATCTCACCGCGGTGCCAAACGTCTCGGCTTGGCAACAGATCATCTGCGCGCCCTCAAGAGCTGCACGCCGTGTCGCGCGTCAGCAGAATGTCATTATTTTGAATGGCGCGCGGCGTGTCCACACGCCTCGTGAAACCAGCCAAGGGGTACGACCCGCGGCAAACATGCCCCGTGCGATTCGGTCCGATTACGTGTTGAACTGCAATGACTCGCATTGGTTAATTCATCGGACAGCCCGGCTTCGCCGATATCCACGCTTTGTCGGGCTTGAGCACGCGCCTCAGGGGTTTCGAACGCGGATGGCGCACCATGAACTCTCCGCATTGACCACCGGCGGTCGCCGCATCGCCAGCCGCGACTGCAAAGAGATGCTGTTTAGCAACCGGAACTATGCCGCGCTCCAGGTCCGGGACGACCTTTGCAAGTTAAGCCTGGACCACTCCGAAGTAATCCTGTCTGACGGACATGCCGTCGAACTGGCCCACGCCTTCGCGGTACTGCAAACCTGGTCAGGATGCGACGACAGCGATGCCGCCGGTGCAGTCCTCTTCCGGGAATTCTGGCGCCGCGTGCAAAGCGACCAAAAGATTTGGCGAATAGCCTTCAACAGCAAGGAGCCGCTCACAACACCGCGCGGGCTCGCGATCCATGATCCGGCGGCTATTCGACTTATCCTCACCGCTCTCGGAGATGCAATACAAACAATGCTGGCGAATGGCTTTCCCATCGACGTGACGCTTTCGGCAGTCCAGGGGATTCGGATTGCTGATCAATCGATTTCTCTCCACGGCGGCGACGGGTCGGCGGGCGTTCTCAATCTCATGGAATTCGGGAAGCTGACGAAGGACGGCTACCCGCGATCGGACATCCAGGGAACGAGCTATTCACAGATTGTGACCTGGGTCGATGGAGCCGTTGTCGCGGACGCCATTCTTCCATTCTCCCAGTCATCGAATGAACAATCCCCCAACGCCTCGGACCAGACCCGCCTCTTCTCGCAAAAAGCCTGGGTCCGCCTGCCGTTTGCTGAAGCCGACGTCATCTCCGATCCGAACCTCACGCAATTGCGAATCCATGAAACCGCGCTTCCGCAATAATGCCCGATCGCTCATCGACCAGTAGTGGAGACGACCATGACGTTCGACCGTGAAGACCTTACCTTTAACGTCGTCATGAATGACGAGGAGCAATATTCGATTTGGCCAGACTACAAGGAAATGCCGCTCGGATGGCGAAAAGCCGGCTTTACCGGCTTCAAAAAGGAGTGCCTCGAATACATCGAGAAGGTCTGGACCGACATGCGGCCGAAGAGTTTGCGCGACAGCATGGCAGCTGCCGCGGAGCAACAGTCAAAAGGATGACAGATTCTTTGGCATTGTTCTGTTTCGCTTGCGCCGGTGCAAGCGCGGCGCCGTTCCAGCGATGGCGCCGGCAGGCTCCTCCATGGCTTCGGATCGTCCCGGTAGAACGCCCCGGACGAGGCATCCGTCTAGGGGAACCGCATGTCCGAACCTTCGAAGAGATTATCCGTCTGCTCACACGGGAGATCAGTCGCGATCTTCCGCAAAATTATGCTCTGTTCGGCCACAGCCTTGGAGCGCTTCTCGCGTTCGGCTGCGCTCAGGAAATCCGCCGTCGCGGACTGCATCCGCCGAAAGCACTAGCGGTCGCCGGAAGTGCGGCCCCATCACGCCGCGACGACAGCCGACTGACCTCGCTTTCCACAGATCAAGACTTCATCAACGAGCTCAGACGGCAATGCGGAACGCCTGAAGAGATCTACGCAAGCCCGGAATTGCTCCGACTGATACTTGACGCGACCGCGGCCGACTTTGCGGTCTGCGCCAGCTTTCAATATAGACCCATGGCTCCGCTTTCCATCCCGGTCTTCATTTTTGGTGGACGTCGCGACGAAATCAAAGAGCAAGCCCTGGAAGCATGGCGTGTCGAGACGACAGCGGACACCGCGTGTGATCTGTTCGAGGGCGGCCACTTCTTTCTGCGTGAACACGAAGCGGAATTTCTCACGATGCTAACAAGCCGTCTGAAGTCCACGCTTGAAAACCCGCTATCGGAGCGCGAGAGCTCGTTGGAGCGCCGCATTTGATCAGCACGACGTGCCAAGTACTTCGCGGTCTTGCCTGCGCCGTGCAAGGCATCGACATATGGCTCATTCCGGTCACCGACGATGAACAAATATTCCAGTCAAACTGGTCGCTTCTCTCGCTTGAGGAGCGAGAGCGGGCAGTCAGGTTTCACAAAGACGCCGATCGCCGGAGGTTTGTCATTACGCGCGGTACGCTACGTACAAAATTGGGGCAGACACTTCCCGACGCTCCCGAGAGTCTGGCCATTGCGTATGATCAGAATCACAAGCCCTTCTTACCGAACCACACGGAACTTCGGTTCAATGTCTCACATGCCGGTGATTTTGCGATGATTGGCCTTTCGCGAGTCGGAGACGTTGGCGTCGATATCGAGGTTCATCACGACAATATTGACGAACGCGAAATCGCGCGCATGTACTTCAACGATGCGGAGCGGCAGGTCCTTGAATCTTTGCAAAGCGTCCGTCGCACCGCCGCTTTTTATACCATGTGGACGTACAAGGAAGCGGTGGCCAAGGCGATCGGTACCGGCATTGCGCGCCTCAGTCCCCGCGTGCCGGAATCCATTCTGGCCGACCTGTCCTGCGGCCTTGAGCTTCGGTGCCGCGCGATTTTGGTGAGCGACGTCTGCGCAGCACCGGTCGTAATGCCTCGCGGTTATTTTGGCACGGTGGCGCTTCGGCGCCCCTCTGTATAGAATAATCCATGTTTCTCGAGACACGACGGCACACACCTAATGCTTGATGCTTCAACGACCGGAAACGCGATTTCCATCAACAACGTCGGCTGTGCCTATCAGCTAGGAGAACGGATCGTTCGTGGTTGTACCGCGTCCTTCGCAAGGCGCCGGATCGCGGCCGTGCTGGGCCCGAACGGCAGAGGCAAGACGACGTTGCTAAAGCTGTTGATCGGGGTCATGAAGCCGTTAGAAGGAGACATCACCAGCCAGGGCGAAATAGCGTTCGTCCCCCAGATGTTCGATACGGCCTTTAACTACACCGCCGTCGAGATGGTCATGATGGGGCGCGCCAAGCGGCTCGGCCTGTTCTCCCAGCCGTCGCGAAACGATCTGGATCTCGCATTGGCCATGATGGATCGGTTCGGCATCGCCAGTCTGGCAAATCATCCCTTTGATTCTCTCTCCGGCGGACAGCGCCCGCTTGTCATTTTTGCTCGCGCGCTGGTGGCTGAAGCCGATATTGTCATCCTCGACGAACCCACCTCCGCGTTCGATCTTCAGAACCAGACCGTGGTCCTGCGCTGGATGTGCCGGCTCGCGGAAACAGAAGGCTTGACCGTGATTTTCACGACCCATCATCCCCACCATGCGCTCTGGGTCGCAGACGACGCCTTGCTGATGATGAGCCATAGCGAGCACGAAATGGGGGCCGCCGAGACGACGCTGACCGAGCCGAATCTCACCAGGCTCTACGGCACCGCCATGAAACGGATCGTCTTCGAGCATGACGGGCGCAAGATCGAGACCCTGACGTCGGTATTCGAACCAGCGTCCTGAGCCCACCGCCTCGCCACTACTTCGCGCGCTGCGCGAACGAAAGGATTTGCAACCGTCAAAGCGAGATATCACTTGACGAAAGCCGCGTTTCGCGGCGTGTTGCGCCAACTCTCCTTCCCAATCACCGGCGATGTCGAAAACCAGTCTCAGCATCAGAGTTGACCTTCCGAACGGCAAGCGGATCGGCCCCGGCAAAATCGCACTCCTTGAAGCGATCCGCGAAACCGGATCGATATCCGCCGGCGCCCGGAAAATCGGGATGTCTTATCGCCGCGCCTGGCTTCTGGTCGATGAAGTCAATCATGCTCTTACCCAGCCGGCCGTTGCAACCAGTGCTGGCGGCAACGCGCGAGGCGGCGCAAAGCTCACGGCGCATGGTGCAAAGATCGTCGACCTCTACCGGTCAATCGAGCAATCGGCCTCTGCGAGCACGAAACGCGATTTCAAGCAGCTCGAGAAGCTCGCGCGCAAGGGAACAAGATCAAACGCGCTGCCGTAATTGAATAGCTACCGCCGTGAAGGACAAGCGCGATCGGTTCGGGATGGCCGATGATAGGCAGCATACGGTCGGCGCGCAGAATGCCGCGAGAGGCGGGGCACACAATCGCACAGTAGCGGTGGCGCTTCGACGTGAACGACATAAGCGGCGGGCCTCTCTTCGAGCCAATCCAGACCAAAGAAGAACGCATTCAGCCTCCGATCTTCTCCGCAAGATCGATGTATTCGTCAGCCAAGCATTGGCGGATGGTCATCGCGAGATGGCTACGTTCTACAACCAAACGACAATATCCCGACCCTCCGCTTCTCGTCGGATTTGAAGATTCTTATGAATTCGATCTTTTACGGGGCCTTTTCTCTTTACAGAGAAGAGTTGGCTGGGGAGAGACTGAAGCTCACGGAACTAACTCGGTAGCTTAAGAAAAGGTCGAACGAAGAAATACGAGCGTGGCTGTCGGAACGTCAGTCATACGCCAATCTCGAGACAATCCATGGCTCTCTGGCTGGCTGCGACGCAGTGCATGATCGCTGGAATGGGCGCAAAGGAGCTTTTTCTATCTGTTTCGCATTATGATGGCGCCGCTGATCTTGGTCTGCGTCTTCACCAAAGGATATTTGTCATACGTAGCACTTTGGCGGTTCTGACGAGGCTCGTCGATAAGCTCAATGAAATTCTAGGCCCAGCTCTTCGTTATCTATCGATATTTTCCTACCAAGGGCTGGCAATCCACTTGGAAGAAGGTCGCATTTCCGAAACCGAGAGGGACCGTCTTCCATTAGAAGTAGCCCGTATTTCCAAGCGTTCCGGTGATAAATGGCTTTCCGAGCGCGAATAGATCGAGGATTGTCGAGAGGTTACCGAGTACAAACAGCCTAAACTCATATTTCTCTCACTTGAAGTCACCGCAGAAAACATCGGACACCTTGAAAAGGTGAGTTGCGAAGAGGTCATCAAAAACCTCACTCACGTCCAAGAACGGGTATATCATGCGTTGCCAAGTAAACCCGATCTTTGCGACGGGAGCGCAAATGGCTCATGCAATATTTCTCAGCACAATCACTGCCTGTACCGCGATCATTGATGATCTGACAGGTCGTCAATTCGCGGTCCACACTCTCATGTCGCAAGCCTTCTTTAGCACCAGCAATTGACCGGTTCTAAGCAACAGCCTTGAATCGTTCAATGAGGCAAGGAGTTGTGCCCCTTTGTCTCCAATAACCTGCTAGACCATCTCGCGCTTCGCCTTCCGGAACACTTTATCTGCTGCCATGAAGCGCTGGAGCATGGGCGCGACCAGCTTGACCGGATCGGGCGACGCGCCCTCGCCGGCGGTTCGAGCCAGGATTTCGGCATAAGCCATGAGATCGCGGTGGACGGCCGCCAGCAGCTCGACGGTGATCTTGACCGGCTTGTCATCGGGGAGCGCCGAGAGTCTCAGCTTGGTCATGACGATTCCTTGGCGCCATAGGGTTTCATCACCAGGTCCCGATTGACGATCACGCGGACGGGGAAGCCCGGCCTGATGGTGAGCGTCGGCTGGATGTTGAGCTGGCGGCGGATGAGCTGGCGGCCGACATCGGACGCCGTGTCCTGGCTGCTCCGGCGGATCGCGCGGGCGAGTGGGCCGGGCATTGATCCGTCGATATCGTCCCCAATATCCTGCAGCAGCTTCGGTCCCTTAGCCAGTCGATGGCCCAACGCTTCGAGAAACTTGTCATATCGCTCCCCGCCTTTGGCACGAGCAGCGGCCTGGGCCATTTCCGGCAAGGACGCGATCGACGTCAGCCAAGCGCGGATGAAGATGGCGAAGGCTTCGTTCGCGATGACCTACGTCACGCTCCAGCCCTGCGCGCCGTGCGGTGCGCATCAGCGACGGGAGCCATCCGGTTCCGGCCAGAAGCTACTCGGCGGCTTCTGCCATCGGCTGCTTCTTCATGCTGGCGATGCGATCCGCCGCCTCGTCGCTGACGGCTTCCCGGACGGCGTCGAGGATGAGCGCCTTCGTCACGCGGCCGAGATAGGTCCGCACCTTGGCGTCCAATGTGCGGTCATGTCGAGCGCGACCGCGCTCGACAGCTTGTCCGCCGCTTCAAGCGCGCGAGGCTTGCGCTCCCAAGGCCGCTTCACCGCGTTGACGGTCTGCCCGGCGCAATGCGCGAACAGCGCCATGACGCTCACCTGATCCAGCCCGACGATGAAGCCCCACAGGTCCGCCAACATCGCGCGGCATGTCGCCCGCCCATCCGGCATGACGATCCGCCAGCGCCTTTGCCGCCGCCGTATCCTTGATGCCGTCCGCATGTCCGCCAAGGGGCGAACCGATGGGGCGGATGTCGAGGCAATGGGCATCAACGCCGCGATAGTAAGGTCTGCGCGGCAAGCGCATGGGTGACGGCGATCAACGCCATGTCCGGCTGCTCGCCAAGCGCAAGGCGCAGGCCAAGGGTGCGCTGCGCGGTCAGGTCGCGGACGAGAAGATCCCACAGCGGCGTGCCGTCTTCCTCCGTATCCTCGTCCTCGCTGCCGGGCGCGGATGCACCATCCCCGCCTTCGCCATCCTCGATGATCTCGCCATCACCGTTGACGCACACGCCGTCGATGACGGTTTCGCCATCGCTGGCCTCCTCTGCTTCGGACTTCTCGTCCTCGGGCCGAATGAAACCGCGCTCGATGCGGGCTTCTCCGTCCGGGGACAGAACGATAAACACGCCACTGCGCGCGATGTCGTCGGGATCGTAAGCGTGGCGCAAGGCGTCGATGCGCTCGATCTCGGATTCAAGCTCCCCGAAATGCTGGTCCACATCGTCGGGAAGTTCCTCAGCATCCTCATACTCCGATGACAAGCGATCATATTCCTCCTGCGCGGCGGCGCAGGCGTTTCCGTCTTCTTCCGAAAGCTCCACCGGACGCGGATAGTGCGGCGCAGGCCATGCGCGTGGGGACAATCGATATGAACCGAAACCCACTTCCAGCCTTCCGCCTCCTGAATGTTCGCGGCGATCCATTCCAGCTTGCCGATGACAAGCCGGTCCAGCAATGCGGCGTTCTCGTAGAAGCCACCACGATCCTCCATGAACAGGTCACGGATGATCGTGCCGCCGTTCTCAACATAATCCTCCGCGCCGATGAAGATCGCGCGGCGATCCGTTGCCGGAATATGCGTTCGCATGAGGTCGCGACGAATGAAGGACGGATCGCGATTATAGGACAGGTTGTCGTAAACCTGTTCCTGCCGCACATGGTCCTCGGTGATGGCGAAGGCCATCAACTGGTCGAGCGTCAACCCGCCGTCACGATAGACCTGCATCAGCTTGGGGCTGACCGCGCCAAGCCGAAGCCGCTGCTTCACCACATGCGCGGTGACACCGAAGCGCGCCGCGATTTCTTCCGCTCCCCATCCGCGCGTTTCCGCAAGCTCGCGGAACGCCTCGAACTGGTCGGCGGGGTGCATGGCCGTGCGCGTGACGTTCTCGTCAAGGCTGATCTCAAACGGGTCGTTCGCCGTGTCGATGACGCAGCGAATGGCTTCCGTCTTCTTGATCTCCTTGCGCTTCGCGCGCAGCAACTGCGCCAACCTGCGGCCTTCCCCGATGGTGACGAAATAGCAGCCGGTCAGCTGGCCGCCCTCGTCACGCTCCGGCTCCACCACGAGGTTTTGCAGGATGCCTTTGGCCGCGATGCTGGCCGCACCCGCATGAACTCGCCCGCATAAGGATTCTCGGGATAGGGCATGGTGCGATCGGAGGCCTCACGCTCCAGCCATTGGCGGCGCAAGGTGAGCATATAAGCGCGGATGACATCGGTGTGGGCGTCGAGGTCGCCGCGCAACTCGCTGTCGAAGGTTTCGACGTCCCAGACGTCAATGATGGCGACGCCCTCGGTCATGCCTCATTCTCATTTCTTGCTACGATCCGCGCGCATGACGGGCCGACCAACTCCCAAACCCCTTCGATGATCGATTCCAGCGAAACAGCGTCGAGTTCGAGCGACGCGGCGTAAGCACGCCATTGCCGTTGTTTCCCTTCGTCGCCATACATCTCGACCGAGAGACTTGGTGGGCGTTCTTTCGGGATCGGCGTCCGCCGGCGCTCGAACGTCGTGCTGATGGCCGCATCCAGATCGTCAGTGGAAATGTCGATCGCGCGCGGGATCGCCCACAGGTCGTAATAGTCCTTCATGCGTCCGTTGAGGACGCCAAGCGCCACCATCGCCTGGAATTTCTCGGCGATCACCGTGGCGGGCGGATAGGAACGAACCTGCGGGGCAGGAAAATCCAGCAGGGCCGGATAGTCGAGCCGCCGTGTCGCATCGGTCATGGCGTCTCCGAAGCCAATGTCGATTGTGACGGGGATGCGCGTTCTTTCGAGGTAGGCTGCGGTCTTGAGGCGAACGCCGCCGTATTCCATCTCTTCTCGAATAACCGTCGCAGCGAGCGCGTCGATATCGAAGGCGAGGCCATCATCGTCGCTCTCGATCGCCATGATCTCCCCGAAGTCGGCGATCAGACGGTCAGGATCGGCGTCCCCATGTCCGAGAAAGTCCGCATCCCGCGTCACCCGATTGTCGTCGGCCACCCAGACCGTGACCAGCATACCGCCCTTCAAGACGAAGCGGTCCCGATGCGCTGAGATCGACAGGCGGTAGAGCAGCCGTTCGAGCGCGAACCGCACCAGCAGGATATCGAATACGCGACCTTCCTTGCGGGCGATATTGAGCAGCCGGTCCTTGACCGACTTTGCCATGTTCGTTGGTGCTTTAGCCATTAGAGGTGAGCGCCTCTAGATAGGGTTGCATCACCTTCCAGGCGCCGCCGGACTTCGCGGCCTGGGCGATTGCGCTCGGAGTTACCTTGCGTTGCTGGAGGGCGGCGCGCAGACCTTCTACAGCGACCGATCGGTCGACCAGTTTGGGGTTTCGGAATAGATCGGCAAGGGTCTTCGGAATTGAATAGACCGGGACGTCGATGCCAGCGATCGCATGATGCTCGATGCCCTGGCGCAGATAGGACTCGGTGAAACGGACCATGCGCAGCGGCGGATAGGATTGGACGGGCGCCCAATCGCTCGTCCCTATTGCCATCCAAACGCGCCGTGGCATCTGGTCGGTCAGTCCATGGAAGGCGAGAGCCGATACCAGAGCGACCACGCCTTTGGGGACGCGCATGGCAGCTTCGGCGAGGATCTGGTTCTCGTCGACTTCCGCGCCACGCTTCTGATAAACCCCGCGCGAGATACGCGCGACTTCACCGCTCTCGACAGCGCGCGCGATCGTTTGCGCGCTGATGCCGGCCTCACGCAGTTCATGCGCGTGCATCATGCTGCGCGCTTCGAGCAGGCTTCTGAGCTTCGCCTTTTGCGAATCTTGCGCCGAGGGCATGTTACAAATCCTCTAATCAAACGCGATCTTATCAGAGGTTTTGTCACACGTCATCCTTGCCACAGCCAGGAATAGGCGGCCAGTCTCCCGCGAAGAACGGAACGCTGAATTGAACCTGCGTTGGGCCGCTTGGGCGTCAGAAAAATATGTATTATTTTCTGACGTATGAAAACAGTCGTCGCATCAGTTCCAGATAGGATCATGAAGCGTGCCCGGGCAGCCGGGCGCGGCGGCGTCTAGACGTTATGCGCCTTCGAGCGTTTCATCCGCTCTTTCGGAATCGTCCAGACGGCGTTCTCGAAACCCACCTCATCCCACGTCGCGTCCTGAAGTTCGCTTTTGCGAACCATCGTGAGCAGAAATAGGCGCAGACCCAAGCGGATGGTGGGCAGCGTGGCGACATGCTCAATCTGCTTCAACATCACGCGAATTTCAGATGGCGAGAGTGATCGATCCCTCGGTACGAAATCCGCGATCGAGGCTGGCCCTACATCGTCGGCGAGGTTGGCAACCTTCTCACCGTGGAGAATCGCAAATCCATAGACCTGCTTTAGGACATCGCGAACGTGGATCGCAGTAGCCGGCGCACCTCGTTCGACAATCTTGCCGCAGTGTGCCCTAAGATCGCCAGGGGTAATTTCCGTGAGCAGACGGTTGCGCCAGACCGGAAGCAACTCGCGCTCAAAGATCGAGCGTCGCTATCACCTCCGATCGAAAAAAGAAACATCCGGAGAAGAATCGAAATGTGAAATGCCAAATTGACCTGCGATCCAAACCAATGTGGAGTCTGCGTGATATTTTTGCAGCAACTCGTCGTCAAGTCCGTAAGAGTGGATTCCCGCATAGTTGCCGTTTACAATTGCATCGCGCACGGACTTCGCTGCGTAATATGAAGCCAAGGCCGATTGATAATCAGGATCCGATTCATCTGGAAGACCTCCGACCAGTGGGGGCGTTGGTTTCCCAGCGAGCAGGATGGCTCGCGAGTCGGCATCCAGTCCGTCGGGGATAAAGCCCCCCGAATCGCTTGTAGCTTTGAATGGTGCAGGAGCATAGACATACGCTTCCTTCCCATATTTTGCTGCCATGAGAGCCGCAAGACCACCACCAAGCGAATGCCCGGCGAAAACGAAGTTGGAGGAGTTATTTCCTTGATCAACCTTTACAGCTTCGACAAAGGCAATCGCATCCTGCAATTGCGCGTTCTGTGGGCTGCCTAGCGCAAGAGCAACATCCGTCGTAATATCTTTGTTATCCGGCGCGTTGAAGTCGGTTCCCCGAAAGACAATAACAATTTTGCCATCGATACTCCACGCTTCGGCATATAAGCCGCTGCTCAACGAGCCACTATTTCGAACTAAGGTCGCGCCAGAAATTAGATCTGGGATATTGAACGCGACGTTTTGTGCGGTCCCGTCACCATTGCGCGAATAAACGAAATCGCTGAGTAAAGCGTACTTTGTTTCAGTTTTCATTGCATCCTCGCGAGTTCGTGTGTCAGCGGAAACGCAGACCGATCGGCAAGCCAAATGTATTTGTCGTCTTCCATAATGACGGGCGTTGGTGCCGAACCCTGCCCCTTCGGCCAAACGCCAATGAGTTGATTGTCGATATAGAACCGTTGGCCGACGGAGGTTGGTGGCTGATTTAGGTCTGGGTGAAAGTAGGTCGCGTACATATCGCGAAAGCAGTATGCAAAGCCGTGATCCGCGCCGTCTTTGGTGTCGACATGCACGTCGATCATATGATCGGTTAGCAGGCGGTCGGAGGCCCACGGATATCCCGTACTCACTCGATATGGAATTCTCAATCCACGCCCCGATGCCACCGCGAGCTTATTTGTGACAATATGGCCGAGGCCTGATGCTCGGTTCACACCGACTCCCTCGTAGAAGCTTGGAAGTGCCCCCGGCATTTCGCGATCCCAATTGGGATCTAACCTCCGATACCCCGTAAAGATTTGCGGATATTGCTTCTCAAGCTCTTCTTGAATTGAACGAGCGCCGAGCCAGAAGTGAGGTTTGCCAACAGGCCAGGCGGCCTGAATCCTGCTTCGCGCCGACTCCGGAATGGGAACGCGGAGATACGCACGACAGGCCAATGGTGAAAATACCAAACGGTGAAGACTGCGACGGTCACTTCTAGGAAAAAACTCTCCGCCTTGGAAGAAATTGTGTCCCTTGGAATATTCATCGTGCCGCGTCGCGAGCGGCACGATGTTCTTCTTCCACTCCGTCAACTTCCAACTGTCGTAATCAACTTTAGTCGCCGGCGCAAAAGTTGCTCGGTTAAATTTGAGCTTTGCGATCGGTTGGTCATAAGCCTGCTCGTTAAGATAAGCGACCATGAATTCAAGATTACCTGCATCAGGCGCCCAGAATACAACCGGAAGAAAATCATCCGGCATTGGATGCTCCGCCAGATCTCGCCCACAGATGTTTGGCGTCTGAACCAGAATACCTTCTCCGGTTTCTGTCCGCTCGCCGAAGATGTAAGGCGCCCAGATATAACGGGCACTTCTACCTTCTCCGAGAATTTGCCGCGTCTGCACACCGCAACTGATGACGATACTTATCGTAAGAGGAGTTCCTATATAGGACAGGTCGACCGTCATCTTGATGAACCGAGTAAACTCGGGTTCAGACGCGCTCGGTGAGCAGCCCGTCGTAACCAAGCCGGTTAGCAACAGGATTATCATGCGGAGAAAACGTCTTGCTTCTGCATACATCCCGACGGCTATCTCTCGATTTCAAATCTGCTTCTAAAGACAGATTGCCTCAGGACTTTGAGTGTAATGGGCGCGGGCACATTGGAATACAGTTTCTCTGCGAGTGCTGCAGCCGTTTGAAGTTCAGTGAGGGCCATTAGACGTCTCCTCTCGTTGACTGCAGCGATATTCCAAACTTGATGAAGACGAACTCATCGCGCTCTACAATAAGCCGAGGACCTGGATCTAGCCCCAGCCGTGGCGAATGGACGACCAATGATTGATCGACGTAGTTCATTTGGGGTATTTTGAAGTAAGCGACCCCCGGGGCGGTCCATGGATCGGGATATGTGACCCCCGTCGGGAATTTTTCTGGATACGGATAGCAATAAGCAAAGCCGCGCGTTATCCCGCCGCGAAAATCGATGCTGGCGCCGACCCGTGGTCCCTTGCGGAGAAGCTCCTCGGCACGCGCTACGGGATCCGTCGGCCAAGGACGGGCGACCCAGCCGCCGATATCCGGGTAATACGAGGGGACCGGCGGCCGCTCAGCGTGTCCCTTCCAGGGCACGGGGTGGCGTCGCGCCAGACCGTGGTTGGCGATCTCAACATTTAGCCCCCACATGTACCCATAACGCGGGCGGGGCACCGCATCCGGATGGTCTGAGAGCATCGGTCGATTGTAAACAAGAGCGTCCGCCGCATCTCGCTCTGTATCCGTTTGTGGCACCCAATAGCGTGGGCGATCTGCCGACCACAGAGCATGCACTCGCTCTCGATCCGCTGCGACAAATCGATATCGCGCGTATCCGCTGCACCCTCCTGCCATCGGAATTCGGGCGGCAGGCAAACCATGCTTTTTCAGAGCGGCCACGCCGCGCGGCGTATGATACTGCGATCGCGTAATCGCATTTGGCTGCTCGCGCCGGAATTGTTCAAAAGCAGCGGCATCGGCTTTCTCAACCGTGGCGCCGCCGAACTTGAGATCGGACAGCGGCCCCTCGTAAGCGTCATCGGAAAGGTAGGCCGTGCCGAAGGCGAAAGTGTCTGCGCTCTCAAAAACGACGACGACAGGAAGCAGGTCAGGAGCTATGCCTCCGTTCTCCGTGGTCTGACCCGAGCAGGCATCGGGCGGCCGGACGACCAACCCTTTGCCGTCACTCATCCGCCGACCGAAAACCGAGGGGATGAGGCCGACCTCAACAGTACGGCCGCCATCCCTGTAGTTCGTTTGCCGTGTATTGCAGCCGACGATTATATCAAAATCTTGCGGCTCTCCCTTGTAGGTGAGCTTCACCTTTAGACGATAATAGGTGCCGGTATCTCGCTCTACCGACTTCGTGAAATCCCAGTTGCCGACAAGCGCCTGACGAATGGGCAGAGAGGTCGCAACAGCGACCAGTGCTGTTAGCAAAACGCCGACGGCCACGAGAAGAAGTCGCGCCCCAACCTTCATGACGCATTCCAGCTATCAAACGCCGGAATGAAATCGCAGAGAGGATCGGTTGCACGCGACAGTGGCACGAAGAGCGGAGGCACCGAGAGCTTGAAATGGCTCGACGCTCGGTTATCCGTTGTTGGGTTGAGTGCGAAGGCCCCCACCTTCGCATCGGGAATGCAACAAATTATTTGAAATTGTGGATATACTTGCAGCTCGCCGCCCGGCAAAACCGCACCGATGCACGGTACCGCGCAGTCATAATGATAGTTAAGCCTGTAGTCGGCCCCAACCACGAAACACAGCCCCCTGAGTTTCCGGCACAACTGCTCGTTTGTTTTTACTCAATGCCCCGACACAACTGTAATTCGCGAACGCGGAATGTGTCTTTATCCAAACTACCAAAGGAATGGCTCGCTGCACCCATCCATTTCCCAGCATTGAACCGGACCAATCGTCGGATGCTCGGCGTCTGTGGTGATCAAGGCGGCGAACGAGTTCAAGGACAAGACCACCGCCATCAACCAGCTCTGGCAGACCGACTTCACCTACCTCAAGATCACTGGCTGGGGCTGGTACTATCTCTCGACGGTGCTTGACGACTTCTCGCGCTACATCGTGGCCTGGAGGCTCGGCCCCACCATGTGCGCTTCCGACGTCACTGCGACGCTCGACCAGGCGTTGGCCGCATCAGGCCTGGACCACGTCCATATAAAGCAGCGGCCGCGGCTGCTCAGCGACAATGGCGCGTCTTATGTTGCAGGCGATCTGGCAGACTGGCTCGGAGACAAGGGCATGCGGCACGTGCGAGGAGCACCGTATCACCCGCAAACCCAGTGCAAGATCGAGCGCTGGCACCAGACCCTGAACCGCATTCTGCTCGACAACTATTATCTGCCCGGCGATCTCGAACGCCAGATCGCCGCCTTCGTCGAGCACTACAATCACGCCCGCTATCATGAGAGCATCAAAAACCTCACGCCGGCCGACGTCTACTTTGGCCGAGCGGAGACGATCCTCGCAGAACGTCAACGCATCAAGCTTGCCATTATCGCGAACCGCCGCTTGCAGCATCAACTGCAGGCCGCTTAAACTCTAACCCCAGATCAGCCAGAGCCTCTCTTCGCGAGCCACCTAATCAGTCTCAAATTATCTGACGACGGACACGCCCCCCATCTCATTTGATGACACTAGTGAAAGCGAATTTTCTTAGCCTTTTGGCCATACCTTCACCTTGCTCGAAGAAGCAGTCATCGAGTGGTGCTATTAACGTAACGTGGAATTCCGCTGAGACCTGCAATTCGATCGTTATGCGATCAGCACCTCGATAGAATGAGATTCTCTCACCGTAAAAATCCGTCAATTCCGCCGATTGAAATTGATAAAGATCGAGGGATTGCCCGGCTTCAAATATAACCTTCTCAATTCCTTCGAATGCTGTTGGCTTAAGCGTGGAATTTTTCAGCAAATGATTCTCAGACAGTGGCATGCGATGCTCACGTATTAGATGTATCGCAGCAATGGGCTTACAAGGAGGCGAATACCCCTCACGTACTGACATCGGCGGACGAAGCGTCAATATGGCTCCCTTCGGAAGATTGATATCCCTTGAACTCTTTATGTCTTCATTTTGATCGCCCACCAAAGTCTCGACGAGGGATTTGTCGATTGCAACCTTTGTTGCTCCAAAAGCAACTTCAATCTGATTAGAAACCTCTCGTGCACCCGCATCGACCTCCGTCGTCAATACGGCTAGGAACGCAGCTAAAAAAACGACCGCTAGAGTCGATCGTCGTCTCCCGGAGGAGATCATGTCTCCCTCATGCTTTCTTGCCTTTATCCAAGCACGGGCAGCATTTTTCATCTTCAATGTCTGCATGAACCTCTGCTTGGCAGCAGGGCATAACTCCCGTTACGGGATGATATTAGTATCAGCAAGGCTCTACGCTTCACGTTCATTTCTATCTCTGCCAGATTCTAGTGACTGCGCGCTTCGTGCTCGCCATTCTTGCCCAGCGTCGGTTTGACGACGAGATCACGCAAGGCCTTACTGTCGATCAACTTTTTGAGGAGCGGATGTGCGTTAACAGGGGTGTCGCGGAAGCGATCGCGACCAATCTCTGCAACAAGGCGGGTCGCAAGCGATTTCGTCGGCGCGATCACGTCCAACAACCAAACGATATCGCCGCTCGACCACTCGTCAGGCTTAAGCCGAACGGGGAAAACGCCGGATCGGATCTGCTCTCTAATGTTGCGGTCGACGTCCGGCGAGACTTTCGCCCACATCAGCGCGCCCACAAGTTGCGTGCCCTCATGCCCCTTGCGGCTCGCGGAGACCACCGCAAGATGATTCTGAAGCAGCGGCGCAATCACGATCCATTCGATATCCTGAATGGCCAGATGGCGGTAGCGGGGAACAGGCAGAAGAATACTGACAACCTCTCCGATACGCTTCGCTAGCAAGCCAGCCAGAGATCCGCCTTCCACAGATTTGCGGTCGGACGGCTCAGTTGGGGCTGACTGAGGTATAGAGGCATCGGATTCGACCGAAGAGGAATGAAGCTCAGAGTCGGATTTTTCATTCAACATCTCGACCTTGCCTTTTTATCTGCTTCTGTTTCAGGCAGAAAGCTACCCCGTAAAACATGCGATCGGGTTGCATGCGACAGTGGCACGAAGAGCGGAGGCGAGGCCCCCACCTTCGCATCGGGAATGCGACAAATTATTTGAAATTGTGGATAAACTTGCAGCACGCCGCCCGGCAAAACCGTACCGATGCGCGGTGCCGCGCAGTCATAATCACAGTTAAGCCTGTAGTCGGCCCCAACCACGAAACACAGCCCCCTGGGTTTCCGGCACAACTGCTCGTTTGTTTTACTCAATGCCCCGACACAACTGTAATTCGCGAACGCGGAATGTGTCTTTATCCAAACTACCAAAGGAATGGCTCGCTGCACCCATCCATTTCCCAGCATTGAACCGGACCAATCGTCGGATGCTCGGCGTCTGACCAGCCTACGGCTTCGTCACGGACCGAAGCGCATTCGCCAGCTTCACGATCGCGACCTCGATCTCAGTAGGCGTATAGGCGGCAAAGCCCATCAGGAACCCAGCCTTGCCGTTCCCTGCGACATGAAGCGCCGACAAGCCCAGAAGCTCGATCCCGACACGTCGGGCCGCGTCGATGGCGGTGCGCTCCGACATGTCGCAGGTCAGCACGCACGGCATCTGCAAGCCACCGACGGGCACCCGCGCTTCGACAAAATTCGACAGACGTTTTCTGACGAGGGTTGCCAGCACGTCGAGCCGCTCGGCGTAGATACCGCGCATGGCGCGGACATGCGTGCCAAAATGCCCGCCTTCCATAAACCGGGCGAGCGTCAATTGCGCCATCGGAGCGGAATGCCCGTCAAATAGCGTGCGCGCCACCGACATCGGCTTCACGAGTTGGAGCGGCAGCACGACATAGCCGATCCTCAGACCGGGAAAGAGGGATTTGGTGAAGGTGCCGATGTAGATGGTCCGATCGTGCGGATCGAGGCCCTGCACGCAGGCTGTCGGCTTGCCTGCATAGTGGAATTCGCTGTCGTAATCGTCCTCGATGATCCAGGTTTGGTGCCGGGCCGCCCATTCGATCAAGGCCAAACGCCGATCGAGCGCCAGCGTCGCGCCGGTCGGGAATTGGTGAGAGGGCGTCAGGTACACGGCCTTGACCTTCCGTGATTCAGCCGTGACCCGCTCAACGACGATGCCCTGACGATCCACGCGAACGGGCACGCATTCCAGATCCGCCGCGTCGAACGCCTTGCGCGCGCCATAGTAAGCCGGGTCTTCGATGAAGATCCGATCGCCGGGATCGAGCAGCAGGTTCGCACACAGAGTCAGCGCTTGTTGCGAACTGGTGAGGATCAGCACCCGGTCGGCTGTGGCGCGCCCACCGCGCTCAAGGTTCACATAATCGGCGATGGCGCGTCGCAGCGGTTCGGCCCCCTGCGGATCGCCGTGAAGCAGAGCCTGCGTGCCGGTTTCCTTCAATACCTGTCGTTGCAGGCGTTCCCAGAGCGGAAGCGGAAAGCTGCGTGTCTCCGGCATCCCATGCGCGAATGGCCGAGGTGCAAGCAGCTCGCGCACGCCGCCGCTGCGGAACATGGCGTTGCCGCGCTTGCTGAGGTTGGGAGCTTGGTTGCGCGCGTTCCGCTGAGACAGCCCGCGCCCCGGCGTGAACTCCGCCATCTGCGCCACGAAGCTGCCGCTGCCGACGCGCCGATCGATGAAGCCTTCGGCGTGAAGCTGGGCATAGCCCGCCTCGATCGTGTCGCGCGACACGCCAAGGGATTTGGCGAGCGCGCGCGACGCTGGCAGCGGCTTCCCCGGACCGAGCGCGCCGTCGAGGATCAGTCGGCGGATCGCCCGCTGAATCCGCGCGTGAAGCGGCATTGCTGCATGAGCGGGATGGGCAAGCCAGGCCTTCACCGACTCGAGTTGGGGCTGCTTGAACAAATGGTCTGAAACCTATCGAACAAAGTGGATGTGCCAATCAGACCATTGATCGACTAGATGTCAAGACAGCTCATTGCCCTTTCGCCCAAACCTTCAGGAGTCTCGTCAAGACTATGCCGTCGTAGGATACGGACTTGCCAAACATCCTTTCTCTTGAGCCAAGGGCAGGAAGGATGTCTGCGCGGATTATTGTCTGGATAGCGCAATGCCTCTTTTCGCCCGTCATCGCGCGAGATCTATCGTTTTCTTTGTTGCCCAGTTTAGCAAGCTAAGGAATTTTCCTTCTGTCACTGGCTCATCGACAAGTCCGATTGTGATGGACTTCAGATTTATGCAGAGCCAAATACGGCTGCGAGATCGTCTGGATTAACTTCTCTCATAGTCCTGGGATCGTTGATGTCGGTGAACGTCACCAGCATCGGATAAAGATTACGAGGAAGCTCGCGACGCTCGCGCAGAGTCTCAAAGCTATCGTAAATACGATGCAACTTTTCTTCAGTGATTCCGCTCATCTGGTCGGCCGCGAATGTGCGCAACGCGGTTTCCTGGCCAAAGGCTTTCCCTTTTAACAGGGCGAACGGCGCGATCTCAACGAAGGCCGCCTCGCCGCTCACGCTGCTGCTTCCAGCTCCTCTCTGGAATCACCGACGCCATACCGGCGTGGCGTTGTCCCTACTGCGACGGAGACCACCGAGCCGCCCGAGACGTCACCTCGTGGCGTGCTGACGTGCAACTCCAGCTTTTGGTGCCAATTCCAGCTATGAAACCCAAGCATGTCGCAGCCGGCGAATGTCAGCGACAACATGGTAATACAAAAAAGGGAAAGCAGTCTGCATGGTTGCTTTCCTTCTACGCCCCGCCGATTTCAGAACAGTTACCGGCCGGCTACAGCCCCAAGCCCCGCTGCCGCCCGAGTTGCCACGACACCGATCCGCCCTGCACGACGCCCATGACCTCGCGGCCAAGCTGACGGTCGATGACTGGCCGCCACGGAACAAGGGTGAACTCGTGGCTCTTTTCCACGATGGCGAACTTGCCGCTGGATAGCTGGACGGTCCCGGTGAACTTGCCGGAAACGGTCTCGCCGTCCGTGGCGGCACGGAACGGCAATGCCTTGGCCGTCGCCATGTTCGCCCCGACGCGGGCGATCTCTCGCCCGCGCAACGTGGCGAGCAGATTGCGCCGGTATCGGACGCAACCGATCCGCCGATCATCGGCAGGATGGCGGCGACATAGGCGCGGGTTTCGGCCGGAAGCCTGCGACCTGTCGCGCGGTGTTCGTCATAGCGCGCGGGACCGGCATTGTAGGCGGCGAGCATCGCGGCGACGTTGCCGTAGCGGTCCCACATCTCGCGCAAGTACGCCGTGCCCGCGAGAATGTTGCCGCGCGGCTGATACGGATAGCGGCCTAGACGGTAGCGGACCCGCAGAGCCGCCCAGGTGCCGGGCATGACCTGCATCAGCCCGATCGCACCAGCCGACGAGACCGCGCGCACGTCGCCCGCACTCTCGGCGCGCAGCACCGCGCGAATCCAGCGCGCGGGAATGCCGAAGCGCTGCGACGCCTCGGCGATGTGACCGCCATGGGGATCGGCGGCGACCGTGCGTGTAGCGGGCGCGGGTTGCGCGAACGTCATGGCCGGTCCCGCACAGAGCGCGAGCGCACTGGCGAGGAAAACGGCATAGCGCTGTGCCTGCCTTTCTCAGCCACGACGCCAGCCTGCCAGCGTGCTCGCTGTGGTCAAGGGTGCGCGCGAAGCGCCGGCCGTTGGCCGCCCTTGACCTTCGCTGCGCGCGCCGGCCGTTCTGCGGTCGAGCGGGATGAAGGGATGAGACGGCTTTTCCGCGAACAAAGGGATGAGGACTTTGAGCGCGATGATGACGCGGGACCGCATGGCTCAGTCCCGCTCGTCGCGCGGTTTCGGGCGGCTCCAGTGTAGCGACCATGACGATCCCGCATCGTCGTTGCGGAACAGGTTGGCGCGGATCGGCTGCGGCAAGGCCGGATCGTCGAGCAGCACGGAGAGATACTCGCCGGCCTTTTCGCCGGTGCGTTTCCACGCCGCGCCGACTTCGTGACCGTCACCATCGCCGTGATGAATGCGGTAGTGCGGCGCGTTCTCGGCATCGGAGTCTTTTGCGGGAACGATGGTGAGATCGCGGTCGAGCGTGAGCGTGTGAACGCGCCCGACAAGGTTCTCATTCTCGGCAATGAATTGACCAATCTGCGGCATAGATAATCTCCTTCTGTTGCTGTTGGTGGGAATGGTCAGTGCGTCGGCGCGCGCCAGACGAAGCGGCCGTCGCCGCCCTCGTCGGTCCACAGCGGGACAGCGCGGCCGATGATCTGGTCGGTGGAGATCAGCCCGAAATACCGGCCGTCTAGGCTGTCGCGGACCTGCCAGTTCATCAGAAAGATTTTGCCGGTATGGATGCGCTGGCAGCCCTGCCAGTCGGGAAGGTCACGGCCGATCCGGTCGCGCTCGAGTGCTGCGCCGGCAATCACGCCATCGACGGTGATGACGTGGCCGATCCTGCAAACGGTCTGTCCGGAGACGGCAAGCACGCGCTTCAGCAGCGGCACGCCCTTCGGCAGATAGCCGCGCTCGTCAAGGAAGGTCGCGAGCGGTTCGGGTGCGTCGATGGCGACGAGATCAGTCACCTCGAACGGGCCGCCGAAGTCGATCGCGTAGAAGCCGATCGGCGCGCTGGGCGATGCGTTCCAGATCAGCTTGACCGGCATCAGCGTGAGGCCAGGATAGCCGACGCCGAACGTCGCGAGCGCCGCCGTGATGACGAGGCCGACGCGCGTCATGGCGCGATCCTCCGGCGACAGAGCCACGCCGCATGACGTTCCGGCGTATAGGTTTGCGGCTCCAGATTGGCGGTCAGGCGGTTGTGGACGTGCCGCCAATGATCGGGCGATGCGTCGGCCGGATCGAGGCCGAGCGCTTCTACGGCGTCGATCGCCCGCAACGCCTTCTCGACCTTCGGCCAAGTGTCGAGGCGTAACAGGATGTCGCCACCGGGCCGCACGAAGGGCAGCGTCTGGAACGGTTCGCCGCGACCGATCGCGCGCACGATGTCGATGCGAGAGATGATGGTGCCGTGCTCGCCGGCCGCCCAGCGGACGAAGGCGAAGACGCTGTTCGGCACTAAGCCGACGACGCTGCGGCGACGGTCGAGAATCTGCTCGTAGCTCTTGCGGCCGAACCTGATCCAGTGCTCGACCTTCTGCTTCTGGAACGTCAGTTCGACCAATGTGGTGAAGGGCGCAGGCCCGTCCGGCAGCGGACGGCCGTGCGCGCGGCGTCCCGCCTTGCCGGTCATGTCTGGTTTCCTTCGGTAGTGGGAAATTCGCGGGCGAACAGATCGCGCAGCATGTCGGTGACGGTCACGCCGCGCCGGAACGCCGCGACCTTGATGCGGCCGCGCAGCTCGGGCGTGATGTCGATGGTGAGACGCGCGGTGAACGCGCCGCCGTCAGCCTTGCCGTCCTGCTGTCGCTCAGTGGTTTTGATCCAGCTCTCGGCATCGCCTGGCCGCGATGCGAAGCGGCGTTCTCCGCGCGGGCTCATGGCGCAGCCCTCCCGACGCGAAGCCGGTCGATCTCGGTCGCAAGTGTGGCGATCTCGCACGCGGCCGGGCTGTCGCCATCGATCTCGCTGGCGAGCTGGCCGGATTGCGCGGCGTCGGCGAAGACGACGCGCTGACCGATGGTCGTGGCGAGCACGGGCGGATCGTGATCGGCCAGCGTCTCGGCCGTCTCGCGGGCGATGACGGTGCGCGCGGCGCAACGGTTGAGCACGAAACGGGCGGCCAGCTCCGGCCGGTAGATGCGCGCTTCGCTCAAGAGAGCCAGTATCTCGGCGGAGGCCCAGCCGTCGAACGGCGACGGCTGCACCGGAATCAGCACCAGGTCGGCGGCAAGCAGCGCGGAGCGCATGAGGCCGGCGACGCGCGGGGGACCGTCGATGACGACATGATCGGCATCGCGCGCCAGCTCGGGCGCTTCACGGTGCAGCGTATCGCGCGCCAGACCGACGACGGTGAACAGCCGCGGCATGTTCTCGCGTGCCCGCTGTTGCGACCAGTCGAGCGCGGAGCCTTGCGGGTCGGCGTCGATCAGCATGACGCGATGGCCTCGCTGCGCCCATGCACCGGCGAGGTGGAGCGCGAGCGTCGTCTTGCCGACGCCTCCTTTCTGGTTGAGCGGCGCGACGATCATAGCATGCGCCCCGATCGTTTCGCGGCACCATGTTCGCCTTGTCTACGCGCATCAGAATCTAAGTTAGATTCACTGTTAGAGAAGTTAGGCGCGCGGTTTTCGTTTTGAGGCCAGAGATTTAACTGCGGTTCGTGCGCCTGATGTGCCAGTAGTTCTGCGCCCGATGTGCCGATACCCCGTGCGCCTAATGTGCCGATAGTTTTCACACCTTTATCAACAGGCACTGTGGACGAGTTTGCTGGCCGAAATGTGCAGCAACTCGCGGCCATCGTTCCGCTCGATCTGGAGCTCGTAGCCGGGCAATGGCTGGCGGGCCACGATGCGGCGCAGGTCGAGCGCGAAGTCTGAGACGCGGGCGAGACTGCCGGACTTCACATGGAGATGCGCGACCTCGAACAGCCAACCATGGCGCTGATGGCCGGCGTGCTTACGGGCGACACGATAAAGCCAGCGTTCGATGCCGCCGCTCAGCCGGAAATAGGCCGGGTCGATGGTGAGGACGAGCGAGCGGTCGACGACGCTGTTGTAGAACCATTCGGGCAGGACGAATTCCATGCCCTCGACGCGGCCGGCACGCGTCGTCATTTCCTCCCACTCGTTGATCCATGAGAACTGCCGGCGACGCCAATGCGGGCCGTTGCGGATCGTGGTGGCGATGACGGTGGATTGCAGGCGCGCGAGCGCGGCCTTCAGCAAGACGTATTGATGATTGCCAGTCGGCCGCCCGATGGCGCGTAGCAGATGGTACGGCGTGAAGCGGAAGAATCGCGAGGTGCGAAGGCTGCTGTTCTCGGCCGCCACTATCTGCGAGGCCGCCCATATCAACACATCGGCGTCCCAGATGGTCGCCATGCCGTGCTCTGGCATTCCGAGCACCTGCACCTCGACATCGGCGGTCTTGTAGAGAATGGGTTTCGTGCGCGGCGTCTTCGCCAGCGAGAAGAACGGCCGCTCCATCAGGTCGCGCTGGTCGCGCGGCGGGGCATCGCCGGTCGCGACCACGAAGGGATCGAGGCGGCGGCGCTCGCTGGATTCGTCTGGACGCGCGGAGGTGCTGTGATCGTCCTCGCGCAACATTCAGGACCGCTCCCGTTCTTGCGGGGTCAGCGGGCGCGCGGGAAAGACCGTGCCGGCATTTTTGTCGTGGGTGGATTTGCGGGCGCCTCCCGCCGACCAGGCGAGCAGGTCATCGACCGCATAGACGACGCGACCACCGATTTTGCGGTAGATCGGCCCGGTGCCGTAAGTGCGGTGCTTTTCCAGCGTACGCAACGAGATGCCGAGGAAACGGGCAGCTTCGGGCGTGCGCAAGAGTCGTGGCGGCAGACCCGCCAATGGGTCGCGCATGGGATCACCTCCGGTTCGCAATGGCGTGCGGCTGTCGGTGATGACAGCGAGCTACGGCGAACCATGGCGAGGGATCGGCGCTGTGTAGCGTGCCGCATTTGCGCTCACACGCTCGCGGCACCCCTTTCCTCTTCTGGCTAGAATCGTTGTTTGTATCCGCGTGGCAGCGGCCGGCGGCATTGCCGCTGAGATCAGAAACTACCTTGGTCTGTTGGACTTCTTCAGCAGTTCGCCCGGCTCGATCTCAAGAGCATCGGCAATCTGGCCAAGCACGGTTACACTGGCGGATACGTCGCCGCGCTCGATGGCGCCGACATAGCGCAAGCTTAGGTTCGCGCGGTCGGCGAGCTCCTCTTGCGTCAGCTTCTTATCATGACGTACCCGCCGCAGATTCCTCGCCATGACCTCTTTAAGATCCATGGCAGGAAGGGATCAGCATAGGAACGATCATTCTAGGAATGATCGTTCCTATTCGTATAGAGTCATGCTATTCATCCTGCTTGCTGGACTGGCGTCATTATTATCGTCACCGCCCTATCGGAAAGGATAGCGCACCATGTATGCGCGGGCACGACTCGACCCGGACGTGGAGGACGAGGCCCCCACCGGCCCCGACATCACGCCCTATGACGAGCAACACTACGTAACCTATCTGCGCCTGCTGGATGCCAGCCGCGATGGCGCGGATTGGGCCGAGGTCTCGCGTATCGTCTTGCGCCGCGATCCGATCGCTGAAGAACTGCGCACCCGTCATTGCTGGGAAAGCCATCTTGTTCGCGCGGAATGGCTGTCGAAGGGCGGTTATCGTCGGATATTGGAGCAAGCTGTTCGAGATGGTCGCTGATGCGTACTGCAGGATGTGGGCGGTAATCTGGCTTCAATTCAATAGAAGGGTCGGATAGATGAGGAGGTCTGGGGGACAATTGCAAATGATCTATCGACTACCTATTGAGGATCTGAGACAGATATTCCTCTCGTTGCCCGTGCCGGTCTGTTTGCTAGATCGAGAGACACATTATCTCGGCGCGAACCACAGATACGCCGATATCTGCAACACCAGTCTTGACGTGCTTGCCGGCAAATCCATGCAGGATTTCTGCCCACCCGAGCTAGTCGCAAACGCCCGCCGAGATTTCCAAGTGCTCGATACAGGCGGCATCATCCCCGCTCACGAAATCATTTACAGGAACACCACGTTCCTCGTTTCAGTAAGCCCGCTCTCTCACGGACGCGACAAAACCGTTTCCGCTATCGCTGTTACGCTCACGGATATTTCGAAACTGAAGTTGGAATTCGCTGCCGTCAACGAGAACCTTGCTGTCGCCTACAAGCAGATGCAGGAGCATGCCGAAACAGACGCGCTCACTGGATTGGCGAACCGTCACGGACTACGCCAATTTTTCGAACGAGAACTCCGCCGTTGCACCCAGGAGCAGCGTCCAATCTCAGTGGCGATTATCGATGTGGATTATTTCAAGTCTTATAATGACCACTATGGCCATGTCGCGGGCGACGAAGGCCTGAAGGCGATCGCCTCGGCGATCCGATCCTCTATCCGATCCCGCGACTACGCTACACGGTACGGCGGAGAAGAACTAGTTGTTATCCTGCCCGACACCGATCTCGCCGGGGCCGAGCATGTGGCCGAAACGATCCTCCACGCCGTTCGCAGTCTCTCCATTCAACACAAAGGCAGCCCATTTGAGCGGATCACTGTCAGCATCGGTGTCGTTGGAGTGAAGACGGTCCCGCGAGGACTCTATTCAGCCGACGTTCGCGACTCGCTTTTGCGCTCAGCGGACAAGGCTCTTTATGCCGCCAAAGATGCCGGTCGGAATTGCGTAAAGGTCTGGAACGATAAATTCTGATCCGCTTACTCTGAATCGTTATGATGTGATGAAACGCTACTGCTGCGCGGCAGGCCGTCGATGACACAAGAGAAAAAGACAGTGAGCGGTTCATGTTTGTGCGGCGCAATTTATATAGCGCGCGTCGCATCATCGTGCACGTAGTTTGATCGGATAATGGAGCAGCAGTCGATAACCGCCCCGCATCATTTTCAGCCCATTACTGACGAGACGGCGAACCTGATCTTTGCGCGGGTCACTTTTCCCAGTCCTCTTTCGATCCACGAAAGCTGAGCAGAACTTCGGCGATGGTGCGGTAGCTTTCCCCGCGCTGATGCGCGTCGAGCGCGCGCAGCGACAGAATATGGAAGCGCCGGAGCTGCGCCGGCATTTTGCGGAAATCACGGCCAGGCGCCCGGCCTCTGAGAGAGCGCCCCAGGCGGTGGGCCGCATGGGAGCGCAGTTCATGGAAGGCGTCGATCTGACGGTATCGTGACAAAATCGCCTGCACGAGAAATTTCATACCGTCAGAATAACCGTCAGAACGTATCGCTTAGGGGCAATAGCGAGCGATAGCAAATGAGAAAAATCTATTTTATTTTCAATATATTAGATATGACTTGCGATAGCGAGCGATAGCTCGTTTATGATGTATTTTCATTCCCACTCGATCATCAATTGAGCGCTTATCAGATTGATAAAGCCTCATTTTCTCATTCACGATTCTGCAATACCGTCAGATTGACCGTCAAGAAACCGTCCTCTTGAAATCGTTGGACTAATTCGCGCGTTCGTCAAAATCGACATGTCAGCATCTATCATTGGCGTTTGATTGATTTGATGCTTAAATTGTCGAGCGGCGACGATGCTGCACTTCTACCATTGACGTTCGACGTCCTCTTCTGTCGTTTGTACGCAGAGACCGCCGGCACCTCCATCGCATCTCATATTCAAGCTGAAAGAATCCGGAGACGTGCGACGAAGGCCTTACTGACAGAAGCATGGATCGTTTTGGGAAACCGGGGCGGCAATTCATCTGCCAGCCATTCCAGCGTATCGCCTGCGGCGGCAGTGATTTCGTCAATCACAGTTTGAATGGTCATCCTCGAAAATCCCGCCGCTCGTCCTGTCTCGAAGAAGTGTTGACCTTGAATTCCATCAATTCTGTAGTGGTTCTTGGCACCCACGGCCATGGCAAGCTTCATCTGCTTGCGCTCGATCTGGCGGGCGTCGAGACTCGGCTGGGCTGACAGAACGTCGTAGAGCGGCGTCAGGCGGAAAGTGCCGCCCGGCCCAAGGAAGATGCTGAAATTCTTGGCGTGTCCGTCGGTCGCCCCAATGAGCCAAAAGAGGATCTGAGCCTTAAGGACAGTTTTGCGATCCTCATCGGGCGTGTCGCTGCCCTTGAGCAGGTCGAGGACCTGCACGAGGCCGGGCCCGCCGTCACTCTGATACTTCCTGCTCGGGGGCACCGACAGCGCCTGGCAGCAATCTTCCTGCGGCAGGCGCAACAGGCGTCCATCCCGGGTCCAGCGCCGGTCGAAGCGCTCGACGACCAACGCTCTCGTTCTCCCGAATGTCTCGATGGTGGCGTTGTTAACCGGAAGCCCAAAGGCTGCGAGCAGCTTCAGGCAATAGAACTCATTTTCGACACTGTTCGACAGATCGATGCCGTTCGGCAGTTCGCCGATCTGAGGCTTCAGAATATGGGTCGTCGGGGTTGTCCCGAGAGGTCTGCGCCAGCGCTTGCCGTCCCAGAGCAGCGCCGTCTTTTCCTGCGCGCCGGCAACGGAAATCCGGAAGCCGTCGTCTTTGCTGAGACCAAGGGGCGCCTGCTCAAGATTCCGCAGCAGCTTTTCGATCGCAGCGTCATCGATGGGCTCTCCTTCGATCCCGCTACCCCGCTCATCGACACCATCGGCAACGAACTGGAGGGCGCCGACGCAATCCCGCCCGATGGCCGCGAGCAAGCTGTAGGCGTCGGCTCCCTCGGCGCCGACCCTTTCCGCGACGCGTCGGCGCAGCAGTTCGGAGTCAGGGAGCAAGTTTTCGAAGACCGCAATGACGGGAGCACCGCGCCAGGCGTCTTCCCGCAACGGCAGAGAAAGCGAGACCGGGATGGCGCTCTCCCACCCAAGCCAGCTTTCGTCATATTGATAGCTGATCGCGCCGCCCGGCTCCTTAAAAAAATGACCGACCAGGCGGTTGTTGAGATAGACGTGCAGCGGCACATGCTGCCGGCGGCGCGCCATCAGAAGATATCCTCGATAGCGGCCGCCCTGCCCTTGGATCGTGGTCCGATCTGGAATTCAAGGTCGAGCGCGGCAAGCACCGCAAGGATCGTGTCCAGTCTGGTGGCGGGATTGCCGCTTTCGATTAAGGAGACTGTCTCCTGACGGAGACCCGCCCTCTCGCCGAGTTGCGTCTGGCTCCATCCCCGCTGCTTGCGTGCGCGGCGGATGAGGTTGCCGACTTGCTTTGGGTCGCGCGCTAAGTTTGCCATACAACAATTATGGTGGAATTCCGATATTTTATCAATATCGGAATTGACTAATAATTTTGTTCTGATGTGCTGGCTGCCATAAATGTAATTTATATGAGCCAACACATAAGCCGCTTGCCGACTGCAAGGGCGCCGCTCTCGTCTTGCCCGCTTGCAACACCGAGGCGATGAACCTGCATCTGGCCGAAATCGCGACCGAGGTCGCGCCAGGCAAGCATGCCATTTTGATGCTCGACCAGGCCGGCTGGCATCTGTCGAGTCGGTTGATCGTTCCATCCAACATCACGATCCTGCCGCTGCCCGCGAAATGCCCGGAGCTTAATCCGCAGGAAAACGTCTGGCAGTTCATGCGGGACAACTGGCTGTCGAACCGCGTGTTCAAGTCCTACGAAGATATCGTCGATCACTGCTGCTTCGCTTGGAACAGGCTAATCGATCAACCTTGGCGCATTATACGGTTCCTAGCCGTAAAGGTTTTGAAAAAAGGTCAGCCGATCGACGGCGGTCCGGGTGTTAGGCTGAAAGACAACCCTGACTCGCACACAGACCAGGTAATTCCCATGATCGACGACGACCCGGAAATTGAAGAGTCGCCGCTGTGCGGTGAAGTCACGCGCGACGGCGTAACCGTGCGCATCGAGATCTATCGGCTCGTTGAGGGAGACGAAAGCTGGACGCTTGAAGTCATAGACCATGAAGGCGGATCGACCGTTTGGGACGATCGGTTTGCTACCGACAGGGATGCATACGCCGAATTTTATCGGACGCTGGAGACCGAGGGCATCCGCTCATTCTTAGAGCAATCATCCGATGCGACGAAGTAACCTCGGGTCGCTCGTCAGCCCGACAAGCCTATCGGCCGGTCAGGATAGATAAACAATTACGCATTATTCGAAGCGCGGGTTATCCGGCGATAGCTTGAGCTGAGCGGCTGATCAAGCAGCGCGGCGTCTCGTATGCGCAGGCCGCAGAAGACCTTCATCCGACGCAGTTGCGCGATTGGGTGAAGAAATTTGCGGATGATCCGCAGCATGCATTCCCCGGCCACGGCCAGATGAAGCCGGAGCAGTTGGAGATCGCGCAGCTCAAGCGCGAGGTCGCCAAGCTGAAGGCCGAACGGGACATCCTAAAAAAAGCCGCGGCCTACTTCGCGAAGGAATCGACGTGAAGTTCGGTTTTATTGCGAAGCACCGGGGGATCTGGCCGACGGAATGGTTGTGCGGGGCGCTCGGTGTCTCGCGGGGTGGATTTTATGCGTGGCTAACACGGCCGCGTAGTCGGCGAAGCCGGAACGACGAAGAGCTCGGCGCGAAGATTTGTGCCAGCTTCCTTGCGAGCGATCGGACCTATGGCGCCAGGCGTGTGTGGCACGATCTGCTCGCCGAAGGGGTGGCCTGCGGGCTGCACCGGATCGAACGATTGATGCGGCTACAGGCCCTCCGGGCGCGCCCGCGACGGCGGCGCCTGCCGGCTGATCCAGGTGAGCGGCAGGCGACCACTGTCGCTGCCAACGTTCTCGATCGCAGCTTCGATGCAGCAGCCCCGAACCGCAAATGGATTGCAGACTTTACTTATGTCTGGACGGCAGAGGGATGGCTCTATGTGGCCGCTGTGATCGACCTGTTCTCCCGCCGGGTAGTTGGCTGGTCGATGAACACGGCAATGACCACTCAGCTCGTGGCCGATGCACTGATGATGGCGATCTGGCGGCGCGGCAAACCGGACGCTCTGCTGCATCATTCCGATCGTGGCAGCCAATATACCAGTGAACAGTTCCAGAGATTGTTGGTCGATCACGGCGTTGTCTGTTCAATGAGCCGATCGGGCAACGTCTGGGACAACGCAGCGATGGAGAGCTTCTTCTCGTCGTTGAAGACCGAGCGAACAGCGCGCAAGATGTACCGATCACGCAACGAGGCCAAGGCCGATGTGTTCGATTACATCGAGCGTTTCTACAATCCAAAACGGCGGCACTCGACGATCGGATACATGAGCCCTATGGAGTTCGAGCGGAAGGCTGGTTTAGCTTAAGCGGGTGTCAACCGAACCGGGTGCAGCTCAAGCCGTGATGCATAATGCCAGAAGGCATTTTAAAACAGCGAAATGATTGAGGCGCTGTCATTTGCCGATGTTTAGTCTGGCCTTAGCCCCAAGCGGACGTCTTTAATCTGATAGGAGACCGAAATATTATCCGAGTCTTCGGCGCGCTTTTCCCATTTTTGTGCTTCCGCGAGCCAGTAGCCACGCCGGTTAGTATTAGTCTCGGCTTTCTCGTGACATACCGCAGCCTCCGCCCGGCACGCAATGTAGCGATTCATTTTCGCGGTCATTTCGGAGTCTCCAAGCCCGGCGATGATAGCCCCTCAGTCGTGCGAGAGGCGGTCTCTGCCCGCCGCGCTCTGCGGATAAGCCGGTCGCGTCGAACGCCTGGCTGGGTCCCCATTGCCTCTTTACGCAGGCGCTGCGCGTCTTCGTTCAGGCGTTGATAAAGCGTTCTGGGGTTCTGCGGAAAGCGAGGTTGTGTCTGCATGGCGTGGTTCCCTTGTTAGCCGAAGGCTGAAGCGCAATACTCTTTGTCAGGTGAATGCCCCTGGGTCAGAGGTGACGTGGAGCGCTCAGAAAGCCGCATGTGCGGTTCATTATGCGACTTTTGCGGCGGGGAAGCCGAATCAGGGAGGCTTCGTTAGTCGCCCCGAACGGCTTCCGTTGTCCACCAAGCATTGCACTTAGAGCAGCGCCATTTGTTGGTGATGACGTGGAGCGAATATTGCGAGTTCACAGGTGCTGTCACAATATATCCGCAAGCGCACGTATCAGTTCCCTCAGGGCGCGATCTTCGGATAGGCAATTCACGAGGGACGCGGCTTGCCCATCTGCCGCTCGGATTTTCTCTGAAGATGATTCGGATAGACCATCGCATACATGGCTGGCTCCCTTTGTGGGGCGGGAGCAAAGGAGCGTCTCCCTGTCGCCAGTGCCTGTTATAATTATTTATAATTATAGTGTCTGACGATCATTTGTATATGGGTACTCCAGCCGACCATAACCAGAGCCGCGCAACTGAAATCCAAAAAGAAATCGGCCTTCAAATTAGGATACTGGGGCTCAAATACGACAGTGCCCTTGACTAATCGTACACTGACAAATCCAAACAACCTGTCGCTAGCGTTCTGAGGGCGGCGTGATGGGCTGGCGCTCGCAAGAGAATTACGAACTGACGAACGAACGCGACTTCAATGCCTGCCGTGGCGTGATCGAAAGATCATTCAACGGGCGGGATGGGTTGCCGCGCTAGCGATCGTATTAGCCTGCATCATGGCCGGCCATTTCAAGTGACGCATGGCCGACGTCACCTATTATTTGGCGCTTCCGTTCACCGCCGCAGACGCCGGCGTTGCACCTGGTGAAGCTGTAGAGTGTAAGAGTGCGTCTACTGCCACGCGACGGCTCACCTATTCGCCTAAATTAACGAATTCAAATAAGGGTCTTTAAACCGGATCCGCCGTCGCGGAGCGTCAGCGAAAGTCGGTGGTGCGCAGGATGAGACCGGGTGGCGTGCCCTCGAATTCCGACATCTGAAACTTGCGGATCGCGCAATCCTCGATCCGGTCGCGTAATCGCTCGAACTGCGCCGCGCGCTGGGCAGGCGCGACGCGCCCGGATTTTTCGAGGCTGTCGAGCGCGTCGGTGCTGATGGCGCAGGCGATTTCCACCTTGTCGCTCATCATCGAGAACAGAACGACCATCCGATCGTATTCAAACCTACCAAAGGTTCCGCGCGTCAGCGTCATGACATTGTTTCCTTCCCTGTAGCGAGCGCACCGGATATCCCATGCCATACGTGTCACGTTCGGCGCGGACGCGCTGGTGAAAGACGTATTACCACGTGGTCCAGGTATCACCCTTCCAATAACCTCGCCCGGCATGTTCACGGAAGATGACATGCGGCGCGGCGAGCCAACTATCGTCGTGAATGAAGACCCTCGCGTCTGGCGGGTAGCTGTATTGCTCCTGCGTATGCCAGCACACGTTTCCGGTACATACAATCGCCGCCGAGGCCGCCAAGAAACTAAAAGCCAGAGCGCCGGTTCCAGCAGCTAGGGTCAAGAGAACTTTGCGCATAGAAGTCATCGGACACTCCTTCAGTCGATAAATGCACTGCGCACCAACTTGATATTGCGAGACCTCGGTTCCCAACCCGGAGCGACCCGCCGACATGGGGCACTACTGGCATACAACGGGTCGGCTGGCCGCGCCTTTTCTGGTTCAATAGTTTTGCGGTTAGCGCGATTCGAACCTGGACTTGCTAGGCTGCGTCACGCTTACGGGATCGGATGCCGGAAAGGTATCAATCAATCCTTCTTCCAGCTGTTGATCGATGCGTCGGATATTGGCCCGATCCATATCTCTCACGCCTATGGCCAAATCGTCGTTTACCCGTTTGATCTGCCAGTGAACGTACTCGATGATATCGCCGAACTCAGCTTCGATATCGCTAGCTGATATGCCCTCCGTTTGAGCCATCTCAACGCACTTGCGAACAAGCGCCTTAGCAAGCCTGGTATCCCCCTTCGGCTGGTAACCCTCAGCGCGGATGTGAGACTGAACCCAAAAGTCAACGAATGTACGAACCTTATCGCCCAAAGCGCCCTCCATTCGTTACCAGGCGAGCAAGCGTGAAGCGCGACGCTGTCGTCTATCTAATGCTAATCATTGAGATTTATCTCGAGGATTCCAGCCTCGGGTGATCGAAAACAATAAAAGCGCAGCGCGCCACCATCTGAAGTCGATCGGAACACCACCTGGTCATCACCATTCCACTGGCTGAGCTCTGCCACTAAATCATGGACGGTTAGCAGCTTCTCGGTATCTGGGGCGTTCCTGACGGGGGGCAAACCGCCTGGGCTCACTTCGTTATCGCGATTCATGACCAAACAACTCCGATATCCATTCTCAGCCGGCCCCGCAGCGGACAAGCCCTCGCATAGCTAGGCTACCGCGTCTATTCGCAACGCTTCTTTCAGATCATCGGGGTCAATATCGAACGATTCGATCGTTAAACGCCCTCTGAGCGAATGGGTGGCTCTGAAGGATGTTGCTATCCGGCGGAATGCGAGGAACGACAAACCTTCGATTTCCTCCTCGTCGGTTACAACCTCATAGGTACCAGGCGGAAACGGTCGATCGATGCCGTCGATGCAGAAGCTATGTTTGAAAACGACGGAGTCTCGACGGGATCTGACGGTCATAACGCTCTCCAATCACGTTGAAGTGGAAGCTCCGAAGAAGGCTACCTCCGCAACTCTCGATCACGAGATTCGATCCCAGTCACCAACGCACATGACGGAGCCCAGAATTATTAGCCCAAGGAACAGAGGAACAACGATTGGCGGAACAAGCCAGTCTCTAACGCGGGATGGTATTTGAATTGACAGGACAACTTCCTGAAAAGAAAACCCGGCATGTGCCGGGCTCCACCTCGTCATCTAAGGACAAGCTATTTCTGCTTTGGACCATCCGGCGGAGGCTTGCTGTCGCTCGCGTTGTCTTGAACGGCAGGTTTGGCGTCGCTCGGAGAGGCGGTCTTCGGGTCTTCCTTGGTCTTCGGGGCTTCGTTCGAAGCGATCGGTGTGTCGGACACTGGTGTTTCCTTTCCGGAAACGAACCTAAACCTTATTTTCTAGGCGCTCTACAGAGGTGGGACCTGAACTGGTGATTACAATGGGAACCCGCGACAATAAGAATTATAGTTCGGATACGAAACTGCTCGTGGCCCGTGATTATAAGGCCTGGATCCGAAAAATTTTTTGACAGTGGAATCCAGTATCGGAAAGACCACCGCGAGGCGCAGAGTTCCGGGATGCCCACGTTGATGGACGACTAGGAACACTGCATTGGATTGCCCCTCCGTGATAGTGTGATCTTGGGTCCGCTCCCGGACTGGAGGACTGAACCATGGCTAAAGGTGAGCAACGCGGAAACCGCGAAGTAAAGAAACCGAAGAAGGAAAAGCCGAAAGTGATTGCGGCGGCTCCAAGTATGAAGAGCCTAATGCAATCCGAGCCTACAAAGACTCGTAAGAAGTAGACAAATGCTCCGAAGCCGCGTTCGGCCGCGGCTGGGCGCGGCTGTCTGTCGGAAGACCGAGCGCGATAAACCCCACCTGCTGGCCCAACATGAGATTTGAATTGGATATCCCTGAATGGTGAGTTAATGGGCTTAGTCTTGCTGACCTGAAACTTATCCTTAAGTCATCAGGATCTCACATCGGCTGTGGCAAGGCGCTGGTTTGTTCGCTAGGTGTTTCCGATCTTCGAGCGTATACTTTGGCATCACCGCGGGTCCATTGGCTTTTACCGGTGACCGAGAGACCATCGCGCACCCGCCCTTGGCCGCCGAGGAGCGAAATGGCACCGATTATCTCTCCGATTCACATTCGCCGAAGTTTTAAACCCCGATGGAGTGCTCGTCTCCCTGAGAACGCCTTTCGTTACTCGCGTCCGAAGGGGACAGACAACTGCCGCTGCGGCTACGTTGTCACGGCGCCTTCAGCGTCTTTTCATACAGCCCTATTAGTCGTCAATAAGTGGCTGTGCTCACAATGCGGAGAACGTTGGCAAACGATGGCCCGCTACGGGAGCAATGACGATGTCGAATAATCATCAGGTGCGGTTGACGGGCACTGATCAGATTCGAGATACAGCGTGTCCGACACGACAGCAGTTGTAGTTGCTGCACAGAGGTCAGTCGAGCGAAGTCCCACATTCCCTCTCTGTGAAGACGGTGCCACACGTTTGAATTGTCCGTCGTCAGACAATTTGAGACTGATCAGCGGCGCTTATAACTGGTCGGCGTATTGACGTTCACCGGCCGCAATAGGTTAACCCGCATTATCTGCGAAGGGGCCGACAGTAAGGTGTTGCTCAGCTTCACACTCCCGCCGAAGAGTCCGGGAGACGCGCGAGTACGGCCTTGCAGAAGCATGGATCGATTTGGGAAATCGAGGCGGCTACTCGTCAGCCAATCGTTCCATGAAACCGTCTGCTGCCGCTGCGACTTCCTCGATCACGGTTTGAACCGTCGGATTCGAAAGCCCCGCCGCACGGCCAGTCTTGATAAAATGCCGACGTTGAATTCCCTCAATTCTGTATTGATTGGTGGTGCCCACGGCCATCGCAAGCTTCATCTGCTTGCGCTCGATATGAGGGGCGTCGAGACTGGCTCAGCTGAAAGGACGTCATAGAGAGTCGTCAGCAGCTGCCGCCCGGTCCAAGAAAGATACTGAAATTCTTGGCGTGTCCGTCCATGGCGCTGATGAGCCAGAACAGGATTTGCGCCTTGAGTACGATCCTCCGATCTCATCAGGTGTGTCGCTGCCCTTGAGGAGGTTGAGGCACTCGGCAGCGTCCGGGAACAAGCCAAGAAGGAAGCCGAAGACAGTTTGCGACTGAAGCTATCGGAGAAGGAGGAGCAAATCCTCGCGATGCAGCGGCTGAGGAATTAAGACGTCGCGCAGAACAAGGCTCTCAGCAATTACGGGGGAGGTACTCGAACTACTCGAAGCGCTTCTGGGCAGCCGCTTCCCGCTCGATCTTCTCGAGCCAGTGACCACGGGCGAATTTGGCGGCGAGCGGACAATATCGCCTTAGGAAGCGTCCTTGATTTTCCACAAACAGTCCCGGCAGTATGAAGCCGTAGCTGAACACATAGGAATCGGCTCGTTGTCGCGGCCGATCGCCTGTTTCACCCTCGCCGGGATCTCGATGCCGAGGGTCATGCCCGAAGGTGGGAGACGTGTGATCGGCAACAGCACGACGTAGCGAGGCCTGTGCTATCGCTGACAGCAACCAAGCAAGTCGGGCGGTCCTTGCCCCGCTCTCGACACCAGCCGCTTCATGCGACCATAGATAATCGTCCTTCAAATCAGGCTGTCCGCCCAAGATGGATCGCGAGGACATGTTTTTTTCCGTCTAAGGGAATGTAAATACCCCCCCCGGTGCACTCGACAGGCGCGCCGTCGAGGACAGCCTGCACTACGTTGCGGCCAGAGCCGGACGTATTCTCGACGCGAATATCGTAATGGGTGGCGGCTGTTTTCACCGCGGCTTCGAAACCCGGCCAGGCGGACGGAATACGGGGGTCAACGACGAGAAACGCACCCTCGCGGCGAATGCCAAGAATACTCCCGACACCCGCGCGGTACATCCACGCCGCCGAGCCCGTGTACCAGGTCCACCCCCCGCGCCCCGTATGGGGGGGCACGGAGTAGACGTCGGCAGCGACCGCATAAGGCTCGACCTTGTAGCGCTCGACCTCTTCGAGAGTCCTCGCGTGGTTGATCGGGTTAACCAGCGAAAGCAGATCGGCTGCGCATGCGCTCTCCCCTAGCTTCGCGAACGCCATGATCGCCCACATGGCAGCGTGACTGTATTGCCCGCCATTTTCGCGCAGCCCCGGCGGGTAGCCCTTGATGTAGCCCGGATCGCGCGGCGTCGTGTCGAAGGGGGGCGTGAACAGGAGAGCGAGGCCGTCGTCACGGCGGATGAGATGCCGGTCGAGTGCCGCCATGGCCCGGGCGGCGCGCTCGGGATCGGCGGTTTCCGACAGGACCGCCCAGGACTGGGCGATGGAGTCGATCCGGCATTCTTCGCTCTCCTTCGAGCCGAGCCACGTCCCATCGTCGAACGTCGCCCGGCGATACCATTCGCCGTCCCAGGCCTCGCGCTCGATCGCGGCTTGGACGGAGGCGGCATGCGTCCGCCAGCGGTCGGCGCGGTCTGGATCGCGACTATCGGCGAATGGAGCAAAGAGCGCGATGGTGCGCACCAGCAGCCAGCCGAGCCATACGCTCTCGCCCTTTCCGCCCTCACCGACCCGGTTCATGCCGTCGTTCCAATCGCCCGTACCGATGAGCGGCAGACCGTGCTCGCCGGTAAGGTCGAGGCACTGGTCGAGACCACGGGCGCAATGCTCGAACAGCGACGCCTGCTCGTCTGCGATCATCGGCTGGAAGAAGGTATCGTGCTCTCCGGCGCCAAGGACCGATCCCTCCAGAAACGGCAGAACCTCGTCCAGAACGGCAGCGTCACCGGACGCGGTGATATAGGTCGCGGCAGCGAAGGCGAGCCAGACCCGGTCGTCAGAAATACGCGTGCGCACGCCCTGACCCGAATGCGGCAGCCACCAATGTTGGACGTCGCCTTCGACGAACTGCCGGGCAGCCGCGCGCAGGAGATGGCGGCGCGTCTCGTCCGGCGCGGCGAAGGACAACGCCATAGTGTCCTGGAGCTGGTCGCGGAAGCCGTAGGCGCCACTCGCTTGGTAGAAAGCCGAGCGGGCGAGCACGCGGCACGCGAGCGTCTGATAGAGCAACCACCCGTTCAGCATGAGGTCCATCGTCCGGTCTGGCGTCTTTACGCGGACCGCGCCGAGCAGAGTTTCCCAATGATCCGCCACCGACGCCAGCCCTGCGTCCAGGTCAGCTTCGCGAGTGCGGACGATCAGCGCGCGCGCGTCCTCGACCGAACCGCATTGTCCGAGCAGCCACACGATCTCGGCTGTCTCGCCTGCCCCGAGTTCGATACTCGTTGCGAGCGCAGCACAGGGATCGAGGCCGGCACCTACCGTACCGGACAGCTCCCGGCCACGGGCCAGCGCGGCCGGTGCTTCGAGCGCCCCATTATGACCGATGAATTCGGCGCGGTCGGCGGTCCAGGCCGTCTGCCGCCCGCCGAGATCAGCGAAGGCGATCCGACCGGGAAAGGCGGAGCTCCAGGGATTGCGGGCGAAAATGGCACCCGTGGCCGCATCGATCTCGGTTACGATGAACGGCGCGGAGGCGCCGCGCGACGTGCCAAGCACCCATTCTGCATAGGCGGTGACCGACAGTCGGCGCGCACGCCCGGAATTGTTGCGCAGCGTGAGACGGGAGACCTTGACCGGATCGGACAGCGGTACGAACTGCACCAGGTCGAGCGCGATGCCGTTTGCCTCGTGCTCGAAGCGGCTGTAGCCGAAGCCATGGCGCGCAACATAGAGCCCGCCGTCGCAGATGGGTTGCGCTGTCGGGCTCCAGAGGTCGCCAGTCACCTCGTCGCGGACATAGATCGCCTCGGCGACGGGGTCGGTCACCGGATCGTTCGACCATTGCGTCAACTGGTTCTCGCGGCTGTTCACGGCCCAGGTGTAGCCGGCTCCCTCCGTCGAGACCTGGAAGCCGAAACCGGAATTGGCGATCACGTTGATCCAGGGCGCGGGCGGCATGCGGGCCCCGTCGAGGACGGTCACGTATTCCCGCCCGTCCTTGTCGAAGCCGCCGAGACCGTTGAAAAATTCAAGGTTGGCTGTCGCCGCCGCCGCTGGTTGCCGGAAGGGAATTGCCGCCCTCGGATGTCGGAGCGGCAACGATCCACCCGACGGCGGTCGTATGCGCGCGAGCTGATCGGCGATGGTGCCGCGATGTGCGTGCAGGACGACACGGGCGGCCGCATGCAGCAGCGATCGGGCCTCGGCGTTCATGAGGTCGGCACGGAGGGTATAGACCGCGCCTTGCGCGGAAACGTGGCCGACGCGCGGTCGCGACTGGCTGCTGCGCACCGCGGTTTCGATCGCGATCTGCAGGTCTTGCATGTAGGAGGCGGCGTGCTCGTTGACGATGACGAGATCGACGGCGAGGCGCTTCATGCGCCAGTATTCGTGCGCGCGGAGCAACTGGGCGACCTGAGCCATGTCCTCGACATCGTTAATGCGCAGCACGACGATCGGCAGGTCGCCGGAGATGGCGTAGGGCCACAGGCTGGACTGGGCGCCCGCTCCGCGCATGATCGCCTCCGAAGGCGCCCGGAAGCGCGAGTCGGCGTAGAGGATAGGCGCCGCGAGGCGCTGGAAATCCGCCGCCTCTGTCGTCGCGATGCCGAGATGCCGAAGCTGGACCTGTCCTTGCGTCCACGCCAGGGTCTTCGCCCGGTCGAATGCGCTGCGGTCATGGTGCTTGTCGACCAGCCCCAGAAGTTCGTCTCGTGACGATGCGACAACGGTCCAGAAGGCGACCCGCGCAACCTTGCCGGCGGGTACCATCACGCGCTGCCTGAGCGAGAAGATCGGATCGAGAACCGTTCCCACCGTTTTCGAAAGCGGCTGGCCGTCCAGGATAGCGGTAGCGTCGGCAACCGAGCGGCCGCGGCCAAGGAAGCGGGCCCGATCGGTCTCATATTGCGGATCGGCGGCGACCTCGCCTTCCACGACAGCGAAATGGGCAGCCCAGAGCCGTGGCTCGTTGTTCGACCTCGGACGGCGAGTCGCGAGGAGCGCGCCGAACTCGGGAAGATGCTCGGTCTGCACGAACAGCTTGGAAAAGGCCGGATGGGCGTTGTCGGCGGCCGGCGCCGCCAGCACCACCTCCGCATAGGACGTGATTTCGATCTCGCGGGGCCGGCGTCCATTGTTGGTCAGGCTGACGCGGCGGACCTCGCCATCGTCCTCGCCTGAGACCAGGATGTCCGTGGTGGTCGTCAGGCTGCCGTCGCGATGGACGAACTGGGCATGGTCCTCGCCGAAGAAGACTTCCTCATGATCCGCACTGCCGCCGGCGGGCTGTGCACCGGCCGACCAGATCTTCCCGCTGCGGCTGTCCTTGAGAAAAAGGAACGATCCCCAGTCGTCGCGAGTCGCGTCTTCCCGCCAGCGCGTCACGGCGATGTCTTGCCAGCGGCTATAGCCCGCGCCGGTCGCGGTCAGCATCACCGCATAGCGCCCGTTCGAAAGCAGATGCGTGGCCGGCGGGCCGCCCGCCGATGGCGAAAGGCGGCGTACCGTCACGGCCTCGGTGACCGTCCCCGGAGGGGGTGACTTCACCTCCTCAGCACGGGGATGCACGATCGCAACCTCCATGGGTATGCGCTCCTGCAACAGAAGCTCGCTGGCCTTTATCATAGGCTCGCGATGGAACCTCGCGCGCATCAAGCCATCCTCCAGGGTGTTGGCGATGGCGACGATGGTCATGCCCTGGTGATGCGCCATGAACGCGCGCACGATCGCGACGTTCTCACCCGTCGGCAGACGCGAGCGGGTGAAATCGAGAGCCTCGTAAAAGCCATAGCGGCCCCGGGCACCCATCGCCGCAAGCCGGACGTAGTTCGCTTGCGCGCCCGCCGGATCGACCATGGCCGCCAGCGCCGTGGCATAGGGAGCGATCACGGCGTCCGCCGAGAGCCCGCGCTTGAGGCCGAGGCCGGGCACGCCGAAGTTGGAATATTGATAGGTGAATTCGATGTCGCGCGCGCTGTAGGCCGATTCTGAAACGCCCCAGGGAACCCCCAGGGATCGGCCATAGGCCTGCTGCCGTTTCACCACCAGACGGCCGGTCTGCCCGAGCAGACTGTCGTCGGGCGCGCGCATCACCAGCGACGGCATCAGGTATTCGAACATCGACCCCGACCAGGAAACCAGCGCCGCGCCGCCTCCGAGCGGCGTTACCGCCCGGCCGAGGCGGAACCAGTGCTGTGTCGGGACGTCGCCCTTGGCGATCGCAAACAAGCTCGCGAGCCGCGCTTCAGACGCGAGAAGGTCGTAGCAGCTTGGATCGAGGCCATTGTCGGCGAGCGAATAGCCGATCGAAAGCAGCTTCCGGTCGGGATCGAGGAGAAATGCGAAATCCATCGCCAGCGCCATTTCGCGCGCCGTATCGGCGATCCCCTTCAACCGCCCGTTCAGGGGGCGGGCGGGGTCGGCAATACCGGGACGATCGCGCAAAAGTTCGAACCCGATCCTCTTCAACGCCCCGATCCAGAACAGGAGGTCGGGTGTGTCGCGGCCCTCGGACATGGGGATGGGCATGGGCATGATGCTGCGGGCGGCCTCAGCTGCCTTTTCGGCAAGCCGGTTCAGGGAGGCGGCTATCGACTCGATCGCCTCAGCGCCGTTCAACCGGGCCTCGATCTCGTCGAGAGCGGCGATGAGCGGCTGCCCTCTGCCCCCCGCGTTCGTCGGCAGAGCGTCGGTAGCCTCGCGCGCCAGTCGGAGGGCATCCTTCATCCCGGCCCTCACATCCGGCATGCGCGCCGGATCCATCCATTCTTCGCAGGCGTTGGCGAGCGCGATCAGATGGCCGGCAAGATTGCCGCTGTCGACCGACGAGACATAGGCGGGGTCGAGCGCGCGCAGATCCTGCGTATCGTACCAGTTGAAGAAGTGACCCTTGAACCGGGCGAGCTTCCGCATCGAGCCGAGCGCCGCCTCCAGACGCTCGACGGTCTCGGTCGTTCCCGCCCAGCCGAAGTCGCGGGCGGCGACGGCGGACAGGAGATAAAGTCCGATGTTGGTGGGCGAGGTGCGGCGCGCGAGCGCGGGCTTCGGATCCTCCTGGAAGTTGTCGGGCGGCAGCATGTTGTCGTCCGGCGTCACGAACGTCTCGAAATAGCGCCAGGTGCGGCGCGCTATGAGGCGCAAGTCGGTCGCATCTGCCGACGAAATCGAAAGCCGGCGCGCGATCGGCGGCGCCCGGCTGATCCGGAAGGCGAGTGCCGGCGCGCATGCCCACAGCAGTCCGAAAGGCAGGACGAGCGGCCAGGATGCCGGGGCGGCCGCGAGCGTGAGCGCCGCCAGGGCCAAGCCGAGCGCCACGCTCCCCGCCATCTCACGATAGAAGCCGACCATGCGCAGCCGAGCCGCCGCCGTCGATTTCGCTGCCGTGGTCCATTCGAGGAGATGACGGCGAGTCACGAACAGTCGCAGCAGGGTTCTGGCGATGGCGTCTGCCGCCCGTTGCGCTTGGTCGGGCAGAAAGGAGACCGTGAGCGACGTCTGGGCGGCCGCGAGGCGGAGACTTCCGGCAAGCACGCCGAGATGGTTGCGCACGCGAAGCCCAGCACGACGTGGCAGGACTGAGAAGATGCTCGGGAGGAATGCCGGGATGGCAATGGTGGCGAGGACGAGCAGGAGCCCGATGATGGCGGCCGGCATCGGCAGCAACCAGCACAAGACGACGGCCATCAGCGTGATCGGCGCAAGCAGCGACCGTCTCAGATTGTCCAGCATCCTCCAGCGACCGAGGAGCGGCATCGCCCCGCCGCGGCCAACGATCCAGGGCAAGAGCTGCCAGTCGCCACGGACCCAACGATGCTGGCGCTTGGCAGCAACGTTGTATCGATTCGGAAACTCCTCGACGACCTCGATGTCGGACGCGAGGCCCGCGCGGGCAAAAACACCTTCGAAGAGATCGTGGCTGAGGAGGGTGTTGTCAGGCACGCGCCCGGCGAGCGCTGCCTCGAAAGCATCGACGTCATAGATACCCTTACCGGTGTAGGTGCCCTCGCCGAACAGGTCCTGGTAGACGTCGGAGATCGCCGCCGCATACGGGTCTATGCCCGCGGGACCCGAAGACACCCTTTGATAGGCGGACCCCTCGCGTCCGAGCGGTAGCGCGGGTGTGACGCGCGGCTGCATGATCGCATAGCCGGCTATGACCCTCTGCTCGCGTTGGCTGAACTGCGGCCGGTTCACCGGGTGAGCCATCTTGCCGACCATGCGGCGCGCGGCATCGCGCGGCAGTCTGGTGTCGGCATCGAGGGTGATGACGAAGCGGACATTGTCCGGAACACGAGGCGCCTGCCCCGCCACCGCCACGAAGGTTGTGTCGAGAGCCCCACGCAGAAGCCGGTTGAGTTCGTGCAGCTTGCCGCGCTTGCGCTCCCATCCCATCCACACATTCTCGCTGGCATTGAATACGCGGCGGCGATGCAGAAGGAGAAAACGGTCGCCATCCGGTCCGGGGCCATAAAGGCGGTTCAGACGTGCGATAGCCTCGGCCGCGACCCCGAGCGGATGTGCGTCACCCTCGACGATCTCCCGGTCCGCGTCGACGCCGTCCGAAAGAAGAGCGAAGGTCAGGTCCCCGCCGGAGCCGGCGAGATGATGGACTTCGAGCCGCTCGACCTGTTCCAGGAGATCGGCCTCATTGGTCAACAGCGTCGGAACGGCAACGAGCGTCCGAAACGATTTCGGGACACCCTCAGCGAGTTCGAGACCGGGCAAAATGGTCGCACCGAAGCTCCACGTGATCGCACGGTTGACCAGCGCGGTTGCCACCTCGGTCATCGGCACGAATCCCGCCACGGCAAATAAGACAACCCAGCGGGCGTCGAGGCCCGAAGCCGAAAGTGTCCATAGGCCGAGGGCCAGTAGGGCCGCGGTGACGAACAGGATGACCCCGACGTAGCCGACGACGCCGGGGCGCAGGCTGAGACGGCTGATCCGCAGTCGGGCACCCGGCCTGAAGCCGATCGTCCGTTCGAACGCACGGCGCCCCTCGGCGATCAGATGATAGCCGGGATCCCCAACTCTCTCGCGTTCCTCGGGATCATGCGCTTCCATGGCCGCTCTGGACGATACCGACAACACCTGCTCGGCGATCTTGATCTCGGTCAATAGCGAGCCGCGTGCGAGTTCCTCGATCGCGCTTCGGTAAAGATTGCGGGTCGGGAAATCCATCGCGGCAAACGCACTTCCAACGCGAAGCCGCTTATCGACGAGACTGAGGCTCTCGAACAGATCCGCCCAGTCGATGTCGGAGATCAGTCGCATGCTGGTGATAACGTTGCGGACGGAAACGTTGGACGCGCCCAGCCTGTGCTGGGCATTCTGCACGACACCCTCGATCGAGGACTCCTGCAGACAGAGTCGCTCAGCGAGCAAGCCGAGCGCGGGAGTTGTTCTCGGATCCTGATCCCTCAGGCGCTTGGCGAGTTGCGCTGCGAACACCTCCGACAGGGGCGCATTCAAACGCGCGCCGATATCAGCGTCGAGCGCGGAGTGCCCACCTCCTGATTCCAGAAGCCTGTCGGCGAGCCCGTCCGCATCCGCGCGTTCTCCGCGTCCAGCAACCATCTGGTCTGCCAATCGTCGCAGGTTCTCGATGAGGACGATGCGAAGGGTGATCGCAACGGCCCATAATTCGCCGATCGTAAGCGGCTGAACCTGCTGATAGCCTGCAATAAACCGGCGCAGTATCTCCAGATCGAAGTGACTGTCTGTGTGGGCGACAAAAGCCCAGGCCAAGCCGAATACGCGCGGATATCCGACGAACGGACCGCCCGCCAGTTTAGGCAGCTGCCGGTAGTAGCCCGGCGGCAGATCAGCTCGGATTTCGCGGATCTGCTCTTCGACCAGGTGATAGTTGTCGAGTAGCCATTCCGCCGCGGGGACCACGCCTCGGCCGCTTTCGAGATCAGAAGCGCAGATGCGATAGGCCGCCAGCAAGGCGGCGGCATTGTCACTTAACCGGGCTTGCAGAGATCTGACTAGCGGCGGTCGCGTCGTGACCTCCTGCGCTGCGGCCAAGCTTTCCGCATGCTGTTCCAGTCGTTCGATACCGAATAGTTCCTCGCGCACAGGCGCAGTGGCGTTCCACGGTGCTGGTCGAGGGCGGGACCATGGACCGCTGTGGAGGAAAGTCTGAAGCATTCGCGCCTTTCCGGCCGGCGCGGATAGCGCCGTATGCGAGGGTAGACTGTCGCCCTTTCCAGAGCGATTTATTAACAATGGCCGTAGCTGCTTTTCCGTAGACCGGATTCGTTCTTGAGAACGAAATAGAGTCAAACCCAGAACTTCACGAACGAGCTTCGCACTCGCAGCGAGCGACGCGCGGTTTCTTCGGCAAGATTCAAAATTGGCTGATCAGAAGCATTCCCAAGCAACGCCCAAGTCGAAGATGTGGCTGGCATGAAGCGGGTCCTCTCTGCCCTGAAGACCGATACGGCGAAGCGGGATGAACTCGATGAAACACACCATTAACTTGCGGCATCGACTTTAGTACGGACCCTCGTTTTCGCATTAAACACTTCCACGCGGAGCATCGGAAATTTTTCTAGAAGTTCTTCACCCGCCGCTTTGGCGGCTTGCTCATCGGCAAAGTTACCCTTGAGCTTTCCGTCCACGACCATTGCAAAACCCTCAGTCGGGATGATATCCGCGCGCTGAGCGTTCCGAGGCCGAAGCTCCTCCAACTGAGTTTCGTTCGGCTTATGCTTAAAGGTTTTCATGGCTTCCTGATTTGTTGGGATCGCGTCATTATGTGTGCACTCCCGGTGGAACGCGGATGGTGTGATTTTGGCTCTTACCGGCACGATCGTCCGGAAAAAAGGATGCCGATCCTGCATTCGCGATTCCAGCATCGCTGGCTCATATCGCGGCAGCGAGATCGTCTTGCCCGCATTCGGCGGACATGTCGCAACACCAGCTTCAGCAAGACCTAGGTGCTGCGGACGTTCAGCACGATCACTGCGACTGAGCGCCTTTATTGTGCGCTCATTCGGACCAAAATAGCCATGGCTATCTTCGGAGCGAACGCCGCACGATAAGCAAAAGACCGCCGGCTTTACGGCTGGCGATCTTCATCTCACTCCGATACCTGAGCACACCTCCCACTGAGAGACGCGCACCCGATCTAGAGGTCCCAGTACATCCGTGGGTATCTCAAATCGGCAATTTAATCGACGCGAAAGTTTTCCGCGCTGGTCTTGCCGCGCATGCTGTCGGTCTTGGCCTCGAACGAAACTTTCTGACCGTCGTTGAGGGAGCTCAAGCCAGCCCGTTCGACCGCGCTGATATGAACGAAGATATCCTGTCGGCCGCCGTCAGGGGCTGAATAAAGCCGAAGCCCTTTGTCGCGTTGAACCACTTCACTGTTCCAGTTGCCATTTATAGTCTCCAAGATGCGCGAAAGCGCGTTCGCTCGCACGACCTCCGTGCGGGCTTGATCGAGTTCAACGATGTCTTGGGAATAGAGCCGGTTTCGGCGCGGTCAACAAGCCAGAGCGATAGTTCGAACCTAGCAGTCTGCTGAAAAACCGCTCGCGCGTGCGAGAATTTGCTGATTCGATTTTCATCGTGAATCGGTGGAGGTTGGGATGCGCGGAGCCTTTGTGGATCAGGGCGGGTTGTTTTCGTACATCTCGCCGGAGGCGCGGGTGCCGCCGAACCATCCGCTGAGGAAGATCCGGGCGCTGGTCCGTGATGTGCTGGGCGAGTTGAACCGTAGCTTTGCCAGGCTCTATTCAAGTGAAGGGCGCCCCTCGATCGCGCCCGAGCAATTGCTCAGCGCGCTACTTCTGCAGGTGCTCTACGGCATTCGCTCGGAGCGCCAATTGATGGAGCAGTTGGACTACAATTTATTGTATCGCTGGTTTGTGGGGCTGTCGCCGGACGATCCGGTCTGGAACCCGACCAGCTTCACGAAGAACCGCGAGCGGCTGCAGAACGGCGATGTGTTCACGAAGTTCATGACCAGGCTTTTGAAACACCCTCAGGTCGAGCCGCTGCTCTCGGACGAGCACTTCTCGGTGGACGGCACGTTGATCGAGGCCTGGGCGTCACAGAAGAGCTTTCGTCCCAAGGATGGCAGCGATGGCGACGACGGCACGAACTTCCACGGTCAGACGCGCAAGAACGACACCCATGTCAGCACGAGCGATCCCGACAGCCGGCTCTACCGCAAGGCGGCCGGACGCGAGGCCAGGCTCTGCTACATGGGCCACGTCACCATGGAGAACCGGCATGGGCTGGCCGTGGCCGGCATCGTCACGCACGCGAGCGGCACCGCCGAGCGCCGCGCCGCGGAGATAATGCTCGAGGCCGAAGGCAGGAAAGCGGGTCGCCGCATTACCGCCGGTGCGGACAAGGCTTATGACACGGCCGATCATGTGGCCAATCTTCGCGCCATCGACGTCACACCGCATGTGACGCAGAACAATGGCATGGGCAAGACCGGCAGGCGCCGCCGGAGCGCTATCGACGCACGGACCACGCGCCATCAGGGCTATGGCATGTCGCAGACGCGCCGGGCGATGATCGAATGCATCTTCGGCTGGGGCAAGCAGCACGGCACGATGCGCAGGACCAAACATCGTGGCATTTGCCGCGTTGCCGCCGACTTCATGCTCAACTTGATCGCCTATAACCTGATCCGCGTTCCCAAACTGGTCACGGCATAACCGCGTCGTCGCCAGGACGACAACGAGTGCAACGCGCCGCCGAATACACATCATCGCGATGAGGCGTTCCGAGGATCATCGAAGCGGTCAATTTTGGCTTTTTCAGCAAACTGCTAGTTTAGGTATGGTGGCTTAGAGAAAATACAAGGGCCGATCAAATCACATCACATTTGATGCCCTGCGTTGACGCTTTACGCGGTATGGACAGCGTCCGTGGTGAACGTCGCATGGGTGATGGCCACGGTTGTCCCCGCGAGGCTGGCCGAAGTCTCGACAGTGGCGCCAAGTTGCTGGGTGAGCGCCTTGACGATGCCCGTGCCGAGCCCTGTTTTCGGCTGGGCAAAGACGTCGTCCGGCTTGCCGATGCCATTGTCTGCGACCGACAGCTTCCAATTCGTGCCATGGACTTCGTATGCGACGGAGATTCGGCCATCGACTTTATCGTCGGGGAATGCGTGCTTTAAGGCATTCATAACAAGCTCGGTGACGATCAAGCCGAGGCTTTCAGCCTGCCGGGGAGTGGCACGGCCTCCCGCGCCAACTACTTTCAGCGAGATTGGTCGTGTGTCACCGATCATCGACGTCGCGAGTGTCTCGCACAGCCTTGAGAGATAAGGCACCATTTCGATCGGTCCGCTAGCTCCGGATCCGTGGAGTTGTTGTTGCACGGCCGCAACCGACATGACGCGCTTGTGGGCGTCTTGTAGGTGGACGCGCGTCTCCTCCGATTCCACAGTCTTCGCCTTCATCAAGATGATGCTGGCGATGATTTGTAGGCTGTTGGAGATCCGGTGCTGAAGCTCATCGAGGAGCACATCCTTTTGCTTCAGCAACTCGTCCTTTTCGCGCTCCAGAGCGTGTTGCGCAGTGACGTCTTCCATGCCGAGCAGAATGGTCGCGCCGGCGCCATGCTCGTAAAAGACCTGACGTGCGTTCAGACAGATTCTTCGGTGTCCGAGATCGGGGAATTCATGTTCGACCTCGTAGCTCTCCATCACCCCGTGCTGAGGTATGATTTTTTCGAGCAATTCTCGAAGTTTCGGAATGTCCCATTGCCCGTCACCCAATGCATACAAATGCCGGCCTTGGGTATTTTCGGGGCTGACTTTGAAGACTGAATAGAAAGAGCGGCTTGCGGCCACCACGCGCAGTTCCTTGTCCAGCACGAGAACCGGTTCGCGGACTGTGTCCACGATGCCCTGAGCGAGCGCGCAGGCATCCACGACGTCGGTGAACTGCTCTTTGAAAGCCGTGGAGTGCATAATTGTCGCAGTACTGGTACGCGCTTCGAATCTCCTGGCGGCGCGACCGCGCCGGGAGTCACTGGATCAACGCAAGGGCCGGCGAACCCACAGAACGTCCAGCGTTTGAAGCATAGCGTCGATGCCGGCGGAGGACTGTATAAGATTGCTCACGAGCCCCAGGCGGAGAGTGTCGTGATGAAAACTTCCCGCCCTATGCTTCAGAATTCTCTAAGATGCGGTCAACATTTGGATCCGCCACGCGTCTCCGGTGCACGGAAGGACCAAAAAACGAGGATCCCATCATGAAACGGAAAGCGAAACCGGGATTCGATCCCAAGGCCTTTCTCGCCAAGGCGGCCGAAGGACGGGCCATCTCCAAGCACCAAATGAATCAAGTCCTCTTCGCGCAGGGCGATCCGGCCGATTCGGTCCTTTATATCCAACACGGAAAGGTGAAGATGACCGTGAACTCCGCACAAGGTAAGGAAGCGGTAGTCGCCATCCTGGGACCCGATGAGTTTTGCGGCGAAGGTTGTCTCGCGGGCCAGCGTCGCCGCATGGCGACCGCGACGGCAATGACCGACTGCGAGATCATGCAGGTGGATAAGAGCACGATGGTCCGCATCCTCCATGACGAACCGACGTTTTCCGAGATGTTCGTCGCGCATCTGCTAGCTCGAACGATCCGCATTGAGGAGGACCTGGTCGATCAACTGTTCAATTCGAGTGAGAAGCGTCTGGCGCGCGCCCTCCTTCTGTTGGCCAATTTCGGCAAGGAGGGTAAACCTGAGCCGATCATCGCCAAAGTCAGCCAGGAGACGTTGGCCGACATGATCGGGACCACGCGATCGCGCGTGAGCCATTTCATGAACAAATTCCGGAAACTGGGCTTCATCGAATACAACGGCACTTTGAGGGTTCACAGTTCATTGTTGAGCGTCGTTCTGCACGATCATCCGCAGATCAGACGCGACGGTGAGGAAACTTGACCAGCCCGCGGCGCATAGTGATGCTCTGCTATGGCGTGATAGCGACCTTCAGGACGCCATCACGCTGGTTGGCGAAGAGATCGTAGGCGGTCTCGATCTCATCGAGCTTGAAGCGATGCGTCACAAGCGGCTTGAGATCGGCCCGCCCCGCACTCACGACATCCATCAGCCGGCGCATGCGCTCCTTGCCGCCGGGGCAGAGCGTGGTGACGATCTTCAGATCGCCGAGCCCGGCCGCAAAGGCATCGAGCGGAATCCGCAGATCGCTCGAGTAGACCCCGAGGCTGGACAGCGTTCCTCCCGGCCGCAGCACGCGCGGCGAAGACTCGAAGGTGCCTTGGGTTCCAAGCGCCTCAATCGCGACATCAACGCCTCGTCCATCTGTCAGCGCCATGATCTGCTCAACCGGATCGCCGGCCCTGAAGTCGACGACATGGTCGGCGCCGAGCGTGCACGCGACCGCAAGCCGTTCTGGGACCGTGTCGACGCCGATGATGGTGGTGGCGCCCATGAGCCTGGCGCTTGCGACCGCGCAAAGGCCGATTGGTCCGAGGGCGAACACCACCACGGTGTCACCGATCCGGACACCGCCGCTTTCGGCGCCGGAAAATCCCGTGGACAAGATGTCCGGGCACATCAGCACCTGCTCGTCCGTCAGACCGTCCGGGATCGGACTGAGATTGGCCATCGCATCCTTGACCAGCACATATTCAGCCTGGCAGCCGTCGATGGTGTTGCCGAACTTCCAGCCGCCCATTGCCTTGAAGCCGTGCTTTGTTCCTGGACCGCCCTGCGAACCGCAACCGCACAGACAGGCGTAGCTGTGCCCGCTCGGCGTGATCGCGCCCGCGATCACGCGCTGGCCTTCGGTATAACCGTCGACGGCGGAGCCGAGCTTTTCGATCAAGCCGACCGGTTCGTGACCGATCGTCAGGCCGCACTCGACCGGATACTTACCCTTGAGGATATGGACGTCTGTTCCGCAGATCGTGGTCGTGGTGACGCGGATCAGCGCATCGAGCGGGCCGATATCGGGAATGGCCTTCTCGTCGAGGACGATGCGGCCTTTCTCCACGAAAATGACTGCTTTCATGTTCGGCATACGAGGCTCCTTTCAGAAGCTGTTTTCGTCCATAGGGGCGGCGACGATGCACGGCTCCACAGGCATCGAGTAACTGGCATCGTCAGCTTCACTGCCAAATATTTGCCTTTCTTTGTGGTGTGGACCACCGACACGGCCTGCGGTCGCGTGCAACGATCGGCTCAGTCTCAAAGGCGGCCGCCATGTCGGAATCGGACAACCAGCGAAAGCATGATTTGGAATGTCTCCGCCTGGCGGCGGACTGTCGGCAATTGGCAAGCGACGTTGATAATCCTGCTTTGCAGTTGCGGTTCCGTCGAATGGCGAAAGTTTGGACCGGTCTGACGGAGCGTGAACCGACTCCTGAGACCGAGATCAGCGTTAAGATAGACGGGCTTACCTGACCACGGCGTGCACTTTGCAACGGGCCGCGCTGTTCCGGGACAAGGCGCTGCTGTTCAAGCTTTGCGGGTCCGCGATTCCGTTTCTTTCCAAACACAGAACTTGTAGACGCTTGGTTTCGACATGCGCGGCTGACGTATGGCGAGCACCCACGGTTTTACGTCTTACGTCGCCCCTTTGTATTGCCTTGAACCGCCGTTGAGGGTGGCGTCAGGAAGGCGTCGAACCGCTCCTTGACGATGGCGTAGCACTCGCACGACGCCTTTTCGAGGCCCGGACGATCATGAACGCTAATCCTCCCGCGGCGATAACTAATGAGTCCGGCCGTCTGCAGCGACTGCGCTGCAAGCGTCACCGATTTGCGATTGGCGCCCAGCATGTGAGACAGGAATTCGTGCGTATATGGCAGGGCTTCGCCTTCCGCCCGATCATGCATCATCAGGAGCCATCGGCACATTCGCTCTTCCGTCGTATGCAATGCGTTGCACGCGACAGTCTGCTGAACTTGTGACAGCAGCGTCTCCGAGTAGCTGACGAAGAGATCGCGCATGTGTTCGCTGCGCTTGAATTCCGACTGCAGTACTTCGATCGGGCAACGAAGCGTGCCCCCTTCCAGTTGAACAAGACACCGATTGAAAGAAACGCGACTATACATGGCCGCGAAGAGGCCGAATGCGCCTTCGCGCCCTATGTTTGCCGTCTCTATTGCCGAGCCGTTCTCCAGAACGGTCAACAGAGAGAGGACGGCGCCCTGTGGGAAGTAGGCATGTTTGAGGAGCCCACCAGCCTCGCAGACGACGACACCAAGCTTGAACTTGATAGGCTCAAGGTGGGGATCGATCCGCTTGCGGCTGGTGCTTTCCATTGCGCCGAGCAACCAATTGCCCTGCGCATCATCTGTGTGACCTTTGGACATCGCGGCATCGTCACAATTCTGGCAAGTTATGGGTCGAGTGCCCGGCCGGCTATTGGGTGTTAAATCCAGGGGATCGTGCGCCCATCAACAGCATGAGTCTGTATAAGACAGACCACCTTCCGCGTGATTGACGCTCTTAGATTGGAACTCGGACTATGCGTTATTGCGAGAACGCGCTGGTCAGCACGCCGATGTCGACCGCCAGCGTCACACTCAGTTCCCAGTGAAACGCTTTTTTGGCTGGTAGTAGGGAGCGCTACTAGACCTTCGCGAAGTATAAGGATCGGTTTGATGCCGAGGAGCTACAGCAACGGCGGCCGGATTGCGCCGGGAGCGGCAGCCCCCATGCCGGGAGGGCCGACTTTGCCGAATGCCCGGTCCTTCCGGGAGCGGTTCGGCGCACTCAGGAATCTTCGGCCTTTCCTTGCGATGGTGTGGCGCACAAGCCCGGGCCTGACCGCGGCGACGCTGGTGTTGCGGCTGAAGCGGGCGCTGCTGCCGATCGTCACACTCTTTATAGGCAAGCTGATCATCGACGAAGTCGTGGCTCTGGTGCAGGTACCGGACAAGCCGGGGACGCTACAGGAATGGCTCGACAGCGGCCTCGCGAACTGGCTCGGCATTCTCCTTATTGCAGAGTTCGCGCTCGCCATCCTCGCCGACATTCTCGGGCGCATCGTCTCGTTCATCGACAGCCTGCTCTCGGAACGCCTGTCCAATGCCCTGAGCGTACGCCTGATGGAGCACGCCGCGACGCTCGACCTGGAGGATTTCGAGGACGCAGAATTCCAGGATCAGCTCGAGCGCGCGCGCCGCCAGACCAGCGGCCGGATGACGTTGCTCGGACAATTGCTCGCGCAGGTGCAGGACATCGTGACCGTGGTGAGCTTCGCCGCTGGCCTGATCATCTACGCGCCTTGGCTGATCTTGCTCCTGGTTGTGGCGCTGGTGCCGGCCTTCCTCGGCGAGGCGCATTTCAACGCACAGAGCTATTCGCTCGACTATGCCCGCACGCCGGAACGGCGCGAACTCGACTATGTGCGGCAAACCGCGGCGAGCGTCGAGACCGCCAAGGAGGTCAAGATCTTCGGCCTCAACGGCTTCCTGATCGACCGCTATGTGCGGCTTGCCACGGCCTTCTACGCGGCCAATCGCAGGCTCGCGCTGCGGCGCGCCGGCTGGGGCGGGCTGTTCACCGCGGTCGGCACGATCGGCTATTACGTCGCCTATGCCTATATCGCCTGGCGCACGCTCGCGGGCGCGTTCTCGATCGGCGACCTCACCTTCCTCGCCGGCTCGTTCCGGCGCCTGCGCAACCTGATCGAGGGGCTGCTCGCGAGTTTCTCGAGCACCGCGGGCCAGGCGCTCTATCTCGACGACCTGTTCAGCTTCTTCGAGGTCAAGCCGGAAATCCTGTCGCCGGACAATCCGCAGCCGTTTCCGCTGCCGATCCGCGAGGGCTTCGTATTCGAAGACGTGGGCTTCCGCTATCCGGGTGCGGAGCGCTGGGCCGTGCGGCATCTCAGTTTCACGCTCCATGCCGGCGAAGTCCTCGCGCTCGTCGGCGAGAACGGTGCGGGCAAGACCACGCTCGTGAAGCTCCTCACCCGCCTCTACGATCCGGACGAAGGCCGCATCCTGCTCGACGGCCGCGACCTGCGCGAATACGACCTCGACGCACTGCGCGGGAACATGGGTGTGATCTTCCAGGATTTCGTCCGCTATAATCTCAGCGCCGCCGACAATATCGCGGTGGGACGGATAGACGCGCGGGACGACCGCGCACGCGTCGCGCGGGCGGCGGAGCGCAGCCAGGCCGACGAGGTCATGGCGAAGCTCCCCGCGAACTACGACCAGATGATCGGCAAGCGATTCCGCAACGGCGTCGAGCTTTCGGGCGGCGAATGGCAGAAGATCGCGATCGCACGCGCCTATATGCGCAAGGCGGAGGTGCTAATCCTCGACGAGCCCACAGCCGCGCTCGACGCCCGCTCCGAATACGAAGTATTCCGGCGCTTCAAGGAGCTGAGCCAAGGCAAGACCGCGATCCTGATCTCGCACCGCTTTTCCAGCGTGCGCATGGCGGACCGCATCCTTGTGCTTGCCGACGGCACGGTCGAAGCCTCTGGGACGCATGAGGAACTTGTCTCGCAGGCGGGTCGCTATGCCGAGCTCTTCGAGTTGCAGGCCGCTGGCTATCGATAGCCCTCACTGCTGAAGGTTACGCGGCGTACATGCCCCAACGCGGACTTCTCCATCCGGTTATGCGGCCGGCGGGTCTTCAACGGCGTAGAACTCAACGAACATCCGCATCGACCCAAGCGGTTCGACCTCGTGAGGCTGTTCGGGCTGTATGATGCCGGGTTTCTCTGGCGTGAGGACGGTTTCGCTCGGCGGATCGAGAGTCCGGTAACGCAGGCGGCCTTCGAGCACATGGATCAGCGCCCAGACGCCAGCCTTTGTACGGTGCTCGCGACGCAGCCCTTTCGGCAGAGTGTCCTGATCGAACACGGGTGTACGCTTGTAGGCTTTCAGGCCCGCCGGCAGTTCGTCGCTCATCGCGCGGCAAAGATCCTCGGTGAGAACCAAACCGATATCGTCGTCATGTGCGATCCCCACGGCAAGCTGACCGGCGTCATCACCAAGACGGACGTGGTCCGTCAGATCGGACGGTGCGGAGGCCCCGGATGCACGATGGCGGCAGCGAACGTCATGACGCGGGCCGTCATTCTCAGCCGCCCCGGCGACCTGTTGCACGATGCCTGGTCGGTCATGAAGCAGCGCGGCCTGAAGAATATCCCGGCCGTGAACGAAACCTCACAACCGATCGGAGTTCTCAATGCACGCGATGCGCTTGAGGTTCTCCTCGAAGAGGTCGAATACGAAGAAGTTCTGCTGCGCGACTATGTGATGTCCGTGGGGTATCATTGACTTTCCGCGGCCACGGTGTCGGATCAGCGACGCGCGGGATCATCCAGACTTCAATCAATACCACGATTTGTCGACATGCCCCCTTAACGGACGGCGCCGAACCGAAGGTCCGCGTATGATCGACGCCCGACCTGCCATGTGACGTCCTCAATATGAGCGCTCCTCGCGCGTGCGGACATAATGAGCAATTTTGACCAGATCGTCTCCGTCCCTTTTGGTACGATTAAAACCGACATCGGCGAATGCTGCGCTTTGATCGAAACGGCGATCGGCATTCTCAGCATCCATGCCGACAGTTCAGCAATGCCGATCAGGCGCCTGCGGTGCTGTGGCTTTGGTCATGGAGGCGTCGGGATCATCAGCATCATAGTGATCGGCATCGTCGTTCTCCTTGTCACGGGACGGCTCTGATCTGAGAGGGCCCCGGAGTGACTGACAGACAAGGTCTGGCCCAATAGGTCAACCTTGGTTAGGTATCTGCGCATGGATCAACACGCGATCAATATTCACACCACGTCCGATTCCAGGGCGCTGGCACAGGCTCTCGCCCGCTATCGCGAACCGGATTCCGCGCGAAGCGTCTTCGAGGTCGTGATCACGGCAGCGCCGTTTGCCCTCCTGTGGGTTCTGATATGGGCGGCCCTCGATGCCGGCTATTGGATTGGCCTGCTGCTTGCCGTGCCGGCTGCAGGCCTCCTCGTGCGTCTCTTTATGATCCAGCACGATTGCGGCCACGGATCGTTCTTCCGCCACCGCCTCACGAACGATTGGGTTGGGCGTATCATCGGCGTGCTGACATTGACGCCGTACGACGTCTGGCGGCGCGCCCACACCTTGCATCATGCAGGCTCGGGCAATCTCGATCGCCGTGGAATCGGCGACATCGATACACTGACCGCGCGCGAATTCCTGGCGCTGCCCAAGGGACGCCGGCTGTTGTACCGCTTGTACCGGCATCCGATCGTGATGTTCGGCATAGGCCCCGCGTATCTATTCATCTTGCAGCACCGGCTGCCGATGGGACTGATGCGCAGCGGCTGGCAACCCTGGATAAGCGCGATGGCGACAAATGTCGCAATCGCGGTTCTGGCCGCGACCCTGATCTGGCTGGTCGGCGTCGGTCCATTCCTCCTTGTACAGTTGCCGATCACCCTTCTCGCCGCCTCGATCGGCGTCTGGCTGTTCTATGTCCAGCACCAGTTCGAGGACACGTTTTGGGCTCATGACGAAAGGTGGAATTTTCACGAAGCCGGACTGCACGGCAGCTCGCACTATGACCTGCCAATCGTCTTGCGCTGGTTTACCGCTAATATAGGCGTCCACCACGTCCATCATCTGTGCAGCCGGATTCCTTATTATCGGCTGCCACAGGTGTTGCGGGATCATCCGCAGCTTGCTGCCGTCGGACGACTGACCCTATTCCAGAGCCTTCGCTGTGTGCGCAAGGTTCTTTGGGATGAGGACCAGCAAAAGCTTGTTTCATTCCGCGAGATGGCGTCTGTCCGGCCGCCTGCATCGCCGTATTTCCTGGGAACCTCGCGACTGAGCGAGGTGCAGAGCGCCTTACGCTTCATATCGACGGAACGAAACAACGATACTGAACGTTAGTGTTGGAGTGCATCATCTGACGCAGCAAATGCGTAACGCACTGCCACGAGGGTCTAATATCATGGATATCACCACCATTCTCATCATTGTAGTCCTCCTTCTGCTCCTTGGCGGCGGCGGTTGGTACGGCCGTGGACGCTGGTTCGGCAGGTAATCGCAGGCAGCGTGAAGGCAGAGTTGCTAAAACAATAAGTTTAAAGAATTCGCCAGCGATCGGCAGGATCGCGCGTGTTCTTACGACGCAATATTTCTGCGTGGCTCATCAGCCATTTCCCAGGGAGGGATCTATTTCGGCGCCTTTCCGCCTTGCGGGATCTGTCGGCCGATCAATCATCGCTAACAGTGATAGGTGGTCAATAGTGAATGGAATGATCCTGCAAGCTTCGGCTCTTTCGCAAAAACTACGATGAAGCACTCAAAACTACGCCCCCCTACTCCCACTCGATCGTACCCGGCGGCTTCGACGTCACGTCGTAGACGACACGGTTGACGCCATTCACCTCGTTGATGATGCGTGTTGCGGTTTCGCCGAGGAAGCGCATGTCGAACGGATAGAAGTCGGCGGTCATGCCATCGGTCGAGGTCACCGCGCGCAGGCCGATCACATAGTCGTAGGTGCGGCCGTCGCCCATCACGCCGACCGTCTTGACCGGCAGCAGCACGGCGAACGCCTGCCAAATCTCATCGTAGAGCCCAGCCTTGCGAATCTGGTCGATGTAGACGGCGTCGGCCTCGCGCAGGATGTCGAGTTTTTCGCGGGTGATCTCGCCGGGGCAACGGATCGCGAGCCCCGGACCGGGGAACGGATGGCGGCCGACGAAAATCTCCGGCAACCCGAGTTCGCGCCCCAATACACGCACCTCGTCCTTGAAGAGTTCGCGCAGCGGCTCGACCAGCTTCATGTTCATGCGGGCCGGAAGTCCACCGACATTGTGGTGCGACTTGATCGTCACCGACGGACCGCCGGTGAACGACACGCTCTCGATCACATCGGGATAGAGCGTGCCCTGCGCCAGGAATTCCGCCGATCCTTTTCCCAAGGCTGCGATCTTTTTGGCCTCGGCCTCGAACACATCGATGAACAGACGTCCGATGGTCTTGCGCTTCGCTTCGGGGTCGGTGGCGCCGGCGAGTTCGCTCAAAAATTGCTTCGACGCATCAACGTGAACCAGCGGAATGTTGTAGTGATGGCGGAACAGATCCACCACCGTCCTGCCCTCGTCCTTGCGCAGCATGCCGTGATCGACAAACACGCAAGTGAGCTGGTCGCCAATCGCCTCGTGGATCAGGATCGCCGCCACCGATGAATCGACACCGCCGGACAGACCGCAGATCACCCGGCCCTTGCCAACCTGAGCGCGGATCTTCTCGATCGCCTCCTCGCGAAACGCGCGCATCGTCCAGTCGCCTGTCAACCCTGCGACCTTGCGGACGAAATTGCGGATCAGTTTCGCGCCATCGGGCGTGTGCACCACCTCGGGGTGGAATTGCATGGCATAGAACCTGCGCGCGTCGTCAGCGATGACCGCGATTGGCGAGCCGGGTGCCCTCGCCACCGCGCGGAAGCCATCCGGCAGCTTGGTGACGCGGTCGCCATGGCTCATCCAGACGTCGTATCTGCCGCCCTTCTCCCAGACGCCGTCGAACAGCGCACAAGCATCGGTGACCTCGATGGCGGCGCGGCCGAATTCGCGGTGATGGCCAGCTTCGACAGTGCCGCCGAGTTGCTGGGCCATGGTCTGCTCGCCGTAGCAGATGCCGAGCACGGGCACGCCCGCCTTGAGGATCGACATCGGCGCCGCCGGCGCATCCTTGTCGAGCACCGAGGCAGGTCCGCCGGACAGGATCACCGCCTTCGGCCTCATCTCAAGAAAAGCCGCTTCCGCCTTCTGGAACGGGACGATTTCCGAATAGACTCCTTCCTCGCGCACGCGCCGGGCGATCAGTTGCGTGACCTGGCTGCCGAAATCGACGATGAGAATTTTGTCGTGCGCCGAGGTCGCGTCGGCGGAGGGGCTGGATGCTGACGCGGAGGCTTTGCTGGAGGCTGTCATGGCGAGGAATTACGCGACCGGCATCGGCGTCGCAACCGCCAAAACGCGTCATGGCCAGGCTTGTCCGGCCATCCACGCTTTTGATGCGAGGCCGAAGGCAAGACGTGGATGCCCGGCACACGGCCGGGCATGACGAAAGCTTTCAGTCAACGCTTTGCCAGAATCGACACAAAAAACCCATCCGTTCCCGTCCGGCGCGGCGTCATCAAAAGCCCCTCGTCCGAGAGGTAAACCGCGGCGAGAAAGTCGTCGGTCCTGTCCCACAGCACGCCAGCGGTCTGCGACGGCGGCGTTACCGTGAAATCTGGATGTCGGCCGATAAACTTCCGGATTTGCTCGCCATTTTCCTGCGGCAACACCGAACAGGTGATATAGGCGAGGCGGCCGCCCGGTTTGACCAAAGCGGCAGCACGGTCAAGCACTTCCGCCTGGTCTTTCAAACGCACCTCGAGCGCGCCCGGCCGCATCCGCCATTTCGCGTCCGGGTTGCGCCGCCAGGTGCCGGTCCCGGTGCAGGGCGCATCGATCAGCACGAGATCGGCGGACGCGTTGATATCGGACAGCGGATCCTCCTCCCCCTTTGGAGAGCGGACCTCCGCGTTATGAACCCCGGCACGGGACAACCGTTCGTGGATCGGCGCGAGCTGCCGCTTGTCGCGGTCGCTCGCAATGAGACGGCCCCTGCCCTGCATCATGGCCGCCAGCGCCAGGGTCTTGCCGCCGGCCCCGGCGCAAAGGTCGATCACCTGCTCGCCGGGTTTTGCGCCAGACAGCAGCGCCGCGAGCTGCGAGCCCTCGTCCTGGACCTCGACGGCGCCCTTGATGAAATCCTCCTCGGCGTGGATGCCCGGATTGCGGGCATCGGCGCCGAGCGCGATTCTCAAGCCCAGCGGCGACCATGGCGTCGCCGATGCACCGAGATGACGCAGCCGGCCCAGCACCTTCTCGCGTTTGGCCTTCAGCGTATTGACGCGCAGGTCGAGCGGCGCTCGGCTCGCCATCGCCGCGGCCTCCGCCGCACGGTCATCGCCGAACGCCTCCGCCAGGTAGCCGTCCAGCCATTCGGGATAGTCGCCGGCGATGTGAGCGGGCGCATCCGCGACGCTGCGCGAGGCCAGCGCGGCTCGCTCGGCGCCGGAGAGCGGTTCGGGCGCGAAGCGGCTGCCATCGCACAGCGCCGCGATCACATCGATGTCCCGCCCCCGCTCCAGCCTCAGCATTCCGAGCAGGCGCGCGCGCGGCGTGTCGTCATCCATGATCCAGGCGCTGGAGGATTGACGACGCAGCACGTCATAGACCAGCCCCGAGATCGCGGCGCGGTCACCGGAGCCGGCGAAGCGGTGGGCGGTGCCCCATTCCTTCAGCGCCTTCGCAGCCGGCACCCGCTGGCTGTCGATAGCCTCGATCACTTCAATGGCGGCGGAGAGCCGCGCGGCTGGCGTCATGGCTGACTTTCGATTGGAGACGCGGCGCTTACACGAGCAGGATGCGCAGCGCGAAATAAATCCACATCGCCATCAGCACCACCACTCCCGCAAACCACGCCATTCCCCGCCGCGGGACGTTGTTCGATGTCACAAAGATGCCGGCATGGACGAACCGCGTGAGGACAAATACCCACGACAGCACGACAATGACAAGGTCGGCGTGACGCAGCGGCAATGCCAGCGCGATCAGGACATAAAACAGCACCGGCGCTTCGAACTGGTTGCTGAAGCAGTTCGCGATCTGGGTGGCGCGAACCGGCCAGTTCGGTTCGCGAAGGGCGATGTCCTTGAACCGGGTCTCGCCGGACCTCAAGGACTTCGTGCGCGCGAACGCCATCCCCAGCAACAATGCGAACGCCAGCCCGATAAGCACGAACACCGGCAGCAGCACCACTTGAACAGACATCGTTTCTCCCGTTCCCGCCAACCTGAGCGGTGATCTGCCTATGCGTCGGCCAGCCCAACCCGCGCGAGCGCGTCAGATTCCGACATGGCGCTCCAGTCAATACCGATCAAGCTCGCTGCGCTTGGACGAGATCTTCAGGCCGCAATTTTCGCCAACGCCTTGTCGAAGGCCTCCGCTGCGCTCTCGAGGTCCTTGAAGGTCGCGATAGCCCTGCCGGACTGCAACTCGTTTTCGACACCGGGCCGCACCTCAGCAAACGAGAGGCCGCCTTCGATGGCAGCGACAGGCGCACTCACATGGAATTCGCGATCCTCGAGCGGCGCATCTTTCGGCAACCATACGCCGAGCGTCACGATATCATTGCCTCGCCGATAGGAAATATAACGGTCAACAGCAACCGATCCGTCCCGTTGATGGCCGCCGAGCTTGGCCTGACCATCCTTGCCCACCAGTTTGTGCGCACGAAAACCCTTCACGCCCGCCGATTTCGCCTTCGCCGTCTCCTCCGACAGATCGTATTTCTCCGCCATCCGCCGGCCGACGCCGACAAGCTGCGCCGACATTTCATGCTCGAAATCCTTCAATTCGGTGCGGGGCTTCGCGGCCTTGCGCGGCCTCACCGTACCTCGCTTATCGAGTTCCGCCTGGCATCGTGAGACGAGGTCATCGACCGATTTCCGCTCCGCATTGGCAAGCAGGTTTTTCAGGTCGGAATCCGACAGCGCTGCTATCCTGTCATCCGTCCAATCGATCATGTTTCCAGATTCTCTGCTGAATGGAACCGTGATGTCATTCCAGGAAAACGACGCAGCCACCCAGACAGGGTTGCACGGTACGCACAGTAAGGTGTTTTCGCGCCGCTGTGCGGCTCAATTTGGGCGATCGGCGTCAGGCGCCGCCGGGATAGTTCGGGCTTTCCCGCGTGATGGTGACGTCGTGGACATGGCTTTCGCGCAAGCCCGCGCCGGTGATGCGGACGAAACGCGCCTTGTCGTGAAATTCGGTGATGTTGCGCGCGCCGACATAGCCCATGGCCGCGCGCAAGCCGCCGGCGAGCTGGTGCATGACGTTGCCGACCGGCCCCTTGTAAGGCACCTGCCCCTCGATCCCCTCGGGAACGAGTTTCAGCGTATCCTTGATGTCTTGCTGGAAATAGCGATCGGCGGAGCCGCGCGACATCGCACCGACCGACCCCATGCCGCGATAAGCCTTATAGGAGCGGCCCTGCCACAGATACACCTCGCCCGGCGTTTCGTCGGTGCCCGCAAGCAGCGAGCCGACCATGACGATATCCGCGCCGGCGGCGAGCGCCTTGGCGAGATCGCCGGAATACTTGATGCCGCCGTCGGCGATGACAGGCACGTCGGCCTTCCTCGCCGCATCGACCGCATCCATGATGGCGGTGAGCTGCGGCACCCCGACGCCGGCCACGATACGCGTGGTGCAGATCGAGCCCGGGCCGATGCCGACCTTGATGGCGTCGGCGCCGGAATCGATCAGCGCCTGCGCGCCTTCCGTGGTGGCGATGTTGCCGGCGATCACCTGCACCGCGTTCGACAGCCGCTTGATGCGGTTGACCGCTTCGAGCACGCGGCTGGAATGGCCGTGGGCGGTATCCACCACGATCAGGTCGACGCCGGCGTCGATCAGGCGCTCGGTCCGTTCAAAACCGCCTTCGCCGACCGTGGTCGCCGCCGCGACGCGCAGCCGCCCCTGCGCATCCTTGCAGGCCAGCGGATGCGCCACCGCCTTTTCCATGTCCTTGACGGTGATGAGGCCGACGCAGCGATAATGGTCGTCGACGACCAGCAGTTTCTCGATGCGGTGTTTGTGCAGCACCCGCTTGGCTTCTTCCTGGCTGACCCCCTCGCGCACCGTCACGAGATTTTCATGCGTCATCAGTTCGGAAATTTTCTGCCGCGGGTCGGTGGCGAAGCGGACGTCGCGATTGGTCAGGATGCCGACGAGCTTGCCCGGCGCGGTCGCGCTGCCGCCGCTCACCACCGGAATGCCGGAGAAACCATGATCGTTCATCAGCGCCAGCGCGTCGGACAGCATCGCATCGGGACCGATGGTCAGCGGATTGACCACCATGCCGGACTCGAACTTCTTCACCTGCCGCACCTGCGCGGCCTGGCCCTCCGCATCGAAGTTGCGGTGGATGACGCCAAGGCCGCCGGCCTTCGCCATGGCGATCGCCATGCGCGCCTCGGTGACGGTATCCATGGCCGAGGCCATGATCGGGATGTTGAGCGGAATGTCGCGGGTCACGCGGGAGCGGATATCGGCCTCGGAAGGCAGGATATCGGACGCGCCGGGCTTCAGCAGCACGTCATCGAAGGTATAGGCTTCCTTGAGTTCCCGAAATCCGTTTGCACGCGCCATCGCCAACTCCATTGAGCGGCATGGTCGCCGCGAAACCTATCAGGATGGAATTGACCGGCCAGCGACACCTTGGCGTCGCCGTTGAATCGGGTTCCATCAACTGGGTTGGCGGTGGTCGATAGCACGGCAGCCCTTGGAATCAAAGCATTTGACAGCCATGCAGAGGGTTTTCCCTTGACGTTCAGCGCGGAAAGCCGGGCGGCGGCCCATGTTCCCGGATCGCATCGACCACCTCGCGGTGCCGGCGATCCTCCCGCTTCATGTGGACCGCAATCAGCGCGTGGGCGGACGGCACCAGGAGCAGGATATGGAAAACCAGCCCAAAAATCGCGCAAAACACGATCAGGACCACGTTCAGGATGGCCGAGAACGGCTGACCGTTGAACAACAGCCCGATCGGCGGCAGCAAGGCGGCAAGCACGTAGATCATGGTTCGGCCTCCCAAAACTCACCAAGGATTTAGGAATACCTGCCCGCTGCGCAATAGGCGCTGGTCCCGATCGATGCTACAGCCGCCTCCCTCCGCTTGCTCACATGTACCCCGCATGACCAAGGAACGCCTGATCCTGCTGATCGTCGCCACCGCGCTGTTCATGGAAAACATGGATTCGACGGTGATTGCGACCTCGCTCCCCGCGATCGCCGCCGACATCGGCACCAGCCCGTTGACGCTGAAGCTCGCGATCACGTCCTATCTGTTGTCGCTCGCGATATTCATTCCAGCGAGCGGCTGGACCGCGGACCGCTTCGGCGCGCGCAACGTCTTCAGCCTGGCGATCGCCGTGTTCATGATCGGCTCGATCGGCTGCGCGCTGTCGTCATCGGTGATGCATTTCGTGATCGCACGAACCCTGCAAGGGTTGGGCGGCGCGATGATGACGCCGGTCGGCCGCCTCGTACTCTTGCGCTCGATAGACAAGAGCGCGCTCGTCAATGCGATGGCGTGGGTGACGGTGCCCGCACTGGTCGGGCCGGTGGTCGGCCCGCCGCTCGGCGGCTTCATCACCACCTATTTCTCCTGGCACTGGATCTTCCTGATCAACATTCCGGTCGGCCTCATTGGCATCGTCATGGCGCAGCGCTTCATCGATCCGATCCGCAGCGAGAATCCGGAACGCTTCGACCTCTACGGCATGTTGCTGGCCGGCGTCGGGCTCGGCGGCATCGCCTTCGGCCTGTCCGTCGCCGGCCTCAACCTGCTGCCATGGACGGTGGTGATCGCACTGATCGGCGTCGGATCGATCTCGATGACGCTTTATGTGATGCACGCCCGGCGCACCGAATCGCCTGTGCTCGATTTGACGCTGCTGCGGCTGCCGACGCTGCGCGCCAGCATCTACGGCGGATTCCTGTTCCGTCTCGGCGTCGGCGCGTTGCCATTCCTGCTGCCGCTTTTGATGCAGATCGGCTTCGGCCTGTCGCCGTTCGGCTCCGGACTCGTGACATTCTCCTCGGCCATCGGCGCCATGGGCATGAAGGCGCTCGCCGCCCGGATCATCCGCACCTTCGGCTTCCGCAACATCATGACCGTCAACGCGGTCGTCAGCTCGGCCTTCCTCGCGGCCTGCGCGCTGTTCACCGTCACCACGCCACTGCTGCTGATCATGATCATTCTCGTGGTCGGCGGCTTCTTCCGCTCGCTGCAATTCACCGCGATCAACGCCCTGACCTATGCCGACGTCGAGCCGGAACGAATGAGCCGCGCCACCACGCTGGCCAGCGTCAATCAGCAACTGGCGATTTCGGCGGGCGTCGCGCTCGGCGCCTTTTCGGTGGAGGCCGCGATGCTGTTCCATCACAGCACCGAACCGACCGCCGCGGACTTCGGCCCCGGATTTCTCGTGGTCTCGGTGATCGCCGCGATGTCCTTCTATTATTTTTTCAGGATGCCCGCCGATGCCGGCCATCAGGTGTCAGGACGACGCATGGTGGTGATCTCCGATCCCACCCGCGAATCCGAGGCCGAGGAAGAAGCCGCCCGCGAGACCGTCACCGCGCGAGACCAGAAGTTGAGCTGAAGGATTTTTCGATCACATTGGCAATCTATACATTCTTCGTCATGGCCGGGCTTATCCCGGCCATTCACGTCTTTCTGCTGAACTGCCGTTAAGCCGTGGATGCCCCGCGACATCTGCGCGAAGACGCGCTTCGCGCTTTAGCGCGGGCATGACGGCATCTATGCGGCAAACACCTTACCGCCCTCCGCGAAATCCCGTCGCCATCACGTAGCGTTCCGAGGAGTCCTGCCGGCTCGCGGCCGGCTTCACATGGCGCACCGTCCGGTAATCGCGCTTGAGCTGCGCCAACAGATCGGCGTCAGCTCCGCTTTGAAACACCTTCGCGATGAACGTCCCTCCGGGCCGCAGCACGTCAGCCGCGAACGCGGCCGCGCTCTCCACCAGACCGACGATCCGGAGCTGGTCGGTCTTGCGATGACCCGTGGTGTTGGCCGCCATGTCGGACAGCACGACATCCGCACCGCCTTCCGTCATCGTGTTCAGCTCTTCGGGCGCCGCGGCATCGAGAAAATCGAGCCGGGCGAACGTCACGCCGACGATCTCCGGCATCTCAAGAAGATCGATGGCGATCACCTTGCCCTTGCCATCGGCTGCGCCGACGCGCCTGGCCGCGACCTGGCTCCAGCCGCCGGGCGCCGCGCCGAGATCGACCACCGCCAGACCGGGTTTCAGGACATGATACTTGTCGTCCATCTCGATCAGCTTGTAGGCGGCGCGCGAGCGCCATCCATCACGCTTGGCCTGCGCGACATAGGGATCGTTGAGCTGCCGCTCCAGCCAGAGTTTGGACGACAGCTTCCGCTTGCCGCCGGTCTTGACGGTCACGCGCAGCCGGCCGGTGGTATCCTTCGCCATGTCTAACCGCCGTGCCCGCGCTAGAGCAGTTCATCTTCAAATGGAAGCGTGACTCGTCGTCGTTGCGAGCGAAGCGAAGCAATCCAGTCCTTACTTAAAGCATCTGGATTGCTTCGTCGCTTCGCTCCTCGCAATGACGGGAACAGAGCCCCGATTCTATCAAAACCGGAATGGCCCTAAAGCGCAATGCGCGTCTCCGCACAGATGTCGCGCGGGTCCACGTCTTAGCCAACATTCGCTCTACAAGAAAGGCGTGGATGGCCGGCATAGGCGAGAGAAGCAGCGCCGTTCCTTGAACAGCTATGTCCCGGCCACAACAAAAAAAAGTCAATTCAGTTGAATGACGCCATCCTCGCGCATCATCTCGACCAGCATGCCCTCGCGCAGCCCGCGATCCGCGACCCGCAGCCGCGGCAGCGGAAAAGCCCGCCGGATGGCATCCAGGATCGCGCACCCTGCCAGAACCAGATCGGCGCGCTCGGCCCCGATACAGCCGTTGGCCACCCGCTTTTGATAGTCCATGCCGCACAGCCGCGCGATGGCCTGGCTGACTTCGATGTCGTTCATCCAGATCCCGTCGACCTTGCGGCGGTCGTAGCGCGCAAGACCGAGATGAAGCCCCCCGAGCGTGGTCACCGTGCCCGAGGTTCCGAGAAGGTGCATCCCGTAGAGATTAAACCCATGCTCGGCAGCGAACGCGCCAAGACTGGCCGTAACTTCCCCTATCATCGCCGCGTAGGACTGCGGCGTGACGTCATGCCCGCCGAAGCGCTCGGCCAGCGTCACCACGCCGATCGGAATCGACGTCCATGCCCTGCTATGCGGGTCGCCGCCCTGGCGATCGCGTTCGATCCGGACCAGTTCCGTCGAGCCGCCGCCGATATCGAACAGGATCGCGCCGCGCGCTTTCGGATGGATCAAGGGCGAGCAGCCGACCACAGCGAGCGCGGCTTCCGTTTCCCGGTCGATCACCTCCAGCTCGATGCCGGTCGCGGCAGCGACGCGACTGCGAAAGCTTTCGGCGTTCGACGCCGCCCTGCAGGCCTCCGTCGCGATCAGCCGCAACCGACCTGCCTTCCTCGCGCGGATTTTGTCTCGGCAGACGACGAGCGCGGCGATGGCGCGTTCGATCGCTGCCTCGCTGATACGCCCGGTCGACGATATGCCTTCGCCCAGCCGGACGATCCGCGAAAACGAGTCGATGACCCGGAAGCCTGCGCCCGAGGGACACGCGATCAATAAACGGCAGTTGTTGGTGCCGAGATCGAGCGCGGCATAAACGCCGGAGCCGTCAGCCGGGGACTCGCCGGCAGCCCCGGCCACGGTCATCGCAGCCGCCAGTTCCTGCGGGCTGCCGCATAGCTCGGGGTCAGCGCGACGCAGCGTATCGTCAGTCATGAATCGTCTTTCCGCGACCCACTAGCGTGGGGGTTCAGGAGTTCGCTTCGTTGTCTCTGCAAGTCGTTGAAGCGAACTTCCGAATCTGAACCACACTAGAATCATAAATTCGCCAGTCCTTTCGAAACCGAAGTCCGCTACGGAGGACGCAGCGCAACAAGACGGACCTCGGTTCGGGACACTGGGCCGGCGAGCAATGTCTTTTCCCGGAAAGTTTAGCAGCGCAGACCACCAGCGCAACCGCCGCGTCGGGCACACCTGCATACCGCGCGACGTCGTTCGGGCCCGGCGTTCCGGTACGAGAGGATAATTTTGGGAGAACCGGTCGGCAACAAGCCGTTCTGATGGATTTTCTTATGCAAAGTCCGCGCCCCAACCCAGCCACAACGCTATTGCACTGCAAAAACCGGTATCGCAATCGTCCGTAACATGGGGTAACACGCGCTGCCACCATGCCTTGCAGCCCGCGATGTTCCGCCATTGACCTCGATTCGCATCTACGTTGACGCCGACGCCTGCCCCGTGAAGGACGAGATCTATCGCGTCGCCGCGCGTCATGGCCTGCCGGTCAGCGTCGTCGCGGGCGGATATATCCGCGTACCCGACGATCCCCTGATCGAGCGCATCGCGGCCGGACCCGGCATGGATGCCGCCGACGACTGGATCGCGGCACGCGCCGGCACGAGCGATATCGTCGTCACCGCGGACATCCCGCTGGCAAGCCGCTGCGTCAAGGCGGGCGCCAGCGTGATCGCGCCGAACGGCAAACCGTTCACGGAACAGTCGATCGGCATGACGCTGGCGGTGCGCAACCTGATGACGGACCTGCGCGCCAGCGGCGAGGTCACCGGCGGCCCGCGCTCGTTCCAGCCGCGCGACCGCTCGGCGTTCCTGTCGGCGCTGGACCAGGCCATCCGGCGCATCCAGCGCGCGCATACGCAGCAGGGCTGAGACGATGGCGCCGCCGCTGATCCAGTTGAAGGATATCGCCCTGACGTTCGGCGGCACGCCGCTGCTGGGCGGCGTGGAACTCACGGTGTTCGAATCCGAGCGGCTCTGCCTGATCGGCCGGAACGGCTCCGGCAAATCGACGCTGCTGCGGATCGCCGCCGGCCTTTCCGAGCCCGACAGCGGCAGCCGCTTCGTGCAGCCGGGCGCCACCGTGCGCTATCTGCCGCAGGAACCGGATTTCGACGGATTCCAAACCACGCTCGCCTATGTCGAGGCCGGGCTCGGCCCCGGCGACGACCCCTATCAGGCACGTTATCTGGTCGAGCAGCTTGGCCTCACCGGCGAGGAAGACCCCGCTTATCTCTCGGGCGGCGAAAGCCGGCGCGCGGCGCTGGCGCGGGTGCTGGCGCCCTCGCCCGACATCCTGCTGCTGGACGAGCCGACCAACCATCTCGATCTCACGACCATCGAATGGCTGGAGGGAGAACTGGCGTCCCGCCGCTGCGCGCTGGTGCTCATCAGCCACGACCGGCGCTTCCTGTCCAACCTCTCGCGCAGCACAGCGTGGCTGGATCGCGGCCATATCCGGCAGATCGACCGCGGCTTCGCGAAATTCGAGGAATGGCGCGACGAGGTGCTGGCCGAGGAAGAGCGCGACCAGCACAAGCTCGACCGCAAGATCGTCGCCGAGGAACACTGGCTGCGTTACGGCGTCTCCGGACGGCGCAAGCGCAACGTCAAGCGGCTGGCGGGCCTGCACGAACTGCGCCGGCAGCGACGCGACTATCGCGGCACCGCCGGCAGCGCCAACCTCGCCGCGGCGGAGGCCGACAAGTCCGGCAAGCTCGTCATCGAGGCAAGAAATATCGGCAAGCGCTACGGTGACCGGAAGATCGTCGACAACTTCTCGATCCGCATCCAGCGCGGCGACCGCATCGGCATCGTCGGCCCCAACGGCGTAGGCAAGACCACGCTGATCAACATGCTCACTGGAGCCGATGCGCCCGACAGCGGCATGATCCGGCTCGGCGCCAACATCGAGATGGCGACGCTCGACCAGCACCGCGAAAGCCTCGACCCGAAATCGACGCTGGCGGAAGCGCTCACCGGCGGACGCGGCGACCACGTCATGGTGGGCGGCACGCCGAAGCACGTCGTCAGCTACATGAAGGATTTTCTGTTTGCGCAGGAGCAGATGCGCACGCCGCTCGAAGTGCTGTCCGGCGGCGAGCGCGGCCGGCTGATGCTGGCGCGGGCGCTCGCAAAGCCATCCAACCTGCTGGTGCTGGACGAGCCGACCAACGACCTCGACCTGGAAACGCTCGACGTGCTGGAAGACATGCTCGGCGACTACGAGGGCACCGTGATCCTGATCAGCCACGACCGCGACTTCCTCGATCGCGTCGTGACCTCGGTGATCGTTCCCGAAGGCGATGGCCGATGGATCGAATATGCCGGCGGCTACACCGACATGCTGGCGCAGCGCGGCGCCGACCTGAAACGCGAGGCGTCGAAATCCGCGCCGGTGCCCGAGGCAGAGCGCCCTGCGAAGGCGGCGCCTACGGCCACGCCCGGCAAGCGACGGCTCACCTTCAACGAAAAACACGCGCTGGAGACGCTGCCGAAATCCATCGCGAAACTTCAGGCCGAGATTGCAAAGCAACAGCAGCGCCTGGAAGACCCGAACCTCTACGCGACAGATCGCGCGGCCTTCGACACGATCTCGCTCGCGCTGACCAAAGCGCAGGAGGAGTTGCAGCAGGCCGAGGATCGCTGGCTGGAGCTGGAAATGCTGCGGGAGGAAATAGAGGGCGTTTGATCAGCGCCGCAGCCATTTCAGCGCGCCGCGCCCGGCCGCTGCACCTGTCGCAAAAGAGGCCTGCAACAGATACCCGCCGGTCGGCGCTTCCCAGTCCAGCATTTCGCCGGCGGCGAACACGCCCGGCAGCCGGCGGATCATGTAATCCTCATCGAGTTCGCTGAACGCAACGCCGCCGGCGGTAGAGATCGCGCGCGCAATCGGCGCTACTCCGGTCAGCACTACGGGAACGGCACGGATCAACGCCGCGAGCGCCGGCGGCGGCATCGATGCTGCGCTAACGCCGGCGGCTCTCGCTGCTTCCTGCAACAAGCCGATCGCAACGGGCGAAAGACCGGCGGCCTTGCGTAGCCAGTTCGAGGCGGATTGCTTTCCGCGCGATGCGCTCAAGCGGACCGCGAGTTCAGCCGTCGTAATATCAGGCCGAAGATCGATATTCAGCACGGCGCTTCCCGACGCGTTGATGTGCTCACGCAGCATCGCCGAAAGGGCGTAGATCGCGCCGCCCTCGATACCGCGACGGGTGATGAGGACCTCGCCGCGCATGGTGTGCGAGCCGAACGACAGCGCGACGTTCTTCAGCGGCTGACCTTCGAAACGATCGCGAAACACCTCGCTCCAAGCCACGCTGAACGCGCAATTGGCCGGTTGCAGCGGCGAGACAGCAACGCTCTTGCCTGCGAGATATTCGATCCACGCGCCGTCCGAGCCGAGCCGCGGCCAGCTCGCGCCGCCGAGCGCCATGATCGTCGCGTCAGCCGCAACCGCGCGCTTGCCTTCAGGCGTCTGAAATTCAAGGCGGCCATCGCTATCCCAACCGCTCCAGCGATGCCGCAGCGCCAACGCCACGCCGAGCAAATCGAGCCGCTTGAGCCACGCGCGCAGGAGCGGCGATGCCTTCAGCGCTTTCGGAAACACCCGCCCGCTCGATCCCACGAATGTCGGCTGTCCGAAATCGTCAGCCCACTTTCGCAAGGCCTCCGGCGTGAACGCATCAATGGCGGATTGCAAATGCGACTCCGCCGCGCCATAGCGCGCGAGAAATTGCGGCAGCGGCTCGCTGTGCGTCAGATTGAGCCCGCCGCGTCCCGCCATCAGGAATTTGCGGCCCGCGGACGGCGTCGCGTCAAACACGGTCACGCGCACGCCGCCTTTCGCGAGAACCTCCGCAGCCATCAGTCCGGCGGGACCGGCACCGATAATCGCGGCTTGGACATGGAGAACCTCAGGCATGCGATGGGTATGCCTGACTCAACCGCGCACCGCCATAACCCATCACGTCACGAGCGTGAGCCGTCAGAAAAGTGCAGAACGGCGAGCCAGTCGGCGACCAGTGCCGACCGCTTCCCGCCCTCGATCTCGACGCTGACCGCGGTGCGCGACAGCAGCTCGCCAGGTTTGCGAAGCGTCGCCTCGGTCAGCGTGAAGCGGCCGCGGACACGGGAGCCGGACTTGACCGGCGAAATAAAACGGAGGCGGTCGAAGCCGTAATTGACCCCCATGGTGACGCCCTCGACCCGGGGCATCACCTCGTATGACATGACGCTGAGCAGCGACAAGGTCAGGAATCCATGCGCGATGGTGCCGCCGAACTCCGTTTCGCGTCCCGCCCGCTCGGGATCGACATGGATGAACTGATGGTCGTCGACCACGTCGGCATAGGCATCGATCCGCTTCTGGTCGATCAGGTGCCACGAGGAAACGCCGATCTCCTGCCCGACCATTTGCCGATAGGCATCGAGCGAAACCGGCGTGGTTTTCCAGACGTCATTCACAATTCAGATCTCCGCAGCTTTCGATTTCAGCGCCTGAAGCTCTGGAAAGTCCTCTTCACAAAATTCCACGCCGCGCAACGCGTCGCCGCGATCGTCGTCATGCTCAAGGCGGCGAAGCTGGACGCGGCGAATCTTTCCCGAAATCGTCTTCGGCAATTCGGTAACGAACTCAAGCTTGCGGATGCGCCTGAACGGCGCCATCCGCTCGACCATGTGCCTGAAGATCGACAGCGCGGTTTCGCGCGATCGCTCCGCGCCGCCAACCAATAGAATGTATGCTTTCGGGATCGCCAGCCTGATCGGATCGGGACTCGGCACCACGGCGGCTTCCGCCACGGCATCGTGTTCGAGCAGGACGCTCTCCAGTTCGAACGGACTGATGCGATAGTCGGACGACTTGAACACATCATCCGACCGGCCGACGAAGGTGAGATAGCCATCGTCATCGACGAACACCACGTCACCGGTGCGGTAAAGATCGCCATCGGCGCCGCTCAGGTGTCCCCCCTCGCCCTGATAGCCCTGCATCAGCCCGGCGGGCCGATCTCCGCCCAGCGCCAGCGTCACCTCGCCTTCGGTGGCCGGATTGCCGTCCGCGTCGATCACCTTCACTTTATAGCCTGGCAGCGGCCGCCCCATTGAGCCGACCTTGACCTTCTGTCCCGGCGAGTTGCCGGCGAGCGCGGCGGTCTCGGTCTGGCCGTAGCCGTCGCGTATCGTCAAGCCCCACGCTGACTTCACCTGATCGATCACTTCCGGATTGAGCGGTTCGCCCGCGCCGCAGACTTCGCGCAGCGCGGCCTTGAAGTCCGAAAGCTTTTCCTGAATGAACAATCGCCACACCGTCGGCGGCGCGCACAACGTCGTCACGCCGCAGCGCCCGATGGTCGCCAGCAGGCTTTTGGCGTCGAAGCGCGGCTGGTTGCAGATGAAGATGGTTGCGCCTGCATTCCACGGCGCAAAGAAGCAACTCCATGCGTGCTTAGCCCATCCCGGCGAGGAAATGTTCAAATGAACGTCGCCGGGCTTCAAGCCGATCCAGTACATGGTGGACAGATGCCCGACGGGATAGGTGCGCTGACTGTGCCGCACCAGCTTCGGCTTCGCCGTGGTGCCCGATGTGAAATACAGCAGCATCGGGTCGTCGGCGTTCGTCGGGCGATCCGGCTTGTAGCTTTCCGAAAAATCGCTCGTCGTCTCATAAGGTAGCCAGCCTGTGTGCGACGCCGATGAGGCGACGACGATGCGTATCAGGCCCTCGCCACCGAGGCTTGCGAATTTCGTTACCTGATCCTGCGTCGCGACGACAGCTTTGACGCGGCCGCGATCGAGGCGGTCGCGCAATTCATCGGGCGTGAGCAATGTCGTCGCCGGGATAATCACGACGCCGAGCTTGATGCAGGCCAGCATGGTCTCCCACAGCGGAACGACATTGCCGAGCAGCAACAGCAGGTGATCGCCGCGCTTCAGGCCCTGCGCTCGCAGGAAATTCGCAACCTGGTTGGAGCGCCGCGACATTGCCTCGAACGTCACTTTGGTCTCGGCCCCGTCGGCGGCATCGACGATCCACAGCGCCGCCCGCGTCTTGCTCGCCGGATCGGTCGCGAGACCAGCGTCGAACCAGTCCACCGCCCAGTTGAACGGCACCGGGTCCGGCCATTTGAAGCCGTTGATGGCGGCATCGTAGTCGGTGCGATGCCGCAGCAGGAATTCGCGCGCCTCGGCAAACGTGGTCATCAGCCGCCCCTGTTGTCCGCAAGGGCGCGAATGTGGCGGATGATGCCGGAGAAGTCGACGCCGCCGTTTCCGGCTGCTTCGAAGGTCTTGTAGATTTCCTGCGCGTGCTGTCCGAGCGGCGTCACCGCGCCAGTGGATTTCGCGGCTTCCTGCGCAAGCGTCAGGTCCTTGAGCATCAGCGCCGACGCGAAGCCGGGCTTGTAATCGCTATTGGCCGGCGACGACGGAACCGGACCCGGCACCGGACAATAGCTCGTCAGCGACCAGCACTGGCCCGACGAGGTCGAAGCGACATCGAACAATGCCTGGTGTGACAGGCCGAGCTTTTCCGCCAGCGCAAAGGCTTCGCCGACCGCGATCATCGAGATGCCCAGGATCATGTTGTTGCAGATCTTGGCCGCCTGCCCTGCGCCGGCATCGCCGCAATGAACGATCTTCTTGCCCATGGCTTCGAGAAACGGCTTTGCCGCCGCGAATGCCTTGTCCTCGCCGCCGGCCATGAAGGTCAGCGTCGCGCCCGTGGCGCCGCCGACGCCGCCCGAGACCGGCGCGTCGATCGACAGCAGCGACGCCTTCCCCGCCAACGCGTGGGCCTGCCGCGCGCTTTCGACGTCGATGGTCGAACAGTCGATCATCAGCGTGTCCTTTGCAGCCGACGGAATAACATCGGTCCACACCGACACCACATGCTTGCCAGCCGGCAGCATGGTGATGACAACGTCCGCATCCTTCACCGCCGCCGTCGCGCTGTCGGCGACCCCTACGTCATTGGCCTTCGCCGCATCCGCCAGCGCCGGGACCAAATCGAAGCCGATCACATCGTGGCCGGCCTTGGCCAGATTTGCGGCCATGGGCCCGCCCATGTTGCCAAGACCGATGAACGCAATGGCCGCCATGCTCACCCTCCGATCGAGGCTTCTTCCCTAGTCGAATACGAGTTCATCCGCGCCGATGTTGGCAAAATACGGCGCGATCATCTCCGGCGTAATTTCCTCAATGCGCGGAGGCGACCATTTCGGCTCGCGATCCTTGTCGATGACGGCGGCTCGAATGCCTTCGCGAAAGTCGTCGCTCGCGAACACCGCAAGCGCCGCACGATATTCACGCGCGAGACATTCCTCCAGCGTGGCCGACGCGCGCGCCAGCCGCAACAGCTTGAGCGTCACCACGAGCCCGCGCGGCGATTTCTCGTTCAGCGTCTTGAGCGTCGAACGTGCGAGTTCGGAAGCGTCACGATGCAGGGCCGCGATGATATCATCCATTCGACCATGGGCGAGCCACGCATCGATCCGCGGCCGGATCGCCGCAACGGCGCTTGTCGCTTCGCCCGTCGCAAAGCCCGCGATCGCGGCTCTCACGCGGGCCGACTCCGCGCCGGCGCCGAGATCGACCAGCGCCTCGCGCAGCGCAGCAAGTTTTCGCGACGGCACGACGGCATCGGCAAAACCGGCGTAGATGGCGTCCGCCCCGTTCATGGGCTGGCCGGTCAACCCGAAATACGTTCCGGTTTCGCCCGGCGCGTGTGACAACAGCCAGGTGCCGCCGACATCCGGAAAGAAGCCGAGACCGACCTCCGGCATGGAAAGCCGCGTTCTCTCGGTGACGACACGGTGCGCGCCATGCGCCGACAATCCGACGCCGCCGCCCATCACGATGCCGTCCATGAAAGCGACATAGGGCTTGGCGAGTTTCGCGATCCGCGCGTTGAGGAGATATTCCTCGCGCCACAAAATCTTGCCGAGGTTGCTTCCCTGGTTTGCACTGTCCCAGAGGGCGCGGATATCGCCGCCCGCGCACAGGCCGCGTTCGCCCGCTCCTTCGAGCAGAATCAAACCAACGGCGGGATCCACCACGAATTCGTCCAGCGCCCTGTCGATCCCGCGGATCATATCGAGCGTGACGGCATTGATCGCCTTCGGCCGGTTGAGGCGAATGATACCCGCGCCTCCCTCACGCCGTGCAATCAGATCCGGCTCCATACCGGCCGGAGCAGTCATCGCGTACCCTCGATCAGCTTGCGCGAAATAATCAGCCGCATGATTTCATTGGTTCCTTCAAGTATCTGATGCACGCGCAGATCGCGCACGATCTTCTCGATTCCGTATTCGCTGAGATAGCCGTAGCCGCCGTGCAGTTGCAGCGCCTGGTTGGCCACATCGAAGCCGACATCGGTGGCGAAGCGCTTTGCCATCGCGCACAGCGCAGACGCGTCCGGGTCCTTGCGGTCCAACGCGGCGGCCGCGCGCCACAGAAACGTCCGCGCCGCTTCCAGCTCGGTGGCCATGTCGGCGATCTTGAATCGCAACGCCTGAAATTCGTCGAGCCGCTTGCCGAACGCCTTGCGCTCTTTCATGTAGGCAAGCGCCTTGTCGAGCGCCGATTGCGCGCCGCCGAGCGAACAGGCGGCGATGTTGAGCCGACCGCCGTCGAGGCCAGCCATCGCAATCCTGAAACCGATGCCCTCGTCGCCGAGCCGATTGGCAACGGGCACCCGCGCGTTGTCGAAGATCACGGCGCGGGTCGGCTGCGCGTTCCATCCCATCTTGCGCTCATTGGCGCCGAACGAAAGGCCCGGCGTATCACGCTCGACCACGAGCGTCGAAATGCCGCCTGGCCCGTCGTCGTCGGTACGAACCATGGTGACATAGATGCCGCTTTCGCCCGCGCCGGAGATGAACTGCTTCTGCCCGTTGAGCACGTAGTGATCGCCGTTACGCACGGCGCGCGTTCGCAACGCCGCCGCGTCCGAGCCGGCACCGGGCTCGGTGAGGCAGTAGCTCGCCACCAGGTCCATGGTACAGAGTTTCGGCAGCCATTTGCGCCGCTGCTCATCCGAGCCATAGGCATCGATCATCCACGCGGCCATGTTGTGGATCGAAATGAACGACGAGACCGTTGGGCAGCCCTGCGCCAACGCCTCGAAGATCAGCGCCGCATCGAAACGGCTCAGCGCCGAGCCGCCGACATCGTCGCGGATGGTGATGCCGCCGATGCCCAGCGTCGCCGCTTCGCGCATCACATCGATCGGAAAGTGCTTCTCCTCGTCCCACTTCAGCGCGAACGGCGCGATCTTGTCGGCCGCAAAAGCACGCGCCATGTCGCGAACGGCGACCTGATCCTCGGTGAGCGCGAACTGCATGCGTGGCTGCCGATCACTTGCTGTGGAACGCGAACTGCGTCCCTTCCTTGACGCCGGAGGGCCAGCGCGAGGTCACGGTCTTGGTCTTGGTGTAGAACCGCACCGAGTCGGAGCCGTACTGATTGAGGTCGCCAAAGCCTGAACGTTTCCAGCCGCCGAAACTGTAGTAGGCGACCGGCACCGGAATCGGCACGTTGATGCCGACCATGCCGACCTGGACGCGGGAGGCGAATTCGCGCGCGGCGTCGCCGTCGCGGGTGAAGATCGCGACGCCGTTGCCGTATTCATGCTCGGAGGGTAATGCCACCGCCTCGTCGAAATCCTTCGCCCGCACCACCGACAGCACCGGGCCGAAAATCTCTTCCTTGTAGATCCGCATCTCCCTGGTGACATTGTCGAACAGACAGCCGCCCATGTAGAAGCCGTTCTCGTAGCCTTGCATCCTGAAGCCACGGCCGTCGACTGCGAGCGTCGCGCCTTCCTTGATGCCGATCTCGACGTAATCCTTGACGCGCTCGAGCGCTGCCCGGGTGACGAGCGGCCCGAAGTCGGCGGACGCATCGGTGGACGGACCGATCTTCAGGTTCTCGACACGCGGAATAAGCTTTTCCATCAAGCGGTCGGCGGTAGCCTTGCCGACAGGCACCGCGACCGACACCGCCATGCACCGCTCCCCGGCCGCGCCGTAGCCCGCGCCAACCAGCGCATCCACCGACTGATCCATGTCGGCGTCCGGCATGATGATCATGTGGTTCTTTGCGCCGCCGAAACACTGGCTGCGTTTGCCAGCCGCCGCCGCCCGTGAATAGATGTAGTGCGCGATCGACGAGGAGCCGACAAAGCCGACCGCCGAAATATCAGGGTCGTCGAGAATGGCGTCGACTGCCTCCTTGTCGCCGTTGACGACATTGAGAATGCCCTGCGGCAGACCGGCTTCCAGCATCAGTTCAGCAAGCCGCATCGGCACGCCCGGGTCGCGCTCCGAAGGCTTGAGGATGAAAGCGTTGCCGCAGGCGATCGCCGGCGCGAACTTCCACATCGGGATCATCGCCGGGAAATTGAACGGCGTGATGCCGGCGACGACGCCGAGCGGCTGACGCATCGAATAGCTGTCGATGCCGGGACCGGCATTCTCGGTGAAGCCGCCTTTCATCAGTTCGGGAATGCCGATGGCGTATTCGACAACCTCGACGCCGCGGAAGATGTCGCCCTTGGCATCGGGAATGGTCTTGCCGTGTTCGCGCGCGAGCAACTCGGCCATCGCGTCGTTGTCGCGCGCCACCAGTTCGAGAAACTTCATCAACACACGGACACGGCGTTGCGGATTGGTTGCAGCCCAGGCCGGCTGCGCCGCCCTGGCATTCTCCACCGCCTCGCGTACTTCCGCTTTCGACGCCAGCGCAACGGTGGCCTGCACGTCGCCGGTCATCGGTTGGTAAACGTCGGCGAACCGCCCGGACTTGCCGCTGACAGTCTTGCCGCCGATAAAGTGTCCGATGGTGCGCATGTTTCCTCCCGGCGGGTCCGCAAGGGTCCGTCCGTGTATCCTGACCTGTATTTTCAGGTCTTGAAAGAGTTTCCCCGCGCAGCCCTTTTGCAAAAAGGCGCACGCTGGAACTGACGGCCTCCTCTTCTGCTACGCCTCCGACGAAAGGCTCTTTATCATTTGGCCAGTTACCTGGCCGGCTCAAGAATCGAGACATAGTTGGCGACAGCCGTGCCGCCCATGTTGAAAATGCCGGCGAGTTTCGCGTCGCTGACCTGCATGCCCTCCGGTGCTTGGCCTACGAGCTGCATCGCGCTCATCACGTGCATCGAAACTCCGGTGGCGCCGATCGGGTGGCCCTTGGCCTTGAGGCCGCCGGACGGATTGATCGGCAGCTTGCCGTCCTTAACCGTCCAGCCGTCCTTGATGGCGCGCGCGCCCTGCCCCTTCGGCGCCAGGCCCATGGCTTCGTATTCGATCAGTTCGGCGATGGTGAAGCAATCATGGGTCTCGACGAAAGAGAGATCGGACAGCGTCACGCCGGCCGTCGCGAGCGCCCGCTGCCAGGCTACAGTGCAGCCCTCGAAATCGAGGATGTTGCGTTTCGACATCGGCAGGAAATCCTGCGCGTGGCCGGTCGCGCGGATGTTGACCGCCTTGCGCGCGGTTTTCGCCGTCTCCGCATCCATCAGCACCAGCGCGGCCGCGCCGTCCGATACCGGCGAACAATCCGTGCGCTTCAGCGGCCCGGCAACGAACGGATTCTTCTCGCTCTCGGAACGGCAGAAGTCGTAGCCGAAATCCTTGCGGATCTGCGCGAAAGGATTGGCGACGCCATTCCTGTGGTTCTTCGCCGCGATCATCGCCAGCGCATCGGACTGGTCGCCGTATTTCTGGAAGTAGGCCTGCGCGATCTTGCCGAACACGCCGGCGAAGCCGCCGGGGGTATCGCCGTCCTCAGGCAGATAAGAGGCGCGCAACAGATTGCGGCCGATCTCGGGACCGGGCGTGCGCGTCATCTGCTCGACGCCGACAACCAGCACGATCCTGGCCGCGCCCGAGGCGATGGCGCGGATACCTTGATGCACAGCCGCCGATCCGGTGGCGCAGGCGTTCTCCACCCGTGTCGCGGGCGTGAAGCGAAGTTCCGGATCGGCTTGCAAGACAAGCGAAGCTGTAAAATCCTGCGGCGAGAAGCCGGCATTGAAATGCCCAAGCACGATCTCGTCGACGTCGCCAGCGGATACGCCGGCGTCGGCCAGCGCGTCGGTTGCGACCTGCACCACGAGGCTTTCGACGGTTTCGCTATCGAGTTTGCCAAACGGCGTATGGGCCCATCCGACAATGCTGGCGGTCATGGTCGTGCTCCGATGCGGCCTGTTACGGCGCCAATTACACGCCCACAATATAGTCTCTCGATAACACGGAGATCAGGGGAACCGCGGAATTTTCATTGCGCCACGAACCGGCTGCGATCCGCCTTACGGGCGACCTCTGACCACCGGATCAACGCGATGCCCTGGAACGTTTCTTCGCGGCAAGGGCCTTGGTGGCCGATCCGGTCTTCGCTTTTCTTGAAACAGCATGCGCTGCCTTATGGCCGTTGAGCTTGCGGCCGCGCGCGATCCCGACGCGCTTTTCGGCCCTCGCCTTGACGCGCTTCTTTTCCTCCCGCGCCGCCGCCCGCAACTTTCTGCGCTTCTTTTCGCAGGCGTCGCACTTGCAGCCGATCGGCTTCAAATACTCCTTGAAGTAGTCGGTGCCGTAGTCATAGTTGATCTCTTCGCCGGGGGCGATGTCCTTGATGGCGCGGATATCGACGCGCCGCTTGATCTTGCGGACGTCGGACTCCGCATTCGGCTTGCAGGAATGGTTGATATAGCGCGCGATGTTCGTGCGCACCGAACCGTCGATGGTCCAGCGGCTGGTGATCTGGAAAAGGTACTTGTTCTCGACCGCGTCATCCTTCTCCTTGGTGCAATCGAGCAGCGGCCCACGATACCGGATGATCTTCGTGCCTTTCTTGATGGGTTTGGTGGCGAAGAGACCGAGCCCGGTGCGGGAGCGGCCGATACGATAAGGCTTGTTCGGAGATATCTCAGGCATGTCGGCTGAACTGGATGCTCGATGATGATGGCGGGATTTGCGGATATGCTGTTTTGCATGATTCCGCAGGCATTGTCAGGGCTTTCGTCCCCTCCAAAAGGACCTTCCAACAAGTTACAAGGAATCGGCCGGCCATCTGTCGCACCGCAGCACGTGGATCGAACTCTTTGGCGTGGCCTGCGGCAAGCTCTCGTTGCACGTCTGTCCTGGAGCACAATCCACCATCGCACGATGGCGGGTTTATCTTCGCGTTGGTTTCTGCGATAAAAAGCGCGCGCTGAAGCGCAAACGGCAACTCCCGCGCAACTCACGCAAGGACGAAGCATTGTTAAAAGTGGAATTCTCACGGATTAATCAGTCGAAAGCGGATTTCGATGACATCTACATCCAGGACGATCCCAGATCGTATTTCTCGATTCTCGGCGATCTCGACTACATGATCACGGATGTCGCCGAACCCGTCATCCGCCAGATTCTATCCGCCAAGGCTTCTGCCACCGCCACCGAACCCGTCGTGCTCGACGTCGGCTGCTCATATGGCATCAACGCCGCGGTGCATCGATTTCCATTGACATTCGCAAGTCTGCGGCACCGCTACGCCCGGCGCGAGATAAAGGCGGTCAGTTCCGAGGAACTGGTGCGGCTCGATCGTAATTTCTATGCAAGCTGGCCCGACCTCGGCCTCGCCCGGTTTGTCGGCCTCGATGTGTCGGCGCCGGCGGTGCGCTACGCGACGCGCGTCGGGCTTATCGATAAAGGCATCGTCGCCAATCTCGAAAACGAAGCGCTTTCGGCGGAGAACGCCCGCATTATCCGTCCCGTCGATGTCATCATGTCGACGGGCTGCATCGGCTACGTGACCGATAGGACGTTCGGCAAGCTTCTCGATGCGACGGAGACGAAGCCATGGATCATTTCCTTCGTGTTGCGAATGTTCCCTTTCGACGCGCTTGCAAGGACGTTCGCGCAGCGCGGCCTGGTGACGGAGCGGCTGAGCGGCGTGACCTTCGTGCAGCGCCGCTTTCGCGACGCCGAGGAATTCGAGAACAGCCTGGCAAACCTCGCGACGGCCGACGTCGATCCGACCGGTCTTGAATCCGAAGGCCTGCTCCATGCCGATTTGATCCTCTCGCGGCCGGAAGCCGATGTGCGCGCCGCTCCGCTGGAAGACATCGTGACCGTCGCCAGCGGAAGAGGCCGCCCGATCGCACCGCGTTATGTGCACGTCAAAAGCGACGACGGCCCGCGGGTGACGCTGGAGCCGTGAATCGCGCGGTCTCCGCGCGATCATTCCGATATGCTTCACCATGCCTCGCAAAGGGGCGGAAAATGATTTGGCGGGATCCGAACACGATGCTGTCTGCACGCCAATCTGCTTGATTGTTTCCATCCGGAGATCGTTGAAATGACGAGCCTGCGCCCCTGCCTTGCCGCCAGCCTGTGTCTCGCCGCCGCTGTCGCCGTTGCCGCCTCTCCGGCACGCGCCGACCGGTGCGACGATCTCGCCGCCCAGCTCCAGGGCCAGATCGACGGCCTTCATGTCGGCAAGACCGCCGCCAATGCGATCTTCCTGTCGCATCCCGCAGCCAAGCAACTGCTCCTCGGTTGTCCGAACCGCAAGTTCACCAACGAACTGATCGCGGGGGTGGACAGCCGCAAGCCGAAGCCCGAATTTTACGATCTGGTGGCCCAGGCCTCCGCCATCATCTTCACCGTACCCAGGGCCGACACGCTGAGAGGCATCACCCGCTGCATCAAGCGCATGGGACTGTTGCGCGGCGACGACGTGCGGATGCGATATCGGCGGCTGAACATGCATTGCACCCGCACCAAGACCAGCGCCGCCATCGCGGTGTCCCGCGGGAGCGACGAGTGACGACGGGCCGGCTGCAATTCGCCGCCCGTTCGATCTTGCAGCCGGCAAACCTGCCGCCGTCGCAAGTTCGCCGCGAAGACACGGTAATGCGCACTCCATGGATGACAAGCGCGACCTGATCCGCCGGTTGACAATCCAGAACGCGATCTGGATCGCTGCCTTGGGCGTGCTGCTGTTCATACCGGCAGGCAGCCTGCGCTGGCCGGCCGCCTGGGTGTTCCTGGCAACGCTCGGCGGTCTCGGTTTCCTCGGCGGATTGTGGTTCGCGAAGGTCAACCCCGGACTGCTGGCCGAGCGCATGCGGCCGATGATACAGGAAGACCAGCCGAAAGCGGACAAGCTCTTCATCATGGTGTTCGGGCCGGTCACCATGATCTGGCTGATCGTCATAGGCCTCGATGAGCGTAATCAGTGGTTGCATATGAGCTTCTGGTTTCAGGCTCTGGGCTTCGCACTGTTCATGCTGTCGCTCGCCATTTCGTTCCGGGTGATGCGGGAGAACACATTCGCCGCACCGGTGGTGAAGATACAGACAGAACGCGGCCATCAGGTGGTCCGCACGGGTCCCTACGCGCTGGTCAGACATCCGATGTACAGCGGGGCGATCCTTTTCTTCGTCGGCGTTTCGCTTCTGCTCGGATCATGGTGGGGCGCCGCGATCGCCCCGGTCTTCATCGGGCTGTTCGCGATGCGCGCCCTGATCGAGGAAAAAACCCTGATCGCCGGCTTGCCCGACTATCGGAACTACGCCGCGGAGGTTCGCTACCGGCTGCTGCCCGGAATCTGGTAGTGTGCTCGCTCATTCTGGACCGGAGAGCCAAATGCCCGACGTGAAAACATACACCGGCGGCTGTCATTGCGGTCAGGTACGCTTCGAGTGCACGACGGATCTGGCCATGGTCACCGCGTGCAACTGCTCGATCTGCACCAAGAAAGGCTTGCACTTCACGTTTCTGCCCCCGGAAAGTTTTCAGCTCCGGGCCGGTGATGGCAATCTCAAGGAATACCTGTTCAACAAGCGCGTCATCCGGCATCAGCTCTGCGTCGACTGCGGCGTCGATGTGTTCGCGCGCGGCAAGAAGCCGGATGGGACGGAGGTGGTGGCGGTCAATGTGAGTTGCATCGACGGCGTCGAGTTGTCCAAGCTCACACTGACGCCGGTCGACGGACGCAGTTACTAAAGCATGATCCCGAAAAGTGGAAACCGGTTTTCGGAAAAGATCATGCTCAAACGATAAAGACAAGCGACGAGTCTGTTTCAGCGCAGTTGGAAACAGACGCCGTGCGTCTCAAAGGAAGCGAGCGTCATTTGACCGCAAAACAATAAAGCAGCCCGTCGCCGCCAGTGCTTCTGAGATCGTTCTGGCTGCAGCCGCCGTCCGGCCCGCGCGAAAGATGCGACGAATTCCATGATTTCGCTACAGGATCATCGCTCAAGCCCTGGCGATCGGAATGCCCGAGCATCGCCGAGCCTTGCGTGCTGCTCGTCCAATTCTTGCAGGTCCGATCGTCCGCGCCCGCAAACGCGGTGCCGTCCGGCTGCGACCCCGTCAGGATGTCGTGGCGATTCGGCTTGTCGCCACGGCCGTTGATCACGTCGCCCTTCTCACTCAACGCGGTCTGCTTGGTGAGGTTGTTGGCGCCGTGAAGCTCGGCAACATCCTTCGCGATCACGACGCCCTTGGCGTTCCGTCATGGTCCGTTGCCGATGCGATCGCGCGCGTTGATGGCCGGCTTGCCGTCCGCCGCCTGGGTCGACAGATAGGCGCGCCAGGTTTTCGCTCCCGCGCCCGCAGCCTGCGCCAGCGTCTGACAGTGATTGTCCGCACCCGCGAGGCCGCCGAGATTTCCGCCGTTGCCGATTCCGACGCTGGTCACGAAGAAGCTCATGTCGGCCGTCTGCGCACCGGCCGGCTGAGCCGCCACCGCGGTCAGCATTGCGGTGGCCAGGGCAAGACAAATTCGCGGAAGGATCCTGTCTGTTGCAATCATCGCGTCTCCGATCGATTTATGGCGTCCGGTTTCCACGCAACGCGCGCGCGCCGCGGATTTCATCCCGCGATAACGCGCAATCCGGCCCTCCGTTCAACGCAAAAAGGCGCCACGATGTTGTCGTGGCGCCTTTTGTTGAAAAGTCACAGCGACAGATCAGGTCTGCTGGATCGCCGACAGCTCCCATTTTCCGCCGCCATGGCGCGCGAACGTCCAGACGTCGGTCGCCTCCTGCGGCTGGTCGCTGCCTTCGACCACCCGGCCGCCGGCGCGCTCGATGGTCTTGTCGACCAGCGAATAGCGCAGCGCCACCGTGGCGTAATCGGTATTGCCCTCGCGCCAGGCTTCCGCGAGATCGCCCTGCAGGAGCTTGACGTTGGACACCTTGTTGACGACGCCGCGGGCTTCGTTGGCCCGAAGATCCTCGATGAAGTACGACACCATTTCCGGGGTCGCCATCGTATGCAGCCTGTTGACGTCTTCGTTCGACCACGCGGTCTGGATGTCTCCGAGCAGACGTTCGAAGGCCTCATAATCCGACGGAGTGATCTCCAGCGGAGCGGCGTTTGCCGTCGAACCGAAACCCAAACCGCTGCGTGGACTCGCCTGAGCCGCGGGGCCAGGGGCCGGCGTCGGCCCCGCATAGGCAGGCGCATTGCGCCGCTGCCACCACGACATCGCGAAGCGGACAAGGAGATAGATCAAGCCGATCTGAAGCAGCAGCCCGATGATGGACGACAGGCCTCCGAGACCGCCGAACAGCCCGCCGCCGAACAGCATGCCGAGCAAGCCCGCCCCAAGAAAACCTGCGGCAAGGCCCCCGAACATTCCCATGCCGGACCGATTGAAGCCTCCGGTTGCCGCAGTGCCTGCGCCCGGACGGCCGGGCTGCGTCATGGTCCGGTCGAACGGACGCGCCGCGTTCGGCGCGGTATTGGTGACGGGTGGCGCGGAGAAGGTCCGCGCGCCACGCGATCCGTAGCTCCTGCCGCCCCCGATGCGAGCGTCCGCCGAAGAAACGGCGAGCATCAACGGAAACGCCAACGACAGGACGATGGCGAAGGCCTTCATCAAGCCGAATGCCCGCTGGGTCGATTTCATGTAGTTGTTCCTTTATTCCCCGGCAGGGGGAAGCGATTGTAACATGGGTAGCCCGGAGCAAAAAGGAAGGCTTGTCGCCCGGCTGCGCTGCGGTCCCCGGTCGCGGAGTTCTGCCGCGTCTGTCATAAAGGCGCCAAATCCAGAAAGTGCCGCCCTGCCTTGTCTTCGATTTCCACGATCCAGGCGTCCGGATCGAACCCGACTTCCTTCGCGAGACGCTCGTCCACCGCCTGCTCGGCAACAGGCTCGCTCGACGAGGGGACGAAAACCCGTTCGATGGGCCGGCTGTCGTCATATACGGCCTGCGGCGCCGGGGCATACAGCATCGCGTTGCCGTCCAGAAGCGCGATCTTGACGAACACGGCGCCGGCCTCCTCCGCGCCGCGCCGGCGGACCGCACCGAAGATGCCTTCGGCCTGGCAGCGGCGAAGATAGGCGGAGACCCATATGCTCGATTTCAAACGCATGAGCTGACGATAGGCCGTTCGCGAAAGCGACGCCAGTTCCGCATCGTTTGTCTCCTCACGGCGGCTCTGCTAAAGCGGGGCATAATCCTCAAAAACATCAAGGATCGTCGATGATCCCTCGCTACACCCGTCCGGAAATGGCTTCGATCTGGGAGCCGCAAACCCGTTTCAAGATCTGGTTCGAGATCGAGGCTCATGCGGCGGACGCTCAGGCCGAACTCGGGGTGATTCCGAAGCAGGCGGCCGAAACCATCTGGGCCAAGGCGAAGAACGCGACCTTCGATGTGGAGCGCATCGACGAGATCGAACGCGAGACCAGGCACGACGTCATCGCCTTCCTCACTCACCTGGCCGAAATCGTCGGTCCCGAGGCGCGCTTCGTGCATCAGGGCATGACGTCATCGGACGTGCTCGACACCTGCCTCAATGTCCAGCTCACCCGCGCCGCCGACATCCTGCTGGCCGACATCGACAAGCTGCTCGCCGCGCTCAGGACGCGCGCGTTCGAGCACAAGATGACGCCGGCAATCGGCCGCTCGCACGGCATCCATGCCGAGCCGGTGACCTTCGGTCTCAAACTCGCTTACGCCTATGCTGAATTCTCCCGCGCCAAGGAACGCCTGCTCGCCGCCCGCAAGGAGGTCGCGACCTGCGCGATCTCCGGCGCGGTCGGCACCTTCGCGCAGATCGATCCGCGCGTGGAAGAACACGTCGCCAGGGCGATGGGTCTCATGCCGGAGCCGGTCTCGACGCAGGTCATTCCGCGCGACCGCCACGCGATGTTCTTCGCCACGCTCGGCGTCATCGCGTCGTCGATGGAGCGGCTCGCGATCGAGATCCGCCACCTGCAGCGCACCGAGGTGCTGGAAGCCGAGGAGTTTTTCTCCGAAGGCCAGAAAGGCTCATCCGCGATGCCGCACAAGCGCAACCCGGTGCTGACCGAGAACATCACCGGGCTCGCCCGCATGGTGCGCGCTTACGTGACGCCGGCACTGGAGAACGTGGCGCTCTGGCACGAGCGCGACATTTCGCACTCCTCAGCCGAGCGCATGATCGGTCCCGACGCCACAGTGACGCTCGACTTCGCGCTCAACCGCCTCGCCGGCGTGATCGACAAGCTGCTGGTCTATCCCGCTAATATGCAAAAGAATCTCGACCGTCTCGGCGGGCTGGTGCATTCGCAGCGCGTACTTATCGCGCTGACGCAAAAGGGCGCGAGCCGCGAGGACGCCTACAGGCTGGTTCAGCGCAACGCCATGCCGGTGTGGCGCGGCGAAGGCGATTTCCAGACGCTTCTGAAGAACGACGCCGACGTGACGAAATATCTGTCGAATGCCGAGATCGCAGAGCAGTTCGACCTGGGATATCACTTCAAGCACGTCGACACGATCTTCAGGCGCGTGTTCGGCAGCGCTTGAGCGAGGCGTCTCGTCTAACTCGCGTCTCACCGCCTTGCGTCGTCCATGCGAACGCAGGGACGACATCATTCCAGTGATGTCACTCGGCACCGCCGCCGATCATCCGCGCCACCACGCGGTCGCGCTTGATGAAACGATGGTACAGCGCGGCGAGGAAATGCAACACGACCAGTCCGATCAGCACGTAGGCCATCCAGATGTGCCAGTGCTCGAAGAAACGGGCGTTGTCGCGGTTCTCTGATGTGAACTGCGGCACGCGAAACAACCCGAACCAGTCGGCATAATCCGGCTTGTGGGCGCCGGAATGAGCCCAGCCGAGCAGCGCGACGACGATCGTGATGGCATAGAGCGTCCAATGACTGACGTGCGCCAGCGCCCGCTCCCACCACCGCGAGCCATCCGGCGCAGCCGGCACCGGATTAAGGCCGCGCCAGATCAGTCGCAGGACCATCAGCAGCAGGATGACGTAGCCGATGTCGGCATGGATCGAGCGATGGAAAAGCTTGGCCTCTTTCGGCAGGAAGTGGTTGAACCATAATCCATAGGCCAGCATGGCGATAATCGCGATGCCGAGGATTCCGTGAAAGGCGCGGGACAGAGCGCCCCAGGCAGTGGTTGAATTCCGAAGCATGGCCGGCTCTTGCCCTCAGGACGGGTTAATTTCCCACCAGAGGCCACGGCCGGGAGGTTTCAACAAGTCCCGCCGACGCCACCGGGGCGATTGGAATCGATCTGAAGTGTTACCCCGACGCAAGCTGCGCGTCGATCCCGGGAGAACGGCCGGATCGCTAACGCCGCGTTAACCCTGACAACCGTAGGGTTTACCAATACCGAATTATTGCCGGTCGACCGGTGGACGATTATGGCTTTGGCGCAGAAAATCTCAAACCTTCCGGTCGAACGCCGGCGATTTCAGCGGGTCGGGGTTCACCTGCTGGGCCGCTACATGCTGCCGGACCGGCGCGAATTTCCTTGCCAGATCATCAATATGTCCCCCGGCGGGCTCGCCATGCTGGCGCCCGGTATCGGCAACGTCGGCGACCGGGTCGTCGCCTATCTCGACCATGTCGGCCGGGTCGAAGGCAAGATCACACGGATTATCGACAGCGGATTCGCCATGAACGTCAGCGCGACGCCCCGTAAGCGCGACAAGCTGGCGGCGCAACTCACCTGGCTCGCCAATCGCCATATTCTCAACCTTCCCGAAGATCGTCGCCACGACCGCATCGCGCCACGCAATCCGATCGCGATCCTCACGCTTGAGGACGGCACCAGGATGACATGCCGGATCATCGATCTTTCCATGTCAGGCGCAGCCGTCTCGGCCGAAAGACGGCCGCCGCTGCAGTCCCAGGTCGCGCTCGGCAAAGTGCTCGCACGCGTGGTTCGGAACCTCGAAGAAGGCTTCGCGCTCGAGTTCGTTCACGAGCAGCATCCCGAGACTCTCGAAGATAACGTCACCGCCCGGTAAACGGCGCATTCCCGAAATCCCGGTTCCGGCTCGGATGTCGGAGATCCCTGGCCGCGGCAGCCCGCCGTCACGCGTCGATTTTTCCGGTTAACGCGGAGCGCATTCCGGCGCGGCAATCCCGATTCCACCGCGCTCCAATTGCTAATATGTAAGATTTTAATCAAGTCCGATCGTTTCAAATTTTAATCGAATTCGATTCAAGTACAGATTCAATTAGCCGCGAATTCGTCCTGTATTCGTCTCAAACCCACTTGCGTTGCTTAGCGGCGATGCAAATCCTTTGTGCCAAATGTGGTCCCAACAAGAAACGGGGGCCACAATGGTCAACAGGGGACAGGGAGTGGGACTGGCGATCGCTGCCGCCGTCCTGTGGGGGCTGATGACGCCGGCGAGCGCCGGAGAAGCACAACCGCTTTATGCAAGTCTCGGCGACATCACGCGGGCGCCGATCGGCTGGGTCGACTTCTGCAACAGCAATCCGAAGGAATGCAGCGGTGGCGCAACCGAGCCGCGCGACATCGTGATGACACCTGACGCCTGGCGCGATCTTTTGAAGGTCAATCGCTGGGTCAACGAAACCATCAAGCCGATGACGGACATGGATCACTGGGGCGTCGTCGAAAAGTGGTCGCTGCCGACCGACGGTTACGGCGATTGCGAGGACTACGTTCTGTTGAAGCGCAAGATGCTGATCGACGCGGGCTGGCCGCGCGAGGCGCTGCTGATCACGGTTGTTCGCGACAAGCAGGGCGACGGCCATGCCGTCCTGACCGTCAAAACCAACAAGGGCGAGTTCATCCTCGACAACCAGAACGAAGACGTCCTGGCCTGGACCAAGACCGGCTACCACTTCATGAAGCGGCAATCGCAAAGCGATCCCAATGTCTGGGTCGCGCTCGACGACAACCATCCGGCGGTCGCGACGGCCAGTTCCCGATAAACAAGGAAGCACGAGACACGCGACCGGTCATACCCCTCCCCGTCCCAGACCGGTTCGCGCGCGGCCAGCCTTCCCCCAAGAGGCTGGCCGCACCCTTTTTTGCGGCGACTTGTTTCTGCAGCGACTTGCGGTTGATGGAAACACACCGATCCGTCATGGTCGGGCATAGCGATCAACTGCCGGTCCCACCTTAGGCAGGCCAGCAATATTCGTGCGTGAGGGCCGCGGTCTGTGGCAAAGAATTAGAATAAAACGTGACAGATTATGGTAGTCAGCAACCCGGACGCCCGATCCCGCGCAGGATGGATATCAGATGAGCGATGACGACAAGACGGACGATACGGAAGACAACACGATCGTCGAGAAAGGCCCTTCCATCGGCGAATACCGCCGGGAGTCAATTCCGGAATACATCGTCGATTCGAACGGCGTCCGGTTTGACTTTAATCGCATTGCGCTCGAGGGCGATGGCGGGCTCGAACCGTCGCAGCTAGACCAGAACGAATGCCTTATCGCGCCGGGTCTGATCTATCGCAGATCCAAAACAGTCTAACCTCGAACTGAAATTTGCGATCATCCAAGTCCCCCAGAGGCCGATCCAGTTTCGTTGAAACAGCCTCCAGCCTTAACCCTCTTGATTGAGCATGACCTTATCCGAACCGTTCCCGTCACGGATCAAGTCCCCGGGGGCAGGTTTTTTCGGGATCATGCTCCAACCACTCCGCTATTCAGCAGGCCCGTCATCAAAAGAGCAGCGTTTGATACAATGCGGTTGAACCGGACTCCAAAAACCTTTCCGCGTCTGATGGAATCAGAAGCGGCGCTCGTGATTTGATCATGACGTGTTTTCTTTACAGAGCGGCTTGCCGCCGGCGGCGGCTCAGCCTCTCAGGCCGAGCAGTTCGACATCAAAGATCAGCGTTGCATTGGGCGGAATGACGCCGCCGGCGCCGCGAGCACCGTAGCCCAGTTCCGGCGGAATGACGAGCGTGCGCTTGCCGCCGACCTTCATGGTCGCGATGCCTTCGTCCCAGCCAGCAATGACACGACGCGTTCCGATCGGAAATTCAAACGGCTCGTCGCGATCCACCGAACTGTCGAACTTGTCGCCCTTCTGCCCGTCCTTATAGATCCAGCCGGTGTAATGCATGATGCAGACCTGCCCGGACTTCGGGGATGGACCCTCCCCAACCTTGGTGTCCGTAATCTGCAAACCCGATGCTGTTGTCATGATTTTCTCCGCGGTCTGGGCCGCTGCTGTGGCCGGAGCGTCGATCAGAACAATGGCGTCCAACGCAATCGCAAACGCCAGGACGCCCGCATCGCCACATACGCCAGCCCGTGATCTACACAGATATCTAGCCCAAGGGCCGCGCGACTGCCACGGCTTTTTGCGAAGCTTTCACCGGACGGCGCGACCTGCGTCCGCCGCCCCTCAAAATACCGAGACGTTCCAAATCGCTGAGCCGAGACGTCCGCGATCAGCGGCAGATCTCGACCCGGCGCCAGCGCCAGCCATAGCGGGTATGGACCCGACGACGGGTCAGATAGCAGCCCTCGTCGTAGTAGCTGCTATAGCCATAGGGATAGCCGTAGCCGTAATAACCGTCGTAATAATCGTAAGGGTACCCCCAGCCGTAGGCATAGGGCGCCGCCAAACCGAGCCCAAGGCCCCAGCCGAAGCCGCGGCCATAGAAACCATGGTGATGAAAACCGCCGCCATGGAAACCACCGTGGAAGCCGCCGCCGTGGAAGCCGCCGTGAAATCCACCAAATCCGTGGCCGCCGCGCGCCGAGGCAACGGTTGGAGAAACCAGCCCCACTGCGGCGGCCGCCAGCAATGCGATCATCGTTTTGCGCAACATCATCAAACTCCGTCCAACCCGTCCCACGAATGACATACACCGGCTATGCCGGATTGTTTCCGCCACCACCCTTCATTCGGTCGAATTTCGGCTCAATTCTCCGCGATCCGCACGAGATTTCGCCGGCATCTCAGCCGATCTGCTTCAGACCTGTTTTGAACCGCAACCCGTTCGCGGCGTAGAATTTCGCGTTGTTTTCCGTTAGCCCGATCTGGGCAGGCTCCAGGGCGCGGATCGCGCGGGCTGGGACGCCGACGATCAGGGAATATTCCGGAAATTGCTTGCCTTCGGTAACGAGCGCGCCGGCGCCGACGATGCAGCCACGGCCTACCCGCGCGCCGTTCATGACGACCGAGCCCATCCCGATCAGCGCGCCATCCTCAATGGCGCAGCCGTGCAGAACGACATTATGGCCGATCGTACAATTGGCTCCGATCGTCAACGGAAAGCCCTCGTCGGTATGGCAGGTGCAGCCGTCCTGGACGTTGGATCCTTCGCCGACGTCGATCCATTCGTTGTCGCCGCGCAACACCGCTCCGAACCAGATGCTCGCGTTCTCGCGCAGGCGAACCCTGCCGATCACCGCAGCGGTATCGGCGATGAAATAGCGTCCGCTTTCCGGAAGATCGGGCGCCTGCCCGTCGAGTTCGTAAATCGCCATGACGGCCTCCTGCGGATGCGGAAGACGATCATGCCACGGCGCAACTCAGGCGAGCAACCCGACCGCCTCCAGCGTCATGACCACGCAGGTGCCCGACATCAGGCTCCAGAACCCGGCGATCACGGTCGCCATCATGACGAATTCAAAGCGACGGCGCTCGATGCGTCGTCCACGAAGCGTGTTGCGCATGATGATGAAGGGCGCGGCGAACACCAGGAACGGGACCGCGGCCAAAGCCTTTGCCACGACGCCCTGCTGCAGCAGTCCGAAGCCGGCCGGACGCTCGACGAACATCTGATAGCCGCTGGCAAGCGCGCCCGCGATGGCGAACCCGATGCACAGCGCGAAGAAGGAATTCAATGTATCCGGCGACATCGAAGGACATCCGTCACACGACCACGACGTCCCTTGCTTCGCAGAATACCGCTCCGCCCACCACCTTATCCTTAAGGAAAGGTTAACGCCGCATGCGCCCGACCGTGCGGAGCGGCGCGGTGCGGCCAGATCCGCCGCATGAAAACTCCACAATGCGTGTCATAGTCGCGGCTGATTCGTCCCCGGGAAATACCGCCTGTCGCATGACCCTGCTGCCGTCCGTCCCGCGCCGGTCGCGCGGATCAGTTAGGCCGCAGCGCGGTCATCTCGCCCCGCTTCTCGCGTCCGCGCTGATCACGGCGCTCGCAATAAGCCTGGTCGCCTGGTTGCTGTGGCCGACCTGGGCGCCTAAAGCGTTTGAAAACGACGAGCCGCTGCCGGTCAGCATCGGCGAGACATTGTTCAATGTCCCCCCGCGTGCCTTCCGGATGAGGGTCCAGAGACATTCGGGACCGCAGGAACGCATCGATCTGAATTTCGTCTATCCATTGTTGACGGCGCCCGGCGCACCCAAGCGCGTCACCGCCGAGACCATCGACGAGACGCCGCAGCCGATCGACCGCATCTTCCTGTCGATCGCGGCACATCACGATTCGCTGGCGCCGGATATCCTCGTCCACACCGTCTATCCACGCTATCTCGATGAGACCCGGACGCATGCCAACGAGGGGCTCCTGATGCAGGCGTTCCGTGACGGCACGCCTTATGCCGGCGAGGACCTGTTCGTCGCGGAGGCACCCCCGCTGGCGGCGCGCTGCACCCGCGACGCGGCGACGCCGGGCATGTGCCTGAGCGAACGCCGTGTCGGCGGCGCCGATCTCACGTTCCGCTTTCCGCGGCAATGGCTGACAAAGTGGCGCGACGTGGCCGGCGCGATGGAGCGGCTCGTTGAGCAACTGCACGGACCGCAGAACTAGAGCCATTTCCGACTTTGACGGAATCAAAGCCGGGCTCCAGCTTTTTGTTTTGACGCGTTTTCTTCGCTCGAACCTGTCCCCGTCCTGGGGTCAAGCCCGAGGACATGCTTCGCTTGAAAACGCTATAGCTCGCAGGTTAACCGACGTCGGCCAGATCCTCCTCGAGAATCGCCATCTGGAACTGGAACGAGCGGTCGTCGTCCTCATCATCGACGAACAGCACGCCAATGAATTCCTCGCCGATATAGACCTCGGCCGAGTCATCCTTCTTCGGTCGCGGCACCACGCGAATCCTCGGGTTGCCGAACACGCGCTTGAGGTAGGCGTCGAGCTTCCTGACTTCCTGAACGTCCACGGCAGTCTCCGCAATAATCTGGGCTCGCAGAGTTCTAGATCGACGAGGCCTACGCCGCTACCGGTTTGTTCGGATTTCAGGTCCCCGAAAAAACTTTTTGCGGTCAAAACCCCGTCGCACTCAGCATCTGGTTCATCGTGCGCGACGGCTCCGAGCAGCCGGCCGTTCCGACGATTTTGGCGGGAACGCCCGCGACGGTGACATTGTGCGGCACCGGCTTCACCACGACCGACCCGGCGGCGATGCGCGCGCAATGGCCGACCTCGATGTTGCCGAGAATCTTCGCGCCCGCGCCGATCAGCACGCCATGGCGGATCTTCGGATGGCGATCCTCATTCTCCTTGCCGGTGCCGCCGAGCGTCACGCCATGCAGGATCGACACGTCATCTTCGATGACGGCGGTCTCGCCGACAACGAAGCCGGTGGCGTGATCGAGGAAGATGCCGCGGCCGATCTTGGCGGCTGGATTGATATCCACTTGAAATACGGACGAGGAGCGGCTCTGCAGGTAATAGGCGAAATCCTTGCGGCCTTTCCGATGGAGCCAATGCGCAAGGCGGTGTGTCTGGATGGCATGGAAGCCCTTGAAGTAGAGCAGCGGATCAATGAACCGAGACGTCGCCGGGTCGCGGTCGTATACCGCCACCATATCGGCGCGGAATGCATTGCCGATATCGGGATCCTCGCGCAGCGCTTCGTCGAAAGTCTGACGGATCAGGTCGCCCGACAACGCCGAATGGTCGAGCCGCTCGGCGACGCGATGCACCACCGCCGCCTCGAGGCGACCGTGATGCAGGACGGCCGAATAGATGAAGGATGCCAGTTCGGGTTCGCGACGAACGATGTCCTCGGCCTCGCTACGGATGCGATCCCAGATCGGATCGAGCGCCGCAAGCTTCGAATTCTGCGGGTTAACGTGCTGGATCGCCATGGCTGTCTCGCAAACCTCAATTCCATCCGCTCTATAGCACAACGCCCCGTCGTTGTCCTCGCCGCCTCTCGGACATCCATCCCGCCGCTTTGGGACGGCCGGCGTTCCAGGCAATTCCCGCCGTACTATCTGGTCCGCCGACGCTCCGTGCCCCTCCCGGAAGGGCCGGAATTTCATAGTTCCGGCTACCTCCAGGCCAATTTACGTCAAACAAGTTAGGCATTTGCACCGAACACTCAATATGCGAAAACAGCCCCCCCAACGGAGAACCCGGCCATATCCACCCAAGTCCTATACAGGCGCGCCGCGGCTGCTCCCTGGGGCTGGATCGCGGCTGTCGTCATTCCCGTTCTCATGCTCGCCCCCGCGATCTGGAACGGCTATCCGCTGCTGGAATACGATACCGGCGGCTATCTGGCGCGATGGTACGAGGGCTATCTCGAACCGAGCCGCTCGACCGTGTACGGCATCTACCTTCATCTGGGGAAGGACTCATTCTTCTGGCTCAATCTGGCATTCCAGGCGCTGCTGACGCTGTGGATCCTGCATCTGACGCTGAGGGTGCTCGGCATGGCGCGGCCGTTGCGGCTTCTCGCCATTGCCGTGATCTTGACCCTGACTACCGCGCTGCCGTGGCTCGCCAGCATGCTGCTGACCGACATTTTCGCGGGGCTGGCGGTGCTCGCGCTCTTTATCCTCGTGGTGCATAACGGCAAGCTCTCGACCATCGAGAAGATTTCGCTGTTTCTGTATACGTCGTTCGCGGCTGCAACCCACACGGCGACATTCGGCGTGCTGTTCGGCCTGTGCTGCGCGGGATGGATCGTCAAGCCATGGCTCGGCCGGAGACTTCCGGTCGCCGGCCTGGTTCAGGGCTGCCTGACGCTCGCCGCCGGCGCCGCCATGCTGCTGGCGGCGAATTACGCACTGTCGGGCCAGCTTGCCTGGACGCCGGGCGGCGCCGGCGTATCGTTCGGGCGCATGATGCAGGACGGCATCGTCGCGCGCTACCTCAACGACCATTGCGACAAGATCAAGCTGAAGCTCTGCCCCTACCGCAACCAACTGCCGGCGACGGCGGACGATTTTCTTTGGGGCAAGGACAGCGTGTTCAACAAGCTCGGCCGCTTCGACGGCATGAACGACGAGATGGAATTCATCGCGACACGAGCACTGGCCGCCTATCCGCTCTGGCAGACGGAAGCGGCCGCCGAGGCGACGGCCGAGCAACTCATCGAAGTCGGCACCGGCGAAGGCACCACAGGGTGGATTCCGCATACCTATGGCATCATCGAGCGCTATCTCCCGGAACAGGTGAAGGCCATGCGCGCTGCGAAGCAGCAGCACTGGAGCATCAAGTTCGCCGCCATCAACTGGATTCATATTCCGGTCGCGCTCGCCTCGATGCTGTTGCTCGTCGGTGTCGTTCTGGCGGCGCTGTGGCGACGGCGCCTCGACGACGTCGAACTGCTCGCCACGACGGTTTGCGTGGCGTTGCTCGGCAACGCGTTCATCTGTGGCGTGATATCCGGTCCCCACAACCGCTACGGCGCGCGCATGGTCTGGATCGCGACATTCGTGGTATTGATCGCGGCGGCGCGATTTCTTGCCGAACGCTATGGATCGGCCTCACGGCCGGCGTGACAAAAATTTCAGCACGCCTTCCTTGTAGACCTTGTCGCCAACCGCCCGCATATGGTCGCGGTTCGGAATGTCCAGCACTTCCGCTCCGGGAATGATGTGCGCAAGCGCCTGCGCCGATCCTGCGATCTCGTCTTTGGTGCCGACAGCGATCAAGGTCGGCACCTTGATGCCGGCGGCCTCCGCTTCCGTCATCAGCCGCCGCGATCCGCGCAAACATGCCGCCAGCGCGCGACGATCGGAGCGGGTCTGATCGGCGAATGCGCGGAATGTGCGGCCGAACGGATCGGTCACGTCGTCGAGCGACGGCGCTTCCAGCGCCCGGGCGACGCTTTCACCGGGGCCGCCGCCCGCGATCAGGCCGATCCCCAGACCGCCGAAGATTCCGGAGCGCAACCGTTCAGGCCGGGTTTGCGCCAGAATCCCCATCATCCGGGCGCCGAGCGAATAGCCCATGACGTCGGCGCGCGCGATGGCAAGGTGATCCATCAGCGCCGTGATATCGCTCGCCATCGTGCCGATGTGATAGTCCTCCGGATCATAGAGCTTGCTGGAATCGCCGTGGCCGCGATTGTCGAACGCGATCGTCCGGAATCCGTTTTTGCGCAGTTCCGACACCCAGGCCGGATAAACCCAGTTCACGTTCTTGCTCGACGCAAAGCCATGGACGAGAACGACGGGATCGCCCTCGCCTTCGTCAAGATAGGCAATTTCGACATCGCCGTGATGAAAGCTCGGCATCGGCAATTCCGTGAATCGAGGTGACAACGACAGGTCGGCGAACGACCGTTGAGAGGCTTACGCCGGTGACGCCGCGGCCGACTGCCGCCGCAAACGCCTGGTCTTTGAACGTTGCAGCCACGACAGCGTCAACCGCTCGGTCGTGGCCTTGATCGACGACAGGAAGCCGAACAGCGCGAGCAGAGCGCTGAATACCCACGTCGCAAGATTGAACGCGCCGGCTGTGAGCAGCAGCGCTCCCCGTCCCAAAAGCCTGATGATCGCACGGGTCTGGCCACCCTTGGCTTCGGCCAGCCGCGCAGCGCGCGCGACATCTTTTGGACCTTCCGCGATCCGCAGCGTATCGAGCGCGCCCCGTGTCCCGGTCTTTTCGCCGATGCGGCCGACGTCCTTGGCGAGACGCACCAGTCCGCCCGCCTTCTCGGCGCGGATCGCCGCCTTGATCGCTCCGGCCGTCTGACGTGGCCGCGACAGCGTCCCCGTCGCGGCGGCTTTTTCCAGCGCGGGCATATCAACGATCTCGCGCGCCGAACGGCCCACCCACCGGCTCAGACCTTCGCCAAGCCGTCCCGCCTTCCGGGCATCCTTGACCAGCGTGAGGCCGGCGCGAACCGGGGCCGCCCCGCCGACCGACACAAAGGTTGCCGCCGTCACAACGAGACCCGTTGCGGCGAGCCCCAACAACAGCCGGTCGGTATCCTCGCCCATTGCCAGGTGCTTGCCCTCGCGCATGATGTCCCGAACATCGCCGAATACGGACAGATCGCCGGCGAGCGTGCCCGAAAGGCTCGCGCCGTCCTCGGCATTGCCGGTGACCAACCCGACGAAGAATCTCCCGGCCATATGTCCGGTGGAATTTTCTTCTCCGACAGCCCCGGCAACGCGTCGCAACGTTTCATCAGGTATCGGTATTCCCTTCGCTGCCGCGAGACCAACGAAGCTGTTCGCGAGGTCGGGATCGTGCGCCGCAAGCGCGGCCTCGATGTTTTCGATCACCAGCGCCGGATTACCGCGGAGCGCGGAATCGAGTTGAAGATCGGAAAGACGGACGGGATCGTCCTGCGCGCTCAGCACCGCGCCGGCGTCCCTGGCGTGCGGCCATAGCAGGGCGAACGCCGTTGCGCACATCGCCGCCCCCGTCATCGCGCTGCCAATTCGCCATCGCATCATCGAAATCCCGTAAAATCCGCCTTCGTCATATGTAAAAGGGTGGTGCGCCGGTTTTCAATCACAACTTCCCCGACGAAAGAAGGGCTTCTCTCGACGACAGGATTATGTCGAACTTGTATGGATAATTGACCCGCGAATTTTTCCGAAACCGTTTCCGGCGAGCTAGGAATCGAAGCCGCCGGCCATTATGGTGCCGCGCGATGTTGCGTATCGGCGGGTCAATGCCACGCAGCGATCCAAGGTGGAAAGCATGTCTGATCACGTAGTCCCCCACTTTCACAACGATGCCGGCGTCGCCGTTATCCAGATCGGCTCGCGGGAATTCATGTGCGTCGGAGCCAATCCACCGTTCGATCACCCACACGTCTTTCTCGACCTCGGCAACGACAGCGAAATCATCTGCCCGTATTGCTCGACGCTGTACCGCTTCTCAGCCGACCTCGGCGCCGGACAAGCCCGACCTCCGGAATGCGTGGTGAGAGACAAGGTGGCCTGATCTGCCTGTGACCCCGCCGCGCACGGTCGTTGTCGCCGGTGCCGGAATCGGAGGTCTGACGGCAGCGCTTGCGCTGGCCGCCAAGGGCTTTCGCCTCCTCATCGTCGAGACGGCCGAGCGGCTCGAAGAAGTCGGCGCCGGCCTGCAACTTTCCCCGAACGCCACACGCATCCTGATCGGCCTCGGCCTGCACGCCCGGCTATCCGCACGCGCGCTCGTGCCCGAGGCCATCAGCATCGTGAGCGCGCGGCAAGGCGGCGAGATCTGCCGCCTGCCGCTTGGCGAGGCGGCCGCGTTGCGCGCAGGCGCGCCCTACTGGGTGATGCATCGCGGCGGCCTGCAGGCGGCGCTGCTGGAGCAAGTTCACGATCATCCCGACATTGAATTGCGCCTCGGCACCAGAATTGACCATGCAATCCCGCGCGATGACGGCGTCGCCGTGGATTTGCGCGGCAGCGCTACAAATCGGCGGGAAACCGCATGGGCGCTGATCGGCGCCGACGGCGTGTGGTCCGCGCTGCGCAACCAGCTCTTTCCGGATGCGAGCCCGCTGTTTTCCGGCCTGATCGCATGGCGCGGCACCGTCGAGGCGTCTCAACTGCCGCACGACATGACCACGCGCCGCGTGCGGCTCTGGATGGGACCGCACGCGCATCTCGTATCCTATCCGATGCCGGGCGGAAGGCAGGTCAATATCGTCGCGGTGGTGCCGGACACCTGGAATCAGCCCGGCTGGAGCGCGCCCGGCGACGCCGTCGACATCAAGCACAGGTTCGCGCAAGCGCGCTGGTCTGAGCCGGCGCGCATGTTAATCGAGGCCGTAGCCGCAGACGGCTGGCGCAAGTGGGCGTTGTTTACGATTCCGCCAATGACCGCATGGCACCGTGATGCAATGGCTCTGCTCGGGGATGCCGCTCATGCGATGCTCCCGTTTGCGGCGCAGGGCGCCGGCATGGCGATCGAGGATGCCGCGATACTCGCTCAATGCCTCGGCGAGGCCGCGAACGAGAATGCCGCTGGCGCCGCGGCTGCGCTTGCGCGTTACACCAGCCTGCGCCGCGCGCGCGTCGCACGCGTGCAGGCGCTTGCGGAACGGAACGGGCGTATCAGCCACCTCGTGGGTGCCGCCGCGCTGGCGCGCGATCTGGCCATCAAGGCAATCGGACCGCAACGCATGCTGGCGCGTCAGGACTGGATCTACAATTGGCGGCCCTGAAGTCCGATTAGGCTGAACGACTCGTCAATTCGAGTTCGATGGGATCAATAAACGGCATTGCCGGACCGCCTCGACGGAGGCGCAGCGCGCAGGCCACTCGCGGACGCCTCATGCGCGGCGGATGCCGTGTCGCACCTGTTCCGCCGCCATTCCTCTTCGACGAGCTTCGCGGATGCCCGAGCGGTGATGTAGTCGTTGCGATACGCGACCTCCGCCACCACCGGGCCAGCGACGCCAGTGTGGGCCTTGTCGATCAGCTTCTGCAACTCGGCCGTGCGCGCCGCCAAAGACTTGCGCTCGGTATCGAGCTGCGCGCAATCGTAGAGATCGTATTTCGCGGGATCGACGAACGCTCCCGAGAGGGCGCCGTCGCCGAGGTTGGCGCAACCGCCCAGACCACCGCCTGCGATCAGCAGCGCAATCGCGGCGACGTGCAGTCGCGGACGTTGGTTGCTGACGATACGGTCCGACATGGTCTCCGTTCAGCCCGACTTCATTGAAAACTACAGCCTCCGATTGTGGCTGCGTAAAGCACCGGCTCGTGTCCGTATTGAGGCCGTCCCCGTGACCGGAGGCTTAAGCCCATTCCCCCTTGCGAAAGACAGGAACGCGGCTGCCGTCGCTGCCGATGCCGTCGATATCGGTCTCGCCGGAGCCGATCATCCAGTCGATATGAATGAAGCTTTTGTTGCCGCCCTGCGCCGCGATCTGCTCCGGCGACAGCTTTGCGCCGTCGACGAAGCATTTGGAATAGCACTGGCCAAGAGCGATATGGCAGGCTGCATTCTCGTCGAACAGCGTATTGTAATACAACAGGCCGCTTTTCGAGATCGGCGAGGAATGCGGCACCAATGCGACCTCGCCGAGCCGGCGCGCGCCCTCGTCCGTATCCAGCACCTTGTTCAGCACGTCGGCGCCGCGCGACGCCGTGGCCTCGACGATGCGGCCCTGCTCGAAGCGAACGGCGATCTCGTCGATCAGCGTACCCTGATACGACAGCGGCTTGGTGCTGCGGACGTGGCCCTCCACCCGCAACGCATGCGGCGTCGTAAACACCTCCTCGGTCGGAATGTTCGGATTGCAGACAATGCCGTTTTTCGCAGTGGACGCGCCGCCGACCCATTCGTGGCCGTCGGCCAGGCCGACCGTCAGGTCGGTGCCGGGCCCGGAATAATGCAGGGCATGAAAGCGCTGGCCGTTGAGCCAGTCGGTGCGTTGACGCAAGGCGGCGTTGTGCGTTGTCCAGTTCGCGATCGGATCATCGTTGTCGACGCGCGAGGCCGAGAAGATCGCATTGGCAAGCTTGGCCACCGCTTCGTTCTCGCCGTCGTTCGGGAACATCAACTTCGCCCACGCCGCGCCCGGATAAGCGACGATGTTCCAGTTGACATCAAACCCGACGATTTTCTCGAGCGCCGGCCGGTACGCCATCGAGTTCGCCTTGTTGGCGCGAGCAACTTCCGCGGCATCCTCGCCCGACAGCAGCATCGGATTGTCGCCGACGACAGCGAGCCGCGCGGTGTTCGCGCTAAACGCTTTCGCCATGCCCTCGTAGAGCCAGCCGGCGGCCCGATCGAAACTCTCGTCCGGCCCGAACCTGTAGCGCGACAGCGTGATCTCTTCATCGGAGAAGAACGGCGTCACCAGCCCCGCGCCCGCCTTGTAGGCATGCTCGGCAATCCTGCGCACCAGAGGCAGCGCGGCGGCGGGCGCGGTGATCAGGAGGTCCTGTCCCCTCGCGAGCTGCAGGCCGACCTTGACCGCGACTTCGGCGAGCCGGTCCAGCCTCACCGGATCGATCGGTGTCACAATATCGTGCTGGTGCTGGGTCATGCGAACTTGTCCTGAGCAAATGGTGCGGGCAGCCGGGCTCGAACGAGCAGTGGCGGCGGGGCACAATGATGCGGCCGGGATCAGAGCCGCCGACTAACTGTCGGGCGTTGTTTTGAAGCGCCCGACCAGACGCTCCCCCTCCCATATTTCGACGTGACGAACGCCGACGATCCTTTTTGCGGCCTCGATTGCCCGAGCATCATCATCGCTCACTATGAGCGTATCGCCCTGGATGTGCCCTTTGTCGTTGAGGATGTAGATTCGATAATCGGTCACCTGTCCTTGTCTCCAGATTTTCCCTGTCACCAGCACGGCTGCGGGCAAAAGCTAACCTCGGCCCAAGAAATGGTGCCCCCAACCCGAGTCGAACGGGTACGTCCCTGACGGGACTACAGATTTTAAGTCTGTTGCGTCTACCAGTTTCGCCATGGGGGCGTTGATTTCAAGTCCCTTGCGTCTACCGACTCCGCATACCAGCGTGCTTTTCTTTTCAGACACTTAAAGGCGAAATGCAATGGCGGTATTGCAAAGCAACTCGCGCCTTCTGCAAATGCATGCGCTCGGTGATCGAGATGATGCAGGAGACGAACCATGACCCCGACCGACGACGTGGCCAACCTGGTGGAGCGGTTGCGGCAGGACGCCGAAATGCTCAAGGATGGCTACCAGCGCAACCTCACCGAGCTTTGGCACGGCGTCGTCGTGAAGGATGCCGCGAAGGCTTGCGCCGCCGCCGCCGACCTCCTCGAATCGCAGGCCGAAGCGCTGAGAAACGCCGCGGCGGAATGGGATGCGCTGGATCAATCCCACCGGTCAATCGGCGAACAGCTCGGCCGCGAAGGCCGGCGTCGTATTGCCGCTGAAACCAGGTTGAAGGAAGCCGAGAAGGTGATCGAGCTGGTCGCGGAGATGCGTACTGACAATTCCGAACATGCCGGATTGGTTGCGCGCGCCCGCGCGTTTCTCAATCCAAGAAGGGGGTAAGGATACGCGTTTGCAGAACATCCGCGCGCGGACGCGCGAACATCATGCCGCCTTCTTTCGTTGCAGCGCATCGCGGATCAGCGGCAGGCGGTCGTTGCCGAAATACATGTCGGTCTTGTTCAGGAAAATCGTCGGCGACCCGAACGCGCCGCGCGCGATCGCCTCATCCGTATTTGCCTTGAGTTCGTTCTTGATGCCTTCATCGCCAATGCCGGTCAGGAGCTTTTCCGGATCGATCTCCAGCGATTTGCAGATCTCGGCCAGCACCGGCTCGCGCGAGATGTCCTTGTCGTCACGCCAATAGGCTTCGAACACCGACCTGGCGAACGGAACCATCGCATCGTTGCCAAGCCATAGACAGCCACGCATCGCCTTGACGCTGTTTACCGGAAACACCGCCGGCGGCATCTTGATCGTGAGACCCGCAAGCCGCGCCCAATCCGCGAGATCTTTCTTCATGTAGCGAACCTTCGGCTCCACGGGATGTTCCCGCGAGGCATAGACGCTCGGATTGACCGCATTGAATATCCCGCCAACCAGAACCGGCCGCCACGAGATCTTCTCACCGAACTCTTTCGCCAGCGGCTGGATGTTGTGAAAGGCGAGATAGGTCCAGGGACTGGAGCAATCGAAAAAGAATTCGATCATGAGCGAGCTTCCTTTGTTTTCGTCTGCTCGGCTTGGCCCGGCCGTCCGTGTCTTGTCAACTGTCGCTCAAGATAAGCGTGGATGGCAACAAAGACGCGGCATCAGGACATCGAATGCTCACATTTCGTGGAGTTCTATGGAACCGGACTCATTGCGCTGGCATGCAGCAAGGTGCGATAACCGGCCTGTAATGCCCGCACCGTAGACGGCGGCGTGATCAGCCACGCAGCGGAAAGCGGAAGGCTCACCTCGCGATAGCCGTCGAAAGCCCATAATAACGGCCGCGCGCCGGCGATCAGATAACTCTCACCGCCTGCCCGCACCATCGCGCCGTCGGGCAATTCGTCGAGCGGCATCGGCAGTGGGTGCAGCCGCTTGGCGCGGCCGTCGATCCGTTCCTCATGAAGCACCGCGTCGATTTCTGGCGCGCGCAGACGTCCGCTGCGGTTGCCACGCTGCCATGCCGCGCGGAACGCATTGGCATCGTCGCGCCGGCAATGGAAGCACGGGCGGTGTCCGGCGCCGAACGCCGTCGCCTCATCGAGGAAAAACAGCTCGGTCCAGCTCCGCGTCGCCATCACATCGCGGCGACGGCCACGAAATTCACAGACGCAGACGATCCACGCTTTGGTGGTCCAGCGCCGCATCAAAAGCGTCCGCGTCGCCGGATCGTGAATGATCCCACGATTGCCGGTGAAGGCGCCGCGCTGCGGCACCGCGACGATTTCGCCAAGTGGCGTGACCCGGTTTTGCAGAGGCATCGTCGACCTCGGACTGCTCTCTCCCCTTGTGGGGGAGAGTTGGAGAGAGAGGTGTCTTCAACCGTTGAGTATGCGATAGATGGCTGCCTCCCATCTCCTTCCTCACAAGAAGGAGGGAGCAAAAACAAATCACGCCGCGCCGTCGCGGAGCGGCGGAGCAAAGGCAAGGCCGAGATCCCACGGAAAGTAAATCCAGGTATCCTGCGAGACCTCGGTGATGAACGTATCGACCAGCGGCTTGCCGAGCGGCTTGGCGTAGACGGTGGCGAAATGCGCATCCGGGATCATGGCGCGTACCACGCGCGCGGTCGCTCCGGTATCGACGAGGTCGTCCACAATCAGCAGACCCTTGCCGGTGCCGCCGCCGAGCTGCGCGGTCGCATCGGAGATGCCCTTCAGCACCATCAACTTGCTTTGGTTGGTGTGGTCATAGCTTGCGATGCAGACGGTGTCGATGACGCGGACGCCGAGTTCGCGCGCCACGATCGCCGCGGGCACGAGGCCGCCGCGGGTGATCGCGACCACCGCATGGAAAGGTCCGGCCTCGTTCAACCGCCAGGTCAGCGCCCGGCAGTCGCGGTGGAACTGATCCCAGGACACCGGAAAGGCTTTGTCGGGAGTTGTGCTTGCAGTCACCTGGTTCATCCTCGGTCACGGATCACGCTTCTCCCCTGGAGCGCATGAGCCTGACAATCCTGTATCCGACTTTCGGGCTCGCGCGCGAGCAGTCGAGAAAGTGAAGGTTCGTTTACTGCGCCGTCTTGAGCCCCGCCAGCATCGCGTTCACCGCATCCAATGCCGCCGTCAGCTTGGCCTGATCGCGCGAGCGCACCACAAGGCTGGTGTTCGGCTGGCCGTTCTCGTCGAGGAACGGATAGCTGCCGATGGTGGTGTCCGGATGCGCCTGCGCGATCGCGCGCAGCGGCGTGCCGATGTCGCCTTCGCGACAATTGCCGCGCACCGATTCCGACAGCATTCGTTCGCCTGCCCGCAGCGTCGGCGCGACGATATCCATCATCGCCTGCATGATCGAGGGCACACCCGCCATGACGATGACGTTGCCGATTTTGAACCCGGGCGCCAGAATGGTCGCGCTCTGAATCGGCTCCGCGCCATCGGGAATGCGCGCCATGCGCAACCGCGCCTCGTTCAATTCGCCGGGATTCTTGTAGCGTCCCTTGAACCGCGCCACCACCTCGGGATGATAGTCAATGCCGACGCCAAAGGCTTTTGCAACGCTGTCGGCGGTGATGTCGTCATGCGTCGGGCCGATGCCGCCGGTGGTGAAAACGTAAGTGTAGCGGCTGCGAAGCGCGTTCAGCGCCGCGACGATATCGGCTTCATCGTCGGCAACGACTCGAACTTCCTTGAGGTCGATTCCGATATTCGTCAGATATTCGGCAATGAAGCCGATGTTCTTGTCCTTGGTCCGCCCGGACAGAATTTCGTCGCCGATCACCAGAACGCCCGCGGTGATGATGTCAGCCATGACCTCTCCTTGCCGTCAGCAACGATCATGACATGACGCGCGACCGCTCCAGCGTCAAGGCGGCGAACACGCATCCCGATTGCACGACAAGATGCAAGCCGGGAGCTGCCGGCGTGCATCATCCCACCTCGGAAAACCGGCACGCGCTGATAGCTCGCAATCTTCAATGCAGGCGGAACACGCCGTCCACCGCGCGCAGCTCCGCAGGCTTGATCAGTCTCGAATGGGCGACGGTCACCGAAACCAGCGGGCCATCGAGCCGTCTCTCCCAAAAGGCGAGGAAGTCGCACAGCACCGGGAATTTCGGAAACAGATCGTAGTTTTGCCACACGTAGCTTTGCAGCAGCCACTGCCGGTCCGGTCGGCGATACAGGATTTCCGCCGTGGTCAATCCATAGCCCGCCACCTGCTTGCGGAAGTCGTCGGAAACTCCGCGGGATGGCACTTCACCTTTCGAAACCATACCAAATCTCCCTGGAGGGAGGCGGCGCTATCGGCAGAAAGTGGCGACCGGCTTTTGCAATAGCGCTCCAACCCCTCGATGAACCCGCTTTCGGTACCGGCGCCCTGACCGCCGGCAACCCGCAACGGATCACGATACAAATGTGACACGCGACGCCCCGATCACAACCCTAAAAATTCAAGAAAATGCTAATAAATTAAGTCCTGGCAGCGCGTTACCGCGTCTGCTAACAGTGCCGTACGGTCGGGTGCGAATGTTAAGCACCCGGTCAGGACGGTCGCCTTTTTGGAGTCCCTAAAAAATCCGCCCCAGCCCCTTGCCCGCATTCGAACGGCGGCTTATGTCCTGACCGGTCGCCTTGGCACTCATTAGCCGCGACTGCCAAAATTCAGAAATATCATCTATCTTCAAAAACTTAGGAGGACTGCATGAAATTCCGTCCGCTTCACGACCGCGTCGTGGTCAAGCGCATCGACGCCGAAGAGAAGACCGCTGGCGGCATCATCATTCCCGACACGGCCAAGGAAAAGCCCTCGCAGGGCGAAGTCGTCGCCGTCGGTCCTGGCGGCCGTGACGAGGCCGGCAAGCTGATCCCGATCGATCTCAAGGTCGGCGACCGCGTGCTGTTCGGCAAGTGGTCCGGCACCGAGGTCAAGATCGACGGGCAGGATCTCCTGATCATGAAGGAGTCGGACATCATGGGCGTTCTCACCGACGCCGCGCCTGCCAAGAAGAAGGCCGCCTGAGCGCCATTCCCTGCAAGATCATCCAAAGGAAAATCCCAACATGTCAGCCAAAGATGTCAAATTCGGCGTCGACGCCCGCGACAAGATGCTGCGCGGCGTGGACATCCTCGCCAACGCCGTGAGGGTGACGCTCGGTCCGAAGGGCCGCAACGTCGTGCTCGACAAGTCGTTCGGCGCGCCCCGCATCACCAAGGACGGCGTCACCGTCGCCAAGGAGATCGAGCTTGACGACAAGTTCGAGAACATGGGCGCGCAGATGGTGCGCGAAGTCGCCTCCAAGTCCGCGGATGCGGCCGGCGACGGCACCACCACCGCCACCGTTCTGGCCCAGGCGATCGTGAAGGAAGGCGCCAAGTCGGTCGCCGCCGGCATGAACCCGATGGACCTGAAGCGCGGCATCGACCTTGCCGTCGAAGCCGTGGTCGCCGACTTGAGCCGCAACTCCAAGAAGGTCACCTCGAACGAGGAAATCGCCCAGGTCGGCACCATCTCGGCCAACGGCGATTCCGAAATCGGCAAGTTCCTCGCCGACGCCATGAAGAAGGTCGGCAACGAGGGCGTCATCACGGTTGAAGAAGCCAAGTCGCTCGAAACCGAACTCGACGTCGTCGAGGGCATGCAGTTCGACCGCGGTTATATCTCGCCCTACTTCGTCACCAACGCCGAAAAAATGCGCGTCGAGATGGACGACGCCTACATCCTGATCAACGAGAAGAAGCTGTCCTCGCTGAACGAGCTGCTGCCGCTGCTGGAAGCCGTGGTGCAGACCGGCAAGCCGCTGGTGATCGTGGCGGAAGACGTCGAAGGCGAAGCGCTCGCGACTCTGGTGGTCAACCGTCTGCGCGGCGGCCTCAAGGTTGCGGCCGTCAAGGCGCCGGGCTTCGGCGATCGCCGCAAGGCCATGCTGCAGGACATCGCCATCCTGACCGGCGGTCAGGCGATCAGCGAAGATCTCGGCATCAAGCTCGAGAACGTCACGCTGCAGATGCTCGGCCGCGCCAAGAAGGTGATGATCGACAAGGAGAACACCACCATCGTCAACGGCTCCGGAAAGAAGGCCGACATCGAGGCGCGCGTGGCGCAGATCAAGGCGCAGATCGAGGAGACCACCTCGGACTACGACCGCGAGAAGCTGCAGGAGCGTCTGGCCAAGCTCGCCGGCGGCGTCGCGGTGATCCGCGTCGGCGGCGCGACCGAGGTCGAGGTGAAGGAGCGCAAGGATCGCGTGGACGACGCGATGCATGCGACCCGCGCCGCGGTCGAGGAAGGCATCGTGCCGGGCGGCGGCGTTGCGCTGCTCCGTGCCTCCGAACAGCTCAAGCGCATCAAGACCCAGAACGACGACCAGAAGACCGGCGTCGAGATCGTGCGCAAGGCGCTCTCCGCGCCGGCCCGCCAGATCGCGATCAACGCGGGCGAGGACGGCAGCGTCATCGTCGGCAAGATCCTCGAGAAGGAGCAGTATTCCTACGGCTTCGACTCGCAGACCGGCGAATACGGCAACCTGATCTCCAAGGGCATCATCGACCCGACCAAGGTCGTGCGCACCGCGATCCAGAACGCCGCCTCCGTCGCCTCGCTTCTCATTACCACCGAAGCGATGGTCGCCGAGCTGCCGAAGAAGAACGCTCCTGCTCCGGCGATGCCGGGCGGCGGCATGGGCGGCATGGATTTCTAACTTGCTCTTCCTTCCCCTTTGCGGGGAGGTCGGGCGGGACAAATCCTCGCTTACCGCGAATACGAAATGCGAAAGCCCGGCTCACGCCGGGCTTTTCTCATTGCCGGACGTGATCCGGCGGCGGAAAGCCGAGGAAAGCAATGCCGCTACTTGGCCATGCCGTTCGAAGGTCTCGTCGAGCTGCCCACGGTAGCAGAGCCGCGGCGTTCGTTCATCTGCTGCGCCATCGCGAGATGATGCTTGAGCGTCGGCAGCGTTTGGCCCGCCCAGTTCTTCAGCTTGGCGTTGTCGCCGCTCTTGGCGTAGCGATCGAACAGCGACACCGCCTCCTCATGGGCATCAACCTGCATCGGATCGTAAATCCCGGCAAAATTCTGAGATGTCGCGGCCCTCAGCTTGTCGAGCTTGCTTTGCGCGGAACTGTCCAGCATCGTCGGCAACTCCGCCTTCACCTCGCCGTCCTTTACCATGTCCTTTAGGTCGTTCGAGGTCTTGGTGTGATCTGTGATCATCTGTTGGGCGAACTTCTTTTCCTCGTCATTGCCTTTCTGCTGCGCGATCTTTGCCGCCTCGATTTCAAGCATGTCGCTGGTGGCAGCCTCCTTGACGAAGTCGGCCGTCGACGGCGCAACGCCGAGCGCGGAGTTGACGCCGGTCTTCTCGCCGAGGGATTGGGCATATGCGGCCCCCGTCAATGCGGTGGCGGCGGCAAGGGCGATCAGAATTTTTCTCATGGCATGAATCCTTGTGTCGAGCGCATTGGCCGCGGAACAGCATTCGTCCCGCGGGTCATCCGGTCACAACGGTTCGCGCGAGGCCTGGTTCCTGGCGCAATGCGGGAACATGTTATTTGCCGCTTATTTGCCGCGGCAGCTAATTGAGTTCCGCCGGCAACGGCTCCAGCACGTTGCCCTTGGGATCCGCCAACACGTCGATCTCGAAGGTGTCGACCGTCAGCGGCCCGCGCTTGCGTTCGAGCGTTGCGACCTTCTCGACGTGATTGAAATTGCGCGCGGCTTGCGGCCATTTGCCCGATCCGTCATCGACGTAAAGCAGTCTGCCCGCAAGCTGGTCCGCATCTGGCTCCCGCGCATTGACCCAGCGGATGCGCTCGAAACGCTGCGCCACGCAAGTGCCCTTCGGCAGATAGAACATCAGCCAGCTCGCGACGCCATAGCTTTGCGCCAACACGCAGCGCGCGCCGCTTTTCACGCGCACGGCCTCGATGTCGGCAGCGAGCGCGCGCCAGCCGACGCCGACGCTGCGCACCGAGGCATCGCGCCGATATCCCGACAGAAGGCCGGTGTTCACCTGCACCGCCAGCGCCACCAGCATCGCAACGCCCACCGGCAACGCCCAGCGGCGGCAGGCATCGGCGAAATGCTGGCCGCGCGGCGTCCAGCGCGTGACATCGGAGGCCACCGCGGCCGCGATCGCCAGCGCCGGATAGACGGGCGCGAACCAGTTGGCCTCGACGCGAGCGTGCAGCGAATGCCAGACGAAATAGATCGTCGGCGTCCAGACCGTCGCGCTGATCAGCGTTCGCGCGGCCCGCGTGCCCTCCTCGCGCTTCCACAATGCAAACAGCCCCATCGCGGCGAGACAAAACACCGGCGGCGTCGCGAAGGCGATCTGCGTCGGAATCAACTCGATAATGTAGCGCAGGGTGAATCCGTCCACGCGCGCGCGGCCGAACTGCTTGGCGAACGACACCCAATGGTAATCGGCGTTCCACATCAAGACCGGCGAGAAGGCCGCCAGTGCAACGAATCCGCCGAGATAAGGCCACGGCGACCGCAGCCAGCGCCGCAACTCGGGCACGGCCAACAGCCAGATCAGGATCGCCGGGCCGAAGAACAGCGCGTTATATTTCGACACCAGCGCCGCGCCGACAGCCACGCCCACCGCGAGCCACCAGGCTCCGCGCCCGGTCGCAAGCAGTTCGGCAAGGCACAGCAGCACGAAACTGGATGCCGCCATCAGCGGCGCGTCCGGCGTCACGATCACGGTGCCGGCCGCGACCATCAGCATGAGGTTGAGAAAAAGGGTTGCCGACGCGGCCGCGCGCGCGCTGTCGAACAGCAGGATTGTCGCGCGATAGACGGCGAAACTCATCGGCAGCGCCAGCAGGATCGAGACCAGCCGGACGCCGAATTCGGTGTCGCCGGCGATCATGGTGCCGAGGCGGATCACCATCGCCACCATCGGCGGATGATCGTAATAGCCGCCGGCCAGGTGCTTCGACCATGTCCAGTAATAGGCCTCGTCGAACGTCAGCGGCGTCAGCGCCGCGCAGACGAGCCGCAGCGCCACCAGCACGAGGACCACGAGAACAACGGCGCGGACAGACCGCGTCTCGGTCAGGCGCATCGCGGTGCTATCGCCTGCGCCAGACGAACAGGCTGGACACCGCGTAATTCCAGACCACGCCCATCAGCGCGCCCGCGGCGCCTGCCAGCCACCAGATCGGCTCCTGATCGTAAACGGAGAACGCGACGCCGACATTGGCGAGCAGACCGACGCTGCACACCATGTAGAAAACGAGCAGGCCGCGCAGGATGCCGAACCCTTTCAGACGCTGGTCGCGATAGGTCAGGAAATTGTTGAGCAGGAAATTGCTGGTCATCGCCAGGACCGCGCCGAAGGCTTGCGAGTGCGGAAACGGCCATTGCAGCGCGTCAAGCGCGACGAGCAGGCCCACGAAATGCACCACGACGCCGACCGATCCGACCAGCGCGAACAGCAGGAACCGCAACGACACCGCGTCGCGCGTCAGCTTCGCCAGCACCAGACCCAGGAAGTCCAGCGCGACCATCGAATCCAGCTTGCTCTCGCCGTGCAGCCGCGAACCGAACGTGAAGGGAATTTCCGTGATGCGCAATTTACCGCGCGCAGTTGCGATCACGTCGAGCAGGATCTTGAAGCCCTGGGTCGACAGCTCGGACGCGAGCTGTTCGAAGCGGTCGCGGCGGATCATGAAAAATCCGCTCATGGGGTCGGCGATCTCGACGCGCAGCAGCTTCTTCGCGACCGAGGTTGCCAGCATGCTGAAACCGGCGCGCTGCTTGTCGAAGCTGTCGGCGCTGCCGCCTTCGATGTAGCGGCTGCCGACGACGAGGTCGGCGGCGCCGCTTTCCAGAAGCGCAAGCATCTGCGGCAACCGGGTTTCGTCGTGCTGAAGATCGGCATCCATCACCGCGGCGCACGGCGCGCTCGATGCCAGAACACCCTCGATGCACGCGCCCGACAGGCCGCGCCGCCCGACCCGCCTGATGCAGCGAACGCGCGGATCGCTCGCGGCCAGGTTCCGCACCACATTGGTGGTGCCGTCGGGCGAATTGTCGTCGACGTAGATGACTTCCCACGCAATTCCGGCCAGCGCGGCGGACAACTTCCGATACAGCGCAACCACGTTGTCGCGCTCGTTGAAAGTCGGCACGACGACCGAAAGCTGGAGCGGCATTCGGGTTGACAGTTCGACCGGCTCCGGTCTGATGGCTTCATTCATGGCGCCAGCATATATCCGTGGCGAACGCCGATGCCAAGGCAACTGGCATTAAAGCAGCCAGATCGGGCGCAGGAGCCAAATTCTTCCAAAAGCCGGAAATGTGTGGAAATCAGGCCCAAAAGGCCAACGACCACGAATAACGCGGCGGCGCGTACATCCGGCGCAGCCAGGCTATCCCGTGGTCGTCCCGGCGACGGAGCGGGCTTCGACATCGCCGTTGGCATTAAAGTAGGTATGGACGGACTATTCGCAAGAGGCAGCTCACATGGCAGGCGAATCACATGCAGGCAAAGCGGGCAAGGTCTACATCGGGATCGGCGGCTGGACCTTCGCGCCGTGGCGCGGCGTTTTCTACCCGGACGGGCTGGCGCAAGCGAAGGAGCTGGCATACGCCGCCTCAAAACTCACCTCGATCGAGATCAACGGCACTTATTATGGATCGCAGAAGCCCGAAAGCTTTCGCAAATGGGCGCGCGAGGTGCCAGATGGCTTCGTGTTCTCGCTGAAGGGGCCGCGCTTCGCCACCAATCGCCGGGTGCTGGCCGAGGTCGGCGATTCGGTGAAGCGCTTCTACGATTCCGGCGTGCTGGAGTTGGGCGACCGTCTCGGACCGGTACTGTGGCAGTTCGCGCCAACCAAACCATTCGACGACGCCGATTTCGGCAAATTCCTGGAGCTGTTGCCGCGAAAGCTCGCGGGGCGGGCGCTGCGGCATGTGGTCGAAGTCCGTCACGACAGCTTTCGCACGCCCGCGTTCGTCGCACTCCTGAGACAGTTCGAGGTTCCCGTGGTGTTTGCCGAGCACGGCAAGTATCCGGCGATAGCCGACATCGCCGCCGATTTCGTCTATGCCCGCCTGCAAAGAGGCAGCGACGAGATCAAGACCTGCTATCCTGCGAAGCAGCTCGATGCCTGGGCGAAGCGATTTCAATCCTGGGCCGCGGGCGGCGAGCCGGACGACCTGCCGCGCGTCGACGACAAGGCCCGGCCGGAGAGAATACCGCGTGACGTCTTCGCCTACCTGATCCACGAAGGCAAGGTGCGCGCGCCCGCAGGCGCGATGGAACTGATCGCGCGCGTGAAGTGACGGAAAACAGGATGACGCCGACAAGCCCGATCTTCACCATCGGTTATGAGCAAACGCCAGCCAGAGCCGTGCTCGATGAACTGGAACACGCCGGCGTCAAACTGCTGGTCGATGTCCGCGCCGTCACCTCATCCCGCCGTCCCGGCTTTTCAAAGAACCAGCTCGCCGCGAGCCTCGACGGCCGCGGCATTGCCTACCTGCACCTGCGCGGACTCGGGACGCCGAAGCAAGGCCGGCTGGCCCGACGCAGCGGCAAGTTCGACGTGTTGCGCGAAATCTACACGGCACATCTGAGGACGCCGCAAGCGCGCGAGGAATTGGACGAGCTTTCGGCGCTGGTCAGGCGATCCGGGCCGGTCTGCATTCTCTGCTATGAGCGAGATCATCGATACTGCCACCGCCGCTGGATCGCCGAACTCATCAAAGACCGCGTCGGCGTCGAGATCGAGAACCTGACGCCTGCTCGCTTCTGATGGAACCAGAAGCGAAAAGACTCCTGGTCCGCGCCGCGGCTGCGAGCGGCGCTGCCGTCCTCAATCCCTGGGGGATTCCCCCATTGTTCTCCTACGCGACCCCTCATCCGCCTGTTATCAGTACTTGTACATATATCGCGTTTGGGCTTTTGGGAGCTCGGTGCGTTGGGGGCGTCGCGTGCAGTATTTCTGGCTGCCGTGCTGACGTGCGCGACTCCAGGTCGGCCGTTGGCCCAGCCCGCTGTTGCCGGTCCGCCGCTGGCCGACACGCTCAGCGGCGGCTCCAAACCGGAACGTTTCCTGATTTTCAGCGGCATCGATCTCTGGCACAACGGACAAGCCGGCTACGACGGAATGCTGCTGGCGCCGCAGGGTGATTTGAACAAGGACGGCCTCCGCATCCGGCTGTTTATGTCCGACGATTTCGAACGCTACGACACACCGACGCAGCACTTCACCACCAACATTTTCCGCGCGTCGATCCTGCCGGGATGGCGCGTCAAGCACGGCAATGTCGAGATCAAGATGTTCGCCGGACCAGCCGTCGAAAGCCATGTCTTGAAGCCCGACATCCCGACCGACAAGCTGCGTGGCAGCCACTTCGGCGCCCGCATCGCGACCGAGATATGGTGGGAGCCTACGCCCGCGATGATGGTGGCGGCGGCCGCATCGGCCACGACGATCGGATCGGGATACAGCGCTCGCGTGGCGGCCGGCTGGCGCCTCCTCAATCGATTCTGGATCGGGCCTGAGATCTCCGCCTCCGCCGACGTATACAGCACCCAGTACCGGATCGGCGCGCACCTCACCGGCTTCAAGACCGGACCAGCGGAATGGTCGGTCGGCGCCGGCTTCGTCAAGGACAGTTTCAACCGCAGCGGCATCTACGGACGCATCGGCATTCTATTCCGGAAATGAGCGCGATCTCATCCCAAACCGGATTCCTTTTCAGGATCATCCTCAATCCAGCGTGCGGCGAAATCGCGTCACTGCGATCATCATGGCCACGATCATGAGCGCCAGCAACGCGAGCGTGTCGTACTGCAGGTTCTGCAACGTCGCTCCCTTCAGCATGATAGCGCGAACAATCCGCACGTAGTGCGTCAGCGGCAGGCATTCCCCGACATATTGCGCCCAGATCGGCATGCCGGCGAACGGAAACATGAAGCCGGACAGCAGAATGCTCGGCAGGAAGAACATGGTCGACATCTGCATGGCCTGGAGCTGGTTCTGCACGATGGTGGAGAATGTGTATCCGACGGCAAGATTGGTTGTGATGAACAGCGTCGACAATAATGCCAGCAGCGTCATGCTTCCCTCGATGGGAACGCCGAACAGCAGCACCCCTATGCCAATGATCAGAGCCGCCTGGATGAAACCCACCAGCACGTAGGGCAGTATCTTGCCGATCATGACCTCCACCGGCGTGATCGGCATCGACAGCAGGCTTTCCATCGTACCTCGCTCGATCTCGCGCGTGACCGACAGGGCCGTGAAGATCAGCATGGTCATGGTGAGGATGGTGCCGACCAGCCCGGGCACGATGTTCAGCCGCGACGAGGCCGCGGGATTGTAGCGGGCGTGCGCCCGGATCTCGAATGGCGGATCGGGTGGATTACCGATGAACAGATCGTGCGCGAGCGCGGTCTGCACGATCGGACCGAGCGCGCTCAACGCCGAGCCGGCGGCGACGGGATCGGTGGCATCGGCGGCGACCAGGAGCGCCGGACGGTCCCCGCGCCGCACGCCGCGCTCGAAGCCGCGCGGAATCTCGACGCCGAACAATACCTTGCCCGACTTCAGGAGATTGTCGAAGGTATCGACGTCGTGCACCTCCTGCGTGAAGCGGAAATAGGACGTGTTCTCCAGTGCCTTGAGAATCGAGCGCGCGAGGTCGCTGTCTTCCTGCATCAGAACCGCGGTAGGCAGATGGCGCGGCGTGGTGTTGATGGCATAGCCGAACAGCAGGAGCTGCATCACCGGAATCATCACGATCATCGCAAACGATATCCGGTCGCGCCGGAGCTGGATGAATTCTTTCACCAGCATGGCGTAGCTGCGCCGCCAGAAGCCGAACGGCCTCTCCCTTTCGGCGGAATGGTCGTCCGCGGCGCTCATTGGAAGTTGTCCTTGGAACGGCTCATCAGTTCGATGAACACATCTTCAAGTGACGGCTCGCTCTGCTGCCAATGCATGTCGCCACGACCACGATACGGCGCGATCGTTGCTTCGAGCGCGGCCTTGTCGCGGCCGGAAACATGCAGGCTGGTGCCGAACGGCGCGACCATGTCGATGCCCGGCTTGCCGGCAAGCTCGGCCGACAGTTCGTTGATATCGCCGCCCGTGACCGTGTAGGTGGTCAGCGCCGATTTCGCGATGACCTCATCCACGGTCCCATGCACAAGCAGATGACCATAGGCGATATAGGCGATCTCATGACAGCGTTCGGCCTCGTCCATGTAGTGCGTCGAGACAAGCACCGTCAGGCCACCCGCGGCCAGCGCATGAATCTCGTTCCAGAATTCGCGCCGCGCCTTGGGATCGACGCCCGCGGTCGGCTCGTCGAGCAGAAGCAGTTGCGGGTTCGGCAGCGTACAGGCGCCGAGCGCGAGGCGCTGCTTCCAGCCGCCGGACAACTCGCCCGCGAGCTGCTCTTCGCGGCCATCAAGACCGAGCCGTTTGATCATGGCCAGCGCCGAGCCGCGCGCATCGCGCATGCCATAGAGCCGCGCAACGAACTCCAGGTTCTCGCGCACCGAGAGGTCCTGATAGAGGCTGAAGCGCTGGGTCATGTAGCCGACCCGGCGCTTGATCTTGTCCGCGTCGCGGCGGATGTCATAGCCGAGGCAGGTGCCCTCGCCGCTGTCCGGCGTCAGCAGTCCGCAAAGCATGCGGATGGTGGTGGTCTTGCCCGAGCCGTTGGGACCAAGAAAGCCGTAGATCATTCCGCGCTTCACCTGCATGGACAGATCGTGCACGACCTCGCGGCCGTTGAACGACTTCGACAGGCCGGAAACCTCGATCGCAACATCAGATGCTTTCACGGCTGCCTGGCTCATGGCGCGGCCCTCACTGCGTCGCGGCGTCGGGTTGAACTGTGATTGGCTGTCCGACGCGGAGATTGTCCGGCCTGTTGGGCCTCGCCTGGATCAAGAACACCAATTTATTGCGTTCCTCGAGGCTGTAGATCACCGGCGGCGTATACTCGGCCTGGGTGGCGATGAAATAGATCTTTGCCGTCAGGCCGGGCGCACAGTTGTCACAAGTAATGCGCACCTCCTGCCCGACCCTGAGTTTCGGCAAATCAGCCTCCGGCACAAAGAACCGGATTTTCATATTGCCCGGCGGCATGATCGACAGCACCGGCCGTTGCGCCGGCACCATCTCGCCTTCACGAAAATAGATCTGCTGGATGGTCCCCGCGACCGGCGCGAAACCCTTGCGGCGCGACAGCCGCGTTTCCGAGGTGTTGACCCGCGCTTCGGCGACACGCAACGCGGAAATGGCGGAATCCAATGTCGCCTGCGTCCCCGCCCCGGTTTTCCTCAGCGAGGCCGCGCGGTCATAAGTCTGATGCGCATTCGCCAGCGTCGCCTTGTTCTGATTGAGATCGGCCTGCTGCAAGTCATCGTCGACCGAATAGAGCTGCGTGCCGACCTCGACAGCATCGCCCTCGCGCACATTCAGTTTGGTGACACGGCCGCTCTCGTCGGGACTGACAAAAATCATGTCGGCCTCGACCCAGCCCTGATAACCCGGCGACGACTTCGGACCGCAGCCGGCAACGAGAACCGTCAGCGCCAACGCGGCGCCGACTCGCACGATGACGCGCAGCGGGATCATGAAACCCTCCGTTCGCCAAAAATCAGGTCGAGATGGATCCTCAGCATCGCCACGGCGTCGAGAGGCGCATGCCGGCCGAACAGGCCCTGCCACATCACGGCGACCAAGGCGGGCGCGACGACGATCTGGGGGAAGTCGGCAAGGCGCGCATCGCGGATTTCTCCGCGCGCGATACCACCCTCGATCAGCTTGCGCATGCCTTCGAGGCCGCGCGAAACGACTTCACGAAAGTAGAAATCGGCGAGCGACGGAAAGCGCGCGCCTTCCGCCATGATCAAGCGGACGATATCGCCGCGCCTGGTTTCGGCAACGTCGCGCACAAAAGCCTCGGCGAAACGCTCGAGAATCTCGCGTATCGATCCGCCGGCGGCCGGCAGGGCCGTCAGGTTTACGATCAGCGGCACGAGCGCCGTTCTCACCAGTTCCTGGAACAGCGCCTCCTTGTCCTTGAAGTGCAGGTAGATCGTGCCTTTGGCCACTCCGGCCCGCCTCGCCACGTCGTCCAAACGGGTGGCGGCAAAACCACGCGCGGTGAATTCATCGAGGCCCGCCGCGATAATCGCCGCGCGGCGTTGCGCCGCGCGGGCTGCGCGGTTCGATGGCCGGGCGGTTCTTCCGGTCTGCGTGGACGTCACGCCAACCTTGTTTGCGGCCGGTCGAGTATTGCCGGATTTCGCAGTTGCGATCTTTCGCGGTTTCGATTTTACAGCTCTCATGAAATGAATATGACTGACTAGTCAGTCATATTCAAGACGAGATCCCATACGGGCGGTCAATCCGTCGTGATGACAATTATCTTATTGTATTAACATGTTAATTTCGGGCGTGACCTTGCAGCGTCATGCCTGAACATCTCGTCCGGTCCGGCGGAGATCGTAGACTTGGCACGGCACGGACCGCTTCTGGGGAGGCGCGATCAACCGCGCCGCATCGCGGCCAGCGCTTGAGGCGTGTCGATGTCGAGGAAGGCTCCATGGTCATCAACCGCAACCTCCGCGACGACCTCGCCATGACGCGCGATCAGATTGCGCGCGCCGACATCGCCTTCGAGCGACATCAGTTCTCCGAAGAAACGCCGCGACCACAGCACGGGATTGCCGCGGCTGCCATCGCTGACGGGGACCGCGATCAGCATGCCGCGATCCGGGGCAAAGGCCGCGACCAGCCGATCAAGGAGACGCGCATCGATCAGCGGCATGTCGCCGAGGCAGATCAAGGCGCCCCCCGCCTCTTTCGGAACCACGCCGATGCCGGCCTTGAGCGAACTGGCCAACCCCGTGGGGAAATCCGGATTGTACACGAACGTGACGTTCAGCCCGCGCAGCGCGCGCTCGACCTCAGCGGCCTGATAGCCGGTGACGACGGTCACGGTTGATACTTTCGACGCCAACACCTGTTCAGCCACGACGCGAACCAGCGGCTTGCCGTTCAGTTCCGCCAGAAGCTTGTTGGAGCCGCCCATGCGGGTCGAACGCCCGGCCGCGAGGATCACCGCCGCGATATCGTTGTTGCTGTCGGTCGCCGGCGAAATACGCGGTTGCGGCCGCGTCACGATTTCCATCAGCAGGCCGCCGACTCCCATCCCCGTCAGGTCGCGGCGGGCGACCTTCAATCCGGCGAGCAGGCGCATCAGCACCCAATCGAAGCCGTTCTCAACGGGAGAGCGCGCGCAACCCGGCGCGCCCAGCACCGGCACGCCGCGCGCCTTTCCGATCAAAAGCAGGTTGCCGGGATCGACCGGCATGCCGAAATGCTCGACCACGCCGCCGGCAGCGGTAAGAGCCGCGGGGATGACATCGCGGCGGTCGGCGATCGCGGATGCGCCGAACACGATCACCAGTTCGGCGCCGAGATCGAGCATCTCCTTGATCGCAGCCGACAGCACAGTCTGGTCGTGCGGCACCCGCCGCTCGGCAATCATCGTCGCGCCGGCGGGCGCAAGACGATCGGCGGTCACGCGCAGGGTCTTGTCGATCACCTTCGGCGCCAGGCCGGGAAGGATGGTGGAAACGACGCCGACGCGCTTGATCCGGTAAGGCGCGACGCGCAAAACCTCGCGGCGCGCCGCCGCAACCGCCGCATCGCGCAGCCCCGCTTCGACGCCGAACGGGATCAGCTTGACGGTGGCGATCATCTCGCCCTCGACCACCGGCTTGTAGGCCGGGAGCGTCGCGAACGTGATGGCTTCATCGATATTATTGATGCGGTTGACTGCCGCGCGATCGACCACCAGCACGCCGGCCCGCGCCGCGAACAGGTTGGCGCGGCCGGTGAAGGCACGCTCGACCGTGACGCCAGCGCCGGCGACAGCCTTTGCGACGTCCGCCGCCGCCACGTCCTCGGACACATCACCATCCTCGAGACGAACGACGACGACCTCCTTCACGCCCGCCCTGTTCAGCGCTTCGACCTCCACAGGTCCTATGGTGGTGCCCTTCTTGAGCACGAACGCACCCTGCCGGAGCGTATGCACGGTGACGCCGCCGATTGCGTCGTCCGGGGAAGCGGGACCAAATTTCATGCCGCACTCGCTTTCGGCAGCCGTAGCTGCGCTGTGATTTCCGCCATGATGGCTACGGCGATCTCGGAGGGCGAAACGGCGCCGATCTCCAGCCCGATCGGCGCATGGATGCGTGCGATGTCGGCGTCGGAAGCGCCCTGCGCCTTCAGGCGGTCGGCGCGCCGGGCGTGGGTTTTCCAAGACCCCAGCGCACCGATGTAGAAACAATCGCGTTCGAGCGCGTGCAGCAACGCCGGATCGTCGATTTTGGGGTCGTGGGTCACCGCGACGAAGGCGGTATAGTGGTCGATATGGAGCGGCGGCAGCGCAACGTCGGGCCACTCGGCAACCAGCGGCACGTCCGGAAACCGCTCCGGGCTTGCAAATGCCGTGCGCGGATCGACCACCGTGACGTCATAGCCGAGCGACCGCGCGAGAGGCGCCAGCGCCTGGCTGATGTGGACCGCCCCGACGATCACGAGCTTCGCCGTCGGCGCGTAGACATTCAGGAACAGCTTTCGGCCGCCGACTTCGACCGTGCCGCTCTTGCCCATGCGCAGGTGTCTGTCCAGCTCCGCATGCAGTGGATCGCCGGCGAGATCGGCCGCCTTGACGATACGCTGCTCGCCGTCAGCTATATCGGTCACCACGATCACCGGCCGCCGCGCGGCCCGCTCCCTGTTGATCTCTGCGAGCGTGGCGAGTTTCATGTCACGGTCAGCCGACTTTCTCGACGAACACACGAATGGTGCCGCCGCAGGACAGTCCGACCTTCCAGGCCGCGTCGTCAGCCACGCCGAACTCCAGCATCCGGGGCGTGCCGCTGGAGATCACGTCCAGCGCCTCGGTCACCACGGCGCCTTCGACGCAGCCGCCGGAGACCGAGCCGAGAAACGTGCCGTCGTCGTTGACGACGAGGCTCGAACCGGCGGGACGCGGGGCCGAGCCCCACGTTTCGACCACCGTCGCGAGCGCGACGCCGTGACCGGCTTTCCGCCAGTCCTCGGCCGCCTTCAGAATATCCTCGTCGCGATCGAGCATGGCGGATGACTCTAATCAGGCTGCGGGGCGGAGGAGATCGCGGCGATTCGAGACCGGCGCCATGGTCAGCGCGGCCATCAGCCCCTTGATAGACGACAAATTATGCACCGGACGAAATTCGTCAACGTGCGGCAGCATCAATTTAATTCCTTGCGCCTTCGGTTCAAAGCCCTCATAGCGCAATAGAGGGTTGAGCCAGATCAGCCGGCGGCAGGAGCGGTGCAGCCGGTCCATCTCGAACGCCAGTCTTGAGTCGGCCTCACGCTCCAGCCCGTCGGTGATCAACAGCACGATCGCGCCCTGCGCCAGCACGCGCCGGCCCCACAGCTTGTTGAAATTATGCAGCGAGGTCGCGATCCGCGTTCCGCCGGCCCAGTCCTCGACCGCGGACGAGCAGGCGGCCAGCGCCTCGTCCGGGTCGCGCGTCCGCAGCGCGCGGGTCACGTTGGTCAGCCGCGTCCCGAACAGAAAGACCGAGACGCGCTTGCGCGCATCGGTGATGGCATGGAGAAAATGCAGGAACAGCCGGGTATATTCGCTCATGGAGCCCGATATATCCAGGAGCGCCACGATCGGAGCCGGCTTGTCGACGAGGCCCAGGCGATAGATATCGACGATATCGCCACCGGTGCGCAGGCTGCCGCGCAGCGTCCGGCGCAGGTCGAGCCGCAGCCCGCGGTGATCGGGCCGGGTGCGCCGGGTGCGAAGCTCGGCCTGCGGCAACCTCATCTTCGCGATGACCTGCGCGACTTCGGCGATCTCGGCCGCGCTCATCTGGGCAAAGTCTTTTTTCTGCAGCACCTCGCGGTCAGAGACGGAAAGCTGAATATTCTGCTCGTGTTGCAGCGCATCGTCCTCGCCGGCGACCGCCGGCTGCGCCAGCGCCTCGTGAACGCGCCGCGCGGCCGGCGGCGGTTTCCTGGCCTGGTCCGGAAGCGAGACCGAATCCAGCATGCTTTTCCATTCCTCCGCGGCTCGAAAGAACAGATCGAAGACCCGCGCAAAGATCAGCGCATGATCGTGGCGCGTCACGAAAATAGATTCAAGCGTGGCGAAGACGTCGGCGCGGTTGCCGATATCGATCAGGCGTAAGGCATTCAGCGCGTCGATCGCGGCGCCCGGCCCGACCGGAAGGCCTGCGGCGCGCAACGTGCGCGCAAAGCCGACGACGTTGTCCGCGATCTGTCCGGTTGGCGGATCGAGATGATTGACAGCCATACCCTGTACCCTGGTTGTCATTCCGGGGCGCGCGACTTAGCGCGAACCCGGAATCCAGCCACGCATTTCGACTCCCGGGCGCGAGAAGCGTGAATCCGGAATGACCCTATTCGCTGCTCGCTTCCTTCAACACCTTCTGCAAGGCGTCGCCCTGCATCCGGCCGATATCGTCCTGGTATTTCAGAAGTGCGCCGATGGTGTCGCCGACGACCTGCGGCGTCAGCGAACGCGCGTCGAGTTCGGTCAGCGCCGTCGCCCAGTCGACGGTCTCGGCGACGCCCGGGTTCTTGTAGAAGTCCCGACCGCGCAGCGCCTGCACAAAGCTGACCACCTGCTGCGACAATTTCGCGGAAATGCCGGGCACCCGCGATTTGACGATCGCAAGCTCCCGCTCGGCGGAGGGATAATCGATCCAGTGATAGAGGCATCGCCGCTTCAACGCATCGTGAATCTCGCGGGTCCGGTTGGAGGTCACGATGACGATCGGCGGTGCTGACGCCTTGACGGTGCCGAGTTCCGGGATCGTTACCTGAAAGTCGCTGAGAATTTCCAGCAGATAGGCTTCGAAAGCCTCGTCGGCACGATCGAGTTCGTCGATCAGGAGCACCGGCGCGCCGGCGACATCCGACTCCAGCGCCTGAAGCAACGGCCGTTTGATCAGATATCGCTCGGCGAAGATGTCGCGGGACAACTGCTCGCGATCGGTGTCGCCGGCTGCTTCCGCGAGCCGGATCGCGATCATTTGCGCGGCGCTGTTCCACTCGTAGACGGCGGAGGCGACATCGAGCCCCTCGTAGCATTGCAGCCGGATCAGCCTGCGCCCCAACGCGGCCGACAGCACTTTCGCGATCTCGGTCTTGCCGACGCCGGCTTCGCCTTCCAAAAACAGCGGCCGTCCCATGCGCAGCGATAGAAACACCACCGTCGCCAATGAACGCTCGGCGAGATAGCCGTGCTGCGTCAGCAGGTCGAGCGTCGCATCGACAGAAGTGGGTAGCGCCTGTGTCGTATTCATGATGAAGCCTGAATGAAAATCCGCAATGCTACGTCCTGCCATTCGCGGTATCCACCGCACGGCGCGCAAGCACCCCGATCAGATGCGCGCGATAGTCCGCGCTGCCGTGCAGGTCGCTGTTGAGGCCCGTGGCCGGCGCCAGCAAGCCCTCGAGCGACTTCGACTTGAAGCTTTTCTTCAGAGCCTCCTCGAATGCCGTCACGCGGAATACGCCCTCCTCGCCGGCACCGGTGACGGCGACGCGCACATCCGACGGACGCCTGGCGACGAACACGCCGACCAGCGCGTAGCGCGAGGCCTGATTGCGGAACTTCTGATAGGCCGCCTTCTTCGGCAGCGGAAACATCACCCGCGTGATGATCTCGTCGCTCTCCAGCGCGGTGGCGAACATGCCCTGGAAGAACTCATACGATTTCAGGCGGCGCTTGTTGGTGACGATGGTGGCCCCGAGCGCCAGGCAGGCCGCCGGATAATCGGCGGTGGGATCGTTATTGGCGAGCGAGCCGCCGATGGTCCCCTTGTGGCGCACCGCCGGATCGCCGATCAGCGCGGCGAGTTCGGCCAGCGCCGGGATCGCCTCGCCCACGACCGGCGAATTGGCGACATCGGCATGTTTCGCAGTCGCGCCGATCACCAGCGCGCGCCCGCTCATCTCGATGCCGTCGAGACCTTCGATGTGCGTGAGATCGATCAGATGCGCGGGGCTCGCCAGCCGCTGCTTCATGACCGGCAGCAGCGTATGGCCGCCGGCGATAAGCATGGCGTCTTCGTTCCTGACCAGCAGGTTGGCGGCCTGCCGCACTGTCGCCGGTCGATGATATTTGAATTCGTACATGGCTCAGGTTCCCGGAATCGTCGCGCGACGTCGTGACCTCGGCCTCATGCAGGATCCGATTTCGCCATCGCCCTGGCTCCGGCCGCGATGGAATCGACGATGTTCTGATAGCCCGTGCAGCGGCAGAGGTTGCCCTCCAGTTCATCGCGAATGGTCTGATCGTCGAGTTCGTGGCCCTTGCGGCGAACCATATCGATCGCGGTCATGATCATGCCCGGAGTGCAGAAGCCGCATTGCAAACCATGGTGCTCGCGAAAGGCTTCCTGCATCGGATGCAGCGGCGCGCCGTCGGCCGCGAGGCCCTCGATGGTCGTGACCTCGTGCCCGTCCGCCATCACCGCCAGCATGGTGCACGACTTCACGGCCTTGCCGTCGAGATGCACGATACAGGCGCCGCATTGCGAGGTGTCGCATCCGACATGGGTGCCGGTCAGGCGCAGGTTTTCGCGCAGGAACTGTACCAGCAACGTGCGGGGATCGATATTGGCGGTCGTCGGTTTGCCGTTCACGATCAGCGAAATCTTGGCCATCGGCGCTCTCTTTGGATCCGGTGCCGCACATCCGAACGGTCGTTCGCAAGGCCGCGCATGATATGGGCCATCCCGGTAATGAGCAACCTCGCGGACCGGCCGCGGCACGGCCATGACAGCGCGAATTTCAGGGCTGCTCCTGAATAGCTTTGGCGAAGTTCGCGAAAAATTCGTCGGCAAGCTTCTTGGCCGTACCGCCGATCAGCCGTTGGCCCAGTTGCGCCAGCTTGCCGCCGGTCTGTGCTTCCACATCGTACTTGAGCAGCGTGCCGCCATCCTGATCGATCAACACCACCGTCGCATCGCCCCTAGCGAAACCGGCGACGCCGCCCTCCCCTTCGCCCGAGATCCTGTATCCGTTCGGCGGGTCGAGATCGCTGAGCGTCACCTTGCCCTTGAAGCGGGCGGATACCGGGCCGATCTTCATCCTGGCGACGGCCTGGAATTCGTTCGCATCGGTCCTGGTCAATTCCTCGCAACCCGGGATGCACGCCTTCAAAACCTCGGGATCGTTGAGCCTGGCCCAGACCGCTTCGCGGGACGCCGGAAGCTGGACTTCGCCGTTCATCGTCATCGCCATGCGTTGCCTCTCGATCGTCCGCCTCCGCTCGACGGCGGTGATCCTTTCAGGTAGGCGACGGCGCGCGCAAAAGAAAGACCCGGCGGCCGCAGGCGCGGTGCGCTTTGCCTTGGGCTTGACCCGGCAATCCGTCATCTTCTGAAATGTATTTGTGAAGATCGATGGATACGCGGGTCGAGCCCGCGTATGACGTCTGAACGTCTGGACGGAGAATACCCGATGCCCATGATCGATGCCGACGGCTGCCTGTTGAATGTCTCCGTCGAGGGACGCGACGGCGGCCCGACCCTGATGCTGTCGCACGCGCTCGGCTGCACGATGCAGATGTGGGAGCCGCAGATCGCGCCGTTATCGAAACTGTTCCGCGTCGTTCGTTATGACCGGCGCGGCCACGGCAAGTCCGGCGTGCCGCCCGGTCCCTATTCGATGGAGCGGTTCGGCCGCGACGTGCTGGCGATTCTGGACGGTCTCAACATCGCCAAGACCCACTGGTGCGGATTGTCGATGGGCAGCATGGTCGGGCAATGGCTCGGAGCCAACGCGCCGGAGCGTTTCGAGCGCATCGTACTCGCCAATACCGGTTGCTATTATCCCGATCCGGCCAACTGGCACGCCCGCATCCAGGCAGTCAGGGACGGCGGCCTCAAAGCAATCGCCGACGCCGTGATCGGCGGCTGGCTGACCGCGGATTTTCGCGAGCGCGAGCCGCACGCCGCGGCGAAACTGAAAGCCATGCTGAACGCTTCGCCGCCGGAAGGCTACATCGCCTGCTGCGAAGCACTGAGCACGCTGGACCAGCGCGCGCTGCTGCCGCGCATCAAAAGCCCCACGCTCGTCATCGCCGGGCGGCACGACAAGTCGACGCCCGTCGCTGGCGCGGAATATATCCGCAGCCAGATTCCCGGCGCCAGCATGACCATCCTCGACGCCGCGCACATCTCCAATGTCGAACAATCGCACGCCTTCACGGAGGCCGTGGCCGGCTTCCTCATGCAGCGGTAACCGTGTCCCCGGGCGGGCGATGCGGCGTTCTCCCGCCGCTTCGCAGAACCGGGACCGCAACGCGATCCCTCAGGAACCGGGATTGCCGAAAGGATAGATGTCCGGCTGCGGGGGCCATTGCCGCACCGGCGGCGGATCGCGCTGGAACGGTGGCTCGACCGCCATCAAAATCGCGCCGCCGAGCAGCAGCAGCAGTTCAGTCGCGTGCAGGCGCAACGCGGCCATCTCGCCCACCCGTGACGCCATCACCATGCTGGCGAACGTGATGAGGCTGCCGATGCCGAGCGCCAACGCAAGCGCCTCGTCGCAGCCACCGGACTTCCGGACCGAGGCGCGCGTCGTCATCACCAGGAACACCCCGAAGAACGCGACGACCGTCACCCTGCCGAGCGCGAGCAACCAGGCAAAGCGAACTGTGTTCAACGCCTCGACATGAAGGTGGTCGCTCACGAAAAGCGCCACCGCAACGTTGGGAAGATCATAAAGGCCGTGCACCGGCGAAACCATGATCTTGTACGCCACGATGGTCCATGCCGGAATGAAATAGAGCGCCAGCAATGCGCCATTGACCGTGCTGATCCGCCAGGAATTCGTCGCCATGCCGCCATCCGCTGTTGGTATGGCCGCTATCGTCGGGAGCCCGGCGCGGCCTTGACGGCGAGGTAACGCTCCTAAACTCCGACGGGCAATTTAAACCCTTTATTTACCTTAATCAGCGCGGCGGCCCTGTGGACAACATGACGGCCGCGCACGGGAAACCTCGCCTCCGCTGCGGAAACCCCAGACCTCGGGAACTCCGGTTTGGAGGAGGCTGGCCGACCCCGTTTTACGGGGCCATCCTGCCCGCCTGCGGTTGCCGGCCCTCGTTGCCACTGTTAGACATTGATTCAAGACGCGGCGGTCCGGCTGCCGGACCCCACTACCGCGTCTGATAGGACCGCGTCCGGGGACGCAGATTACGGCAGCGCATGGATTATTTCGCCCAGCAACTGATCAACGGCCTCGTGCTCGGCTCGATCTACGGCCTGATCGCGATCGGCTACACGATGGTCTACGGCATCGTCGGCATGATCAATTTCGCTCACGGCGACATCTTCATGATCGGCGGCTTCATCGCGCTCATCACTTTCCTGATCCTGGTATCGATGGGTCTCTCCGCCGTGCCCCTGATCCTGCTCGTCGTGCTGCTGGTCTCGATGGCGGTCACCGCGGTTTACGGCTGGGTCGTCGAGCGCATCGCCTACAGGCCGCTGCGGCACTCGTTCCGGCTTGCGCCGCTGCTGTCGGCGATCGGCATGTCGTTCGTGCTGTCGAACTTTTCACAGGTGACGCAGGGCGCGCAGGTCAAGCCGATCCCGCCGATCATCACCGGCGGCCATACCCTGCACGATTCCGGCAACTTCGCGGTGCAACTGTCCAACATCCAGATCGTGGTGGTGGTCACCACCATCGTGCTGCTCGCGATCTTCAGCTACGTGGTGTCGCGCACCCGCTTCGGCCGCGACATGCGCGCCTGCGAGCAGGACCAGACCATGGCGGCGCTGCTCGGCGTCGACGTCGACCGCACCATCTCGATGACCTTCGTGATCGGAGCGGCGCTCGCCGCCGTCGCCGGCATGATGTACCTGCTCTATTATGGCCTCGTCGATTTCTTCATGGGTTTTGTCGCGGGCATCAAGGCTTTCACGGCGGCGGTGCTCGGCGGCATCGGATCGCTGCCAGGCGCGATGCTCGGCGGTCTCGCGATCGGATTGATCGAGACTTTCTGGTCGGCATATTTTTCGGTCGAGTACAAGGACGTCGCCGCCTTCTCGATCCTCATCGTCGTGCTGATCTTCATGCCGACCGGCCTGCTCGGCCGGCCCGAAGTCGAAAAAGTCTGACGGCCCGACGTGGCAGCGTCCGCTTCGAGACAACCGACCGTGGCGCGTGAACCGGCTATCGTCTTCATCCTGAAGAAATCCCTCGTCAGCGCTTTCGTGGCGTTGATCCTCTTCTCGCTGATGATCGGCATCCGGACCCTGCCGAGCGAAAGCGGGCAACTGACCTACACGACGCGCTTCGGCGAACTGGCTTCGACGGTCGCCATCGTCTTTGGCGGCAGCATTGTCCTCGAATTGCTGCGGCGCTGGTGGGGACCCGTGGACGCCGCGCGGATCGTTCCGCCGCCGGTTCAGGCCGGGCTCGGCATTGCACGCCGCATGCTCGGGCCCGCGCTTTTGATCTTCGCGCTGTTGGTGCCGGTGATCTTCTACAATCAACGCTACCTGCTCGATCTCAGCATTCTGGTGCTGACCTATGTCATGCTCGGTTGGGGTCTCAACATCGTCGTCGGCCTCGCCGGCCTGCTCGACCTTGGATACGTCGCATTCTATGCGGTCGGCGCGTACTCCTATGCGGTACTGGCGCAAAGCGGCCTCCCCTTGCCGTATTTCACCAGCACCTATCCGTTTGTCGCAGTCGATTTCCTGCAACTTGGCGCGTGGGCATTCTGGGTGCTGTTGCCGATCTCCGGACTGCTAGCAGCGTGCTGGGGCGTGATGCTCGGTTTTCCGGTGCTGCGGCTGCGCGGCGACTATCTGGCCATCGTCACGCTCGCGTTCGGCGAGATCATCCGTCTCGTCATCATCAACTGGCAGGATCTCACCGGCGGCCCGAACGGCATCGGCAGTATTCCCCGTCCGACATTCTTCGGCATTCCGCTGACGCCGGGCGAGAACGGCTTCGCGGCGCTGATCGGCGTGCCGTTTTCGCCGACGCATCGCCTCGTGTTCCTGTTCTACCTGATCCTCGCGCTTGCGCTGCTCACCAACTGGGTCACCATCCGCCTGCGGCGGCTGCCGATCGGCCGCGCCTGGGAAGCACTGCGCGAGGACGAGGTCGCATGCCGGGCGCTCGGCATCAATATCACCGCGACAAAACTTTCAGCCTTCGCCATCGGCGCGATGTTCGGCGGATTCGCCGGTGCGTTCTTCGCGACCCGCCAGGGCTTCATCAGCCCCGAATCCTTTACCTTCCAGGAATCGGCGCTGGTGCTCGCCATCGTCGTGCTCGGCGGCATGGGCTCGCAGCTCGGCGTGGCGCTTGCCGCGATCGCAATGATCGGCGGGTTCGAATTGTTCCGCGGCCTCGAACAGTTCCGCATGCTGGTGTTCGGCGGCGTCATGGTGCTGCTGATGATTTGGCGGCCGCGCGGCCTGATCGGCCACCGCTCGCCGACCGTTTTTCTCGAGCACAACCGGGCAATCTCGTCCGACATCGTCAAGGAAGGCCAGGGATGATCGGCGCCGACGACATCCTCGCCGTCGAGCACCTGTCGATGCGCTTCGGCGGCATCATCGCCGTCAACGATCTCTCATTCACCGCCAGGCGCAACAAGATCACCGCGCTGATCGGACCGAACGGCGCCGGCAAGACCACGGTCTTCAATTGCATCACCGGATTCTACAAGCCGAGCAGTGGTTCGATACGGCTTATGCACGCCGGCGGTGGGATCATGCGCCTGGAGCGGCTGAACGACTACCGGATTTCCAAGGCGGCGAAAGTCGCCCGCACCTTCCAGAACATCCGCCTGTTTCCGGGGATGACGGCGCTTGAGAACCTGATGGTCGCCCAGCACAACGCGCTGATGCGCGCGTCGGGCTTCACGTTGCTCGGGCTGCTCAGTTTTCCGACCTGGCGGCGGGCGGAGCGCGACGCGATCGAGCGTGCGCGATCGTGGCTGGAAAAGATCGGGCTGCTCGACCGCGCCGATGACGCCGCCGGCAACCTCCCCTATGGCGACCAGCGCCGCCTCGAGATTGCCCGCGCGATGTGCACCGAACCCGCACTGCTCTGCCTGGACGAGCCCGCCGCGGGCCTCAACGGGAGGGAAAGCGCGTCGCTGAACGAACTCTTGCTGTCGATCCGCGACGACCATGGCGCCTCGATCCTGCTGATCGAGCACGACATGTCGGTGGTGATGGAGATCTCGGACCACATCGTGGTGCTGGACTATGGCGTCAAGATCGCCGACGGCGCGCCGCGGGCCATCCGCGACGACCCCAAGGTGATCGCGGCTTATCTCGGCACCGACGAGGACACCGCCGCCGCCGTCATGGAGGGCGACGCATGACGGCCTTCCGCACCGTGTCCCGGGCGCGGCGCGGCGCTTCAGCGCTGCTCCGCGGAACCGGGACCTTCACGAACCTTGCGCGCCGCTGCGGCCCCGGCTCAGCGAAGCAACGCTTCGCCATCCGCGGCGCGGAGACCGTGCGATGAGCCAGCCGCTCCTCGCCATTCGCGGGCTGCGCGCCGCCTACGGCAAGATCGAAGCGCTGAAGGGCGTGGACCTCGTCATCAGGCCGGGCGAGATCGTGACGCTGATCGGCGCCAACGGCGCAGGCAAGTCGACGCTGATGATGACGATTTTCGGCCGGCCCCGCGCCAAGGCCGGCAGCATCGCATTCGACGGTCGCGACATCACCGGCATGGCGACCCACGAGATCGCGCGCATGCGCATCGCGCAGTCGCCCGAGGGCCGACGGATTTTCCCACGCATGAGCGTCGCCGAGAATCTGCAGATGGGCGCCGACGCAACCGACTCGGCGGGAGGCGATCGCGCCGCGAGCCTCGATCGCGTGCTGACGCTGTTTCCGCGCCTGAAGGAGCGAATGAACCAGCGCGGCGGCACGCTGTCCGGCGGCGAGCAGCAGATGCTGGCCATCGGCCGGGCGCTGATGAGCCGTCCGCGACTGCTGCTGCTGGATGAGCCATCCCTCGGCCTCGCGCCCCTGATCGCCCGCCAGATTTTCGATGCGATCCGCAGGCTCAATCGCGAGGACGGCCTGACCGTCCTGGTGGTCGAGCAGAACGCCAACCATGCGCTGCGGCTGGCGCATCGCGGCTATGTCATGGTCAACGGCCTGATCACGCTCAGCGGAACCGGCGCCGAGCTGCTGGCGCAACCTGAAATCCGCGCGGCCTATCTGGAGGGCGGCAGGCAGACCTAGAGACTTTCCGCTTCTGATGGAATCAGAAGCGGGCTCTATGTTTTTATTTTGATGCGTTTCTTGACGCGAACCGGTAGCCACTTCGCTTGAAAACGCTCTAAGGTCGGGTCGGATGGGAATCATGCACGGGCGAATGCGTCGCCGGAGACTGCGGCAGAACCCGGTTCGAATGCGGCGGCCGAGTGTCGCGCAACATCAAATTGCCAATGACTTCGCCGACGATTCAGCCGACAATGAGTTTCACAGCTTGGCACCGCGCCGGACCTTCCGTCAAAGATCACCACGAGGACCACGCATGATATCATTGAAGCTCATCGGCCTGGCCCTGGGGGCATCGCTCGCTCTGTCGACAGCCGCGTTCGCGCAGAACATCACCATCGCAGTGGCCGGCCCGATGACGGGCGCAGAATCCGCATTCGGACGCCAGCTCAAGAACGGCGCCGAGCAGGCGGTGGCCGACCTGAACGAGGCTGGCGGCGTGCTCGGCAAGAAACTCACGCTGTTCATCGGCGACGACGCCTGCGATCCGAAGCAGGCCCGCTCGGTCGCGGAGAAGATCGCGAGCCAGGGCATTCCATTCGTGGCGGGACATTACTGTTCGTCGTCGTCGATTCCTGCCTCGGAGGCTTATGCCGACGGCAACGTGCTGGAGATTACGCCCGCTACGACCAATCCCCTGTTCACCGAGCGCCACCTGTGGAACGTCGCCCGGGTCTGCGGTCGCGACGATCAGCAGGGCCAGGTCTCCGCCGATTACATTCTCAAAAATTACAAGGGCAAGAACGTCGCCATTCTCAACGACAAGACGACCTACGGCAAAGGGCTCGCTGACGAAACCAAGAAGGTCCTCAACAAGGCCGGCTTCCAGGAGAAAATGTTCGAATCCTATAACAAGGGCGACAAGGATTTCAGCGCGATCGTCTCACGCATGAAGCGCGACGATATCGACCTGGTCTTCGTCGGAGGCTATCATCAGGAAGCCGGCTTGATCGTGCGCCAGATGCGCGATCAAGGCATGAAGACCGTCCTGATGGCGGGCGACGCGCTGGCCGACAAGGAATTTGCCTCGATCACCGGCCCGGCCGCCGCGGGCACGTTGTTCACCTTCGGCCCCGATCCGCGCAAGAAGGCGGCGGCCAGGATGATCGTCGACCGGTTCAAGGCCAAGGGCATCGATCCGGAGGGCTACACCCTCTACACCTATGCGGCGATGCAGGTGTGGGCGCAGGCCGCCGCCAAGGCCGGCACGACAGATCCGATGAAGGTCATGAAGGTCCTCAAGGCGGGCGCGTGGGACACTGTGCTCGGCAAGCTGGAATTCGACGCCAAGGGCGACATCAAGACGATCGATTACGTCGTCTACAGATGGGACGACAAGGGCAACTATGCCGAACTCGATCCCGGCAAGGGCACCTGAGGCAAAGTCCCCTCAGCTCCCTATGACGTTTCATGTTTGGCGGTGACACCTCGATTGTCCGTCATTGCCGGGCTTGACCCGGCAATCAAAGTCTTTCGAAGAAGATGGATGCGCGGGTCGGGCCCGCGCGCGGCGCGGGAGTGAGAATTGATGCCGTGCAGCCGAAACCCGCGGTAAGATCACCCGAAATTCTGCAGCGCCGGAAAAGCCTCCAGCAGCCAGATGCTGACGTTGGATATCGTGCCGGTGAGAAACGCGATGCCGGTCAGCACCATCAGCACGCCGATCCCCCGCTCGATGGTGTTGAGATGGCGTTTCATGCGATTGAACAACGAAGCGAACCGTTCGATCATGAACGCCGCCAGCAGGAACGGAATGCCGAGCCCGGCCGAGTACACCGCAAGCAGCCCGGCTCCCTTCACGACCGTAGCCTCCGTCGCCGCGACCGACAGGATCGCCGCAAGGATCGGTCCGATGCACGGCGTCCAGCCGAACGCGAAGGCGAGCCCCATCACATAGGCGCCCCACAGGCCGACCGGCTTCGGCGCGGTGAGCCGTCCTTCGCGCATCAAGAATCCGATCCGCGTCAGTCCCAGGAAGTGCAGGCCCATGACGATGATCACGATGCCGGCGACGATCGACAGTTGCGCCGACCAGGCCCGGATAAGACTGCCGATGAAGCTGGCGCTGGCGCCGAGGGCGACAAAGACCGTGGAAAAACCGAGCACGAACATCAAAGCGGCGAGCATCACGGCGCGCTTCGAGGTCCTGGCGGTCTCGTCGTGAGAGACGTGTTCGATGGTCGCGCCGGTGAGATAGATCAGATAGGGCGGCACCAGCGGCAGGACGCAGGGTGACAGGAAACTGACAAGGCCCGCGACCAGCGCGGCGGGAACGGAAACGTCGTGAATCATGAGGCTACTTGCCCCGCGATGACGTCACGACGCAAGGGTTCTGTTCCCCTCCGCGACATTTTTGATCGAAACGTGATCGGTTGACCCTCGCGCGCTCATGCCGTCATCTGGCGGCGAGCCGGTCCCTAGCACTCCGCGCGCCCGAACGAGGCCGAACCATGAAGAATCTGCTCACCGACATTTCCGGAGTTCGCGTCGGCAACGCCGGCGACACGGCGCTCGCTTCCGGCGTCACGGCGGTGCTTTTCGATTTGCCGGCCGTGGCGGCAATGGACGTGCGCGGCGGCGGACCGGGTACCCGAGATAGCGCCCTGCTCGACCCCGTCAACACGGTGGAGCGGGTCGACGCGCTGGTGCTGTCAGGCGGCTCCGCCTTTGGAGTTGAGGCCGGCGGCGGTGTTCAGGCCTGGCTCGCCGAACAAGGGCGCGGCTTCGCGATCCGCGACGCCGTCGTCCCCATCGTGCCCGGCGCTGTTTGTTTCGATCTCTTGAACGGTGGCGACAAGCGATGGGGCCGTTTCGCACCCTATCGCGATCTCGGCTACGCCGCGGCGGCGGCGGCCGGAGACGATTTCGCGCTCGGCAGCATCGGTGCCGGGCTCGGCGCCACCACCGTCAATCTGAAGGGCGGTCTCGGCTCGGCTTCGACCACGACGCCGGATGGCGTGCGGGTAGCGGCGCTTGCGGTGGTCAACGCCGTCGGCAGCGTCACGGTCGGCGACGGCCCCTGGTTCTGGGCCGCGCCGTTTGAGTCCGGCGGCGAATACGGCGGGCGCGGACTGCCGCCGTCATTCACGCCGGACATGCTGACGATGCGGTTGAAGGGCGGCCCGGCGGCAACCGCAAGCGAAAACACCACGCTCGCCGTTGTCGTCACCGATGCCCTGCTCACCAAACCGCAAGCCAGACGACTCGCGATCATCGCGCAAACCGGTTTCGCGCGCGCGATCTACCCGGTGCACGCGCCGCTCGACGGCGATGTCGTGTTTGCCGCCGCCACCGGAGCGAAGCCGATCGATCCGCTCGTTGGACTGACCGAACTCGGCATGCTCGCAGCAAATACGGTGGCCCGCGCGATCGCACGCGGCGTCTATGAAGCCACCGCGCTGCCGTTTCCCGACGCACTGCCGGCGTGGAAGGATCGGTTCGGACGATAAAAATTTTCGCGCGCGAACGAACATGGATGCCGCCGTCGCGTTCGAAACCGCTCTCCGGTTTCCTGCTTATGTAACGCGGTAATAATTAAAGTATATGTATGTATACATACCTAAATATCCGCGTTATTTAAGGTTAGTTCATGGTATAGCTTGAGACAGCCATCCGACCGGCCGATGCTCTCCCGGTGCGCGCTGTCGCGCATGTCAACAGTGGAGAAGCGTCATGAAGAAGATCCTCGTTCTCGCCGCGGTCGCCAGCGCGCTCATGAGCGCGCCGGCTTTTGCCAAGGGCCAGGGCATCGGCATCGGAGCGAACGTGCTGACCGGCCGCGGCGGCGTGATCGGGCTACTCGACGGACGTGGCGCGCTCGTTGTCCACACCGCCGTCACCACCGGCAAAAGCGGCGTGCTCGGCGCGGTGCTCGGCCGCAGCAACGTGCTGGGCGGACTGCTCGGCGGCGGATGCGGCTGCCATTAAGTTGGAAGAGCGGACGGGTTGACCCCCGTCCGCGCGGCAACTCACACGCCGGCGTGTTTCTTCGGCTCCGGCGGCTTTGCGGAAAATCGTTTGGTGATCGACGACGTGACGACAAGTCCGTTCACGTCATCGCTCGAGATCAGCGATCCCTTCGCATAGGCGACGTCGATGCCGAGCGTCAGGTCGTCGCCGATGTCGCGGCTTGCGCCGATACCGCAGGTCAGCGTCCGCGCCCGGAACGGCGAGTCCAGATAGTCGGACGCCGCATAGCCGACCGAAGCCGCAAGCGTGACTTTCGGCTCCGCGCTCCAGGAGAGCCTCGCGGAGTATGCGGTGTCGATAGTGATCGGCGAAATCGGAAACGTGGTTTCGCCCGCGCGGCGCCATGCGGTCAGATCTAGTCGAAAAGGCGCTGCACGCCAGGTCAAACTGGCATCGAACAGGGTGCGATCGACGTTGGTGAAATCCGGATCGTGCCACCTCCCGTACAGCCGCGAAACCGAGACGAACGCGGTCACGGCGTCGCCTCGATATTTCGCGAACAGAAACGGCTGCACCCTCTCGTTGTCGCGGCGATAGCCGAACACGTCGAACTCCTGCAAATAGCGCCGCACCGACAGGTTCACGGATGCCCCGAGTTCGGACTTGCCGCTGACGACGCTAACGCCGGGAATCAGCGTGCCCCGCAAATACTGCTGCGGATCGGGAAGAAAATCCTGAAAGATCGCGTTTGTCTGGTTCAGGCTCGACCGGCCTCCCTCCGCGGTCGCAAACAGCTTGATCGATCCGTATCGGGCTTCAGCCCTGACCGACTGGATCAGGTCGGTCGAGCGCAGGTTGTAGGTACTGGCATCGGCAATGGTCGATGTGGAATCCAGTTTGAGATCGTCGTCGCCAATCGAGCCGCGCAGGATCACCTTGCCGCCCCGGGAGGGCGTCAACAGCGGCTGGGCGTAGTGCGTCGTATTGGCTTCGGCCGCAACGCCCAGCGTGTAGCCGTCGGCTTTCGTTCCCGCCGCCAATGCCGTGTCGGCGGCGATGAATGCACTGCCGTTGCCTTGCCCGGTCGAAAACCGCGGATTGGAATCGAAGCCGCCGCGCAACCGGAATGACGCGGTGAAGTCGTCTTCAGCGGATGCGTGGGAGCCGATGAGGCCGAGGCAGCCGGCGAGCAGGAATACTTGTGATAGATACATACGCTCCTCGCAATACTTTGCAGAGGAGATGAATACTTGGAGCGTATGGTTATCGGATCGTGAAAATCGACGGCGGCTGCGCACTGACACGGATGCGGCGAACCCAAGGCTACCGCCGGCAATCGCAACGGCCATGGATATTGTCTGAAAATGTCATTCGGGAGCGCGCCGGCGGGCGGCAACTGCCGACCTGAGTTGCGAGCCTCAGATGCGTAACTGCATATCGGGGAATCCGACTTCGGGACTGACGGCTGGGCCGTCAGCTAGACGCTGACCGAGAGCGATTGAGTAGCCGACGCGGAGATCGCCTCGGTTTCGCGCTGGATCGCCTGCTGCATGAGACTATAGGACGACGACGCCGCGCCCGACGTCGACGAGGACGGTGGTGAAGTCAGCGTCACCTGGGTTCCGTCCGCAAGCGTGGTTGTGGTGGTTACCGATCCGTCGCTGTTGGTGATCGAGCTCGATGAGTCGACCGCCGCGAGCAGCGAATCGGGACTAGACCCTCCGCTTGCACCGCTCGATCCGCCCGCGCTGCTGGAGCCATCTGAACTCGCGACATGGTGATGGCCATGACCGTGTCCGTGACCGCCTGCGCCCTTCAGGGCCGATGCCATCTCGTCGAGGCTCACCGAACCGTCGCCATTCGCATCGAGCTTGCCGAACACGTCGTCGGCCTGCGCCAGATTGGTCCCGCCGGCCCCGAGCGCACTCTCGAATTCCGACTTGTCGATCTGGCCGTCGCCGTTGCCGTCGATCTGCGAGAACAGGTCCTGCAACGCACTGGATGCATCGGCGGCCGGCGCGGACGGCGACTGTCCCTGGGCCGCAAGCAGCGCGCTCATGGTGGCCGGGGAGAGGCAGGTTCCAGACCCGGAGCCCGATGAAGCCGTTGGCCCGGTCGGGCTCGCGGCGTCGCTGACCGGATCGAATGACGCCGTTGCAGACTGGCTGATCCCGGTCTCGACCTTCGAAGAGGCCGATGACGTCAGCGATTGAAATGCATCGATTGCCGATGACACGGCCCCCAGGGCGAACAGCATGACCAAACTCCCGATACGTTCCGCGCGCGACGCAATCCCGTCCGGAAATCATTCGAGCAAATGCCGTGCCACCACGGAAACGCTGATAAAATATGGAGTTTCAACACAGCATCCCGGCGAAACCGGGCAGAAGATGCCGCCCGCGGCAGAAGTTGCCGCGCTATTCCGTCGGCCCGAGAAGCGATGCCGCGCATTGCCCCCGGCCGCGGCCCATGTTAGGCGAAGGCCTCTCAAGCCCCGCAGGAATTTTTCGGAAACGTTCATGTCTCAGACTTTTGTGCCGCGTCCTCTCGTCATCGCGCCGTCGATCCTGGCCTCTGACTTCTCGAAGCTTGGCGAAGAGGTCCGCGCCGTCGATCAGGCAGGCGCCGACTGGATCCACCTCGACGTGATGGACGGCCATTTCGTGCCGAACATTTCCTACGGTCCCGATGTCATCAAGGCGATGCGTCCGCATACCAAGAAGATCTTCGATGCCCATCTGATGATCTCGCCTTGCGATCCCTATCTCGAGGCCTTCGCCAAGGCCGGCTGCGACCACATCACGGTTCATGTCGAGGCGGGACCGCATCTGCATCGCTCGCTGCAGGCCATCCGCACGCTCGGCAAGAAAGCCGGGGTCACGCTCAATCCCGCGACGCCGCTCTCCACCATCGAATACGTGCTCGATATGGTCGATCTGGTGCTGGTGATGTCGGTCAATCCCGGTTTCGGCGGCCAGAAGTTCATCTCCTCGGCGGTCGGCAAGATTCGGGATTTGCGTTCGATGATCGCGGGGCGGCCGATCGACATCGAGGTGGACGGCGGGGTCGGACCCGACGTCGCGGGCGAACTCGGCGCCGCCGGCGCCAACGCCTTCGTGGCCGGCTCGGCGGTGTTCAAGGGCGGCACGATGGAATCCTACAAGGCGAACATGGACGCGATCCGCAACGCGGCCGCCGCGGCGCGAGGCGAGCTGGTCTGAGGGAGCGCCGAGACCCTTCGCATCATCCCGGACCGTATACGATCCGGAATTCGCACCTCCGAAGCGTTCGTGCGGCCCGTTCGCAATGGCCAGCGAGAAAGCCGTGGTCCGAACCACGCCATCAATTGACACGGCTTTGACACACTTCTAAATGACCGACGACGGTTCTCCCTCGGGAGATCAAAAGGGAACGTGGTGCGGGATCACCCCAACGCCACGGCTGCCCCCGCAACTGTAAGCGGCGAATCTGCGTCACAGGCCACTGGGAATCTCGGCCCCGGGAAGGCGACGCAAGGTCACGACCCGCGAGCCAGGAGACCTGCCGTCAGCCGTGGTCACACGCGAAGATGTCGGTCGGGGACTGCAGACATCCGCTTCACAGGCGGCCCAGTGCTCCTGTGAAACCTCGTTCGCTGTGACGTGCCACCGACGTCCTGCCGAGGTTTCCTCATGCGCACCGCTTTCGTTTCCGCCCTTTATCGAAGAAGGCTACTTACCTCCACCGTCCTCGCATCCTTCGGCGCGATCGGCCTGAACGCGCCTTCCCTCGCCCAGCAATCCGCCTCTCCCGACCTGCTGCCGCCGATCCAGATCGCGCCGCCGCCGGAGCGGACCACGAATTCGCCGCCACCGTCCCACCGCCCCGGTGCAAGATCGCGCCGCGCAGCCCGCTCCGCCTCACCACAAGCCCCCGCCGGCAACGCTCCCGCTCCGGGCGCATCGGCTTCGGCGGTGGTCAGCCCAACGGGTGTCGTGACGCCCGCGGGCCAGTTGGCAAGCTCCGTGACCGTCGTTACCGAGAAGGATATCCAGACCCAGCAATACCGCACCGTTCCGGACATCCTGAACACGGTCCCCGGCCTGAACGTCGTGCAAGCCGGAGGGCCGGGCGCCCAGGCATCGGTCTTCATGCGCGGCACCAACGCCAACCACACCAAGGTGATCGTCGACGGAATCGACATCGGCGACCCCGCCAGGCCGGACGGCGCATTCGACTACGCGCATCTTCTTGCGGCAGATATTCAGCAGATGGAAATCCTGCGGGGCCCGCAAAGCGGGCTCTACGGCTCCGACGCGATCGGCGGCGTCATCTCCATCATCACCAAGAAGGGAGAGGGTCCGCCGCGCGCCACGGCGTCGGTCGAGGCCGGTTCGTTCAACACCTTCAACCAGACGCTGGGATTGAGCGGCTCCGAACGGAATTTCAACTACGCGGTCAACGTCGCCCATCTCCATGCCGGGGATATTCCCGTCACCCCGCCGGACCTGCTCCCGCCGGGAAGGAAGGCGACCGGAAACAACTACGACAATATGACCTATTCCACGAAGCTCGGCGTCGATCTCAATGACAATCTGTCCGTCAATTCGGTGGTTCGCTATACCGACGCGACGTTGCTGTTCACCGGCGACAGCGGATTTCCGAGCTTCCCCAACGCGACGCAGAGCACGCACGCCGTCCAGCAGCTCTTCAACCGCGAAGAAGCCGTATGGTCGTTGCTCGACGGACGTATCAAAAACTACTTCGGCGTCAATTACACCAACAGCAGAAGCTACGACATAGGCCCCGGGGATCCGATCGCATCGACCGCGACGGGCGAACGCCTCAAGTTCGACTGGCATACCGTGGCCGAGATCGCGCGCGGTCACAATCTTGTCTTCGGCGCCGAACATCAGACCGATCGCATGGACACCACCAGTCTCGCGGCCCGGAACGGCAACAAGGCCGCGTTTATCGAACTGCAATCGGCTTTCGCCGACCGCTTTTTCCTGGTTGCGAATATCCGCGAAGACTCCAACGACCGGTTCGGCGAGCACGCGACCTACCGGATCGCGCCCGCTGTGGTCCTCCCCGTCACGGACACAAAATTGAAGGCAAGCTACGGCACTGGATTCAAGGCGCCCTCGTTGAGCCAGTTGTACCAGGATTACCCGGCTTTCAACTTCTTCGCCAACCCCAACCTGAAACCCGAAGAGAGCAGAGGTTACGATGCAGGTTTCGAACAGCCGCTGTTCAACGATCGCGTGCGGTTCGGCTCGACCTGCTTCCACAACGACATCACCGACCTGATCGGCTACAATGATACGTTCACGTCATTGGTGAACGTGAATGCCGCGACAACCGAAGGCACCGAAACGTTCGTCTCGGCGAAGATCACGGAGCGTTTCGGCATCCGCGGGGATTACACCTTCACCCGCGCCGTCGATGCTGCTACCAGCCTGCAACTCTTGCGCCGGCCGAAGGAAAAGTGGAGCGCGACGGCGACATGGCGTCCCGCCGATCAGTTGACGCTGTCGGCGACGGTGCTCCATGTCAGCAACTGGATCGACGTCACCCGCGACGGCTCGGCTTCCGGAATTACAGCGCCCGGCTATACGCTCGTGAACTTGCGCGGCGACTACGCCGTGAACGACCAGGTCAAGGTCTTCGCACGGGTCGATAACCTCTTTGACGTCCGCTACCAGAACCCGACCGGATTCCTTGCGCCTGGCCTCGGAATTTTCGGCGGCGTCCGGGTGGCAAGTTACGGGGTGCGATAGGCTCTCTAAAGACGACCGGACGTTTCGCCGGAGTTGCACCATTTCTGAAGCGGGATCAGAGCGAGGCGCCTCAGGCGTCATGGCCGGGCTTGTCCCGGCCATCCACGTTTTCGATCCTCTTTCACGCTTCAAGGCATGGATGCCCGGCATAAGCCCGGCACGACGACTCAATCAAAACTCATCCCGCTCTACTCGATCGGCCGCCCGGTCATCGCCGTAAGTTCGCGCACGAGGCGATCCGACATTTGCCCGGTGACCGGCATCCGGCGAGCCTGCTCGAATCTCCGGATCGCGGCCTGGGTATCGGTCCCGACCGTTCCTGTCGGCTTCAATTGTCCGTAGCCGTAATCCGTCAATGTCCGCTGGACCGCGGCAACACGGCGCGTCGCGTTGATGAGGTCGGCGACGGGATCACCATGCGACGCGGCCGGCCTTACGGGATTGGCGTGAACGTCGCCGGCATTCGCGCGCGGTTCGGTGGGCCGAATGGAGGCCGTGTCCGCCTCGACCGGTCGGGGCCGCGGCAGCGGATTGAGCTGTGGCGAGGTCAGCAACGTCGCGGTGCCCGATCCGAACATCGGCGCCGGATGGTGGCCGGCCTGCATGAACATGGCGTTGGCGACGATCGCGGCGATGGCGGCAAAGGCGAGCGCGCCCGCGAGCAGGTCTTTCGGACTGTGCAGCAGCAGGCGCAGGGCGAAACCGCGTTCCTCATCAGCCTCGCCTCTCCCGGCAGCCGCGCTGCGACGGCGCGGCCGGATCACATCTCCTCCAACAGCTTTCCTAGGCACTCTTCTTCACCCGATAAGCTTGATCCTGCTTTCCGGAGCGCGGAGCGAGCGTCAACGTCGCGACATTGTCCGATGACGGCTCCGCTTCGGACACGAATGTCAGCGGCAGCATGACGGTCACCGTGGTCCCCTCTCCCACCTTGCTCCGCAAATCGATCTCGCCCCGGTGCAACGCAACGAGACTCTTGACGATCGAGAGCCCGAGTCCCGTCCCTTCGTGGCGCCGCTGGTAGGTCTGTCCGGCCTGAAAGAACGGGTCGCCGATCCGCTTGAGGTCTTCCTGCGCGATGCCGACGCCATTGTCCATCACGCTCAGCATCATGCGCGACCCCTCGATGCGGGCCGAGACCGTAACCCGGCCACCGCGCTCGGTGAACTTGATGGCGTTCGATACCAGATTCAGAACGATCTGCCTGAACGCGCGCGGATCGCCGGTGATCTGCGGCAAATCCTCCGGAACGCGCGTGACGAGTTCGATACCGCTATCACGCGCCTTGAGCGCGAGCAGATTGCTGCTGTTGAGCAACATCTCGCGCGGCGCGAACGGCTCGGGCGATATCTCGAAGTTTCCGGATTCCATTTTCGACATGTCGAGAATGCTGTTGACCACCGACAACAGATGCTGGCCGGAATCGTTGATGAGCTGGGCATACTCCTTGCGCCGCGCTGCGTCGATCGCCAACGCATCCTCCTGAACGATCATCTCGGAAAAGCCGATGATGGCATTGAGCGGCGTTCGCAGCTCATGGCTCACGGTCGCGAGAAACCGGGTTTTGGCGGCATCGGCATTTTCGGCGGCGGTGCGCGCCAGATCCAGCGCGTGCTCCTGGTGCTTCCGGTCGGTGATATCCCGCATCACCGCGACAACCTCGGGTTCGGCGGACCCAGCGGCGGATACAAGCGGCTGACAGCGCATTTCCACCCAGATGAAGTCCGCCGGATGGCGCGCTTCCCGCCGCGGACCACGCGCGACGTCGCGCCTGAGTCGGAACTCGACGCTTTGCGCGTCGCTGCCGAGCGCAGCCGCCGCGAGCGCGGTGAGATAGGCCGGACGATCGGCCACATGAACCCGGTCGAACAGGCCATGGTCCTGCAATTCCGACGCCGGCGCACCGAGCAGCGCTTCCGCGGCGGGCGAAATGAACTGCACGGCGCCGTTGCGCCCGTGGCGCGAAATCACGTCGCACATGTTGCGCGCGAGCAGGCGATAGCGGTCTTCCTCGACATTCAGCAGCGAGGCGCCGGTGCGTGCCAGCGCTTCGGAGCCGAACGCCACCGCGGCGGCATAAAGCGTCGCGGACGCGATGCCGGAAGCCATGAAGATGCCGTGCGTCGCCGCGCCGACATCCAGCGGCGGCAGAACATCAAAGGAGCCCATCGCGATCAGCGCGAGCACGCACGATACCGCCAGCATCGATGCAAACCCGACGACGCGGCGGGACGCGGACAGCGCCGCCTCCAGCGGAATCACGATGAGCCAGACAGCCGCGAACGATTCGATCCCGCCGGTCGGAATCGCGATCATCATGACGAGACCCGCGAGCGCGATCGACGACAGCACGTGCGCGCCTTCGTAGCGTCCGGTCCGCGACAGAAAATAGGAAAGCAGAATCGGCACGACGAGCCAGGCGAATGCCGCCACCTCCAGCGCCGTCGGCGCGCCGCGGATCGCGAGATAGACCGGAAACGCCGCCAGCGCGACAAGGCTTCCCAGCAGACGCGGACCCATGAACGCGCGATGACGCGCCCGCATCAACGCGTCGTATCGCGCCGATGGATGCAACAAGGCGTCGAGGCAGTCCCGAATGATTGTCAATGCGGTCACGTCGCTTACGCTTCAGCGTGCGTCGTACCAGACGCACCGGAACGCCCCCGTTTCGTTGGCCCAACGTGTCAGAGTGAACTTAAGCGAACGCTAAGGCAGCGCGTCCGGCAGCGAAACAGCACGCGCGGATGCTTGTTTCCGGCCGTCCGGCGGCGTCATTCGACGCGGATGGTGAACGCAAGGTTTCCGTCGCCCGTGACGACGGTTTCGAGAAAACGGAACCGCCGGCGCGGGGACGGCCGCGAACGCCGCGTCAATCGAAAATTTACACCGAATCGAATTCCCGCGCCGCTTGCGCGATTTTCTGCGCTGAAGGACGGCGGGCGTACCCGAGATTTAAGAACCGCCTGATACGGAACGGACAGATTGCGGATTCAACGCAACAAGACCAAAACGCATAGGGACGCGACATGTTTTTCCTGCTTCGCATGGCCTTCTGGCTCGGGCTCGTGCTCGTGCTGTTGCCGAGAGACGATGCACCCGCGGCGGACAAGGGTCCCCGGATCGGAGCCTCCGAAGCCGTATCGGCCGCGACCGCCGCGGTGTCGGACATGAGTCACTTCTGCACGCGCCAGCCCGCCGCCTGCGAGGTCGGCGGCCAGGCTGCGGCCGCGATCGGACACCGCGCGCAGGATGGCGCGAGACAGTTGTACCGGATCATCACCGACAAGCGCGCCCCCGATCATACGGGATCGATCGACGCCATGGCGTCGACCGAAGGAGCGACCTCCGACGATGCGTCGCATGACACGCTGACGGCCGAAGATTTACAGGCGGAATGGCATCTCGCGGTTCCAGCGACCGCCTCGGCCAACTCGCATCTTCCCTCGTCGGGAAAACGGGACGGCCTCTGAACCGCCGCACGAGACGGAACAATTTCCGAAAAAGCATCGGCACGTCCGTATCGATTTTATCGGCCCGGCGTCCTATATAGAAGCCGGGACGCCACACGTACGGGTATGCGGGTCAGGATGACGATCGACGAGATCAGGGACAACTTTGCGCTTCTGGAGGAGTGGGACGACCGCTACCGGTACGTCATCGAACTCGGACGCGCCCTCGAACCGATGAGCGAAGCCGAACATTCCGCCGCCAACAAGGTTCAGGGCTGCACCAGCCAGGTCTGGCTTTCTCTCAAGGTCACCCGCGACGCTGACAGCGAACCGGTCCTGACCTATGTCGGCGACAGCGACGCGCACATCGTGCGCGGCCTGGTCGCGATCCTGCTGACGCTTTATTCGGGCCGGAAGCCGCAGGCCATTCTCGATACCGACGCGATCGCGATTTTCGACGAACTCGGTTTCCGCGAGCATCTCACGCCGCAGCGCTCCAACGGGCTGCGGTCCATGGTCGAACGCATTCGCAGGGACGCACGGGAAGCGCTGGCCGACGCCGCCTGACCGAACGGCGTCGCCTCCGTTTGATCCAGCACGATCCGATCCGGAAACCGGCCGCCACTTTTCGGGATCATGCTCGTTTGATTGAGCATGCTCTGACGCCTACCCGCTCGTGAAGGTTGCGTCGCCCGCAAGCCATGTCCGCACATGGGCGCTCGCTTCAATTCGTCCCTCGCTCGTCAGACCGTAATGTCTGGCAAGGCGATCCAGCGCGAGCTGCAGCACGACTTTCGCCGAACGCGGGGGCCAGCCGCGCTCGCGCTCGACATCTTCCAGTCCGCGCAGAAAGCAGCAGACATCCATCAGCAGGCCGGAAAATTCCGGTCCGCACGCCTGCAACGCCAGCCGCACCCGCTGCCGCGACGCGACGATCAGATCCGTCATCTGGCACGGGCCGGCTCCGGATCCGCGCGGCCGCCCTCCGGTCGGAGCCGACCAGTTCGATGTCACCCGCGGCGTCAGATGTCCGCGCGTAAAATCCGCGCGCAACCGTTCGCCGGCCGCAAACTGGTCGCGGCTGATCATCGCACGTCCGTCGCGGCCCTTGCGACGCGCCAGCCAGGCGAGAGGACTCTCGCCGTCGTTGACCGTCACCGTCACAACGCTTGCGTCGGTCACGATCTCGCGTTCGGCAAGCGCAAGATGCTGCGCGCGAAACCGATCGACGGCTTCGGCCGGACGATTCCTCTTCCGACGCGCCGATTTGCCGGCGCCGCGATCAAACGCCGGCATCGGGCGTTCCATGGAGGCGTTCGCCGAAAGCGGCGCACAGCGTTTCGAGCGAGGTGAGCCGGCGGTCCAGTTTCTCGTCGTCGCGGCTGTCCTCGACGACGCGGCAGGCGTGGGAAACCGTGGTGCGGTCGCGGTCGAAGGCGCGGCCGATCGCCTCGAAACTCAGCGCGAACCCGACATGCGCCAGATACATCGCGACCTGCCGGGCATATGCGGCGCGCCGGGCGCCACGGGTGGGCGACATCATCGCGGCGGCATCCAACCCGAATCCGTCCGCCACCAATTCCGCGATGCCGTGACAGATTTGCGTGGACGAGACGGGCGGCTGCCGGATGCATGCGGACGGCTCGGCGAGATGGGTCAGAAGCATGGGAGGCCTCGTTGTAGGAATATATTCTCAAATCCTACAGACCCTTCTAACCCCGGGGATAACATTTTTCAAAGGAAACCCGGAGAAGCAGATCAAATCTTCGAAGCCGATTCGGATATTATTCCTAATATTAGGTACCCAGAAGCCTGCTTTATTTCCGCCGCCGCCGCTGCTGGCCGAGGCCCATGTTTTTGGCCAGTTGGGATCGCGTGACCGCATAATTCGGAGCCACCATGGGGTAGTCCGCCGGAAGCTTCCATTTGTCCCGGTATTGCTCGGGGCTCATATTGTACTGCGTCCGCAGATGGCGCTTGAGCGATTTGAAGCGCTTCCCGTCCTCCAGACAGACCAGGTAGTCGGCCGTCATCGATTTCTTGACCGGCACGGCGGGCTTGGTCGGTTCTGCCGGCAATTCGCCCCGGCCGGACGACACCCGCGTCAGGGCGGCATGCACCTGGCTGATGAGCGCCGGAATTTCCGACGCCGGCGTGGTGTTATTGCTGACATAGGCCGACACGATCTGCGCCGTGAGGTCGAGAAAACTCTTGGCCGCTGTATCGCTCATGATCTCAATCTTCCGGATCGTGAAGCAGCATCGATACGCCCGGGCGAGAGTCTAATTCAACTGCGCTGAATCGGACACCCGCCTTATCCTTACGATTGAGCACGATCCTATCCGAAAACCGGTTTCCACTTTGCGCTGGCGCTGCCCTTCGGGTCGGGATCATTTTCCGGCGAAGCGGAATCCGGTTAGCCGCAAGAAAATGCTCTCAATCAATAACTTGCGCGTATTCTGATCGTAAAACCAGTGCCCGCTTTTGCAAAACACGCGCTAATGATCAGAATCTGACTTCAGGCGGCAAGTATGGGCGGATTGCCACCGGCATGACAAGAACGACACGCGGGCGCCTGGAATTTATTTCGAAGGCGACCGGTCAGGACCCCGGTCGAGATGCGCTCGCAGTTGATCGATCGACGCGAACCGCATCATGCCCTCCGGCAGTTGCGCCTCGATCGTACCGTCGGAAAAGAGCGAATAGGCCAGCCCATCGACAACGCCGGACTTCAGGACTGTCACCGCGGAAGCATTCCGGCCGTGAAGGCCGGACAGCCGATCGGCCTGGGATCCTGCGGACAGCGGCGCTGGGGACGCGCGGCCCTGCTCCGGGCGCGGCCAGGCATCGTCAAATGATGGCGGCCGGGGCATGCCAAGATCGGCAGCATATGTCGCAGGCACAGGCGGGGACAAGCCGGCCGCGCCGGACCGCTCCGCCTCCGACCGCTCGCGGTCTTTCCTCATGGATGAGGCGAACAGGAGATTGCGACGCGGTTTCGGCTGAGATGACGTATCGGAGGATGCCGGGAGTTCAGCCATGACATCAGGAGCCGCACCGGCGGCGGCGCGATCGCGGGCAGACACTTCCGCCTGGCGGGGTGGCGACGGAACGGGGGGCGTTAGCGTCGGATCAAAGCCTGGATTTGTCTCGATGCCCGGATATGGCGCGGCTTGATCGACAGTTCGCCGCGGCTGGCGGTTGCCATCGATGCCGGTGTCCGGCGGGACCGACACGCGACGATCGACGGCCATCGTTTCGGAGCGCAGACGGTCCGCGATGCGGTCCGCGACGGCCCGCAATTCGCGAACAACGAGCGAGAGGCTGATCATGATCAGGCCGGTGCAGGACACGACCGCGCCGGACAAGATCAGGGTATTGCCGAAGCTGAACTCCTTGACCGGGACTCCAAAAGCGGTCGTCACCAGACCGGCCACCAATACACCGATCCCGACGATCAAAAGCACGCTCATCCCTAAAAGCTCCCCGCCCCCAAACTGCGCGCCCGACCTGGAGCCATACCGGCTTTGATGGAATCAAACCCCGGCTCTGGCTTTCTGTTTCGATGCGTTTTCTTTACGCGAACCGGTCCACGGGACACGAGCACATAACTTCCCGCACCTAACTAGCGTCATAACGCGCACGCCGCCAGCATGGTTACGGGGATAACGGCGGCAATAAGGTCAACGACGAACGCCGGGAATCGTTCGATCCCGGGGCATCCGCCGGAACAGATCGGTCGCCTGCGCGCGGCCACGCTGGCTCCGTGGACGCGCCGCGCCGACACGACAACCCCGGTTACAAGATCCACGAACGGGTGTAGGCTCGCGCCATCATCCTCTACACGCCGAATCCAAACGCCGCCCAATCCCGGGCGGCGTTTTCATGTGAGCGGCTTTGAGCGGGATGAGGAGTGTGGCGCGGTTTTCCGCCTGCATCCCGCGCGAAAATACTGGAATCGATCACGTTCATGATTTGGGATCGACTCGATCCAAAATCATCGTGATCCAGGAATCGCTCAGCGCGGCGCCCCCGCGAGCGCCGCAAGAATCCGCGCCCACGACCGGATGCCTTTGTGAAAACTCTTCAGGTCGTATTTCTCGTTCGGCGAATGGATGTTGTCGTCCTCCAAGCCGAAGCCGACCAGCACGGTATCGAGACCAAGCGCGGTCTTGAAATCGGCGACGATCGGGATCGACGCGCCGCAGCCGATCAGCAGCGCCTCCTTGTTCCATTCATCGGTCAACGCCTGTTTCGCGGCGGCCAGCGGCTTCATGCTCCAGTCCAGCGCGATCGCAGGCGCGCCGGCGTGATCGATGAACTCGGCGGAGCAATCCGCCGGCACGCGCGCCCTCACGAAGGCACGGAAGGCGTCGCGTATCTTTCCGGGCTCCTGACCTTCGACGAGGCGGAACGAGACCTTGGCCGACGCCTGAGCCGGAATCACCGTCTTGGAGCCCTCGCCGGTATAGCCGCCGACGATGCCGTTGATGTCGCAGGTCGGCCGCGACAAGAGCTGCTCGATCAGCAGACGGTCTTTTTCGCCGGCGGGGATCGAGAGTCCGATGGGCTTCAGGAACCTGTCCGGCGTCAGATCGAGTTTCGTCCACTGCGCGCGGATGTCGGCCGGCAGGTCCTTCACGCCGTCGTAGAATCCCGGAATTGTGACGCGGCCGTCGTCGTCATGGAGACCGCCGAGAATGCGGGTCAGCACCCGGATCGGATTCTGCGCGCCGCCGCCGAAAAGGCCGGAATGCAGGTCGCGGTTCGCGGCCTTGATGACCACTTCCTCATACACCAGTCCGCGCAGCGACGTGGTGATCGCCGGGGTGTCCGGATCCCACATGCCGGTGTCGCACACCAGTGCGAAGTCCGCGGCAAGGTCTTTCTTGTTCTGTTCGAGGAACGGGGCAAAGTTTTTCGAACCGACCTCCTCCTCGCCCTCGATCAGGATCGTCACGTCGAGCGGCAGCGAACCCGCCACCGACACCCAGGCGCGGCAGGCTTCCACGAACGTCATCAACTGGCCCTTGTCGTCTTCCGCGCCGCGCGCCACGATGATCTTGCGGCCGTCGGCATGGCTCGTCACCATCGGCTCGAACGGCGGGCGATGCCACAAATCCAGCGGATCGACCGGCTGGACGTCGTAGTGGCCATAGAACAGAACGTGCGGGCGCGACCCCGTATTGCCGTTGCTCTTCGCGACGATCGCGGGATGGCCTGCCGTGGGACGGACCTCGGCGTCGAATTTCAGCGTCGCGATATCGGCGGCGAGATGATCGGCCGCCGCCTTGCAGTCGCCGGCGAACGCCGGATCGGCGGAGATCGATTTGATGCGCAGCAGCGCGAACAATCGCTCCAGGCTGTTGTCGAAATCGGCGTCGATGTGGTCGAGGACCGTTTGCAGTTGCGGTGTGGCGGACATTTTTCTTTCCTCGCGTTGCGGATTGAACGACCGTTCAAATTGTCTTTGGCGCGACCGAATGCGGATCAGCCGCCGCCGACGGATGACGGATGTGCCACGCCAGCGCGGCGATGATGACAAACGTCGCCGCGAGGTTGTTTCCGAGGGCTTGAAGAAGTTTCGGAAACACAGGCAGCGACAGCGCCATCAGCGCAAACGATACCCCGAGCGCGGCGCGCGACATCGCCCGCGCCTTCGGCCGGAGATCGAACGCGGCACGATGAAACAGCACCGTCATCGGAAAGAACAGCCACACGAAGTAATACTGCCGCGCCAGGGGCGAGGCGACCGTCATCAGGCAGACCAGAATTCCGACTTCCTCGGCGGTCGATTTCGGCGTCATCTTCGCTCGCGCCGGAATGATGCCGATGAAACCCAGCCCGATCGCGGCAAAGACCGCCAGCACGATCCAGTTCGCCGTCTTGTAATCGAGATCGGCGACATTCATGTATTGCGCCGGTTTGGCGGGATCGATCTGATTGTAGTTGACCGGACGCACCAGGCGATGCGTGACGGCGATGATCGACTGATTGACCCAGGACCAGTTCTGGGCGTCGCGCTGGCCGAACCCGCGCTCCGAGCTCGATCCGACCATGCCGCGATACCATGTGGCCAGCTCCGACACATTGCGATCGAAGCCGCGGATCGGAGCCGGCACCAGAAACAGGAAGATGCCGAGGCACGCGATCATGCTGGTCGCGCTGGCCCAGCGGCGGCGCCACAGCAGGTACGGCAGCACCGCGACGGGAAAGACCTTGATGGCGGCCGCGAGCGCGAACATGCTTCCCGACAGCCATCCGCGCTCCTGCCGGAGCCAGAGGAAGCCGAACAGCATCATGGCGAGAAGAACCAGATTGGGTTGCCCGAGATCGAACATGTCGAACACGAAGGTGATCGTCACGATGCCCGGCAGAGCCTCGAGCCAGGGTTCGGGCCTCCTCCCCGATCCGGTCATGGCATTGGAGAGTTGCGCCGTGATCCACCATGCGGTGGCATTGAGAAGGCAGAGGCTTAGATACAGCGGAATCTTTCCGAGGTAGCTCGGTATCGCGAGCAGAATCGCCGATAGCGGCGGGTACAGGAAGGGAAAGCCCTCGCTCGATCCTTTCGGATACAGATCGCCACCTTGCAGGACTTGCTGACCGGCCCAGTACCACAGCGGATAGTCCTTGGTTTTGCCGTGTCCCAGGATCTCAGGGACCAGAACGTCTGCGGTCAGCAGCACGCAGGCCGCAAGAAACAGGACATCCAGCGGGCGCCGGAAAGACGGCCATCTCAACACGCGCATGTCCCGTTATCGCCGCAGCAATCCCCCGAGCGCGCCGCGCACCAGCGCGCGCCCGACCGAACCGCCGAGCGAGCCGCCGACGGTCTTGCCGAGATCGGCGACGATCCCTCCCACCACCTTGTTGGTGACGGTGCGGGTGACGCTGCGCGCCACCACCTGTCCCGTCGACAACCTGCCGCGCGGCGTGTTGGTGCCGAACACGGTGCCGACGATCGATCCGATCTGGCCGAGAATTCCGCCTTCGGCCGGTGCATCGGCGGTCGCCGCGCTTCCCTCGACCCGCTTCTGGAGCACCTCGTAAGCCGATTCGGAATCGATCGCGGTGTCGTACTTTCCCTTCACCGGACTGCTGTTCATGATGGTCTTGCGTTCTTCCGCGGTGATCGGGCCGATCCGTGCCGACGGCGGTCGCACCATCACGCGTTCGACCACGGCCGGCGTGCCGTTGCCTTCCAGGAACGACACCAACGCCTCCCCCTTTCCAAGCTCGGTGATGACCTGCGCCGTGTTCAGCTTCGGATTGGGCCGGAACGTCTGCGCGGCGGCCGCGACCGCCTTCTGGTCGCGCGGCGTGAAGGCGCGCAGCGCATGCTGCACCCGGTTGCCGAGCTGGGCCAGCACCTTGTCCGGGACATCGATCGGGTTCTGGGTGACGAAATAGACCCCGACACCCTTGGAGCGGATCAGGCGCACCACCTGCTCGATCTTGTCCATCAGCGCCTTGGGCGCGTCGTTGAACAGGAGATGGGCCTCGTCGAAGAAGAACACCAGCTTCGGCTTCGGCGGGTCGCCGACCTCGGGCAACTGTTCGAACAGCTCCGACAACATCCACAGCAGGAACGTCGCATAGAGTTTCGGGCTCTGCATCAACTTGTCGGCGACGAGAATATTGACCATACCGCGACCGTCGCGGTCGGTGCGCATGAAATCCTTCAGATCCAATGCGGGCTCGCCGAAAAACTTGTCGCCGCCCTGGTTTTCCAGCACCAGAAGCTGGCGCTGGATGGTTCCGACCGTCTGTTTCGAAACGTTGCCGTACTGCGTCGTCAGTTCGGCCGCATGTTCGGCGATGAAGGACAGGATGGCCCGCAGATCCTTCATGTCGAGCAGCAGCAAGCCCTGTTCATCCGCCACCCGGAAGGCGACGTTGAGTACGCCCTCCTGCACGTCGTTCAGATCCATCATGCGCGACAGCAGCAGCGGCCCCATTTCCGAGACGGTGGCGCGCACCGGATGGCCCTGCTCGCCGAAAACGTCCCAGAAAATCGTCGAGAACTGATCGGGCTGGAAAGTCAGCCCCATGTCCTTGGCGCGCTTGAGGATGAAATCCCTGGCCTCGCCGGGCTCGGAGATGCCGGACAGGTCGCCTTTGATATCGGCCGCGAATACCGGCACGCCTGCGCGAGAAAATCCTTCCGCCATCACCTGGAGGGATACGGTTTTTCCGGTTCCCGTGGCGCCGGTGACGAGACCGTGTCGATTGGCGAGACCGAGCGTCAGCCAAGCAGGCTGCTCCCCCTTGCCGATGAAAATGCTGTGATCGGTATCGCCGATCCCGGTCGCGGTTGCCGCCATGATCGCCTCTTCGTGATCCGTCGTCGAGCAGCATCACTCTACTTCATGTTCCGCATCGATTGAAACCGGCGAACAGCCGCGAGGCGCTCGAAATCATCGCGCTGAACCATCGCCGATCGTGGTCGTAGCTGTGTTCCACCGGCAAATGACCGACGAGTCGCGATGTTTTGGCATGAATCAAGCGTTCGGTCTTGCATCTCGGCAACACTCGTCATGCGATCGAACGTCAATCAGCGGTCATCGCTTGTATTTCGCCTCGCAGGAGTATCAAGATGAACCCATAAACAACGAGCCGGCGATCAACCGGCGGAGGCGGGGTACCATGAACGAACTGGTCGAGCGGCGTGCCGCGAGAGCCGGCATCGATGCCGCTGTCGCGCCAACAACCGTCGGTACGATTCCGGGCCTTCAGCGCAAGAAGGGCCCTGCCGAAAAGATTCAATCACTGATCGGCGCAAAAGCCGGCGCGGACAACGCCATCGAACGGACGCGATCATTTCCGCGACGCCGAACCTTCGCCGATCCGCGTCAAGCGCCTTCGTATTGCTGACGTCATGACATATCCGATCTCCAAGCTCGAAGGTCTGAGCGCCGTCGACGCCAAGAAGCTGAGGTCCGTCGGCATCCGGACAACGGATGCCTACCTGGAGGCGGCCAGCACCTCGAAAGGCCGCAAGGCGCTCGCAGTCAGGACCGGATTCAGCGAACAGCAACTGCTGGAGTGGGCCAATCTCGCCGACTACATGCGCATCCCCGGAATGGGCAATGGCAAGACCAAGTTGTTGCGCGCAGCCGGCGTCACCACGGTGCGCGAACTGACACATCGTAATCCCGCCCGCCTGGCTCAGGCCATGAAGGACGTCAACACCAGGCGCAAGCTCGTCAGCGTATTGCCGTCGGAAAAATCGATCGGCGATCTGATCGCGCAGGCTCGCAAGCTCCCGCTCAAGATCACCTATTGAGCCCACCTTTCCGCGAGGCCGGGCGTTTCCGAGCAGGCTCTTTCGCGCCTTGACACCATGTCCGCGACCGCGCAAAGCCACCGCATGGCGGCGGCCCCTTCCATATCCGGACCTGTCACGGATGACACACGTCATCCGCTGCTGCACAAACTGCTGTCGCAGCCGTATCCGGCGGTCATGGGGGTCCTGAACGTCACTCCCGATTCCTTCTCCGACGGCGGTCAATTCATCGCGCCCGACCGCGCGCTGACGCAGGCGCGCCGCATGGTCGCGGAAGGCGCCGACGTCATCGATATCGGCGCGGAATCCACCCGCCCCTACGGCTCGCAACCGGTCTCGCATGACGAGGAGATGCGACGTCTGGAGCCGGTGCTGGCCGCCGTTGCCGCGCTCGGCACGCCGGTGTCGATCGACAGCATGAAGTCCGAGGTCGTGGCCTGGGCGTTGGAGAACGGGGCCGCCATCGCCAACGACGTCTGGGGTTTGCAGCGCGATCCGGACATGGCGAGCGTGATCGCCGCGCACGATGCACCTGTTATCGTCATGCACAACCGCGGCAAGCCGGACGCCACCCTCGACATCATGCGCGACATCGCGGCGTTCTTCGAACGATCGCTGGAGATCGCGGCGAAAGCCGGGATTCCCGCAGGCCACCTCGTCCTCGACCCGGGCATCGGCTTCGGCAAAACCCAGGAACAGAGCATGATCGCGCTGGCCCGGCTCGACGAGCTGCGGACGTTCGGCCTGCCGGTGCTGGTCGGCGCGTCGCGCAAGCGCTTCATCGACGCGGTGGTGCCGTCGGAACCGAAGGAACGGCTCGGCGGTTCGCTCGCCGCGCATCTGATCGCAGCACGAGGCGGCGCGCGGATCGTCCGCACGCACGACGTGGCGGATACGGTGCAGGCGTTGCGCGTCGCCCACGCCATCGAAGCCAGAATCAGGGATCATCAACCATGAGCGGCACGATCTTCATTCGCGGCCTCGTGATCCATGCGCAGCACGGCGTCATGCAGCACGAGACCGAAGTCGGCCAGCGCTTCGTGATGGACATAGAGCTTTCGGCCGATCTGTCGGAATCCTCCCGGACCGACCGGCTCGCCGATACCGTCTCCTATTCCAGTGTGATCGCGACCGCCAGTGCCGCGTTCAAGGACGCCAATTACAAGCTGCTCGAATGCGCGGCGGGCGCGGTCGCCGACGCGGTGCTGACGGCTTTCCCGCGCGTGAACACGATCAAGGTCACCGTGCACAAGCCCCATGCGCCGGTCGCGGCGATCTTCGACGACGTCGGCATCACCCTCATCCGCGGCAGGGAATAGCCTTGGCCAGCGTCCTGATCGCGCTTGGGGGCAACGTCGGAGACGTCCGCCAGACCTTCCGCAAGGCCATCGCCAACATCTGCGGCATGGCGCAGGCCGTGCTCGTCGCACGCTCCTCCGACTACACCACCCCACCCTGGGGCGACGAAAATCAGGACCGCTTCGTCAACGCCTGCATCGAGATCGAGACCCGCCTCGACCCGCACGCGCTGCTGTACACGCTGCACAAGATCGAGACAAAGTTCGGCCGCGATCGCAGCACGGAAACCCGCTGGGGCCCGCGCACGCTGGACCTCGATTTGATCGCCTACGACGATGCCGTCCTCGACAGGCCGGAACTGAAGCTGCCGCATCCGCGCCTGTTCGAGCGCGCCTTCGTGCTGGTTCCGCTTGCCGAGATCGCACCGGATCGCATCATCGCGGGGCGAACGCCGGCCGAGGGGCTGGCCACTATCTCGACAGCGGGCATCAAGCGCCTGCCCGACTGACCTCGCCCTAAAGGACCGTTTGGCTTGTCCGCCGCCGCATGGCATTTTGCGTACCGGCTTTTTCGCAACCGAGCGCACAATGCCCGCTGCTCCCGACGACGTGGTTTCCGATCTGCCCCTGGCCGCCGATTTCGCCCCGGCTACGGCGGACGACTGGCGCAAGCTGGTCGATAGCGTGCTGAAAGGCGCGCCGTTCGAGACGCTGATCGCAAAGACCTATGACGGCCTCGCGATCGAGCCGATCCATGCCCGCGCGAAAGGCGCGCACGCGATCGCCAGCCGCGCAGCAGCAGCACCTTGGCAGGTGATGCAGCGGATCGATCATCCCGACGCGGCGCAAGCCAACGCGCAGGCGCTTCACGACCTCGACAACGGCGCCACCGGCCTGACGCTGGTGTTTGCCGACGCGATCGGCGCTCGCGGCTTTGGACTGCCGCCGACGGCGGAGGCTGTCGCAAAAGCTCTCGATGGCGTTCTTCTCGACGCAGGCATCTCGATCGAACTGGAGATGGGGCCGCAATCGCGCGCGATCGCCCTGCGCATTGCCGACGACATCAGGACCAAAGGAGCAGACCCGGCGGCCTGCGACATCCGCTTCGGCCTCGATCCGCTCGGCGCCTGCGCGGCATCGGGATCGAGCGTCTCGCCCTGGAGCGACATCGCTCCGGCGGTCGCCGAGACCGCGAAGAAACTGGCCGCCGTTGGCTTCCACGGTCCCTTTCTCGCCGCCGATGGCAGGGTGATCCACGACGCCGGCGGATCGGAGGCGCAGGAACTCGCCTTCGTTCTCGCATCATTGGTGGCATACCTCCGCGCGCTCGAAAGCGCCGGCATCGATCTCGATGATGCGCGCGGCATGATCCACGCAAGGCTTGCCGCCGATGCCGACCAGTTTCTGACGCTGGCCAAGTTCCGCGCGTTGCGGCTGTCGTGGGCACGAATCGAACAGGCTTGCGGCCTCGCGCCGAAGCCGTTGTTCATCGCCGCCGAGACCGCGTGGCGGATGCTGACCCGGTATGATCCTTACGTGAACATGCTGCGCGCCACCATCTCCGCGTTTTCGGCCGGACTCGGTGGCGCCGACAGCGTCTGCGTGCTGCCGCATACGCTGGTGCTCGGCCTGCCGGACGCCTTTGCGCGGCGCATCGCCCGCAACACGCAGCTCATTTTGATTGAGGAATCCAATCTCGCCAAAGTCGCCGATCCGGCGGCGGGCTCGGGCGGCATCGAGGCGCTGACGCGGCAGCTTTGCGAAGCGGCCTGGAGGCAGTTTCAGGATATCGAGAAAGCCGGCGGCGCGTTTGCGGCGCTGACGCAGAACCTGATCCAGCGCGATGTTGTGGCAACGCGCGCCGCGCGCGAGGCCAACGTCGCAAAGCGCCGCGACGTGCTCACCGGCGCCAGCGAGTTTCCAAACCTGCATGAAAAGCCGGCGGCCGTGCTCGACGCCATCCCGCACGCGCCTGAGCCCTGCGGCGACGCAACGATCACCTTCGACGCACTGGCGCCGATGCGGCTCGCCGCGGCTTTCGAACAATTGCGCGATCGCTCCAACGATTGGCTCAAAGCCACCGGCGCGCGGCCGACAATCTTTCTCGCCACGCTCGGCACGGCGGCCGACTTCACCGCGCGCGCGACCTTCGCCCGGAGTTTCTTTGAGACCGGCGGCATCGAGGCGGTTGATTTTGCGCCGGCGCTTCCGCCAAACGCGCCCCCTCACCCCGACCCTCTCCCCAACGGGGAGAGGGAGAAGAGTGCCGCAGCGACGCAAACCGCCATCGCCGCCGCCTTCAAGGCATCCGGCGCGCAACTGGTCTGCCTGTGCTCCTCGGATCAGGTCTATGCCGATCAGGGGGCAGCCGCAGCGCGGACCTTACATGCCGCGGGCGCGCGCCATATCTATTTGGCAGGGCGGCCAGGCAAGCTGGAAGCCGCGCTGCGGTCGGCCGGCGTACAGGATTTCATTTTCGCGGGCGTCGACGCGCTGGCGATGCTGAACGACGCGTGGCAGCGACTGGAGCAACGATGAGCGAGCAGGAAAAACCGTCGCTGACCGGCGGGTGCCAGTGCGGCGCGATCCGATTTGCGCTGACGGCCGCGCCGATGCGGATCAGTATCTGCCACTGCCGCATGTGCCAGAAGGCCACCGGCGCGCCGTTTGCGTCTTTCGCCGATATCCCGCGCGAGAGTTTCCAGTGGACCAGAGGCTCACCGGCGACGTTCCGCTCGTCCTCGATCGCGGAGCGCGGGTTCTGCGCCGCCTGCGGCACGCCGTTGAGCTTCAGCCGCATCGGCGGTCCGTGCATCGAGATCATGACCGGCGCGTTCGACCGGCCGGATCTGCTGGTGCCGACCCGGCAATATGGCACTGAATCCCGACTCGGCTGGGTCGCGACCATCGTCAACCTGCCGAGCCATACCACCATGGAAAACTACGGGACGGAGAAGATGGCAAGCATCATCAGCCACCAGCACCCGGACCATGATTGAACGACGATGACCCGCATTCCGAATTTCGCCGATGTCGTCTTCGAGCCGGTCGCTCCCGCCGCCAGCGGCAGCGCCGAACCGTCTGCGGAATTCTGGCTGACGCCCGAGGGCATCCCGGTCAAACCGGGCTACGGCGAAGCCGACCTCAACGGCATCGACTTTCTCGACACATGGCCCGGCATCGCGCCCTACCTGCGCGGCCCCTACCCGACCATGTACGTCAACCGGCCCTGGACCGTCAGGCAATATGCGGGATTCTCGACGGCGGAGGACTCCAACGCCTTCTATCGCCGCAACCTCGCCGCCGGCCAGAAGGGACTGTCGGTCGCCTTCGATCTCGCCACCCATCGCGGCTACGACAGCGATCATCCGCGCGTCGCCGGTGACGTCGGCATGGCCGGCGTCGCGATCGATTCCATCTACGACATGCGCACGCTGTTCGCGGGCATTCCGCTCGACAGGATGAGCGTGTCGATGACCATGAACGGCGCGGTGCTTCCGGTGCTGGCGCTGTTCGTCGTGGCGGCTGAGGAACAGGGCGTGCCGCCGGAGAAACTCTCAGGCACCATCCAGAACGACATCCTCAAAGAGTTCATGGTGCGCAACACCTACATCTATCCGCCCGCGCCCTCGATGCGGATTGTCTCCGACATCTTCGCCTTTACCTCGCGCAAGATGCCGAAATACAATTCGATCTCGGTCTCCGGCTATCACATGCAGGAAGCAGGCGCGACGCAGGACCTCGAACTCGCCTATACGCTTGCCGACGGCGTCGAATATGTCCGCGCCGGCCTCAAGGCCGGGCTCGATGTCGACCGCTTCGCGCCGCGGCTGTCGTTCTTCTGGGCGATCGGCATGAACTTCTTCATGGAAGTCGCCAAGCTGCGCGCCGCGCGGCTGTTGTGGGCCAGGCTCATGAAACCCTTCGATCCGAAGGATGTCCGCTCGCTCTCCTTGCGCACCCATTGCCAGACATCCGGCTGGTCTCTCACCGCGCAGGACGTCTTCAACAACGTTCCGCGCACCATGATCGAGGCGATGGCGGCGACGCAAGGTCACACCCAATCGCTGCACACCAACGCGCTCGACGAGGCCTTGGCGTTGCCGACCGACTTCTCCGCGCGCATCGCCCGCAACACCCAGCTTGTCCTGCAGCAGGAAAGCGGCACCACCCGCATCATCGATCCATGGGGCGGCTCGTACTATGTCGAGCGGCTGACGCACGATCTCGCGGTGAAGGCGTGGGGCCATATTCAGGAGGTCGAGGAACTCGGCGGCATGGCCAAGGCGATTGAAGCCGGCGTGCCGAAGCTGCGCATCGAGGAGGCCGCCGCCAGGACGCAGGCGCGGATCGACGCCGGCAGGCAGGCGATGATCGGCGTCAACAAGTACCGACCGGAGAATGAAGCGCCGATCGACGTGCTGAAAATCGATAACTCCGCGGTGCGCAGCCTGCAGATCGACAAGCTGAAACGGTTGCGCAGCGAACGCAACCAGCAAGATGTCGATGCCGCGCTCGCGGCGTTGACGCGCTCGGCCGGCGACGGCAACGGCAACCTGCTGGCGCTCGCCATCGATGCGGCGCGCGCCAAGGCCACCGTCGGAGAGATTTCCAGCGCGATGGAGAAGGTGTTCGGCCGCCATCGCGCCGAAATCAGGTCCATCACCGGTGTCTACAAGCGCGAGGCGTCCGCCATGTCCGACAGGATCTCAAGGGTGCAAGCGCTGATCGACGCCTTCGAGGAAGCCGAGGGCCGCCGCCCGCGCATTCTCGTCGCCAAGATCGGACAGGACGGCCACGACCGCGGCCAGAAGGTGATCGCGTCCGCGTTCGCCGATGTCGGCTTCGACGTCGATATCGGACCGCTGTTCGCCACCGCCGACGAGGCCGCGCGGCAGGCGGTGGAGAACGACGTGCATATCCTCGGCGTGTCGTCGCTCGCCGCCGCGCATCTGACCACGGTGCCGGAACTGAAGGCGGCGCTGAAACGCTACGGTCGCGACGACATCATGATCATCGTCGGCGGCGTGGTGCCGCCGCAGGACTACGACGCGCTCTATAAGGCCGGCGCGGAGGCGATCTTCCCGCCGGGAACGGTGATTTCTGATGCCGCCGAGGAACTGATCCGCAAGCTCGACGCGCGGCTCGGTCATAGCGAGGCGGCGGAATAGCGCAGGGGTTTTGTTAAACTCTCCACACAATGATGCGTGCGCTTGTCGCGGGCATCCACCTCTCTATGATCCGAACGCCGAGACCAGGACGGCCGGAACGAGCCCGGCCATGACGAAGGTTGCCATGATCACCAGCCTCAGTTCTATCGCGAGTCCGCTTCAGAAGTTTTCATGTCTCATGGCAGTCCTGATGCTCGCAGGCATCGCTCCTGCCATCGCAGCCGAGCCCAAGCCCGACTTCGCCGTCAAGACGAAATACATCGACGCCAGCGTCTTGCTGGACGACGGCATCAAATCGAATGCAACGCTGGCGGCGAATTGCCTTGCCGAAGGCAAGCGCTGGGTGGAACACAACCGCGCCGACGCAGCGCAGGAGTTCAAGGCCTCACCCGACCTGTTTCGCGAGAATCGCGCCTGGACCTTCGAACGCAGCTACAGCCGCGTCTCGCAGGTTGATGGTCGCTATGTCAGCGTGGTGCGCACCGACTATACCTATACCGGCGGCGCGCATCCCAACACCGACATCGACACCATCCTGTGGGACGACAGCGCCGCCAAACGCATCAGCATCCGGCCGTTCTTCAAGGAAACCGCCGACAACGGCGCCACCATGAGAGCGCTGCGCGCGGCGGCCATCGCCGCCGTCAAGGCCGACAAGAAAGCGCGCGGCATCGACGACGCAGGCGGGATCGACTGGTACAAGGGCATCGAGCCGACGCTGCTGAAGGTCGGCGCGGTGACACTTGCCGCATCGACCGAACCCGGCAAAAGCGCCGGCCTCGAATTCCATTATCCGCCTTATGCGGTCGGTCCCTATGTCGAGGGATCGTTCGTCGTCTTCGTGCCTTGGCAGACCTTCGAGCCATATCTTTCGCCGCAAGGTGCTGCGATCTTCGCCGGCGACCGCGCGAAAGCAGCCAAACAGGACAAATGACCCGTCCCCTTTCGACCGACACCCTCGCGAGCGAGATCCGCGCCGGCAATCGCGCGGCGCTGGCGCGCGCCATCACGCTGATCGAAAGCCGCCGCGCCGATCATGAGGCGACCGCGCGCGAGCTGGTGCAGGCGCTGTTGCCGGCGACCGGCAGCGCCATCCGCGTCGGCATCACCGGATCGCCCGGCGTCGGCAAGTCCACAACCATCGACGCGCTCGGCATGTTCCTGATCGAGCACGGCCACAAGGTCGCGGTGCTGGCGGTGGACCCGTCCTCGGCGCGCAGCGGCGGCTCGATCCTTGGCGACAAGACGCGGATGGCGCGGCTGTCGGCTTCGGACGCCGCCTATATCCGCCCCTCGCCCGCCGCCGGCACGCTCGGCGGCGTCGCGGCCAGAACGCGCGAGGCGATGCTGCTGTGCGAGGCGGCGGGCTTCGACGTGGTGCTGGTTGAAACGGTCGGCACCGGGCAGTCCGAGACCGCCGTCTGCGACATGACGGATTTCTTTCTCGCCTTGATGCTGCCCGGCGCCGGCGACGAATTGCAGGGCATCAAGAAGGGCCTCGTCGAACTCGCCGACATGATCGCGGTCAACAAGGCGGATGGCGACAACATCAAGCGCGCCAATCGCGCGGCGGCGGAATATCGCAGCGCGCTGCATATTCTCAGCCCTCGCTCCGAGCACTGGCAGCCGCCGGTCGTGACCTATTCCGGGCTGACGGGAACAGGCATTCCGGAGTTGTGGCAAACGATTGTCGAACACCGCACCGCGATGCAGGCATCGGGCGAGTTCGCTGCGCGGCGCAGCCAGCAGCAGGTGAAGTGGATGTGGTCGATGTTCGAGGACCGCATGAAGGCGCGCCTTCGCGGCGATGCCGCGATCCGCGCCAAAGTGAGGGCGATCGAGGCCGAGGTCGCCGAAGGCCGCGTCACCCCGGCGCTGGCGGCGGACCAGATCGCGGAGTTGCTGCGGTGAGTTGGATTAAACCTGCTGTCGTCATGGCCGGGCATAGCCGTTCGAAGAACGGCGTTGCTTCCGCTCGCCTACGCCCGGCCATCCACGTCTTGTTTTCTGTGATCCGTGGCAGCAGAAGACGTGGATGCCCGGCACAAGGCCGGGCATGACGGCCGAGGTTCCATTGTCTCAAGACCTTCGCATTCTCGTCACCGGCTTCGGCCCCTTCCCCGGCGCGCCGTTCAATCCGACCATGCCGCTGGTCGGGCGGATCGCGCGGCTGCGCCGGCCCGCGCTGGACGACGTCGCGATCGCAACCCACATTTTCCGCGTCGCTTACGAGACCGTGGACCGCGAACTGCCGCAACTTCTTTCGATGCATCGTCCGCACGCGCTGTTGATGTTCGGCCTCGCGACGCGCACGCCCTGGCTGCGGATCGAGACCCGCGCGCGCAATGCGGCGACGGCGATCTGGCCGGACCTCGACGGCGTGCGGATGTGCAAGAGATCGATCGCGGGCACGGCGGATGCGCGGGCCTTCGGGCCGCATGTCGTCAGGCTGCTGCGCGCGGCGCAGGCAACCGGCATCGACGCGCGCGCCTCGCGCGACGCCGGCAGCTATCTCTGCAATTATCTCTGCTGGCGTGCCATCGAGGCCACGCGCTATCAAGCGGGGCCGCGCCTCGCAGCCTTCATCCATGTTCCGCCGCTGAAGCGCGACGGCTCGGCTCATGTTCCCGGCGGCATCACGCTGGAGTATCTGATCGATGCCGGCGAGGCCATGCTGCTGGAAGTGGTGAAAGCGGCGAGGCAGGCAGGGCGCGCCGGGCCGGATTCAAACTCATTGTGACGGTCCGCCTCTCGCGGTGGACAGATATGTCCGAAACGGGCATTGTGCAGCGCAACAGCAGCATCTATTTCGGGCTGCGCACCGATCTTCCGGGATAGGCCGATGACCGACGCGAGCGTGGACGGGCGGGTGTCGCAAACCCATCGGCCGATGGGGTTTCCTGAGTTCGTCGCCATCGTCGCCGGCATCATGGCGCTGAACCCGATCGCGACCGACATGATGCTGCCGGCGATGCCGGACGTGCGCGACGCCTACGCCATTGCCAACCCCAATCACGTCCAGGCCGTGATCTCGGTGTATCTCGCCGGCTTCGGCGCCGGCCAGTTCATCATGGGACCGCTGTCGGACCGCTTCGGCCGCCGCCCGATCCTGATCGGCGGGATGCTGGTGTACAGCGCCGCGGGGCTTTTGTCGGTGATCGCGCCCTCGCTTGAAATGATGCTGCTGGCGCGTGTGCTGCAGGGCATCGGAAGCTCGGCCGCCCGCGTCATCGCCACCTCGATCGTGCGTGACTGCTACACCGGACGACGGATGGCGAGCGTGCTGTCGCTGGCGATGATGATTTTCATTTCAGTGCCCGTCCTTGCGCCGTCGATCGGCCAGGCGATCCTGCTGTTCGCGGCCTGGCGCGGCATCTTCGTGGTACTGACGGTCTACGGCCTGCTCGCTTTGCTGTGGTGCGCGATCCGACTGCCGGAAACCCTTCCCCAGGCGGGACGCAAGCCGCTGACCGCCGCGAACGTCTTCGATGCGTTCCGCCAGACCGTCACCAACCGCCAGACCATCGGCTACGCGCTCGCCGCCGGCGGAATCCAGAGCGTGCTGTTCGCCTACGTGTTCTGTTCGCAACAGATCTTCACCGGGATCTACGGCCTCGGCGATTATTTTCCGCTGGCCTTCGCCGCGATCGCCGCCGGCATCGCCGCCGCGGGTCTGTTGAACTCGCGCATCGTCGGCCGGTTCGGCATGCGGGTGATTTCGCACGGCGCGCTCATCGGATCGGTGGTGATCGCGATGCTGACGCTGCTCGCGGCATGGCAGGGGTGGCTGTCGTTTCCGCTCTACATGGTGCTGGCAATCGGCACCATGTTCGCATTCGGGCTGATGTTCTCGAACTTCGCCGCGCTCGCCATGGAGCCGCAAGGCCATATCGCCGGAACCGCCTCATCGCTGTTCGGCTCGATCACCACCCTGATCGGAAGCGGCGTCGGCGCTCTGATCGGGCAGGACTTCAACGGCACCATGCTGCCGTTCGCGACCGGCGCTTTCCTGTGCACGCTTGCCGCTCTCGCCGTCGTGCTCGTGGTGGAGCGCGGACGGCTGTTCGTGCCGCACAATCCGGTGGTTCAGACGCCGCCGCATTAACCCTGTCGCCAACAATCGCCTGCATCCCTCGCCGCCGCCCCGGCGCCGTTCCGGTTTTTCGCGTTACATCCTCGCCATGAACATCGATCGCCGCCATATTCTCGGAGCCTCCGCCGCAGGCGTCGCCGGCGCGCTGGCGCTGCCGCCGGACGCCGCCCGTGCGGCCCCGCTGACATCGACGCTCGGGCGCGACGCCGCCCATTACGGCGTGCGGCCGAATTCACCGGACGACCAGACCCGCGCGCTGCAACGGGCGATCGACGAGGCGGCCCGCGCCAACGCCCCGCTCGCGCTGCCGCCCGGCGTCTACCGCACCGGGCCGCTGCGGCTCGCCACCGGCTCGCAACTCGCCGGCGTGCGCGGCGCGACCACGCTGATGTTCACCGGCGGCGCGTCGCTGCTGTCGGCGGAAGGCGCCGACCATATCGGCCTCAGCAATCTCACGCTTGACGGCGGCGGCATCCCCCTGCCCGAGCGGCGCGGACTCGTCCATTGCCTTGGCGGACGCGACCTGCGGATTCTGGATTGCGAAATCACCGGCAGCGGCCGCAACGGCATCTGGTTGGAGACCGTCGCGGGCGAGATCAGCGGCAACGTTATCGAGAAAACCGCGACCACCGCGATCGTCTCGTTCGATGCGCTCGGGCTGACGGTTGCGCGCAACACCATTCTTGAGACAAACGACAACGGCATCGAGATCCTGCGCACCGCGATCGGCGACGACGGCTCGATCGTCACCGGTAACCGCATCGCACATATCAAGGCCGGCCCCGGCGGCTCCGGCCAGCACGGCAACGCCATCAACGCCTTCCGCGCCGGCAACGTCATCGTCAGCGGCAACCGCATCAGCGATTGCGATTATTCCGCCGTGCGCGGCAACTCCGCCTCGAACATCCAGATCACCGGCAACAGCGTGACCGGCGTGCGCGAGGTGGCGCTGTATTCCGAATTCGCCTTCGAGGGCGCGGTGATCGCCAACAACGCCGTGGACGGGGCGGCGGTCGGCGTCTCCGTCTGCAACTTCAATGAGGGCGGCCGCCTCGCGGTCGTCCAGGGCAACATCGTCCGCAACCTGCTGCCGAAGCGCCCGATCGGCACCGCGCCCGACGACGACGCCGGCATCGGCATCTATGTCGAGGCGGACACCTCGGTCACCGGAAACGTCATCGAGAACGCGCCGTCGTTCGGCATCATGGCCGGCTGGGGCAAATATCTGCGCGATGTCGCGATCACCGGCAACGTGATCCGCAAGACCTTCATCGGCATCGGCGTCTCGGTGGCGGACGGAGCCGGCACGGCGCTGGTCAACAGCAACCTGATTTCGGATACGCCGCGCGGCGCGGTGGTCGGCCTCGATCATGCCAGGCCGATGACGCCGGATCTTACGGCCAATGGCGCTACCAAATACGCGCAGGTCGCGATCAACGCCAACGTGGTGCGCTGAAACGAGCGCATGACGGGTTGACATTGAAGCGATTCAGGTGACGACCGTCGAGAAACCGATCATCCCGACAGACCGGCCCGCCCGTCATCAGGATACGATTTCGTGCCAACCGATCCAGCCGGTGTAAAAACCGACGCACACGATCAGAGCCGCAGACACATAGGGCGCGCGATGGGCAAGCCGCGTGAAACCGGACCAGTGGCGCTCGACGTGACGGATGCCAAGCGCGGCCAGCACGCCGGCCGATACCATGGTGGCCGCGAGGCCGATACCGAAGCAAAGCACCAGCGCGAATCCGAGGCTGAACTGCTTGAGTTGAATACAGAGCAGCAACACGGTGATCGCCGCCGGGCACGGGATCAATCCGCCGGTCAGGCCGAAGAGAACGATCTGCGCAGTCGTGATCGTGCGCCCGGCGAAACGCTTGCGGATATCGGCCGCATGAGCGCGCGCGTGGGCATCGTCCTCCTCTCCAAGATCCATGTGCGAGTGGTCATGTTCCTTGAAGACCAGATCGGTCGTGTTGCTGCCGACTGTCACACGAACCTTGAACGCATGGGGCTCGGGAACTTCATCGACGCTTTCCAGATAATCTCGCTCGCCGACGAACCGGAAGGATTGCCTTGAACCATCCGGCCGGATCGTCGTCACTGCGACTTCGGCGACGTCAGGAATGGCCGCGTTCTCGCTTCGAATTCTCCAGCGCGGCGGTACGCCGTCCTCGAAGATTTCGAGCGACAGTAAATTTCCGTCCAACTCGATTTGTTGCGCGTGGCCGTGATGATGTTCCAGATTGCGCTCGCGCCAGGTGCGCCAGACCATCCATGCCGCGATGCCAAGGATGATGACGGCAGATGCCACTTGCAGATAAGCCTCGCTATGCCCATCAGACCATCGCTGGCCGAAATGGAGTCCCGCGAAAGCGGCGACCCAGACGATTGCCGTGTGCGAGATCGCGGCCGACAGCCCCAGGAGCACCGCCTGCGGGACAGTACCCCGTATAGCGATGATGAATGCCGCCATCATGGTCTTGGAATGTCCGGGCTCCAGTCCGTGGAGTGCGCCGAGCAGGATTGCGCTGGGTGCAAACAGCCATGCGTGCGTGCTGCTTTGTTGGAGCAGTTGAGCCAGGTCGGTCATTCAGTTCACTTCAGGTACGTGCGAACAACGTCAATGAGATCTGCGGCGCCCTTTGCCTTTTCCGGATCTTTTTCCTGGGCGGGATCGAGGACGTGATGGCGGATATGGTCCTCGATCAGTTCCGAGGTCAGGCCGCCGACGGCACCTCGAACCGAGGCCACCAGCATCAGGACATCCGCGCACCCGGTCTCGGATTCGAGGGCCCGCTCGACCGCCTCCAACTGTCCCTTAATGCGACGGACTCGGCTGATGAGTTTCGACTTCTCTTTGATCGTATGTGACATGCAGATAGCATAGGGGGATACCCTATATGGGTCAACGGCGAACGCAGCGGACTTGAAAAGGTCTCTGTCGCTACAGCGCGTTACACTTCAGCATCGGATAGCGTTCCTGGAACGGGAGCGGATCCGGCGCGATCCCGGCCGCCATGTTGCCACCCGATGCCGTTTCCCCATCGGCCGGCGCGTCGTCGTTCGCTCCGATCGACGTATCCGCCAAATGCACGATCGATGACAGCGCGACCTGCACCGCCGCGGTTCCAAGCAACCGGGCCGGCGATCGATCAGTCTCGTCCGGCGTCACGGGAGAGATGTTCTCCGCAGGTTCATCGAGGCGCGACCTGTCGACCGGTCGATTGTCCTGCGTTGCCTCGCGCCGCGCCAACGCTCGCCAGGTTTCGACGGCAGCCTTCGCCTCGAGCAGGTTTTCCATGAAGGCCTGTTCGGAATGGAAGCGCCGCCACCGTCCGCTTTCATAAAGCTCGACAAGATGATCAAGCCGCCGTTCGGCGATGCCGCACCAGCGATCGAGAATGTGCTGGGCCTGATCTTGAATGTGCTCTCGGGTGCGCGCGGCGTCGGATCGTTGGGTCATGGGAGAGTCCGCAAGGAGGAGAACGGACGCAGACGCAACGAACGAATCATTCAGCGCTTGTTGGATATTCTGTGGAAAACTTCGGCGAAGTCCAGCACTTTGCGGCACGAATGTGACGCTTTTTCCAAGGATGCGCCACCGATGCGGCTGTCCGGAGGCAATACGACAGCCGGAAAGTGATGGCGGGAGAACAAAAAACCGCCCGGGAGGGACAACCGGCTTTTTTAAAAAAGAAGCCGCCCATGGCGGCTTTTCGAAATAGGAAACCCTGACCGAGCCAGGCTTGGCTCCCAACTACGACCAGGACTCAGGATGGTAGTACAATCTCGGATTTCTGATGCACGTTCCGGTAAGTCCCGGTGCTGTCGCTCTGCATTGCTGAAAACTCGAGAACATACAACTGCCGGGGTAGCCCCAAAGTCCGCCCTGCAAGCAATAAGTATCATGGTGAGCAAACACGGGATATCGCGCTACCGCCGCATCCTGAGCGAACGCCGGCGTGCCGAAGCCCAACAGCGCGCCTGCCAGAATGGTTGCGAGGGTGGTTTTCACGTCGCCTCTCCTTTAACGCCGATACGAGGTATTGTTAAAACATCGTAAAGAATGGCGCAAAACAAGTAACGGCTTCCACACACTCTCGTGAAGCAGCGGGCAATGATTTCGGATGGTTACCGAGCCGGTGACGCCGTTACGGCACTGTCGCTCTATGCGCAAAATTGACATCAGAAAAATTTACGTAAAAACAATAGTTTAGGCCAAATGAAAAGACCCGCCCGGGGGGACAACCGGGCGGGCCAAGCCATATTGGGCGCAGGGGTGGATGGGCGCTCGCGCCTGATATAGCCTCAGGGAGTTTTTGGGCTCCCACATGAATTCTGTCGTCGAGCCTCCCCAAAACGTTCAAAGGCGGTTTCTATTTTTTAACGATCCGTAAACACCGATTATTTCACGGAAGGATCAGGCGCAGGCGAATTCATGCCCGCCGGCGCGGGCTGCGGTTCGCCCGCAGGCACAGCCGCGTTGGCTGCTGTAGCGGCGTCGGATGCGGCGGCGGCCGGGTTCGGATCGGGTACGGCCGTGACGGGCACGGTTTCGCCGGCGGACATCGCGCCCGCCGGGATAGCCTGGACGGCGGCATAGGCGTCGGCTTCGCCGGCGCCGAACAGATCGTCGCGGCCCGGCGCTCCGAGATCGCGCGCGCTTGTCGTCAGGATGGCGCGGACGTCGGCAGGCTTCAGAGCCGGGTTGCGCTCCAGGATCAGCGCCGCGAGACCGCTGACATAGGCCGCCGCGAACGAGGTCCCCGACGTCATCTGATATTTTCCGTTTGGCGCGGGAAGGAAGATATCGACGCCGGGAGCCGCGACCGCGATATAGCTGCCACGATTGGAGGCCACAAACAAACGGTCGTCGACGTCGGTCGCGCTGACCGCGATCACATCGGCGTCGGCGGCGGGATAGAGCGGCGGCGATTTCGGGCCGGCATTGCCGCTTGCGGCCACCATGACGATGCCTTTTGCGGCGACGGCGGCGATGCCGCGCGAGACCAGCGCATCCTTCGGGCCGGCAAAACTCATGTTGATGACCTGCGCGCCATGCGCCGCCGCGTAGTCGAGACTTTTGAGAATCGTGAACGAGGTGCTCTCGGCCGCGCCCTGCGTGACGCCGAAAGCGCGGATCGCGAGAATCCTGGCGGACGGCGCGCTGCCCATCAGCCGCGCGTGCGCGACGATCGCGCCGGCGATGCCGGTGCCGTGGACATGCGGACCACCCTTGCTGTCGAGCGCATCGAAACGCCCGGCGATCGAGCCGGCCAGTTCGGGATGATCGGCATCAATTGCGGAATCGATCACCGCGACGACGATGTCTTTGCCGCGCGCCAGTCGATGCGCTTCCGGCAACCGCAATTTTGCCAGCGCATACTGCGCGGGATCACCTTCGGCGACCGCGGCCGTTGTCTTCCGGTCCTGCAGAACGTAACGGAAGTTCGGTTGCGCCGAACGCACGGCGGCATCGGCGCGCAGCTCAGTCTGAACCTGCCCGACCGGGCGGCGGCCGACAATGCGGAACAGGCTGACGGTGCTGCCGGTCAGCGGAAAATCCTGCGAGGCGATGCGTTCGAGCCGGTGCCGTCGCGCCAGCGCCGTAAGTTCGGCGCCGGGCATCGCTGCGGTTTCGGCGACGATCTCGCCGGGGCGATAGTTGCGCGTGGCCGCTTGCCCCGAATTGCGGCCGGGTCCGCTGTTCTGATCCTGCGGCGGCGGCCCGCTGCCGCCGAGGTTAGCGACGAACGGACGGCCGTTGCATTCGCCGCTCATTGCGCCCTCGCCGCGCGTGCAGACCGGATAGGTGTTGGGCGCGTAGCGGATGTAGGAGATGCCTGAGGCGGTAACCGCAGTGACCGGCTTCCGCGGTTTGGGTTCGCGGTCGACGGTCTTGCGGCGCGGGGGGCGCAGTCGCCGGCCGACCACCGGGTCGTCCTCGCGCTCGATGACGCGATAAGGAGCTTCGATAGAAGGGCCTTCGATCACCCCGAGCGGCAGTCCGTAACCCAACCCGCCATAACCCGACCCGATACCGCGATGGCCCCAGCCCGGCCGGTAGCCGCCATGCATCCCGCCCCGCCCGGCCATTCCGGTCATGCCGCCGCGTGATCCGACACCCGAGGAGCCCCCGTATCCTTGCATAGAGCCTTGGGCGCGAGCCGATGGGGCGTCAAAGCCCGCGAGCCAGCATAAACCGGTCAAGGCGGCGAGCGCGGCGCTCCATTTCGTTATGCTCGTCATGCGTCGCTACTGAGCCGGAACCGCGAGATTGACGATCTTCTCGCTCTGAAGCCTGCTGATCAGGTCGCCGGTATCCTTTGTCGCCCGGCCATCGAAGCGCAACTGAAACAGACCGCCTCGGGATACCGACACAACCGTCGCCTGATAGGCGTCGAGCAATGTGCTGATATCGGACATGCGCGCGTCCGGCGCGAACCGCACCAGTGCCTGCGGCCCCGATGCCGTGGTCAGTCCGCGAGTCGTCGGCGGATTCTCCGTGCTATGAGATGCGGTCTGGAATGAATGGCTGCCGTCGTCCCTTGCCAGCATCGCGGCGATCACGCCGGCCTGGAGCACGACGACCAGTGCGCCAACCGCGCCAGTCGCGGCCAGCGTGCGCGGCGACAGCGCGGCGAAGAATTGCGAAATCCGCGCCGAGAGGCCACGCGACGTCGCGACGTGTCGCGCCGGTTCGGCGTCGATCGCGGCGAACAATTTTTGCATCGCGCGCGCGGACGGCGCACCGAGGCTTTCGTTGAGCGAAATGGTTTCGGCGTATTCGTCCCGAATGACCGCATACTGCCTGGCAAGCGCTGAATCGCGTGCGAGGGCTTGTTCGACCTGACGCGTATCGCGCGCGCTCAGCGTGCCGACTGCGTACCACGGCAGCAGCGCCTCGATATCTCCCGGCGAAGCTTCCGCGGCTCCCGCGACCTTCTTGTTCGCCGCTATCATGGCCAACCTCGTTCTATGCCGGCTGCCTTGAGCAGGCCGGCCAGTTTCTTGCGCGCGTAAAACAGCCTCGTCTTCACCGTGTTCTCGGGAATCCCGACAATCTCGGCGACCTCTTCCACCGATTTTTCGTGGTAGTAGACAAGATCGACGATTTCACGGTGCTCCGCCGAAAGCTGCGTCAGACACTCACGCAACGCGTTACCCGTATCCTTCTTCTGGACCGCCACCTCCGGGTCGTCGGATTGATCCTCGATCGCGTTGGCGGTCTCATCGTCCAGTTCGGCATCCTTCCTGCGGCGGAGCGCCGACAGGGCCTTGAAACGCGTGATTGCCAGCAGCCAGGTGGAGACGGCGGATCGGCCTTCGAACTTGCCGGCCTGACGCCATACATCGAGAAAAACCTCGCTGATTAGGTCTTCCGCGATCTGTTCGTTCCGCACGAGCCTCAATCCGAAACGAAAGACCCTGACATGATGGCGCCCGTACAGCACCTGCATGGCGAGGCGGTCGCCTTGAGCGATCCGGGCGATCAGGATCTCATCCGAAGCCGCCTGTGCCGCACTCACTGGCCGTCTCGCAGAATTGGTCGGGGTTGCAGGACTGAAGGTTCGACTGGCAAGGCAAATCTTCTCAAAATTCTGGCATCGGCCGTCAGGCGAAGTCAGCGAACGTCAAATTACTTCGCAAGGTTGTGCCTGAATCGACGGAAAGGGCAAGCATCCCGGGCACGCCTGAAAAGGTAACTGGATATGGTACCGGCGCGGGTCGCTAACCCGCTCCCGGTCTGGGCAAGCGGAAATTCCCGTGAAGAAATAACGTATTAACGATGTCGCCGGCCACGCGTGGCGGCCAAAAGATACCAAACCTAAAGGCTTTTCCCCGTAGATTCCCCGACGGGCCGCTTCGGTTATGCCGGCGCCGCTCCGATTGCGATTCTGTAGTCATTGCCGCAGATGCAATCTCGATCCGAGCGAGCAGAATGTCGCTGCGTAGGATGAGGAAACTCTAGGACAGAGCCATGGCTTCCATATCGGCCGCCCCCACGGCAAGTCTGCTCGACGAACTTCAGACCGTTCTCGTCCATGGCACCATCGCGCGGCGGGTTGAAACGCTGCGGCGGGTCACCGACCTGTTCCTGAACAACACGGTCGACTACTCCGATGAGCAAATCGCGATTTTTGACGACGTGTTCAATTGCCTGATCCGGCACATCGAGACTTCGGCGAAAGCGCTGCTTGCCAGACGTCTCGCTCCCGTTGCCAAGGCTCCGCCGCAGATCATTCACGCACTGGCCTTCGACGATCTGATCGAAGTCGCCGCGCCTGTGCTGTCCCTGTCCGAACGGCTTGGAGACGACGCGCTGGTCGAGAACGCCCGCAGCAAGAGCCAGGCGCATCTGCTGGCGATCTCGACGCGGAAGACCCTGAGCGGAGCGGTCACCGACATTCTGGTGGAGAGAGGCAACGACGAGGTCGTCAAAAGCACCGTCAACAATCCGGGCGCTCAATTCTCCGAGCAGGGTTTCACGCGACTGATCGCACGCGCCGAGGGCGACGACGACATCGCAACCTGCGTCGGGATGCGGCCGTCGATCCCACGGCATCACTATCTGAAGCTGATCGCGAAGGCTTCCGCGGCGGTACGGGAGCGTCTCGCGGCGGCCAATCCGCATCGGACGGACGAGGTGTCGGCCGTCGTCAGCGAGGTGGCGCGGCGGGCGCGGTCGGCGCCGGCGGCTATCAGCCAGGAAACGACCATCGCCCACGGACTGGTCAGGTCGTTGTACGAAGACGGGCGGCTCGACGAAAATGAGGTAGCCTCCTTTGCCGAAGCCGGGAAGTTCGACGAAACCAACGCCGCCATCGCCTGCCTCGCCAATGTCTCGGTCGCAGCCGCCGAGAAGATGATGATCGAATCCCAAACCGAGGGCGTGCTCATTCTGGCCAAGGTAGGCGGCCTGTCGTGGTCGACTGTCAAAACCATTATCAACATGCGCAAGAATCTCGCGAAGATCGAGGTAACGGATATCGATGTTGCGGAGCAGACCTATGAACGTCTGCGTCCGTCCACCGCGCAGCAGGTCCTGCGCTTTCATCGAATGCAACAGGCAGCCGCTCCGGGCGCTGGCTGACGCTCGACAGCCACCTCATTCGATGAAACGCCGTGGTTCGCCACGGTCGTTGAAATTCCCTTTTTCTGCCCCGGTGTGGCCACGCCCGGCGTTTCTTTTGTCGGCCGTTGGGTGACAACGGCAAACGGGGAGATTGCCATGGGTATCAAGGCCAGCGGGCACTCGGCGTTGATCATCGCAGCAGGATTATGGTTGGGTTTGGCGGGACCCGTGCGCGCGACCGACAGCGCCGCGGAACCGGCCGGTTTGGCCGCCCACACCGAAAATGCCGGCCCACCGGTCAAGCTCGGCAAGTTCTCCAAACACCGCTCACACAAGCACCACCACGCCGCGCGCACCCGGAAACCGGCCAGGCCGGAATCGAAAGCCGACGCGAAAGCCCCCGAGAAGACAGCCTCCGAGGCTCAGGACAGCGACAAGTCCCGGATACCGCTGCCACCGACAGTCGCCAACGCCAACGCCAGGATTCCCGAACCTGCCGAGGATTCGCTTCAGACCGAAGCAGGCGCGCTCGCCAGCAGCGCAGGAGACATGCTGCCTGCCAATAATCAGGAGACTTCCGCGCCCCAGGGCGACACCTCTACCCCCTCTGCGGCCAGCGCCGATGTCGTTCCATCCGATGAACTCAATGATGTCGATCGCGCCATGATCGACAGCGAGCAGACCGCCCCTACCCTCGCACTGGCGTCCATTGAATCTCCGGCACCCCCAAGCACCGACGCACCCGCCGTTCAAGCCTCGGCGAGCACCTCGACCTGGAATCAGGCCTCGCTCATCGGCAAGATCTTCATCGCCTTCGGCGGTCTGCTCACGCTCGGCTCCGCCGTCCGGATGTTCATGGCCTGATCCCTCGTGGTCCGATTCTAACATTTGCATCTCTAACATTTGCATCGCGACGCCGCCTTCGCCGGATCGGCAAATCCATCGGCACCGCGGGTCGATGCAACGCGAGCGCAGCCTTGCGGCGTCGCTGGACCGCGGGCACATTGTCCGCCGCCCACACCCGTCGCGACAGGCAGCACAAAAACATGAGCACGTTCGAAGCCATCATCGTCGAGAACAAGGGCGCGGTCGGCATCATCAGGCTGAACCGGCCGAAAATGCTGAACGCGCTGTCATTCGCGGTGTTTCGCGAGATCGCCGCCGCTGTTGACGATCTCGAGGCCGACGACCGCATCGGCTGCATCCTGATCACCGGCAACGAAAAGGCTTTCGCCGCCGGCGCCGACATCAAGGAAATGCAGCCGAAAACCTTCATCGACATGGTCAGCGAGGACTTCCAGGCGATCGGCGGCGACCGCGTCGCCACCTGCCGCAAGCCGACCATCGCGGCGGTGAGCGGCTATGCGCTCGGCGGCGGCTGCGAACTCGCCATGATGTGCGACATCATCATCGCCTCCGATACCGCGAAATTCGGCCAGCCCGAAATCACGCTCGGCACCATACCCGGCATCGGCGGCACGCAGCGCCTGGCCCGCGCCGTCGGCAAGGCCAAGGCGATGGACCTCTGTCTTACCGGGCGAATGATGGACGCGGCGGAAGCCGAGCGATCGGGGCTTGTGAGCCGTATCGTGCCCGTCGACACACTGATGGGCGAGGCCATGGCCGCAGCCGAGAAGATCGCCTCGATGTCCCGTCCCGCCGCGGCGATGGCCAAGAGCGCCGTCAACCGCGCTTTCGAGACGACGCTGTCGGAAGGCATGAACGTCGAGCGCGACCTGTTCCGTTCGACCTTCGCGCTGGAAGACCGCGCAGAAGGCATGGCGGCGTTCGTCGAGAAGCGCAAGCCGGCGAACAAGAACAGATAATCGAAAACCGCGTGTCCGCGTATCTCCTCCATGCAAACGCCGTCATATGCGGGCTTGACCCGCGTATCCATCTATCTTCGCGATATTCTTTGGACCCTCGCCTTGACAAGGGCTATTTCCCGCCGCTCCGCTTCAGCGCGGCGTTCAACAACATGCGATAGAACCTGTCCGAAAACGTATTCGGATGATCGAGTCCCATGCGCGCTAGCGCAGGCTGATCCGAAACCGCGGCGGGACGCAGACCCTCGATTGCGAGCAACAGCAGCGCCAATGGCGAGCGCGATGCATCGCGCAAGGATTCGAGCGCGGGGATCAGCCGCTGCTCGACCTCGGTGAAATCGCTGCCGAACGGAAACGGCGGCAGCAGGCCAGCCGCCTGCGCGGGCTTCAGCGCGGCGGCGATACGCGCCGGCGTATTGTCGCAATGCGCTGCCGGAATCCGGTGGTCGCGCGGCAGCTTTCCGGCGTCGACCGCCTGCCGCATCAACTGGTCCTGGAAGCGCGAGTCCGCGACGTTGAGCATCGCCGCGATCACCTCGGCATCCGACTTGCCGCGCAGGTCCGCCACGCCGTATTCGGTGACCACGATATCGCGCAGGTGGCGCGGGATGGTGCCATGACCATACGACCAGCGGATGTTCGACACCAGGCCGCGCTTCTCGCGCCGCGTCGATTCCAGCGTGAGAATCGAGCGCGCGCCGTCGAGCGCGAAGGCCTGCGCGACAAAATTGTACTGCCCGCCGACGCCGCTCACCACCTGGCCGTTGTCGAGGCCGTCGGAGATCGCGGCGCCCATCAGCGTCGCCATCATGGCGTTGTTGACGAAGCGCGCATCGATGCGGGCGCGGCGCCTGGCGGCCTCGTCGCCGTAGAGTTCGTTGGTGAAGGACACGGCCGTCATCTGGATGCGCGCGCGCTGCGCTGGCGTCATCTCGCGCAAGGCGCGGTAGAACGATTGCGGGCCCAGGAAGAACGCGCCGTGCAGAACGGCGCCGTCGACCTCGCGCCTGAGCACGCCGGCCTCGATCAGCCCGAGGAACGCCTCGAACACCATTTCGCTGACGCCATAAAGACCCGGTCGCGAACGGCGCGGTTTCCTTCATCGCGCTATTCGGCGCGAGCCGCGCCGCGATGTCGCGAAACCGCGCGTTGTCGCGATGCCGCAGGATCAGGCTCTGCGCCAGCGCATCGCCAACCTGACCGATGCCGATCTGCAACGTGCCGCCGTCCTTGATGAGCCCCGCCGCGTGCAGGCCGATGGCGTATTTGGTATCCGACACGGGCTCGGACGGCGGCGCGAACAGCGGAAAATCGGTCTCGGGGCTGTCCAGGATGGCGCTGAATTCGCTGGCCGGCAGATCGCCAGCGCCGGGCATGAACGGCAGTTGCGAATTGACCTGTCCCACCAGCTTGAACGACGCCCGGCCGGCGGCGCGGGCGCGCAGCAGGTCGAGCGTGGTGTCGGTGTTGCAGCTCAGACTGTAGCGCGTCTCGCCGTTCACGACGCGTTTGGCCACGAGCTGGGTGATGACGTTGAGGCCGCGGTCGAGGATGTAGGATGCGGCATGGGTGTAGTTGGCGGCGATGTAGTGTTGCTGGGCATAGGCGTTGCGCAGCCACTTGCCCGCCAGGAAGAAGAACTCGGTGACCTCGATGTTCGGCGGCAGCTCGCCTTTGTGCAAGGCGGCGGCGTAGTCGAGGTCGGGCCAGCCACCGAACAGGCGATCGATCACCGGTGCGATGAATCGCTTTTCCAATTCGCTCGACGGCCGCGGCTTCTCCAGCGTCAGCGCCGAGAAGAAAGTCAGGTCGAGGTTGCGATCGGCTGCGGCGCGCTGGTAGAGCGCATTGATGATGTGATTGGCCTTGCCGAGCCCGAGCGGCAATCCCACCACCAGACGAGGGCCGATGTCGCGGATGATGTCATCGACGATCGCGGCGGGGTCGGTGAAAATTTTGGGCATCAGCAAATGGTCCGCATGTCGATCGGCGCGCCTTCCCGCCTTGCACGCTGCGGCCCTCGCCGCAACGATATCATCGTTATTCGTTCAGTCCCGTGACAGCACCAGCCGGTCGCGACGGCGCGCCCTCACGCCTTTTGCTTCCAGCCCGGCGACGATCGCGCTGCCGTGCGCGGTGTCCTGCGCCTCGATCACCAGTTCGACCTCGGTCATGTTGGCGGAGAGCGCGCTGAACAGGCGCTGATGCTGCACCTCGACGATGTTGCCGCGGAGTTCTGCGATGATGCAGGCGAGTTCGGCGAGCGCGCCCGGCTTGTCGGATATCTCCACCACGAGATCGATCAGCCGGCCGTCGCGCACCAGTCCGCGCATCAGGACATTGGCGAGCGTGCGCGTGTCAATGTTGCCGCCGGAAATGATCAACCCGACTTTCCGCCCCACAAACCGGGCGGGATTGCTCATCAGCGCCGCGAGCGCGGCCGCGCCGGCGCCTTCCGTCACGGTCTTCTCGATCTCCAGCATCTGGATGACGGCCTTTTCGATCAGGCGCTCCGCCACCGTCATCACCTCGATGCCGTACTCGCGCAGGATCGCCAGCGGCAGCGCGCCGACGTCGCGCACCGCGATGCCTTCGGCGATGGTCGCGCCGCCGACCGAGACCGGGCGTCCGGCGAGATGCTGCGCCACGGCGGCGTAGGATTCCACCTCGACGCCGATCACCTCGACGGCCGACGCATGGTTCGCCGCTGCGATCGCGCAACCCGCGACCAGTCCTCCGCCACCCACCGGCGTCAGGATGCAGTCGAGCGTCGGCTGATCCTCCAGCATCTCGATCGCCACGGTGCCCTGCCCCGCGATCACGGCCGGATCGTTATAGGGATGGACAAAGACGAGATTTTCATCCGCGGCCAGTTGCCGGGCAAAGGCAGCGGATTCCGCCAGAATCTCGCCCTCGAGCCGAACCCGCGCCCCGAGCTTCCTCGTCCGCGACACCTTCACGAACGGCGTCGACTTCGGCATCACGATGGTGGCGGCGATGCCGAGGTTGTGGGCGTGATAGGCGACGCCCTGCGCGTGGTTGCCGGCGGACATGGCGATAACGCCGCGCTTCGCCTCCTCAGGCGACAGCGTGAGCAGCTTGTTGGCCGCGCCACGCTCCTTGAAGGAGGCGACGAACTGCTGGTTTTCCAGCTTGAGCCAGACCTCGGCGCCGCTGATATCGGACAGCGTGCGCGAATGAACCAGGGGCGTGCGGATCACCCGGCCGGCGAGACGGTCCGCGGCCGCCCGCAGATCCGCCACGCCGATGGATTTGCCGTGCTCTGCATCGCTCATTTTCATCCCTCGTGAATGGTCGAACGCGGGTTTATGCTACCTGCGGGAAATTCGAAACAGGTATCGTCGGCGGCCTCGCCTTGTCCGCGCGAGGCGGAGATCAGAGGAAATGGCGCTCCGGGTCAGGTTCGTGGAAACCGCCGGCGACATAGTCGCCGACCGCAGCCCTGCTTTCGCGCAAAAAGCATACCGACGCATTAATATTTTGCGATGCTGGGGCCACAACAGCCGGCGCCGGGAGGCCATCGCCCCGCCGGGACCGGCGCGGCGCGTGACAAACGGCGTCGGCGTCGTCCATGATTTACGCGCCGAACGCAAGGAGCTCGAATGTCCGCCATTGATCCTTTGACCGCTGCGGGTGTCGTCCTGGCCACCGCGGCGACCGATGCCGTCTATGTGATGTTCACCTCGGCCGTGGTGGCGCGGCGGCGGGTGCCGGCGGCGACCTGGAGCAGCGTCTGGTACCTGCTCTCGTCCTTCGCGGTGATCAGCTATACCGAGAACTGGGTCTATGTCGTCTTCGCCGCGATCGGCTCCTGGCTCGGGGCGTTCGCCACCATCACCTTCCTGCATCGCCCGCCCGGCGGACCGCCGGTCGGCGCGTCGGTGGAGTGAAGGAAGGCAAGACGATCTACGAAATCGTCGATCGTTCTCGTCGTCATTCCAGGGCGGGTCAAAAACGCGAACCCGGAATCCAGTCGTCAATGATTCCCGGATTACCGGATTCCCGATGCGTAATTGCGCATCTGTGATCGCCGCCAAGGCGGCGTCCGGAATGACGTGGAGAGGCCCTCAATGAAAATCCCGCGAGCGCGGCAGGATGCGCACATTGCGCGGATGGCGGATGCGTTGTATCGCGACGATCGTCGTTGAGCGGCTCGGCCGGTGCAGCCGGCGCCGGCAGCGGATGCCTGGGGACAAGCGCGTCGTTCGCCAGATGCATCAGTTCCGTAGAGCGATCGGTCAGTTGATCCGCGACCAGATGCACGACCTTCTCCGGGCTGCTCTGGATAGTGCCCTCCACCTCGATCAGCCGCGCCCCCATCACCTCCTTGCGATAACGCTCCATGATCTTCGGCCACACCACGATATTGGCGATACCGGTCTCGTCCTCCAGCGTCATGAACACGACGCCCTTGGCGCTGCCCGGCCGTTGCCGCACCAGCACCACGCCCGCGCACTTGACGCGACGCTTGTCATTGGCATGCGAGACCTCGGCACAACTGACCACGCGCTCGCGGATGAACATCGCGCGCAAGAATTCCATCGGGTGCCCCTTCAGCGACAGCCGCACGGTCTGATAATCGGCGACCACTTGCTCCGGCAGCGGCATCTCGGGCAGCGGCGCGGCATGTTCGTCCGGCAATTCGCGCGCCGCGGCGCTTTCGAACAATGGCAGCGGCACATCGTCCGGCAGACGCCGCACCGCCCACAGCGCCGCACGGCGGTCGAACCCGAGCGAGCGAAAGGCGTCGGCATCGGCCAGCAGGATCAGCGCACGCTTCGGCAGTTTCGTATCGCGGGCGAAATCCTCAATGGAGGTGAAGGACCGGCGTTGCCGCGCGGCGACGATCCGCTCGCCCCAGTCGTCGGATGTCAGCGAAGGAGACGATAACTGTTCTTGAGACGACGGATTTGAAGTCCCAATCCATGCATTGCCTGCTCTCTCCCCCCTTGAGAGGTGGAGAGGGGGGTATCTCAAGCACCGGTCTTGTAGCTCACCCCCCTCCCTTTCCCTCCCCCACAAGGGGGGAGGGAACAATTCCTCATCGGCTGCCTGCTGCTCGCCTCTCTCCTCATCCTTATCGACCCACTTGAATCCATCGATCTGGCGGAAGCCGAGCCGCACCGCGTGATGCGCGCCCACGCGCTCCTCCAGAGTGTTCTGCGAATGGCTGAACGAAACATCGACCGGCCGCACATCGACGCCGTTCTTGCGGGCATCGCCGACGATCTGCGCCGGCGCGTAAAAACCCATCGGCTGCGAATTCAGCAAGGAGCAGCAGAACGCGTCGGGATGGAAATGCTTCAACCACGATGAGACATAAACCAGTTGCGCAAAACTCGCCGCGTGGCTTTCGGGAAAGCCATAAGAGCCGAATCCCTTGATCTGCTCGAAACAGTTTTTCGCGAACACCGGATCGTAGCCACGCGCGATCATGCTGTTGACCATCTTCTCCTGGAAGGAGCCGATGGTGCCCACGTTGCGGAACGTCGCCATGGCGCGACGTAACCCATTCGCCTCTTCCGAGGTGAATTTCGCCGCGGCGATGGCGATGCGCATCGCCTGCTCCTGAAACAGCGGCACGCCCAGCGTGCGTTTCAGAACATTCCGCAATTCATCCTTGTCCCCGCCTTTCGGATAGGGATAGTCGATCTTGTCGGGATCCATGGCGCGCCGCTTCAGGTAGGGATGCACCATGTCGCCCTGGATCGGACCCGGACGCACGATGGCGACCTCGATGACGAGATCATAGAACGTGCGCGGCTTCAGGCGCGGCAGCATGTTCATCTGCGCCCGGCTCTCGACCTGGAATACGCCGAGAGATTCGCCACGGCACAGCATGTCGTAGACCGGCTTCTCGTCCTGCGGGATCGTCGCCAACTCCCATCGCTCGCCCTTGTGATCCGCGATCAGGTCAAAACACTTGCGGATGCAGGTCAGCATGCCGAGTGCCAGCACGTCGACCTTCATCATCCGTAATGCATCGACGTCGTCCTTGTCCCACTCGATGAAGGTGCGGTCGTCCATCGCCGCGTTGCCGATCGGCACGTAAGTGTCGAGCCGGTCCTGCGTCAGTACGTAACCGCCGACATGCTGCGACAGGTGACGCGGAAAGCCGATCAATTCGGTGGCGAGTTCGACGGCACGGCGCACCATCGGGTTTTGCGGATCGAAGCCGGCCTGCCTGACCTGCATGTCGCTGACATCGTCGCCCCAGCTTCCCCAGACCGTATCAGCGAGCGCCGCCGTGACATCCTCGGTCAGGCCCAGCGCCTTGCCCACGTCGCGGATGGCGCTGCGCGGCCGATAGTGGATGACGGTGGCGATGATCGCGGCGCGGTGACGGCCATAGCGGCGATAGACATACTGCATCACCTCCTCGCGGCGCGAATGCTCGAAATCGACGTCGATATCGGGCGGCTCCAGCCGCTCCCTGGAGATGAAACGCTCGAACAGAAGGTCGACCTTGGTGGGATCGACCGAGGTGATGCCGAGCACGTAGCACACGGCCGAATTCGCCGCCGATCCCCGCCCCTGGCACAGGATGTTCTGTGCGCGCGCCCAGTGCACGATGTCATGCACGGTAAGGAAGTAATGGGCGTAGTCGAGTTCGGCGATCAGGTCCAATTCCTTGCGGAGAACCGTTTTCAGATCTTCATCCGCACCTCCCGGAAAATATGTTTCGACACCCGCCCATGTCAGGTCCTCCAGATGACGCTGCGCGGTCTTGCCCGGCGGAACCGGCTCGTCGGGATACTGATATTTGAGTTGATCCAGTGAAAATTCGATGCGCGATGCGAACGTTGCCGTCTCGGCGATCGCCTCCGGAATATCGCGAAACAGCACCGTCATCTCATGGGCCGGCTTCAGATGCCGCTCGGCGTTGATGTCCAGCTTGCGGCCGATGGCATCGATCGCTTTTTTTTCGCGGATGCAGGTCAGCACATCCTGCAAGGGACGGCGCGCGGGATGATGGTACAGAACCTCGTTGGTTGCGAGCAGCGACACGCGCGCGGTGGTTGCGATCCGCTGCAATCGCAGCAGGCGGCGACGGTCGTCGCCGCGATAGAGCAGGCTTGCCGCGAGCCAGACGTCGTCCGCGCTGCTCTGTCGCAATCGCTCCAGCACTTTCAGCGCGGCTGTCGTCTCGAAACGATGCGGCAAGGCCAGTACGAAAAGCTGGCCTTCGGCAAACTCCAGCAAATCATCCAACGTCAGATGACATTCGCCCTTCTCCGCCAACAGCTTGCCTTTGCTGAGCAACTGGCATAGCCGGCCATAAGCATCGCGATCGCTGGGATAGACAAGAATGTCTGGCGTCCCATCGATGAAAACGAGACGCGAGCCGATCAGCAGCCGCGGCTTGTAACGGACTTTCGGATTTTCCAGTTCGGTATAAGCACGCACCACGCCCGCCAGCGTATTGCGATCGGCGATGCCAATCATCGGAAGGCGCAATTCGCTCGCCTGATGCACATACTCCTGCGGATGCGACCCGCCGTGCAGGAACGAGAAATTGGTCATGATGCCGATTTCGGCATAGGCCGGACTATCGCGCGGATGCTTCATGCGAACAGCCCGTGCAGGAACCAGCGGAACGTCTGGACTTCACGCCTGTAAATTCCTTCGCGATAAAGCCAATAGCGCACGCCCTCCTTGTCTTCTGCACGAAAATAATCACGCGTCAGCGCGCTGCCATCGGCGCGCGCGACTGCCACCTCGCCTTGCGGCGGATGCAGGCGCATGAATTCATCGTCGGGTTCGGGCGACAAGGCCTGCTCGCAGCGATTCCACCATTCCATGGCGATGCGTTCGGGTCCTTCGACGCGGGCAATGAGACACTGACGATGACGCCATTTGAACTGCGCCGGCGGACCATCCGGAAACAGTGCCACCACCTCGATCGGCTCCGGCGGCGCAAACATGCGCAGCGGCCGCAGCGGCGGCTCGCCCTCGATACGTTCCAACCATTCGGCACGCATGGCCGCCGCAAGACTCTGTTGCGCCGGCACCGGGATCGACGCGCGCTCTGGAATGTGGGTGTCCTGCGGCAGATGCACGACGACGCGATGGCTGCCGATGCGGGCGGCAAGACGATCGACCAGTGCCGCCACCTCGTCGTTATCCCGGACATGCGCATCGAGGTCGCGCTGCTCCTGTATCACGAGATCGGTCCGCACGGCGGACAGCCGCACCAGATCGAAGCCGAAGCCGGGATCGAGCGGATCGGCCAGCGCATCGAGCCGCTCGCCGAACAGACGATCGATGGTCTCGCCGCGCGTGACCGGACGTCCGGTCTCGACGGCAATGACGCGCACCGCGCCGTCGGTGCGGAAAAAACCTGCTTCCAGCCGCCGCGCTCCCTTGCCCTGTTTTTCCATCGCGGCGATGAGCGTGCGCGCAAGGCTCGCCAGCGTCATCGCGATCGCGCCGTCGGTGGCGATCGGCTCGGCGAAGCGCCTCTCGACGATAAAATCCGGCAGCGGCTTGCGCGGGTTGATCGGCGCATCGCCCTGCCCCAGCGCCTGCTCCAGCAGCGCCGTGAACGCCGCCCCGAACCGCGCCGCGATCTCGTGGCGGCCGCGCGCGGCGACATCGCCGATGGTTTTCAGCCCGGCGCGGCGCAGCCCGCGCGTGATCGCGTCATCCGCGCCGAGCGTGAACACCGGCAGCGCCGCAACCGCTCCAGCCTCCTCGCCGGGCGCGACGATCCGGCCATGGGCATGGCGGGTCAGCGCCCGCGCGCAGGCCGGCGTGCCGGCGATCGCCGCGCTGACGACAAAACCCTGCCGCGTCAGCGCGCCGCATAGTTCATTCATCAGCGCCGCTTCGCCGCCGAACAGATGCGCGCAGCCGGTGATGTCCAGAAGCAGACCATGCGGCGGATCGAGCGCCACCAGCGGCGTGAAGCGGTCGCACCAGTCGGCGATGCCGTTCAGGGTTTTGCCGTCGGCCGTCTCATCGGCATCGAACACGTCGATGTCGGGGCAGATCGCGCGGGCATTGGCGAGCGGCAGGCCGACCGCGAGGCCAATCCGTGCGGCCGTGTCATCCAGCGCGGCGACGACCAGCGCATTGTTCTGTTTGGCGACGACGATGCGGGGGGATATCTCCTTTATTGCCGGGCTTGATTGCGAAGCACGATAGGCTTCACCCCGCCCGCCGGAGCGCAACAACTCGCGCGCGATCCGGTCGGTCGGCAGGCGCGGCAGCCACAGGCTGAGGATGCGTCTGCGCGCCACGGATCGAAACGTCACGGAAGAGGCACTCATCACATTTCCACTCCATGATCCATTGGCCGGTCCGGCCATGACGGTTGCGGACAAGCCGCGTCTCGAACACAGGCGCGCCCCACGCCTGCCACGCCGCGCATGGCGGCGAGCGCGCCGGGCGCACGATCCACCGCGTCTCCGCTGTCGAAGGCAACGGCGTTGCCGCCACCCGCAGCAGCAGCCCGGTGACCCCGGAAGCCCCCGCCGCCAGCGTCAGCCTGCGGCTCGCGACAAGATCGAACAGACGCGTCTCGCCCCAGATCTCCATGACCACGGCACCAAGCGCATCACAGGCCAGCGCATCGGCCGCCGTCCGCAACGCGCTCTCCACATCTGATGCATGGACCGTCACCAACAGGCACGGATCGAGACCGAACTCGCGCCATCCGCGCATCGACAGCGCACCGGATTCGCGCGCGGCAAAATCCTGCCGCACCCAGAGCAGCGGCCGGTTTGGACATATCCGCTGCGCAAGGCCCGCGATGAAGCCGCTCGCCGCCGCGCCGTGCCGCCCTTCCGCGAACACCTCGTGCACGGCTCCGCGCGCAAGCCCGCCCTGCAGCTCGGCATCCGCCTCGTCATGACCGAGCGCGGCCCGGCCCGGCATTCCGTCGCCGTGACCGGCCTCGATGCGCGCGATGCGGTCGCGCAGACGCGCAAGCGTCGCTGCGCTGCTCCGGTTTCCAGTCATGATCACAATCCGCCCGTGACAATGAACTCGCGGCGGAGTCAATTGTTCACGTTATGTTCTATAATAAGCTCACCAGGCGGCCGGGAGTCAACCAGCTTTTCGCACACGATTTTAGCTCACGAATCCAAGGACATCAAAGGAACGCCGGGCAGCGTCCGGAATTGCCTCAAGGGGTTTCCGTGGCAAACCCGACAACAGAGACCGCCCATGACCGCCTCGCAGCTCTCCCTCCCGCGCCTGCGCGAAGAAGCCGCCGGATGCCGCGCCTGTCATCTCTGGAAGAACGCGACGCAGACCGTGTTCGGCGAAGGACCAGCGCACGCACAGGTCATGCTGGTAGGCGAGCAGCCCGGCGACAAGGAAGACCTCGCGGGGAAACCGTTCGTCGGCCCGGCGGGGCAGATCCTCGACCGCGCGCTGAAAGAAGCCGGCATCGATCGCGGAAAGGTCTACGTGACGAACGCGGTGAAGCATTTCAAGTTCGTGCCGCGCGGCAAGATCCGGCTGCACCAGAAACCCAACACGGCTGAGATCAGAGCCTGTCGCCAGTGGTACGAACGCGAACTCGCCACCGTCAAACCCACGCTCGTGGTGGCGATGGGCGCGACCGCGGCGCAAAGCGTTTTCGGCAGGATCACGCCGATCAACAAGAACCGCGGCCGGCTGATCGAGACGAACGACGGACACAAGGCGCTGGTGACGGTCCACCCATCCTATCTCCTGCGGCTGCCCGAGGAGGATGCGAGAGCGCGCGAATATCAACGTTTCGTCGATGACCTGAAAATCGCCGCAACGCAACTCCGCCGCGACAAGGCGGCGTGAAGCAGATCAATCCGTCATCGGCAGCCATAGCCGCCGATGACGGCCTTTCCCGAAAAATCAGGCAGCCAAGGCCTCGGAGTTGACACCGGCTTCGGCCAGCGCCGTCAGATCCTTGTCGGTCTTGCGTTCCTGCTGAAGCGTTTCATCGATCAGCTTGACGGCATCCTTCATGCCAAGCCGGACCGCCCACGCCTTCATCGTTCCGTAGCGCGCCATCTCGTAATGTTCCACCGCCTGCGCCGCCGCAAGCAGGCCCGCGTCCAGCGCCTCGGTGCCCTTGTATTCCTCCATGACTTCCTTGCCTTCCTCAAGAAGGCCGAGGATGGCATCGCAGGTCTTGCCCTTGGCCGGCTTTTCCATCAGCTCGAAAATTCGTTCCAGGCGCTCGACCTGGCCTTCGGTCTCGTCATGGTGTTTTTCGAAAGCCGCCCGCAGTTTGTCGGATGTCGCCGCCTTCGCCATCTTGGGCAGCGCTTTCAGGATCTGCTTTTCGGCGAAGTAGATGTCCTTGAGCTGATCAAGGAACAGGTCGTGAAGGTCCTTGTCTTTCATCATTGTAGCCTCGCGCGGTTGGGGAGGGGGAATTCCCGCTTCCTAACGCGACGTGAGGGGCTATGTTCCTGGGACGCTACAAGAGCGTGGCCGCTCAGGCGGCGAGCATATTCTCGACCAGTCTGATCCAGTACGAGGTGCCGTAGACGATGGCGTCGTCGTTGAAGTTGTAGGCTGGATGATGCAGGCCCGCGCTGTCGCCATTGCCGACGAAGATGAAGGCGCCGGGCCGGGCTTCCAGCATGTAGGCGAAATCCTCCGCGCCCATCATCGGAGGCGTCTCGTGCACATTGCCCTCGCCTGCGATTTCCCTGGCGATCTTCATCGCGGTTTCGGTCTGCCGGACGTGATTGACCGTGACCGGATAGCCGCGCCCGAACCTGACATCGATCCTTGTTCCACTCGTCAGCGCCACGCCGGCGGCGACCTCGCGTATCCGTTTCTCCATCTGGTCGCGCACGTCGGCCTTAAGCGTTCGGACGGTCCCGCCGAGTTCGACGGTCTGCGGGATGACGTTGCGGGTGTTGCCGGCATGGAACTCGCATACCGAGATCACGGCGGATTCCAGCGGATCGACGTTGCGCGACACGATCGATTGCAGGGCGACGACAAGCTGCGATCCCGCCAGCACCGGATCGATGCAGAGATGCGGCCGTGCGGCGTGGCCGCCGTGACCCTCGATCCGGAAATCGACGGCATCGGTCGCCGCCATGATCGGACCCGGCCGGATGGCGAAGGAACCGAGCGGGACGCCGGGAAGGTTATGCATGCCGTAGACCTGATCGATCCTGAAACGGTCCATCAAACCGTCCTTGATCATCGCAGCCGCGCCGGCGCCGCCCTCCTCCGCCGGCTGGAAGATCACGACGGCCTCGCCGGCGAAATTCCGCGTCTCCGCGAGATAGCGCGCGGCGCCGAGCAGCATCGCGGTGTGGCCGTCATGGCCGCAGGCATGCATCTTGCCGGGCGTCTTCGAGGCGTAAGGCAGGTTGGTTTCCTCGTGAATCGGCAGCGCATCCATGTCGGCGCGCAGGCCGATCACCCTGACCGCGCCATCGGTGGCAGGCCTCCTGCCCTTGATGACGCCGACGACGCCGGTCCGGCCGAGTCCGGTCGCAACCTCGTCGCAGCCGAATTCCCGCAAGCGATCCGCCACGAACGCCGCGGTGCGGCGCACGTCGTACAGCAGTTCCGGATGCTCGTGGATGTCCCGGCGCCAGACAGCGATATCGGGCTGCAGATCGGCAACGCGGTTGACGATGGGCATGGCGGGGTTCCGGTCGAGAGTGAATTCTCTCTGTTACCCTCTTACCATGATGCAATGAGCGGCCCAATACGCTGATTTTGCAGCGATCGACGCCGCCCGCCATGGGCTTTCCAGTCGCCGGTAACCGTTTCGTCATCGCGCCCGATGCAGGCGCGGGAATAAATCTGCATGGTCCCAGATCAGGTCTGCATGCCCAATGACGGGCGTGGGAGACCTCTCATGAGCCATAACCACAATCATGACGGCGACGGTGTCAGCCGCCGCAAGGTGCTTGAATGCATGACATGGGCCGGCACGGGCGTGCTCTGGACCATTGCCGGCGGCGTGCCGCGATCGCTCGGCATCGTCGGATCGGCGCAAGCCGCCGAAGCATCCGCATCCGCCCTCACCTTCCTGCAGATCAGCGACAGCCATGTCGGCTTCGACAAGGCTGCCAACCCGCACGCGCTCGCGACGCTCGAAGAGGCGATCGGCAAGATCAAGACGCTGCCGGCGAAGCCGTCCTTCATGATCCATACCGGCGACATCACCCACCTGTCGAAAGCCTCCGAATTCGACGACGCCGAACGTATCATCTCGCAGTCGCGGCTCGACGTGCACTATGTGCCCGGCGAGCACGATTTCATCGACGAGGAAGTGAAGCTCTATCGAGAGCGCTATGGACGCGGCACCAAGGGCGCGGGCTGGTATTCCTTCGACGCCAATGGCGTGCATTTCATCGGCCTCGTCAACGTCGTCGATCTCAAGGCCGGCGGTCTCGGCAATCTCGGCGCTGAGCAACTGGCGTGGCTCGCGGACGACCTGACAGGCCGCTCGAATTCGCAGCCGATCGTGGTGTTCGCGCATATTCCGTTGTGGAGCGTCTATCCGACCTGGGGCTGGGGCACCGACGACGGCGCGCGGGCGCTCGATCTCCTGAAAGGCTTTGGCTCGGTGACCGTGCTGAACGGCCACATCCACCAGGTGATGCAGAAGGTCGAAGGCAACGTCACCTTCCATACCGCGCGCTCGACCGCCTTCCCGCAGCCCGCGCCGGGCACCGCGCCTTCGCCCGGGCCGATGAAGGTCGCCGACGACAGGCTGCGCAGCCTGCTCGGCACCGCCAGCATCATCTTCAAACCCGGCCAGGAGCGCCTCGCCATCATCGATACGCCGCTGCAAGGCTAAGGACCGCAAATCATGATGTCCCTGAACTTGCGCACAAGCGCCGTCCGGCTTGCAGTAGCTGCCGCGCTTGCGATGCAAATATCCGCTGCCCATTGCGAGGAGGTGTCGGTGACGATCGACAACTTCACCTTCGAACCGGCGCAACTGACGGTGAAGGCCGGCACCACCGTGACGTGGACCAACCGTGACGACATTCCGCATACGGTCGTTTCCGCCGGCAACTTCCGCTCCAGGGCGTTGGATACCGACGACACATACTCGTTCACCTTCACCAGCACCGGCGATTACAAATATTTTTGCTCGCTGCACCCGCATATGGTGGGACTGATCAAGGTTGAGTAACGACCAAAAGCAAGGCATCACCTTGGGGCTCAGGCAGCGTCCCGCTGCCCGAGCCCACCCGGCTGCGAACACCACGATGCTGTTTGGCTCACCCGGAGACGATCAGACAAAAGCGCAGCGCTTTCGCGACGCGGCCCTGCCCTATCTCGACGACGTCTACACTGTCGCGCGCTATCTCCTGCGCGATCCCGCCGACGCCGAGGACGCCGTGCAGGAATGCTATCTGCGCGCATTGAAGCATTTCGACACTTACCGCGGTCCGGCGATGAAGCCATGGCTGCTCGCGATCCTGCGCAATGTCTGCCATGCGGAATTCGCCCGCCGCGCCAGGTCGGCCGCAACGACCATCGATGACTTGCCCGAAAGCGCCGAGGCCACCGCACCGCTGTGGCGTGAAGCACAGGACACTCCGGAAGCGCAGGCATTGCAAAAACGCGATGCGAATGCGATCCGGCGGATGATCGCAGCACTGCCAGAACCGTTTCACGAGACGTTCGTCCTGCGCGAAATCCAGAATCTGTCCTATCGCGAGATCGCCGAGATTGTCGATGCGCCGGTCGGCACCGTCATGTCACGGCTCGCGCGGGCGCGCGCGATGCTGCGGTCGGCATGGCTCGCGGAAGAGGAGCCACCCACATGACCTGCGATGAAGCAGACATCCTTCTGCACGCGCTGATCGACGGCGAACTCGATGCCGGTCACGCGCGCGAGGTCGAAAGCCATATCGCCACCTGCGCGCGCTGCGCGGCCGCACTCAGGACCTACCGTGATATGGAGGCGGCCATTGCGACGGCGGACATGCGCTTCACCGCGCCTGCGCACTTGCGCCAGCGGATCGAGGCGGCCATGCCGCAGTCGCGCGGCACCAGCCGCCGCTCGGTGCTTGCAGGTTTCGCCCTCGGTTCCGCCGTCTCCGCGATCGCGGCGACCGGCATCGTCGCGATCGTGCTGCGCGCCGACGACGAACAGCGTATCGTCTCCGAAATCGTATCGGCGCATCTGCGATCGCTGCAGGAGGGGCATCTGACCGACGTGCTCTCGACCGACCAGCATACGGTCAAACCGTGGTTCAACGGGCGGCTCGATGTATCGCCGCCGGTGATCGACCTGACGGCGCTCGGCTTTACGCTGATCGGCGGACGGCTCGATTACATCGATGGGCGAGCCATCGGCGCGGTCGTCTACAAGCGGCGCGCGCACGTCATCAATCTCTTCGTCGCTCAGACGCCAAACGCCACGCATAGCCCCGCACGCACCGAGGATGTGCAGGGGTTCAACATCCGCCGCTGGCGCGACCACGGTCTGAACTTCTGGGCGGTGAGCGACCTCAATGCCGACGAGCTTGCCGAATTCAGCGACAAATTCGAAAAGGCGATGCAGGCGAACGGGAACGGTTAGAGCATGATCCCGAAAAGTGGAAACCGGTTTTAAGCGACGAGTCTGATTCAACGCAGTTGAAACAGACTCCAAGCATCAGGCCGACTTGCGGACGGCGTTGTCCATCAACGTCTTGCCGAGCGACCAGATCGCGCCGGGGACCTGATGGCTCGCGGCGATGACGCTGTCGAACGAGGTCTCGATCCACTTGCAGTCTTCGTCGTTGATGATGAGCGGCGGCAGCAGCTTGATGGTATGGCTGCCATGACCGGAGACCTGGGTGAGGATCTTGTGATCCTTGAACAGCGGCACCGTGATGAGCTGACAGAACAGGCCCTTGTTGGCGGTTTCCAGCAGGTTCCACGACGCCCGCAGGCGCAGCGATTTCGGCGGGCCGAACTCGATGCCGATCATCAACCCCTTGCCGCGCACCTCCTTGAGAAGCTCGTAGCCCGGCACCATGCGCGCCAACGCCTGGCGCAGTTCCTCGCCGCGCCTGGCCGCGTTCTCGATCAGCTTCTCGGCCTTCAGCACTTCAAGGGTCGCGATGCCGGCCGCCATCGCGAGATCGTTCTTGGCGAAGGTCGAGCCGTGCACCACGGCGCGATCCATGCGGTTGAAGATCTTGTCGAAGATGTGCTTGCGGGTCAGCACCGCGCCGACCGGCACATGGCCGCCGGACAGGGCCTTGGCCAGCAGCACCATGTCGGGTTCGACGTTCCAGTGCTCGACAGCGAGAAAGCGTCCGGTCCGGCCGATGCCGGTCTGAACTTCATCCGCCACGAACAGCGTGCCATATTTCCGACACAGCGCGGCCGCTCCCGGCAGGAATTCATCGCTCGGGATATTGACGCCCTTGCCCTGGATCGGCTCGACGATGAAGGCGGCAACCCGCCGCGATGACAGAGCCTGCTCAAGCGCGGCCAGATCGTTGAAGGGAACGACTGTACAGTCCGGAAGCAGAGGCTCGAATCCACCGCGGAAATTCTTGTCATCGGTCAAGGACAGCGCGCCGTAAGTCAGCCCGTGATAGGCGTGATCGCAGTAAACGATGCCGGTCCGCCCCGTGGCGACGCGCGCGAACTTGATTGCGGCCTCGACGCTCTCGGCGCCGGAATTCGCAAAAAAGACCTTATCAAGATAAGGAACATGATCGAGCAGCCGCTCGGCCAGAACGCCGGCCAGCGTCGAGACATCCATCTGCACGAGATTGGGCAGATCGCTGTCGAGGACGCTTTTCAGGGCATCCCGCAATACGGGATGGTTCCGCCCAATCGCAAAAACGCCAAATCCGCTGAGTAAGTCGAGGTAACGGGCCCCCTCGCGATCGACCAGATATTGACCGTGACCGCTCTGGAAGCCGACGTCATAGCCGATGGTCTTCAGAACCCGCACGAGCTGTTCATTGAGGTGGCGGACATGCATCGCGCTGCGCTGCGCCTGCCGTTCCACAAACATCTCGGAAACGTCTAGATTTGGATATAGCATCCGCTACATAGTTCGCTTGATGGCGGTTTCGTCAACAGAAAAGCATGGATGAAAATTTGACTTTGTCACTGATCCCCAGCCGTTCTACTTAAGCACAGGCTTGAAGATATATGTTACAGCGCCCAGGACATACCATGCGTATTTTAAATTATTGCAGAATTCTCGCAGTTCCCTCTCTTGTCGCAGCCGCTTTGGTGACAGCCGGATTCGGACCGGCCGGCGCGGGCGATCCGACCGGCGACTGGCGCGTTGCCGACGGCGTCGCCAACATTCGCGTCGCTGAATGCAACGGCGCGATGTGGGGGGTCGTGGCCTGGGAGAAAAAGCCCGGCGGGGTCGACCAGAACAATCCGGACATCTCGAAAAGGAGCCGGCCGACGCTGGGAATGCCGATCCTTCTTGACATGAAAAAGAAGGACGAGAAGGACGAGTGGGAAGGCCAGGTCTATAACGCCAAAAACGGCAAACTTTACGACTCGTCGATCAAGCTTGAGTCGCCCGATCAACTGGAGATCGAGGGCTGCGTGCTCGGTTTCCTGTGCGGCGGCGAGACCTGGACCCGCGTATCCGGCCCGATTCCCAGCAGTCCGTCCAACAATCCTGCCAATACGTCCGCAAGCGGCGGCGCCAAAGTTGCGCCGAAAACGGGCATGGCAAAAACCTCGCCGTCAAAGACGCCGCACAAGACCACCGGACAGAAGACGGCCGCCGCGCCCGCCGCCGCCGCCAACCCGGACGATCCGGTCGGAGATATCTGCCTACTTCCCGACATCGCGGGGGCGGCCCATGAGCGCGGGCTGAAATAGCAGCACCGCCGCAAGCGTGGTGACGAGCGACAACGCCAGCAACTTGCCCATGCTCGCCGTGCCCGGATGGCTGGACAGCCACAGGCTGCCGAACGCGGTCGCGGTGGTCAGCGCGCTGAAGAAGATCGCCCGCGTCAGGCTCGATTGCAGCAGGTTCGTCCTGCCGGAACGCCACGCGGTGACATAATATATCTTGAACGCGACGCCGACGCCGAGCAACAACGGCAGCGCGACAATATTGGCGAAGTTGAGCGGAAGCCCGATCACGACACATATTTCCAGTGTCACCGCCCCGGCCACCAGCAGCGGCACCAGCGTCAGCAGCACGTCGGTGATTCGGCGCAGCGCCAGCCAGAGCAGAATGCTGATCGAGATGAGAGCCCACAGCCCCGCCTCGATGAAAGCCTTCACGATGGTGTCGCCGGATTTGAGAATCGATACCGGCCCTCCGATTGCGGTCGGCTCGGCGGCGAGCACGGCGCTGGCAAACTTGCGCAGCGTCCCGTTGTCGTCCGGATCGCCACGCGGCAACGCTTCGACGCGCATGACACCGTCGCTCTTCCAGAGCTTCACGAAATCCGCCGGCAGGGATTTCATGCTGACAGGCTCGGCCTTCAATGAGCTGCGGATCTGGTCGAACACCATCTTGAGCGGCTCGACGAACACGGCCTGGGCTTTCTCACGGGTGGCCTGGTTCGCATCGGCCAAGCGGGTGAGATCGTCCGCCAGCCGCTTTGCAGCCGCAGCGCCCGGCCCCTGACCGCCGCCGGACGCCTTGCGCAGGCTGTCGGCGGTTTCCTTCAGCGCGTCGACATTCTCCTGGTCGGACGGCGGCGGGTCGACCGAATCCGGGTTGAGCGCGGGACCGAGAACCTTGGCGCCTTGCGCGATCAGCTTGAGTTTCTCCGGCTGGTCCGCGGGAACAAAGCTGTCGAGCCCCCTGGTGCTTGCGACTTCAGGCAACTTGGCGAGCCGGGCTTCGACCTGCTTCGCTTCCTGCTCGGACCTGACCATCACGTTGATGGCGTTCGTGCCGGTCTCCGGATCTTTCCGCAAATCCAGATACGTCGCGATCGATTCGACTTTCGCGCTCCTCAAATGGATCGGATTGAAATCGAACCGCAGGAAATAGAGCGCGGGCGATCCGAGAATCACGACCGCGAGCGTCCCGACGATGATCGCCACCCGATGCTTTTCGAGAAAATGGTCAAGCGGCGCCAGAAACGCGTAGCCGACCGGCTCTTTCTCGCCGGGCGGGTTCAGAAGACGCAGCAACGCCGGAAGCACTGTGATGCTGGCGAAAAAGGCAACCAGCATGCCGACGCCGGCGATCTTGCCGAGTTCCGAAACGCCCTGATAATCCGTCGGAAGGAACGACAGGAAGCCCGCCGCCGTCGCCATCGCCGCTAGCGACAAGGGTACCGCCGAACGCTTCGCCGCTATCAAGAGAGCCGCTTCCAGATTGTTGGTCTTGAAGCGTTCGGAGCGGTAGCGAACGCTGTACTGGATGCCGAAGTCGACACCCAGCCCGACAAACAGGACGGCGAACGCGATCGACAGAAGATTGAAGGATGTCACCATCACGAGGCCGAGCGCCGTCGTGATCGACAGTCCGATGAACAGTGTTACAAAAACCGCGAAGATGATTTTCGGCGATCGCAGCGCGAGCCAGAGAATCACCAGCACGATCAGCACCGTGCCGATGCCGTTGGTGATAGCCCCCTCCTGCACCGTGGCGAATTCCTCGTTGGCGATCGGAACCGGCCCGGTCAACCGGACCCGGGCGTCGAACTTGCCGGCGATATCCAGATCGACGGCGGCCTTCCGGATCGCGTCGGTGGCGTCCTTGCCGGGCTCGAGCGCGTTGAAATCGAGGTACGGCTTGATCTGGATCAGCGAGCGGCGGTCGGAAGCGGTCAGCGGCTTGTCGCTTGCGAGCTGACGCCAGGAAAAGGTGCCGCGCCCCTTGGTCAGCACGTCCTCGACGCTCTCGGCGATCAGCGAGAACGGCCGCGCCGTGCTGTCCAGCGAGAATTGCCCCCGCTTCAAACCCGCCAGCGCCGTTTCGAGCGCGCCCGTCAGCCCCCGCAAACTCGGATCGCCGGCCATGATCTCGACCAGCGGCGCGGCTTCGCTGAACTGGCGGGTGATCTGCCTGACCTCGTCGGTCGGCAGGAAAAGCAGGCCGTTCCGTTCAAAAAACGGCCCTCCGCCGAGTTGCTGAACGGCCTCGAAATGTCTGTGGTCGGTGGCCAGCTTCGCCGTCAGCGCGGCGCCGGCGGCGGCGGCGAACTCGGCGGTCGGCGCGTCCACGACGGCGAGGATCAGCCTCTCCTGGTCGAATGCCTTCTCGAACGCGATATCGCGCTGCCGCCAGTCCAGATGGGGCGAGATCAACTTATTGATATCAGTGTTGATTTCGAAATTTCTCGCTGTATACAAGACCGCACCGGCAGCCAGCACGATCGCAACCAACGCAGTAGCCCAGGCAAATCGTGTGCAAGTTTTAACGATTGAAACAACAATACCTGTCAGCACATTCTTTCTTTCTGCTACCGCAATACGCAAAAGGCGTGGAATCCCGGTCCGATTCCTTCGCCTGATCTATTGGAGTGAATTTGACATTCGCTACCCTCGTAGCAGCAAATTCGGCGAGCGAATGTCAAATTCAAACTCCACTGGACACATGCTGAGTTGCTAGCGGTTTTGTATCCTGTTGTCTTCAGAGGCATGGAAAAGTGGCATAAAACGCGTCGTTTTCCTGGTTCAACAGCCCATTTGAACCGACTTCATACAGTTGGCGTTGCAGAAGACGAAGCGACGAACAGGCGAGGCCATGTGATATGGCCGATCCCTATCATAATACCGGAATGTCGGTTCCAATATAAACTTTTCGATAGCCGAGGAGTCTGCAGATTAGGGCGTTTTGTCCGAAGCAAAGGCCGTGTATGTCATGGCCTTGAATTCCCCCGCGATCGCAACCCTGAGATTAAGTACCTGTGACGTTTCCTGAAAACATGTGATTTTAAGAAGAAACGTCCGGACCTATATGGAGTTGAAGTATAATGCGTAAGGTGCAAATTGACTGACGTTCGTCCGATTGAAATTCTGCTGGCGCAGCCGCGCGGATTCTGCGCGGGGGTGGTCCGCGCGATCGAAACCGTCGAGCGCGCGCTCGAGAAGTACGGCCCGCCGGTCTACGTCCGCCACGAGATCGTTCACAACAAATACGTCGTCGAAAGCCTGAAGAACAAGGGCGCGATTTTCGTCGAAGACCTGTCGGAGGTCCCCCCGAAGGCAGTCACCGTATTCAGCGCTCACGGAGTTGCACGGAGCGTGGAGGAAGAGGCCGCCGCACGCGGTTTGCCCGTGCTCAACGCCACCTGCCCGCTCGTCAGCAAGGTCCACAACCAGGGCAAACGCTACATGTCCAAGGGACGGACCCTGATTCTGATCGGCCATGCCGGCCATCCCGAAGTCGAGGGAACCATGGGGCAGGTTCCCGGGCCCGTCATTCTGGTTCAGGATGTCGACGACGTCGCGGCGCTGACGCTGCCCGCCGACACGCCGGTCGCCTATATCACCCAGACCACACTGAGCGTCGACGACACCAGGGACATCATTGCCGCGCTCCAGCAGCGTTTTACCGACATCCAGGGCCCCGACACACGGGATATCTGCTATGCAACACAGAACCGCCAATCTGCGGTAAGAGATCTCAGCAAGCTGGTGGATGTCATTCTCGTCGTCGGAGCAACCAACAGTTCGAACTCGAACCGGCTGCGCGAAATCGGCACCGAAGTCGGCGTCGCAAGTTATCTCATCTCCGACGGCAGCGAGCTTAATGCGGAGTGGCTGAAGGATGCGAGAACCGTGGGCATCACGGCCGGCGCATCGGCTCCGGAAGTTCTTGTCGACGATGTCATCGAGGCCCTGAGGCGCATCGGGCCGGTCGCCGTCTCGGTTCTGCCGGGGCGGGAAGAAAACATCGAGTTCCGGCTTCCGTCCGAACTCATGACCTCAGCCTGACCCCTCGTCAAATTCAAGCTGGCAACCCATAGAGAACACTTGTGATGGCAATACCGTTTTTTAAGGAACTCAAGATCGGCGGATATCTGGTCAAGCAGAAGCTGAAGGGCCGCAAGCGCTATCCCCTTGTGCTGATGCTCGAACCATTGTTCCGCTGCAATCTCGCCTGCGCCGGATGCGGCAAGATCGACTATCCCGATGCGATCCTCAACCGCCGCATGACCGCCCAGGAATGCTGGGACGCGGCTGAGGAATGCGGCGCGCCGATGGTTGCCATTCCCGGCGGCGAGCCGCTGATCCACAAGGAAATCGGCGAGATCGTGCGCGGACTTGTCGCGCGCAAGAAGTTCGTCTCGCTCTGCACCAACGCGCTGCTCTTGGAGAAGAAGCTCGATCTGTTCGAGCCCTCACCCTATCTGTTTTTCTCGGTCCATCTCGACGGCCTGCGCGAGCATCACGACAAGTCGGTGTGTCAGGAGGGCGTGTTCGACCGCGCAGTCTCCGCGATCAAGGCGGCGAAGGCGCGCGGTTTCACCGTCAACGTCAACGCCACGATCTTCGACAATTATCCAGCCGAAGAGATCGCAAAATTCCTCGACTTCACGGCCGAGCTTGGCGTCGGCGTCTCGATGTCGCCAGGCTACGCCTATGAGCGCGCGCCGGATCAGGAGCACTTCCTGAACCGGACCAAGACCAAGAAACTGTTCCGCGACGTATTCGCGCTCGGCAAGGGCAAGAGGTGGAACTTCATGCATTCCGGCCTGTTCCTTGATTTTCTCGCCGGCAATCAGGAGTACCATTGCACGCCGTGGGGGATGCCCGCGCGCAACATCTTCGGCTGGCAGAAACCCTGCTATCTGCTCGGCGAGGGCTACACCAAGACCTTCAAGGAACTGATGGAGACCACCGACTGGGACAGCTACGGCACCGGCAAGTATGAGAAGTGCGCCAACTGCATGGCGCATTGCGGCTACGAGCCGACCGCGGCCACAGCAGCGCTGAACAATCCGCTCAAGACGATGTGGGTGGCTCTGCGCGGCGCCCGGACCACGGGTCCGATGGCGCCCGAGATCGACCTCTCCAAGCAGCGCCCGGCGCAGTACATCTTTGCCGAGCAGGTGCAGAAGAAGCTGTCGGAGATCCGCAAGGACGAGACCGCGGCAGCCGCCGCCAAGCAAGCCGCCAAGGAGCAGAAGGCTTCAACCGCGGCCTGAGCGCGGCCGACACCACACGTATCTGATACAACAGGGGCGCCGGAGATCTCTCCGGCGCCCTCGTCGTTTTCAGAAGCGAAAATGCGGAATCATAGAGCCCCGCTTCTGATTGAATCAGAAGCGGGGCTCTATGATTTTGACTTGACACGTTTTCTTCACGCGAACCGGTCCCACTTCGCTCGAAAACGCTGTAGCCGGACGATTCAGATGTCCGCCGGGACGAGACTACCCCCGCCCAGCAGGAAGCCGCGGCAGCCGCGCAGCGAGCGCAGCGCGCGATTGAAGTCGATTCCGGTGGACACCAGCGCGCGCAGGGTCAGCGGATTTCGCGCAAGGCCGCCGAGCACCTTCTTCAGGTCGATGTTGCCGTTCGGCTTGATGGCGCTGCGGGCAATCGCCGGCAGCGCGCGCGTCGCGGGGTCGCTGATCACGCGCAAGGCGGCGAAGGGAAGACCCGCTTTCGTGGCATAGGCGGCCGCAATGTGGCTTTCCATATCGACGGCCGAGGCGCCGGTCGCGGCATGGAGCGCCGCCTTGCCGGCCTGACCCACCACGACCTGCTCGACGCCTGCAAGCCCGGCGCGGACCACTTTCTGACCGCCGAGACCGGAGCCATCGATCAGCTCCTCGCTGAGCGCGAGGCCCGCCTGCCAGCGCGATACACCATCCACGACGTCGGTGGCGACCACGACGTCTCCCGACTCCAGGGATGGATCGAGCCCGCCGGCGACACCGAAACTGATGACGCCCCGAACCGTAGACGAATCGAAGCCCGCCAGAAGCGTGCGCAACTGCCGGGGATTGCTGCTGCTGCAAATGACAGTCATGCCAGGGCCCGCGGCGATGCGGGCTTCCTGAACCAGACCGGTCACAATCAATACCGGCCGCGGGTCAAAGGCATCGCCCACGGACACGTCAATCGCCGCCCCCGAATTCACATCCCGACCCCTACCACCTTGCTGTTGGTGCTTCTTAAATTCCGATACCGCGCCAGCGCCCAGAGCGGGAAGAACTTGGAATATCCATGGTACCGCAGATAAAACACCCGTGGGAACCCCGTAGCCGTGTAACGCTGCTCGTCCCACAGTCCTTTTTTAGTCTGTGTGTCTATCAGGTACTTGATTCCCCTCGCCACAGCCAGATTTTCGACCTCTCCCGCCGCCATCAGGGCAAGCAAGGCCCATGCCGTTTGCGAAGCCGTGCTCGGCGCGCCCTCGAATCCCTTGTAGTCGAGCCGATAGCTGACGGCGTCCTCGCCCCAGCCGCCATCGGCGTTCTGGATCGATACCAGCCAGTCCACCGCCTTGCGAATCGCGGGGTCCTGACGAGCGACCCCGGCGGCATTGAGCGCACAGAGCACCGACCAGGTTCCGTAGATGTAGTTCAGGCCCCAGCGGCCGTACCAGGATCCCTCCTTGAGCTGGGTCCGGCGCAGATAGTCGACGCCGGCCGCCATGGCCGGGCTGCCCTGAACGGTCTCGCCAAGCTGCGCCAGCATCGAGACGCATCGCGCGGTGACATCCTCGGTGGGCGGATCGAGCAGCGCCGCATGGTCGGAGAACGGGATGTTGTTGAGATAGTATTCGAGGTTGTCGGCATCGAACGCCGCGAAGCCGCCGTCCCGGCTCTGCATGCCCTCGATCCACTCGCGGCCGCGCGCGATCGCCTCGTCGTATTTGTCGCTCTGGTCGTTGCGGCGCGCCCGGTCCATCGCCATGACCACGACCGCCGTGTCGTCGAGATCGGGATAATGGGCATTGGCGTATTGGAACGCCCAGCCGCCAGGCCGAACGTCCGGACGCTTCACGGCCCAGTCGCCCTTGAGGTTGAGTTCCTGCTTCGGAAGCAGCCAGTCGAGGCCCTTGCCGGCGCTGGCCAGCGAGTCCGGCCCGCCGGATTCGAGCAGCGCGTGAGCGGCAAGCGCTGTATCCCAGATCGGCGATACGCAGGGCTGGCAGTAGGCTTCCTCCTCGCCGATCACCAGAAGCTTGTCGATGCCGCGCCGCGTTACCGCACGCGGCGGATGCTCGGGCGGAAACCCCAACGCATCGTACATCATCACCGTATTGACCATCGGCGGAAAGATCGCGCCGAGACCGTCCTCGCCGTTGAGGCGCTCCTCGACGAACGCAATCGCCTTTTTCATCGCGCGCGAACGCAACCGTTTGGGAAACAGCGGCTCGATCGCGCGCAAGATCCGGTCGATTCCGCTGAACAACGCAAACCAGGCCGGGCTCTGATGCGGAGCCCTTTTCGGCGTTCCGACCGTGGCCGGATCCTGAAGGAACAGTTCGCGGATACCGACGCCGCGCGGATTGCGCGCGCGCGGCTTCAGCGCCGCCAGCACCATCAGCGGCACCATGGTGGTGCGCGCCCAATAGGAAATCTTGTTGAGGTGGAACGGCGACCACATCGGCAGCAGCATGATCTCGACCGGCAGCACGGGAACGCTGCGCCATGTCAGCACGCCGAACAACGACAACAGGAAGCGCGTGAAGACGTTCACGTTGGCCGCCCCGCCACGTGACAGGATTGCTTCCCTCGCCCGCGCCATGTGCGGCGCATCGACGGAATCGCCGATCATCTTCAGCGCGAAGTAGGCTTTCACGCTGGCGCTCATGTCGAACGGACCATCATGCACCAGCGGCCAGCCGCCGTGCTTGCCCTGGATGCGGCGGATGTAGACCGCGATCCTGGCCTCCAGCGCCGCATCGACCGGCTCGCCGAGATAGTGCCGCAGCAGGACATATTCGGACGGGATGGTCGCGTCGGCCTCAAGCTCGAAGACGAAATGACCGTCCGCCTGCCTGAGATCGAGGAGACCGCGCGTGGCGGCGCCGATGCTGCTCCCGAGTGCGGCATCGTCGATCGGTGCGGCTGTGGCATTCACGGAGTTCATGGCGGCTGATGTCTCAGAGTCCATGGTTTTTCAGAACGTGATCGGCGGCGCGGTTTCCGGAACGGACCGACCCCTCGATGGTGGCGGGCAACCCCGTATCAGTCCAATCACCGGCAAGAAACAGGTTTTTCCACTCCGTCCGCGTTCCCGGACGCAGGGCATTCTGCTCGGGCGAGGCCTCGAACGTGGCGCGGCGCTCGCGCACGATCTGCCAGGCCGGCATTTCGGCGTCGATGCCGGCGACCGCGCAGATGTCCTTCCAGATCGCCCGCGCCAGATCCTCGCGCGGCATGTCCACCAGCCGGTCGCCGCCGCTGATCGTGATCGAGAGGCGGTCCGGAAACGCGAACAGCCATTCGATCAGGCCATTCACCACCCCGGTCATCGGCGGAAGGTGCGGCGGCGGAACGAAGCGGAAGTGCGCGTTGACAATGGCGCGGAATTTCGTCGGCACGCTCACGCCAGGCAGCAGCGCGGCCGCGGACCGCGGCGGCACCGCCACCACGACCGCATCATTGGGGGCGAGCGAGATGGTCTGATCGCCGAGCGCGAGTGCGGTGACCTGACCGTTCGCCATGGTGAACCGCCGCACTTCATGGCCGACGTCGACGCTGCCGCCTTTGGCGCGGATGTAATCCACCGCCGGCTCGATCAGCACCCGGCTCAGCCCGTCGCGCGCGATCAGCGGACGGCACGCCTGCCCGCCCGCCAGCAAGGTTTCGCGAATGATCGCGCCGGCGAGACCCCCCGCGCCATCGGGAGGGTCTATGTTGAGCGCCGCAAGCAGGAGCGGCAACACCAGCCGCCTGTAAAGCACGCCGTCGCACTTGATGACGTCGCCGACCCGCGTGCGGGCATTGGCCCAGATCAGTGGCGCAAGCGCGAAGTAGTCGGCGGGCGAGGTGTCGGGCACCCGGCAGTTGGCGTCGAACACCCAGAACGGAATGCGCCCGTCGTTGATCTGCAATTTCCAGCGCTTATTGACGCCAAGATCGATAAACTCGAATTCAGCCTTCGGCGGCCCCTGCAAGCCGGCTTCAGTGCCGATCCTGCGCGCATAGGCCAGCACGCCCTGATTGCCGGACAGCACCAGATGGTTGCCGTTGTCGATCGTGAGATTGGTCGCGCCGTCGAAATAGGAGCGGCAACGCCCGCCGACCTGCTGCGCCGCCTCGTGTACGCGAACCACGCAACCGGCCTCGGCAAGACGCACGGCTGCGGAAAGACCGGAAATGCCGGCGCCAACGATGTGAACGGTCCTTTGCATCAGATCAACGCGTACCGGAGAACGATGGCGATCTTCGCCGCCTGGCTCAGGTGAACGGGAGAGCGCGGACGCTGAAAACCGCGATGCTCCAGCAGGACCAGAATGGCGTGATAATATCTCGACATGATGCGGGGCGCGCGCACCGCCCGGCGCGGGTTGCGATTCATGATCTCGTCCGCTTCGACGAAATGCGCCTCCGCCCGCGCCGCCAGCGGCGCACAGACCTGCGGCAGTGCCGGATCCGAAATCACGGCGGCCGGATCGGAACTGCCGATGCCGGCGCGGAGCAAGCCCTCGCGCGGCAGATACAGTCGTCCGAGCGCCGCATCCTCGTCGACATCGCGCAGAATATTGGTCAATTGCAGCGCGCGGCCGAGATGATGCGAGAGCAGGATGCCGTCCTGCTCGGCCAATCCGAACACCCGGACCGACAGCCTCCCGACAGCACTGGCGACACGATCGCAATACAGATCGAGCGTGGCCTCGTCGGGCGCGCGGATATCCGCCACCACGTCCATTTCCATGCCGTCGATGATGGCGAGAAAATCCTCGCGGCGCAGACCGAAGTCGCGAACGGAGGCGGCGTAATCGCGCAACCGTTCCGGCGCGCCCCCCTGGTAGAGCGCGTCGATATCCTCGCGCCATTGCTGGAGCGCGGCCTGCCGTTCCGGCCGCGGGCTATCGGAATCGGCGATGTCGTCGACATGGCGGCAGAACGTGTAGATCTGGAACATCGCCTCGCGTTGCGCGCGCGGCAGGATGCGCATCGCCGCGTAAAACGAACTGCCGGACGCAGTCGCTCCCGAACTCGCGTCGGCTGTGGTTTCGATCGTCATGCACCCGCCGCCGGGGTCGACATCGGCCGGCGGCGCACCGAGCGCCGAAGCATCTCCGCGGTGATGCCGGCGACGCTGTAGCCGAGCAGTTGCAGCGGCTTCAGATGAACCGTGTCGCGCAAGGGGTCGCGCACCTTCAACAGCGCGACGATTCGGTCGGCGAACATCTGGATCACGCCGACTTCAAGCCCGAGCCGGATGTCCCTGATCTCCGCCGCGAGCGACCGGCCCTCGTTGAGCAGCGCTTCGGTTCGCGCCGCCAGGGCGTGCAGGCATTGCAGCAGCGCAGGCGTCGCCTTGTCGCCACCGAGCATCTCGACCGACGCGCCGGACGCGGCGAGCGCATCGCGCGGCAGATAGACGCGGTTGAGATTCCGGTAGTCCTTGGCGCAATCCTGAAGATGGTTGTTGATCTGCAGCCCGGCGCACAGCGCATCGGACGCGGCCCAGGTCGATGTGCTCTCGCCGTGGACGTCGAGCATGAACCGTCCGACCGGCATCGCCGAATAGCGGCAATAGTCGATCACGTCGTCCCAGGTCTCATAGCGCAGCTTGGTGACGTCCATCCGGAACGCCTTCAGCACGTCGATGGCGTGGCGCGGCGGCATCGAGCGCTGCGCCAGCGCATTCCGAAGATTGACGGCTTCCGGCTGGCTATCCCCCTGCCCCAGGAGTTCGCTCTCGAACAGATCGAGCCAGGCGAGCTTGTCCTTGTCGCCGAGTTCGGCGTGATCGGCGATGTCGTCGGCGGTCCGGACGAAATTGTAGAACGCGAGAATCAACGCCCGGTGACGCGGGTGAATGATCCACGACGCGACCGGAAAATTCTCGTCGCGGTGGGTCTTTCCGGATCGCAACTGATTCGCGGTGGGCATCGGGACCGGCTACCCTGATCTGGATCGCAATTGGGTCTCCCGCCAGTTTTCAAATACCGGCAGACGGGATTGCTCGCGCACCCCATATAGGGGAAACTCCAAGCTAAACCAATGCTATCTTTCACATTTTAGCCACACCGACCCGCCGCTGCGACAAGCTGCCGGCGATCCGATAAGAATTTGCCTGTCCGGCAGAGCTTTACTGACCGTGGTTCAGCAGAACCTGGTTGCACGCCTTCGTCAGTTTCGGGCGGTTCTGCTGGAGACAGGCCAGGATCGTGAAATCGCCCTGATCCATCACCTTGCGGCAGAAACGACTGACATCCCGTGCGCAGGCGCGCTGTTCCGCTTCAGTCCCGCTGTGCGATTGCCCCTGGGCCTGCGCGATCGTTATGGTCGAACCGAACGTCAAAAGCAGCGCGAACGACAGAAAAATTTTAGACATCATATTCCTTCACTACAACGGCAGAAAACTCGATCCTTGGACAAGCGCGGGCGCATCTTTCAAAACGGCGGAGAGCGATGACATCGCAAGCCGTACCGATACCCATACCGGAAGAGATCGCAAGAGCGCACACCGATCCTCATCTGCTGGCACGCGCTGACCACACGCGACGTGGCCATGCCCTCCAGCCCATCCGCGAATGTCAAAAGCACTGTGAAATGCGGCTAAATTTGCGATGGCGACGCATTACCGAAGCCCCGCCCCACAGCTTTTCCGATAAATATATCTAACATGCTGAAATATATCGACTAAAGTACAAGCAAGAGATCGACGCCTGTTTGCCTGGCAAATTCGCCGCGGCGACCTGCCCGCAAGGTGCGCTCCTCGCCTGTTCTGGTCAGGATTCATATCTGCGAATATCGCGCGTCAGCTCTTCAATGCAGCTACCCGGCGGAACATTAGCTATGCTATCGGCCTTGAACCTGGCGCGTCGCGGCAACACTAAGAGCTTGATGCAGCCCGAGAGTCATTGCCTAAGCATCTTTAAATGGAAACCGGATATGAAATCGTTAGCCTCGGGGTTGATTCGGAATTCGATAATCGCAGCCGGCGTTGTCGCCGGCCTCTCGCTGTCTGCGTCCGCGAGTTTCGCCCAGACCTCTCCGTTTGCCGGATTCGCGGGAAACTGGTCGGGCAAAGGCACGGTGACGCTATCTGACGGATCGAAAGAAAATATTCGCTGCAGGGCATCCTACAGGGTGAACGTAACAGGCTCGGCGCTGAAACAGAGCCTGCGTTGCGCCAGCGACAGCTACAAGTTCGATCTCTCGAGCGATATCGTCAGCGAAGGCACCCAAATTACCGGAAACTGGAGCGAAGCCAGCCGCAATCTCTTCGGCTCCGTGCATGGGCGCGCGGGCGGCGGCGAGATTGAAGTGTTCGTCGAAGCTGCGGGCTTTGCCGCCAACCTGACGCTGCGCACCCGTGGCAACCGGCAATCGGTCTGGATCACCTCGAAGGGCGAAATCAGGAACGTTTCCATCACCATGGCGCGTAGCTGACGCCACGAGAGCGGTTTTCCGCCCGCATTCCGCTTCTGCGGCAGCCGTACCGCGGCGGGGCTGCTTATTTCGCCGGATTCGCGTGGCCGCCGCCCCGGCGTAACCGCTCGGCAAAGGTGATCAGCCACATCGCCGTCGGCCGCAGGATCAGGAAGTCCGCGACCAGGGCTGCGACCATGGCGAAGGCGCTGAGCCAGCCGAACAACCGCAGCGACGGCAGATCCGAGAACACCGTCACCACCAGCCCGCAGGCCAACACCACGGTGGTGAGAATCAGCGCCGGGCCCATCAGCACGGTCGCGCGCTCGACCGCCTCCCCCGCACTGACGCCGGGCTTGCTCTCGGATCGCAGGCGGTTGAGGAAGTGGATGGTCGCACTGAGCCCGAGGCCGAACGAGACCGTGAGCGCGACCACGCTTGCAAACTGCAGCCCCTCCCCGAGCGCCCACAGCACCGTGCCGGACAGCACGACCGGGAAAATCCCCGGCAGGATGCAGGCGAACATCACGACCACCGATCGGAACGCGAGCCCGATGAACACCGCGACCAGCGCGAACTCGATCGTCAGACCGTGATTGAGCTTCTCGATCATGCTGGCGCTGTTGCGCGCGGCGATGGCCGACAGGCCGGTGACCGCGATTTCATAACCGGGATGCGCCTTCCGGACCGCGTCCATGGCGTGGTCGAGCTTCTCCACCACCGGCAGAATCTGGCTCGAATCGCGGTCGGGCACGCGGCCCGACACCACCACCGCCCTCTGATCTTCGGAGATAAAGCGGCGCACCAGATGCTTGGGAAGGACGTTGACATACTCCTTGAGCGTCGCCACGTCGTCGGTGTGCGCTTTTTCGGCGAGCCAGCGGCGCAGGGTTTCGAGCGACCAGACGTTGCCGACGCCGGCCTGCTCCTCGACCAGCTTGTGAACCTCGGCGATGGTGGCAAGCGTCTGCGGCGAATACAGCGTCTCTCCCTTGGGGAATTCGATCAGGACGTCGATCGGGTTGGCACCGGTGAGTTTCGCGTCGAGGCGGCCGCTCGCCGCCACGGCCTGCTGCTTGTCGGGGACCTGATCGGCAAGCCGGTAACGCGGTTCGAGGTTGGCGTAGACCACGGACAAACCGCCGACCACGACCAGCGCGAGCAGGCTGAAAAAGCCGGGACGCCCCACCATCCGCACCGCGACCCAGGCGCAGAAGCGCCGCAACGCCTGCACGCCCGCATCCGCCGTCTTGAATTTTTCAGCGAAACGCTGCTCGTTGCGCACCAGAAGAACGCCGAACACCGGCACCAGCAACAGCACCGCGAGCAGCGCGATGATCGTCGCCAGCAAGCCGGCCTCGCCGAAACTGCGGATCAGATCCGAGTTCGAGAACTGCAAGGCGATAAAGGAAATTCCCGCGGTCGCATGGGTCAGCACGCAGGCCGGACCGACCACGAGGACCGCGTTGCGGAACGCGGAATATTTGTCCTCGCCGGCGATCAGGCGGTCCCGCGCCGCGAACGTCAACTGCATCGAGTCGGAGAAACTGATGACCATGATGAGCGGCGTCATCACGTTGAGGAACATGTTGAGGCTGAAATTGGCCCAGCCCAGCACCCCCAGCGCCAGCAGAATCGCAAGCAGCGGCGGAAAGGCCGCGACGATCATGAAGGATACCTTGCGGAAGAACACGATCGCGATCAGACAGCCGGCCAAGATTCCGGCAACGTTGTAGATGATCCCGTCACGTTCCACCGCGTTGCGGATTTCGAGCTGCATCACCGGTACGCCGGAAAGCTCCCTGGTGAGTCCGGTGCCGGCAAGATCGTCGTTCATGACCTTGCGGATCTGGCCAACGGTGGTGCTCAACCCGCTGCTTTCGACGATCGACGGCTGCAGCGACAGCACGACCAGAGCGAGCGTGCCGTCGTCGGACAACAGCTTGCCGCGAATGATCTCGTTGGATTTTACGGTCTCGATGAATTTGTCGTAGTCGGCGCCTTTGGGCAGTTCGGGCGGAAACAGCGCCGCCGGCAGCTTGCCGGGTTCGGGCGCCTGACGCGCCGAGAACAACGAGATCAGACCGCGCACGCCATCGACCAGTTGCAGGTCGGTGACCATATCGCGCAGCTTTTCAAGGTTGTCGCGCTTGAGCAGCGTCTTGCCCTCGACCACGACCAGCACGTCGAACTCGGTCGACGGGAAGCGCTTGGTCACTTCCTCGTACTGATGATACTCCTTGGTGTCGGAGCGGAACAACTGGCTGAGCGAATCGTCGATCTTGATGCGATGTATTCCGAACACCGCGCCGACGACCAAGGCGAGCAGAATGATGCAGGACAGGATCGGCGCGCGGACCGCAATCAGGCCGATCCGCTCAAGTCCGAAGGCGATGCTGCGCGACCGGCCGGTCGGGGCGACCAGACCGGCAGCATCCGGATTCCGCTCAAGCATGCGCTGTCCCCATCGTGACATCATGGTCTAGTGAATTTGACATTTGGAGCGGACCCGAAATCCGGCGGGCTACTCGCTTTAACCATTGACCGCACGCATAAATTTCGGCGCAAGGTTTAGCGGTTTCCCGGGTGGACTACAAGCAACGGCAGCCGCCGTATTGGTCCTCCCGCCGGGCGTGCCTATCCGGGCCGGCCCTCCGTGATCCCCGTCTATTCCGCGGGAACAGAGGCTTCCTGCAACTTCAGCGAATAATAGGAGGCGTTGGTTTTGCCGCGCGAGGCGGACCGCGCAAACACGATGAGGTGATGGGCGACCAGAACCGAGCCGATGAGATACTCGATCTCGCCACGCGCCAGCCGGCGCAGCGCGAACTTCCAGAATACACGCTTGTAGTCGCCGCGCACGCCGACCTTCCAGAAGATGTTGCGCAGCATGGTCAGGCCGAGCTTGATATTGCGCCATGACCTCTGTTGGCGCGTCCGCGGTTGGACCCGCTTCGGATAGGTTTTTCGGATCTGGTGCTCATAGCGTTCCAGAACTTTCTCGGGTTGATAGGCGCGGCCCATGCAGTCGCGCCACGTTCCCACGACGTGGTCGTAGGGCAGGCGGAAATCGACGTTGGAATCGCGGCTCTCATCCTCGATCAGCCGATTCTCGCGCGCGAGACGATCCCACAGCGGCGTCTTCGGCAGCGCCTGCAGAAGATTGATCGTCAGCAGCGGAATCTGCGACCGGTCGATGAAATCGAGCAGGTGCTGTCCGGTCTCGGGTTTGTCGGTGTCGAGCCCGAGGATGATCCCGGACACCACCTCCATGCCGTAATCGTTGAGAGTCCTGATCGCTTCCATGATGGGAACCATCATGTTGTGATCCTTGTGCATCGCTTTCAGCGCCACCGGATCCGGCGTCTCGATTCCGCAGAAGATGGTCGCGAAGAACGCTTCGCGCATTTGCGACAGGATCTCCGGGCGCTTGGCGATATTCAGCGTCGCCTCGCAGGAGAAACGCAGCACATAACCGGTCTTTTTCTGCCATTCGATCAGATGCGGCAAAAGGTCCAGCGCGGCCTTGCGGTTGCCGATGAAATTGTCGTCGACGAAATAGACCGACCCGGTGATGCCGCATTCCAGCAGCTTGTCGAGTTCGCGCGTGATCTGCTGAGGCGTCTTGAGCCGCGGGTTGCGTCCGTAAAGACCGGGAATGTCGCAGAATTCGCACTGATACGGGCAGCCGCTGGAATACTGGATGCTGCCCAGGAAATAATGTTCAATGTCGGCCAGTTCGTAAGCGGGGATCGGAAACTTGTCCATGGCCAGCCGGTCGGCGGTCTGGAGCACGACCTGGGCATCCGGCCGCGAGGGGTCACGCGCCAGGCGCCGGATCAATTCGTCCGTGGCGTCGCCGAGTTCACCGACGTGAAGGTAGTCGAACGAGGGATAGTAGTCGGGGCATGCGCTGACCGATGGACCGCCGAGCGCGACCGTCAGATCGAAAGCGTGAGCGCGGCGGCAGATATCGTTCATCTGCCGGCGCTGGACGTGCATGCCGCTGACCAGCACGGCTTCGGCCCATTCGAAATCCTCGTCCGTGGCCGGGCGAACATTCTCGTCGATGAAACGGACTTTCCAGCCAGCGGGCAGATAGGCCGCGATCAGCAGCAGTCCCTGCGGCGGCATGAAGGCCTGCACGCCGGCGGTCAGGGGATAGGCGTGCTCGAACGTGCCGAACGACGACGTGTAGCGGGGAAAAACGCAAAGAATGCGTCGAATGCCGTGCTGATCCACCACGCACCTCATCGCACCTCCCCATTGCGCCAATGCGGAAACTCTTCCAACCACCGGCGCTTGCAATGGTTCCGGATCGCGCGACACCAAAACGCGTCACACGCTTTTGTCAGAACAGGAAGACCATGAGCACAGAACGTTTTCAGGGATCCACACTTGTTGATCAGACTCTTGCCTCATTTTTTGATCGAGCATGATCTCATCGAAACCCGTTCTCACCCGGATCAAGGGGCAGGCTTTTTCGGGATCATGCTCTAAGCGCGAATAAGCGGCTCGATACCCGCCGCGATCTCGAAAATCCGCTCGTCCGAGCCGCCGGCCGCGGCCAGCATCAGGCCTACCGGCGCCTCGCCCTCGCGATGACAGGGCAGCGAGATCGCGCAGCCATCGACGGTATTGATCAGCGCGCAATTGCGCAGCGAGAGCATGTTGGCTCTTGTGTAGGCCGCATCGCCGGCGAGATCGGCGATCACCGGCGGCGTGATCGCCACTGTCGGCGCGATCAGCGCATCATACGGCGCGACGCGACGCTCGAAGCCGGCGACGATCGCGCGGCGGAAGGCGAGCAGATCGACATAATCGGCGGCGCTGAGGCTTTCGCCGCGCCGGATGCGACTGAGGACGCGGGGATCGTAGAGCTGCCCTTTTCTTGCGATCAGCGCGCGGTGCCAGGCCCAGCTTTCCGCCGCCGAGAACCCGCCGCCGACGTTCAGCGATGCGATGTCGGCGAATTCGGGAACGGCCATGCGTTCGATCACGGCGCCAGCGCCGGCCAGCCGGTCCAGCGCGCGCTCGAAGGCGCGCGCGACCGCGCTGTCCAGGTCGTCCAGCATCACCGTGGTCGGCACCGCGAGACGCAGGCCGTTTGCCGGACGCGGCGCAACCGGCGCAACCGCTTCGTTCGCCAGCACTGCGTCCATCGCCGCGCAGCAGCCGACGGAGCGCGCGATCGGCCCGTAGCTGTCCAGCGTGAGCGACAGCGGAATGCCGCCGTCGAGCGGTATGCGGCGCGCGGTCGGCTTGTAGCCCACGATGCCGCAATAGGCCGCCGGAATCCGGCACGAGCCGCCGGTGTCGGTGCCGAGCGCACCATGCGCCATGCCGTCCGTGACCGACACCGCCGCGCCCGACGACGATCCGCCCGGCACGTGGCCGACGTCACGCCGCCAGGGATTTTTCGGCGTGCCGTAATGCGGATTGATGCCGAGTCCCGAATAGGCGAATTCGGTCATGTTGGTGCGCCCGATCACCACGAACCCGGCGCGGCGCAGGCGCGCCACGACCGGCGCATCGTTCGCCGCGGGTGGCCTGTCGTCGAGCGTGCGGGAGCCGGCGCGCGACACCTGTCCCTTGATATCGAACAGGTCCTTGATCGAAACCGGAATGCCGGCGAACGGCGACGGCTCGGCATTGGCCGTGCGCAGTCTGTCCATGGCCTCCGCGGCGGCGATCGCGCCCTCCGCATCGACATGGATGAACACACGCGCCCCCTCGCCCGTTTTGTCGGCGATTTTCGCAAGGCAGTCGTCGACGAGCCTGCGTGCCGTGGTGCGCCCCGCCGCGAGATCGGCGGCGAGCGAAGCCAGGGTCGGGTGATCGGACATTGGCGAACCCTCGCGAGACGGAGCGATCGTATCCTAACCGCTGTTGCGCAGGCCCGCTGAAATTCCGTTGATGGTGAGCTGGATGCCGCGCAGCACCTGCTCGTCGCCACCTCGTGCGCGATGGTCCTTCAACAATTCGACCTGCACATGGTTGAGCGGATCGAGATAGGGAAAGCGGTTGCGGATCGAGCGCTCAAGCAGCGGGTTCCCGGCGAGCAGCCGCTCCTGTCCCATGATGGCGAGCAGCGTGTCGATGGTGAGATGCCACTCCCGGCGGATGCGTCCGAAGATGGTCTCGCGAAGCGTCACGTCGGGCACCAGATCGGCATAGCGCGACGCGATCGCGATCGAGCTCTTCGCGAGCACCATATCCATGTTGGAGAGCAGCATGCGGAAGAACGGCCACCCGCCATAGAGTTCCTGCAGGAACGCCATGCCCTTGTCGGGATGGTCCGCTATCCAGGATTCCACGGCGCTGCCGAACCCGTACCACCCCGGCAACATCACGCGGCATTGCGCCCAACTGAACACCCACGGGATCGCCCGGAGGTCCTCGATCCGGTGCGTTTTCTTGCGCGACGCCGGGCGGCTCCCGATGTTCAATGTCGAAATCTCGTTGATCACGGTGGAGGCCCAGAAATAATCCTCGAAGCCCGGCGTCTCGTAGACGAGTTCGCGATAGGCGGCGAAGGCGCGTGACGACAGCGACTCCATGGCGTCGAGATACTCAAGACTTGGCGCGCTCTGCCGCGGTTGCAGCAGGCTCGCCTCCAGGGTCGCTGCGGCGAGAATTTCCAGATTGTTGCGGCCGACCTCGGCGTTGGAGTATTTGCTCGAGATGATTTCGCCCTGCTCGGTGATCCTGATCTGGCCGTTCACGGCGCCGCCGGGTTGGGCGAGGATGGCGTCGTAGCTCGGGCCGCCGCCGCGTCCGACCGAACCGCCGCGGCCGTGAAACAGGCGCAGCCGCACTTGGTGGCGCTCGAACACCTCGACCAGGCCGATCTCGGCCTTGTAAAGCTCCCAGCCCGACGTGACGAAGCCTCCGTCCTTGTTGCTGTCGGAATAGCCGAGCATCACCTCCTGCAGACCGCCGCGACTGTCCACCAGCGCCCGATATTCCGGAAGCGACAGCAGCCGGTCCATGATGCCGGCGCAGGCCTGCAAATCCTCGATGGTCTCGAACAACGGCACGATGTTGATGGCGCTGTGACCCGTGGGATCGACAAGGTCGGCTTCCTTCAGCAGCAACGCGACCTCGAGCAGGTCGGAAACACCCTCGCTCATCGAGATGATGCATTGAGGGATCGCAGCGGGACCGAACATCTCGTGCGCCTCCGCCGCTTCATGGAATACCGCGAGTTCGTCTCGCGTCTCGTCGCCGTACGTAATGAAGGGCGACGTCAGCGGCCGCGTGCTGCGCAATTCCCGCAGCAGCACGACAATCCGCGCCTCCTCGTCCAGAGCGAGATACGCGGTGCCCGGCGCTGCGGCCTCGAGCAGTTCGGCGACGGTGCGTTCGTGAACGGTGGAATTCTGCCGCAAGTCGAGACAGGCGAGATGGAAACCGAAACAGTCGGCAGCGCGGCGCAGATAGCGCAGCCGCCCGCGCGCGATCACCTCCGAATTATTCTGGGTCAGCGAGCGGTGGAGAACATCGAGATCGGCGCTGAATTCCGCGGCGCTCGCATAGGGTGGGGAATTGCCGTACCGCGGGCGCAGCGTGTCCGCCTTCAGCTTCACGGCCGTGGCCGATAGCCGCGCATAAATACCTGATACCGCGAGACGATAGGGCTCGCCCCGGTGATGGGGCGAGGTGTCGGCCGATCGTTCGGCGAGAGCACGCAGTTCCGGGGAGATACCTGTGAGATCGGCGGCCAGCGACAGTTCGCGGCCGAGTTCGTGCAACTCATCAAGATAATAGCGCAAGACCCGCGACGCCTGCATCCGGAGCGTTCCGCGCATGACGTCCGCCGTCACGAACGGATTGCCGTCGCGGTCGCCGCCGATCCAGCTTCCGATCCGCAGGAAAGACGCCATTTCGTTCGAGGCGTCGTCGCCGGAGGCGTCCTGCAAGCGGTCTTCCAGCACGCAGTGCAAGCGCGGCACCTCGCGCAGGAAGGTATAATCGTAGAACGACAGACCGTTGGCGACTTCGTCGAGCACCGTGAGCTTGGTCCGTCGCAACAGATTGGTCTGCCACAGCGTCAGCACCGCGCGGCGCAACTGTTCCTCGCTGGCCTCGAATTCCTCGGGGGTGAGCTGCATCCGCTCGCGCCGATCGAGTAACGCCGCGACCTCCATCTCGCGGTCGATGGTGCTCTTGCGGCGAACCTCGGTCGGATGCGCCGTCAGCACCGGGCTGACCAGCGCGCCGTCGAAGAACTCCCGCAATTCGGCGCCGCTGAACCCCGCCTCGCGCGCGCAGGCCAGCGTGTGGGCCAGCCGGCCCTCATGCCGCACCCCGTCCGCGAGCGTCTGGCTGCGCATCTGGCGGATGTTGTTCTGATCCTCGGCGATATTGGCGAGGTGCGAGAAATAGCTGAAGGCGCGGACGACAAGCACGGTCTCGTCCGTCGACATGCCGTCGAGGATGGCTTCGAGTTCGCGACGCGCCGGCTTGTCGTCATCGCGGTGAAAACGGATCGAGGTCTGCCGGATGCGTTCGACCAGATCGAATACCTCCGGCCCTTCCTGATCGCGCACGGTGTCGCCGAGGATGCGCCCGAGCAGCCGGATATCGTCGCGCAGTCGCGCATCGAGCGCAGCCGCATCGGCCTCCGGCTGACCTGCACGAGATAACGGCATCATCGGACGAGACATCGCGCTGCTGCTCCTGAAACTCCGGCTCTTCAGTCGCAATTTTCCTGCTGCGACGCAAGAAACCGCGGCCAGCGATGCACAAAAGATGAGCAGCCATTCCAGGCCACGCCGAACGATCTCCGGCACCGTTCCGCGGGATCTGAACTGCGACCGGCCACCGTTCACGCTGCTCGGACGGCGGCGCCATAAGACACGTATTCATACAAGCAAATGTAATATTCTCGTATTTGTTGTGAACAATACTAAATACTTCGTGTGCATCCGAAGCCAAAGTCAAACATCGGCTCTTTTGTCCGGCGCTCTGGCGCGACTCTTCGCGGCCGCGCGGGATCCACACCCGGTCGGCCGCAGGACCGGAACTCCGAATGGCGACTTTATAAATAAATCGGCTGCAGAGGTCCGGACGCGCATTGCTGCATAACCCCGACGACAACCGATTCGGATATTCGACGGAGCCACTCGACGCGACCAGCGGCGGCGGCTCAGCCGCGTTCGGTCGATAGCCGATTTCATCTGGAAAAGCCGCAGCGATCGGTCTTTTCCGGGTTCAGCAAAAGCCGAGGCGGCATCGCACAACCAAACATCTCCGACGGCCCCACCGGATGATCTTTGTATAAACGCATGCATAACCCAGCCGGCAGTGGCGCTGCGCCGACGGAGCGGCTATCCTTAACGGAGTTATTTTAGAGGACGACCCTGCATGTCTGGCACCCTCAGGATTCACGTCGATCCGGACAAATGCCAAGGGCACGCACGATGCAAATCCCTGGCGCCCGAACTGTTCGAACTCGACGAAATGGGCAATGGCCGTGAGATCGGCGACGGCATCGTCCCGGCGGGGCTTGAGGACAAAGCACGGCTCGCGCAGGCCAATTGCCCGGAAATCGCGATCGTGATCGCGGAAGAATGAAATTGAATTTCATCACTTTTCGACCTCGCCGGGACGGCGTCCGACGGCGGCGACTTTCCGGAGGAATGCGATGTCCAGCCCTGCCCCTGTCACCGACTGGGTTAACGATTTTGACCATACCGATCCGCGCTGGACGGAAAATCCATACGTCATCTGGGACGAACTGCGCGCGGAACACCCCGTCGCTCACACCAACCGCTTTCTCGGCGTCTACCTGCCGACGACCTATGAGGCGGTGAAGGAAATCTCCTACGACACCGAGCATTTCTCGTCGCGCCGTGTGGTGGTTCGCAACGTCCGCCCGGAGCCGCCGCCGCCTGCACCGCCCATTACATCGGACCCGCCCGCCCACAAGCACGCCAAGCAGATCCTTCTGACGCCGTTTTTGCCCGACGCGGTGAAGAAGCTCGAACCGCGAGTGCGCGCGATCTGCAACGAACTGATCGACGGCCTTATCAACGACAAGAGCTGCGACGCCGCGGCCCGCTACACGAAACGTATTCCGATCCGTGCGATTACCCACATGCTCGGCGTCCCGGAAAAGGACGGTGACCTCTTCATCAGGTGGGTTCACGAGATGCTTGAACTCGGGGTTCACGACGACAACATGGTGATGAAGGCGATTCGTGAAATGGTCGCCTATTTTGCCGAGCAGATCGAATCTCGAAAGAAGCATCCGACCGACGACCTGATCTCGACCTTGATGAATGCGCGGGGCGAGGACGGACAACCGCTGACGGACACGCATGTGCAGGGGGCGCTGCGATTGCTGCTGGTGGCTGGCCTCGATACCACATGGAGCGCGATCGGCTCCTCGCTCTGGCATCTCGCGCAGACGCCGGCGGACCGCGCGCGTCTCATCGCGGAGCCGGAGCTTCTTCCGACGGCGATCGAGGAATTTCTGCGCGCCTTTTCTCCGGCCACGTCGGGACGCGAGGTCATGAAGGAAACGACCGTCTGCGGCTGTCCGATGAAGCCAGGCAACACGGTGCTGCTCTCCTTCCCGGCCGCCAACCGCGACCCGGCGGTCTTCCCCGACGCCGACAAGGTCATCATCGACCGCAAGGAAAACCGCCACGTCGCTTTCGGAGTCGGCATCCACCGCTGCGTCGGCGCCCACCTCGCACGCATGGAGATGCTTGTTGCTATCGAGGAATGGCTGAAGCGCATTCCGGATTTCCGGCTTGACCCGACCAGCGAGATAAAATGGTCCGAGGGCAGCGTGCGCGGCCCGCGCCAGCTCCCGCTGCTGCTCGGCAAAGGCTAAAGTCCGATTCAACTTCGCTGGAATAGAATCTGGCCTTGTCCTCTTGATTGAGCATGAGCCTGTCCGGAAAGCCGGTTTCCACTCTTCGGGATCATGCTCCAAGCGCTGGATTCGCCATATCGCAATCCGTATGAGCCGGAGAAACAAGACGTGCCGAACGAACGTTTCCAGTTTCCCGGGGCGGACGGCCACAAACTTGCGGCCACGCTGGATCTTCCCGACAGCGAACCGCTGGCTTACGCGCTGTTCGCGCATTGTTTCACCTGCGGCAAGGACGTTCTTGCGGCAAAACGCATCGCCGCGGGGCTGACGGCGCGCGGCTTGGCGGTCCTGCGATTCGACTTCACAGGCCTCGGCGCCAGCGAAGGCGAATTCGCCGACAGCACGTTTTCCTCCAACGTCGGGGATATCGTTCTGGCGGCCGATCATCTGCGCCGGACCGGCAAGGCGCCCGCTATTCTGGTCGGCCACAGCCTCGGCGGCGCGGCCATCCTCGCAGCCGCGGCCCGGATTCCCGAAGCGAAAGCGGTGGCGACGATCGCAGCGCCGTCCGATCCAGCGCATGTCACCGGCCTGTTCGCCGATCGCATCGCGGACATCCGCGCGCAGGGCGCGGTCGAGGTCTCCCTCGCCGGCCGCCCATTCCAAATCAAGCGGGAATTTCTCGACGATATCGCCGAACACAACCTGATGGGACAGGTCGCGGCGCTACGGAAGGCGCTGCTGATCCTGCATTCGCCGACCGACGACATTGTTGGGATCGACAACGCCACCCGCATATTCACGGCTGCGAAACATCCGAAGAGCTTCATATCGCTTTCGGGAGCCGATCATCTGTTGAGCCAGAAGCGCGACACCGACTACGTCGCCGATGTGATCGCCTCCTGGGCGCAACGTTACCTCGAACCGGCGACGGCCAACCCCACGGAGGACTCTGGCTTGCGCAGCGTCGTCGTTCAGGAAACCCGCCGAGGCAAATTCCAGCAGACCGTGACCGTCGGCCCCCATCGGTTGATCGCCGACGAACCGGCCACCGTCGGCGGCGACGATACCGGACCAGGGCCTTACGATTTTCTTCTTGCAGCGCTCGGCGCCTGCACGTCGATGACCCTGCGGTTGTATGCCGACCGCAAGGCGCTGCCGCTCGATCGCGTTGCCGTGACGCTGCGGCACAGCAAGGTTCATGCCGAGGACTGCGCCGAGTGCGAAACAAAGACCGGAATGCTCGACCGGATCGAACGCGAGATCGCGATGGAAGGAACGCTCGATCCGGAGCAGCGCCAGAAGCTGATGGAGATCGCAGACAAGTGTCCGGTTCACCGGACGCTGACATCCGAAGTTCGCATCGTGACGCGCGCGTCGGAAACGGAAGAGTTTTAGCGCACCGGCGAAGCCGAATCCCGCGAAGGCGCGGGCCCATCGACGCGGAGCGGTCCGCGCAAACCGATCGCGGCGCCTGCGATGATTCCGGTGATCGCAACAAAAGAGGCCAGCGCCAGCGTCGAAACGCCGGTCAGGCCCTGCCCGACCGAACATCCATAGGCCATCGCCCCGCCTGAACCCATGAACGCCGCGCCGACGACCGAACGCAGCATGTGACGCGGCGAGTTGTAGGTCTCAAGATGGAAACGGCGCGTCACCAGCGCGGTGACGAGACTTCCGAGCACGACGCCCGGCACCAGCGCGACGCCGAAATTCATCGTCAGCCCGGTCGACAGCATCACGTATTGCACCGTATCGGCGACGGGCGCGACGAACGTGATCGAGGTGACCGGCACCGGATTGAAATCGTCGGCGCCGAGATAGCCGGTCGCATACCATCCTGCGGCAACGAGCAGACCGACAATGAAGCCGGCCGCGATCTGCCCCCCGGAGCGCCGAAATGCTGCATGTGAAAACGCGAAAACGACCAACGCGCCGCTGACGACCGTCGCCGCCAGCGCGCGCGCGAAGATCTCTCCAAGACCAAGCGTTCCCGCCAGCGCCGGCAGCGAGATGAGATTCGGGGATGACCGGCTGGCTTGCAGCACGGCGATGCGCGCCGGCGCGATCAGGCCCTTCAAGGTCATCTGCGCCGCGATGCCGAGAACGATCACGACCACCAGCGAGCGAAGATTGCCGCGCCCCAGCAGAATCAGCGCACGCGATCCGCACCCGTTTGAGAGCACCATGCCGTAACCGAAAATCACGCCGCCGCACAACATCAATGGCGCCGAGAATGAGGGCTGGAGATAAATCGATTTCGCAAGATCGACGAACCCCTCGCCGGCAAGTAATTGCGAGGCGGCGACCGCAACGCCGACCGCCAGCGCATAGGTCCGGACCAATCGCCCGTCGCCCTGACCCCAATACCCGCGCAAGCTGCTCATCAGGCAGAAACCGCTGAGCAGGCCGACTACGCCGAAAGCGAGGCCGATCAGAAAGCCGGCGTAAACGGCAACGTGGGAATCGGGCGACACGAAAGGTCCTTCTCAGTCCGACGTCGATATAATGAGGTCGGTCGACGACATCAGGCAACAACGCGAAGCTCCGGGCGGACGACGCCCGCGCTCGCGGGATACGCGGCCTTGGTCGCCGGACGCCTCTACTTCTTGCCTTTTGTCCCTCCGGCTCCAAGACCCGACATATTGACAAACATGTCCTGAAACCGTTCGGCCATTTTCGGATCGAACCAGTTCTGCAAAATCGCTTCCGGCGAGAACTTCTCGATGTTCTCCGCCATTTTCTGCTGGAGTTTCTCCATCATTGCGGTCTGCATGGGCTGCACGTCCGGAAGACCCATGAACTCGCGGGCCTCGATCGGCGTGCAATCGATCTCGATATTCACTTTCATGGCGCGCTCCTGAATCGGCCCCGACAACAGTATCGCCGCGGGAACGCCCATGGCGCAAGACGCCAGGCGAGCCGCGAACACCCTTCAGCCGAAGCGCTCCGCGGAGAACGGTCCCGGATCGGCCAGCGGTTCCTCGCCCGTCATCATTTCGGCCAGCAGCCGGCCTGTCACCGGCCCCAGCGTCAGGCCATGATGCTGGTGTCCGAAGTCGAACCACAACCCGGCATGACGGACCGCCTTTCCGATCACCGGCAGCATATCCGGCATGCACGGACGCCTTCCCATCCACGGCGCCGTATCGACCGCCCCGTTCAGCGGAAACAGCTCGCGCGCGACCGGAAGCGTTCGTTCGATCTGCACCGGTGACGGCGGCGCATCGCGGCGAGCGAACTCCGCACCGGTTGTCAGGCGAATGCCGCGATTCATCGGCGCCAACAGATAGCCGCGATCCGAATCGAGAACCGGATGATTGAGCACCGCATTGCCGCGCGGCGCGAGATGCAGGTGATAGCCGCGCTTGATGCCGAGCGGCATGTCGTAACCGAACCGGCGGAATATGTCGTCCGACCACGGCCCCAGGGCGATCACGGCTTCGCGCCCGGTCAGCGCGCCGTTGGGACCGTCGACGCGCCATCCGCCATCGCTCTGCGTCAGGGTCCGCGCGTCGGCCGCGATGAAACGGCCGCCGCGGCGTACGAACAGCGCGGCATAGGCCTTCACCAGCGCTCCCGGATCCGGGATGAAGCCCGGCGCAGGCCAGTGAATGGCGCCCGCGAACGCTCCCGAGAGATGGGGCTCGCGCGCGGCTATCGCTTCGCCGTCGAGAACATCCGCCTCGACCCCGTACCGGCGGGTGCGTTCGAGGTCGGCGATGCCCTTGGCGAGCGTCGCATTCGACCGGAACAGCTTGATCCAACCCGTCCGTCGCAGAAGCTGCGGCACGCCGGCCTCTGCGATCAGCGCTTCATGCTCGACGAGGCTGCGGCTGATCAGCGGCAAGGCGGCCATCGCGCTTTGGAACGCGCGCTCCGGTGAGGATGCCAGCGCATACCGGACCAGCCACGGCAGAAATGCCGGCAGATCCCGGAAACGATAATGCGCTTCCGCGGACCGGTTCAGCGCATAGCGCAGAATCTGGCGCAGATCGTAGGGAAACACGTAAGGAAAAACCGACGCGCATTCGATCAGGCCGGCATTTCCGTAACTCGTCTCCTCGCCCGCTCCCTCGTGCCTGTCGACGAGGATGACATCCCGGCCTCGCTTCTGCAGATGCAAGGCGGCGGAAACGCCGACAATTCCCGCACCCAGGACCAGAACATCGGATCTGACCCGCGCCACTCGGTCCTCCGAACCAAATTCGTACGGCCGCGCCGAACGCGCCTACTCCAATCTAAGTATCGCGGTGAGACAGCGCAAACCCGGTCAGCGCCGGCGATGATCGACCGGAGCGCCGAACCATCCCGATGCGGCACCGCGACGCAGGCTCGACCTCCGTCGCTCAACGCCTCCGCACGGATTATGTCGGCCGCAGCGCCTTCGACTCCGTGTCAAAATCGGCAATCTGCTTGTTGCGTTCCGACCCGGCGCCCGCAAGATGATCAGTTGCGATCGCCACGTAGACTGCCGGAAGCACGAACAACGTGAACATCGTTCCAATCATCATGCCCGACACGACGACAAGACCGATCGAGAACCGGCTCGCCGCTCCCGCGCCGGATGCCGTCAGCAGCGGCAGCAGGCCGGTGACCATCGCTGCGGTCGTCATCAGGATCGGGCGCAGCCTGACCCGCGCCGCCATCTCGATCGCCGAGCGTTTGTCGAGGTGTTCGTTAAGCTGCAGCTCGTTGGCGAATTCGACCATCAGGATACCATGCTTGCTGATGAGGCCGATCAGCGTCAGCAAGCCTACCTGGGTATAGATGTTGATAGTCGCAACCCCGAAGAACAACGGGATCAGCGCGCCCGAGATCGCCATCGGCACGCTGATCATGATGACGAGCGGATCGCGCAGGCTTTCGAACTGCGCCGCCAGCACCAGGAAGATAATAATGAGCGCGAAACCGAAGGCGATCGCGAGCTGATTGCCTTCCGTTACGTATTGTCGTGCGTCGGCGAGATAATCGTGGCTGAAGCCCTTCGGCAGATTTTTCGCCTGTTGCTCGAGAAAATCCACCGCCTGGCCCACGGTCACGCCCGGCATCGGCACGGCCTGGAAGGTCGCCGCGTTAAGCTGGTTGTAGTGCGTCAGCGCGTTGGGATCGGAATCGGTCTTGATCGTCACCAGCGTGGACAGCGGAATCTGCTGGCCGGTATTGCTCGGCACATAATAGCCGTCGAGCGATTCCGGCGACAGGCGCAGGCCGCGCGGTACCTGTGGGATCACCTGATAGGAGCGCCCCTGGAGGTTGAAGCGGTTCACATAGTTGCCGCCGAGCAGCGTCGCCAGCGTCGCGCCGATCTGCTGCATGGTGACGCCGAGGTCGTTCGCCTTGGTCCGGTCGATGGCGACGCGCACCACCGGCTGGTTGAAATCAAGATCGCTGTCGGTGACGATGAACAGGCCGCTCTTGCGCGCCGCGTCCTTCAGCTTGTTCATCTCCTCATAGACGGCCTGGAAGCCCGCCGTGGTGTAGAGCACCATCTGCACGGGCAGACCGCCCGGACCGCCCGGCAGCGGCGGACGGTTGAAGGCGAAGGCGCTCACGCCCTCGACCTTGCTGATCTTGGCCTGCACCAGCGGCTTGAGATCCATCGCGGTTCGCTTGCGCTCGTCCCAGGGCTTCAGCAACATGCCGGCGATGCCGTTGTTGATGCCGTTGATGCCATTGATCATGAAGCGCAGGTCGGTCTCGGGAAAGCTCGCAAACGCCTTGTCGAGCTTATCGCCGTAAAAATCCATGTAGTCGATGTTGGCGTATTTCGGCCCCTTGATGACCGCGAACACGATGCCCTGATCCTCCTCCGGCGCCAGCTCCTTTGACGTGTGCATGTAAAGGAAGCCGACGAGCCCGAGGATCGTCACGGCGAACAGCGCCGTTATCGGCCTGTAATTGAGCGAGCGGTCCAGTCTGCGGCCGTACCAGTGCGTGACGGAGGTAAAGATTTTGTCGACCTTGGTGACGAACCAGCCCTGCCCGCCGTGCTTGAGCAGCATCGAACACATCATCGGCGACAAGGTCAACGCGATCACGCCGGAGACGATGACCGCCCCCGCCAGCGTGAAGGCGAATTCGCGAAACAACGCGCCGGTGAGGCCGCCGAGGAAGCCGATCGGCGCATAGACCGCGGCGAGAGTGATCGTCATCGAAATGACCGGGCCGACGATTTCGCGCGCGCCCTGCAAGGACGCCTGAACCGGCGTCTTGCCTTCCTCGAGATGGCGGTGGATGTTTTCCACCACCACGATAGCGTCATCGACGACGAGGCCGATGGCCAGCACCATCGCCAACAGCGTCAGCAGATTAATGCTGAACCCGGCCGCCATCATCAGCGCGCAGACGCCGATCAGCGACAGCGGGATCGTCACCACCGGAATGATGACCGAGCGTAGCGAGGCGAGGAACAGGAAGATCACCACGATGACGATAGCGACCGCTTCGATCAGGGTCTTCTCCACCTCATGGATCGAGGATGTGATGAACTTGGTCGAGTCGTAAGCCACCTTCATCTTCATCGACGGCGGAAGATTCCGCTCGATGTCGGGGAACAGCGCCCGTACGCCCTTGACGATAGTCAGCGGGTTGCCCTGCGGGGTCGCCTGCACGCCGATGAAGATCGCGCGCTGCCCGCTGAAGGCGACGCTGGCATCGGTGCTCTGCGCGGTAAGCTGAACTTGGGCGATGTCCTCCATGCGCACGAAGCCGCCGTCCTTGGCTTTCACCGTCATACGCTTGAACTGCTCGACGTTCTCTAGGTCGGTATTGGTCGAGACGTTGGAGATCGTATAATAGCCCTTGGTCTGGCCGGCCGCCGCCTGGAAGTTGTTGGCGGCGATCGCAGCCGCGACCTCCGTGGTCGTCACATTGCGCCCGGCCATCTTCACCGGATCGAGCCAGACGCGCATCGCGAAAGTCTGACCGCCGAGGATGTCGGCCGAGGCCACGCCGTCCACGGTCGAGAGGATCGGCTGCACCACGCGCGTCAGGTAGTCGGAGATGGCCGAGCCGGACAGTTCGTCGCTGGAGAAACCGATATACATCACCGCCGTGGTCTCGCCGGTGGACTTCAGGATCACCGGGTCGTTGGCTTCCTTCGGGATCAGGTATTTCACCGAATTGACCTTCGACGACACCTCGGTCAGCGCCGCGTTCGGATCAAAGTTCAATTTGACGTAGACCTTGATCTGGCTCTGGCTCTGGGTCGAGGCCGAGGTGATGTAGTCGACACCCTCGGCCGACGCGACCGCCTGCTCGATCGGCGTCGTGATAAAGCCCTGCATCAATTCCGGCGACGCGCCAGGATAGGCCGTGGTGACCGTAATCACGGTGTTGGACAGTTTCGGATACTGCCGGATCGGCAGATTGTAGGCCGACGCCATGCCGATCAGCAGGATCAGGAGGCTGACGACGACCGACAATACCGGCCGCTTGATGAAGATATCGGTGAATGCCATCGCAGGCGCTCCGTTGACGCGGGGCCGCTCCGCTGACCGGAGCGTAACCGCGAGACGTTCGATCGATGCGGGCCGCCCCCTGGCGGTCCCGGCTCGTGAATCAGTTCAGCGGCGGTTTCTCCGGGATCGGCGGCAGCGGATCCTTCGAGATCTCGACCGCGGCCCCCGACTGCAGCTTGAGCTGGCCGACCGCGGCGACCTTGTCGCCGGGCTTGAGCCCTTTCTCGATCACCGCGCGCCCGTTGATCCGGTCGCCGGTGCGCACGAAGGTACGCTCCGCGGTCAGGCTGGTCTTGCCGTCCTCCTCCTTCTTCTCCTTGATGAGATAGACGGAGTCGCCATACAGCGTGTACTCGACCGCGGTTTCCGGCACGGTGACGACCGCCGGCTTGTCCGGCAGCACCACGATCACGTTCGCGAACATGCCGGGTTTGAGGATATCGCCAGGGTTGTTGATGGTCGCCTGCACGCGGATATTGCGGGTGTCTGTTGCGATCTGCGGCTCGATCGTGGTGATCCTGCCGTCGAACTCCTTGCCCGGATAGGCATCGACCGACACCCGCACCGTCTGCCCGACTTTAAGCCGGCCGCTGTCCTTTTCGGTGACGGTGAAATTGGCGAACAGCGTCGAAAGATCGGTCAGCGACACGATCTGCGTGCCGGCGGTGAGGAATTGCCCCACCTCGACCTGACGCACGCCGAGCACGCCGTCGAACGGGGCGCGCACCAGCTTCTGCGAAATGATCGCCTCGGTCTTGGCGATGCCGGCATTGGCCTGGTCGAACGCGGCCTGCGCCTGATCCACGGTGACCTGCGGACCGACCTGACGAGCCGCGAGTTGCTTCGCCCGGTCCAATGCGAGTCTCGCGACGGTCGCCTGCGCCTTGTAGCTGGCGAGATCGCCCTGGTCCGGCTTGTCGAATAGTTGCACCAGCGGCGTGCCCTTGACGACATGACTGCCCGCTGTGAACAGGATGTCGGTGATGCGGCCGTTGACGTCGGACGTGACGTTGACCTGATGCACCGCGGCCAGACTGCCGACCGCCCGCTGCAGGTTCGGCAGAACTTCGGACTTCGCCTCGACCGCGCTGATCGTCACCGGTGGCGGCTTGTTGTTGGCAAAGAACTCCTTGATCTTGTGCGCACGGAAGGTGTTGAACCCGACCAGCGCGCCGACGAGCAGCGCGAGCAGCAAGCCGACGATAATGAACCAGCGCTTCATGTGCACCGGACGCGCGTGAGATTTTTCGCCGATGTCATGCGTCGAGACACCAGACTTGTCGCCGGCACTGCCTTCCCTTGTTACCGTCATGTCATGCACTTTCTGCGGCCGACGTATGGGCGGGGTTGAATACAGGTTCCCGGTCCAGGTGCAAGGCAATCGCCGCTGCGCTCAGACCGATTCCGCGAAGGATGAATTCACAAATCTGCCGCTCCAGACCGGATGCGGCGCCATAGGACAAAGTCGGAACGGATGGAAGCTTGGTCAGAACCATCATGAGAACGGTATGATGGGCAAACCAGAACAGATTGAGCGGTTCGCGCCCGACCGGCGCGGCATCTCCGGCGGCGACCGCGCGTTCGAGCGAGGCCGTGAAGGCCCGACCAATCAGATCCCGGATTTTTTCGTACAGCAGCCGGGCAAATTCACCATCGCCGAGCTGGCTTGAGATCATGAGGCGCAGCCGTTGCGCCTCCTCCTGATCCGGATAAGCCGAAGCACTGAGGAAGTGCTCCACCATGCCGCGGATGAGAATGACCAGCGTCTCGGTTGAAGGCTTGCGATCGAGCAAGCGGTGTAACGCCGGATCGGCCTTGCAGGCCTCCGCCAGAATTTCAGCATAGAGGGCCGACTTGGTCGGAAAGTGCTTGAATAATAATGCCTCGGAGATCGAAGCTGCAGCGGCGACGCTTTTGGTCGTCGTGCCCGCAAAGCCGTAACGCGCGAAGCATTGCTTCGCGGCGCTCAGGATCAACTCCCGGCGCAAATCGCTGGTCATCCGCAGGTTGCTCATCGGATGATGTGAGTAGGCACTCACCTTGGCAAAGTCAAGAATGATGCTGCACCGCATCAATCCGCATTCGACTTAAATATAAGCGATTACCTCATACTAAAGTTCAAGCGCGGCGATGCGCGAACCGGCTCGCGGACCGGATCACGGAAAGAGTCCCCGCGTATTCTTCGCCGCCCGCACCTTCTCAACGCCCAGCGCCATCGCCGCGGTACGATGCGGGATGTTGTCCCTTTTCGCACGGCTGACCATCTGGCCGAAGGCGCGATCCAGGATCTGGTATTCGCGGCGCTTCACTTCGTCTTCCTCCCAGAACAGTTGCTGAAGATCCTGCACCCATTCGAAGTAACTGACCACGACGCCGCCGGAATTGCAGAGGATGTCGGGGATCACGAAAATCTCGCGCTGACGCTTCTCCAGGATCAGATCGGCCTCGGGCGTCGTCGGCCCGTTGGCGCCCTCGGCCAGCACGCGGCACTTCAGGTTCTCGGCGTCATGCGCATCGATCACGCGCTCGATGGCGGCTGGAACGAGCACGTCGCACGGCAGCGTCAGGATCGCCGCGGGATCGTGGTGAAGCTGGTTGGAATAACCGGCGATATTTCCATGCTCGGCCGCATGGCGCATCAATCCGGGAATATCCAGCCCCGTTTTGTCATAAAGCGCGCCGGTATGATCGCTCACCGCGACGATCTTGACGCCGGAATTGTAAAGCTCGAGCGCCGCATGCGAGCCGACGTTTCCAAAGCCTTGAATGACCGCGGTTGCCCCGTCGAGCGCGATGTCGAGTTCCCTCATCACGCGGCGGGCGAGATGGGCGACGCCGCGGCCGGTGGCTTCGCGGCGGCCGAGCGTGCCGCCCGAACTCACGGGCTTGCCGGTGACGATCTCGGTGACGGTGCGGCCCTGATACATGGAATAGGTGTCCATGAACCAGGCCATCACCTGCTCGTTGGTGCCCATGTCCGGCGCCATGACGTCGGTGTGCGGTCCGACGAACGGAATCATCTCCTGCATGTAGCGGCGCGACAGCCCTTCCAGCTCGCGCTTCGAAATCGATGCGGGATCGACCCTGACGCCGCCCTTGGCTCCGCCATAGGGTAATCCGACCAGCGCGCATTTCCAGCTCATCCAGATGGCGAGCGCGGCCACCTCGCCGATGTCCACGCTCGGCGCGAAGCGCGTCCCGCCCTTGGTCGGGCCCAGCGTGAGATGATGCTGCACACGGTATCCCTCGAAAACCGTGATTGATCCGTCGTCGCGATGGACCGGGCATGAAATTGTGACGGCTCGCTTCGGCATCAGGATGCGCTCGCGCTCGTCCATCGGGATCGACAGGTGGTTGGCGATAACCCCGAACTGCTGGACCGCCATGTCGAAGACCGGACCCGAGTAAACTGTCATCGCATTCTCCTCTCACGATCCCGCTTCAACAACCTCAGTACGATATAGTTATGCGGCTCAAACAATGACATCCGCCATTCAAGGGCACGTCGCACGAAGGCGTGTTTCGCCGAGGGCCGATCATCCCGCCCGATCACGGCATAAGCGCCGCGGATTGTTCAGTGGAAGCGTCGGCTATCGCGCCAGCGTGTCCGAACGGCATGTCCGCCTTGCCGGCGAGAATTCAGGCGAGCGCCTGCTTGAGGTCGAAACTCGTATCGGCGGCCTGTTCCGGCGCGATCGAACCGTTCACCGCAAGAAGACGGCGGCCGAAAACGTGATCCGACGCGCGATTGACGGACTCGATTCCGATCAGGCGCCCGGCCTTGTAACAGAACGCGGAGAACGATCCCTGCCCGGCGTCGCCGCGCACCACGACCTGGTCGTAACCGGTGGTGAGACCCGCGATCTGCAGCTTGTCCGGACCCTGATCGCTCCAGAACCATGGCAGGCCATCATAGCTGTTTGCGTTGCCGGTCAGCCGCGCCGCCACGCAGCGCGCCTGATCGGCCGCATTCTGCACGGATTCAAGCCGCAGCGGCGCGCCGAAACGCACGCTCGCAAACAGCGCGCAGTCGCCGATCGCCGAAATATCCGGATCGGCGGTGAGGAGGTGCTCATCGACGATGATGCCGGAAGCGACCGGCAGGCCCGCCTCGGCCGCCAGTTCGACATTGGGCAGAACCCCGACGCCGACCACCACGAGATCGGCCGCGATCGGCCTGCCGTCGCTCAAGGTCACGCCGGTCACGCGGCCCTCCTCGCTGGTGATGCTCGTGGCCTGCACGCCGAAATGAAGCCGGATTCCAGCTTCGCTGTGGCGGCGCTGAAAATAGTCCGAAATCTCCGGCGTGACCGCGCGCGCCATCACGCGGGGCGCGAGTTCCACCACCTCGACCTCGAGGCCCTTCGCCCGCGCGGTCGCGGCGAATTCAAGGCCGATGAAGCCGGCGCCGACGACGACCACCCTCCCCCCGGCTTCGAAGCGTTGCCGCAGCGCCTCACTTTCGTCGAGCGTGCGCAGATAAAGCACATCTTCCAAACCGGCGTTCGGGACATCGATCAGGCGATTGCGCGCACCCGTTGCCAGCACAAGGTGCTTGTAGGGGCGGGACGCACCGGACGCACAGACCAATTCACGAGCGCTGCGGTCAATGGCAGCGGCGCGATCCGCGATCAGTTCGATGCGCTGGTCGTGATAGAATTTCTCGGGCCGGAACATCACCGAATCCGGGCCGCCGGCGCCTTTCAGATAGGCTTTTGACAGCGGCGGCCGCTGATAGGGCAGATGCGCCTCGTCATTGATCAGACCGACGGGTCCCTCATACCCCGCCTGGCGCAGCGACGCGGCGAGTTGAAAGCCGGCGTGGCCCGCGCCCACGATCAGAATCGGTTGGTCCGCCATTCGTCAAACCGGCCCGCTTGAGACTGCCTGATCGCCTGTCATATGACCTCCGGAAACATGATGTTTTGTAGCGCGGAAGCATCCTGCCCGCAGCATTTTCTTGCATGGCCTGACGGCGATTGCCACCCCATCGCATCTGCGATTTAAGTAACGCGCCAGCCGCCACCGGAGCGCCACGCGGAATCCGCAGTCGCCCGATCCGCCACCACCGGAGTGACGCCAGATGCCCGCCTTCGCTCCCACTTCGCCTGAAGCCGCCGGCATGTCCAAGGCCGCGCTCGATCGGATCGATAACCATCTGAAGCGGCGATACATCGACGCGGGCCGCTTTCCGGGCACGCAGCTTGTGGTGTCTCGGCGCGGACACATCGTGCACAGCTCCGTGCAAGGCTTTGCCGATCTCGAACGCGAGGTGCCGCTGAAGGACGACACCATCTTCCGCATCTATTCCATGACCAAGCCGATCACGTCCGTCGCTTTCATGATGCTGGTGGAGCAAGGTCTCGTTGCGCTCGACGAACCGGTTCACAAGTATATTCCCGATTGGAAAAGCCTCGGCGTGTTTCAGGCAGGCGTCGCGCCCGCGTTCGTCACCCGGCCGCCGGCGCGGCCCATGCAGATCGTCGACCTGCTTCGTCATACGTCCGGGCTGACCTATGGCTTCCAGCAGCGCAGCAATGTCGACGCAGCCTACCGCGACCGGCAGATCGGCACGATCGAACTCGCCGGCACGCTCGATTCGATGATCGCGGATCTTGCAAAAATCCCGCTTGAGTTCTCGCCCGGCGACGCCTGGAATTACTCGGTCTCCACTGACGTGATCGGATATCTCATCGGCAAGATCAGCGGCGTTCCGTTCGAGCGGTTTCTCAAGGAACGCATTTTCGATCCGCTGGGCATGGCCGATACCGACTTCTTCGTTCCCACCGAAAAGGCGCATCGGCTGGCCGCCTGCTACAACGCCGCCGCCACAGGCATGATGTCGGTTCGTTCGCCAAGCGCAAAAGGCGGCCTGACGTTGCAGGACGATCCGGCGACAAGTCCCTATCTCTCGCCGCCCAGTTTCATCTCCGGCGGCGGCGGTCTCTGCTCGACGGCCGCCGACTACCTCACCTTTTGCCGCGCGCTGCTCAACGGCGGCGCGCTCGACGGCGTGAGGCTGATCGGACCGAAAACGCTGGCGCTGATGACAACCAATCACCTTCCCGGCAACCGCGACCTGACGGACATGTCGCGATCGATGTTTGCCGAAGCGACCTACAGCGGCGTCGGCTTCGGCCTCGGCTTCTCCGTCACCATGAACCCCGCGAAGACGCTTATCGCCGGAAGCCCCGGTGAATACGCCTGGGGCGGCGCGGCGACGACGTCGTTCTGGATCGATCCGGCGGAAGAGTTGATCACGATCTTCATGACACAGGTGATACCTTCGACCGCTTATCCCGTCCGGCGCGAACTTCGCACCATGGTCTATGCGGCCATCACCGACAGCAATCTCTGACGCTGCTCCTTCTTCGAAAAACGTGGCGGATCGATCAAGCGCCTTCTCTACCTGCGCTCATTCATCGTTCATTCGCCGACCGAGGCCAATGTTCGCTTCGCCGCGACCAGATGCGGGCGATCATACATCTTGCCGTCGATGCCAACCGTGCCGGCATCCGGCTGACCGGCGAAAGCCGCAACCACCCGTCGCGCATGAGCGAGGTCAGCTTCGGGCGGCGTGAAGCAGGCGTTGATGATCGCGACCTGATCCGGATGGATCGCGAGACGCCCGACAAATCCGTCACGGCGCGCGATCCGGCAGTTCTCGGCAAGACCGTCCTGATCCCTGTAATCAGCGTAGAGCGTTTCAAGCGCGACCACGCCCGCCGCGCCGGCGGCGAAAAGGCACTGGGCGCGCGCAAGCTGATAGGGGAAGGTCCACTCGCCGTTCGGCTCTTTATTGGTCAACGCGCCGAGCGCGGCGCTGAGGTCTTCCGCGCCCCATGTCATGGCCACCAGTCTTGAGGCCGGCGTTGCGCGTGATGTGGCATAACCGGCGAGGCCCAGCATCGCCGCCGGCGTCTCGGTTGCGACAACCAGCAATTTCACATGCCCGGCGGCAACGCCAGTGGCGGCCTCAAGGTCATCGATATGGCGCGAGATCCGCTCGACATCCTGATAGCCGTTCACCTTCGGAATCACGATGCCGTCGAGCCCCGGGCGAACGACCGCGGCGAGGTCCTCCAGCGCCAGTCCGGTTTCGAGCGGGTTGATGCGCACCAGAAACGTCCAGTCATGCGCCCCGCTTACGCGGTCCTTCACCGCATCCCGCGCGAACGACTTGCGGCCGGGGGCAACGGAGTCTTCGAGATCGATGATCAATGCGTCCGCGCCACAGGCGTCGGCCTTGGCGAACTTGCGATCGCTGTCGGCCGGGACGAACAGAAGCGAGCGCAACTTCATGCCGGCTTTCCCATCATCAGCGCGTTGCGGCGACAAAACAGGATTTCGTCGTCGCGCTGGTTGAAGCCGCGATGCTCAAACGTGACGATACCCTGCCCCGGTCGCGACTTGCTGGCGCGAACCGCAACCACCTTCGATTCCGCACGCAAGGTATCGCCGGCGAAAACGGGGCGCGGAAATCTGGTTTCCTCCATACCGAGATTGCCGACGGTGGTCCCCAGGGTCGTATCCTGCACCGAAAGGCCGATGATAAGACCGAGCGTGAAGATCGAGTTCATCAACGGCTTCCCGAACTCGGTCGACCTGGCATATTCATGATCGATGTGCACGGCGGCAGGATTGCAGGTCAGCGACGAGAACAGAATATTGTCCATGTCGGTGACGGTTCGCCGGACTTCATGAACGAACGTTTGCCCTACGGAAAACTGCTCGAAATACAGACCAGCCATTTCGATTTCAACCTCTTCCGCAATCGGATCGAATGCACTCGATCTGACAGAGCCGGCATTGCTTGGAGCGAGTTTGCCACCTGCCATGAGGGGCCGCAATGAGCCGGGCGGCGCTATTTGTCCCGACATTCCTTGACGCGAACCTGTACCCACTTCGCCGGAAAACGCTATAGTCCCGGACCTGGATCAGGGTGAGTTGACGATGAAGCGCCTCAACATGTCATGGCCGCGCACAGCCGTTCGAAGAACGACAGTGCTTCCGTTCGTCCCGGCCTCCCACGTCCTTGATCCGATTCGTGTTTCAAGACGTGGACGCTCGGGCATAGAGCAGTCATGACGATTCCATCAAAATCTCATCTCGCTTCAACACGCGGAGACTGAATTGACCCAAAAACAAACTGCCGAAATTGCCTCGCTATGCGTCTTTGGAGTCGGACTCGTCGGCGTCTATCTCCTCGCCAGGACCCTCAAAGGCGAGTTCTCGGATTTTATGATCGCTCTCATGGCCACGCTCATGTTTGTGGCGTTCTATGTTCTTGGCCAATGGGTGAAACGCAGAATCAATCCGCCGCCCACGGTAAAATAGCAATCACTCGAAAAAATCTTCGCTGCCTTGTAGCGTTTTCGAGCGAAGCATGTCCTCGAGCTTGACCCGGGGATGGCTGATGAAGTTTTTAAAAGGCGCACCCTCGATCAAACAACCGCCGTGCATGAGATTGAACGCTTGTTTGGCAAGGAGTTTGTTTACGAGAATGAAAACGGAAATCTAGCAATCAATCGCGCCGTCTTGGCAGAGTTGGAGTGGCTGTTTGGGAAAAGCGGGAACGTCGATGGCGTTAGCGACAGAAATCCGACGAACCCGGACGACAGCAAGATTGATAGGCTGGCGGTAGCTATATGGTAGCTAAAGCGCCTTTCGATTTTTGGCTGATGGCCGCTAAGTGTTTGATTTCATTGGTGGGCGATGTAGGGCTCGAACCTACGACCCGCTGATTAAGAGTCAGCTGCTCTACCAACTGAGCTAATCGCCCGGAACTGTTCAAAACTCCCTTGCGGGCTGGGGTCGTTTAGCAAAGCGGACCCGCGATGTCCAGCAGAGCGGCGGCGGTTTCCCCCTACGACAGCACATTCGCCAAACACGAAAAAGCCGCCGAAACTGGCGGCTTCCTCGCGTCCTAGAACCTTTCGCTTCTGATGGAATCAGAAGCGGGCTCCGGGATTTTGATTTGACGCGTTTTCTTCACGCGAACCGGTAGCCACTTCGCTGGAAAACGCTATAGCGCATTCGCGTCCGGCTGTCAGAGTTGTCCAGGCCGTTGCTCGGAGCCGCCCCGGTCATGGTCCCGGTCGCCGCCGCGATCGAAGCGGTGGTGATGCCAACGGCCGCCGCCCATGCCGAAACCATGGTCCATGCGGGCGAGAATCATCAGGCGCCGTTTTTGGCCGTCGTCGAGAGTCTTGTACAGCGGATCCGCGGCATCGGCGATTTTCTTTAGAGCTGCCGCCGTCTCGGCCATGCGATCGGCGCGCTCGCGCAGCCGTGCAACCTGATCGACCGGCGCCTGCTTTTGCGCATCTTCGTTCTTCGCTTCGCTTCCGGACCCGCTCTTGCCCTCCTTGCCCTCCATCCGGGCGTTGGCACGATCGATCCGCAGCTTCGCGAAATCACGAATAGCCTTTTCCACCGGCGGCCACAGCTTTTCCTGATCCGGTGTCAGCGTGAGGCCGGCGTGGATCGCGGCGATTCTCGAATCGGCGAGAGCCGTCCTATCCTGCAAGCTAAGCCGCGAGTAGCCGTGCGACCACGAACGATGCTGGTGGGCATACACCGCGGTTGAACCGGCAATGGCAATCGCTGCGACACCGGCGAGAATGGCCTTCTTCATTTGAAACCCTCCTTTGCAAGGCTCAATGAAGATGGATGTGCATCGCACCTCAGGCAAATTACATCTTCGCAACAGTGGCCTCTCTTACGAAGATGTAATCTGATGGAAAGCGTTCATATGTCGCGCACGGAAACAGCGTAAATACAAACGGCGCCTCGCGGCGCCGTCCGGCTTGTTCTGTCGTTTGCAGCGAGGAGATCAGCTCGCGGCAGCGGCGGGCACATCGCGCCGATGCTTCATCACGATCTTGTTGAGCGCGCCGAGATAGGCTTTCGCGGACGCCACCAGCGTATCCGGATCGGCGGCGCGCGAGGTCATCGCGCGGCCGTCCTGGCTGAGACGCACCGATACTTCCGCCTGCGCGTCGGTGCCGTGGGTCACCGCATGAACCTGATAGAGTTCCAGCTTGGCCTCATGCGGCACCAGCCTCTTGATGCAGTTGAATACAGCGTCCACCGGGCCGTTGCCCTCGGCTTCCTCGATCCGGGTCTGGCCGTCGACCGTGAGTTTCATGGTCGCGCGCTGCGGACCATGGGTGCCGGCGATCACCGTCAGCGAAGCTTGATGCGATCGTGCGACACCGCCATTTCCTCGTCGACCAGCGCGACGATGTCCTCGTCGTAGATATCCTTCTTGCGGTCGGCCAGCGCCTTGAAGCGCACGAACGCATCCTGCAACTGGTTCTCGGCCAGCTTGTAGCCCAGTTCCTCCAGCTTGTGCTGGAAGGCATGGCGGCCGGAATGCTTGCCCATCACCAGCGAGGTCTGCTTCACGCCGACGCTCTCCGGCGTCATGATCTCGTAGGTCTGCGCATTCTTCAGCATGCCGTCCTGATGAATGCCGCTCTCGTGCGCGAACGCGTTCCGGCCGACGATCGCCTTGTTGTACTGCACCGGGAACGAGGTCGCCGCCGACACCAGCTTGGAGGCGCGGGTCAGCATCGTGCTCTCGACGTTGCACCAGTACGGCATGACGTCGCCGCGCGTCTTGATCGCCATCACGACTTCTTCCAGCGCGGCGTTGCCCGCCCGCTCGCCGATGCCGTTGATGGTGGATTCCACCTGCCGCGCCCCGCCCTCGACGCCGGCCAGCGAGTTGGCGACGGCGAGACCCAGATCGTCATGGCAGTGCACCGAGAAAGTCGCCTTGTCGGCGTTCGGCACCCGCTCGCGAATGGTCTTGAACATCCGCCGGTACTCGTCCGGCACCGCATAGCCGACGGTGTCCGGCAGGTTGATGGTGGTGGCGCCGGCCGCGATCGCGGTCTCGACGCATTTGCAGAGATAGTCGATCGGGGTGCGGGTCGCGTCCATCGCCGACCATTCGACATCCTCGACCAGGTGGCGGGCCTGCGTCACCGTTGCGGTGATGATCTCCAGCACATCGGCCTCGCTCTTGCGCATCTGGTGCGCCAGATGGATCGGTGAGGTGGAAACGAAGGTATGGATGCGGCCGCGCCGCGCGTGGCGCACCGCCTCCCCGGCACGGGCGATGTCGCCGGGGATGGCGCGGGCCAGACCCGCGATCACCGCGTTCCTGGCATTCTTCGCGATCTCCGCGACCGCCTCGAAGTCGCCGACCGAAGCGATCGGAAAGCCGGCCTCGATGATATCGACGCCCATCTCATCGAGCATCTCGGCGACCTCGAGCTTCTCCTCGAACGTCATGGTGGCGCCGGGGCATTGCTCGCCGTCGCGCAAGGTGGTGTCGAAAATAACGACGCGGTCCTTATCGGACTTGTTCGCGGTATTCATGGGAAATTCCTCTGGTCAATGCGCGCTGTGGGCGCTCGAAGGGTCTGGTGCTCTACGCTCCCCTGAGTGCCCAGGCAGCAACTGCCCAGCCGGCGCTCAGGGGCCGATAAGAAGCAGAAGCCCGCCGATCAGCAGGGTGGGCAAGAACGCAGCCGGAATCGCTTCGGAACCGGCAGCTGCCGCCGCCTTCCCGTGAACTCCAGTCTTTTCGCCGCGAACCAGCATTACCGGACCCTTTGAGCATTTTCCGGCCGATCAGCCGTGAGAAAATGCCCTCAATCAATAATTTTGCGCGTCTCTCCGATCGCAAGACCGGTGTTCACTTTTTCGCAATACGCGCAAGCAGGCAATTCTCGGATAAAACCGTTGACGGTTCGTTGCCGAGCCCTTCCGTCACAGGTTTTAGACGAAAATGGCGTGCTATCGCAACGCCAAAGAATGGTCAGCAAGGCTGCCAGACCTGCTCGGGACGAACTCCGGTTTCCGGCGGCTTCGAGACAATACCGCCAGGCGGCCGACGTCAAACCGCCATCGCCGCCATGTGATCGATGAACGCCGTCACAAAGGCCGGCATCGCCGGCGAGAAATCCGCGCGGCCACGCACCAGATGGATCGCGCTAAGTTCCGGCGCGGCCTGTCCCGCAAGCGTGTGTGTTATCCGCGCACGCAGCGCCTCGCCCGGCACGCAAACGTCTAGAAGCTGGATGACCGCGATCGACGGCCCGGCGACGACGCAATACCAGCCCGGGTCCGAACGATAGGTGGAAGGATCGAGACCGGTTTCTTCCTCGACCTCGCGCAAGATGCTCCCCGCTATGTCCAGCGCGCCCTCTCTAACATCAGCAAGATCCGGCGTGCCGGACGGAAAATAGATGCGCCCGGCATTCGCGGTGCTTGCGGCCATTTCGCCCAGCACGAACAGACCGTCACTGCAACGCAGTGCACCCATGCCGAAGCCATTGAATACCTCCTCGTCGGGAAAGCCCCAGTCTCGCCAGGCGAGAAAGTTCGCGAAGTCGGTCTCGAAATATTCGGCCCGAAAGCAGTTGCGTTCGAACGCCGGATTGCGGCCGAGCAGAACCCGCCCGTTCCACAGCGCCGGGGTCCTGGCGCGCAGCGCGGCGAAATACGCGTCGATCTCGCCACGCCGTTTCTCGGCAAACGCCCAACGCCAGGGCCGAACCGTGAGTTCAAGCCGGGTGACGCGATGGATTGCAATCGTCATCGCTCCGCGTGCTTTCCCACATGATGCATCGGCAAAGATCGTCACGCTCCCGTTCTAATCCCCCTGTCGGAACGGGTGCAAGGCCGCGCACGTAATCGTCAGGAACAGAGCACGACTGTCGCGGAAATGCCGGACCACAGCTTGGTGTGCACGCGGGCATGTGTTAACCGGCAAGGCATGAGCGATACCCCGCCACTGATCGCATTCTCCCACGTCGCCAAAAGCTTCGATGGCGGCCGCGTCAAGGCGGTCGAGGACTTCTCATGCGATATCGCCGAGGGGGAGTTTCTCGCAGTCGTCGGCGGCTCCGGCTCCGGCAAAACCACGCTGTTGAGACTCGCCAACCGGCTGATCGATGCCGACGCCGGCATCATCACCATTGCGGGAGAGGACATTGCCGGTGTCGATCCGATTCTGCTGCGGCGCCGGATCGGCTATGTGTTCCAGAGCGGAGGACTGTTCCCGCATATGAGCATCGCCGCCAACATCGGCATCACGCCGCGCCTGCTGGGCACACCGCAATCGGAGATCGCCGCGCGGGTCGACGAGTTGCTCGATCTGGTGCAGCTCGACCACGCGCGGCACCGCGATCGCTTCCCGCACGAACTCTCCGGCGGCCAGCGCCAGCGTATCGGCGTGGCGCGGGCGCTCGCCGCGAAGCCGCGCATCGTGCTGATGGACGAGCCCTTCGGCGCGCTCGATCCGGTGACGCGCGACGCGCTCGGAAACGACTACCGCGCGCTTCACGCAAGACTCGGCCTCACCACCGTGATGATCACCCATGACATGACGGAGGCGCTGCTGCTTGCGGATCGCGTTGTCGTCATGCGCGAAGGCCGCCTCGTCGCGTTCGGAACGGCTGCGGAATTATCTCGGAGCGACGATCCGTATGTCGGCGAGCTGCTCGGCACGCCGCGCCGCCAGGCCGAGCGGCTTCATGCGGCTTTATCGCAAAACGGCTCCTCATGAGCCTGTTCTCCGATCCACAATGGAGCGAAGCGCTCAACCACCTGCCCGATTATCTCGGCAATCATGTCCGCGTCAGCGTGACGGCGCTGGCGCTTGGACTTGCAGCCAGCTTTCCTCTCGCGCTGATCGCACGCAACCGCCCCGCTCTGCGCGGCATCCTGCTGGGTCTCGCCAGCATTGTGCAGACGGTGCCAGGGCTGGCGTTGCTGGCGCTGTTCTATCCGCTGATGCTGGCGCTCGCAGCCTTGACGCTGAGATGGTTCGGTTTCGGTTTTTCCGCATTCGGATTTTTGCCCGCGGTGCTGGCGCTCGCGCTGTACTCGATGCTGCCGGTGATGCGCAACACCATCACCAGCTTGCAAGGCATCGACCCGGCATTGACCGAAGCCGCGCGTGGCGTCGGCATGACGCCGCGGCAATCGCTCACGATGGTCGAACTGCCGCTGGCGCTGCCGGTCATCATGGCCGGCATCCGCACCGCCGCGGTGTGGGTGATCGGCACCGCGACGCTGTCCACGCCGATCGGCCAGACCAGCCTGGGCAATTACATCTTCGCCGGGCTGCAAACCCAGAACTGGGTGTTCGTGCTGTTCGGCTGCATTGTCGCGGCGGTGCTGGCGGTGGTCGTGGATCAGTTGCTGGCGCTGATCGAATCCGGCCTGCGGGTTCGAAGCCGTATCCGGGTCACGGTAGGGCTTGTCATCATCTCGGCGCTGATGGCTGCCGCGTTGGCACCCTCGTTCACGCGCGCGAGACCCAGCTATATCGTTGGCGCCAAGACCTTCACCGAACAATACGTGCTGGCGGCGCTGATCGCGCAACGTCTGCGGGCGGCCGGTCTCCCGGCCACCACGCGCGAGGGTCTCGGCTCCAACGTGATCTTCGAGGCGCTGGTCAACGGCGACATCGATGTCTATGTCGATTATTCAGGCACGCTGTGGGCCAACCAGTTTCACAACACGGGTCTTGCACCGCGCGAAAAATTGCTCGCCGACATCAAGACGATGCTGGCGCGGCACAACGTCACCCTGCTCGGCGAACTCGGCTTCGAGAACGCCTACGCGCTGGTGATGCCCAAAGCGCGTGCCGACGCACTGAACATCCATTCGATCGCCGATCTTGCCGCCCACGCGGGCACGATGTCGATTGCCGGCGACTACGAATTCTTTGCTCGTCCCGAGTGGGCAACCCTGAAGAAGGTTTATGGATTGTCGTTCCGCGAGCAGCGGCAGATGCAGTCGAACTTCATGTATGCCGCGGTCGCCTCCGGCGAGGTCGACGTGATCGCGGGTTACACCAGCGACGGCCTGATCGCCAGATACGGCCTGACCGTGCTCGACGATTCCCGCCACGCCATTCCGCCCTACGACGCGATCGTGCTGCTCGCGCCGCGTCGGGCTCATGACGCAAAGCTGCGCGATGCGCTTCGACCTCTGCTTGGAAACATCGACATCGACCTCATGCGCGAGGCCAACCTGCGCGCCAGCGGAAACGGCCAGTCAGCGGCGGAGATTGCGAACTGGCTGTGGGAGAGGATCAGCGCAGGGCGTGCGGCGCGTTAAATCGTGGTACCTGTCGGCGTCATCGCGATCAGCACCAGCGACGAAGCAATCCAGAATCATCAAAAAGGTCCGCGTATTCGCCGGAATAGCGAGCCGAAACCGGTCCGCAGCAGATCAGCGGCGGTATATCTCTGCACGTTTCGGCATGGCCCAGACTTCCGTCGGGGTGACGACGGCATCAACCCGATCGGCAACGAGTGCCGCGGCACACTCATCCGGCGTGTTGATGATCGGCTCTTCATGAGCATTGAATGACGTATTGATCAGGACCGGCAAGCCCGAAAGCTTCTCATATTCAACAAGAATGTCATAATAGACGCTATTCTGATCGCGGCCGATCAATTGAGGTCTGGCCGTTCCGTCGACGTGAACGACGGCCGGAATCAGATCACGCCACCCTTTCTTCACGTTGCAGGTCGTGGTCATGAAGTTGGCGCTGTATGCGAGCGCCGGCGCAAGATCGAAGATCTCGTGCACGCGTTCCTTCCGCACCACCGGTGCGAACGGCATAAATTCAGTTCGCGACAGTCGCTTGTTGAGACTATCGTTGATCGCCCGCTCGGTCGCTCGCGCCAGAATCGAACGTGCGCCAAGCGCACGCGGACCATATTCCATCCGGCCGATATACGTACCGACGGCAGCGCCCCGTTGTATCAGGTACGCTGCAGCGCGCGCGGCATTGCCGTCAGACAGCCCAACTGCGCCCGCCGCGCGAAACGCCTCATTGGCGCGCGCGCTGTAATCGCGACCGAGGTAGACGTCCTTCAGCCGCGACCGGCGATCGAGCCAGGTCCTAAGGCCATCGCGCTCCAGCAGATATTGCAGAACTCCACCGGCAGCCATGCCCTGATCCGACATGGCGGGATACACAAAGAGCTCATCCAGTTCGCATTCCTCAGCAAGGCGCTGATTGAGCCGCACATTGGCGAACAACCCTCCGGCGACGCCGACACGCCGGGACATCGTGCGTCGAAGGACGTTGCGAACGGCCTTGAGACTTACGTCCTCGACCGCATGTTGCACCGAAGCGGCGACATCCTCGCGCGGCTCGCGCGCGGCAAGCTCTTCGAGCTTGCGCCGGATGACTTTCCTTGGTCGGCGGCCGCTGATCCGCCCCTGATCGTCGACAGCAAAACATGACTGGAACCAGCCAGCGAAGCGCGGCTTGCCATACGCGGCAAGGCCCAGCACTTTGCCTTCGTGCCGCAACGACACGAAGCCGAGCGCCGACGTTACAGTGGCATAGAGAAGCGCCACAGAAGCGTTGGCGTGCTGCGGCCGTCTCAACCTGAGCGATTCAGGGAAATCGCCGAACAGCGCGTTCAGATTGCGTCCGCGCAGTTCGCGCGCGCTGTAGAACAGCCTATCTCCGCCGCCATCGGCGGTGTAAAGCGCCGCGTCTTCCCAATCCGTGTGGAAGAGCGAACCGAGGGCGTGTGCGAAATGGTGCGTGTAAAACGCTATCGTGACGTCGGGTCGAAAGCTGTTCGCAACCGCGAAATTCCTGGCGTTGAAAACTCCATCGATCGACGACAGCCGCTGGAATTGCATTTGCCGCAGCGGGATGCGTTCGGTAGCTCGCGTTTTGCGGCCAATGTCCCACCATGCAAAATCCCTGAAACAATGGGCAGGAAGGCTGCTGCCATACGGCAAGACGAGAACGTCGACATCGGAGCGATCGAGCGATGCGACGGCAAGGCATTCGTCGATAGCCTCGTCCGGAAAACGATCGCCGTCGCCCTTGATACGCGTCATGCGCTCAAGTGCGACGGCGGCCACCATTCTGTAATCGTCGAACAGCGCCGCGCCGGCGTCATGCCCCGCAAATATGCCGACGATTATCACGGCGTGTCGATCAGTTCTTCGTCTTGTCCACCAACGCGGCCTTCTTGATCCACGGCATCATGTCGCGGAGCTTCGCGCCGACCTGCTCGATCGGATGCGCTGCGAGCCTGGCGCGGGTCGCCTTGAACGAGGTCTGGTTGACCTTGTTCTCCAGCATCCAGTCGCGGGCGAACTTGCCGGACTGAATGTCGTCGAGCACGCGCTTCATCTCCTTCTTGGTCTCCGCGGTCACGATACGCGGACCGGTGACGTACTCGCCGTATTCGGCGGTGTTGGAGATCGAGTAGTTCATATTGGCGATGCCGCCTTCATAGATCAGGTCGACGATCAGCTTCACCTCGTGCAGGCATTCGAAATAGGCCATCTCGGGCGCGTAGCCGGCTTCCACCAGCGTCTCGAAACCGTTCTTGATCAACTCGACGAGGCCACCGCAGAGCACCGCCTGCTCGCCAAACAGATCGGTCTCGCACTCTTCCCTGAAGGTGGTCTCGATGATGCCGGCGCGGCCGCCGCCGATCGCGGAAGCGTAGCTGAGGCCAAGGTCATGGGCGTTGCCCGACGAATCCTTGGCGACCGCAATCAGGCAGGGCACGCCGCCGCCGCGTTGATACTCCGAACGCACGGTATGGCCGGGGCCCTTCGGTGCGATCATCAGCACGTCGAGATCGGCGCGCGGATCGAGCAGATTGAAATGCACGTTGAGCCCGTGCGCGAAGATCAGCGCCGCGCCCTTCTTCATATTGTCGTGCAGATGCTCGCGGTAGATGTCGCCCTGTAGTTCGTCGGGCGTCAGCATCATCACGACATCGCCCCACTTCGCGGCCTCGGCGACTTCCATCACCTTGAAGCCCGCGCCCTCGGCCTTCTTGGCGGAGGCGGAACCCTTGCGCAGCGCGATCGCGACTTCCTTGACGCCGGAGTCCTTCAGGTTCAGCGCATGGGCATGGCCCTGGCTGCCATAACCGACGATGACCACCTTCTTGCCCTTGATCAGGTTCAGGTCGGCGTCACGATCGTAATAAACACGCATGGTCGTTCCTCGTTTGCGGCCACATCGGCCGGATCAACATTTGCGGGGTAACGCGAGCACTCAGCCGAAAGACGTGTGCCCGCTTTTAGGGCGATGCTTGCCGGGAGACAAGCCCGCGACGCTCCACCAGACAGCAAGGCTGCATAGTGGCCTTGCTGGCCGGCTACGCTCCAACATGACTTTACATCCCCTCCGGTCCGCGCCCGATCGCCGCGACACCGGTGCGTGACACCTCGACAAGACCGATCGGCCGCATCAGGTCGACAAACTGATTGATCTTCGACGTGCTCCCCGTGATCTCAAACACGAAGCTCGCATTGGTCGCGTCGACCACGCGGGCGCGAAAGACCTCCGCAAGCCGCATCGCCTCGATGCGCTGGTCACCCGAACCCTTGACCTTGACCATGGCCAGCTCGCGCTCGATGGATTTTCCGGTCAGCGTCATGTCCACGACCTGGTAGACCGGGATCATCCGATCGAGCTGATGCTTGATCTGCTGGATCACCATCGGCGTGCCGGTGGTGACGATGGTAATCCGCGAGACATGCTTCTGGCTTTCGGTCTCCGACACCGTAAGGCTCTCGATGTTGTAGCCGCGGCCGGAGAACAGCCCGATCACCCGCGCCAGCACGCCCGGCTCGTTGGCGACCAGCACCGACAGCGTGTGCGTTTCGTTCGGATCGTGGCGCTCTTCGAGAAAGTAGGCGGAAGCGGGCTGGTTCATCGTCTTCGTGCTCACATTGACGTTTGGGTGATAGCCATCAGCGAAGACAGCACGCCCCCTCTCCCCGCTGGGGAGAGGGTTGGGGTGAGGGGGTCCGGCGTCCAGCAATGGAAGGAACAGCCCCCTCACGCGGCGCGATGCGCCGACCTCTCCCCGACGGGGAGAGGTGAAGAGAAGCTGGCGGCGACGATGGCCAGCGAGCGAACAAACCACACATTCTCACACCAGCGCCTTGCCGCCGGCGAATGCGGCTGCGGTCGCATCGTCGTTGGCTTCCGCCGGCAACAGCATTTCGTTATGCGCCTTGCCGGATGGAATCATCGGGAAGCAGTTTTCCAGCGCCGCGACGCGGCAGTCGAACAACACCGGCTTTTTCACCGAGATCATCTCCTTGATCGCGCCGTCAAGGTCGGACGGTTTCGTCGCCTGGATGCCGACGCAACCGAAGGCATCAGCAAGCTTGACGAAATCCGGCAGCGCTTCCGAGTACGAATGCGACAGGCGATTGCCATGCAGCAACTGCTGCCATTGCCTCACCATGCCCATGTACTGGTTGTTGAGGATGAAGATCTTGATCGGAAGCTCGTGCTGAACGGCGGTCGACATTTCCTGCATCGTCATTTGCACGGAGGCGTCGCCTGCGATGTCAATGACAAGACTGTCGGGATGCGCCACCTGCACGCCGAGCGCAGCCGGCAGGCCATAGCCCATGGTGCCGAGGCCGCCCGATGTCATCAGGTGATGCGGCTCCTCGAAGCCGAAGAACTGCGCCGCCCACATCTGATGCTGGCCGACCTCGGTGGTGATGTAGGTGTCTCGCCCGCGCGTCGCCTCGAACAGGCGCTGGATCGCGAACTGCGGCAGGATCACGTCGTTGTTCTTCCTGTAGGCCAGCGAGTTGCGCGCGCGCCAGCGTCCGATCTCGAACCACCACGGGTCGATCTTCGGCGTCTTGCCTTCCGCCTTGAACGCCTGCAACAGGTCGGTCATGACGCTGCCCGCATCGCCGATGATCGGCACATCGACGCGGATGTTCTTGTTGATCGACGAGGGATCGATATCGACGTGAATCTTCTTTGACCCCGGCGAGAACGCGTCGGTGCGCCCGGTAATGCGGTCATCGAAGCGCGCGCCGATGCACAGCATGACGTCGCAATCGTGCATCGCCATATTGGCTTCATAGGTGCCGTGCATGCCGAGCATGCCGAGCCAGTTCTTCCCGGAGGCCGGGTAAGCACCGAGTCCCATCAGCGTGGACGTGATCGGAAAACCCGTAGCCGCGACCAGCGCGCGCAGCGTCTTTGACGCGTCGCGGCCCGAATTGATGATGCCACCGCCGGTATAGATCACCGGCCGCTTGGCGTTGACCAGCAGCGACACAGCCTTGCGGATCTGCCCGGCGTCGCCCTTGATCTGCGGCTTGTACGAGACGTGGACGTCCGATTTGCGCGGCGGCGTGTAGGTGCCGGTCGCGAACTGAACGTCCTTGGGCACATCGACGACGACCGGTCCCGGACGTCCAGAGGTCGCCACATAGAATGCTTCGTGCAAAACCTTGGGCAGGTCCTTGACGTCACGCACCAGCCAGTTGTGCTTGGTGCATGGCCGCGTAATGCCGACCGTGTCGCATTCCTGAAACGCGTCATTGCCGATCAGATGCGTCGGCACCTGCCCGGTGATGCAGACCAGCGGGATCGAATCCATCAGCGCGTCGGTCAGCGGCGTCACCATGTTGGTCGCGCCGGGACCCGAGGTCACCACCACCACTCCCGGCTTGCCGGTGGAACGCGCGTAACCTTCGGCGGCGTGTCCCGCGCCCTGCTCGTGCCGCACCAGGACGTGCTCCACCTTGTCCTGCTGGAAGAGCTCATCGTAAATCGGAAGCACCGCGCCGCCCGGATAGCCGAAGATGTGCTTGACGCCATGATCTGCCAGGGCACGGACAATCATTTCCGCGCCGGTCATCTGCCTGGGATCGCTTTTGCTTTCACTCATGGTCGGCTCCGGATCGTCAAAATAAAAAAGGGCCTCTGAAGGGCCCCGGTGCACCGCCTTGGATTCGGACGGTCTCAGCCGTCCCGGGCGGCGCTCCAGGGTACGACGATAACGGGCACCGCTTGGGTAACAAAATTACACATTTTATCGCCAGACTTCCCAAAGGTTGCGCGGGTTATAGAGGCCGGATTCACCGACGTCAACCGTGTTTCGACGTAAATATGCCGGCCGAAGGGCGTTGGGGAGAGACATATCCCGATGCCTGACGTTTTGCCAAATAGCTATGCACGGGGAAAGACACGCAACTCCACCGCTGCTTCCGCTTCCTCCGGCCTCACCCATTCGAACTCCGGCAACTGATGACGGAACCAGGTGAACTGCCGCTTGGCGTAATGGCGGGTATCGGCACGGCCGATCCCGGCCGCCTGCTCCAACGAAATCTCGCCGCGCAGATGCCGGATCAGGGCCGGCACGCCATGCGCCTTCATCGCGGGCAACAGCGGATCGAGGCGGCGTGCGGCCAGCGCCGCGACCTCGTCCAGCGCCCCGGCCGCCAGCATCGCACCGAAGCGGGCATCGATCCGCGCATAGAGCGCTTCGCGATCCGGAGCAAGGAAGATCGCCTTCACCCTCTCGGGCGGCAACAGCGGCGGAAGACCGTCGCGATGCCAGTCGGTCAGCGAGCGGCCGGTCGCCTCGACGACCTCCAAAGCGCGGGCGATGCGAGCCCGGTCGCGCGGCTTCAGACGGTCCGCCGCCGCCGGATCGCACCGCGCGAGAGCGGCATGCAGCGCCTCGGGCCCTTCGCTATCGAGTCGCGCCCGCACGGCTTCGCGCACCTGGGGCGGAATGAGCGGCACCGCCGACAGGCCGCGAGTCAGCGCCTTGAAGTAAAGACCGGAGCCGCCGACGAAGATGGGCAGCCGGTTTTGCGCACGCGCCTCTTCAAGGGCTTTCGCGGCATCGCCGACCCACATCCCGGCGGAGCAGTTCACGCTCGCATCGACATGACCGTAAAGCCGGTGCGGCACGCGGGCTTCCTCGTCCGGCGTCGGGCGTGCCGTGATGATGCGGAGATCGCGATACACCTGCATGGAGTCGGTATTGATAACGATGCCGCCGGTCCGCTCGGCAAGCGAAAGCGCCAGCGCGGACTTGCCGCTCGCCGTCGGCCCTGCAATAAGCACGGCATCCACCCCACCCCCTTCCGCCTCGCCAGGATTTCCCCCGCTCATGTCGCTCGTCGCCACGCTGATCTGCAATCCTGCCAACCCCGCGCTCGATAGCACGGTGCTGGACGGGGCGCGCGCGATTCTTGGCAATGCGGGCCCGGCGCACTGGCTATGGGACGAAGTCGCGGCAGACATTCCCTTCGAAAGCGCGGAGACCATTGCCGCGATCGTGCGGCGCCTGCTTGAGGCACGCGGCGATCTGCCGATCGACGTGGTGGTCCAGCCGCAACTCGGCCGGCGCAAGAAGCTCTTCCTGGCCGACATGGATTCCACTATGATCGGTCAGGAGTGCATCGACGAACTCGCCGATTTCGCCGGTCTCAAGGCGCAGGTCGCCGCCATCACCGAACGCGCCATGCTCGGAGAAATGAAATTTGAAGACGCGCTTCGCGAGCGCGTGGCGTTGTTGAAAGGCCTTCCCGTCACCGTTGTCGACGACGTGCTGGCACAACGCATCACACCAACACCGGGCGGACGCGAGCTGGTCATGACCATGCGCGCCAACGGCGCCTATACCTGCCTGATCTCCGGCGGCTTCACGCTGTTCACCGAGGCGGTGGCGCCCATGATCGGCTTTCAGGAAAATCGCGGCAATACGCTGCTTATCGAAGACGGTAAATTATCGGGCCAGGCCGCAGAACCGATCGTCGGCCGCGAGGCAAAACTTGCGACGCTGGTCGAACTGCGCGAGGCCTTCGATCTCGACAATCTGGATACGCTGGCGGTGGGCGACGGCGCCAACGACCTCGGCATGATCCAGCAGGCGGGTCTCGGCGTCGCCTATCACGCCAAGCCGGCGGTCGCCGCAGCCGCCGCCGCGCGAATCGACCATGGCGACCTCACCGCGCTACTGTATGCGCAAGGGTACCGGCGCGACGAGTTCGTGAGCGCATAAGTTCAAAACCAAACATCGCAAACCGATTGTCATCACCGCGCGCTTGTCCCGGTGATCCGCGCCTTTCGTGATGGCGGCAACCGAAGATGCCGATGACGGGATCATAAGCGAGCGAAGCGACGCTGTTCTCCGAACCCAATGCCCGGCGATGGCGAAACACCCGACGACGCAGGTCGCCACCTACTTCAAGCTTAACGCCACGAACCGCAGTTCGCCGGCGCCGTTCGAAACCATCAGCAGCACCGCCTTCTTGCCGTCCTTCTTCAGTCGATCGATGCGCTTGCGGATATCGGAGGCGCTGCTCACGGCTTCCTGCGCCACCTCGACGATGACGTCGCCGGCGCTGAGCCGCTTCTCGGCCGCGTCGGAATCCGCTTCCACATCGGTGATGACGACGCCCTTGACGCTGTCCTTGATCTTGTAGCGCGTCCGCAGGTCCTTGCTCAGGACGGCGAGATCGAGGCCGAGCGCCTTCTGCGTTACGGGCCTCTCGTCGTCGGGCCTGGTCTTGACCGAAACGGGCGTGGCCTTGTCGCCGTCGTCGAGCCGCCCCAGCGTCACTTTCCTGGTCTCCTCCTTCCCCTTGCGGATGATGACAATGTCGACCGTCTTGCCGACGGCCGTATCGGCCACCATGCGCGACAGATCCTTCGGCTCCTTGATGTCCTTTCCGTCGAAGGCGATGACGACGTCGCCCGGTTCGATGCCGGCGGGCTTGGCCGGGCCCTTGTCGTCGACCCCGGCCACCAGCGCCCCGCGCGCCGGTTTGACATTGAGGCTATCGGCAATTTCGTCGGTAACCTGCTGGATGCGAACGCCGAGCCAACCGCGCCGCAGCTCACCGAACCGCCGCAACTGATCGACGACGCCCGCGACCGTTTTAGACGGCACGGCAAAGCCGATGCCGATCGAGCCGCCTGACGGCGAGATGATCAGCGTGTTCACCCCCACCACCTCGCCGTCGAGATTGAACAGCGGACCACCGGAGTTGCCGCGATTGATGGCGGCGTCGGTCTGGATGTAGCTGTCATAGGGACCATTGTTGATATCGCGGTTGCGCGCCGAGACGATGCCGGCGGTAACGGTGCCCCCAAGGCTGAACGGATTGCCGATGGCGATCACCCACTCGCCGAGCCGCAACTTGTCGGAATCGCCGAACTTGACCGCGGTCAGCGGATGCGGCGGCTTGAACTTCAGCACCGCGAGATCGGTCTTCTTGTCGACGCCGACGATCTCCGCCTTCACCTTGGTGCCGTCATTCAGAATGACGTTGATCTCGTCGGAATCGGCGATGACGTGATTGTTGGTGACGACAATTCCGGCGGGATCGATGATAAACCCGGAGCCGAGCGAGTTTGTCTTGTGCGGCAGCAGACCGCCGTCCTTGCCGCTGCGGCGGTTTTTAAAGAAGTCGTCGAAAAACTCCTCGAACGGCGAACCCGGCGGAAGCTGCGGAATCACACGACTCTCGCCGCCTTCGGCTTCGATCGTCTGTGTCGTCGATATATTGACCACCGCATCGATCACCTTTTCCGCGACGTCGGCGATGCCTTCGGGGCCACGGGCGAGCGCCGGTGCGGATATCAGGGCACTCACAGCGCCAAGGCAAAGCGCGGCCAGCAGGGAGCGGCGGCAAAGGCCCAACGCGGGGATGGCTCCGGTCATGTTTCGAATCTCTCCTGGAGAAGTCTATTGGCGCGTACAGTGCGCCCGAAACCCGTGCCTGCGCAAGCAGCGGAAAACGCTCTCCGCGGGTTCCCCGCGGTTTCGATTACGGCGAAAAGCTGGCGTCGCATTCACGATACTGCTGCCATTCGCGACAGAATTTGCGGTCAGGGCGCGGCGAACGTCAAAGCTGTGAGAGCATGATCCCGAAAAGTGAGAACCGGTTTCGGATGCGATCATGCTCAATCAAAAAGGATAAGGCCAGAGTCTGATCCAACGAAGTGGAGTCGGACTCTATAGCGTTTTCAAGCGAAGCGGATACCGGTTGGCGTGAAGAAAACGCGTCAAAATGAAAAGCCGGAGCCCGGCTTTGATTCCATCAAAGCCGGAATAACTCTAGTGCCTGACCAACCAGATCAGGATCAGCCCGACGGTCGCCGAGCCGATGCCGGCCATCCGCAAAACGTTTTCCGGAGCAGCCAATGCGCTTTTCATGGCCCGCCGCGTCAAATCCGGCGCCGCCGCGAACAGGATGCCTTCAAGCACGAAGACAATACCAAGACCGATCAGGAAATCGGCGAAGGCAATGGAATCCATCGGGCACCCCCCGGCATCTCATCCGGCGTTTGGGTTCACGGCTTGGGCGCGGATGCGGCCGGCCTTCCGCCGGGACTTCCGAAGAAGCGGAAGAAGTCGGAATCGGGCCTCAGCAGGAAGCGGGTGTCGCTGCCCTTCAATCCGTTCTGATAGGCGGTCATCGACCGGTAGAACGCGAAGAACTCGGGAGCCTTGCTGTAGGCCTCGGCGAACAGTCGGTTGCGTTCGCCGTCGCCCTGGCCGCGAATCTGCTCGGCCGCCGAATTGGCCTCGGCGATGATGACGGTCGCTTCTCGATCGGCCTTGGCCCTGATCTCCTGCGCTTTCTGGCCGCCCTGAGCCCGGAATTCGGCGGCTTCACGTTGCCGCTCGGTCTGCATGCGCTGGTAGATCGCCTGGCTGTTCTGCTCCGGCAGGTCGGCCCGCCGGATCCGGACATCGACCACCGAAATGCCGTATCCGCTGGCCTCCTTGTCGAGCTGGTCACGGATCCGGGCCATCAGCATTTCGCGTTCATCCCGCACGACCTGGATGAACGTCACCTCACCCAGAACACGCCGCAGCGATGCGTTGAGCAGCGTCGTCAATTGAACATTGGCGACCTGGACCGAGCCTACGCTTTGGTAGAACCGCAGCGCGTCCTTGATTCGATAGCGCGCGAACGCATCGACGACGAGCCGCTTCTGATCCGACGCGATGACTTCCTGCGACGCCTGCTCGAGATCCAGAATCCGTTTGTCTATGTCGATCACGGAATCGACGAACGGCGCCTTGAAATGCAATCCCGGGTCGGTGACGACGCGCACCGGTTCGCCGAGTCGCACCACCAACGCCTGCTCTGTCTGGCTCACCGTGAAAACGGAGCTGTACCCCACCACGAGCAAGGCCGCCACGATCAGCAGTGCGGCAATCCCTAAAACTCCGATTTTCATCGGGCGCTCCCGTTCGTCTTGGCCGGCTTATTAGTAGTAGGGGTCGCGGCGCCGCGCTGCGATGTCAATTCGTTCAGCGGCAGGTAAGGCACGATACCCGGCGATGACGAACCTGGATCGTACACGAGCTTGTCGGCGTCCCCGAGCACATGCTCCATGGTCTCCAGGTAGATGCGCTCCCGCGTCACGTCGGGCGCCGCCTTGTACGCATCATAAACCTGCAGGAACCGCGAACTCTGACCCTTGGCCTCGGCGATGGCCTGTTCCTTGTAGCCTTCTGCCGTCTGCACGATCTGCGCCGCCCGCCCGCGCGCATCGGGAATGACGCGATTGGCGTAGGTCTGGGCTTCGTTCTGCAGTCGCTCGAGGTCGGCACGCGCCGCCTGCACGTCGCGGAATGAATCGATGACCTGAGCTGGCGGGTCGACCTTCTGCATCTGTACCTGCTGAATCAGAACGCCGGCGCCGTACTGATCCAGCGTCTTCTGCATGAGATCCTGCACGGAGGCTTCAATTTTGGTTCGCTCGGACGTCAGGATCGGCTGAATATCCGAACGCCCCACCCACTCGCGCATCGCGCTTTCGGCCACCGCCTTGACGGTACCTTCCGGATTCTGAATATTGAACAAAAAGTCGCCGACTGCACCCGGCTTGATCCGCCACAACACGGTGAAATCGACGTCCACGATGTTTTCGTCGCCGGTCAGCATCAGACTTTCTTCCGGCACGTCGCGCATGGTGCTGGTGTTGCGCGCCGGGTCCTGCGCCAGCGTCAAACCGATGTTGAGGGTCGAAACGCGCAACGCCTTCGGCAGCAACACGGTCTCGATCGGATACGGCAGGTGATAATTGAGGCCCGGCTGCACGGTTCGCACGTGTTTGCCGAAGCGCAGCACCACGCCGAGTTCTTCCGACTGCACCCGGAAGAAACCCGACATGCCCCAGACCACGACCGCGACGATCAGGATCAGCACGATGCCCATGCCGCTCAGATGTCCGCCCGGCAGGAGCTGGCGGATGCGTTCCTGAGCGCGGCGCAGGAGATCCTCGAGATCGGGCGGCTTCGGCCCCCCTGCCGGCTGCGGGCCGGATCCCCACGGTCCTTTCGGACCCGAGCCCCAAGGGCCTCCACTTTGGTTCTTCCACGGCATAAAAACTCTCCTCGGCGCGGATCCGGGCCTCGCGAACCCACCCTCGCTCTGTCCGTTCGACCTTATAGGGGACGCTCACGGCCCTTACAACGCGGCTTGTTGGCTGCAAGGAGCTATATTCGGCCAAATAAAAGTCAATGCAAACATCACGGAATGCGGTTAATGCGGCGTTCGACGGCGATATGTCACATAAGAATAGTCGGAGGTATCGCCGGCGGTCGCCCGGTTTCGGCTGCGGTCGGTTTCGCTCCAGACCGACGGATCGATCGCTGGAAAACCGACATCGCCATCGACCTCGGCGTGAACCTCCGTTACTTCGAGACGATCCGCCATCCGCATCGACTCGGCATAAATCTCCGCACCGCCGATCACCGCGATCTCAGTGGCCGAACGCCGCAGTGCGTCTCCTCTTGCGATGGCAAGAGCGTCGAACAGCGATCGCGTCGCCACCGCGCCGGTTGCAGCAAAGTCCGGATTGCGGGTGACGACGATATTAGTTCGCCCCGGCAACGGCCGGCGCAGCGAGTGGAAGGTCTTGCGACCCATCACGACCGGCTTGCCCATGGTGATGGCCTTGAAGCGCTGCTGGTCGGCCTTCAGCCGCCACGGGATCTCGTTGCCGTTGCCGATCACGCCGTTCTCGGCCACCGCGACGACCAGGACAACTTCCAGATGCCGGGAGACGGTCACGATCACACCGCGACCTCGGCCTTGATGTGCGGATGGGGATCGTAGTTCTCGAGTTTGAAATCCTCGAAGCGGAACGCGAAGAGGTCCTTCACCTCGGGATTGATCGTCATCGTCGGTAGCGGCCGCGTCGGTCGCGTGAGTTGAAGCCGCGCCTGCTCGAGGTGATTCAAATAGAGATGCGCGTCGCCGAGGCTGTGCACGAAGTCTCCCGGCTCGAGCCCCGTGACCTGCGCGACCATCATCGTCAGCAACGCATAGGACGCGATGTTGAAGGGTACGCCAAGAAACACGTCCGCCGAGCGCTGATAGAGCTGGCACGACAATTTTCCGTTGGCCACATAGAATTGAAACAGGCAGTGGCAAGGCGGCAGCGCCATCTTGTCGACATCCGCCGGATTCCACGCGCTGACGATCAGCCGACGCGAATCCGGATTGCGCTTGATCAGGTCGATGACATTGGCGATCTGGTCGATGCTTCGGCCGTCGGGCGCGGGCCAGGAGCGCCACTGCGAGCCGTAGACCGGGCCGAGATCGCCATTTTCGTCCGCCCATTCATCCCATATCGAGACCCCATGATCCCTAAGGTATTTGATATTGGTGTCGCCCTTCAGGAACCAGAGCAACTCATGCACGATGGACTTGAGCGGAAGCTTCTTGGTGGTCAGCATCGGAAATCCCGATGCGAGATTGAAGCGCATCTGATGCCCGAAGACGGACAGCGTTCCGGTGCCGGTACGGTCGTGCTTTTCCGCACCGTCGCTAAGTATGCGTTCGAGCAGATCGTGATACTGGTTCATGGCGTTGGTGCTGTTGAGCCCGGTGAATCTAGCCCCCGCCCGTCTTTCCGACAGCGGCCTTTCGCAATTATACCCAAATATGAGCTCTCATCGCCGGGCTGCAACTGGCCTCGTAACGTTGCAGGATTAGGCCAAAATTTCCGCTCAAATGTGCCGTCAGGCACCTTTTTTCGTCAACGTTTGCAGACTATATTGTGCGTGCCGGTTCGCCGGCTATGGAAATAAATGGCCGTCGTAATAAACCATTCGGACCCGGGGGCGGTACCCGGCGCCTCCACCAGAGCCCGGCGTGGCCTATGCGGGTTCCGGCGGGGGCGAAATAGGATCGACGAGGGCGTAAAGGGCTCGCTTTTTCCCGGTATGGTTCCGCCGTTATCGGGCTATGCAATAGTTGCAAACGACAACTATGCTCCGGTTGCTCAGGCTGCGTAACGCAGTTTGAAAAACCACTTTGAAGTCCTGATGGGTTAAGCTCCGTCAGGCGGGGTTCGGAGGCACCTGGCAACAGAAGCCTCCACTTTCATCCGTTCGCCGCCTGCTCAACGGAGCAGCGACAAAATTTCACCAGCCCGGCTTGACCGCTGCTGACCTAGCGCGATCGCCGGAGTACCATCGGTGGACGGCGCGAGTCGGCTTCAAACGCTCGCATGGGGATTGTCCGATTCTAGGAGGGGTGAGGCCAACGGATGGCAACCGATCATATCCGATACGATCTGCTGGCGAGCGAGGCGCTGCGCGGCGTTCTTCGCCGCGTGCTGACGGATGCCGCCGAACATGGGCTGCCGGGCGAGCATCATTTCGTCATCACCTTCCTGTCGAAAGCTGGCGGGGTGAAGATGTCGCCCCGCCTTCTGGCGCAATACCCCGAAGAAATGACCATCATTCTCCAACACCAGTTCTGGGACCTGGCGGTGAGCGAGGATTGCTTCGAGGTCGGTCTGGCGTTCGGCGGCATTCCCGAGCGCCTCGTGGTTCCGTTCAGCGCCATCAAAAGCTTCGCCGATCCATCGGCGCCGTTCGGCCTGCAATTCGAGGCCGACGAAACCGAAGCCCCGGCAGCAGCGGCGCCCTCCCTCCCGGACGACTTCCCAGCCCCTCCCGATACGCTGCCCGCCCCGTCCGCCCCACCTGCCACGGCTACTACCGAAGACAGACCCAAGTCCGGCGAAGGCGCCGAGGTTGTCAGGCTGGACCGCTTCCGCAAGAAGTAGTCCGCGTCGTATTTTGACGAGGTGTCCCAAGCCGCGAACGGCGCGGCTGCGCGTCTGCTGTCGCCGTAGCGAGCATAACGGTCTTGATCCATGGTTTCGTCATCACGCAGAACAAGAACGCGCACGGAAACCGACAGCTTCGGCCCCATCGAAGTTCAAGGCGACCGCTACTGGGGCGCTCAGACCGAGCGCAGCCGCCGAAACTTCCGAATCGGGCACGATCGCATGCCGATGCCGCTCATTCGGGCGCTCGGCATCGTCAAACTCGCCGCGGCGCAGACCAATCGCGAACTCGGCCTGCTCGACCGGCGGCGCGCCAGCGCAATCATTCGGGCCGCGCGTGAAGTGATCGACGGCAAACTGGACGATCATTTTCCGCTTGTGGTCTGGCAAACCGGCTCCGGCACGCAGACCAACATGAACCTCAACGAGGTGATCGCCAACCGCGCCAACGAACTGCTCGGCGGCGAACTCGGCGCCAAAAAGCCTGTTCATCCCAACGACCACGTCAACATGAGCCAGTCGTCGAACGACTCGTTTCCGACAGCCATGCACATCGCGGCCGCGCAAGGTATCGCATCGGATCTCGTTCCCGCCCTCACCGTCCTGCTCAAGGCTTTACGCAAAAAGGAAAAGGCATTCGCCGATATCGTCAAGATCGGCCGGACCCACACCCAGGACGCGACGCCGCTGACGCTCGGCCAGGAGTTCTCAGGCTATGCAGCGCAAGTCGAGAGCGGCCTCGCGCGACTGCGCACCGCGCTCACGGACCTCTATCCACTGGCGCAAGGCGGAACCGCCGTGGGCACCGGACTGAACTCCAAGCCGAGATTTGCGAAACTGTTTGCCAAGCACGCGGCGACGCTGACGAAACTTCCATTCACCAGCGCGCCCAACAAATTCGAGGCGCTGGCTTCCAATGACGCCTATGTTTTCGTTCACGGGGCGATCAACGCGGTCGCAACCGGCCTGTTCAAGATCGCGAATGACATCCGCCTGCTGGGCTCGGGGCCGCGTTCCGGCCTCGGAGAACTGATCCTTCCCGAAAACGAGCCTGGATCGTCGATCATGCCGGGGAAGGTCAACCCGACCCAGTGCGAAGCGATGACCATGGTTTGCTGCCGGGTGTTCGGGAACCACACGACCGTGACCGTCGCCGGCAGCCAGGGGCATTTCGAACTCAATGTCTACAGGCCGGTTCTGGCGGACTGCATGATCAATTCCATTCGGTTGCTCGCCGACGTCGTCAGGTCGTTCACAGAGCACTGCATCGACGGCATTCGCGCCGACGAGCAGCGGATTCGCGAACTGATGCAACGCTCGCTGATGCTGGTTACGGCTCTGGCGCCGAGGATCGGCTACGACAACGCCGCAAAAGTCGCCAAAGCCGCCCACGCTCGCGGAACGACCCTGAAGGAGGAGGCTCAGCGGCTCGGCTTCGTCACGGCCGCGGAGTTCGACCGCCTGGTGCAGCCCCTCAAAATGACGCGGCCCGGATAACCCGAACCATGGGCCGGGCGCCACCGCGCGAAACGAACGTTCTAAAAACATTGGATTAAGAATAATTATATTTCACATCGTCAGGAAGCTTGAAGAATATTTTCTATCCCTGTTGCGATGCATCATGATACAGCACTAAAATCTAATAGCCGCTCGCGCTGAGCGGAATGTATTTTTGACCTTTGCAGGTACGCGCTCCCAGCGTTTTTAAGATGGCGGAATGGGTCATGGGGGATGTGGTCAATCTGAACAAGCGCAGGAAACGCGCCATGCGGGAACGCATGGCTGCGACTGCCGAAGCCAATCGGGCACGCTTCGGCCGCTCGAAAGCCGAGCGCGATCTCATGGAACAGCGTCGGGTACAGGAAAAACGTCTGCTCGATCAGCATCGCATCGACGCCGAGGACGCATCATGAAGTCGCCGGTGGTGAAACGATCGATCGTGGTGGCCGGCCATAAAACCAGCGTGAGCCTCGAGGAAGCGTTCTGGAACGGAATGAAAGAAATTTCGAGCCTTCGGGACATGACGCTGTCCGAGTTGGTGGGCGAAATCGACAGCAACCGTCAACAGGGCAATCTCTCCTCGGCCATCCGCCTTTTCGTCCTTGACTACTTTCGAAGCCGCGCGACAGCTCCGGGATCCGAAACCAACGCCAACGCCGGATAAAGAGAGAGAGATCCGGCGGCGCATCTCGGCCCGCAAATCCCGTCCACATGTCCGCTCACGCCAGAGCCACGATAGTGAGTTTCACGATGGTGGACTTCACTTAGGTTGTTTACCGAATACCGCTGCGCGGCCTTATCACTTACGATGCACCTGCACTCCGACGATCCGCGGCGCCGATCCGAATTGGACTACCGAAGATCACCTGCAAACGCGGTCTCCGATGGTTCGCAGCACCATGTCTCGTACCGGACAGGCGTCAGGCGAGATATCATCGCGTGCCGATGGTAACGGCTTTCTCCAGAACACCAGATGGAGTCAATCATGCGAAACGATCAAAGCGGCGACGAACGCGAATACGCCGTCGTTAAACGATCGGTGGTCGTCGGCGGCCACAAGACCAGCGTGAGTCTTGAAGACGCGTTCTGGACGAGCCTGAAAGACATCGCCATAAGGCGGGGCATGACTCTTTCCACGCAAATCGCCTCGATCGATACCAATCGCAAAACCAGCAATCTGTCCTCGGCGATCCGTCTCTACGTGCTCGAGCATTTCCGCACCCGGGCGGCGAGCACGATGCTCATCGGCGAACGTCAGATGCCGTCGACGCGGTTTGTACCGCCCGGTCCGGAATAGCTGCAGCCTTGCAGAGAAATTCATAACCCCGGGATTTCCTCCAGCCGCATCCTTCTACGTGACGTTGCTTCGCTCGAAACGCCTTTGCGAGCCAGAGCCTGATCCAATGCAGTTATGACACTTTGACGGAAGCATCTCGATTATCCGTCATTGCCGGGCTTGACCCGGCAATCCATCACGCTTCTAGAGAAGATGGATGCGCGGGACCATAGGCGAGCGAAAGCGACGCCGTTCTTCAAACGGCTATGGGCGAGCGAAAGCGACGCCGTTCTTCGAACGGCTATGGGCGAGCGGAAGCGACGCCGTTCTTCGAACGGCTATGGGCGAGCGGAGCCGTTCTTCGAACGGCTATGCCGCGCATGATGCCGAAGCGCGGATTTCCATGTAATCGGAACCGTTCCTGGAGCGTTTTCAAGCGAAGTGGCTACCAGTTCGCGTGAAGAAAACGCGTCAAATCAAAAAACATCGAGCCCCGCTTCTGATTCCATCAGAAGCGGAACGGCTCTAGAGAGCCGGCCGCGCGGTTGATGCCGGCGGCCTGCTTCCCGGCGGCGAGCCCGGGTGAACCGGCTTTGGAATCGGCGCAGGCCGCATCCCGATCGGCGCCGGCGGACGCGCCGACGCTCTCGGCAGGGGTATATTGGACGCTTGCGGCGGGACCGCCGGGCGCAGCGGGAAGGCTGTCCGGGATCTGGCGCGGGACCGCCGAGGATCACGCTTGGGGACCGGTGCATGGGCGACGGGTACGTTATCCGGCGCCGACGGCTCAGCGGAAACCTCTGACGATTCGGCCGGAAGCGATGCCGCCACCGGCGGGGCGGCGGGAGGCGTGGCGGGCGGCGGCGCCATGCTTTGCTCGATGGAGTCCAGCCTGCGGGTTTCGCGATCGATCGCCCTCACCGCGAGCCATGAGGACAGCGCCGTGACGTCGACGGTCCGGTTAATCGCGTCGGGCGGTCCAGCCGCGAATATCCGAACTTCCGGATGATCGTTTGCAGACCCAACCGACGTTGATGCAAGGCTGGCGCGGATATCGACCTGATCCGCCACGGCGTCATAACCGCCGGAGACGATGGCTTGCGCTCCGTCGCCCTCCAGAGCCGTTGGGCTGACACGCAAGCGGCCGTCGCGCACGGTGAACGGAATTTGCACTGACGCGACCGACAGCGGATTCACGGACAGAGACCGCTCCGCGATCTGCTGCAACTTGGCGTCCGATGCTCTGCCATTGTCCACATTGATCGCAGCGTCGAATACGTGCGGGTCGAGTCCCGGAATGCGCGCGTGCTCGAGCGTGACCAGACCGTTACCGGACAGCGCTCCGGCCAGCGCGGACGCGCTGCGGCCCTGGCTCGCAAGTGCGATCTGCGCCGAGATGCGGCCGCCAGGCATCGCCAGCGCGCCGTAACGCAATGCCGCGCCGTCGACGTTCCTGAGCTGAACGTCCGCATCCAAGGCGACACCGTCAGCGGCTTGCCGTATGTCGAGACGCGCCGTGGCATCGCCATCTCCGATTTTCCCTTTCATCGCGTCGAACGACAGGGAATGATCGTCTGCTTTGACAGTGCCGCTAACGGGACGCAACTCGATGCCTCCCGGCAGCGTGCCGCGCAGGGCCTCAAATGCGAGCTGACCACGCCAACCTTGCGGCAGACCGATATCCAGCGGCTCAGCCGCACCATGCCTCGCGGTGCCGACAAGAAATCCAAACGCCGATGCCAGATCGAGCGTGTCCATTCCGATCTCGCCCTCGACGACGCTTTCCTCGCCCAAATTCACCGCTATGCGCCCGCGCATACGGACGCCCGCGGCCGAACCATCGAGGTCGTGGAAAGCCAGCTTGCTGCCGGCCAGCGTGACGTGCGACGACAGGCTGACGTTCCGGGCGCGCGGATCGGATGGCTTGAGATCCAGCAGCGGTCCGAGATCGACGCGACGCGCCGCGAGATCGAGGTCGGCCTTCCGGTCCGATGACCAGGGCTCCATCGTACCCTTTATTTCGGCGTCCAGGTCAGGTCCCGACATCTTCGCGCTCAACCGGATCGGAGCATGCCATGCTCCCGTCGCCGTTGCCTTCAGCACCGAGCCATCGCCAACCGCGATCACGCGGCCGAGACCCAGCAAGACCGGCAAGACTCCGCCTCGCTCCGCCGTCAGCTTCGTCCGGAGCGTCACCTCGGTCCGTGCCAATGCACCAAGATCGGCCGTGCGCACGGCCGCGAGCGAAGGTGACGCCGCCAGTGACAGCGTGCCTTTCAGTTGCGGCAGATCGACGTTGAGCTTGGCGCTGGCCTCCGCCTTGTTCTCGTCGGCAGGATTTTTATTGACCGCGACCTTGAGTTGGAGTTGCGCGGCTCCCGCGGCCGCCGGCATCGCATCGAGCCGCGCCGCGACGGTCGGAGCGACGGGCGCAATCAGGCCCGTCATCTGCGCAACCGACGCCGATGTCGCATTCAACGATAGCTGCCCGCTCGCATTGATGCGGTCGAACGTACCGGAGCCTTCCATCGCGAGACCACCGGACGAGCCGATTTTTAATTGCTCGAGCGAGATTGCCGTGGGCCCATAGCTCAATTTGGCGATAAACGGGCGCAATTCCCGTCCCGCCGACATCGCGCTATCGAATTTCAACGAGAGCTGTCCCTCATCCGGCCAATCGCCTTGCGCTCCCGCTGTCGCGCGGACCAGACTCGTTGCCGCATCGAGATCGAGACGCCCCGCTTTGAATTCAGCATCGATCCGCGCACCCTTCCCTGCCGTCGGATTGGTAAAGGCCAGCCGTCCCTCGACGCTGCCGCCCTCGATGTCGGCCTTGAGCTGGTCGAGGGCCACATGGCTCGGATCAACGTTCAAATTGCCCCGCAGCCGCAACCGCTTTTGGTCTTGAGGGACGATTTCGCCGCGACCTTGCAGCCAGGCGACAAAAATATCCGGCTCGGAGGATTCAATGTCGAGCGCACCGTTGAACCGGGCCAATGGCCCGGGCTGCGCGAGCCGACCGTCAAGCACCACCTGCGTTGCACCGGGAGCACGGAATTCCAGCCGGCTGACCTCCCATGATGCGCCGTCGCTGCGCAAGTCAGCACCAAAGTTTTGTATCGGGCGGCCGCCCAACATGATCCGGTCCACGCTGATCCCGATTTCAGCGGCAAGCCAAGGTTGCGAAATTTTCGTCAGATCGTTTTGCAATACCGGAAATATCTTCGCGGGCGCGTCCTGATCCTTGGCAAGCAGGTGGTCGGCGTCGAGCTGACGTGCGAACAATTCGGCATGAATCCGCGGCGACGCGCCGAAACGAACGTCGCCAACGCCCGCAAGCGTGAGCGGAGCATCGCCGGCGCCGTAGCTTGCCTCGAGTTGCTCCAGTCGCGCCCCCTTCGGATCGGCCTCGATCCTGGCCGACAGACGCCATGGTCTTTGAGACAGGTCGCCCGCAAAATTCTGACCGACCGCTTCGGCAGCGCCTGCCAGCGTCACCGAACCATCGAAATGCGGCACGCGATCATCGAGCGACAAAGTTCCATCGAGGTCAATGGATGCCGCTCGCATTCCGGGATCGATCGCAAGATGAATACGGCTGGCATTGCCATCGCCCGCATGTCCGGACGATATCCGAAACGGATAGCGCGTTCCCGACAGCACGAAATTGCCGTCGCCGCGAACCGACGCTCCCGACGACCGCACGTCGCCGCTGAAAGCGATGTCATTCAATTCAAGCGTGCGGCCGGCCGCGTCATGAAGCGCCACACGGCCCGTGAGATTCAACCGGTCAATGGAAAACGAGCCGGAATTGAGCGATCGTGACGACAGAGGCCAATCGATCCGCCCGCCGGCGTCGAGGCCGAGGTCGAGTCCCAGGTCGTTGATCGTCAATTGGGTCGCGCGCCATTCCCCTCGCATCAGCGAACCCAGGCTGAACTCGACCGCGAGGCTGCCGGCGCGCACCTTGCCGGGATCGTTCGGCCCTCCGACCACCACAGAACGAAGCTGCAAGGACGGCGACGGCAGCAGGCGAACGTCAAGTCCGCCGTCGACTCGCACCGGCGCGCCGATCATGCGCGTCGCTTCCGCTTCGAATTGGGATCGAAAGCGATTCCAGTCGATGAAATAGGGCCCGACCAGCGCGGCGACGAGCGCGATAATGAATGTGATCGCCAAGCCGAGCAGCGTGGTCTGCACGGTGTCTCCCCTTGAACCGTTCCGGCAAGATCGAATTCCGCAGCATGGCTCAGGACGCCGCACCGGAGGCTCAAGACTGCCGTATCGACCCCAAGCCTGCAAGGCCGCATCAAAGGCAGCCGATGCAACATAATATGGCCAACTGTGGCGAAGTCGCAGCGACAGGTTTCACTTTCCGCCGCTGGGCGGACTTCGGCCTCATGTTGTCGGCAACGACGATTGTCGACCGGCTCCACGGATCATTTTTCCTCCATGAAAAGACCGACTCAAACGTGTATCGTGATGAAGTGAACCCACAAATGCAGAGATAAAGAGAATGAAAGGCACGCCCGTCGCCGACCCGGACCGCAAGCCGCAATTGTTTCGGTCCTCTGTCATGCGTATTGAACGACAATGGATCGACTACAACGGCCATCTCAACATGGCCTATTACAATGTGCTGTTCGATCGGGCTCTCGACGAATTCTGGCTGCAGCTCGGAATAGGCCCCGACTACATGAAGACATGCAACGGCTCGACCTTCACGGCCGAGTGTCATCTACGCTATTTGCGGGAAATTCATCTGGACGACCCGGTGCGAGTGTCCGTCCTGTTGGTCGCCGCGGACGAAAAGCGCCTGCATACTTTCGAGGAGTTGCGGCACGCTACGGCGGGGTGGCTCTCGGCCACCTCCGAAAACATGACTCTTCATATCGATATGGCCGCTCGAAAAGTCGCGCCATTCCCCGCCGACATCCATGCACGCATTCAGGCCATCGCTGACGGCCACAGCATCCTTACACGGCCCGAGGGCATCGGCCGGCAGATCGCAATGCCCTCGCCGTCACGTTAGGTACCCTCATTACACGCCAGTACGGCGGCCTCGCATCAGTCCGACCACCGCCGAAACAACAAACAGAACGAGCGCGATGAAAAAGATTATCTTCGCGATTTCTATCGAGGCGCCCGCGATGCCGCCAAAGCCCAATATGCCGGCAATCAGCGCGATAACCAGAAATGTCACGACCCAGCTCAACATGACCTCATCTCCATTTCCCGGCGCGCCCTCTCGCGCGCGGCCTGGGAGGACAATCGGCCCATGAAATAATGGTTCCGCTCCATTTGGAGGAGGTTTTACGGAACAAAATGGCGATGGCCCGCGCAAGCTCGGCCCGGCGGAAAACTGATGTCAAACGCGTCGCTATCCCTATATATCCTCTCAATCCTGCTAAGAAGGCTCCCCTTTGCCGCCCTGCAATGTCATCGTGGGGCAAGACGATTCGCATGACCGAACCAAACAGACTGATCCATCGTGACGTGTCCGAACACCAGCCCGCCGCCGGTGGCATCGCGGCGCGCGCACGCGCGGCGGCAACGCCGCAATATCTGTCCGGGCTCAATCCGGAGCAGCGCGAAGCGGTGGAAACGCTGGACGGACCGGTTCTGGTGCTGGCTGGCGCGGGCACCGGCAAGACCCGTGTGCTGACGACGCGGATCGCGCATATCCTCAGCCAGGGCCGCGCCCGCCCCGGCGAAATCCTCTCGGTCACCTTCACCAACAAGGCCGCGCGCGAGATGAAGCAGCGGCTTGGCCAGATGCTCGGACAAGCCGTGGAAGGCATGCCGTGGCTCGGCACCTTTCATGCCATCGGCGGCAGGATTCTGCGCACACACGCGGAGCTTGTGCAGCTCAAATCCAATTTCACCATCCTCGATATGGACGACCAGATCCGCCTGCTCAAACAGCTTCTGCAAGCCGACAACGTGGACGACAAGCGCTGGCCGGCGCGGATGCTGGCGGGGCTGATCGACGGCTGGAAGAATCGCGGCCTGACGCCAACGCAGGTGCCCTCGGGAGAAGCGGCCGTGTTCGGCAATGGCCGCGGCGGCAAACTCTATGCCGCCTACCAGGCGCGGCTGAAGATCCTCAATGCCGCGGATTTCGGCGATCTGCTCCTGGAGAACATCCGCCTGTTCCGCGAACATCCGGATGTGCTGCGGCAATATCAGAACCGCTTCAAGTTCATCCTGGTCGACGAGTATCAGGATACGAACGTCGCGCAATATCTGTGGCTGCGGCTGCTGTCGCAGACCTCCTCACAATCGTCATCGCCGCGGCAATCCACCATTTCTCCAGAAGACGGATCACCAGGTCTCGACGCTTCGCGGCGGCCCGGTGATGACGCGCGGACAAAGAATTTCTCCTCGCCGCCCAAAAACATCTGCTGCGTCGGCGACGACGACCAGTCGATTTACGGCTGGCGCGGCGCCGAGGTGGACAACATCCTGCGCTTCGAGCACGATTTTCCCGGCGCCAAGGTGATCCGTCTGGAGCGCAACTACCGCTCCACCGGCCATATCCTCGCCGCCGCCTCGCACCTGATCGCGCATAACGAAGGCCGGCTCGGCAAGACGCTGCGCACCGAGGACGTCGATGGCGAGAAGGTTACCGTCACAGGGTCCTGGGACTCTGAGGAGGAAGCCCGCGCCATCGGCGAGGAAATCGAACAGCTCCAGCGCGCCGGCGGGAAGCTGAACCAGATCGCGATCCTGGTGCGCGCCTCGTTCCAGATGCGCGAGTTCGAAGACCGCTTTGTCACCCTCGGCCTGCCCTATCGTGTCATCGGCGGCCCGCGCTTCTACGAGCGCGCCGAAATCCGCGACGCGCTCGCCTATCTGCGCCTGATCAACTCGCCGGCCGACGACCTCGCCTTCGAGCGCATCGTCAACGTGCCCAAACGCGGCCTCGGCGACGCCACCGTCCAGATGCTGCACGAGATCGCCCGCAAGCGGCGGATCCCGCTCAGCGAGGCCGCCCGCGCCGTGGTCGAGACCGACGAGATGAAACCGAAAGCACGCGGATCGCTGCGCGCATTACTCGACAGCTTCGACCGCTGGCGCGCTCAACGCGAGACCATGCCGCACACCGAACTTGCCGAGATCGTGCTCGACGAGAGCGGCTACACCGAGATGTGGCAGAAGGATCGCTCTGCCGATGCCGCGGGCCGTCTCGAGAATCTGAAAGAGTTGGTGCGCTCGATGGAGGAGTTCGAGAACCTGCAGGGTTTCCTCGAGCATATCTCGCTGGTGATGGACCGAGATGGCGGTCCCGATGAAGACGCCGTCTCGGTGATGACGCTGCATTCCGCCAAGGGACTCGAATTCGACAACGTCTTCCTGCCCGGCTGGGAGGAAGGTCTGTTTCCGCATCAGCGCGCGCTGGATGAGCAGGGGCGAGCCGGCCTCGAGGAAGAACGCCGGCTCGCCCATGTCGGCCTGACGCGGGCGCGCCGCCGCGCGAAACTCTACTTCGCCACCAACCGGCGCATTCACGGCTCGTGGTCGACCACAATTCCGTCCCGCTTTCTCGATGAACTGCCGGCGCAAAATGTCGAGATCACCGAATCGAAGGGCGGCTCGGGCTGGGGTGGAGCGGGCGGCTACGGCCCCTCGCGCTTCGACAATATTGAATCGTTCGGCTCGAGCTATGCGACGCCCGGCTGGCAGCGCGCGCAGGCCAATCGCGGCCGCGGCGGTTTCAATGAAGCCGGCACGCCTTATAATGCGGGCAGATCGAAGTCGAAGCACGCGCCAGTCACGATCGAAGGCGAACTGATCGCCAAATCCACCGGCACGATCTCCGGCTTTTCACCGGGCGACCGGGTTTTTCATCAGAAATTCGGCTACGGCAAAGTGACGCGGACCGACGGCAACAAGCTGACCATCGCCTTCGACAAAGCCGGCGAGAAAAAGGTGGTCGATAGCTTCGTGGAGCGGGTGTAGCCGATTGCGGAACATCACAAGCATTCCTATCTGTTGACCCGCATTCTCCATGGCCTCGCCGCCCGGCAGCGATAACCGTCCTTCGTCGTTTTCAACCCGATCACAGCGTGTCAACTTCGCATGTCGTCTATCATTTCTGTCTCAGGCCTGTCGAAGACCTACGCCTCCGGTTTCACGGCACTGAAGACCATCAACCTCGAGATCAACCGCGGTGAGATTTTCGCGCTGCTTGGCCCTAACGGTGCAGGCAAGACGACGCTTATCAGCATCATCTGCGGCATCGCGACCCCCTCGGTCGGACAGGTGCTGGTCGATGGCCACGACATCCGGCGCGACTATCGCGCGACCCGCTCGCTGATCGGCCTCGTGCCGCAGGAACTGCACACCGACGCGTTCGAGACGGTGTGGGCCACCGTCAGTTTCAGCCGCGGGCTGTTCGGCAAGCCGAAGAATCCGGCTCACATCGAGAGGGTCTTGAAGGACCTGTCGCTATGGGACAAGAAGGACAGCAAGATCGTCACGCTGTCCGGCGGCATGAAGCGGCGCGTGATGATTGCGAAAGCATTGTCGCACGAGCCGCAGATCCTGTTTCTCGACGAGCCGACCGCGGGCGTCGATGTCGAACTGCGCAAAGCGATGTGGGAGGTGGTGCGGACGCTGCGGGCTTCCGGCGTCACGATCATTCTGACGACGCATTACATCGAAGAGGCCGAAGAAATGGCCGACCGCGTCGGCGTCATCAATAGAGGTGAAATCATCCTTGTCGAGGAAAAGGCTGCACTGATGCAGAAGCTGGGCCAGAAGCGGCTCAAGTTGCATTTGCAGGGCAAGGTCGATGCCGTGCCGCCGCCGTTGGCGACCTACAATCTCGAGCTTGCCGGGGACGGCACCGAGTTGATCTATACCTATGATACCCGGAGCGAGCATACCGGCATCACCAGCCTGTTGAGCGATCTCCGAGCCGCCGGCATCAGGTTCTCCGATCTGGATACAACCCAGAGTTCGCTGGAAGAGATTTTCGTCAGCCTGGTGAGGGCCTGACATGAACATCGAAGCCGTGAAGGCGATCTACCGGTTTGAAATGGCGCGAACCTGGCGCACGCTGCTGCAAAGCATCGTCTCGCCGGTGGTCTCGACGTCGCTTTACTTCGTGGTGTTCGGCGCAGCAATAGGGTCGCGCATCACGCAGGTCGAAGGCGTCAGCTATGGCACCTTCATCGTGCCCGGATTGGTGATGCTGTCGGTGTTGACGCAAAGCATCACGAACGCATCGTTCGGCATCTACTTCCCGAAGTTTATCGGCACCATCTACGAGATCCTGTCGGCGCCGATCTCCTATTTCGAGATCGTGCTGGGCTACGTCGGAGCGGCCGCGACCAAGTCGATCATCCTCGGCCTGATCATTCTCGCCACCGCGGGGCTGTTCGTGCCGTTGCACATCCACCATCCGATATGGATGCTGACGTTTCTGGTGCTGACCTCCGTGACGTTCAGCCTGTTCGGCTTCATCATCGGCATCTGGGCCGACGGCTTCGAGAAGCTGCAGATGATTCCTCTGCTGATTATCACGCCGCTGACGTTCCTCGGGGGGAGCTTTTATTCGATCAGCATGCTGCCGCCCGGCTGGCAAACCGTCGCGTTGTTCAATCCGGTGGTCTACCTCATCAGCGGCTTCCGCTGGAGCTTTTACGAGATCGCCGACGTCGGCGTGTCCGTGAGCATCGGCATGACGCTGGGTTTTCTCGCGATCTGCATGTTGATCGTTTGGTGGATTTTCAGGACCGGCTACCGGCTGAAAAACTAGGGCCTGCCATCATCGCCCGGGCCTTTTCGCTTCCGATGGAATCAGAAGCGAATCCTCTTGAATTTGGCTTGACGCGTTTTATTCACGCGAACCGGTGACCATCCGAGGTCAAAATACTCAAAAAAATTGCGGTCCGGTTCGATCCGGACCGCAGTCGGGAGGAAATCCCTTATCGGCGATAGCAGTGGAAATGACCATGCTTCCAATAGCCGCGGCATCGATGTCCGCGGCGGGGGCCGCGATCCGGAATACCGAGCACGCCCTTGACGCCGCCAACCGCGCCACCGACGCCGGCGCCGATCGCACCTCCGATCGCGCCGCCGACCGGACCGGCCGCGCGATTGCCCTCACGGGCGCCCTGGTTCGCACCGCGCTCCATGCCTCCGATCACGCCTTGCGCGTGGGCCAGGTGTGGAATGGAAAACAGGGCCAGCGCGGTCGCCGCGGCCACGAGTTGCAGCCGGAAATAAGGGATAGTCGGCAATCCTCTGGTTCTGGACTTCATCTGCATTCTCGTCCTCTGCTGGCTGGCTCGGCCACGAAACGGGCCGCGGTGACTGGATGAAGGTAGGTAGGGTAATTATAACGTGATCACACCCAAAAGGTTCCATATCTTGTTACGGTTGCTTGTTACCGAACTTCCTTTTTCCATGCGCTTTTTGGCTCTTTGTTGGTCTTTGTTATGCCATGCGGCTCGGCGAGTTAACCGCGGCTCAAATCCGCTACTGGCAGCAGGATCATTTTGAGCGCATATATGGGAAAGCGGGGACGGCAGACTTCATTCGAGGCCGAGGTAAAATGCGTAAGTTTCTTATTCCCGTCGCCGGCCTGTTTCTACTTGCCGCTGGCAGCGCCGCCCAGGCGAAGGTGTCGATCCTTGTCGACAAGGACAATCAGCAAATGACCGTCTCCGTCGACGGCGTCGCGCGTTATCGCTGGCCGGTCTCGAGTGGAAATCCATCTCACGAAACCCCCAACGGCAGCTTTCAAGCGTTCCGCATGGAAGCCAACCATTTCTCCAAGGAGTTCGACGACGCGCCGATGCCGCACTCGATCTTCTTCACCAAGGTCGGTCATGCCATCCACGGCACGTTCTCCGAGGGCAGCCTCGGAGTCCCCGTTTCGCACGGCTGCGTGCGCATCTCACGCGCCCATGCAGCGACACTTTATGCGCTGGTCCAGAAAGAGGGCGTTCTCAATACAACCGTCACGCTGACCGGGTCATCCCGCGTCGCATTGGCGCGCAATCCTCGCAACAAGCGCAAAACCGACGTCGCCCGTCGCGATCCTGGACCGGACTACCAGTCTTATGATGCCGCCGGAAATCCGGTCGACCTGACGCCGGGGCAGATTGCGCCAGTTCAGCAGCCGCAGGCCACCGTTCGCGGCGACGACGGCTATATCTATCCGGCGGACGGCAGCTCCAGCGATCAGCGCTACCCCGCGCCGCGCAACTATCGCCGCCTTTACGACGCACAGAACGTTCCCCGGCAACGACAGAATTATTACGGCGATCAGGCAGACTACGGTTATGCGCAACCCTATCCGCCACAGGTTTATGCGCCGCGGCCTTATCAGCCGCGCGGCCTGTTCACGGATTTCGGCGACTGATCCGAGCCTCGCCGTTCCCGGTAAAAGCGACTGCGACGCTTGACGATCTCCGAACGAAACGGCTGGTTCACATCGAAGCGGACCATGCCGGGCATTGACGTCGTCATCATCGGCGCCGGCCACAACGGCCTTACCTGCGCCGCCTATCTCGCGAGGGCCGGGCTGCGGGTCAAGGTCGTAGAGCGGCGCAAAGTGGTGGGCGGCGCCGCGGTGACGGAGGAATTCCATCCGGGCTTCCGCAATTCGGTCGCGGCCTACACCGTCAGCCTGCTCAATCCGAAAGTCATCGCCGACTTGCGGCTGCACGACCACGGCCTGCGGATTGTCGAACGCCGCGCCCAGAATTTCCTGCCTGCGCCCGACGGCCGTTACCTTCTCACCGGCGAAGGCCGCACCGCAGCGTCGGTCGCTCGCCTGAGCGAACGGGATGCCGGCGCGATCGGCGACTTCATGCGCGAATTGGACGAGATCGCCGACGTGGTCCGGCAATTCGTGCTGCGCGCGCCGCCGAACCTCGTCGAAAGATTTGGCCTCAAGGCCGCGCATGAATTCGTAAACGCCATCGGCTCCGCCGGAATCCTGCGCGATCTGTCGCTGGAGCAGCAACGCAGCCTGCTCGACCTCTTTGCGCGATCGGCCGGAGACATTCTCGACGACCGCTTCGAAGCCGACCTGGTCAAGGCGCTGTTCGGCTTCGACGCCATCGTCGGCAACTACGCAAGCCCCTACACGGCCGGCTCGGCCTATGTGATGCTGCACCATGCTTTCGGGGAGGTGAACGGCAAGAAGGGCGTCTGGGGTCACGCCATCGGCGGCATGGGCGCGATCACCCAGGCGATGGCGGCGGCCGCCCGCGCGCATGGCGCCGAGATCGAAACCGGGGCTGGCGTAAGCGAAGTCGTCGTCGAGCGCGGCCGCGCGACGGGTGTCGTCCTCGACGACGGGCGAACGATCCGCGCAAAATACGTCGCTGCGAGCGTCAACCCGAAACTGCTCTATACGAGGCTGTTGCCCGCAGGCTCCCTATCTCCCGCCTTCCTCAACCGCATCAGCAACTGGCGCAACGGCTCCGGCACGTTTCGGATGAACGTGGCTCTCTCCTCCCTGCCCTCGTTCTCCGCCTTGCCGGGCGCGGGCGACCATCTCAGCGCCGGCATCATCCTCGCACCCGGTCTCGGCTACATGGACCGCGCCTGGCAGGACGCGCGCCAGTTCGGCTGGAGCCGCGAACCGGTGATCGAAGTCCTGATCCCGTCGGTGATCGATGATTCGCTCGCCCCGTCCGGCCGGCATGTCGCCAGCCTGTTCTGCCAGCATGTGGCGCCGCAGTTGCCCGAGGGCGCGTCATGGGACGACCATCGCAATGAGGTCGCCGACCTCATGACCGCGACGGTCGACCGCTACGCGCCGGGCTTTGCCGCCAGCATCATCGGCCGGCAGATCCTGTCGCCGCTCGACCTCGAGCGTGAATTCGGGTTGCTTGGCGGCGACATCTTCCACGGCGCGCTGACGCTGAACCAGTTGTTCTCGGCCCGGCCGATGCTCGGCCATGCGGATTATCGAGGGCCGCTGAAGGGTCTCTATCATTGCGGCTCCGGCGCGCATCCTGGCGGCGGCGTCACCGGCGCACCCGGCCATAACGCGGCGCGCACGATCCTGCAGGATCACCGGGCGCTGTTCGCCCGCCGTTAACGCTCAGGCGATCAGCAATACATAGACCGCCACTAACGGAGTCAGTCCGAGCACAACGATGCTGATACCGACTGCCCACATGATGTCCTCGACCGCGATTCCGGATATCCTTCCGGCCGGCTCGACCTCGTCGATGCCTTCCATGACGCCTCCGCGTTCTGCTTGGAGAGCATCGATAACGACAAATCTCTAAGAAACGTCGCCGCGATTTCGCTGAGATTTGGACACAGGAGCTACCGGAGATTAACCCTCGCGGGTCGCGACCAGGACCGCCTTTGTCGCCGGACAAGGCTGTCGAAAGCGTCTGCGAAGCTTGATGACAAGCTGAGGATAAATCTGTGGATACCTATGTGGAAAAGCTGTTGATAATATTCTGAAAGAGAGTTTGCCGCTTCAGATCTGAAGCTGTTGATAAACCACGGTATGTATTTCTATTAATTGAAGATTTCAACATTCATGCTCGACGCTTTCTTGCTGGATTTACCGGCTCCGACACCCACATGGGCCGCCTTCTTGGCAACCTCAGGCCGCCGCTTTGTTGTCATTCCGGCCGCCTGCGTCTTTCAGCCCATGCGTTTTCCATCGTCTAAATTTCCAATTTGCACTAAAGCAGGTGCGAAAGCAGACAACTACCGGGGGTCTATGTGCTGCAAATTCTTGGCCGGGTCTTTCTCACGATCATCATCCCTTTATACGGAGGCTACATCGGCACGTCCCTGAACACGTTCGACATCTACCTGGTCCTGGCCGCCTCCTGGTCACTGTGGGCCTATGGTCATCCGGGGCCGCGGGAGCTTTGGCAGACGGGGGGCTGGGCCGGTGTCTTCAAGGGCTGGCTTGTCATGGTCCTTGCCATTCTTCTCGTCGCCGGACCGGCCTATGGCATCGGCTATCTCATCAGAAACTGGAACACGATCTGGCCCTGAACACGCATACGTCGGATGTCCGATGACCAGCGCTGTCACGCCGGCGACCAGTCGCGCCACCTTTGCCATCGGCGAGGAGCAGATCGCGCGGCGGGTGGTCGACCTCCTGACCGAGACACTCGACGGCGGCGAACTTGCCGTCGCCGCATTCGAACACAGCGACGGGCGCTGGGGCGTTTCGATGCACTTCGCCACTCCGCCCGATGAAGAGCGAATTCGCGCGCAAGTCACGCTGGCCGCCGGCGATGCCGTCGCGCGAACCGTCGTCTTCGACACCATCGCCGCCAGGGATTGGGTCGAGGCCAGCCTCGAAGGACTGGCGCCGGTCCCCGCCGGCCGTTTCGTCGTCCATGGCCGGCATGACCGCGCGCGTGTCCCGCCAAACAAACTCGGCATCGAGATCGAGGCCGCGCTGGCGTTCGGCACCGGTCACCATGGCACGACCCGCGGCTGCCTGCTGCTGCTCGATCAGGTGCTGCGCAGCAAGATGCCGCGGCGGGTTCTCGATCTCGGCGCCGGCACCGGCGTCCTCGCCATCGCCGCGGCCAAGGCGCTGCGTCGGAAAGTGCTGGCCAGCGACATCGACCCGCGTTCGACGATCGTGGCGAACGAGAACGCCGCGCTGAACGGCGTCGGCGATCTTGTGGAGTCGATCTGCGCGACCGGCTTTTCCGCGCCGCTGTTTCGCGCCCGCGCGCCGTTCGATCTGGTGCTGGCGAACATTCTCGCCAACCCGCTGCGGCAGATGGCGCCGGTCATGGCGACCCACCTTGCGTCCGAGGCCGTGGTGATCCTGTCGGGGCTGCTGCCGCATCAGACCCGCGGCGTAATCGCGGCCTACCGGGCGCAGGGGCTGGTGCTGATCCGGCAGATGCGGGTCGACGGATGGTGCAGCCTGCTGATGCAGAATCGAGGGTAGCGCTGATCCCGCTCCGCCGTTGCGGACGCCATCCCGGAATTCTAGAATACCCGCGCAATGTTCGAAGCCCACTTTCAGACCTTCGAGGACCTCGAGGGCGGCGTCGCGCTCACCGCCCGCCTCGCCGCGTTTCGCGAGGAGTTGCACCGGCGACAGTTGACCGGCTTCGTGATTCCGCGCGCCGACCAGCAGCAGAACGAATATGTCGCGCCCTCCGAGGAGCGGCTGGCATGGCTCACCGGCTTCACCGGATCGGCCGGCCTCGCCGTCGTGCTCTCGAAAGAGGCCGCGGTGTTTGTCGATGGCCGCTACACGTTGCAGGCGGCGCAACAGGTGGATACTCACGCCTGGGCCATCGCCTCGCTGGTCGATCCGCCTCCCGAAAACTGGCTGGCGGAGCATCTCAGTGCCGGCGACCGGCTCGGCTACGATCCATGGCTGCATACGTCCGCGGCGGCGGAGCGTCTCGCAAAGGCTTGCGCGAAGGCCGGCGCCGACCTGATTCCCGTCGAGACCAATCCCATCGACAGCATCTGGACCGATCGGCCCGCGCCGCCGCTCGGCCCGGTCACGATCCATGGCGCGAGGTTCGCAGGCGAGACCGAGGCCGACAAGCTGGCGCGCATCCGTGCCGAGATGACGAAGCTCGGCGTCGATGCACTGGTGCTGTCGGATTCCCACGCCGTGGCCTGGACCTTCAACATCCGCGGCGCCGATGTCTCGCACACCCCGCTGCCTTTGTCCTATGCGCTGGTGCCGAAGGACGGCTGCCCCGTCGTGTTCATCGACTCCCGCAAACTCTCCAACGTCAGCCGCGATCATCTGGAGCGCAACGCCGAGGTGCGCGAACCGGATGCGTTGACCGAGGCGCTGGCCGCAACGGCGAGATCCGGCGCATCCATCGGACTCGACAGCGCCACCGCCGCCGACGCGTTGAGCCGCCTCATCACCTCCGCAGGCGGCACGCCGATGCGCGGCAACGATCCCGTTGCGCTGCTGAAGGCCGTGAAGAACCCGACCGAAATCGCGGGCGCGCGCAGCGCGCATCAACGCGACGCCGTGGCGCTGGCGCGGTTTCTCGCCTGGATCGACCGCGAGGCGCCGAAGGGCACGCTGACCGAAATCGACGCCGTCGAGGCGCTGGAAACCTTCCGTCGCGACACCGGCGCGCTGAAGGACGTCTCCTTTCCGACTATCTCGGGCACCGGGCCGAACGGCGCCATCGTGCATTATCGCGTCACCCGCAAGAGCAACCGCCGCATCGCGGCCGGCGACCTGCTGCTGATCGATTCCGGCGCGCAATACGAGGACGGCACCACCGACGTCACCCGCACCATCGCGATCGGCCAGCCGACCGACGAGATGCGCGACCGTTTCACGCGCGTGCTGCGCGGCCACATCGCCATCGCGCGTGCGGTGTTTCCCGACGGCACCACCGGCGCACAGCTCGACACGCTGGCGCGGCAATTCCTCTGGCAGGCCGGCGTCGACTTCGAGCACGGCACAGGTCACGGCGTCGGCAGCTATCTCTCGGTGCATGAAGGTCCGGCGCGGATTTCGAAACTCGGCACCACGCCCTTGAAGCGCGGCATGATCCTGTCCAACGAGCCGGGCTATTACAAGCGTGACGCCTTCGGCATCCGGATCGAAAATCTGGTACTGGTCACGGCCGCTGAGATACCGGGTGCCGAGAAGCCCATGAACGGTTTCGAGACCTTGACGCTGGCGCCGATCGACCGCCGCCTGATCGACCGCAGCCTCAGCGCCGACGAAACGCGCTGGCTCAACGACTACCATGCCCGCGTCCGCCGCGAGGTGCGCCCGCATCTCGACGAGGCCACAAAAGTCTGGCTCGACGCCGCGACGGGGCCGCTTGCGTAGCGCGCGCTGTCGCGAAAATGCGCGTGGCGCTTGCGCTATTCGCGCTCATGACAATCCACGGTAAACTCCAGACGTGCGACATCACCCCTGTTGTTTGCGGCGCGGGGACGCCGTCGCTCAACTATCCCGTCCCTCTCACGCGCGCTTGGGGCTTGCCCCATTCGCGCTACGCCCAAAAGTGAGGGCGCGCGGAACGCCGGACGCATGGTGCGTCCGCAGCCTCATGCGCGATAAAAACAAGCGCACGAGTTAGCCACCACGAAAGCACCGGATACATCCGGCGTTCCGCACGCGGTGGTTTTTTCGGCTTGCTTCGTGCTCTCCCCGGCAACGGTCGAGACCTGACGCCGTCGTCTCCGCGGTACTTTTGCGAGCCGGCTGGCGCGCGAAAGAGCAGGCCGGATTTCGGCAAGGACCACACGACTTGGGCCGGCGCGCAAAGGCGTCACGGTGGAGCGCATCTCCGCCCCGGCCGCGACGCGCAACGTCGTCGTCAGCCGGACTTCCGGTCCCTCACGCGGCGTCCGAAGTTCGAATGCCCCTCCGTAAGAGGAAAGCATCCTCGCTCCGGGCTTGCGCCCTGCGACCTTCATTCCGGCCTGACGCTGCCGCGTCCACCGCATCCCGCCCCGCGTTCGTGACGATCGCGAGCCGCCCCTCTATGGGGCGGGATTGATAGGAATATAATCCAAATCACAACCTTTGTCAATATACTGCCCCCGAGCATGCGGAGGCTGTTGGTCATTACGGAAGCTATTGAGGTGCAGCAGTTCTGATGTTACGGCCGGAGGGACGCGAACAGATGGGGGGCAGCGGTGGCAGTCAACGCATTTCTTGCCGCACAGAAATTTGTGGAGGATCCGTTTCAGTCAACTAATGCCGGCGAAGAACCAAAACTCGAACGATACTTCGTACCACCTCCCTATTTTTCGTCCGTACTTGGCGATGCAGATAACCCGAAAAGCCAAGTGATACTTGCACCGCGCGGCGGAGGTAAAACGGCTCAACGCGTGATGATTGAGAAGAGTAGTGAATCTCAAGCCTTTCTTTGCGCGACGTATGATGACTTTCCTATCTCCACTAAATTCTCGTTGAACGATGCTACGCTCGACTACCATTTGAAGAACATAGCCACACTTATTCTCCTAGGAATTTTATTCGAACTTGATCGTCAACCTCAAAAGATTGCAAAACTATCCGACCAAGATAAGCAAATCCTGAAATTCCAAATTGAACGTTTTCTCGGGACGTTCTCGGCCGAAGAATTCGAGCGCGCGCTAAAATCACTTAAGAACTTTGGAGACAAAGCGAACGATCTTTGGAATAAATATGGTGGCAAAATAGCCGCTCTTATTAACGCTTTCATAGCGAAATATGGCTTCGGTGCAATAGATGCAACACAGCTAAAATTCGATGACAGCAAACGAGATGAGCAGCTTAAATTTCATATTCGAAGGCAGGTTGAAATTGCGAAAAAATGCGGCCTCCGTTCAATTTATATACTAATCGACCGCGTCGATGAAACAGTCCTTACGGGTGCAGATGCTCGGCAGTCATTCGCGTTAGTTCGTTCTTTAATCTCCGACCTTCCGACTCTTGAGACAAAAGGGATCGCGTTCAAGTTTTTCCTTTGGGACAAATTGAAGGATGAATATGTTAGCCATGGCGCTAGACCAGATCGGATTAAAATATTTGAGTTGAACTGGAAGACTGCCGAATTAGAAAAGATGCTCTCGGAGCGATTGCGCGAATATAGCCACGGCGTACACAGTAGCTTTAATTCGCTTACCGACACTCAAGACTTAAACACACATCGTCTGGTCGCATGGTTAGGGGCTGGCTCGCCACGAGACATGATTAGAGTATGCGGGCGAATTGTCGATGAACACACCCGCTCAGACCCAATTTCTCCTACCATCCCAAAAGAAACAATTTTCCGAGGTATTCAGACATTCGCACAAGAACGAGCAGAGGAGCTATTCGGCAATAGTTTCATTCAATTAAAGAAACTGGCAACGGCAACGTTCACTGTTAACCAATTAGCCAGCGATGTACTGCGTATCTCCGTCCAAGCAGCCCGAAATAGAATCGGCCCATGGCAAAACTCCGGTGCAATTAAGAAGATTGACGAAATTGAGAATCAAGGTAGCCGACCTCTTCATCTTTACGGCGTCAGCGATCTAAGACTCTTGATCGCCCTGTTTCCAAAAATCGAAATTAATCAACTACTCGAAAACTGGGCCTATGTTTGCCCCTCATGTGGTACGGTGGTAATTTCTGATCGAAAAGAGCTCGTCTGCGAATGCGGGGAGCGAATACAGGCGACTCATGCGCAGAGCCTGCTGTCCGAATGCAAACTTCGCTCTTAGCTCGCGCGGACATCTGCGTATCTCCGTCATGGTCGGGTTTATCCCAGCCACCTGCGCAATGTCACAACGACGGCTGCCTAATATTCCACCTTCGGAAACCACGTCTCCCCTCGTCCCTCCGGCGTCATGTCGAGCAAATTCCACAAGGGATCGGCGAGATCGCCGGCGCGGTGGTGCTGGCCCGGCGCGGACCGAGCGAAGGCCATTTCCGAACCCCAGAAGTGATGGATTTTTCCGTTGCGCTTCTTGAACACGTTGAAGATGGTCTCGTCCCAGTTCTGGCCTTCCGGCACCCTGTGCTGCGCGCGCATGGCTTTTGAGAATTTCGTGGTGTCGCCGAAATAGTCGCCGTCGTAGCAGTTGCCGGCGGTCGAGAGCAGCGACAGGTGCTGCCAGCCGCGCCGGCGCGCGAACGCCATCAGCCGCGCGATCGGCGATTTGGCAACGACGTGAAACGCCGCGCGCTGGGTGAGATGCCGCGCGGCGCCGTCGATCCCGTCCAGAAGATGCGTGCAGCCGGGGCACGGCGATTCGCGCTCGGGACCGTACATGAAGCTGTAGAGGATCAGCGTGTCGTGCGGCCCGAACAGCTTTGACATCCTCACCTTCCGCGGCATGAGGTCGTCGCCGATGCGTTCGAACACGTAGTCCCACGGTACCTCGCCACCCAGCGGCAGCGCGCGGCGTCTCGCCGCCACCGCCTCGATCTGCGCGCGCAGCTTGGTCTCCTCCTCCAGCAGCCGGTTGCGCGCCACGCGATAGCCCTCGCTCTCGTTCGGATATCGCAGATGTTCCATGGAGGCCTCGCGGGATGCGGGTGGGGACGCTTGCGGAATCGAACGGAGACAACGCGGGCCTTCGAGCCGGGTTCCGGACGACGACGGCCGACCGGCAAACCCCGGCCCTGCTCTGGCATTCCGGCGGATCGTGCCTATATCGGTTCCATGACCAAGCCTCCGCCGAGCCCCGCACAACTGGCCCGCAACGAGCGCATGCGCACTGCCGCCATCGAGGGCGCGAAGGCGCGCGCAGACATCGAAGCCCGCGACGTCGCTATACGCAAGAATATGGAACGCCTGCGCGCGCTACGGCTCGCCAAGGAAGCCGAAGAGGCGGCGCAACCGAAGCCGGTGAAAGCGCCCGCCCGCGGCAAGAAGGCAACGCCCAAACAAACCGCCAAACTGTCGGATTTTCTGGCGTCGCAGAAGAGCACCGGCCGGACCACGTGAGGCTGATTTGAGCGTTTTCGAGCGACGTGGCTATCGGTTCGCGTCAAGAAAACGCGTCAAAACAAAAACATAGAGTCCCGCTTCTGATTCCATCAGAAGCGGAAAGGTTCTAAGCGGCCGCCGAGCGCCAATGATTGACAAGGCACACACAGCCCCGGATCGCTCCGGGGCTTCTTTGTTTCTCGGGCGTCCGTGTTTCCTTCCCGTCATTCCCGATGCGCGATTGCGCATCTGTGGGCATCGCAACGCGACTATCCCGGAATCCAGTTATCGCGTGAAGCTGGATTCCGGATCGGCTTGCCCTGCAAGCCGTCCGGAATGACGGATAATGCCGCTCAATAGCGGTAGTGATCGCTCTTGAACGGGCCTTCGACCTTGACGCCGATGTAGTCGGCCTGGTCCTTGCGCAACTCGGTGAGCCTGACGCCGATCTTGTTCAGATGCAGCCGCGCCACCTTCTCGTCCAGCGTCTTGGGCAGCACGTAGACCTCGCGCTTGTACTTGCCGTCGTTGTTGTTGGCGAACAGCTCGATCTGCGCCAGCGTCTGGTTGGTGAACGACGCCGACATCACGAAGCTCGGATGTCCCATGGCGTTGCCAAGGTTCACCAGGCGGCCTTCCGACAGCAGGATCATACGCTTGCCGTCGGCGAAGGTGATCTCGTCCACCTGCGGCTTGATGTTGTCCCACTTCAAATTCTTCAGCGCGCCGACCTGAATTTCGTTATCGAAATGCCCGATGTTGCAGACGATGGCGCGATCCTTCATCGCGCGCATGTGCTCAAGGGTGATGATGTCCTTGTTGCCCGTGGCGGTGACGAAGATGTCGGCGCGGGGTGCTGCGTCCTCCATGGTCACGACCTCGTAGCCTTCCATCGCCGCCTGCAGCGCGCAGATCGGATCGATCTCCGAGACCATGACGCGGCAACCGGCCTGGCGTAGGCTCGCGGCCGAGCCCTTGCCGACGTCGCCGAAGCCCGCGACCATGGCGACCTTTCCGCTCATCATCACGTCGGTGCCGCGGCGGATGCCGTCGACCAGCGACTCGCGGCAGCCATAGAGATTGTCGAACTTCGACTTGGTGACGCTGTCGTTGACGTTGATCGCGGGCCACAACAGCGTGCCGGCCTTCTGCATCTCGTAGAGACGATGCACGCCGGTGGTGGTCTCCTCCGAAACGCCCTTGATGGATTTGGCGACCTCGCCGAACCAGCCCTTCGGCTTCTCTTTCAAGAGACGCTTGATGAGCGCGAACAGCACCTCCTCTTCTTCCGCGCCGGGCTTGTCCAAAAATGCCACGTCGCCCTTCTCGGCGCGCACGCCCAGATGGATCAGCAGCGTCGCGTCGCCGCCGTCGTCGAGGATCATGTTCGGGTGTCCACCGCCGTGCCAGTCGAACAGGCGCGCGGTGTAGTCCCAGTAGTCCTTCAGCGTCTCGCCTTTCACCGCGAACACCGGAATGCCGGCGGCGGCGATCGCGGCGGCGGCATGATCCTGGGTCGAATAGATGTTGCAGGAGACCCAGCGGATGTCCGCGCCCAGCGCCTTCAGCGTTTCGATCAGTACCGCGGTCTGAATCGTCATGTGCAGCGAGCCGGCAATGCGCGCGCCCTTCAGGGGTTGCCTGGGGCCGTATTCCTCGCGCGTCGCCATCAGTCCGGGCATCTCAGTCTCGGCGAGCGAGATTTCCTTGCGGCCGAAATCGGCAAGGCCGATGTCCTTGACGATATAGTCGGTGAAGCCTGCGGGCGTCTTGGCGGCGGTAGCGGTGGTCATGTCGGTCGGATCCCTTGTTGCGGCTCCCCCTCCCCGTCTGCAAGCGAGTGAAGAAGCGGCGTCATCTTTCCTTCGTCATGGTCGGGCTCGTCCCGGCCATCCACGTCTTGCTGACAAAAAGAAAGACATGGATGCCCGGCACAAGGCCGCGCATGACGTCTTGCTTGTTGTCACACCGCGCGCTTGATCACCTCGGCGAGGTCGGTCTTCTCCCAGGAGAAACCGCCCTCGTTGTCCGGCGTGCGGCCGAAATGGCCGTAGGACGAGGTGCGCGCATAGATCGGCCGGTTCAGGTCGAGATGCTTGCGGATGCCGCGCGGCGTCAGGTCCATCGCCTCGGAGGCGATCCGCTCCAGCGTGTCTTCCGGCACCTTTCCGGTGCCGTGCGTATCGATGTAGATCGACAGCGGACGCGCGACGCCGATGGCGTAGGCAAGCTGCAAGGTGCAGCGGTCGGCAAGACCGGCGGCGACGATGTTCTTGGCGAGGTAGCGCGCGGCATAGGCCGCCGAGCGGTCGACCTTGGTCGGATCCTTGCCGGAGAACGCGCCGCCGCCATGCGGCGCCGCGCCGCCGTAGGTGTCGACGATGATCTTGCGGCCGGTCAAACCGGCGTCGCCGTCGGGACCGCCGATAAAAAACTTGCCGGTGGGATTGATATGCCAGATGGTCTTGTCGGTGATCCATCCCTTCGGCAGCGCCTCGCGCACATAGGGCTCGACGCGCTCGCGCACTTGGTCGGAACTCATGTCCTCGACGAGATGCTGGTGCGACACCACGATTTCGCGCACGCCGACCGGCTTGCCGTTCTCGTATTGCACCGTGACCTGGCTCTTGGAGTCCGGCCCCAGCACCTTTTCCTTGCCGGAGTGGCGGGCCTCGGAAATCAGCCGCAGGATCTTGTGGGCGTAGAAGATCGGCGCCGGCATCAGGTCCGGCGTCTCGTTGCAGGCGTAGCCGAACATGATGCCCTGGTCACCGGCGCCCTCTTCCTTGTTGGTGCCGGGCTGCAAGGCGTCGACGCCCTGCGCGATGTCGGCCGACTGCGGATGCAGCAAGATGTCGATGTCGCAAGTCTTCCAGTGAAAGCCGTCCTGCTCGTAGCCGATGTCCTTGATGGCGTCGCGAACCACGCTCTCGATCTTGTCCTTGGTGACTGAGTCCGGTCCGCGCGTTTCCCCGGCGATCACCACCTTGTTGGTGGTGGCGAGCGTCTCGCAGGCCGCGCGGATCGCCCAAGGATCGATGCCGGCTTTCGGGCCCTCGCTGAAAAACAGATCGACGATCTCGTCGGAGATGCGGTCGCACACCTTGTCGGGATGCCCTTCCGAAACCGATTCACTCGTGAACAAGTAAGATCCGCGCATCAATCGTCCCTTCATCCGCCAGCGTTGGCAGTCATTCGTGGTGTTGTCCTGAAATGTCAGTCCCGACGACGCGAGATGACGTAGGATTCGTCGTAGAACCAGAGACCGTTGTGCTTGCGCAAAACCTCCCTGGTGGCGTCCAGATAGCGGCCGCTTTGGGTCATCTCCGTCAACCGGTCGTCTTCGACCTGGGCGACGTAAACCGCCGCATTCCACGCTGCGAAGGCCGTCGAGGTACCGATCGATCCCGTGACCTCATTGGGCAGCGCTTCCATATCATAGCGAAAAATCGAACGGTGGTCGGCATAAGCGTTGAAATTAAGGTCGCGCCCCACCGAGCCGAGCTCGTATTTCACAGCGCGCAATAGCTCATGACGGCTCACGGCGAAAGGATTTTCTCCGGGCCAGGCCGCCTGGACGATCTCCAGTCCGGGGTCATGTCCATAAGAATGTATTCCTATCAACCGCCCGCCACGCCGCAATGCCCTCGCCAGGGGAGCGATGATCCGTCTGGCCCTGAAGTTGAGGGACGATCTGGCCCGGTAGGGCTGCGACGCGATCACCAGATCGAAGCTGGCCTCGACCCGCCCGGCCTGGGGGATCACCGGGTCGAGCATAAATTGATGGTCTTCCCGGTAGATCACCAACACGACCGGGCGCTCGTAGACCGGCATCCCCGTGACCGGACTGACATTCGCCCGCCAGTTCTCCTCAAGATACGGCCACAGGTCCCGAATTTGCGCCTCGAACTCGCCGGAAGACGCTCCTCGCAGCCGCACCTCGCGCCACACCATGCCGGCTGCGGCCTGTGGCGAGCGGGGCGCGAGCCAGGGCGCTTCCGCGTAATTCATATTGGTCAGCACCATGACGGTCGCCGGGTGCTCGAACAGCCGGTCCGGCGCCTTGTCGAGCGTCAGCTTGATGTCCTCGAGGCTGAGTTCCTTGCCCGCGACATAGAACGGCATGTGGGGAAAGCGGACGTGCATGGAGCGCATCACCCGCGCCAGCACCGTGCCGTCGCCGACGCCCGCGTCGAACACCCGCAGCGCCGGCGGCCGCGGATGGATGCTGCCGAACTCCAGCGCAACACGGTCGGCGATGACGCGCTTCTCGCTGCAGGTATGGACGAACAGCAGATACTTCTGCCGGTTCTCGAAGAAACGGAAATTGGCGCGGGGATCGCGGCGCTCGATCGGCTCCGGCCGGCGGATGGCGGCCGCGCCATCCGGCGAGCCCGAGGCGATACAGGCCTCGATCCGGTTCAGCGTGTCGATGGTGATGCGCTTGCCCTCGCGCAGCCGCGGCACGAGCTTGCCGTCATTGACGGCGCGCCGGCCGAAGGTCGACTCCGCCATCCCGGCCTGGCGGCAATAATCGGAAATCCGGCTCAGCAGTTCGTCGTTCGTCATGACGGCTTGTTAGGGGGCCAGGTGGATGGGCAGAAAGATGCGTCATTATCCTCCTATCAGCTTCTGCCCACCATTGAAACCCGACGTACAGGCGGCATTGCCGCTCATCCCTGTTTTCCTTCGATCCGCCATAAGGGCCGCGGATGATGACGGCCGCGGATGCCTCGTCAGCCGCGCCCGCCGTCTGCTAAGACGCTGTTTAAGAATCCCTCCGGATCATCATCAGGCCGATAGGTTTATTCGATGCGCATCGCCATGATTGGCACAGGCTACGTAGGCCTCGTGTCCGGGGCCTGCTTTGCCGATTTCGGGCATCGCGTCACCTGCGTCGACAAGGATGCGGCGAAGATCGACGCGCTTTGCCGCGGCAAAATCCCGATCTTCGAGCCGGGCCTCGAGGCGCTGGTCGCGACCAACGTGGCGGCGTCGCGGCTCGATTTCACCACCGATCTTGCCGCCCCGGTGGCGGAAGCGGATGCGGTGTTCATCGCTGTCGGCACCCCCTCGCGCCGTGGCGACGGTCATGCCGATCTCAGCTACGTCTACGCCGCCGCGCGCGAGGTCGCGGCGGCGTTGCGCGGATTCACCGTGGTGGTGACCAAATCGACCGTGCCGGTCGGCACCGGCGACGAGGTGGAGCGGCTGATCTTCGAAGCCAATCCGTCGGCCGACGTGGCGGTGGCGTCCAACCCCGAATTCCTGCGCGAGGGCGCGGCGATCCGCGATTTCAAGTTTCCCGACCGCATCGTGATCGGAACCTCCGACGAACGCGGCCGCAAGGCGCTCGGCGACATCTACCGGCCGCTGTCGCTCAATCAGGCGCCGCTGATGTTCACCGCGCGCCGCACCGCCGAACTGATCAAATACGCGGCCAACGCCTTTCTCGCGACCAAGATCACCTTCATCAACGAAATCGCCGACCTGTCCGAAAAGGTCGGCGCCGACATCCAGGAGGTCGCGCGCGGCATCGGCCTCGACAACCGAATCGGCACCAAGTTCCTGCACGCGGGCCCCGGCTACGGCGGCTCCTGTTTTCCCAAGGACACCCGCGCGCTGGTGAAGATCGCGGAAGATCACGACGCCCAGCTTCGCATCGTGGAGGCGGTCGTCACCGTCAACGACAACCGCAAGCGCGCGATGGCGCGCAAGGTGGCGCAGGCGCTCGGCGGCAATCTGCGCAACACGACCATCGCGGTGCTGGGGCTGGCGTTCAAGCCCGACACCGACGACATGCGCGAGGCGCCGTCGATCCCGCTGATCACCGGCCTTTGCGACATGGGCGCGAAGGTCCGCGCCTTCGACCCCGCGAGCATGACGGAGGCGCGGCGCGAGTTGCCCGATATCGACTACTGCGACGATGCCTATGCCTGTGCGCAAGATGCCGACGCGCTGGTGATCGTGACCGAATGGGTCCAGTTCCGCGCGCTCGACCTGCCGCGGCTGAAACGCATCATGAAGCAGCCGGTCATGGTCGATCTGCGCAACGTCTACCGTCCCACTGAGATGGCGGACCTGGGTTTTGTCTACAGCAGCGTCGGCCGGGACCGAGCGTAGATCTTTTCCGGCGGCTTAGAGACGCTTGCCGCAAGCCTCGCTGGGCATGGCGAGCGATTTGCGCCGGGTGAACTCGGGATCGGACAGGGCCTCGAGGAAAGCGATCAACTGCGCCATCTCCTCCGCATCGTGGGTCAGGCCATGCCGTGCGATGGCCCCGTCAAGTGTTCGGGCCGATCCGTCATGCCACCAGGGACCCGTCAGCGCGACATTGCGCAGCGAGGGTGTCCGGAACTTGCCCCGGTCGGCGTCGATTCCGGTTTTCTCGAACAGCCCCTGATCGGCCAGCGCGGCATCGGCCGGAGCGAGCCGGTGCATGGTCAGATCCGTGAAATTCGGCCCCGAATGGCAGGCCGCGCAATCGCGGGCGAACAGCCCTGACCCGGCCTTTGCGTCCGGGCCGAGTTGCTGCCGGTCCCATGCGGTGCCGTAGGAGACGAGCGTGCGCTCGAAGCTCGCCAGCGCGCGCGCCACGTTGGCGAAGTCGATGCGCCCGCCGTCTTCAGGGAAGGCGCGCGCAAACATCGCCCGGTAGCAGTGATCGCGTCCGAGGCGCGCCCCGATCTCGGCTTCGCGCCCCGCCATGCCCATCTCGACGGGACGGGTGCCGAATACCGGTGACGCCGCCTGCGTCTCGAGCGTCGTGTTCGCCGGGTCCGCAAACATCAGCGGCGTGAACCAGGCAACATTGGCGAGCCCGGGAACGTTGCGCCGCCCCGGCTCGTCGGTCACGCCGGGATGGGTGCGGTTGCCATCGGCAAAAGCGTGTTTCTGCTCATGGCAGGTGGCGCAGGACATGGTGCCATCGGCCGAGAGGTCGGCGTCGTAGAACAGCCGCCGGCCAAGCTCGACCTTGGCGGCGGTCGTGGGATTGTCGGCCGGGACCGGCGGCGGCGGAACTCCGGCAGGCAGCGTCCAGCGCCATGCCAGGACCGCTGCTGTCAGCAGGAGCCCGGCCGACAGCACCAGAAGCGAGAAGCGCCAAGCCGACACGGGATCAGGGCAGGCGCGCGACCAGCACCGTCATCTGCGGCTGGCCGTTGGCCGCGATCTGCAGAACGTAGGAGCCGGGGGTGAGAGGAAAATCCACCATCTTGCGGATCCCGGTGCAGTTCGGCCCATGCCCATGCGCACTTGAGGTTACGGCCTGCTTGTCGCGCACGACGTCGATCCAGGCAGCCGAATCGAGCGCCAGGCGGTAGGTGCCGGCCTCGTGCACGTCGATCTGCACGAGACCGCCATAGCTGACCGAGCCGCCCGGCTTCTCGGGACGCAGCGGATAGCGCACCTCGGGCGTTTGCAGCAACGCCAGACGCGCCGCCTGGCCGACCGGCAGGCGCGCGCGTGACGTGCCCGCCGCGTTCTCGGCCGCCTGCAACCGGGATGGCGTGGTCCAGGGCGCCAGTTCGCCCGTGGGCGCGACGGGGACGGCGCAGGCCGGCGCGGCGGCCTCCTGCGCATCGGCGGCAGGCCAGGCTGCGGCTGAGGCCAACGCCGCACCCCACGCCAGACCCCACGTCATCGCCTTGCGCATGTCCACCCTCTCACGTTGGCTGTAGTGAACTGAATATAGCGAATTGCCGCCGGCAACAACCGTTTTGGGCTGTTGCGGGTGCGGCACGATGACAACCCCTCAGGGGCGGCAAGATCAGCGGCGCGAGATCGAAAAACGGGCTGCGGGCACCTCCCCGCCGCTCCGGCCACCAAAGCACAGAGAGCGACCACGGTATTTAATTACTCCACAATGACCCTTCCGCTAATCTTTTGGGAAGGTAATCGCTTCCATGATCCGGTATGGCGGACGGGCGCTTCCAAACGGGCCCGCCCGCCCCGCAATTTCCACACCGGGATTTTATTCATCCAGCCATGACCTGCCCCGCGCGCCGAATTCCGATCCTGCTTTGCACCCTGCCGATCGTATGCAGCCTGGGAGGCTGCGGCAGCATCAATTCGCATCTGGCGGCCGGAATGGGCGATGCGATCCCGCAATGGGCCGGAGGCCTTCCGGCCGACGCCCCTCCCCGGCCCGGCACCGCGAAATATGATGAGATGATGAAAGAGCGTGAACGCGAGCGCCTGACGCCGAAGACGACGAACGACACCGCCGCTCAGTCGTCGAATAACGCGACGGGCGCGATCCACTAGGTCATCGACTCATTAAATCGCAACCAGATTCGGATTGAGGCGAGCTTGATGGCAGCGAGGAAGTTGTCGTCGCGCTTGTCGTAGCGGGTTGCGACAGCGCGATAATGCTTGATTTTGTTGAAGAAGCGTTCGACCAGGTTGCGCTTGCGATAGAGCCGCCTGTTGAACCTCAGGGCCATGACGCGATTTGGCATCGGCTTTACATTGGCTGTCGCGCCGCGCGCGGCCAGGGTCTGGCGCAGGGCGTTGGAGTCGTAGGCCCGGTCCGCCAGCAGCACGTCGCCGCGCCCAATCGTGTCGATCATGTCCTGCGCACTGCGCCCGTCATGCGCCTGGCCTTCGGTGATCTTGAGGACGATCGGCAAGCCGCACGCATCCACCAGCGCGTGGATCTTGGTGGTCAGCCCGCCGCGCGAGCGACCCATGCAACGGGATCGCGTCTGTTTTTTTGACCGTTGGCGGCGTGCTGGTGCACCCGGATCGACGATGAATCGATCATTTGAATGTCGCCCTCATAAGCCTTTGAAACCGCCGACAGAATTCGATCCCATACGCCGGCCTTGCGCCACCGGTTGAAGCGGTTCACGCAGGTCGTATGCGGGCCGTAGCGCGCCGGAATGTCCGCCCACGGCGCGCCGGTGCGCAGCCGCCAGAAAATCCCGTTCAGCACCCGTCGGTCGTCCACCCGTGCAACGCCGCGCGATTTGTTCGGCAACAGCGGCTGGATCACAGACCATTCAAAATCCGTCAGATCAAAACGCGCCATTCAATCCTCCCGTGCTTCGGAGATTGAATCACGCCTCCCGTCCAAACGGAATCCCATTTATGGGTTCGTGACCTAGAGTCTTTCCGCTTCTGATGGAATCAGAAGCGAGGCTCTATGATTTTGACTTGACGCGTTTTCTTGACGCGAACCGGGAGCCACTTCGCCTGAAAACGCTCTAAAGTCTGATTCAATTGCATTGAATCAGACTCTAAGCCTCATCTTTCTTTGATTGGAGCATGGCCTTATCCGAAAACCGGTTCCCGCTTTTCGGGATCATGCTCTGACGGCGGCGTTCACCGTCCCGCTCAATCCATGAACACCACGGTCTTGCGGCCGTTGAGGATCACTCGATCGTCCAGATGGTGACGAATGGCGCGCGCAAGCACGCGCCGCTCGATGTCGCGTCCCTTCCGGATCAATGCGTCGGGCGTATCGCGATGGCTGATGCGCTCGACATCCTGATCGATGATCGGTCCCTCGTCGAGATCGCTGGTGACATAATGCGCTGTCGCGCCGATCAGCTTGACGCCATGCTCGTGAGCCTGATGATAAGGCCGCGCGCCCTTGAAACCCGGCAGGAAGGAATGGTGGATGTTGATGCATCGGCCCGAGAGCTTCGCGCTCGTCTCGTTCGACAGGATCTGCATGTAGCGCGCCAGCACCACCAGATCGGTGCGGGTCTCCGTCACCAGGTCGAGGATCGCCGCCTCCTGTTCGCGTCTGGTCTCCCTCGTCACCGGCAGGTGGTGAAAGGGAACGTCGCCGAAATCGAGATGCGCATAGGTCTCGCGCGGATGATTGGACACGATGGCGGTCGGGATCATCGCAAGCTCGCTTGTGCGCCAACGGTACAGAATGTCGACCAGGCAATGATCGGACTTCGATACCAGCAGCATCACCTTTCGCCGCGCGGCGCGATCGCGCATCTGCCAGGTCATGCCGAAACGTTCGGCGATCGCGGCAAAACCGGTCTGTAATACCGGAAGCGTCACCGCGAGGTCGGCGGCATTGAACACCACCCGCATGAAGAAACGACCGGTCTCGGCGTCGTCGAACTGCTGGGCGTCGATGATGTTCTGGCCGTTATGCGCCAGGAACGTCGAGACCGCGGATACAATTCCGGGCCGGTCGGGGCAAGAGAGCGTCAGCACATATTGATGATGGGGCATGGGTGAGGAATGGCAGGCTGGACTGGACGACCGGGACGAAGCTCGCTCCGAATTATCACCGTATCGGCCTCGCGCCCCTCTCCTTCCCTGACGCAGTTGTTATATATTAGACCATTGATTCTTATAGATTAATTGGCTTCGTTTTGGCAGTTCTCCAAAACTCGTTGGGCGCGAACCCGCACGGTGAGCGCATATCTTTCGTAGCGGTCTAATGCTCCCAGCCGTCGGATGGCCTTCGCATTATCACGCTCTGGTGCTTTCACCAACTCTGCGAGTGCCTTCGCCTGCATCTCGCGGACACTACCCCATGCGACGCCCATCACCTCAAGTTTGCGCAGCCGTGCGCTTGCCAAAACCCGCAAGGCCATCGACATCGAGATCGCCAGGAAATTGCGCGCCGGCCGGCTTCGATTGCTAAATCCCAGGAGAAAAGGATTCGCCGCGCGTTGGCGGGTGACCTTGCGGAGCACGATCGACGCTTGGCCGAACTGCAGCGTAACCTGAACGCCAGTAAGTTCAAGCTGGCAGACGCCCAGAAGGCCCAGGCTGAGGTGATGCGCAAAACACGCGAACTTGACGATGCCAAACGTGAACTCGATCTGAAGGCAGAGGAGAAGGTGCAGGCTTCACTTGCGAAGGTACGCAATAATGCGAAAGCCGAAGCCGAGGACCGCCTCGCCGGCATCGGTGATCCCTTGCGCGACCGAGGTGCGTTCGGGCAATGCTGCGGCGGCGAAGGCGTCGCCAGCCTCGAGATCGCGATCAAGTGCCTTGAAGCGCCGTCTTCCGTCGCGCCGCCGGTGCGGCCGGCTCCGCGCCGCGTCGCCGGCTGATCGTCCAGAGGACTGAATGCAGCAGCACATGCCTGCAAAGGCTGTTCAAGGCTGTCGCACGAGGTCATCAGCCTGCCGATGCACGCCTACCTCGATAAATTGACCCAGGAACGTATCATCGAGGCTGTGCGCGCCGCGCTTGCGAACTGATTTCGCCATTTTGCGCCGGCGGGGCGAGCCTGCACGATTCTTTGCCAACGTCGTACGCGCGCCTACAAGCCTCGCAGCTGACATTGCCGACCTTTTTAGGCAGTTGGATACCGCACAGGCACATCCAGCCAAGCCGACGTGCAGGCACGCCCGCCATCAATCCAAACGGCGCAACATCCCGGTTGATAACCGCCCCCGCCGCAACAAAGGCGTTCTCGCCGATCGTGCAACCGCAGACAATGGTGCAGTTGGCGCCGAGGGTTGCACCCTTGCGGACAAAGGTTTGACGATATTCATCCTTGCGGGCGATCGCCGAGCGTGGATTATAGACGTTGGTGAAGACCACGCTTGGGCCGCAAAAGACATCATCTTCAAGGCGGACCGCGTCGTAGACCGAAACATTGTTCTGGATCTTGACGTTATTGCCGATCACCACGTCGTTACCGATAAAAACGTTCTGACCGAGCGAGCAACCACGTCCGATGCGTGCTTTGCCGCACACGTGAACCCAGTGCCAAATGCGGGAGCCGTCGCCGATTTCAGCGCCCTCGTCGATAATCGCGGTGGGATGAATCGTCACCGCCATATCAGTAGTCCAACGGCAGACAGACACGCTTGCCGTCACGCGCCGAAAGATAGGAAGCGATCAGAACCTCGAGCGACTTCAAGCCATCGCGGCCGTCGGTCACGGGCTCCGCGTCGCCGCGCAGCACTTCGATGACGTTGTCGTAATACAACGGGTGACCAAAACCGTAAACCGATGTGGTCTCATAGCTCGCCGACTTGATCTTCTCGTCGTCGGGGTGCTGCTCGGCGAATTCCCAATGCTGGATTTCGTTAACTGCGACACCGCCCACTCGCACCGTTCCCTTCTCGCCGAGAATCGTGATGCTTCCTTCGAAATTCTTCGGATAGGTCAGCATCGTCACATTCATTGAGCCAAGAGCCCCGGAACGCCAGCGTACGCCAATAGCGGCCGTATCCTCGACCTCGATGTGGCGGGCGAGCGTCGCCGTATAGGCCTGAATGCTCTCGATCGGCCCGATCAGCCACTCCAGCAGATCGACATAATGGCTCGCCTGATTCATCATGGCGCCGCCGTCGAACTCCCACGTGCCGCGCCATTCTGCGCTATCGTAATATTCCTGTGGGCGGGTCCAGAACACGTTGATGTTGACCATATAGATGCGACCGAAACGGCCGCTCTCCACAGCCCGCTTTAGGAGCTGAAGCGTCGCGTTCTTGCGGTTCTGTTTCACCACGAAAAGGCGGACCCCGGCCTCGTCGCAAGCCCTCACCATCCGCAGTCCGTCGGCCCACTTGGTGGCCATCGGCTTCTCAGTCATGACATGACGGCCGGACGTTGCAACCTTGATGGCCTGCTCGGCATGCAATCCGCTCGGAGTCGTCAGCACCACGACGTCGGCATCCGTTTTAGCGAGCATGCTGCCGAGGCTGCTGTACGGCTCTGCCCCCGTCACTTTGGCGGCGGCATCGAGCATCTTGGCATTGACGTCACAGACGCTGACAAGCTCCACCCGGTTATGATGCTGCTTGATAGCCGCGAAATGGTTCTGCGCTATCCGTCCGCAGCCTGCGAGCGCTAATTTGATCTTGCGATCAGTGATGCCGGCTGGGTACTCGAGCATGATCAGGCCTTGACGATGTGAGCGGCGCCTTCGCAATACTTGCCGCGACAATCGACCAGCAGCGGCGCGTGCGTCTTGATGAGATCGTAATCAAATTTGTCGTGATCGGTTGCCAGCAGAACGCAATCGAACTTCTTGAGGGATTCCGCCGAAAGTGCGACGCTCGATAAGGCAAAACTGTGCTGCCGCATTTTCGGAAACACCGGGATATGCGGATCGCTGTAGGCAACCTCGGCGCCAAGATCGCGCAGCTTCTCCATCAGGAAGACCGAGGGGGACTCCCGCATGTCGTCAACGTTCTTCTTGTAGGCGATGCCGAGGACGAGAACCTTGCTGCCGTTGACCGACTTCTTCTTGGCGTTGAGTCCGTCGGCGACCTTTGCGATGACGTAATCCGGCATCGACGAATTAATCTCACCCGCGAGTTCGATGAAGCGCGTGTGCATGCCGTATTCGCGTGCCTTCCAGGTCAGATAGAACGGATCGATCGGAATGCAGTGTCCGCCGATCCCGGGACCTGGATAATATGGCACGAAGCCGAACGGCTTGGTCGCCGCCGCGCGGATCACCTCGTGGATATCGATTCCCATACGATCCGCCACCATCTTCATTTCGTTGACGAGACCGATATTGACGGAACGATGGATATTCTCGAGCAGCTTAGTAAGTTCGGCGGCACGCGTCGAACTGACGGGAACAACGCGGTCGATCACGCTGCCGTAAAGCGCGAGACCGACCTCGAGACAATCCGGCGTATGACCGCCGCAGACCTTTGGAATCGTCCGGGTGGAAAAACTCTGGTTTCCCGGATCTTCCCGCTCGGGAGAAAACACGAGGTAGACGTTCTTGCCGACCTTTAATCCGCGTGTCTCGATGCGCGGCTTCAATTCTTCATCCGTCGTGCCCGGGTAAGTGGTGCTTTCAAGCGAAATCACCATGTTCTCGTGCAGATGAGGAACTAGCGCGTCCGTGGTGTCGAGAACGAAGCTCAAGTCCGGCTCGCGATACCGGTCGAGCGGCGTCGGCACGCACAGAATCAGCGCATCGACTTCGCGAGCACGGGAGAAATCCGACGTTGGTTCAAAGCGGCCTGCCACCGCTCTTTTGATGTCCGCGGCTGAGATATGCTCGATGTAGGACTCGCCTCGCTTCAGCGTGTCCACCTTGCCCTGGTCAATGTCGAAGCCGACCACCCTGTAACCAACCTCGCAATATCTAAGCGTCAGCGGCAGGCCGACATAACCAAGTCCTACAACGCCAATCACAGCGTTCGTTGACTTCAGTTTGTTAATGAGATCGGATTTCATGCAAAGGCTACGGGACTCGCAGAACCTATTTACTAGCAAAAACCAGATGATTAGATTATCCTCCGGCCGCTGGCGCCTTGGGCTTATATTAGGAGAAGCGGCTGGTCAATTGTAGTCGGAGGGCGCCGCGCCAAGCAGCGCGCAACGGGACTCGTTCGCTAGCTGACCCGGTGGCCGCAGGACGTTCCTTTTGCCTTTTGGCAGAAACGCGCCAGCGAACCAGCCACTCACGCAGATAAAGACCCCCACAAGGCCGAAAGCGCAGCGGAGCCGATCCCAGGAAGATCCTTTGATGTTGCGCCCAAATTTTATCCAGCGTGACGTAGACTCGGGCGGGTTAGTTTTATCGATCTGAACGTGTGAGCGACGACATCTGGCACGGAGCTGACCGCTCATCGTATCCTGCCGGTGAGACGACGAGATCGTCGACACTTTCGAGCGCCGTCACGGCTTTGTCGGTCGAGACATTGCAGTGCGAGTTATCGAACACTGCCGAGCTGTTTGCGGCGGTGCCCTGCATGAATCATCGAAAATCTGATTCGGGAATCCAGTGACCTCGATCAACCACCAAAATCCATCAATGTAGCGCTAGCTTCACGACGCGGCAGAACCGAGGGTACCCCGCCCATACAATAGAACTCTATCGTACCTGCACGGCGGACCCGGCATTGCCTACATCCGCGTTCCTCGCTGTTCCATTAAGCCAGACGATGGGATCAGGCTCTAAATTCGTGTTTCTTTGCTTATTTCTAGCTATAACCGATTTCCCAGCCGTAATGCCTGACTTGAAGTTCGCGGAAACAGCCCAGCGAGCTATAATCTAAAAAAATAGGACGATAGGACGACAGACACGATGTGCGGTATCGCAGGAATGGTACACCGAGACGGCAGACATGCCGAAATGCAGACGATTACGGCGATGACCGACAGTATTTCCCACCGCGGTCCTGATGGCGACGGCTATCTGGTTGAACATTCTCTCGCGTTCGGCCATCGCCGGCTCGCTATTCTCGATCTCAGCGAGCATGGTCGCCAGCCCATGGATTACGGCAATTCCGGGCTGACTCTCACCTTCAACGGCGAAATCTACAACTATATCGAATTGCGTCGGGAACTGGCTGAGTTTGGTTATACCTTTACCAGCAATACCGACTCGGAGGTGATTCTCGCGGCTTACGATCATTGGGGGATGGAGTGCGTCCAACGCTTCAACGGCATGTGGGCATTTGCCATCTTTGATCGCAGGCGCAAACTAATCTTCCTCTCGCGTGATCGCTTTGGCGTAAAACCACTCTATTATATTGAGACCGACGACGTCTTTGCGTTCGGATCTGAAATCCGCCAACTGTTGCCATTCCTCCGGTCGCGAAGCGCAAACATGGACGTCCTGCGCACGTACCTCATCGCTGATGCAGCCGAACTCAACGACCAGACCTTCTTTGCAGGCGTCAGACGCCTACCGGGCAGTTATCGTGGTATTTATGATCTGACAACGAACAGCTTCACGACGAGCCGCTATTATACGATCCCGCAGCGCCCGGACGTCTCGGCGTTGACGGCGCGGGATGCCCTCGCAACGTTCAACGATACTTTTGAAAATGCGGTACGATTGCGGCTGCGCTCGGATGTGCGGGTCGGCACCTGTCTGAGCGGCGGCCTCGACAGTTCGAGCGTCGCTACCATCGCCTCGGATCTTTATCATACCGATAGCGGCGAAGCGTTCGCGGCAATCACGGCGGTCAGCGAAGACCCCAAAAGCGACGAGTCCGCGTTCGCCAAAATGGTCGTCGACAAACAAAACCTGAACTGGCTGACCGTAAAACCCAGCTACGAGGACTTTGCAGACAGCCTGCCATCTGTCGTGCGGACCCAGGAAGAGCCGTTTGGTGGGCCGTCCATCATCATGCAGCATTTTGTAATGCGAACCGCACGCGCCAATGGCATCACGGTATTGCTCGATGGCCAGGGCGGCGACGAAACGCTGCTGGGTTACGAAAAATACTATACCGCCTATATCGTTTCCTCGCTGCGCGAGCGCGGCATGCGCGCTACGCTCTCGGCGCTCGGCGCGATGGGCCGCAACAACAGCAAGATGGGCGCGCGAAATACTGCAAAATATCTGATTGCGGGACTCATCGCACCCGCGCGTTACGAATTCTACAAAAGACGCCATTCCTATTTCCGGCGACATGGAGCTGCGCCGCCGCATCTGGCCCTTTTCGCAAAAGCACAATGGGATTCGTTCCAGTTGCAGCGCCTTGAAATGGAATCCACCAATCTGCCCGTCTTGCTTCGCTACGAAGACAAGAACTCGATGGCGCACTCAATCGAAACGCGCTTGCCGTTCTTGGATTATCGCCTGGTCGAAATCAGCCTGTCGCTGCGGCAAAGCATGAAAATGAACGATGGCTGGACCAAATGGATATTGCGCCAAGTCATGGATAATCGCATGCCGGATGCCATCGTCTGGCGGAAGAACAAGTTCGGCTTTGAAGCTCCCGACGAACTGTGGCAGCGCGCCCATCACGATGAAATGGAAAAGGCGGTTCTTGCCTCCCCTCTCGTACGTGAGCTGACTGTTGCAAGTCGCCTCAAATCGCAATATCGCCGACTCGATAAGCGGAGCCGGTGGCGGCTTTACAGCCTTGCGCTGTGGGAGGATGCTTTCCGCGTCGCGGCGTGACCGGCGAATCAGCCAATAAATCGAAAGACATTCATGAAAACCATTGTCACAGTCGTTGGCGCACGCCCGCAGTTCATCAAGGTCGCGCCAGTCAGCCGTGCTCTGCGAAAAACCGGACGCGTGCGGGAAATTCTGGTACACACTGGACAGCACTTCGATACAAACATGTCGGACGTCTTCTTTGCCGAACTTGATATCGCAAAGCCAGACTATCTGCTTGAGGTAAACGGCGGCGGTCACGGGGCCATGACCGGTGGCATGCTGCAAAAGCTCGAGCCGCTGCTTCAAGAGTTAAAGCCCGATGTTGTACTTGTTTATGGCGACACGAACTCGACCCTCGCCGGCGCACTTGCCGCAGCGAAACTACACGTTCCTGTCGCACATGTAGAGGCGGGATTGCGCTCGTTCAATCGTGCGATGCCGGAAGAAGTCAACCGTATCATAGCCGACCATCTCGCCATAACCTTGTTCAGCACAACCGATGTCAGTACCCAGAACCTGATGCGCGAGGGCGTAAGCATGGATAAGATTCACCAGGTTGGCGATGTCATGTTGGACGCTGCACTGCTTTTTGCCGAGCGCGCGAAATCACAAAGCACGATGCTTGACCAGCTCGGCCTCAGAACCGGGGAATTTGTACTTGCAACCATTCACCGCGCCGAGAACACCGATAACAACGAAAACCTGACTGCGCTTGTTGACGGTCTCGAAGCAGTGGCGTCGCAGATGCCCGTGGTACTGCCATTGCATCCGCGCACCCGCAATGCTTTGGCCCATGCCGGGAAAGCCTTCGATGCTGTCAAGACCGTCGAGCCATTGGGCTATCTCGACATGCTGGCGCTGGAGTCCCAGGCCGCAGTGATCGCAACCGATTCAGGCGGTGTGCAGAAGGAAGCTTTTTTCTACGAAGTGCCCTGTATCGTCCTGCGTGAAGAGACCGAATGGGTCGAACTGATCGAACTCGGGTGGAACCGATTGGCTCCGCCGTGCAGCGGCGACATTGCCGGCGCCATTACCGAAGCCATCGGCCGCAGAGGTCAACCCGCCCAGCCCTATGGCGACGGCAATGCCGCGGGCCGGATTGCGGAAATCTTGGCCAGCAACGCACATTCGACCTGGTAACTCTAAATTTAGAACACAATGAACATCTGGTATTTCAATCACTACGCTGGTGGACCCGGTATCGGGAAATTTGGCAGAGCTTATCATCTAAGCCGCGCATGGGCAGCCTTGGGTCATCAGACAACGATATTCGTCGCGCGATTCCATCACCTCCTGGACGAGCTGAAACCACTTCCCGATCAAGTTGAGGTCGATGGCGTCAAATATGTCGCTCTCAACGCACGTCGCTACACTGACAACGGCTTTAGCCGTGTGCAGAATATGGCTGACTTCTGCTACAATATGTTGCGTTTGCCATCTCGCATACCCTCTACGTTACAGAGGCCCGACGCCATAATTCTCTCCTCGGCGCCTCCCTATGGTATCCTGCCAGCCTCGCGCCTGGCCAAACGCTTCAGTGCGCAACTGACGTTCGAGGTGCGCGATCTGTGGCCGTTGTCCCTTGTGGAAATCAATGGCTCGTCGAGACTGCATCCATTCGTGCTGTTCACCGGACTTATCGAGCGATTTGCCTATCGTAATTCAGACCTCGTCGCATCGCTACTGGGTGGGGCGGAAGAGCACATGCTCGTCAGGGGACTTGGTCCGAACAAATTTGTCCATGTACCGAATGGTCTTGCGTCAGAGCAGCAGTCTTTACCCGCCTCGCCCACCACTGAAACAGGACGCGCGGCAGCACAAAAAATCAAAATTTGGAAGGAGGAGAATCGGATCGTCATCATCCATCCGGGTGCACAAGGTGTCCCCAACGCCCTCGATCGCTTGCTGGACGCGATAGCATCGCTAAATGCCGACGGATACCGCGATCGGTTCGCCGCGCTTCTGGTCGGGAATGGCGGAATGACCGAGACCTTGAAAGAACAAGCAAAATCGCAAGGCGCCACAAATGTGGCATTCTTCAATTCAGTGCCGAACGCAGAGTCACGCTGGTTAACGAGCCAAAGCGACATCGGATATTCGGGTAAGCGCGACAATCGCAATGTTTACAAACATGGCACCAGTTTTAACAAGACGATCGACTTCATGCAGGCCGGGATACCGATTGTCCTGCCCATTCATGCCCCGCACGATCCGATCGCACTCGCGAACTGCGGAATCGTCACCGGCTCTGATGAGCCAGCCGCAATCGCAAATGCGTTGCGCGCCATGATTGACATGACACCACAGCAACGAGTCGAAATGGGCGCCAAGGGCAAGACCTACGTCGCGGACACGTTCAGCTACGATACAATCGCTCGCAACTATATCGATTGGATCGAAAAAACGCGACCGTCGCAGACCTAATCAACTACCGCGACAGAAATTTCGAGACTTGATCATGAGCACATCCACGGAGGCCGACGTACTTCACACCCTCTCTGTATCGCGTGTCATTCTTTCACAGGTCAGAAGACTCGATTCAAGTGGTGATCGTCGCGTAAAATCCGAGTAGTTTCTCTTCTTCGATGTGCCAGTTGTAACTCTTCTTGACGGCTCCGCGACCGTTCTCGCCCATCTTGCGTGCCATGTCTGGATTGTCGACCAACCGATCGATCGCCGCCGCAATGCTCAATGGATCAAGCGGATTGACGAGAATCCCACACTCATGACCTTCAACAATTTCACGCCAGAGCGGAAAGTTCGATGCGATGACGGGAATTCCCGCCGACATATATTCAAACATTTTAATCGGCAGGGAATCTAAGAATGTGTCGACCGGATGCAGCGTAACGAGCCCCGCCACCGAGCGCTCGAGCACTCGCCTCACACCATCTCGGTTCAAAAACCCGAGAGCATTAACCTTGGACCATCCAATCTCTCGTAGGGAGAGAGAACCTACGGCAGTATTGATCAACTGGCCGGCGAGATTTAGTTTCGTTTGCGATTGCAAAAATTCCATAGCGCGAATAATTTCGAGAATGCCTCGGTTGAGGGCCATTCCACCGATATAGCACACCTCATTTTTCTTGTTGTTCCAGCCTGCTTCCGTCTCCAGTTCGCCCAGCATTGGGAAATTATTGATATCGATGCAGCGGATGCCCATCGCGCGATAATTATCGCGGATGAAGGGCGTCGCGGCAATGACGCCATCCAGGCGACGACAAATCATGCGTTCCACGGTGGCGACGGAGCGAGAAACAAGGGGCCGCAATCCCGTCGGAATATACGGCTTGGTCAGAATGTCCCGAGGAATGTCCTCGTGAGAATCGAAAATCACGCGCTTACCGCGCCGCTTCAGAACGATGCCTATTGGCAGCAACTCGGGATCATGTAAATGATAAAGTGCCGCATCGGCCTCGATAGCGCGCTGCAGAACCCGCCGCGACGCTCGAAGCGCCCGGTCCAGGCGACCGCTCGATACGCCAGCGTCGATGATCCGCACATTGTCACGTAGCTCGTCGCCCTTGCCGTCGGCAACGATCAGCGTGACATCATATCCGTTGGCCGCAAGGCTACGGCACTGTTTTAAAAAAATACGGGTATCGTGGCGCGGATGGACCGAGGTCAGGTGGGCGATCTTCATCTTAAGCGATCTTATGACTTTCAATGGTAGCGAGGGCAGACCGCATCCGACGCCGCACCATTACCGGCGTCGCTGAATTTTTGCGATCGGTTCTTAACGCAAGTCGGCCTGCCGGTCGATGGGGGTTAAAAAGGAACCGATAATAGCGTATTGGAGCGGGTTCCTCGCAACAGATGGCCACGCTTTGTCCATAGCCGACCGCTTTCGCCAGTTCGTTCGCTCCAAAAATGCCGCGATTTTTTCGCGCAGCATTGTCATCCAGCTTATTGGTTACGGAGTGTCGCTGGCGCTGACGCCGCTGGCCATCATTTTCTATACACCCGCCGATTTCGGTCTATTCGCGGTCGCCTTCTTCTGCGCCAACCTTGTGGGAACCTATGGCGGTCTCAAACTGGAATGGGCTGTCATCAATGAGCATTCGGAAAAGGTGGCAGATCTGTTGTTGCGCTTCTCGCTGACCCTGATTCTCGCGTGGGGGGTTGTCGCGGCGGTAGCCGCTGTCGTCGTACCACAAGACCTTTATACTGCCGTCAAGCTCAATCGGTATGTGGCACTGCTGGCCGTGCCTGTTGCGGTGATAATTGGCTTCGGATTGTTTCTGCAGTCGTGGGGAATTCGCGCCAGGAACTACCCACAGGTCTATCTGTCCCGCAACGCCGCGATGGTATCGCGACAGGTGCTTCAGATCGGACTTGGCCTGATTTGGCCATCGGCTTTTTCCTTGCTGATTGCGGAATTTGTTTCTCGCCTGATCGGCGTCCAGATCATCCTCAACAAACTTGACCTAAGGCTCAGGTTGCTCGCTCCGGGCCGTTTCTTTAGCCTCCTGGGCCCGCTCCCCTTCAGGCGCTACGGCCACTATACCAAGATTGCATTGCCTTCGAGCCTTGTGGACTTCCTGATGACCGAAGGCCTCGCGGTGGTCATCGTACCGCTTTACGGCCTGGACGTCGCGGGAGCCTATTGGCTGGTGCAACGGATTTTCGGTATTCCAATCGCATTGATCGGCACGGTGGCCGCTGACGTCTTCCAGGGGCAGATCGCGCGCCGCCGCGATCATGAGGCGATCTTCAATCAGATGGCGCAGCTCAGCATCCTCTTGACGGGCTTTTCAGTGATCGTGATGCCGGCGGCGGCAGTCGCTTTCTGGCTTTTCACGCAACACGTCTACGGCGGTAAGTGGCTGCTCAGCGGACAATTGGCGCTTTATTTTATCCCTGTCATTTGTACGCAGTTCGTTGCATCTCCGATCAGCCGAGTCCTGATTGTGCGCGAGAAAATGAAGTTCAAATACGTCTTCGACGGCACGATGTTTTTAGGCCTCACGAGCTGGCTGTTGCTGACGCAGATCGGCAGCCTTTCCCTATTTCAGTCGATCATTTGTCTGGCAGGCGCGCAAACGCTTGCCTATTGCGTCTACATCTTGCTCTGCTTTCATGTGGTGCGCAGACCCTGAAAATCAGAAAGCTTCGGTGGCCTGTCCCGCGTCGCTGAAATCGTCCCCAGCGTCGCTCCGGATCTTTTCCGGTTTGCGCAAATTTTCTCGCAGGGCGGGCGCGCCGGGCGGGTACAAGGCATAGGCCAATATCATGACCGTCAACCATCCTCCGCTCAGCAGCGTCGTGTGCAGAGCGGCCGACGTCAAAGCCATAATGGCAGGCAGATTCAAAGCGATGGCGGCAGACAATCCTGCCCGGCAGGTTGCGATTGCCGCCATAGCCAGCGCAACAGCGGCAAGAATTCCGGACAACAATAGCCCTATCGGACCGAAATTGGCATATTCCTCGGCGAAGTGGGCCGCGTTATAAGTTCCCTGCACGCCAGTGCGATACTGTTCGGGATAATACAATGCATAGAGCCGTTCGGGATTGTTCACAAACTTGCAGCCAAGTAACGGAGCAAAAAACCGATAGCCACATCCCTTCTCATAGCCAATCTTCGCCGGGAAAGTGGAAAACCATTGCGCCACGACGTCACCGGGCAGCAGGAAAACGCGATCAAGCAAGGAAGTAGTCGTTGTCCCAACGACTTTACTTAACTGGCCCTGTTTATGCGCGAGGGAATATTGCCCAGACGGGAAACTTTGAGACGTTGGCCTAAGATGAGGATTCGCGATAAAAAAAAGGATAAGCACGCCCGCCGCGGCCATCGAAACGATCAATGCCATGCGAACCAATCGACGAGTCAAAAGGCAGTATAACGCAGGCGGCGCCAGCACGATGAGCGGATAGCTTTTTTGCATCAATGACAGTGCATATAAGAAGCCGACGAACAGTATGAGCCAGGACAGCTTGTATTGGCGCCGATGAATGAAATAGATTCCAAGAACCGGAATGCCGCTCCAGATCGTGAGGGTTGGAATATAGCCCAGCAGCGGGATTCCCGTGCGGTGGATGCTGTCACGTATCAATGCAACCTGCATCACATCGTCAACCGCGAAGGCTGCCAGGAGCGGTATGCGCCCGAGCGCTACCCAGTGCAATACAATGAGCGCTGTGACCAGAACAACAAGCCAGATCGCTATTGCGTTGCTCGAAATAGGTAAGCGGAATTCGATGACATGCCGAAAGCGCGGAAAAACAAAAGCGAATAAAACGCCAACGGTTACGGCAAATCCTACCGCTTGAATGGGGACCAACCCGATATATTTACTTCCGGTTGAATGGATGATCCCACCCCATACCCATGCCATTGCAAAAAGGTATAGGCCGACGAGAGCTGCGTATACAGTTCGCAACGACCGCGATGCCAACGGCGAACGCCCATCAAACAATAGTGCCGCAGATAAGGTCATTTCGGCCAGACTGATTTCTCTTTCATATGGTTTGCAAAAAAGAAATCAGCAAAATGAAAACATGCTTTCAGCAGCCATATCTGGGTGTATTTAGCCTCATCAACGGATTTCTTCAAGAAAAAACGCTTAAACAATATCCAGCGCCGGGCCTGGTAGTGTTGATCCTCCCAGGATTAGAAGCTTGCTCAGCAGCGAATGCGATCTCCGATTCCTCTTCCCATCATGGTTTGTGCGATCAGGCGGAGATCAAACACAAAACTCTGTTCCCTCTTATAAGTGGCGTCCATCTCAGCGAGACGCTCGGGCTGAGACATGTCAATGCCCTGGACCTGAGCGAGTCCAGTGATGCCGGGGCGAAGATCGAAGACGCCGCGCTTTTGCCGTTCGTCAATGAGCTCCCGCTGGATCGGCAGGCATGGTCGCGGGCCGACGAAACTCATGTCGCCCTTGAGAACATTCCAAAGCTGGGGAAGTTCGTCAACCTTAAACCGGCGGAGCAACCGGCCCGGTCCCGTGACCGCAGATAAGCTGGTATGGTGCGTGGCCGCTGAGGGTGTCTCCACGTACATCGTACGAAGCTTATAACAAACGAAATTCTTGCGTGTCCGTCCCACGCGCTCCTGCACGAACAGACCGGGCCCGGGAGATGAAAGCCGGACCACAACAATCAGCAACACAATCAACCAGCCAATAGCGATGAGGGCCAGCGCACTCAAGGCAATATCGAAAGCTCGCTTCATCACTCTGCAAGTCGCTTATATTAGCGGCACTATGTTGTCATGAAGGACGTCCATCGGAGCAAGCCCCTTGGTCGCTCGGATGAGGCCTTCAGCTAAACCTACCTCGGCATGCCACCCACTGGCGCGTGCCTTGGCAGTATCCAGCTCCAAACTACTTATCAGCGCATCACCCAAACCGAGCGGCGACAATGAGGCGCGCAGGAGGGCAACGGGAAAAGGAAAGATGCGCGCTCGCCGTCCCTGCGCTCGACCCAACTCCCGAATAAAGGCGGATGTCGATAGTGCGGGATCGTCAGCCAGGAGAAAAGTCTCGAAATTCGATCCGCCTAGCATATTTAGTCGATGCACGACGAACGAAACTAAATTGTCGATCCCCAAGAACGCGCGGCGATTTCTAACCAGGCCAAACGGCAATGGAAGTCCGGCCTCTACGGCCCTCGCAAGCCGCCGGAAATTGCCGCGCGCCCCAGCGCCGTAAATCATGGGCGGGCGAATCGCGGTCACGCGCATCGTCGTCGATACTGATCGTCTCGCCAAGCCAGCTTCAGCGGCAGCCTTGGATTGACCGTAGATGTTAGTTGGAGCCTCAACGTCGCCTTCTGTAAACGGACTCCGGTGATCGGTTGTGCTGCCATTAACTGCTATGCTACTTAAGAAGACGAAATCGCGAACCCCCGCGTCGGCAGCGCACCGGGCCAGGTGCAAGGTTCCGTCAACATTGACAGACATATAGAGATCACGCTCGCGCTCTTGAACGTGGGTCGGTAAATGGGCGCGCGCTGCTGTATGGACCACGGCTCGCACGCCCCGCAATGCATCTTGCCAATTCGTGGAAGATGCCAGTTCACGCCCCACGAAAATATCTGCGTCTAAGGGGCCTGACGGGATTGATCTTATAGCACGCCGAACGCGCCAACCAACACTTGCGAGCCCCGCAGAAACAAAGCGTCCAACAAAGCCATCAGCGCCAGTGACCAGTGCTATCGGCTGTAGAGATACCATATCTTCAGTTCACCTGCTGTAAAATGTGAACGAGCTCTTCCTAAATGCCGCACTGAGAATAACCCGCTTGGCTGAAGAGGCGATCGCGCTCGCTTCAGTGAGCAATAACCGGCCGAATACACTCGAGCAGTCGCACGAGGCGTTCAACGATAAATTCCTCCGCTGCGTCCGATAAGCACGGTGCATAGGCAGGCTCAAGCACATGGTTGGCAAGCGCTTAGGAAGGCTGAACAGCAGCGATCCTTAAAGATCTCATGAGGAGGCGCGATGTAGCCGCCGACGCCAATCAAAGCAAATCCCGTTGAGACGATCAATTAAAAAACTGCCGAAATGAGTGCTGGGTGTTCAGTCCCGGCATTTGATGGAGTTGGATCGATGATGAATCGATCCGGCTGTGAGCGCTCCACCGGCTAAAGCCGGTGGCTTCGGGTTACTAAACCCAATATCCCCTGCCCCATAGCTGCCCCCACTATCGCTTCCTGAGCGATTGATACTCCATCAGGAGCTTGTGAGAACTCTTGTCTTTGAGATATTGCACCGCACGGGAGACCGACAGATGCGGTGGGATCGACAACAACAGATGGACCTGATCCCGGTTTATCGCCCCGGTGGGAATAACCATCTCATGGCTCAAGGCAATTTCCCGCAACAACTCCCGGGCACGAAGGCCGACATCCCCACGCAATACTGAAAATCGATACTTCGCCACCCACACAATGTGATATTTGCAGTCCCATAGGCGTGCGGAGGTAGGCTCGAATGATACCGTCGGCCGCCAGCCGCAGCAGGCTACGGAACTTGAACTTGCTCTCGTTGTGGGAGGCGCTCGGAGCGATCCAACAGAATCCCGATCCAGAATCAGAAGGGGGTCGTCAAGACGACGCAAGAGACGACGATACGCACGCCGGCCGCGGCGCAGAAGCAGAAGCTCTTTCCGGTTTCGCCGCGCTCCGACGACGGGAACATAACGGCACGAGCAGGCGCGTCTGCGGCAACATCAAGCGATGGCACGATGCCAGCATGGCGCTACCCTGACCACGGCCGACATGATCGACTCAAAGCGTGGAACAATTGCCAGTTCTGAAAGCTACGTTTAAACGCCATCCAACCCTACCGAGCATTATCAATTCAAAATCGCGGTTTCGTGACCGCCCGGAACGTCAATGTGATAAGCAGCGCCGCGTGAGATTTTTCCGCGCCGTCTTTCTCACGACTTGGCTTCCGAAATCAATCTATTTGAGATTCGGTTTCCAAAGAACATGCGTTTCGTTTTCGTATTCCGTTCCGCTTCGAACAACTTCTTGGTAATCGAGAGGAAAATTCAAACCCAGAGATTTCATCACTGTGTCTGGAATCGACTGGTGCCCCTTCGGCGCCGTTAGAACCCAAGCACGGCCGAGCTGATCGCGCGGTACGGTTTCAAGCGCTCTTCTTGTGAACTCTTCGCTTTTCGGATACCCGCCCAGCAACCAGGCTGAACCGATCGGCAATCCCTCCAGAAAAAAGATCGTCGAGGGAGACGTTCCCGTCAGGTCGATCACCGGTGTCCCTTTGGTAAAGCCGGCGGCGTATGCCGCTCCCTTTGTACCGCGAAAATAGGCAACAGATGCGCGATCCAGACAGATAGGAAGAGTTGATTCGCCAATGGCAACGCACTCATTCTGTGCCCAAAGAGAGTGTACCAGCCGGTAAGGCTTAAATGAAGCTACCACAAGTGCGACAACCGTCGCGCAAGAAAATCCGACACTTATCCATGTCGTAAGAGAAAATTGAGCGGTTGGAAACAGAACAACAACGAGAAAAAGCGCAGTCGAAATCCAGAAGACTGCAGTAAGGCCCGCCATCAGATCGATATCGTTGCTACTTCCGATTCCGAAGAAGATCGGGATCCAACAAAGCAGCATCGCCGTCCAGGCCGCTTTAGCCCGATCCGTATCGAACCAACCTATCAAGACAAGCAGGAAAGATACCAAAAGAACAATCGCGAGGATGGAAGATAAACCCCACGCGAGCAGTCCCATCACGACAACCACAAGCGAGCTTGCAATGATTGCCGGCATCTTCCGTTGAAGCAGATACGCTGCCAGCAAAGCGAGCACGGTTCCCAACGAGATCAGCTTTGCTACCGATTGCCCGCCCGAATCAACAAGCAGTTGGAACCCAACGCCACCGCTCATGAGCACAAGCAACCCAAGCACAACAAGATGAGCACGCACCCTGTCGTTATTCTTCCGTGTTGCTGTTTGAACAATCACAAAGCTCAGCAAGCTTGCCCCGAGAAAAAGTCCCCATTCCGATCTGGAGAACGTGTGTTGAAATTGCTCCTGGATCGAAGGAAGGAGATCAGGTCGCAACAGACTGATGATTGCAAATCCCTGCTGATAACGCTCAATCAGCCCCTGAAACGTTCCGCCAATTTCAAGAACGATAAGTGCGCTCAAAGCCAACGTCAGAACACCGGCAAGGATCAGCGACCATAGAACTCCACGTCGTCGATGAACTGCGAGAAAAATCAGAGCGAACAGCGCCATTGGGAAGACGGTAGAAGGTCGCGACATCCAGATTGCAACCGCACCGAACGTCGTCAATCCGGCACTTCGCGCAAGACGCCAATAAATGGCGACGCCAGAATCCTCAAAGGCCGCGCTAAACAGCAAACCGGCCGCGAACAACAAACATCCTGCAAGATTCAGCAGATTGTATCCGGGAGAAGGCAGCCACCAGCTATAGAAGAACAGGACCGTCGTGGACAGAACCAGAATGGTCGACAACGGTAATTCCGGCTTCTCGGGAAGCCATCGATAGACATACGATCGAATGCTACAGCCAAATGCAAAGGCGGAACCGAGAAGCAGCGCGCCGCCAGCCCATCGCCAAGCAACGACGTTGTCTGGAAAAATCAGCGCGAGAGGATGAAAGAAAAATCCAGTCGCAGTGAGAAAAAAGGAATACTCCCAAGGGTTCTTGATCCAGTTCAGGTAAAAGCCTTCGTCGGTCAGATCGAGACCGCGCGTGCAAAATAAAATGAAGAGACCAATATTCAGGGCAACCAGGAGGTAGCCTGCAGCACGCCAGAATTTCCAGACTAGCGACCCGCCTATATCCTCCGATTCCGCGCTCACTCCATATTCCTGTCGTGATAGGTTCACCACGGCCGCCGACAGCAACCCGAACTCCGATCAGGCCCCTCATTAGGCCGGAATGAGTCTATTTGCAAAATATTCCTGATCTGGACGATTCTATGATATTCGGGCTGAACTTCCCCGACCGCGTCAGCTAGGAAAACGTGTCGCAGCCGACGAAACAGTGGAGTTGAGCGGGTTGCGATGACCGGTCCAGCAGACCTCCAGCAGAGTGCACGTTTGGCGAAAGTGCGCGGCGCGCTCTGGTGCCCGGCATGCCGGGCTGATCTCGTCGACACGCCGTCGTCTCTTTGCTGCTCCTCATGTTCGGCGGACTATCCGGTCAGGAACGGAAAAATCTATTTTATCGAAACCCCCGACGCGACAGACGAACTCGACATCGTCAAATATCGGCTCAAGCAGATCCTCGGAAAGGCCTACTGCGCGGTGGGGATTACGGTCTTCGCGCCGACGTTCCCTTTCAATGACCGTGCCGCTGTTTTGCGTTTTGCCGACCCCGACAAACAGCTTGTCATCGATATCGGCGCCGGCAATCATCGCATCGATCCGCGGACCGAAGTCCTGGCTGTGATTTTCTCGTTTGGCAATGAGCGCCCCGAAGCATTCCTCTACCTGATCTTTTGTCTCGTTTTTTTCCGATCAAATTTCTCGATTTTCCGTTTGTAGGGCGCCGCTCCATGCTGGGGATCGCACCTACAATCTTCACTGTGACGCGCAAGATGAGAAGCCTCGAAGCCACATGACAGTCCGCAACGCCTTGCAGCCGCGCACTCTACAGACGGCAGAGACGCCGCTTGCGGAGATCATTTCGCGCTATGCGCGGCAGGGCGCGGATACGCCGCGGGGGCGCGATCTCACTCCCCACCTGCGGCGGCTGGAAGCCGAGTCGATCGAGATCATGCGCGAAGTTGTCGCCGAAATGACAAACCCGGTCCTTTTGTATTCGATCGGCAAAGATTCGACGACGATGCTCCATATCGCCCGAAAGGCTTTTTTCCCGGACAAGCCGCCGTTTCCCGTCCTTCATATCGCGACGACCTGGGATTTTCAGGACATGATCACGTTCCGCGATCTGATCGCGGAAGCGCTCGGTATCGAGCTGCGGGTCCACACCAACGAAGACGGCTTGCGCCGCGGCATCAATCCTATTGCCTCCGGAGCAAGCACGCATGCGCAAGTCATGAGTACAGAAGCGCTGCGGCAGGCGCTGGATAAGTGGAAGTTCGATGCTGCCTTTGGCGGCGCACGCCGGGACGAGGAAAAGAGCCGCGCCAAGGAAAGAGTGTTTTCGTTCCGCAACGCCTCCCACGCGTGGGACCCACGCAACCAGCGCCCGGAACTCTGGAACCTGTACAACACCCGGATCAAGGACGGCGAGTCGCTCAGGATTTTTCCGCTGTCGAACTGGACCGAACTGGATGTCTGGACCTACATCAAGCTGGAGCAGATCCCAGTCGTCCCGCTCTACTTCTCCAAATCAAGACCTATCGTCCGTCGCTCAGGCGCCCTCATCATGCGGGATGATGAACGAATGCCCTTGAATCGCGGCGAAATACCGGAAATGCTGCCCGTCAGGTTCCGAACATTGGGATGTTATCCATTGACCGGCGCGATGGAATCGCGAGCTGCGAACGTCGACGATATCATCGCTGAAATGCAGGGTTCGATGATGTCGGAGCGTCAAGGACGCCTTATCGACTACGACGAAACCGCATCGATGGAACGAAAGAAGCGGGAGGGGTACTTCTGACCACTGCACCTTCAAACGAGTCCCCCGATTGCAGCGGGAGGCGCGAAGGCGAATTGCTCCGCCTCCTGACCTGCGGATCTGTCGATGACGGCAAATCGACCCTGATCGGCCGCCTTCTTCTCGATTCGAAATCCATCTTTCAAGATCAATTGTCCGCCGTCGAGCGCGACTCGGCTCGGTACGGCACAAACGGCGAGGACGTCGATCTCGCGCTTCTGCTGGATGGTCTTGAAGCCGAACGCGAGCAAGGCATCACAATCGACGTCGCCTATCGGTTCTTCGCTACCCGAAACCGCAGCTTCATTGTCGCGGACACACCGGGACACGAACAATACACGCGCAACATGGCCACCGGAGCCTCGGCGGCCGATATTGCAATCATTCTCGTCGATGCCCGCAAAGGCCTCCTGACCCAGACGAAACGGCACGGTTTCATCTGCTCGCTGCTCGGCATCCGGCACGTCATGCTCGCCGTCAACAAGATGGACCTCGTCGGCTATTCGCGCGAGACATTCGACCGGATCGTTGAGGCTTATCGTGCGTTCGCCGAGCCTCTGGAGTTTCGTTCCGTGGCGGCAATTCCGATATCTGGCCGTTTCGGCGTAAATGTCGTCGTCCGCTCCTCATTAACGCCATGGTACGAGGGCCCTACCCTCGTCGAGCATCTTGAGCATATCGATATCTCCGCGTGCTCCGATTCTCAGCCGTTCCGATTTCCCGTGCAGCTTGTAAGCCGGCCGCATTCAGATTTTCGTGGCTATGCCGGCACCGTCGCCGGCGGTTCGGTCGTTCGCGGGGGCGATGTCGTGGTCGCGCGATCGGGCCGCAAAACGACCGTCTCAAGGATCGTCACGTTCGACGGCGAACGCGAACAGGCCGCGGCGGGCGACTCGGTCACACTCGTGCTCGGTGACGAGATTGATATCACGCGCGGGGACGTTTTGGTGGACCCGCAGAACAGGCCGGCCGTCGCTGATCAATTCGCATGCAAACTAATCTGGATGGATGACAGTCCGATGCTGCCGGGACGATCCTATCTTCTGAAATCCGGCACCCAAAAGATTCCGGCGCGTATCACAACGCTGAAACATCAGATCGACGTCAACACGCTCGATCAGAGAGCCGCCAGAACGTTGGGCCTCAACGAGATTGGAACCTGCAACATCTCGACCTCGGCGCCGCTGGTTTTCGATCCCTATGCGGACAACCGGAGGACAGGATCTTTCATCCTGATCGACCGTTTCACCAACGCAACGGCCGGCGCCGGCATGATATCGTTTCCGCTTCGCCGTGCGACCAATATCCACCACCATGAGCATTTGATCGGCAAGGCGCAGCATGCGGCCCTTAAACAGCAAAAGCCGACTATTCTCTGGTTCACGGGATTGCCCGGGTCCGGAAAATCCACGATTGCCAATCAGCTCGAAAAAATCCTACACGATCTCGGATACCACACGTTTTTGCTCGATGGCGATAACGTCAGACATGGCCTGAATCGCGACCTTGGATTTACCGATGCCGATCGCGTTGAGAACATCAGACGGGTCGGCGAACTTGCAAGGCTGCTCCTGAACGCCGGGCTGATCGTTATTTGCTGCTTCATTTCACCGTTCCGGGCCGAACGGGATAGCTTGCGTGAACTGGTCGGCGCAGATGAATTCGTCGAGATATTCATGGATACATCGCTCGAGGAATGTATACGGCGCGACCCGAAAGGCCTCTACGCAGCGGCGCTTGCTGGCAAGATCAAGAACTTTACCGGTCTCGATTCACCATACGAACCACCGGAGAGGCCGGACGTCCACATCATGGGTACGGAAGAAGTGGCCGATGCTGTCTCTCGCGTCGCAGCATGGCTGCTTCCCCGGATCAAAAGCTCCTAGCCCGCACGAGGAATTCTGCCGTTCCGGACGATGGACTTGGTGCGGGTTCAACGTTATGCAGAGATTAATTCCAGAAGTAATCAGGCACACTTCGCACGGTTCAAAATGACCAACGAGAGAGCACGCCCAGCGCGGCTGACCCTGATTACCCCGGTATTCAATGAGTCGTCGAATATCGACGCGTGCGCGGATGCAGTCATCCGCGTCATTTTCGCCGACCCCAAGATCGACGGCCACGTCATTTTTGTCGACGACGGGTCATCGGACGACAGTTGGGCCAGGATCGAAGCACTGGCCCGCAAGTCGTCTCGTTTTTCCGGAGTTCGGCTGTCACGGAATTTCGGCGCGCACTACGCACTGACGGCCGGCTTCGATCACGTCGAGCCCGACCAGGACATTATCGCCACGCTGGCCTGCGACCTGCAGGATCCACCCGAAACCGTTCTCGATTTCATCCGGGAATGGCGCAACGGTGCCGATGTCGTCTGGGGCGCGCGCCGTGAACGCGCCGATAGCTGGCCGCGCAAAACCGCGTCGCATATCCTGAACCATGTCCTGAGACGCTATGCGATGCCGAAGAATTCACGGTTCAGGACCGGCAGCTTCCTGCTCATGGATCGCACCGCATTCGATTGTTTTCTACAATACCGCGAGCATAACCGTGTCACGTTCGCTCTGGTCGCCTGGACGGGTTTCGACCAGGCCACAGTCCCTTACGACCGCAAAGCACGCGTCCACGGCACCACACGATGGTCGTTCGGCCAGATGCTGAACACAGCCTATGACGTCTTTGTCGGCTTTTCGCCAGTTCCCGCGAAGTTCGTTGCAATACTCGGGTTCACCGTCTTCACCGGCAGTATCCTATTCCTGCTGTATCTGCTGATAAACTGGTCGCTTAACGACGTGGAGCCCGGTTGGACCGGCATCATGACCATGATGACCGTGCTATTCGGATTGCTGTTCATGATGGTCGGAATGCTCGCCGAATATCTTTATCGTATTTTCATCGAGACAAAGAAGCGCCCGCTCTATTTCGTTTCAAAAAGAACCAAACCACCATCAATGAGGCCAGCAGGCGATGTCTGAGACTTCGCTGATCAAAGTACGGCTATGCTGGCAGATATTGCCTGCGGCGGCATCCTGGGCCGACGGGCTTGATATTATGCTGCCGGCCAAATTAGCTACTCTGGTCGGCAGTGGCAATGTCGACTGGGGTAACGGCGCAGTACGGTCGCAAGCGCAAGACAGCAGTCCCGGTGGGCCAGTTTCCCGGGCTGGCCCGTGGACCTTTCAGCGGATGCCGCGGCGGACCTCGGCAACCTGCTGTTTCAAAGACCGGCGCGGACCCGCGTTCTCCTCACCCACGACATCGACAGCGCGGAATGCCCGAACAATCTGGTCAAGTGGTTTTTACCCATCGAGGAATCCAACGATGTCCGGTCGGCAAACTATATCGTGCCTCGCGCCTGGCCGATCGACAGGGGCCTGACCTCGGAGATCGACAATCGCGGCCATGAAATCGGTATACACGGCTACGATCACTCGAATCGAACGCCGTTTGCACCAACGGCAGAACGGCACGTACGCCTCGCAGCCGGCGCGCAGGTGGGAACGGGATTCAAAACCGCCGGTTACCGCGCGCCATCGCTCGTGCGCACGAAGGTCATGATCGAGGAGCTTGCTTCCCACTATTCGATCGGATTCGAATCTCGCGAGACAATCTGCTTACGTTGCGAAACGCGACAGGACTTCCAGAATGCGTTCGGCGTCCGCATTCGTCATGTCGGGAAAAATCGGTAGTTGCAGCGACGACAACGCCACGGCCTCGGTATGCGGCAGTCTGGCAGCCATATGACGATAGGGCTCTTCAAGATGCGACGCCATGACCCCACGACGCGTCGCCACGCCATGACAATAAAAATGTTCCATCAACGCATTTCGCGTCGATACCTTGCCGTCACGCACTCTGACCTGAAACGACTGCCAGTTCGGCGCGACATGCTGCGGTACGCTGGGCGCCACGACGATTGCATTATCCTTCAAACCGTCGATATAGGCCTGCGCGATCGCACGGCGGCGCGCAAGAAACCCGTCGAGTTTCTGTATCTGCGCGACACCGATTGCGGCCTGGATATCGGTGATACGAAAATTATAGCCGATTTCAGGATAGGATTCGAACGTGGTCGGCGAACTCGCATGCCGCTGATAGTCGCTGAGCGACATTCCTTGATGGCGCAGGCGGCGGAGTTTCGCCGATAGCTCGCCATCATTGGTCACGATCATGCCGCCCTCACCTGTTGTAATCACTTTCCGGGCATGGAGGCTGAAAACCGAATATGGTGCGAGCGAACCGACGGGGGCTCCGCGGAACTTGCTTCCGAACGAACAGGCGGCATCCTGGATAAGAATGAGATTCTTTGCAGCCGCCAGCGTCCGGAAGCGATCAATCTCGCACGGCAGACCAATCTGATCGACCGGCAAGATGGCTCGCGTCCTCGGCGTAACCTTACGCTCGGCATCCTCCGGATCGATATTGAATGTCGCCGGATCGATGTCCGCAAAGACGGGTGTGGCCCCCGCATGCATAATGACATTGACAGAGGCGATAAACGTCAGGGACGGCACGATGACTTCATCGCCTGGACCGATCCCCAGCGCCTTCAGCAGCAGAAACGCACCCGTCGTCCAGGACGACACCCCGACGGCATTCTCTGCACCGCAGACTTCGGCAAATCGCTTTTCAAACTCGGCGAGGCTGGGTCCGCCGACCACCCAGCGGCTGCGGATCGCGCGCGCTGCGGCCTCTTCCTCCTCGATGCCGAAGCATGGCCGACTGAATGCGACCTCAGGAACGGACGGCATTGGCATCGCCTTCCATGACCCAGTTCTCGACTTTCTGCTCCAGCAGACCCTGCGGATCGACCGTCGCGCGCACCCAGTCGATGTAATCGCGCACCCCTTCGCGGAGTTCGATCTGTGCCCGGTAGCCCAGCAACGCCTTTGCCTTTCCGGTATCCGCATGGAGATAGGCGACATCGCCGGGACGGTCGCCGCGATATTCGATAGTCAGGTCATTTCGAGAAAGGGCCGTGAGAACCTCTCGCGCCAGATCGTTGACCGTGACCGGCTTTCCGCGTGCGATATTGACCCGCTGGCCGATGACGGCATCGGTTTCGCCAGCAAGCCGAATGCCGCGCGCAATCTCGGTCACGTAGGTAAAGTCGCGGGCATTCGTACCATCGCCGAACACGACCGGGCTGAGCCCGTTCAGAACCCGCCCGACAAACCGTGGCAAGACCTCGGCGCGGACGCCGGTCTGATAGGCCCGCGGCCCATAGGCATTGAAGGGGCGCACGACGGTCGTGGGCACACCATAGGTCCGCAAGTACGCCTCGGTGTACAACTCGCCCGCCAGCTTCGATGCGCCATAAGCGGTCATCGGGGCGCAGACAGTGATGTCCTCGCGCAGTTCTGCCCGCGACGCGTTTCCGTACACTTCCGAACTCGAACAGTACACGAAGCGGCCGATGCGCCGCCGCCGCGCCTCCTCCAGCAGTGTGATCGTCCCCGTCGCATTGACGTGGTGAGATTCCATCGGCCTGGTGAGAGACCGACGCACGCATTGGGTCGCCAGATGATAGACTACTTCACAATTATCGAAGGCATCCGCCACCGCCTCGGCATCGATGACCGATCCGCGCACGATGCGCACGTCGCCCTTACCATTCGCTTCAGTCAGATTGCGCTCGAAGCCGACCGAAAAATCGTCCAGCACGGTCACCGGCCGCCCCTGTTCAACGAGCTGATCGACAAGATGGCTGCCGATGAATCCGGCACCGCCGGTGACGAGAATTCGCGTCATTGTGGCACGTCCCGCCGTGCCCGCACCCGCTTTAGATTGTCATCGAGGCGCGACTGGGCCATTTCCAGGGTCTGCACGATCTTCAGTCCCTCGGTTCCGTCCATGATAGACGGCGTCTTGCCCCGGATAACATCAGAAAAATGTTGCGCGACGCCGACGAGCGCTTCCGTTTTCCGCAATCGCGGCGAATGGATGTCGCCAATCCTGTATTGCGGAATGATCATCGGTCGCTGTTCTTCTGGCTGAAAGTGGATTCCGGAACTGTAGATCTTGATCTTCTGGTCCTCGTCCAGATCGTCCCAAACGAGCATCTTGTCGGTCCCGCCGATTGTGAAGCGGCGGATCTTGACCGGAGACATCCAGCTCAGGTTCAGGTGCGCGATGCAGTTCTTCCGGAAGTGCAAGGTGAGATACACCATGTCGGGCGCATCCTGATTGACGTGGCAGTAGCCGGAGGCTTCGACGTCAATCAGTTCGTCGTCAATCAGATGGTTGATGATGGACAAATCGTGAGGCCCCAGATCCCAGAGGCAATTCACATCGGGCTGGAAAAGGCCGAGGTTCACACGCAGCGAGTCGAAATAGCAGACCTGACCGAGCGCCGAACGCGCAACCAGTTCCTTGATCATCTGGACCGCACCGGTGAACAGAAAGGTGTGGTCGACCATGAGGACCAGGGACTTCCGCCTGGCCCGTTCAACAAGATCGCGGGCCTCGTCCAATGTGGCACACATCGGTTTTTCGACCAGCACATGCTTCCCGGTATCGAGCGCCCGTCGCGCGATGCCGTAGTGACTCGCGACGGGAGTCGCAATTACCACGGCATCGACATCGCGGTGGGCGATGAGCATTTCAGCTTCCTCGAAAGTGCGAATATCAGGGAATGCGGCCGAGAGGCGCTCGCGGGTCTCGCTCTTCTTGTCTGCAACTCCAATGACACGGAAATCCGCATTGCTGCGGAAATTTCGAAGCAGGTTCGGCCCCCAGTAGCCATAACCTACCAATCCAATTCCGATTGTCATTCCGCTGCCATCCATCCCAGCGCGCGTTACGCCAACGCCATTCTAGCAACAAACCTGTGCGCTGCTGCGGCGCTGCGGCCGCGCAGTCGTCGCATTAAACGCCCCAGGCGGACACATCAACGCCTGTGAGATCATGAAAATCGCTGATTTCAACAACGAACCGCTCGCGGAGTCGCTTTGCCGTTTCGGGGTCGATGGGCTTATCCGCTTCTGTCGCATTGATGCGACCTGTCTGCAGGACGGACCAGGAAAGCTGCGTTAGACCTCCAAACGCCTGGATTGCAGCAACGAAATATTCCGGTCGACTCAAAATATCCTCAAAGATGAAGAACCCGATGCGATCGCGACCCAACGCCTCGATCCAGGCTCTCGCCAAACTCCCGTATCGCCCACGCGTGGTGTAGTCGAACGGCCGTGCAGCTTCTCGCCCTGGCGGCAAGGGACTCGGTCTTTTGCCTTCTAGACTCAGGGCTTCCTCGAAGCTCAATGTCTCAAGGCCGTTCTTGCGCGACCAGAGCCAATTGGAATAAGCGCGGTCGACAGGATTGCGCAGCAGTATGATCAGCTTGGTCTTGGGCAGCAATCGCGCGAATCGCAATCGCGCATCTTCGTTCTCGAAATAGTTGGTGGTCTTCTCGATCCGCACCAGATGCGGCGGGGCATCAGCGAAATAGCTATCGTATCTTTTCAGAATTCCCGCGTCGCCATCTGGATGCCCGGTCAGCAACACCTTCGGCTCCGGTGCGATCGGCTTTGCCAGATACACGTCGGGATGCTTATCGAGAACCTCGCACAGAAAGCTGGTCCCGGAGCGCGGAGCCCCTCCAATGACGATGTCGGGCAGATTGGACATGTGAAATCATCTCCCCCGGCATCGCCGCCTGTGGCACAAGGCCTATTGATAGAAGGCAGTAACCGTCTTGACCACGTAATCAAACTGCTCGTCCGTCATTCCGTCAAACAGCGGAAGCGAGAGGCCTTCGTCTGCCCATTTATCAGCCACCGGATACGTTGCACCGGGCTTCACATAGGCAGACAGGCAAGGTTGCCGGTGCAGGGGCACCGGATAGTGCAGCCCGGTCTCAATCCCGGATTTTGACAATGCATCGCGGAGCGCGTTGCGCGAGTGCGTGCGGATGACAAAAAGATGCCAGCAATGCGTTTGATGCCAGATGGATGGGATTTCGAGCGGCAGCCCCTCGAGGCCTGCAATATACCTGAGCGCGAGCTCGCTCCGCCGTTTCGTCCACGCTGACAGAAGCGGCAGCTTGTGTTTCAGAACAACCGCCTGCAGCCCGTCCATCCGATAGTTGAAGCCGAGCTCCGCATGAATATATCGCTCGGTCTGGGCGTGATTGCGCAATGAGCGCAAACGACCGGCATAGTTATCGTCAGAAGTTACGACCAATCCCGCCTCGCCCGCAGCCCCGAGATTTTTTCCGGGATAGAAACTGATGCAGCCCAGATCTCCCATCGTGCCGGTGGAACGTCCATTCCAAGTCGCGCCGATCGATTGTGCAGCATCTTCGATCACCTTTAGACTGTGATCCCGAGCGAAGCTGGCGACTGCGTCCATGTTTGCCGGCTGGCCATATAGATGAACGGGAATGATGGCGCGTGTCCGCGGAGTCACAAGTTGACGCGCGGCCTCGATATCGATCGTTCCGGTCCGTTCATCGACATCGCAGAACACCGGGACCGCACCGATATACAAAATGCCCCAGGCACTGCCGATAAACGTATGCGCAGGCAACAGAACTTCATCACCACTGCCGACGTTGGCAGCGAGAAGCGCGAGATGAAGCGCCGACGTTCCCGAATTGACGCCGATCGCGTGCGGGACATTCAACCATTCCGCGATCTGACGCTCGAAGGCATCGACAAACGAGCCTGATGAGAACTGGCTGCTTGCAAACACACGGTCGAAATCAGATCGCACGCCGCTTTCGATATGGCGCCACTGCCATGTCAGATCGTTGAAAGGTACTTTCACGAGGTATTCCGTATCAGCTAGCGCGGATCGCGCTTATCGCGCACATCGCCGATCACCCGCCCCGGGTTTCCTGCCACAATGGCATATGGCGGGACGTCCTTCGTTACAACAGATCCGGCACCGATCAATGAGGATGCGCCAATCCTAACGGGCAAAATGACGGCCCGACTACCGATCGAGGCACGAAACTCCACCGACGTGCGCGACATTACCCAATTGTCCGTAATCCGCCGCCCGGACTCATCGGTGGCGCGAGGCAAAAGATCATTGGTGAACATGACACCATGCCCGACGAAAACCTCATGCCCGATGTCGACGCCTTCGCAAATGAAGGAGTGTGATTGAATTTTACAGAGACGACCGACCGTCGCCCCTGCTTGAATTTCAACAAAAGGGCCAATGAAGGTGTCATCCCCGATGGAGCACCCATAAAGGTTCACCAGATCCGGGAGAGGAATCCGCGTCCGTTCTCCCAGCTGAACATTGGCTGCGATTGGCAAATCATATCCCTCTTCGGTCTTGAGATGCCAAGTTAGCCAAGTTCGGTCAACTGAATACGATAGGGCGAATTCAATATACCATCGGTGAGCCGACATCGCGTTCTGCCTTTGTTCGAATGACATCTCCCGGATGTCAATTGAGGGCGACGCGAAGCTTGGAAAGTGCTGTAATAGAGAGCGACCCATAGGCAAATCGATGAAGCGGCACATCCTGTTTTTATGCACCGGCAACTACTACAGGAGCCGTTTTGCGGAAGAGTTATTCAACCATCGCGTCAGCTTTATTGGTTTGGATTGGATCGCATCGTCCCGGGGCCTGGCGCTCGAACGAGGCTCCTCGAATGTCGGCCCCATATCGCCCTACACCCGCGACGCGCTCAGACATCGCGGTATCCTTCCTTCGGCTGCCGACCGTCTGCCCAAGTCTTGCACGATCGACGACCTCGCGCGCGCGAACATGGTTGTGGCGTTGGATGAGGCTGAACATCGTGAATTGCTTTATGCAAGATTTTTAGGGTGGCAGGATCGTGTCACCTACTGGAACATCCACGACATAGATATCACCGATCCAACGGATGGCATCGCATCGATTGATCTGAAGATCACGTATCTGGTCGAACGACTCCAAGATGAACCCGCCTCATTCCACGAGAGTCTGTTTCAACTGCGTTGAACCAGACTCGTCGCTCATCTTTTTGTTTGAGCATGATCTTTTCCGAAAACCGGTTTCCACTTTTCGGGATCATGCTCTAGGTTGCGTTACTTTCAACTCGACATCGGGGCTCTATCGCCCTTGGCATATGGCCGGCTCGAAGGTCGGAAGCGCGCAAAACCCGGTCGGCTAACCTGACAGCCGCATGACTTGACGCTGCGAGGTGGCGGACAGAACTGCGTCCACTCTTTGCTTTACACGCAGAGTCGCGCTGCGACTTCGCTCAACGGGCAGCGGGACGGCGCGTAGGCCTCCCCAACGATCCCCAACTCAGGCGACAACAGCCTTCAGCATCGGCGTACCGTCGCGTCCCTTGAGCACCTCCATGGCCGCCGCGACGCCGCCGGCGCGATGCGGCATCCTGGCGATGTCGAGGCTCATCTCGATGCCGGCCAGCGCGCCAATTATCGTCAGGTCGTTCATATGGCCGAGATGGCCGATGCGGAAAGCCTTGCCCTTGATCTTGTTGAGGCCGGCGCCGAGCGACATGTCGAAATTGTCGAGCACCACCTTGCGAAAGGCGTCGGAATCGTGTCCGTCGGGCACCATGACGGCGGTCAGCGCCGGCGAATAGGCGTGCGGATCCTGGCAGACGAGTTCCAGTCCCCACGCCTTCACGGCAGCCCTCGTCGCGGCGCCGTGACGCTTGTGGCGGACCCATACGTTCTCCAGACCCTCCTCCTCCATCATCGCGATGGCGGCCTTCAGGCCGTAAAGAAGATTGGTGGCCGGCGTGAACGGAAACGAGCCCTCCTTGTTATTGGCGATCATGTTGTGCCAATCCCAATAGGAACGCGTCGAGGTGTTGGCCTTCGAGGCCGCCAACGCCTTTTCCGACAATGCATTGAACCCGAGGCCCGGCGGCAGCATCATGCCTTTCTGGGAACCCGCGATCGACACGTCGATGCCCCAGGCGTCATGCTCGTATTCGAGCGAACCGAGGCCGGAGATGGTATCGACCATCAACAGCGCCGGATGTTTGGCGCGATCGAGAGCCTTGCGGACTTCGAGCGGATAGGTCACGCAGCTCGTCGAGGTCTCATTGTGCACGATCATGACGGCCTTGATCGTGTGATCCCGATCGGCCTTGAGACGCTCCTCGATCAGGTCCAGCGGCGCGCCGCGACGCCAGTCGGTCGGCAGCACATCGACATCGAGCCTGAACTTCCCGGCCATGGCCAGCCACAACGTGGCGAACTGACCGGTCTCCGCCATCAGCACCTTGTCGCCCGGCGACAGCGTGTTGACGATCGCGGCTTCCCATGCGCCGGTGCCTGACGAGGGATAGATGATGACCGGCTGTTTGGTGCGGAAAATCCGCTGGATCGCGGCCAGCACCTCAAAACCCAACTCCGCGAATTCCGGGCCCCGGTGATCCAGGACGGGCATGTCGATGGCGCGCAGCACGCGGTCAGGCACGTTGGTGGGGCCTGGAATCTGGAGAAAATGCCGTCCTGTGTGCAGCGTCATCTGGGGGCCTTTCCGGAGGGATCTTGTGGTGTTGCAGGATCGAATATCATTATCCGCCAGCGTTGTCCCGCGCCTGCAGGCGTCCGTCAATGCTCAAGAATACGGGCCATGCCCTGCAAAGCCGGATCGCGGATGCGAGACATCGGCCACGCGAGAGCGAGGACGGCGACGACGAGGGCCGCGAAAGCCCCGGATTGCCTTGAAAACAGCGCCCTCCCCCGCGCATCCCTCCCGCGAGACCGTTTTGGTGGCCCTGTTCGACGCCTCGGCACGACGCTAGGACGCTTCGTTCTATCAGATCATACCAGCGGCGGCGTGCTGTCCGCGGCGTGGGACGAAGCACGGCGCGCGCTTGCCATTGCACAGGACGACGGTTGGATCGTCACGGCGGCGGCGCCTCGCAATACGGCCCGAGTTTCAATGACGGCCCCCGTAATCGATCTTTCAAAACATCTGAACGGGCTTATCTCGCGTCGAGGCGCAAACCGAATCACTTGCGGATTGACGTCGTCGAGCTTGGGCAGTCACATCGTAAAGCCGCAACGATCGGCCGCCATAAATCATGAACAGAGAAAAATCCCTAACAGCCTTCACTGGCCCTCCCCTTAAAGCCGACGAATAAGACGGCGGCACCTACGAAGCGTGAGAGATCTTCTCGCTTATGATCAGCTTGCCAATAATCTGACCGCATTGTTCTAAAATCATGCAGAAGCTCTCTTCCGGTTTTTGCTCACGGGTGGCGAAGTATTCAATGACCATGAGCACCTCACGCTTTCTTGAGAGTAATGGAAGCGCCAATCCGGAAACCAGCCCGAGTTCTTTAGCCGCTTCTGCGCGAGGAAAATTGGTATCGAGCGTAACATTGGAAATCCACTCGAGTTTTTTGCTCTGATATACACGTCCCGGCAGACCTTTACCCGGTACAAATTCACCCGCCTCGGACATCTGAACAAACTTGCTATTCAGTTGACGAGAAGAGATGCTCCATATTTTAGCCGACTTGGTTATGCCGGACGCATCAGGAATCAAGACGTGCGCAATCTGCCAGCCAAAATTGTTACATATCAGAGCAACCAAATCCTGAAGAACTAACTTTATGTCGTGCGTTTGATTTATCTTCTTACCGAGCTGCTCAAGTATCATGCAGGATGTCTTGCTAAAATCCCCTTCGGCATTCTGCATGGCCGTGACAGCCCGAACTGCGTCCATGCTCTGTCTTGAGCTGATACCCAATTCGTCTTTAATTTCGGAAAGCTCTGCAATAATATTGCTGTTCTGAGTTGACATCGAAACGAAGCCACTCATCGTAATATTCAACTTTTGCATCGCGGCGCTTTGATCTTTGATGCCTACGACAATCTGGGAGATGGCATCGGCGACACTGATCGTTTCAGCATCGGCTATTTTAATGGATCGCAAGGCTTTGTCAGATATTATGCTGGTTTCCTCGACTTGCTGTTTCAACACGTTGAAAATGGAATCAAGCGTACTCTGACCACGTTCGATGTTCTTTCGAATTTCCTCGGCCGCGACTCTTGTAGACTCAGAGAGGTTTTTAACCTCCGATGCTACCACGGCAAACCCTTTGCCTTGCTCCCCGGCTCTAGCGGCTTCGATCGTCGCATTAAGCGCAAGCAGTTTCGTCTGATCGACAATTTTGTTAATCAACTTAACCGTTTTAGTGATGTCCTCCATCATTTCCTGGACAGCGCCGAATTGGTTTTTTGATTCATTGAGGTCTTTCACGACATCGACGAGGCGCGTCACCTCGGCACTGGTCGCTGTCGTTTCTTTAGCAACATTATCCGAGCGGCGCCTAATATCGTCCGATGTCACGGAAATCTCTTCCGCGCTTGATGCTATGGTTCCAAGGGTTGCTCCCAACGTCTGGATATTGATGTTCTGATTCTTCGTCACAACTTCGAGTAACTGCACAATGCAGTCGGCTTCGATGCCCGTTTTAAACAGGCTCTGCAACGCATGCACCAAGTGCAGCAGATGTGTCTCGGCGGGCACTCCGCCCGGTGCAGAAATCTTTTTGACCTGATCAGTATGCATGGCATTGTACCTTGCCAAGCGGAGAATTCAGCTGCGCTGTTTCAGTCGTTCTCTTATCTTCATGAGCAAACACGGCATCCCCCCAATTTTCCTCACCTGCAGAAAGACTACGTAAGGACTGTCCGCCATTTTTCTCTCACCAACACAATCAAAGCGGGCGCCGAGAAAAATGTTACCGATGAAGTTTCCGGTCGAGACGGGAACGGGATTGGCGAGCCTAGGCTCCAAGATATGCCGTCTCCATGCGGCACTCGATTGGACAGAGTAGGCAGAACATTCGCAACGCTATATTCATGTCCCAATCCGACAAAGGCAAGAAAGTACCACCAGATTATAAACAGCTTTCTGGAAGCGGATTTAACCGGTAACAGCTCCATTCCGCCGACACGACCAGCCGGTTGCGGGGAATCCTGCAGCGCCAGAAATGCGCCATGTATTTTTCTTGGTTGCGACCGCTTCGGTTCCGGCCCATTGACAGCGGCCGGGGCCGGCCCGAACATGAAACCAACTCGCATCAGGTTCCGAACTATTCCACCCGCAAGGGCATCCCGCCACGCCATCCGCCGCACAGGAGATCGGCCCAATGATGATTCTCAGGATTTTGGCCGCAGCCACCTTGGTTTCAATGGCGGTCTCGGCGCCAGCGCTGGCGCGGTCTCATCACCACAAGCACCACCACAAATACCACCACCACCATCATTCGTCCGAGACCGATATCTACCTGCACAACTACGGGCCTGCCGTCACGCCGGATCAACCCTTCGCCTATTACGACGGATCGGCGGACCTGCGTTGCAAGCAGAGCGCCGCCTCCTATCGCGGCCAGGACGGCCGCCCGCATCCGTGCAATTGAGCCCCGGTTCCGCCGGACCGCGACCTTCGGTCCCCCAAACCTGTGCATAGCGCATGGCGCGATTGCGGACGCGCGTTTAGAATTGGCGTGATGACAGGGGGGGTCTGCGAGACTGAGACATGGACAAACAGAACAAGAAATACGACTACAAACGCTACCGGACCCTGCTGGCCGAGGCGACGGACGAATCGAAGCGGCTGGCGTTCATTGACTTGCTGATCGAGGAAGGCGCGCGGGACCAACTCACACGCGAGCGGATCAGCCAGCTTGGCCTGACAAAGCCGGTGGAGCGGTCGCGCAGCGGGGAGCAGGCCTAGCGTTCGGCCCGCGGCCCGCGCCATGCATTCGCCCCGCGAACATGCGAGAATGGACCAAGCGCAAGTTGCGCCAACCCCCGGAACAGACATGTTGGGAACGGTGCCGGCCTACGACGATCAGAACATTTTCGCGAAGATCCTTCGCGGCGAGATACCGTGCTTCAAGGTTTACGAAAATGCGCGGACATTCGCGTTTCTCGACATTATGCCGCGCGCGCCGGGCCACACTTTGGTGGTCCCGAAGGCCTCCGCCCGCGGAATCCTCGACATTTCAGCGGACGATTTCGCGGAAGTCGCGCGAACCGCGAAGACGATCGCGATCGCCGCCATGAAGGCCTTCGATGCGGACGGAATCATCGTCCAGCAGTTCAGCGAAGCCGCCAGCGGACAGGTGGTATTTCACCTGCACATGCACGTCATGCCGATGAAGTCGGGGGTCGAGCTGCTGCCGCCCCAGAGCCGGAAAGAGGATGTCAGTGTGCTCGAGGATCACGCCGCGCGGCTGATCGCCGCGCTCGCCCGGCCCTAAACGCCGAGGTAGCGTTGCAGGATTTCCGGCTGCGCCTTGAGTTCCCGCGCCGGCCCCTCATGCACGATGTGACCGTTGTTGATGATATAGATGCGCTGGGCAAGCGTGAGCGTCGCCGCCAGGTTCTGCTCCACCAGCACGATGGTCTGTCCGGCTGCCGCCAGATCGCGGCAGGCCCTCATAAGATCTTTCACGATCACCGGCGCGAGCCCCTCGAACGGCTCGTCGAGCAGGACGATTTTGGGATCGCGGACCAGAGCGCGCGCGATCGCCAGCATCTGCTGTTCGCCGCCGGACAATTCGTTGCCGCGGTTATTCCGCCGTTGCTTCAGCCTCGGGAACATCTCGTAGATGCGGCCGAGCGGCCAGCGTTTCGCGGCCGTCAGTCCCGCAAGCACGATGTTTTCCTCGACGCTAAGGCTGCCGAAAATGCGCCGCTCCTCATGCACGAGCTGCATTCCGGCCTGTGCGATCTTGTGACTCTTGCGGCCGGCGACGTCGGCGCCGTCGAATATCACGCTGCCGGTGCGAGGCGTGACCACGCCCATCAGACTCTTCAGCGTGGTGCTCTTGCCGGCGCCGTTACGCCCGAGCAACGCCACCACCTCGTTGCGCTCGACGCGCAGCGCGACATCGAAGAGGATATGGGAATCCCCGTAATAGCTGTTCAGACCCTTGACCTCGAGCAGGCTCATGCGTCGAGCACTCCGTGCACGCCCCCGAGATAGGCTTCCTGGACCGCGGCGTTGTTCTTGATTTCGTCCGGCGTTCCCTCGACCAGCACCCGGCCTTCCTGCAACACGGTGACGCGTTCGGCCAGTTCGAACAGCGCATCCATGTCGTGGTCGATGATGATCATGGTGCGGCCCTTGCTGATCGACTTCAACAGCTTGACCGTTTCCACGCGCTCGCGCGGGCTCATGCCGGCGAGCGGCTCGTCGAGCAACAGCAGGCTTGGCGAGGTCGCGAGCGCCAGCCCGATTTCCAGCCTTCGCTTTTCGCCATAGGCAAGCTCGGACACCGGCGTGTCCGGCCGCGTCGTCAGGTTGACGAGTGCCAGCGTGCGCTCGACCTGTTCCGACAATCCCGGAATGCTCTGAAGACTGCGGAACATGTCGAGGCGGAACTTGCCGCGCAGTTCCGAGAGCGCCGCGATGGTCAGATTCTCGCGCACCGTCAACCCCGAGAACAACTGATTGACCTGGTAGCTCTTGGTCAGCCCGAGCTGGCACACGTCGGTGACGTTCATCCCGGTGATATCGAGCCCCTCGAATATGATCTTGCCCGACGTCGGCGCGACTTCGCAGGTCAGCATCTTGAAAAACGTCGACTTCCCGGCGCCGTTCGGGCCGATGATGCCGCGCAACTCGCCATGGTTGACGGTGAAATCGATATCGCTGTTGGCAAGCAGACCGCCGTAACGCTTGGTCAGCCCGGTCGCCTGCAGGATCGGGCCGGCATAACTGTCAGCCGCACGATGCATCGGGGCCATCGGCGGCGGATCCGGCTGCTTCGCGAGCTTGGCCTCCGCAATCTCCTGTTCCTTTTCGGCGGTCAAAGCCGTCGCCGGCGCTGCGACCGGTTCGCGGTGAACGCGCCGGCCGACGACGAGACGATAGAGATCGGCAATCCCGCCGATGATACCGCGGCGCAGAAAGCAGACCAGCAGCACGAACACCGCTCCGAGCACCAGTTTCCATGCTGCGCCCAGACCGAGAGCCGACTGCAGGAAATCCTGCAGGAACAGCCAGACGGCCGCGCCGACCAGCGGGCCGAACAGCGTTCCGGGACCGCCGATCGCGGTCTGCATGATGAGCTGACCGGACGTATCGAACATGAAGGCGTCCGGCGGCATGAACGCCTGCATCACGCCGAGCAGGCCGCCGGCAAAACCGGCATAGGCGGCAGCGATGACGAATGCGGTCAGCTTGTAGCCGTGAATATTGTGGCCGACGGCGGTGGCGCGCAGCGGGTTGTCGCGGATCGCGCTGAAGATCGCGCCGACCGGCGAGCGCACGATGCGCAGCGCGATCACCACGCCGACGAAATAACACGCCGCCAGAAACTGGTAGAGCGACCAGCCGGTGGTGAAATGGAGCGTGGTGAAGCCGAGATTGAAACTCGGCGTCGGAACGCCAGGCAATCCGTTCTCGCCGCCAGTCCATTCCGCCAACGGATTGAATTCGACGAAGTAGAAAACCTCCGCGATCGCCACCGTGATCATGGCGAAATAAATCCCGGTCCGGCGCAGCGCGATCAGGCCGATGAAGTAGCCGGTCACGGCAGCCGCGACCATGCCGATCACCAGCGCGAGAAAGACGTTCGGGAATCCGGCCCGGGTCAGCAGGTAGGCCGCCACGAAACCTCCGGTGCCGTAGAACGCCGATTGCCCGAAAGACAGCAGGCCGGTGAAGCCGAACAGGATGTCGAAGCCGAGGCCGAACAGCCCCCAGACCAGGATGCGGTTCACCGTGTTGGGCGCGAAGCCGAGATGCGGCAGCACGAACGGCGCGGCGACCAGGCCGATCACGGTCAGAATTTCAATCAGGAAACGGCGTTGCCTCAGCATCTGACGATCGCGCTCATTCGCGTCCCTGTGCGCCGAGCAGGCCATGAGGCCGCAGCACCAGCACGAGCGTCATCGCCACGAACAGCATGACGTAGGCATAACCGGGATTGATCATCGAGGTGATGCTGATGATCTCGCCGGCAATCAGCCCCCCCAGAATGGCGCCCGGAAACGACCCGACGCCGCCGATCACCACGACCACGAACGTCTGGACCAGGATGTCGTCGCCGATGCCGGGCGTCAGCGACACCACCGGCGCGTTGATGATACCGGCAAAGCCGGCCGCCATCGCCCCGATCCCGAACACAACCATGAACACCCGGTAGACGTTGATCCCGAGCGAATCCACCATGACGGAATCCTCGATGCCGGCCCGCACGATCATGCCCAGCCGCGTGCGGTAGAGCATGATGAACAGGACGGCGAGCGCGACGGCGACGATGCCGACGACCGCGATGCGATAGGTCGGATAGAACACGAAGCCGAGCGACGTAATGCCCTGGAGAAGCGGCGGCGGCGGCACGATCTGCGACTGACTGGAGAAAATGAACCGAACGATTTCGACGAAACAGATGCCCAGGCCGAACGTCACCAGAAGCTGGTCTTCATGGGGACGATGATAGAAGTGGCGGATGATCACGCGCTCCATCACGATGCCGAGGATCATGACGAACAGCGAGCCCGCGATCACCGCAACAACGAACGAGTTGGTATAGGTGTACGCGGCATAGCCGGCATAACCGCCGAGCATGAACATGGCGCCGTGCGCGAGGTTCAGCACGCCGAGCGTGCCGTAGATGATGGTCAGGCCGGAACTGATCAACGCCAGCAAGGCGCCGAGCGCCAGCCCGTTGAAAAGTTGCGAGACCAAATTTGGCCAGTTCATCATGAAACGCTGTCGCCAAAGACGATTGGAAAGGAAGATCGTTCACAAGACGCATCGGGAAATGCGAAACCGGCGCCGAGGCGGTGGGTGACCGACCGCGGCGCCGTCGTCTATTTTCGATCAGGTATAGCCGCCGAGCTTGCAGCCGAAGGCGTCCGGCTTCTGGATAATGCCCTCGCCCGGGACGATCTCGACGATGTCGTAGTAGTCCTCCTTGTTCTTCATCGCTTTGGGATCCTTGCCCTTGACGATGATGACGGGACGGACGCACTGGTGATCTTCCGGCCGGTAGTGAACATCGCCGAGGAGAGAGGGAATGGTCTCGCCCTTCTCCCAGGTCTTGATGACATCAGGCGGGTAGAAGGTGCCGGCCTCCTCGACCATGCGCGCCCAGTGCGCGAAGCTGACATAGGCGTTTTCCGCGCCCCACTCCGGATTGTAGCCGTATTTCGCCTTGAACGATTCGTTGAACAGCTTGGCGAGCGGATACTTGTCCTCGACCGTCCACCAATAGTCGGTCGCGGCATAGACGCCGGCCATCAGACCGCCGCCGACTTCGCGCGCCAGGAACGGCACCTGATAGGGAACCACGAGCTTCATCTTGTCGAGCACGCCGAACTGCTTGGCCTGCTGGATCGACAGCACCGCATCATGGCCCCAGTTGACGTTGATCAGAAGGTCCGCGCCCGAGTTGGCGACGTTGAGCAGATAGGACGAGTAGTCCGGCGCGCCGAGCGGCGAAACCTGGTTGGTCACTGTGGTCCAGCCGGCATCCTTGGTCATGTCCTGCATCGACTTGGTCACCGTGTGACCATAGGTATAGTCCGGCGTCATGTAGGCGACTTTTTTGTTCTTGCCGAACTGCTTGATCAGCACCGGCGCGATGGCGGCGGCCGCGGTCTGGCCGTAGAAGCCCTGCCGGAATCCGTAGCGCACGCAATCCTTGCCGGTGGTGTCGTTGGAGCCGGAGATCCCCGCGACGTAGAGCACGTGCTCGCGCTGCGCCAGCTTGTTGAGGGCGACGGCGACCGCGCTCGAGGTCGAGCCGGTCATCAGCACGACCTTGTTCTCGCTGATGAAGCGCTGCTCAGCCTGCACGGCTTCGTTCGGCTTGGCACCGGAATCCGCGACCACCAGCTTCACTTCCTTGCCGAGCACGCCCTTCTTGGTCTTCGGCGACAGTTTCTTCATCAGTTCGTGGCCGGAATTGAGATGGTCGACCGCGAGTTCCCAGCCCTTGAGTTCGTCCTCGCCCTGCACGGCGTAGGTGCCGGTGCGCGGCACCGCGACGCCGATGGACACCGATGAACCGGACGAGCCGGCGGGCCAGGTGCCGATCGGCGGCTTGTCGTCGGCGAAGGCCGGCACGATCAACCCTCCCGGCAGCATCACGCCGCCGATCAAGGCCGCGCCGCCCTGCAACAGGGAGCGGCGCGACACCGCCGCATTCAATTCCTGCTCAAAAATCTTCGTCATCGCGCATGCTCCTCCCAAACGTTTATGTGCAAACTCAACCCATCGCCGAAATCCAACAAACAGGCTGGCGCGCTCGTTAACCAGCGCCGACCAGGGTACCGTCACTACAAGTCCCCTTCGTCACAGGTCTGTCAATGTCACTTTCGTCGAAGGGAATGGCATTTCCGCCGAAAAATCAGGCGTCTGCCCAGCGCGCTACGCTCTCTTCGGGGGCCATCGTCGAAGCCGGCCGGAGGGTCCCGGGGGACGATTGCTCATGGCGGCTCATGGCGGCGGTGGCGTGATATCGCTTCCGCTCTCGTCCTCGGCGATCCGCATCAGTTCCGAAAGACTTTCGACCGCAATGCGCCGATCGAGCGTCTTCAGCCACCCGGCTTTTTCCCAGCCGCTCAGAATGCGGCTCGCCGAATAAAGCGTCGTTCCGGCGATATCGGCGATGTCTCTCCGACGAAGCGGGAAACGGATGACGATGCCTCGCGGGGTCGTTGCGCCCACCTGCCGGAGCAGCCGCAACAGCGCATGAGCCACGCGCCGCTCGGCGCGCTGCGTTGCGAGTTCGCGAACCCGATGCTGTACCTCCTGCAACCGACGGCCGACGATGCGAACGGCATTGATGGCGATCTGGGGGTGGTTGTTCATCAAGTCGAGCAAGGCTCTATCGCTCCAGCTCACCTCGGTTGCATCCGTCAACGTGTCGGCATCGGCGGGATAGCGCCGATCCGTGAACAGGGAGATCGCACCAAAAATGTCGCCGGGTCCGATGAAGCGCACGACGATCTGCGCGCCGTCGCTGCCGGATTGGGAAATCCTGATCCAGCCATCGATAAGGACATGAGCGCGAACGCGCGTCTCGCCCTGGTTGAACACACGAAAATCGCGCTCCAATGAACGCGTGCTGGCGGCGGCAAGAACGTCATCCAGCGCTGCCGTCGGCAAGCCTCGGAAAAGCTCGAGGTTTGAAAGGATCTGCCGAGACAGAGGCGGAGCTTTACGCATTCGCGAACAGTAATGCGACCACGCCAAAAATGATAGCGAATTGCGTTTGCGCAACTCCTGTCGAACGGCGTTGCCGTACAGGTTCAATGGTCCTCATAGTCGCCAAAGGATGCAGGTGCTTCATGAATGACGTCGTCCTCGCGCGCGCCCTCCACGTCCTCGCCGTGGTCGTCTGGATCGGCGGCGTCTCGATGGCGACAACGGTGGCCCTGCCGGCGCTCCGGCGCGGCGATCTTGGACAGAACTGGCTCAAGGCATTCGAGGCGATCGAGCGGCGTTTCATCTGGCAAGCCCGCACCTCAGTCATCATCGTCGGCTTGAGCGGCCTCTACATGACGTGGCAGCTCGACCTCTGGGACCGGTTCCGGATGCCGTCGTTCTGGTGGATGGACGCCATGGTGGGCCTCTGGCTGCTGTTCACCTTCGTGCTCTTCATCGGCGAGCCCTTAATATTGCATCGCTACTTCCATCGGTTCGCAACCGAGCGGCCGGAAGCCGCTTTTGCGCGACTGCATCGGGCGCATTGGATTCTGCTCGGGCTCAGCCTGGTGACCGTCTTCGGCGCGGTCGCGGGAAGCCATGGATGGTCGATCTTTTGATCGCGGTTATCCGATCCCGTCGACAATCTCGCCGATCGCGTCGAACACGCGATCGAGTTCCTGCGGCGTGCTGCAATAAGGCGGCATGAGATAGATCGTGTTGCCGAGCGGCCGGACCAGCAGCCCGCGGGCGAGGAAACCATCATAGAGGCGCGGGCCGATGCCGGCCAGATAGCCGGGATCACCGGTCGCGACATCGAGCGCGGCGATGGCTCCGATCTGGCGGACGTTGGTGAAACGGCGATCCCCGCGAAAGCGATCGAGGCCATGTGTATGCGCGCGCGCGACCGCCGCGATCCGTTCGATCACCGGCTCGTCCCGCCAGATCTCCAGGTTGGCGCAAGCGGCCGCGCAGGCGATCGGGTTCGCTGTGTAGGAACTGGAATGGAAGAAGGTCTTGCCGCGGTCCGTCGAATAATGCGCCTCGAAGATATCCGCTCGGCATAGCGTCACCGCAAGCGGCAGCGTGCCGCCGGTCAGGCCCTTGGAGTAGCAGGCGATATCGGGCGTCACGCCGGCCTGCTCGCAGGCGAAGCGGGTTCCGGTGCGGCCCCATCCGGTCATCACCTCGTCGGCGATCAACAGAACGCCATGGGCCTCGCAGATCCGCTTCATTTCCGTGAGCACCCGGGGCGGATAGATCAGCATGCCGCCGGCGCCGAGGATCAGCGGTTCGACGATCAGCGCCGCGACGCCGGCGTTCCGGCATGCCGTCGCGATCGCATCCAGCGTCGCCTGTTCGCGGCCCGCCGCGGGAAAGGGAATGCGCTCCACGTCGAACAGCAGCGGGTCATACGGCGCGTTGAAAATACCTCGCGCGCCGACCGACATGCCGCCGATGGTATCGCCGTGATAGGCGCCGTCCAGCGCCAGGATGCGACTGCGCCGTTCGCCGCGATTGCGCCAGAAGCCGAGCGCCATTTTCAGCGCAACCTCGACCGAGGTCGAGCCGCTGTCGGAGAAGAAGACGTAGTCGAGCCCCGGCGGCGTCATGGCGACAAGCCGACGCGCAAGCCGTTCGGCCGGTTCGTGGGTAAAGCCGGCGAAGATCACCTGATCGAGACGCTCGGCCTGATCCTTGATCGCCCGCACGATCCGAGGATGACGATGACCATGCGTCACCACCCACCACGACGAAATCGCATCGAAGATGCGTCGGCCGTCGACGGTCTCGAGCCAGGCGCCCTCACCCGTGGCGACCGGTATCGCCTCGGGCTGCAACGCATGCTGGGTGAACGGGTGCCAGACCGGAGACGCTGGCTTCATCGGTCCAGTCCCTCAAGGAAATCGCCGATATCAAACGCGCCAGCAAAAGCCTGACGCAACGTATCGCGCGTCATGGGCGCAACGCGCGGCAGCCGACCGAGACGCCGCACCTTGCCCATCTCGATGATGATCCGTTCGGTTTCGATGTTCTCGTCCCCGATGAAGGCGACGCCGAGCATCGCAACGCCCCGCGCGCGCAGCGCCTCGATCGACAACAGGCTGTGATTGATGGTGCCAAGTGCGGTACGTGCGCAGAGCACCACCGGAACGCGCCAGCGCGCCATAAGGTCGATATAAGTGATGCTGCGCGTCAAGGGCACCAGCAATCCGCCCGCGCCTTCGATGACCAGCGGACGTGCTTTCTCCGGAATCTCGAGGTTCTGGTGTTCGATCGTCACGTCGTCAATCTCGGCGGCGAAATGCGGCGACGCCGGCGTCCGCAATCGATAGGCCTCAGGCAGAATGCGCCCGGCGGCCAGTCCCGACAGCCGCAGCACGGCCTGCGAATCCGTTTCCTCGTCCAGCCCCGCCTGGATCGGCTTCCAGTAAAATCCGTCGAGAGCGCCGGCAAGCGCGGCCGAGAAAACCGTCTTGCCGATGCCGGTATCCGTACCGGTGACGATGATCCGCGCGCTCACGCAACGGCTCGCATGTCTTCGGCCAAAGCCCCGAACAAATCGGTGAGGATCGCCTCATCGACGTGGAGCGTCAGCGCGATGCGAAGCCGCGCGGTGCCTTCGGGAACTGTCGGCGGGCGGATCGCCCGAACATCGAACCCCCTGCGCTGCAATGACGCCGCCAGCGCGACCGCCGCCTGGTCGGCGCCGACGATCACCGGAAGGATCTGCGAGCCGGACGGCTCGATGTTGCAACGGCGGCGCAGTTCGCTACCGGCAAATCGCACCAGACGCGCCAGGCGTTCCCGACGCTCGGGATCGGTCCGGGAGATTTCAAGCGCTGTTCGTGTCACTGCGGCGACCAGAGGCGGAGGCGCGGTGGCAAAGATGAACGGGCGCGCGCGATTGACCAGAAAGTCGCGGATGATCTTCGGCGCGAGGATGAATCCACCGAACGTGCCGAGCGCCTTGCCGCAGGTATGCAGGGTGATGACGTTGTCGCGCCCCTCGAACGGTGCGGCGAGCCCCCGCCCCTGCGGGCCCAGCACGCCCGTCGCGTGCGCCTCGTCGATCACGATCATCGCGTCGTGACGGTCGGCAACGGCAAACAACTCCGCGAAATTGGGGCTATCGCCGTCCATGCTGTAGAGGCTTTCAACCGACAACCAGGGCCGGCCCTTGCCGCCGGCCGCGCGCCATTTCGAGATCGCCGATTCAAAAGCGTTGATATCGTTGTGCGGGACTCCGATGGATTCGGCGCGGCCACGGCGAACACCTTCATGGACGCTGGCGTGGATCAGTTCGTCATGCACGACGAGATCGCCACGCTGCGGCAGCGTCGAGAAAATGGCGAAGTTGGCGACATAGCCGCCACCGAAATAGAGCGCCGATTCAGCGCCGAAGAAGGCCGCCGCTTCGCGCTCCAGCGCTTCATGTTCAGGATGATTGCCGCGCAACAGACGCGACCCTCCGGCCCCGATCGGCGCCCCTCGCCTCAGCGCATCCACAGCGGCTTGTCGCAATTCCTCCGATGCCGCCAACGCAAGATAATCGTTCGAAGCGAGATCGATGCCTGAGCGACCGCGCAGCGCGCGAAGACGCCCGCGACCCTCGAGCGCCTTCAGATCTGCGTCATAGATTTCGTGCATCATGATATCCCCCGGCAAGAACCAAGCGCCGGGCCCAGGCCGCCAACGACAGCGGCGAGCTACTCCGACGTCACATCGCAGTCGGCCGCGAAGCGCAGATCCCGGAGCGGCCGCACCCGCCTTGTCGATTCCCGGTAGAGATCGTGCGCCTTGTACGCCGCGAGTTCCGCCTCGCTGTCGAACTCCCCGTAAACGACGATGTCGATGTCATTGCCGAGTTGATCGGTCTTCCGGTTGCGGGTGACTTCGAGCCGGCGCGCGTGCGGGATCGCCATGAGAAGCGACAGACCGTCGATCATCTCGTCGATGTCGCGCTTGTCTTTCGCGGTGAATAAAACGATGTGACGAATCATGGCTGGCCGTAAAGTAGAGGAGGATCCTGATCTCATGACTATCTTGCCATCACCTCCGACGCAACGCTAACGGCGTGGCGCAATGTCTCCGTTGGTGCGGTGATTTTCACAAGCCGGAGACGTCCGGTTGAATATTGCGTCAAATACTGCCCTTATAGGGATAGCTCTCTTCCGATGTCGGCAACCGATACACCCGATCTCGACGCCTGAACACGCTCGATGAGTGACCCGCTTGCAATGAGTGATCCGGCCGGCCACGTACGTCCCGAGGCACAGATGCGCCCGGTCTCCGCCGCATCCAAACAAGGGATCGCGGCCGACCTGATCGCGCTGCTGGCGGCGGTCACCGCCGGCGACCCCCGCGTTTTGACCATTCAGGATCAGCGTGCGCTCCCGTCAGGCCCTTTCGAACTGGCTCATCGGTCGCTGCAATCGGGACTCCGCGCCTGGGTCGAGCGCCAGACAGGACTGCCGCTGGGCTATGTCGAGCAACTCTACACCTTCGCGGATCGGGATCGCACGGGCTCCTCCGACCAGCGCGTCATCTCGATCAGTTACCTCGGCCTCACCCGGGAGCAGGCCCAGTCCGGCCAATATGAGGCAAGCTGGCGCAGTTGGTACGACTATTTTCCATGGGAAGATCATCGCCTCGGCACGCCGCCCATGGAAAAGGCGCTCCGGTCCGGCCTTGCCGCCTGGGCCGGGGCGGCGCCCGACCGCGCCACACGACGCGACCGCCGGCAACGAGCGGCGATGCTGTTCGGTTTCGACGGTCATCTCTGGAACGAGGAACTTGTCCTGCAACGCTACGAGTTGCTCTACGAGGCGCGGCTGATCCCGGAAGCCCTGCGAGGCGATCGTCCGTCCGCACCGGCGGCCGACGCCGCGACCATACCGGGCGATCCCATGATTTTGGACCATCGTCGGATCCTGGCGACCGGGATCGCGAGACTCCGGGCCAAAATCAAATATCGCCCGGTCGTCTTCGAGCTGATGCCGGACACGTTCACGCTGCTGCAATTGCAACGCTGCGTTGAGGCGCTGGCCGGGAAACTCGTGCACAAACCGAACTTTCGCCGTTTGATCGAGCAGCAGGAGCTTGTGGAGGATACCGGCGCGACGAGCCAGGAGACCGGCGGACGGCCGGCGAAACTCTTCCGTTTCCGCCGCGCGGTGCTGGCGGAGCGCGCGATCGCTGGGACCAAATTACCCATTTCCGGGTCTTGACAAGACTTATACTCAATATCAGTATAATGGATGTTGATCGGAGTGTAGTCATGTCGGCAATCCTGGAACTGCGACCGTCGACCCGGATCTACCCCAGAGTGCGGCACGCGATCCCCGAGATCGAATGGCCCACATTCGCCGACGACGTCGATGCGATCATCGAGCTGAAGAAACGTCGCAACGCCGTCATCCTTGCGCACAACTACCAGACGCCGGAGATCTTTCACGGCGTCTCCGATATCGTCGGCGACAGCCTCGCGCTGGCCCGCGAGGCCACGCAGGTGGAAGCCGACGTCATCGTGCTCGCCGGCGTGCACTTCATGGCGGAAACCGCCAAGTTGCTCAATCCGGCAAAGACGGTCCTGATTCCGGACCTTGGCGCCGGCTGCTCGCTTGCGGATTCGATCACGCCCGAAGACGTGCGGCTGTTGCGGCAGACCTATCCCGGCGTTCCGATCGTGACTTATGTGAACACGTCGGCGGCGGTGAAGGCGGAGTCCGACATCTGCTGCACGTCCGGAAATGCGAAAGCCGTCGTCGAGTCGCTCGGCGTCGAGCGCGTCATCATGCTGCCCGACGAATATCTGGCGAAGAACATCGCGGCCGAAACCCGCATCAAGATCATCGCCTGGCGCGGGCATTGCGAGGTCCACGAGCGTTTCAGCGCCGAAGAGGTGCGGCAGCTACGCGACAATTACCCCGGCGTCGTCGTCCTGGCCCATCCGGAGTGTCCGCCGGAGGTCGTGGCTGAAGCCGATTTCGCCGGATCGACCGCCGCGATGGCTTCCTATGTTGCCACCCGACGGCCGCCCAGAGTCATGTTGCTGACGGAATGCTCGATGAGCGACAACATCGCGACCGATTATCCCGGGCTCGAGTTCATCCGTCCCTGCAATCTGTGCCCGCACATGAAACGGATCACGCTCGGCAATATCCGCCATGCGCTGGAAACGATGCGGCACGAAGTCACGATCGCGCCGGAGATCGCCTCCCGCGCGCGCCTCGCCGTCGAGCGAATGCTGGCGATAAAATGACAACTATGCACGACACTAGCGGCGCCGCCGTCGTCATCGGCGGGGGCCTCGCCGGGTTGATGACGGCGCTCGCGCTGGCGCCGCAGCCGGTGCTGCTTCTGAGCAGCGCATCATTGGGCCTGGAAACATCGAGCATCCTGGCGCAAGGCGGCATTGCCGCCAGCATCGGGCCGGATGACGACGCATCGCTGCATCTGGCGGACACCCTCGCCGCCGGCGACGGCCTTTGCGACGAGGCTGTCGCCGCGGCAATCCTCGCCGCCGCACCGGCTGCGATCGACCGGCTGTTGCAACTCGGCGTGGCTTTCGACCGCGACGCCAACGGCAACCTCGCGCTTGGCCTTGAGGCAGCTCATTCGCGCCGCCGGATCGTCCATGCGGGAGGGGACGCGAGCGGACGCGATATCATTCGCACCCTCGCCCGCCGCGTCTACGAGACGCCCTCGATCACGGTCCTTGAGGCGACCCGCGCGCAGCGGCTGATCGTCGAGGACAACACGGTGAGAGGCGTCGTTTGCCAGACCGAGCGCGATCCCGTGGCGTTTGTCACCGACCGCGTCGTCATCGCCACCGGGGGCATCGGCGGGTTGTTCCTTCACGGGACCAATCCGGCGGGATCGTGCGGCCAGGGTCTGGCGCTCGCCGCGCGGGCCGGCGCGATCCTGGCCGATCTCGAATTCGTCCAGTTTCATCCGACCGCGCTCGACACCGGCTCCTTCCCGCTGAAACTCGTCAGCGAGGCGGTGCGTGGCGAGGGCGCGATCCTCATTGACGAGCAAGGCGATCGTTTCATGGCGGATACGCCCGGCGCCGACCTCGCGCCCCGCGACGTCGTCGCGCGCGCCGTCTGGCGACATATGACAGTCGGCCACCGTGTCTTTCTCGATGCGCGGAACTTGCGAGGGATCGATTTCGCGCGGCGTTTCCCGGCGATCACCTCGTTCTGCCGCGAGGCAGGAATCGATCCCGTAACGCAGCCGATCCCGGTCCGTCCGGCCGCGCATTATCACATGGGTGGAATTTCCGTCGATAGACGGGGGAGATCGTCCATCGCCGGTCTCTGGGCGTGCGGCGAAGCCGCCTGCACGGGGCTTCATGGCGCGAACCGGCTGGCCAGCAATTCGCTTCTCGAGGCGGCGGTGTGCGCAGGCTTCGTCGCGCAGGACATCGCCGGCACGCCCTCCATGAAGCGGCGAACCGTCAGGGCACCCGCAGGACGCATCGGCAGCAGCGATCCGTCCCCGGTCCGGCCGATCCTGTCGCGCGCCGCCGGGGTGCTGCGCGACGGCGACGGATTGCGCGCAGCCGCGCGCGCCTTGTCGCCGCTTGCCGCCTCGCAGCAGGCCGCAAGCGATCCTGCCATCGTCGCTTTGATGATCGTGACCGCAGCACTTCGCCGTGAGGAAACCCGCGGCGCGCATGCGCGCACCGATTTTCCCGACCAGGCAGTCCGCGCGACACGAGCGACGCTGCGCCTGTCCGATGCGCTCGACGCCGCACAAGACTACATCGCCGATCCGGTCAGCTAGCCGAGGAACACGATGCCCTCCCCGGCCCTTCCGCGCATCCTGATCGAACCGCTGGTTCGCACGGCCTTGCTTGAGGACATTGGCCGCGCGGGCGATCTTACGACCGACGCGATCGTGCCGGTCGGCCACCGCGCCACCACCCTCGTCGTCGCTCGCCAGCAAGGGACGGTCGCCGGGCTCGATCTGGCGCGGCTCGCTTTCCAGCTTATCGATCCGGCGATCGAGATGCACATCGCGCATGACGACGGCGCAACCGTCCAGCCTGGCGACGTGATCGCGACCCTGTCCGGCCCCGCGCGAGGCATTCTGACGGCGGAGCGCGTCGCGCTGAATTTCCTGTGCCGCCTGAGCGGAATCGCCACGGCGACGGCGTCGGTGGTCGCTGCGGTTCGAGACTACAAGGCGAGGATCGTCTGCACCCGCAAGACGACGCCCGGATTACGCACGATCGAAAAATACGCGGTTCGCGTCGGCGGCGGCAGCAACCACCGGTTCGGCCTCGACGATGCCGTTCTCATCAAGGACAACCATGTGGCCATCGCCGGCAGCGTCACCGAAGCGCTGCGGCGCGCGAAGAATTCCGTCGGCCATCTGGTCAAGATCGAACTGGAGGTGGATACGCTCGATCAGCTACGCGAGGCGCTCGATCAGGGCGTCGACGCCGTGCTTCTCGACAACATGAGCCCCGATATGCTCCGGGAAGCCGTCGCGATGGTCGGGGACCGGGCGGTGACCGAAGCGTCCGGCCGCATCACGCCGGCGACGGCGCCATCCGTCGCCTCGACCGGCGTTGATCTGATTTCGATCGGCTGGCTGACGCACAGCGTCGGCGTTCTCGACATCGGGCTTGATTTCAAAAGCACGGCAAGCGCCTGATACCGAAGAGCCGTCTTGGGATCGGGTTAGTTCGAAGGCGGGTGTTTCCTGAACGGGTCCGCCGCCTCATCATAACCACGGCGACTGCTGATAAACATCAGGACCATCAACCCGCATCCGATGACAAGCGAAAAAAACGTGCCAAGGCCAAGCGCGATCCAGCCGTGTATGGTCATCGCGGCGCCGGAGGTCTGGTTGAGGACTGCGATCATCCACACGCCTGTAATGATGAGGATGGCCGTCAACACGACCAGAATCACAATTTTGCCTTTGCCTATACCTTCCATAGCGGTGCCTTTCGTTTTTGTTTGTAAGCCTGACCGTTCTCGACTGGCTCCGGCGAATTCTACCTCGGAAGCGCGGTCCGTCGGCGAGCATATCGATATTGTGATCGTCCAGTTTTCCGTATCTTGTGGGAGTGCCGGACGGATCAGAACCTTGTTGGTCGATAGCATCCTCAATGATGTATTTTTGATATATCTTTATATAGCCTTCTATGCGCTCATGTAAGGGGGCAACAGGGCTAATTTCCAGTTATCGAGTATGCCCCTGCAGCCACATCGGGAAATCCGCCAGTGGCTTCATAGGGGACCTGGGTTCGCGCAGGCCGTTCCCCCCAAATTCTGAGACTAACCGTTCGCGCGCGATCGCTGAGCGAGCGATATAATCTGCGATCGGCGTCGCCGCCAATCGCCGGCATTATGGTGCTGGCGATGCCTGCGCAGTCTTTATCGACCGTCAACTCAAGGGTCCCTATGGCTCTTCGTCGGGTCTCTACAAGCTCGGTCCCTATGTCAAAGGCACCAAGGAGCAGCGACCGCAGTCGCTGCGCGACAACAGCAAGGTGACGCGCATCAACCTCGATGCGTCAGGCAAGCGCGCGACCGTTATCGGAAATCGGCGAGCGTTACGATCCGATCGCCAACACCGGCACGGTCGGCCGTAATTTCACGCACCGGACCATTTCCGACGTCACGAGTTTCTTCGATCCTGCCAAATTTAATTTTACGTGCGCGTCAGGAAGTCCCAATAGCAGCCCGCTCCAAATATTGGAATCGATCGTCCATGACCTTGGATCGATTCGATCCAAAATCATCGTGATCTTAGGGCATTCCATATTTGAAAAGCGCAATGACAATGATGAAAACAAGAAATAGCGCCAATACGCCAAGGATGTAACCGTTCCGGCGGCCCCGATCCCTCCCTCCTTCGAATTCCCGCGTAGAACTGCGCCAGTGCCGAAGATCGTTCATGATTTATGCTTCCGTCGTTTCAAAGGCCGTGTTTCAAACCATGCTGGATCAAGATCACAGCCATGTGTCCGTCGTAGAGATCCTGTCCATCCGCGTTGTGGCTCTCTGTCCTTTTCTGGAGCAAACCGTGCAAGCCTTCAACCCTCTCGGCGATGGCGTTCCAATAAAAAGGCAACCGGCATCTGTCGGTGCCTGATGCCAGTTGACCGGCATCACGATCATGATGCCATGAGCGGCAAACCCGGAGAGCGGATAAATCCCGTTCATCCGGTCATCCGTCTGGCCCGGCGAGCAGTTAGGATAACAACGACGGCCCGGGAACCGGGCTTGAGCGATTTTGTTTCCTGAGATGTCCCTCAGTAAGGAGGCGGAAATGGCGGAATCAGTCCGACAAGCAAATCACCGGACGAGTGATGCGCGAACTCGAACACAGTGAGCTGAGAAGCGGTGCGGGTGGGCCGCAAAGGCGATCCTGTGAAAAGGCGGCGGCCGGCGATCGCGATCGCGCTTCGGAAATGCCCGGACGCCAGATGGAGAATGCGCCCGGCCTTCGCTGATTTCGGGAAGGCCGGTGTGAACTTCGATCACGGTCCGGCGCACGTCAACCGGGTCTGCCCGACACTCATCCATTCGGGGTATGACAAAGATGTCTGCAACAGAAAAGACCGCGCGCACTCGATCCGACACCGGACTTCAATTGCTGGACCGCTATTGGCGCGCCGCGAATTTCCTGTCGGTCGGCCAGATCTATCTGTTGGATAATCCTCTGCTGCGCGAGCCTTTGCGGCCGGAGCATATCAAACCGCGGCTGCTTGGCCACTGGGGCACGACGCCGGGCCTGAACTTCGTCTATGTTCATCTCAACCGGGTCATCAAAGCCCGCGATCTGAACATGATCTTCGTCTGCGGCCCGGGTCATGGCGGCCCGGGCATGGTGGCAAATACCTACCTCGAAGGCACGTATACGGAGATCTACCCGGACATCAGTCGCGATACCGAAGGCCTTCGAAAACTGTTCCGGCAATTTTCCTTTCCCGGAGGGATTCCGAGCCACGCCGCGCCTGAGACGCCGGGCTCGATCCACGAGGGCGGTGAGCTCGGCTATGCTCTCGTTCATGCCTATGGCGCGGCGTTCGACAATCCGGATCTCGTGGTCGCATGCGTGATCGGCGACGGGGAAGCGGAAACAGGCCCTCTCGCAGCTTCCTGGCACTCGAACAAATTCCTCGATCCTGTCCATGACGGCGCCGTGCTGCCGATCCTGCATCTCAATGGCTACAAGATCGCGAATCCCACGATTCTGGCACGTCTGGATGAGGAGGAGTTGTTCAGCCTGCTCAGAGGTTATGGACACGAGCCGCTGGCGGTTGAAGGCGATGACCCGATCGAGATGCACAGGCTCATGACAAAGGCGGTCGACGAAGCGCTCGACCGGATCGTGGACATCCAACGAACGGCAAGAAGTGGAAAAAGCCCACGGCGGCCGCGATGGCCGCTCATCGTCTTGCGAAGCCCGAAGGGGTGGACAGGACCTAAAGAAGTCGACGGCAAGAAGGTGGAAGGCTTTTGGCGTGCTCACCAGGTACCCGTTGACGGCGTCAGATCAAATCCCGCCCACCTTGAAATTCTAGAGACCTGGCTGCGCAGTTATCAGCCCGAAGCATTGTTCGATGAAGGCGGGCGCCTCGTGACTGACTTGCAGGCGTTGGCGCCCGAAGGCGCGCGCCGCATGGGCGCCAATCCCCATGCCAACGGCGGCACGCTGAAACGCAAGTTGGAGTTGCCGGACTACCGGGCCGCCGCCGTCGAGGTTCGATCGCCCGGAAGCATCATGGCTGAAGCGACGCGGATCATGGGAGGCTTTATCCGCGATGCGATCAAGCTTAATGCCGAAGCGAGAATATTCCGCCTGATGGGGCCGGACGAAACCGCCTCCAACAGGCTGGACGACGTTTTTGAAGCAACGGATCGCGTCTGGGCCGAAAAGATCGAACCCTACGACGTCCATCTCGCGCCGAGCGGCCGCGTCATGGAGGTGTTGAGCGAGCACTTATGCCAGGGTTGGCTCGAAGGCTATCTCCTCACCGGCCGGCACGGCTTGTTCAACTGCTACGAGGCCTTCGTCCACATCGTCGACTCGATGTTCAACCAGCACGCCAAATGGCTCGAGGTGTCGCGCCGCCTGCCGTGGCGTCGTCCCATCGCTTCGCTGAACTACCTATTGAGTTCGCATGTCTGGCGACAGGACCACAACGGCTTCAGTCATCAGGATCCAGGCTTTGTCGATCTCGTCGCCAACAAGGATGCGGACATTGTGCGTATCTACTTTCCACCCGATGCCAACACGCTGTTGTGGGTGACCGATCATTGCTTGCGGACATATGACCGCATCAATGTCATCGTGGCCGGCAAGCAACCGGCGCCGCAGTGGCTTTCAATGGCGGAGGCCGAAACGCATTGTGCGGCCGGCATCGGCATCTGGCCGTGGGCCGGTACGGAAGCAACAGAACCACCCGATCTCATCATGGCTTGCGCCGGCGATGTTCCCACGCTGGAGACGCTGGCAGCAGTCACGCTGCTGCGAGAGGCTTTTCCGGATCTTCGCATCCGCGTCGTCAACGTTGTCGATCTCATGACGTTGCAGCCGCAAGAACAGCATCCGCACGGGCTATCCGACAAGGAGTTCGACCGGATCTTTCTGCCCGACAGGCCGACGATCTTCGCTTATCACGGCTATCCGTACATGATTCATCGCCTGACCTACCACCGCGCCAACCACGCGAATATGCATGTCCGTGGCTTTCGCGAGAAGGGCACGACGACGACGCCATTCGACATGGTCGTGCTCAACGAGCTTGATCGATATCATCTCGCCATGGCAGCTATCGAACGCATCCCGGCGCTTGCTGCGAAAGGTGCGTCAGCAACGCAGACGTTTCACGCCAAACTGATCGAGCATCATCGCTACGTGCGAGCCCATGGACAGGACATGCCGGAGGTTCGGAACTGGCACTGGCAAGGCAAGCAAACCATCGACTGAGGGGCGAACCGTGCAAACGATTCTGGCGCTCAACGCCGGCTCATCCAGCGTCAAGTTCGCTCTTTTCGACATCCAGGCGTCGGCGCCTCAACTGCTATTCCGAGGTATGCTGGACCGACGCGCCGACAACAGCCGCTTCGTTGTGACAAATGCTGCCGGGATGCCCGTTCGCGACGATAAACCTCCGTCCGATCCCGACGCCGATCTCACAATCTCGTTGCTGGAACGACTTGAGCCCTTGCTTGAGGGTCGCGAACTGGATGGCGTTGGCCATCGCGTCGTTCATGGCGGACCTGATTTTTCCGAGCCTGTTTCGATCGATCGGGACGTTATCCAAAGACTTGATCAGCTAGCGCCGATGGCGCCGCTGCACCAGCCCGATTGCCTGCGGCCGATCCACAGTCTTTTGTCGGCGCGGCCGGGTCTGCGTCAGGTCGCATGTTTTGACACGGCGTTTCATCGCACACTTTCGTCCCTCTACCACCGCTTGCCGCTGCCGGCTGAGTTCGAGGCACGCGGTATTCGGCGCTATGGATTTCACGGGCTTTCATTTGAATATATCGCGGGTCAGTTTACCCAGCCCGGCCTGCGTATCGTCGCAGCGCATCTTGGCAGCGGTTGCAGTGTCTGCGCTCTTCAGCACGGCAGAAGCGTCAACACGTCCATGAGTTTCACACCGCTCGACGGACTGATGATGGGAACCCGCTGCGGTACCCTTGATCCCGGTGTTGTCCTTTATTTGCAGCAGGCTGAGCAAATGCCTTTGGGCGACATCGAGGAGCTGCTTTACCATAAATCCGGCTTGCTCGGCGTGTCGGGTTTGTCGGCAGACATGCGCGTCCTGCTCCGCAGTGCGGATCCAAAAGCGAAAGAAGCAGTCACCCAATTTTGCGCGCGTGTTGCCGAGCACATCGCCGTGATGGCTGTCGCATTGGGCGGCATGGATTTGCTGGTCTTTACCGGCGGCATCGGCGAGAACAGCGCCGAAGTTCGCGAGGATGTTTGCACTCGCCTGAACTGGCTGGGTGTTCGCTCGAACAAGAGCAAGGCATCGACTGCTGGCAAGACGATCGATGTTCGGGTGATACCCACCAACGAAGAACTCGTAATCGCACGACAAGTGGTCAAGGTGAGCGAGCGTGCCAACACCTGATATGCCCGCGGCAGCGCCGGGGCACCGCGGCGGCCGGTTCTTCATGCGGACGGGCAGAAACCCATCTCAAGCGCTCGGGCTCCGCGCCACTCCGTGTCAAAACTATCTCCGCCGCCGGTTTCACTCCGGAGCGAACGCCGACCGGCCCCCGCGCATGTACCCTCTCCTGCCCGTCGTCTTTATTTTCTCGGCATGGCGGCGCGGGCGAGGACATCCAAAAGGCCTTCCGTGGCGTTTTCGTCGGCCTCTTTCAACCTTTCCGCGAGTCCGAGCGCTTTCCGCCAGCGACTGACGCGTTCGCCGAGCGCATTCAGGCGATTGAGGACGGCGTCGGCGCGATCGCGATTCTGCTCCAGGAAAGCGCGCCCCTGGTCCGTGATGGAAAAGAGCCTCGGAGGATCGGCGGATGCGGTCAGATGGCCCGATTCCACCAGATTCGCCAGCATGGGATGGACAACGTTGGGGCTGGGCAAAAACCAGTCAGCCGTCATTTTCTCGATCGTTTGGATGACATCGTAACCATGACGGGGGGCCTCGGCAGTAAGCGCGAGTGCAACCAGACGCAGATCGTCTTCGGCCACACCCTTTGATGATGGAGCCGTCATTTTCGTTCTCCGTGAAGATATCTTTGCACGAAAGAAACCCATATTATGCTGTAACGCAAGACATATTTCTCCGGTCGGCTGGACCGTGTTCCGTGCGCTCCGGGACGTCCGCCGCCTCAATCAGGCGCCCGTCCGAACCTGTCGTAACCGTCTTTCCGAGGTAACGTTCCGGAACTCGCGGCGTCCGTATCGTAACCGACCCGGAATGCCGCGCGTCGATATGCTGATGCAACGACAGGCGTATGAGAAAAGCGCGTTGTGTTAATCCGGTCACAGCCGAATCAGCCGGACATCGATCACTCTGGAGCCGTATGGCTGCAAACAAGGTAACGGCAGTACACAGGGCTGGACGATCTCCAAGCTTCGCCTCGAGCCATCCCGGAAAGGGATGGCTCTTTTTCTTTGATCCCGGCCGGTCCACTCGGCCGTCGAATGCGCTCGTGCGCACTCTGGGCCGCGCCATGGGGTCCAAACGCTTGGCTTTAGTGGATGCGCGTCGGATCTACGTCTACTTTGGCGTCTGCAGTCCCGACGAATTCACCCACGCATCGATATGAGCCGCCGTATCCGCCTGGCGTGCTCTCTTTAACGCCTCTTCCCGGCGAGCGCCCGGAGGAAGCTCATCAGCAGCTTTGCGAGCGTTTGCCGCAAACTCGACCAGACGATCCTTCAAAGGCTTTTGCTGAATAATACCACGTCGCACCGTCATGGCGTTGCTCCCTTGTTTTGAGGGGGGACGAAGCGCGAGCAGCGTTCTCGTGATCCCCTAACAGAGCCACAACCTTCGTGGTGGTTAGAGCAGTGTGCGCCTTCCGCCGCCGGAAGGCGAGTCAATTATCGCGTCTGGACCGGACCGATTCGACACTCAATGCACGGCATTAGGAATTTAGTCAATTAGACGGAATCGAGCCAATGCACACCTGTCGCACCCGGGGTATCGTTCAAACGCCAGGACGACTCCGCGCCACTTGCGCCGCCGGCATGCGTTGCCGAAGATCATGAATCGGACTATGTGAGAAAAATGAGCGAGACGTTTACCGCAAGTTTGCCGCCGGATCGTATCCGAGCATTGATTGTTCAAGCGCGCGCCCTGATCTTCGATGTCGATGGGACGCTTGCCGAGACCGAAGAGGCTCACCGCCAGGCATTCAACACAGCCTTTGCCGGAGCCGGCCTTGACTGGAACTGGGACCGCGCGACCTACAAGGAATTGCTCAGGGTGGCGGGAGGAAAGGAGCGGATCCGCGCGTTCGACACTGCGCGCGACGGACAACCGCCGCTGTTGTCGGATTCCGAAATCGCCGAGCTACACCGAATCAAAACCGGTCTTTATGCAAAGCTCATAACCGAAGGCGGCTGCCCGCTTCGACCAGGCATTCGCGCCCTGTTGGATTCGGCGCGGCGGCGCGGTCAGCCCCTGGCAATTGCAACGACGACCTCGCGCGACAATATCGATGTGTTGCTTTCGGCCTCGCTGGGCAAGGACTGGGAGAAGTGGTTTGCCGCTATTGCCGCCGGCGACGAAGTGACAAGGAAGAAGCCTGCGCCGGACGTATATCTGAAGGTGCTGTCCAAACTGGATCTGCCCGCGCATCAATGCCTCGCTGTTGAAGATTCGGGAATCGGTCTGGCCGCCGCGGCGGACGCGGGAATCCCTGTCCTGATCTCACGCAGCGCATATTTTAGCGACGATGACTTTTCGGGCGCGGCTTGTACGATCGACGATCTAACCGACGTGACAGACATTCGTTGATCGGCGACAGCCTTCACTGGTCTGCTTCTCGAATTCCATGTCAGCGTAGCGCCCCTCCTCGAGGTTTCTTCCATCTCATCGAGACAGACCGGAATCATCCTTGCCCGACAATTCAATTTCGATCGGAGCGATCGACTTTCGCGGGGAATGCCTGACGGCGCTCGGCCATTCCGACGAGGGCCGCGCCGCCCACACCTTTCGACGCGCGGCCGCTGCGGGCGCATTCATATCGAGAAGCTGCCTCATTCGCGGAATACAGACACGCGCGGCGTCATAGCGCTCGATAACGAAGCGGCGGGCAGCCTCTCTGACCGCATCGAAGCGACCCGGTTCCTGAAGCGCTTCCACGACCTTTTCAGCCAGTTCGTCGACGGCAAAAAAAGGAACCAACAGCCCGTTGTCTCCGGAACTAATGACTTCACGCACCGGCGCCGTATCGGATCCTATCACAAGGCAACCGGCGCTCATCGCTTCCAGCGCCGACCAGGATAGTACGAAGGGGTATGTCAGATAGACATGCGCCGACGACACCTGAAGTGCTTCAATAAAAGTGTTATACGGAACACCGCCCATGAAATGAACGCGCGACATATCCAACCGGTCGCGTACCTCCTCCAGGAAGATCGACTTCCAGTTGCTGCCGGCTGGCGGAGGAAGGCCGTAGGACAATCCATCTCTTCCTATAATGACAGCTTGTGCGTTGGGACGGCGCGCCATTATTTCGGGAAGCGCGCGCATGAAGATGTGATACCCCCTGAGCGGCTCGAGATTGCGCACCACAAACGTCACAATCTCATCCGAACGGCAGACCTGTCGGCCGTTCGGAAGCCTCAGGCGCGCCTGCGCATCCGGCCGCACGAGCGATGTGTCAATTCCTTCATGGATCACTTCGATCTTGCTTTGATAATGCCTTGGAAAAGTCGACTGTTGCCAACATGTGGGCGAAATTCCAACATCACACTCTGCGAGTGCTAGCAGCGTCGTCGCGTTCTTGAGCTGCAACCCGATATGGCCGTCCCGGCCCGACATCGGAAACTCCGGATCGAATCCTATGTCGCGGCCTTCAGCGCCGTAGAAAAACTCGCAATAGACGATTTGTTTAGCTTCGGGGAACATAGTGCGCAACGGCAGCGTTTCGCCCCATCCGGGATGAGCGAAAATTACGTCGGGCGCAAAACCGGCACTCGCTAGCGTCGAAAGGCTATAAAGAACCTGTTCGGCCCGCCGGCACTCGAGATCGAAACGTCTCGCAAATGGATGCGTTCCGGAGACGTCGGAATCCGGAAGCGCATATTTAATCAACTTGACCGAAGGCATCGGCTGCGCGTTCGATGCGCCAATGGCGGCGAGTTCGAAGCCTGGCTCGCCAGCCAAAGCCGACGCGAGATTGCGATACTGCGCCGGAAAGTTGTTGTGAACGAATAAAATCTTCATCGGCGTGACATCAAGCACATCTCGGTTGGAAAAAGGCGACGCGCGTCGCCTCTTTTAATAAAAATTTTTTGTCAATGAAGCCTTCAATAGCATTCTCATTCTAATTATTTCGCGCGTTGACAAGTTCCAAATGAACTGGGACCTTTGTTCATGAGCTTTAGCTTCCGTCTGACATCTTCCTGCCCTAAAAGCCGTCGAATAGTTGAGACCGCTGGATACGAATTCCGAAGTCGCTGCATAATCCCAAAATACAAGAGTGAGCGCGGAGGCATTCGCAATGAGACTTAAATTAACACAACGTTCTTCCAACGAACTGCCGCAGATCCCGCACCTGGATTTGGACAGCGTTAACGCGGTGGATACCGCCGAGAGTATCGCAGATACCATTACTCTGCTGCGCGATGAGAACGACAGATTGCGCAAGATGGCCGCAATGCTGAGCGTGGAAGCCGACGGCATTCGGCAGTCTCTCTCTCCGACGCGATCGACCGCCTTGCTGGTCTGATCTTGGGAGTCGCATGTGCCTTGCAACGACAGCTCCATTCATCACGCACATGATTGGCACCTTGAAGGAAATCTTGATCGACGCTCCCGCTGCGTTTTATCGGGAATGGAAACGAACGCATCCGGGCCGGGAGATTTTGAAATGGAAAGCCGACCATTGAGCACCGCGTCGATTGTCGGCGGCGGCCTACACAATAGCGGACTTTCCGACAGGATCGCGCGCATGGCGGACTGGCACGATCGAGGGAGATGAACAGTGGATCTGTTTCGGGGGACGACGAACGACGCTGAGCAGCACAAGGTGCTGAGTCTCGACCGCGGGCTGTTCTTCATAAACTACAAAAGCGCCGACGATTCCGTCTCTCCGCCTCGCGTATTGGTCGCGCCGGCCGAAGGGCACGAGCAACGCATGGAGATCATCCTGCATCCCGACGCGACCGAGCCTACGTTGTGGAAGCCGAATTCCGGTCTGGTGGTGCGGGTCAACGCGGCCGGCACTTTGCGGGTTCAGGTCCAGCCGGCGAGACCCGGCGGATCGCAGGCCGCTATCGTGCGGGTCGAACAGATCCATGCCGGACGAGCGGACGCCGCCGCCGGTCAGGGCAACGGCATCGGACACACCCACATTGCAACCGAAGGCCTGAAGGTGCTCGGCCACGTCGCGGGCCGCGGCGACGTCGTTGTCGGCCCCAATGCATGGATCGCGGGCCCGGCCGCGCCGTCCCGCGTGGAGGGAGTAGCTCTCGAATGGCCCGACAGGCCCGCAAGCGTGGATATCCGTTATGCGGTCCAGTTCGCCAACGGTCAGAACGGCAGCGGCAGAATGGTGCCGCTTGGCACCTATGCCGGCACCCGCGGCCTGGCACTTCCTCTTACCGCCGTGGTTCTCGAAATGAGCGGCACCGACGATCTGAAGTTTGTCGCCGAGGCAGGATTTCTGAATGCGCCAACCCTCCGCGCGACCGGCAAGCGCGTGGTGTTGTCGGGTCCGACCAATCGCGAACCGCTGGTCGGCATTCGCATAGGTATTGAACACATCGCGACCATGGAAAAGGTTGCGACGCCCGCAGCGCCCCGCAAGCCAGCCGGTTCGGCGCGGGTGCGCGTCTTCCGCAGCCAGCAGCGGCAGACGGCCGCCGCCCGATAAAAAGCCGGTTCCCGAAATTTCGGATCGTGCTCCGGAGGCCAGCAACCGCTTCGAAGCAACCAAAGCGTTAACTGGTCAGGAAGCTGCCAGATGATTCCCGGTTCCGGCAGTGACACCCAGGCACGGTTCGAACTCCCCTCGCATGTCCTGCTTGAACGCAGGGCCGCGCAAGCCCTGAAAACTCAGGACTTTCTTTCAGCATTCAAGTACGCGGACAGACGGTGCAGGGTCAGGCCGCCATCGGCTGCCCATTGCTTCGTTCTTCGCGCGGAGGCGAACTGGAAGCTCGAGCGCAGGGATGCGGCCATGGCCGACCTCGCTGCCGCACTTCTCATCGACCCGTCAGATCTTGCCGCCAATCGCAGAATGCTCGCTTGGGCAACAGGCGATCAACGGCGCGCCGCGGCTGCCAATCTGATCGGACGCGACAGTAATCCAGCGATTCTGCGGGCAGCCATCGAGGACCTGCGGCGCGCGGGGGGCCGACACTGGGCGAGTTGCTCGGTGTTCGACAATCACGTGACGGGCTGGGTTGCCTGGACCACGGCAAACACGATCGAAGTCAGCCTCGCCATTGAGAACGGTACACTCACGACCGTACTCGAACCCAATTCGTTTCACCCGCTGGCCTGCATGGACGTTCAGGCGACGGCTTTTCTAGTTCGGCGTCCGCCATCCAGAACTCCTCAAATGCTGACGCTGGCATGCGGCGGCGAGATCTTCCAGGTTCGCCGGCTTGCTCCTAACCTGTCCTTTCCGCCCGGTCTGCAGATCGATGCGCGCCAATCCGTGGCGCTACGATCCGATCCCACCGCACCCACCGTTATCGTTCCGGTATATCGGGACGTACGGGCAACGCTCGACTGCTTTGACAGCCTCATCAAGTCGCGCGCGTGGAATGCGGACGGACGACCGGCTTTCCGAATTCTGGCGATCAACGACGCCAGCCCCGAGCCGCAGTTGCGACATTATCTGAGCGAACTTGCCGCCACCGGCACGATCGACCTTCTGGTGAATGAAACCAATCTCGGCTTCGTCGGTGCAGTCAATCGCGGGCTGGAGAATACGCCCGCAGGCGACGTCGTGCTGCTCAATTCCGACACCGTCGTTCCGCCAGGCTTCGTGGAGCGACTGGCGAACGTGGCGCACTCCGCGCCGAATATCGGGACCGTTACCCCGCTGTCGAACAACGGCGACATCTTTTCGTTTCCGATACCGAACGACTTCAACCCGATGCAAAGCTACGAGAGCATTCTCGCGATCGACCGGGTCGCTGGCATAGCCAATGCCGGCGGTGTCACCGATGTGCCAAGCGGCATCGGCTTCTGTCTTTATGTTACGCGTGGCTGTCTTGCCGCCATCGGGGAGCTATCTGAAAACTTTGAACGGGGCTATCTCGAGGATGTCGATCTCTGCTTGCGCGCCCGCGCCAGGGGTTTTCGCAACGTCTGCGCGCCGTCGGTCTATGTCGGGCATCACGGCTCGAAATCCTTCCAGCACGAGAAGCGAGGTCTGGTGCTTCGCAATCTGGAGATTCTGGACCGGCGATTTCCCGACTACCGGCAGGAATGTCGCGCGTTTGAAATCGCCGATCCGTTGCGGCCCGCGCGTGCAAGGCTCGATCGTGCGCTGACATGGCCTTCTGAGCCTTCGGTGCTGATTCTCGGCAATCGGCGGAGCTTCGCCGCCGTCGCCGAGGAGCGAGCACGCCATCTCCGCGAGCGTGGCGAGCGCGCGATCCTGCTGTTGCGGGAGCGCGACGCCGTTCATCTCAAGGCGGCCGACGGCAGCAGCCCGCAGACCGTCCGGTTGAGTTTCGGCGCCGAGGCGACCATCGCCGAGGCTGCAGGCATCATTGCACGGCTACACCCCGACCGCGTCGAGATTGTCGAGCCGAATCCGTTTCCGCAGTTGGTCGGGCTGCTACGAAAAATGGGCCTTTCGATCAATCCGTGGCTGACGGCAGGCGACCTCGGCGAAGCCGTCATCTCGCTTGCCGACGAAGCGCCCCTTCTTGCTCCCGGCAGGATGGCCAAGGCGTTTGCAAAGTCCCGCTGGCCCAACCGCAAGGTGGTGCTCCAGGATTGGCCAACCCGCGCGCTGACCCTGCCACCGGTCCGTGGCGCGAGCCGGTCGCTTGCGATCCTGCCGTCCGCGCCCTCGCCCGCATCCTTTCGCTTGATCCGGAGATTGGTGGAGCGTCTGCGACGGCGGAATCCTTTTAGATCGATCGTCATTGCCGGCGCGACCTGTAACGACGATCGTTTGATGTCACACCCCAACGTTTTCGTAACCGGAGCGCTCGCGGCCGACGAGATCGGTGCTGTCCTCGCGCCGCATAATCCGGGTTGGCTGCTCGCCGACTTCGAGGAACCGCTATTCGGGCATCCTCTCATCGAGACGGCAAGACGGGCCTCGATACCTGTCGCATATCGCGACTGGTCCGTCGGGTCGATCAAACCCCGCAAGGGCGATCTCGCTGTTGCTGCCGATGCGGACGACCAGCGGCTTGTCGATGCCGTTATCGGGTGGGTTGAGCGATCCAAAACATGACGCGCGTCACCCGGGTCCGCAAAGCACCGATCGCCAAGCCAAAGCTTGTCAGTTGGCTGGCGCTCGGCGACGACGGCACGGTGTCCGGTTTCGTGTTCGATCCGGAGGCTCCGGAACGCCGCTTCACGGTCGACATCCTGCTTGACGGCCTGGTGCTGAAGACAGCCTACGCCGATGCTTTCGCGCCGGAAGGCTCTCGGCAAGGCCGGAACTACACTTGCGGCTTTGCGGTGACCCTCGACCCCGATCTGCTCCGCGCCGCGCGCCTTCTTTCGGCGCGCCTTGCCAATCTCGGGACTCCCGTCGGCCACCCCATCGACCTTGAGAATGACAGCGCGTGTCCGGTCGATCTTCGCCCGGCCTGCAGGCTGCGTTGGCTGGGTGGCCTGCATTTCCAGGGCTGGATCGATAGCGAAACCGCCGTCACGCTGGAAGCGATCGTGGATGGCGAGTCCGTCGCGCAGGTCCGCGCCGCGGCATGGACGCATATCGGCGGCGCTGCCGAGGGAGAGACGTCACGCAACGTTCGCGCCTTCGATTTCCACGTCCCGCAACGCTTTGCCGACGGCCGTGTCCATCGAATCCTGCTGCGGCGGGAGGACGGCGAACAAATCCCGGCAACAGCCGTCTTCGTTGCGTTTCCCGACGGACTTACCGGAATGATCGACGCCATCGGCGGTTACGACGCCGAGCGGCTGCGCGGCAGATTGTACGATCAGCTTATTCCCGCTTCGCTGCCCTTGCACGACTATGCGGACTGGCGCGATCGCTTCCCATTGCCGGAGCCGCAGCCAAGCCCGCTTCGGCTGGCCGTCGTGATCGCCGGCAGCAACGGTGCGCAGCAGACGCTCGACAGCCTGGAGGCGCAAAGCCATGAGAGCTGGACCGCGGGCGCGATCGACGGTCAGCCGCTCCTGATCGACAGCGATGCCCTGCTGGAGTTCCTCGCGGACGCCGCATCCGATGCGCGCCACGTCGTCGTGACCATGGCGGGCATGTCGCTTGAGCAAAACGCTCTGGCGCGCATCGCAGCCGCGTTCGACGACCATCCCGACGCGGTGGCCATATACGGCGACCTCGACTTTCTCGCCAATGACGGCCGCGTCTGGCCGCTTGCCTTTCCGGCGTTCGATTACGAAAGGATGCTCGAGCAAGGGTATTGCGCGCACCTGTTCGCTGTCCGGCGCGACGCCCTGACGGCGGCCGCCAAGGCACGTCCGGACAACCTCTACCGCCTTTTCAACAGCCTGCTCGATCGGGCCGGTCCGCTGAACGCAGATATCCTTCACCTGCCCGGAGCATTGGCGACGATGCCAAGGCTCGATCCGACAAAAGCCGGCGCCTTGCTATCGGCCGCGAGCCACCGGCACCTGCGGGCGCGCGGAATTGATGCAACCGTATCCGGGCAGCAAGGCCATTTCTTTCCCGCAGTTCGAATCGGGCGATCGCTTTCGCAGAAGCGGACGACCGTGATCATCCCGACGCGCGACCGCGTGTCGCTGCTGCGCAAATGCCTCGACAGCATCGCGCCCGCGGTCGAACGCTGCGGTGCCGATATCCTCGTCGTGGATAATGACAGCGCCCATCCGGATACAATCGACTATCTGTCCAATCTGTCGCGGCGCGGCATCAGGACATTGAGGATCGAGGGGCCGTTCAATTTCGCACGGCTTAACAATCAGGCCGCAGCAACGCTCGACAGCGACATCCTGTGCCTTCTCAACAACGACATCGAGGCAGCATCCGATGACTGGCTCGAGGAGATGCTTACGCGCCTCGTCGAACCGGATGTCGGCGCGGTCGGCGCGTTGTTGACCTGGCCAGGCGGCGTCGTTCAGCACGGCGGCGTCGTATTGGGCATGAACTTTTCGGTCGCTCACGCCTTCACGGATCGGTTCGGCGATGATCCGGGATTTCTCGATCAACTCCTCGTGGCGCACGAATGCAGTGCCGTGACCGCGGCCTGCCTTGCGACCCGACGAAGCGACTATCTTGCGGTCGGTGGAATGGACCAAGCCCGCTTCGCCGTAACGCTCAATGATGTCGATTATTGCCTGCGCCTGCGTGAGGCCGGAAAACGCATCATCTTTACGCCGCACGCAAAACTGGTTCACGCCGAATCGATGAGCCGGGGCAGCGATACCCGCGCCGACCGGAAAACTCGGCTCGAGCATGAACTCAATCTGCTTCGCGCGCGCTGGGGTGAGTTGCTCAACGAAGACCCGACCTACAATCCGCAACTGTCGCGCGACGGCGTTCCGTACGGCGGCCTGGCCTGGCCTCCGGGACGACGGATTCCCCGTTACAATCGGCCGCCGGCCGCGCGCGATCTGCCGTTGGGATTCTGACGAGGCTCCGGCCATTCATCGTTACATGGAATCAAGTGCCGTGATTGCGCTTCCGTCAAAACGTGAACCGCTCTGGAGCCTTTCCGCTTCTGATGGAACCAGAAGCGGGGCTCTATATTTTTGATTTGACGCGTTTTCTTTACGCGAACCGGTAGCCACTTCGCTTGAAAACGCTCTAATGACTCAATGGTCGGCCTGCTCGCGTTGCATAGCGACGAGGCTGTCGAGCTCCGACAACAGCGCTCTCTGCCAGGCCGGCGTGGTCACGCCCAACAGATCTCTCAAGCGCGACAGGTCGAGCCTGGAGTTGGCAGGCCGCTCGGCCCTGGTCGGGAAATCAGCCGCCGCGATCGGAGTGATCGTCTTCACGGCAAGCCTCATGCCACGCGACCTCAACCCGGCGACAATGGCGCTTGCAAAGCCATGCCAACTGGTCTCGCCGGCGCACGCGAGATTGACCACGCCGCCCTTACGCGTGAACGCCTCTTCCAGATTCGATGCATTCGACCACACGACGCCGGTAACGGCATCGGCGATCGCGCTCGCGGTGGTCGGCGCGCCGATCTGATCGGCGACAATGCGCAATTCCTCGCGCTCGCCGGCCAGCCGCGCGATGGTGCGCAGAAAATTGGTTCCGCTCGCAGAGTAGACCCAGCAGGTGCGCACGATCAGATGCGGCCCGCCGGCCGCCTGGATGGCGAGGTCGCCGGCGAGCTTGCTCGCTCCGTAGACCGAGAGCGGGCCCGTGGCACTGTCCTCGCGCCACGGCCTATTCCCCGAGCCATCGAAGACATAGTCGGTTGAGAAATGGAGCAGCGGCACGCGATGCCGGGACGACCAGGTCGCGATCGCCTCGGGCGCCCTGGCGTTGACGACGAAGGCAAGCTCGCACTCGTCCTCAGCGCGATCCACCGCGGTATAGGCCGCGGGATTGATGATGAGATCGGGCTTGAAAGCGTCGAGCGCCCCAGCAAGCGTCTCCGGTTTCGACAGGTCGAATTCGTTCCGCGACGGGGCGATGACTGTGCCCCCCTTCTCCAACAGCGGACGCAGCGCGCCGCCAACCTGGCCGTTGGTTCCCGTCAGCAGTATTCGCATCAGACCTGCCCATAGACCGGAAGGTTCTTGATGTCGGCAAGCAGCGGCGCGTCGGCGTCTTTGGCCGACAAGGATGGCGTGTCCATGCCCCAGTCGATGCCGATCGCGGGATCGTTCCACCGGATCGAGAGCTCGTCCTTCGGGCTGTAGAGATCGTCACATTTGTAGAAGAAGTCAGCAGTCTCGGAGAGAACGACAAAGCCGTGCGCGAAGCCGCGGGGAACCCAGAGCTGCTGCCTGTTCTCTTCGCTCAGCTCGACGGCAACGTGACGGCCGAAGTTCGGGCTGCCGATCCTCACATCGACGGCAACATCCAGCACCTTGCCGCGGAGCACGGTCACCAGCTTCCCCTGTGCGCCGGGAGTTTGCAGGTGCAGGCCGCGCAGCACGCCCCGGGAGGAACGGGACAGGTTGTCCTGGATGAACGGACGACCGACCCCGTGATCGGCGTAACGGAGAAATTGATAGGTCTCGAGAAAAAAGCCGCGCTGATCGCCGAACAGCCGCGGCTCGATGATGATGACGTCCGGTATTTCCGTCTTGATAACATTCATCTCATGTCGCTTCGTATTTATTAACTCATGATACCTCCTCATTGATAACAAACTTGCGCGATTAACACTATATGTTATGTTATCGACGATAGGATGTGAAGGGCTATGAAGGGCATCATTCTTGCCGGCGGGACGGGCTCGCGCCTTTACCCGGTGACCACGGTCGTCTCAAAACAACTCCTGCCCGTTTTCGACAAGCCGATGATCTACTACCCGCTCTCGACGCTGATGCTGGGCGGCATCCGCGAGATTCTGATCATCTCGACGCCGCAGGACGGGCCGCTGTTTCATCGCCTGCTGGGCGACGGCAGCGAGATCGGCATGCGTTTCGCCTATGCCACGCAGGACGCGCCGCGCGGGCTGGCGGACGCCTTTATCGTCGGCCGCGACTTTATCGGCTCGGACGCGGTCGCGCTGGTGTTAGGCGATAACATTTTCTACGGCCACGGGCTGCCACGCATGTTATCGGCGGCGGCCGCCCGCAACAATGGCGCCACGGTGTTCGGCTATATCGTCAACACTCCGGAACAATACGGGGTGGTCGAACTCGACGACACCGGACGCGCGCTCTCCATCGAGGAGAAACCGAAACGACCGAAGTCCAACATAGCAGTGACCGGACTGTATTTTTATGACAACGACGTCGTCGAGATCGCAGCCGGCATCAAGCCCTCGGCACGCGGAGAGATCGAGATCACAGACGTCAACAACGCCTATCTCGAGCGCGGCAACCTCTATGTCGAGGTGCTCGGACGCGGCTTTGCCTGGCTCGACACGGGCACGCATTCCTCGCTGGTCGAGGCCAGCCATTTTGTCCAGATCCTGGAGCAGCGTCAGGGCTTGCGCATCGCCTGCCCCGAGGAAATCGCGCTGCGACAAGGTTACATCTCGCTTCAGGCATTCGAAAAAGCAGCCCAGAAGAACGCAAAAAGCAGCTACGGCGAATATCTGAAATCAGTTGCCCTTTCGTATGAGTGTTGATTCCAGCCCATGGAGGCGGTCGGTCATGCGCTTCAAAGCTTCGACCATTTTTGTCACCGGCGGCGCGGGGTTCATCGGCTCGGCGGTGGTTCGTCATCTCCTGCGCAATACCCACGCCCGCGTAGTCAACGTCGACAAGTGCACCTACGCCGCGAACCTCGACTCATTGCCGGGCACCAACGAAAATCTGAACTACACCTTCGAGAAGCAATGCATTTGCGATGGTGCCGGCCTGCGCCATCTGTTCGAAAGATATCGCCCGGACGCGGTGATGAATCTCGCGGCTGAGAGCCATGTCGATCGCTCGATCGACGGCCCCGGCGAATTCATTCAAACCAATATCGTCGGCACGTTCACGCTCTTGCAGGAAACGTTGCGCTACTGGCGCACGCTGTCGCCTGAGAAGCGCAGGCATTTCCGTTTCCTTCACGTTTCTACCGACGAAGTGTTCGGTTCGCTCGGCGATGAGGGCGCCTTCACGGAAGCCACGGCCTATGCACCAAACTCGCCCTATTCGGCGAGCAAGGCTTCCTCCGACCATCTGGTGCGCGCCTGGCGAGAGACCTACGACCTGCCGACCCTGGTGACCAATTGCTCGAATAATTACGGACCCTATCACTTTCCGGAAAAGCTGATCCCCCACATGATCATCAAAGGCCTCGCCGACGAGCCGCTACCCGTCTATGGCGACGGCAAGAATATCCGCGACTGGCTTTATGTCGAGGACCACGCGAGGGCGCTCGCGCTGGTGCTCGAGCACGGCGTGGTCGGCGAGACCTACAATGTCGGCGGCCGTAACGAACGCACCAATCTGCACGTGGTCGAGAGCATCTGCGACCTCCTCGACGAGATCACACCGGGAGAAAATGGTTCGCGCCGGGGTCTGATCAGATTCGTCGCCGATCGACCCGGTCACGACCGCCGCTACGCCATCGATGCGTCAAAGCTCGAGCGCGAGCTTGGCTGGTGGGCGGAGGAAACTTTTGAAAGCGGTATCGAGAAGACAGTTCGCTGGTACGTCGAAACACGGCCGTGGTGGCGGGCGATCCTGGAGCGAGGCTATGCAGCGAAACGCGTCGGGCTCAGCGGGTAGTACAATCCGCCAGCCGTCGGGGACCGGCCCGGCATTAATTCGCGTTCCAAATATCATTGCGTCAGGGAGATCGCTCGCGAGGTTGCGGCAGCGGGAGACCTGTCGTTCTTTCGTCCGCTTATTAGAGCGTTTTCAAGCAAAGTGGCTACCGGTTCGCGTCAAGAAAACGCGTCAAATCAAAATCAGAGAGCTCCGCTTCTGATTCCATCAGAAGCGGAAAGGCTCTAGCTGACGGCAAGCCCGCCGTTATTTCACAGCCGCCATGATGGTGGGCACGGGTGGAAACGACAAGAGTTGACGCCGGTGCAATCCTTTGACCTACCCAGCGGCACCGTCACGATTGCCGGATTTCGAAAGAACGTTGAGCTCGACCCGCAGACGATCCGGGTCTGATAGTTGCTTTTCGATCTCCGCATGAACATGCCGCCAGATCGGCACCGCCTTGGCCAGAACTGTCCGGCCGACCAGCGTCAGCCGCAGTAGGCGCGCTCGCCTATCGGTTGAATCAGCCATCGTCTTGACCAGGCGGCGGCGCTCCAGCGGCTTGAGGTTAGCGGTCAACGTCGTCCTGTCCATTGCCAGTAGTGACGCCACGCTGCCGAGGTTCGGTGGCTGCGGCCGATTGAGCGACATGAGCAGGGAGAATTGCCCGCTGGTGATGCCAATCGGCTTCAGCGCGATATCGAAGCGACGCGCGATCGCCCGCGCTGCTCTCTGCGCGTGCAGGCACAGGCAGGTGTCGCGCACCAGAATCGTGGTCTCGAAGGTGGGATCGGCGGGGGCGCGCGCTTGCAAGGTTGACATCCGTGAGCAGATAAGTTGATATCAACATATATAAAGGGCGTCAATCGGAATGGAACTGGACGCGGCATCATACGATGCGGTCAGAGGAGCATTCGATCGTCGGCCACCGCACGCACCACCCACCGACGAAACAAGGAGACAATCATGAAAATCGTGACCAGCCTCAGTTTCCGTGGCCAGTGCCGCGAGGCATTCGAGTTCTACGCCAAGGTCCTCGGCGGGAAGATCAAGGCGGCCATACCCTATGGCGATGCGCCGCCGGGCATGCCGATCACGGAGGAGAAATACAAGACCTGGCTGATGCACTGCTGGCTCGATGTCGGCGATCAGGCGTTGATGGGCGCCGACATGGACGTCGGATGGGCGCCCAACATCGACAAGCCAAAGAACGGCTTCGACGTCACCCTGCACACCAAGGACATGGCCGAGGCGCGGCGCTGGTTCGATCAACTGTCTGAGGGCGGCAAGGCAGGCATGCCGTTCGGCGAAACATTTTGGTCGCCCGGCTTCGGCACGCTGACCGACAAGTTCGGCATCCCCTGGATGATCAACGTCATTCCTACCGCTGACTGGAAACCGACGCAGGGCTGACTGCGTGTCCCAGGCGAGGAACGCGATTGGATAGCGGCTCCGAGGGTGCCGGCGCATCCTCCGTGGTCGCGTTCAATCCCAGGCGAGCGCGCCGCCGTTCTGATATTCGATGACGCGGGTCTCGAAGAAGTTTTTCTCCTTCTTGAGGTCCATCGCCTCGCTCATCCACGGGAACGGATTGTCGGCCTCGGCGAACACCGGCGCAAGCCCGAGCTGGGCGCAGCGGCGGTTAGCGATGACGTGCATGTAAGTCTCGCACAGCGCCGCGTTCAAACCGAGGAATCCGCGCGGCATGGTGTCGCGGCCGTAGGCGGCCTCGAGTTCGGCGGCGTTCTTCAGCATAGCGCGCACCTCCTCCTGGAATGGTTGGGTCCAGAGATGGGGATTCTCGATCTTGATCTGGTTGATGACGTCGATGCCGAAATTCAGGTGAATCGATTCGTCGCGCAGGATGTACTGATACTGCTCGGCGATGCCGACCATCTTGTTGCGGCGGCCGAGGGAGAGGATCTGCACAAAGCCGGTATAGAACCACATGCCCTCGAACACGACGTAGAACGCGACGAGGTCACGCAGAAAGGCTTGGTCCGCTTCCGGCGTGCCGGTCTTGAAGCCGGGATCGTCGAGATGCCGGGTATGCCTAAGCGCCCAGGCTGCCTTGTCGGTGATGGAGGGCACTTCGCGATACATGTTGAACAGTTCGCCCTCGTCGAGGCCGAGGCTTTCGACGATGTACTGAAACGTATGGGTATGCACCGCTTCCTCAAAGGACTGCCGCAGCAGGTATTGCCGGCATTCGGGGTTGGTGAGGTGGCGATAGATCGCCAGTACGATGTTGTTGGCGACAAGCGACTCGGAAGCCGCGAAGAAGCCGAGATTGCGCTTGACCATGCGCCGCTCGTCCTCGGTGAGGCCGTCCTTCGACTTCCACAGCGCGATGTCGGCCTGCATCGACACCTCGGTCGGCATCCAGTGATTGTTGCAGCCGGAAAGATACTTCTCCCACGCCCAGCGGTATTTCAGCGGCAGGAGCTGGTTGACGTCGGCGCCGGCGTTGATCATCCGCTTGTCGTCGACGCGCACCCGCGCAGCGCCGCGATCGATGTCACCTAGGCCGGTGGTGTCGGTGAGGGTTTCCGCTGGTTTTGCGCGAGGCGAGGACACCGTCGCGCCGTGCGCGCGTGTCATCGGCGGAACAGGTTGCGCCGGCGCGGAAGGAGAGGTGTCGGACCAGTCGAGCATGGTGACGTTTCCTGAATTTCTTAATCTTCGTCATGGCGTGGCTTGTGGCCGACCAGACGGCTTACTGACACGCCTCGCAGGTCGGATCGTCGATACGGCAGGCTTTCCAGCCTTCGCTCTCGATGGCGTCGGTCGCGTGGCCATTCGATGACGCGGCCGACACCGATGCCGAGACAGCATTGAGCTTGCCGTCCGTGCCTTTCAGCGTGGATTTTTCAACGTGCGTCGCGGAGCGCGAGCGCAGGTAGTAAGTCGTCTTGAGGCCGCGCTTCCAGGCATGGCGGTAGAGCGCATCGAGCTTCTTGCCGCGCGGATTGGCGATGTAGAGATTGAGCGACTGGGCCTGGTCGATCCACTTCTGCCGGCGCGCGGCGGCGTCGATCAGCCAGGCGGAGTCGATCTCGAAAGCGGTGGCATAGAGCGCCTTGAGATCGTCGGGGATGCGATCGATCTGGCCCACGCTGCCGTCGAAATACTTCAGGTCCGAGATCATCACCTCGTCCCACAGCCCGCGGGCCTTGAGTTCGCGCACGAGATGGGCGTTCACCACGGTGAAGTCGCCGGACATGTTGGATTTGACATAGAGGTTCTGATAGGCGGGCTCGATCGACTGCGAAACGCCGCAGATGTTGGAGATCGTCGCGGTCGGCGCGATCGCCATGCAGTTCGAGTTGCGCATGCCGATCGTCATGACGCGCTGGCGTAGCGCGTCCCAGTCAAGACGGCTGGAGCGGTCGATGTCGATCGGCGCGCCGCGCGCGTCATCGACGAGCGCAAGGGAATCCAGCGGCAGAATGCCTTTCGACCAGAGCGATCCTTCATAGGAGGGATAGCGGCCGCGCTCGGCGGCGAGATCGACCGAACCGGAGATCGCCCAATACGAAATCGCCTCCATGCTTTCATCGGCGAAGGTTACGGCCTCATCCGAAGCATAGGGCAGCCGCAGGACATTGAGCGCGTCCTGAAAGCCCATGATGCCGAGCCCGACCGGGCGATGCCGCAGGTTCGACGCGCGCGCTTCCGGGATGGTGTAGAAATTCACGTCCAGCACATTGTCGAGCATGCGCATCGCGGTCTTCACGGTGCGCGCGAGGTGGTCAAGGTCGAGCTTGCCGTCATACAGGTGGTTGACGAGGTTGACCGAGCCGAGATTGCAGACTGCGACTTCGGTGTTCGAGGTGTTGAGCGTGATCTCGGTGCAGAGGTTCGAGGAATGCACGACGCCGCAATGCTGCTGCGGCGAGCGCAGGTTGCACGGGTCTTTGAAGGTGATCCAGGGATGCCCGGTCTCGAACAGCATGGTCAACATCCGCCGCCACAGGTCGACGGCGCGGACCTGTTTGGTCACGCGCAGTTCGCCGCGCGCGGCCTTCTCTTCATAATGGGCGTAGCGTTCGGCGAAAGCCTTGCCGGTGAGGTCGTGCAGGTCCGCGGTCTCATCCGGAGAAAACAAGGTCCAGAGGCCGTTCTGCTCGACCCGCTGCATGAAGAGGTCCGGTACCCAGTTCGCCGTATTCATGTCATGGGTGCGGCGGCGGTCGTCGCCTGTGTTCTTGCGCAGATCGAGAAATTCCTCGATGTCGATGTGCCAGGTCTCGAGATAGGCGCACACCGCGCCCTTGCGCTTGCCGCCCTGGTTGACCGCGATCGCGGTGTCGTTCGCGACCTTCAGGAACGGCACCACGCCCTGGCTTTCGCCGTTGGTGCCCTTGATGTGCGCGCCGAGCCCGCGCACGCGCGTCCAGTCGTTGCCGAGACCGCCGGCGTATTTCGAGAGCAGCGCATTGTCCTTGATCGCCTTGAAGATGCCGTCGAGATCGTCGGCGACAGTCGTGAGGAAGCACGACGAGAGTTGCGGCCGTAGCGTGCCGGCGTTGAACAGCGTCGGCGTCGACGCCATGAAATCGAAGGACGAGAGCAGGTCGTAAAAGGCGATCGCTTTCTCTTCGCGATCGATCTCGCGCAGCGCGAGACCGCAGGCGACGCGCATGAAGAACGCTTGCGGCAGTTCGAAACGCGTGCCGCGGATATGCAGGAAGTAGCGATCATAGAGGGTCTGGAGTCCGAGATAGTCGAACTGCAAGTCGCGCTCCGGTTTCAGCGCGGCCGCAAGCCGGTCGAGGTCGAAACGGCCGATCTCCGGATCGAGCAGTTCATTGGAAATGCCGGTCTGCACATAGGTGCGGAAATAGTCCGCATAGCGCTCCGCCATCTCCGCCTGGGTCGCCTGTTCCGGCTGCCCGGCAATGAAGCTCAACGCCTCGCGGCGCAGCTTGTCGAGTAACAGGCGCGCGCTGGCCTTGGCGTAGTCCGGATCGGTCTCGACCAGCGTGCGCGCCGCGAGAATCGGCGCCAGCGCCAGTTCATCCGCGCTGATGCCGTCATAGAGGTTGCGATGCGCTTCGCTCAGGATTACCCCGGCAGCGACGCCATCCAGTCCGGCGCACGCTTCCTTCACCACAGTGGCGAGACGTCCGGTGTCGAGAGGCGTCAACGATCCGTCGGGCGACTTCATCCGCAACGCGGGTGTAGCGGCTACCGCGTTGCCCTTTTTTGCCTTCGATTCCTGCGCCTTCGCGCGTTCGCGCGCGCGCTCCTCGCGATAGAGCACGTAGGCGCGCGCGACCTTGTGATGCTCGCTCCGCATCAGCGCGAGTTCGGCCTGGTCCTGAATGTCCTCGATGTGGAAGGTGCGGCCAGCATCGGTGCGCCGGGCCAGGCTGGCGACGATCTGGCCGGTCAGCTCAGTGACGATGTCGTGGACCCGGCGCGAAGCGGCGGCGCTGCTGCCCTCGACCGCGAGGAACGCTTTTGTCAGCGCGACCGCGATCTTCGCGGAATCGAATGGCGAAACCGATCCGTTACGCCGGATCACCTGATACGCGGGCTCACTGGACGGCGTCGCGGCAGAAGCCGAGAAAGACGGACGCACGGAACGTGCAAAGGATGCAGCTTCAGTTGCGACGGACATCGCTCAAACCCCGGCTTGTTGCGAGCGGGGTCGTGCGGAGACGCGCGCAGGAACGCCGCGGCAGACGCGGCACCTGACAAGCGACCCGCCGGGACCCCCGCCCAGGGACGTTTTGCTGTCGCGGCAGGTCTCCTGGCTCGCGGGTCCCAGCGTCCGTCCGGTCTTCCCGGAACCTTGCGATCCCAGTGACAATAAATGGACTTCGGCTCGCCGCTTACAGTTGCGGGGGCAGCGCCGGCATTGCTGGGTCATGGCCCAAGCGCACCAGCTTCCCTCTTAGCTCTCGGTGTTGCGACTCGAGAGACCGTGACCACCATATCTAGTATGGTGATCGACCTAAGTGTCAATACATCGTTTTCGAATCCCGACGCGGAATATTCGCAATCCACAGCGGGGCGAAACGGGCTCACCGCTCGGCCCGGCTCTTGACGCTCCGGCCGTTCAGACCTTTATCTCCACGGATACGCCGCGCCCTGTGTCTCGCGGCTCAACCGCCGAGCCTGATCGTGAACGACTTCGTCCGACCGAACCTGACGCCCCCGAACGGGCAGAAGAAGGTGTTGCTGCATTCCTGCTGCGCGCCATGCTCCGGCGAAGTGATGGAGGCGATGCTGGCCTCGGAGATCGATTACACGATCTTCTTCTACAATCCGAACATTCATCCGCAAAAAGAATACCTCCTTCGCAAGGACGAAAACGTCCGCTTCGCGGAGAAGCACGGCGTGCCGTTCGTCGATGCCGATTACGACAAGGATAACTGGTTCGCCCGCGCCAAGGGAATGGAGTGGGAGCCGGAACGCGGCGCGCGCTGCACCATGTGTTTCGACATGCGCTTCGAGCGCACCGCGCTCTATGCGCACGAGCACGGGTTTCCGGTGATGACGTCTTGCCTCGGCATCTCCCGGTGGAAGAACATGGCGCAGATCAATGACTGCGGCCATCGCGCGGCCGGTCGTTATGAAGGGCTGTCGTATTGGGATTTCAACTGGCGCAAGGGCGGCGGCGCGCAGCGGATGATCGAGATCAGCAAGCGCGAGGAATTCTATCAGCAGGAATATTGCGGCTGCGTCTATTCGCTACGCGACACCAATCAACACCGCCGGGATCAGGGCCGTCCGCCCATCGTGATCGGCACGCAATTCTACCGGAACGAGAGCGATTAAGATTAGCAGATAAGATAAAGGTTCAGATAAAGGTTCCTGGGCATTCCGGAGCGAGCCTACGCACCGTCATGACTGCGCGACAAATCTTCCAAAGGGCATCGTTATCGACTTTCGTTTTCGACTGTTATTTCGGTGACAGGGAGACGTGCGATTTCGTCGTCGGTAACTTCGACCTCAGTCTTGAGCGAGGCAATTTCCGGCAAAAGGCTCTTGATGACGTACCTGTCGTCAAGCAGATCGTTCACGACAACCGTGTGCCCAACGACAACCGGTCGCGAAAAGCCGAACCCCTTGGATTCGTAGGGCCGAGACGCCCCAGTTTTGAGATTTTGCACGATGAGATCGTATCGGTAGCCGCCTACGCGAGTTCTATCTGCACGGAGGAATGCGGCAAACGATTCATCAGTCACCACGCTTACGGATGTTGATATTCCTTTCGCCATAAAGAGAGGCGACAGACGCTTATCCGGAATAGCGATTGATCCAGTGCTTCGATCAAAAGGTAAGCTATAGATGTCACTCGACGCAGGCTGCAATGCAATCGACTCGGGAATAATCTCTTTCCCTGACCGAGGTCCCATTGCGGAAAAATAGACGCTGCTGGATGTGAAGCACAGGGTCCTCAGTTCGTAAAATTGAAGGTCAGCAATCCGGCGAGAACGTTCTCCATTGAACAGCCAAATATCATGTCGAACGTATCTCGACCGTCGCTGCTTAAACTCGCTCAATGGACTAGAGATATAGACCACTCTATCTTTATCTAGTTCAACTGGGTCTGCAATCGAATCGGCTGAGTTAAATAGTTCACGGCACACATAACTGTCCACTACACATGATAGCAATTCTGATTGCCCCGTATCGGCATGCTGCCTAACAAGGAGCAGTCGTTGACCGTCAATCGATAGGAATGGGTATAAGAGTCTCGTTCCACGGCTTGTCAATCTCTTGATGGTCTTCGATTTTCGATCGACTATTACTGCGTCCGAACTGCGCGGACCTGTGAACAAATGAAATGCAGTCTTTTCTTCTGATGCTGAAAAATATGCTCCAGTCGTGAGTTTGTAATCGCGATTAGCACGCGATTCTGCAGCCTCACAAGCCACCCGATAGGAGAATACTATACAAAGTGCGAGTACTGCGGGATTGATCCATCTCTTCTTGCCAACCAACGGAAACCAATGGCGAAAATTAACGATAAGATGGATGACGGTAATGCCAACACACATCATCACTTCTCCGACCAGTTAATCCAATGGGTAGACCTACAACGGGTTTTCTCGGTTTGTAGAAGGATTGTTTGCGACGTGGAGAAAGAAAACAGCAAAGAGTAAAGAGAACGACGATCGACGCAAATAAAAACGGATATTGCACTCGTTAGTTTGACGGAAAGCGTCGTCGTTCTCGCAGGCTTTCCTGCTTGTTCCAACTACCGGCAAATGAAAGAAAGGCTTATCGAAATTAACGTGGCTGGGTATGCCTGGATTGAATACATTTTGTGGTATTCCCGGAGTGAGATTAGCATACGTAGGAATGCCGACCCAAAAATCGGGGAACGAATTCGTATAATTATAGGGCATCGTTATCGGCTTTCGTTTTCGATTATTATTTCGGTGGCGGGGAGACGTGCGATTTCGTCGTCGGTGACTTCAATCTCAGTCTGGAGCGAGGTCTTACCCGGCAATAGGCGCTTGATGATGTATCTGTCGTCAAGCAGATCGTTCGCGACGACGGTGCTCCCGACGACGACTGGTCGCGAGAAGCCGATCCCGGCCGACTTGAATAATATACTTGCTGAGGTCGTCAGGCTCTGAACGACCAGATCGAAACGAAACCCACCTTTCCGATATCTGTCTGTACGTAGAAACGCGGCAAACGTTTCATCGAACGCAATGCTTGGCGAATTTGACTTGCTGCGTTCGGCCACAAAAAGCGGAGACAGTTGAGTAGCTGGAACCGTGACGACGCCGGTGTGGCTATCGAAAGGCAGCCTATAAATACTGCTCGATGCATCCTCAAGCGGCTTGTACTTTGGAATAGCCTCCTTTCCCGGATGAGGTCCCAGCGCCGAGAAATAAATGTGACTTGAGGTAACGCTCAGCCGCGTCAGCACATGAAATTGCAGATCGGTAATTGGACGTGGCTCTTTTCCCGTTTCAAACAGCCAGAGATCATTGTCGGCGTAATCGAAACGAGCGCCAGGATCGCTCGAAACATAAACGATCCTATCCGCACCTATCCCAACCGGGTCGACAATCGAAAGCTTCGTGGCAAAAAGCCGTCGACAAATCAAATTCGTTATCTCGCATGATAGAAGCTCCGATTCACCCGTGTGTGGATCCTGTCTGACCAAAAGAAGCCTCTCGCCATCAAGCGAGAGTGATGGATATCCCAGTCTTCTCCCATGGCTACTTAGCTTCTTGAGTGCCTTTGACTTAAAGTCGATGAGTATGACGTCGTCAGTCCGAGAGCTCGTCTCGACATAAAAGGCCGCGTTCGTCGAAGACGCAGTCAAGTAGCCACCTGTAACCAGCTTTTGCAGCCGAGACGCATTGGATGCGTAAGCGTGGATACATCCAGCCTCAAGAAAGCAAACCAGGACTGCCGCCAATTTGAGTAGAGTTCTATTTCGTGGGGCAAACAGAACCGCTCGACTAAAAACATCGCGAGCATTCGCAACGACATCGCAGCGAAACAAAGCTAACAAGAGCGCCTCCTCTTCTGAAACGTCATCGTGTCGAACTTTTCCGGTGTCATGCTTGGGCTGTGACCTCAGCCTCGTTCCGACGCATCGTGGTATAGCAATCCTAGCAAGGATAAAATTCTTTCATAAAGATTCGCCAAAGGCGCGGTTGACGGCCCCCACACGCTGGCCCATAGGATGGGCGGTCGAGGTTCTCCGGGACATTCAAGCCCGGAGCTAAGAGGGAAGCCGGTGCGCTCTGGTCGATGGGCCTTCGTCCATGGATCCGGGCAATGCCGGCGCTGCCCCCGCAACTGTAAGCGGCGAGCTGTGGTCCATCAGTGTCACTGGGAGCAATCCCGGGAAGGCCGGACCGAAGCCGAGACCCGCGAGCCAGGAAACCTGCCCCGGCAACATAGTCGTCCTCGGGCGGGGTGTCCCGGTGGTGCGCTTGCGGTTTTCATGGCGCGCGCCGCCAGGATTCCCCTGCCGCGTCGCTAAGGCCCAGCCCCCAACACATGGGGTAAAGCCAATGTCAGTTTCCTCTCTCCCTGTCGCCACGCTCGGCACACCGCGCATCGGCCCGCGTCGCGAGTTGAAAATCGCGCTCGAAAGCTACTGGTCAGGCAAGTCCGGCGAATCCGCGCTGCTTGAAACGGCGGCCGGCTTGCGCGCCGCGAACTGGGCACGCCAGAAGTCGCTCGGCGTCACCGTCATCCCGTCGAACGATTTCACGCTCTACGATCACGTGCTCGACACCAGCGTCATGGTCGGCGCGATCCCGGACGTCTACGGATGGAAAAGCGGGCCCGTGCCGCTCGCCACTTACTTCGCGATGGCGCGTGGCGCGCAGGGCGAAGATCACGATTCAAGCTGCGCGCACGGTGGTAGGGACGGTCACGCTCGCGGCGCGCCGGCGCAGGAGATGACCAAGTGGTTCGACACCAATTATCATTACATGGTCCCCGAATTCAGCAAGGGCCAACGGTTCGAACTCTCCTCGCTCAAGGCCGTCGATGAATATCGCGAGGCCAAGGCGCTGGGCTACCAGACCCGGCCGGTGCTGCTCGGGCCCGTGACCTATCTGAAACTCGGCAAGAGCAAGGACGCGAATCTCGATTCCCTGTCGCTGCTTCCCGGCCTGCTGCCGGTCTATATCGACGTGCTGAAGCGCCTCACCGCGGAAGGCGCGAAGTGGGTGCAGCTCGACGAACCCTGTCTCGTGCTCGATCTCGACGATGCGACCCGCAAGGCGTTGCGCGCGACATATGAACAGCTTGCGGGCGCACTGCCGAATCTGAAGATCATGCTGACCACCTATTTCGGCGGCATCGGGGACAATCTCGATACCGCGTTGTCGCTGCCGGTCGCGGGTCTTCATCTCGATCTCGTCCGCGCTCCCGAACAACTCGACACCGCGGCGGCAAAAGCGCGGCGCGATCTGGTTCTGTCGCTCGGCGTGATCGACGGCCGCAATATCTGGCGCGCCAATCTTCCCGCATTGCTTGACCGTCTCGAACCCATGGTCGCTAGGCGCGGCGTCGATCGCGTGCAACTCGCGCCGTCCTGCTCGCTTCTGCATGTGCCGATCGACGTATTGCTGGAAACAGATCTCGATGCCGAGCTGAAAAGCTGGCTCGCGTTTTCGGTGCAGAAGATGGGAGAGCTCGCGACGTTGGGCAAAGCCTTGATTGGAGGCCGCGCGTCGGTCGCCGATGCGCTGGACGCGTCTGCGGAGGCTGCGGCGGCGCGCAAGGCGTCGCCGAAGGTTCACGACGCCGCTGTTGCGGCACGAATTGAAGCGGCGACGCCCGGCATGGCCCGGCGCAAGAACGTCTTTTCCCACCGCGCGAAGTTACAACGCGACCGCTTCGGCCTTCCGTCGTTCCCCACGACAACCATCGGCTCGTTCCCGCAGACCGTCGAGGTGCGCAAGGCGCGTTCGGCCCATGCCAAGGGCGCAATGAGCGATGCCGACTACGAGAGATTTCTGCGGGAGGAGACGGCGCGAACCATCAAATGGCAGGACGACATCGGCCTCGACGTGCTCGTGCACGGCGAGTTCGAGCGCAACGACATGGTGCAGTATTTCGGCGAGCAGCTTTCCGGATTCGCTTTCACCCGGCACGGCTGGGTGCAAAGCTACGGTTCGCGCTGCGTCCGTCCGCCGATCCTGTTCGGCGACGTGTCCCGGCCCAACCCGATGACCGTTGGCTGGTGGACATACGCGCAATCCCTGACGACAAAGCCGATGAAGGGCATGCTCACCGGCCCCGTGACCATCCTCAACTGGTCCTTCGTGCGCGACGACGTGCCGCGCAGCCTCGCCTGCCGGCAGATCGCGCTCGCGATCCGCGACGAGGTCGCCGACCTGGAAGCGGCCGGGGCGTCGATGATCCAGATCGACGAGGCCGCGCTGCGCGAGGGATTGCCGCTGCGTCGATCCGAATGGAAGGCGTATCTCGACTGGGCCGTCGAATGTTTCCGTCTGTGCGCGAGCGGCGTCGCTGATGCGACGCAGATCCACACCCATATGTGCTATTCGGAATTCAACGACATCATCGCCGCGATCGCGGCGATGGATGCCGACGTGATCTCGATCGAGACGTCGCGCTCCAAGATGGAGCTGCTCGACGCCTTCAGGAACTACGAATATCCCAACGAAATAGGTCCCGGCGTCTACGACATTCACTCCCCGCGCGTGCCGGCGGTGGACGAGATGACCGGCCTGCTCAAACTCGCGCGCCAGCGCCTTTCCGACAGGCAGCTCTGGATCAATCCGGATTGCGGGCTGAAGACCCGCAAGTGGGAGGAAGTCAAGCCGGCGCTCGTCAACATGGTGGAGGCGGCAAGGCGGATGCGTTAGCGCGTTGAGCGAACGGCGCTCGCGCGGATGATCGCTGCGGCCGAAACCACGCAATATAGGAAGAGACGGTTTCGGCCATGCGCCTTGCCGGGCGCCCGGAGACTGAAATCCATGCATGGGTTGCGTCCACGGCAAGTCCGAGACGCGTAACGACAGACATACAAGAGCCTGATGCCGATGGAGATAGGCCACGATCGCATCGGGACGCACGATCGACTTCATCGCATGGCGGTTTGGAAAATCGCCCGCCGCGTAACGACTCGATGCCAGGCCCTTGCGGTATGGTCTCATGACCATTGGATCCAAAATTCAGCCAGTGAACGACAGCCGGCGCGGACGAGACGCCTTTCAACACATCCTCGATGCCGTTGCCCTCGACGGGATGGAGAAGCTCATCGGCATCGATGAAAGCGCACCATTCGGAGCTGTTTCGATAGCTGTCGATCGCATGATGAAATGCGCGTGCTTGACCCGAAATCGCCTTCCGGGGCGACGCTCAACCATCGACAACTATCACGCCAATCGCATCCAGACGGCGCACGGCTCCTTCATGGCTTTGCCGCGCCGCCTGCTGATACCAGTGCACCGCCGCGTCCCGATCCTTGGCGACGCCGTTTCCCGACATCAACGCATCTCCGAGCGCAACCTGCGCTTCCGCCATATCCTGCTCGGCCGCCTTCTCGAACCATTCGGCTGCCTTCACGGGATCCGCCTCGCGCCCCTGCCCTTTCCCAAGCATCACCGCAAGGTTGAACTGCGCTACCCTGTGTCCCTGTCGCGCCGCGGCCTCATACCAGTGCGCGCCTTGCGCGATATCCTGGGCCAGGCCTGCACCGGTGCAATGCATCACGGCAAGTTGAAACTGCGCCCCCGAATGGCCTGCATGCGCGGCTCGTGCCATCCAAGATGCCGCTGCTTTCGCATCGCTCACCGCGCTGCCCGGATCGAGATACAGAAGCGCCAGGGTATATTGCGCCTCGACATGGCCGGCGTCGGCGGCGCGGGAGAACCACGAAGCGGCGGCTTCGACATTCGCGACGCCGCCAAACCTTCCCATTTCCAACACACCGAGATGAAATGCAGCCGGCGCGTGACCGGCTTCCGCCGCTTCGGTCAACAGCGGCCTCACCTGCTCGAGCCGTTCGGTCGATCCGTTTTGGTGAAGCAGGAAAAGCGCGTAGGTCGTCTTGGCGTCCGGTTCCCCGCCGTCAGCCGCCTTGCTGAGCCACTCCCCCGCCCGGGCATGATCGCGCGGAACCCCGTTACCCGCCGAATAAAGCCTCCCGAGTTGCAACTGTGCAGCGCGGATGCCACCTTCGGACGCGCGCTCGAACCATTCGATCGCGACCTCAACATTACGTTCGACGCCGGATCCGTTGAGATAGAAGATGGCGATATTGAAGGCGGCGGTCGCATGACCGTTCTCCGCCGCGCGTTCGAACCATTTCGCGGCTTGACGGATGTTCGGACCAACGCCCGTGCCCGTCGCACAGAAACGGCCCATGAAAAACTGCGCCTGCACATCCCCCCGCTCCGCGGCCTTCTCGTACCAGACCGCGGCCTCCCGCAAATCGGGTTCCGAGCCGGCGCCGTGCGAATAAAAATCGGCCAGGGCCTGGATTGCCGGAAAGTAATCCTTGCGCGCAGACTTGCGCAACGCGGTTTCGGCTCGGTCGATATCCTTGGCGACGCCATGACCTTTCAATCGCAACAGGCCGATGTTGTAGAGTGCGATCGGATCCTCTTGAGTGGCGGCGCCCTGGAACAGGCGGGCGGCTTCGGCGGGCGCCTCCGGCACGCCCGTTCCTTTCAAGTTCATGAATGCAAGCGCCACCTGCGCCCTTACATGTTTTTGTTCGGCTGCCTTGCGATACCAAACTGCCGCCTGCTCGAAATCGACGGGAACCCCTTTGCCTTGATAGTAGACGTCGCCAAGCGCGAATTCAGCCGCGGCGCAGTTCTGGTCAGCCGCGAGCCGGTACCATCCGAGCGCCGCGTGGAAGTCCCTTTCGCAGCCGACTGCTTCGCAGTACATGTTGCCAAGGACCGTCTGCGCTTCCGCTTTGCCACTTTCCGCCGCGGCCGATATCCAGCCGAAAGCAGCGTCGACATTCCTCTCCACGCTCGTTCCGTGCGGAAATACGAGATGATGGATGTTCGATGCCCTTTCACCGAGTCGAATAGCGGAGGACTGACGCCATGTTTCATGCCGACAGGGACCGAGCGGCGGCTTGTCCCCCTGAAGCAGGATCAGGCCGAGCTGAAACTGCGCATCGACATTGCCGAGCTGAGCCGCCCACTCGTACCAAACGACAGCATCGGGCACGCTCCTGACGACTCCTTCGCCTTTCACATAAAGCGTTCCTATTCGATAACCAGCCGCAGCTTCGCCGGACTCCGACGCGAGCTTCCAAAACTTCATCGCTTCAAGATACCGACCGCGCTCGTAGGCAGCCGTTCCATGTTCAAAAGGACCGCCGCCGCGGACAATTGCCGAAGCTGGTCGAAGCCATTCGAGAAGCGATCGCGAAGAAAGCATCATGGTTCGCGCATGGCCTCGCGGACGCCCCTTAGCATTCCACCGAGCAGATACATCGCGACGGATCGGGTTCCGACATTAATGTCTCCTTGAAGGGTCATGCCGGGAATCAGACGGAAATTGCTCGGCACGTCCCTGAAATTGGACGTGTCCACCGAGCACCTCGCCTTGTAATAAGTGTAGTCGAGAGGCTTGCCGTCATCGTCCGTCGTAAATGCTCCCTCGCTGATCCAACGTAACTTTCCGGTCGCCGCACCATGCTCCGCAGCATTGAAGGCATCGACCTTCATAGTGCAGGGATCGCCGGCACGGATAAACCCGATATCCCGCGAAGAGATCCTGATTTCAGCTTCCAGCCTGGTGTCGATCGGCATGAGCGTGATGAAGGGGTCTCCCGGCTTGAGCACAGAGCCGACCGAGAGCCTAGCCATCGTCAATACAACCGAGGGTTCGGCAGCGGTCCAGCGCACGAGATTCTGGTGCTTGAGCGCCTTTTCATAAGTCGCTCTCGCATCGTCGAGCTTGTTGCGCGTCGTCACCAGATCCTGGCTCAATTGCGCGAACCACTGCTGTTTGAATGCATCTCGGTCGGCGATGATGGATCCCAACGTGTTTTGCGCCTCGATCAGACTGTTGTGCGTATTCTCCAGTGTCCGCAGCAACTCCAGCCGCGCGTCCTGAGAAATGTACATGTTGAGCTGCGATCCCGTGCCGTGCTCGGCGAGCGTGGTGCGCATCTTCTCGATCTTCTCCAGAACGTCGTCGCGCTGTCGATATCGGACATCGTCGCCACGATATTTTTCGATCGACGCCTGGGTCTCCTTGATCTTCGAGTCGAAACTGTTGAGCTGGGCGTTATATTGAGCCACGCGTTGCCCGTAGAGCGCCTTCTGCAGGGCCGCGTATTTCTGGAAATCGGGGTCCGACTTGTTTGCAAATACGAGCGGTTTCTGATTCAGCTCGGCCTCGTCACGCGCCACCTGCGTCTCGAGGCTTGCGATCTGCAACTTCGCCTGCGTCAGGTCCGCGGAGGTGAAAGTCGCATCGAGCGTGGCGAGCAACTGCCCCGTTTTCACCTGCTCGCCCTCGTGCACGTCGATCGTCTTGATGATCGATGGATCCAGCGCCTGCAAGACATTGACATGACCGACCGGCACGATGTTGCCGCTGAGGCTGGTTACGACGCGATCGATCCGCGTCAGACACAGGATCGCGACCATCGAAACCAGGAAGGCGGAGAGCACGAACAGGGTGGCGCGCGCGGCCAGGGGTTCGGCGGCCTCGCGGATTGCATCGGTCTCCGACTGAAATTGGCGAACGGTCGCGAGCGAAGCCTGGCTATGGGACAAGGGTCGGGCTCCGGAGTTTCGGCTTGTCGCTGCGGACCGTCGGCGCGAGATGCGTGTTCTGCTGGTACCAGAGCGAGCTGTAGATATCATTCCGCTCCAGCAACTCCTCGTGCCGTCCGATATCGTCGACTATCCCGCGGTCGAGCACGAGAATGGCATCCGCCGTCGTTAGCGACGACAGCCGGTGAGAAATGATGATCAACGTCCGGCCATTCGCTATCCGCGTGATGTTGCCGTTCACGATGGCCTCGCTGTCGGCGTCAAGCGCGCTCGTGGCTTCGTCGAGGATGAGAATCGGCGGATCGACGATCAGCGCCCGCGCGATCGCGAGCCGTTGCCGCTGACCCCCGGAGAGGTTGGGCGATCCCTCGTAGACACGGGTTTCGTAGCCACGCGGCAGCTTGTCGATGAATTCCTCCGCGCCCGCCAGTCGGGCCGCCTTGACGACGTCGTCAAAGGTGGCATCCGGCACCGCCGCGCAGATGTTCTCGCGGATCGTCCCGCTAAAAAGGAAGTTTTCCTGCAGAACGATGCCGACATTCCTGCGCAGATGATCGACGTCGTATTCACGAACGTCGATCCCGTCGATCTTGATCAGTCCGTCGTAGTCGGAATGCAAGCGCTGCAGGAGTCGGGTGATCGTGGTCTTGCCGGAGCCGCTCTTGCCCATCACGCCGAGCGTCCTTCCCCTGGTGACTTCAAAGGAAACGCCGTTCAGCGTCGGGGAGACGGCGCCTTTATACCTGAAGGTGACGTTGGAAAACTCCACTTTCCCCTCGATCGCCGAACGGACGCCATGCCCGGAGCGTCCCTCCTCCGCCGGCTGGTTCACGAGGTTGCGGACGGTGGCGACCGCGCTGCGCGCTTCATCATATTGATTGATCAACTGCGCCATATGCATCAACGGGGCAGACACCCGCTGCGACAGCATCAGGAAGGCAAACAACGCTCCGATAAAAACGGGATCACTGTTTGTCAGCGCGAGATACACGCCGACGGCATAAGAACCGCTCACCGCCAACCGCTCCAGCGGGCGCACCACCGCCTGGATCGCGTTTCCGGTCATCCCTTCCGCGAGTCTCGCCTTGGCGACACGCGCAACCAGCACGTCCCAAAAGTGGCGCTGCCGCGCGTCGAGCGCCAGCGATTTCACCGTCCGAATGCCGTTGAGGGTTTGAATCAGAAACGCGCCCTGATCGCCTTCGGCGGACAGAACGGCGTTCGACGCCTTGCGATAGACCGGCAGCATCAGGATGAGCCACCCGACGATCACCCCGGACAACGCCAGAACCATCAAAGTCATGATCGGGCTGAAAAAGAACATGACCGGCAGAAAGAAGATCAGCGTCGTTGAATCCAGCACCGTGCCGAACAACTGACCCATCAGGAACGAACGAATGCGGAACACTTCCCGGATGTCGCGCGCGACGAGTCCGACCGCGGTCTGCTCGAAATAGTCGATGGGAAGATTGAGGACCTTCTCGAAAACGTAGGTGGACAGCTTGACGTCAAGCCTGGTCGTCAGACGATGAACAAGGATTTGCCTGAGGAACGCGAACATCGCCTCGAAGGCAATGATGACCAGCATCGCCAGGCAAAGCACGTAGAAAGTGTTGTACGCGTGATAGAAGATCACCTTGTCCGACAACAGACGCCAGAACATGATCGGCGCCAGGCCGAGAAATCCGAGAACCAGCGCTGCGATCGCGACATCCCGGACGATCCGACGCTCGCGGAATATCAATGCTGCGACGAAACCTAAACTGAACGGCTGCGATTCGTCGGAGATTTCGTAGTTGCGCTTGGCGAGAACGACGTCCCCCGACCAGATGTCTTCGAAGCGAGGCCGATCGATGACGAGAAGCGCGTCTTCCGCCGCGTTCGGATCCCTCAACGCAACGCGGATGTTGTTGGCGTCTCCATCGACGCGCAACAGCACCATGTAGCTTCCGTCGCGCAGGCTGACGATGGTCGGAAGCGCCTTCTTGAGATGAGAAAGTCCGTCCCAATCGAGTTTGACGTGCTTCGATCGCATACCGGCCTTCTCGGCGCAGCCGACGAGCTGGTTGGGAGCGACTTCTCCGCCGGCAAGAAGGTTATCCTTGATCAACTGCGTCGAGGTGAGATCCAGCCCATACTGTCGCGCGACAATAACCAGACATTCGAGCCCGGACGGAGGCACGGGATCGATATCGGCATTCTCGGCAAAGGCTTGCTCGGCGATGGCTTGCGCGATCATGAAAGCTCGATCTATCTGTTTCCGCCACGAGACATTATCATTCAAGCTTGAATGATAACACTCTCTTATCAATAACATTAGACATAATAAAAGTGACGGAAACACGAACGTTCAAGCGGCCGTCGGCCGGACGGCCCTGAGTGTGATAACGCAAATTTAGGTGGGGGTTCAAAAGTTCGCTTCGTCCAAATCACACTACAATCATAAGGTTGCGAGCATCCCGTCGATTTCGAAGTTCTCATCAAAGGTTGCTTCAGGAGCATGCAACCATCGGAATCGGGGTGCTAGGCCGAGGCTTCCTGGAAGTTGAAGCCGCTTTCCAACAATGTCTTCTTGATGGCCGTATCGTCGGCCTCGGGCATCAGCGCCAGCGCACGGACCTCGAAGTTTTCCGTCGCCACGGACACCGTGAGAAAACCCGCCATCAACAGCAGATTGCCAAGCCGCTCGGCGGTAAATCCGGTGCGATGGGCCATATGCGCGTGCCCCTCCTCTATCGCACGGGAATGACCGTAGAGCATGTCGAGCGGCCTGATAGGACCTGACGGAGAATGATAGGCGACGGTCGCAACACCTTGCTCGACGATGAACCGAGCCACGGCCTCGAGATCCGGGGTCATGATCAAAGCGAATCCGTCCCGCTTCAGGATCCGATGGAATTGGCGCAGCGCGGGAAAAACATCGTGCGCGTAGAGATGTTCAAGGACGTGCGACGACCATATCACGTCAAACGACTGTGGCTTGAAGGACTTTCCGAGGTCGAGGATCGAGCCGACGACGTCGGGCTGGACACCGGGATCGATGTCGAAGCGCACCTCTGTCAGATCTTGCTCGCGCACCATTCGAGCGATTCGTCGCGCGGATCCCGGTCCGGAGCCCGCATTGAGCAAGCGCTTGAAGCTGGATGGCAAAAGCGGCTCCTAAACATTCCCGCCCGGAGCGATCGGAAGCGGTTGAACGTACGACTCCGGGAGCCGACTACCATCACGCTATCGATGTGGCCTCACGAAGGCATAACCTCCTCTCAATCTCTCTTCGCATCGCTAAAGCTTTTCCGCTTCTGAAAGCGTCGCATTTTCATCGACGACTCGTGATGAAAGGTTCGCCTGCTTGGAAGAAACGGCGTCGCGCCCGCCGGACAACGCCAGCCAAGCCGTCATCCCGTCAAACGACGAAACGCCTATCATGTCGGCATCTGACAAGCTTTGATGCCGTCAATGGAAAGGTTTCAGAGCAAAAGCCCCACTTGAAAGTGGGGCTTTCACAAATGATTCCTCTCTAGCAATCAGATCATGAGAGCTTCGGCAGGTTGACGACCTGATCGGTGAAGTGAAGATCCTCAACTCCGCTGACAGCAATCGTCTGTTCATCGCTGAAGTGAAGCGTGTAGGTGTTTGTGTTCGAATCGACGTCGATCTTGGTGACATCAAAGAACGAACGACCGACGAAATCGACGGAGTCCTTGCCGTCGCCGCCGAAGATCGTATCGTTGCCCTGGTGCGACTGAATGTGGAAGGTGTCATTGCCGGCGCCGCCCTCCAGCGTCGAATTGGCGCCCGGGGCGCCGCCGGAAATCCAGAACTGGTCGTTGCCCGCGCCGCCTTGCATGACATCGCCCTGCACGCCAACCAGCGTATCATTACCAGCGCCGCCTATAAGCGTGCTGTGCCCCTCCATGGCGCCGCCGGATCCCTGACCACCGCCATGATCGCCAGGCCCCTGACCGCCGCCATGGTTATCTCCGTGGCCGCCGCCCTGGCCATTCCCATGACCACGACCACCCCAATGGTCATCGCCACGATCCTGGTCACCGCCATGGCCCCTCCCGAAGACCTGGTCGTCCGCGCTGGCAACGCGCTGATGACCGCCCGCATTGGCATCGGGCGCGCGGCCGCCTGTTCCCGAGGCCAGCGCCGCTCCCGATACCAGGTAGTCGTTCCCGGAGCCGCCATCCAACGTGTCGTTGCCGGTGCCGCCGAAGATGCTGTCATTGCCGGCGCCGCCGAACAGCGAACTGTCACCATGACCTCCACGGATCACGTCGTTGCCACTGCCGCCATAGACCGTGTCGTTGCCGCTGTCGTGCAGGTTAATGGTGTCCGACCCTTTCCCCGCCGCGACGAATATGTTGTTGTCGCCTCCGGTCACATCCAGCCGGCCGCTGTGATCGTCCAGGATGATCGCCTTCAGGTTGGGATTCGTCTGGACGCTCGTCGACTGCGACACGTCCAGGATCTGAACGACCGGTGGAACCGCGCCGCCGTGAAACGGCCCGGACTCCAGCCATCCCCTTGTGCCGTCCTCAGTGTCGTGGAAGACGCCGCTTTGTTCGAGCGAGTCGATCAGCGCTGATCTCACCCCCGCTTCGATGTTCCCGTTATGCTGGACAAAATGATCCAGCTCGGTCTTCGTTAAGTAGGAAACGGCCATGGTACCCTCTGACTGGATTCACGAGATCTATGGCGAGGCAGATACCCGGTCGACGCCGATCGACGCTAATATGCTGCGGCTCGAAGGTGCTATAGCTTGAACCAGAACGAAATGATCACGCCGACACCACTGCATCATTCACATCATTTGTTATGATGCAGCGCGCTATCTGTTATACGTATGTTAGTGGCGGGCGCCCACTCAAGTCAAGGTTAAATTCACGCGCTGCCAAACCCACAATTTGACCGATATTATCATTGATGAGTAAGCGGCAGCGCCCGAGCCTTGATTTGTAGGAATTCTCGCCATTTCAACTAAAAACGGGTCATTCGGGATTCGATGGCGGGGGACCGCGCCAGGCTACGCCGCAGCCCTGGCGGTCGATTCCTCGATTGTGACCGCCCATTAAGAAATGGTAACGTCGCCAGGTGTTTTACTATCAAATGTTAGAGTCTGGTTATCATGGCGGCCACATGAACGCTCCCGGACCGATCCGGAGGATTATCACCGTTACCCAGCGCAAAGGCGGCGTCGGCAAAACCACGATCGCGGTGTGCGCCGCCGCCGCGCTCGCCCGCCGCGGACATGACGTCGCGTTGGTCGACAGCGATCCCCAACGTTCCGCCTCGCAGTGGGCGGAGCCGGGTAATCTCGAATTTCCTGTCTATGAAATGGCCTTGGAGCAAGTGCCGGTATCCGTCTGGGCACAGGAAGTGCGCGGCATTCGAGCCGGCGTCGTGGTCATCGATACCGCTCCCAATGCGCGCGAAATGGGAGCTTCGATCGCCCTGGCCAATCTGATTCTGGTTCCCTGCACGCCGTCGGGCCTCGATCTAGACGCAACATTGCAGACTCTGGCGATCATCGACGCGGCGCGGCAGCATCGGAAGGACCAGATCAAGGTGATTCTGGTGCCAAACAGACTCGACCGCCGCACCCTGGAAGGACGACAGTTGATCGATGAATTGGGCGGATTCGGCGAGATCGTCGCGCCGCCGATCGCCAGCCGGGCAGCCTTCGTCCGCTGCTTCACCAGCGGTCAATCGGTCGCGAGTTTCATGCCGGGAGATGCCGCCGACCGGGAAATCCAGCAGCTCACGGATGCGATCGAACAAACCGTGCGAGAGCAATAGCGCGACGACCGCCGTCGTTTCTCGACGTTGGCAGGCAGCTATCTGGAATCGGCCGGGCCGAGCAGAGCCTGAAGCGTGCCTTGCTTTCCCGACTGACGGGATGAGGCAGTGACTGCGGCTTCTTCCAGTCTCATTTTCTCAAGCAAGAGATCCGTGACTATTTTTCGGAGGCGCTGGTTCTCGAGCTTAAGCTCTTCCAGGACGTGGCGCATCTCTTCGATCGCTGGCGGGCTGGCTGGCGGCTCGCGGTCGTCGGCGCGATGTCGGAGAATATGTGCTTCAGGCTTGGGCAAAGGCAGTTTCCGCCACCGGTGAAGCGTCATGACGCTAACGCCAAGCGCCTTGCAAACGTCCACCTGGGAATTGCCTGCGCGAGCAAGCTCGTCTGCCCGGGCAAGCTTCAAAAGAATTTCCTCGTGCGAATGTTTCTTCATCTTCCCGCCCAATACGCTCGAATGGCTGTCCCCCGACAAACCATCTCGAGCCGACGCCAGAACCTAAGTTAATACTCACCTAAAAATAGCGCCACCACAGAAATATTTAGCAGTCCGGTGCCGGATGAGTGTCGGCCATCATCCGCTCTCGGCGCAAGTTAGTCATTGGTGTTAGCTGCACTGCAACGTAAAACATGCGATCGGCAAACCATATCTGCCAATCGCCGCAGTCGAAACCCATTTAATCAACATCCGATGGTAATCAACATCCGATGGAATATTGTTATCGCTAACATGCGGCGAAATGCCGTGAGAACCGTATCCGGCAGCGCTATTCCCTATTCCCCCAGAATGAGATAAGTGCCCACGATCGGTCCCGATCCTCGTGGGCGAATTTGGATCTCCCGCTCGTCATCCTCTATTCTTTGCAGCGCTTATTCGCAGCCGGAACGCCGTTCACTCTGCCGATAGATTTTATCGTAACGTGCGGTGAAGGAAACGGAACGTCTCATTGTTCCGCGCTTTGTATCATCGATTGATGTTTTTGCGAAGCCCAACAACGCCCTGCCCTTCCCTCCCGCGAAAGCCATGTGCCTTCCATTCCGGGCGAGATCGCGCTTGAAGCAATTCGCGGGACCGAATCGATAACGGCCGAGACGGGAAACCGAAACATCCCCGTCGCGCCGCCTCCGGTCGATCGAATTAACCAGAACACGGGGACGGAGAACATCACCCGTCAGTCCGTCGCTGGAGCGTTTTCAAGCGAAGTGGCTGCCGGTTCGCGTCAAGAAAACGCTCCAAATCAAAATCATAGAGTCCCGCTTCTGATTCCATCAGAAGCGGAAAGGCTCTAGTCTACGCGACGCGAACGGAGTTCAGGAAGTTGCTCACCTCTGCCTTGAGCCGGGAGCTGTCGCGCGACAGCGTCTGGGCCGCGGACAGCACCTGGGACGAAGCAGTTCCGGTTTCCGCCGCGCCGCGCTGGAGATTGCCGACGTTCGAGGAGACTTCCTGCGCCCCCTGCGCAGCGTGCTGCACGTTGCGGGAGACTTCCTGGGTGGTCGCGCCCTGTTCCTCGATCGCGGACGCGATCGCGGAGGAGATTCCCGAAAGCTTTTCGATGGAATTGCGGATCTGGTTGATTGCCGCGACGGATTCCTGCGTGGCGGATTGAATGCCGCTGATCTGCTGACCGATTTCGCCGGTGGCCTTGCCGGTCTGCTCGGCGAGCGCCTTCACTTCCGCTGCAACGACTGAAAACCCGCGGCCGGCTTCCCCGGCGCGCGCTGCCTCGATGGTGGCGTTCAGGGCGAGAAGGTTGGTCTGACCCGCGATACTGTTGATGATCTCGACGATGTCGCCGATGCGCGACGCCGCGCTCGACAACGCGCTGACGCGCTCAGTCGCCGCATGAACCTGATCGACGGCATCGCCCGCCATGCGCGCCGATTCCTGCACCTGATGGCTGATTTCGCGAACCGAAGCGGTCATCTCCTCCGTGGCCGAGGCCACCGAATTGACATTCGAGGAGGCTTCGTTCGAACCGTTGGCGACGCGTGCGGCAAAATCCTTTGCATTGTCGGCATTCGACGCGAGCGTGGTTGCGGAAGCCTCCAGTTCTGTCGCCGACGTCGCAACAGCCTCAACGATTTCGCCAACCGCCGCCTCGAAGGAATCCGCGATCTTTGTCATGTCCGTCTTGCGCTGGGCGTCTGCCTGGCGCTGCATGGAATTGACTTCTTCCCGGCTGAAGCGAATCAGCGTCTGCACGGTCTGAAGGTTGCGGAGCGCCATGCCGATTTCGTCGTCGCGCTTGATCTCGATGCGATTGTCGAACTTGTCATGGACGAGGTTCAGCATCGTTTCGCTCAGATGGTGCATCGGCTCTTCGAATGCGCGAAGCGTCTGGCGCCCGACAATGCCTCCGGCGGCGACCCCGGCAACGGCGAGGAGCCCAGAAGCGAGGCCCCATGTTCCACCGGCCATGGCGCCGCACAACACGCCGCATGTGAGCAGAAAAGCGGCCTGCAGCGTAATCAGCGTCGTCATTCTCGCCCGCACCGTGCGGGTGAACAGCCCGAAACGATCGAAGAACGATCGTTTCCGGATGATGCCGGCATCGATCCGGTACGGATGCGGCCGCTTTTCGCGAATGGCGGCATAAACGTCTTCCGCCAGGGCGCGCTGGTCGGCGGCAAGCTTGGTGCGGATCGAGGTGTAGCCGGTGACCTGTCCGTTCGCGCGAATCGGCGAAGCCGTCGCCAAAACCCAGTAAAAGCCACCGTTCTTGCGGCGATTCTTGATCGCGCCAACCCAGGGCTTCTCCGCCTTCAGGGTATCCCAGAGATCTTCGAACGCCTCCGGCGGCATGTCCGGGTGGCGGACGATGTTGTGCGCCTTGCCCATCAATTCTTCGAGCGAGAACTCGGCTGCGTCGATGAAATCCTCATTGACGTAGGTAAGACGACCTTTGAGATCAGTCCTGGAAACGATCAGCGTTTCGTCGGAGACGGGATATTCGTCATCGGTAACCGGAAAATTTTTGCGCACGGGGATGCTCGTCGATCTGGTGGGGTTGAAGCAAGCGTTACGTCCGATGCGCTGCCATGACGCGATTCGCGAGGAATTGCGTGAGCAGAAACCGGTAGCGACGCCCTCAAAAGCTTACCTGGGAAGAACGCACATCAAAGCTCGTGACATCTGGGACAAGTGAACCATCGCGGAGGCACCTTCTGTGGCTTACCGGGGTCTCGAGCTCTCATGCGTATCGGAAACAGGATGGCGCAGTTCGATTAAAATTCGGTAATGGCGACTCCCATATACGGCTTTTGGTGAACAACAATGCAGCCGCGACGCTGGATCAAGTCAGATTGCTGGATACGCTGAAGAAGACACAACCGAGTCTCGTCGTTGACGGAAATTACGTCCGAACCCGGACGCATCTTAATTCGAATCTGGGACGTCTCGAATTTCGGAAGATCCGAGACCCGAATTCCCGTCGGAGGATTGCGGATGAGTTACATCACGAGGCGTCGTCGTCGGGTTTGGTTGGTCAAAAACCCGCCTCTAGCTAGAACGAGCTCTCGCAGCGCTTCGGCGCAAAAAAACCGCCGGCAACGGTTTGAAATTCCATCGGCAAGCTGGCGCGCCGGACCGCAGTTAGCGGCGTCGATCAGTACTACAACGTGGTCGGCAGGCAGGCCGTCGACCACGCACAACTAAAGCACCAACCACATTGCAAACGAAAATCCAAAACGGCGGCTGGTATCAGATAAGGAAAATTGCCAGCAACACGACCACAGTGACGACGGTCGCCGTGCCCAACATCCCTATCTTGAGGAACGTCTTATACTGCTGCTCGTGCGCCGGGTAATCCATTCCTTCCGCCGTCGAATACACAATTTCGCTATGATCGGACATGTCAAGTCTCCAAGATACTGTTGATCTTGCGCCTCTCGCGACGGCGATCGGTGAGACATATAGCTGCCCGCGGTCGCCGCCCATTCATGCGGTTCTGCGGGCTTATCCTTGCGGGTGTTCGCGACGGTAAGCGGTGGTCTGACGTTGACCATAAGCTATAGCCAGAGAGAATATGGTTATGACGCCGGTAACAAGCGCGGTCACAATGATTGTCTCGGTTGGCATGTCGATCTCCCCTTTTTGGTTTCGACGAGCCAAGAATACATTCAAATCACATGCATGTTATGATCTAGCGCAAAGACGCGGAAAATTTTGGAGGTCCTGAGTTCGGGCGCGTTCTAATCATGCGATATTCGGATATGACGTAGAAGATATGACGTAGAAGATGAGCCCGATGGCGAACAGCAAGATGAAGCCCTGCGCCCCGATCTCCGCCCAGCCGCCGCCATCGTGAACCGACAACGGCCAGTGCCGTGAGAGGTGCAATCGGGCCTTGCCGTTCACTCGTCAGCCCAGAAAATCGCGCGCTCGCAATCGCCGCTCATCGCTCAAACTTTTGAGATTGCGGTAGCGCAACAATTCGGGTCCGCCTTTGCGCGATCGCAAAGACAGAAAACGTTGTGGGATGCAGAATCCGTCTAGAGAATCAGTAACTCGTCGATAAAGGGAGGGTATCTCGGCTCGGCAGACGGGTACCCTCAAGCTGGAGCAGTATGAACACGCCCCGGAAGGACATCCATAACTCCAACGTGCCGAAGCTCTGTCAGAGCTGTGAGGTACGGCACAAGGGTATGTGCGGCGCGCTCAACGCCGACGAACTGGTGGATTTCGCCCAATTCACGCGTGTCGTGAGGGTATCCGCCGGCGACGTTCTCTTGCAGGAGCAGGGGCCGATCGGGTCCTATGCCAATGTCATGCGTGGCGTGCTCAAGCTGACCAAGACTCTGGCCGATGGTCGCCAACAAATCGTCGGACTTCAATTCGCGCCCGATTTCGTCGGACGACTTCATCAAGACGAGAGCCCTGTCCGGGTCGAAGCCTGTTCGGATGTCGATATCTGCAGCGTAACCAGGAACGCGCTGCAGAAGATGCTCGAAGAAAATCCGACCCTCGAAGCGAGATTGCTGCATCAAGCCCTTCGCGAAGTCGATCAGGGCCGGGAGTGGATGCTGGCGCTTGGACGAAAGACGGCACGCGAAAAGGTGGCGAGCTTTCTTATGATGATGGTTCGGCAGCTCGATCCGTCTGCAGGAGGCGACGCCGCTACGGCTTTCGATCTTCCGCTGACGCGCGCCGAAATTGGCGACTTTCTCGGCTTGACGATTGGAACAGTTTCGCGCGAGCTCACGCGGCTGCGGCACGTCCGAGTGATTCGGATTTCCTCGCACCGCCACATCGACGTTCTGGATCTCGAAGCGCTTCGCCAATGCGCCGGTTAGAGCCTTCCGCTTCTGACGGAATCAGAAGCGGGGCTCTATGATTTTGATTTGACGCGTTTTCTTCACGCGAACCGGTCCCCACTTCGCTCGAAAACGCTTTAGACCGGTTCCTGTTTAGGCGGAATCGGATTTTGGTTTTCAAATCAGGGGTCTTCTGATTCAAGATTCTTGCTGGATTGGAGGCCAGCAAGGATGGGACGACCACTTTCTGGCGATCTTCGACGGCGGGTTGTGGCAGCGGTCTCGAAAGGTGAGAGCTGCCGCTCGGTTGCCTCACGGTTCGGGGTTGCGATTTCCTCGGTCGTGAAGTGGTCTCAACGCTATCGTGCGACCGGGTCCGTTGCGCCGGGCCAGATGGGCGGCCATCGCAAGGCGGTGCTGGAAGCGCATCGCGCCTTTATCGCGGCCCGGATCCGCCAGACGCCTCATGTGACGCTGCACCAGCTCAGGGACGAATTGGCCGCGCGCGGCATCAAGGTCGGGCATAATACGATCTGGCTGTTCCTGCGGCGCGAGGGATTACGGTTCAAAAAAAACACTGTTCGCCCTTGAGCAGGGCCGGCCCGACGTCCTGCGCAGACGTCGACGCTGGCGATCATGGCAAGCGGGCCTCGATCCTCGCCGGCTGGTCTTCATCGACGAGACCTGGATCAAGACCAACATGGCGCCGCTGCGCGGATGGGCTCCAAAGGGCGAGCGCCTGCGGGCCTTCGCACCGCACGGTCACTGGCGCACACTGACCTTCCTCGGCGCGCTGCGCTGGAATCGCCTCACGGCCCCTTGCGTCTTCGACGGGCCAATCAACGGCGAGTGCTTCCGCGCCTATGTCGCCCAGCAACTCGTGCCGGTTCTCAAATCCGGCGACATCGTCATCATGGACAATCTCGGCAGCCACAAATCCGCAGAACTGCGCCGCATGATCAACGCCGCAGGAGCCAGGCTCTGGTATCTGCCGCCTTATTCTCCCGATCTCAATCCAATCGAGCAGACCTTCGCAAAGATCAAGCATTGGATGCGCATCGCGCAAAGGCGAACCATCGACAATGTCTGCCGCACCCTCGGCGAACTCGTCCAAGCCATCCAGCCAGCAGAATGCCAAAACTACTTCATCAACGCAGGATACGCTTCTACCTAAATAGGAAATGCTCTAAACGGAACGGTCCTTCGCGGGGAAGCCCCTTCTCAAAAATCAACTCACGCCGACGACCGCGCCATTGGACGAGGCCTGGCAGATCCCGGAACGCCTTCAGCGTCGAGCTTCATTGGATTGCCGCCCTCGGGTCCACGAGCATGTCGGCGAACGGGCCCCTACAGATGGGATGGGCGATATGCGCCGAGGGCTGTCGCCCGCTCGGGGATCCAGCCGCCGCCGAGCGCTTGAAACAAGCTGGTGGCTGCGAGCAACTTCGTCAGTCGCACCAGGACCAGGTTGTTCTCCGCGGTGAAAAGCGTCTGCTGGGCTTGCAGCACCGTGATGAGGTTGACCGTGCCGCCGCGCAACTGGGTTTCGGCGACATCGAACGCCTTGCGCGACGCCGCCACGACTTCAGCCTGCAGCCGCTCCTGCCGAGTATATTGGTGAAGAGCGACGAGGGCCTTTTCGACATCGGCGAAAGCCGACAGCACGGCTTTGCGATAGGTTTGCAGATATTGTAGCTGGACGCCCTTCGCCTGCTTTAACTGGTTCTCGAGCAGCAAGCCGTCGAAGATTGGCTGCGTCAAACTCGCCGCAAGCGTGTAGTACCACCCACCCGGTCCGAATAGCGATGCCAGCGCCGCACTTTGCGAGCCGGTCTGGCCGGTGAGTTGAATCTGCGGGAAAAAGGCGGCGCGCGCCGCTTCGACGCTGAAATTGGACGACGCAAGCTGCGCTTCTGCCAGGCGGATGTCAGGCCTTTGATACAGAAGTTCCGAAGGCAGGCCGGGCGTAATCCGCGGGACCGTGATTTGTGTCGTCGTTCCCCCGCTAACCTTGAAATCGGCGGGCGCGCGCGCAATGAGGACTGCAAGGGCGGCAATGTTCTGTCGCAGCGTCACTTCAAGCGGCGGAATCGCGGCGCGCTGCGTCGCCACCAGCGCTTCCTGTTGCGAAACATCGAGTTGCGAAGCTGTTCCGCCGGTGAACTGCTTCCTGATGAGATCGAGAATGCGCTCGGCGGCCGCGAGATTGCGGCGGGTGACGCGCAGTTGATCCTGCGCTGCCAGGATCTGGAAATAGGTATTGGCGACGGTCACGACCGTTGTGAGAGTTACGACGTCGCGGTTGTAGCGGGCGACCGTCGCATTTTCCTCGGACGCGTAGAGCGTGGCGCGGTTCTTGCCCCAGAAGTCAAGCATGTAACTCGCGGTAAGTCCGGCGCTAAATTGCGAAAACTGGAACGAAGGCGACGCGGTGCCGCCGGTCGAGGACGCCGCGCTGCGCACGCGCTCGGCGTTCGCCGCTCCGGTGATCGATGGCAACAGCGGCGCGCCCGCGATCCCGACCTGCGCGTCGGCCTGGACGATCTGCGCGTAAGCCACGGCAATGTCCAGGTTGGCAGTCTGCGCTGCTTCCATCAGCGAGGTCAGTTCGCTGGATCGAAACCCGCGCCACCAGTCGATCGAAGGCACAGCCGCGTCCGGCGCGGCCGACGATGCTTCGCGGTATTTCCCTGGAATTGGGAGATCGAGCGCCGGACGCTCGCTGCCGAGAATGCATCCGCACAGGACCGGCGCAAGCAGCGCGAGCGAGACCAGCGGCGCGACAGGCCGCGCGCGGCCGTCTCGTGCGGCCGTGCGGATAGACCTCTTAATCTCGCTGTGCATCAGGGCCCCAAACGCTTTGTCGACGTAGTCGTGTCTTAGCACTTACAAGGGGGCGACCTCACCGATTACCACGGCATGCATCGCCATGTCGTCTCCTTGTGTTGTCGATAGGCCACATGCGCTGTCATTCCCCGGGCTGGGCCTGCGGCGGCAGCCTGTGCTGCCGGCCGGCCTTAAGACGCTTCGACCACAGCCGGAACCGGTCGAGATAGAGATAGATGACAGGCGTCGTATAGAGCGTCAGCATCTGACTCAGGATGAGGCCGCCGACGATGGCGATACCGAGCGGCCGCCGCAATTCGCTGCCCTCGCCCATGCCGATCGCGAGCGGCAGCGCTCCGAGCAGCGCGGCCATGGTCGTCATCATGATCGGCCGGAACCGGAGCAGGCTGGCTTCGTAGATCGCTTCGGATGAGGACAGGCCGCGCGCGCGTTCGGCCTCAAGCGCAAAGTCGATCATCATGATCGCGTTTTTCTTCACGATGCCGATCAGCAGGATGACGCCGATCAGCGACATGATGCTGAACTCTATATTGAACGCCATCAGCGCCAGTAGCGCGCCGACACCCGCCGACGGTAACGTGGACAGGATCGTGAGCGGGTGCACGTAGCTTTCGTAGAGCACGCCGAGGACGATGTAGATCGTCAGCAGCGCGGCGAGAATCAGGAAAGGCTGGTTGTTGAGCGATTCCTGGAACACCTTCGCGGTGCCCTGGAAGCCGCCGTGGATCGTCGCCGGGACGCCGATCCGATCCATCGTCGCCTCGATCGTGGCGGCGGCTGTGCTGAGCGAGACGTTCGGCGGAAGGTTGAACGAAATGGTATTGGCGACCAGCAGTCCCTGATGGTTGACCGCGAGTGGCGTCGCGCCCTGTGCAAATCGTGCGACGGCCGACAGCGGGATCATCGTTTCCTGGCTGGTGCTCACCGCCGAGCCCGTCGAGGATGCGCCCTTGCCGGTGGCGCCGATCGAATTGGTCGCGAGATTGCGGGCGGCCTGGGCGTTGGCGGAATTCGCCGATGCCGATTGGCCCGGCGCAACGATGGTTCCGGCGACCGCATTGGTCGCCTGCGAGCCGCCCACCGAACCGCCCGAGGTGCTGATGAAGACATCCTTCAGCGTTTCCGGATTCTGCCAGAAGCGTGGCGCCACTTCCATGATGACGTGATATTGGTTGCGCGCGACGTAAATCGTCGATACCTGACGCTGACCGAAGGCGTCGTACAGCGTGTTGTCGATCTGGCTGACCGTAATGCCGAGTCGCGCGGCGGCGTCGCGGTCGATCACGACATTGGATTCGAGGCCCTTGTTCTGCCGGTCGCTGTTGACGTCGGCAAGATCAGACTCCTTCTGGAGCGCGGCGGTGATCTTCGGCGTCCATTCATTGAGTTCCTCCAACGACGGGCTTTGCAGCGTATATTGATATTGCGCGTTGCTGGCGCGCCCGCCGGCGCGAATGTCCTGCACGGCCAGGAGGAAGAGCGTCGCCCCGGGCACCACGGCCATCTCGCGGCGCAGGCGGCCCATGACCTGGTCGGCGGAAATCCCGCGCTGGCTGCGCGGCTTCAGCGAAACGAACATGAAGCCGGAATTGGTCTGGCCGCCGCCGGTGAAGCCAACCACGGTCTCGACCGCGGGATCCTTCTTCAAGATCGTGACGAACTGCGTGAGTTTCTGCTGCATCAGTTGAAACGAGATGCTCTGGTCCGCCTGGACGATGCCGATCATCCGTCCGGTGTCCTGCTGAGGGAAGAAGCCTTTCGGAATGATATCGTAGAGGTAAAAATTGAGGCCGAGTATCATGAACAAAACCGCCATCACCGAGCGCGGGTGGCGCAGCGCGACCGCGAGCGTGCGCCGGTAGCCGTTCAGCATTGCGTTGAAAATCCGCTCGCTGGCCTGATAGAGCCGACCGTGAGCGCGGTCGGCATCGCGGCGCAACAGCATGGCGCACATCACCGGTGTGGTCGCTAGCGATATCACCAATGAAATGACCACCGCGATCGAGATCGTCATCGCGAATTCACGGAACAGCCGTCCCACGATGCCGCCCATCAGAAGAATCGGGATGAAGACCGCAATCAGCGACACGCTCATTGAAAGCACGGTGAATCCGACTTCCTTCGCGCCGAGCAGCGCGGCGTCGAGGCGGGGCATCCCGGCCTCGATGTGGCGCGTAATGTTTTCGAGAACGACGATGGCATCGTCGACCACGAAGCCGGTGGCGACCGTCAACGCCATCAGCGACAGATTGTCGAGGCTGTAGCCCACCAGGTACATGACCGCGAAGGTCGCGACCAGCGAGACGGATACCGCGACGACGGGAATGAGCGTCGCGCGGCCGTTGCGCAGAAAGACGAAAACCACGACAACCACCAAAAAGACGGCCAGCAGTAACGCGATTTCGACATCATGCAGGGATGATCGAATGGTGGTCGATCGGTCCACCGCGACGTTGAGGCTGATGGCCGGCGATACCGACGCGCGCAATTGCGGCAGCAGCGCAATCACGCGATCGACGATGCCGATGATGTTGGCGCCGGGCTGCCGGTAAAGAATGATGAGGACGGCAGGCTTGCCGTTGGCAAGACCCGCGTTACGAAGGTTCTCGACCGAGTCGGTCACTTCGCCGACATCGGAGAGACGAACGGCTGCGCCGTTGCGATAGGCCACGATCAGCGACTTGTATTGCTCCGCCTTGTTGGCCTGATCGTTGGCGTAAATCTGATAACGCCGCTCGCCGACGTCGATGCCGCCCTTCGGGCTATGGGCATTGGCGCTGGAGATCGCGGCGCGGACGTCTTCGAGACCGATGCCATATTTGTAGAGCGCCTGCGGAATGAGTTCCACGCGCACGGCCGGCAGCGAACTTCCGCCAACGGTGACTTCGCCGATTCCTTCCACCTGCGAGAGTTTCTGCGACAGGACGGTGGACGCGGCATCGTAAAGCCGGCCGCGTTCCAGCGTGTCGGAGGTCAGCGTCAGCACCATGATCGGCGCGTCGGCGGGGTTGACTTTGCGATAGATCGGGTTGGCGCGCAGGCTGGTCGGGAGATCCGCGCGGGCGGCATTGATCGCAGCCTGCACATCGCGTGCCGCGCCGTCGATGTTGCGGCTGAGCCCGAACTGCAACGTAATGCGCGTCGATCCAACGGTACTCGCCGACGTCATCTCGGTGACGTCGGCGATCTGGCCGAGGTGGCGCTCCAGCGGACTGGCGACGGTGGTGGCGACGTCCTGCGGACTGCCGCCGGGCAAGGTCGCCCGCACCGAGATGGTCGGAAAGTCGACCTGCGGCAGCGGCGAAACCGGCAACTTGAAGAACGCGGCGACGCCCACCACCGCGAGCCCGATCGTGAGCAGCGTTGTCGCGACCGGGCGGCGGATGAACGGAGTCGAGAGACTCACGGCTCGGCTCCGCCGGCAACGTTTCGGCCGCTAAGCGATTGCCCGGAGATACGCAGTGCGAGGCGGTCGAACCAGAGATAGATCACGGGCGTCGTGAACAGCGTCAGAAACTGGCTGACAAGCAGGCCGCCGACGATCGAGATGCCGAGCGGGTGTCGCAACTCCGAGCCTGCGCCGGTACCGAGCATCAGCGGAAGCGCGCCGAGCACCGCGGCCATCGTGGTCATCAGGATGGGACGGAACCGCAACAGGCAGGCCTGATAAATCGCGTCGCGCGGTGCCCTGCCCGCATTGCGTTCGGCGTCGAGCGCGAAGTCGATCATCATGATCGCGTTCTTCTTCACGATGCCGATCAGCAGGATGATGCCGATGATCGCGACGATGGTGAGATCCTGCCCGGCGGCCATCAGTGCGAGCAGCGCGCCGATGCCGGCGGACGGCAGCGTTGAAAGAATCGTGAGCGGGTGGACGAAGCTCTCGTAGAGCACGCCGAGCACGATATAGACCGTGACGATCGCGGCCAGGATCAGGAATATCTGGTTCGAGAGCGAGGATTGGAACGCCAGCGCCGCGCCCTGAAAGGTGCTGATGACACTCGCCGGCAGCCCGAGGTCGGCTTCCGCCTGCTTGATCGCGGTTACCGCCTCACCCAGCGAGGCGCCTGGAGCGAGGTTGAACGAGATCGTGGCCGCAGGAAACTGCCCGAGGTGGCTGACCTGCAACGGCGCGGTCTCTTCGCGGATTTTCGCCAGCACCGACAGCGGCACCGGCGTGCTGCCGACCGAGGATGGTAGATAGATCGACGACAGCGCCTGCAAGGAGTTCTGCAACGACGGGTCGGCTTCGAGTATCACGCGATACTGGTTCGAATTTGTGAAAATCGTCGAGACGATCCGTTGCCCGTAGGAATCGTAGAGCGCGTTGTCGATGGTCGCGGGCGTAATGCCGAAGCGCGCCGCCTGATCGCGATCGATATCGACGAACACCGAAAGCCCCCGCGCCGAGACGTCGCTGGTGACATCAGCAAGCTGGGGAAGCCGGTTCAGCTTGTCGACCAGCTTCGGCGTCCACTCGGAGAGCTGCGCGGCGTCGGCATCCTGAAGCGAGAATTGGTATTGCGTCCGGCTGACCGTGCCTTCGATCGTGAGATCCTGCACCGGCTGCATGTAGAGGTTGATGCCTGGAATGGCGGCTGCACGAGCCTTGATACGCCGCATCACCGCGACAACGCCCGAGCGGCGCTGATCGAACGGTTTGAGATTGATCAGGATGCGGCCGCTGTTGAGCGTCGTGTTGGCGCCGTCAACGCCGATGAACGAGGACAGGCTGGCGACGTCCGGATCTTCGAGGATGGCGGAGGCCAATCGCTGCTGGCGTTCCGCCATCGCCGTGAAGGACACCGATTGCGGGGCCTCCGAGATCGCCTGAATGACGCCGGTGTCCTGCAGCGGGAAGAATCCCTTGGGAATGAGGATGTAGAGCGCGCCGGTGAGCGCGAAGGTGCCGAGCGCGACCAGCAGCACCATGGTCTGGCGGTCGAGCACCCAGTTGAGGGCGCGGCCGTAGATGACGATCAGCCGGTCGAAGCCTTCGCGGCTGTAACGCTGGAAGGCGTTCTCGTTCTCCTCGGTCGCCGGCCTCAGAAGCTTCGCGCAGGCCATCGGCACCAGCGTCAGCGACACGATGCCCGAGATCAGGATCGTGACCGAGAGCGTGATCGCAAATTCGCGGAACAGCCGACCGACCACATCGCCCATGAACAGCAACGGGATCAGCACGGCGATCAACGAAACCGTCAGCGAGATGATGGTGAAGCCGATTTGCTCGGAACCGCGTAGCGCGGCTTGCAGCGGCGTCTCGCCCGCCTCGATATAGCGCGAGATGTTCTCGATCACGACGATCGCGTCATCGACCACGAAGCCGGTCGCGATCGTCAGCGCCATCAGGGACAGATTATTGAGACTGAATCCGAACAGGTACATCGCGCCGAGCGTTCCGACCAGCGACAACGGCACGGAGAGGCTCGGGATCAGCGTCGCGCGCGTGCTGCGCAGGAACACGAAGATCACCAGCACGACCAGGATAACCGCCAGCGTCAGCTCGTATTCCACGTCATGCACCGAGGCGCGGATGGTGACGGTGCGGTCGGTGAGAATGTTGACCTCGATCGCGCTCGGGAGCGAGGCCTGCAACTGCGGCAGAAGCTCCTTGATGCCGGCGGCCACCGAAATCACATTGGCGCCCGGTTGTCGTTGCACGTTGAGAATGATCGCGGGTTCCCGGTTCATCCAGGCGCCGAGCTTGTCGTTCTGCGCGCCGTCCACGACGTCGCCGACGTCGGAGAGGCGGATCGGCGAGCCATTCTTGTAAGCGACGATCAGCGACTTGTAATCGGCCACCTTGCGGATCTGGTCGTTGGCGTTGATGGTGTAGGCGCGCATCGACCCGTCGAAGTTGCCCTTTGGCGTGTTGACGTTGGCGTTGCCGAGCGTGGTGCGCAGGTCGTCGATGTTCAGCCCGTAGGCGGCGAGCTTGCGAACGTCGGCGCGGATGCGCACGGCCGGACGTTGACCGCCGCTGATGCTGACCAGTCCGACGCCGGGAAGCTGCGAAATCTTTTGCGCGATCCGCGTGTCGGCGAAGTCCTCCACCTGCGTCAGCGGCATCGTCTTCGAGGTCAGTCCCAGCGTCAGGATCGGCGCGTCGGCGGGATTGACCTTGGCGTAGATCGGCGGCGCGGGCAGATCGGAAGGCAGCAGATTGCCCGCCGCATTGATCGCGGCTTGTACCTCCTGCTCGGCGATGTCGAGCGAAATGCTGAGTCCGAATTGCAGGGTGATGACCGAAGCTCCGGCCGAACTCACCGAACTCATCTGCGTAAGGTTCGGCATCTGGCCGAGTTGCACTTCCAGCGGTGCGGTGACGGAAGACGTCATGATGTCCGGGCTCGCGCCAGGATAGAACGTCTGCACCTGAATGGTCGGGTAATCGACTTCGGGAAGCGCTGCGACCGGCAGGAAGCGGAAGGCGAGCAGACCGGACAGCATGATCGCCGACATCAGGAGCGTGGTAGCGACCGGCCGCAGAATGAATGGTCGCGACGGGCTCATTGCTTTTGGCCACCGTCCGGTCGCTGTTTTTTGGCGCCGTGGCCGCTCTGCTCTGTCGTCGACGCCGGGTTGCCGCCCTGGCCGGCTTCCGCGCGTACGGCGATCTTGGCGCCGTCGCGCAGCTTGTCGGCGCCGTCGATGACAACGCGATCGCCGGGGTTGAGCCCGGACAAGACCTCGACATGGACACCGTCGGTGACGCCAAGGTCGACCTTGCGGACGGACACGGTGTTGTCGGCGTTGACGAGATAGACGAAGGTGCCCGGCACGCCGCGCTGAACGCCGGCCGTCGGCATGACCGTGACGTTGCTGTGAGTATCGACCAGGAGTCGGATGTTGACGAACTGGTTCGGATAAAGCGTGCGCGCATCATTTGGGAACCGCGCGCGCAGCTTGATGGTGCCGGTTGTCGGGTCGATCTGGCTGTCGAAGGTTTGCAGCGTGCCGTCGGCGATCTTGTTGGCGCCACTGCGGTCGTAGGCGGTCGCCGGCAGGGTGGCCCCCGCCTGGAGACGCTTTGCGATCGCCTGGAGGTTGTCTTCCGGAACCGTGAAAAGCACGCTGATCGGATGCAGTTGCGTGATGACGACCAGGCCGTTGGTGTCACCCGGCGTCACGTAGTTGCCCTGATCGACCTGCCGCAATCCGACGCGGCCGTCGAGCGGCGAGACGATGTGGCAGAATTGCAGGTTGACTTCGGCAGCTTTCACGGCCGCGTGATCGGCTTCGACAGTGCCTTGATATTGAGCGACCAACGCCACCTGGGTATCGAGCGTCTGGTGCGGCACGGCGTTTTGGGCCGCCAATCCCCGATAGCGGGTCAGATCGACCTGTGCGCCTTTCAAAAGTGCCTGGTCGCGGGTCAGGTTGCCATTGGCCTGCGCCAGCGCGGCCTCGTAGGGGCGCGGATCGATTTCCGCGAGCAGGTCACCTTTCTTGACCTCCTCGCCTTCCTTGAAATCGATCTTCATCAGGTAGCCGCTGATCTGGGTCCGTATGGTAACCGTGGCCAGCGATGTAACCGTGCCGAGAGCATTGAGGTTGACGCCGATATCGCCCTTGCCGACAACTGCAACCGCCACCGATGTAGGCGGCACAACGCGGCCGTTTGTCGCCGACGGTGCCCGATGCTGTCGCCACAGCAGGACGCCGGCGCCGACCAATAGAATCAGCAGAACGAGCCATACGAGACGCCGGCGCGACCTGTGCGGGCTGACCTGCGCAGGCTCGGCAAGCTGGGATTCGTGAAGGGGATCTACAGGCCGGTCCATGAGTTCGCTGTCGAGGTGTTCACAAACCTTGCACAGAGGCAAACGAAAGCTCGGGCAGTTGCAGGTCTTGAAACGGACTCAAACCCTGCCCCCTGTCCACCCAAGCAGCGACAATTCGGCGCTTGTACGATCCTATCACACTGAAACGGACCGCCTTGCGATTATCGCCTTAATTTTCCATAACGAAACGGATGCTGGAATGTAAGGGCCCGGTCAAGAACCGGGCGATAGTCCGCGAAATCCGTTGGTTGCGAACTGAGCCGCTATTCCGGCTGGAATCGCCGATCATTCGCATTGTCCGGCCGGCGGTTTCACCAACCGTCGCGCCCGTCCGAGTAACCCGCCGGTGATCTCCGTCACTGGCGGATTTGTGCACGCGCCGGCCGCAACCATCGGAACAAACGTCAGCACCGCGCATCAGTCGCGAAAGGACGGCCCTGGCATTCCAATCGCCTCCCGGAAGAGGCTGCGGGACTCGTCGGTGCCGCCCCCTCACCGGCGGATTTTTGTGCGGCATGCCGAACCCTTTCCCGGCAATGCGCGTTATCGAATCGGACGAGTTCAGCACACCTCGTCCACTCCCTAGAGAGCATAGACCCGCCGGAGACCCCACAAAGTACCGGCGGGTTTTGTCTTCTAATAATTGGCGTTTTCGAGCGAAGGGGAATCCGGTTCGCATGAAGAAACGCCTGACTCGAGATGCCGCTCTCACCGAGCCGCTGCTCCCACTCCCGTAAGCGAGCTTGCCATCGCTACGGATGATCGAAGACCGGCCCGGATGCTGGCACGAGCAAGCCGCCGCCCAGTCACATCGAGTGATTCAGACGAAATATTCCTTCCGCCTGCTCGAAACTTAATTCAATCGAATGTGTTGGGGATGATCAGGACTGCAGATCGGGTCTCGTTCAAAATGGAGGCTTCTGATGTGCGATTACAGCTTGCAACACATTGCGTCACGTTCCGCCGCCGCCGGCCAGCGACTGGTGACGACCCGGTTCCCTACGTCCATGACGCGCGGCTTCACCGAAATCGGAGAGCCAGGCGTCGCGATATGCCTGCTTCCCGGTACGGAAGTTGCGTTTGATCGCGAGGTCAGGGCCGAGCCGAACTTTCCCTTGATGCCGAAGCGGCGGATCGGCGAGCGGCTGGCGCGTTTCCGTCAGGTTGCTCTCGAAAAGCCGACGGCGCATCATGACGCGTTGGAATTCGCCAACGGCGAGACCGTGCTGCTTACCCGCCTGGTCGAAGGCCAGATCGCAACCGTGCTGCAGCTTCCGCACGGTGTCGTGCGCGCGACGGCGGCGGACGAGTCGAGCACCATAATGTCGCCAGGCGCCGCTTCCACGCGCCGCGAGCGGACGTGGTAACGTGCTTAGCTGCCTTGCGGTCGCGTTAGCGGCGAATGCGGTTGAGCGTGGTGCCGGCAGGGTCGAGCCCGCCAGATTAAGTAGCGGCACCGGGCCGATGGCAGACCTCCCATTGAGAGGCTGACTCGCTTTGTGGAAAGACGTCAAGGACGACCCGGCTATTTGCGGGCGGGCAATTTGCGGGAATGAGGCTGACTGGAGCCCATCCTGGCGTCCGGGTTTTATCCTTGTTACCTTACTTTCGGATTTATAGCGCACGCCGCGTCTTTCCCTATGGCGGCTGCCGTGCACTGCCGATAGGTCGAGAATTCGCAGCGACCAGGATAACCCCACTTTGGGCCCTGCAAGCAGTAAGCCCCATTTTGCGAGAACAACAACGCGCCGGCGCTTATCAATGTTCCTATGGCCAAAATCGCTAACGGCACAATTTTCAACATGTCTTGCTCCATCCGAACCAACGAAGGAACGCCAACGAAGAGACGGACCACATGTTCCTGTCTGGGAAAGCCTTTCCTCCTGTACCTGCAACAATCCCGCAGGAAAACTTTGGAACGATAAGTGGCGCCGTACATTGGCCCTGCGTCACCGCAAGGCTCTAGGTATCCACCGGTGATGAGAACGCCGGTTGCGCTCCCGCCTTCCTCCCACGGAAAGGAGCGCGCCATGGGCATACGAAATTGTTTCAAAAAACCGTTTCAAGATCAGCGCCTTTTTGACTTCATCTCCGATGCAAGCGGCAAGGCCGGCTCACTTCCGCCCGGACCGGAACGAGACGATCTGCTGAATAAAATTGACAAGGCCCGGGCTGCTGCGACGCTTTACAAATGGGCAAACTCGCCGGAACTGCAGCCGCCCAAATAGTCCGGGCCGCAAGCCGAAACGAATTTTTAGCGGCGGCGTTGGCAATATATGTCGCGTTATTTCATCATCGTTATAGCGAGCGGCTTGATCGTACTGATCGCGTTGCTGCTGTTGCTTCTTTCTTTTCATACGGCGCGCGTGCCGGACAGAGCTTCTCGTGCCGGGAACATTTACCACGCCAGCCGCTTCTATATCCCACCGAAAGGAGAATGCATGGCCACCGAAGCGAGAGAAACAAGCACGCTGATCGGCAGCGACAAGGTTGCAGGAACCGCGGTCTACGGCGCCGACGACCGTGAGATCGGAACGATCGAGCGCGTCATGATCGAGAAGACCAGCGGGCGCGTATCGTATGCAGTGCTGGGTTTCGGCGGATTCCTGGGGATCGGCAACGATCATTATCCGCTGCCCTGGAACGCCTTGAAATACGACACCCGGGTGGGAGGCTATCGCACCGGGCTTACCGTAGACCAGCTCAACCGCGCGCCGAGGTACGCGTCCGAGAGCGGCTGGGACTGGGAAGAGCCGGGCAGCACCAAGGCGGTCGACGACTACTACGGCCGCCTTACTTAGGAAATCGTCGGGGTCGATGATCGACCCCTTATTTGTTTCCCGATTCCCCGAAACGGGAAGCGTAGCTTGACCATGTCATGCTGATCTGAAAGCTTCACGCGGATTTGCTCCGTCACCCTTTTCGTTCTGATATGCTTTGGGGCCGCAAGGCCATTGCTCGTCCCTTTGACGCCGGTGACGGCCTTCAGAGCGCTCATCGGCATCTTAGGAGCCTTGAACAGGCGGACGTAGGTTGGGCGGACATAGGTTGGAACGGCGCATACCCGATCCTGAATTCCTTTCGGTCGCGCCGATCGGCCGCGACGAGCTGCGAACCTGCGAGGCGTGGCGGATCGCCTTCGCCGGCCAGCGCAAGGATCACCGCTATTACGAGATCATTGCGGACACGGTCCGCGATCACTTCGAGTACGGCTGTTTCGCGATCCGCGATCCGTCAGGCCGCGTGCTGGCGGTGCAACCATATTTCCTGCTCGACCAGGACGTGCTGGAAGGCATCAAGCCCGATCGTTCGTCGCTCGTCGGACGTATCCGCTGCCGCTATCCACGTTTTTTGAAACTGCGTACGTTGATGCTCGGTTGCACGGCGGGCGAAGGGCATCTTGCGGCCAGTGCGTATCTTTCGTCCGCGGCCGTCGCCAGGGCCCTGGCGCAAAATATCGTTGCACAGGCGCATGCGTTGGGCGCACAGATGATTGTTCTCAAGGAATTTCCACGCAATGATCGCCGCGACCTGGCGTATTTCGAGCGTGAGGGGTTCGGTCGCGCGCCAAGCATGCCGATGACTACGCTCGACATCGACTACAACAGTTTCGATGACTACATGCAGAGCGCATTAAGCGCGAAGACGCGCCGTGATCTGCGCAAGAAATTCCATGCCGCCGAGAGGTCCGACCTTGAAATGACGGTAACCGATAACGCGGCGAGCTTCATCGACGAGCTCTATCCGCTCTATCTGCAGACCTACGAGCGCTCGCACTTTCATTTCGAGAAGCTGACCAAGGACTACTTCCGTCGTCTCGGCTGCGAGATGAGTGACAAGACTCGTTTCTTCATCTGGTATCGCGGAAATACCCTGATGGCCTTCGCGCTGTGCATGGTGGAGGGCGAGGATATCTTCGCCGAATATATCGGCCTCGATTACGACTTCGCCCTCGACCTCCATCTCTATCACTACATTTCTCGAGACGTGATCGCCTGGGCGATGACACATGGCTACAAGCGTTTCCGCAGCAGCGGACTGAATTACGATCCCAAGCTGCACCTGCGCCATCGGCTGGACCCGATCGATCTTTATGTACGGCACGTCTCGCCGACCGCCAACCGGATCATGCGGCAGGCGCTGCCATGGATCGTTCCGGCGCGCTATGACACGACGCTGCGGAAATTTCCCGACTATCGTCAGATGTGGTGACCGGTCTCCGCCGCGAAACTGGCGAGAGCTTTTTTACGTTACCCGGGTGAAAGTCTCGCACGCGAACCCGTCGTCAAGTAACGCCGCCATCCCAGGGCGAGCCACGCGACAAAATGGCTGAAAAGATCGGACGCCGCAATATGGAGCGATAACCGGGACGGTGGGGCACACGCGGCGCGTAGCGGTAGTGGCAACTATCAGATTTTACTGGTGGGCCCGGCAGGACTCGAACCTGCAACCAGACCGTTATGAGCGCCGGGGAAAAACGCCCGGGCGTTGATTTTCTTGCAGTTTGTTGCCGTTCGATCGCATCCATCGACGTCTATCGTCATGGTTTCTGGGGCGAAACTGGGGCGGTCTTCCTCCAGCCTTGGCGCCTCCTTTACCCTCGGGCAAGGAGCAATGGTTGGGATCGCTCTCTGCGGATCGCAGTGAGTGATTGCGGGGAAGCGTTACACCCCCCGATCCCTGCGAATAGATTCGACTCCCCTCAAAGCGGGGAACCGCCGGTATCTGTGGAAATGGCCAGTTACCAATTCTTACGATTGATAGAACAAGTCGTCCCAAGATTAGCGGCATGACCGGCGCCATCTGAGGTATGGCGAGTAAGCCGCGCTGGGGCTTTTTTGATCTTGTGAGCTAAGATGCGCGCGTTCTCTGTGTTGATATCCACTAGGTCTTTTTTCAATTATCACATGATCGAAGTTAATCATGCACAGAATCGCAACTTGGTCACGCAGATGCGGCGCAGTTGCGAGCGCGGCGAGGGAAGCGGACGATGGACGTTTGAAGGGGGTCATCGTGTGAACCTGATGGGGACGGCGAGCGTGATCGAGCCGCCGCCGATGTTGGGCGGCGGGGCGGGAACGGGGCTGGCGCGGCGCGGCAAGGACACGGCTTCAGTATCGAGCGCGCCGTCGCCGGCCGAGCGCACCAGACGCGCGGAAAGTACGCGACCCGAACGGTCGATCGTGAACGCGACCATGGCGATGCCGGTGCTGGCTGCACCTGGCGGGAAGCGTTTGTAACGGTTGAGATGGGCCATCAGTGCGCCCTTCCACGAGGCCGGCGACATCGACGATTCCATGCCTTCGGCTGGCGCAGCAGCACGGTCCGCACGTTGCACCTGCGAGTTCGGCGGCGCGGTGGTGCGCGGCGCCTTCTTCTGTTTTTTCTTCTTCAGCTTTTTCTTCGGTTTCGGTTTCGGCCGCTCCATGGGCGGCAGCACCACTTCCGCCTTCTCCAACTTCGGCAGCTCGGGCGGCTTGATCTTGGTCTTCACCGGCTTCAGTTCAGGCTCTGGCTCGACCTTCTCCTCAACCGGCTTCTCCGGTTCCGGCTGGTCCTCGGCCTCGTCCATCTGCGGCCCCGGCGCGATGTCCTGCTGCGGCACCTCGGGCGCGACCGCGAGCGGCGCGAGCTCCATCATGATCGCGGCCGGCGGATCGCCGGGCGGCTCGGCCGCGGCCGGCCAGTTCAGCGCCAGCCAGATGCCGCCGGCATGCAGCGCAACCACGGCGAACCCGGCCGCGGTCCAGCGCAGCGCCGCGGTCGCGCTGACCGTGCCTTGCGCCCGCCCGTCCGGATCGCGCCAGTCGATCTTCATGGCTGCGTCGCCGCCACCGGCGCAGGAGGATCGGCCCCCTGCCCGGTATCCTCCAGCCCCACCAGCGCGATCTTGAGATAGCCGGCGCCGCGCAACAGGTTCATCACGGCCATCAACTCGCTGTAGGCCACCGTCCCGTCGGCGCGCAGGAACACCCGCTGCTCGCGGTCGTTGCCGGTCTGCTGATCGAGCGTCGCCTGCAATGCGTTGCGCGGCACCTCGTCATTGCCGAGCGCCAGCGTCAGGTCCTGCTTCACGGTCAGGAACACCGGCTTGTCCGGGCGCGGCTGCGGCTGCGCGTTCGACACCGGCAGGTCGACCGCGACGTCCACGGTCGACAAAGGCGCCGCCACCATGAAGATGATCAAGAGCACCAGCATCACGTCGATGAAGGGCGTGACGTTGATCTCGCTCAGCTCGTCGATGCCGCCGTCCTGCAGGTTCTTGAGCGATACCGCCATGGCGCATCACTCCGCGGCGGGGCGGGCGCGCGACAGCGGCACCACGGAGGAGACCAGTCCCCGCGCCTGCCGCTCCAGGTCGCGCGAGATGTGCTGGACGATCTCGCCGGAGGCGTCCGACAGCAGCGCCCGGTAGCTCGCCAGCGCGCGCGCGAACACGTTGTAGATGATCACCGCCGGGATCGCGGCCACAAGACCGAGCGCGGTGGCGAGCAGCGCCTCGGCGATGCCCGGCGCCACCACCGCAAGATTGGTGGTCCGGGAATGGGAGATGCCGATGAAGGCGTTCATGATCCCCCACACCGTGCCGAACAGGCCGACGAAGGGCGCGGTCGCGCCGATCGTCGCCAGAAGCCCGGTGCCGCGGGCGATGTCGCGGCCCGCTTTCGCCTCGATCCGCGACAGCGCGATGGCGAGGCGCTCCTTGATGCCTTCCGCCGACAGATCGTTCGAACGGCTGCATTCGCGCTCCGCCGCCGCCATCAGTTCCGCCACCGGGCCCTTGCCGGTCCAGCCTTCCGCGATCGCGGCGCGCGCCGCTCCAAGACTGTCCGCGCGCATCAGCTTGCGCACGCAGCTCTGCGCCCGCCGCCGCGTCGCCGCAAGCTCCAGCCCCCGCGCCAGCCAGATCGTCCACGTCACCAGCGAGGCGAACGCAAGCCCGATCATCACCGCCTTCACAACCACGTCCGCCTGCATTAACATCCCCCACGGCGAGAGGTCTTGCGGCAGCGTAGAAGGTGACGCCGACGCCACAGACGGAGCAGATGCGGACACAGATCGAGCCGGCAGCGCACCCGCTTCAGTCGAGTCAGACGTGGGGGATGATGCAGGCGGAAACTGCTGCGAGGCACCAACAGGCGCCGGTGACGCCGACGTTTCGCCGAATGCTGGCGCAGCGGTCGCCGCCGCGTCCGATGCAGGCGATGTTGTTGTTAGACTTTGCGGCGCGACAACAGGCGCTGGCCCAGGCGTGATCGCCGATGGCGTCGATGACATCGGCGTTGCAGAACTAGCGCTGTTGCCGTTCTGCTGCTGCGCTCCTGCCTGCGTCACAGCAGCAAGAACGGCGAGCATGACGACAAACCCCAGACGTGTCGCCCCTGTTGCAAATCCCGTCATTATTCGCGTTCCTCGTTCCTATGGACTCGCCAGCGCTACGACTAGACCGAGCGGCGCAGCCTTAACGCCAGCATCAAACCAAACAGCCTCCCAGCAGGGCACTCACAGCCATCGATGCCGGCGTTGCCTGGGCAAGCCGGACATCGTGTCTTACTGAATTCAGACGACGGTCTGGTCGACCCGCTTCCGCGACTTCGGTCCGTAGAAGTTGCCGCGCGGCTCGGAGGTTTCGAGCGTGCCAGCCTGGGCCGAGGCGATCAGCTCCTTAGTGCGGCGGATTTCTTCGGCGGCACGGTCGAAATAGCTGTCGAGCGTCGCCGGCTTGATGTCGCGGATCACATCGGCGACGTAGAGTGCCTTGACGTCGGCCACCACGCGGCTGATATCGGCGGCATTGAAGCCTTCGGTCGCGGCCTTGACGCGCTCCACGTCATAAGCGCCGAGCCTTTCCGGCAGCTTGGCAAGGTTGCTGTCGAGGATTTCCTGGCGGGCGCGCGCGTCGGGTAGTTTGGTCTCCAGCCACAGTTCGACGCGGCCGGCGCGCAGCAAAGCCGCCGGCATCTGGTTGGGGTCCATCGCGGTCAGGATCACCGCGACCTTGCCGGCGGTTTCCGTCTCCAATCCGTCGAGCATGGTGAGAAGGTAGCGGTTCAATCCGTGCACCCGCTCGCTTTGCATCAGCACGTCGGCGTCGTCGATGAAGATCACGGACGGCGTGCTGAGCTTGGCCTGGTCGAACACGTTCCGCACCTTCGGGTAGAACGAGTCCGGCGACTCGCTGAAGATGGTGCCGTCGATCATGAAGAACTTGCCCTTCATGCGGTGCGCAAGCGCGCGGCCGACGCTGGTTTTGCCGGTGCCGGGCGGGCCATAAAGGAGAATGCCCTTCTTCGGCATCAGGCCGAGATCGGCGAAGCGGGAATCGAACATCATCGGGTTGACGATGAAGGTCTGCAGTTTCTCGGCGATCTCCTTGAAGCCCTTGAGGTTGGAGAAGTCGACCTTGGCGACCTCGCCGAGCGAAACGTTGCTGCTCAGCATGCGGGTGTCGAGCAGGTCGAGCACGGTCTGATCATTGGCCGCGGCATCGTCGCGTATCAATGCACAGACCTCGTTGAGCTGATAGACCGACAGCTTGGATGCGAAACTGAAGATGCGCTTGACGTCGAGCTGCCTAGCTCGTTCCACGCCCAGATTCCGCTCCAGGAAAAAGCTGTAGTCGTCCGGCGTCAGCGCGCCGAGCGGCAGGAACACCGCGCGCCCGTCGAGCTGGGGAACCAGCTTAAGGCGATCTGTGACGGTAAACACCAGCCGCTTGCCTTTGGCGCGGGCGGTCTCCAACAACGCCTGTAATGTTGTGTTCAAATAGTACGGGCGCGGATAGGCCATTGCAAACTTGTTCGTGAAGCAAAACAGGTCAAGGTCCTCGACAAAGACGATGTCGGCCTTGTCGAGCGCGGCGTCGACCACCCGGTGCAGCCCTTCTTCATAGGCGGGATGGTTCGCTCCTTCCGCAGCCTGCAACACGTCGCGGCAGGCGATGCGGATGCCACCGAATTCCTCGATCAGCCTGTTAAGCAACGTGGTCTTGCCTGCCCCGACACCGCCGAGAAGCACCGTCACAGGCACGCTGCGAACGTTCTCGCGCAATCGCTCGAGGGCGGCAGCCTGGGTCGGCGACAGTTCGGCCGGCGTGGCGGCGGAAGGATGGCCATGCGCGAAGATGGAAGATGGAATCGACAGGTTCATGAAGGTGGTCCTTTCAGTCGGTTTGGCAGGGTTCATTCAGCGACGGCAACACGAACGATGGCGATCGACCTGTCGATGGCGGCACGGCGGACGAGTCGCGACCCGTCTTCGCCTGGGGCGAGGTATATGGTGCGGGTATGAAAGGCGGTGAGCGAGGCACGGTGCCCGGCGTTCAGGATCGCCGCAAGTGGAAGGTGCTCCGCGAGCAGGCGATGGAGGCCGGCCTCGGACTCCTCATCCAGCGCCGAGGTCGCCTCGTCGAGCAGCAGGATGTCGGGCCGGTGCAGCAGGGCGCGCGCGAAGGCGATGCGCTGCCGCTCGCCGCCGGACAGGCCGGATGCGGATGCGATATCGTCGTCAAGCCGGTCGGCAAGCGCCGACAGCCCGACTGCAACCAGCGCGTCGCGCAGCATCTCGTCAGAGATGGTGCCGGCAAGGCCAGGATAAGCGAGCGCGTCGCGCAGTGCGCCGAGCGGCAGGTAACCGCGTTGCGGCAGCGCCATCAGGCGCGCGCCCTGCTTAACGCTCACGCTGCCTTCGCCGAACGGCCAGATCCCGGCCAGCGCCCGTATCAGGCTGGTCTTGCCGATGCCCGAGGGGCCGCGGATCAGCACGCGCTCGCCAGGGGCCAAGGCGAAGTAAGCGGCAGCGGCGATGGCAGCGCCGTCCGGCCGCCGCACCACGAGATCGCGCGCGAGCAACGCCGCGCCGCAATCATCGTGTGCAGTGTGCGCGATCCGGCTGCCTGCGTGCTCCTGCAGCGTCGCAAGCGACTCCTCGAAGCCCGACAGCCGGTCGATCACCGAACCCCAATAGGTCAGATCGGTGTAGTTGCGCATCAGGAATGAGAGTTCATAGCGGACGCGCAGGAATACCCCCGAGGTCTGCGTCACGCCGCCGAGTTGCATCGCGCCGGCGAAGTAAAGCGGCACCGACATCATGTAAGGAAACATGTTCGCAATGCCGTTGACCGCAGTCGCGACAGCGCTCAGCCAGCGCTGCCGCGACAGCAAGGCGTACCAATTGGTGATGATGGCACCGAAGCGTCGGTCAAGCTGGGCGCGCTCGGCCGCCTCGCCGCTGAAATGCGCCACCTCCTCGGCGTTCTCACGCAGCCGCGCCAGCGAGAAGCGGAAGTCAGCTTCAGCCTTCTGTTGCGTAGCATCGAGGCCGACCAGCGAGCGGCCAACGAGATGCGTTACCCAGGTGCCGAGACCCGCAAAGATGAACGATATCACGACGAGAATCGCGGGTATCGGGAGCGCGATGCCCATCAACTCAAACGGAGCGTTGACTGGAATCGTCGCCAGGATGGTGCCGAAGGAGGCCAGCGTCACCAGCGTGGTCAGAAAGCCGAGGCCGGTCGAAATCGCATAGGTGACATAGAGGTTGACGTCCTCGGCGATGCGCTGGTCCGGATTGTCAGGCGCGTCGCCGGCAAGCTGCACCCGGTAATGCGCGCCGTCCGCGAGCCAGGCATCGAGATAGCGTCCCGTGAGCCAGCGCCGCCAGCGGATCGTGAGCCATTTGTTGAGCGTGACGTTCCCAAACGCACGAACAACGTTGACGATAGTAATACAACTGAAGACCACCAGGAGCTGGAACAGGAAGGCATTCCAGTCCCTGGCGCCGAGCGCGTTGAACAGTGCTGCGTTCCAATAGCTATACGCCACCGCCGTGCCGACGCCGGCAAGGTTGAGCGCGACCACTCCGGCCAGCAACGCCCGCGCCTTCCAGCGCTCCTCCGAACAGAACCAGAGGGAGCCGATACGGCAGCCGGCCTTCGCCAGCAGGATCACGCGACGGCGCGAACGCATTTCGTGCCTCGCCTGTGCAGAGTCACCCATAAGAGCTGCCCTTGCACCAAACGCCGGGAAACGATGACAGAAGACCATCAAATCGATGCGTGACTTCCTCGCTCCTCGCGCCCAAGAGATCTATCTCCTACACGCGCGGCTCAAAACTTGGCGGTGGCCGAAAACGAATAGGTTCTCGGTAATCCCTGGTACAAAACACTGCCATTTACCCAGTAGTGGTTGTCGGCGACATTCTGCACGTTCAGACGCATAACCACCGGCGTACCGTTGACAGCCGTCTCGTAGCGCAGCCCCACGTCCCCGACTGTGTAGGACGGAACGAGAATCGTATTCAGAGCGTCAACATAAGACGAGCCGACGTAGCTCACGCCTCCGGTCAGGAACAGCGTCTTAAGGAACGGCAGCCGGTATTCGCCCCACAGCGAGCCCCTCCACCTCGACACACGTTGTGGTTCCTTGCCAAGAAGGGCGGCGTTATTGGTCTTTGTTACCTCCGGATCAAGATAGTAGCCGCCGCCCATGATCGTCAGGTCGTCGGTCACTTTGCCAGTCGCGGTCAGTTCGATCCCCTTGTGGATCTGGCGGCCGTCCTGGTTCCTGGTCAATGTGCCGTCGGGATTGGCGGTATCATAGAGGTTCGCCTTGTCGATCTGAAAGGCCGCAAGGGTAAGGAAAACGCCGCCCACGTTGGCCTTGGCCCCGACCTCGACCTGCTTGCTGATCGTCGCCGGCAAAACCGCTCCGGCGTTGGTATAGGGCGGGATGTTCGTCAGGGAAACGGTTCCGCCACTCTCGAGCGATTCGATATAGGTGCCATAGAGCGAGACGTTGGACGTCGGCTTGAAAATCAGCGATGCGGACGGCGTGACCGCCGACTTGTCATAGGCGGCGGTCGTGGCCCCCGTGGTATTATAATTGTATGTCTCGATCGTCGCGCGGTTTGCGCCGACCAGAATCGAGAAATATCGATTGAGGGTGATGTCGTCTCCCAGAACAATATTAGTGTTCTTGAAATTAACTGCCCGGTGTCCCGGGAATGGATAAACGGAATTGAATACGAGCGGCGCGGAGTTCAGGGCAGCAGCAAGAGTTGGAAATGTACCACTGGCCCCCGGGGGGTTCTGGAAAGTGTATTGGTCGTATCCACTGAAATTTGTCCCGAACGTCACCTTGTGACGAATGCCGAAGGTGTCGAACTTTCTGTCGACGTAGAGATAGCCGCCATTAATATTGGATTCGGGGCCGAAAACGCGAAAGGCTTGGAAAGAATATGTCCCATTAGCTAGGACTCCCATCGGCTGCGGCGACGAGCTAAATCTCGTCTCCTTGAGATAGAGAGCCGCCGCCCTTAGCGTCGTCTCATCGTCGATATCCCACTGGACATTGGCGCCTACTCGGTCTTGTTTCAGATAGTTGAAACCCCAATTGGGCGTTAGCGGCCTCGTGTTGTCGAAATCCTTTGCGGAGGGAATCGGTCCCGGCGTGCTGAAGCTTATGCCTACGCCGCCAGTCCCCGTACGCCGATAGTCATCGTGTGCGGCGGTAATCGAGACCTTGAGAGAGTCGGTCACATTCCAGTCCACCGCGCCGCTAAAGTTGGCTCTCCTCTGACCGACACCAATGGCGTCATTGCCGTCCTGGTAGAGCGCGTTGAACCGGTAGGCGAACTTACCTTCCTTATCGAGCGGGCCGCCTAGGTCGAGATGCTCGAAATACTGTGAGCCGCCATAGTTGCCGACCGTGAAATTAAAGAGAGGCGTCACCGTCGGGCGCTTGGTGACATAATTCACCATTCCGCCGACATTGTTCGCACCGTAAAGAAAGCCGGAAAGCCCGGAGAGGACTTCTATGCGCTCCATGTCTTCCATACCGCCGCCAAGCCAGGAATAGCGGACGGGAACGCCGTCTAGTACAAAACCACTTGCAGTGGTCTGATCCAAACCTCTTATCATGACTGTCGGAGCGCCAAACGCTGAGGTAGGTCGCGTGAGCTGTACCATAGGGTTGAATTTGAAGAGTTCATCGTTCGATCCGACGATCCTGTTTTGCATCAGTTCTGACGACGTCGCATTGATCGAATAAGGCGTATCGAGGATCGGCTTGTTGCCCCAGGGACCGGTGGTCTTGGCGGTCTCGACCCTGTAGCCGTGTTCGGCGGTGCCCTCTCCCTGGCCTGTCACCGATATCGTGGGCAGCGGGATTGCACCCGATGGCAGCGCGCCAACATCGACAGGTGCCGACGGATCGTAAACCTGCACCGTGTTCGCAGTCGTGAATGCAGCGCTCAGACCAGTACCGGCGAGAAGCTGCCTCACCGCCTGTGGCGGGGTCATCTGCCCGCTAACGCCAGCGGTGCGTTTGCCGGCCGTCAGATTGCTCCGATAAACCATTCGAAGATTGGTCTGACGCCCGAGGCCCAGGAGGCCACTTTCCAGCGAGCCCGCGGGGACGGAAACATTCACCGTGCCGGCGGATTGGACTGCCGCGGTTTGCGGATCGGCCGTCTGTGCATGAAGCGTCGTGTTAATCGAAGCAAGCGAAACTCCAGCGAGCGCAACCTTTGCAATCCTGCTGCCCGCCATTCCCCAGACACTTCCAAACGCCATGTCCGCCCCCAATGTCCCCAAAAGCAGTCGGGGCGGCAATAGGCACGCGCCCCTTACTGACTCAGAGTCAAAAGGGGGGGTGCCTCCTGACGTCGATCTCGAAAAAAGTTGAAGGGCTTCTCACAGCGCCTGTCCAAGCGCGCTGTTTTCGAAATCTCTTTAACGAGAGCGGACAACGACCATGAGGCCGGTCAGATGCGTCACGCTCACCGGCAGGTTTTCCTCGAGCACCTGAAGCGCCTGATCGGTATCGTTCAGGTCGAAGATACCGGAGACTCGCTGCTCTGCCGCAGCGCTGTCAAGCACCATGATGCGCCCATGACGATAGCGTTCTAGGGTCGCGAGCACGTCGCGGAGAGGTTGGCCGGAAAACACCAGCTTTCCGCTTCGCCACGCCGTCTCATTGGCGACATCGGCTGTCGTCACCGCAAGACGGCCCTGCGTTGTTAGGCTCGCCACGCCGCCGGCTTCAAGCACGACCTGATCCCGGCTGCTAGTGACTTCCACGCGGCCTTGTTCGACCCGCACGTCTCCGAGAGAAGCGTCCGACGCGGCACGCACGCCATACTGCGTGCCGAGAGCAGTTGCCTTCAGGGAAGCGTCGACGACGACGAACGGGCGCTCCGGATTGCGAGCGACATCGAAGAAGGCCTCGCCGCGCAAAAGTTGAATTCGCCGCTCGCCTTGCGAATAGCGAACAACGATCGCCGAGTCCGTGTTCAGGTCGACGCGAGAACCATCGGCAAGCGTGATGCTGCGCACTTCACCGATGGCCGTGTAATAGTCTGCCCGCATGCGATCCACAAAACCCATGCGGTAGAGCGCGACGGACAGGGTCGCGATGATGCCGATCGCGACAATGTTTCGCACCGCCGCGCGCCTGGACATCCGCAACTTCTTCAGGCGATCCGACGGGATCGGAACGTCTTTCAGGTCGGCCCAAAGATGCTTGAACTCGTCGTAAGCCGCCCGGTGCGCGGCGTCACGCTTGAGCCAAAGCTGGAATTCCTGACGATCTTGCTCGGTCGCATCGCTGGATTGCAGGCGCGCGACCCAGCCGGCCGCTTCCTCGGCAATCCGATCGTCGATGTGCTGCGAAAACCTGTCCGGCATATTCGCCCCGGCAGTCCATTTTCGGCCCGCATCGGCCAAAGACCGCTACTACCTTAATTAGAGTCGTAAGCCGGGTATTACCTGACGTCGCTATTAAAGAAAAATCTCGGAGCGTATCTTCCGACACTGAATCAGCGCCTTGATGATGTGCTTTTCCACCATGTTGCGCGAAATGCCGAGCCGGTCTGCGATCTCGCCATTCGCTAGGCCGTGCAGGCGGCTCAGAATAAAGACCTCCTGGCAACGGTTCGGCAACTTCTCGATTGCCCTCGCCAGCAGGATCAGGCACTGGTGGCCGTTGACGATCCGCTCCTGGTCCGGCACATCCGTCGCCTGGTTCTCGCCGGCGATCGCCGGCAGAAACAGGTCCGAATCTGCGGCAAGACGGGCCGCCGTAATGCGGGCGACCGACTTCGCGATCTGGAACAGATAGGCTTGCGGGTTCTCGATAATCGTTTTTGGCGGCGCGTCGAGCATACGCAGGAACGTTTCCTGCGTGGCATCGGCCGCTTCAGCGGCGTTACGAAAGCGACGCATGAAGAACCGCCGGAGGCGCATCTCCTCCGACCGCTGTAGCTCATGCACCAACACCCCGCGCATGCCCGGCTCTCCTGACCATTATACGTAGCGAACGACATGACCGGCATCGCCATCCCGGTGAGCCTACCGAAACAGGCGGTCTCAAATCATTCTCTTCGCGGACATCACGTCTGCAGCGCCTAAATGATATATCTATACAAATATAACGTTGTCAAATTGGGCTATCGGCCTTTTTCACCGTTAAGTACGCAGTTCCGTTCCTGATGGCATTGCAGCGCACACACGGCGACAATGCATTGCGCCATCGCTACAATTATTGAAATATAGCGGCTCGTGGAAGATGTGCGGGAGGACCGATGCCAGGCGTTGCTTTGTCGTTCGAAGGGGCTTGGCCACGCCTATCATCCGGAGTGCTGGGTCTTTCGCTCCTACAGCGCTGCAGTGCCCGAAGGATGCGTGTTTGCGCTTCTGGGACCAAACGGCCGCGGCAAGACTACTCTGCTCAAGATACTGCTCGGCGTACTCGATGCATCGGAAGGCCATGTCGCTATTAAGAATCGGGTGGCGTTCGTGCCTCAGCTCTTCCAGGTAAGTTTCGATTATTCCGTGCTCGATATGGTATTGATGGGCCGCAGCAGGAAGTTCGGCCTGTTTTCCCAGCCCAGACGCGAAGACGAAGCGGCGGCCTTGGCCGCTCTCGACCGTTTCGGACTCGCCGATCTCGCCCCGCGTCCGTTTCACGAACTTTCGGGCGGTCAACGGCAGATGGTGATCTTCGCCCGCGCGCTGGTGGCGGAAGCGCCGATTGTGATTCTCGACGAGCCCACCTCATCGCTCGACCTCAAGAATCAGGCTCTCGTACTCGACTGGATCAGCCGCCTCGCGCAGGAGGACGGTCTCACCGTGGTTTTTACGACACATCATCCCCATCATGCGTTGGCCGTCGCGGATCATGCGCTGCTCATGCTCGGGGAGAGCGAGTTCTGGCTGTTCCCGGCAGACAGCGACAACGGACATCTGATCGAGCACAAGGAAGGGCGGGACGTTTTGTCGAAATGGGGCAACGACCTTCGCCAGAGCTATCGGACGCTGGCGCAGGCGGCGGGGGTGTCCGAACTCAACCTCCATCTTCTGATGAACCATTCGCTGCCCGGCGTGAACGCGGGCTACATCACGCGCGACAAGCCTGCTGCATGACCATTTGCGCCAGCAACAGGAGCGCATCTCGACGGTCATCATCGACAGCGCCAAAGGCAAGGGCGATGGGCCTGATCTAAGCTGGTTCTATAAGAGCAAGGTGGTCACCTTGCCGGTATTGCCCGAGCAGGAGTTGAAGGCGGCTGCGTGAGCGATAACGCCTACCGTGCCACTTCGCTGGCCCAATCCTCGTGCCCGTGGCACACGTGGACAATGAGGACCTCGCCGTCCTCTTTACCTGTATATCGACAAGGCCAGACGACTCGACTGTCATGTCATCTCCTCTGCAAGAATGGAGAATAGACATGACCAGAAACCCAGATCGCGTTCATATGCTCATGGGCTCCTACGAAATCGATAGGCCAGCCGCTCCGCCCAAGCAGGCCGGCCCAACCGCAGTTCTAGCTGGACTACCGAGGACAATTCGTCGGCACGAATTGCATATGATCGTTCCGCTTGCCGATACCACTATCTACGAGATGGAGATCAGGGGTGAATTCCCGCTCCGTTACTATCTCACACCTCGATGCGTCGTATGGGACCTTGACGAAGTCGAGGCTTGGCTTCGGCAGCGCCGCAAGGACAGCGAGGCTGGTCGCATCAGGAAGGCACCATCTCCAGATGTTCGGTTGCGTAAGACGCGGCCGATGAAAGGGCATCGAGTCTGACCCATCGTGTGAGCTATCGCGTCCACTTGGCGCGATAGCTCACACGGACAGCGCATCCACGTAGTTCCCGCAACTCGCAATCAGCCGAGCAATCGTGCGAGCGCGTCCGATTGCTCGGCGAATTTTCGCGCGTTAGCCTTCCGAAGCCGTTCCAGGTTTTGCAGCTTCCAGAGCGGTCCTGGGAGTTGTTCCAGATGCGGCACGTTCAGCAGCGACCATTCAGGTTCTGCGGCAACCAATGACAGCAGAAACCGGCGCTCATCGGCGTTCAAACCCTGCTGCAACTCACGCATCATACGCTCGCGCACAGCCAAGAGCGCATCGAACTCGACGGGTTCGGCCGTCATGCCCGCAAAATTGTGCTCGAATTCCTGGCGGATATTGCGCAGCGATGGAAACAGCACCTCGTGGACCGGCCGATTATGGCTCGCGAGGTAGACGACGAAAGCGCGGCGGATGCCGTCGGTGATCCCCTCATGCACGAAAAGCTGCCCGACATCGAACAAATCGCGAGGATGCTGCCGGTCCATCGCGGCCACCAACTTCCCGCCATACATGTCCTCGAGCGACACGACGGGGATTTCCAGGTCTGCCTGCAGTGTCTCGCGCGCGGCTTGTGTCAGCGACGCCGTGCAGACCGGACGAACGGTGCCGCGCATGACAAAATTGGCCTCGATCTTGACCTCTATGTTGCCCCGCCGCACCAGGAGTTTGGTCTCGCCGGAATCCGCCGCGGCCGGCGTATGGGTCTGGAAGCCTTGCTTCTGTAGGCGCATTGCGGACTGGCGAATGACCTCGCTAATGCGGCGGAGCGCCTGCTCGCGCGGCAGCGTATGGTCGGGAAACACCAGGTCGAGGTCAACCGAGAGTCGTGGCATGTCGCGCACGAACAAGTTGATCGCGGTGCCGCCCTTGAGCGCGAACGTATCATCGACGAATACGAGCGGCGCGACGCGCGTCAGCAGCCGTGCGCTGTCGAGATAGATATGGTTCATGGCTTCAGCACCAGGAGTCCATCGCCGGAACGGGACACCCACGGTCGGTCGCTACCTTTGGGCAACTCAGACGGATCGAGCTTGCCAGCCCAGGGCTGCGAGAGTTCGCGGCCAAGCTGCAAGCACAGGCGCACGGTCTTGATGCTGGTGCAGCGTTTGAGCAGGTCGCGCAGCACGTCGGCACGCAGGCTGTAAGTGCTTTCAACCAGTTCGCGTGCTTCTTGCAGCGGCTGCCGGACGCCGACTTCGCTCAACACCTCCAGCAATGCGCGCTCCGGCGCTGAGACGAGCGGTGCGCCTTTTTGGTTCTCGAAGGGTCGGACATGTAGCAGCGCGTCGGGGCGCTCCTCAAACAGTCGCTTGCGGTGATACTCGGCCGGAAAGCGTTCGCTGAACCACTCTGGCAGACGCCCTGCCCGCCAGCCGTAGAGATGAAGGATGGGCCGCGGCGACACGTAGTGGCGGATACCATGCCAGTCGAGCGCAGATTTGCCGCCGACGTGTAGGCCGTCGAAGTTTCGTTGCAGCAGCACCACACTCGGGTGCAAGGCGGGCGGATCATTCGGGCGGCAGTAGACGCCGCGTGCCAGCCGCTCTAACCAGCCTGCCCGGACATAATGGACTGCAAGGTCAGCCGATATCCCAAGAGCGGCAAGGTCCTCTGAGGACAACGGCGTTCCAGGCGCAAGGCAAGTATAAAGTGTGTTTAGCTTATCTCTCCGTATCGTAGCCATACTACGATTATATTAATCTTCCCAAATTAAGCAAGCTTGAATTCTACGTCAATATCGTAGCCCAACTACGATAATTCGTATCATTCTAAACCTTGGGCACCTCGCCATTCCGACCTACTCTGCGCCATCCCTGGCCGCCCCTCGTTTTGCCCTACTGAATCCTTTGTCGGTCGCCATGAAACGCTGGAGCATAGGCGCGACCAGCTTTGCGGGTTCGGCCGGCGTGGTCTTGCCCCAGGTCCGGGCCAAGATCTCAGCATACGCGACCAGGTCGCGGTGGACGGCCGCCGGCAGTTCGACCGTGATCTTGACCGGCTTGTCATCGGGGAGCGCCGGGAGTCTGAGCTTGGTCATGACGGCTCCTTCGCGGCCCCATAGGGCTGCAATATCAAGTCGCGATTGACGATCACGCGGACGGGGAAGCCCGGCCGGATCGTGAGCGTCGGCTGAATGTTGAGCTGGCGGCGGATGAGCTGGCGGCCGACATCGGACGCCGTGTCCTGGCTGCTCTGGCGGATCGCGCGTGCGATCTCGTTCTCGTTGCTGCTCGACCCGATCTCGGTGCCGACGCCGAGCAACGTCGACAACAATGCCGCCTTGAAAAGCTGACCCCAATGATAATCAACGCCGTCCTCGAGCCCGGAGTAACCTTCGGCGTCAGCGCCGGGCTGCCGTTCGAGCACGATCGACGTGCCGTTCGGCATGATGATGCGATTCCAGACCAGCAGCACCCGCGACTGCCCGAACGCGACTTGGCTGTCATACTGCCCGATCAGGCGGGCACCTTGCGGGATGAGAAGCTGCTTGCCGGTCGGCGTGTCGTAAACCTGCTCCGTCACCTGCGCGGTGATCGTTCCGGGCAGGTCGGACTTGATGCCGGTGATAAGCGCTGCCGGGATGACGGTGCCGGCCTGCACGACATAGGGCGACGCCTTTTCTTGCACCCGATCGGGCGTGACAGTGCGCCGATCGACCGTCGCGTTGACGAAGGCGAGCTTGCGATCCTGCATGTTCTGCGCCGCGCCGGGATCGAGCGGCGGCGTCTCGGTCGGCAGCGTCAGGCCCGTGGCCGGATCGACGCGGCCCACAGCGGGCGCGGCCGCCGCTGTGACCGTCGCCTGCACGCCGCGGCTGTCGGTGAACACCTTGGCGACGCGCGCGGCTTCGATCTCGGCGAGACGGCGCTGTTCGGCCGGATCAGCGCGCGGCGTCCGGATATCCGGGACGACGACGTGTTTGCCTTCATCCTGCGCACTCACGATCGGACGGCCGAGGTCGCCCGGCAGCGCCGGGCCAAGCCTGGGGATGCCGGTATAGTCCTTCGGCAGGCCGGCGAGCCCATCCGCCGGCGTGCGGTTCTCGGTGCTGTAGAGTTCGGTCGGCGATTGGCTGGCGCGGCGATTGACATCGAGCGCCCAGAACAGCGCGGCCATGATGGCGATGGCGCTGACACCGCCGAGGCCAATCAGAACTTTGCGCGACAGGCGGGTGACGCGCGGCTGCTCGGGCCGCAAGCGCAGTTCGGCGCGGATGTCACCGGGGGATGGGGTCGGTGCGTCTGTCATCAGAACAACCTCGGGCTATGTCCCGGCCGCCCGTCGGTGCGCACGATGCGCACGCGCTTCTCGCTGCCCTTGTCGCCTAGCCTGAGTTCGGCGGCGGCAAAGAGACGATCGACGACGTAGTAGTTCTGGCGGGCGCGATAGTTGACCAGCTCGGAGTTGCCGGACGGGCCTATAATAAAGAGTGGCGGCATCTCACCCTGGCCAATGCCCGACGGAAACTCGATATAGACCTTGTTGCCGTCGTCGAAGGTGCGGAGCGGCCGCCACGGCGCGCTGTCGCCCTCGATCTCGTAGCGGAAATTCAGCTTCGGGATATCGACGCCGGAGGCAACCGGCTGCGTCAGCGCGGCTTGCGCGTTCTGCCGGCGCAACGCGATCAACTGATCCCGCGGATATTGCCACGACACCGAGGCCATGTAGGTCTTTTCGGTGGAGCGCAGCTCCATGTGATAGGTGCGCAGGTTGGTATTGATGACAAGATTGGTCTGAAGGTCTGGCCGCGTCGGTTTGACAAGGATATGGACCTGGGCGGTCTGGCCGGAACCGCTGAGCGTGTCGCCGACGATCCAGCGCACAGTGTCGCCGGCGGCGACGGGACCGGCTCCGACAAGCTGCTCGCCCGGCTGAAGCGCGATGTCGGTGACTTGTCCGGGTGCTGCATACACCTGATAGAGCGCGCCGACGACGAAGGGATAGACCTGCACCGCGTTGATGAAGCCGTTGCGCACCGGCTGCATCCGCGCCGCTTCATTGGCTTGCGCAACACGTTTCTTCGGATCGGTCGCCTCGGGTTTGGCTTTTCCGGCCTTGACCGGCTTCAACTGGCCGGGCAGCGGCAACGGCTTCGGCAACTCGACCACCTGCACCGGCCTGACCGGCTCGGCGCTGAGCACCGCGGGCGCGGCATCGTCGTAATCGATATCCGGCGGAATGAATTTGTTGGCGCAGCCGGCCAGCGCCGTCGTCGCCAGCATGACAGCGAGCAGCGCCGATGACCGACGTAAGCCAATGCGAGCACTCTCTATAATATCCCCCATTACCCCATCTCCTTCGACCAGTTGATTGCGTTGACGAACACTCCGAGCGGATTGGCGCGCAGCTTGTCGGCGGTGCGCGGCTGTTGGATCACGACGCTCACGATGGCGGTCCAGCGCTCAGAGCCGGAGAGCTGGCCGTTTTCGTAGCGGCGCTCCAGCCAGGCGATGCGGAACGAATCCGGCGAGGCGCGAATGACGCTGGAGATTTCGACCGCGACCTGCTGCTTGCCGACCTTGGTGAAGGGATCGTTGGCGCGCGCGGAATCGTTCAATGCGATCGCGCCGCGATCGGTCGTGTAGTCGTAGGCACGGAGCCAATTTTGGCGCACGATGACCGGATCGGCCGGAATGCTACGTACCTGCTCGATGAAGCGCGCCAGATGCCAAGCGATCTGCGGATCGGTCGGCCGATAATCGGAAACGGCGGACGCGATGGCTTGCGCCTCGCCAAACTTGTCGACCTGCACCACCCAGGGAACGACGGTGCCTTGCGCCGATTGCCAGACCAGCGCGGCCGCGAAACTCCCGGCGAGCGCCAGCGAACTGAGCGCCATCAGCCGCCAGTTCTTGGCCTGAACGCGCGCGGAGCCGATGCGCTCATCCCAGACTTGCGCGGCTTTGAGATAAGGGGTCTCAGATTCGGGCGTGCGCGCGTAGCGCACCGAAGGTCGGCGGAACAGATTCATTTGTGGTCATCCTGATGGAGAGAAACGGACATGGAGCCGCCGCCGTGATCGCCGGAGCGCACGGCGTGGGCGGTGGCGGTCGCGCCGTGACTCATGGTCTGGCTGCGCTTCATGCGCGCGGCCCAGGCCGGCGGTGCGCCGGACGCCGTGGCAGATGAGGCAGCCGAAGCGCCTGCGGATGTCTGTCCCGCGGACTGCCCGCCCGTGGTGGCGGCGTGGCCGGCTGCGTAGCTCGATTTGAGCGATGCGGAGGCGCGCGATGCGGCTTCCCGCACGGGCCGGACAGCGGCGGATGCGCCGGCTCTCGCAATCCCACTGAGACCGCCGGCCACGGCACCCATACCGCTGTGGCCGGATGCGCCGACGCCGTATGCGCCCGATGTGCTGCCGGCAAGATAAGCGCCGCCCCGCGCCGCGGCGGCCGACGTCCGGCCGCTGGCACCGATCACGCTTGCCGTGCCGGAAAGGCCCGCTGTCGCTCCCATCACGCCGGCCGCACCGATACCGGCGACGGCAAGGCCAGTACTCACGGCAGCGCCCGCGCCAAGCTGCGGCGCGCCAGAAACGAGTCCGGTCGCGATACCGGGTCCGAAGATCGACAGGCCCATCAACGACAGCGCGCCGAGCACGAGCGCCAGGGCGTCGGTGATGGTGGGCGTGCCGGAGAAGCCGGTCGTAAACTCGCTGAACAGGCCGGAGCCAATGCCGACGATGACGGCGAGCACGAGTATCTTGACGCCCGAGGCGACGATATTGCCGAGAACCTTTTCAGCGAGGAACGCGGTCTTGTTGAATAGCGCGAACGGGATCAGCACGAACCCGGCCAAAGTCGTCAGCTTAAACTCGATCAGTGTGATGAAGATCTGTACGGCGAGGATGAAGAAGGCGATGAGCACGATCGCCCACGAGATCATGAGAACCATGATCTGCATGAAGTTCTCGAAAAAGGAGATATAGCCCATCAGATCGCCGGCGGCCTTGAGGATGGGATTGCCGGCGTCGATGCCGACCTGCGCGACCCGGCCGGGCTGAAGCAGCGTGGCTGCCGTGAGTGACGATCCGCCCGCCTTCAGCCCGAGGCCGCTGAAGGACTGGAAGACGATGGCGGCGAGCCGGTTGAAGTTGCCGATGATGAAGGCGAAGAAGCCAATATAGAGTGTCTTCTTGATGAGGCGCTGCAGCACGTCCTCGTCGGCGCCCCAGGCCCAGAACAGGCCCGCAAGCATAATGTCGATCACGATCAGCGTGGAGGTGAGGAATCCGATCTCGCCGCCGAGCAGGCCGAAGCCCGAGTCGATATAGCGTGTGAAGGTCTCCAGAAAGCGGTCGATGACGCCGGTGTTCATGGTCGTGCGCGTCCTGCGTCGCCTTCGAGGAAATGACGGCGGCTGTCGGCCCATGCTTTCCGGCAAGCGGCATCGTCGAGCGCGGCGGCGCCGATCTCGCGGCAGCGGAGCAATTCGCTGGATGCAGGCTCCCCGCTCTGCGATTGAGCGATGGGAGCCGGAACTTCCTCAGGGGGATCGGGGCGCAGCGCAATGGTGCACGCGACCATGACAGCACAGATGGCAAGGACAGCAATGACTTTGGTGGCGATTTTCCAATCCATATGCGCCACCTCAGTCGTGGAACATGCGGACGTTGGTCGGGCTGTAGCTGCTCCCCGCCAGGAAGCGGCTGAACTGCTCACGGGATTGCTCTTGCGCCGCGGCCTTGCGGGATTTCTCAAGAGCGTCGGCACGGCCCTGCGCCGCGAGCATCGCGGTGAGATCGGCAAGCTGCCGCGCCTGGACGCCGAGAAGTTGATTGCCCGCCTGCGTCGCTTGCAGCGCGCCAGTTGCCGATTGGCTGGCGCTCACCAGAGAACTCGTCTGGCTTTGCGTGCTGTCGATATTGTCGACGGCGGTCGCGCCGGCCTTCAGCGCGTGCTCGTAGGCGGAAAGGGAGTCCTGCCAGCGTTGGCGGGCGCCCTCGACGAGTTGCGCGCTGGTCTTGTTCGACGCGAAGTTCTGATAGGTGGATTGAAACTGCTGCTCGATGTTCTGGACGTTGTAGGCAAGTTTTTGCGCCTCACCCATCAGACTCTTCATTTTCGAGAAATTGCCTTCGATCTGGGAAAGAGCCGAGGTCGGCAGGTTGACGAGATTCTTCGCCTGGTTGAGGAGCATCTGCGTCTGATTGGCGAGCGAGGTGATCTGGTTGTTGATCTGTTGCAGGGCGCGCGCGGCCGTCAGGACGTTCTGCGCGTAATTCGACGGATCGAACACGATCTGCGCCGAAGCCGGCGCGGCGTTCAGCGCAATCGCGATCGCACTGGCGGCCAGCATTCGCCGCAGGCAGGCGGATCGAGACATTTCCTTCATGACGACGTCTCCTGTTCTGATGAGTCGATGGAAGCCGGCCGGCCCGCCGCAGCGGACGGGTCGATGACGTTGGTGAGATTGGGAACGAGGTCGGCGGCCCAGGCGAGGTCGTTGGCGTAGAGCCAGGCTTCGAGGAAGTACGGCCGCGCCCCGTCGCGCAGCAGCTCGTCGATCAGCGCGTGTGTGGCCTTGTCGGACGATGCACAGAGTGCGAGCGCGACGGAACCAAGACCAAGCTCGAACAGGCGATTGCCGCGTCGCGACTGGCAGTAATAGTCACGTTTGGGGGTCGCCCGTGCGATGATCTCGATCTGGCGGGCGTTGAGACCGAAGCGCTCATAGACGGCGGTGATCTGCGGCTCGATGGCACGCTCGTTGGCGAGGAAGATGCGTGTCGGGCAGCTCTCGACCAAGACCGGCGCGATCGATGACGCCTCGATGTCGGCGAGCGACTGTGAGGAAAAGACGACGCTGACGTTCTTCTTGCGCAGCGTCTTGAGCCATTCCTTGATTTTGTCGGCGAAGCCACCGTCGTCGAGCGCGCGCCAGCCTTCGTCGATGATGAGCAGGCTCGGCCGTCCGTCGAAGCGTGCTTCGATGCGGTGGAACAGATACGAGAGGACGGCCGGTGCCGCCTTGGTGCCGACCAGCCCTTCGGTCTCGAACGCTTGGACATTCGCCGTGCCGAGATACTCATGCTCGGCATCGAGCAGCCGGCCATGCGCGCCGCCGATGCAATAGGGTCGCAGCGCCTGCTTCAGCACTGATGACTGCAGCAGCACGCTCACACCGGTGATGGTCCGTTCCTCGACCGGCGCCGAGGCGAGCGAGGTCAGTGCGGCCCAGATGTATTCCTTGACGTCCGGGGTGATCGTGACGCCTTCACGCAGAAGGACGTCGACCAGCCAGTCAGCGGCCCAGGCTCGTTCGGGGACACGATGGATGAGAGCCAGCGGCTGGAGCTGAACGGAGGAGGCGGATTCCGTATCCTTGGTCAGCGAGCCGCCAAGGTCCTGCCAGTCCCCGCCCATCGCCAAGGTCGCCGCGCGAATGCTGCCGCCGAAATCGAAGACGAACACCTGCGAATTGACATAGCGGCGGAACTGGAGCGCCATCAGTGCGAGCAGCACCGACTTGCCCGCCCCGGTCGGGCCGACCAGCATGGTGTGGCCGACGTCGCCGACATGGAGCGCGAAACGGAACGGCGTCGCGCCTTCGGTCTTGGCATAGAGCAGCGGCGGTGCGGCAAGATGTTCGTCCCGCGCCGGCCCGGCCCAGACCGCCGACAGCGGCATCATGTGCGACAAATTAAGCGTCGAGATCGGCGGCTGGCGGACGTTGGCGTAGGTATGACCGGGGATCGAGCCAAGCCAGGCTTCGATGGCGTTGACGCCTTCGACGATGCAGGTGAAGTCGCGCGACTGAATGACCTTCTCGACCAGGCGTAGCCGCTCGTCGGCGATCGCGCGGTCAGCACCCCAGACCGTCACCGTGGCGGTGACATAGACTTCGCCGACCTGATCGGAGCCGAGGTCCTGCAACGCCGCGTCGGCGTCGGCGGCCTTGTTGGCGGCGTCGGTGTCCAGCAACACCGACGCTTCGTTGGTCATCACCTCCTTCAGGATCGCCGCGACTGATTTGCGCTTTGCAAACCACTGTCGGCGGATTTTTGTGACCAGCCGCGTCGCATCCGTCTTGTCGAGCATGATGGCGCGCGTCGACCAGCGATAGACGAAGGCGAGCCGATTGAGGTCGTCGAGGATTCCGGGGAATGTCGTGGTCGGGAATCCGATGACGGTGAGCGTGCGGAGATGGAAGTCGCCAAGCCGCGGCTCCAGCCCGCCGGCGAGCGGCTGATCGGCCAGCAGCGCGTCGAGGTGCATCGGCGTCTCGGGCACGCGCACGCGATGACGTTTGGTCGAAACGGCCGAATGCAGGTAGGTCAGCGTCTCCGCGTCATCGAGCCATCCGGCTTCCGGGACGAAACCCTCGACCAGGTTGAGCACACGGTCGGTGCGATCGACGAAGCCCTTCAGCAGCTCCCACGGATCGACGCCGCTATGCTCACGCCCCTCGTACAGCCAGGCTTCCATGCGTGAGGCTTCCTCGGCCGGCGGTAGCCAGACAAAGGTGAGGAAGTAGCTCGACTCGAACAGGACGCCGGAGTCCTCGAATTGCTCGCGCCGTTCGATGTCGAGCAGCGCGGATGCGGGGTCCGGAAACAGGCTGTCCGGATAGTCGGTCGCGGGATGGCGCTGCGCCTCGACGAAGATCGCCCAGCCGGAGCCGAGACGCCGCAGCGCATTGTTGAGCCGCGCGGTCGTGCCGATCAGCTCGGCCGGCGTGGCGCTGTCGAGATCGGGGCCGCGAAACCGCGCGGTGCGCTGAAAGCTGCCGTCCTTATTGAGAACGACGCCCGGTGCGACCAATGCCGCCCAGGGCAGGAAGTCGGCGAGCTGCGCATTCTTCTTGCGGTATTCGGCGAGGTTCAGCATCGGCGCACCTCACACGTCCATGTGCGCGGGGTAGCGCAGGTGCCGGCGGCCGACATCGACGAACTGCGCGTCGCGCTTCGCCACCCACACGGCCGCGACATGTCCGATCGCCCAGATCACGAGGCCGGCGATCCACAGGCGCAGGCCGAGGCCGACCGCGCCGGCGAGCGTGCCGTTGGCGATGGCGACCGTGCGCGGCGCACCGCCGAGCAGGATCGGTTCGGTGAGCGCGCGATGGACCGGCGCGAAGAAGCCGCGGACATCCTCCTCCATCAGACCACCGCTCCGCCGCCGAAGGAGAAGAACGACAAGAAGAATGAGCTGGCCGCGAAGGCGATGCTCAGGCCAAACACAATCTGGATCAGCTTGCGAAAGCCGCCGCCGGTGTCGCCGAAGGCCAGCGTGAGTCCCGTGGTGATGATGATGATGACCGCGACAATCTTCGCGACCGGCCCTTCAATGCTTTCGAGAATTTTTTGCAAGGGCTCCTCCCACGGCATTGATGAGCCGGAGGCATGGGCCGGTGCTGCCATCAGCAGCGTGATCGCGGCGAGCGCCGTCGCCTCGGCAAGGCGCAGGCGAATACGAGACAAGGCTAGTCGGGTCATTCGGAATCTCCATTTGCGGGATGTCGGGATGGGAGCAGCGCATTGAGCGTGCGGTAATCGCCGGTGGCCGGATCGAGCCCGTCGACATGGGCGATCTCGGCAAGGCGGCGTTGGGAGCCGCGGCCGGAGAGAACGGCAACAATGCCGATGGTCTCGGCGATAAGGGCGCGCGGGACCGTAACGACTGCCTCCTGCACAAGCTGCTCCAGCCGGCGCAACGCGCCGAGCGCCGTGTTGGCGTGAATGGTGCCGACACCGCCGGGATGTCCGGTTCCCCACGCTTTGAGGAGGTCGAGCGCTTCGCTGCCGCGCACTTCGCCGACCGGAATGCGATCGGGCCGCAGACGCAGGGACGACTTCACGAGATCGGACAGCGAGGCGACGCCGTCTTTTGTTCGCAGCGCGACAAGGTTTGGCGCGGCGCATTGCAGTTCGCGGGTATCCTCGATCAACACCACGCGGTCGGAGGTCTTCGCCACCTCCGCCAGCAAGGCGTTCGTCAAGGTCGTCTTGCCGGTCGAGGTGCCGCCCGCGACGAGGATGTTCTTGCGGCGCTCGACTGCGAGCCGCAGTACATCGGCCTGTGTCGCGCTCATGATGCCCGCTGCCACGTAATCGGAGAGCGTGAACACCGCGACTGCCGGTTTGCGGATCGCGAAGGTGGGCGCCATCACCACCGGGGGCAACAAGCCCTCGAAGCGCTCGCCCGTCTCGGGCAGTTCGGCCGAGACGCGCGGGCGGCCGGGATGCACCTCGGCGCCGACGTGATGGGCGACCAGGCGCACGATGCGCTCGCCATCAGCCGGGATCAGCACATCGTCAGTGGCGACCAGACCTTCGCGCAGCCGATCGACCCAGAGCCGGCCATCGGGATTCAGCATCACTTCGACGACGGCGGGGTCTTCGAGATAGCGGGCGATCGCCGGGCCGAGTGCCGTGCGCAGCATGCGCGCGCCGCGTGACAAACCTTCATTGCTGTGATGATGACCCGCCATCATGCCCCCGCTCCTGCCATCCGCAACACGGTCGGATGGCGACGGGGACAATCAAGAAAGGCAGAACTTACAGATCGGCAACAGCATTTATTTGGGAGCTCGTAGAACGCCGTAGCTCATCGTAGGCGCTCGAAAAAATACTTGAAATGTTCGGTGGCGCTTACAGCGTCGGATGGTACCTCAGAACAACGTCACGGCCGAATCAACATGGCCTCCTTGAAAGCATTGCGCAGCGTTTGCAGCACCGGGTTGATGTTGTCCGGCTTCCAGCAAACGATAAAGCCAAGCCGCGTGGCGCCGTTGCCGTCATGCAGGGGACGGAACACCACGCCGAGCCCGGTCAAGCCGGACGCGGATTCGCATTGCAGGCTGATGCCCTCACCGCTGCCGACCTCGCTGAGGATATTATCGCGGTTGAGACGGAGCGTGTCGATCTGGGGATGATCGGATGGTGCTGCCAGATGGCGGAGCAGGATGTTCCGAATATCAGGGCCGGGATCGTTATGGCCGATGAGAAAGCGTTCGCCCTTCAGTTCGGGCCAATAGACGACCGACTTGTCGGCAAGGCGATGGCCCTGTGGCAGGGCCACAACGAGGTGCTCCGACCAGAGCGCCAGGGAATCGAGGACCTCACACTTGCCGGGATCGCCGAGGATGAGAGCCGCGTCGATCCTTCCGGAATGAAGGCCGGCAATCATCTCGGCGAACGGCACTTCGAGCAGTTCGAGATCGATGTCAGGATAGCGCTCGCGGAAGTCGTCGATGAATGTGCGCAGTGCGCCTTGCGAGAGCGATATGTACAGGCCGACGACGATCCGTCCCAGCTTGCCGGCGCCACTCGCTCTGGCGCGTTCGGCAAGGCGATCGAAGTCCTCGATGATGCGGCGCGCCTCGATGACGAAGGCCTCGCCAGCCGGCGTCAGGCGGGCGCCTGCGGTCGATCGAACAAACAGCTTGACCTCAAGTTCGTCCTCCACCTCCTTGATGCGCTTGCTGACGATTGGCTGCCTGACATTGAACTCGTGTGCGGCGGCGCTGAAGCTGCCGTTGCGGGCACTGGCGACGATATAACGAAGGTGGCGCAGGTCCAATCGCTTGCTACCTTTTCCATCCGGCTCTTGATCAGCCGCGTGAGCGGGGGACTCATAACTTGGTTCGTCTCACGATATTCCTGTGTGGCTTGCTCGGATTTCTCTCTATTGCGATCAGCGATTGGGCATCGGCGAAGCTGCCCAACCCCGTCGTCCGATTTAGAATGATGTGCTTTTGCCGGCCCGCGGCTTCCTCACAGGTCCGATATCGGATTGCAGTTCCAGAAGATCCTGCCGGACGGCGCGTGCCGCGATGCATTCGATCTTCCGATAGCGCGCAACCAGGGAAGTGCCGAACGGCGTCAGTACTGTTCCGCCGCCGTTCTTACCACCGATTCGCCGGGCCACAGCTTTGCAACCGCAGATGTGATTGATCTCGTCGACCAAATCCCAGGCTCGTTTGTACGACATATCGATCGCGCGTCCGGCCGCCGAGATCGAGCCGCAGGCCGCAATGGCCTCGAGCAGTTGTATTTTGCCGGGACCAATTCGAGCATTCATCGCAAGATCGATGCGAAGAGACAGGGACGGCGGGGATGTCGTGTGCTGGTGCATATCACAATCCGCTTCAGGTCAATCCTGCGATAGCTGGGGTCTGGGTCCCACGGCTATCGATGCCTGCGTTGTCGAGGCAAGCATTGCGCCATCCCGAATTCAGACGACGGTCTGATCAGCTCGCTTCCGCGACTTCGATCCGTAGAAGTTGCCGTGCGGCTCGGAGGTCTCGAGCGTCCCGGCCTGGGCCGAGGCGATCAGCTCCTTGGTATGGCGGATTTCTTCGGCGGCACGGTCAAAATAGTTGTCGAGCGACGCAGGCTTGATGTCGCGGATTACATCGGCGGCATAGAGTGCCTTGACGTCGGATACGACGCGGCTGATGTCGGCGGCGTTGAAGCCCTCGGTCGCCGCCTTGACGCGCTCCACGTCATAGGAGCCGAGCCTCTCCGGCAGTTTGGCGAGGTTGCTCTCGAGGATCTCCTGGCGGGCGCGAGCGTCGGGTAGTTTGGTCTCCAGCCACAGTTCGACGCGGCCTGCGCGCAGCAATGCGGCCGGCATCTGGTTGGGGTCCATCGCCGTCAGGATCACCGCGACCTTGCCGGCAGTTTCCGTCTCCAGCCCGTCGAGCATCGTAAGAAGGTAGCGGTTCAATCCATGCACCCGCTCGCTCTGCATCAGCACGTCGGCGTCGTCGATGAAGATCACCGACGGCGTGCTGAGTTTGGCCTGCTCGAACACGTTCCGAACTTTCGGATAGAACGAATCCGGTGACTCGCTGAAGATGGTACCGTCGATCATGAAGAACTTGCCCTTCATGCGATGGGCGAGCGCGCGGCCGACGCTGGTTTTGCCGGTGCCGGGCGGGCCATAAAGGAGGATGCCCTTCTTTGGCATCAGGCCGAGATCGGCGAAGCGGGAATCGAACAGCATCGGATTGACGATGAAGGTCTGCAATTTCTCGGCGATCTCCTCGAAGCCCTTCAGGCTCGAAAAATCCACCTTGGCGACCTCGCCAAGCGAGACATTGCTGCTCAGCATGCGGGTGTCGAGCAGGTCGAGCACGGTCTGATCATTGGCCGCGGCATCGTCGCGGATCAGCGCGCAGACCTCGTTGAGCTGATAGATCGAGAGCTTGGAGGCGAAACTGAAGATGCGTTTGACGTCGAGCCTCTTGGCCCGCTCCGCGCCGAGGTTGCGTTCCAGGAAGAAGCTGTAGTCCTCAGGCGTCAGCGCGCCGAGCGGCAGGAACACCGCGCGCCCGTCGAGCTGGGGCAGCAAAAGTCTGCGATCAGTGGCTGTGAACACCAGCCGCTTGCCCCTGGCGCGGGTGGTCTCCAACAGCGCCTGCAATGTCGTTTGAAGATAATATGGGCGCGGATAGGCCATCGAAAACCTGGTCGTATTGCACAAGAGATCGAGTTCCTCGACATAGACGATATCGGCCCTGTCGAGTGCGGCGTCGACCAGCCGGTGCAGTTCTTCCTCGTAACACGGATGGTTCGCCCCTTCGGAGGCGTGCAGCACGTCGCGGCAGGAGATACGGACGCCGCCGAATTCCTGAGCGAGCCTGTTGACCAAGGTGGTCTTGCCGGCCCCGACGCCGCCGATAAGCACGGTCACGGGAACGGCGCGGACGGTCTCGCGCAGCTGCTCGAGGGCACCCGCCTGGGTCGGCGACAGCTCGGCCGGTGCGGCGGCGGAGGGGTGGCCGTGTGCGAAGAGGGAGGATGGGATCGGAAGGTTCATAACAAAGCGGTCCTTTCGGTCAGTCGGGAAGGGTTCATTCAGCGACAGCGGCCCGAACGATTGCGATCGGCCTGTGAGCGACAGCACGATTGACAAGTCGCGACCCGTCTTCGCCCGGGGCGAGGCATATAATGCGGGTATGAAAGGCGGCGAGCGAGGCACGATGTCCGGCGCACAGGATCGCCGCACCGGGAAGGCGCCCGGCGAGCAGGCGATGGAGCGCGGCCTCGGATTCCTCGTCCAGCGCCGAGGTCGCCTCGTCGAGCAACAGGATGTCGGGCCGGTGCAACAAAGCGCGGGCGAAGGCGATGCGCTGCCGCTCGCCGCCGGATAGGCCGGCGGCGGATGAGACATCGTCGTCGAGCCGATCTGCGAGCGCCGGCAGCCCGACTGCAACCAGCATGTCGCGCAGCACATTATCCGGCATCGGACTCGCAAGGCCGGGATAGGCGAGCGCGTCGCGCAGCCGGCCGAGCGGCAGATAGCCGCGTTGCGGCAGCGCCATCAGGCGGACGCCCTGCCTGACGCTCACGCTGCCTTCGCCGAACGGCCAAATCCCGGCCAGTGCTCGGATCAGGCTGGTCTTGCCGACGCCCGAGGGACCGCGGAGCAGCACGCGCTCGCCGGGAGCCAATGCGAAATGAGTGGCAGCGGCGATGGCAACGCCGTCCGGCCGCCGCACGACGAGATCGCAGGCAACCAACACCGCGCTGCAATCATCGTTTGCCGTGTGTGTGATCCGACTGCCTGCGTGCTCCTGCAGCGTCGCAAGCGCCTCCTCGAAGCCCGACAGCCGGTCGATCACCGAGCCCCAATAGGTGAGCTTGGCATAGTTGTTCATCAAGAACGAGAGCTCAAATCGGATGCGGTTGAAAGCCTGTGAAGTCTGCGTCACTCCGCCGAGTGGCATCGCGCCTGAGAAGTAGAGCGGCGCCGTCATCATATAAGGAAAGATCGCCGAGAAACGGTCGAAGGCTGTTCCGACAACACTCAGCCAGCGCTGCCGCGACAACAAGGCGTACCAGTTGGTGATGATGGAACCGAAGCGTCGATCAAGCTCGGCGCGCTCGGCCGGCTCGCCGTTGAAATGCGCGACCTCCTCAGCGTTCTCGCGCAGTCGCGCCAGCGAAAAGCGAAAATCGGCTTCCGCCTTCTGCTGCGTGGCATCAAGACCGACCAGCGAGCGGCCGACGAGATGGGTTACCCAGGTGCTAATACCGGCGTAGATAAACGACGTCGTCGCCAGTAACCACGGCATGGAAACCGCAATGCCCATCAGTTTGATCGGAGAGTTAGCCGGGATCGTCGCCAGGATGGTGGTGAAGGAAGCCAGCGCGACCACCGTGGTCAGAAAGCCGAGGCCGGTCGAGATCGCATAGGTGACATAGAGGCTGACGTCCTCTGCAATGCGCTGGTCAGGATTGTCCGGTGCTTTGCCGGAAAGCTGCACTTGATAATGAGCGCTGTCCGTAAGCCAGGAATCGAGATAGCGGCCGGTAAGCCAGCGCCGCCAGCAGATCGTGAGCCATTTGTTGAGCGTGATACTCCCGAATGCAAGAACAACGGCCGCGATGGTGATGCAATTGAGGACCACGAGGAGCTGGAACTGAAATGCATCCCAATCCTTGGCGCCGAGCGCGTCGAACAAGGCGGCGTTCCAATAGCTCCACGCCACCCCTACGCCGACGCCGGCAAGGTTGAGCGCGACCACCCCAGTCAATAACGCTCGAGCCCCCCATCGCTCCTCCGAATGGAACCAGAGGACGCCGATACGCCAGCCAGCCTTCGCCAGAATGATCACGCGACAGCGCACACTGGCTTCGTGCTCCGCCCGCGCGGGGTCACTCATCAGAGCAGCCCCTGCGCCAAGCACGAGGATCATTGAAACGATACACAAACTCCTCGCTTCGCACGTCGGACATCAGATCCTTACACAAACGTCCTAAAACTTAGCGGTGGTCGAAAAGGTGTAGGTCCTCGGCGCGCCGAGGTTCAAGGTAGCACCGGCGTTCTGCCAGTAGTGGTTGTCGGCGACATTCTGCACGTTGAGGCGCATGATCACTGGCGTGCCGCTGATGGAGGTCTCATAACGCAGTCCCACATCACCGACGGTGTAGGCCGGAATGAGAATCGTATTTGGTCCGTCAAGATAGGACGATCCGACATAGCTCACGCCTCCGGTCAGATAGAGCGTCTGAAGGAAAGGCAACCTGTATTCGCCCCAGAGCGACCACCTCCAGCTTGCCACGCCTTGTGGTCGCTTGCCGAGGATAGCAGCGTTGTTGGTCTTTGTTGTTTCCGCATCGAGATAGGTGCCCCCGCCTCTGATCGTCAGGTCGTCGGTCACTTTGCCGGTCGCGGTCAGCTCGATCCCTTTATTGATCTGCCGGCCGTCCTGATTCCGCGTCAACGTGCCGTCCGGGTTGACGGTATTGTAGAGGTTTGCCTTGTCGATCTGAAAGGCCGCAAGGGTGAGAAGGGTACCGCCCACGTTGGCCTTCGCCCCGAACTCGACCTGCTTGCTGATCGTCGGTGGGAGAATCTCTCCAGCGTTGGTAAAGGGCGGAATGTTCGTCAGGGAAACGATGCCGCCCGCCTCGAGAGATTCGATGTAGGTGCCGTAGAGTGAGACGCTGGATGTCGGCTTGAAAATCAGCGACGCGGTCGGAGTGACGGCGGACTTGTCATAGCCGGCGGTCACGACGCCCGTGCTATTGTAATTTTTCGTCTCGAGCGTCGAGCGATTCACGCCGGCCAGAATCGAGAAATATCTATTGAGGGTGATGTCGTCTCCAAGAACAATATTGGTGTTCATGAAATGGTTCGAAAGGTATGTCGGGCCTAGACCGACGGGAGCGAATGCGAACGGTGCAGCGTTTTGGGCCGCGGCAAGAGTTGGGAATACAGCGCTAATGTTGGATGCATAATCGGTTGGGAGGAACCTGTCGTATCCGCTGAAATTTGCCCCGACCGTCACCTTATGCCGAATGCCGAACGTATCGAATTTCCTGTCGACATAGAGATAGCCGCCCGTATCATTGGATGGCATGGGATAGACGTTTGAAAAGCCAGAAAGCAAGTACGACCCGTTGGGTTGGATCACTATTGGATTTGACGACTCGGCAACCCTCGTCTGCCTGAGATAGATGGCAGCCGTCCGCAATGTCGTGTCGTTGTCGATATCCCACTGGATTGTTCCGCCCACTCGGTCTTGCGTCAGATGATTGAAGCCCCAATTCGGCGGCACTGGTCTTGTGTTGTCGAAATCCTTCGCGGATGGAACTGGTCCTGGCGCGTTAAAAACTATGCCTAAGCCGCCGGTCCCCGTACGCAGATAGTCGTTGTGCCCGGCAGTGATCGAGACCTTGAGAGAATCTGTCACATTCCAATCCACCGCGCCGTTGAAATTGGCTCTCCTGAGACCAATACCAATGGGGTTATCGCCGTTCTGGTAGAGCGCGTTGAAGCGGTAGGCGAACTTCCCTTCTCTGTCGAACGGGCCGCCGAGGTCGAGATGACTGAAATACTGAGAACCGCCATAGTTGCCGACCGTGAAATTGAAGAGAGGCGTCGCCGTCGGACGTTTGGTGACAAAATTCACCATTCCGCCTACATTGGCCGCGCCGTAAAGAAAGCCGGAGAGCCCGGAGAAGATTTCCATGCGCTCCATTTCTTCCGTGTCGCTGCTGAGCCAGGTATCGCGAATGGGTATGCCGTCCAGAGAAGTAAGATTCTGAGTAAAGCCCCTTATGGTGCTGCTCGTGTAGCCGGCAAAGATGGAAGGGAAATAGGGTTGTACGACGGGATTGAACTTGATGGCCTGATCGCCCGCCCCGGTGATCATGTTTTCCATCAACTGCGCTGACGTTACGTTGATCGAATAAGGCGTATCGAGAATAGGCTTGTCGCCCCAGGGACCGGTGGTTTTGGCGGTCTCGACCTTGTAGCCCTGCGCCGCCGTGCCCTCATGCCGGTCATCGGATGAGACTGTATCCCTTCTCGTGACCGGACGCACCTCAACGTGTTGCCGCACGTGCGAAGGTCGCGGGTGGCTTGTCGCGACGCGGCGGGCAGGACGAGCACGATGCGTCGTACGGTGAGGCTCTTCGATATGAATCGCGGGAAGGTCCGGCTGCTGTCGTTGCTGCTCTTGCTGTTGTTGCGCGAAGGCTGGTCCGCTATCGCCAGCCATCAACGCAATCGAACTCACCGCCCCAAGGCCAATTACCTTGAGGAAATTCCCCGTCGCCCCGTTCATCTTCACGCCTCTGCTTCCTTGTTGTTGCTGGCCCTTTCTTGGACCTGAGTTGGAATTTGCGTTTCCGTTTCCGACGTGTTGTTGGTCAGACTGGTAAATGAGATACATTATATCCAATATAATATAACGATGAGCAGTAATCGCGCTCATGTCGATCACAACGATATGCAACGCCTCGCCAGACGACCCCGCGTGTCCCGAGTGGGTGACATGTACGTTATTCCCACACAGATACAGCGTAACTAAGCAAGATTCTAATATGTCGTCAAGCACCATAATTTAAGTTTTGGAGAGTTCGATGCTTTAGAGACCGGTTTTTCGGAGCGCCAGGATCAATGATAGCGTGTCGATCTTCTTGGAATCGCTAGACGGAAGGTGGGTATGTCAATTTGGCTCTGTTTTCGTATCGAGTTCGAGCGGGTGAGCGTCTCGGCAATACCGGAGTTCGGGCCCAGAGTGGCACTGGGTCCTTGGGTAGCCTGCGTCCTCGAAGCAATCGACCGATACGGCTCGATCTCGGCTGCCGCTCCTGCTGTCGGCGTCAAATTCCGACATCTCTGGAAGCAAGTGCAGAAATACAACACGAATTTCAAGGAGCCGGTCATCGAGACCCGACGACGCGGGCGCAACGGCGGAGTGGTCCTGACACCCTTGGGCAAGGAGGTGGTCCGACGCTATCGAGAAATGGAGCGCATCACCAATGACACGCTTGAAAAGCACTATCGTGAATTCGAGGCGCTGGTCGGCATCGATTCCACCACGCCGCCGTTTATCCCCCGCCTTGCGCAGGTGATCGACCCGGACATGATCGTCAAACCGACGAAAAAACGTACCAAGACGCGCCAACCCGCCGTCAAGCGTGCGTCGAACAAAAAGGCGAAGACGCGGGCTACGAAGCGCGCACCTGGTCGCTCGCGCGAGGGTACGCGGTAGCATCCGGCGCAAGGGGCGCCGCGCATGACCTCTGAACATCACCGCAGCGCGATCGATGCTACTGAGTCAGTAACATCGAGCGTCAGCGTTGACGCCAAGCCAATCGTCCAGCGTACTCAGAGATGAATTGACGAGGTCGCAGATGTAATCTCAAGGTGTCGACGCGTCGCGTGACTCAATCATGAGTCATGGGTCAGGCGTTGATCTATCAACGTCGTCCCCAATCTCCTGCCGCAACTTCGGTCCCCTGGCGAGTCGACGCCCCAGCGCTTCGAGGAATTTGTCGTAGCGCTCACCGCCCTTGGCATGGGCGGCGGCCTGGGCTGTTTCCGGCAGGGATGCGGTCGATGTGAGCCAAGCGCGGATGAAGATGGCGAAGGCTTCATTGGCGATGCCGGTGTCGCGCTCCAGCCGCTGAACGGTGCGGTCGATCCGGTCAAGGCGCTTGGCAATCGCCGCCTCCCGGCGTTCATCGGCATCCGGCGACAGGAACGAGGCGATGGCCGCTTCGGCGATCATGGAGCGCGATTGCTCGCGCCGTTCCGCATAATCGGCCAACAGTCGCATCAAATCGGGATCGAGATAGATGGAGAGTCGCCGCTTCTTTCCGGCCGGTGTGAGGGCATCGGGACGTCCGGGCATGGCCTACAGCTCCATGCCGTCGCCGCGGTCCATCGCGATCCGCCGCGCCATCAGCCGCATCTCACGTACCATTGTCTGATTCGTGTCGGCGTCACGCTGCGGCTTATCGGCATCGGGATCGAACTCATTGACGGGAGCCTTCACTGGCTCCGGCGTGATGTCCTTATGCCGCTCGAGCCCAGGTTCGCGGCGAACGCCACCGTTGGCCGGATCGTCGTCCGGCTTGGCCTTGCTGTTCGTCACGAGCACAGGCCGCGGGCCGACGACGTTCTTGCCCGGCGGCGCGGCGACGGGTTTCAACGCCGACCAATCGTCAGGCTTCGGCGCGAGACTGGCCCTTGGGTCTTTCGGGACAGGCAGCAACCGTTCCTTGAACCGCGCGTCCTCGAAATAGCGCGCCTTCCTGGCGCGGATCGGCGGGATGCCGGCGACCATGACAACCTCATCGTCGGGCGGAAGCTGCATCACCTCGCCGGCGGTGAGCAGCGGTCGCGCCGTCTCGGAGCGCGAGATCATCAGATGCCCGAGCCACGGGGCGAGACGATGCCCCGCATAGTTCTGCATGGCGCGCATTTCCGTCGCGGTGCCAAGCGCATCCGACACGCGCTTTGCGGTGCGCTCGTCGTTGGTCGCGAAGCTGACTCTGACGTGGCAGTTATCGAGGATGGAATTGTTCTGTCCGTAGGCTTTCTCGATCTGATTCAAAGATTGAGCGATGAGAAATGCCTTGATCTGATAGCCGGCCATGAAGGCCAAAGCGGACTCGAAGAAGTCCAATCTCCCCAAGGCCGGAAACTCGTCGAGCATCAGCAACAAACGGTGTCGCCGGCCCTTCGCGTGCAAATCTTCCGTCAACCGCCTGCCGATCTGATTGAGCACGAGACGCACGAGCGGTTTGGTTCTGCTGATGTCGGACGGCGGCACAACGAGATAAAGCGTCGTCGGCTTTTCGCCCGACACGAGATCACTGATGCGCCAATCGCAACGGGCGGTGACGCTTGCCACGACGGGATCGCGGTACAGCCCAAGGAATGACATGGCGGTCGACAGCACGCCCGACCGTTCGTTGTCGCTCTTGTTGAGCAGTTCGCGCGCCGCACTCGCAATAACGGGATGCGGCCCCTTCTCGCCGAGATGCGGCGTCATCATCATGGCGGACAGCGTCGACTCGATTGGCCGGCGTGGGTCTGACAGAAAAGCCGCGACGCCGGCGAGCGTCTTGTCGGCCTCGGCGTAAAGGACATGGAGGATCGCGCCGACCAACAACGAATGGGACGTCTTTTCCCAGTGGTTGCGCTTTTCCAATGAGCCCTCCGGATCGACCAACACGTCGGCGACGTTCTGGACGTCCCTCACCTCCCATTCGCCTTTGCGCACCTCCAACAGCGGATTGTAGGCGGCGGAGTTTGCGTTGGTGGGATCGAACAACAACACGCGGCCGAAGCGGGCGCGAAAGCCCGCGGTCAATTCCCAATTTTCTCCTTTGATGTCATGGACGATCGAGGAGTCGGGCCAGGTCAGCAGCGTCGGCACCACGAGACCGACGCCCTTGCCGCTTCGCGTCGGTGCGAAGCACAGGACATGCTCGGCACCGTCGTGGCGCAGATAGTCGCGATCGAGTTTACCGAGCACGACGCCGTCATCCCCGAGCAGGCCCGCGGTTTTGATCTCATTCGGCCCGGCCCAACGGGCGGAACCGAAGGTGCTCACGTCCTTGGCCTCGCGCGCCCGGTAGATCGACATGAAGATGGCGATGGTGATCGCAACGAGGCTGCCCGAGGCGGCAATCCCCGCGCCCTCCAGAAAGACGTGCGGCGCATAGGCATCGTAGAAGAACCACCACCACAGAAAGGCCGGCGGCGGATAGACAGGCCATCCGGCAAGCGCGAACCAGGGCGCGCCAAGTTGCGGCTGAAAGCCGAGCCGCCACGCGATCCACTGGGTCGCGATCCAGACCGCGAGCAGCACGATCGCAAACACGACAACGATCTGGCCCCATACGACACGGCTGGCGGACACAGCGCACAACCCTCCTTGCGCATTGCAATGCTGCGAAGAAGGGCAAGAACTGTGGAGGTTTCAACTGTGTGATTGTCGCTTCGCGTAGCGCAGCGTAGGCCGTCGAAATAATACTTGCGCGTTGCGGCGCATGAAGTTGCTGGACGATGACTTTTCTCCCAGTGCGGTCGAGCGCCGCCGGCAAGTCAATGGACCAACCTTCGGCCTTTTCTGGCTCCCGCTGGGTGACCCAAAAGAGCTGCTGTGGCAATTGGCATAATATGCTAGTCGTGCTATGCTGCGGCTGTCATCTGAAGGACCATGCCGATGCCGACACGCAATGTCGTCCTGACGGACCATCATGAGAAGGTCATCGACCGGCTGGTGAAGTCCGGCCGCTACCAGAACGCCAGCGAGGTGATGCGCGAGGGCCTGCGCATGATCGAGCAGCGGGAACAGCAGGATGCCGCCAGGCTGAAGGCGCTGCGGGATGCCGCCAATGTCGGCCTCGCCGATCTGGAGGCCGGGAGGTACCGTGACTTCGCCTCGGTCGATGAGCTTGAGGACCATCTGACCCGCGCGACCGAGGATGAGCTGGCCTCCCGGCCGCGCTGAGCCACATGCCTGGGCCGCGCTGGAAGGTTCGACTCGCCGCCGCCGCCGAGGCGGACGTGCGCGCGATCTTCCTCTGGACGGTCGAGCATTTCGGCGTCGAGCAGGCGCGCCGCTACAGAGCGACGATTTTCGCCGCCTTTCGCAATCTCGATGACGGCCCGGAGGCCGCAGGCGTTCGGGATCGCGCTGAACTCGGCCGCGGCCTCAAATCGCTGCATGTCGCTCGGCACGGACGGCGCGGCCGCCACCTGATCCTGTTCACTACGAACACAGAGAACCGCATCCAGATTCTCCGCATCCTGCACGACAGTATGGACCTTGCGCGGCATCTGCCTGGGGAACGCAAAGAGGACTAGGCAGGCACGCCGTGGAGGCGTCCGGCGGACGCTGACGCAGGAGGCTCGCATGGCAATCATCTTCCAGACCATCCTTGTCGTCGTGGCGCTGGTGCTGCTGTTCCGGCTGATGATCTGGTTCGTACCGGTATTGGCCGGGATAGGACTCGGCTGGCTGGCCTACGGACATGGCGCAGGCGGCCTCGTCGCACTCGGCGTGACGGTGTTCGGCGGGGTTGCGGCGTTCGTGTTGCTGTTCGCGACCATCTCCGCGCGCAGGCCGACGCTGCGATGGATCGGGATGGTCATTTATCTCGTGCCGCCGATGTGGGCTGGCGCGATCGCGACACGCGCGATGGCGATCCAGACCGGGGCGGAAGGCACGTTCTGGCCGCTGCTCGCCGGCGGGTTCGGGGCGATCCTGTTCGGGCTAATGGCCTATGTGCGCTTGCCGGCGATGATGGAACAACTCGCGCAGGTCCGGCCGGAGCCGCAGCCCGAACCGCAGCCAACGCCTCGGCCGCCGCCGAAGATGGAGGAGCTGGAGCCGAAAGTGATCTACTATCAGCCGATGCCGCCGCCGCGACCGAAACTGAGGGACGGCCGCGGCGACGACGACAGGATCATTGATCTCTGACGGCGAAAGTCGCACGCAGCGCAATCTCGACGCGCGGTGGATCGAAATCGATGTCCGATAGGCCGGGCATCGCGAGAGAGTCCACGAGGCTGCGGCGCTTGCCGCTCTGGCGCGGGCGGCCGTCGTGGTTCTGCTCAGGGCTGGTTGAAGTCGTGACGCTCATGATGCACCTCCATGCCGCGAGTCTGGGCTTCCTATCGCACGATCGCTCACAATCCCAGCCCTCGCTTGCGGCCAAACGACCAGTCGACGCCGCCGTCGGCGCGGGCGACCCCGGAAATGTGTTGCCCGATATGCTTCTCGATCGAAGGCGTCCAGGGCACCAGCTTGAAGCCGAGCCCGTCATCGATCATGGCGAAGCGGCCGGAGGCGAGCGCGAAGCGCTGCCGGTAGATGCCGGCGACATACTCTCCGTCGGCAGATTTCTGGAACAGCGTGCCGGTCTCGGCCGCAAGCCTGTCCCCGAGGGTGTCCAGTTCGCGTTGCCGGAGCGTACCGAGGAGGTTTCGGCTGAACAGGATGTGCTCGCCATCGCGCCGCGCCATCCCCTCCTGCATCAGGTGTCCGGCGCGCGCTTCCATCGCCTGCTTCACCTCCAGACCGAAGCCGCCGCCGAGATCGACGGGATCGCGGGCGACAAGCTGGCGATCGAGCCAGGTCGCGCCGCTGGCCGTGGTCTGGGCTTCGATCGATAGATCGCTGCGCGTCGCCAACGCCACGCGGCGCTCGCCGCGCGTGTCCTCGAAGGTGCGTAGCTCGACGATCGAGCCCGGCGCGCTGTCGCCGGCGGCATCGAGATCGGGGAGCTTGATGTGGTGCGTGTGGCCGTCAATGCCGTCGACAACCACATAGGCCGACCCGCGCAATTCGTCGTCGAGGCCGCGATCGACCAGCCGGCCAATGATGGGCTGACCGTGGGTTTCTCCGGAGACCACATAGTCCGTCAAGCCGCGATCAATGCCGCGCTCGGTCAGGGCGCGGTGCATCCGCTTGATGATGTCGCCGCGCTCACCCAACTCACGCAACGTCGACTCCGCCCCCTCCGCTATCGCCCACTGGCCAGCGCCAATCGACTCGGCGAGGCCTAGACTTTCGAGATGGCGCAGCCGACCCACCTTGAGGGTGAGATATTGGTCAGGCTTCTGGTCCGAGACGGGCGCGAGATCGATGATACCGCTCCGGTCGGCATCGCGCGCAAGCTGGCGGTCGAGCTGGGTCCAGCGTTCGGCCGCAACCTGGCGCTCCAGCGCGCGGCGGATATCGAGGTCGGTCCGTTGGCCGAGTTCCTGCGTGATGAGATCTTGCGCCCGGTTGCGCATGCCCTCCTTGATGTAGTCGCGTGCGATCACGAGGTCCTGGCCGTCATCGGCGCGGCCGCGCAGGATGACGTGGACGTGAGGATGCTCCGTATTCCAGTGGTCGACGGCGACCCAATCGAGTTTCGTGCCAAGGTCCTTTTCAACCTGCGTCATCAGTTCGCGGGTGAAGGTCTTGAGATCGGACATTTCAACGGCGTCGTCGGGCGAGACGATGAAGCGAAAATGATGCCGGTCGTCCTTGCAGCGCTCGGCGAAGTGCTTGACGTCGGCGTCCTCGGTTTCTGGCCCGAACATGCGGGCTTTCTCGCCGTCGCGGGTGACGCCGTCGCGGCGGAGATAATTGAGATGGGCGGTGAGCGGAGCGGAGCGTGCCGTGTGGCGGACCACACGGGTCTTGATGACCGCGCCGCGTGAGCGGCTATTGATAAGGCGATTGGCGCGGATGCTTGCCACGCGGCCGCGCCCGAAGCGCGAGCCACGTCCCGACGTGATCTTGCCGGAGCGCGAGATGCAGCCCCCGGCTCTCTGCGCGGCAGCGAGCGCCTGGGCGACGAAGGGCTTTGCCCGCTGCGCTTTCGAGGAACGGATGCGGCCTGGCCGAATGTGAAAATCGTCGTCGCGCGTCATGGCTGTTTCCGCGATGTGCGATTTTCGTTGAAGGCGTTGGTGAAAACACAGGCGCGCACCTCGTGGGCCGTTCTCGCGATGTGCGAAAAATTCCAGAAAACGTAATCCAAACAACCGACCGACCGAGCCGCGATGCGCGGCTTTTTATCCCGCCCTCGAACGGTTGATGCCTTCGCTGCCCCGCAGCCCTCCGTCATGTCTACGATTACGTTTCCCGCGCAGCGTGGACACACGATGCTCATCGCAGTTCTCCACTCGCGTCCGGCCTTCGCACGAAGATGCCATCGGACGGCGGCACGAGCGCCGACAGATCGACGATCATTGGCGCGTTTGTTGGTCGGCCGGACGAAGGATCGGCTGCCGCCAAACCGCCGTCGAACTGGATGCTGAAGCGCCCGACAAAGAGCGGCGCGCGCGACCATGATGCGCGCGATGCGACGCCGGCCAAACGCATGTCGGGGGTCTTGCTGTCGATCATCGGCGCGATCCTCGCGACATAAGCGACGGTCTCGGCCGGCAGCGCGCGGCCGCTCGCCAGATGCTGATCGTAGCGTGTCGGCCCGGCGTTATAGGCGGCGAGCATCGCGGCGATCGAGCCGTAGCGATCGTGCATCTCACGGAGATAAGCCGCGCCAGCCAGAATATTGGCGCGCGGCTGCCAGGGGTCGCCGTCGAGTGCGTGGCGTGCGCGCAACTCGTCCCACGTTCTCGGCATGATCTGCATCAGGCCGATCGCGCCTTTGTGCGATCGCGCGGTCCGGTCGCCGGCGCTTTCGACGGCCATGACCGCGCGTATCCAGCGCTCGGGAATGGTGAAGCGCTGCGCCGCCTCGGCGACATCCGCCGTCCACGGATCAGACGCCGCGATTATCGCGACGCGACGTGGCGGCGGGGGATCGGCCGATGCGGAAGCCGCGGCGGCAAGGACCGCGCCGCACGCGATCAACGTCGCCATGATCGACGACAGGACGACGCAAGAACTACCCTCCCCTTGCGCCATCAGCCTGCCACCGTGCTCGCTGCGGTCAAGGACAAGGCTGCGCCGCCGGCTGGCGTTTTCCGGACGGACATCATCTAATGACAGGCCGCGCGCCCGGAAAACTTGCCAACGTCCTTCACCTCCGCTGCGCGCGACGGCCGCCTGATGGGCGATCGGGTCGGAGGGATGATCCGCGATCCGATCGATCAAAGGGATTGAGCTTGAAGGCTCACGGGCAAGACGGCGGCACATGACGTTTAAGCCTCGTCGTCGTGCTTTTTCCGGCGCGCCCAGTGCAGGTGCCAGACGTTCTTCTTGGCGCCGGACTCGAACAGCCGGGCGCGGATCGAATCGGAAAACGTCGGATCGTCGATGGTCACGGAGAGGTAAGCGCCGGCCTTGTCGCCGGTGCGATCCCAGGCCGCGCCGACTTCCATGCCGTTGCAGAAGACGCGATGGTTCGGCGCGTTTTCTGTATCCGATTCCTCGACCGGCAGGATACTGACTTCGACGTCGAGGTTGAGAGTGTGGATGCGGCCGAAGAAGCCGTCGTCTTTGCGATTGAAGGCGCCAATCTGAGGCATCGTGATCGTCCTTTCGTTGGGGGGAGAAGCGAGCCGTCACGGCCCGTCGGAAACCGGCTCGCGGAGGGATTCCGTGACCGGATCGGTGTCGTCGGCGGTCCAGACCGGAATCGCGCGACCGACGATGGTGCTAAGGGGAAGCGGACCGAAGTAACGACTGTCGAAGCTGTCGGGGCTGTCCCAGTTCATGAAGAAGGCTTCGCCGTCGTGGAGTGTGCGGCAGCCCTGCCAGTCCGGCAGCGGACGGCCGCGCGTATCGTGCGCAAGCGCCGGTCCGTAGGTCGCGCCATAGGCAAGGATCGCGTGGCCGCGCCGACAGACAGTCGTGCCGGACAGCGCCAGCACGCGCTTGATGAGCGGGAGACCGCGCGGCAGATAGCGGCGCTCGTCAAGAAAAGCCGCAAGATCGGTGGGCGGCATGACGACGGCAAGATCGGTGACGTCGACATGACCGCCAGACACGATGCGATAGAGCCCGATCGGCACGCTGGCGGAGGCGTTCCAGATGAAACGAACTTCCGGCGGGCTCAACGTCGGCAAAACGATCAGCGTCGTGCCGGCGAGCATCAAAAGCAGCGTCAGGCGGCGCGTGGTCATGGCGACACCTTACGCTGCAACAGCCAGGCGCGATGCTGTGCCAAGGAATAGACGCGGAACGGCTCGTTGACGCTGATGCGATGGTTGAGATGCCGCCAGTGCTCCAGCGCGACATCGGCGGCGTCGATGCCGAGCACCTCAATGGCATCGATCGCGCCAAGCACGCGCTCCACCTTCGGCCACCCCGAAATGCGCAACAGAATTTCGCCTCCGGGCCGCACGAAGGGCAGCGTCTGATAGGGCTCGCCCTCTCCGACCGCGCGCACGATATCGATCCGTGAAATGATCGTGCCGTATTCGTTGGCGGCCCAACGGACGAAGGCGAACACGCTGCCCGGTGCGAAGCTGACGATGCGCCGATGACGGTCGAGACGCTGGTCGTCAGCGATGCGGCCGAACCGGATGCGGTGCTCGATGCGCTTCTCGCGCCATGTCAGTTCGACCAGCGTGTGGTCATCCGATTGACCGATCGCGCGCAGTCCCGCCGTCATGGCTGCGCTCCCTCGGTGAATGACAGCACCGACGCGATGCGCAAGAGACAGCACGATCCGTCGCGCGACTCGGCGCAGCGCCGACATGCACAATGTCGCGGAACGACGGGCTGCGTTAGCAAGAGTCCGAAGGACTCTAAGTTAGCAGCGTTAGAGGGGAGCGGATTCCGCCTGCTGAATCCGAGGGATGACCGGCGGTGCGGTCCCCGATAGCACGGGAATCCGGTCCCCGATAGCACGGGCCATGTGGTCCTCGATAGCACGGGTCTGTCCACAGGCTGCTCACAGTCCGGCCGCACGCCGGCGCGGCGCACGACGTGCGCCCGCCGACAGCGGGTCGATTGGAGTGGGTTGAAAGATCAGGCGGATGCGGCCACCGAGATCGGTCACGAGCGTCAGGCGATAGCCGGGCAACGGCTGGCGCTGGACGATGGCGCGCAGATCGTAGGCGAAGTGCTTGAGCGGCGAGAGGCTGCCGGACTTCAGATGCAGATGCGGCAGGTCGAAGCTCCAGCCGTGTGTCTGCCGTCCGCCATGTTTGCGCACGAGACGATACAGCCAGCGTTCCAGCCCACCCTTCAAATCGAAATAGGCGCGATCGATGGTGAGGATCAGCGCATCGTCGAGAACGCCGGCATAGAACCAGTCCGGCACGATCAGTTCGATGCCGAGTGGCCGCCCCGTCGCATCAAGGCGTTCCTTCCATTCGTTGATCCAGGAGAAGCGATGTTGCCGCCGTTCGGATGGCTGGCGGATCGAGGTGACGATGGTGGTGGACTGCAAGCGATCGAGCGCGGCCTTCAACCGCTCATAGCTGCGGGCGGAATCGTCGCGGTTGATGAAGGCCAGGATTTCGTAAGGTGTTGCCGACATCAGGCGCGAGGTGCGTAGGCCACGGTCGCGCGCGTCGACGATTTGCGACGCGGCCCAGATCAGGACATCGGCGTCCCAGATGGTCGCCATGCCGTGCTCGACGGTCGCCTCGACGCGGATCGCCACCTCGCCCATGCGGAAGTCGATTGGCGTCACGCGGCGGGACTTGGCCAGAGAGAAGAACGGCCAGGACATTAGGTCCTGCGCGTCGCGCGCGGCGATGTCGCCGGGACGCGCGCGAAACAGTTCGAGCTGCCGATCTTCATATGTGCGAAGGGTTCTCATCGGTGCGGCCGCGATCAGGCCGCCGTATCGGCGTTATCAGACGCCGACAGGTCCGAGAATCCGGAGGCCGCCTCGGAGGTGGACCGCCGCGCACAGTCCTTGATCCATGCCTGAAGATCGACGACCGCGTAGACCACGCGCCCGCCAAGCTTGTGATAGATCGGCCCGGTGCCGTCGCAGCGATGTTTCTCCAGCGTGCGTGGGGAGAGTTCGAGAAGACGCGCGGCCTCGGGCGTGCGCACGAAGCTCGGCCAAGTCTTTTCGGTTTTCTCCGGCATTGCGGGCCTCCGTCGCAACCGCCGCCATGGCGGCGAGTCGGTTGCGACGATGGCGAAAAATTCGCGCCCCGGCGGAGTGACAAAAATCGGGGCTCTAAGGAAGTGTCCCCCCTGCGGAGTGATGCTGAAATTTGCGACAAAGACGTGGGATACGAAAAAGACCGGAAGCCTGGCTTCGTCCGCCAGTTCCAGGTCTTAAGATTTGCGCGACCGATAGGTTCGCAAACGCCTTCTATCGAATGCCTTTCTGGACCGATTGGATCTACCGATATCGGTCAATGCTTTTGCTCGTCGAGCTTTGCGACGGCGGCTCTGATGAACTTCAGGACGTCAGGGGTGACAGGGAATGTTTGCGCTGTTTGCGCATCTGCCCAGGCATCGCGCTGGATACTTGCGAGTTTCTCTTTTATTTTCTGATTGCCGCCCGTGACTGTGGCAGTCAGCTCTTTCCATCGGCCGGCAAGTGCCCGTGCAGCAGGTGCCGCTGGGTCCGTGCCCAGCAGAGATTTTGACTCTGCAATGAGGCGTCCCCAAGCCTCGCCATCATAACGCTTCTTGAGTTCTTCCTTGTCGGGTTCCGACAAATGGCGGTCGACAATCGGTGAAATCTTCTTGGCCCAATCGGGTGCGTCAGTGGTCATGGCTGTCTCCGTTGTCAAAGCGATCAACTCGTTCGCGGATAGAGATTCGCCACGCTTCAGTTTGGCCCGGGCTTTTCCAACCAACCGCAACGCGTCATCGACAGAGCGCTTGCGATCGCGCAGAACATCCTCCTGCAGAGCCAAAAGCCTATCGAGATCGACGCCTGGGTCATGCAAGATGGCACCGATCTGAACGAGCTTCAGGCCGAGACGTTTCAGCCAGATAACTTGGTAGAGACGAAGCAACTCATTCGGGCCGTAAACCCGCCAGCCTGCCGCCGTTCTCTGCGCCTGCACCAATCCATGACGCTCAAAGACGCGGAGCGCCTTGACAGTGACACCGAGGAGGCGGGCTGTCTCAGTAGCGGTTCGAAAAGGCATGCGCGTTGTCATAAGCTCCATTCCACGAACGCCGGTTTATGGGAGCGGCCCCAAGGGCCGGGTCAAGCGTTGATTGGGCTCACCGGGCTTGGCGAAGAATACCGCCGAGTGTTTCGTCAGCGCTGATATTTACACTATTCGCCCGGCACCGGCGAGCCAGCGCAGATAGCCGCCCCCGATCATGGTGCGGCTGGCCATTAGGATACGCGCGAGCCGGCGTCGTTCCGGCGCATTCTTCCAATCGATGGCGCGCAACCCCTCGACGTCCTTGTTGAGAAGAATGCCGGCGATGAAACGACGCGATGCGCCGGATTCCATGCCGTCCCAGGCACGCAGCATCAATGCAGCACGATGAAGCTGGAAGGCGGACAAGCGCTGGTCACGCGGCCAGCGCCCAGCGCGTTTTCCCTCCAGCCGTCGCATCAGCCGACCGGCATTGCGATAGCGCCACCAGAAATGCGGATCGACCGGTAGCAGGATGGCCGCGCGGACCGCTTTCGCGCCGGCGGCGAAGCAGAGTTGGTGATCGCCCTCGCTATCGGCGGCGACCGCGTGGAAACCATCGCCAGTCAGTTCGCCAAGAACAGAGAGCGCGCGCGGATCAGGAAGCGAACACGCTGCAAAGCCGTTGGGAGCAGCCGTGACAGTGAGCACCGCGGGGGAGTGGATCGGCTCCCAGATCGGACGGGCGGTTATGGCCGATACAGCGGGGTCCGCCGGGAAAGGCAAGCCCCCAACGGCGTGAGAGTCGAGCGATGGCTTCGGCTTTGGTCGTGCCGCCCGCGGCAATCTCCGTCAGCGCCTTGGCATAATCCCGCCGATATTGCCTGTTGCGACGGAGAAACTCGAAGCTGACGCCGCCACGATCAAGGCGGCCGAGCTCATTCTCGAATTGCGGCGATCGCCAGTCCTGAAGCGGCTCCATGTCTGCCTCCCCGCGCAGTGATAGCGACTCGCTTATTCGCAATGTGGGACGAGCCGGAAGAGCGATAATCAGAATGCAGGACTCAGCGGCAGCACCGAAGCCCGGTTACCGCATATATGAATGATTTATGCATTATTGCATTCGCGATTCGAGCAAGTGGCGGTATCCCTTCTCGGTCATCCAGCGCGCGCGGGCGAGATGGCTATCGTGGATACGCTTCGCTCGATCAGGATCGGCGTCAACGTCCAGGCCAAAGACGACCGCCGCCACTTCACGCCAGTCAGCACCTTCCTCGGCGGCATCAAGCAGGCGCAGATAGGTCGCGAGATGTGCTTCGTCGTAAGCATTCACCCGCTCGGTCAGCGGTGGGCTGTCCTTGAAGGTGGGCTTGTTCATCGACGTGTTTCCAAGTTTCGGCGACTTAGCTTCAAATAGATGATCCGCATCGCTCGCAACAGGACTTAGACGGCAACTCCTGCCACATAATCGGAATATCGCTATGCGGCGGATGCGGCAACAGGACCCGGTATCACGATCACTTTCCTGTCGGATCTGATCCCTTCTATACCGAATAGGAACGATCATTCCTAGAACGATCGTTCCGACTCTGCCTCGGGTGCGCCATGGACCTGAAGGAGGTCATGGCGATCAACATGCGTCGGCTGCGCTATGACAAGAAACTGACGCAAGAGGAACTTGCCGAGCGCGCGGGCTTGAGCATGCGCTACGTCGGCTCGATCGAGCGCGGCGCAGTATCAGCAAGCGTGAGCGTCCTGGGCAAGCTCGCAGTGGCGCTCGGCGTCGATCCCTGTGACCTGATCCGCTTGCGCAAGCGCTGATGGTCAAGTCGCTTCGATTCCGTCGCATTTCACCCGCGGCAGCATCGGAACTCATGACTTCAACTCGCGATGGTTGGCAGCCGCCGCTCGATCCCCGCCGCTAATCCGGGTTCTCGTGTTAAATGTCCGGGCTTGCAGCGCCTGTCCTACGGACAGACGCGCATGTGCCGCAAGAAGGACGGCTTATGCTGCCGCCCGGTGATGTTGCGGGGATGCCAGCCGCTTGCTGGCCGTGCGATAGTGCTGGTTGTCCAGTTCGATTCCGGTCCACTCCCGGCCAAGCTGCTGCGCGGCCACCAATGTCGAACCGCTGCCGCAAAACGGGTCCAGCACAAGGTCACCGGAGTTCGTAAAAGTCTCGATCAACGGTACCAACGCTTCGATGGGCTTCTGTGTGGGATGCAGCCGGTTTCCGGTATAGGGAAAGTCCAGCACGTCGGAGATAGGCCGTTCAGGCCGGGCAGGATTGCCCTTCGCCAATAAATAAGCCTGTTCGTGTTCATAGCGAAGAAAGCGCACCGCCGACGCATAACGCTTGCGAAAAATCAGGTGCCCGACAACGCGGAAGCCTGCGGACTTCCATGCGTCCATGAACAAATCCACCTTATTCCAGCCATAGAACGAAACGGCAAAGCCGCCGTCTTTCAGAACGCGGTGCATCTGGTTGAAGGCGGGGCGCAGCCAACGCCCGTTGTCGTCATTGGCGACGGTCCGGCCCTCGCGGTCGTGGAAACGGGTCACATAAGGCGGGTCCGTCAGAATGAAATCAACCATGCTCCTGTCGAAAGAGTGCATCACGTCGATGCAATCGGCATTGAAAATCACGTTGCGGGGGGCGTTTGCGTTATCGGTCATGTTTCCATTCCTTCGGGTTTGGGGTTCAGAGAAGCGAAGCGTCGCTCCTGAACCCTTGCCCGTCGGCGAGACCGGGGAAGCAAGGCGCCAGAAAAGTCTTTGGCACCGTGGAATAAATGGAGGGGACCCGTTTACGGGGAGGCGGCCGTTTTTGCCGCGAAAGGCCGGAGAGTTTTCTTGTGCCGCGCGAGGGCAGCGCCCTGAGCAACAATTCCGGCGGGAGCTTCAGCGGACGCCGGGAAAAGATCCGATCGGGATGCTGAAAATCTGAAATCCGGAAAAGCCGTGCAATCCCGATCTCCGTATGTCCTGAAAAGCGGCGGACATGAGCATGGCAAAGCCGCGCTCTTGCGAGCGGGGCTTTGCCGGTAGTCTCACCTAGTTGGCGGCGCGGCGTCGCGACCAGATCAGGGCGAACTCGCCCTCGGTGTCCGTCTCGACCAGGCTCGCGTAGATCGGGGCCGGGAATGACGGATCGTCGAGCTTGACCGAGTGATACTCGCGCAACTCGCGCGAGGTCTTCTTCCATGCCGCACCGAACGCGGTGGTTCCGGCGAGGACGCGGAAGGCGGGACCGTTTTCGGTGTCGCTTTCGGCCGGCGCGAAGGTCACCGACTTGATGTTGAGGGTAGCGGTCTTGATCGAGCCAGTGAATCCGTTGCCGACGCGTGAGAAAGTGCCGATCGTAGCCATGATGCAATTTTCCTTCTGCTGATCGGGCCGCGCCCGTCGCGGCCTCGATGATGGTCGATGGACCGGGGACGATCGGCGTGCAGCACCCGACGAGGACTTTTTTGATTTTCGCGGTGCAAAGCCGGCCCTGGCCGGCGGCGGAAAAAAGCCGCAGGCGGCGTGTTGCAGGTTTAAGATCGAGGCGACGCGCTTCGTCGCCGGTCTTCGGTTAGACCAAACCAATCAAGGACGCCCTTGAGGCGTGGCGTGAAAAGACAGCCAAAGGAAAATGCGATCTGGCGACAACGATCGGAAGTGCGCTTTCTCGCGTCACATCGAACGGCTGTTCAGGCTCCATCAAGCGGGAATCGAACCCTTCAACGCCGAAAGATGTTCTGCATGCCGTAGCGGCCCGAGACAGATAGCACCCAACACGATGAACGTTACTTGCTCTCCCTTCTAAGTCGCGCTTGAATATCTCAAATGTATTTCATCACCATTCTTTTGCTTCTGCTGATTTTTCCGATCGCTTCGACCGCTATCGAGGCGCTCGCATTTGGTCACACGCTCTCCACGTCAGCCATGAAATGGTTTGTCTTCTGGCCAATGCTGAGATTGCTCATTGCTGGCATCCGTCAAGTTATGCAGCCTGCATTCACTGCACGAGATATCTTCCACATTGAAGATCGGTCTGCTTTTGGCATCGTGAGAGAACTCGGATTCGCCAATTTCGCGATGGGCGCACTTGGCGCGCTTTCGCTCGTCTGGCCTCAATTACTGTTCGGCGGGGCGTTTGTTGGTGGAATCTACTATGCGCTCGCAGGCATAGGCCACATCCCTCATGCGCGAGGCAATTCAAAGCGGACGATGGCTATGATCTCAGATTTGGCAATTGCCATTGTGCTGGTGCTTATTGCCTGGAAGGCGTTTTGGGAGCGCGGCTGACGAGAGACGGAGAGCAAGAATAAGGAAAATGCCGCCAAAGCGCATAGGCCACACGTTGCACCTTCGCATAGCATTTAGAAAAAACCGCGCCATTCATTTTTGGTGCATGGCGCGGGAAGTCCTGGGAAACGTTAGCGACCTGGACCGGTCACCGACAGCCGCCTCGCGACTGACTACGAACGGAAGATGAGCAACTATCCGTCGTATTTGTATGTATATATCGTAATATTTGGAGGCCGTATAGCTAAATTTCGGTAGGCCATGGCACATGCCAGCGGCATAGACATCTCGAGCCCGTTACGATATATTTATTAGGAGATAGCGTATGGAGCATCAAAATGGTCAACCCTGCCTCCAAATCTGTCCTGACAGAACTTGCGGATGATGCTCGCGAAAAGGTTGGCTCGCTTCCACATGGACCTGAGCGATCCGCACTACTGAAGGCAATCTGGCAGGCTGATAACGCCATAATACTTGAGAAGTGGGTCAATTCACCGGGATTGCAGCCGCCGAAGTGAACCTAGTGATGCCTATGCGCTGGTGCGCTTCAAATCGCTACCGCCCGCTCGCCCGGCCGCGGGTTTCCCATAGGAATGCCTCCACTCACTGCGTTGTTAGTCTGGACGGGCCTGCAGCTCAATCCACGTGTTAGAGAGGTTGGGTTGTGGTCTCCGGCCGGGGCCCGCCGGTGACCCACATTGCCGGCGGGTTTTCTTTTGCCGTGAACACTCCCCCTACGGGTTACCTATCAGGACGGGCCATCGCCAGATGCCCTAAAGACCCGTCCTAACCCGCCGACGCTTCCATCAGCCCGGCGGGTTTTCGCTACCAAGAGCTTTTATCACCCGCTCATCTAGCCTCCGATTCTCGCGATGCTACGGGACTTTAAAACGGGCATTGGGCTTCTCCGTATTTGGATCAAACCCTGCCCGTTTTTAACATCGCTCCAGTACCTGTAACTGGCCTACACATGACATTTAGCGATAGGATTGTGGCGAATGAGTTTCTAGAATCGCAAATCTCGCACGGCCACCGGGCGGCGTGAGATACGGCCGGCGCTATTCAGGATGACAATGATGGGTTGGCTCCCACAAGAGAACTACGAACTAACCAACGAACGCGACTTCGAGTGCCCAGGTGAGTCTGCGACCATTCGTATACTGTAGGCCCTTCAAGGTCTGCATCTGCGTCATGTCGCTTTCAAACCGGGCGCCGCGGCAGCAACATGAGGCGATACCTCAACTTGACCGAGGCACAGGTCTATCACCTCACGAAGAGAATGCCGACGTTCAAGATCGGCGGGAAGGTTTGTGCGCGGAGGGCGGAACATGAGTGAAGACCGCGCGGCCCCCGGGAGGTAGCCTCAACCTATGGGCAGACCACGTTACCAGTCTGACCACGAAGCGCGAGTCGAACGTCGTGCGGCTTAAGACTGAGGCGTGAAGGAGGTATCCGAACCGACAAAAAGACCGGCAAGAGCGTGATCGTTGACGAGGGCAAGCGAAACCGGGCCGACATTCTGCGATTCATTCAGGCGCGCGCCGGACTGATCCATGGCGACGTCTGTGTCATCACGTACAAGGCACTCGTGGAGGAGTGGCAGCGGGCCGGTGGTCTGCCCGACAACGTGCGGCTGGCTTACTTCGGCAATCTGTCCGGCCTGAACGATTTCGAGAACGTCGCAGGCCTGATCGTGATCGGCCGGTTGCTGCCGCCCGTCCTTGAGATGGAAGCACTGGCAGGGCAATAACGCGGCCACCGCAATCGCGCTCCCGCGCGGGCCGCAGACCGAGCCCGAGGCGCACATGTGGCTTAAGGAACGGCTTGGCCCGATGGCACATGTAGAGGTGGAGCAGATGAAGGTCCGCAACAGCGCCCCCGCGCTGGCCATGCTCGCGAAGGCGTGGCGGGATTCGCCTCTCAATAAGGTAATACGAACCGTTGCCGATATTGTCGCTCAACTGATCCCGGCCTCTGGCGGGCTTCCTGACGCTTCCGAAGACAATCGATGATTTCTTTGCCACGCTCGGCGAAGACGATGATGAGCGAGGCTCCGAAGCAACGCCGAGCACGACTTAAGAGCAGGCGCGCAAGGGAAAAAACATGAATCGGGCTGGCGCGGTGGGGGCACCCCGGCGGCAGGCCACCACCCCTGCTCGTTGGGGCGTAGTATTCGCCCCAAACTCCGGTAAGATAGGCGTGCAGGTGCCGAAGACCGCGACCGTGAACGTTCAAGAGCATATCGCCCATATCGAGCGCGCCCAGGAAGAGTTGCGCAAGTTCGCGGCCGAGACCCGCAGGCCCGAACCTGCACCGTGGCAGATCGCAAGGCCGCCCTGTTCGGCGCAGGCGCAGCGTTCATGAGGTTGGTTGGGGGATAATCGATGGGAATTTTTGATAATTTGACCGGCGGTGTCCTTGGACAGCTTGAGGCGCAGTTGCTTCCTGGTCTTTTGTCCAAAGCTTTAGCGCAAACGAGTTTGGGTTCGCTGCAGGGGCTGCTCGATAAACTGAGTCAATCGGGGCTCGGCCCTCAGATCGCTTCATGGCTCGGGAGTGGTTCGAACCAACACATCACGGCGGAGCAATTGGAGAAAGCGCTGGGCGATGGTGTCGTCGACAAAATCTCAACCGAACTTAATATGCCACCGGATCAAATTTTTGGGTTTCTGGCTAAGCACTTGCCGGCAGTCATCGACGCACTCAGTCCGCACGGTACGCTTCAGCACACCTGAAATATGTGCGTCGTATCGATTCTATACGCCGACCGACAGCTATGCCGCCGCGCGGATAGTTCGAGATGTTGATCATCAACCTCCGTTGATGGGCGCGGAATTGGACGAACCTTTCGAGGGGCGGCCTTACACACTGCGGCAGTTGCTTCAGCACCAGGCCGGAGTACCCGATTACGGTAGCATTCCCTCTTATCACGAGGCCGTTCGGCGCGGTGAAAACCCGTGGGATGTCGGGCAGTTGCTCGACCGCGTTGGGGCTGACCGCCTCGACTTCGAGCCGGGCCATGGCTGGCGATATCCGAACGTTGGCTACTTGTTCGTTCGCCAGAAAATCGAGGAGAAGATAGGTCGCGATATCGGAAGCGCTCTCAAGGAACTTGTTTTTGGCGATCTGGGTCTGACCTCGGTGCGCATCGTCACTACGGCGGAGGACCTCGCCGATACCGCATGGGGCAACAACAGCGGTTATGACCCCGGTTGGGTATACCATGAGGATCGTCCTGGTCTAGTCGTTAACAGATGCACAGTTGCCGGGCTGCTTTGGAAGATTGCGAGCGAGTTCTCCCGCAAAGTGCCAACAGGCAAACGCGATTTCTTCAAAATCCCCAGCCGAGATTTCTAATCGTTGGCCGATCTTGTATTCTCGTTTTCTCAACTCCATCTTGAGCTTCAACATCTCACCTTTAGAAATGTGTCCGCGCAGTATTTCGATCCGCTGCCCATCGCGCTGGACAAATAGCAACATCCTGGGGAACTGCAGTATCAGCTTCCCATCAGACTTCGCGTCCCTCTGACCGACAATACCATTTCGATGCTCCAAACAATTCCGGGCATCCTGCAAAGACTGATAGGCTTGACCGAACACCAAAGGTTTATCTAATCGGGCGTTAACAGCATCAAGAAGCGGCGGAAACTTCATGCTTGCGGCCTCTTCCCGGAACGGCCGAAGTATCTCGTCAAGAGTACTGGAAATCTCAGCTCTGAAGCTTCCAAGATCCATCAGTCGAATGAAAAAATAGGCCTCTTCCAGAGATGCCCGAACGCCGCGCATTAAGTCTTGAAAAGCCTTCGACAGAATCCACGATTCATGACGCTGCCGGCGTTCCTCTGCATTTAATTCCGCACCGTTGAATTGAAGGCGGAACAACGGTCCAGTGCCAGGTTCTACTTCCTGCGGCTTGGATAGATCGGCTCCTGCCAAGGCATTGAAATAGAAGTCTATGATTTCCCGGCAAGTTGCGGCCGCCCTCAGGGCAGGAGCAGCAACACCGTCCGGGTGTAACGTCAATTGCAAGTTCTCTGACAAGCTTTGTCCCCTGCTAACGGGCACAAATCTGAGCTGATTAAACTGGCCGAGCTTTCGGCCCTTTAGCTAGTTCGTTGCGCCGCTTTGGCTGTTTACTGCTGCGGAAAACTATCTTCACCTTCCGCCCTGCATACCCACGTTGACAGACAGCATCATCAATAGCGAGAGAGCTATTCGCATGCATGTCATGAATGAACCTACGACGTTGGCGAAGGAGTGACCATCAGACTTTCCGTCACAATTCACTCAAATCATCCGGCACGTCACCAAATGCCCGCAACACAACAGCGTCCTCGTGTGAGAGGTTAGCTTGCACACAACGTGCGATCTGCTAAACCGCGCGTTTTATGATTGAAGGAGTGAAGATTTGCCCAAGAAGAAAGCATCTGTTCGCCGCGAATGGTCGAAGGACGACGTTCGCACTCTCAAGACGCTTGCGAAGCAAAAGGCTGGTGTCGCGAAAATTGCAAAGACGTTGAAGCGAACACCAGGCGCAACGGCAGCCAAGGCGCATACCATCGGTGTTTCTCTCAGTATGCAGTAGTGATTTCCATCGATCGATCTCTTGCGACGAGTTCCAGAATTAACCCGAAACGCCGACGTAAAGCTTAATTCCAACCTGTTGTTGCGCGTGCCTTACGCGGCGCTACCCTTCTCTCACCGGACATTGCCCTAAGTCCGGGTCCACCCTCGGCGAAGTCGTCGATCGATCATATTCCGCTCGGCGGCTTCGTATTATGCGGATTTAGCTCAGTGGCAGAGCGGTGGCTTCCAAGCCGCAGACCGATGTTCGATCCATCGAATCCGCTCCATTCGTCTATTGGGTATCGATATTTCGGTAAGCGGTGTTCCGCAGTCACCTTCCTGAAGATGTCTTGATCTGCGAGTTTGACGGTTCTAAATCTAGCAATGCGCTTGTTGGAGTTCGGCTTCTATTGTGCGGCGCTGATTCTCGTCGGAATAAGGACGCTCTGTCTTACTCTGTTGAATGGCTAGTTTAGCGATCCGAGATTTCGTGCCGTCCAGATCGGTGGCGATGCTGTATTCAACGATGTTTTCTACCCAATGTAGGACGAACCCGCCGCGATGACGCCATCTCCGCTGCAGATCGGGCATTCGCTATTGTCATAGTCGTGCGACACCGTTTGCAACGGATGTGTCATGAACCCAACACTCGATGCCGACGAAAACCGCCGCCTTGCGGACATTGATACGGAGAAGGCTCTCGGGCACGCTGATCGGCATTCACGCCACGCTCGCGATCAGCGGCTTTGTCGTGCTCATCGTCTACGTGACGGCTTGAGGCGGCTGAGACTGGATCGGCCGACAAGTTTGCCGCAGATGAACGCGGCTGATACAGATCGGTTGGGAAGACGACCGGTGAGAAAATAGCCCGTCGGCTTGCAAGCGACGGGCTTTAGCAGACAGGAAAGGTTCTAGCTTCGTGATCTAGTGGCCTGTCCGATGATCGTTCACCTGTGGGGTGCCACCTCCGGTACTGTGGTCCTGGTTCCGGGCCGGTTGCGCACCTAAATTAAGACCTCCTTCGCCCTCGCAGCCCTCGAAGCAAGGCAAGCCAATGGTATTGGACCATTTGCCGGACTGATCTGTATGGTCGCGCACTATTCCGCCGCTCACGGCGTCCAGCATTTCGGGCGAAAGCTCGCGAAGCTCGCTATTCTGCTGTTTCATGGGTTAGTCTCCTCTCGGGCGGTGAAACCATCTCACCATCAGGTAGGAGAGTGATCTTTTGCCCCAGCAAGCGCCGTGAGATAGATCACACAGGCTGAAGATGTCAGATATGGCTCGCTTTATCGTTATATTTCTAGCGCTTGCGTTTGCGGCCGCCGCCTCCGCCCAAGAGCCCAAAACCGTCAAGACTGTCAAAGTCACGCAATCGCTCAACAATACCGCGCTTTATGAAGTGAAGGACGACGGCACCGTACTAATCGATTGGGATGAAGTCGAAGCGCTCGCAGCTAGCAAGCAAAATCCCATTCTCACGCCCCAGGCTCAAGTCATGCTGGCGATCCGCGACGGCAAATGGAAAGCTAAGGATCAAGCGAAGTGATCGCCCACGATCTCTTGATCGCAGTACTTGTCACGCTCGCTTTCTCGCCAGCGCTCGCGGAAGCAATCGTCGGTCAGGCATCCATCGTTGATGGCGACACGCTCGAAATTCACGGACAGCGCATTCGCTTGTCGGGTATCGACGCGCCCGAGTCCGACCAGCTTTGTCGCGGGGATCAGTATGGGCGCATGGTCGCGGTATGCTCGATCGATCGCGAAGACGTAGCGGACTGGCTTGTGCGCAATGGCTTCGCGTTCGATTGGCCTCGATACTCAAATGGAAAGTATACTGGCGCTCAGTAAAGAAGCGGAACGCGCCGGCCGTGGCATATGGGCGAGCAGTTACGTTGTGCCGTGGAGCTATCGGGCTTGCATCAGGAATGGCGGTCGGCCTAGCGGGTGCTCGGATGATGCGAACGCGCGATAAGAAGGCGCATTGCTATCGATCATTTTCAGAATTTTGTAATCCCATTACGCAACAATGCCCTATCTCACAGGGGATATAGTCGTGGATGACAAAGTGAAAATCCGTTGTCCGGCCTGTACTCGTATTTTCAGAGAGATGTCCAGTCGCGTCCGCGACGAAGCGCAGGTCAATTGCAGCAACTGCAACAAGCTGATTACTCTGACCAAAGAGACGGAAGACCCGTTTCTGCGCCGGGCGCTCAAAGCCGCAAGCGAAATTAGAGCCGCAAAAGACAAGGCAGTTTATACAGCGATCTATAGCACCTGGCATCAGCCCTAAAGCGCGAAATGGCGCGGCTTTTACCAGAGCCGCCGGTGAGTTGGAACGAAGCGCAAAAAGGCAATTTGTTCGCGATTGTGTGCAGGGACGACAGAAATAGAAAATCCCGCCGGCCGTGACCGGCGGGCGAAAAGATCATCCCACCCGCAGGTTTTCTGCCGATTCCTTGCCGCGATTTGAGACAACCTCGTAGGATACGACAGCGCCTTCATTGAGTGAGCGAAGGCCAGCCTTCTCAACCGCCGAGATATGGACAAAAACATCCTTGCCGCCGCTGTCGGGCTGGATGAAGCCACAGCCCTTCTGCCCGTTGAACCACTTCACAGTACCAGTTGCCACTGCCGCACTCCCTTTTGGACGATCAACCATCATGAGCACTAAGCAAGAATCGCTGCAAGTCCGGCTCACCACCTGTGCGTGCTCGTTGGCACTTAACCGCCCCGCGTCGGGAAGGCGGGCGGTCTAGCATTGCGACGCAGAAAACTCCTCAAGGCGCTTACAAAGAGAAATTAATTTGCTCGTTCGGCGACCCGTAAAAAGAATCTAATTCGTCTCCTCAAAAAAGATTCGCGCTTTGTCAATTTTCGGCGCACACTCCTGCACTCTCCTTTCGTATGTGACGAAACGCTCTGAATTGCGCTCCGCCTTCCTCCCAGGAAAGGAACAGCGTCATGAGTCAGCGTATCCGCGCCGAGCACGACAAGACCTTCCAAGAGCGCCTCAGCGAAGAGGTCAGACGCCTTGAGCGGGAGGCCGCGACAACTCCTTCCGACGCGTACCGGGACCTCCTTTTGCGCAGAGTCAGCCAGCTTGAGGCGGCTTCGCGCCTGGAGAAATGGCTCTCATCCCCCGGATTGCGGCCGCCGACATGATCGGCAGACCCCAAGCCCCGATCCTGCTGCACGCGATCGATGCGCTTCGGCGCGCACGCAAGCTCCCCGTCAGTGCGGCGAGGAATGACCTCCGCCAACTAGCCAGAGGTTTGCGAAACCTCTACCGGACGGGCGCGTACGCCCATCTCCAAAGCTTCGAGAGCCCCGCTCCGGGCTCCGAGAGCATGCGGTGATCCGATGGACGGCGCGGACAATCCCAAATGGATGTCCGACCAGAACATCGGACGCTACCGAGCAATAGCAGACGAATGCCATGCGCACGCCGAGCACGCCAGATATGTGCTCGACAAGGAAGCATGGCTAAAGCTCGCCGCCGATTGGAACGTGCTCGCTGAGGATGCCGCCCGAAGGCGTCGCAATGGATAAGCGCGGCCATGCACGCTTGGGAGTACGTGCATGGGCACCAACCCGAGAGCAAATCGAGTGACGCACCTATGAGCTATGGCAGCAAGCTGGCTTTCCAAAAGGCAGGGATAAGGAGTTTGAGCATCGGGCCGAGCAAGAACTGCGCAATCAAGAATGCTCGATTGGAATGGATAGACGATAGACCCCGAGATAAGTGATTCATTTTCGCGGTCATTTCGGGGTCTCCAAGCCCGGCGATGATGGCCACTCGGTCGTGAGAGAGGCGATCTCCGCCCGCCGCGCTCTGCGGACTAGCCGATCGCGTCCAACGCCTGGCTGGGTCCCCATTGCCTCTTTACGCAGGCGCTGCGCGTCTTCGTTCAGGCGTCGATAAAGCGTTCTGGGGTTCTGTGGAAAGCGATGTCGTGTCCGCATGGAGCGGCTCCTCTGTTAACCGAAGGCTGGAGCGCAACACTCTTTGTCACGTGAATGCCCCTACCCGACCATCTCGTCGGCATTGACCTCCCAGTTACCACGAATACCGACGGCGGCATTGAAGCCAGAAGCTGGGACCTGACTGGCCAGGTGCTTGCGAACCTGTCGGGGCTCGGCATCGAACACCTGATCGCCATCGGCGGCGGCGACACGCTCAGTTATGCGGCCAGGCTCGGCGGTGCCGGTCAACCCTGCATACGCCGATGCAGCATCAAAAAAGCAAGCGCAGCCCGCGCTGCACCAACTGTGAGTGCAGATGGAAATCGCAAATAGCGACGATAACCTTTCGGGAACTTCCGCAGACTAAATCGCAGACTAATTGGATTTTCTAATCTGCGGCGCGCTCGCGATGATCTGAAAAATGGTGTTTTATCAGTGATATAGGTGGCGCGCCCGAAGAGATTCGAACTCCTGACCCCCAGATTCGTAGTCTGAAGGGCTAAGCGAAACACGGCCCGATGGTGCCCCTATGATCAGTTGAAACGATCTTCGCTTGCGCAAGTATTTTTTCGACGACGCTCTCTGCTCTCATCCAACCTTTACGAAGAACATCGCGCGACAACGCTCGCGCACGACAACGCGCGCCGAAGCAAAAGGCGTTCACGTTTATTTTCGAGTCTATGTTTGTCACACTATCAAGAGGAGAATTTAGCCACTCATTTCCGACTCCGTTCAGGTTCGTGCGATGGCAAATCAAAAAATTCGACAAGTTACGCACGATACTCCGTTAAGACTTGCAGATGCGATTAACATCGCGTTCCCTCATGGCGGGATGACGGTGTCTGGACTTCGCCGCGAACGCGACCGCAAGCGGCTCATCGTCGAAAGAATTGCCGGCAAGGAATTTACAACGCTGGCGCACATTGAACGGATGCGAGAGCTATGCCGCGTCGAAGCAAAGGTGCCCGGCTCGAACTCAGAGCAGCGCGACGAGACCGATCGGGAAACATTACACATCAAGCAACCTGGCGTATCCGCGACAACGGACGGGATATCGGCACGGGCTGCGCTGCAAATGAAGTTGCGGCCGCGGAAAAGAAACTGAAGGAGTATATTGTCTCGAAATATGAGCCGAAACGTAAGGCACAGGACATCGAGACGATTCCAATTGGCGACGTATTGTCGATCTATCTCGACGTGCAACTGGACGTTCTGCGAGACCGCTTCAAGGCTACCGAAGAAGCCGAAGACAGCATCCCAGCCATTCGTAAATTCAAGAAACGGATCGGTCGCCTGAATGATTGGTGGGGCGCCAAGATGCTTGCAGAGGTGGACGGAGAGCAATGCCGACGCTACGCGAAACAACGCGGAAGAAAGGGTGGCGCTCGGCGCGATCTGGAAGATCTGAGATCGGCCATCAATTATCATGCTAATGAGGGGTATCATCGCGGCATCGTCAAAGTGACGCTGCCTTCCAGGGGCGAACCTCGCGACAAATGGCTGACACGGTCCGATGCTGCGAAGTTGATTTGGATCTGCTGGCGCTATCGCGAAATCCAGACCGTTCATCGTGGCGAGCGGAAAGGACAAAAGGTTGCCACGGATAAGCGGCCGCTCCGTCATCTCGCGCGTTTCATCTTGATAGGTGTCTATACCGGTACGCGCGCCAGTGCGATTGCCGCGGCTTCGCCGATACCGTCTATAGGCCGTTCCTATGTCGATCTCGAGCGGGGCATCTACTATCGACTGAAGCAAGGAGATGCGCGGACCAACAAGCGACAGCCGCCTGTTCCCCTTCCGCGGCGGTTGCTGGCGCATCTTCGCCGTTGGCACAGGACCGCACCTACAGCAGATCATTTCGTTACATACAACGGTCAAGCCATCGCATCGGTGAAAACGGCATTCAAGAATGCTGTTCAGCTTGCCGATCTGGGGCGAGGAATCTCGCCGCACACGCTTCGACACACCGCGGCGACCTGGCTGATGCAGCGCGGTGCCGATCCATGGCAAGCCGCAGGCTATCTGGGCATGTCGCTCGACGTGCTGCTCAACACCTATGGTCATCACCACCCTCATTATCTGTCCGACGCGGTGGAGAAGATCGCAAAACACGAAACGAAGATCGAACGAAAGCCAACCGAAAACGGAATCGTTTCTGGGGCGATAACTGGGGCGGTAAGCACACGCGGCGCCCAGCGGTAGTGGCAACTATCTGATTTTGCTGGTGGGCCCGGCAGGACTCGAACCTGCAACCAGACCGTTATGAGCGGCCGGCTCTAACCATTGAGCTACAGGCCCGGGCCGGAGATTGCACATGCAACCGCCCTCGGCGCTGGCATCCCTTACAGGGTCAGGCGCCGCACGGCAATCGGCACTCGGGGATTTTTGACGAAGTACAACCGGTGCGGAGATGCGCGCCGGATCGAGCGGCGCGCATCTCCTCCTCCGCGACTACCGCACTAGAAGGTGGCTCGGGCTTTTACGTAGAACGTGCGGCCCGGCTGCGGCAGTCCCCAGGCCAGTTCGTAGTTCTGGTCGAGCAGGTTCTTGACGCCGCCCGCCAGCTCGACATTTTCCATCAGCATATAGCTGACATTGACGTTGGCGAGCGTATAGGCCCCGGTGCGGATATAGGGATCGGGGAAGGCGGCCAGGATGGGTGCGTTCGCTGCCTGGGTGCCGACGACGACGTCGCTCCAGCGGTCGCTGGCGATCTCCAGGCTCGGCGTGATCGTCAACCGATCGAGCGGACGCCAACTGGCATAGAGAAACGCCTTATGGGTCGGCACCCCACTCGGCTGGAACCCCGGAACGGATACGTCACTGACGATTCGCTGGATGAAAGTGTAGTTGCCGCCAAGCGCAAGCTGCGGCGAGATTTGCGCCTCAAGCGACATCTCGAAACCGTAGAAATGGCCTTGATTGATGTTCTGCGTCTGCGACTGCGTCGGGCTGACACGGACTGCCTGAATCAGGTCGCGCACGTCGCTATAAAAGACCGCCGCTGAGCCGCGCAGGTCGGGGGCGACGCGACCCTTCCAGCCCAGTTCGTAGTTGGTGGCGCGCTCGGGGCCAAGGTTGGGATTCGGGATCGCGGTGCCGAAGCGCTGGCTGTAAAGCTCGAAGATCGTCGGAAAGCGCGTGCGGTCCGATACGCTGAAATGAAGCTGTGCGGTCTCACTGTAGCGCCAGATCGCCGCCGTCTGCCAGTTGAAGGCATCGGATCCACCCTTGGGGTATTCGTAGATGAATCTGCCGCCACTATTATACTCCTCGGCCTTGTCGATCCAGTATTTGTCGTAGCTGATGCCACCCACCAGATCGAAGTTCGGCCTGACGTGGAAAGTGTCTTCCATCGCAACCGACCATGTCGTCTGTGCCTGATTCTGCTTCGGCTCGGTGGAATGGAAGACAGGGTTGGTCGGGCGGTTGTCGTTCCACTCGGTGTGAAAATCCTCACGGTAGTGGAACGCCGCCTTCAGCGTGTTCATCGGGATCAGATCGGTGCCGGCCTCGACCGAGCCGCCGCGCGCGTTGTCGTCGTAATAGCTGTCGAAGCGGCCGTTATTCGATTGCGTCGTATAGCTGATGTCGTCGTAGGCCGAGAGCAGATTGTAGAATGTGTTGTAGTAAAGCTTGGTCTTGACGTAGGAGGCGTCGCCGAGCTGGGTGTTCGACATGAATGCGAGGTTCTGCACGTCCCAGGCCGGCCAGCGCCAGTAGCTGTTCTGGCTCGACGGCGGGTTGTTGTAGACGTTGAGCGGGGCGCCCTTTTCACCGGACTGCTTGATGAAGTTGATGCTGTATTCGTCGCCGTCCGGCGTGAAGCCGGCCTTGAGGTTGACGCGCCAGTCGCGGGTATCGGAACCGTTGCGCCGGCCGCCGTCCTCAAGCGATCCGGCATAGGGTCCTTGCGCCGGATACGGCGAGTAGTCCCGCGACAGCGACCAGAAATCCTGGTTGAGATAGTTGGCGCTGCCCTGAACGTAGAATTTCTCCTGGCGCGAGCCCAGCATCGCATAGCTGTTCCAGCCCTGGAACGAACCGCGATTATCGAACGAGGCGCCGCTGCTGAATTCGCCCTCGAACGGCTTCACCGGCTTGCGCGACACCAGATTGATGGCGCCTCCCATGCCTCCCGGACCGTCGAGCACCGAGGCGTAGCCCTTCTGGATCTGGATTTCGGCGACATCGCCGGTGAGGAAGCGGCTGAAATCCAGCCGGTTGTCGGCGGGCAGATAGACACGCACGCCGTCGATCATCAGCGGAACCTGCCAACGTCCGAAGCCGCGCACGAAAATGTCGGTCTCGTTGCGCTGCCCGGCGGTCGACTGTGTGCTGACGACTCCAGGTACGAGGTTCACAGCCTGGTCGAGCGTTTGCTTCTCGAATGTCCACGTCTCGTCGCGCGTTATGGTCGAACCGCCGACGCCGCCTCCCTGGTCCTGCCGCGCGCCGGAAACATAAATCTCGCCGAGCTGATAAACCCCGCCGCGCTCTTGCAGATCTTGCGCCTCCGCGCCCACCGTCATCGCCAAAATCGCCACCGATGACAGGAATGAATTCTTGCCAATGACCGCCGTTGATCGCCCCACACCAGCCCCCTTATGAACCTGAATCGGAATTTGCCTTATGGATCGTAATATTTGTTAGAATATCTCGGTGCTGACGCCGAGCGGAAGTCCGGGATCGCGGCATATTGACGCAAATATAACGATGGCGCGCTCGAAAGCCCGGGAGTGTGGCGGCGGGGCCACCCGCGACGGCGAGGTCAGTCGTTCGGCCCGTGATGTCAGAACGGCGGGTTGCCGCCTCCTCAGCCAGCCCGGCTTTTGCTGGCGGCCGAAATTGGCCGGAAATCAGCCGCCTACAGGGCTCCGTTAACTCTTTGCTAACCATACACCGGGCAATTTTTGCCGAGCAGAATCCGGGTGAAGTCAGTGTCGTCAGCCGCGTAAAACGGGGAGGATCCCGTGGACGCCAGTGCGGTGCCTCACTTTCGGAACGGCGGCCCTTCGGCCGCCGCGCAAGCGCTTGGCGCGCGCGACCGGCATTCGCGGGGGGAAACGGCGACGATGACGGGCATCACGGCGGGTCAGGGCGCGGGCGCGTCGGTCTCGGGTTTTCCGAGCTTCAGCGAGATCGGAACCATGCTGCGACGCGGCGATCTCGCGCTCGCCTTCGGCATTCTGACTATTCTTGTCGTCCTGATCCTGCCGCTGCCGTCGGTGGTCCTCGACCTCTTTCTGGCGATCTCGATCACGCTGTCGATTCTGATCCTGATGACCGCTTTGTTCATCCAGACGCCGCTGGAATTCTCCGCCTTCCCGACCATTCTGCTGATTGCGACGATGCTGCGGCTGTCGCTCAACCTGGCCTCGACCCGGCTGATCCTGTCACACGGGCATGAAGGCTCGTCCGCCGCCGGCCACGTCATCGAGGCCTTCGGCAACTTCGTCATGGGCGGCAACTTCGTGATCGGCATCATCGTGTTCGCGATCCTGGTGATCGTGAACTTCGTGGTCATCACCAAGGGCTCGGGTCGCATCGCCGAGGTCGCGGCGCGCTTCCAGCTCGACTCCATGCCCGGCAAGCAGATGGCGATCGACGCCGACCTGTCCGCCGGCCTGATCGATGAAAAGACCGCCAAGGAACGCCGCAAGGCGCTGGAAGACGAAAGCGGCTTCTTCGGCGCCATGGACGGCGCCTCGAAGTTCGTGCGCGGAGATGCGGTCGCCGGCCTGCTCGTCGTGTTCATCAACATCATCGGCGGCATGATCATCGGCATCGCGCAGCAGGGCCTGAGCTTTGCCGACGCGGCGCACAGCTACACCCTGCTCACCGTCGGCGACGGTCTCGTCACGCAAATCCCGGCGCTGATCGTCTCGACCGCCGCGGGCCTTCTGGTGTCGAAGGCCGCGGTCAGCGGCGCCGCCGACAAGGCGCTGATGAAACAATTGTCCACCTATCCGCAGGCGCTCGGCATGTCGGCCGGCGTGATGCTGGTGCTGGGACTGCTGCCGGGCATTCCGATGCTGCCGTTCCTCGCGCTCGGCGGCGGCGCCGCAGCGCTGGCCTGGACCTCACGAAAGCATCAGCTTGCCGCGGCTGTCGAAGCCAAGACGGCGGCATCGTCCGAAGCCAATGCCGCAGCGGCTCAGGCGGCGGCCGAGGAGCCGATCTCGGCGGCGCTGAAGATCGACGATCTGAAGATCGAACTGGGTTATGCGCTGTTGCCGCTGGTCAACGGCCCCGGCGGCCAGGATCGCCTCACCGAACAGATCAAGGCGCTGAGACGCTCGCTCGCGATCGAGATGGGGTTCGTGATGCCGGCGGTGCGGATTCTCGACAACGTGCAACTCGAGGCCAACACGTACATCATTAAAATCAAGGAGGTCGACGCCGGGTCGGGCCGGATCTGGCCGAACCAGTACATGGTGATGGATCCCGCGGGCGACCGGGTGGATATCCCCGGCATCCACACCACCGAACCGACCTTCGGTCTGCCGGCGACGTGGGTCGATGCTTCGCTGAAGGAAGAGGCTTCGCTGAAAGGATACACAGTCGTCGATTCCGCGACCGTGGTTTCGACCCACCTCACCGAACTTCTCAAGACCAACATGTCGGACCTGCTGTCCTATGGCGAGGTGCAGAAACTTTTGAAGGATCTGCCAAAGGAACAGGGCGAACTGGTCAAGGACATCGTGCCGAGCCAGATCACGATCTCCGGCATCCAGCGCGTGCTGCAGCTCCTGCTCGCCGAACGCATCTCGGTCCGCGATCTCTCCACCATTCTCGAAGGCATCGCCGAGGCGCTGGCCTTCTCGCGCAATCCGGCGACGCTGGTCGAACATGTGCGCGCGCGTCTTGCGCGCCAGATCTGCGCCCAGAACACTTCGGCCAACGGTTACCTGCCGCTGGTCGCACTGTCGGCGAAATGGGAACAGGCCTTTGCCGAGTCCATCATCGGCCAAGGCGAGGAACGCAGCCTGGCGATGCAGCCTTCGAAGCTGTCCGAATTCATGGCCGCGGTGCGCGACCGTTTCGAACAGGCCGCGCGCGAGGGCGAAGCGCCGGTGCTGGTGACGTCAGCCGCGATTCGGCCGTTCGTCCGCTCGCTGGTCGAGCGGTTCCGCGCCCAGACCTCGGTGCTGTCTCAGGCCGAAATCCATCCCCGCGCCCGGCTCAAGACGGTCGGCAGCATCTGATCTTCCACCGAATCACGCCGCCGCGGCTGCGGCATTTTGGCATCAGACAAGTGGTTTAAGTCTGAACACGTAAATCCAGCGCCGGCGACGCCGGCCGAACGGACGTTTAACGTTAAAACACTGACAGAATTGTAAAACTCTGGATTTTTCAGCATGCTTCGGCGCAGGCTTGATCGCACCGGTTCACACTATTTCACGGCTTTGTGATGCGGCCTACGGAACGGCAAGGGCGCTTCCTACGTTTTCAGGACGCGAAACCATGAACCTGGGGACGGCCGACCGAGACAAATCTCCAAAGGGAGTTAACGGCAGGAGAGCTTCCAATGAACCACTCGATTTACAGCGCGGATCGGATGACCCACCTGAAGATCGTGGTTGTCGCTCTGGTCGCAGGGATCGCGGTTGCCGGCTTCGCCATTTCTGCGCGCGTGAATGCCGACGATGGCTATACGCAAACTGCTCGCGTCATCAAGGCCGGCAAGCCGATGGCGCTCACCAGCTCCGACGCTATGGTGGTTCGCTGATGAATTTAAGGAATCACGAGGCTTCTTTACATTTGCCCCCCGAAGTCGCCGCGTGAGTCGTAGAGGACCCCACTAACCCCAAGTGGACTACGATGGAAAACGCCCGCCCCCCACGGGCGTTTTCTTTTGCGCCAATGAATCGCATCGCACCGCCGTCTTCGGTCCAATTCCAGACCAAGCGGCATGTATGGTCCGCCTTCATTGGCCCCGAGCGCATGACGGCCTGCGCCTGATGTTGCCCGAAAACAAAACCCGGGCGACGCGGCCCGGGTTCGATGAATACGAGTTGTCGACGCATGGTTCAGGCGATGATGGCACTCACGCGCGCCCGCATCAGGCCGATGCTGTCGAGGTCGGCCTGCTCGCGCGCATTTTCTTCAGCGCGCTCGCGCGCCTGGTCGCGCTCGTCCAGCAATTCGACCTTCTTCAGTTCTTCGAAGGCTTCCGCAAGATTGATCTTGGCGTCTTCGAGCTGGACGCGCAGTTCGTCCGCCGATCGGGTCAGATTTTCGCGGCGCTGGATCGCCGCCTTGGCATAGGTCGGATAGGCGAAATGCGCCGGATCGTTGATCCCGGCCCGCTCCTGCTCGATTTCGATTTCACGCTCCAGATCGACGGTCATGCGCTGGAAATCAGCGATCATGCTCTCGATCTGAGCCACTCTTCGTCGCTTCTCCTCGACCTGAAACTTTTTCAGGCGGATCAGCGTATCACGCGACTTCATCGACTCGTACTCCCGGAAGCCCCAATCTGATCAGGACACCACTGGCACCTGCTGCGCACGACGCCCGCACTCCCCTAATGAGGCTCCAATGATGGCCCGACAAAGTTAGCTTTCCGTTTCCAAGGTCTTAAGGATTTGCTGCAACCGCCGATAGCCGTCGTCGATGCTGGTCACCTCGTCCTTGGCCTGGCGCAGGAAGTCTTCCAGGGCAGGATTGAGACGAATAGCCTCGTCGACCTCGGCGTTGGAACCGGGCCGATAAGCCCCGAGGCGGATCAGTTCCTCCATGTCGGAATAGGTGGCCATCACCTGCCGCCCGCGGGTGATGACCGGCAGGAAGGCCGGATCGGCGGATTTCGGCATGGTGCGCGACACCGACTTGAGAACATTGATCGCGGGATAGCGGCCGCGCTCGGCGATTGAGCGCTCCATCACGATGTGACCGTCGAGAATGCCGCGCACCGCGTCGGCTACTGGCTCGTTGTGATCGTCACCGTCCACCAGCACCGTGAAAATCCCGGTGATGGTCCCCTTGTCGGAGCCGGGACCGGCGCGCTCCAGAAGCTTCGGCAGTTCCGTGAACACCGTCGGCGTGTAGCCCTTCGTTGTCGGCGGCTCGCCGGTGGACAATCCGATTTCGCGCTGCGCCATCGCAAACCGCGTCACCGAATCCATCATGCACATGACGTCCTTGCCCTGGTCGCGGAAATACTCCGCCACCGCCAAGGTCAAATAGGCGGCCTGCCGCCGCATCAAGGCTGGCTCGTCGGAGGTCGCGACCACGACGACCGATCGCGCGAGCCCCTCTTCGCCGAGGTCGTCCTGAAGAAATTCCTGCACCTCGCGGCCACGTTCGCCCACCAGTCCGATCACCGAAATGTCGGCGTCGGCGTTGCGCGCCAGCATCGACAGCAGCACCGATTTGCCGACGCCGGAACCGGCGAAGATGCCGAGCCGCTGGCCGCGGCAGCAGGTCAGAAACGTATTGAGTGCGCGAACGCCGAGATCGAGCGGCTTGCCGACCCGCTTGCGCGAATGCGCCGCAGGCGGCGAGTTACGAAACGGCACCGGCACCGGTCCCTGTGGCAACGCCCCCTTGCCATCGATCGGTTCGCCCATGGCATTGAGAACGCGGCCGAGCCAGGAGGCGGCGGGGCGCACCTGGCTGGAGGCATTGGCGATCACGGCGCGGCAGCCGCGACGCACCCCGTCAAGGCCGGCGAACGGCATGACCACGGCGTTGTCGCCGTCGAAGCCGACCACCTCCGCCGGGATGACACGGCCGCCACCGGCCTCGATCACGATGCGGGCTCCGACCGACATCGCATGAATGGGGCCGGCGATCTCGACCATGAGGCCACGCACGCCCACGACACGGCCATAAATATTGACGCGTTCGAGATCGCCGACCTGCTCGGCCAGGCCCTTCATCGCGAAAACCTTAAGTTTCCGCGCATTAGCGAACCCCCTTTAACTTCGTGTTTACCCGCATCGTTAATCATTGCGTCACTTGTCTTTGGTGACTGAGCGCGCCTGTCTTCAGGACGAAGGCGAGTCGCGGGAGTCGGTTAGGTCTGACTTTTAATGTGGAACCTGAGCGCAAACGGATAGGAAAAGCTGCTTCTGTGCAACATCTTAGGTCGATTCGATAAAAATTGCACCGTTTGATCTTGCGCAACAGAATCAGTTTTTGTTAACCATGGGCCGTCAGGATCCGAATCAGTTGCTTAAAGGCGTTTCCAGTGCCGCAAGTATTGCGGCCGGCCTGACGCCCGGCGCGGCGACGATTAGGGGACTGGCATGCGCGTTTTGCTGATTGAGGATGACAGCGCCGTCGCGCAGTCGATCGAGCTGATGCTCAAATCCGAGAGTTTCAACGTCTATACGACGGATCTCGGCGAAGAAGGCGTCGATCTCGGCAAACTATACGACTACGACATTATCCTTCTCGACCTGAACCTGCCCGACATGTCCGGTTATGACGTGCTCAAGCAGCTTCGCGTCTCCAAGATCAAAACACCCATTCTGATCCTCTCCGGCCTCGCCGGCATCGAGGACAAGGTCAAGGGTCTCGGCGTCGGCGCCGACGACTACATGACGAAGCCCTTCCACAAGGATGAACTGGTCGCCCGCATTCATGCGATCGTGCGCCGCTCCAAGGGACATGCCCAGTCGGTGATCCAGACCGGCGATCTCGTGGTCAATCTCGACACCAAGACGGTGGAAGTCGGCGGCCAGCGCGTCCACCTCACGGGCAAGGAATACCAGATGCTGGAGCTGCTCAGCTTGCGCAAGGGCACCACGCTGACCAAGGAAATGTTCCTCAACCACCTCTACGGCGGCATGGACGAGCCGGAGCTGAAGATCATCGACGTCTTCATCTGCAAGCTGCGCAAGAAGCTCGCCAACGCCTCCGAGGGCCGCAACTTCATCGAGACGGTGTGGGGCCGCGGCTACGTGCTGCGCGAACCGCACGAGGACGACGTCCGCATCCCGGCCTGACACCGGAATTTACCGTTCCTCCCGGACTGGCCCCGCCGCAAACGGCGGGGTTTTTGTATGTGAGGGCGTGCGCCCTGCCGACCTTCCGCGGTCAGGATTTGGTTGCGTTCGCGCCGGAAGCGCCGATCGGGAATCCGGCGCGACAAAGACGGAGGAAGCTGGTTCCGGGTTCGCGCCAACCAGCGCGCCCCGGAATGACATTGAAGCGGATCAGGCTCTCACGGCGGACTTGGCCGCCGGCATGCCCGGAACCAGCGGCGGCGAGCTGAGGTGATTGGGCCGATAGAGACCGCGCTTGTCCGGATGGGGCTTGAACGCGTCGGTCAGCCCGACCACGGTCTCCGCGGCGCCGAGCGCCAGGAAGCCATCGGCTTCCATCCGTTTCGCAAGCCGCATGAAGATGCCGACCTTGGTCTCCTGATCGAAATAGATCAGCACGTTGCGGCAGAAGATCACATCGAAGGTGCCGAGGTGTGAAAAATCCTGCAGCAGATTGAGCTGGCGATGCTGAACCATCGCGCGAATGTCCGCGTTGATCTGCCAGAGTTCGCCGGCCTGTTTGAAATACTTGATCAGCAACTGGATGGGCAGCCCGCGCTGCACCTCGAACTGACTGTAGAGACCGGCTCGCGACTTTTCCAGCACCTCGTTCGACAGATCGGTGGCGACGATCTCGGTGCGCCAGCCCGTCAGCGCCGCACCGTATTCCTTGAGACACATCGCGATCGAATAGGGCTCCTGTCCGGTCGAGCCGGCGGCGCACCAGATCCGCAGGCTGCGGCGAGCCGCGCGAGCCTGCACCAGCGCCGGGATCACGGTGTCCCGCAGATGGTCGAACGGCGTCTTGTCGCGAAAGAAGAAGGTTTCGTTGGTGGTCATCGCCTCGACGACGTCGATCGTCAACGCCTCGGCACCGTTCTTCACTCTCTGCACGAGGTCGCTGATGCCCGAAAGACCGGCCTTGCGCGCAAGCGGAAGCAGACGACTCTCGACCAGATATTGCTTGTCGGGGGCGAGATCGAGCCCGGATCGATCCTTTAGAAACTTGCGCAGATACTCGAAATCAAGCGGCGTCACGAATGGCCTCCCGCAAACAGCCGAACGAGCTTCGGTGCAATTTGTTGAAGCGGCAAAACGGCCGCGCAAATCCCGGCCTGGGCGGCCGCGCCTGGCATTCCCCACACGACGCTGCTCGCTTCGTCCTGCGCGATGACGCTTCCGCCCGCCGCAACGATCTGCTTGCCGCCGCGCATTCCGTCCGACCCCATCCCCGTCAGGATGACGGCGAGGACTCCTCCCTGCCAAACGTCGATCGCCGACGTGAACAGCGGATCGACAGCCGGCTTGCAAAAATTCACCGGCTGGCCGTCGTCGAGCGCGATGACGGCACCCGCGCCCTTTCTGGCGACCCGCATATGGCGACCGCCGGGCGCGAGATAGACATGGCCGGGCTTCACGGTCTCCTCATCCACGCCTTCGCGCGCCGGGCGTCCGGCGGCCCGCGCCAGATGCTCCGCGAGAATGGTCGTGAACGTCGGCGGCATGTGTTGCGTGATCAGAACCGGAACAGTGTCGATTACGGGACCTATCCCGGCAACAAGCGTTATCAGAGCCTGCGGCCCGCCGGTGGACGAGCCGATCAGCAGCACGCGCGGGGGCTGCGAGCTGAAGGAACGCAGCGCAGGCGCGGGATGCACGGACGCAGCAGCGGCCTGGGTAAGGCGCGGTTCCTGTTCTCGCGGCGCCAGCGGCGGCGAGGCAGCCACCGCCGGACGACGGCGTTTTGCGGCAAGGAGCCGGATTTTCTGGATAAGGTCGTGCTTGAAGATATCGGCCGCCGCGATCTCGCGCGTGCTCTCCGGCTTCGGGATGTAATCGGCGGCGCCGAGTGACAGCGCCTTGAAACTGATCTCAGCGTTGCGGCGGGTCAACGTGGAGGCCATGATGACGATGAGATTGGGTTTCCTGGCCAGCAGTTGCGGCAGCGCGGAGATGCCGTCGAGATCAGGCATCTCGATATCGAGGATGACGACGTCGGGATTGGTGCGCTCGACCTGGCTGACCGCATCGAGCCCGGTGCGCAGCGAGGCCGCGACCATCATGTCGGGCTCCGCCTCGATCCACCGGGAGATCAGGCCGCGAATGACGACTGAATCATCCACCACCATGACACGCAGCGGTTCCTGCCCTCCCGAATCCGCGGCCGCCGGACTTGCCAAAGCAGTACTCATTAACTCACCAGACGCGACTAACAACAAAAGAAATATTTGCGCAGCCCGGGATCTGCTCCCGGCGCGGCAAACTTCATATCAGACCGATTTCTTGAAACTTCGCCGTCACGATATCCTTGTCGAACGGTTTCATGATGTATTCGTTGGCGCCGGCATGAAGCGCGCGGGCGATATGCGCGACATCGTTCTCCGTGGTGCAGAACACCACCTTCGGCTGATCGCCGCCCGGCATCCGGCGCAGGTTGCGAAGGAATTCATAACCGTCCATGACCGGCATGTTCCAGTCCAGCAGCACGGCGTCCGGCAGTTCGCGCTTGCAGGCGTCGAGCGCCTTCTCGCCGTCTTCCGCCTCGACGATATGGAAATTGAAGCTTTCCAGGATACGCCGCGCGACCTTACGGATAACGCTTGAATCGTCCACGACCAGACACGTTTTCATTTCGGACTCCGTCTCTTTTCAACCTTCACGACGGGACGCTTCCCGACGACCGGTACCTGCCGCCGGTCTCAGGCCGCAAGCTTGTCAGGCACGATCTCCAAAACCCGATCGACATCGAGAACGACCATCAGTTGTCCATCCAGCCTGTGCACGCCCGCCGACATCTCCGCCATCCGCGCATCGAGGTTGGCCGGATTGATCTCGCAGCCTTCGTCAGGAAGCGTCATGACCTCGCCGATCGAATCGATCAAAAGCCCATAGGACTCGCCGCGCAGTTCGACGCCAACGGCCATCGGCGGACGATCGTCCTCCGCCGTCGGCAGGCCCAATCGCGCGCGCATGTCGATCGCGGTGACGATGCGGCCGCGCAGATTCAAGACGCCCGCGACATCATTCGACGCCAGCGGCACACGGGTCAACCGTTCCGGCTTGAACACGTCCTGCACCCGTGAGATCGGCAGCCCGAACAACTGCCCGCCGATCGTCGTGGTCACGTATTCGGTGAACGCGCTCTTGCCGTCTTGATTTACGGTGGTCATGTTCTGATCCTTCATGCCGCCGTCGCCCGGTTTATTTCGGCGGTTTGTTCCTTCAGCGCGGCAATCAGGCCGGGCCGGTCGAATTTGGCGACATAGTCGTGGAAACCGGCCTGACGGCCTCGCTCGATCGCGGCCGGGGAAATCATCGACGACAGCGCGATGATCGGAGTGCCGGACAGGCGACGATCCGAACGCACCGTCTCCGCGAACTCGAAGCCGTTCATATCGGGCATCTCGATATCGGTGAGAATCGCGTCGAACTCCTGGCCCGACCGCAATGCGCCGAGACCCTCCTGCGCGTTGGTCGCGAGCCGAACCTGATAGCCTGCGGCCTTGAGAACAGGCGCCAGCATGTTCCGGAAGAAGGCGCTGTCATCCACCAGCAGCACCGATCGCGTTGCGGCCGCCGAATTCATTTCCTTGCGCTTGAACCAGTCGGCGAAGGCCATCGGCAGGAAATGACCGATATCGATCACATCCGTCGCCCGGCCCTTGATGACGGCGGAACCGAGAATGCCCTGCCGGCTGCTCGCAACCTCGATGTTCAGGCGTTCCTCGACAATGTCGATGATCTCGTCGACCACCAGTCCGACAGCGCGACCGTCGTCAGCGAAGACCAGGACGGCCTGCGAGCCCTCGGTCCCGACCGAAACGCCTTCCATCTGCACCAGCGGCATGAGTTGATCGCGGTACTGCACCATGTAGCGGCCGTCGGCGACTTCGATCTTGGCGACTCCGATCTCCTCGAGCCGGGTGACGAGCGCGAGCGGCACGGCCTTGGGCTGATTCGACCCGGCTCGGAACACCAGCAGCGACGTCATCTCGTCGGTGCCGCCGGCGCTCGCCTCATTCTCGTCGGAAACCTCCTGCTGAGAAGCAACCGAGGCGCCCAGCGCGTGCGCGATGCCGTTCGGGTCGATGATCATGATCACGGCACCGTCGCCGAGAATGGTGTTGCCCGAGAACATGCCGATATGCCGCAGCATGGTCGACATCGGCTTGACCACGATTTCCTCGGTGTGAAATACGCCGTCCACAACGATGCCGAAGGTCTGGTTTCCGACCTGCGTGACCACGATGAAACCGTTCTCCGGATCGCTGGCGACGCCGTCATCGATCTTCAAAAGCTTCTTCAAATGCATCAGCGGGAGAAGCTTGTTGCGCAGCCGCAGCACCGGAGTGTCCTTGATGCGTTCGATGCGGTGATCAGAATTGGCGCGCACCCGCACGAGTTCGACCACCGAAAGCTGCGGTATCGCGAACCGATCGCCGGCGGCCTCCACGATCAGCGCCGACACGATCGCCAGCGTCAGCGGAATCTTGATGGTGAGACTCGAGCCCTCTCCGGCTACCGACTTGACGTCGATGGTGCCGCCGATCTGGTCGATGTTGGAGCGCACCACGTCCATGCCGACGCCGCGTCCGGAAACGCTGGTCACGGCTGTCGCGGTCGAGAATCCCGGCGCGAAGATGAACTTGTGGATCTGCGCCTCGGTCATCTTCTCGATTTCGGCCTCGGTGGCGAGGCCGTTCTGAATCGCCTTGGCCTTGATGCGCTCGGTGTTGAGGCCGCGACCATTGTCGGCGATGCAGATGATGATGTGACCGCCTTCGTGATAGGCCAGAAGGCGGATGGTGCCCTGCTCCGGCTTGCCCGCCTTGACCCGTTCGGCCGGCGTTTCCAGGCCGTGATCGGCGGAATTGCGCACCATGTGCGTCAGCGGATCCTTGATCAGGTCGAGAACCTGACGATCAAGCTCGGTGTCGGCGCCATGCATCTCGAGTTCGATCTGCTTGCCGAGTTCGCTCGACAGGTCGCGCACGATGCGCGGCAGCTTCTGCCAGGCGTTGCCGATCGGCTGCATGCGCGTCTTCATGACGCCTTCCTGCAATTCGGCGGTGACGTTGGACAGCCGTTGCAACGGCACCTTGAATTCGTTGTCTTCGTGCCGGCGACTGATCTCGAGCAACTGGTTGCGCGTCAACACAAGCTCGGACACCATCGTCATCAGATGCTCGAGCGTATCGACGTTGACGCGGATCGACTGGTGAGAAACCCGATCGCTTTCCGGAGTATCTTCCGCTTTCTTCGGCGCCGCCTTGACGGCAGCCTTCGGAGCGGCGGCCGGCGCGGGCGCCCCGGACGCCGGCTGCGGGGCCGGCGCGGGACGTGACGCTGGCGCGGCCGCCTCCACCTCCGTTTCCCGGAACGCGCGCTCGAGATCATCGAGCGAAACCTCGCCGGGACGGAGCTGGCGTTCGAGGACCTGATAGGTGAGCGTCCCCGCAGTCTCGGCGACGGGCGGTTCGGCGGCGGGTTCGGGAGCGGGCGCGGCGTCCGCAGCGCCGTGCTCCGCCATGTGATGCAGCAACTCGATCAGATCGGTATCCGATCCCTCCGGCTCGGTTTCGGTCGCCTCGAGCTGACCCAGGATATCCCTGATGCGGTCGATGGTGGAGAGAATGAGCGTCACGGCCTCGCCGGTCACCGGCATGCCGTCGCGGAACTTGCCCATCAGCGTTTCCGCCGCATGGGCGAGCGCCTCCAGCCTCGGAAGGCCAAGAAAGCCGCACGTGCCCTTGATGGTATGGACCAGCCGAAAGATATTATCCAATATCTTCGCGTTGTTCGGATCCTGCTCAAAACTGACGAGCTGATTGTCGACGGTATCAAGACTCTCGTTGGTCTCGGTCAGGAATTCGCGGAGGAGATCATCCATTGCCTTCTGGCCCTCGAACTGCCGGGGCGACGTCGTCGCGCCTCTTCTCGGCCGGGCCAATTTCAACCCAAAGCATTTAATATTGGTTGAGCAAACGGAAAAGAATACGCCCGACGATCGGTACGGTGGACTCGCCGCGCAACGCCGGCGAACGATCTCGCTGCATCTGTCGGGATTTTCGCCGATGCGGAGCCAGGGCGTTTGACGTTGATTTAGCAACGAAAAGGAGCGCACCTGGTAACCGGATTAAAATCTTGGCGCTGATCTCGACGAGCCTGGAAACCATTCGTTCACCTTATCAGGCGACGCCGAACTCAACGGGCGCTCACAACCACTTTCTCGCTCTCCGCGACGACCGCGACGGTGATACCGCAGGCCTCAGCAAGCAGGCGGGTGTAGTAGGGCTGAATCGCATGCGCATCGACGGTGCCGGTGGCGCCGGACGCGAGAAGATCAACGACATTCTGCGAGATGCGGGCGTTCATTCCGGCGGCGGTGATCTGAAAGCCCATCGCCTCGCCCTCGCCAAGCGGATCGGCGCTCAACACGCCCCCGCGAGGAATCATCTGCTGCGCGATCACCAACAAGTTGAGCAGCAGTTTCACCCTGTTCTTCGGCAACAGCAGGCGCGGGAGATTCCAGGCGATCGTGATCTTGCCATCCTCGAAATGGCCCTTCGCCATGGCCTGCGCATCGCCGAGATCGATCTGCGCGCCGGCCGAGCCCGCAGCGCCGAATGCGAGACGGCAGAACTGCAACCGCGCCGAGGCGGTTTTGGCGCTCTTGCGAATCAGATCGAGGGCGAATTCGCGATCGTCCGGCTTCGGATTGTCGTCCAGCACCTCAAGCCCGTTGACGATTGCGCCAACCGGACTAATGAGGTCATGACAGACGCGCGAACACAGCAGTGCCGCGAGTTCGAGCATATCGGGAACGGGACCGGGAGACGACGTGCCAGACATAATACCTGCTCCTGGGATCCGTTTCGGCAAATCCACAGCAACCGGATTCGCAGCGCGCGGACCCGGCGAATCAAATGACCTTGGTGGCTTGATACACTGCCGGAGCCTGTGCTGCCACCGCAAGGCGGTCACCGCCGCTCTGCCGTGCCGTGCAAGGACCCCTCGAACGTGCCGGTGATCGACGCTCAAACGGCTGCGGCGCTGATGAATGCCCTCACCGCACTGGTGGCGAAAGCGGGCGCTGCCGTTCTCTCGGTCAGCCGCGATCGCATGACGATCAGCGGCAAGGCTGACGGCTCTCCCGTGACCGAGGCGGACCTCGCCTCCGACCGGATCATCGCAGACGGGCTCGCGCGGCTTCGTCCCGATATTGCGCTGTTGTCGGAGGAGCGCGTGCATCTTGCCGCGCCGCCTTATGCCGGCAGCCTTTTCGTGATCGATCCGCTCGATGGCACTAAGGAATTCATCGCCGGCCGCGAGGAATTCACCGTCAATCTCGCGATCGTGACGGACGGCATGCCGCTGTTAGGCATCATCGGCGCGCCCGCGCTGGGTACGATCTGGCGAGGTCTTGTCGGCCATGGCGCGCAGCGCCTCGCGGTCGCGGCCGACGGCCGCGTCGGCGCAGCCGAGCCGATCGCAACCCGGCCATTTCCCGCTCATGGCGCATGGATCGCCGCCGTCAGCCGCTCTCACGGCGACAGCCGCTCGGACGCCTTCATCGACAGCCGGCCCGGTGCGGTACGCCGGCCGCTCGGCTCCGCCGTCAAGTTCTGCCGGATCGCGGAGGGCGAAGTCGATATCTATCCGCGTCTCGCCCCGACCTGCGAATGGGACGTCGCGGCCGGTCACGCCCTGGTCGTTGCCGCCGGCGGCAAGGTCACGGACGGGGCTGGCGTTCCCTTGCGTTTCAGCGAAGCGCGCACGGGATTTCTGGTGCCGGAGTTTATCGCCTGGGGCGACCCCACCGTCGCGCCGTAACCCGAACTTGCAAGCTGAACCGCCCCTACTGCGCCAGCGTTTCCTTCAACACGACCCAGCGACGCGTGGCGTCATGCAGATAACGCACCGGATCGGCTGCGAACGCCGCGCGACTGTCCTCATGGCCGAATAAATAAAGGCGCTGGCCGACAATCAGCCAGAGCCGGGCGGTTCCGGCGAAAGTCACGCCCCGCGCGATGTCTACAGGATCATAGCCGCCGAAACGTGGACTATAGACGTCCGGATTGGCGACAAAAAACGCTCGATTGTCGGGATTGCTGAAGCGCCAGATGGCTCCGCCTTGCCACACCTCAAAGGCAGGGTCGCCCTGCACCGCGCGGGCGTCGGTAAAGAAAGCCACGGGATCGAACCCGCTGATCGCCAGACCTGTGTAGCGGTCGATCACGACCCGCTCGGAGGTGGCGGCCCTGGCCGCAAAGTCGACCCCGGAGCAGGCCAACCCGCACCCCAGCAAGGCAATCACGACTATTCCGAGGCGCAAGCCGTTTCCTTCCTGCCGCCGTGCCGTCATAGTTGGTGCGGATAACGTGCGAGTCGAGGGGACGATCGCTGCATCATACTGGCCGCCCGTCAGCATCGGGTTAAGGGCGCGGCCACAAGTTTCGCTATCTTGGGGGGATTTTCATGACCTTCATTCCGCGTCTTGCAGCGGTCGCGCTCGCTGGGGTGACGACGTTCTGGATCATTTCGGCCTCCGCCCAACAATCGGCGCCGCCATACGAAGCACCTCAGGGGCAGCAGCTGCCTCCGCCACAACGGCACGCCGGTCCCGGCAATTATTCGTCTGACGAATTGCTCAGATCCGGCACCCGCTTCTTCGGCAACGTCTCTCGCGGCCTCGCCTCGGTCATCGAGCGCGCCGTGAGCCAATGGGGCCTGCCGAACGGCTATATCCTGGGCGAGGAAGGCTCGGGCGCTTTCGTCGCCGGCCTGCGCTACGGCGAGGGCACCCTCTACACCAAGAATGCCGGTGACCTCAAAGTCTATTGGCAGGGCCCGTCGGTCGGTTTCGACTGGGGCGGCGACGGTGCCCGCACCATGACGCTGGTTTACAACCTGCCGGCGACGAACGCGATCTATCAGCGCTTCGCGGGCATCGACGGCTCCGCCTACATCGTCGGCGGCTTCGGGATGACGGCGCTGACCGCGAACAACATCGTGCTGGTGCCGATCCGCTCCGGCCTCGGACTACGACTCGGCGCCAGTATCGGCTACCTGAAATTCACGCCGCGGGCGACCTGGAACCCGTTCTGAACTCCCGACGGCTTCGCCCTCGTTTCCTGCGGACCGGATTCCACCTCGCTGGAAAATGCGCCACGAGGCGGGACGCTGGCGTTTTGCCGGCCGCTCGTGGCATGGTAGCCGAATCCTTATCCGGGCCAGAGCGGGATGAGGAAAAGTGTGGTGCGGTTTTCCGCCCGCATCCCGCTCAAACTATTAGAATCGATCACGTTCATGATTTTGGATCGATTCGATCCAAAATCATCGTGATCTAGTGGAGCGTTGCCCATGGTCGAGTCGATCATGTATCTGGCGATCGGTTTTCTGGTTTCGATGCTGTGCGGACTGATGATCATGCCGCTCGTGCACAACCGCGCCGTCCGCCTTACCATCAAGCGCCTCGAAGCGGAGACCCCGCTGTCGATGGCCGAAATCCAGGCCGATAAGGATCAGTTGCGGGCCGAATTCGCGATGTCGGCGCGGCGTCTGGAAATGAGCGTCGAACAGCTCAAGAGAAAGACCGCCAGCCAGTCCGCCGAACTGGGCAAAAAGGCCGACGCAATCAACCGGTTGAAGGTCGAACTCGGCGACAAGAACGCCGCGATATTCAAGCTCGAGGGGCACGAGCAGAAGGTCGGCGCGCATTTGCAGTCCACCGAACAGGAGCTTGCCGCAAAGGCCGAAACATTGCAGAGCGCCGAGCAGACCCTCGCCCAAAGCCAGGCCGAGCTCGGCCGGCTCCGCCAGGAACTGTCGGATCGCTCACTGACGGCGGAGAGCCGCCAGGCCGAACTGTTCGTGGTGCGCGCCCAGGTCGAGCGGCTGCAAAACCGCATCAACGATGTCGAAAAGGATTTCGCGGCCACGCAAGCGCTGCTGGAGCGGCAGCGCGGCGAAACGGCCGCCACCGCCCGGGAGCGCGACGACGCGCGCAACCACATTGAGAATTTGAGCCAGCGCATCGTCAAAATCGACAGCCAGCTCATCGACAAGGCCAAGGACGCGGAAAGGCTCGGCAACCGTGTCCGAGAGCTCGAAGGCCATCTCGCCGCCCAGACCAGAATGCTGGCCGAGCGTGAGCAGGAGAGCGGTCCGCTACGGAAGGCGAATGCGACCGCGCAACTCACCATCAGCGAATTGCGCGAGGAAATCGCGTCTCTAACCGGCGGCAAGTCTCCGCTCATCGATGGGCTGCGCAACGAAATGATCGCAGCCGAACGGGCGCTGCGCGCTGCTCACGACGAGCGGGCCAAACTTCAGCGCGATATCAATGTGATCCAGCAGCAGGCGAAATCCTCCGGTACGGCCGAACAGATGGAAAACGCGCTGTTGCGCGAGCGCATCAACGACATCGCCGCCGAGGTCGCCAGGCTGGCCATGACCATCGAGGGACCGGATTCCCCGATCAAGGCCATTTTGGCGGCTGACGCAGCGCCGGCCAGGACGGCGAAAGCCGCGAACGGCGCAGGCGGCAACGGCGCAATGCCCTCTGCCGGCTCTCTGGCCGACCGCATCCGGGCCTTGCAATCCCAGACCTCCCGCGGCGGGCGTTAATTCTAAAGGACCAGCCTGCGTGGTCACATTGCCGATCCGGCGGTCTTTATTGGATACGTTGTGTCTGTTTTGATCTCATTTTCAGGATTGCCAGGGGTCGGCAAAACGACTGTTGCCCGGGCCTTGGCGCAAGAAATCAGCGCAGTCTATATACGCGTGGACTCTATCGAGACAGCGCTGAAAGGCAGTAGCTTGCAAATCCATCCGGCCGAAGATGCTGGATACCTAGCAGCCGTCGCGGTTGCGAAAGACAATCTGACAATCGGCCTCGACGTTATTGCCGACACCGTGAATCCTGTCGAGCTTACGAGGAGGTGGTGGTCTGACGTGGCAGAGACCTGCAGTGCACAGTTGTTAAACGTGGAAATTGTGTGCTCAGACCAGGTTGAGCACAGACGGCGGATAGAGGCGCGTCGAAGCGATATCGTCGGTCTTGACCTGCCAGATTGGAAATGCGTTCAAAGCCGCGACTACGAAACGTGGGCCAGCCCTCGTTTAGTGCTGGATACCAGCGAATTGTCCAAGAACGATTGCGTCACGAAGATCGTTGAGAGCCTGGCCGAAGCGCCTAAACACTAACATCAGCTTCGGACTCGACGCGATTCCACGCGGAGAGTGCGGGTTTGTGCCGGTTTCAGGCCATGGCGTTTTCGAGCAAAGCGGGTGCCGGTCCGTATGAAGAAAACGCACGTCAAATCAAAATCTTAGAACCCGCTTCTGATTCCGTCAGAAGCGAAAAGGCTCTGGACATACACAATGTATTCTGTAAGAAACTCCGGCTGTTACAGCACTTAGGGCGCATAGCTCAGCGGGAGAGCGTTCCCTTCACACGGGAGAGGTCCAAGGTTCGATCCCTTGTGCGCCCACCATTTGCCTGGCAGCGGATCGCGGCCGCGGCGCCATTGTGATCCGGCCCGTCGTGGTTCGGCCTCGTCTCTCACAAAAGATGAGTTCGCGCGAACAGGGCCCGCAACGCGTCGGTGGCCTTGCGGCTGAGCATCGCATCGCCCGCGGCGGCTTCGAGCGCGGCGCGCGCCTCCTCGTGCAGAGCGCGAAACTCACCCCATTCGGCGGTGCTGAGGCGCGTGATGAAATCATAGGCCTGCCCCACCGTGGAGATAGCGACGGACTCGCCGTTCACCTTGATGCGGAACGTCGCCTGCAGTTTCGTGACCGAGTCCGAGACCTTGTCCATGCCACACGAAAGACCTGCGCCGCGCGTGGTCGTCAAGACAAACAATCAGGTATCCCACAAAACAAGCCGGGCACAATTTCAATCAATTGTTGCGGCGGGAACAGCCGGAGCCCGGCGCGGACCGTGAACGACGATGAAATCGACGGGTCCGCCGGGCAGTGCGTCGTCGAACACACCGGTCACGAGGCGACCGGTTCGCCATGACCGGGTGTCAAGATTGGTGCGGCCCTGGTACAACTCCGGCCCCTGAACGAACGAATTGTGTCCATGCACGACATGGCGGCCCTCGAAGCCCGCCGCATCGCCTTTGGGATAGCGCTTCCAGAGCAGCGTGGCCTCGAGCTGCGCTTCGAGCACGACGCCGGGATCGAGCCCGGCGTGAACATAGACCCTGTGCGCATCGACATGCATGAGCGGCCGTGCCTCCAGCCAGGCGATGTCCGCCTCCGGAATGACGAAAGGATCGCCGCCGTAGGATTCCAGAACCGCGTCGCCGCCGTGCTCCAGCCATCGCGTCATCTGTGCCGGATCGCGCCACGCGGCGACCATCATCGCATCGTGGTTTCCCTTGAGCGGAACGAAGGTCCAGCCGTCCGGCATTCCGCGCCGCAGCCTTGCGATAACCTTGCTGCTGTCCGGCCCCTTGTCGACATAATCGCCGAGCATCACCAACGTGCCGCCGTTGCCGGCGGCGTGGGCATGAATCCGGTGCAACGCCTCGCACAGCAGATCGAAGCGGCCATGAATGTCGGGAATGACATAGGTCAGACTCATCGGGGCTCTCGCACGTATAGCGCGTCCCTGTCGCGTTTATAGCGTTTTCAAGCGAAGTGGATACCGGTTCGCGTGAAGAAAACGGGCCGATCTTTACCGACGCGCTCCACAGCATCTCACATCCGTACCTCGATCAGGCGCGGTCCTTTCTCGGCCATCGCCTCCGCCAACGCCTTGTTGAAGTCGCCCGCCGTCGTCACGCTCCGGTTCGGCACGCCCATGCCCCTGGCAAGCGACACCCAGTCGAGGCTTGGGCGATCGAGGCTCAGCATGTCCATCGCGCGCTCGCCGGGCTCGCCGGCGCCGACGCCGTCGAACTCGCCGCGCAAGATCTGATACATGCGATTTGAGAAAACGACGGTGGTGACGTCGAGGCCCTCGCGCGCCTGCGTCCACAACGATTGCAGCGTGTACATCGCGCTGCCGTCGCCGACCAGGCAGATCACCTTGCGATCGGGACAGGCCACCGCCGCGCCGGTCGCTGCCGGCGTGGAAAAGCCGATCGAGCCGCCCATGTTCTGCAGCCAGTCATGGGGGGCAGCAGCGGCGGTCGGTGGAAAGAATCCGCGGCCCGTCGTGATCGATTCGTCGACGACGATTGCATTTTCCGGAATGGCCATCGCGATCGCCTGCGCGATGGAAGCGTGATCGAGTTGTCCGGTGGGCGCGACGAGTTCAGCCGGCTTCTGCGGCTTCATATCCGCTCGCCTCGCGCCTGCGGCGTCCGCCAGCGCTTCCAGCGCGGCCACCGAATTGTCGCCGCGCGCCGTCATGCGATGCACGCCGCAGCCCTCGGGCTTCAAGAGACTCGGCTTGTCCGGATAGGCGAAGAACGCGACGGGATCGTCGGCCTCGACCAGTATGATGGTCCTGAAAGGCTTCAGAACGCGCAATGCCTGCTCGACCACATAGGGAATCCGGTCGATGGAAAAGCGACCACGGCCCCGCGCCATCCGCGCGTTATAGGTCTGCGCCATCACCTTGCAGCCGGTCCTGCCCGCGATCATGCCGGCCAGCGCCAGTCCCCGCTCGCCCAGCGCGCCGCCTGTGAGCAGCATCAGAGTCTCTCGGCCGTTGCTGTGCAGGATTTTCGCCGCGGCATCGACCGCCGGCTGCGAATAGCCCGGTTCCTGCGAATTCTCGGGCACCGCGGCGATACCGTCCGCTTCGTTCCACGCAGTATCGGCGGGCAGGATCAGCGTCGCGATCTGCGGCGGCGAGTCTTTCGCAGCCGCGATCGCCGCCGCGCCGTCGCAGGCGACCGATTTCGAATCCGGCGAGGTACGGACCCATCCCGACATCGGCCGCGCCAGCCCCTCGATATCCGATGTCAGCGGCGCATTGTATGCGATGTGGTCAACCGCGTGCTGGCCGACGATGTTGACGATGCCGGAACCGGCCTTCCCGGCATTGTGAAGATTGGCGAGTCCATTGGCGAGACCGGGGCCGAGATGAAGCAGCGTACAGGCAGGCCTGCCCGTCATGCGGAAATAGCCGTCGGCCGCGCCGGTGGCCACGCCTTCGAACAGCCCGAGCACGCAACGCATGCCCTCCACCCGATCCAGCGCCGCGACAAAATGCATCTCGGAGGTGCCCGGATTGGCGAAGCAGACCTCGACGCCGCCCTTGACCAATGTCCGCACCAGGCTTTCGGCACCGTTCATCCCTGCGCTCCGCTCCGGCCTTTCGAACGAATCCGAGATCAACATCGTTCCAGCCGCGCGTCAAAGGTTTACCCGCGCATGGCATCAAGGCGACCCGCGGGGCGTCAGCCGGATGTCGGAAGGCTGATACCTTTTCGCAACGTTTGTAAGGGAAAACGCTCCTCCGGCGAGCGCGGCTTGCGAAACCGGACGAATTATGGCCTGTCTCGCACCAGATCGACTGATGCGAGGTCACCATGACGCGCGTTTTGATTCTTTTGATTGCCGCCGCCTTTGTTTTCCATGCCAAGTCCGCTTTCGCACAGATGGTCGATACGCGCGACATCATGGGTTTCGGCCCCAATTTTACCTCCGCCAGTCCGATCCAGCGAGAGGTCGTCTATTTTCAGAGCCGATATGCGCCGGGCACCATCGTGATCAGCACGAGAGAACGGCGGCTCTATCTCGTTCTCCCCAACGGCCAGGCGCTGCGATACGGCATCGGCGTCGGTCGCGACGGCTTCCGTTGGGGCGGCGTCCACCGCATCAGCGCCAAGAAGGAATGGCCGAGCTGGACGCCGCCGGCGCAAATGCTGCGCAGGCGTCCCGATCTGCCGAGGTTCATGAAAGGCGGCATCGACAATCCGCTCGGCGCGCGCGCGCTGTATCTCGGCTCGACGCTCTATCGCATCCACGGCTCCAACGAACCGGAGACGATCGGTCACGCGGTTTCCTCCGGCTGCTTCCGCATGACGAACGAAGACGTGAAGGACCTTTATGATCGCGTGTCGGTCGGCACCATGGTCGTGGTCCAGAACTAGACAGGCGCAGGCGGAGCGCCGACAGAGAATGCGGGCGCGAAGAAAACAGCTTCCGTGCCCGCGCGCCGGCTGAGGGAGGCGGACCGCGATGCATATCGCTTCGCTCAGGCTTGCGTCCGCCATCCTGATGGCAGCGCTCTGCGCGCGCATCGCCATGCAGCCCGCCAGCGCGGAGTTTGCGGGCGCCGCTGCGCGTCAACATGACGAGCGAAGGGCATTCACGGACAGAGAGATTCTCGACGGATTCTTCAAAACCGCGTTCGGCGCGGAGTACCATCTGGCCGGCCGGGTCGACCGCATCCGCAAGTACGACGGGCCGGTGCGCGTGTTCGCGGAGGGCCGCAATCGCACCGACCGCAAGGCGCAACTGGCGAAAGTTGTCGCCGACATCGCAAGGCGCGTTCGTCATCTGGACATTGCCATGGCGGACAGCGCCGATGCCGCCAACGTAACCGTCCGGCTGGTCCGCGACCGCGACCTCAATCGCACCATCTCCGCGCTCTACGGCGCCAGACGCGCGCGCGAGATTCACGCCTCGCTCGATCCTCAATGCCTGTCCGGCTTCCGCAAGAACGAGAGGTTCGAGATCGAGCATTCCGACGTGATCCTGACCGTCGACAACGGCGACTTCATTTTCCTCGACTGCGCCTACGAGGAACTGCTGCAATCGCTCGGCCCCATCAACGACACCAGCTCCGTGCCGTGGACCATGTTCAACGATGACGTCCAGATGGGCTTCTTCGACATCTACGACCAGTACATCCTCAACATCCTCTACGATCCGCGCATCAAGGCCGGCATGACCGTGCAGGAGACCAGGGCGGTGCTGCCGCAGGTCATGATCGACGTGCGGGCATGGGTTGCGAAGGTCAACGACCTGCCGCTGGAGTGAGGGGCTTTTTATCGCGAATCCCCCTTCATTCCGGAAGCCGCGTCAGCGGCTATCCGAAATGACGCAACACAACACCTGCTTCGGTGCTGGATTCCGGGTTTGCGACTGCGTCTCACCCCGGAATGACGGATCGCTCTGCGCTCTTCTCGAACAGCTCGCGGCCGATCAGCATGCGGCGAATTTCGCTGGTGCCGGCGCCGATTTCATAGAGCTTGGCGTCACGCAACAGACGTCCGGTCGGATAGTCGTTGATATAACCATTGCCGCCAAGCAACTGGATCGCGTCCAGCGCGCACTGCGTCGCCTTCTCCGCCGCATAGAGGATCGCCCCTGCCGCGTCCTCGCGCGTGGTCTCGCCGCGATCGCAAGCCTTCGCCACCGCATAGACGTAGGCGCGGCACGCATTCATGGTGACGTACATGTCGGCGACCTTGCCCTGCACGAACTGGAAACTTCCGATCGGCTGGCCGAACTGTTTGCGCTCGTGCACGTAGGGCATCACCACGTCCATGCAGGCCTGCATGATGCCGAGCGGTCCGGCGGCGAGCACGGCGCGCTCGTAATCGAGGCCGGACATCAGGACGCCGATGCCACCGTCGATCTTGCCGAGCACATTTTCCTCGGGCACCTCGCAATCCTCAAACACCAGTTCACAAGTGTCGGAGCCGCGCATGCCGAGCTTGTCGAGCTTCTGCGCAGTCGAAAATCCCTTGAAGCCCTTCTCAACGATGAAGGCGGTGATGCCACGCGCGCCCGCCGCGACGTCGGTCCTGGCGTAGACCACCAGCGTATCCGCGACGGGTCCGTTGGTGATCCACATCTTGCTGCCGTCGAGAATGTAGCGGTCGCCCTTCCTGTCGGCGCGGGTCTTCATTGACACGACGTCCGAACCGGCGCCGGTCTCGGACATCGCCAGCGCACCGACGTGTTCGCCGGACATCAGCTTCGGCAGGTATTTGCGCTTCTGCGCCTCGCTGCCATTGCGGCGCAATTGATTGATGCAGAGATTGGAATGCGCGCCATAGGACAATCCGACCGAAGCCGAACCGCGCGAGATTTCCTCCATGGCGATGCAATGCTCGAGATAGCCGAGACCGGCGCCGCCATAATCCTCTTCGACCGTGATGCCGTGCAGTCCGAGCGCACCCAGTCTGGGCCAGAGGTCGCGCGGGAACTGGTTGGTCCTGTCGATCTCGGCAGCGCGCGGCGCGATCTCGTTGGCGGAAAAGTCGCGAACCGTCTCGCGGACCGCGTCCGCGGTTTCGCCGAGGTCGAAATTGAAAGCGCCGAAAGCATTGGAAAGGGTCACGCGAGCTCTCCCGCAGGCGCGACCGCAGACTCGATCGCGTTTTATTTCTGGAAACCATGCCACGGCGAGACGGCGGAGAGAAGATCGCCTTGGCGCGCACGGCAGGCACGGCCGCGCCGACTGATCGTCGCTTCGGCCCCGATCATGTTAACCGCCGTTATGGGCTGCGGCATTCGCCGGACAGGCTTGCTTTCGGGCCCGACAACGTCATCAACTCTGGTCCATAGGAGGATTTCCAGTGTCATGCGCCAGCGGAAAGGCGCTAGAATGACTGCCGGTCCACGTCAACGAAATCTGAACACAAATGATGTATGGCTCGTTTCAACACCGAAACTTGATTTTCGACCGACAATCGCCACTTTCCGGTTGCGCAGGCACGATTTGCACGCCAATCCATACTCCGGGATCGACTTTGCATCGACATGGCTTCCAGCTTTTCCGATATCGTTGAAGAAGCGCGTCTGTCGGCCCGCGCGCTGCTGGATTACGGCGAGAACTTCTTCAACCCGACGGTCAGGCTCGGCGTAACGGGGCTGTCGCGCGCTGGCAAAACGGTGTTCATCACCGCGCTGGTGCATGGCCTGTCGCGTGGCGGCCGGTTTCCGGTTTTTGAATCGCTCGCCAGCGGTCGCATCGCGCGCGCGCAGCTCGCCCCGCAACCGGACGACGCGGTGCCGCGCTTCAATTACGAGCAGCACGTCCACACGCTGGTCACGGAACGGCGCTGGCCGAACTCGACGGTCGATATCAGCGAGTTGCGGCTCGTGATCGGCTATCAGCGGCAAAACGGCTCGGACCAGACGCTGACGCTGGACATCGTCGACTATCCCGGCGAATGGCTGCTCGACCTGCCGCTGCTCGACAAAAGCTACGAACAGTGGTCGGCGGAAAGCCTGGCGCTGTCGCGGCAGCAGCCGCGCGCGCGGCTCGCGGAGGAATGGCACGCGCATCTTGCAACGCTGCGGCCCTCGGCGCGCGAGGACGAGCAGGCGACGCTCGCCGCCGCGCGGCTGTTCACCGATTATCTCCGGGGCTGCCGGGACGAGCGTTTCGCCATGAGCCTGCTGCCGCCCGGCCGTTTCCTGATGCCGGGCAATCTCGCAGGCTCGCCCGCGCTCACCTTCGCGCCGCTCGATCTGCCCGCCGGGGGGATCGCGCCCGACGGATCGCTCTGGACGATGATGCGGCGGCGATATGAAGCCTACAAGGACCTCGTGGTCCGGCCGTTTTTCCGCGATCACTTCTCGCGGCTCGACCGCCAGGTCGTGCTGGTCGATACGCTCTCCGCCTTCAATGCCGGGCCGGAAGCATTGTACGACCTCGAAGCCGCGCTCGCCGGAATTCTGGATTGCTACCGCGTCGGCCGCTCGACGCTGCTGAGCACGCTGTTCCGGCCGCGGATCGACCGCATCCTGTTCGCCGCCACCAAGGCCGATCATCTGCACCACACCAGCCATGACCGGCTCGAGGCGATCCTGCGTCGCGTCGTCGAGCGCGCCGTCGCACGCGCCGAAGTCGCCGGCGCCGCCATCGATGTTGTCGCGCTTGCAGCCGTCCGCTCCACCCGCGAGGCGCAGGTGCGATGCGGTCGCGAGAACCTGCCGTCCATCCTCGGCACCCCCCTGGCCGGCGAATTCGCCAACGGGCAGACCTTCGACGGCAACACCGAGGTCGCGACATTTCCGGGCGACCTGCCGACCGATCTCAAGGATCTTTTCAGCGGGAACGGCGCGTTCCGCGGGCTATCCACGTCGGCGATGGACCAGGCCGATTTCCGCTTTCTGCGCTTTCGTCCGCCCCGCCTTCAGGGCAACGGAACGGGCGATCCCTCCCTGCCCCATATCCGCCTCGACCGGGCGCTTCAGTTTCTGATCGGAGACCGACTGCAATGAGTGAGCGTTCCGGCCTGCGCCGCCCCGTCACATTCAAGCTCGACGATCCGCTCGTTGTAGTCCTGGATCCTGAAGAAGCGGCGAGCCGGCCTGCGCGCGGCAGCATCAGCATTACGCCGGAAGCCGAGCCGGAGCCCGAGCCCGTCTTACTGCCCGAGGAAGAGGCGCCGGAGACACCTCCGGTTCCCGCGCGAAGGGGATTTCGCTGGGGCGTGCTGTTTTGGTCGTCGCTGGCCGGCTTCATCGCGCTCGGCACCGTGCTCGGCGCCGTCAACCTGATCCATGACCTGTTCGCACGCAGCGAGGGACTTGGCTTCCTCGGCTTGATGCTGGCGGCGCTGTTCGTGGTTGCATCGATCGTCATCGCGGCGCGCGAGATCGCCGCTCTCGCCCGTCTCGCCACCATCGAGAACCTGCATCGACGCGCGCTGGCCGCCATCGCCGCCGACGATCGCACCGGAGCGAAAACGGTCGTGCGCGATCTGGTGAAACTCGCCCACGACAATCCGCATCTTGCGCGGGCGCGGGCCGCGCTGCGGAGCCACGGCACCGACATCATCGACGGCGCCGATCTGGTGCGGCTCGCCGAGCGCGAACTGATGGCGCCGCTGGATCAGGAAGCCCGCCGGCTGGTGTCGGTGGCGGCGCGGCGCGTATCGATCGTGACCGCGGTCAGCCCGCGCGCCGTGGTGGATGTGCTGTTCGTTTTCGCAGCGGCGATGCGGCTGGTGCGGCAGCTTGCGCGGCTCTATGGCGGACGGCCCGGCACGCTCGGGATGATCCGCCTGATACGCCACGTCATTGCGCATCTCGCCATCACCGGCGGCATGGCCGCCAGCGACACGTTGATCCAGCAGATGCTCGGCCATGGCATCGCCGCGAAGCTGTCGACGCGCTTGGGCGAAGGCGTCCTCAACGGACTATTGACCGCGCGCCTCGGCCTTGCGGCAATCGACGTCACCCGCCCGATGCCGTTCACCGCGCTGCCGCGGCCCGCGCTCGGCGATCTCGTGAAAGACTTGTTGCGCAAGCGCGATAGCGACGACTGAACTGTCGCGCGACGGCGAGAGTCAGAAGACGATCCCTTAGAGCCTTTCCGCTTCTGATGGAATCAGAAGCGGGACTCTATGATTTTGATCTGACGCGTTTTCTTTACGCGAACCGGTCGCCACTTCGCTTGAAAACGCTCTAGCTTGGACAGCACCCACAGGCTCTCTTGACCATTTTGAATTGCCGGATGGATTCAAGCAGCCAGGATCTCGCGATATCGCATATCCTTTCGAGGCACCAGACCGAGCCGCTCACGTCTGATCCAGCGCGAGATCATCAGGATGGCCACGGCCGCGAGGCCCGACGCCAGGCCGATCCAGATGCCGGTGCCCTGAAATCCGAGCCTGAAGGCAAACAGCAGACTCAATGGCATGCCGAAGCCCCAGTAGCCAAGACCGGCATAGATCATCGGCACGCGGGTATCCTGCAAGCCGCGCAACATCCCCGCGCCCACCACCTGCGCACCGTCCGCAATCTGAAACACCGCCGCGCAGGTCAGAAACGACACCGCGAGCCCGACCACCTCGACATTCGCCGCATCGTTGACGTCGACGAACGCGCCGATCAGCCATCGCGGCGCGGCGATCATCAACACGCTGGTCGCGGTCATGAAGGCAATCGCCAGCGCGAACGAGGTCCATCCGGCGCGGGCGATCCCGTCGCGGTCGCCGGCGCCGTAAGCGCGGCCGACGCGCACCGTCGCCGCCTGCGACAGTCCCATCGGCACCATGAAGGAGACCGACGCGATCTGAATGGCAATGGCGTGAGCCGCGATCGAGGCCGTGCCGAACTGTCCCATCAGGAATACCGCGGCATTGAACACCGTGATCTCGAAAGCGAGCGCGGCGCCGATCGGCAGACCGACGCGCCACAGCATGACAAGACGCGGCCAGTCGGCGCGCCACCAGTTGCCGAACAGATGGAAGCGACGAAACTTGCGGCCAAAACTCGCCACCAGCACCAGCCCGACGAACAGGAAGGTGTTGGAGGATGTCGTCGCGATGCCGGACCCGCTCAGGCCGAGGGCCGGCAGACCAAGATGACCGAACACCAGCGCCCAGTTCGCGGCGATGTTGAACAGGATCGCGGCCGCGGTCACCAGCATGGCCGATAACGGCCGCTCCAGCGCGGCGAAGAACGAGCGCAGCGCGATAAAACCCAGCGTCGGCAACATGCCCCATTGCAATGCGCGCACGAACACCTGAGCATCCGACGCTAGCTGCGGTTCCTGATCGAACAGAATGAGGATCGCCTCGGTATGCCAGAGCACCAGCCAGCTCGGCACCGCAATCAGAACCGACGCCCATATCCCCTGCCGGAATGTCCGCCGTACGTCGCGCACCATATGCAGCTTGCGACCGAACGCCTCGGCCATCATCGGCGACGTCGCGGTGACGACGCCGATGCCGAAAATCAGGATCGCGAAATACAGGTTGACGCCAAGGGTTCCGGCGGCCAGCGCGGAGGGACCGACGCGGCCCAGCACGATGACATCGGTTGTCGTCAGCGCGATCTGCGCGAGATTGGTGAGAACCAGCGGCCAGCCAAGCGTCAGCGTCGCCCGGAATTCTCCGAGCCAGGAATCGCGCGACAGCGCGCTCTGGCGGGCGTCAAAAAGCATGGCGGCACAATCATCAAACACGGCAACTGGGCAGAAGAACGATATCAGGACGACGAAACCTCCGACGGTATTCGGCGGAGGTTTCGTGCGTCGTTCGCTGGATCGCCCTTAATTAAGTGAACTCCGGCGACTTTGCCAGAGACCGGAGGCGCGAGGCGATCTGCCGCGCCGACCGGCTGCCATGCGCACATAGTATCAATATCAGCAAAGCGCGGCCGCCTCGATCCAGAACACCTCGCCTTCGGACTCCTCTGTGTCGAGCCAGAGCAAATCGGCACGAGGGTACGCCTTCCCGATCGCCGGCTTGCAGCGGCCGACCTCGCACAAAAGTCCGCCGCCGGACGCAAGGTGAGCTTTGGCGCCGTCGACGATCCGCCGCACAAGATCGATGCCGTCGGCGCCGCCGTCGAACGCCATCCTCGGCTCCGCAAGGCATTCGCGCGGCAGACCCGCCATGCCCTGCGCGTCCACATAGGGCGGGTTCGAGATGATGAGATCGTATCGCTTGCCACCGACCGCCGCGAACAGGTCGCCCTGCGCCAGCGTGATACGGTTTTCCAGACCGTGCTCGCGCACATTGCGCGCGGCGACCGCGAGCGCGTCTTCCGACAGATCGGCCGCATCGATCCTCGCATTCGGAAACGCGCGCGCGGCCAGAATGGCAAGGCATCCCGAGCCGGTGCAGAGATCGAGCACGCTGGTCACTGTTGCGGGATCGCGCAAGCGCAGCATATCGTCCCCGCCGAAATGCGAGTCCAGAAGCTCTCCGATGAACGAACGCGGCACGATCACGCGTTCGTCGACATGGAAAGGCAGCCCGCGCATATACATCCTGTTGACGAGGTAGGCGGCGGGCTTGCGGGTTGCGATGCGCTGCTCGACCCAGTCGAGGATGCGTTGGCCTGCCGCCTTCGGCACGCGCCGCGCGGCGTTCACCTCCACCTCGTCCGGATGCAGGCGCATGGCCTCGCCGACCAGGAACGCCGCCTCGGCGACCGGATCGGTGGTGCCATGCGCGAAGACGACGCGCGCACGTTTGAGCCTTGCAGCGGCGAAGCGAACATAGTCGAAAATCGTCGCGAGTTCGGGAGCGGCGGTCCGGACGGCGAAGGAGTCTACAGCTTTTGCCGGTGCCTGCGCCGGTCCGCTTTTTCTGGCTGAAGTACGGGTCGCGACCTTCGATCGTCCGCCGCGCGCGGCGGTCTTCGCCATCAGGACTTGGCCCAACGCGCTGCGGCGGTATCGTCGCGATCATGGGCGTCGACCCAACCGGCCCCGGAGGTACCCTCCTCGCGTTTCCAGAACGGCGCCCGCGTCTTGAGATAGTCCATCAGGAACTCGGCCGCATGAAAGGCCGCCTCACGATGCGACGACGCCGTCACCACGAGCACGATGTTTTCCCCAGGCACGATCCGGCCGAAACGGTGAATGACGGTGAGGCCGGTGAGCGGCCAGCGCGCCAGCGCCTCCTCGGCATGACGTGCGATCTCTTCCTCCGCCATGCCCGGATAATGTTCAAGCATCAGCGCGGCGATCGCATCACCGCCATCGCCACCAGCCTGGTCGCTTCTGCAGATGCCGCTGAAAGTCACGACCGCGCCGATATCGGTGCGGCCGCGCGACAGCGCCGCGACTTCCCGCGCGACGTCGAAGTCGGCTTCCTGCAGGCGAATGGTGACGGGAACGGTCATGGCGACGCCGCTTGTTACAGATCAGCCGCCGGTCATCGGCGGAAAGAACGCAATCTCGCGCGCGCCCGCGATGGCCGTGTCCTGCTTGACGTGCATCCGGTCGATCGCGGCGCGGATCACGTTCGGTTTGTCGAACGCATAAGCATATTCATCACCCCGCTGCGACAACCAGGCGATCAGATCGGCGACCGTCGCAACAGCCGGCGGCGGATCGAGCGCCTCCTCGGCCTTGCCGACCCGCTCACGCACCCAGGCGAAATACAGCACCTTCATTTTTCATCCTCCTTGATGACGTGGTGGATGCCGGCGCGGAAATAGTCCCACCCGGTATAGATGGTGAAGATCGCGGAGACCCACAACAGCAGAAGCCCGATCTGGGTCACGAACGGAAATATCAGATCGCCCGCTTCGCCCGCCAGCAGGAAACCGATCGCCACCAGTTGCACCGTGGTTTTCCACTTCGCGACCTTGGTCACGGGCACGCTGACGCGCAATCCCGCCAGATATTCGCGCAGTCCCGATACGAGAATCTCGCGACACAGGATCACGATCGCCGCCCACAGTGTCCAGCCGTGGATGATGCCGTCGGCGGCCAGCATCAGCAGGCAGGATGCAACCAGGAGCTTGTCGGCGATCGGATCGAGCATCTTGCCGAAGGCGGACTGCTGATCCCAGATTCGCGCATAATAGCCGTCGAGAAAATCGGTGATGCCCGCCGCGGCAAACACCCCCAACGCCACCCAGCGCAGCCGCAGCGGCCCGTCCATGATCGACTGCGCATAGACGCAGCCCACGACCACCGGGATCGCGGCAATCCGGGCATAGGTGAGAATATTCGGAAGCGACAGCATGTGCTTCGCAGTCGCCTGGCTGGTGGCAGTGTTCATTTCGTCTTACCAATACTGTCGTGGCGCGAACGTCAACCGGCCACACGGCGCAATTTGCCAGCTTCGCCTCAGCGGCAACCTGACCCGTTGATCTTTATACGAAAAAAGCTGCCGAACATTATAACAAATTCGATCTTCATGCCGGCCCAGGGTGAAAAAAATCGAAGATTCTGCGGGCGCTCTCAGCGCTGATGCCCGGAACCTTGCCAAGGTCCGTCACCGAGGCTCGCTCGATTTCCTTCAAGGTTCCAAAGTGATGCAGCAGCGCACGCTTGCGCGCCGGGCCGATGCCGGGAACCTCCTGCAGCCCGGCTTCACGGATATCCTTCTTACGGAGTTTTCGATGCGATCCTATGACAAATCGATGCGCTTCGTCGCGCAATCGCTGAATAAAATACAAAATGGGATCGCGTGGTTCGAGCTTGATGGCCGGGCGATCCGGGAGGAACAGGGTTTCGCGGCCCGCATCGCGGTCCGGTCCCTTGGCAACCGCCATCAGCGACACGCCGCTCAACCCGAGCGCATCGAAAATCCCGCGGACGGCATTGAGCTGGCCGAGGCCGCCGTCGATGATCACGAGATCCGGCCATTGCGGCACTGAATCCTTCTCCGATTCATCGGCCTTGTCCCGACCGGCAACTTTCTGCGTCAACAGCCTTTTGAAGCGGCGCTCCAACACCTCGCGCATCATCGCGTAGTCGTCGCCGGGCGTCAGGTTCCCGGAGCGGATGTTGAATTTGCGATACTGATTTTTCAGAAAGCCTTCCGGGCCTGCGACGATCATCGCCCCGACCGCGTTGGTGCCCTGGATGTGGCTGTTGTCGTAGACCTCGATGCGCCGCGGGCTATGCGGCAAACCCAGGGCGGCCGCCAAACCCTGCAACAGCCGCGACTGCGTCGCGGTATCGGCCAGCTTGCGGCCGAGCGCCTCGCGCGCATTGGTCAGCGCGTGCGCGACCAGCTCCTTCTTCTCGCCGCGCTGCGGCACCGCGACCGCAACCTTGTGACCGGCCTTGATCGACAAGGCATCGGCCAGCAACTCGCTCTCCTCGATCTGGTGCGACAGCAGGATCAGCTTCGGCGGCGGCTTGTCGTCGTAGAACTGGGCAAGGAAAGCGCCCAGCACCTCCTCCGGGGTGAACGATTTTTCCGCACGCGGAAAATAGGCGCGGTTGCCCCAGTTCTGTCCGGTGCGGAAGAAAAACACCTCGACGCAGGAATAGCCGCCGTCCTGATGGATCGCGAACACGTCGGCCTCCTCCACCGTGCGGGGGTTGATGCCCTGCTGCGACTGGATCGCCGACAGAGCGGCAAGCCGGTCGCGATAGAGCGCCGCACGCTCGAAGGCGAGGTCGTTTGAAGCCTGCTCCATCGCGCGGGCGAGGTCCTCCTTCACGGCGCGGCTGCGGCCGGACAGGAAGTCCGTCGCCTCGCGCACCAACGCCGTATAGCCCGGGAAATCGATCTCGCCGGTGCAAGGACCGGAGCAGCGCTTGATCTGATACAAAAGACACGGCCGCGTCCGGCTTTCGAAGAACGAGTCGGTGCAGGAGCGCACCAGGAACGCGCGCTGCAGCGCGGTGATGGTGCGGCCGACCGCGCCGGCGGACGCGAACGGTCCGAAATAGCGACCCGGCCGCGACTGCGCGCCGCGATGCTTGAGGATCTGCGGCGCCCAGTGATCGCCGGTGATCAGGATATAGGGAAACGACTTGTCGTCGCGCAATTGCACGTTGAAGCGCGGCCGCAATTGCTTGATCAGGTTCGCTTCGAGCAGCAGCGCCTCGGTTTCCGTCCCCGTCGATATGATCTCGACAGCGCACGTCGCCGCGATCATGCGCGCGATGCGCATCACCTGGCCCGTCGGCCGCGCATAGGACGACAGGCGCTTTCGCACGTTCTTGGCCTTGCCGACATAGAGCACGTCGTGCGCGGCATTCATCATGCGGTAGACGCCCGGCGAAGTGGGCGCATGGCGGACGGCGCGCGCGATCGCCGCGCGGCCGACCGCGAGCGGGCCCTCCGCGATACCGTCAGCCGGCTCGTCCGGAATGTCGGGCAGCCGCTCCTCGTCGTCCTCCTCCGTCTCGATCACGGTCGCCGGATCGACATCCGGCCCGGTCGCCTGCCCCTCCTGCTGCGGCATGTCCGCGCCGGAACCAGGCGGTTGTCCGGCTCTGGCCGGTTTGGCGGGATCGGAGGAATCGGTCGTCATGAATACCAGTTAAGCGATGAAACCCACCGATGCCAGCGACGGCGGATGGACCGGCGTGCAAAGACAGCGCCGCCGATTACCGGCGCCGCCACGGCGGTAACACTTTTTTAAGAACAAGAGACGGCCGGGGCGCCGCCTTAAGAGCCGCTTAACTTAAAACTTTCGATAAATCCTACGCACGATGTTTCGAAATTCGTAACCGTACGGATTGGCTCGCGGCGTTGCGACGGGAACGACGGCAAGGGGTTGGAGAGTCGAGATGAGCAGAATAACGATCGCAGCATTGGCAGCCGTGGCGTCGACGGCGCTGATCGGCACCGCGCAGGCCGCGGATTTCTCTTACCGCTCGCCCTACACGGTCAATCAACCGCTCAATGCCTTTAGCTGGGCGGGTCCCTATCTCGGCGGCAACCTCGGTTATGCCTGGGGCAGCGTCCAGAACAGCGCCACGAAGCCGGACGGCGTATTCGGCGGCGTCCAGGCCGGCTACAACTGGCAGAGCGGGCCGCTGGTGTTCGGCCTCGAAGGCGACCTCGAGGCGAGCGGCGCCGACGATACCTTTGCGCCGTGGAAATTCTCCAATCCCTGGTTCGGCACGGCGCGCGGCCGCCTCGGCTACGCCTTCAACAACGTCCTGGTCTATGGCACCGGCGGTCTCGCCTTCGGCGAACTGCGCGCCGAAACCTTCGGCCTGTCGGAATCCCACGCCAATGCGGGCTGGACGCTGGGCGTCGGCGCCGAATTCGGCATCTACCAGAACTGGACCGCGAAGGTTGAATATCTCTACGTCGACCTGTCGAGCAGCAACTTCTCGATCACCGGCGCTCCCAACAGCTATCAGTTCGGACTGGTCCGCGCGGGCGTGAACTATCATTTCTGACGCGTTTCGCGATTTGCGTTTGACGGAACGAACCGATTCGTCATGGCCTGGCTTGTCCCGGCAATCACGTCTTTCCTGTAGAGCCGGACGCAAAGGCGTGGATGTCCGCAACAAGTGCGGGCATGACGGACGCGGGCGGCGCGTTCAATCAGACATAAGCCGCTTCAAACTCCGGGCCCCCACGGCCGGGATTTTTTGCGTGACGGAAAACGCCACGGTTCACGCGCCTCGCAGAACGAACGCCGCGCGGCGCGGGCTCCGGTCAGGACGACATCACGAGATTGACCGCCTTGGGGCCCTTGCCCTTCTTGTCCGGCTCGATCTCGAATGTGACGCGTTGTCCTTCGGACAACTCCTTCAATCCGGCCTGTTCCACAGCCGTGATATGAACGAAGACGTCGCGGCCGCCATCGTCGGGCTTGATAAAGCCGTAGCCGCGCTCCCCGTTGAAGAACTTGACCGTTCCAGTCATGGCCATCGGCAAAACTCCTCTCGCCGCATTGCATTCGCCGCCGCGCCCCCGCGCATCGACGAGACCTGACATTCACTCCGGACGATGCCGCCGTCGCGATCATCGCCAGCCGTCAACCTGTTTCGACCGGGCATACATCCGAGGCATCGTCACCCGGCCGTCTCCATCGACGAACGCGGAACGTATAGCCAAGCCGCAGTGGCGGCAGCTTAATACGGTTCCTGGCGAACTGACTACGAGGAAATTGAAGCCTGCGATCTGCTCAACCCCAGGCCGCCTCCAGCCTGAACCGCGCGGCACCGCCCTGCCCCAGCGGCTTCTCCAGTTCGGGCAGGATGGCCTTGAGCTCGGATCTCAACGTCCATGGCGGATTGACGATCAGGAGCCCGGCCGAGGTGAGCGGCCCGTCCGGGGTCTGCGGCGCGACGCTGAATTCCAATCGCAAGCATTTGTCCGCGTCGCCACCGGCCGCGACGCCGACCCTGTGGGCAAGATCGTCCGCGGGCCGGCGTCTTTTCGCCGGGTACCACATCAGGTAACAGCCGGTCGGCCATTTCGCGAAGGCGCCCGCGAATCCGGAAGCGAGCCGTTCGAACTCATCCTTTTGCTCGAACGGCGGATCGATCAGCACCAGCCCGCGCCGCTCCTTTGGCGGCACGAAAGCGGAGAGCGCCATCCAGCCGTCGAGATCGACCACGTTGGCCTGGGTGTCGCGGCGCAGCGCTGCGATCAGATGCTTGCGGGCGACGGGTTCGAGTTCGCAAGCCACCAGACGATCCTGCGGCCGCAGCAACGCGCGCGCGATCAGCGGCGACCCCGGATAGGATCGCAGGCCGCGCTGCGGATTGAAGGCCCTGACGATATCGAGATAGGGCGCGACCAACGGACCGGCGGCGTCCGAAAACCGAGCCTGCATCAGCCGCGCGATTCCGGTCAGCCACTCGCCGCCGCGCGCCGCTTCAGCACCGGAGAGGTCGTAAACGCCGGCGCCGGCATGGGTGTCGATGACGCGGAACGCCGCCGGCTTCCCGTGCAGATAGGTCAGGATGCGGACCAGCACGATATGCTTGACGACGTCGGCGAAGTTTCCGGCATGGAAGGCGTGGCGGTAGTTCATGGGCGATGGATTCTTTGGTGCTGGTCGAATCAATCCCGTCATGCCCGGACCTGATCCGGCAATCCCTCTCTCGAAAAGAAGATGGATTGCCGGCACAGGCAAGCGGAAGCGACGCCGTTCTTCGAACGGCCATGCCCGGCAATGACGTCATATTGCCGGCGGCGATGCAACACGCGTCCAAGCGAGCGAAATATTATCCTCCGCGCATCGGCGGCAGCACGACCTGGTCCTTGCGGCAGGCACGGCGGTCGATTTCCTCGCAAGCGCGGAACTGCAGATCCTTGTTCATGCAGATCCGCACCTCGCTGAGCCGGGTCCGGTCGCAGATCACCGCGATCGCCGAATGACTGAGTCCGGGATTGTCCTTGATGAAAGCGTTCTCGATATCGTCGGGAGCAATGCTCTTCGGCGCGGCGAGATGGAGGAACTCCGCGGGAATCTTCACGGCGGCGCGGGCTTTGCGGACGGTCTCGAAATAGGCCTGCGCACCGAGGCCCGAGCAGGTGCCGTGCTTGTCCCACTCGCTGTAGATCAGGCCGGGGGCAGGCATCAGATCCAGCATCGAACTCATGATACGACGATCGAGCCGCGGTGCAGGACGCTGGCAATAATCGGGGAAGCCGTGCTCGTATTGCGGCCAGAGGCCGTGCACAACGAAAGAGTACGGCCGCCCGCCACATTGGCTCTGCTGCGACCGACTGGTGTTGCCGCGCTCGGCCGCAGCCGCACAGAACGACGGCGACCACGACAGCGACAACACATAGAAGTCGAACGCACCCGGCGCGTTCTGGCGACTGTCCTGCGCCGTCGCGTCGCCCGTCCACCCCGTCAGCGGGATCAGCCACGACAGAACAGCCGCGGCCGCCGCGCGAGACACCGAGTTCATGACGTCCAACCCCCAGCCCGGCCGGAGAGTCCGGCCAACACAGATATCGGCCCACCATAGCGGACCGAAGCGGCCGGGAAAACTCCATAGCGTCTTCGAGCGAAGCGGATGCCGGTTCGCGTAAAGAAAACGCGTCAAAACAAAAAGCTGGAGCCCGGCCTTGATTCCATCAAGGCCGGAATGCCTCTAAGGCTGCGCCGCGCGGCAACCCGGGTTGTAGGCCCAGTTGCGGTCGAGGCCGACCACGCACCACTCGACGCCCTGCCCGATGCCGGCAAATCCGCCATCCTCGATGATCGAATAATACACGGTGCGGATCCTGCCGTCGCTGACCATCGCATCGGCGGCGCAGTAGCGGCGCGGGATATTGTCGGACTGCCGAGGCCGGAACGCGGTTTCGTGGACGCCGCCATAGGCCGTGATTCGCAGCGGAGAATTCCAGAAGGTGCTTTCCTTCTCCCAGAACTCCGATGTGATGATCGGCAGCGCGGCCTCGCAACTCGCCACCCGTCCCTCGTAGCCCGGCCCGAACACAGGGAAATTGACCGCCTGCGCGACCGGCAGGCCGCCAAACAGTCCCAACGCTGCGCCAAGTGCCACGCCGAGGCCGGCTTTCGTCAATGATGTGATAAGGTTGCGCATGGGGAGCATCCGCAGGTGATCCGAGGCTCGAGACGGTGCCGCGAAGCCCGCGCAAGGTCAAGTGCTGTGCGGCCACACCCGCCGCCTAACTCCATATCGCCGGCCTGTCGTTCTTTTCATGGGCCGCGCGGCGTTCTAGAGTTGACCGGCAACGATGGAGACCACGATGCGATTGATCGGAGCGGCTTTGCTGACGGCGATGACAGGCGCGCTGGTTTGCGGACCGGCACGGGCCGACTGGGTACCGCCGGTCAAGGGTAACGACACCGGCGGGATCATCTCCTATTCGCTGGCCGGGACCGCCGACGTCCGCGTGATCGCGCTCGATCACTGCGCGCGCTACGGCAAGGTGGCGAAGTTCCTCGGCGTCCAGGCCTATCCGGGCGGCTACATCTCGTTCGCCTGCCGCTGGGTGCCCTATGGCCCCGACCAGCCTCCGCTGCGGACCCGTTACTGAGCCGGTCTCCGATCCTATGTTTGCGAGCCCCGATCTTTTGACGGAGTCTGCGATGCGACGGTCTCTTCGATTCTCGATTTCCTTGCTGCCGCTGCTGCTTTTCTGCGCGGCGCCGGCATCGGCGGACGTGCAATTGCCGCTGCGCAAGGCCGGGCTATGGGACATCAAGGTCGACCACGACGGCGCCAAGATGCCGGCCGTGACGATCCAGCAATGCACCAGCGAAGCCGTGGACCGCGAGTTCACCTCGGAATTCGCCCCTTCCGCCAGGCAGAACTGCTCGAAGACCGACGTCCGGAAAACGGCAACCGGGTACGTCATGGATTCGGTCTGCACCATGGCCGGCGCGACCGTGACGTCGCATGCCGAAACCTCGGGCGATTTCAACTCCGCCTATACGGTGAACGTCACCTCGCGCAGCGAGGGCGGCAGGTTCGGAACCCGCGACAGCAAGATCACCATGGCGGCGACATGGACCGGCCCCTGCAAGGAAGGTCAGAGGCCCGGCGATGTCGTCATGCCCGGCGGCTTCAAGATGAACATGCGCGACCTCGAAAAATTCAAGTCGATGGCGCCGAAGTAGCGCACGCGCGCCCTTCCTCTCGCCTTGCGGGGGAACGGTCCCTGGCTTTTGCTCGACCTTCCGACGTCATGGCCGGGCATAGCCGTTCGAAGAACGGCGTCGCTTCGCTCGCCTATAGCCGTTCGAAGAACGGCGTCGCTTCGCTCGCCTATAGCCGTTCGAAGAACGGCGTCGCTTCGCTCGCCTATGGGACCCCGGCCATCCACGTCTTTCTCTGTCAGGTCTTCACATCCAGCAAGGTGGACGCCCGGCACGATCACCCCCACTTCACATCGTGCTTATCAAGAATCTTGCGCACCTCCGCGACGAGATCGCTTTCGCCGACCTCGATCTGCGCCTCGGCCTGCTTCTTCAGATACTCGGTGCGATCCTCGATCGAGGTCAGCCCGGCGCCCGCGATCAGGTCCTTGATCTGGACCTTGCCGTTGGCCTTTTCGTCGCTGCCCTGAATGATCGCGCACGGCGAATGGCGCTTGTCGGCGTATTTCATCTGCTGGCCGAGCGAATGTTTGGGATTGCCGAGATACAGCTCGGCGCGGATTCCCGCATTGCGCAGGTCCGACACCATTTTCTGGTAGCCCGCGATGTCGCCGCCGAACACGGTGACGACTACCGGCCCTGCTTGCGGCCTGGTGTCCAGCTTGCCGAGCATCGTGAGCGCAGCCTGCAGCCGCGACACGCCGATGGAGAAGCCTGTTGCAGGCACCGGCTCGCCGCGGAAGCGCGAGACGAGGCCGTCATAGCGCCCGCCACCGCCGACCGAGCCGAACCGCACCGGGCGGCCCTTCTCGTCTTTGGTCTCGAGCAGAAGCTCAACTTCGTAGACCGGGCCGGTGTAGTATTCGAGGCCACGCACGACGGAGGGATCGATGCGGATGCGGTCTTCCTTGTACCCCGCCGAGTACAGAAGTTTTGCAATTTCTTCCAATTCTTGAACACCGGTTTGGTGGGTTGCTGTCTCGTCCGCCGACCCGCGAATACTATCCAGCGTCTGCTCGTTCGTGTCGCTATTACGTCGCAGGCGGCTCAAGATTTTTTCCGCCTGCTCGTCTATTAAACCAGCGCCCTTAGTGAAATCACCCGACGGGTCCTTGCGACCAATAGTCAACAGCAGATGAACGTCCAATTCGGTAAATTTATCGAGCTTGTCGATCGCGCGCAAAATTGTAAGGCGCGTTTGTGCGTGTTCATCACCGCCAAGGCTTAAGCCTTCAAGAGTGCCGTCGAGCACCTTGCGGTTGTTCACCTTCACCACATACTGCCCGCGCGGGATGCCGAGCGCCTCCATGGTGTCGGCGGCCATCATGCACATCTCGGCGTCGGCGGCGGGCGACGCGCTGCCGACCGTATCGGCGTCGAACTGCATGAACTGGCGGAAGCGTCCCGGTCCGGGCTTCTCGTTGCGGAACACGTAGCCCGCGCGATAGCTGCGATAGGGCAGCGCGAGATTCTGGAAATTCTCCGCGACGTAACGCGCGAGCGGCGCGGTGAGATCGTAGCGCAAGCTGATCCACTGCTCGTCGTCGTCCTGGAAGGAGAACACGCCCTCGTTCGGCCGGTCCTGATCGGGCAGGAATTTGCCGAGCGCATCGGTGTATTCCATCGCGGGTGTTTCCACCGGCTCGAAGCCGTAGCGCTCATAGACCGCGCGGATCTTGTCGGTCATCGCGCGGGTGGCGGCAATCGCGGCGGGGCCGCGATCCTCCAGCCCGCGCGGCAGGCGGGCGCGAAGTTTCTGCGGCTTTTTCGGTTTCTTGTCGGACATGACTTCACACCGGCGATTGTTGACAATTAGCACCTGTGTAAATTGTCAACGAACAGCGCAGGGGTTAGCAGCCGAAGCGCGGGCGGGCAAGGCAGAAGCCTCAATACGTCATGGCCGGGCCCAGCCGTTCGAAGAACGGCGTCGCTTCCGCTCGCCTATGTCCCGGCCAGCTCCTTGCTGATCACCCTCAAGACGTGGCTGCCCGGCACAAGGCCGGGCATGACGATGACAGCATTCCCACCGATTTCAATTCACCAGCACCGCGCCGTCGCAGCGGATGCCTGAGACCCACACATCCGCCTGCCCGATGCCGACGCCGAGCGTCGCCAGAACCTGCGCCAGCACCTGATCGATCGACGCTGTGGCGCCGCCGATGATTCCCGTCACGGCCGGCCCGAGGCCGGGGACCGGCAGGCCCAGCGGCCCGACATTGACCTTGAGCGAGAGATCGCCGAGCAGGCTCGCGGTCAGCGACGAGGTGAAATCCGTGGTCGTCACGGTCTTCTTGGTCTGCGCGGCGATGTCGGCATAACTGAAGGTCACCGGTGTCGGCGTGGTGTTTCCCATGCCGGCATGGGCGCGGCCGGTCACGGTGACCGCGCCGAGATTGACCAGCGTCGCCGCGCCCGGATCGGGCTTGCTGGTGAAGTTGGTCATGTCAGCCATTGAGACGTTGCCGATCCAGGCATCGACGACGCCGGGGGTGACGCCGAGGACGACGCTGGAAGCCGTGACATCCGGACGTCCGCAACTCACGTTATCGAGCGTTGCGGTCCCGGACGCGATCTCGACATAGACCGGCAAATTGACGGCCGACACCGCGCCGCTGCCGAGCAGCCTGATCGTCACCAGGACCCGCGTCTGCGCGGTATGAACGCTTGCGCCTTCGGTCCCCACCGTCATCCAGCTTCTGCCTTGCGGATGCTCGCCGATCGTCGCCACGACCGAGACGGCGGCGATGCCGGGCAGGCCGAAATCGACCGAAGCCGCGATCTGGTTGGCGCCGTTGGCGATCGCGCCCGTCGCCGACAGCAGGTCGAACAGCGACGCGCTGACGCCGGTTTTCGGTTTCGAGCCGACCGTCATCGCCGAATAGGGGCCGACGTCGATCAGCTTCCCCGGCACGATCGTGGTGGTCAGCCCGGCGAGCGCCAGCGAGATGTTCGACAGCGCCGTCGTCGCGGCGTTCAAGCCGTTCGCCGCCTGCTGCGCGCTCAACATGGCCGCAACGATGTCGGCGACCTTCACGTCGCCCGACAGCACCGAGTCGTAGGTGCCGCCTGTCAGGTCGAGCCGCGTCGCCAGCGCGTTCAAGAAATCGAAGGCATCGATGTGGGCGTCGATCAACGCCTGATAGTCCATCGCCGACAGCGACAGCGTCGTCCCCAACATGGGACCGAGCATCGCATTGAGCAGGCCGCCGTTGAGCGCGAGCAGACGCGAGCCGATCGCGAACGAGGCGAGCGCGGTGCTCGCAGCCGTCGCTCTGGTCGTGATGTCGAAGTGGCTGCGTCCTCCGGTAAACATGCGCGCGAAATAGAGCGGAGTTTCGGTGCGCAGCGTCACCCGCGCCGCATTGGCGACCCCGGTCGCGGGCGTGACGAAGCGCGCCTGCGGCGCTAGCGCGGCATCCGGCGTGTAGCTGCCGAGTTCGACCGACACCAGTGCGCTCGCCGGATAGCCGTTGGCTGTCACGGTGGCGGCGGCCGCGCTCTCGGCCTTGCCGAGGTTGCCGGCGGCGACGATGGCCGCAAGGTCCGCCGCGCTCTGCGACTTGCGGCGGTCGGCATAGATCGAACCGACGTCGACGCCGAGCGCGGCGCAGCCGATCACCAGCACCATGCACGCGGCCCCCAGGGTCGCGAAATTGCCGCGCGTATCCGAGACAAAGCGCCGAAGCAGGTTTTGCATCGTGCGTCTCCTCAAAAGCCGCCGAACGGGATCGCCGCCGAGCGAGCGATGGTCGACGGCGGCGACGGCACGAACGGCAGCGTGTAGATGAAATTGCCCGAGGCGTCGTAATTGACGGTAACGATGAAGACGTCGCTGCCCGAGATCGCCGCGCTCACCGTGAGATGGCTCGGCTGCAACAGCGGATAGGACCCGGCGTTCGCGGTGACGTAATTTTCGGCAAGGCTGACGCGCTCGCTCTCGCTCAGGCCCGCGACCGAGCAGCGCGCCGCCTCGGCGGCGAGCTGCTGCACGCTGTGCACCATGGTGAGGTAGGCGCCGAACACGACGATGCCGAACACCAGTACCAGGAACAGCGGCAGCAGCATCGCGAACTCGACCGCGGATGCCCCATGGGAGCCGCGCGCAAAGCGTCGAAGGTCAAAAAAATCCGGACGTGGTGCGAAGCCTGTCATGCGGCGTACTAAGCCACACAACCATTAAGTGTAAATGAACGTATCATATACTAAAGATGGTATATACGTGCGCGGACGGTTCTCCGGCTCCAGAGCCGCCGCAGCCGCGCGCGCCGCGGACGCTCCGAGCACGATTCGCGCAACGTTCGGGCGCACATGGCTCGATGCGGCAAACCGCATTTCGCAGCCTTGCAAAAAAGGGTTAGGCTGCCGCCAAACATGCCGAGCCGAAAAGAAGAGGCCTCCGATGCTAGACAAGAGCCCCGCCCCGCCCGCGCCGAACGATCTGGCCGCGTTCTGGATGCCGTTCACCGCCAACCGCGCCTTCAAGGCGGCGCCTCGGCTGATCGCCGGCGCCAAGGGCATGCACTACTTCTCAACCGACGGCCGCAAGATCATCGACGGCGCCGCCGGCATGTGGTGCTGCAATGCCGGCCACGGCCGCGCGGAAATCGCGTCGGCGATCGGCAGGCAGGCCGAGGCGCTGGACTTCGCGCCGCCGTTCCAGTTCGGCATTCCGCAGGCGTTCGAGCTTGCGAACCGCGTCGCCGCGCTGGCGCCGAAGGGCCTCGATCACGTGTTCTTCTGCAATTCTGGTTCGGAGGCCGCCGACACCGCGCTGAAGATCGCGCTGGCCTATCACCAGATCAACGGCCAGGGCAGCCGCATCCGCCTGATCGGCCGCGAGCGCGGCTATCACGGCGTCGGCTTCGGCGGCACCTCGGTCGGCGGCATCGTCAGCAACCGCAAGATGTTCGGCTCGCTGCTGACCGGCGTCGACCATCTGCAATCCACCTACGACCGCGACAAGCAGGCGTTCAGCAAGGGCGAGCCTGATTACGGCGCGCATTTCGCCGACGAACTGGAACGCCTCGTCGGCCTGCACGGCGCCAACACCATCGCCGCCGTTATCGTCGAGCCGATGGCGGGATCGACCGGCGTGCTTCCCTCGCCCAAGGGCTACCTCGAGCGGCTGCGCGAGATCACCCGGAAGCACGGCATCCTCCTGATCTTCGACGAGGTCATCACCGGCTTCGGCCGGCTCGGCTACCCGTTCGCCGCCGAGCGCTACGGCGTGCTGCCGGACATGATCACATTTGCGAAAGGAGTCACCAACGGCGCGGCTCCGATGGGCGGCGTACTGGTGCGCGATACCGTCTTTGAGGCCTTCATGGCCGGACCGCCGAACGCCGTGGAACTGTTCCACGGCTACACCTATTCGGCGCACCCGCTGGCTTGCGCCGCCGGCCTCGCCACCCTCGACATCTATCGCGACGAAAAACTGTTCGAGCGCGCCAGGGACCTGGAGCCGACATTCGCGGACGCGGTGATGAGCCTGCGCAACGAGCCCAATGTGGTGGACATCCGCACCGTCGGGATCACGGCGGGCATCGATCTCGCGCCCAACCAGAACGGGCCCGGCGACCGCGGTTTCGCCGCGCTCCGAAGCGGGTTTCATGACCACGACGTGATGATGCGAATCGCCGGCGACACGCTGGCGCTGACCCCGCCGCTGATCGTCAGCGACGACCAGATCGGCGAGATCATCGACAAGGTCGCCAGGGTGATTCGCGCCGTCGCCTGAGCGATTGGTCCGATTCCGGCGGAAAAGGTAGAAGACTGTCCGCCGAATCACCAATAATGGTAGTGTGACGGTCCGAAAGCGCCGGAAATCATCCGGCGGCGGGAGCCTTTATCGCGCCAGATGATCCGTATCTCCACGATTTTCGTTGCCGTCTGCATGGTGCTGGTCTCGGGCTCGCTCGGCCTCGTGCTCTATTCGCTGACGAACCTGCGCGCGTCTGAAGCCGCCGTCGTGGCGCTGGCCGCCCTGACCTTCCTCATTCTCTACAACGCGGTGTCGACGCGGATGCGCGACCGCAGCGACGTCGACGGCCAGATCGCAGATCTGTCGCAGGGCATCGCCGACCTCGCCCGTCAGGTCGGCGAGTTCGGGCGGCGCCTCGCGGCGGTCGAGAGCAGGACGGTCTCCCCCAATTCCGCCGCGCACGACCGCATTCAATCGGGACTCCAGTCCGCGCTCGGGGAAATCAGCGAGCTTGGCGGGCTGGTCAGGCAGCTCGCGGCCTCGGTTGCCGTCCATGAGGACATGCTGGCGGCGCTGCCGCCGGCTGCCCCGCCGCAGACGGTCGACCCCCCGCCTCCGATATGGGTTGCGGCGCCTGCTCCCGCCCGGCCGGCCGGAACGAGTTCCACGCCAAACCGCAACGACACGCCCGTCCTGACGACGATCAAGGACGCCATCGAGGCCAACAGCATCGACATCTTCCTGCAGCCGATCGTCACGCTTCCACAGCGCAAGACGCGCTACTACGAAGCCGTGGTGCGGCTGCGCGATGCCAGCGGAGCACCTCTTGCCGCCGGCGATTTCATTCCCGCCGCCGAAGCGGCCGGTCTGATGGGACGCATCGACAACATGGTGATCGCGCGCTGCGCGGAGGTGCTGCGCCGGCTTCAGCAGCGCAACAAGGATGCCGCCCTGTTCTGCAACGTCGCCGCGGCGACGCTTGGCAATCGCGCCGCGTTCGCGAAGTGTCTCGAATTTCTGGAGGCCAATCGCGCCCTGGCGCCTTCGCTGATCCTCGAATTCAGGCACAGCACGCTGCGCGGTCTCGGCGCCACCGAAAGCGAGCACCTCGCCGCACTGGCGCAGCGCGGCTACCGGTTCTCCATCGACCATGTGAACGACCTGCGCATGGAGCCGCGCGAACTGGCCGACCGCGGCGTCCGCTTCATCAAGGTGCCGGCCTCGCTCCTTCTGGACCAGAAACGAATGGCGGCCTCCGATATCCATCCGGCCGACATTTCCGATCTGCTCGGACGGTTCGGCATCGACCTGATCGCGGAACGGATCGAAGACGAACGGGCTGTGGTCGATCTGCTCGACTACGAGGTCCGCTTCGGCCAGGGTTTCCTGTTCGCCGCGCCCCGGCCGCTGCGTCCGGATGCGGCCGCAAGCCCAGCCGACAAGACGAAGGCCGGCGCAATCAAGTCCGACTATCAGCCCCGCCTGACCGGCGCCGCCGCACTGGTGCGCCGCGCCGGCGGCGCAGCCTGAAAGCATCCGTTCCGAGATGAGGGCCCTTCGTTACGTCGACCACCTGCGCGACCTCGCGGCCGGAAGGGACGTGGTGCTCAGCGACATCTGGGGCGTGGTTCACAACGGTCTCGTGTCGTTTCCCGAGGCCTGCGCGGCGCTGAAAACGTTCCGTGACAAGGGCGGCGCCGTCATCCTCATCACCAACGCGCCGCGCCCGGCCGACGCCGTGCAGCGGCAATTGCGCAAGTTCGGCGTGCCCGACGACACCTACGACGCCATCGCTTCGTCAGGCGATCTGGCGCGCAACTACGTCGCCGAGCATCGGGGCAAGGCGGTTTACTGGCTCGGCCCCGAGCGCGACAGCTCGATCTATCGCGGCCTCGACCCGGTGCTCGCGCCGATCGAGCACGCCGACTACATCGTCTGCACCGGCCCGTTCGACGACGAGACCGAAACCGCCGAGGACTATCGCACCCTGCTGATGCAGGCGCGCGAGCGCAGGCTGCCGTTGATCTGCGCCAACCCCGATATCGTCGTCGAAAGCGGAGACCGGCTGCTCTATTGCGCCGGCGCCATCGCCGAACTCTATCGCGAGCTGGGCGGCGAGGTAATCTTTTACGGCAAGCCGCACCGGCCGATCTACGAACGCGCGATGGCGCTGGCGCGGGAACGGCGCGGCAAGGATACGCAGCTCGACCGGGTGCTCGCGATCGGCGATTCCGTGCGTACGGACCTGACGGGCGCGCACGCTTTCGGCATCGACCTGCTGTTTTTGACGCGCGGCATCCATTCCGAGGAATTCGCCGGCGTCGACCAGCTCGATCCGGCCTCGGTCAAGGAATTGTTCGGCCATCCGCCGCTGGCGCTGATGCGCGAACTGAAGTGGTAGGGACTTGCTTCTGAGAGACTTCTCGGTGAACGCTGCGATTTCCGTTCGTCATGGCCGGCCATAGCGCGTCGAAGACGCGCGTAAACGCGCTTTCGGCCGTTCGAAGAACGGCGTTCTGTCGAACGCCTATGGTCCCGGCCATCCACGTCTTTCTTGCTGAACCACCGCCAGAGCAAATTCATATTTAGATGGAAACGCATCAGCGGGCACAGCGAACTCCCTCTCCCACGGGGAGAGGGTCGGGGTGAGGGGGTGAAGCCTCGCGAGTTTACCCCCTCACCCGGCACTGCGTGCCGACCTCTCCCCATCGGGGAGAGGTAAAGAAGATCGACATTCCGATAAGACGTGGATGCCCGTGACAAGCACGGGCATGACGGACACCATATCGTCGGAGCAGGAATCGAAACGACGTCAGCTCGAAACCCGCCGGCGATTACGCCGGGACGTTGTCGGGGAACACCGCTTCGATCTTGTTCTTCAGCGTCGCCGCGTTGAACGGCTTGACGATGTAGTTGTTCACCCCGGCCTTCTTGGCGGCGATGACGTTCTCCGTCTTCGACTCCGCCGTAATCATGATGAACGGCGTCATCGCGAGATTGGCGTCGGCGCGAACTTCCTTGAGAAGATCGTAGCCGGTCATCGGTTCCATGTTCCAGTCGGAAATCACCAGACCGTATTTCTTGGTGCGCATCTTGTTCAGCGCCGCCGACCCGTCGCTGGCATCGTCGATGTTCTCGAACCCAAGCTGCTTGAGAAGATTTCGGATGATGCGGATCATGGTGTTGTAGTCGTCTACCACCAGAACCGACATTGACAAATCAACCGCCATGCTGAGCCCCCCTGCACGTCACGTTCTATGTGTGAGGAATCGTCGAAGCCCGCCGGAGCGAGCGATCCTGGAGGACAGCATCCGGTGTTGGCCGGTCCTGACCTCGGGGTCGGTCCTCATGCTTATCACCAGCCGTTAAACAGGGTGTTAACTGGACGCGGATTCCGACGGACCGCGCGCGAAAGCCGGCGAGCCGCGCTTGACTTCACGCGGTCCCCCACACATCAACGAACGGTAATGACCTCCCGATTTATCATCATCCGCGACGCCGCCCCTGCCAAAACGATCCCAAAAGGGTCGGTGGTGGCGATGGGCAATTTCGACGGCGTTCACCTCGGCCATCGCGCGGTGATCTCGGCGGCGCTTCAGATGGCCCGTTCCCGCAACAGGCCGGCCCTTGCGGTCACCTTCGAGCCGCATCCGCGAAAGTTCTTCAGCCCGAACACCCAGCAATTCCGCCTGACCGACGAGACCAGCAAGCTGCGGCTGCTGGCTGGAGCGGGCCTCGCCGGGGCCGTGGTCATGACCTTCGACGCCGCGCGAGCGGGCACCACGGCGCAGGATTTCATTCACCATGATCTGATTGATCGCCTCGGCGTCAGCGGCATCGCCGTCGGATACGATTTCCATTTCGGCAAGGGCCGGGTCGGTTCGCCCAGCCTTTTGGCGAGCGAGGCGACGCGCTTCGGCATCGAGGTCGACGTGCAGCCCCATATCGACATCGATGAGCGGCCCGTGTCGTCCAGCGCGATCCGCATGGCGCTGGCGGAGGGCCAGATCGCGGACGCCACCGCCATGCTCGGCGGACCCTGGTTCGTGACCGGCGAGGTGATCCATGGCGACAAGCGCGGCGCGGGGCTCGGCTATCCCACCGCCAATATCCGCCTCGACAAGGATTGCGGCCTCAGGCACGGCGTCTACGCCGTGCGGGTCGGTCGGGGGATGGAGCGCTTCGACGGCGTCGCGAGCTTCGGCCGCCGCCCGACCTTCGACAACGGCGCGCCGCTGCTCGAAGTGTTCCTGTTCGACTTCACGGGCGACCTCTACGGGACCACGCTGGACGCGGCCTTCATCGGCTTCATCCGTGACGAGCTGAAATTCGACAGCGTCAAGGCGCTGGTGCGCCGGATGGACGGCGATGCGGCCGTCGCACGGGCGATGCTCGCGGCCGCGCCCGACGCGTTTCCGAAACTCGGCGCCATCGGGTAATGCCCCGAGCAGGCCGGCGGCGCGAACCCCGAAATCTCGTTCACGAATTATCGTTGAATGTTGGGATTCCGGATCGCCGACGGCGCGGCGTCCGGAACGACCGGAAAGGTTTTTCGACCTTTGCGCTCCCCCCGGCCGCCTGCTATGGAAAAGCCCATGTTCGCGCGGCGCACCATACGGATTAGCAGCCCGGCTTCCGCCTGAGCCCTGGCTCAAGCGCAAGACCGGGACCGTTCCAGTTCATTCGCTATCCCCCGCGTTTTCGCGCCCTTTGAGCCAAGCCAGAGCCTTCATGTCCGACAAGCCCCAGACGACCGCCACCCCCGACTATTCCAAAACCCTCTACCTGCCGCAGACGGACTTTCCGATGCGCGCCGGACTGCCGCAGCGCGAGCCGGAGATTCTGGCGCGCTGGAACGAGATCGATCTTTACGAGCAACTCCGCAAGCGCGCGAAGGGGCGGCCGAAATTCGTGCTGCATGACGGCCCGCCTTACGCCAACGGGCATATCCATATCGGCCATGCGCTCAACAAGATCCTCAAGGACGTCGTGACCAAAAGCCAGCAGATGCTGGGACACGATTCCAATTACGTGCCGGGCTGGGACTGCCACGGCCTGCCGATCGAATGGAAGATCGAGGAGGAGAACTACCGCTCCAAGGGCAAGGCGAAGCCGAACTTCAAGGAGCCGGCCGCGATGGTCGCGTTCCGCAAGGAATGCCGCGCCTATGCCGCGCACTGGCTGAACGTGCAGCGCGAGGAGTTTAAGCGCCTCGGCATCATCGGCGACTGGGAGCATCCCTACGCCACCATGACCTATCCGGCCGAAGCACAGATCGCGCGCGAACTGATGACGTTCGCCGCCAACGGCACGCTCTATCGCGGCTCCAAGCCGGTGATGTGGAGCGTGGTCGAGAAGACCGCGCTGGCGGAGGCCGAGGTCGAATACGAGGACCACACCTCGGATACGGTGTGGGTGAAGTTTCCGGTGACCTCGCCGGCGCACGGCGCGCTGGCGCAGGCGAGCGTTGTGATCTGGACCACGACGCCGTGGACGCTGCCGGGCAATCGCGCCATCAGCTTCTCGAACAAGATCGCCTACGGTCTTTACAAGGTCACCGATGCGCCCGCCGACAATTGGGCAAAAACAGGCGATCTTCTGATGCTCGCCGACAAACTCGCCGCCGACGTCTTCAAGCAGGCGCGCGTCACGGCCTACGAGAAGGTCCGCGACATTCCCGCCGATACGCTGGATGCGGTGGAATGCGCGCACCCGCTGAAAGGCCTGTCCGGCGGCTACGACTTCACCGTGCCGCTGTTGGCAGGCGATCACGTCACCGACGATACCGGCACCGGCTTCGTCCATACCGCGCCGGGACATGGCCGCGAGGACTTCGACATCTGGACTCACAATGCGCGCGAGCTTGAGGCGCGCGGCATCTCGACCGCGATTCCCTACACCGTCGACGAGAACGGCGCGCTGACGGCGCAGGCGCCCGGCTTCGAAGGCAAGCGCGTCCTCGACGACAAGGGCGACAAGGGCGACGCCAACGAGGCGGTCATCAAGGTGCTGGTCGCGCGCAACATGCTGCTCGCGCGCGGACGGCTGAAACACCAGTACCCGCATTCGTGGCGCTCGAAGAAGCCGGTGATCTTCCGCAACACGCCGCAATGGTTCATCGCGATGGACAGGGAGATCCTCTCCCCTCCCCCCGCGAGCGGGGCGAGTGGTGGGGAGGGAGGCAACACCCTCCACGCGAAACCCGGCGACACCCTCCGCGCCCGCGCGCTGCACGCGATCTCGGTGACACGCTGGGTGCCGCCGGCCGGACAAAACCGCATCACCGGCATGATCGCCAACCGGCCGGATTGGGTGATCTCGCGCCAACGCGCCTGGGGCGTGCCGATCGCGCTGTTCTACAAGGAGCGCGGTGACGGCTCGGTCGACATCCTGCGCGACGAGGCCGTCAATCACCGCATCATCGAAGCCTTCAGCGAAGAAGGCGCGGACGCCTGGTACGCCGAGGGCGCGCGCGAACGCTTCCTCGGACCCCGCGCCAATGAGGACTGGCGCAAGGTCGACGACATCCTCGACGTCTGGTTCGATTCCGGCTCGACCCATGCCTTCGTGCTGGAGGATCGCCAGCACTTCCCGCAGCTCGGCCACATCGTCCGCACGATCGACGGCGGCCGCGATACCGTGATGTATCTGGAAGGCAGCGACCAGCATCGCGGCTGGTTTCACTCCTCGCTTCTGGAAAGCTGCGGCACGCGGGGCCGCGCGCCTTACGACGTGGTGCTGACGCACGGCTTCACGCTCGACGAGAACGGCCGCAAGATGTCGAAGTCGCTCGGCAATACGGTCGATCCGCAGAAGGTCATCAAGGAGTCCGGCGCCGACATCCTGCGGCTGTGGGTCTGCGCCACCGACTACGCCGACGATCAGCGCATCGGCCCCGAGATTCTCAAGAACACCATCGAGACCTACCGCAAGCTGCGCAACACCATCCGCTGGATGCTCGGCACGCTGCATCACTTCGATCGCGCCGACGCGGTCGCGGTCGCCGACATGCCCGAGCTGGAACGGTTGATGCTGCACCAGTTGGCGGCACAGAGCGAGGTGGTGCGCAAGGCTTACGCGGCTTTCGATTACAAGATCGTGATCGCAAGTCTCGCGGCCTTCATGAACACCGAACTCTCGGCGTTCTATTTCGATATCCGCAAAGATACGCTGTATTGCGATCCGCCGTCGTCGGCGGCGCGCAAGGCGGCGCTGACGACGATCGATCTGCTGTGCGACTCGATCCTGAAATGGCTGGCGCCGGTGCTGTCGTTCACAACCGAGGAAGCGTGGCGGCTGTATCGTCCGGACGCGGAGCCGTCTGTGCATCTGACGACGTTCCCCGAGAGTTTCGACGATTTCCGCGACGATGCTTTGGCCGCGAAGTGGGAGACCATCCGCGCGGTGCGCAGCGTCGTCACCGGCGCGCTGGAACTCGAACGCGCCGCCAAGCGGATCGGCTCCTCGCTGGAAGCCTCGCCGATCGTCTATGTCGCCGACCGCGCGATGCTCGGCACGTTGTTCGACGTCGACCTCGCCGAGGTCTGCATCACCTCGAACTATGAGGTGCGCGAGGGCGATGCGCCGGCCGACGCGTTCCGTCTGCCGAACGTCCAGGGCGTCGCCGTGGTGGTCGAGAAAGCTGCGGGCACCAAGTGCGCCCGGTCGTGGAAGATCCTGCCGAGCGTCGGGGACGACAAGGAGTATCCCGACGTATCGCCGCGCGACGCGCAGGCGCTGCGCGAATGGAAGGCGCTGGGGGTGAACGCGTGACGATCGCGCTTTCCGACCCTCTCCCCTGGCGGGAGAGGGACGCCCAACGGGTCGGCGCGAGGCGCCGCCCGATGACTGGCTCAGGCGGCCGGGTGAGGCGGCGGATGCGCAGCCCCCCTCATCCGTCTTCGCTTCGCGAAGGCACCTTCTCCCCCGAGGGGAGAAGGAACAGAGCGGCCGACGCATGACCACTCCCCTCCGTTCCGGCCTCATCGCAGCCGCCCTCGCACTGATCCTCGATCAGGCCTCGAAGCTCTGGCTGTTGTTCGTGTTCGATATCGGTCATCGCGGTACCGTCAATGTTACGCCGTTTTTCGACCTGGTGCTGGCCTGGAATACCGGCATCAGCTACGGCTGGTTCCAGACCGACAGCCCGGCGGGCGCGGCGATCCTGCTCGCGATCAAAGCGGTCGCGGTGGTGCTGCTGGCGATCTGGATGGCGCGATCGCATACTCTCCTGGCGACAACCGGCCTCGGTCTCATCATCGGCGGCGCCATCGGCAACGCCATCGACCGCTTCGCCTATGGCGCGGTGGTGGATTTCGCTCTGTTTCACCTCCGCTTCGCAGGAAAAACCTATAGCTGGTACGTGTTCAACCTCGCCGATGTGGCCATCGTTGCCGGGGTGATAGCATTGTTGTATGACTCCTTCTTCGGAAAGTCCGCCGCAAAAGCGCCCTGATCCCGGACGATAGGGGGCTGCTCGGAGTGCGGTCGGCTTCCGATCGCAATCCTTCGAAAAAAACCGAACAGGATAAGCGCGATGCGCAGAGCCGGACAGAACGGTTGGGATGTGCTCAGGGCTTCGGGAATGCTTCCGCGCGGCGTTCGTCTTGCCGCGGTTGCCGCGGGCATCGCCGTCGTACTGTCGTCGAGCGTGGCCCGCGCTCAGGACGACGACGACTCCACCTTCGAGGAAAAAATCATCAAGAATATCATGAGCGGCATCGGCGCCACCAACATGGACAACAAGGGCATCAACTATCGCGAGCGGTCGCCGCTGGTGATTCCACCCAAGATCGACCTGCCGCCGCCGGGCTCCGCCGCGACCGAGGTCAGAGATCCGAACTGGCCGAAGGATCCCGACGCTCAGCGCCACAAGGAATTGGTCGCCGCCCGCAAGCAAAGAAAGCCGGTACCCGAAGAAGAGGGCGCCTCGATCCTGCCGAGCAAGCTCGCAACGCACGGTTCCGGCACCGAGCGACGGGCCGAGACCGAGCAGCCGGGCCAGCCGCCGGACGCGGATCCGTCGCTCAGCCCCTCGCAACTCGGTTTCACCGGCAAGCTCCTCAACCTGTTCGGCGGCAACAAGCCGCAGACCGCAACGTTCACGGGCGAGCCGGAACGGGAAGAGCTGACGCAGCCTCCGGCCGGATACCAGACCCCATCCCCGAACTACGCTTACGGCACCGGGCCGAAGGAAGCCCTCGGCAACACGTATATCGATGTCAACACCGGCAAGGAGCGCAAAGAATGACGGCGACAACCGGCGGCACGAACAAGCCGGGCTGACGTATCCTGCCCGGGTCGTCCAACACGATGCGGGCCGGACTTAGTTTCGTGATCATCCGGACCGGCGACGCCGCGACCGAATGATTGGCTCCAGCAAAGGGACTGACGGCAATCCGTAGCCACAGAGACAACTTGCCGCCGGTGCATGTCATGACAGCACTCAGACGACTGGCCGCCCGCGTCCTCACGGCGCTGGTCCTGTGCCTCGCGCCTGCTTTCGAGGCGGCCCAGGCGCAGACAATCACCGCCCAACCGCCGACTACGTTTACCCTGGCCAACGGACTCGCGGTCGTGATCATTCCCGATCACCGGACGCCGGTGGTCACGCAGATGATCTGGTACAAGGTCGGCTCGGCGGATGAAACGCCCGGCAAGTCCGGGCTGGCGCATTTCCTCGAGCATCTGATGTTCAAGGGCACCGCCAAGCATCCGGCCGGCGAGTTTTCCAAGACCGTGTTGCGCGTCGGCGGCGAAGAAAACGCCTTCACCTATTTCGACTACACCGGCTACTACCAGCGCGTGCCGCGCGATCAACTCGCGACGATGATGGCGTTCGAGGCCGACCGCATGACCGGACTGGTGCTGAAGGACGAAAACGTGCTGCCCGAGCGCGACGTGGTGCTCGAGGAATACAACATGCGCGTCGCCAACAATCCCGATGCGCGGCTGACCGAACAGATCATGGCGGCGCTCTATCTCAACCATCCCTACGGCCGCCCGGTGATCGGCTGGCGCCACGAGATCGAGAAGCTCACCCGCCAGGACGCGCTTGCCTTCTACAAGCGGTTCTACGCGCCGAACAACGCGACGCTGGTGATCGCCGGCGACGTGGATGCGCAGACAATACGGCCCGAGATCGAAAAGACATTCGGCCAGGTGCCGCCACAGCCCTCAATTCCGGCTGTCCGCATCCGTCCGCAGGAACCGGTGCCGATAGCGGCACGGACGGTCACGCTCGCCGACCCTCGCGTCGAGCAGCCGATGCTGCGGCGTTATTACCTCGTGCCTTCCGCAACCACCGCCGCCGCCGGCGAAAGCCCCGCGCTGGATGTGCTTGCGCAACTGATGGGCGAAGGCAGCAACGCCTATCTCTACCGCGCGCTGGTCGTCGACAAGCAGCTCGCCGTCGACACCAACGCATCCTATTCGGGCATCGCGGTCGATCCGACCCAGTTCTCGATCGCGGTGGCGCCGAAACCGGGCGTCGGTTTCCCCAAGGTCGAGCAGGCCCTCGACGCCGTGATCGCGGACCTCGCCAAGAACCCGGTCCCCGCGGAAGACCTCGAGCGCGTGAAGACGCAATTGATCGCGCAGGCGATCTACGCCCAGGACAGTCAGACGACGCTGGCGCGCTGGTACGGCGCGGGCATGACCGTGGGATTGAGCGTCGACCAAATCAGGAGCTGGCCGGACCGCGTCCGCGCGGTGACCGCCGAGCAGGTTCGTGAGGCCGCGCAAAAATGGCTGGTCAAGACGCGCTCGGTGACGGGATATCTGATCAAGGACACCACGCCGGCGCACGAGGAGAAGCGGTCGTGAGACGCATCCGGATCGGCGCGGCGCGCCGCCTGCTCGCCATGGCTTGCTTCGCATTGACCGCCCTCGCCGCGAGCCCGTCGCTCGCCGCAACGAAGATCCAGCATCTTGTGACGCCGGGAGGCATCGAGGCCTGGTTCGTCCAGGATGCAACGGTGCCGCTGGTGGCGATGGAATACGCGTTCGCGGGCGGCGCGACGCAGGACCCGGCCGACAAGCCGGGAGTCGGCTACATGGTCGCGAGCCTGCTCGACGAAGGCGCCGCCGACCTCGACTCCAAGACCTTCCATGAACGGCTCGACCGTCACGCCATCGAGTTGAGCTTCACCATCGAGCGTGACCGGCTCCGCGGCTCGTTGCGGATGCTCAAGGAGCATAGCAACGAAGCGTTCGGCCTGCTGCGGCTCGCCCTGACCGCGCCGCGCTTCGACACCAGCGACGTCGAGCGCATCCGCTCGCAGATCATGTCCAACCTCCGCCGCAACTCGACCAATCCCGACGCACTTGCCGGCCGCAATTTCCTCAAGCTCGCATTCGGCGATCATCCCTACGGCCACCCTTCGCACGGCACCCTCGAAAGCATTCCGACGATCAAGACCGACGACCTCAGGACCTACGTGCATCACGTGCTGGCGAGGGACAAATTGAAGATCGCGGTCGTGGGCGACATCGAGCCGGCGGCGCTCGCAAAGCTGCTGGATCAGACCTTCGGAGGACTGCCCGCGAAAGGCGACCTCACGCCGGTTGCAGACGTCGTCGCCGCCAAGCCGCCGCAACGCGTCTTCGTTCCGCTCGACGTGCCTCAGACCGTGGTCATGTTCGGCGGCCCCGGCATCATGCGTCACGATCCGGATTTCATGGCAGCCTACGTCGACAACCACATTCTCGGCGGCGGCTCGCTGTCATCCCGGCTCTACCGGGAGATACGCGAAAAGCGCGGCCTCGCCTATTCCGTCTCGGAATCGCTGCTGTGGATGGATCATTCGGCGCTGTTTGCGGGCACCACCGGAACCCGCGCCGACCGCGCCAGCGAAAGCATCGAGGCCATCGACAAGGAAATCCAGCGTTTTGCCGACAGTGGGCCGACCCAGAAAGAACTGGACGAAGCCAAATCCTACCTCAAGGGATCGCAGATGCTGGAGCTCGACACCTCATCGAAGCTGGCCAGGGGCCTGTTGCAGTATCAGACCGATAATCTGCCCATCGACTATATCGAGAAGCGCAACGCCATTGTCGATGCCGTCACCCTCGACCAGGCGAGAGCGGTCGCGAAGCGGCTGTGGGGGCACGGGCTCCTGACCGTGGTCGTGGGACGCACGCAGGCGGCGACGCAACCGGCGGCAGCCCAGCCGGGGGCGGCCGCCCGGCCAGGGGCGGCCCAGCCCGCGCCGCACCCGGCCGCGCACTGACGCGCACATATCGGTTATGGTGCTCGGTCTGATTCCCGCCGCAAGGGGGAACAAACAGTGAGTGCCACAGTGCGGATCACCCGCGATATCGCGATCGACGACGACGACATCGAGATCGGCTTCGTCCGCGCCTCGGGTCCGGGTGGCCAGAACGTCAACAAGCTCGCCACCGCCGCGCAATTGCGCTTCGACACCCGCCGCCTGACGCTCGCCCCGGATGTGGCGACGCGGCTCGCGAGTCTCGCCGGGCAACGGATGACGCGGGACGGCGTGATCGTGATCCATGCCCAGCGCTTCCGCACCCAGGAGCGCAACCGCGCCGACGCCATCGACCGCCTGATCGATTTGCTGCGCAAAGCCGCGATCCGCCCCACGCCGCGCCGACCCACGCGGCCAACGCTCGGCTCGAAGCAGCGCCGCCTCGAAGGCAAGAAACGCCGAAGCGACGTCAAGGCGAAGCGCGGTGCGGCCCGTTACGACGATTGAGGCGTTTGCCTTCGTCGTTCCCGCGAACGCAGGAACCTGGACCGCAATCACATCCGGGACACGACGTTCCCCCGGGTAACCCAGGACATTCAAGGTTGCCCATTGATTCGACGCGTTTTCTTCACGCGAACCGGTAGCCACTTTGCTCGAAAACGCTCTAAACTGCCTCCGCCGCAGCCCGAGTCGAGCCTTACCCGATGCCCGTCCGCCAGCTTCCCGAGACCGTCGTCAACCGCATCGCGGCCGGCGAAGTGGTCGAACGCCCGGCGAGCGTGGTGAAGGAACTGGTGGAGAACGCCGTCGATGCCGGCGCGGGCCGCATCGACATCTTCACCGACGGCGGCGGACGGCGGCGGATCGGCGTCACCGACGACGGCGGCGGAATGACGCGCGGCGATCTCGCGCTGGCGGTGGAGCGCCACGCCACCTCGAAGCTCGACGACGAGGATCTGCTGCGTATCCGCACGCTGGGCTTTCGCGGCGAGGCCCTGCCCTCGATCGGCGCGGTTGCGAAACTCGCCATCACGACGCGTCATTCGAGCGAGCCGCATGCGTGGTCGCTCAATGTCGAGGGCGGGCGGAAATCCGCGCTCGCGCCGGCGGCGCTGACGCAGGGCACCCGCGTCGAGGTCGGCGATCTTTTTTTTGCGACGCCCGCACGGCTGAAATTCCTCAAGACCGACCGCACCGAGGCTGAGGCGATCCGCGAGGTGGTGCGGCGACTGGCGATGGCACGGCCCGATATCGCCTTCACGCTCGCCGGCGAAGGGCGTGCGCCGGTGACGTGGACGGCGGCGCTGCCGGGTGCGGCCGGACAATTGACACGGCTCGGCGACATTCTCGGCGCAGACTTCCGCGGCAGCGCCATCGCGGCGCGTGCCGAACGCGAGGGCGTGATCGTGGAGGGCTTCGCCGCCGCGCCGTCGCTGACGCGCGCCAACGCGCTCGGCCAGTATCTGTTCGTCAACGGCCGCCCGGTGCGCGACAAGCTGATCCTCGGCGCGGTGCGCGCGGCCTATTCCGATTACCTACCGCGCGACCGCCATCCCGTGGTGGCGTTGTTCGTCACGACCGAGCCGCAGGAGGTCGACGCCAACGTCCATCCCGCCAAGACGGAAGTGCGCTTCCGCAATGCCGCCCTGGTACGGGCGCTGATCGTGCACGGGCTGAAGGACGCTCTCGCGCGCGAGGGTCGTCGCACAGCCGCCAACGGCGACGGCGCGGTGCTCACCGCATTTCGTCCCGCGACCGCGCCGCGTCCGGCGAACTGGGACTGGCGGCAATCGCCCGCCTCGCCTCTCGGTGCGCGGCCATGGTCCGGCGACGCGGCCGCGACCACCCTGGCGGAGCCCGGACAGGCCGCATTCGATGTCGGCGCGCCGAGCGCGGATGTGCGATTCGACGCCTGTCCGGCAGTTGACCTGATCGACCGGCCGCTCGGCGCGGCGCGCACGCAAATTCACGAAACCTATATCGTGTCGCAGACCCGCGACGGCCTCATCGTGGTGGACCAGCACGCCGCGCACGAGCGCATTGTGTATGAGCGGCTGAAGGCGGCGCTGGAGCGCGACGGCGTGCAGCGGCAAATTCTTCTGATACCCGACATCATCGAACTGGACGAGGCGACCGTCGAAAAGCTGATCGATCGCGCCACGGAGCTCGAAAAATTCGGTCTCGCCATCGAGTCGTTCGGACCCGGCGCGGTCGCCGTGCGCGAGACGCCCTCGCTGCTCGGCAAAACCAACGCGGCGGCGCTGTTGCGCGATCTCGCCGAACACATGGTCGAGTGGGACGAGGCGCTGCCGCTCGAACGGCGGCTGATGCATGTCGCGGCCACGATGGCGTGTCACGGCTCGGTGCGCGCCGGACGAATCCTCAAGCCCGAGGAAATGAACGCGCTGCTGCGCGACATGGAAGCGACGCCCAATTCAGGCCAGTGCAATCACGGCCGTCCGACTTATGTTGAACTTAAGCTGGCCGATATCGAGAAGCTGTTCGGTCGGCGATGATATCCCGTTTCAAGGCGGCAAGCATGAAGAAGCCCAGCGCGAAGGAAGCCGGGGACAAGGATTCTCCCTCCCGCCTCATCGACGCCCGGATCGAGGAGCTGGGCGACTGGCGGGGCGAGATGCTTGCGCGCGTCCGGTTCATCATCAGGCAAGCCGACCCCGAGGTGGTCGAAGAGGTGAAATGGAAAAAACCGTCCAACGCGATGCGCGGCGTTCCGGTTTGGGAACATCACGGCATCATCTGCACCGGCGAAACCTACAAGAACGCCGTGAAGATGACCTTCGCCAAGGGCGCTTCGCTGGACGATCCATCCGGCCTGTTCAATGCCAGTCTCGAAGGCAACACCAGGCGCGCCATTGATCTTCATGAAGGTGACAAGATCGACGACAAAGCGTTGAAGGCACTCATTCGGGCTGCCGTGGCACTGAACACGTCTGCTCTCAAGCGCAAGACCAAGGCGTAGTTACCTGCTGCTCGGCCGTAGAAACACGAACTCGGTGTCGTCATAGGCGCGGCGTTCGAGTTCGTCATAACCGTCCGGCGCGGCGAACGCAGCCGCGGTCGCTTCCTCGATAACGACCAGCGCGTCCGTCACGAGCCATCCACCCTCGCGCAACGAGGTCAGCGCCGTGTCGGCCAGACCTTTGCCATAGGGCGGATCCAGGAACACCAGCGAGAACGGCTCCATCGGATGCGCCGGGCCAAGATTCGTCGCATCGCGGCGATAGACTTTCGTGACGCCGCCAAGCCCGAGCGCCTCGACATTGTTGCGCAACAATGCGCGCGCCTCGGCGCCGTTATCGACGAACAACGTGAACTTCGCCCCGCGCGACACCGCCTCGATGCCGAGCGCGCCGGTGCCGGCGAACAGATCGAGCACGCGCGCGCCGTCAACCGGATTGGCGTAGGCGTGAACGAGGATATTGAACAGCGACTCGCGCAGGCGATCCTGGGTCGGCCGAATCGCATTCGACGCAGGTGACGCGATGTTGCGGCCCTTCAACCGTCCGCCGACGACGCGCATCGTTCAGTCCCGCGGCGTCAGATCGCGCTTGCCGTGATAGCCGCGCTTCGGCCGGCGCGGCGGACCATAGCCGTTGGCCTCGGCTTCGTTGCGCGCCCGCGCCTCGTCGCTGCCGGTCCGCTGCACCACGACGCTGCGGCCCTTGCGATCCTCGATCAGCGCGCGCTTCGTTCTCGCCTTGTTGTCCTTCTTGCTACGCAACGGCGTGCCGTCGCGGCCGAGCTTGGGAGCATCGGCTTCGGCGGCGGCGCCGGCGAAATTCGCGTTGGCAAGCGCGGCGATCTTGTCGCCGAGCTGCTCGCGCAGCACGCGGGTCTTGACTTCCTCGACCTCGCCTTCCGCGATCTCCGCCAGTTGAAACGGACCGTACGAGATGCGGATCAGCCGGTTCACCTCGAGCCCGAGATGCGCCATCACGTTGCGCACCTCGCGGTTCTTGCCCTCGCGGATCGCGAACGTCAGCCACACATTCGCGCCCTGGTCGCGCTCCAGCGTGGCGTCGATCGAGCCGTATTTGACGCCATCGACCTCGACGCCATTCCTGAGCGCGTCGAGTTGCGCCTGCGTCACCTCGCCGTGTGCGCGGACGCGATAGCGTCGCAGCCAGCCGGTGTCGGGCAGTTCCAGCGCGCGGGCCAGACCGCCGTCGTTGGTCAGCAGCAACAGCCCTTCGGTGTTGAAGTCGAGCCGGCCGACGCTGATCAGCCGCGGCAAACCTTCGGGCAGGTTATCGAACACGGTCGGCCGCCCCTCGGGATCGGCGTGGGTCGTCATCAATCCGCGCGGCTTGTGATACAGGAACAGCCGCGTGCGCTCGCGCTCGGGCAAGGGCTGGCCATCCACGGTGATGACGTCGCGCGAGGTGACGTCGAGCGCCGGCGAGTTGATGACGCGGCCGTTGACCGCGACGCGGCCCTGCGTGACCCATTCCTCGGCGTCGCGGCGCGAGGCGAGACCGGCGCGCGCCATCACCTTCGCGATGCGCTCGCCTGCCTTCTTCGGCTTCGGCTCGGGCCGCGCGCCGCGGCGGTCGTCGTCAGGCCTGCGTTCGCGATAGGCGCCGCGCCCTCCGAACGCCGGACGCTTCGCGAAGACCTTGCTGTCGTCCTCATTGTCACGACGCGGGCGATCGTCGCCTCCTTCATGGCGCGGGCGCTCCCGCCGTGGGCGATCGAAGCGAGGACGATCCCCGGACGGACCGTCATAACGCGGCCGCTCGCCCTGCGGACGATCAAACTTGCGCGGGCCACGCTCGCCGCCCGCAGCACGTTCGGGGCGATCTTCCCGCGATTTCGAGAACCGTGGACGCGCTGCGCCGCCGCGATCATCGCGCGGCCTATCGAAACGTCCGGCGTCATCGCGCGAGGGCCGGGAACCGCGTCGCACATCATCGCGCGGGCGGGCGTCGCGCTTCTCCCACGGCTTGGACTCGCCGCGCTCCGGACGGTCGCCGAAATCCTTGCGCGGCCCGCGCGAACCGCGATCTGGCGCGCCGCGTGAAAACGTCCTGTCACCGACAGAGCGATCCCCGCGCGGCTCATAAGCGCGCTTCTCGCCGCCACCCTCGCGCGGAGGAAGCGCGCCATAAGGTCGGTCGCCTTGCGGCCGCGCACGCTGCGGACGGCCGCCGTCTTTCCGGAAACCCTCGCCTCGCGGGGCGTAGGGACGCTTGTCACCGAATTTCTTGTCGGCAAAGCGCCCCGCAGGGCGCGCGTCGCCACGCTCAGCGCGCGGTGCGCGGTCGTCACGTTTGAAGGCTGGACGCTCGCCGCGAGGCGAGTCCCCGCGCGGCGTGTAGGCACGCTTGTCGCCGCCGTCGTCGCGCTTGAAGCGAGGCCGCGCGGCGTCACCGCCATCGCGTTTGCCCGCATAGGGTTTCCCCGCACCCGCCTGTGACGTCCTGGCATAGGGTTTCGCACCGGCAGCCTTGTTCGCACCGGCGCGCTTGCCGGTTGAGGGACGCTTGCTGCCTTCGTCTCGCGCCGGAAGGCCGCGCTTGGCGAGCTTCTTTTCCGGGCCGCGCGCCGCGCCGGATCGGCGCTTGCCGCCTGGGGGACGATCACGCCGGCCACGTGCATTGTCTTTATCGGTATCGCGGGGCATGAATGTTCTCGCAAAAGCAACCGGCCGGCGGCGACGCCGGCCCCGAGGATGAGCATAACGGTTTCGCGCGCGGCTCTTGTCCGAAGCACCGTCTTGCGAAAAACCAATTCAAGTTTTGAACGCGCCTCTTAACAGGGTTCTCACCGGAGCGCGATCAGCAAAAGCGGATGCGCCCGGGAAACCAGACATGACCGCACCAAGTTTCATGGATTTGGCGCTTGAAGCCGCCGAAACGGCCGGAAAGTCGGGCGAGGTGCCGATCGGCTGCGTCATCGTGCGGAATGGCGAGGTCATCGCATCGGCCGGAAACCGCACGCTGACCGACCGCGATCCCACGGCGCATGCCGAAATCCTGGCCCTGCGGGCCGCCGCGCACGCCCTCGGCAGCGAAAGGCTGACCGGCTGCGATCTTTATGTGACGCTGGAACCCTGCACCATGTGCGCGGCCGCGATCTCGTTCGCGCGGATCCGGCGGCTCTACTACGGAGCGGCAGACCCGAAAGGCGGCGCGGTGGATTCCGGCGTCCGCTTCTTCGCCGCGTCGACCTGCCATCACCGGCCGGAGGTGTATCCAGCGGTCGGTGAAAACCAAGCGGCGGCGCTGCTGCGGGATTTCTTCAAGGCGCGGCGGTGAAGAACTGCCTCAGCGCCTTCGCGGTCTCGTCCGGCGCTTCTTCCGGCAGGTAGTGGCCTGAATTCAGCGCACCGCCCGTCACTTTGGCCGCCCAGACCCGCCAGGCATTGAGCGGCGTGGCCGAGGCCGCGGCGGCGATGCCCGCATCGCCCCACAGCGCCAGCATCGGAATGGTGATCTTCCTGCCCGCTTCAAGATCGGCCTTGTCGATCTCGAAATCGGCATAGGCGCCGGCGCGATAGTCCTCGCACATCGCATGGACCCGCGAAGGATCGCGGCACGGCGCGAGATAATGCTCGAGCGCGCGCGGGTCGATGGCATCGAGCGTGCCGGATCCGGTCTTGCTCGCCATCGTCTGTTTCAGGAAAAAATCCGGCTGCCCGGTGATGAGCTTCTCCGGCAGCGGATCGGGCTGCGCGAGAAACGCCCAGTGATAGATTTTCAGCGCCGACAGCCGATTGATGCGCGACCAGTAGTCGTAGGTCGGCAGGATGTCGAGCACGGCGAGTTTCGACAGCCGTCCGGGATGATCGAGCGCGAGCCGATAGGCGACGCGGCCGCCGCGGTCGTGCCCCGCCAGCGCGAAATACACGTGACCGAGTTTCTCCATGGCCTCGATCAAGGTTTCCGCCATCGCGCGCTTGGTATAGGGCGTGTGGTCCGCATCGCTCTCGGGCATGTCGGACCAGCCGTAGCCGGGCAGATCGGGAATGATGACGGTGAAGGCGTCGGCGAGTTGCGGCGCCACCTTGTGCCACATCACGTGCGTCTGCGGAAAACCGTGCAGCAGCAACAGCGGCGGCCCCTTGCCTCCGACGCGCGCGAAGATGCGGCCCGAGGTCGTGCTGATCCATTCGGAGGCGTAACCGGGAAACAGATCGGCAAGGTCGGGCATGGCTGATCCCTTCATCTCCGGCATCCCTTCGGCGCGCTCCGGGCCGGGACGCGCCTGAGCGGATTCGAGACGATTGCGGCCGCCAATGCAACCCGTCGCAACAACCCGCGTGGGAATGAAACTATCCGCCGCTCTCCCGCTTAACCGCCCGGAAGCCGATGTCGCGGCGGCAGAAGCCGTCAGACCATTTGATGCGATCCACCGCCTCGTAGGCGCGCGCCTGCGCCTCCGCGACGGTCTTGCCCGAGGCGCAGACGTTCAGCACGCGCCCGCCATTGGCGAGGATGCGTCCGCCCTCCTCCTTCGTTCCCGCCTGGAAAATCTGCACGCCTTCGACCTCGGCGGCGGCGTCGAGGCCTTCAATGGGCGTCCCCTTTGCATAGTCGCCGGGATACCCTTTCGCCGCCATGACAACGGTCAACGCCGGATCGGGAAACCAGCGCAGGCTGAAATGGTTCAGTTGTCCGTCGCAGGCGGCGAACAGCGCCGGCACGATGTCCCCCATCATCCGCAGCATCAACACCTGGCATTCCGGGTCGCCGAAGCGGACGTTGTATTCGATCAGCTTCGGTCCATCGTCGGTGATCATCAGGCCGGCGAACAGCACACCCTTGAAAGGCACGCCCTTCGCGCGCATGGCGCGCAATGTCGGAAGGATGATCTCGTCCATGGTGCGGCGGCACATCTCGTTAGTCATGACGGGTGCCGGCGAATAGGCGCCCATGCCGCCGGTGTTCGGTCCCTTGTCGCCGTCGAAGGCGCGTTTGTGATCCTGCGCCGTCGCCAGCGCCAGCGCGTGCTCGCCGTCGCACAGCGCGAAGAACGACGCCTCCTCGCCGCGCATGAACTCCTCGACCACCACTTGCGCGCCGGCCGCGCCGAAACCGCCCTCGAACATCATGTCGATCGCCGCGTTCGCGTCCTCGATCGTCATCGCGACGACGACGCCCTTTCCCGCGGCAAGCCCGTCGGCCTTGATGACGATCGGCGCGCCGTTCGCGGCGATGTAGGCCTTCGCCGCCCCGGCATCGCTGAAACGTTCATAGGCGGCGGTTGGAATATTATTGTCGCGGCAGAGATCCTTGGTGAAGCCCTTCGAGCTTTCAAGCCGGGCTGCGGCCTTGCTCGGCCCGAACGCCTTGATGCCGGCGTCCGCGAGATCGTCGACGATACCCGCGGCAAGCGGCGCTTCAGGCCCGACCACCACCAGATCGACCTTGTTGGCCTTGCAGAACGCGATCACGGCGGCATGATCGGCGACATCGAGCGACACGCAGTCGGCGACGCGCGCGATCCCTGCATTGCCCGGCGCGCACCAGAGTTTCGTCAGCAACACGGAGTCGGCGATTTTCCAGGCCAGCGCATGTTCGCGGCCGCCGGAACCGAGCAGGAGAATGTTCATGAACGACTGCCGATAAGGATTTTCGATGGTTGACCGACGCTTTAGCATGGTAAGGCGGAGGCGCAACAGACGTGATCCAAATGCCCGCAGGCCCTGCACAACTCCTGGCGAACGCGCCGGAATATACCGTCTCCGAACTGTCCTCGGCGCTGAAGCGCACCGTCGAGGATACCTACGGCCATGTGCGGGTGCGCGGCGAGATATCCGGCTTTCGCGGGCCTCATGCCTCGGGCCATTGCTATTTCGCGCTGAAGGACGAGAACGCCAAGATCGAGGCGGTGATCTGGAAAGGTGTTCATGGCCGGATGCGGTTCAAGCCGCAGGAGGGCCTGGAGGTCATCGCGACCGGCAAGCTGACGACCTATCCCGGCTCGTCGAAATACCAGATCGTGATCGAGGCGCTGGAGCCAGCCGGAATCGGCGCGCTGATGGCGCTGATGGAGGAGCGCAAGAAGAAGCTCGCGGCGGAAGGCCTGTTCGACGAAGCCCGCAAGCAATTGCTGCCCTGGCTGCCCGAGGTGATCGGCGTCGTGACCTCCCCGACCGGCGCGGTGATCCGCGATATCCTGCATCGGCTGGAAGACCGCTTTCCGCGCCGCGTGCTGGTCTGGCCGGTGCGGGTGCAGGGCGAAGGATCGGCGGAACAGATCGCGGCCGCCATCGACGGCTTCAATGCGCTGCCGGAAGATGGACGCATTCCGCGCCCCGATCTGCTGATCGTCGCGCGCGGCGGCGGCTCGCTCGAAGACCTGTGGTCGTTCAACGAGGAAATCGTGGTTCGCGCGGCCGCCAACAGCATGATCCCGCTGATCTCCGCGGTCGGCCACGAGACCGATATCACGCTGATCGATTTCGCCGCCGACAAGCGGGCCCCGACGCCGACAGCGGCGGCCGAAATGGCGGTGCCGGTTCGCGCCGACCTGTTTATTGAACTCTCCAACCTCGCGGCACGCGCCATGGTCGGATGGCGGCGCGGTCACGACGACCGGCGCACCGAATTGCGCTCGGCCGCCCGCGCGCTGCCGGAAGCGGGCGAACTGCTCGCGATCCCCCGCCAGAAGCTCGACGGCGCCGCCGCCGCGTTGCCGCGTGCCTTGCGCGCGAGCACGCACCTGCATCATCGCCGCTTCACGCAAATCTCAAGCGGACTCACGCTGCGCGTGCTGCGCGCGCAGGTCAGCCACGCCAAGCAGTCCGTCGCCACGGCCGGCGCGCGGCTCGCACATTGCACGCAGGTGGTCTTGCGCCACCGCCGCGATTGCTTCACCGGACTGGCTGTGCGGCTCACGGCTTCGCGCCTCGCCAATGCGCAGGCGCAGCGCGCCCAGATCGCGCGCGCCAACGAGCGCACCCAGCGCCTCGCCGAGCGGGCTCGGCGGGCGCTCGTCACCTTGCTGCAGCGGCATGAGGCCCGCATCGCGCATTCCGGCCAGTTGCTGGCGGCGGTGTCCTATCGCGGCGTGCTCGCACGCGGCTTCGCGCTGGTCCGCGACGACGCCGGACAGGCGTTGCGGAGCGCATCGGCGGTCGATCCCGGAGCACGACTCACGCTCGAATTCGCAGACGGACGGGTGAATGCGACCGCCGATAACGATCGGCTGGCTGCGACATCGCCCGGCCCGAAATGCCAGCCCAAGCCGGCGCCCGCCCGGCGCACGGTGAAGCCCGGCGATCAGGGAAATCTTTTCTAGAGCAGGTTTGCTTAGAGCCTGTTTGAAAAGTTTGCTTTCCGAGTGTCCCGGGCGCGCTGCGGCACGACGTGACGCCGCACAGACCCGGGATCGTTGCAGGAAACCTCGCGAAAGACCCCGGCTCAGCAGCGCACCGTTTCACGCTGCGCTGCGTCCGGGGAACGGCCGGGAGATGCCCGGTGACTTTCCAAACGGCCTCTTAGACGGAATCAGCCATCGTGCTCGGCTTTATGCCGGACATCCACGCATCCATCGAACGACCAAAGGTCTCTAACGCGCCAGCCAGCCCGCGACCCGGCTTTGTGAGTCCGCGCGCGCCTTGGAATCGGCTCCGACGTGGCCGCCTCCTCCGGCAACAGCATGGATTGGCGCGCTTGCCCTGTCGAAACCATGGCGAGCGTTGGGATAGACAACGATACGGGCGAGCGCGCTGCGGCCGCGCGCGCCGTCAACCATTTGACGGCAGGCGGACGGCGAACTGAGATTGTCGTCGGCACCGATCAGCACCAGCGTCGGAACGCGCGCGCTCCAGCCAAGGCGCGACGCTAACCGGCAGTTCGGGTAGAGCACCACGGCCGAGCGGAAATCGTCACGCCGGCCGGCCGGTGCAAGCTGCGGACGAATTGCCCACAACACGGCGCTGGCGCCCGAGTCCCACCCGAGCAGGCCGACGCGGTCATGGCGAACCCAGGGCTGATGCTTCAGCCACTGTTGGGCGGCGCGTATATCCGCGACGCGCTCGCGGCGAGCAAATATCGTCCGATGTTTGGACTGGCATTGCTGGCCGGCGCCCCGCGAACCATAGCTGTCCGGAAACAACACGGCGTTGCCAGCCTTCAACAACCGTTCGGCCCAATCCAGATAGCGTGGCTGGATCTGCCCGCTGTGTTCAAGACCGCTACAGCCATGCAAGGCGATGACAGTTGCGAACGGGCTGTCGCCGTCGGGCTTATAGAGCAGGCCGTGCAGCACACCACCAGCCCGCGGGATGTCGACCCGTTCGGGCGGCGGAGGTAGGCCCGACGCTGCGAATGTCGCGGTAACCGAAACCAACATCGCAGCCGAAACAAATGCTGACAGCAGGCGCATATATCTTGCCGGATCGTCTGGTATGCTGCAAAAAGGAACTCTTAATCCAGACCTGCACTCTTGATCCAGACCTACCATGTGGCCGGAAAGCCAATTCATCACAAATCAGTGGGTTTAACCGAGACGCCGCGAACCTATGTGTAGAGACGATAAACAGCCGGCCGGTTTGCGGACGGAAGATGCGGGAGCAAGGCGGTGCTGAACAAGTTCGGCCAGTCCGGCCAAGGCGAAGCGCGAGTGCAGTATCTCGATGGCGATTTCCGGGTGATTTCGCCTGGAACCTATGTCCGTTGCGCTGTCACCGACGCCCGCATTCCTCTCGACGAGCTGAAATACTGGAGCGTCGAATTGCAGGAGGCTTACGCTCTCCCGAGCGCGGTGTTGCAGCGGCATTATCCAGGCGCACTCAAAAGCTCGTCCTAGTACTCGGCGAACCACAGCTCCGCTGCACATTCCGTCACTCTCTCCCATGGGGGAAGGTCTGATCCTTCGGCAGCGCCATTGCGCGTCGGAGCGATCCGGGTGAGGGTTTCCCTTGCACGGAGAACCCGGCAAGCTCTATCGCCGCGCGCGACCGATCCGGTCGGTCAGGAACGACCGCAGCACCGGTTCATCGTCAAACGCGAGCGCGACCGTGAAGGGAACGACGGCCCGGGCGAACGCCGCCAGGCTTTCGCCGTTGCGCAGCCGCGCCAGATCTTTTTCGGTCGTCACCAGCGTCAGATCATCCCGTTCGGCGATGGTTCGCAGTTCTGCGATGTCGCGTTGCGAAAACGGATGATGGTCGCCAAATGCCCGCTCGGCGGCGACGTCGATGCCGCAGGCGCGCAAGCCGCGGAAGAATCGCGCCGGATCGCCGATGCCCGCAAAGGCACAGACACGCCTGCCACGCAGCGCCGCAACCGACTCGTCATCCGGGACGAGCCGCGCCCGCATGACCAGACCTCCCCGCGCGTCGATGCTTGCCGCAACCTCGTCCGCCGCGGTTCCATCGCCAACGATCACCAGCGCATCGGTACGGACCAGTTGTGGAGGCAACGGCGCGCGCAACGGTCCCGCCGGAAACACCCGCCGGTTGCCAAGGCCCCGATCGCCGTCGATCACGATCAGCGAAATATCTTTCGCGAGCGCCGGATTCTGAAAGCCGTCGTCCAGCAGAATCACGCTCGCGCCCAGCGCGAGGGCCGGCGCGACGCCTGCCGCCCGTTGCCGCGACACGATCACGGGGATCGTCCGCGCCATCATCAACGGTTCGTCGCCGACATCGGCAGCCGTGTGCTTTTGCGGATCGACGCGCACCGGGCCGTGCAGCCGTCCGCCATGGCCGCGGCTGAGCACGACCGGCGTTTCGCCGAGCGAGCGAAGGATGCCGGCCAACGCCATCACGACGGGCGTCTTGCCGGCGCCGCCGACATGGTAGTTGCCGACGCAGACGACCGGCACTCCGGCGCGCGCGCCAGGCCGCATCAGCCGCCGCGCGGCGACCGCGCCGTAAAGCGCGCCAAGGGGCATGAGCAACCGAGAGAGCAGCGACGACGGCCTGCGCCAGAAGGCCGGCTCATGCATCGGCCGCTCCCCCTTCCAGCCGCAACTGCAAAAGATAAGGCTCGAGCGCGGCCAGCGTGCGATCCAGCGCGCCGCCGAGCCTCTCCACCACGTCGGCGGCGGCAGCCGTCGCGGCGTCGCGGGCGGCGGAATCGCGCAGCAGAAAACCGAGCTGCTTCACCAGCGCATCGCCGTCGCCGGCTCTCAGCGCACCACCTGCGCGGTCGAGCGCGGCATAGACCTCGGTGAAGTTGAAGACATGCGGGCCGTGCACGATGGCGGCGTCGAGCTTGATCGCCTCGATCGGATTCTGGCCGCCGTGCGGCACCAGCGAGCCGCCCATGAAAACGATCGGCGCCAACCGGTAGAACAGTCCCAGTTCGCCCATGGTGTCGGCGATATAGATGTCGGTCCTCGCCGTCGGCAGTTCCTCCAGCGAGCGCCGCGCGACTTGCGCTCCGGACGCGGCGATCATGCGGGCGATCGCTTCGCCCCGACCGGGATGGCGCGGAACGATCACCGTCAGCAGCGACGGGAAGTGAACCGCCAGCGTCTGGTGCGCGTCGAGCAGGATTTCCTCCTCGCCCGGATGGGTCGATGCCGCCACCACCACGGGGCGGCCGCGGGTGACGAACAGCAGCCGCTCCAGCCTGGCCTCGTCGGCCGGCGGAGCCCGCACGTCGAGCTTGAGGTTTCCGGTGACGACGACATTGCGGCCGCCGAGCACGGCGAAGCGCTCCGCATCGGTTTCGGACTGAACGAGACAGATATCGAAACGTTCGAGCAATGCGGCGATCGTTCCCGACATCCTGCGCCAGCGCGGAAACGAACGATGCGACATCCGCCCGTTGATCAACACCATCGGCATGCGCCTGGCCGCGCCGGCCAGAATCAGATTGGGCCACAGATCCGATTCGATGAACAATGCGAGACTCGGCCGCCAGTGATCGAGAAAGCGCGCCACGAAGCGCGGCAAATCGTAAGGGACGTACTGGTGAATGATATCCGGAGGAAACCGCTTCGCGACCACGCCGGCCGAGGTCACGGTGCCCGACGTGAGCAAAATGCGCATGTTCAATGCCCGCAGGCGTTCGACCAGCGCGGCGGCGGCCAGCACTTCGCCGACGCTCGCGCCGTGAATCCAGACCAGCGGGCCCGCGGGGCGGGGCTGTCGGGCGATGCCCTGCCGCTCGCCGTTGCGCGCGGGATCTTCCTTGCCCTGCTTCAAGCGCCGTTTCAAAAGAACGGGCGTCAGCGGGCCGGCGGCGGCGGACAGTCTGCGGTAGAGGCGCAGCGTCGCCGGCAATGAATTAGACATGACCCGCCTCGAGATCAGGCCGGCCGATCCTGGCGTAAGCACGGCGCGTGGCGTCGTTCAGCGTCGCCTCCAGCCGCGCCCGGAGCCGCTCCATCATCTCGGCGTCGGCGTCGGCAGGAACCGAGATCGGCTCGCCGCCGACCAGGGCGCCGCGCCCGAACGGCAGGTTGATGGTGGTGTGGTCCCAATTGTTCAGGCGGATGCAGCGGCTGGTCGCCATCGCAAACGGCATGATGATCCGCCCCGACTCGCGCGCCAGCATGATGACGCCAAGGCCCGCGACGCGCGAGCGCTTCGGCACATCGGCGGTGAGAGCCACGTTGTAGTTCTCTTCGAGCGCGCGAACCATTTCCTTGAAGGCGCCGACCCCGCCCTTGCGATTGAACGCGGAGCCGTGGTCGCCGGAGCCGCGGATGGTCTCGATGCCCAACCGCTCCGCCGCCAGCGCATTGAACTCGCCGTCGCGATGGCGCGAGATCAGCACCTTGCCGCGATGGTGCGCCCGCTTGATAAACGGCGTCATGAAATGCTGTCCGTGCCAGAACGCGAGGATGACCGGCATCTGCGGCTCGACGATGTCGTAGACATCGTCCGGATCATAGCTGAACTTGTTGGTGGACCAAACCAGCCGGAGAAAACCGGCGGCCAGGAGGCCTGCGAACTGCTGAAACCAGCGGGCGCGCAGCAGATTGCGGAGCAGCTTTCTCAAAGGGCGGGCTTCGCGTCTTGATCAGGATCGAGCAGCCGATGGAGATGCACGATGAAATACCGCATATGGGCGTTATCGACCGTCTGCTGCGCCTTCGCCTTCCAGGCGGCGTAGGCCGATGCGTAGTTCGGGTACAGGCCGACGATCTCGACCTCATCGAGGTTTTTGAAGGTCGTCTGCGCGAGATCGGCCAGTTCGCCCCCGATCACGAGATGGAGCAATTGCTGGGGCGGATCGTCCGGCATGAGCATTGTCTTACGATTTTGCCGCCATCAGGCAAATACCACGAAAGTCGGCAGCCGGCCCTTATGACAACGGCTGCCCGCGAAAATGGGCGAGAATGCGCGCGTGGCGAAGACGCCCCGCCGCCACCAGCACGTCGTGCGTCACCTCGGCGCGACTATAGAGGATCGGCTCGCCCCCGAGCGACGTCATCCTACCATTCGCCTCATGCACGATCAAATCGGCGGCGGCGATATCCCAGTCGCGGCTCTGGCCGCCGGCAAAGGCCGCGTCGATACGGCCGTTCGCGACGCGGCACAGCCGCAGCGCCAGCGAACCGATCCTGGGATAAAGGACGACGTCCTTCCGCGACCGGTCGAGCTTTTCCACAAGCGGTTTCGGCCCCGCGATCTTCGAAAAAACCAGATCGTCGCCGGGCGCCGCCTGCACCGGCATGCCGTTGCAGGTCGTGCCCTGCCCGCGCGCGGCGAGGAAGAACTCGTCGGTGGCCGGCGCGAACACGGCCGCGAGCAACGGCGAGGCATTTTCGATCAGCGCGACGCTGACGCACCAGTCGTCGTGGCCGGCGATATAGCCGCGCGTGCCGTCGATCGGATCGACGACCCACACCCGCCGCCTGCCGAGCCGCGCGCGATCGTCGGCGCTTTCCTCGGACAGCCAGCCGTAGTCCGGCGTCGCCGCGCGCAACTTGTTTTCGACGAGATCGTTGACGGCGATGTCGGCCTCCGACACCGGCGACGAGATACCCTTGGTCCAGGTCCGCAGTCTGGTGCGGAACATCGCGCGCGCCAGTTCTCCCGCCTCGCGCACCGTCTCGATCAACAAAGCGCGGTCCCGCGCCAAAAGGTCGTCGCTGCTGTCGGCGTTAGCGCCCGCCAACCGTCAGCCCTTCGATGCGCACGGTCGGCGCGTTGGTCGCGTAGCGGAATGAGAGATCGTTGGCGGGCGTCAGCGACTTGAACATCTCGATCAGATGTCCGGCGATGGTGATCTCGCTCACCGGATAGGTGATCTCGCCGTTCTCGATCCAGAATCCCGACGCGCCGCGGCTGTAGTCGCCGGTCACGCCATTGACGCCGGAGCCGATCAGGTCGGTGACGTAGAAGCCCTGCTCGATGTCGGCGATCAATTCACGCGGCGTCATCTGCCCCGCCTCGAGATGCAGATTGTAAGGTCCCGGCGAGGGCGACGACGAGACGCCACGATGAGCATGACCGGTCGTCGTCAGGCCGAGTTCGCGCGCGGTTGCCGAATCCAGCAGCCACGACGTCAGCACGCCGTCGTCGATCACCGCCAGTTTCTTCGTCACCACGCCTTCGGCGTCGAAGGATTGCGAGCGCAATCCGCGCACGCGCAGCGGATCGTCGACGATCCGGATCCCTTTCGCGAACAACTGTTGTCCGAGCCGGTCTTTCAAAAAACTCGTCTTGCGCGCGACCGCAGCGCCGTTCGCCGCGCCGACGACATGGCCGACCAGCGATCCCGCGACGCGCGGATCGTAGACCACCGGCACCTTGCAGGTGGCGACCTTGCGCGGACCAGCGCGCGCCACCGTGCGTTCACCGGCGCTGCGGCCGATGCTGGCCGGAGACATGAGATCGGAGCCATGAAGCGCGGAGGAAAAATCGTAATCGCGTTCCATGGCGGTGCCGTCGCCGACGATCGCCATCATCGAGATGCCATGGCTCGAACGAAGATATGATCCGCGGAAGCCGGTGCTCGTCGCCAGCACCATGCCGGCGATGCCGGCCGACGCCGAGGCGCCGCCGGATTTGGTGACGCCCTTGACCGCAAGAGCCGCCGCCTCGGCCTCGACCGCGCGACGCTCGAGTTCCGCAGTCGATGGCGTCACCCGATCGAGCAGGTCGAGATCGGGAAAATTCCGCGCCAGCAATCCAGGATCGGCCAGCCCGACATATTGATCGTCGGGCGCGACGCGCGCCATCGCCACCGCGCGTTCGGCGAGTTTCGCGACATTGTCGCCGCCGACATCGTTGGTCGAGACCGTGGCCTGCCGCCGTCCCACCAGCACGCGCAGCCCGACGTCGTCGCTCTCCGAGCGTTCCGATTCCTCGACGCGGCCATCGCGAACCTCGACGCCTTGCGAGACGCCGCGCACCGCGACCGCATCCGCGGCATCCGCGCCCGCGCGCTTCGCGGCCTCAACCAGCCGTTCGGCGAGTTCACTGAGCGCGGATTGATCGAAGAGTTCGGATTCGGCGGATTTCGGTAATGATGCGTTTGGTGAAGAGATCACGAACAAAATCCCGGGAATTCGAGCGGAGCGGCGCACGGCGGACGCCATCATGAGATGTGCTTATTTTACGCGGACTTCAAGCATTCATTGCCACGGAAACGCGCAATTATCCGCACCCCCGGCAAGGTCCCGTCAAGCATGTCGGCCAAGGGTCTGTCAATCATGTGCGCGAGTGAGACGCGAGGTACCTTCGATTAACCAGCCTTTTTAAGCGAATCCGGACCTCGCTCCGGCATGATCGCCCCATCGACCGGGAACATAATCCCGGCGGGGAGACTGAAGCCGTGAGGCGTCAAACAGCAACAGGCGGAATCAATCCGCCCGGGTCGAGCCGCGACTTGCGGCTCGACCCTCTCTCGCTGCCCGTCAGTTTTGCTGCGCGCGACAGCCGAGCCGACGGCGGCGTTCGGCAGATCGAACTTGACCGCGAGCGCGTGACGCTGCGACGCGCCGTACACGGCATGAAGATGACGATCAATATGCGCATCAGCGAATTCATCGGCGTCGGCGTGCGCGACACCGCCGACGGGCGGGCGCTTGTTCTGCTTCATCGCGATCCGTCGCTCACCATTCCCCTTCTCGTGACCGAGGACGCCGTTGAGCGCGACGCCGCGTCGCAAGTCTGGAGCGAGGTGTTCGCGCTTCCGCAACTTGCCGACAACAGGCGCGACCCGGCGCCACGCCGGCGACGGAGCAACGCCATCAATGCACGGCGTCCCAGCTTCCTGATGCGGCGGCGCAGCGGCGATCTGCTCAACCCGGCGGCCGTCTATCGGGGAGAGCGCGAGATCATCGCGCGGAGCTAGAGACGGATCATGTGTTTTCCATCGAAACGCAAACCGCTTTCAGTCAGGCCACCGCCGCAAGCAGCGCGCTACCCAATAGACCCGCGAACAACAACAGCCCGGCGTCGCGGTTGGATTTGAAAATCCGCAGGCAGAGGCGGGAATCGCCGATGTCGATTCGCACCACCTGCCAGGCGAGATGCGCGGCAAAAGCCGCAAGGCCGATCCATGCCGGCCATCGCGCGGCGGCCAGATCCAGCGCGACGCCGATCAGAACGACGGCCAGCCCGTAGAAGACCGCAAGCGCCGGACGCGTGCGCCCGCCGAACAGAAGCGCCGTGGACTTGATGCCGATCAGCGCGTCGTCTTCCGCGTCCTGATGCGCGTAGATCGTGTCATAGCCGATCACCCATGCGATCGACCCCGCATAAAGCGCCAGCGCGGCCGCATCGATACGGCCCAGCAGCACCGCGAAACCCATCAGCGCGCCCCACGAAAAAGCGAGGCCGAGCACCACCTGCGGCCAGTAGGTGATGCGCTTCATGAAAGGATAGACCGCGACGACAATGAGCGAGGCGATTCCTGTCGCGATGGCGAAGCGGTTGAACTGCAGCAGCACGACCAGCCCGACCAGCGCCTGCGCCACGAGGAATATCGCGGACTGCGCGACTGTCACCTGCCCCGCCGGAATCGGGCGCGATCGCGTCCGCTCCACGCGCGCGTCGAGATCGCGGTCGGTGATGTCGTTCCAGGTGCAGCCGGCGCCCCGCATCGCGAACGCGCCGATGAAAAACAGCACGATGGCCAGAGGCAGCCTGCGCGCGTCATGGGCGACGCCCGCGGCCAGCGCGGCCGACCACCAGCACGGCAGCAGCAGCAGCCAGGACCCGATCGGCCGGTCGAGCCGCGAGAGCCTGAGATAGGGCCGCGCCCATAGCGGAGCGCGACTGTCGACCCAGTTGCCGGCCGAGTCGGCGACGCGTGCCATCGCATCGCTCATCGAAAGTTCGTCATCGGGTGAGAACGTTGCCGCTCAGGGTATCGAAGGTGCTGCCGCCCTTCCTCGGCGTGGTCGCTTCCGGGAATCCCGCGCCGGCCGACCCCAAAGCCTCGCTCAGGCTCGGGCCTGCGGGGCCGCGCATCTTTGCCTGCCTGGCCACATCGCAAACCTTCTGATGCATGGCCTCAGTCGCCTTGTGGTTGGCGTGCATCTGCTGCCCGACATTGGCGGGAATCCCGCATTTCCGGGAATTCGTATCGACGAATCTGACCATTTTGGCTTCGGCCTGCGAATATTGCGCGATCAGTTTGCAGGCTTCGTCCGGCGGCGCATGACGAGCGCTTGCGGCCTGGATCAGCTTGCCGCGTTTTTCCGTCGCCTCGCGCAGGGGGGCGAACTCCTTCATGCACTCTGCGCCACCGGGCGGGCCCGCCTGTTGCGGAGGTGGCCCCCCGAACCCACCCAGCGGAGTCGCGCCGCCGGAAGGAAATGCAGCGGGCGTGCCGATGGTCGCCGACGTCGTCCCGTTAACGGGCGGGAACGCGGGATCCTGGCGCGACGTAGCGGTCCGCTTCGCAGCCGCGCCGTTGACCGGCGGAAAGGCGGGATCGTTGGGAGTGCCCACCGATCCTCGCACCGGCGGAAACGCCGGATCATTAACCGTTCCGACCGCCCCGTTGGGCAATGGCGCCGGGAACGGGGTCTGCCCCAGCGCGTCCGAGGCGCCGATGGCAAACACCACAAGCGTCAATGGAACAATCAGGCGTGGGACGATCACAGCATTCCTCCAGCGGGCAACGATCCGCGACATCGCGACGAACGGGCTTCCACGATTCCGATTTTACGATCGCCGCCGATTCCTAACAACCCGACGAATCGGGCAAGAGCGCGACGCATGGCCGCGCCGTATCTTTTCCGGAAAAACCGCAAATTTCAGGCCTGGTTCTTGCCGGGCACGGTTTGAGACCCGATCGTGTTCGACCAGGGTCCGATTCTCAACTGCGTTGAATCGGACTTTGGCTTATCCTCTTGATCGAGCATGACGAAACCCGGTTTCCACTTTTCGGCATCATGCTCTAGAAGCGGTTTCGCAGGATGTCCTTCCCATGCCCGACACGGACTTTCGCAGTCCCCGGCTCTATCTCGACGCGCCGCTCGCCGCCGGCGGCAGGGTTCCGCTCGACCGCAACCAAGGCAATTATCTCGGCAATGTCCTGCGCCTTGGGACGGGAGCGAAGGTGCTGGTCTTCAACGGCCGCGACGGCGAGTGGCAAGCGGCGATTGCCGGTCGCAAGCGCCCGGAACATTTGGATATCGTCGCCGCGACCCGGGCTCAGGATCGCCTGCCCGACCTGCACTACGTCTTCGCGCCGCTGAAACACGCCCGGCTCGACTACATGATCCAGAAGGCGGTGGAAATGGGGGTTTGCAAGCTGCAGCCGGTGCTGACCCGCTTCACCCAGGTGGCGCGAGTCAACAGCGAACGGATGCGCGCCAACGTCATCGAGGCCGCCGAGCAATGCGGCATTCTCAGCCTGGCCGAAGTCGAGGACCCGGTGACGCTGGACCGCTGGCTGAGCGCGCGCGCTGCCGAGCGCCTGCTGGTATTCTGCGACGAGGCCGCCTCGGCGGTAAATCCTGTGGCGGCGCTGGAGCCCGTGCGCGGCATCACGCGCGGCATCGACGTCCTGGTCGGGCCCGAAGGCGGCTTCGCCGAGGACGAGCGGGCAAACCTGCTTAAGCAGCCCAATACCCTGCGGCTGTCGCTGGGGCCGCGGATCCTGCGCGCCGATACCGCGGCGGTCGCCGCCCTTGCCCTGGTCCAGGCGGAGCTTGGCGACTGGACGCAGCCCGAAAAACAGCCAACTCGTTAAGCCACTTCCCCGATCGTGGTCGAAACCGTCAAACGGCCATGCTAGAGCCTTGCCTCCTGGAGCCTCGCCTCGAAATCGACTGAAAACACCTTGGAATCCATGGCCTTCGATATGAGCCGCAGCGCGGAAAGTCCTGCAACCCGATCGCCCCCCTGGGCGGACGGGCTGTTGTCGTCATTCGCCCAGGCCGGCTACGTCAAGGCGGAGCCCGCGATCCTGCAGCCGGCCGAGCCGTTTCTGGACCTGTCAGGCGAGGACATCCGCAAAAGCCTCTATCTGACCTCGGACGCGGGCGGCGAGGAACTCTGCCTGCGTCCCGACCTGACCATCCCGGTGGCGCGGGACTATCTCGCCTCCGGCAAGGCCGGCCAGCCGGCCGGGTACTGCTATCTCGGGCCTGTGTTCCGCTATCGCGCGGGGCGGCCGAGCGAGTTCCTGCAAGCCGGAATCGAATCGTTCGGCCGGCAGGATCGCGCCGCCGCCGACGCCGAGATGCTCGCGCTCGGTCTGGAAGCCGCCGCGGCTTTCGGCATCACCGATGTGGAAATCCGCACCGGCGACGTCGCGCTGTTCACCGCTCTGATCGATGCGCTCGACCTTTATCCGGTCTGGCGGCGGCGGCTGATGAAGGACTTCAATCGCAGGATCAACCTTGCGCAGGATATCGAGCGGCTGACGCTTGCGACCGGCCCGGGCCACAACGAATACGAAGGCGTGCTGGCGGCGCTGGCGGGATCGGACCGCAAGGCGGCGTTGGCGCTGGTGACCGACATGATGTCGATCGCGGGCGCAACCAACGTCGGCGGCCGCACCATCGACGAGATCGCCGACCGCTTTCTCGAACAATCCACGCTGAAGAGCGGCGCGTTGCCGCGCGACGCGCTGACCATCATCAAGCGCTTCCTGTCGATATCCGGCAATCCGGACGATGCGATCAGACAGTTGCGCGCGCTCGCCGCCGACGCCGGGCTCGACATCCACGCCGCGATCGATCAGGTCGAAAGCCGCACCGGCTTTATGGCCGCGCGCGGCGTCGAGGCCGGCGGCATCAGCTTCGCCACCTCGTTCGGACGCGGCGTCGACTACTATACGGGCTTCGAGTTCGAACTGCAGCGCAAGGGCAACGGCGACGAACCGCTGATTGCCGGCGGCCGTTACGACGGCTTGATGACGCAACTGGGCGCATCTGCGCCGATCCCCGCGGTCGGCTTCTCGATCTGGATCGAGGCGTTGACGCGTTGCGCGGGCGAGACCTCAGCGCGCCGGGCCAGCGGGAGCGCGTTATGACCGCCCCCCTCGTTCTGGCGGTGCCGTCGAAGGGCCGCCTGCAGGAAAACGCCGAAGCCTTCTTTGCCCGCGCCGGGCTGACGCTGGCGAAACCGGGCGGGGTGCGCGACTATCGCGGCACCATCGTCCAGCTCGACAACGTCGAGATCGCCTATCTCTCGGCGAGCGAGATCGCCGCGCAACTCGCGCGCGGCTCGGTGCATCTCGGCGTCACCGGCGAAGACCTGATCCGCGAAAGCATCATTGATGCCGACAAGCGCGTGGCGCTGATCAACGGTCTCGGCTTCGGCAGCGCCAACGTCGTGGTCGCGGTGCCGCAGTCGTGGATCGACGTGCGCACGATGGCCGACCTCGACGACGTGACCACCGGATTTCGCGCGCAGCACAACCGGCGGATGCGGGTCGCGACCAAATACATCAACCTCACCCGCGCGTTCTTCGCCTCGCACGGCGTGGTCGATTACCGCATCGTCGAGAGCGCGGGCGCCACGGAAGGCGCCCCCGCCGTCGGCACCGCCGAGATGATCGTCGATATCACGACGACCGGAGCGACGCTCGCCGCCAATGGCCTGAAGGTGCTGGACGACGGCGTCATCCTGCGCAGCCAGGCCAACCTGGTCGCCTCGCGCGACGCCGACTGGTCGAACGGCGCGCGCGAGACCGCGCGGATCATTCTCGACCACATCGCCGCGCGCGCCCGCGCCAGCCAGTATCGCGAGGTGCGGACCCGGTTCACAGGCTGCGATACGGCGCTGCTCACCGAGGCGCAGGATCGCTTCGGCGCGGTCTTGCCGTTCGGCGGGCCGACGTCGTCGGGGATGATCACGCTGCACTGCCCGCCGGACCGGCTTTATGCACTGGCCAGTTTTCTGCGTCAGCACGGCGCGGCAACGGTGTCGATCGCGTCGCTGGACTATGTGTTCGATCGAGAAAACCCGCTGTTCGTAAGGCTGGAAGCGTTTCTCGGGGCGTAAAAGAACCCTGCGCCTGCCCGTTGAAGCGCGCGGCCGCACTCACTACCATAGCAGAATCGACCACCTGGACCTCTTCGATGACGCAAACGCCGAGCCTTTCGGGTCTGCCTGCGGACGCAGCGGCGCAGGGTCTGTCGATCGTGGTCCCGATTTACAACGAGGCGGCCGGCCTCGTCCCTCTCCACGAGCACCTCAGCGCGCTTGCGGCAAATCTGAGGCAGCGCTTCGGCCTCGCCTGCGAGGTGGTCTATGTCGACGACGGCTCGACCGACGGGACGCTGAACATCGCGCGCAAGCTTCCCGCCGCCGCGCTGGACGTGCAGGTTGTGTCGCTGTCGCGCAACTTCGGCAAGGAAGCCGCCTTGCTGGCGGGACTGGACCATGCGCGGCGCGGCGCGCTCCTGTTCATGGACGGCGACGGCCAGCATTCGCCGGACCTCGTGGAGCGGCTGGTGGATCACTGGATCAACGGCGGCTACGACGTAATCTACACGGCGAAGGCGCATCGGACGAACGAATCGCTGCTGCGGCGGATCGGCGTGCACAGCTTCTACGCGATCATCAACTGGGGGGCGCGCCAGCGGATTCCCGAGGACGCCGGCGACTTCCGCCTGTTGTCGCCCCGCGCCGCCGCCGCGCTGCGCCAGATGCCCGAGCGCAACCGCTTCTTCAAGGGCCTCGCAAGCTGGATCGGCTTCCGCCAATTCCGCGTCGACTACGAGCCCGAACCTCGCGCCCACGGCATGTCCACGTTCAATGCGGCGCGGCTGCTCGGTCTGTCGATCGAGGGGCTGACGTCGTTTTCGGTGGCGCCGCTGCGGCTCGCCAGCCTGCTCGGCCTGCTGCTGGCGCTTGCCGCCTTCCTGTTCGGCCTCTCGATCCTGTGGGAAACCTGGGTCGATGGCGAAACGGTCCCCGGCTATCCGTCGCTGGTGGTCGGCCTGATGACGCTGGGCGGCGTGCAACTCCTGATGATCGGCATCATGGGCGAATACATCGGCAAGATTCTCTCGGAGTTGAAGGCGCGGCCGATTTACTTCGTCGCGGAGCACAGTGTGAAGCAGGCCGAGGGCGAACCGGCTGCCGGCGACCCGCGCCGGGACGCCGCCGAATGAACGGCACCGGACCGCAGCGGCGGATTCGACTGTGCGCTGACGATTACGGCATCAGCCCCGGCGTCAACCGGGCGATCCGCGATCTGATCGAGCGCGAGCGCATCAATGCAACATCGGTGATGGTGGTCGGCCCCGCCGCCGGACGCGAAGACGCCGAGGCGCTGGAGGCGGCAGCCGCGCGCAATCCGCATTGCGTGATCGGCCTGCATGTCACCCTGACCGCGCCGTTTCATCCGCTCACCCTGCATTACCGGCCGCTTCAGGGCGGACTGTTTCCGCCGCTTTCGAAGATGCTGCGCGCGAGCCTGTCGCGCCGGCTCGAGCCCGAGATGATTTTCGACGAGGTCAAGGCGCAAATCGCGGCGTTTGCCGAACGGTTCGGCCGCGCGCCCGATCATGTCGACGGCCATCAGCACGTGCAGATCTTCCCGCAGGTGCGCGGCGCCTTCCTGTCGGCTGTCAACAGCGCCGCGCCCGGCGCGTGGGTGCGTCAGTGCGGCCGCCGCCAACCGCCGGCGCGATGGCGCGGCGCGCCGAAGGCGCTGCTTTTGGATATTTTAAGCGCTGGCTTTCGCCGCCAGGCCGCGCGCGCCGGCGTCCGCTTCAATCCGGCCTTCGCCGGAGCCTACGATTTCACGAAGTCCGACTTCGCCGCGCGGATGCAGGAATTTCTCGACGGCTCGCCGGATGGCGGCCTGATCATGTGCCATCCCGGTTTCGTGGACGACACGCTGACCGCGCTCGATCCCCTCACCGGCCAGCGCGAGCAGGAATATGCGTTCCTCTCGGGGGACGGCTTTCGCGACATGCTGGCGGCGAATCGGGTGACCCTGGACTGATACGCCGAGGCACAAGCCCTGCCGTTTTTCCCGCACACTGAAATTTAATCGGCCGCGATACTGTTGGCGACACAAAGCGCGCCTACATCCCATCCCGCCACCTTATCGGGAGAGCGCCATGACGCCGCAAGAACGCCAGTTGGTTGACGACCTCTTCACCCGCCTCGCCGGCGTCGAGAACACGCCGCGCGATCAGGCCGCCGCCGCCGCCATCGCCGAGGGCCTGCGGCGGGCGCCCAATGCGCTCTACGCGCTGGTCCAGACGGTTCTGGTGCAGGACGAAGCCCTCAAGCGAGCCCACGATCGCATCCAGCAACTGGAAGGCGGCGGTGGAACCGGCGATCAGGCTGCTTCCGGCGGATTCCTCGACCAGATGCGCGACACCCTGCTTGGCAAAACCCCGCAGCGCGGCTCGGTTCCGAACGTCCAGCCTCCCCCGATGCCGACGGGCCGGCCCGTCTGGAACACCGGCGAAGCGTTGCAGCAGGCCGGACAGCCCGGACGCTACGATCAGGCACCCGCCGGTCAGCCCGGTCAGCCGTATGGCACGCCGCAGCCGCAGGCGGGCGGCGGCTCGTTTCTCGGAACGGCGGCGGCGGCCGCGGCGGGCGCCGTGGGTGGCGGCCTGCTCCTGAACAGCATCCGCTCCATGATGGGTGGCCCCGCCCATGCCAGCAGCTTCGGCGACGCGGGCGGCCTCGGCGGCTCGCACAGCCCATGGGGCGGCGGCGATCAGTCCGGGAGCAGTCTGGCGCGCGACGCCGGCGTCGGGGACATCGGGTCACAACCCGGCGACACGTCGCAAACCAGTTCGTTCGACCAAGCCCAGGCGGATGCCGATCAGGACCAGGATCAGGATCAGGACGACAACGAAAACGACAACGACGAGATGGATATGGACTCGGACGACTTCGCGGACTTCGACGACGGCGACGACTACGCCTGAGGTTTTCAAATTCTGCAACGACAGACGGCCGCCACCGGGCGGCCGTTTCCGTCTCGGAGCATTCAGACTTTGCAACATTCAAACGAGCCAACGAGTCGAGGCGAAGCGCCTCGCGATGATGGCAGTCTGATTCCGTTTGACACGCGTCAGATCACGACCACCTTGGCGCCGACGTGGACCCGGCCATAAAGATCGATCACGTCCTGGTTGCGCATCCGGATGCAGCCGGACGACACGTTGGTGCCGATCGTCCAGGGTTCGTTGGAGCCGTGGATGCGATAGAGCGAGGAGCCGAGATACATGGCGCGGGCGCCGAGCGGGTTCTGCGGCCCGCCTTCCATGTGGCGCGGCAGATCCGGCCGCCGCTTCAGCATTTCCGACGGCGGCGTCCAGTCCGGCCATTCCCTCTTCGCCGTGATGGTCTTGACGCCGGCCCATAGAAAGCCCGGCTTGCCGACGCCGACGCCGTAACGCAGCGCCTTGCCGTCGCCCTGCACGAGATAAAGAAACTTGCTCGCCGTATCGATGACGATGGTGCCGGCCGCCTCCTTGCCGTGATAATCGACAAGCTGCTTTTCGAACTTCGGATCGAACGCGGGATGCGCCGCCTCGCTCGCGTCCTGCTCGGGCACGATCCGCTGCGGCTGCATCTGCGGCGCGTAGAGCGGCCGCGGATTATAGGGCTGCTGCTGGTAATGCGGTCCCTGTTGCTGGCCGTCGCCGAACAGGAACTCGATGAAGCCGCCGCCGAGGTTCGGCCGCTCGGCATAGGCGACGCGTTGCTCTTCAGGCTGCGGCGCGGCCTGATCGGCGTAAATGACGGTCGGCTCGGTGAAGAACCGGGCTTGCGGTTCTCTCGCGAAGGCCTGCTCGACCCCGAGGCCAGCAAGCGACACGCCCGCGAGAAGCGCGAGGGATAGTTTTCTGAACATCGACGTACTCTGTACTGTTTCGCCGTGGATGGTCGCCGCAGGTGCGGCGGGCAGCGCATCGCCACGCACGCGAATTAAAATCAAAACCGCATCGGTTTGGTAAACAGAACCGGCGTTTCGATTCACCACGTCGTCAATACGACGCGGTTTTGTCCGGTAGCGTTTATTTTCGATGAACCGGCGCGGCCATGGTTAACCGCCGGTGTGCGGATCGCGCCGTCCGGTTCCTCGCGTGAACCCGGCGTTAAACCACCCCGGTATACAACGCATGGATATAGCGTGATGGATTTGAGTGAAGCTGGGGAATCTGATGGCTGTTCAACGCAAGCGCTTCCGCGTCGAAGAGATTTTGAATGCCGGCGCGCCTGTTATCGCAGCCGCCGAACATGGGGAGACGCCAATGCCGGTACATCGCGAGATCATGGCGGAGCTGCAGGCGATCCGCCAACAGATGGGAGCTTCGCGCCGCAACGGCGCGGCCGGGCCGGTCGCGGCGGACAGTGAAGCCGTCAACCGCGAGGTGGCCGATGCGCAGGCCCTGCTACAGACCTACCGCGCACAGATCGAACAGTGTGAAAAGCTCAAGACCGAACTCGATCTGATCTACGACGCCATCACCCGCACCAAGCAGGAAATCGCGGTTCTGCATGGCAAGAGTTTCAGCGGCGACGAGATGGCGAAGGTGACCGACGAGCTCGGCGCCGTGGTGGGAGGCACCGAGCAGGCGACGCAACGCATTCTGGAGGCGGCCGAGGCGATCGACCAGTCCGCCAGCGCCTTGTCCAAGGCGACGCCAGCGGAGCAGACCCGGTTGAGCGAGGAAATCCAGGAACGGGTGATTTCGATTTTCGAAGCCTGCAACTTCCAGGATCTCACCGGCCAGCGTATCGCCAAGGTGATGAACACCATGAAGTTCATCGAGCATCATATCAACGTCATGATGGACATCTGGGGCGGCGTCGACGCCATCCGGGCCCACGCGCCGCCGATCATCGACGATCGCGTGGGCGATGCCAAGCTTCTGAACGGTCCCAAACTCGAGGGCGACGAGGGGCACGCCTCCCAGGACGACATCGACGCGTTGTTCGACTGACCCCAGGAAGTGCCGCATCCCTCATCCCGGCCGTCATCGATCGGCTGCAAGTCGCGCGCAGCCCGCATAGAACCCTTCCGCTTCTGATGCACTCAGAAGCGGGGCTCCATGATTTTGATTGACGCGTTTTCTTGACGCGAACCAATAGCCACTTCGCTTGAATACGCTCTAATGCGAATGCGCGCGCGGCTTTGCCGCCGCGTGGCGGGCCGACGCGGCCGCGGTCGCGCAACGAACATAGACCATGTTGCCATAGCGGGTCGCCGCGTCAGGGTCGATGAAACGCGTGATCAGGACGTTGCCGTCGAACGAAACGATTTCGCGATCCTTCTCGCCGGCGGGGGGGCCTTCGGGTCCGATGTAGTTCTTTCCGCTCCGGCTGCCCTTCAGCCGCAGTTCCTGCGGCGTCGCCTCGTCGGCGAGATGCATGATGACGCCGCCATGACTGCCGGCGCCGATCACGTAAGGGTTCTTGCACTGGGCCTTGGCCGCAGCCTCGGTCCGCGCCCGGTCGTTCGGATTTTGATAGGATGCGAGTCCCCAGCGACCGACGAGTTCGTCCGATCGGATGGTGGCAGGAACTTCGGGCTCGGCAGCCGGCGCGGGAGGCTCGGCGGGCTGCGGCGATAATCCGATCGACCCGATTGATCCGCACCCGCAGAGAAACATCGCAAGGGCCGCAGCCACCCCCAGGTTCAAAGCCGCGCGTCCGCCTTCTGGTCTCGCCATCGTATGTTTTCCCGACCTAATTCCCGGCCGCCGCGCCCCTGACTGCCAGATTTAGAATGTGGCCGCGCCAACCTTACACGCGATCGCGAGGACGCCACGACATGGTTTGCACTATCCTTATCCTATACGCCTTTCACCAACGGCTTAAGGCGCTTGCTTGACAGCATGGCTGCCAGGCCATATTCCCCGCCAACGATTAGCACTCTTGGAGCATGATTGCCAAAGGTACGAATCGCCCGGGCGTTTCGAGTCCGAGCGAAATGCATTCCGTCGATGGCAATTCAGAGTCCTGCGAACCCCCGGAGGAGCCGCCATGGCTAAAACCCAATTTCGTCCGCTGCATGACCGTGTCGTGGTCAAACGCATCGATGCCGAAGAAAAGACCAAGGGCGGCATCATCATTCCCGACACCGCTAGGGAAAAGCCGTCCCAGGGCGAAGTCATCGCCGTCGGTCCGGGCGGACGCGACGAAGCCGGCAAGCTGGTTCCCATCGACGTCAAGGTCGGCGACAAGGTGCTGTTCGGCAAGTGGTCGGGCACCGAGATCAAGCTCGACGGTCAGGACCTCCTGATCATGAAGGAGTCCGATATCATGGGCGTGCTGAGCTGAGCACGATCCGGCTTTTGCACCAAGCGTCATCACCGGGCTTGTCCCGGTGATCCACGTCTTCTTCCTTCCACCGGAAAACAAGACGTAGATGGCCGGAACAAGTCCGGCCATGACGACAACAGGAGCATTTCCTTAAAGGAGTAACACTCAATGGCCGCCAAGGACGTCAAATTTTCCGGCGACGCGCGCGAGCGCATGCTGCGCGGCGTCGACATTCTCGCCAACGCCGTGAAGGTGACGCTCGGCCCGAAGGGCCGCAACGTCGTGATCGAGCGGAGCTTCGGCGCCCCCCGCATCACCAAGGACGGTGTCACCGTCGCCAAGGAGATCGAACTGGAGGACAAGTTCGAGAACATGGGCGCGCAGATGGTGCGCGAGGTCGCCTCCAGGACCAACGACACCGCCGGTGACGGCACCACCACGGCCACCGTGCTGGCGCAGTCTATCGTGCGCGAGGGCGCCAAGGCGGTCGCCGCCGGCATGAACCCGATGGATCTGAAGCGCGGCATCGACATCGCGGTCGCGGCCGTGGTGAAGGACATCGAGAAGCGCGCCAAGCCGGTCGCATCCTCGGCCGAAGTCGCGCAGGTCGGCACCATCTCGTCCAACGGCGACGCAGCTATCGGAAAAATGATCGCGCAGGCGATGCAGAAGGTCGGCAACGAGGGCGTCATCACCGTCGAGGAAAACAAGTCGCTCGAAACCGACGTCGATATCGTCGAGGGCATGAAGTTCGACCGCGGCTATCTCTCGCCCTACTTCGTCACCAACGCCGAGAAGATGATCGTCGAACTCGACGGCGCCTACGTCCTGCTGCACGAGAAGAAGCTGTCCGGCCTTCAGGCCATACTGCCGGTGCTCGAGGCGGTGGTGAAGTCGGGCAAGCCACTGCTGATCATCGCCGAAGATATCGAGGGCGAGGCGCTGGCGGCGCTGGTAGTCAACCGTCTGCGCGGCGGCCTCAAGGTCGCGGCCGTCAAGGCGCCCGGATTCGGCGATCGCCGCAAGGCCATGCTGGAGGATATCGCGATCCTCACCGGCGGCCAGCTCATTTCCGACGACCTCGGCATGAAGCTCGAGAACGTCACGGTGGACATGCTCGGCCGCGCCAGGAAGGTGCTGGTTGACAAGGAGAACACCACCATCGTCAACGGTGCCGGCAAGAAGAAGGACATCGAGGCGCGGGTCGGACAGATCAAGGCGCAGATCGAGGAGACCACCTCGGACTACGACCGCGAGAAGCTGCAGGAGCGTCTGGCCAAGCTCGCCGGCGGCGTCGCGGTGATCCGCGTCGGCGGCGCGACCGAGGTGGAGGTGAAGGAAAAGAAGGATCGCGTCGAGGACGCGCTCAACGCCACCCGCGCGGCGGTGCAGGAAGGCATCGTGCCCGGCGGCGGCACCGCCCTGCTGCGCGCCAGGAAAGCGGTCGGCCGCATCGTCAACGACAACCCGGACGTCCAGGCCGGCATCAACATCGTGCTGAAGGCGCTGGAGGCCCCGATCCGCCAGATCGCGGAAAACGCGGGGCTCGAGGGATCGATCGTCGTCGGCAAGGTCCTCGAAAACAAGGCCGAGACCTTCGGCTTCGACGCCCAGAAGGAAGAGTATGTCGACATGGTCGCCAAGGGCATCATCGACCCCGCCAAGGTCGTGCGCACCGCGTTGCAGGATGCCTCGTCGGTCGCGGGCCTGCTCGTGACCACCGAAGCCATGGTCGCCGAACTGCCGAAGGACGAGCCCGCGCCGGCCATGCCGGGCGGCGGCATGGGCGGCATGGGCTATTGAGCCCTTCGAACTGCACGACTTCGCCGGAAGGCCGCCTCCAGGCGGCCTTCTTTTTTGGCGAACCGGGTTTTAGGGTGGCGGGCGATTCGACGAACGGGGATTCTCCATGCGCGCACGACGGCTGTGTTTGGTCTGCCTGGTGATCGCTTGGCCGGGGGGTCTGCTCGCGCAGGACAGACCCCTCACCAAGGCGACGGCTGGCGGAGCGGAGGTCCGGTATTTCACCTCGATCGACGGACTGATGGAAGGCAATGCCGACGTCATCCTCAAGGAGACCCGCCAGGGCAAGACCGTCACCGGCGCCGTTCTCGACGTCTGCTACCCCGCGGAAAAAGGCTCCGATCGCAAGGACCGCTTCGTCGTCAACCTCGCGGTGAACGGCTCGACCCTGACCGGCGCGACCCAAAGCATGGTCGACAAGCTGCCCGTCACGGTGACGCTCACCCGCAAGCCCACCGGCGATACGTTCGAGTTCGATGGCCGGGTCAGCGTCGGCCAGACAGTTACCACCGTGACGTCGACGGACAATTCCGATCTCAGCGAGGCCGAGTTTAACGACAGCCGGACAACCGACGACGGCATTATCGCTGCACCGAAGGATTTCACCGAGGTGTCTCCCGAGGCGGTCGCCGTGAAAGTCAAACTCGACGCGGCAGCCGACCTGCTCAAAGGGCTGCGAGGACAGAATGTCGAGGTGGCGCTGAACAGCCTCGATGTGACCTGCGAGGCGCTGCGGGCCGGCACGCAGGTCATCGATATCAACGTCGATCCGGAGCGCGCGCCCTCCCTCATCGCCCGGTTGAAGGCATTGCCCGGCGTGATTGCCGCCGGCTGGAGCGCGGGCATGTTCGACATGGACCGCACCATCCGCTTTCCGGCCGCGGAATGGCGCGCCAACGGCAAGCTCGACCGCGGCAAACTCGCGACCGCGATCTCCGGCGTGCTGGAAAAGGCCCTGGACGCAAAGCCCGTCTCGACAAAATGGAGCGATGACACCGGCAAGCTGACACTGATCTTCAAGCGCCCGAGCGAAGTGGTCCCGGCGCTCAAGCTGACCGACACCGTCGAGGTGACGGCGTTGCCTGCTCCCGACAAGCCGGGTGGGTCCGATCACATCATGCTCTGGGTCGGCGTCCCCGCGACGACGACCGCCGACGAAAGCGACGGGCCGAAGCTCAACCTGGTTGACGACGAGACCTCGGTCGAGGACGAGGACGTCGAGACCGACGATAGCGGCGCGGTCGACGCGCTGGCGAAGCAGTTCAAGGCGCAGCGCTGGGACGCCGACAAATCGGCCTGGAAATAAGGCACCCCGCTCTCCGCAGCACGAGATTTGCGATCCGCGCGCGCGGAGCCATATCCAGAGCGAAAACGCATCATCAGTGCACAGCGGGCTCCCTCTCGCGGGTCGAGACGAGCGAAGCTCGCTCTGAGAGGGTTGGGAGGGGGCACTCAAGGAAGCAGCGTTAGTGAAGAATATCCCGCCCGGCTTCGCCGGTCGGCCTCCCCCGCAAGCGGGAGGTGAAAAGTCGTTCGCCGCGATTCAGCGGAGCCTCCGCTCTCAATTCGTATTGAGATGAAAACGCAACGTCGTCGGACCCACGAACGAGACCTCGTCGCCGTCCCGCGTCCAGGTCCCCGCAGCCGAGAGCGCCGCGACCAGATCGTCATCGGCCTTGGCTTTCTCCGGCGGACAGGAGCGGTCCTCCAGCGGACCGGCCGCGAAGATGACCGTGTTGCCGGCAACCGAGAACTGACCCCTGCCGCCCTTGCACCACAGCTCAAGCTTGGCCTCGCCGCTGTCGCCGATTTCCAGCGACGGCACCCGCTTCGAGCCGGGCTGGGGTGGCGCATCCAGCGTCATCTCGAGGCCGAACGGAAACCCATCCTGCGCCGAAGCCGGCCATGCACCGATGATGCTTCCGATCGCGGCCGCAGCCGCGATGACACCGGACCGGAAGCCGAACCTTGCTGCCATCTGCCCTCGTTGAATCGATGATCGCGACGCCGATCTTGCGCTATGCGCCGTTGTACAGTGCGGATCGGCCGACGTGAAGCCCGCGCTATCGGGCTCGGGTTCCGCCCGCTGCGGCAGTCCAGCGAACGCGGCTCGATGAGCCTGAAGCTAGACTATTTCAGGCCGGTCATCGCGGTCAGGTCGGCCGACAGTTTGGCGATGAACGTCGCGCCGCACCAATCAGAACCTGCGCCGCTTGGATTGATGTTGGTGAAGTTGCCGTTGAGCGGGGCAGTGAAGTCCGAGGTGAAGGCGTTGCAGTCTCCCTTCGACAGGTCGCTGTCGGAATAGCGCAAATCCAGTGTGAACACCTTGTAAGTGAAGCCGAGACCGATGTTCCAGGTGTTGTAATCGGCATATTTGATGCCGTTCGGAAACGGACCCGCGAAGCCGGCGGCCGCGAAGCCGGTGCCGTAGAACGGATCCGACGTTCCAAGCCACTGACGGCCGAACTCGCCCGACACATACATGCCGACGCCGCTCGCGCCGAAGACGGTGGCGGGCGCGGTGTATTTGGCGGTGATCGACGCGTAGTCGCCCCACGCGCCGGTGTTCAGGAAGTTCGGGGAGTAGTATTCGTTCAGGCCGACCGCCCAGTTGTCGTTGATGGTGTAGTTCACCTTGGCGAAGCCTTCGAAGAAGCTCACGTCCTTCTTCATGACGTTGCCGTTGAACAGAGCGATTGCACCGGTATCGCCCGGACAAAGCGCGCCGAGACCGGCGGCCGCAGTATCAACGCAGTTGCCGCCTGGATACAGGTAGCCCCAGACGCCAAAGTCGAAGGCGAAAGCGCCGAAGGTCGGACGGATGCCGCCGTAGATATCGACCTCCGCCGCCGCACGGTTGGCGAAGGAGATGCTCTCGACCGCCGAGCCGACGTAAAGCTGCAGGTCCCTGGTGACGTTGTAGCGGGGCTCGAAATAAGCGGTCACCGACGGCTTGTGGTTCGACTGCGTCACGCCGCGGAACACGTAGTCGCTCGTTACGCCGGCGCCGAAGGCGATGTCCCACGGATCGAATGCGACCGGAGGCGGCGCCTTGTCGGCCTTCGCCGCCATATCCGCCGCCAGCGCCGAGCCTGCCGTCATCATCAGCGCCGTTGCCGCCAGGGCTATTTCCTTCACAACAAACCCCCATCCGCCGAACAACAGTTCAAGTCTCGAAGACCACGGAATGCGATATCTGAGCGAAAACCATTTCCCTTTCGTTAACCATGAGGCCGCCACCGGAAAACGGGAAGCCGAAATAGCGAGCATTTGCCGCCTATTTGGGCGCTCCGGCCTGTTCGCACCACGTCGTCCGCCGGTGTTGCAGATCTCGGACAAGCGGCCCGCTTCCGCGCCGAACGACCCGCGACCGGCCGACCGCCGCCTCGTTGACCGGCGCGACGAGCCAGCTGTTCCAATGAAAAGGGCCGCAGCGAAACGCTGCGACCCTCGATTCAAGAGACCCGATAAGGCGACCGCAATCGGCCACCCTCGTCATGGTTTGCTGCGTTTTGACGGAAGCGCTTTTATCTCGTCATCGCCGGTATAGCCGATGCCCGGATCAAGTCCGGGCATGACGAAGGCTGATTCCGTCAAAAAACATCATGCTCTCAGTTGCCGTCATCTCCCGACCCGCCGGCGCGATCGGTATGGCCATAGGTCGAGATGGTGGGTTCGGGCATGGCCCAACTCGGCGCTGAAGCCGGTTCGACCGCCGCGGCCCGCGCGGGAGATTTTGCGACGGAGGCCCGTTTCGCAGGCGTCTTTCTCGCGGAGGCCCTGCGTTTGGCTACAGCCTTCTTCGCCTTCTTGGCCGATTTTTTCGGCGCGGACTTCTTCGTAACCCTGCCGGAAGCCTGCTTCCTTGCGGCTTTCTTCTTGGCGGCTTTCTTCTTGGCAGCCTTCTTCTTGGGAGCCTTCTTTTTCGAAGTCTTGTTCACCGACTTCTTCGCGGGTCTCTTCGCGGTCTTCTTTCTCGTTGCTACCGATTTTTTCTTGGTCTTCTTGCCCCTCGCCTTCTTCGCTTTTTTAGCCATCGTGTCCTCCTGTGGCCGCCCATCAAGTCATCCGGGCCGGGGGCCGCCTGTCGCCCAGTCGAGAAGTTCAATCGTGTGAACAACAGGGACCGACGTTCCACCGGCAATCTGGACCATGCACCCGATATTGCCGGTAGCGATCATGTCCGGCTTGACGCTTGCGATATTGGCGACCTTCCGGTCACGCAGTCGGTCCGCAATGTCAGGCTGGAGAATGTTGTATGTCCCCGCCGAACCGCAACACAAATGACTCTCGGGTATATCTTTCACCACGAATCCATTCTTGGAAAGCAAATCTTTCGGAAGCCCCGTGATTTTCTGGCCGTGCTGAAGCGAACAGGCGGAGTGATAGGCAACCACAAGATCGCTGCGCCTCTGCGGCGCAGGCAAGTCGAGGCCCGCGACGTACTCGGTGATGTCCTTGGCCAGGCCCGAGACTTTCGCGGCCGGGGCGGCGTAATCGCGGTCCTCCCGCAACAGGTAACCGTAGTCCTTGATGACGGTGCCGCAGCCCGACGCCGTCACCACGATGGCGTCGAGGCCGCCGCGCTCCGCTTCAGTGAGCCAGGCCCTGATGTTGGCCCGCGCCCGCGCCAGCGCATCCCGGTCGTCACCCATGTGGTGCGTCAGCGCGCCACAACATTGCTCGTCAGCCACCAGCACCACCTCGACGCCGTGACGGGTCAAAAGGCGGATCGCAGCCTCGTTGATGCGCGGCGCCAGCACCTGCTGGGCGCAGCCCTGCAGCAGCGCGACGCGGCCGCGCCTCAAACCTTTTGCCGGGAAGACGCTGCCGGCGGCCGCTCCGGGAGGAGGCAGCGACGCCGGCGTCAGCGCCATCATGGCCTTGATTCGGCGAAGCAACGTCGGCGTCGTCGCGCCCGCTTTCGATCCCGGCAGCAGCGCCGCGAAGGGGCGGCCAAAGCGCGCCAGAACCATGCCGGCTCGAAAGACTTTCGGCCGCGGCAGCACATAGGCGAGAACCATTCGAAGCAGTCGTTCGGGAAGCGGTCGCGCATATTCCGTCTCGATCCTGACCCGCGCCTGATCGACCAGGTGCATGTAGTTGACGCCGGAGGGGCACGTCGTCATGCAGGCGAGGCACGACAGGCAGCGGTCGATATGCTTCACGACCTCGGTGGTCGGCGGCTCGTTCTTTTCGAGCATCTGCTTGATCAGGTAGATCCGGCCGCGCGGGCTGTCGAGCTCGTCGCCGAGCAGCACATAGGTCGGGCACGTCGCGGTGCAGAATCCGCAATGCACGCACTTGCGGAGAATTTTATCGGCCTCGGCGATATCCGGATCGGCCAGTTGGGCCAGCGTGAATTCGGTTTTCATGAGATCGGCGCCCGCGCCAGCCTGCCGCGATTGAGAATGCTTTTCGGATCGAAGCTCTGCCGCACCCGCTCGGACAATGCGGCGACGCCCTTTGCCTGCGGATGAAACACATCGACCGCGCGCCGCGTTCCTTCGTCGGCCCGCAGCAGGGTTGCGTGGCCGCCGATCGCGGCGAGCCGCCGGCGCAGCGGCGCGGCATGGGCATCGGCCGCGGGCGGCAGCGCCGCCCAGAGCAATCCGCCGCCCCAGTCGTAGATCACCTCGCCGCCGGTGTCGCGCGCCAGCGCCTGACCGAAGGCGCCGCCGGACGCGGGAGGGCAAACGATCCGCCACACCGGCCACGCGCCCCGCGCGCCGTCCGCCGCAAACGGCGTGACGTCGCGGATATCGCGCCATAGCGCAGCCGCCTCCGCATCCTCGATAAGTTCGGCCGCTCCGAACGAGGCAAGATCGGCTGCGAGCGCCGAGGCGCGGTGAGCAACCGAGGCGGCGATGCCTTCCAGCCGCAACAGCGTCGCGGCCTTTCCCGCCGCTGCGAGACGCGCGCCCCACCCCGCCTTGACGGCGGAGTACGGGACGTGCGCCGCTCCCGAAACGTCATAAGGCGAGCCCAGCGCCGCCGTCATCGCCCGGTTGGCGGCGACGTCGTCGAGGCCCCGCAGCACCAGCGTGCGTTCCGCCTCGGCCTTAGGCATCACCTTGAGTGTCACCTCGGTCATGACCGCGAGCGTGCCCCACGATCCGGCCAATAGCTTGCAGAGATCGTAGCCGGTGACGTTCTTCACCACCCGTCCGCCGGCCTTGAAACTGTCGCCGAAGCCGGAGACGGCGTGAACGCCGAGCAGATGATCGCGCACGCCACCGGCCTTGATGCGGCGCGGGCCGGCGAGCGCGGCCCCGATCATGCCGCCGATAGTGCCGCGACCCGAGCGAACGCCGAGCAACGCGGCGGTATCCATCGGCTCGAACGCGAACTCCTGATTCTTGGACTCCAGCAGCGACAGCACCTCATCCAGCGCAGCGCCGGCCTGCGCCGTGACGATGAGTTCGTTCGGCTCATAGGACGTCACCGCATTCAACGCCGAGACGTCGAGCACCGCATTGGTCGCCATCGCATGACCGATCGGCCGCTTCGAACCGTGGCCGACGATCTCGAGCGGCTGCTCGCCGGCGATGCCGGCGCGCACGGCGGCCTCGACATCGGCGGCGTCGCGTATTTGCAGGATGTTCACGGCTGCCTCAATGCGGCGAAGCCTTCACGTTCGTCATGGCCGGGCTCGTCCCGGCCATCCACGTCTTAGTCCGCAGGAAGACGTGGATACCCGGCACAAGGCCGGGCATGACGAAGCATGCGGATGAAAACGTCGTCTTATCATCAAAACCTCGGCAGGTCCGGAAACGCCAGCTTGCCGCCGTGGACATGGACGCGGCCAAGCTCGGCGCAGCGGTGCAGCGTCGGAAACACCTTGCCCGGATTGAGCAGTCCTTGCGGGTCGAACGCGCATTTCAGCCGCTGCTGCTGGTTGAGATCGACCTCGCTGAACATATGAGGCATCAGGTCGCGCTTCTCGATGCCGACGCCGTGCTCGCCGGTCAGCACGCCGCCGAGCTCGACGCAGCAGCGCAGGATCTCCGCGCCGAACGCTTCCGCCTTGTCCATCTCCCCCGGCTTGTTGGCATCGTAAAGAATAAGCGGGTGAAGATTGCCGTCGCCCGCATGGAACACGTTGGCGACGCCGAGGCCGTATTTCTCGCCGAGTTCGCGGATGCGCGCCAGCGCCCGCGGCAGCGCGCCGCGCGGAATGGTGCCGTCCATGCAGAGATAGTCCGGCGAGATGCGGCCGACCGCCGGAAACGCCGCCTTGCGGCCGGCCCAGAACAGGTCGCGCTCGGCTTCCGAACCGGAAATCCGGCATGTGGTCGATCCACAACCCAGCGCGATGGCCTCGACCCGCTTGATGAGTTCGTCGACCTCGATTGAAGAGCCGTCAAGCTCGATGATCAGCAGCGCCTCGACGTCGAGCGGATAGCCGGCATGAACGAAGGCTTCCGCGGCGTGGATCGCCGGCTTGTCCATCATCTCCATGCCGCCGGGAATGATGCCGGCGCCGATGATCCGCGCCACGCACTCCCCGGCCGCCTCGACTTGCGCAAAGCCGACCAACAGCGCCCGCGCGGTCTCCGGCTTTCTCAGGATACGAACCGTGACCTCGGTGACGACGCCGAGCAGACCTTCGGAGCCGGTGATGATGCCCATCAGGTCGTAACCCGCACTCTCGAGCGCCTTGCCGCCGATGCGCAGGATCTCGCCCGACATCAGCACGATCTCGCAGCCGAGCACGTTGTTGGTGGTCATGCCGTATTTCAGGCAGTGGACGCCGCCGGAATTCTCCGCGATGTTGCCGCCGATCGAGCAGGCGATCTGCGACGACGGATCGGGCGCGTAATAGAAGCCCGCGTGAGCCACCGCCTGGCTGATCGCGAGATTGGTGACGCCGGGCTCGGCCACCACGGCGCGGTTGTCGAAATCGATCTCGCGAATGCGCTTGAACTTGCTTAAGCCCAGCAGCACCCCATCCTCCAGCGGCAAAGCGCCGCCGGACAGCGAAGTGCCCGAGCCGCGCGGCACCACCTTGATGCCGTTGTCGAAGCAGTATTTCAGAACGCGCGACACCTGCTCCGTGGTTTCCGGCAACACCACAACCATCGGCGGCTGGCGATAGGCGGTCAGGGCGTCCGATTCATACGGCAGCATTTCGGCGGCGCTGGAGATCACGCCCTCGCCTGGCACGATCGCGCACAAGTCCGCGACAATGGCGCTACGGCGATCGAGGACCATCCGATCCGATGCGGGCATCATGACGGTCATGGAGAGGTGCTCCGGCATCGCGACCCGCTCGCGGGAATCGCTGGAAAACCTTTTAAATCAAACACATTTTGCCTGTTTTGGGTAGATCTCCGCCTGCCGAACGCAATTGACGGGTGTCGCGCGAGCGGTACCATTGTATCGAACCGCAAGCCTTCGGATCGTGGTCTTGACCCGGGGATTCCATCGGTCTCCGGCAAGGGTACGGAACCAAATCACACTCGAATCGTTCTAAGATTGGTGTTATCCTACGATTCTGCGGTTCGCATCATAGTCGCTGCGGCGTGCGAACATCAGTATCAAGACACCCTCACGTCCTCCCCTTTCCGGGGAGGTGAAAAATCCCAATCGCTTCAGCCTGAAGCCACCATTAGGAACTCAGAGGTCCTCCATGAAAACGTTCGCCATATCCGCACTGACCGTCCTCGGTTTCGCACTCGTTAGCGTGGGCAGCTCGTCCGCGGCGGACGTAGAGGCCGGAAAGGCAGCTTTCCACAAGTGCATGACCTGTCATATGATCGGCCCGGGCGCTGCGAACAAGGTCGGACCTGACCTCAACGGCCTCGACGGACGCAAGGCCGGTACCGAAGCAGGCTATTCCTATTCGGACGCCATGAAGAATTCCGGCATCACCTGGAATCAGAAGGAGTTCGAGGAATACATCAGAAACCCCAAGGCCAAGGTGCCGGGCGTCAAGATGGTGTTCGCCGGCATCACCAAGCAGAGCGAACTCGACAACCTCTGGGCCTACGTCTCGCAGTTCGACAAGGACGGCAAGGTCAAGGCGAAGTAACGCGCTTTCATCTCGCGTGCTCCCCTGCCGGCATCCTGGCCGGCAGGGCAGCCTGCACCACAAGGCCGCGGGCGCGCGCATCCGTCACCCCGACCGCGCGCAAGGCCAGCAGAGTGGCGGTCTGCACGACGTCGCGGAGTCTCGCTGGATCGTCAAGGTGGTCGGGCGCCAGCGGACCGACAAGGGATTCATGCAGCGCGCCAAGCAGCGCGGTCGCGGCCAGCGACGTATCCTGCGCCGGCAGATGTCCGGCACGCACCGCAGCGACGATGCGCGTTTCAATCTCACCGGTAATTTCGCGGCGACTTGCCAGCCGCGTCGCAGCGACGTCAACGTCAACCGGCTCGGCAAGGATGCCCCAGGCCAGTTTCCCGTGCGTTACCATATTCAGCGCGACAGTGCCGAGGGCGGCGGCGAGCGCCGAGGACGGACCCGGCGCTGCGTCGGCGGCACCGCGTATCGCGATCAGTTCATCGCGCGCAACTTCCGCGATCAGTTCGGAAATCAGATCGGCTTTCGAGGGAAAATAACGATAGACCGTGCCGGCGGCGACGTTGGCGCGAACCGCAACCGGCGCGATCTGCACCGCCGCCATGCCGCCGTGGCTTGCCGTATCGCGCGCCGCGGCCAGGATGGCGCTGCGACGCGCCGCGAGGCGCTTCATGACCTGATGAGTCCGCCGATAAACCATGCGCGTTTTGTGTCCTCGACCGCCGCGGCGTTGGCCGGAACGCACTGTCTTCAAAGGGTTGCGTGACGTCGGCGTTGAAGCGCCGCGAAAAACTGAACACCTATTCAGACCGGAAGGCAAGCGGCTTCGCCATGTTGCATATCAGCCGACCGCTGCTGTCGTGGAGCCGGCGATCCGGGTTCTTCGCGAGCCTGCTGCGCATCGGCCGTGTCTGTCGCGCTGAACAGAAATCGACCATGCGATGCCGGTCGTGGACGCAACCGTCGTCCGCGCGTCGTCGCGCGCCCGGCCGGCCTCGTCGCTCGCCGCGACCGACATCGGGAGGACATTATTGGAAATCAGAAATGCACCATCTTGAATACGCCGAGGCCGGAAAGGCCGACAACGATGAGGTAGAGAGCGACGAGCAGATTGAGGAAGCGCGGCATCAGCAAGATCAGGACGCCGGCGATCAGGGCCACGATGGGCTGGATATGCGCTGCCGTAATGGTCATCGATAAACCTCCGCTGGTGCGAGTTGCGAATCGCAAAAAACTTTATCCGTCGTTCCGGCTTCACGATAGCGATCTTGCAGCCCGGCGGGTTCCACTTCACCGGGGCATTGCCGCAAACCGCCCCGGAAATGCCAATTTGCACGGGGGAACGTTGGGCGGCCGGATGAATTGGCATGACACCATCGAACGAGGCGCATTCGGGGATGCGCATCTGATTCGCAAAGGAGGCAACATGCGAAACACGGCCATGGCTCTCACCACGCTTGTGACCGCACTCGGCACAGCTTTCGCCGCGCAGGCGCAAGACGTCACGGTTGGCGTCGCGCCATCGACCACCGTGGTCGTCACCCAGCCGGTCGAAGTCGCCCCCGACGGTGGAATTGCTTACGAGCAGCGCCCGGCGTTTCGCGAATACGTCGTAACCGAGCGCGTTCCCTCTTTCACCGTCCAGCAACACATCGCGGTCGGCACCATCCTGGCCGACGATGGAGTGACCTTTTACGACGTGCCGCAGCGTTTTGGCGCGACACCATTTCGTTACACCGTTGTGAACGGCGAAACGGTATTGGTCGAGCCGCGTACGCGGCGCATCATGCAGGTGCTCGACTGATAGGTTGCGCCAAGCGCCATGTCGTGCACGCCGAGGGCGTATTTTCAGTGATGCGGGTGTCGGTTCGCGAGGCGATAACGGCACGATCGGGGCCGCCGCCACGCGGGCGGCCGGGACCCCGTCCCACCACCTCCAGGGACGGGGTTTCCGGTCTACCCGGCAAGAGGGGCTGCCGCGATCATCAATCCTGAATCCGTGAAAAGTCCGCGACCGTGCGCGTGGCTGCGCGAATCTCGTTGAGCAGCCTGAGGCGATTTTCACGGATCTTCGGATCGTCGTCGTTGACCTTCACCGTCTCAAAAAAGGCGTCGACCGCGGGCCGCAGTTTCGCCATCGCCGCCATGGCGGCGGCGAAGTCCTCTTGCGCCACGGCCGCGCTCGCCTCACGCTTCACCTGATCGATGGCGGCGGCGAGCGCTTTCTCTTCGCCGAGGCTATACAGCGCCGCCTCCGGAGCACCGTCAAAGCTGCGCTTGTCCTTCTTCTCCTCGATGGCAAGGATGTTCGACGCGCGCTTGGTGCCGGCAAGCAGATTCTTGCCATCGTCAGTGTCGAGGAATTTTCCGAGCGCCTCGACGCGGCGGACGATCATCAGGAGATCGTCCTGTCCCTCTAATAAAAACACCGCGTCTACCAAGTCGTGCCGCGCGCCCTGCTCGCGGAGCTGGACTTTCAGGCGATCGGCGAAGAAGGAGAGGAGATCGTTGCAAAGCCTTCGCGCTCGCCCTTCCTCTTCGGGACGAAGCTTTTGACCTTGCTCATAAACACGATCATCCCAAGCAGGAAGGATAGCCGTAACGTCGATCTTCTCAGCGAGTTCCTGCAGAGGTCTCTTGTTCTCTGCTGCCTCTTTCCGAATGCGCATCAAGACAAATGGAAGAAGTGCTTCAAGGGCGGTAGGCCAAATGCACAATCGCAGGCTGTTCTCCAACACCAACCTAATGACCCCCAGCGTCGCTCTCCGCAGCGCATACGGGTCCTTGCTGCCGGTTGGCTTTTCGTCAATCGCCCAGAAGCCGACCAGCGTGTCGATCTTGTCGGCGAGCGCAACCGCAATGCTCACGGGGTCGCTCGGCACCCGATCGTTCGGGCCCTGCGGCTTGTAATGCTCCTCGCAAGCCGCGGCGACGGACGCATCCTCACCCTGCGCGAGCGCGTAGTATTTCCCCATCAGGCCCTGCACCTCGGGGAATTCGCCGACGACTTCGGTCAACAAATCGGCCTTGCACAGCCGCGCCGCGCGCTTCGCCTTCTCGACATCCGCTCCGACCAGCGGCGCGATCTCGGCAGCCAGGCGTTCGATGCGCGCAATGCGCTCCGCCTGCGTGCCGAGCTTTTCGTGGAACACGATGTGCTCGAACTTCGGCAAGCGGTCCTCGAGACGGGTCTTCAGGTCGGTCTCGTAAAAAAACTTCGCGTCCGCCAGCCGCGCGCGGATGACGCGCTCATTGCCGGCGACGATCGCCGCGCCACCGTCACTCGCCTCGATATTGGCGACGAGAATGAACTTGTTGGCGAGTTTGCCGGATTTGGGATCGTTGACGACAAAACACTTCTGGTTGTTGCGGATGGTGGCGCGGATCACTTCGCCCGGGATCGACAGAAAGGGGGCGTCGAACGAGCCCATCAGCACCACAGGCCATTCGACGAGGCCGGCGACCTCGTCCAGCAGCACCTGATCCTCGATCAGCTCATAGCCTTGCGCGAATGCCAGTTCTTTCGCGTCGGCCAGGATGATGTCCTTGCGACGGGCGGAATCGAGCACGACCTTCGCCGCCTGCAATTTCGCTTCATAATCCTCGAAGCGGCGCACGCCGAATTCGCCCGGCGCCATGAACCTGTGACCGCGCGTCACCTGCCCGGCTTTGATGCCGGCGACCTCGAACGGCACCACGTCCGGCTCCTCGGTCTCCATGCCGAAGGTCGCGACGATCGAATGCAGCGGCCGCACCCAGGTCAGCGCGCCGGGCCTTGCCGAGCGCTCGCCCCAGCGCATCTGCTTGGGCCACGGGAAGGTGCGCACGATCACCGGCAGGAATTCCGCGATCACGTCGATCGCGGGACGGCCCGGTTTTTCGATCAACGCGACGTAGAAATCGCCCTTCTTCGGATCGCGCTGGATCCTGGCCTCATCCAGCGACGTCAGCCCTGCGGCTTTCAGGAAGCCTTGCACGGCGGCGTCGGGCGCGCCGACCTTCGGCCCCTTGCGTTCGTCCTTGAGATCGGGCTGGCGCGCGGGAATGCCGTGCACCGTGAGCGCGAGGCGGCGCGGCGTGACGAAGGCTTTCGCGCCCTCGTAGACCAGACCCTCGGCGACGAGCCTGTCGGTGACCATCCGGCGCAGGTCGTCCGCCGCCCTCGCCTGCATGCGCGCGGGAATTTCCTCGGAGAACAGTTCGAGCAGAAGATCGGGCATCGCTCAGACGCCACCCGCTTCGGTATGGAGCCACGCTTCGCCGCAGGCTTTCGCCAGTTCGCGCACGCGCAGGATGTAGCTTTGGCGCTCGGTCACCGAGATCACGCCGCGCGCGTCGAGCAGATTGAAGACGTGGCTCGCCTTGATGCACTGGTCATAGGCCGGCAGCGCCATCAGGTGCGCCGCGTGCTTGCCGGGCTGCTTCGGATCATCCCGCCAGCCCGCGTCGAGATATGTCTTGCAGGCGCCTTCGGCCATCCTGAACTGCTCGAACAGCATCGCGGTGTCGGAGTGCTCGAAGTTATGCCGCGAATATTCCTGCTCGGCCTGCAGAAAGACGTCGCCGTAGCTCACCTTGTCGGCGCCCTCGCGGCCGTTGAAATTGAGATCGTAGACGCGGTCGACGCCCTGCACGAACATCGCCAGCCGCTCCAGCCCGTAGGTGAGTTCGCCCGCCACCGGCGCGCATTCGACGCCCGCCACCTGCTGGAAGTAGGTGAACTGGCTGACCTCCATGCCGTCGCACCAGCACTCCCACCCCAAACCCCACGCCCCCAGCGTCGGGCTTTCCCAGTCGTCCTCGACGAAACGGATGTCGTGCAGCGCGCTGTCGACGCCGATGGCGGCCAGCGATTTCAGATAGAGGTCCTGAATGTCCGGCGGCGACGGCTTGAGGATCACCTGAAACTGATAGTAGTGCTGCAGGCGGTTGGGATTTTCGCCGTAGCGGCCGTCCTTGGGACGGCGCGAGGGCTGCACATAGGCCGCGTTCCAGCGTTTCGGCCCGAGCGCGCGAAGCGTGGTCGCGGGATGGAAGGTGCCCGCCCCCACCTCCATGTCATAGGGCTGCAAAATGACGCAGCCATAGTCCGCCCAGTACCGTTGCAGGGTCAGGATCAGGCCCTGGAACGAGCGTTCCGGGCGCATGTGCGGAGGCAGGGAGTCCATCTGTCCTTGATCGGAGATTCGCGAGGCTGAACGCGCGGGACCGTATCGGCCGGGGAAACCCAAATCAAGGCGATGGCGGAACAACGGTTACCGGTGTTGCCGGCAATTGAGCGATTTGCGACGGGGAGCGCTAACCGGCAGGCCAGATCAGGCCGCCGCACTTGGAGACTGTTAGGGTTCGCCCGCTATCGGAGACGGGCGCGGCGGCTACGAGCCGTGCGTACCTCCAAGCTTGCAGCCGGCTTCGCCGGGCGATGCCCCGCCCCCGAAAGCCGGCGCAAGCGCCGGAAGGCCGGGTATAGAGCGGAATCCACCAGAGCGTTTTCAAAGCGAAGTGGCTACCGGTTCGCGTCAAGAAAACGCGTCAAACCAAAAAATATAGAGCCCGCTTCTGATTCATCAGAAGCGGCAAAGGCTCTAGTCAGGCCGGTAGGCGCCGGTGCGAGGGTCGCGCCGCAGCGTCGGAATATCACGGGAGCGCGCCTCGGCGACGCGCGCCATCCGTGCCTCCTCGAGTTCCTGATTGATCCGCCGGGCCGTCTGATAAAGCCAGCGAACCGCGACCATCCCACCCAGGGTAGCTGCAAGTGCAATCAGCGGCGGCATCGGTCGATCCTCTTCGTTCGTTACCCCCAATCGACATTATTCTCTCCCAACCCGATCGTTCCCGCAATCGCTGTTTCGAGCCCAAATGAAGGGCTTCGGCGGCAGAGCCAGGCCTAAAATCCGAATTTGGCCCAGATCGCACGTGTCTCGAGGGCTGAGATCAACTCGTCGGGCACCCCCAGGGGGCCGCCGAACGAGGTCAGGGCTCCGGCTCCCGCTTTGCGACCAAACAACCCCGCCAGGAGACCGGTCGAAGGCGCGATCAGCGGCGTCAAGACCTTGTCACCGAACCGCGCCCGCAGCGTCGAGCGGGGATCGCCGATCGCGTCGGCGAGGCCGAGCGCGACCGATCGTTCTCCAGCCCAGTATTCACCGGTGAACAAAAGGCTGTCCGTCTCCTTCAGCCGCGACCCGCGGCTTGCCTTGACCAGTTCGATGAAGGTGGCGTGGATCTCGCGCTGAATGGCTTTCAACCGCGCCACATCGTCGGGATTTTCAGGCAGGAAAGGATCGAGCGTGGCCTTGTGTTCGCCGGAGGTGTAGAGCCGGCGCTCGACGCCGATCTTTTTGATCAACTCCGTGAATCCGAAACTGCTGCCGACCACGCCGACCGAACCCAGGATCGACGACGGATCGCAGAAAATCTCGTCGCCCGCGCAGGCGATCATATAGCCGCCGGAGGCGGCGACGTCCTCGACGAACACCAGCACCGGAAGCTTTTTCTCCTGCGCGAGGTGCCGGATTCGCAGGTAAATCTGGCGCGATTGCACCGGCGAGCCGCCCGGCGAATTGATGACGAGCGCCACGGCCTTGGCGTTGTCCATCGCGAACGCCCGTTCCAGCGTTTTGGCAACCCCTGCGAGCGTGACGCCCGGCCGGAGCGGCGTCACAGCGCCGATGACGCCGGACAATCGCACCACCGGCACCACCGGGGTCCCGCGCCACCGCTTGGGCACCAGTTTCATCAAGACTGCTCTCATGCCATTTCCCTGCATCGCGGCAGTTTTGCAACATGCAACTGCCGGAGTCAGGCAAAGATGTATGCGCTGGTGAGGATTTTGGTAGCCTTCTCAAGGCCTTTTACTTCACATCTGCTCCAAGTCGCGTGCAAAGACAGACGTCCGCGATCGCCCGGCACAAGCTCATCCTCTGTCAGAACGCGAGAATCTGGCCGCCTGCGAGAACGTCATGAGCCTCTTTGCCGGGAAGGCCCGCCTCGTCGCTGAGCATCAAACCCCAACAAATCCTGAGCGGAGCACGGCTGCCCTTGACCGCGCGCACCAGGATGCGGATCGCGGCCTTGCCCGCATCCGGATGCACCGGCCGGATCGCGATCCCGCCAAAACCACGGCCGAGCGCCGCCAGCACCTCGGCAAGGCCGTCGCTGCGCCAGATCAGGCTGAGCACCCCGCCGGGTTTCAGCACGCGCCGCGCCGCATGCACCCATGCCTCGAGCATGGCAGGCTCCGAGACGTGCGCCGCGCGCCGGCTCTGGTCCGGCGACGGCCGATGGCGGACCGGATCGTTGAAGGGCGGATTCATCAATACGACGTCGGCGCTGTCGGGGCCAAGACCGGCAGCCGCGAAAGCCTCTGCCCGATCCGCGATATCGAGGGCGCATATCCTCGCCTCGATGCCGTTGAGTATCGCGTTGCGGCACGCCAGATCGGCGAGGTTCTCGTCGCGCTCGACCAACGTCAGGCCGATGCCGGCAAGGCGCGTCGCCAGCGCGAGCCCGGCGGCGCCGACACCCGCACCGAAATCGACGACATGATCGCCGGACTTGCCCGGCGTCGCGGCGGCGAGCAGCATCGCATCGTGACCGGCGCGATGCCCGGATACGGGTTGATACAGCCGCAGCCGTCCGCCGAGAAACGCATCCTCTCCATATTCGGGCAGGTTGCCGGTCATCGTCCGGCGTCGTCGGGCCGCAATTCATGGCCCAGCCCGGCCTCGGTGAGAAGCTGCCGCGCCTCGCGGTCGTCGTCGTCCTGCACCAGGATGCGGCGCGGCAGAACGCCGAGCGATCCCTCGATGACGCTCATGTTCTGATCGAGCACCATGTGATAAATGCCTGCGCCGTCCAGCAGCGCGCCGATCGCCGACACCAGCACAACGTCGTTGGTTCGAACCAATTCGCGCAACGTCATATTCTCCCGACACGCTCAGCTTCACACCCCTGTGGCCCATGTCAACCGCCACATGTCAACAGCTACCTGCGCTTGCCGCGCCAACCGCCGCTTTCTATTGTAAGCGGCGTGAATTGCGCAAAACCGGAGATTTTTCTTGGCGGTCATTGTCCCATTCGAAAGTCACGCGACGGACTCCATCGATCAGCTCGTGGCGCTCGTCGCCGCCGACATGGAACGTGTCAACGCCACCATCCTGTCGCGAACCGGGTCGGACGTCACGATGATTCCGGAGGTCGCCAACCACCTGATCTCGTCCGGCGGCAAGCGGCTGCGCCCGATGCTGACGCTGGCGATGGCGCACCTTGCCGGCTATTCCGGCGACGGGCACGTCAAGCTCGCAGCCTCCGTTGAATTCATGCACACGGCGACGCTGCTGCACGACGACGTGGTCGATGAGAGCGAGCTGCGCCGCGGCAAGCTGTCGGCGCGCATGGTGTGGGGCAACGAGGCCAGCGTTCTCGTCGGCGACTTCCTGCTCGGACAGGCGTTCCGCATGATGGTCGAGGTCGGCTCGCTGCGCGCGCTCGACATCCTGTCGGCGGCGGCCGCCACCATCGCGGAAGGCGAGGTCATGCAGCTCGCGGCGGCGAAGAACACCGCCACCACCGAGGACGAATACCTCGCCGTCATCCGCGGCAAGACCGCCGAGCTGTTCGCCGCCGCCTGCGAAGTCGGCCCGGTGCTCGGCGGCCGTCCGAAAGCCGAAGAGACGGCGGCGGCTTCCTTCGGCATGAATCTCGGGATCGCCTTCCAGCTTGTCGACGATGTTCTCGATTACGGCGGCAAGTCGGCGAAGCTCGGCAAGAACGTCGGCGATGATTTCCGCGAGGGCAAGATCACGCTGCCGGTGGTGCTGGCGTTCCGCCGCGGCAACGATAGCGAGCGTGAATTCTGGGTGCGGGCGCTCGAGGAAGGCCAGATCGGCGACAACGATCTCAATCACGCCATCGGGCTGATGACCAAGCATCGTGCGCTGGAGGATACGCTCAACCGCGCCCAGCACTACGGCGCGATGGCGGTCGATGCGCTGGCGCTGTTTCCGCCGTCGCCGATGAAGAGCGCCCTGGAGCAGGTCGTGGCGTTCTGCCTGGCGCGGTCGCACTGAAAAAATCCCGGCAACTCCCGCAATCGTCATTCCTGACGCCGCAAGGCGGCGATCCGGAATCCAGTATTCGCAGATTTTCTTGTCGCCGGATTCCGGGTTCGCGCTTCACGCGCCCCGGAATGACCTGAAAGACTTTTCAACAGCCTTAATTAACTCAGCGTCCCCGCATGGACCCACCATTGCGGATGATCGCGTTGGATGCTCTGCGCGGCGCGGAGCGCGTCCGCCTCGTCGCCGAGGATCGCAAAGCAGGTCGCGCCCGAGCCCGACATCCGCGACAGCCGCGCGCCGGTTGCGCGCAGCCTCGCGAGCACCTCGCCGATGACAGGCTGAACGCGGATCGCAGGCGCTTCGAGGTCGTTGGCGCTGTCGGCGAGCATGGCGAGCCAATCGTTCATCGGCGCGCCGGCTTTCGGCCACGCGATCGCGTCGGAGACAACGGCGTGCCGTTCGCCGCTGCGCAAGCCAAGCGCGGCGAAGACGTCCTTCGTCGCGACGGAAACGCGCGGATTGACCAGCACGGCTGGCATCGCAGGCAAACCCACCGGCTGCAACGTCTCGCCGACGCCGGTCATCACGCAGGCTTCCGAGCGGACGCATACCGGCACGTCGGCGCCGGTCAGCCGCGCCGCCTCGATCAGCCGCGGATCGCCGATCGCGATGACGTTGACCTTCGCAAGAAGCCGCAACGCCGCGGCCGCGTCCGCCGAGCCGCCGCCGATGCCGGCCGCGACCGGCAAATGCTTGTCCAGCGCGAAAGCGCCCGTCTTCAGATTTGCGACCCGCTCACCAAGCAGGCGCGCGGCCTTGAGAACGAGATTGTCGGCAATCGCGCCGCACTCCTGCGCGCGCGGACCGCAGGCCGCGAGCGACAGGTCCGCGCCCGGCGTCAGGGTCAGTCGATCGGAGCAATCGGCAAACGCGACCACGCTCTCCAGATCATGAAAGCCGTCGGCGCGCCGACCCATAACCCGCAGCGTGAGGTTCACCTTGGCGCGCGCGGTCTCGCTCAGCGCCGGTGCTGTCGATGTCGTGTTGGAGGCGCCGGTGACGACCATGGCGGATGTCAAATCCAAAACCGCGCGCGAAATCAAATGATTTCTGCCGCGCTCAGCCGCCCTTGCCGTCTTCCTTCTTCTTGTCAGCGGAAGCCGCCGCCGGGTTGTCGTCCGCCGGCAGGCCGTTTTCGATCTTGGCCTCGATCTTCGGCAGTTCTTCCGGTTCCGGCTTCATATCGCGCGCGTGCGCCCATTGAAACTTCGCCTCCAGCGTCCGTCCGACGCGCCAGTAGGCGTCGCCGAGGTGATCGTTCACCGTCGGATCCTCGGGCTTGAGGTTGATGGCGCGCTCGAGCGTCTTGACCGCCTCCTGGTAGTTGCCGGTGCGGTAATAGGCCCAGCCGAGGCTGTCGACGATATAGCCGTCGTCCGGCCGCTGATCGACGGCGCGCTTGATCATCTTCATGGCTTCATCGAGATTGAGACCGCGATCGATCCAGGAGTAACCGAGATAGTTGAGAACATGCGGCTGATCGGGCTGAATTTCGAGCGCCTTCTTCATGTCGACTTCCGCCTTGTCCCAGTTCTTCGAGCGCTCCTCGCAGATGCCGCGAAAATAGTAATAGACCCAGTTCGGCTTGTCCTTGGCCTCGGCGATCACGTCGATGCCCTTGGTGTAGGTCTTTGCGCAATCGGCGAACTTCTTGTGTCCCCGCTCGACGTTGCCGAGCGCCATGATGGCCTCCAGGTCCTTCGGATCCTGCTCCGTGACCTCCTTGAGGATCTTGATCGCCTCCTCGCTGCGATCGACGGCATCAAGGTCGGTCGCGAGTTGAACCTGCGCATTGCGCTTCAGCGGCGAGTCGGCGGGCACGCGTCGATAGACGTCGATCGCCATCTCCGGCTTCTTCACCGACTCGTAGAGATCGGCGAGCGATAGCAGCGCCATCGGATGACTGGGCGCGAGATAAAGCGCGAGTTGCAGGTAAACCAGCGCCAGGTCCTCGCCGCCGCGTCGGGTCAGAGACGCGCCGATGCCGTATAGGGCTTCGGCCGCGCCGGTTTGCGGCGAACTGACGAGCTGCGGCAGTTTCTTGCCGGCCTTGGCCTCCCTGATGCCTTCCAGAATCAGAGGATGGCGCGGCAGCTTCTTGTCGAACGACTCGTACACGGCCAGCGCCGCCGCATCGTCCTTGTTGCGCGACAGCCACCGCGCATAGGCGTCGGTGACGCGGAGCGCGGAATCGTCGAGCTTGTAGGCGCGCTCGAGACGAACGCCGGCTTCCTTTTCCCGGCCGGCCAGATCGAGCAACATCCCCGAATGCAGATCCTTGAAGATGGGATACCATTCCGGCCCGGTCAGCGCGTCGATGTTGGCGACGGCCTGCTTGGTTTCGCCGGCGCCATAGTCGGCCCAGGCCGACAGCAACGTCGCCACCAGATCGGTGATCGGCCCGCGAACGGACTGGTTGATGTTTTTCCGGGCTGCGGCGTATTTCTTCAACTTGAGATTATGAACGCCGATGACCAGCCGCGCGACGCGGTTGGTTTTATCGACGGCCAGGATGCGGTCGGCGAGCTTCACGGCGGCATCGATGTCGCCCTCGGCCAGCGTGGAAATGAACGCCCGATCCAGAAGTTCGCTGTTTTTCGGATCGGTGCGCAGCGCCGAACGATAGAACTCGGCCGCGGACTTGGCGTCGCGCTCGACGCTGGCATGGCGGGCGGCGAGATAGCTGCCCGCCATCGTCATGGTGCGCAAATCATGGGCGCTCGGAAATTTCGCGGTGTCGGTCGGTCGCTCGGGCGTCTGCGCCGCCAGCGGGGCGGACAGCACGAGCGATGTCGCGGCGGCCAGGGCAATCGCCAGACAATTGAAACGAATGGACAACATTGGGATTTGCTCAGCTCCAGGTTTCACGGCGGACCCTTGGCCGGTCTCTGATGGCGCAATCCGACCGGCTGCATCGCGACGCACGCTTCTAACATTCGCATCGGCTTTGCGCGAGTGTCTTTGCGAAAGCACGTCTTCTGTGGCGGCATCGTGGCCGCCGCGCCCAGCCGCGCGGTCGTGGCATTCACGCAATTGTGGTCACATCGCCTCATAGTTGGGTCCGCCGCCGCCCTCGGGCGGAACCCAGGTAATGTTTCCGTTCGGGTCTTTCACATCGCAAGTTTTGCAATGGACGCAATTCTGCGCATTGATCTGGTAGCGTGGGCCGGTTCCCTCCTCGACCCATTCGTAGACGCCGGCAGGACAGTAACGGCTCGAAGGCCCGGCATAGACGTCGTGTTCGGAAGCCTTTTGCAGGGCCATGTCGGCGACCTCCAGATGGACCGGCTGATCCTCCTCGTGATTGGTGTTGGAGAGGAACACGGAGGACAGCTTGTCGAAGGTCAGCCGGCCGTCGGGCTTCGGATAGGCGATGGGCGCATGCGCTTTCGCTGGATCGAGCGTCTTTCGATCCGGCCTTGCGTGCGACCAGGTGCCGAACAGCGAGAGCCCGAACAGCGTGTTGGTCCACATGTCGAGGCCGCCCAGCACCACGCCGGCAATGGTGCCGAATTTCGACCACAGCGGCTTGACGTTGCGGACCTTGAACAGGTCCTTGCCGACGGCGGAATCGCGCCATGCGTTCTCGTATTCGGCGATCTCGTCATTGGCCCGTCCGGCGCCGATCGCCGCCGCGACATGCTCCGCGGCCAGCATTGCGCTGCCCATGGCGTTGTGAACGCCCTTGATGCGCGGCACGTTGACGAATCCGGCGGCGCAGCCGATCAGCGCGCCGCCCGGAAACGTCAGCCGCGGCACCGACTGATAACCGCCTTCGGTGATGGCCCGCGCGCCATAGGCCAGCCGCCGGCCTCCCTCGAACACGCCGCGGACCGCAGGATGCGTCTTGAACCGCTGGAATTCCTCGAACGGCGACAGGTAGGGATCGTCGTAATTCAGGTGCACGACGAAACCGACCGCCACGCGATCATCGTCATAGTGATAGAGAAACGAGCCGCCGCCGGTGGAATTGTCGAGCGGCCAGCCGAACGAGTGCTGGATCAGCCCGTTGCTGTGCCTGGCCGGATCGACCTGCCAGACTTCCTTGAGGCCGATGCCGAATTTCGGCGGCTGGCTGGTCTTGTCGAGAGCGAACCTCGCGATCAACTGCTTCGAAAGGCTGCCGCGGGCGCCTTCCGCGAACAGCGTGTACTTGCCTCGCAGCTCCATGCCGCGCACGTAGGAACTCTTGCGTGAGCCGTCGCGCGCGACGCCCATGTCGCCGGTCGCGATGCCGCGGACCGCGCCGCTGTCGTCGTAAAGCACCTCCGTCGCCGCAAAGCCGGGATAGATTTCGACGCCGAGCGCCTCCGCCTTCTGTGCGAGCCAGCGGCAGAGGTTGCCGAGCGAGCCGATGTAACAATGATGGTTGTTCATCAGCGGCGGCATCAGGAAGTTGGGCAGCCGGATCGCGCGGCGCGGAGTCATCCAGAAGAACCGGTCGTCCCTGACTTTGGTCTTGAGCGGGCAATCGGCGTCATCGCGCCAGTCCGGCATCAGGACGTCGAGCCCGGCCGGGTCGATCACGGCGCCGGACAGAATATGCGCGCCGACCTCGGACCCTTTTTCGACGACGACGATGCTGAGACCGGCATCGCGTTGCTTGAGCCGGATCGCCGCCGAAAGACCTGAGGGTCCCGCGCCGACGATAACGACGTCGAAATCCATGGATTCACGGGGCGGCAATTCATCGCTGCTCATGATCTGCTTCCAAACCGGCGATCGTCGCGCCTGCCATGCTCTCAGGCCTTGTTGTTTCCGATTTTTTGCTCGAGAACAACCATGGAAAACGCCCTCGGGCGCCCCACGCCGAGCGCTTTCTTCGGGTCAGTGTCCGGCAACACCGTGGATGCCATCATGAGTTCCGATTCCGCACCCGCCGCCCGAGACCTCATCGCCTTCTATCTGGAGACGGGGGTGGATTGTGCGCTCGAAGACGAACCGGTCGATCGCTTGACCGCTCGCGATCGGCCGGTCGTCGCGCCGGCAGGGGCCTCTTCCGTTCCAGCGCGGCAGCCGCCAACACGCGCGGTCGCGGCAGCGCCTCGCGGCGCGATCGCGCCGCCGCCCGAGATTGCCATCGAATCCGCGCGCGAGGCCGCCCGCACCGCCCCCTCGCTGGACGTGTTGCGAACCCTGCTCGACAGCTTCGAGGGCTGCGCGCTGAAATTCACCGCATCGCGGCTGGTGTTCGCCGACGGCAATCCACAGGCGCGGCTGATGTTCGTCGGCGAGGCGCCGGGACGCGACGAGGACATCGAGGGCCTGCCCTTCGTCGGCCGCTCAGGGCAGCTTCTCAACCGGATGATCGCGGCGATCGGCCTCAAGCGCGGCGACGTCTACATCGCCAACGTCATTCCATGGCGGCCGCCCGGCAACCGGACCCCGACGCCGCAGGAAACCCAGATCTGCCTGCCCTTCATCCGGCGCCAGATCGAACTGGTGAACCCCGACGTTCTGGTCACGCTCGGCAATCCCTCGACGCAGACGCTGCTGCAGACCCGCGAGGGTATCATGAAAACCCGCGGCAGATGGTTCGACTACGACACCGGCACGCGAACGATCCGCGCGATGGCGACGTTCCATCCCGCGTATCTTCTGCGCTCGCCGTCCTACAAGCGGATGGCCTGGCTCGACCTGCGCGCGATCGCCAAGGCGCTGGAAGGTACGGCGCTGGAGCAGTCGACGTCCACTTGAAAGTGATCGTTACGGCGCTTTCGGCCGGACGATGGCCCAGCCGATCCGCAGCGGGGGCAGCCGGCCATCGACGAGGCGCGCAAACGCACGCGGAATCTCCGGAACGATACCCGGAAACCGCTTGGCGATAGCGTCGGGGGGCGTGCCCGCGGTGTCGGACGCCCGCCAGACCACGACGCCGCCGAGTTCGTTGAATTTCGCCAATGTCATCCACGGCGTGCGCTCAGGCGTCGCATCGAGCAGGAGATGCGGCCGCGACGGACCGAGCGCGACGAGCGCGGCGAGTTGCGGATCGCCGGCGACCGCCGACAGCGGACGATTGGTGCGACGCTCGAAATTCTCGCCGAAGAAACGACCGATCGCCGACGCAGGAACGGATGTCGCAACCTCGGTGCTCGCAAACCACGGCTGGACAACGACCGTCGCGATCACCGCAAGCGCCGGAGCCACGACGGCGGCGAGCCACGCCGCGCGCAACACACGCAAGCGGCGTAAATGAATCAGATCGCCGGAGAGCATGACGACCGCAAGACCCGACATCAACAGCGCAATCGCCGCGCCTCCGATGATGTGATCGTCCCCGAACAGCGCCGCAACCAGACTTCCGCCGAGCGCCGGCGCGAGCGCGAAGACATAGACGAAATTCCGCGCCAGCGAATCGACCGGCGGCCGGACGATCACCGGCGCATCTTCAGGCTTCCATTTGATGAAACCGGAGTTGAGGACGACCAGCACGATGAGGCCGGCCATTGCGATCATGAGAGAGAGGAGCAGTTCAGCCCAGCGCAGGAGACGCAGGTGCAGTTCGGCAAGGTCAGGCCAAGGCAGCGCATCGAGCGTGTCGGCGCGCACCAGCCAGATCAGGTAAGGCAGCGCGAGCACCACGATCACCAGCAGCGCGAACAGCCAATCGGCCGACTCAAGGGCGATTCGGCCGCGCTCCGTCGCCAGAGCGAATATCGCCAGCGCCAGCAACAACCCGGCCGCGGCCGGCGTGGTCAGCAGCAGCAGACCGGCTTCGATCGACAGCGCGAACCACGCACTCCGGCGATGCTGTCCGATGATCTGCCAGGAATGCAGCAACAGCAGCGCCCACAGCGGGAATGCGAGCACGAGTGGTCCGAATATCAGGCCGGGCGCGCCGAACACGGTGACCGTCATGGTCAGCAAGACGGCAAGAACCGCGTGCGGACCGCCGACAATGGTCCGACCGAGTTCGTACAGAACCCGGAATGCAGCGATGAAGCAGAGCTGCGACAACACGTAAACGCCGAACATGTGGTGGCCGGCGGCGCGATAGGCGATGTCGGCAAGCCAGAACGCCAGCGGCGGCCCGAGATCCGTTCCGACCCGATATTCGCGGCCGAACGCCAGCACCGTCGCGAGATCACCCGGCGGACCTCGGTACAGCAGCAGCGGCACCGTGAGCCAGATCGCCGCCTGCAACAGCACCACGATCCAGACCACCAGCGACGGCCGGGCGCGGATCAGTTCGACAACCAGCGAGGTGAAGCGCATGAAGGGCCTGATTGGCGGCGGTCTTGCAAAATTCCGGGTGCGTGAGAGCGAGGCGGCTGCGAGTGATAAGGCGCATCAGCCGGCTAGGCAACCGGCCCGACAAATCGGATCGTCTCAGATTGCCGCTTCGATCGATATCCCGGCCGATGTTTCACTCGCAGGGACGCTTTCCCGGATCGGTGATGCGCGGTGGCGTTCGCGCGCCGCCACGACCGGCGCGAAGAAGCTGCGATGATGCGGACTCGGCCCCAGACGGTCGAGCGCCGCGAGATGCTCGGGGACCGCGTAGCCTTTGTGAGACTCAAAGCCGTAGCCGGGGCAGTCCTGCGCCAGCTTGCACATCAGCCGGTCGCGCGTGACCTTGGCGACGATCGAGGCGGCCGCGATCGACAATACCAGGCCGTCGCCGCCGATCACCGGCTCGCACGCGCAAGCGATCTCGATCCGGTCGCGGCCGTCGACGAACACATGCTGCGGCATGTCCGGCAGCGCATGGACCGCGCGCGCCAGCGCCCACAGCGACGCGCGCAGGATATTGTCGCGGTCGATCCGCGCGGTCGATGCACAGGCCACCGCGAAAGACGCGGTCGCGGTGATCTCCTCGAACAGCTCCTCCCGCCGCGCCGCCGTCAGGCGCTTGGAATCGTCGATGCCTTTCGGGATTCGTTTCGGATCGAGCACCACCGCGGCGGCGACCACCGGTCCCGCCAGCGGCCCGCGCCCGACCTCGTCGCAACCGGCGACCGGCCACACGCCACGCTTGACGAGCGTGCGCTCGCGCCGAAAGCTCGGCCGCGCGACAACGCTCGATCTTCCCGGCTTGTCCCTGGACGGATCCCGAATCATTCGGCGATGGTGCGAAAACCAACCCGCCGGCGCAACCGGGAACCGGACGCCATGCCCGCTATTCCGGGGCCTCATTGCCGGGCATGGCCACGCGACGAACGGCGGCCATGCCCTAAAACAGGCTCAACTGCCGTCCGCAGCGTCTGGGTTTTGCAAAATGGTCCGTCGTCAGTTTTGAACGCTTTTTGTTGAGACCGAGTTTTTCACAAGCGATCTCGAAGCGGCGGCCGATCATCCAGGCCATTGGCCCGGAGCCCTTCATCCGCGCGCCCCATTGCGAATCGTAGTCGCGGCCGTTGCGCATGTCGCGGATCAGCGTGAAGACATGGCGGTAGCGATCGGGGTAGTTCGCCATCAGCCATTCGCGGAACAGGTCGCGCACCTCGAGCGGCAGGCGCAGCAACACATAGTTCGCCTCCCTCACGCCGGCATGGGCCGCGGCATCGAGGATCCGCTCGATCTCGCAGTCGTTCAGCGCCGGAATCACAGGGGCCACCATTACCGTGGTCGGAATGCCGGCCTCCGACAGCATCCGCAGCGCCTCCAGCCGCCTCATTGGCGTCGATGCGCGCGGCTCCATCGTGCGCGCCAGCCTGGGATCGAGCGAGGTCACCGAGATCGCAACCTTTGCCAGGCTGCGCTTCGCCATGCGCGACAGGATGTCGATGTCCCGCGTCACCAGCGCCGATTTCGTCACGATGCCGACCGGATGCGACGCACGCTCCAGCACTTCGAGAATGCCGCGCATGATCTTCCGGTCGCGTTCGACCGGCTGGTAGGGATCGGTGTTGGTTCCGATCGCGATCATCTTCGGCTCGTAGCCGTCCGCCGCCAGTTCCTTCTCCAGCAAGGCGGGGGCGTCCGGCTTCGCATACAGCTTCGATTCGAAATCCAGCCCCGGCGAAAGGCCGAGATAGGCATGGGTCGGCCGTGCAAAACAATAGACGCAACCGTGCTCGCAACCCCGATAGGGGTTGATCGAGCGGTCGAAGCCGATGTCGGGCGAGTCGTTCCGGGTGATGACTTTTCGCGCGGTGTCGATCGCGACCGTGGTCTTGAACGGCGGCAGTTCGTCGAGACTCCGCCAGCCGTCGTCAAAGGCGGTGCGCGCTTCGATCTCGTATCGGCCGCTGGCATTGGACTGCGCGCCGCGCCCCCTCCTCCGCTCGCGATCGATCGCGACCTCGAGCTCGGCGAAGGGAGGCGCGGCGTCCGCCGGTCCGGGGGGCGGCGTGACCGGCGAATGCCTGCGGGCAAGAGAAGACGCTCTGCTCATGCATGGACAAATAACATGCATTCAGAACAAATCAAGAACAAAATCTCCACGATCCCCGGCCGTTGCGCGCCGTCAGGCCGAGGCCCCCTTGGCCTTCGGGCGGCGCAGGTGTTCATCGAGCCTCGGCATGATCTCGACGAAATTGCAGGGACGCGTGCGGTAATCGAGCTGGGGCGCGAGGATGCCGTCCCAGCCGTCGCGGCAGGCTCCCGGCGAGCCGGGCAGGCAGAAGATGAAGGTGGAGCCCGCGGTGCCGGCGGTGGCGCGGCTCTGAACGGTCGAGGTGCCGATCTTGGCGTGGCTCATCATGTGGAAGGCGACCGAGAAACCGTCCATCCGCTTCTCGAACAGCGGCTCGACGGCCTCGGGGGTGACGTCACGCCCGGTGAACCCGGTCCCGCCGGTGGTGATGACGACATCGATGCCCGCGTCGGCGATCCATCTTTTGATGACGGCGCGGATCGCCTCGACGTCGTCGGTGACGATCTCGCGGGCGCCGAGCTTGTGACCGGCCGCCGTCAACCGCTCCGCCAGCGTCGTACCCGACTTGTCATCGGCGAGCGAGCGCGTGTCGGATACCGTCAGCACCGCGATATTGAGCGGGATGAATGGTTTTGTCTCGTCGATGGACGGCATGGCGGAACTCCCGTCATGCCCGGCCTTGCGCCGGGCATCCATGTCTTCAACACCTTCCCGACGAAAAAGACTTGGAGAGCCGGGACGCGCCCGGCCACGACCATCATGGCATGGCGGCTTCTAACTCACAAACTATCCGCGGCGAAGGTATTGCAGGCCTGCACGGTGCCCTGCTGGTAGCCGGTCATGAACCAGCGCTTGCGCTGCGCCGCCGAGCCGTGCGTGAACGAGTCCGGCACCACATGGCCGGTCGCCTTTCGTTGCAGCGTGTCGTCGCCGATTGCTGAAGCCGTCGTCAGAGCGGCATCGATGTCGCCTGCCTCGAGAAAGTTCGGACGTTTCCTCTCCTCGCGGTTCACCCAGACGCCGGAGAGGCAATCCGCCTGCAGTTCAACCTTGACCTGCAGCGCGTTCGCCTCGGCCTTGCTGCCGGCCTGTTGCTGCAATCGCGTCACCTTCGGCAGGATGCCGAGCAGGTTCTGGATGTGGTGTCCGGCCTCGTGCGCGATGATATAGGCCGCGGTGAACCTGCAGGCATTGCCCGAGCAGCCGTGGAAGCGCGTTTCGACCTGTTTGAAGAAGCTGGTGTCGAGGAATATCTGCCGGTCCGGCGGGCAATAGAACGGGCCCATCGCCGACTGCGCCATGCCGCAACGGCCGCCGTTGGTGGCGTTGCGGAACAGCACGATGCGCGGTCCCGAATAGCTCTGCCCGCTGGCCCTGAAGATTTCGCTCCAGCGATCGTCGATCTCGCCGAGCACGCCGGAGATCATGCTGCCCATTTCATCCGACGGCGCACCGGTTTTGCCCGATGGGCGGCTGTCGGTCTGATAGCTTGGCGCCGAGCCGCCGCCGGTCAGGATTTCCGCGCCGCCGATCAGGATGCGCGGATCGATGCCGAACGCATAGCCGACCAGGCCGAGGACGAGAATGGTGCCGATACCGAGGCCGCCTCGCATCGGGAATCCAAATCCGCCGCCTCCGCCCAACCCGCTGCTGTCACGACGGTCGTCGATGTTGTCGCTGTGGCGAAAATCGTCATCACGCATGGCGTCCCGTCCTCGTGTCCGACCGGTCGTGACATCGCCGCGACCCGGCGACACCAACGTAAAATTTCCCCTTCGTTAATCAATAGCCTGCCCGGCAATAATTGCCTAGTGCCGTTCAGGTTGGGACGTTCGCCTCACCGATCTATCGGACCATCGAAACGAGTCCGAACCGCGGCGTTCGCGCATGATAGCGCGGCGGGCTGCGAAAACCCCGGTGGCGACGCCTCCGCCGCTCCTGTTTCTCGTCGCTCAGTCTGAGCGTCACGCAACGTACGGTCCAACGATGTTGACGACGAAGACCGCGACCGCAACGCGCACATAAGTGAAAACGATATCGGTTCTGCGCATCACGTTGCGAAGCTCTGCGCGCCACGTGGCGAAAACGCGTCTGCAATCAACGAAAGGCATCTGCAATTAAGTCGATTTTTACTTTGGCAGGTCACTGTAGCGCCAGTCGGTTGTTTGGTCCCGCGTCGCCGACAGCGTCGCCTGAGTCAGAGTATGTGAGTCATGGTCGTGTCGCGTCGCGGGGCGTCTGCAAAGGCGCCCCGCACCAAATTTGACTCTCCCGCTTCGCGTATTGTCGTTGGCGACTGCGTCGCCGGGATGTCGAAGCTTCCATCCGGATCGGTCGATCTGGTTTTCGCGGATCCCCCCTACAATCTGCAGCTCAAGGGCGATCTCAAGCGGCCCGACGAATCGCACGTCGATGCCGTGAACGACGACTGGGACAAGTTCTCGTCTTTCGCCGCATATGATGACTTCACGCGCGCCTGGCTGCTCGCCTGCCGCCGCATCATGAAGCCTCAAGCGACGATCTGGGTGATCGGCTCCTATCACAACATCTTCCGCGTCGGCGCGATCATGCAGGACCTCGGCTTCTGGATCCTCAACGACATCGTCTGGCGCAAGACCAATCCGATGCCGAATTTCCGCGGCCGCCGCTTCACCAACGCGCATGAAACCATGATCTGGGCGGCGCGCGACGAGAACGCCAAGGGCTACACCTTCAATTACGAGGCGCTGAAAGCCGCCAACGAGGACGTGCAGGCGCGCTCGGACTGGCTGATTCCGCTGTGCACCGGCGACGAGCGGCTGAAGGGCAAGGACGGCAAGAAAGTGCATCCGACCCAGAAGCCGGAAGGTTTGCTGGCGCGGGTCTTGTTGTCGTCGTCCAGGCCGGGCGACCTCGTGATCGATCCGTTCAACGGCACCGGCACCACCGGAGCCGTCGCCAGGCGTCTCGGCCGCAGCTACATCGGGTTCGAGCGCGACCGGACCTACGCCGCCGCCGCCGAGCAACGCATCGCGGCCGTCGAACCGCTGCCCGAAGCCACGCTGGCTCCGTTCATGACCGCGCGCCAGGCGCCGCGCGTCGCGTTCTCCGAACTGATCGAGCGCGGCATGATCTCGCCCGGCGCGAAACTCGTCGATGCGAAGAAGCGTCACGGCGCGCTGGTGCGCGCCGACGGCGCCATCATGCTCGGCGACAAGGTGGGGTCGATCCACCGCATCGGCGCGGTGGCGCAAGGCGCGGGCGCGTGCAACGGCTGGACCTACTGGCACATCGAAACCAGCAAGGGTCTCAGGCTGATCGACGAGCTGCGCGCCGAAATCCGCAGCCGGATGGCCGCCGACTGAGCCACCCCATCGCCTTTCAAACCGACGGCGGACGGCTGGGCGGCGAACGCCCGGCCGCCGACAAAACTCGCCCGTTGCATCGTTCGAAAAATCCGAGCATGGAATGGCCCATCGCGGCGATCCGCCCGCGTCCCCATTCAGTTCAAGACCAAACAGAGGATTTTTTGATGCTCAAGTTCTATTTCAACGGCGCGCCGAACCCGAACAAGGTCGCGCTGTTCCTGGAAGAAACCGGCCTGCCCTTCGAACTGGTGCCGGTCGATACCCGCAAGGGCGACCAGTTCAAGCCGGAATTCCTGAAGGTGAACCCGAACGGCAAGGTGCCGGCGATCGACGACGACGGCGTGTTCGTGTTCGACAGCAATGCCATCCTGCTTTATCTCGGCGAAAAGACCGGCAAGTTCATGCCGGCCAACACGCCCACCAATCGCGCGCAACTCTTGTCGTGGCTGATGTTCATCGCCAGCGGCCTCGGGCCCTATGGCGGCCAGGCCATCCATTTCAAGGACTATGCGCCGAAAGGCATGGACTACGCCGTCAACCGCTATCTGTTCGAGGCGCATCGTCACTACAAGGTTCTCGACGATCATCTCGCCAATAGCCGCTACATGGTCGGCGACACTTACACCATCGCCGACATGGCGTTCTGGGGCTGGGCGCGCATGGCGCCGCGCGTGATCGGCGAAAGCGCCGTCGCCAAATATCCGAACTTCAAGCGGCTGCTCGACGAGGTGTCGGCGCGCCCGGCCGCGACGAGAGCGATCGCGCTGAAGGACAAGTTCACCTTCAAGACCGAGAACGACGACGAAGCCAAGGGCTTCCTCTACCGCCACATGACGACCAAGGTAGCCTGATCGGCTTTCATCTTCGGCAACGAGGCCCTTCGGCGCACGCCGGAGGGCCTTTTGCTTACGCGGCGCGACGAGACGGCGACGACGTCAGATTTTTTCGCGCGCTTTTGATTGAGTATGATCTTGTCCGAAAACCGGTTCCCGCTTTGCGCTGGCGCGGCCCTTCGGATCGGGATCATGTTCCAACCCATGCGCAATGACCTTGCGCATCAGGTTGGGAAAGGCTTCATCCTTCAGCGTCGCGATCGGCGTCCAGCGCATGCCCTCGGGCGCGCGGGTGCGCGCGGTCGCGGTCGCGGTATAGACCGCAAGCTCCAGCGGAAAATGCGTGAAGACATGCGTGACCGTGCCGGTCTTGCGCCGCCAGCGCGCGGCGCCGATTAGCGGTGCCTGCTTGCGTGCGGCCGCATCATCCTGCGCGGCGAGCCAGTCCGATGTCGGCACTTCCGTCATGCCGCCGAGCAGGCCTTTTGTCGGCCGCGTCCGGACCAGCAGGTCATCGCCGCGCGTCACCACGAAAGCCGCGCCGCGCCGCAACTCGCCCGCCTTCTTCGGCGTCTTGCGCGGAAAGGTCTCCTGGTCGCCGCGCAGCCGTGCGATACAATCATCGCCCAGCGGACACAGCGCGCAGGCCGGCTTCTTCGACGTGCAGATGGTGGCGCCGAGATCCATCAGCGCCTGTGCGGAATCTCCAGCGCGGCTCTTGCCGTCGCCGGAGCGACTCTCGCCGAGCAGCGTCGCCGCAAGGTCCCGGATGCGCGGCTTCGCCTTCGGCAACGGCTCCCCAACCGCGAACAATCGCGACACCACGCGCTCGATGTTGCCGTCCACCGGCATGGTGTGGCGGCCGAACGCGATCGCAGCGATCGCCGCCGCCGTGTAGGCGCCGATCCCCGGTAGCGCGCGCAAGCCCTCTTCCGTATCGGGAAATGCGCCGCCATGATCGCGCCGCACCGCCACGGCACAGGCGTGAAGATTGCGCGCGCGCGAGTAATAGCCGAGCCCGGCCCACATCCGAAAGACATCGTCGAGCGACGCAGTCGCCATCGCATCAATGTCCGGCCAGCGCGCCAGGAACTTTTCGAAGTACGGCCCGACCGCCTTCACCGTGGTCTGCTGCAGCATGATCTCCGACAGCCAGACCCGATAAGGGTCTGCGGCTTCTCCCGGCAGTGCACGCCATGGCAGGCGGCGGCGGTTCCGGTCGTACCAGGCGAGCAGCCGCGCGGGACGGTTGCCGTCTCCGCCTTGCATCTCGTGCGTGTTACGTATCGCCGTTGCCGCCCCTGCCATCGCGCCATTCTCGTCGATGGAATCAACCTCTCCACGTCATGCCCGGCCTCGTGCCGGGCATCCACGTCTTTTTTTGTAAATTGCCGCAAAAGACGTGGATGGCCGGAATAAATCCGGCCATGACGACGACATAACGTCGATTGCGACCCAAACGTCAATCGTGTCCCAAACAGATGCCGACATGCTATAAAGCGCGGATGTCCAAGCCCGGTCCGATTTCGGCCAAGCCGTTGTCCGCGCTGCTCGGCGATGTCTTTTCCGACGCCTATGCGCGGCAGGGATTTGCAACGCGCGAACTGGTGACGCGATGGGCGGAGATCGCCGGACCCGAGATCGCAGCGCATTCCGAACCGATGAAAATCCAGTGGCCTCGCCCCGTCGAAGGACAGCCGGAGCGACCGGCGACGCTTGTGCTGCGGGTCGAAGGTCCCCTAGCGCTGGAAGTCCAGCACGCCTCCGAGGTCATCCTGCAACGGGTCAACCGCTTCCTCGGCTGGAACGCGGTCGGCCGACTGGCCTTGCGGCAGGCGCCGTTGTCACGCAAGCCTCCGCGAAAGGCAGCCTGCCCGCCGGACGAGGCGGAGATCGCCAGCGTCGCCGGGACGTTGTCATCGATCGACGACGACGGTCTGCGCGCGGCGCTGGCGCGGCTCGGCGCTTCGATCAAACGAAATTGACGCCGTCGGCGCGCCGGCCGCCGCCGGCGCGGCATTGCCACAATTCTGGTTTCGAGTTAGCGAACAAACGTGTTTTCAGGCGCCCATGCGCCGTTTCGGGAGCAAAACCCTTGATCATCACGCGCCGCGCCTTCAATGCCGCCCTCTCGCTGAGCGGACTCGCCGCCTTCGCAGGTCTCTCGCCCTGGCGCCTGATCGGCGAGGCCATGGCCCAGAGCGTCACCGCCGCCGACGTCGCCAAACCGGTCTCGCTGCCGGACATGGCGCTCGGCCCCAAGGATGCCGCCGTCACCATCACCGAATACGCGTCGATGACCTGTCCGCACTGCGCGCGCTTTGCTGAAAGCGTGTTCCCGAAGATCAAGGCGGAATACATCGACACCAACAAGGTCCGCTACGTGTTCCGCGAGTTTCCGCTCGACATCAAGGCGGCGGCCGGCTCGATGCTGGCCCGCTGCATCGCCAAGGACGACGCGGGAAAATACTTCGCCGTCATCGACACGCTGTTCAAGTCGCAGGATGTCTGGACCGGATCCAAGACCACGGAATCGCTCAAGCAGATCGGCAAGCAGGCCGGCCTCAGCGGACAGGAAGTCGAAACCTGCTTGAAGGATCAGGCCCTGCTCGACAAGATCGCGGCCGACCAGAAATACGCCAACGAGGTTCTGAAGGTGAATTCGACGCCGACGTTCTTCATCAATGGCGAGATGGTGAAGGGCGAGACCTCGTTCGAGGAATTCAAGGCGAAGATCGACCCGCTGTTGAAACGCTGAAGCACTGCCCGTTCGGCGCGGTACCCCGGAGGCGTCATCGTCCGCGAAAGCGGACGATCCAGCAATCAAGGCAACCGCGAGAGGGTTCTGAGCCAGTCCGGAATATCAGATACTCCGCCTTCGCGGAGTATGACGATTTTTCGTATTGGCTGCCCCGCCGCGTTCAGACCAGCGCAGAGGGTGCTCGGGAACTTTTCCGCAACTGCCCCGCGCGACCAACCGATATTCTGCCTAACTCCCGCAAAAGCCTCTGGAAAAGCCGGTCCCGGTGGTTGCCGGGACGCGGCGCCCTCGTCATTGTCGGGTGTCCGCGGGGTGCGACTCAGGGGCTGCGTCAATACTGCATATGGTATTGTCACTGTGGGCTGATTCGCGTCTTGCCAGCACAGCAGAGTGCCCATGAAACTCACGCGCCTTCGCCTTCACGGATTCAAGTCGTTCGTCGAGCCCACCGATTTCGTGATCGAGCCGGGTCTCACCGGCGTGGTCGGTCCGAACGGCTGCGGCAAGTCCAACCTGGTCGAAGCGCTGCGCTGGGCGATGGGCGAGACGTCGTACAAGTCGCTGCGCGCCGCCGACATGGACGCGGTGATCTTCGCAGGCTCGGGCAACCGCCCGGCGCGCAACCACGCCGAAGTGGTGATGACGATCGACAACACCGATCGCTCCGCGCCTGCGGCCGTCAACGATTCCGAGACACTGGAGATCTCGCGCCGGATCGAGCGCGAGGCCGGCTCGGTCTATCGCATCAACGGCCGCGACGTTCGCGCCCGCGACGTGCAGATCCTGTTCGCCGACGCCGCCACCGGCGCGCGCTCCCCGGCGCTGGTTCACCAGGGCAAGATCGGCGAGATCATCCAGGCCAAGCCCGAACAGCGCCGCCGCGTGCTGGAGGACGCCGCCGGCGTCGCCGGCCTGCATGCGCGCCGTCATGAAGCCGAATTGCGGCTGAAGGCGGCGGAGACCAATCTCACCCGCGTCGAGGACGTGATCGGCCAGCTCGCCGGCCAGATGGAGGGGCTCAAGAAGCAGGCGCGGCAAGCGATCCGCTATCGCGACGTCGCGGCGAAAGTGCGCAAGGCCGAGGCCATGCTGTTTCACCTGCGCTGGCTGGACGCCCAGTCCGAGGTGACGGAAGCCGCCAGAATTCACGATTTGAACGTCCGCGAACTGGCCGAACGCACCCGCGAGCAGGCGGAAGCCGCCCGCCTCCAGGCGGAGCGCGCATCCGAATTGCCGGCGCTGCGCGAGGCGGAAGCCCGCGCCGCCGCCGGACTGCAGCGCCTCACCAGCGCGCGCGAAGCCCTCGACCGCGAGGAGGAGCGCGCGAAGGAGCGCGCCGCCGAACTCGATCGCCGGCTGACGCAGCTTGCATCCGACATCGAGCGCGAGCAGCGGCAATCCTCCGATGCCGAGGACGCCTTGCGGCGGCTCGACGCCGAGGACACCGAGCTGAAGGAGGAGATCAAGTCACGCGTCGAGACCCGCAGCGGTGTCGACGAGCGGGTGGCGCAGGCGGAAGCAACGCTTGCCGCGACAGAGGCCACGTTCGCGGAATTGACCCGCGCGCTGGCCGACCTTACCGCGAAGCGCAACCAGCTTGAATCGAACGTGCGCACCCATCGCGATCGTCTGGCGCGCATCGATCAGCAGATCGCGGACGTGCAGCGCGAGACCGAGGCGCTGGCGCAACAGACCAGCGGCTTCGGCGATCTCGATGCGCTGAGCGCAGCGATCGAGCGCGCACAGCAGGCGCTTGCGCAATCGGAAAGCCTGAGCCGCGAGCGCGAGGCCGAACATGCCGCCGCGCGAGGGCAGCTCGAAGCCGCCCGCTCCGGCGTCGAAGCGGCGCGCGGGCCGTTGCAGGAGGCCGACAAGCGGGCCCAGCGGCTCGAGACCGAAGCCAAGACCATCGCCAAGATCCTGAATGGCGAAAGCAAGAACCTGTGGCCGCCGATCATCGACGGCATCAGCGTCGACAAGGGCTATGAGAAGGCGATCGGCGCCGTGCTCGGCGACGACCTCGACGCACCGGTGGACCAGTCCGCGCCGATGCGCTGGACCGGCGCGGCCGTGACAGCCGAGGACCCGGCGTTGCCCGGGGGTATTGAATCGCTTGCGGCCCATGTGCAGGCGCCGCCTGAGCTGGCGCGGCGCCTGGCCCAGATCGGCGTCGTCGCCAGGGAGCGCGGCTCGGAGCTGGTCGCGCATTTGAAAACCGGCCAGCGGCTGGTGTCGCTCGAAGGCGACGTCTGGCGCTGGGACGGCTTCGTGACCGCGGCCCATGCGCCGACCGGGGCCGCGCGCCGCCTCGCCGAGCGCGCGCGTCTTGCCGATATCGAGAGCGAGATCGAGCGCGCGCGCGCCGAAGTTGCCGAGCGGCGACAGGCGCTGGAGACGGCCCAGCAGGCGGTCGCCGCCGCCGCTCACGTCGTCACCGCTGCCGCCTCAGGCGAGAGCGAGGCGCGCAATGCGTGGCGCGCGGCGCAGCGTGAGGCCGACGCCGCGCGCGAACGCCATGCGAGTGCCGAGCGCGAGATCAATCGCCATGCGGCGCGCCGCTCGGCGCTGACGGAGGCGCACAACCGCCTGACCAGCGACCGCACGGAAGTCGCCGCCGCCCATGAAGCCGCCACCGCCGCGCTTGGCGAGTTGCCGCCGAGCCTCGATACCGAAACAAAGCTCGGCGAGGTGCGGACCGAGATCGATGGCCATCGCCGGCTTGCGGCGCAGGTGCGCGCCGAAGCGCAGGCGCTGGCGCGCGAAGCCGAGCTTGCGGACCGCCGCCTGCTGGCGATATCGGCCGAACGTAACGAATGGCAGACCCGCAAGCAGAGCGCGGCCTCGCAGATCGCGACCGTCGAAGCGCGCGTCACCGACGTGAAGGCCGAGCGCGCCGAGCTCGAGAATGCGCCGACCCTGTTCGCCGAGAAGCGCAGCGCCGTCATCAGCGAGATCGAGCACGCCGAGAAGGACCGTCGCGACGCGGCCGATGCGCTCGCCGCCGCCGAGGCCGCGATGGCGGACACCGATCGCACCGCGAAAATCTCGCTGGAGGCGCTGTCGAGCGCGCGAGAGGCCACCGCCCGCGCCGAGGAACGCATGGACGGCAGCAAGCGGCGTCTGGAGGATACCGAACGGGAAATCCGCGACATGCTCGAGGTCGAGCCCGGTGCGGTGGCCTCTCTGGCCGAAATTCAGGACGGGGTTGACCTGCCGCCGCTGCCGGAGATCGAGGCGGAGCTGGAAAAGCTGCGCCGCGATCGCGACCGTCTCGGCGCCGTCAACCTGCGCGCCGAGGAGGAACTGCGCGAGGTCGAGACCCAGCACACCTCGCTCACCACCGAGCGCGACGACCTCGTCGAAGCCATCAAGAAGCTGCGCACCGGCATCCAGAGCCTCAACCGCGAGGCGCGCGAGCGGCTTTTGACCTCGTTCGAAACCGTCAACACTCACTTCAAGCGGCTGTTCACCGAGCTGTTCGGCGGCGGCGAGGCGGCGCTGCACCTGATCGAGAGCGACGATCCGCTCGAAGCCGGCCTCGAGATCATCGCCAAACCGCCCGGCAAGAAACCGCAGACGCTGTCGCTGCTCTCGGGCGGCGAGCAGGCGCTGACCGCGCTGGCGCTGATCTTCGCGGTGTTCCTCACCAACCCGTCGCCGATCTGCGTGCTGGACGAAGTCGACGCGCCGCTCGACGACCACAACGTCGAACGCTTCTGCAACCTGCTGCACGAGATGACCGGGTCCACCGAGACGCGCTTCATCATCATCACGCACAATCCGATCACCATGGCGCGGATGAACCGGCTGTTCGGCGTGACCATGGCCGAGCGCGGCGTCTCGCAACTGGTGTCGGTCGACCTTGAAAACGCGGTGAAGATCCTCGATCAGAACGTGGCGTGATACCCTCTCCTTGAGGGGAAGAGTCGGCACTCTCAGACAAGGCAATGGCCCGATCGACGGCTACGTCGCGCATCGGACACTGGCCCGGACCAAGGCCAATACGTCCCTTCTCGAAGTGCCGCAGTCGATCGGTGGTCAGCGATCAAATTCGCGACCAGGATGCGGGCATGATACTGGAGCGCAGCCGTTCGGGCTTTCCGCGATGCCGCTTCTTGGCAATCTGCCGGTCTGGCGCTGTGGAGCCCCGCTGCGTTCCAGACTCGCGCTTTCCCTTTCCGGCCACCCTCCGGCCTGGAGCGGTTCAAGCGACATCAATAGCCGTCAAATCCTGGCGATGCACGAGATGGGTTTGACGCTGGTTACGAGCGCCATAGGACTAGCGATCTATGATTTATTTTCTACGCGAGAACTCAATTGCCTCTTCGGTCCGAATAGGTGCGAGCTTACACACAACAATCTCTTGCGTGGCTCGCCTCTTAAGTTCCGAGAGCTTAAAATTTTTTGACTTTATACGTTTCAGTCGACGTCTAATTTACCAAAGCAGCTCACACAATAGCACATATTTTCATCCAAACGTTGCACTTCCGAATAAGCCATCGAGGCAGGCCGCGCGCTTTCGGGCAAATCAGCTCTGTCTTGCGGTTACTCTAGCGCTGATTCCGATCTTTTTGGTTGCAGCACACGCATACGACCGCGACGTTACTAATCAGTCTACAATTCACCGGGCACTTCATCACCATCCGTCCTTCGACGGAGCACCCGTCGTTGTTCTATTTGGCGACATAGAGTACGAAATCCCGCGCAATTATCTCATTGCCGTAACAAAGCCGAACCATGGAAGCTCGAACGCTTCTTTCACGCTTTATGTTCTGCTCCCTGGTTTGCTGCCCAGAACGCCAACTACGGCACCCGCGCTCGATCTCATCGGGTGGCACGATCAGTTAAGAGCGCTCGTCCAGTATAGATTCACACCGCGCTCAGCGGAGGATCTGTTGAGATTTTATCTGCAGACGTCCAAGTCCGCAGAGGACGACTTCACATTGATCGGTGGAAAATATCGGCTCTACAAGCGGCCTTTCAACGTACCCCATGAGATTTATACGACGAACACGCCTCACGGTCTGCTGCTGTTTACCTGCAACAATCAGAACGACCTCAACATCGTGAAGTACCCGTCTTGCAGAGTGAGCGAGACGCTCGGTGATAATGTCGGCGTCACCTACAATTTCAGTCGTGATCATCTCCTCGAGGCGGCAGACATCGACGAAAAGCTACGCGCTCTTGTCATGTCCTTCGTTAGGAAATGATCGGATCAACATCATCGCAATCCATGGATGTTCCAACGCCAGGATATACATCTGAACAGGTGTCACCCTTGCAGAGCTATATCGATGGAGCCAACGCTGCGTTGCAAGCGGGAGACACGCAAAATGCCCTCAATTATATCAACCTCTACTATAGTTCACAGACAGAGATCCGCGGGTATGCGACCGACGCCCTCGAAATAATCAACAATCAAGGCGTATTCGGTGCTACCGCCAATCAGGAGCTTATCAACGCAGTTCACAAATATGCGGGTAAGTCTGGAAGCGCAGCTCGCAACGTCCGAGTGCGTCGACCGTCGCTTTGGCATTTTTCGTTGGCCAAACCCACGCGGCCACGAGGACTCCACCAGGAGCGTCGACGGGAAAGCCCATCCCACACAAATTTGTCTCCAAACACTACCAGAGTTGGTAGGTGCGCAAGCCTAGTCTATGCGACTATTACGGGCCGGGTAATTTCACGTCACCAACAATTCTGCGGGTAATATTTGCGAGTTGTCATTGTTCGGTATGCAGGAAACGTCACAACTTTCTTTGAATAGGCTCTAGCCTTGGCGGGTGAATGCGAATGATGAAGGCATTGTGGAACCGCTTTCCCATACGAAAGTCTTTTGGACTGTCCTTGCGGATAGGCGGGGCTATTTTAGTTTTGACGACAGGCCTTGGAGATACTCGCTTGTCGGCGAGAAGTAGCAACCTGAAACACTTTTCGTTGAGAGAAGTCAGGACTTGCCAGCCCGCTTCAGGTCAGACTACTGCCCCTGCGCTGGAAGTTACGGGGGTGGGCTGGTCGGACGACGGAAGTTTGATAGCTGGGTACAGCGCATATGGGACGCAAGTAACGGTTTGGGATAGCCATGATTGCCAGAAACTCCATAGTTTCTTTGTCAACGATAGCCAGTATGTGGGTCCGTCTATCGCGTTTGCAGCGGGCGGTACGCGTTTGTTTACGCCAGCTTCAATGGCATCCCGCAATGACAATCAATACACAATCGATCTTTGGGATGTATCGGCCTCGAAAGTCATCGAGAGAATTGAGGGTCCAGCAGGGCACGCGGAGGTTCGAAAGAATCGGCTAGCAAAATTTAGTCTGTCACCGAAAGGAAACCTAATTGCCTTTTCGACTGCTGATTATGGTTCTCCCGTGACAGTCTTCGATCGGGTAACATCGGAAATCGCAATCTTTATTTCTAGCCCCAGAAAAAATACAGCTTCGTCGCTTGCATTCTCGTCCAATAACAACGGACTGGCAATCGGATATATAAATGGTTTGGTCAGAGTGTTTGCTAACGCGCGCGACCCGTCTTCTGAAGAATTTTTTGCCTACGACCAATCATCGAAGATTGGTGTCGATGCGGTCATCTTTAGCCCTGACGGCTCGCACATTGCGACGGGCGCACTCGTAGGCTCCACCCTTCCTGCGAGCCTGAAGTATTCGTCCATCAAACTCTGGCAGACTGCGACACATCACTTAGCGAAAGAGGCAGCTTCACAATCGGGTTCTGTGAAGAGCCTAAGTTGGAGTCCTGCGGGCAAATACATAGCCGCGATCATAAGCGATCGCACGCTGGCTATTCTCGATTCGTCAAACGGCGAGATTGTGGAGACCAAACAGTTCGGACCTGTATCCGTCTATGTAACTGCGTTCTCTCCAAGCGGACGCGAACTAGCAGTAGCTACGGGGAGCGGGCTCAAGATCTTTAAAGTAAGTGAATGAAAAGCTAGTCATGAGAAGTCACAATGCCATCATCATCGGACTACTGTAACGCTAGTGGCAATGTTGGAGTCCATTACTACCGCAATCAAGTCATGGAGGCATTGGAGATTGATGAAAAGCTGCGAAGCTTGCTGACTTTGACTGATCTGGTGCTATAAGGCGGTGTCCCCAAGGTGCCTGCAAGATGATAGGTCCCAAATCTCCACAGACAGCAAGTGTCGGCTTCCTCGAAACCTGTCCGGGCATGACGATTTTCATATAGCAGATAACAGATAGCGTCTGTTCTGAAATGACCCCGCCTGCCCTTCCAGCCGCGCTGCGCGCCGCACTCGATCGCGAGACGCACGGCCTCTCCCGCAGCGATGCCGCTGTCCGCGCGGCGACGATCTCGCAAACCTATCGCCGCGGCGGCGGCTCGGTTGCGATCCGGAGTGAATCCGACGCGCTCGCCTACGCGCTGGCGCGGATGCCCGCGACCTATGCGGCCGTCGTCGCCAGCCTCAATGCGCTCCGTGAGATTCGTCCGGAATTCGCACCACAAAACCTGCTCGATGTCGGCGCCGGACCGGGCACCGCGACATGGGCGGCGGCGCAGACGTTCGATTCCCTCAACGAGTTCTCGGCTGTCGACGCCAATCCAGCGCTGCGCACCCTCGCGCTCGACCTTATGCGCGGCGACTCACGCCTCTCTGCGCTTCGCTACGCACAGAGCGAAGCGTCGACCGGACTTCGCGACAAGCCGGCGGGCGCCGATCTCGTGGTCGCAAGCTATGTCATCGGCGAAATGAATGCCGACCGGCAATCCGCACTCGCCGACCTCATGTGGGCGGCGACTCGCGACACGCTGCTGGTCGTCGAACCCGGCACGCACGCCGGCTACCGGCGCATTCTCGACCTGCGCCGCCGGCTCGTGGCGCAAGGCGCGCATATCCTCGCGCCCTGCCCGCACGACGCAGCCTGCCCGCTCATAGCGCTTTCAAGCGAAATTGGCACCGTTTCGCATGAAGAAAACGCGTCAAAACAAAAAGCCGCGCCGGACTGGTGCCATTTCGTGCAGCGGCTGCCGCGATCGCGCGCCCACAAGCACCTCAAGGGCGCGGAGCTTCCTTTCGAGGATGAGAAATTCAGCTACATCGCGCTGGCGCGAACGCCCGCCCGGCAACGTCTGCCGCGGGTGCTGGCGCCGCCGCTCGTCGGCAAGGCCGGAATGCGGATCAAACTGTGCCGGCCGGACGGCAGCGCCAGCTTCGCGACGTTTCCCCGCCGCGACAAGGCCGCCTACGCCCGTCTGCGCCGGATCAGTTGGGGCGACACCATCGTTCCGAGCGAGCCGTAGCCCCCGAGCTATGACGGACGTGTAAAAACGTAGGCCAGCCCGGTCAGCATGATGAGCGCCACCGCCGCCATGAGCCATGGCCCCGGATGGCTGCCGAGCCACAACAGCACGAAGCCGAGCGCCGTGCCGCCCAGCGCCATCAGCTTGGCTTTGACCGGGATCGCGCCACGCTCGCGCCAGCCGCGCAAAAGCGGGCCGAAACGCGGATGCCGCAACAGCCAATTTTCCAGTCGGGGCGATGAACGCGCGAAACAGGCGGCGGCCAGAATCAGGAACGGCGTCGTCGGCAGCACCGGCAGGAACGCGCCGATAAAGCCGAGCGCGACGAACCCGATACCCAGCACCAGAAAGACATAGCGTATCATCCGCGGCGTGGCGGCGCGCGGATCGACGGCGCGCGCTGCGCCGAAAGACTGCTCGTCCGCGATCATTCCCTCGCCGTCCTGGTCCGCCATCAAAAGTCCTGCAAGGTTCATGCTTTCATAGAACAAAGGACCGGGCAACTTGAACTTCTCTAAGGCTTTTCCAAGACAAGAGATGCCCTTCCCGGCGGTTCCTGCTGTTCGCACCTCATTTCGTCTACGGTAGAGGCCTCGCCCGTCTTATTCAGGAGCGCTCCCCCCATGTCGTCCGGCTGGATCATTCTCGGCGTCATTGTCGTCATCGCCTTGTTCGCGCTTGTCGCTTATAAACGGCTGGTCGCACTCAGCCAGCGCGTCGGCCAGGCCTTCGCCGACATCGACGTGCAGATCAACAGCGTCACGACCTGATCCCGAACCTCGTCGAAACCGTGAAGGTATGCCGTGCGGGACGCTGGACGATGTCGTCACGGCGCGCAACGTGGCGATGTCGGCGCAGGGTCCGGCGCAGGTCGGCGCGGCCAAGAACGCGCCCGGCTTGATCGCGCTGTCGGAGGCCTATCCCGATCTCAAGGCCAACGCCAACTTCCAGCAGCTCGCCGGCAAACTGCCGCGCGCGACCTCGGCCGTAATGGAAATGTGCGCCGACAAGCCGCGCCATGGTTCGCCGATCCGTTCGCCACTCATCCGCCGATCGAGACGCGGGTGCGCGCGCCGGTGACATATGCCGGCGGCCACGATCCCGGCCCGATTCCGCATATTTCAGCAGGAGCGCGATGCGGTCGACACAAAACCAACCGGGGCGGGCAGGATTTCCCGCCAGGACCATGAAGCGGCCCCGCGACGCCGGCCACCGCGCCTTCGCCGGCTCCCCGGTCCCTGGGGCGACCACCCCGATCCCGGCCGTTTCCAAGCCGGTTCCGGCTTGCACAGCGCACCGGATCACGACGCGGGCGGAACCGCCACGCGCTTTTCCTCATCCGGATCCGGCGACTGCGGCCGCTCAACCCTTAAGGAATTTTGCCGGATTGAACATATCGAATTGAAATCTCCCTCGTTTCTGCCATGGTCGCTCCCCAAGCAAACATCGGGGACATGCCGTCCGCGCGACCATGCGCGGTTTCCGGCTTTCAGCTTGCTCAAAGGGGTCTCATGGCGAAGCCAGCAGTGATTGTGGTCGGCGCGGACAAGGGCGGGGTCGGCAAGACCACGGTCTCGCGCACCGTGCTCGACTATTTCAACGCCAACAACGTGCCCACCCGCGCGTTCGACACCGAATCGCCGCGCGGCACACTGAGGCGCTTCCATCCTGACATCACCGAGATCGTCGACATGACAGCGACCGCGGATCAGATGAAGATCTTCGACACGCTGAACACGGCCAAAGCCAGCGTCACCGTGATCGACGTCCGCGCCGGGCTGATGTCGCCTGCGCTGGCATCACTCCGCGACATCGGTTTTCTCGATGCGGCAAAGTCCGGGCAGATCACCTTCGCGGTATTCCATATCCTCGGTCCCTCGATCGCCTCGCTCGACGAGATCGCGGAGACCGCGAACTTCATGTCCGGCGCCAAATATTTCCTGGTGAAGAACTTCATCAACAACACGAGCTTCTTCGAATGGGATCAGGCGACCTACAACGCCTACTTCCGCAAGATCAAGGACGCGACCGAGATCACCATCCCGAAGCTCAACGAGATGGCCTACGAGCAGGTCGAGGTATCCTCGGTGCCGTTCCTCAAGTTCGTGGCCAACAAGGGACAGAAGAACGAGGCCGCGAACTACTCGTTCGTCCTGCGCGGCTACGTCCGCCACTGGCTCGCCAACGTCTGGAGCGAGTTCGACCGCATCAAGCTCACCGACATCGTTGCCTCGAAGGAGAAGGGCAGTTCCCGTTCCTCGAACAAGTAACTGGCCGTTCCGTTATTCCGAGACGTGCCCGGCGACGAATGCCTTGCATTCGCGTCGACAGCGCAAGCTTCGGATGCGCAATTGCACGCCGGGTCATCCCGACTATCGATTAGAGTTCGAAATTCCGGATCGCCGCCAAGCGACGTCCTCGGCTGGCACTCGCGTATCGAGAATGGCGGTGGAGAGTTTTTCGACATCCTGCTAGATCGGGACCGTCTCTCCGGTATGTCAGTCATGCCCCGAACGCCCGTCTATATCATTTGCTCGCCACGCCCGCAGGTCGGCAAGACACTGATCGCGCGGCAGCTCAGCGAGTTTCTGCGCCTGCAGCGGGGCGACGTCCTTGCCTTCGACGTCAACCAGAAGGAACCTTCGCTGGTCGACTACCTGCCGCGTCTCACCGAGACCGCCGACATCGACGACACCTTCGGCAAGATGGCGCTGATGGATCGGCTGATCGTTAATGACGGACTCGCCAAGGTGATCGACCTCGGCTACCACGCCTTCGACGAATTCTTCCGGATGATCGAGGAAATCGGTTTCGTCAAGGAATCCGTCCGGAGCGACGTGGCGCCGGTCGTCCTGTTCGTGGCCGACAGCGATCGCGTGTCCGCGCGCGGCTTCGGAACGCTACGGGCAACGCTGCCGCCCCGCGCGATCATCACGGTCGACAACGAATTCGTCTTGCGCGGAGACCTGCCCGAGACCTTCATGCACAGTGGGACGATGCGCATCGCAGCGCTCCCGGCGTTCCTCAAGAGCTACATCGACCGCCTCACCTTCTCCTTCACCGACTACCTGCGAACGGAAAAGGATACGTCCACCGAACTGCATCAGTGGATCCGCACCAACTATTTCAGTTTCCGCGAGATCGAGCAGCAACTGGCGCGGCAGCGGGAATGAAGAACTCTGTCGTGGAGTAGCGGAATATGAAAAAAGCAGTCTTAGCATTTGCGGCAGTGTTTGGGTTTTTCTGCATTCTATCCGCGTCCTTGGGACGAGGACGCGTTGATATCGTACAAATTTACTCAAACTTCCTCGCCAGTCGCGTCGCTGCTCTAGGCTGCAATGCGGCGGACAAGGCGACAGAATCCAAATTCCTGTCAAATCTCCAAGCCGTTACGATAAGGGCGATTCAAGCGCTAAAAGAGCGCAATCAAACTTTGAGCGACGCTGATTTGTCGGCAAAAATAGTTGCCGCTCAGAACACCACACAAGCTGCGGTAAAAGGTGAAATTACCAAGAACGGGTGTTCATCCGAACGCATCAGGGCATTGTTGAAGTTGTACAAGATACATTCGGAAATGTCTTTGGGTGGCTGATTCCGAAGGGTCTACTTGTCAAGTATATAATTCCGTTCAGGCGAGGACGAAGAATTCAATGCCCGCCGAACGCCATCAGCGTCCGCACCGGAACGTCCATCGCGCGCAGCTTGGCGGCGCCGCCGAGGTCCGGCAGGTCGATGATGAAGCAGGCCGCGACCACATTGGCGCCGATCTGGCGCAGCAGCTTCACCGCGCCCTCCGCCGTGCCGCCAGTAGCGATCAGGTCGTCGACCAGAATGACGCGCTCGTCCTTCGCGATGGCATCGACGTGCATTTCCATTTCATCGGTGCCGTATTCGAGCGCGTAGGCCATCCGCACGGTCTGGTGCGGCAGCTTGCCCTTCTTGCGGATCGGCACGAAGCCCGCGGAAACCTGATGCGCCACAGCGCCGCCAAGGATGAAGCCGCGCGCCTCGATGCCTGCGACCTTGTCGATCTTCGAGCCGGCCCATGGATGCACCAGCAGATCGACCGCGCGGCGGAACGCGCGCGCGTCGCCGAGCAGCGTGGTGATGTCGCGGAACATGATCCCCGGCTTCGGATAATCCGGAATCGTGCGAACGGAAGCTTGCAGATCGTCTTCGAAGGTCATGCAATTACTCTCGGAGAAACAAGGGGAGATTGATCTGCTGTGTCATTGCCGGACTTGATCCGGCAATCCATCGTCTTTTGGGTAAGATGGATACGCGGGTCAAGCCCGCGTATGACGTCATTTAGCGTTGCGCCACCCTCTCCCCAGCCGGAACGCATTCTCCACGATACGCAGGCCGACCTCGCCGCCGAGCGACATCAGCGATTCAGGGTGGAACTGCACGCCGCCGACCGGCAGCGTCCTGTGCTCGATCGCCATCGGCACGCCGTCGTCGGTGGTCGCCGTCACCTCCAGCACGTCGGGCATGCCCTCACGCTCGACATAGAGCGAATGATAGCGGCCGATCACGATCTCGTTGGGCAGGTTTCGCAACAACCTGCCCATTGCGCATCAAGCGTCCGCCGCGATTCTGCACGCGTGAGGGACGGCCGTGCCGAGCCGGCCGCCGAAATACTCGCCGATTCCCTGCACGCCGAGGCAGACGCCGAACACCGGCAGTTTCTTCTCCAGCGCGGTGCCGATGGTTTTGGCCATGCCGAAATCCTCGGGCCGGCCGGGACCGGGCGACAGCACCAGCAGGTCGTAGGTCTGCGTGTTCAGCATGTCCTGCGCGTGGACATAGCGCACCACGGTGACGCGCGCGCCGACCTGACGGAAATAATCCGCCAGCATGTGCACGAAACTGTCGTCGTGATCGATCAGCAGCACGCGCTTGCCGGAGCCGGTCGCATCCGGAGCCACCGCCGAGAGCGGCTTGGGCGCATCGCCGCGCAGCGCCTGGAACAGCGCGGCCGCCTTGGTCTGGCACTCGCGGTCCTCAAGCTCCGGCTTGCTGTCGAACAGGCAGGTCGCGCCGACGCGCACCTCGGCGAGCCCGTCCTTCATGCGGATGGTGCGGATGGTGAGACCGGTGTTGATCGAGCCGTCGAACCCGACGACGCCGAACGCGCCGGCGTACCAGCGCCGCGCCGAGCGTTCGTTGTCCTCGACGAACTGCATCGCCCACTTCTTGGGCGCGCCGGTCACCGTCACCGCCCAGGCGTGGGTGAGAAACGCATCGAGCGCGTCGAAGCCGGGCCGCAAAATGCCCTCGACGTGATCGACGGTGTGAAACAGTTTTGAGTAGGTCTCGATCTGGCGTCGCGCCAGCACCTTGATCGTTCCCGGCATGCAAATGCGCGCCTTGTCGTTGCGATCGACGTCGGTGCACATGTTGAGCTCGAACTCATCCTTCTGCGAGTTGAGCAGCTCGCGGATCTGCTCGGCGTCGCCGATGGCGTCGGCTCCCCGCGCAATGGTGCCGGAGATCGGACAGGTCTCGATCCGGCGGCCATCGCTGCGCACGAACATCTCCGGCGAAGCGGAAACCAGGAATTCACCATCGCCGAGATTGACCAGCCCGCCATAGGGTGACGGATTGATCCGGCACAGCCGCTGAAACACCTCGGCCGGCGAGCGTTCGCAGGGTTCGGCGAACAACTGCCCGGGCACCGCTTCGAACAGATCGCCGCGCGCGAACGCGGCGCGCGCCGTCTCCACCGTGGCCTGATATTCGCCGGGAGCGTGGTCGGTGAAACCCTGCCGTCCCGTCCTGGCGTAGACGCTTTCGGGCGTGTCGTGCGGCAGGCCCGCGGTCGAACGGCCGTTCCACGCGAAATCGTAGGACAGTACGACGCCGCGGCCGGTGGCGCGGTCGTAGGCGAGCAGGCGATCGGGGACGAACAACACGATGTCACGCTGGTCGGCTTCGCGCGCGCGCTTCCGCACTAGGTCTTCCATCTGGAACACGAGGTCGTAGGCAAACGCGCCGTAGAGCCCGAGCATGGGATCGGCGTCTGATGCGAACGCCGCCACCAGCGCGCGCACCAGCGACATCACGCTGGCGCGCCGGGTGCGCTGATCCTCCTCCACCGGCGCATCGCCGCGCAGGATGTGGCCGGCGATGCGGAGCGCGGTGCGTTCGGTGATGACGGCGCAGGGTTCGCTCACGGCCTCGCCCAGAAAGGCGATCAGCACCTCGCCGCGGGCATTGGTGGCCTCAATGGAAAAATTCAGACCCGTGGTTTCGATCCTGAGCGGCGGATCGGCAAAACCGAGATCGAAACTCTCATAGCGTCCCGGCACCGTGGTGCCCGACGACAGCACCAGGCCACGGCGGCGGTCGAGCAGGTCGATCAGGTCGTCGAGCCGCCTGCCGCCGGTAAAATGCTCGATCGACCGGCTGACGGCGAGACCGCCGGCGGTCGCGTACTCGCTCTGCGCGGGAAGGGAAAAGACGGTCCTGTTCATGGAGTCCTCTTACGAGACCTGAGGAAGAAGCGCCACACAGGACAAACGAAAAAGGCCGTCGTTTCTGCATGACGGCCTTCGACGATCGGAATTGAAACAAAATCGCACCGGCCACCTTAGAAGGTGGGCCACCAGAGACGGAACGGGCGGACGGTGCTGGTCATGGCCGCGAAATCATCATTCCGATGGTGCGATGTCAAGAGCGTTCGGGACGATCACCTTTGTCATGCCATCCATCTTCAAAGCGGACAGATTGCCGGCGTCACGGGCGAGCGAAACGACGGCGTTCTTTGAATGGCTATGCCTGAAGCGTTTCCGTCAAAACATGAAATGCTCTAGATTCCCGTTCACCCTAAAACCGGGAGAAAAACATGGCGTTCAAGGTCGTGAGCGACAGTTTCAAGGACGGCGACTACCTCGCCAAGGATCATATCCTGTCGGCGGATTTCGGTCACGGCTGCGCGGGCGGCAACCGGTCGCCGCACCTGCGCTGGAGCGGCGCGCCGGCAGGCACCAGGAGCTTCGCGGTGACCTGTTACGATCCGGATGCGCCGACCGGCAGCGGCTTCTGGCACTGGGTCGTCATCAATATCCCGCCATCGGTGACGGAGCTTGCGCTTGACGCCGGCAATCCCGACAGCGGCAAGCTTCCGAGGGGGGCGCTGCAGACCCGCACCGACTTCGGCTCCGCGTGCTATGGCGGCCCCTGCCCGCCCGAAGGGGATCACCCGCACCGCTATTTCTTCACCGTGCACGCCGTCGGAGGCAACATCAACGCCACCGCCGACACCTCGGCGGCGGTGATCGGGTTCCAGCTTCATTTCAACACGTTGGCGAAATCGGCGGTGATGGGCCTGTTCAAGCGCTGATCGACATCAGTCCGGGGCGAATGCGAGAGGCGAGCGGCAATTCACTCTGCCACCGTTATGGCGGACCTGTTCCGGCCATCCCCGTCTTGGCAATCGACAAAAAGAAAAACTGCCCCGCATAAAGCCGGGCATGACGAAAAAGAATATCCCTCGCTGTTTGAACAGGTTTGGTTGCAACAAAAAAGGCTCCCTCGCGGGAGCCTTTTTGGCTTGGAGACGGCTGCGCCTCAATGCGCGTCTGCCCAGACCGCCCTCTTGGTGAAGTAGAGCAGCCCGGCAAAGACGACCATGAAAATCATGACCTGAAGCCCGATCCGCTTGCGCTCCTCGAGCTTCGGCTCGGCCGCCCACATCAGGAAGGCGGCCACGTCCTTCGCGTACTGATCGACCTTCTGCGGCGTACCGTCGTCGTAAGTTACCTGGTCGTCCGACAGCGGATTCGGCATCTTGATGGCGTGACCCGGGAAATACTTGTTGTAGAACGAGCCCTCCGGCAGCTTGAACCCCTGCGGGGGGGTGTCCTCGAAACCGGTCAGGATGGCGTGAATATAGTTCGGGCCTTTTTCCTGGAACTGGGTGAAGGCATCGAAGATGAACTGCGGAAAGCCGCGCTCATACCCCCGGGCCTTGGCCATCAACGAGAGGTCGGGCGGCGCCGCGCCGCCGTTGGCCGCGCGAGCCGCGTTTTCGTTCGGGAACGGCGCCGGAAACTTGTCCGCGATACGCCCGGGCCGCTCGAACATCTCGCCGGCGTCGTTCGGACCGTCCTTCACCTGAATCTCGGCAGCCAGCGCGGTCGCCTGCGCGACGGTGAAACCGGGGCCGCCGGGATCGGTGAGGTTGCGGTAGTGCACGAGGTTCATCGAATGGCATGCAGAGCAGACTTCCTTGTAGACCTTGTAGCCGCGCTGCAACTGACCCCGATCGAACTTTCCAAACGGGCCCGCGAACGACCAGCTCACCGATGGCGGGGTCGGCGCATGGTCCGCCGCCTGAACCTTCGAGCCGCTGTCCCACACCAGCAGCCCGGCGACGGCAAGCATCACCGCAAGCGAAGCCACCACCCCTTTCTTCTTCCCCAGCACGTCCTCGGCGATCGAATTGGGGACGGGACGCGGTTTCTCGACGCGGCTCAGGACCGGCAGCACGATCAGGAAATAGACAAAGTAGCACGCCGTCAGGATGCGCCCGGCGATCACGTAGATGCCTTCCGGCGGCTGCGCGCCGAGATAACCGAGGCCGAGACATACGCCGACGAAGATCCAGAAGAACTGCTTGGCGAGCGGACGATAGCGCAGCGAGCGGGTCTTGGCGGAATCAAGCCAAGGCAGGAAGGCGAGAACGAGGATCGCGCTGAACATCGCCACCACGCCCGCGAGCTTGTTCGGGATCGAGCGCAGGATCGCGTAGAACGGCAGGTAGTACCATTCCGGCACGATGTGCGCGGGCGTCACGCCCGGATTGGCGGGAATGTAGTTGTCGGGATCGCCGAGATAGTTCGGGATGTAGAAGACGAACCAGCAATAGAACAGAATGAAGCACGACAGGCCGAACGCATCCTTGATGGTCGCGTAGGGCGTGAACGGCACCGTGTCCTTCGCCGTCTTGGGCTCGACGCCGGTCGGATTGTTCTGCCCGGCGACATGCAACGCCCAGACGTGCAGCACGACCACGCCCGCGATCACGAACGGCAGCAGGTAGTGCAGCGAGAAGAAGCGGTTCAGCGTCGGATTTCCGACCGAATATCCGCCCCACAGCAGCGTTACGATGCTGTCGCCGACATAGGGAATGGCGGAGAACAGGTTGGTGATGACGGTTGCGCCCCAGAAGCTCATCTGGCCCCACGGCAGCACATAGCCCATGAATCCGGTCGCCATCATCAGCAGGTAGATGATGACGCCGAGGATCCAGAGGACCTCGCGCGGCTCCTTGTAGGAACCGTAATACAGACCGCGAAGCATGTGGATATAGACGGCGATGAAGAACATCGAGGCGCCGTTGGAATGGAGATAGCGCAGCAGCCAGCCGTAATCGACGTCGCGGACGGTGGCTTCCACCGAGTTGAAAGCGAGGGCGGCGTTCGGCGTATAATGCATCGCCAGGATGACGCCGGTGACGATCTGCACGGCAAGCATGAACGAGAGGATGCCGCCGAACGTCCACCAATAGTTGAGGTTGCGCGGCGTCGGATAGGCGACGAACGAGGAGTGCACGAGACCGAGGATCGGCAAGCGCCGCTCGATCCATTTGAGGACGGGATTTCGCGGCTGGTAGTTCGATGGTCCGCTCATGATGCGATCCTGAGGAATGAAACGACGCGTTCGGTTCGGGTCTTTTCGGCCTTATCCGATCTTGATCTTGCTGTCGGACACGAAGGCGTAGGGCGGAATGGCGAGATTGAGCGGAGCCGGCCCCTGCCGGATGCGGCCCGAGGAATCGTACTGCGAACCGTGGCACGGACAGAAAAATCCGTCGTAATTGCCTTCATGCGCGATCGGGATGCAGCCGAGATGGGTGCAGATGCCGATCACGACGAGCCACTGGTCATGGCCCTCCTTGACGCGGGCCGAATCCGGCTGCGGATCGGGCAGGCTCGACACGTTGACCGACTGCGCTTCCTTAATCTGCTTGGCGGTGCGGTGCATGATGTAAATCGGCTTGCCGCGCCAGAACACCTTGATGTCCTGCCCGTCGGCGATCGGGGAGAGATCGACCTCGATGGGCGCGCCGGCGGCGACCGTGGACGCATCCGGGTTCAATTGGGCCACCAGCGGCCACGCCGCGGCAGCCGCCCCAACGGCAGCGACGGCGCCGGTCGCTACGAAAAGGAAATCACGGCGGCTCTGTCCTGCCGAAGACGATGTCGTCACGATTCCAACCCCCTTTTTTCCGCTGCCGGCTTGTTGCTATTGGTGTAACCACTCCAGGGATGCATCTTGCGAGCGGCCGTTCTATTGGCATCGTCGCCGAGTGAGCGCAAGTGCGCTGTCGGTCACATTACTGCAGTGCATCGGACCGCCGGCTGCCGCGAAGTCACATCATGAAAGCCCCGAGGGTGATGCGGATCGCGCTTTTTCAACCCGATATCCCCCAGAACACCGGGACGATCCTGCGCCTGTGCGCCTGTCTCGATATCGAAGCCCATATCATCGAGCCGGCCGGCTTTCCGGTCTCGGACCGCCATTTCCGCCGGGCGGGAATGGACTATCTCGATCAGGTCGCCATCGTGCGGCACGATTCCTGGCCGAAATTTCAGGAGTGGCGTACCGGAAACGGCGGGCGGCTGGTGCTTTTCACGACCAAGGGCGCCCTGCCCTATCTCAATTATCAGTATATGGATACCGATATCCTGTTGTTCGGCCGCGAAAGCGCAGGCGTCCCGGACGCCGTCGCCGACGCCGCGGATGCGCGTCTGGTGATACCTGTAAGGTCCGGATTACGGTCGCTGAACGTCGCGGTGGCGGCCGCCATGGCGGTGGGCGAGGCCCTGCGGCAGACAGGGTTGGCCATCCCGGAAAGGGTTTCGTGAGCTACGCGGTCAAAGAGATTTTTCTGACCCTGCAGGGCGAAGGCGCCCATGCGGGCCGGGCTGCGGTATTTTGTCGCTTCGCGGGCTGCAACCTGTGGAGCGGGCGCGAGGAAGACCGCGCTTCAGCCATCTGCCGGTTCTGCGACACGGATTTCGTGGGCACGGATGGGACGCTGGGCGGGCGCTACGCCACCGCCGAAGCGCTCGCCGATAGCGTCGCGGCGCAATGGGCCAGCCCGGCCGCCCGGCGCTACACGGTGTTGACGGGAGGAGAGCCGTTGTTGCAGGTGGACAAGGCATTGGTGGACGCGCTGCACGCCCGCGGCTTCGAGATCGGCATCGAGACCAACGGCACCCTCGCGCCGCCCGACGGCATCGACTGGCTGTGCGTCAGTCCCAAGGCCGGCGCCGATCTGCGCATCACCAGGGGGCAGGAACTCAAGCTGGTCTATCCGCAGGCGGACGCCCGGCCCGAGGACTTCGCGAACCTCGCCTTCGAGCGGTTCTCGTTGCAGCCGATGGACGGGCCGGACGCGGCCGACAACACCGCGCGCGCCATCGACTACTGCCTGCGGCATCCGCAGTGGCGGCTCAGCCTGCAGACGCACAAGACGCTGGGAATAAGGTAAAGATGGAATCGAGCGGCGCCATCAACATTGCGCACACGGGAGCGACTCCGTCGGTGCCCCGGACGCAGCGCATCACGCCGCCAACAGCGGCGCGGCGCGCTGCTGATCCGGGGCCGTCATGAAGGGAGCGCTTGGAACGATCCCGGTTCTGCGAAGCGGCATCGAGAATGCCGCCTCGCGCCCGGGACAGGTTGTCAGGAGCAGGTTTGACGAATGTGGGAGTTGACGAAATCGTTCCGCTTCGAGGCCGCGCATTCGCTGCCCGGAACGACGTTGGGAAACGCGAGCATGGAAATCCACGGCCATTCCTTCCGCGCCGAGGTGAGCGTCCGCGGCACGCCCGACCCCGCAACCGGCATGGTGCTCGATCTCGGGCTGCTCGCGCGCGGCATGGACGAGGTCCGCAACAAGCTCGATCATAAGCTGCTCAACGACGTCGAGGGGTTGGGCCCGCCGACGCTGGAGAACCTGGCGCGCTTCGTCTGGGGCCATGTCCAGCACGCGGGCCATGTGACACGCGTCAGCGTGCATCGTGACAGTTGCGGCGAAAGCTGCACTTATTTCGGACCGCAGGAATGATCGAGTCTGTCACCTCAAAGCGCAAAGGAAGCCGTGCTGAAAATCGAGCGTCATCGTCCGCGAAAGCGGACGATCCAGTAAATCGAAAAGATGCGAGGGAAGTCAGAGTCGACAGGGAGTACCGGGTACTCCGCCTTCGCGGCGTATGACGACCGTAGACCACCGACCTTTCCTACCACACGCATTTGCCAGGAACCGGGTATGGATACCTCCTCTCTCGACGACCGCAAGTCCCGCGCTCGAAATTGGTTCGAACAACTGCGCGACGATATCTGCGCGGCCTTCGAAAAGCTGGAGAACGATGCGCCGGCCGAGCTTTATCCGGGCGACGCCGGGCGTTTCGTCCGCACCGAATGGGAGCGCACCGATCACACCGGCGAACCCGGCGGCGGCGGCGTCATGTCGATGATGCACGGACGGCTGTTCGAGAAAGTCGGCGTGCATTGCTCGACCGTGCATGGCGAATTCGCGCCGGAGTTTCGCGCGCAGATTCCGGGAGCCGAGGCCGATCCCAAATTCTGGGCGTCGGGCATCTCCCTGATCGCCCACATGCGCAATCCGCATGTCCCCGCCGTCCACATGAACACGCGCTTCGTGGTGACGACGAAGGCGTGGTTCGGCGGCGGCGGCGACCTGACGCCCGTGCTGATGCGGCGACGCGCCCAGGACGACACCGACAGCGTCGCGTTCCACGCCGCGATGAAGGCGGCGTGCGATGCCCACGCCGTGGCGGACTATGACAAATACAAGACCTGGTGCGACGAGTATTTCTATCTGCCGCACCGCAAGGAGGCGCGCGGAATCGGCGGCATCTTCTACGACTGGCACGACAGCGGCGACTGGGACGCCGACCTTGCCTTCACGCAGGACGTCGGACGGGCGCTGCTCAAGGTCTATCCGGAGCTTGTGCGCCGCAACTTCAACACGCCGTGGACCGCGGCCGATCGCGAGGAGCAGTTGATCCGGCGCGGACGCTACGCCGAATTCAACCTGCTTTACGACCGCGGCACCATCTTCGGGCTGAAAACCGGCGGCAACGTCGAGTCGATCCTGTCCTCGATGCCGCCGGAGGTGAAGTGGCCGTGACGGCGGGGCTCACAGCCGGTGATCGCGGGTGAAACGCGCGACGGTCTGATCCGCGATCGCCGAAAGCTCCGCGGGATCGAGCGGGAAATCCGCCGCCAGCCAGGCATCCTCCGCGATCGTCAGGACATGACCGAGCGCCGGACCTGCCGCTATGCCGCGGGAGATGAAATCCTCCGCCTTCAACGGAAACGCCGGCGGCTGCCAGCGCTGCGGCAGGGTTGCGACGTTTCGCCACGGCGCGGGGTCTGCGTCGAGGCCCGCGCGGGCCCACGCCTGCATCAGCCGGTTGCAGAAGCGCGGCGCGCCGAGCCGGTAGATTCGCCGCCGCGCGGTCGCCTCGTCCATGCTGCCCAAACGCCACCAGCGATGGCCCATCGAATCCAGTTGCTTGGCTTCGGCATTGGAGAGTCGCAGCCGTTGCGCAACCCGCCGGGCATCTTCGGTGACCGATACCGCAAGCGCCGCGAGCCGACGGACCGGATCCGGCGCGAGCCCCAGCGCACGCTCCACGGCGATCATCGCCATGAGCGGCCCGCGATAGGCGACGCCGCCGAGGACAGCCAGCAGCAGGCCGCCATCCTCCATCGCGATCACCGCCTCCACGGCGCCCTCCGCGACCAGCAGCTTCAGCATCTCCGCCCGCAACCGTTCGGCCGACAGCGTGGCAAGTCCGGCACGGCCGCGGATGCAGGCGAGATAGCCGGCCCGGTCGGGCTCGCCCGCGCCATAGGCGGCGTGGATGCGGAAGAACCGCAGGATCCGCAGGTAGTCCTCGGCGATGCGCCGGTCCGGATCGCCGATGAAGCGCACCCGCCTCGCCGCGATGTCGTCGAGCCCGCCGACATGGTCGTGGACCGTCCCATCGCTGTCGACCGACAGGCCGTTGATGGTGAAATCGCGGCGTTCGGCATCGCGCGCCCAGTCGCGGCCGAACGCGACCCTGGCCTTGCGACCGAAGGTCTCGACGTCTTCGCGCAGCGTCGTGATCTCGAAGGGTCTGCCCTCGACGACCAGGGTGACGGTGCCGTGCTCGATGCCGGTCGGAATGCTCTTGATGCGGGCGGCGGTCGCGCGGTGGACCACTTCCTCGGGAAGCGCGGTGGTGGCGATGTCGATCTCGCCGACCGGCAGATCCATCAGGGCGTTGCGCACCGCGCCGCCGACGACGCGCGCCTCCTCGCCGTTTTCATTGAGCAGCGCAAGAACGCGCGCCGCAGGGCCTGATTTCAGCCAGCTCGCTTCGCGCAGCGAGCGGACCGTATTCACCTCTCGGCTCCGGGTACGAGCCTGCCGTTCTCCATATGCGCCGGAATGTAGGTCGAATCAGGCGGTGCGCCCGAGAAATGCGCCAGCAGGATGAAACTGACGACGACCAGTACCAGCGCGGCAAGCGAGAGCCTCAAGACGATGTGCGCCGGCCACGACGCGGCGATCATGAAGTCCACACGGTTGGCGATCAGATACGCAGCATAGATCGCGAACGGAACCAGGAAGATTCCGATCTCCATAAGAACCGGACGTATCATTTGAGATAGACTCGCTCATACAGCACGCGCAGGATACCGGCGGTGGCGCCCCAGATATAACGCTCCTCGAACGGCATCTCGTAGAACGAGCGCATCCTGCCGCGGGACAGCTTCCAGCCCTGTTTGTGATTGTCCGGGTTCATCAGAAACGACAACGGCACCTCGAACGCCTCCTCCACTTCCCCCGCATTGAGGCGAAGGTCAAATCCCGGCCTCACCCGCGCCACCGTGGGCAGGATGCGGAAGCCGACGCTCGTGCCGTAGAGGTCAAGATATCCGATCGGCTCGACGAAGTCCTGGGGAAGGCCGACCTCTTCCCATGCCTCCCGCAGCGCGGCATCGACCGGAGAGGCATCGGCCGCGTCGATCTTGCCGCCGGGAAACGCGATCTCGTTGGCGTGATCGCTGAGATGGGCGGCGCGCCGCGTCAGCAACACGGTCGGCTGATCTCGCGCCACCACCGGAATCAGCACCGCCGCCGCCCGCATCGGCTCGTCCCGAGCGATCTCCTGGAGCATGAAATCGCGGTCCTGATCGCCGGTCGACGGAGCGACGCCGGCGTCGGTCAACCCCGCGGGAATGTCGAAACGCAGCCGCGTCCGGGCGCGGTCGAAAAAATCTCCGGAGCCGTCACCGGTGGTCGCGGCACCCGTCTTATCCACCGGCACGTTCAACCTGCGTCCCTCACCTGCTCCGCATCCGCCATCGCAAAGAACTCTCCGCCCGATTCGATCCCGAACATCATCCGTCCATCGATCATTCGTTGCTCGCCCATGTCAACAAGATCGTAATACAACGCCCGCGTCACCTTCGCCCAGAGGCCGGCCCGGACGTGCAGATAGGGCTTCAATCCGCCCCCCTCCGAGGGCTCGAAGCGCAGCCGATGCCCGGAATCGCACGATACCCAGTCGCCGACGTTGGTTCGGAACCGCAACAGGCGGCCGTTCTCGTTCCGATCATGGATCATCTCGACGGCGACGAACGGCGCATCATCGACGCGGATGCCGACCTTTTCCACCGGCGTCACCAGAAAGTGTTTGCCGTCCTCCCGCTTCAGGATCGTGGAAAACAGCCGCACCAGCGCCGGCCGGCCGATCGGCGTTTTCATGTAAAACCAGGTGCCGTCGCCGGCGATTCGCAGGTCCAGATCGCCGCAAAACGGCGGATTCCACAGATGCACCGGCGGCAGACCCTTGCCGGGCGGTTCTGCGGCATCACGCGCTGCGGTCGCCAACCCGTCCAGCGTCCGGTGATCGGATCGCCCTTGCTTCGCCATGGTTTATCCCGACCTTGGTCGCTCTGTTCTTGCACAAAGAGGGATGCAAGCCCACTCGTCTGGTGGTTCAGAAATTTCGTTTCACGGCGCCCGACGGGTCAAGCGAAGTTCTGAATCCAAACCATACCAGAAACATAAGGTTGCCAGTGAAGTGGATTTGACCTTCGCCGAGCCGCATTCGCAGCGAACGCGGCCAACTTCGAAAATCGGGGCACGAGGTGCGGCTCCGCCGCCGGAACCGGCACGACATCTCGCCGCTTCGTGATCCGATGGCTCGAAAATCCGGTATTGTGGCAAGAGTTTAATTCCAAGGATGCACTGCGCTCGCGTATGTTCGACAGGCATGATGACGCAAAGCGGCAGGCCGCGCGCAAGGAGTGAGGAATGGCTGCGAACTCGGACATGGGCGTCGAGAAACTGGAGGACGTAATCGTCCGCTCGGCCGAACAGCTCGCCGGGCAAATTCGCGCGGCGCGGGACGCGATTTCCACCGTGATCTTCGGTCAGGACAAGGTCGTCGAGAACACGCTGGTGACGATCCTCTCCGGCGGTCATGCGCTGCTGATCGGCGTTCCCGGCCTCGCCAAGACCAAACTCGTGGAGACGCTCGGCGTCACGCTCGGCCTTGACGCCCGGCGCGTCCAGTTTACGCCGGACCTGATGCCGTCGGACATCCTCGGCGCCGAGGTGCTGGAGGAAAGCAGCGCGGGCAAGCGCTCGTTCCGTTTCATCGCCGGACCGGTATTCGCACAACTCCTGATGGCCGACGAGATCAACCGCGCCAGCCCGCGCACGCAATCGGCGCTCTTGCAGGCAATGCAGGAGCAGCACATCACCGTCGCCGGGGCGCGCCACGACCTGCCGAACCCCTTTCACGTGCTGGCGACGCAAAATCCGCTGGAGCAGGAAGGCACCTATCCGCTGCCGGAAGCGCAACTCGACCGCTTCCTGATGGAGATCGACGTCGACTATCCGGACCGCGACGCCGAACGTCGCATCCTGTTCGAAACCACCGGCGCCGAGGAAACCCTGGCGAAGGCCGCGATGAACGCCGATGTCGTTCTCGCCGCGCAGCGGCTGGTGCGGCGGCTGCCGGTCGGCGACAGCGTGGTCGAAGCGATCCTGTCGCTGGTGCGTTCCGCCCGCCCGGGTCCGGAAAGCGGCGATGCCGGAAAACTGATCGCCTGGGGACCGGGTCCGCGCGCCAGCCAGTCGCTGATGCTCGCGGTGCGCGCCCGCGCGCTGCTCGACGGACGTCTTGCGCCCTCGATCGACGACGTGCTCGACCTGGCCGAGCCGGTGCTGAAACATCGCATGGCGCTGACGTTCTCGGCCCGCGCCGAAGGCCGCACCATTTCCGACGTGATCGGACAACTGAAGACGCGGATCGGTTGATGGTTGCAGCGGCCGAGCATGTCAGGCGGGAGATCGAAGCAGTCCGGCGTGCCGATGGCGAAAGCCGCACGCTGGCGGCGTCGCTGCCGCGCCTCGTGCTGGAAGCCCGCCGCATCGCCGCCAATGTGATCCACGGCCTGCACGGCCGCCGCCGCGCCGGCTCAGGCGAAAACTTCTGGCAATATCGCCGCTTCATGTCCGGCGAACCGTCGCAGAACGTCGACTGGCGTCGTTCCGCCCGCGACGATCACCTCTACGTCCGCGAGCACGAATGGGAGGCCGCGCATACCGTCTGGCTCTGGCCCGACCGCTCGGCGTCGATGGCTTTTGCCTCCCGAGATGCGCGCGACAGCAAGCTCGAACGCGCCCTGATCGTGACCTTCGCGCTGGCCGAGCTGCTGGTGACGGGCGGCGAACGCGTCGGCGTTCCCGGGCTGATGCATCCGACGGCGAGCCGCAACGTCATCGACAGGATGGCGCAGGCGATGCTGCACGACGATCTCGCGCGCGCCAGCCTGCCGCCGTCGTTCGTGCCGGCGGCGCGATCGGAGATCGTGGTGCTGTCGGATTTATGGTCGCCGGTCGCCGATATCCGGACCATGCTCGCAGGGCTGTCGGCGACCGGCGCGCACGGCACGCTGCTGCAGGTGGTCGATCCCGCCGAGGAGACGTTTCCCTATTCGGGCCGCGTCGAGTTCGTCGAACCCGAAGACGGGCGCGTCATCACCGCCGGCCGCGCCGAACGATGGTCCCGCGACTACGTCGCGCGCGTCGCGCTGCATCGCGACGAGATCCGCAAGGAGACCGACGCGCTCGGCTGGCTGTTCTCGACCCACAGGACCGACCGCTCCGCCGCGGAGCTGCTGCTGTTCCTCCATGCCGGCATGACGGCGAGCAAGAGCGGCGGGGTGACCTCCGTCAAAGCCGGACGCATGGCATGATGTCGGCGCTTCCGCTCTCATTTCTCCAGCCGCTGATGCTGCTCGGCCTGCTCAGCCTGCCGCTGCTGTGGTGGCTGTTGCGGGTGATGCCGCCGCGCCCGCGGCGGATCGATTTTCCGCCGACGCGGCTCTTGTTCGACATCGCCGCGAAGGAGGAAACGCCTTCGCGCACGCCGTGGTGGCTGACAGCGTTGCGGCTTGCGGCAGCGGCGCTGGTGATCTTCGCGGCCGCCGGCCCGGTCTGGAATCCAAAGGCCGGCGCCGCTCGCAGCACCGCGCCATTGACGATCCTGCTCGACGACGGCTGGAGCGCGGCATCGAGCTGGGAAACGCGGATCAGGGCCGCGGACGAACTGATCGCGGAGGCCGACGGCGACCGGCGCGGCGTCGCCATCGTGCCCTTATCAGAACCGTCGCGCGACATCACGCTGATGCCGGCCGGAACCGCACGGGTGGCGCTGCGCCAGCTCGCGCCGAAACCCTACGCCGTCGAACGCGTCGAAACGCTGCCGGCGCTCGAGCGCTTCCTGAAAGCGACCGGCGACAGCGATATCGTTTGGCTGTCAGACGGCATCGACAGCGGACGCGGGGCGGACTTCGTCGACGGCCTTCGCAAGGCGATCGGCGAGCGTTCCCTGACCATTGTCGAGGGCGGCGCGCCGCCGGCGCATGCGCTGGTCGCGGCGGAAAATGCGGCGGCCGACATGACCGTGAAGGTCTTGCGCGCCACAGCGAGCGGCGCGCCGGCCGGCGTCGTCCGCGCGCTCGACCAAAAAGGGTCGCCGATCGGCGAGGCAAGGTTTGCGTTTCCGCCACAGGGCCGCGAAACCGAGGCCGCGTTCGACCTGCCGCTGGAGTTGCGCAACGATATCGCGCGGCTGGAGATCGCAGGCGAACGCTCCGCGGGCGCGGTGCAGTTGCTCGACAAGCGCTGGCGTCGCCGCGCCATCGGCGTGGTCAGCGGATCGAGCGCGGATACGGCGCAGCCGCTGCTCGCCTCGACGTTTTATCTGACGCGCGCGCTGGCGCCGTTCGCCGACGTCCGGCTCGGCGACAAGGGCGCGCCGCAGGAGGTGGTCAGCCGGTTCCTGGATCAGAAGCTGCCGATGATCGTCATGGCCGACGTCGGCGCGCTCTCGCCGGACCTGCGCCAGCGCATCGGCGCCTGGCTCGACCGTGGCGGCGTGCTGGTGCGGTTCGCGGGGCCGCGCCTGGCGCAGGCCGACGATGACCTTGTGCCGGTGAAATTGCGGCACGGCGACCGCAGTCTCGGCGGCAGCATGACGTGGGAAAAGCCGCAGCATCTTGCGGCATTCGCCGCGGACGGACCGTTCGCGGGCCTGCCGGTGCCGAAGGACGTCACCGTCACCCGGCAGGTGCTGGCCGAACCGGATGCGGCGCTCGCGGCGAAAAGCTGGGCGTCGCTCGTCGACGGAACGCCGCTCGTGACCGGCGAACGCCGCGGCAAGGGCCTGCTGGTTCTGTTCCACGTCAGCGCCGACATGCGCTGGTCCGATCTGCCGATGTCCGGCACCTTCGTCGAGATGCTGCGACGGATCGTCGATGCCTCCGGCTACACGGCGAACACCGGCAAGGCCGGCGACGCCCACACCAAGGCGGAAACCGTCGCGCCGCTGCGGACGCTCGACGGCTTCGGCGCCTTCACACCGCCGCCCGCGACCGCCAGACCCCTGCCGGTCAACTACAGCGGCCGCGGCACCGCCGAGCATCCGCCCGGATTCTACGGGCCCGCCGACGGCCCCGTTGCGGTCAACACGCTGGCGGCAACCGACCGGATCGTGCCGCTCGACACCTCGACACTGACGGCGCGCCGGGCGAGTTTCACCAATGCCGAACCGCACGATCTCAGGGGCATCCTGTTGTCGTCGGCGCTTGCATTGTTTTTGATCGACGCCGTTATCGTGGCGCTGCTTGGCGGAGGCCTCGCCGCATTGCTGCGTCGCCGCGCCGCCCATGCCGCGCTGTTGCTCGCCCTGACGCTGCCGACGATCGCGGTGATGCCCGCGACCTCGCACGCCGAAAGCGCGAAGGACGAGTTCGCGATGAAGGCCACCTCGCAGACCCATCTCGCCTATGTCGTGACCGGCAATGCCGACGTCGACACCATCGTCAAGGCCGGCTTGAGCGGGCTCACATTGTTTCTGGCGCAACGCACGGCGCTGGAAGCCGGCGATCCGGTCGGCGTCGATCCGGCGCGCGACGAACTGGCGTTTTTTCCGCTGATCTACTGGCCCGTGGTGCCGGGCGCGCCCAAGCCGTCGCAAAGCGCCCTCGACAAGATCGACGCCTACATGAAGCACGGCGGCACGGTTCTGTTCGATACCCGCGATGCGATCGACGCATTGCCGGGCGAGGGCGGCGGCGAATCGCGAACGCCAGGGATGCAGGAACTGCGCACCATCCTTTCGTCGCTCGACGTCCCCGAACTCGAGCCGGTGCCGCACGAGCACGTGCTGACCAAGACGTTCTATCTGCTGCACGATTTTCCCGGCCGCTTCACCACCGGCCAGACCTGGGTCGAGGCGTTGCCGCGCGACGAGGACGACGACGCGGCGTCGCGGCCGGCGCGTGGCGGCGACGGCGTCTCGCCGATCATCATCACCTCGAACGATCTCGCAGGCGCATGGGCGATGCGGCCCGACGGCCAGCCGATGCTGCCGCTCTCGCCGGGCGAACCGCGTCAGCGCGAATTCGCCTTCCGCGCCGGGGTCAACATCGTGATGTACACGCTGACCGGCAACTACAAGGCCGACCAGGTCCATGCGCCGGCGCTGATCGAACGGCTGGGGCAGTAGAGGCCAACATGAACCGTTCATTCGTCATTGCGAGCGAAGCGAAGCAATCCAGCGCCATGCGTGCAGGCTGGATTGCTTCGTCGCTTACGCTCCTCGCAATGACAGGAACTGCGGTGTGCAGGTTGTCGCGACGGAAGAATAGCGCATGACCTACGGCATCGCCTTCGCCCCGCTGGTTCCCCTGGTCGTGCTGTGGATCGCGCTCGCGGCGATCGTCGTGATCGCGGTGATGCTCGTGATCGGCCGCGCGCGGGGCACCGCGATGCGCGTGGCGGCGCTGGCGCTGATCCTGCTCGCGCTCGCCAATCCGTCCTTCACCCGCGAGGAGCGCGAACCGCTGTCGTCGGTGGCCGCCGTTATCGTCGACAAGAGCCCGAGCCAGAATTTCGGCGACCGCACCGACCAGACCGCGAAAGTACGCGAGAAATTGGTCGACCGCCTCAAGCGGATCAAGGGACTCGAGGTCCGTGTCGTCGATGCCGGCCAGGCGGACGGCGAAACCGACGGCACCAAGCTGTTCTCGGCGCTTTCCTCTACCCTGTCCGACGTGCCGACCGACCGCGTCGCCGGCGCGTTCCTGATCACCGACGGGCGCGTTCACGATATTCCGGACAACGTCGCCGCCCTCGGATTCAAGGCTCCGGTGCATGCCCTGATCACCGGCCACAAGGACGAGCGCGACCGCCGCGTCGCGATCGTCGCAGCGCCCCGTTTCGGCATTGTCGGCCAGACCCAGACCATCACCTATCGGCTCGACGATCAGGGCGTCAGCGGCGAGCACGCAAAGGTGGTGGTGCGCCGCGACGGCGAGGTCATCAGCGAGCGCACGGTTGCGAGCGGGGAAACCGTCGATGTCGGCGTCGAAATCAAGCATGCCGGCCAGAACATCGTCGCGATCGAGGCCTCGCCGCTGACGAACGAACTGACGCCGGTGAATAATCGCGCCGTGGTGCCGATCGACGGCGTCCGCGACAAGCTGCGCGTTCTGCTGGTATCCGGCGAACCACATTCGGGCGAACGCACCTGGCGCAACCTGCTTAAATCCGACCCCAGCGTCGATCTGGTGCACTTCACGATCCTGCGGCCGCCCGAAAAGCAGGACGGTACGCCGATCAACGAATTGTCGCTGATCGCCTTTCCGACGCGCGAACTGTTCCAGCAGAAGATCAACGAATTCCAGCTCATCATCTTCGACCGCTACGCGCGTCAGGGCGTGCTGCCGATCGCCTATTTCGACAACATCGCGCGTTACGTGCGCGCGGGCGGCGCGTTGCTGGTGTCGGCCGGTCCCGATTACGCCTCGGCCACCAGCCTCTGGCGGACGCCGCTGGACGCCGTGCTGCCCGCCGAGCCCGCCGGCGTCACCGACAAGCCGTTCCACGCGCGCCTGAGCGATGCCGGCAAGCGCCATCCGGTCACCCGCGACCTCGAAGGGTCCGCGAGCGACCCGCCGCACTGGAGCCGGTTTTTCCGCGAGGTCGACACCCGCAACGTGTCGGTGCCGCCGGTCATGACCGGTGCCGACGGCAAGCCGCTGCTGTTGCTGTCGCATTATGGCGAAGGCCGCGTCGCGCTGCTTCTGTCGGACCACATCTGGCTGTGGGCGCGCGGCTACGAGGGCGGCGGCCCGTATCTCGACCTGCTGCGGCGGACGTCGCACTGGCTGATGAAGCAGCCCGAACTCGACGAAGAGGCGTTGCGGCTCGAAGTCCACGGCAAGGACCTCGTGGTGGAGCGTCAGACCATGGCCGACAGCGTCTCGCCGGTTACCGTAACATCGCCGTCCGGCAAGATCCGCGAATTGACGCTCGGCGCCGCCGAACCCGGCCTGTGGAAGGCGTCGGTGGTGGCGGACGAACTCGGACTGTGGCAGGCGACCGACGGCACGCTCAAAGCGCTGGTCAATGTCGGCCCGGTCAATCCGAAGGAATTTTCCGAGGTCACCTCGACCGTCGACGAACTCAAGCCGCTCGCGCAGGCCAGCGGCGGCGACGCCCGGCGGATCGCGGACGGCTCGGGCGTCGACGTTCCGCGCATCGTTCCGGTCCACGCCTCGAGCGTGTTTCGCGGCGACGGCTGGATGGGCGTGCGGATGCGCGACGCCAGCGTGGTGCGCGGCGTCGGCGTACTGCCGGTGTTCGCAGGGCTGATCGGCCTGTTGCTGCTGCTCGGCGCTCTCGCCGCGACGTGGCTGCGCGAGGGCCGCTGAAGGCTTCGTTGCAAAAAACCCACAGTCCCTCGATTTGCGGAGATCATCCGGCGGCCGCCGCAGGTCGCCATTGACATCGGCCGCAAACATCGATGTTATATTATAACATCGATGCCGGGGTCGGCGCGCGATGCGGGGCACGTTGCGATGAACTGGTTCCGGTCGAACATCAAACATGGATCGCGGCTCGCCCTGCTCGCGCTTGCGATCCAGTTTGTGCTGTCGTTCGGACATCATCACGGCGGCGCGGCGCTCGCGGCCCCCGCCGTCGCGATGCAGGCCACCAACGCCGGCAGGACCGACGCAGCCAAGACTCTCGCGACCAAAGACTCCGCGGTCAGGGATGCCGCCAAGGCGTCGGTCACAAATCCTGACGGACCGGCGTCAAATCACGATCAGGGCAGCGACCACTGCGCGGTTTGCGCCGTCATGGCGCTCGCGGGAACGGTCCTGTTCACCGAACCTCCGGTCCTGCTGCTGCCCGAGGCGTATCACTTCCTCTATCAGACGACTTACGCCGAATTCAATCACCTCAAATCGCCGCGCATTGCTTCCCAACCGCGCGCCCCACCCGCCTCCTGACGTGGATCACTCGGCGACGCCCGCGCGGCTGGCGTAGCCGTTGCCGATGAGTTTCGCCACTCGTCCCTCGATTTTCGACGGCCGCCGGCCCGCTGCGGGTCGATATCGGCCACGTCAGGACCAAGCAAATGTCAGTTTCTTCCAATCGTTTTCTGGCGATTGCGCGCCTCGGCGCAGCGTCGCTTCCGGCCCTTGCCATGGCAATCCCGGATCAGGCCTCGGCTCAGACCGTGCTGCCCGATATCGTGGTCAACGCGCCCAGTCCGATCGCGCACCACGCGCGACATCACCGGGCCAGGCCTGCGCATACGGCCGGCCGCCGCGCGACATCCGTCGCGACCCATCGGCATCGTCAGGAGCAGCAAACCCCGCCGCCGACCGAAGCCGAGGTGCTGGCCGCGAAGAACACGACTTTTGACGATGCCCGGGCCCGCATCGCCGCGCCGGGGGGGGCCGTGCCGTACACGCTCAACCACCAGGTGATCGAGTCGATGCCGCAGGGCACGAACGCCACCGTGGACAAGGTGCTGCTGCAGGCGCCGGGCGTGACGCAGGACTCCGCCGCCAGCGGCGACCTCCACATCCGCAACGAGCATGCCAATCTGCAATACCGCATCAACGGCATCGCGCTCCCCGACGGAGTCGGCGGCTTCGGCCAGATCATCGACACCGCGCTGATCGGCAACATGTCGCTGATTACGGGCGCGCTGCCGGCGCAATACGGATTGCGCACCGCCGGCGTGGTCGATATCCAGACCAAAACCGACGCCTTCAACAACGGCGGCAGCGCCAGTGTTTACGGCGGTAGCCACGGCACTGTCACGCCGAGCATCCAGTATGGCGGCACAGTCGGCCAGACCCAGTATTTCATCTCCGGCAGATACTTCGGCAGCGACCTTGGACTGGAAAATCCGACGGCGGCCAGGAGCGCGATTCACGATCATACCGACCAGGAAAAAGGCTTCCTGTATCTCTCGACCGTGCTCGATCCGACCAGCCGCCTGACCTTTATCAGCGGCGTCTCCAACAACTCCTATCAGATCCCCAATAATCCGGGCCAGACGCCGGCCTTCACCGCCTACGGAGTCTCGAACTTCGACTCGTCGCAACTCAACGAGCGGCAGACCGAATTCAACCAGTTCAACGTGCTGGCGTACCAGAAATCCGTCAACGGCTTCGATCTGCAGCTCTCCTATTTCAACCGCATAAGCACGCTGCACTTCATGCCGGACACGATCGGAGATCTCGTCTTCAACGGAGTCGCGTCCGACGTCTATCGACGCAGCATCTCGAACGGCATTCAGGCCGATACCGCCTATCGGCTCACCGATGCACACACCCTGCGCGCCGGATTCGGCGTCACCGGAGAGCGATCGCTGGTCAACAACGGTTCGGTCGTGCTGCCGCTCGACGGCGACGGCAATCCCTTCGACGCACCGTTCGGCATCGACGATTCCAGCGCCAGGACCGGCTGGCTGTTCAGTGCCTATGTGTCCGACGAGTGGAAGATCGCCAATACCCTTACGCTGACCAGCGGCCTGCGCTTCGACGATATGGAGCAATATATCAGCGCCAACCAGCTCAGCCCGCGGATCAGCCTGACCTGGAAACCTTTCGAGGGCACCACCTTCCATGCCGGTTATGCGCGCAACTTCACGCCGCCGCCGCAGGTGCTTGCGGCGCCGACCAACCTCGCGCTGGTGCAGAATACCACGCAGCAGCCTGCCGTCTCCGCCAACGATCCGGTGCTGCCGGAACGTTCGCACGTCTTCGATGTCGGCGTCGTGCAGAAGATCTATGCGGTTCCCGGTCTCGAAGTCGGCCTTGACGCCTACTACAAGAAAGCCACGGACCTGCTGGACGACGGCCAGTTCGGCGCCGCCTATGTGCTGACGGCGTTCAACTATGCACGCGGCGAAAATGCCGGCGTCGAATTCAAGACCACCTACACCAACGGCAATTTCCGCGCCTACGGTAACGTTGCCTGGGGCAAGCAGATCGCAACCAACGTGGTTTCGAACCAGTATCTGTTCAGTCCCGACGATCTGGCCTACATCGCCGGCCATTACATCTACACCGACCATTCCCAGATCTGGACCGCCTCTGCCGGCGCCTCCTATCTATGGCGCGGCACGCGCTTCAGCGCGGACTTCATCTACGGCAGCGGGCTGCGCGCGGACGACGAGGTGAACGGCATTCCGAACGGAAGCACCGTTCCGGCCTATACCCAGGTCAATCTCGGCCTGTCGCACGACTTCAACATCGTCAGCGCGACCAAGCCGACAACGCTGCGGTTCGATGTCGTCAACCTGTTCGACACCGTCTACCAGATCCGGAACGGATCCGGCATCGGCGTATTCGCCCCGCAATACGGCCAGCGTCGCGGATTCTATGCAGGCATCACGCAGAAATTTTGAGGTGGACCATTCAGCGAAAAGCCTCACCGCGCAACGAGGATCGCTCCCTCTCCCATGGGATCGAGACGAGCGGAGCACGCTCTTGGAGCCTTTCCGCTTCTGATGGAATCAGAAGCGGGCCTCTATGTTTTTTACGGCCGTGATATATCGATCGGCCCCCTCATCCGGGATCGCTCCGGCGCGCGATTGCGGCTGCCGAGCGATCCGATCTCTCCCCAATGGGCAGAGGTGGTTACCCGCTCATCGCGAAAAATGCGGCCTCTATCGCGCGGCGTCTCGTGCGAACCTCCAGTCCGGACGGATCATGCCCGACACGCCCTCGAACGCGCCGGGGACGAGTTCGCACACCAACAGCCGCGCCCGATCGACCGGGCCCGGCATATCGACCTGTCCCTTCGGAATCACCTTGAAGCCGACGCGGCCGTAATAGGGTTCGTCGCCGACCAGAACCACAAGACGATGTCCCCCGGCTTTTGCGTCGCCGAGCGCGCGAACGAGCAGTGCGCGGCCGATCCCGCGGCCGCGAAACGGCGGCTCGACCGTCAGCGGCCCGAGCAGCAGCGCCGGCGTGTCGCCGATGCAGACCGGCAACAGCCTGACCGAACCCACCAGCAGCGTGCCGATGCGGGCGGTGAAGGACAACTCAAGCAGGTGATCGACATGCTCGCGCAGCCGGTACGCGCTGAGGACGAAGCGGCCGGGGCCGAAGGTTCGTTCGTGCAGGCGCTCGACGGCCTGCGCGTCGTTGGCGGTCTCGGTCAGGATGGTGAGGGACAGATCGGACATGAGAGAGGCGGATAGCACCTGCCACGGGCGCGGTCCATCGCCTGCCGCCGTTATGCGACCGACCGGAATCAGCGCCGCCAGGTAGCCGTCGGCGGCGCATGGTCGAGGACTTCCGCGATCCGCAGCCGCGTGCCGGCCGTGGTTTCCGCCGGCAGGGCATCCGCGGCGAAAAAGCCGCAATCGACGATCTCGCGGTTGGGCTCGGGTTTGCAATCCTGCCGGAAGTCCCTGACGACGTAGACCGCGACATGATCGCGCGGCGAAACATGGCTGTTGAGAAAAATGCCGTGCAACGCGGGTTCGCCGGATATCCCGATCCGGCCTTCCTCCATCAGTTCGCGCCGCAGCGCCGTGCCGAGCGCCTCGCCGACCTCGACGCCGCCGCCGGGCAGATGCCAGCCGGCCACATAGCTGTGCCGGACCAGAAACACCCTGTCGTCGCCGTCGAGCACCACACCCCGCACGCCGAGCGTCATGCCGCGGGCAAACCGCCAGTAAAGGTGAAGCAGCCGGCGCAGCACGGGCTCGAAACCGCGACGCAATCCCCCGACAGTCATGACGCGCGCACCTCCGCCGCAGCGATTCGCCGCAGTTCGTATCCCCATGATCCTTGCATCATAGCGGCGCTCTTGCCAAAACCTGAGAATATTCCGGGGCACGAGGCAGCAGTGAAGCGATTTGCGGATTTGACGGAACGGGAGATCCTGGCGCTCGCCATCTCCAACGAAGAGGAAGACAGCCGCATCTACCACGGATTCGCCGAAGGGCTGGTCGAGCCGTTCCCCGCTTCCGCCGCTGTCCTCTCCGGCATGGCGGAGGAAGAAGTTCGCCATCGCGGCAGGCTGTTCGATCTCTACCGCGAAAAATTCGGCGACCGCCTGCCGCTGATCCGCCGTCACGACGTCAAGGGCTTCATCAAGCGAAAGCCGCTGTGGCTGACGCGGCCGCTCGGCCTCGAGCAAATACGTCCTGGGCATGGAGAAGGAGGCGGCGCGGTTCTATCGCAAGGCTGCGGAAACGACGCGCGATGCATCGATCCGCGAATTGCTGATCGGCCTCGCCGAGGAGGAAGACAGGCACGATTCGCTGGCCGGGCAGCTCACCGCGAAACATCTGACGGAGAAGGTCAAAGCCGGCGAGTCCGACAGCGAGCGCCGCGCGTTCGTTTTGCAATATGTGCAGCCGGGCCTTGTCGGGCTCATGGACGGCTCGGTCTCGACGCTGGCGCCGCTGTTCGCGGCCGCCTTCGCAACCCACAAACCGTTCGAGACTTTTCTAGTCGGTCTTGCGGCTTCCGTCGGCGCCGGCATTTCCATGGGATTCGCCGAAGCGCTATCCGACGACGGCACGCTGAGCGGCCGCGGCTCGCCATGGATCCGCGGCGGCGTATGCGGGCTGATGACGGCGGTCGGCGGCCTCGGCCACACCCTGCCCTACCTGATCCCGGATTTCTACGTGGCCACGGTGCTGGCGGTCGCCGTCGTGATCGTCGAACTCGGCGTCATCTCCTGGGTGCGCCACCGCTTCATGGATACGCCGTGGCTGCAGGCGACGTTCCAGATCGCGGTCGGCGGCGCGCTGGTGTTTCTCGCCGGAATCCTGATCGGCAGCGCCTAGCGCATGATCCGGAAAAGTGAGCACCGGTTTTCCGGAGAGATCATGCGATAAGAAAATCCACGATGTTTGTCCGTTCGATAATAGTGTCACCATAATGACCGCGTTCACGCTCGCACACCTCTCCGATCCGCATCTGGCGCCGCTGCCGGCGCCGCGGCTGCATCAGCTCGCGGGCAAGCGCGCCCTCGGCTATCTGAACTGGCGACGCGATCGCCACAAGATTCACCGGCGCGACGTGCTTGATACGCTGGTCGCCGATCTCAGGGCGCAATCGCCCGGCCACATCGCGATCACCGGCGATCTCGTCAATCTCGCGCTTCCGGACGAATTCACGCAGGCACGCGCCTGGCTCGAAAGCGTCGGCGCGCCCGCCGACGTCACCCTCGTTCCCGGCAATCACGATGCCTATGTTCGCGTGACGACAAAACAGACCTCCCAATGGGCCGAATATATGCGCGGCGACAGCGCCGGCACCGGAGCGCCGCTTTCGTTTCCGTTCCTGCGCCGTAGAGGACCGCTGACGCTGATCGGCGTGTCGTCCGCGGTGCCGACACGGCCGTTCATGGCCACCGGTTCGCTGAGACGCAGCCAGCTCGATATGCTGGAGCAGGGTTTTTCACAGATCGCGGATGAGCCGAGCTTTCGCGTGCTGCTGATCCATCATCCGCTGTCTTCAAAAGCCTCGTACAAGCGGCTGACCGATGCGGACGCGTTGCTGGCGCTCATCAAGCGGCATCGCGTCGATCTGATCCTGCACGGGCACGATCACGTTCGTTCCACCATGTGGTTCGAGGGACCGCTCGGCCGCGTGCCGGCCATCGGCGTGCCATCGGCGTCGGCGACGCCGCACCGGAACTATCCGGCCGCCGCCTACAACCTGTTTTCGATCTCGCGCGAAGGCGATTCGTGGCGCTGCGAGCAGCGGGTGCGCGGCTTTGCCGATGGTGCGGCGGTCGAGAAAGCGGAGGTTACCGAACTGCAGCGGGTTCAGTTGATCTAGAGTCTTTCACCGTTTCATGGAAACGGTGAAACTCTAGCTTCTTGATTTGACGCGTTTCTTCACGCGAACCGGATTCCACTTCGCTCGAAAACGCTCTTGACCTGCTCGCTCACGCCTCACGACCACTTGTGGAAAATGAAGAATGCGCCGAGCGCTACGAACGCAAAGCCGAGAGCATGATTCCATCCCAGCGGCTGCTTCAGATACATCACCGAGAAGCCGGCGAACACAATGAGGGTAATCACTTCCTGAATGGTCTTCAGTTGAGCCGCCGAATAGACCGCGCTGCCCCAGCGATTGGCCGGCACCGCAAACCAGTATTCGAACAAAGCTATGCTCCAACTGATCATAATGACCAGAGGAAGCGGGCTCTCCTTGAATTTCAGATGCCCGTACCAGGCGAATGTCATGAAAACGTTCGAACAGAACAGCATCAGGATCGGCAGAAGCCACGACGGGATCGTGAAGGGCATGATTTCGGCTTTCGAAAATGGCCGGAGGAAAGCGACGACCGTTCGCACCCTGTATCCACGTGAAGCGAGAGGTCGCTATGTTGCACGAACTTCTTAAACACCAGCACCGGAAGTGCCCAAGGCTCAACTCCCGGTCCGGAAATAAGGCTCGACCGTACCGGTGAGCTTGATGGTCAGCGGATTTCCATGGCGGTCCCTGGCATTGCCGGCGGCGACACGTATCCAGCCTTCGCTGACGCAATACTCCTCGACATTGTTCTTCTCGACGCCCTTGAAGCGGATGCCGATATCGCGCGAAAGAATCTCTGCGTCGTAATGGGGGCTGCGCGGGTCGGTCGACAAACGATCGGGCAACTGATTGGTCGCGGTCTGGTCGGTCACAGCAGAGCCTCGATTTCCTTGGTCAGGGTTTTCGGCTTTGTCGTCGGTGCGTGGCGGGCGACGACGTTGCCCTGCCGATCTACCAGAAATTTCGTGAAATTCCACTTGATCGACGCGCCGAGCAACCCGGACTTCTCACGCTTCAGATACTTGTAAGGCGGGTGCGCCTGATCGCCGTTGACCTCGATCTTCTCGAACATCGGAAAGGTCACGTCATACTTGGTGGAGCAGAACTGCCGGATATCAGTGGACGATCCCGGCTCCTGCTTGCCGAACTGATTGCAGGGGAAGCCGAGCACCGAAAATCCACGCGGCTTCATGGCCCGATAGAGTTCCTCGAGGTCCTTGTATTGCGGCGTGAAGCCGCAGGCGCTCGCGGTATTCACGATCAGAAGGACCTGGCCTTCGAACTGCCTCAATGCGCAAGGCTCGCCGGCCAGCGTGTTGGCGGAAAAATCAAAGACACCAGACATAAGAACCTTCCGTTCAGGCGCCGGCGCGACCGACCATTCCGAATTCAGTGCCGCGTCGAAGATCGATCAACCGAATCCAGGATGGCTTCGGTAAACGGAAATTCGAGGACGATTTCACCGGCAGCGTCGGTAACCTCCAGCACGGCATTGAGAATGGCGCGCTGTTCACCGTCCGCCTTGAGAATTTCCCGGATCGTCGTTCGCGCGGCGCGCCAGGCGTGGTCGGGATCGCGCAGCTCCTCGCCCTCGGGATCGAGGATCAGGTCGCTTCCGATGCGGGTGTTGAAGAAATATCGGGGCATGGACGAACCTTTAACGGCCGAGCGTGAACCTGTCAGCCGGCTGTTCTCACGAGTTCTTTATCCGAGGGCGGGATCGGACGACAAGACCCGCGCCGCCATCGGCTTGATCCTGTCGCCAAATTGCGCCCGCCTCAAGAACTCCTGATCAAGCCTATGCGGCGACGCCGAAGCGAACCGTGCTGCGTATTCGATGCGTACGGACTTGCCATGACTCGTCGAGCCGGTCCCGGCAGCCTCCGGACGGGATCAATATTCCGCCAAAAACGTTATGAGAGTGGCAAGCTCGCCCTTGATGAGGCCATTTTTTGCCGGCCAACTTGACAAACCTCGCTGGCGGGCCAGAAAATTCCTTCAGACGGCGCGGCGTCAGAACACAGAAGAACATCATGAATCCTGTCAAAGAACTGCAAAGTCACGGCCAGGCCGTCTGGCTCGATTTTCTCGCGCGCGGCTTCATCGCCAGGGGCGACCTGAAACATCTCGTCGAGACCGACGGCGTCCGCGGGGTCACCTCCAATCCGTCGATTTTCGAGAAAGCCATCGGGAATTCTGACGAATATGACGGCGCCATCGCCGCCATTCTTGAAAAAGGCGACAGGTCCGTGGCCGGCCTTTACGAGCAGCTCGCAGTCGAGGACATCCAGCACGCCGCCGACGTGCTGCGGCCCGTCTATGACGAACTCGATGGCAGGGATGGTTTCGTCAGCCTGGAGGTCTCGCCCTATCTGGCCAATGATACAAACGCGACGATTATCGAGGCCGAGAGGCTGTGGAAATCCGTCAACCGCAAGAACCTGATGATCAAGGTGCCCGCGACGCCGGAGGGACTGCCCGCCATCCGCCATCTGATCGCCGCAGGCATCAGCATCAACATCACGCTGCTGTTCTCGCAGAAAGTCTATATCGAGGTCGCAGAGGCGTATCTGGCGGGACTTCAGGAGTATATTCGCAAGGGCGGCGATCCCTCGCACGTCGCGAGCGTCGCCAGTTTCTTCGTCAGCCGCATCGATAGCGCCGTCGACAAGCAACTCGACGAGAAGATCGCTCAGGCCAACGATCCGGCGGAAAAGCAGCGCCTCGCATCGCTCAAGGGCAAGATCGCCATCGCCAACGCCAAGCTCGCCTATCAGGACTACAAGCGACTGTTTGCGGGCGAGGCCTGGCAGGCGCTGGAAGCCAAGGGCGCGCGGCCGCAGCGGTTGCTGTGGGCCTCGACCGGGACCAAGAACAAGGATTATAGCGACGTTCTCTACGTGGAGGAACTGATCGGCAGGGACACGGTCAACACCGTCCCCCCGGCAACTCTTGATGCCTTTCGCGATCACGGCAGGCCGCGCGACAGCCTCGAGGACAATCTCGATGAGGCGCGGCAAACGCTCGCCGCGCTCGCGAATGCGGGAATTTCGCTTGATGCGGTCACCCGGAATCTCGTCAAGGAAGGCGTGCAATTGTTCGACGATGCGGCCGACAAGCTGCTCGGCGCCGTCGCCCGCAAACGGGCGAAAATTCTCGGCACCACCCTCGGCCAGCAGACGCTGTCCCTTGGCCCGGCCATGGCGAAATCCGTCGCGGAGCAGACGGAGGACTGGCGGGCCGCCGGTACCGTCCGCAAATTGTGGCAGCGGGATAAGACCGTCTGGACCGGCGCGGACGAAAACAAATGGCTGGGCTGGCTCAGGAGCCCCGCCGCGGAATTCGACCGCGCGGCCGACTACGAGGACTATGCGCAGCGGGTGAAGAAGCAGCACTTCACCGACGCGGTCGTTCTCGGCATGGGCGGATCGAGCCTGGGCCCGGAGGTGCTGGCGACGACGTTTGCGAAGGCCGCCGGTTTCCCGAAACTTCATGTGCTGGACTCCACAGACCCCGCCCAGATCCGTGCGCTTGAGGCTGCCATCGATATCGCAAGGACCGTCTTTATCGTATCCAGCAAGTCCGGCGGCACCACCGAGCCGAATGTGCTGAAGGACTATTTTCACGCGCGTGTGGCGAAGGCTGTCGGCGCGGACAAGGCAGGCCATCGCTTCATCGCGGTCACCGACCCCGGCTCGTCGCTCGACAAGGAAGCGGCAAAGCTCGGTTATGCCCGCACGTTTCACGGCGACCCCGCAATCGGCGGCCGTTATTCGGTGCTATCCCCGTTCGGCCTGGTCCCGGCCGCGACGGCTGGAATCGACGTGACGGGATTACTCGGGAGCACCCTCGTCATGGCGCGGTCCTGCGGCGCCGACGTGCCTCCGCAGGACAATCCCGGCGTCCAGTTCGGTCTGGCCATGGGTCTCGCCGGGCGCGAAGGCCGCGACAAGATCACGATCCTGTCGTCACGGAAAATCGCCGATTTCGGCGCATGGGCGGAGCAGTTGATCGCCGAATCGACCGGCAAGGAAGGCAAGGGCCTGATCCCGATCGAAGGCGAGCCGCTCGGCGATGCAAGCCTCTACGGCAACGACCGTTTCTTCATCGACATCCGCACCATCGGCGATGACGACGTCGCCCATGACGAAAAACTGCGCGCGCTGGAGAACGCCGGACATCCGGTGGTCCGGATCGTGATGAAGTCGATCGATCAGATCGGCCAGGAGTTCTTCCGGTTCGAGATGGCGGTCGCGGTCGCCGGCGCGGTCCTCGGCATCAATCCGTTCAATCAGCCGGACGTCGAGGCCGCCAAGGTCAGGACCCGCGAGTTGACGGCCGCGTTCGAAAAGACCGGCAGGCTTCCGGACGAGGAGCCCGCGGTTTCCACCGCCGGTTTCGATCTCTACACCGACGCTGAAAATGCACGCGCCTTGCGCGAGAAAGGCGCAGACGGCGATCTGCCCTCATGGCTCAAGGCGCACTTCGCGCGCACGGAGCCCGGCGACTACGTCGCGCTGCTGGCTTACATCGCGCGTGACCACGAGCATATCGGCGACCTGCAGCGGATGCGCCTCGCGGTGCGCGACCGGGAAAAAGTCGCTACCTGCGCCGAGTTCGGCCCGCGCTTCCTGCATTCGACCGGCCAGGCCTACAAGGGCGGCCCCGACAGCGGCGTCTTCCTTCAGATCACCGCCGACGACGCAAGAGACCTGAAAATCCCCGGCCGGAAAACAAGCTTCGGCATCATCAAAACGGCGCAGGCGCGCGGCGATTTCGATGTGCTCACCGGGCGCGGACGGCGAGCGCTGCACGTGCATCTGAAGGGCGATCTTCGATCCGGCCTGTCGCGACTCGGCGACGCGATCACCGAGGCTCTGAGTTGATCGGCATCCCTCGAGGCTCTCGCGATGGCGGCAAGCCCGGCGCGCTCACGCAAATGCGATGACGCGTCGGGAACAAATATTCCTCTGGTGCATATGCCCTTCACCACTTCCCTCGACGACCGCCGACTTCAACGCCGTCCAATCCCCCTGAACACATTCCGAAGGCGGTGTTGCGCAACACCCTGAAACGCAAGCATCATTTAGCCTCAGACAGCGTTTGGGATACCCATTCCGTCTGCCGGCGCCCGAATGGAGGATTGGACGAATGCAGATAGGCATGATCGGCTTGGGGCGAATGGGGGCCAACATCGTTCGCCGGCTGATGAAAAAGGGAGGCCATCAGGCCGTCGTCTACGACAAAAACGATCAGGCCGTCGCCACGGTCGCCGCAGAGGGAGCGACGGGCGCGAGCGATCTCGAAGACTTCATCAGGAAGCTCGAAAAGCCCCGCGCCGTCTGGGTCATGCTGCCTGCCGGCGCGATCACGGAGTCCACCATCGAGACGATCGCCGGACTGCTTGAACGCGACGACGTCGTCATCGACGGCGGCAACACCTTCTGGCAGGACGACATCCGGCGGGCGAGGACACTGCGCGAGAAAGGCATCCATTACGTCGATGTCGGCACCAGCGGCGGAGTCTGGGGCCTTGAGCGCGGTTACTGCATGATGATCGGCGGCGACAAGGCGGTGGTCGACCGGCTCGATCCTATTTTCGCGACAATGGCGCCCGGCCGCGGCGACATTCCGAGAACGCCGAGCCGTGACGGCCGCGATCCGCGCGTCGAACAGGGATATCTCCACGCCGGTCCGGTCGGCGCCGGCCATTTCGTCAAGATGGTGCACAACGGAATCGAATATGGCCTGATGCAGGCCTATGCCGAAGGTTTCGACATTCTCAAGAACGCGAACGTCGATGCCCTGCCGGAGGATCATCGTTTCAAGCTCGATCTCGCCGACGTTGCCGAGGTCTGGCGGCGCGGCAGCGTCATTCCCTCCTGGCTGCTCGATCTCACGGCGGCTGCGCTGGCCCGCAGCGAGACGCTGGAAGCCTATTCGGGATTCGTCGCGGATTCCGGCGAGGGTCGCTGGACGGTCAACGCCGCAATTGACGAAGCCGTCCCGGCCGACGTCCTGACGGCGGCGCTGTTCGCGCGATTCCGTTCGCGCCGGCAACATACGTTCGCCGAAAAAATCCTCTCGGCGATGCGCGAGGGATTCGGCGGTCACAAGGAGCCGGGAGAAGTGGACTCCTCCGCGAAGCAGAGGACCGCGAGCTGATGACGGACGCAAGCAACAAGCCGCGCAGGCCCGAGCCCTGCTGCTTCGTCATCTTCGGCGTTACCGGCGATCTCACCCATCGCCTCGTCATTCCCGCCCTCTACAATCTCGCCGAATCCGACCTGCTGCCGGAGCAGTTCTGCATCGTCGGCATCGTCCGCAAGCAGATGTCGGAAGACGACCTCCGGCAAAGCCTGATGGAGGGATTGAACAAGCACGCCACGCGGCCCGTCAAAGAAGACATTGCCCAAAGGGTGCTTCGTTGCCTGACCTGTCTGGAAGCCGATCCGTCCGATCCCGCCTCGTTCGACACGTTGAGCAAGGCGTTTGAAAAGCTGGAGACCGAAAAGGGAACGTGCGGCAATCGCCTGTTCTATCTTGCGGTCCCCCCTGCCGCATTCGCGCCGATCGCCGAACAACTCGGCCGGGTCGGCTTGCTCCGCGAACAGCACGGCGCCTGGCGCAGGCTGGTGGTCGAAAAACCGTTCGGCACCGACCTTGCGTCGGCCAAAGCCCTCAACGACAAGCTGCTCAAGATCGCCGACGAGCATCAGATCTATCGGATCGATCACTATCTCGGCAAGGAAACGGTCCAGAACATTCTCGTGCTTCGCTTCGCCAACGGGATGTTCGAGCCGATCTGGAATCGCAACCACATCGACCATATTCAGATCACCGTCGACGAAAAGCTCGCGGTCGGGCATCGCGGCAGTTTCTACGACGTGACCGGAGCGCTGCGGGACATGGTGCCGAACCACCTGTTCCAGTTGCTGTCGCTCGTGACGATGGAGCCGCCGAGACGATTCGAAGCCAGCGCGGTGCGCTCGGAAAAGGCGGAAGTGCTTGCGGCAATCCAGACCCAGACCCCCGCGGAGGCGCTCGGCAACTCCGTGCGCGGGCAATATTGCGCCGGGCAAGACGGCAATGACGCGGTCGGCGATTATCGCAAGACGCCGGATGTGAAACCTGACAGCACCACGGAAACCTATGTGGCGCTGAAGCTGACGATCGACAACTGGCGCTGGGCCGGCGTTCCCTTCTACCTGCGAACCGGCAAGGCGCTCGGCCTGAAGCGCACCGAGGTGGCGATCAAGTTCAAGCAGGCGCCGTTCGCGATGTTCCGCTCCACGCCGGTCGATCGGCTGTCGCAGAACTACCTGGTCATCGGCATCGAACCCGCCGAAGGCATTACGCTGCAATTCAACACCAAGGTGCCCGGCCCCACGATCTCGATCGACGGCGTCGAGATGAAATTCCGCTACAAGGACTACTTCAAGGCGGAGCCGAGCACGGGGTATGAGACGCTGATCTACGATTGCATGATCGGCGACAACATCCTGTTTCAGCGCGCCGATGGCGTGGAAGCCGGCTGGCAGGCAGTTCAGCCGTTTCTCGACGCCTGGAAGAAGGCCGGCGCCGACGGGCTGGTCAGTTACCGGGCAGGCAGCGAAGGCCCGGCCGAGGCCGACGAACTGCTGGCGCGGGACGGCCGCCATTGGCGCAAGCTGACATGACTTCGACTGAAGCCGGCCGCAGGTTTCAGGTCCTGGCGGATGCGCAGGCAGTCGCGACCGAAGCCGCGGAGCATCTGATCGCCCGAATTGCCGAGAGTCGAATCCAGCCGGCGATTTGCCTGACCGGCGGCTCCGGCCCGAAAGCGCTCTACGCGCTGCTGGGGAGTCCGGACTATCGCTCGCGCATCGCCTGGGATCGCGTTCACTGGTTCATCGGGGACGAGCGTTTCGTAAGCGCGGGCGATCCACGCAACAACATGGCGATGGCCAGGGCCATTTTCCTCGACCGCTGCGCTCCGCCCGAGAATATCCATCCCGTCCCGACCGATGCGCCCGATCCGGATACGGCGGCCCGGCTTTACGAGCGCGAACTCCAGACCTTTTACGGCGCGCTCCGCCTGGATGCGACGAAGCCATTGTTCGATCTCGTGCTGATGGGACTCGGACCGGACGGTCACACCGCTTCACTGTTTCCCGGCGACAAGGCGCTCAGCGAAACCGAGCGCTGGGCCGTCGGCGTCGATCACGCCCATGTCGAACCTTTCGTTCCCAGGGTCACCTTGACGCTTCCGGCGCTGGCGTCCTCCCGCGAGATGCTGTTTCTCGTCAGCGGCGAAGCCAAGCGCGACATCCTGTCAAAGATCATGGCGGACGCCGATCTGCCCGGCGCGCGCGCCCAGTCCAACGGCATCACGACGTGGCTGACCGATGCGGCGGCGGCCGGTCGAACGGCATGAGCGACCCGAACCCCGCCTTCCGCGCGCTGATCGTCATGGGCGTCTCCGGATCCGGCAAAAGCACGATCGCGGACGCGCTGGGGCGACGGTTGGGATGGGTCGTGGAAGATGCCGACCAGTTTCACTCCAAAAGCAACATCGAGAAAATGAGCGCCGGCATTGCTTTGACCGACGACGACCGCTGGTCGTGGCTGCGCGCCGTTGCCGCCGAGATCGGGCGCAAGCGCGCAAACGGCACGAGCATCATCATGGCGTGCTCCGCGCTCAAGCGCGCCTACCGGGACATTCTCGTACAGGGTCATCGCGATACCCGCATCGTCTATCTGCGCGGCAACAAGAACCTGATCGCGGATCGCCTCAGGGCGAGAAACGCGCATTTCATGCCGTCGGGGCTGCTCCAAAGCCAGTTCCAGACGCTGGAAGAGCCGACAGAAGACGAACGGCCTATCGTCGTCGATGTCGACGCGACAGTGGATGACATCGCCGATCGCATCCTGACCGTGCTCGAGCGGAGCCAGACAGTTTCATGAATCCCATCTCCCTTGTGATCTCCGACGTCGACGGCACCTTGGTGACGCCTGACAAGCGTTTGACGGAAGCCGCGATCAAGGCGGTGAAAGACCTCGCAGACAGGGATATCGGCTTCACGATCACCAGCAGCCGCCCCGCCTTCGGGATGCGGATGCTGGTCGAGCCGCTCGGTCTCAGGCTGCCGTTCGGCGCCTTCAACGGCAGCCTGATCGTCGATCCCACCCTCAAGGTGCTTCAAAAGGAGGTTATTTCCGCTTCCGCAGCACGGATGGCCATCGACGCGCTGAAAGCACCCGACGTCGATATCTGGCTGTTCACGGCGGATCGCTGGTTCGTCACGCGTGACGACGGGCGCTACATCCCGCATGAGCAGCGCACCATCAAGATGACCCCCGTCATCGTTTCCAGCCTTGACGAATTCACAAACGACGCCTGCAAGATCGTTGGCGTCAGCGCCGACCCCGAGAAACTCGCCCGTTGCGAGATCGCAGTGCGGACGGCGCTCGCCGGCCGGGCGGCGGCTTTCCGTTCGCAAAGCTACTATCTCGACATCACGCCTGCCGGACGAGACAAGGGGACATTCGTGGAAATGATGGCTGAGCACCTCGATATTTCGACGCGCGCCGTCGCCACCATCGGAGACATGCAGAACGATCTGGCCATGTTCGGCAAAAGCGGCCTGTCGTTCGCCATGGGCAACGCGACCGACGACGTAAAGGCGCAAGCCTCCCATGTCACCGACACCAATCAAAACGATGGTTTCGCAAAGGCGATCGATCGGATTATCGCTAGAGCATGATCCCGAAAAGTGAACCGGTTTTCGGAAAAGATCATGTTCAAACAATAAAGATAAGCGACGAGTCTGATTCAACGCGGTTGAAACAGACTCGAACGGGTGAGCTGCTCGAACCGGTGAGCTGCTACGTCTTCGCCCGCTGCATCGCAGGCTTTTGCGCGGCATTGAGATTGTGAATGGTGTTGACAAGCGCGATGTGCGTCAGCGCCTGCGGAAAGTTGCCGGTCAGGCGGCGGGCCGACGTATCGTATTCCTCCGACAGCAGACCGAGATCGTTCGCCACGGCAGTAACCCGCTTCAGCAGCGCCTCGGCGCGCTCAATGTCGCCGCGCAGCACATAGGCATCCGCGAGCCAGAGCGTGCAGGCCAGAAAGGCTCCCTCGATCGGCGGCTGCTCGTCGGACACCGCGCGCGGATCGTGCCGGAGCACGAAACCGTCCGGCATCAGATGTTTCTCGACCGCCGCCAGCAGTCCCGTCACACGCGGATCGGACGGCGGCAGGAAGCCCACCGATGGAATCAGAAGCGTGCTGGCGTCCAGCACCTTCGAGCCGTAGGATTCGACGAATGTGTTTTGCTCGCGGTCGAAGCCGTTCTCGCAGACGTCGCGATGGATGGTATCGCGAAGATCGCGCCAGCGCTCGACCGGCGCGTCGAAGCCGAAATGCTCCGCGCTCTTGATGCCGCGATCGAACGCCACCCAGACCAGTACCTTCGAAGAGACGAAATGCCTGCCCGGACCCCTGATCTCCCAAATGCCGGCGTCCGGCTCATTCCATATCTTTGCAAGATGTTCGAGCAGTTCGCATTCGAGCGCCCAGGTGGTCTGGCCCAGCTTGAGGTCCGCCTCCCTCGATTGATGAAACACGTCCATCAACTCGCCGTAGACGTCGAGCTGCAACTGCGCATGCGCCGCGTTGCCGATCCTGACCGGTTGCGCGCCTTCGTAGCCGGGCAGCCAGTCGGCCTCCCATTCCGTCAGCCGCCGCTGCCCGACAATGCCGTACATGATCTGCATATCGGCGGGCGAGCCCGCGACGGACCGCAGCAGCCAGTCGTGCCAGTCCGAGGCCTCGTCATAATAGCCGCTGTTCATCAACGCGAGCAGGGTGAACGTCGCGTCGCGCAGCCAGCAGAATCGGTAGTCCCAATTGCGGGCGCCGCCAAGTTTTTCCGGAAGCGAAGTCGTGGGCGCGGCAACGATGCCGCCGGATGGCGCGTAGATCATCGCCTTCAGGGCGACCAGCGAGCGCATCGCGATATCACGATACGGCCCGTCATAGTCGAACTTGCCGCACCACTCCCGCCAGAACGTCTCCGTCTCCTTCAACGCTTCCGCCGCATCGATCGGCGGGGGAATGGCGACATGCGATGCGCCGTAGGTCATGACGAACGGAACCGTCTGGCCGGCGCTCACCTCGAAGTCGGCAACCGTCGTCATGTCCTCGCCGTGCGTCTCGACAGAGGTGCGCAACACCAGCATGTCGGGCCCGCAAACGGCGAGGAGCGCCCTGTCCTCCGTGCGGCGAACCCAAGGAACGTTTTTCCCGAAGCCGAACCGGATCACCAGATCCATGCGCATTTTCACGCGGCCGCGATCGCATCGAACCAGCCTGACGATGTCGGACGCCGTTCCGCGCGGAGGCATGAAATCGATCAGGGTCACGGCGCCGTCGGCGGTTTCGAACCGGGTCTCCAGGATGAGGCTGTCACCGCGGTAGCCGCGGGTCGAACGCTCGACCTCGCCCGCGGGAGCGATCCGCCAACGACCATTGCGCTCATCGCCCAGCAGGGCTGCAAAGCAGGCATCCGAATCGAAACTCGGCCAGCAAAGCCAGTCGAGCGACCCCGTGCGGTCAACAAGCGCGACGGTCTCGCCGTCGCCGATGATTCCATAGTCTTCGATATTGCTGGGCAATTGGCAGGGCTCGACGGAATAAAACTGGAAGACTATAGCGGAGCGGATACCGGTGCGCGTGAAGAAAACGCGTCTAATCAAAACCAATGAGCCCCGCTTCTGATTCCATCAGAAGCGGAAAGGCTCTAGCCAGTATTATCCATCGGCTGGCTGTTGGCCACCCCATGAGCTTCCTGTTCGTGGAAACAATTTTATGTGAGTGCAGAAAAGACCCACGCCGCCGGAGCCCACGCGCACGGCGACCGGGGTGACGCGGAACAGTGCAGCTCTCGCCCGCCGGTTAGCGACCATAGCCGGTGGCGCGAGAATAGGCCGGGCGACTTTCCTGAACAGCCCTGCTGGCCGGACTCTTGCGACCTTCGCTGGCCGTCCGCCTGCCGGGCTTCAGTCCTTCGAGGAAGACGGGTTCGGAAAAATAGAATCCCTGCGCGTATCTGATCCGGGTCGCGGCTTGCAGATAAGCGAGTTCCTCGAAGGTCTCGACGCCTTCCGCGATCACCGTCATTCCCAAAGCCTCGCTGAGAGACTCGATCGCCTTCAGGATGCCCTGGCTGCGCGGACGCTTGTGGATATCGACAATGAACGACCGGTCGATCTTGATTTCATCGGCCGTGATATCCGCAAGAGCCGACAGGGACGAATATCCGATACCGAAGTCGTCGATGGAGATTCCAACGCCGAGCCTTCGCAGGATCGGCAGGATTTCTGTCTGGAAACGGGTTTTTGCCACGAACGCATCTTCCGTGACCTCGACGATGAACCGCGCCGGACAGCCGGTCCTTTCGAGCGCCCGCGCGAAGGAAGTCATGAATGCCACATTGCCGGCCTGCTTGGCGGCGACATTGATGCTGATGCCTGCGCCGGCGCCGAAAGTGTCATCGATGAGATCGATGGATCTCATGATCTCGGCCAGGACCAGATGCGTCAGATCGTCGATCAGCCCGAGTTCGACCGCGAGATCGATAAACGTACCAGGTTCCTGTATGATCCCTTCGTCATCGCGCAGCCGGACCAGCGCCTCGATGCCCTTGACCTGCCGGGTCTCGATATCGACCTTGGGCTGGAACGCGCAACAGAAGCGTTTGTCGAGAATCGCGAGCCGCAGCGACTGTTCGATCTCCATTCGGGTCAAAGCCTCGTGCTGCATCCCCGAATCGAAAATGGCGGCCGCGCCTTTGGTTTCGTTCTTGATGCGATACATCGCGGTGTCAGCGTTCTGGCGCAGCACGTCGTAACTGCTGCCGTGATCCGGATAGATGCTGACCCCGATCGATGCCGATGCGAACAATTCCGATCCGTCGATGAAAAACGGCGCCTTGAGCCGCTGCAACACGAATTCGATGTATTCGGCGACCTCTGCGTCGCTCTCGACGGGGTTCAGCAGAAGCAGAAACTCGTCGCCGCTGATCCGGGACAGCATATCGGTGGCACGAAGACCAAGACCCAGACGCCTGGCGACCTCGACGAGAAGCCCGTCACCGGACGCATGGCCGTAATAGTCGTTGATGTGCTTGAAATTATCGATATCGAGAAATGCGACCGCAAATCTGACCGGCGATCGTCCCTCACGGATAAGACTGTTGGCGTGTTGCTCAATCACCCGCCTGGTCGGCAACCCCGTCAGTTCGTCGTAGTATGCGCAACGAAAAAGCTCCTGCTCGATCGCCTTTTGCCGGCTGATATCGACAGAACTCGAAAGCAGGAGTTTTCTGTTCGAAATCAGGACAGGCTTGTGCGTGGTGAGATAGGACTTTGTCGCATGATCCGTCTGGATCAGCTCTTCGGATATCCTGGTCTTGGCCGATTGCAGCACCCGCCGGGCAAGATGCCTGCGATTGTTCAATTCTCCGGAAAGGAAACGGGTGCCCGACGTCGCTTCAACGATGTCACGTGCCGGCATATTGAATTGCGCCGCGGCGGCGGCATTCACGAGAACGAAATTTCCCTCCTCGTCCTGAACCGTCACCCCTGCGGGAAGCGATCCGACGACTTTGCTCAGGAAATTCAGCCGGGCGGAAATGCTGTCGTTGAAACACAAACCTGTTCGATCGATTTGCAAACCATCTGACGCTAACGTTGCCCCCTCGCTCGCGACAACAGACATTTTGCTCCGCTCAGGCGCACCGGACATGAACCTTCCCAACCCTTCACCACGCACTGAAAGGGGAAACTCCCGGACTTTCAGGCTCTTGCGAATTACAACCGGCTGGGCGCAAACATAAGTACGACGGCCCTTCCTTCCGCAGCAGAAGGATAGTTCCGTCACCTTGTAGGTTGGTTAAATCGGACGCACAAACAGAGCCGCATCTTCCACACGGGCGCAGCGATGCCGGTTCGATCCGGGTTATTGTTACCGATACATGAACGCGGCACCGGATATATCTACCGTCCGCCGCCTTGCGTCCAATGTCGCGCGACAATCACGCGATTCAACGTTCGCTTTTGACGTGGAGCGCCGAGACGCTCCACGTCTGGGACCTGGCGTCAGCGCACCAGGATCTTGTCCCCATGACCCATCGAGGGATCGGCCTTGTTGCTGAACATGATGATCGCGATCGCGCCGGAAAGCGCGGCCCGCATGGAATGGTTCACCAACGCATAGGCGCCTTCCTTCGGCGAGATGAGATCGAACGTCGCGGCGTCGCCCGGCGCAAGCGTGTAATTCTGCATCCCCACCAGCACGTTCTTCGGGTTGCCGGAGGGATAGACCCTGTCCCAGATGCCTGCGATCGGATGAAATCCGGAAAACTCGTTGGGACCGGCATTGACCATATAGATGCGCACGCGCTCACCAGGCTTGGCCTCGAGAGTCTGCGTCGCGTGCTCATCATGCACCGGGTCATACTGGAACGGAACGGCGTTGAAGGCGTCGTGCTTCCACTTGTTCGCCATCATGCTGTCGACGTCTTCAGGATTATCGAACATCTGATGCTCGATCAGAACGTATTCGCGATCGGCCTTGGGCATAGCATTGGGATCCTTGGGATCGATGATGACAGCCCCGATCATGCCGCGGGCAATATGCTGGATCATCGGATCAGCACCGCAATGATAGAAGAATACACCGGGGTGCTCTGCAACATACGAGAAGGTCTTGGTCTCGCCGGGTTTGATCGGCGCAAACTGCGTCAGAACATCGGCGCGCGCGGAGTGCATGTCGATGGAATGCGATTTCTTGTTGGCGGCATCGTTCTTCAAGGTGAATTCGATGGTATCGCCTTCGGTCGCCCGGATCAGCGGACCAGGAATCTCGCCGTTGTAGGTCCAGGCGGCGAACGTGTGGCCCTCGTTATCGGCCGGCAAAGTAACCTCCTTGGCCGTCAGTTCGACCTTGACGGTCTTGGCCTGGGCCGCGGTGATCGCGGCGCCGGCCAGTATGAGAGCGGCCGCGAGGCCCCCCGTGATCGCGCTCTTCTTCAAACCTGCAGTCGTCATTGAAATCGATCTCCCCTTCACAATCGCTCTCCGCTTCATGATTTGGTACGGCTTCCCCGTTTGATTCACTTCCCGCATTTGCAAACCTGCCTCAGATACTTGGCCAGACCTTTGATCTGGTCTTTCGACAGGACGTGACCCCAGGTCGGCATCAGCACCGACTTGTTGACGGCGAGTCCCCCTTCCGTGATGGCCTTGACCAGTTCGTCATCGGAGGTGTCGCCCATGCTCTTGGCATCGGTGTGATCGCGCGGCTTCACCGAAAGCGCGGGCACGTTGATGCCGGTGCCGTTGCGCTGGAGGCCGTGACACTGCACGCAATAGACACCGTAGATCTGCTCGCTCGACTGGTCGGCCTGGCTCGTCGATGACGCGAGCAGCACAACCAGACCGGCCATGGCCGCCACCATTTGCGTTTTCATCACTTGCCTCCTTGGCCCAGTTGCACCAGAAACGCGGTTAGTCGCTGGATATCCAGATCCTTCAAATTCGACGTCGGCATCCAGATGTGCGGTTCGAAACGCTGCGGATTGGCCGTGTAGGCGGCGATGAAATCGGGCTGCAGCCGCGCTCCGGCATCGGTCAACCGCGGTCCGGAAAGACCGCCTTCGCCTTTGTCGCCTTGATGGCACGCGACACAGCCACGAAACTTGACGAACGCAAGCGAGCCCATGCGCGCGCCCTTCATATCGCCCTTGAAGGCGCCGGCCGGAACGAGATCGGCAGGGGCTTTCAAAGCCATCAACGCCGCCGCGGCCGCTTCGGCATCCGCCTTCTTCAGCTTCGGGTGCGCCGGGATCGTGGACTGGTCGACCTCATCATGCTTGGCGCCCTTCTTGATGTGCTTGAAATACGGAAAGCCGGCAGGACGTATGGGTTTGGGATCCTGCAACCAGGACACCAGCCAATCCTTGTTGAACTTGCTGCCGGCATACCAAAGGTCTGGACCCTTGAGGTTCATCAGCCTGTCCAGCGACGTGTCGGTCGGCTTGACCAGCGCGTGACAACTGCCACAGCTCGGATCCAGTTTATCGGCAGCGCTGGCGCTGCTCAGGAATGCCGCGGTCAAACCGGCGACGACGAGTAAAAGCCCTTTCATATCTACTCTCCTTTCGATGGAACTAGGGCGCGGGATCGCCTTTGAGGGCTTGGCTCTCGTACATGCCGTACGGCTTTTTCATCGACTCCTCGTAATAAAAATCGGGCACGAACTTTTTGTTTTTCCATTTATAGAAAGCCTGGTCCTTCACTGGGATTTCCGCGTATTCGATGGTCGTCATCATGCCGCCCATCGGCTGAGTGCCGTTCACCGTGTGCTTGTCGATGTGATCGTGCACCATCCAGATGCCGGGATTGTCGGCGCGCAGAATCAGGTCGTAGCGCTCGCCCGGTCCGAACAGGATCGTGTCGGCGAGGTAAGGATTGGCGAGTGGCCGGCCGTCTTTGGCATAGACCTCGAAGTCATGGCCGTGAATGTGGATGGAATGCATTTCGTCGCCGGCGCCGATCAGGCGGATGCGGACGACATCGCCTTTTTTGATCCGCAATGGCTGGGTGTCGGGAAAAGCCTTGCCGTTGATGGTGAAGAAATCCTCTACGTCGCCGGGGACGCCGCCGTAGCCGGGCTTGTTGGCCCAGGCAGAAGACCAACTGGAGAACATCATGATGTAATCTTTAGTAACTTCCTTTTCGATCGGCGGCGGATCTTTCGGATCGACGATCAACGGACCCCACATGCCGCGTATCGCGACGTGTTCGTTGACGTTGACGTGACAGTGGTACCACATGGTGCCGGACGGCTCGGCCTTGAAGCGATAGGTGAAGGTCTCGCCGGGCGGGATCGCCGGCTGCGTAATGTCGGGGACGCCGTCGTTTTTCCAGCTGCCGCGTTGAAACATGCCGTGCCAATGAATCGTGTGGGGCAGCGTCGTGTTGTTTTCGACCTCGACCTCGACGTCATCCCCCTCCTTCACATGGATCAACGGACCAGGAGTCTGGCTGTTGAAGGAAAAGGTGTGAAAGGTCTGCTTGCCGACCAGCCTGAGGATCGTGTCCTCGATAGACATTGAAAAATGACGGGTCTCGGCAGATGCGGCGGGTGGACTCGCGACGGCGCCGGCGATGCTTGCGGCAACGATGAATTTAGCGAGACGTGCGCGCAGCGCACGGCGTTCCTGGATCATGGACATAACATGCATTTCATATTGATGTTTTTTGATAAACCGCTATCAACTCGACTGTAAAGTGAGCGGCTCTTATCCGTCGGGCATCCAGTCGTACTGGCGCCGATGATGCCGAACAGTACTGGTGATCACGACGCGCCCCCAACCCGCAAGAACTGATAACGGCCGATTGGTGACATCTTCGGGGTCATAAAGCAACATTTAAAATGCATCTTTTACACCAAAAAGAATCCAACGATGGAGCCTTCACCAGAACATCAATTACGCACGGGATCATCGCGCCGGATTTGAGCGGTCCGTCTCTCATCGTTATGCGGTCCACTACATCGCTGCGGTACACAACGCTTGCAGCGTAAGCTCGTTGATGCCGACTTCCTGCGCAGCAGCGGGCATCACCATCCATAGCCGATCGTTCCACATCTGGTCGCTTCCCACTGTCCGCATCAGGCCCACCCATTTGACCAGCGCGGGCTTTGCCTTGCCATTCTGCAGCAACCAAAGTCCCATATAGAATCGCGCAATCAGATCGTTGGGATCATTTCGGAGCGCAAACTCGAATTCGGCCTTGGCGCGATCCGATATCAAACCGCCATCCGACAACGCGAGCGCCTCCCCCAATGCGACATGAAGCACGTTGTTGTCCGGATCGTGCTGAATCGCCCGTTCAAGCATCGGAATGCTGAACCGGGGAAGTCCAATCTGCAGCAATGCGCCACCCGCGATCTGCCAAGGTCGGCTTGCATCCTTCACGTCCACAAGCTTGGGCAAATCGGACAAGCCTTCGAGCGGCACCGGCGGCGCCGTAGCCGCGCTGTTCAGCGACACGGTAACGTGGTGAGTCGTCAGGGGCGGCAAATGCGTGAACCACAACGCGGCCGCAACACCGACCATAACTCCGGCAGCCGAGGACGCGACGTACAGCTTTCTCCATCTCCTGGAACGCTGCTTTTGATTTACAGGTGCTTCGCTCATGCCCCACGCTGCGAATGGCTCTTGTGCCTCGTGAGGGTAAACATGTACTTAGAATGTATGTTTGTACAGTCCAAAAATCGAAAAACTGAAAATTCGGAAACGGTCGTGATGTGAAGGCAACAGCGTCCGGCGCGCCGGCGCCTTAACGGAGCGACGGACCAGGCCGTCACGCTATTGTTGCTTGTCGGTATAGGGCCGGATCACGGGCTGCTTTATGCGGCAGGCGGAATCCCGAAATCTTTCGGATTGAGGATAAGATCAGCGAGCGTGTAGCGATCAAGAGTCGCCGTGAATGCGGCCAATGCTTCCCTCAACGGCGTCCGCAGCCGGCAGCGCGACGAGATCGGACAGCGGTTGTTCGCTGAAAAACATTCCACAAGCGCGAAATCCGGCTCCGTCGCGCACAAAACGTCGCCGAGCTTGATCCGGTTCGGCCGTTTGGCAAGCATAAGTCCGCCCGACCTGCCGCGCACCGCTTTGAGATAGCCCGAACGCGTAAGTTGATTGGCGACTTTCATAAGGTGGGTGCGCGAGATGCCGTAGACGCCCGCGGTCTCCTCGATGGTGATCAACCGATCGCTATGGGTCGCCGCATACATCAGCAGGCGAAGCGTATAGTCGAAAAAGCTTGTCAATCGCATCGGGATTCCGCCGCCAGCAAATCGTGTGGCCAGAACGTGAGCATTTTTGAAAAGATGAACTTATCCAGCGTCTTTAGCAAGTCTCCATGCTGTGGAGGGATCGTCACGAACCCGCTACCGGCTGGCACCCGCTGATGGCTCGCGATGGACAGGAGAACCGTCCGTGGCGACGCATACCAGTTCCACGCTGTCCGGTCTGGACAGAGGTGCAATCTCGTTTGAGGGTGACCCCGATCAGGATGGCGCTGTGATCGACGGAGCCGGCGCCCGCACCGGGGAAGGTTCGTCGATACTTTCTGCCAGATGCCGGCGCCTGGATCGTCCCGACAAACCCCTCTTTCCTGCATGCAAATCTACACGGACGACACCCATGACTCTGCAGCGAATCCGCGGATACTGCGCGTTGTGCATCTCGCATTGCGGTTGTATTTCCACGGTCGAGAATGGTGTTCTGACCAAGGTCGAACCGGATCCAAGCCATCCGACCGGCGGGAATTTCTGCATCAAGGGCAAGGCCGCGCCCGAACTCGTCAACAGCCCGGATCGCCTGTTGACCCCCCTCAAGAGAACCCGCCCGAAGGGCGAGCCGGACGCTGGCTGGCAAGCTATTTCATGGGAGGAAGCGCTGAGCTTCACCGCCGGGCACATGAAAGACGCGGCGAGGCGGTACGGGCCCGAGTCGGTCGCTTTCAGCGTCACCACCTCCAGCGGCACCGCCATCAGCGATGCGATGCCTTGGATCTATCGCCTGATCAATGGCTTCGGCAGCCCCAACGCGGTCGCGACAGCTCATATCTGCAATTGGCACAAGGATTTCGCCACCGCCTTCACCTTCGGCGCGGACAGCGGCATGCCGGATTTCGAACGCACCGGATGTCTGATGTTGTGGGGATTCAACCCGACAACCTGTTGGCTGGCGCAAGCCTCGGCAATCGCTGAGGCCAAGAAGCGCGGCATGAAGCTCGTGGTCATAGACCCGCGGCAAGCAGGACTGGCGCACAAGGCCGACCAATGGATGCGGGTGCGGCAGGGCACCGATGGCGCATTGGCATTGGGCATCGCCGGCATCATGATCGAACGCGGATGGTACGATCGGGATTTCATCGCGGCGTGGAGCAATGGCCCTTTCCTGATCCGGAATGACAATGGACGCTTCCTTGCCGAATCCGATCTGAAGAAAGACGGTGGCGCGGATCGTTACGTAGCGTGGGACGAAGCGGCCGGGCGACCCACAGTTTGCGGTCGCGAGCCGCAACACAACGCCTCGTCGGGCCATCTTTCCCTCGCCGGCACGTTTGACGTCGAGACCTTGCACGGCAATATCGCCTGCCGGCCGGCGTTTGATTTATATGCGGACTTGTGCCGGACCTATTCCCCGGAGAGGACGCAGCAGATTACCGGCGTGCCAGCCGACCAGATGCGACAGGTCGCCGAAATACTGCACACGCACGGGCCTGTCTCCTACTACGCATGGTCGGGCGTCGGACAAAGTACCAATGCCACGCAGACCAACCGCGCGATGTGCCTTCTATATGCGCTGACCGGCGACATCGACGCGCCGGGCGGGAATGTTTATTTCGCCAAACCAGAACTCAACAACGTGTTCGGCCGCGACTTTATTTCGCCCGCGCAGCGCGCAAAAACGCTCGGATTGACGGAACGCCCGCTTGGCCCGGCGAAAAACGGCTGGATCACCACGCGTGAACTGTATCGCGCCATTCTCGAGGAACGACCCTACCCCGTCAAAGGGTTGGTGGCCTTCGGTTCCAGCCTTCTGCACAGCCGTCCCAGTCCGGATGAAGGTACGCGCGCGCTCCGAAAACTTGATTTCTATGTTCATTGCGACCTGTTTCTCACGCCGATGGCCGCCGAAGCCGATGTGGTATTGCCGGTCTCGTCGGCATGGGAGCGCGAGGGGATCGCGGACGGATTTCGCGTCAGCCAGGAAGCAGACGCACTGTTGCAATTGCGCAGGGCTGTGGTGCCACCGCGCGGAGAATCCCGTTCGGATACCTGGATCGCTTTCGAACTCGCGCAGCGGCTGGGTCTCAAGGACCGGTTCTTCGGTGGCAGTATCGACGCCGGCATGTCCTGTATGCTGGAGTCGTCGCACGTGACGCTGGAAACGCTGCGGGCGCATCCGGAAGGCGTCGCGCTTCCGCTCTCGACGGAATACCGGAAATACACCCGGCACGGCTTTGCCACGCCCACCCGTCGCATCGAAATCTATTCGCAAGCCTTGCGCGATATCGGCCAGCCTGCCCTGCCGGATTACGTGGCGCCCGCCGCCAGCGCGGAACGACATCCGGAGTGGCGCGAGCGCTTCCCGTTGCGGCTGACATCGGCCAAATGGACCTACTTCTGCCATAGCCAGTTTCGCAATCTCCGCAGCCTGCGCGACAAAATGCCGGATCCGCTCATCGAGGTGCATCCCGATACGGCGCGCGCCCGCGGCATCGATGAACTTGACTGGGTGATCATCCGTTCCCACCAGGGCGCGATCCGCGCGCGCGCAAGATTCAATCGCGCCCTCGAAAAGGATGTCATTTGCGCCCAGTATGGCTGGTCCGACCGCCCGGATAGCACGGCGGATGCGGGGGATATTTCTCTGAACTTCAGCAAGCTGATCAGCAATGAATTCTATGATCCCGTCAGCGGCTCTTACCCTTTGCGAGCCTATGCCTGCCAATTGGAAAGGGCTCCCTCCCCTGCGATTGATGCGGCTGCTTTGGAGCTTGAAACGCGGTTCCCTGCGATCCCGGAAAAGTGACAGGATTCTGAAAAAGACGCGGAACCAAGCAGGCATGGCGAGGTTAGGGCCTGAAATGCGCGGCTCGAATTACGAGGAGTGCTCCATGTGCGATTACAGCCTGCATCACGTCTCCTCACGGCCCGCCAGGGTCGCCGACAAGCTGGTTACGATGGAACTCGCGAGATCGAAAGCACGGGGTTTTGCCGCCGTGGGCGAACTCGGCTCCAGGTTAGTCATTCATGACAATCCGCCGGAAATGGCGGTCTGCCTGTTGCCCGGAACCGAACTCGCGTTCGACGACAACGTCCGATACGATCGCGCTTTCCATTTACGCCTTTTCGGCACGAGAATTTTCGGCAAGGCCCAGGTGGATTGCAAGGTCGCAAGCTTCCGGCAGGTCGATACCAACGATCCGTACGTCCAACACGATGCGCTGGAATTTCCAGATGGAAAAATTTTGAAGATCAATAAGTTGGCGCCGGGCCAAACTGCCACGGTGCTGCAGTTGCCGGTGGCGATACCGCATAATGATAATGATCACGAACAGTTCGAAGCCAGGGCTGCTGCTTGTCGCGCGCCCCTGGTCTTGCATAGAGCCTCGGTCGGTTCTGGCATCGCGTCCATCCTGATACCGAGCGAGAGCACGGTGATGTTATTGGACACGCTACGCGGTTCGGCCGTAAGATTCTTCGCCGCATTGGCGCAGGCGTTCCGGCGTTTGACCGCCTCTCGCAGGCCGGATCTCGAGGCCGCATCGCTCGCGGATGTCGATGCGGGCGTGGAGACAGGCGCGCTCGCTACGACGCGGCCGCAGAAGCTCGCTGAGAAAACGCAGGAAACCAAGGTCGGATCTGCCGCCTAGGCGTCAGGCATCGGACGAGAGGCGGATTGATTGCGTTGCAGCCGCAAAAAGCTTTACGCCAAACTTGATTGAGCTTGGCGTCGGCGACTTGGACTTCGCTCCCTCGGCAGCAAGTCCGTCGCTCTTGTCGACAACTGGACGGGTTCTGGCGAAGCCGGCACCGGTAAGTTCGGCGAGACGAGAACGGTACAGCACATAATAAACACATGACAAAAAGTCCGAAGGAATCCCAAGACAAAAGGGAATCCGAAAAAGAATCCAAAGATCCAGGGAATATCATCCCGAAAAGACTTCAAGGAACTTCCAGGAAAGGAAAGCAAAAACAAATCTCGCAAAGTCGGGAAAGTCGAATGCAGCGATAGAACTCAGGAACGAACACAAGCTAGTTAGAGGACGGAAGGAGCACGACACATGGACATTCGAGCTCAAGTTTCGATGGTCTTTCACCTGGACAAGTGCATCGGCTGTCACACCTGCAGCATCGCGTGCAAGAACATCTGGACCGATCGCAAGGGCACCGAGTACATGTACTGGAACAACGTGGAGACGAAGCCGGGCACCGGCTATCCGACCCGTTGGGAAGACCAGACCAAGTATCGCGGCGGCTGGGTGGTCGACGGGGAGCGTCAGAAGAATCTGCGGCTGCGGCTGCAGGGCAAGTGGGGCACGCTGACCAACATCTTCTACAACCCCTATCTGCCGACGCTCGACGACTATTTCGAGCCCTGGACCTACGACTACCAGAACCTGATCAATGCGCCGCTGGCCGACGAGCAGCCGACCGCGCGCGCGATCTCGATGGTGACCGGCAAGTACATGGACACGATCGAGGCGGGCCCGAACTGGGACGACGACCTCGGCGGTTCGCAGGTCTACGCCAACAACGATCCGAACTTCGACGGCGCCTCTGACGAGGAGATGCGCCAGATCAACGAGATCAACAGCACGGTGTTCTTCTATCTGCCGCGCATCTGCAATCACTGCCTCAATCCGGGCTGCGTTGCGGCGTGCCCGCAGGGCGCGCTCTACAAGCGCGGCGAGGACGGCGTGGTGCTGGTGAGCCAGGAGCGCTGCCGCGCCTGGCGCATGTGCGTCTCGGGCTGCCCCTACAAGAAGACCTACTTCAACTGGTCGACCGGCAAGGCCGAGAAGTGCATCCTGTGCTATCCGCGCCTTGAGAGCGGCCAGCCGCCGGCCTGCTTCCACTCCTGCGTGGGCCGCATCCGGTATATCGGCCTGGTGCTTTACGACGCGGACGCGATCGAGGAGACGGCCAAGGCGCCGCAGGATCAACTGGTGATGGCGCAGCGCAACATCATCAAGGATCCGTTCGATCCGGAGATCATCGCGGCCGCGAGGGCCAACGGCATCCCCGATGCCAAGATCGCCGCCGCGCAACAGTCCCCCGTATACCAGTTCGTGAAGAAGTGGGGCATCGCGCTGCCGCTGCATCCGGAGTTCCGCACGCTGCCGATGCTGTTCTACGTGCCGCCGCTGGGGCCGGTGCTCGCCAAGGTGGCGAACGGCGTATACGACAACGTCGCCTCCGAATCGAGACTGGGCCCGTTGATGAGTTCGCTCGAGCGGTCGCGCATACCGCTGCGCTACATGGCGAGTCTGTTGTCGGGCGGCAACGAGGCGATCATCCGCGAAGTCTACAAGAAGCTTGTCGCGGTGCGGGTGTACATGCGTTCGAAGAAGGTGAAGGACATCCCGGAGGAGGAGGTGCAGCGGGCGCTTGCCGAAGGCAAGACCACGGGGGCCGAGGTCGAGGCGATCTGGCGGCTGACGTCGATGCCGACCTTCGAGGAGCGCTTCGTGGTTCCGCCGATGGAGCGCGAGACGGCGGTCGATGCGCTGTTCCCGCAACTCGATCCGGTGTCGCATAACTACCCGATCCGCAAGGGCGCGGTCGGCGTCGGCTTCCACACAGATCCGGCGAGAGGACCATAGCCCTCTGTCTGCACGCCGGGGCGCGCGAGACGACGGTTGGTTTCGGATGTCCAACCCAGTCTCGCGCAACCCGTTCTTTCCCGCGCGCCTTGCGACGTTTACAAAAAATCCCGGAACAAGCTTGAGCCGATTCGAGTTCTCTTCCATAACCCAATGGATTGGAACCGCGTCGAAGGAAACTGGAAGCAGATCAAGGGCAAGGTGCCTCCTCTGTTATTGGCTGCAGGAGCAATGGGGCAAGCTGACCGACGACGATCTCAATCAGATCGCCGGCCGGCGCGAGCAGCTCGAAGGTAAACTGCAGCAGCGGTACGGCTACCAGAAAGACCAGATCAAGAAGGAAGTGGACGCCTGGTACGGCAAGCAGTCATGGCCCGATTAATGAAATGAATTTAATTAAAAGAATTCTGCCCCGCTTCGGCGGGGCTTTTTTCGATCACCCATCTTTCAACAGCCCTTGCAGAGACGACGCTTCGACCGATGCTGATGGGGTCGCGCGCAAAGACCCCGACGCACGGATACAATCGACACGAAGATTAACGATACAATGCAAGAAATCCGAACGTGACGCATTCGCAGAGGAACGAGGTTACGATCTCCTTACCCATTCCTCGAGGTGGCCTGCCGCGTCCAATTATAGCGCTTCGAGCGGAGCGGATACCGGTTCGCGTGACGAAAACGCGCCGATCAAGACCCAGGCGTCCTTCACCGTTTCCATGAGACAGTGAAGGATTCCAGGCCTCGACGAAGCGAACTTTGCTTGGGAGCAGGCAAACCACGACTATTCCTTCGCCCTCGACTCTTCGCCGTAGAAAAAGCATGATCGGCCTGATTTGACCGCCCTCGCAATCCCATCCGAAGGCCTTCCGATGGACATCATGCCCAACCAACTGAGTGTTGTCGTCGTGACCGCTTCGCGGCCGTTGATCCGGCCCGACGGCCGTTACGCCATCGAGTTGGCGACGACCGAACTTGGCGCCATCGCATTCGAGGTCGATGAACGAGCGCTGTACGCATTGCGCCAGGCCATCGGTGAAATCGAGACGGAGATGAAACGCAGGCCTGGGAGGGCCTGATCCGAAGCCGTCCGACACCCGCCGACCGGCCGGGCATCCCCGGGAATATGGCGGATGCAGGCGCAGCCGGGCGTCTTCGGGACATTATAACTGCCCGCGTTGTCATCCCATTGGAACCTGCGGCAGTGCCGGCGCCACATTCTTTCCAATCAAACCGATCCCAAGGCCGGGAGGGCCCGCCCTGTTTTCTTGTCCAGCGGATAGGAAGATACGACCGTGGTAGCAAACTGGTAGTCAAGAAACCATTTTACCCGACCGACGAAGTCCTGTTGAAACATTCGACGGCCTATTGTCCCCGAAAACCATAAGGGGAAGCGCCATGATGGAAACCACAATTGCCGCCCTGCTGTTCGTCAGTCTCGTCGTGTTCTTCGCACACGCATACGATGCGCTCCAAAAGGATTGACGGCACGCGGCTCATACCTCGCCCCCTCCACCGACCGGCGCAGCGTCGTCGAACCGACCGGGCTTAATGAATCCGGCGGTCCCGGACGGTCGGCCGTCGCGGAGCCTGATTGTCCGCGCTTCCGTATTCCGCAGTCGCCAACGGGCCGCCGCCTGCTTGCCGCCCTGTCCTACTCCAGCCATTTTTTTGATCGCTTAGTCGCCGGCGGTTCCGTGGCCTGTCGGTTTCTCTATTGCAGGAGGTAATCTTGCTGGAGCGGCGAAAAGCAGTTCGACACCGGACTTTCAAGGGCGCCTCGATCGAGTTCGGCGGCGGAGCAATCGACTGCACAATCCGGAATCTCTCCGAAAAAGGCGCGACGCTCGACGTAGCAAGCTCCGTAGGCGTTCCGGACAGGTTTAATCTTCACCTCAAGGGGGACCATATCCATAAGTGCCGCCTGGTCTGGCGAAAGGAAACGCGAATTGGGGTCGAGTTCGATTAACCTGCCGTCCCGACAGTTGAATATGACGAAGATTGTCTACAACGACCGTCCTGGCGGATTGGTCTCAGCTATCGTGGCGTCGGAAGCGACGTGGCGTCGGAAGCGAAAAGGCTCTAGCTGGAGCGGCCGATCCCTCCCGACGGCGAGAGGGGAAAACGCATGATGAATTTGGCGCCGTGATCGGGGCCATCCTCGACAGCAATGCTCCCAAAATGCGCTTCTACAATCTTCTTGACGATCGACAATCCTAATCCCGCGCCCCCGCTTGCGCGCGAGGATCTTCGCCAGAACCGCTGGAAGATCGATTCACGATCCGCCAGAGGCACACCGTCGCCATTGTCGATAACACTGATAGATCCCTCGGAGCCGACGATGATCTCGATGGCGGTGCCCTCGGGGGTGTGATGGAGAGCGTTCTCGACGACATTTCGCGTCGCGCGCCGGATCATCTCCTCATTTCCCTTGACGAGAACGGGCTCGTCAGCGCATGTCAATTCGATGCTCTTGCCCCGCTTCAACGCCAGCGGAGCGATGAACTCTGCAACCTCAACACAAACATTGTGAAGGTCCGCGACGTCTTCCGGATCGACGATCGCCGTTTCAAGCTCCGTCGCGTCGAGCAACTGGCCTACCACCCTGCTCATATTCTCGACGTCGCGCCCCAACGCGCGGCTCGCATCGCTATGCGGGAGGGTCTCGATCCTCGTGCGGAGAATGGCGAGCGGCGTCCGTAGTTCATGCGCCGCATCGGCGGCAAACTCACGCTGGCGGCGAAAACCCAGCGCCAGCCGGTCGAGAGCCTGATTGATCGCTTCGACGAGAGGCAGAATCTCGCGAGGCATGTCGTCCATTGGCAAGCGGACATCAAGGCGCGTCGGACTGATATGCTTCGCGCGGTCCGAGGCCCTGTGTAGCGGCCTGATCGCCAGTCGGAAAATAATGAGGTCGGCGCCGAGCAGGAGAAGCAGTACCGGAACGATTATCCAGACGACCTGCCGCAGGAAGTTGGCGAGAACGTCGTCGACGATCACGTCGCGATGCGACAATTCTTCCGCAACCTGTATCCAGACGGAATGGCCGTCAATATCCTTGCGGCTGCTGGCTCCGGCGATCGTCTTTTCTCCGCCGGGAGTTCGCGCTTTGTGCGGGACAATTCCGGTCGCGTTCCGATCAATGGCAAACAGCGGCTGCTTGTTCGGGCGCGACGAGAAAATCACCGCGCCCGCGTCATCGACGATCGCATACGCGTATCGACCGTATTTATCGGAATACTGGTCGCGCACGCCCTCTGGAAGGCGCAAAGACCATCCTCCCGCCGGCTGCACCTTCAGGTGGCTCGCGAAGATCTTGATCTGAGCCGCCATCGTATTCAGTTGGAGTTCTGCGACATCCGATGCCAGCGACCAGTGCAACACGGATCGCAGCAGAACGGCCGCGGCAATCACCGCGACGACATGAAGAGCGACAATGCGCGACAGGATGGATTTTCGCAGCGCCATCTCGTGCCCTGAATCTGAAGTTCGGCCTCATTGTGCAGCGCCTTCCGGAGCGAACTTCCGATTCGAAAGGGCACTGGAAAATTTATAGTGTCCCGATTCCGAAGTCCGCATGTCCTTCCGGCAGCCTTCGATGCGAACCTCGGAATCAAAGGGGCAACCCGTGCGGATTCAGAAGTTCGCCTGACCATAGCGTTTTCGGGCGAATGGATATCGGTTCGCGTGAAGAAAACGCATCAAAACAACATCCGGAGCTTCGCTTGCGATTCATTCGGAAGCGAAACTCTAGTCACTCTCCATCATCACATAGCCGACTCCCCGAACCGTGGTGATCCTTACCTTTGCTCCGATATCCAGAAGCTGCTTGCGCAGGCGATGCACATAGACCTCGACCGCGTTGGAGGCGACATCTCCGGTGAGACCGAAGATCTGGTCCTCGAGAAGTTTCTTGGAGACGACGCTACCTTTCCGGCGCAACAGCAGCTCGAGCACCGCGATTTCCCGGGCGGAAAGGTTCTGCGGCTCCATGTCAACAAACGCCTGCCGGCCTTCGGTATCGAAAGTCACGTTGGCGAGATGCAGCGAACTGCCGAGCAAATGCCCCGGGCGCCTGAGCAGTGCTTCGAGACGCGCCACAAGCTCGTCAAAGGAAAAGGGTTTGACAAGATAGTCGTCCGCGCCGCTGCGCAGCCCGCTGACCCGATCCTCCACGCCGCCCCGCGCCGTGAGCACGAGGACCGGAAGGGGGTCCTTGCGGTGCCGCAGCTCACGCAGGATCGAAAGGCCGTCGCCGTCAGGCAGGCCGAGATCGAGAATCAAAGCCGCGTAACGGGTCGTTCCAAGCGCACTGAGAGCGTCAGCGACATTGGCGAGAACGTCGGTCTCGTATCCGGCCGCCCCCAACCCCTGCGCCAGAAGATCGGCCAGCTCCTCGCTGTCCTCGACAATCAACACTCTCATGGGTGCGACGGCCTCCTCAATCCTGTCGCCGGCGTGACCCACCGCAGAAGAGCGGGTCTTGCTGTCATTTCGGCCTCGCGCGGGACAGCCTGTAAGCTGCGTGTAATGTAGCTGACATGACCGTCACTGTAAGGCTGCCGTAAGATGCAACTCCTATAGCAGATATGCCGCGCATCGGATTGAGGTATCATGCCCGTCAGCCTATTGCATGAACGGGCGATATCTTGAGCCGACATAAAAATTATCGATTCCGAACGAAGCAGGCCGCCCTCGGGATATCCGATAGCGCGCGAAACAGTGGAGATACGAAGTAATGCGTCGTCTGGCGTCACTCCGGCGCGCGCGGACAATCCCGCGAGCTGTCATAGGCCTGACGACCGCACTGGCCGTGGTCGTGATGGCTGCGGTCGTCCTGGGGATCGATCGCGGCAGCGCCACCCGCAATCCAGCGCTGGACAGCGAAATCAAGCGGGCTGACGGAAAGTTGCATCTTACGGCATCGCAATGGGGCACCCTGACGGTGAAGCCCGTCGAGCAGCATGCATTCCGTTCCGAATTCCGCACCGAAGGAAAGATCGCAATCGATCAGAACCTGTCAACCCGCGTCTTCGCGCCATATGCGGGCCGGGTGACAAAATTGATGGCTGCGCCCGGCGACCACGTTCAGAAAGGACAGCTTCTCTTTGTGATTGCGGCGGCGGACTCCGTCGATGCCCAGAAGGATTTCCTTGTCGCCCTGACAAGCCGGAACAAGGCGGCTTCCCAGGTCAATCTCGCGCAGATCGTCGAACGACGGATGTCGAACCTGGCGAAGGACAAGGCAGCGTCGCAGCGAGAATGGCAGGAAGCCCAGGCCAATCTTACGGCCGCGGAGAATGATTCCCGTTCAGCGGAAATCGCCCTCGAGGCCGCGCGCAACCGATTGCGGCTGGTCGGAAAAACCGACGCGGAAATCGATGCTTTCGAGAAAACGGGCACGCTCACGCCGGATGCTCCGGTGTACGCGCCGCTGGCCGGCACCGTTTTGCAACGCAAGGTCGGCCCCGGACAATATGTCAGCGCCGGAGCTGGCGATAGCGATCCGGCGTTCCTGGTCGGGGATACGTCGAAAGTCTGGGTCGTGGCTTATGTCCGCGAGGCCGACGTCGCCAAGGTGCGAATTGGCGAACGTCTGACTTTCAAGGTCATGACCCGGCCCGACCATGTATTCGAGACGCGGATCGACTACGTCGCGCCAAGCATCGATCCGGACAGTCGAAGGCTTCTGGTCCGCGCCAGCATCGACAACGCGGACGGGCTGCTTAAACCCGAGATGTTTGCGAGCGTCACGGTCGTCACCAGCGAGGGCGCGCCGACGCCCGCCGCGCCTCTCGAGGCGGTGATCTATGAGGGAAGCATCGCCCGGGTCTGGGTCGTCGGCGACGACCAATCCGTCGAATTGCGTCAAATCAGGCTCGGACAATCGGACGGCCGGCTCATCCAGGTGCTGGACGGACTCCGTCCTGGCGAGAAGATCGTCACGCGCGGCAGCCTGTTCATTGACCGGATGACTTCCAGCCAGGGCTGATGAAGACGGATAACTCGCAATGATCCATCTGATCGTCGCGTTCGCGCTGAGGCAGCGTATTCTCATGCTGGTCATGTTCATCATGACCCTCGCCGGCGGCATCGTGGCATTCAGGGTGCTGAATATCGAAGCCTATCCAGATCCCGTTCCCCCGATGGTGGATGTGATCACTCAAAGCGCGGGGCTCTCGGCCGAAGAGATCGAACGCTACATCACGATTCCGATCGAAACGCAGCTCTCCGGCGTGCCGAACCTCCATGTGATGCGAACCATCTCCCTTTACGGGCTGTCTGACGTCAAGCTGCAATTCACCTATATCTATACCTATGAAGAGGCGCTCCAGCAGGTTCTCAATCGCCTCTCGCAACTCTCCGGATTGCCGGATGGGGTCCAGCCCACGATCAGCCCGGTCAGTCCGATCGGTGAGATCTATCGTTACAGGCTGGTCGGTCCGCCGGGCTACAGCGTACTCGACCTGAAGACGCTTCAGGACTGGGTTCTGCAGCGCCGCTTCCGCGCCGTTCCCGGCATCGTGGATGTCGTCGGCTGGGGCGGGAAGACAAAAACCTTCGAATTGCAGGTCGATCTCGACAAGCTCATCGCACACGGCCTGACGCTGCCGCAATTGCTGCAGACGTTGCGGAACAGCAACCTGAACGTCGGCGGCAACATCGTCAATCTCGGCACGCAGTCGGCCGTCGTGCGAGGCGTCGGGCTGATCCGCTCGATCGACGACATCAACAATACGATGCTGACGCAGGTCGGCGGCAATCCGGTACTGGTGCGCGACGTCGCGACAGTCATCATCGGGCATCAGCCGCGGCTCGGCATCGCCGGCCAGGACAACGACGACGATATCGTCGAGGGCATCGTTCTGATGCGCCGCGGTCAGCAAAGCACCCCGACCATCGAGCGGGTGAAGGCCGAGGTCGAGCGCATCAATACCTCCGGCATCCTGCCGCCCGGCGTTCGGATTGAGCGCATCTATGATCGTCAGGACCTTATCGATATTACGACGCATACCGTCTTGCACAACATGATGGCCGGCATCCTGCTGATCTTCGTGTTGCAGTGGCTGTTCCTCGGCAACTTGCGAAGCGCGTTGATCGTGGGCGCGACGATTCCGTTCGCGCTGTTCTTCGCCATCGGGATCATGGTCCTGCGCGGCGAATCCGCCAACCTGTTGTCGGTCGGGGCGATCGACTTCGGCCTGATCGTCGATGCGACAGTCATCATGGTGGAGCGAATATTCAGGCAGCTCGGGCATGATGCTTCCGTTCCATCGCCCGCAAGCGGCGAATCATCCGGGTTCGGCGGAAGGCTCCTCGCCATTTATACCGCCGCTACCAGCGTCAATCGCTCGATCCTGTTTGCGACCGGAATCATCATCGCCGGGTTCATTCCGTTGTTCACCATGAGCGGGGTCGAAGGACACATCTTTGGCCCGATGGCAAAAACATATGCGTACGCCATCGCAGGAGGTCTGCTCGCGACGTTCACGGTGTCCCCCGCACTCAGCGCGATCCTGCTGCCGGAGCATGTGGAGGAAACGGAGACACGGCTGGTGCGCACCCTGCATCGGCTCTATAGCCCGGTTCTGCGGCTTGCCGTCGCGAACAGGAAGACGACGGCCATTCTCGCGCTGGCGGTGTTCATTCTGGCCAGCGTCGCGATGCGCTTTTTGGGGCTTGAGTTCCTTCCCAAGTTGGAGGAGGGCAACCTGTGGATACGCGCGACCATGCCGGCCACGATCTCGCTTCAGGAAGGGAATGGTTACGCAAACCGGATGCGCAAGGTGATCCGGAGTTTCCCGGAAGTTGAGACGGTGGTCAGCCAGCATGGGCGGCCCGATGACGGAACGGATGCCGCCGGCTCTTTCAACGTCGAGTTCTTCACGCCGCTGAAACCCATCGACCAGTGGCGACCCGGACTCGACAAGGAAAAGCTGACCGAACAAATCCAGGCGCGGCTCGAGAGTGAATTTCCGGGAATCGAATTCAATTTCTCGCAGTATCTGCAGGACAACGTTGCCGAGCAGATATCGGGCGTCAAAGGCGAGAACTCGATCAAGGTGTTCGGCAACGATCTGCAGGAACTGACAGACACGGCCGACAAGATCAAGGCGGTGCTGGCGACCGTTCCGGGCATAACGGACCTGGGAGTCTTCGCATCGCTCGGCCAGCCGACAATACAGATCGATATCGACCGTGAGCGGGCCGCGCGCTACGGGTTGTCGCCGGGCGACATCAATTCGGTGATCCGGACTGCCGTGGGCGGCGAATCTGCGGGCGATGTCTACGAGCCGGGCAGCGATCGCCATTTTCCGATCGTCGTGCGGCTCGCTCCGCAATATCGCCAGAGCGCGGAGGCGATCAGCAAACTGACGATCGGAGCCTCCGGCCCGAAAGGAATTACGCAGATCCCGTTGAGCGAGGTCGCGCGTATCCAACTCGTGACAGGCCCTTCATACATCTATCGGGAGCAGCAGCAGCGCTACCTGCCGATCAAGTTCAGTGTTCGCGACCGCGATCTCGGCAGCACCATCAAGGAGGCCCAGCAGCGGATCGCGCGGGAAGTGCGGTTGCCGGTCGGAACGCATCTGGAGTGGGTCGGCGAGTTCCGCAACCTGCAGGAGGCGATCGGGCGACTGCAGATCGTCGTCCCGTTCAGTCTCGCCATTATCGGACTGCTGTTGTGGATCAATTTCACATCGGTGCGCGATATGCTGCTTGCGCTGAGCGTCATTCCCATGGCCGTGATCGGCGGCATCTTCGCGCTGTTCGTGACCCGGATTCCGTTCAGCGTCTCGGCAGCCATCGGCTTCATCGCACTGTTCGGCATTTCCGTGATGAACGGCATCCTGATCCTGTCGCAATACAACCAGCTCATCGAGTCGGGCCTGCAGCGGATCGACGCGATCGTGCAGGCAGGCGAAGCCCAAATGCGCCCGGTCCTGATGACGTGCGTCATTGCGGGAATCGGTCTGCTGCCGGCCGCGATGTCCACCGGGATCGGATCGCAGGTGCAGAAGCCGCTTGCTGTCGTGGTGGTCGGCGGCATGATGGTCGCCCCGCTTGTCATCCTCGTCGTGCTGCCCGCGCTCATCGCACTGTTTTCCCACCGAAAAGCGGTCGCGACGGCTGCCGAATCGGCGCTCGAACCGGCAGAATAGAAAAATCGGCTCCCGGTGGGCGATCGTAGAAAAGGACAAGTGGTGCGGGGAGGCTGGCAGAAAGCATTGGCGTCCGGTTGCTGGGAAAGCGCTCAGGCGCGTTCCCATGCGCGTCTCTCACATGAGCGTCTCCTGGTCTTGTCTGGATTGCTTGTCGTCTCGCAGGCGCTGTCAGGTTGCGCAGTCGGGCCTGATTTCAAACCTCAGCCTCCACCGGCGACGACAAAATATCTTTCCGGTCCGGCTGAGGATCGCGTGCCGGGGCACCCGATGGTGCACGACGCGGAAATCCCTCCCCAGTGGTGGGAGTTGTTTCGCTCTCCCGCGCTGAACCGCATCGTGGAAGATGGTCTCGCGCACAATTCGGACCTCGCTGCCGCGGAAGCCGCAGTCAGAGTGGCGCAAGCCAATGCGCTGGCTCAACGTGGCGCGCTTTTCCCCAGCATCGCGGGAGGTTTCGACGCGACGCGTCAGCGGGTGGCGGTCGATCTATCGTCTCCTCTCGAGTCCGGCGCCAACATCTTCGACTTGCACACTGGCCAGGTGACCGTTTCCTATATCGCGGACGTATGGGGCGGGACGCGCCGCATGGTCGAGTCCGCGGACGCCCAAGCCGAAATGCGCGCGTTTCAGCGTGAGGGGGTCTATCTGACGCTGGCAAGCAACATTGCGCTCGCTGCTATCGAGGAAGGCCGGCTGCGTGGGCAGATTGCGGCAACCCACCGAGTCCTTGGCCTGCAGTCCGAAGTCTTGAGGCTATTGAAGCAGCAACAGGAGCAAGGACAAATCGCCCTGACCGACGTTGCCGCGCAGGAAACCGCGGTATCGCAAACCAGGCTTCTGTTGCCGCCGCTCGAAAAACAGCTCGCGCAACAGCGTCACCTGTTGACGTTTTTGACCGGGCGCCTGTCAAGCGACGCTCCAGGAGAGACGTTCAGTCTGGGTTCATTCCGGATGCCGCGCCGTCTTCCCCTCAGTCTTCCGGCTGATCTCGTGAGGCAGCGTCCGGATATTCGCGCCGCCGAGGCCAATCTCCATTCCACCAATGCAATGATAGGAGTCGCGATCGCCAATCGTTTGCCGCAGATTACCCTGACCGGCAATGTCGGCGCGGCAGCCGCCCGGTTCGCGGACCTGGCCACACCGGGAGCCGGGCTCTGGATGATAGCGGGAAGCGCGGCGCAAACGATTTTCGACGCGGGGGCGTTGGCCAACAAGCAGGTTGCCGCAGAAGAAGAAGCCAAGGAGTCTCTCGCTCAATATCGCAGTACGGTTCTTGCAGCATTTCAGAACGTCGCAGACGTGCTGCGAGCCCTTCAGGCCGGCACGCGCGCGATCAGCGCCGCAACGGACGCAGAGCGATCCGCATCCGAGAGCATGTCGCTGGTGCGCAAACAGGTGGATCAGGGACAGATCAGCGTTCCACTCCTTCTGGCCGCACAGCAGGCGTACCTGCAGACATCCCTTGCGCACCTCGATGCCGAGGCCTCGCAATTGGCCAACACGGTCGCGCTGTTTCAGGCTCTTGGGGGTGGGTGGTGGAACAGAGATGATCACCGGACTTAGAGCCTTTCCGCTTCCGATGGGATCAGAAGCGGAGCTCGTTTTTGATTTGACGCGTTTTCTTGACGCGAACCGGTAGCCACTTCGCTCGAAAGCGCTCTATGCAGCGGCGCATTCCATTCGCGATGCAACGATCTTCTCTATGCTGATTGCGATGGTCACCATAGAACTGCTCCCCGCAACGCTGAGGATTCAAGGCAGAACGGAACCTACCTTGTCCTCACGCGCGCGGAGAGCCACAGAAAGCTCTGGCGAGCAACCACTAATCCGCAGAGCGCGAACTTGAACTCATGCTCATGCGTCCGCGGGGCTGCCTACCATTCCAGCTTCTCCATCTTACGCACGACGACATGGGTGTCGCGCGTCATGATTCCGGTCGGTCCCCAGTAGTTCCAGCCGTAAGTGAACTGGGCATAGCCACCGGCCAGGAACAGCGGGTTGATGCGGATACGCGTCAGACTGTTGTGCCCGCCGCCACGCCACTTACGCTCCTGCGACTTCGGAATGTAAATCGTGCGCTCGACCGCGTGGTAGTACATGCAGGTGCCGGGCTGAATTCGCCGGCTCACGTTGGCACGCGTCACGACCACACCGTTGTCGTTGTAGACCTCGACCCAGTCGTTATCCTCGATACCCACCTTCTCGGCATCCCTGTCATTGATCCAGCAAGGATCCATGCCGCGAGACAGCATCAACATGCGGTGGTTGTCTTTGTAGGTGGAGTGAATGTTCCACTTCCCGTGCGGCGTCAGGTAGTTCAGCACCAGAGAGCGGTCATCCACCCGGCTCTTCACGATATCGCCGGTCTTGCGCGGGTTCAGCCGCGGCTTGTAGGTCGGGATGTGCTCGCCGAAGTCGAGATACCACTGATGATCGAGGTACAGCGACTGCCGACCGGTCAATGTCCGCCAAGGTATCAGGCGCTCGACGTTAATACACCACGCAGAATAGGCGCGACCGTCGTTGATCATACCCGTCCAGCAGGGGCTCGTCAGCAGACGCCTCGGCTGACGCGTCAGATCGTAGAACGTGCAAGAGACACCCCTGGTTGGCTCAGCCAAGTCGGCAAGCGGAAGGCCGACGTGATGCTCTTCGTTAAGGAAGCCTTGATAGGAAACCTCACCATTCGACTCCGGCGCGCACATCAGCACCGTGTTGCACGCATCGAGCACGTCCTCAAGGCTCGGATACCGCTTGCCGCCCCACTCCACACACCGCATATGCCTTGCATCCGGCATCGGCATGACGGGGTTGTCGAGCATCCGGTCGTACTGTTTCTTGATCGGAATCTGCACGCCGACAAAAGAGACACCATCCTCCCGCGCCTTCGGTCCGAACGAGATGAACTTGTTGTACAAGTTCGCATAGTCGCGCTCGACCACCCGCACGTGCGGGAAGGTCTTGCCCGGCACCAGCTTGCACTCGCCCTCGGCCCAGTCGAGAATCTCCGGCTGCGCCAGTTCGTCGGGGGTATCGTGCATGAGCGGCTGAAGGACTATGTCACGCACCGGCTTGGAGAACGCCAGCGGAGACAGCTCGCTGACCTTCTTGGCGATCAGCTTGAAGATCTCCCAGTCCGTCTTGGACTCCCACACCGGCGGAACCGCCTGCCCCAATACGTGCAGGAACGAGTGCAGGTCCGTCGTGTTGAGGTCGTTCTTCTCGTACCAGAACGCCGTCGGCAATATGATGTCGGAGTAGAGTCCCGTCGTGTTCATCCGGAAGTTGATGTCGATCACCAGATCATACTTCCCGCGCGGGGCCGTCTCGTGATACTTGACCGCCGTCGTCTTGCCTTTGGCACGCTCTTCCGCAATGATGTTGTCGTGCGCACCGAGGTAGTGACGCAGGAAGAACTCGTGCCCCTTGGCGCTCGACTGCATCGCGTTGCCGCGCCAGATGAACCACACGCGCGGCCAGTTCTCCGCGGCATCGGGATCTTCGATCGCGAGATTCAACTTCCTGCTCGCGACCTGATCCGCGACGTACGTCTCAATATCTGCCGCCGTCTTCGCACCGGCTCGCTCGGCTTCAGTCACGACATCGAGCGGGTTACGGCAGTTGAAGTTCGGCGTAAACGGCATCCAGCCGCAACGAATCGACTTCGCCTCGAGGTCCATCGCATGACCCTTGGCCCAGCGCGGATTCGGCGCCGTCAAACCGTATTCGGTAAACTCCGCCTCGTAGCGCCACTGGCAGCTATGGGCATAATGCCAGGTCGACGACTGCACGACGCGCGGCGGCTTGGACCAGTCGAGAGCCAGAGCCACTGAAGCCCATGGCGCAACCGGCGCGAGCTTTTCCTGGCCGACGTAGTGGTTGATGCCGCCGCCGTTGACGCCGCAGCAGCCGCATAGGATCAAGGCGACCGTCGCCGACCGGTAACAGAGGTTGTTGTAGTAGAAGTGGTTGGCGCTGGCGCCCACGATCACCATGGACTTGCCGTTCGTGAACTCTGCGTTGGTCGCAAACTCACGGGCAAACCTGATCGCGGTTTCGCGGCCGATGCCGGTGTGACGCTCCTGCCATGCCGGCGTGTAAGGCGCGTCCTCGTCATCGTAGCTGGTCGCAAACGAGCCTTCCAGCCCGCGGCTGTGACCGAACTGCGACATCATGATGTCGAAGCCGGTGGCGACAAGCACCTCGCCCTTGTCGGTCGCGATGCGCTTCACCGGCACGCCGCGCGAGACGACGCGACCGTTCGCGAAGTCGTCGAACCCGACCTGCACCACGCCATCGGAATGATCGATGAAGCTCAGCACCGGATCGATCGGACTGTTGTCCAGCGTATCCTCCGGAGACAGGTTCCACTTGCCGTGCGTCGAGCCCCAGCGGTCGCCGACCTGCCCCTTGAACGCACGCGGCTCGCCGCTCTTCTCGTCGATGACGAGCATCTTCCAGTCGCCGTTCTCGACGTCCTGGTAGCGCGCGACGCGCTTGGCACGCAACAAACGCCCGGTCTTGTAGGTATTCCCGTTGGGCTCCAGCTCCACCAGGAACGGAAGGTCGGTGTAGCGCTTGACGTAATCGATGAAGTAGGGAACCTGGCGGTCGATATAATACTCCTTGAGGATGACGTGATTGGCCGCCATCCACAGCGCCGTGTCCTGGCCCGCCTGGATCGGAATCCACTCGTCGCAGTATTTTGCGATCTGGCTGAAGTCCGGCGAGAGAACGACGAACTTGGTTCCCTCGGTGCGGGCTTCCGCGATGAAGTGCACGTCCGGCGTACGCGTCATGTTCATGTTCGACGCCATCGAAACGATGAACTTCGAGTTGTACCAGTCGGCGCTTTCGCACACGTCGGTCTGGTCGCCCCAGATTTCCGGGAACGAGGTCGGCAGGTCGGCGTACCAGTCGTAGAAGCTCATCAACCCGCCGCCGAAGAGCGACAAAAAGCGCGTGCCGGCCGCGAACGACAGCATCGACATCGCCGGGATCGGCGAGAAGCCCATCACCCGGTCCGGTCCGTGCTTGCGCGCGGTATACAAGCAAGCCGCGGCGATCAGTTCGCTCAGCTCTTCCCACTTGGCGCGGCGGTAACCGCCCTTGCCGCGCGCCTTCTGCATGCGCAGGCGCTTCTGTTCGTCTCCGACGATCGAAGCCCAGGCCTGCACCGGGTCCGGATGCGAGGCTTTCGCTTCCTTCCACATGTCGTAAAGCGGACCGCGGACGTACGGATACTTGATCCTGATCGGGCTGTAGACGTACCAGGAGGCGGAGATGCCGCGCTGGCAGCCACGAGGCTCGTAAGGCGGCAGACTGCGCTCGAGGAGCGGGTAGTCCGTCTGCTGCATCTCCCAGGTGATGATACCGTCCTTGACGTAGATCGCCCAGGAGCAGCCACCGGTGCAGTTCACGCCATGCGTGCTGCGGAAGACGTTATCGTGGGACCAGCGGTTGCGGTAGAACTCTTCCCACTTGCGCTCTCGGGGATTAACGAGGTCCAGTATCCAGCTCATCAACGTCTCCTCGGTGTGTTCGTCCGGCCGCGAGGCCTGTCGTCACTCACGTTTCGTCACTCAGTTTCTTTAACCTGCGTCTTGAACCTGCCTATCCAGCCGTCGGCGCACGTAACCCGTAAAATCAGCCGCCATAGTACGGGAGCCGTATTTCGTCTTTCGTCCGGTCGCAGGTTCTCATCCAGCCGTTAGATCGATACCGCTCATCGCGCCTTTCCTTACTCCAACGGAATACCCTTCGCCGGGAGGTGCTATTCCTCCCGTCGTTTACCGCGCACAGAATTAATCGCGGCGAGAGTCTGCCTGCTCATTCGCAGACAGACAAAAATCCACCAACCTGGTGGGCTCGGGTAAACACTCCCATCGCGGATCAACACCGCAGTAGGAGTCATCACCTTGCGGCGGTTTGGAGAGACTCCATCCCAGATGATTTTCTAACATAGACTGGAGTTCTCGGTTTTTGCAACGGCGCGACCCATGCGTGACGCGACCATCTCCTCTGTGCTAATCGCGACGGTCGTCATCGAGCCGCTCCGCGCAACGCCGAGGATTAACGCTGAGAATTAAAGGCAGAGACTGGAATCTCCCTTTAATCACAGACAGGCTTGCCTTCACGACAGCATGATCGATCGTGTGCCGAAAGCCGACTGCAAGCTAACCTACGAGGTCGAGTTTCACGCCGACAAAAGCCAGTGCGATGCCACCGGCAGACAGACACAGTCCCCACGCGAGCGGAGAGCCATAGAAGGTTTTGGCGAGCAAAGCCCCCAATCCGCCGAGCGCGATGATTGTGATCGCCAGGCCAAGCCATGGCGGAGACGTCAACCAGGCGCAAAGAATAAGTGGGAAAAGCGCGCCCGCCAAACTGAAGCCTCCTGCCAGCAGGGCCTTGTAGAGCGATTCGAAAAACACGCTTCGGCCAAGGCTGGTGGCGGCGAGCTTACCGTGCGCCATGAAATTCAATTCCCGCTCATGTCGCACCAGTTCGACGCGGAGCTGCGCATAGTGCGCGACAAAAAATACGAAAATAGTCGTTGCGCCGGCAGCTACGCTGATGCGCAGGGCGAGGCTTACCATTGCGCCCTCACCTGCGGTGTGTATCAAGCGCCCGGCCGCCAACGTCAGTGCATTCAAGATCCCGTCAATCAGTCCGGCGACGATGTCGAGACGGTTGTTCGGGTGGAAAACAAAATCAAATGCCTTCATCGGACACGGGGGATCCGTGGAATGATGCGTTCGCCGACCGCGATCTCGTCCAGGCTATGGACGACGGCGCCGGTTGTTTCGATCGCCCGCGTGATTTCATCGTAATTCATGTTGTCGCCCTCGATCGACACGTTCATGCCAACGGTTTCGATGTCGATTTCCTCGACCGTGATGTTCACGGCCTCGACTCCCGTGCATCTGTCGAGTGCGGCCGCAATTTCGAGCAGTGATGGCCGGGCAACGGCCTTGTCGACGTCAAGGAGCAACTGGCGAATGTTCATTCCGTCTCACCTCGCCTCTTGGGGCGCTCCCTCAAAAATGCCAGACTGCAACCATGCAAAAATAAAAGCGGTCGCTCCAAATGACACAAGCAAAGAGTAGGCAACCGGACTTAAAGGCGCGCGCGCCCGATTGCGTTTTCTGCGCCTTGCGGGATGGCGCCGATGTCGTCATGCGAAACGAGTTGACCTTCGCGGTCCGCGACACGACGCCGGTGACACGCCTGCACACCCTGGTTCTTCCCTATCGCCATGCCGCGACATATTTCGACTTGACGGAATCGGAGCTGACCGCAGCCAATGAGTTGCTGAGACAACTTCGATCCGAGATCATGAAGGCCGACCCCCTGGTGAGGGGTTTCAACGTCGGCGCGAATGTCGGCTTGGTTTCCGGTCAGACCATATTTCACTGCCATGTCCATCTCATTCCGCGTCGCGAGGGCGACGTCCCTGATCCTCTTGGCGGCGTACGCGCGGTCATTCCCGAGAAAATGCGCTACTAAGTCGCTGCGAAGCTCCTGTGACCCTTGACAATCGGGAGAGGGAAGGCCAGCCTCGTACATGGCGATGGAGTTCGCCTTTTAACCGCCCTCGGGGCTGATGACTCCTGTCGAGCCAATTCAGGCAGACGGGAGTTATGCGCCTTGCTCAGACGATCCCCTCAAACAAGCCGTCGGTCAATAGCTGTCGAATTGACCTTCCCTGTGTCGGGAGGTCGTTCGTGACGGCGCGCGACGTCCTCCTTCAAATCTCCCAGGTACTCGCCACACTATTGCTCGCGCCGCTATTACAGGGCGTGATCCTGCAGTTTCAGGAGCGGGTCCAGCGCAGCCAGGGCCCGGGAATCTTTCAACCCTATCGCGATCTCCGGAAGCTGTTTCACAAACAGATCGTCGCGCCCAACACCGCGTCATGGCTGTACTGGGCGGCGCCGATCGTCGCGTTCACCACGACGCTGACCGTTCCCATTCTGATCCCCGTTCTCACCAACTTTCCGCTTCCGCTCTCCGACATGGGAGACATCCTCGGCGGCGGCCTGATCCTGACGCTTGGATCATTCATGATCACGCTCGCGGGTCTCGACACGCGCAGCGCCTATGGCGGCATCGGCTCCAGCCGCTCGGTCATGGTCACCATCCTTGCCGAGCCGACGCTCATCCTGGTCTTCGTCGGCATCACGCTGCTGGCGAAATCGATGCTGCCGTTCGTGGTCAACCATCTTCTCGTCGCGCAGCCGTGGATTTATTGGGGCCCGACCCATCTGTTTCTGGTCGCGGCGTTCTTCGTGTTGATCCTGGTCGAGACGGATCGGCTCCCGATCCATTCCAGCACGCATATCGAAGTCTACATGATCGAAGAGGCGAGAATTCTCGAATATTCGGGCCCGATGCTCGCGATCCTTCGATGGGCATCGATGATGAAGCAATTCGTCCTCTATACGATCTTCTGCAACGTACTGTTGTTTCCCTGGGCGCTCTCCGTCCAGGGGACGGCGATCGGAGTCGCCGGATCTGTCGGCGCCCTCGCGATCAAATTCCTCCTGGTCGCCTGCGTCGTCGTGCTCGTCGAAACCGTACAGTCCCGGCTGCGCTTCTACCGATACCAGGAACCCCTCGCAGCGTCCTTCATGCTGGCGATCCTTGCGATCGTCGGCACCCAACTGAGCTAGCCCCATGCTTGCGGCACATCTCGATCCCCTGCCCGCCTCGCTGTTCAGCCTCCTGGCGATCGGCAGCCTGTTATTGTCTTTCGTGATGCTCGGTTCGCGATGGCTCCGCCACTATCTCTTCGCCTTTGCCGCGCAGTCATGGCTTATCGCCATTCTTTCGGCCGCGGTCGGCTACTACGGAAACTACGACGAACTCTATATCGTCGCGATCCTGACGGCGGCGTTCCGGGGCCTGCTGCTTCCCTACCTCATCCTGCGCATCATCAGGCGTCTGGAAGCACACCGCGAGGTTCACGTTATCCTGCAGGCCAGTTCCAGCCTGGTGATCGGCGCATTCGCGGTCGTTTTCGCGTTGGCCGTCTCCTATCGCATCGGCGCAGCCCTGGGTCTTGCGGGAACGATCGTCGTGCTCGCACTGACCGTGATGCTTTCGATGAAACTCATCGGTTTCCTCATGCTTTCGGTCCGGCATGAAGCGATCAGCCAGATTCTCGGTTTGCTGGTACTTGAGAACGGCGTCTTTCTCGGAGCGCAAATTCTCGTTCCCGGCATGCCTCTCCTGCTCGAAATCGTCATCCTGTTTGACCTGCTCATCGTCGTCGCCTGCTTCGGGGTCCTGGTGCAGTACCTTTTGACTCACGTCGGCACGACCAGTTCCCTGCAACTCAAACGGCTGGTGGGATGACGATGAACGCGGTTGGCGCTTTTGCCCTGGCACTCGCCGCAGCGCCGGCCGTCGCTATCGTCCTGATGGTGATCGTACACCGGCCGCGCGTGGCCGAAGCCTTGAATCTTATTGCCAGCGCCATCTCACTCGTTTCTGTTCTTGCGATCCTGCTTCTTGCGCGCGACACGAAGGCGCTGTTCTGGGGCGGCTACGTCGTCATCGACGGTCTTGGCACCTGGTCGATTCTATGCGCCGCCGTCGTCTACTTTCTCGCTTCGATTTACGCGATCGGCTACATGCGGCTGCTCGGCGATGAGAGCCGGCTCTATCGCTTCTACGCCATGTTCGCGGGCTTTGCCTTGAGCACGCTTGTCGGCCCGATGATGAACAATGCGGGCCTCTACTGGATTGCGATCGAGCTCACGACCTTGATCAGCACATTCCTGGTCGCGTTCGAACGCGAGGCCGAAAGCATCGAGGCGGCCTGGAAATATATCATCGTCGTGTCGGCCGGCATCAGCCTGGCGCTGCTCGGGACCGTGTTGTTCTACTGGAGCGGCACGTTCGTTCTCGGACCGAGCTACGATATGACCTGGGAAACCCTTCAGCAGGTCGCGCCGCGCCTTAATCCGCCCTTGGTCTCGCTGGCTTTTCTCCTGGTCCTGATCGGCTATGGCACGAAGGTCGGCCTCGCGCCGATGCACACATGGCTGCCGGACGCGCACAGCGAAGGCCCGGCTCCCGTTTCGGCGTTGTTGTCGGGAGCCCTTCTCAACACCGCGATGGTCGGCATCGTCCGATATCTTGTCATCGCCGACGCGGCCGGGATCGGGTCGCTGGCGCATGGAACGCTTCTCGCGCTCGGCGCCTTCTCGTTGCTGGTCGCGGCGCTGTTCATCGTTCGACAGAAAGGCGTCAAGCGGTTGATGGCCTATTCCAGCGTTGAGCACATGGGCGTCATCGCGCTGGGGTTCGGCTTTGGCGGATCTCTCGGCATCGCCGGCGCGCTTTATCACATGCTGAACCACTCGCTGAACAAGTCCGCGATGTTCTTCGGCGCGGGAAGCGTCATGCGCGCATACGGAACAAAACGGATTCCGGCAATTCGTGGGGTCCTTCGCAACCTGCCGATGCTCGGCGGATTGTGGCTGGCAGGCGCGGTGGCGATCACCGGAGCACCGCCATTCGCGCTGTTTCTCAGCGAGTTGTCCATCATTCGCGCAGGGCTTGCGGACGCGAACTATGTCCTCGTCGCGATGCTGGCCATTCTGCTCATCGTCATCTTCGTCGGCTTTCTCAATCACTTCAAGGCAATGTATTTCGATAACGGCACGGTGCCCGCGAGGAAAGTGCCGCCGGTCAGCACCTGGTGTGTGGTGCCGATGTGGCTCGCGCTCGTCCCCCTGCTGATCATGGGACTGTGGTGGCCGCAGACGCTTTGGGATCACTTCCAGACCATTGCGCATGCCCTGACCCTGGCATCGCCGGCGGAGGTCGCGCGATGAACGGGATGCGGATCAAATCCCTGGCAGCGGACGGGCTCCATGCGGCCGCGCAGGCGCTGCATAAATCCGGTGGCCGCGTTCAGTTCGCCTATGCGTGGTCGCCGCGCGGATCGGAAACCGAAGTCCGCTATGTCTGCGCAGTTCCGGATCAGCGGGATTTCGAAGTGTGGAGAGTCACGGGACGCACGCTTCCGAGCCTTGCCCCTGTCGTGCCGCTGCTCGGCTGGTACGAGCGCGAAATGATGGATCTGCAAAAGGTGGAATTCCAGGGGCACCCTGAACCCCACCCGTTGATCCTTCGCGATGGAGACTCGACCCAGATCAATGGCGGCGGTCTCAAATCGTATCCGCCGACGAACGGCCATGCGCATCTGCCGGCGATCGAAACAGGCGATGTCCAGCAATTGCCATTCGGACCGATCCGCGCGGACGTCGTGGAGTCCGCCGAATTCACGTTTTTCTATATCGGGGAACGCATCATCTACTATCAGCCGCGGCTTTTCTTCAAACACCGCGGGATGGAATCCTGCTTCGAGGGACAGCGGCCGGATCACGCCGTCGTCATAGCCGAACGGGTCTCCGGTGTCGGCACGCTGGCGCATGCGCTGGCCTATTGCGAGGCGATCGAACGCGCCGCCGAATGCACCGTTCCAGCCCGTGCAAAGGCGTTGCGGGTTCTGCTTGCGGAATTGGAGCGGATTTACAACCATCTCCACTATCTCGGCCATCTCTGCCACACGACGACGCTCAAGGTCGGCGAAGCGCAAGGCAAGCTGCTGGAGGAAAAGGCCAAGCAGTTGATCGCCCGCCTGACCGGCAGCCGCTTCTTGCGAAGCCTGTTGACGCCGGGCGGACTCCGGCGGGATCTGGCGCCTGATAAATGGTTCGGTGCATCGCTCGAGACTCTGCGCCAGGAGTTCGTCGCCTATGTCGAACGTCTGGAGGCGTCGGAGAGCCATCTTGACCGGCTCATCACGACCGGACCGTTGTCGGAGCGAATTGCCTTCGACCAGGGCGCGACGGGACCGATCGAGCGGGCCTCCGGTCTCGATCGAGACCTTCGACGCGACCATCCCTATGCACAATATGCAGAGTTGCCGCTCACGGTAAGCTCTTTGAAAGAGGGCGACGCTTACGCACGCGAGCGCGTCCGCATGGCGGAAGTGGAGGCATCGTTCATACTCTGCCAGCGTGTCCTGCTTCTGTTGGAGCCCGGACCTATACGAACCGAATGCGTGCCGCCCCCGCTGTCGCAGGGACTGGGCTGGGCCGAAGATCCGCGCGGCTCCTTGTTCTATGCCGTCCATATCGGCAGCGACGGACGTCTTGCCCGCGTGAAGATCAAGTCGCCGTCGTTCTCCAACTGGCGAGCCTTCCCTTTCACTGTGCACGACACGAACATGATGGACTACGCAATCAACGAGGCGAGCTTCGGCCTGACCATCGCCGGCTGCGACCGATAGGAGGCATCCATGGCGCTGTGGACGTTGTTTGGATTGACGAGCGGAAAAGCAACCACGCCGTGGCCAAAAGATGGGGCAAGCGACGGGCAGGACGGCGTCCTCGGCATGCCGCGCTACAATCCGTCTCTGTGTCAGGAGGGTTGCGAGGAATGCGCGGCCGTATGCCCGACCCATGCCATTCAACTCCAGGACGGCGGCCTTTCCGTTGACTACGGACGCTGCGTGGTCTGCCAACTCTGCACCGAGGCGTGCCCGAGCGGCGCGATGGAGCCGTCGCACGATTGGGCATTCGGCGCCCGCGATCGGGCAGATCTCGTCTGGTCAAACGATCGCATGAACCATCCGGCTGCAAACCGAACTGAACGAAAGGCATTTCGCCGAAGCCTGCATATCCGTCATGTCGACGCCGGATCATGCAACGGCTGTGAGTCCGAACTTCAGGCACTCAACAATCCATTTTACAATCTGCATCGACTGGGGATCTTCTTTACGCCATCACCGCGATTTGCCGATCTTCTGCTGGTGACCGGGCCGGTCACCCGAGCGATGTTCGAACCGCTCCGGGCCGCCTACGAGGCGATGCCGGAGCCTCGCTGGGTCATGGCGGTCGGAACCTGCGCGGTGTCGGGAGGAATCCCCGGAGGCAATTACGCATGCGGCACCGGATTAGAGGGTGTCCTTCCGGTTGACCTCTATCTTCCGGGTTGCCCGCCGAACCCGTCCGCGATCATGCAGGCACTGTTGATGTTCCTTGATCGCGCTCCCCAACGCGTGCGAGGGGGACAGATCAGTGGCTAGTCAACTTTTGCTGCTTTGCGCGATCCTCTGGCTGGCCGGAGCGATTGCCGGCTTGAGCGGTTTTATCACAATTGGCCGCATCCTGCTGGCGCTCGGCACCGCGATCGGCGTTCTGCCGACGATCATCGGCTTGCCTGCTGCAACCCGCGCATTCGTCCTCCCCGGTCAAATCATGGGCGAGGCGGTTGCCTTCCGCCTCGACCCGGAAGCACTCTGGCTTATGGGCTTCGGTCTGGTTCCGGCCGGCTTTGCCTGCGCTTTGATGTCGCCCTCCGAACGCGGCTCTCAAGGCTGGATTTTCGGCGCCGCTATCAGCCTTCTTGGCGCGCTCGGCGTTTTCGGTCTCCAGAATGGGGCAGCACTGATCGTCGCATGGGAGCTGATGAGTCTCGGCGGCGCCGTGATGATACTGTCGGAGAACTTCGACCCGTCACGGGGGCGGACCGTCCTGTTCATGCTGGCGCTCCTCGAAGTTGGCGCGGTGGCGTTGGTCCTCGCTATCGCGATTTTGGGGTTGCACGCCTCCTCGCTCGGTTTTGGGCCATTCATCCATGGGGCAAGCACGCTATCCTATGCAGTGGTAATTGGCATTGGCCTCCTTCTCCTGATCGGGTTCGGCGCCAAGCTCGGCCTGTTACCGTTCTATGAGTGGTTTCCAGGTGCTTACGGGTCGGGCAGCGGCGCATCGGGAGCAATTCTCTCGGGCGTCGTGTTGAACGCTGCATTTTTCGCTCTGTCGCGATCGCTGATGGAATGGCTGCCGGTCGGGCCGGACGGCGGGTTTCCGATACTCGCCGTGATCGTGATCGTCGTGGCGACAGTCAGTGCAATTCTGACCATCCTCTATGCCTTCCAACAGGACGACTGGCGTTGTCTCCTCAGTTTTTCGTCTGCTGAAAACGCCTCGATCGCGGTTGCGGCGCTCGGCGCATCGATGCTCTTTCGCAGCTATCAGCTCCTGGACCTGGCCGGGCTTGCCTGGACGGTTGCGCTGCTGCATCTCGCCGGGCACGCGCTGGCCAAGGGCACGCTGTTTATCGCCGCCGATGGCCTGCGTCGCGCCAACGGCAATTACGCAATCGCCTATAGCGGCGCCGGAAGTCATTGGCTGTTCGGCGCCGGTGCTGTCCTGGCCGCGATGAGTCTCGCCGCCATGCCTCCGGTCGCCGGATTCGTCAGCGAATGGTACGTCTTCCAGACCGTTTTTCAGGGTTTCAGTCTTCCCTATCTCGGCGGCCGTCTGACGCTCGCGCTGACCGGCGCGGGGCTGGCCCTCACCGCGGCGATCGCGTTCGCGACCTTCGTGAAGGTCATCGGCCTTGGCGTGCTGGGGCGGGATGCGAAGCGACCCGCACCTATTCAGAGCACCTACTCAATCTCGGTTGGTCTGATGGGCCTTGCCGTCCTCGCACTCGGCGTCGGCATGCCGCTCTGGCTTCCGGCTCTAGGTGGCGCGACATCGCGGCTGTTCGGCAGCGTCGTGACAAATCTCATGCATGACGGGCCGATACTTGTCCCCTTGACAGCAAAGTTCGCGTTTATCTCGCCCAGTCTCCTGATTGTCGTCATGCCGCTATTGGCGCTGATTCCGATCGCCTTTATTGTCCTGAGCCGGCGCCGGCCGATCCGCCGGACGCCGGTCTGGTACGGCGGCCTTGCACCCGATCCCATCCGCGCCTCCACCACGGCCCTGACGTTTTCCAATGCAATGCGCACCTTCTACAGTTTCGTCTATCGGCCAACGGCCGATACCGCGCAGGACGGGGATGCCCAGGGATATTTTGTCAGGAAGCTCGTATTCGAGCACGACGTCGCACCGGTCTTCGGGCCATTGCTCTTTCAGCCGGCGGTGCGGGCCGTCCAGGCTCTGGCGCGTAAGCTGCGGCTGCTGCAATCTGGCCACTTGAACTTCTACCTTGGCCTGATCGGGATTCTCCTGGTGCTCATCCTCGGGTTGACGCTGGTCTGATTTTTGTTTTGACGCGTTTTCTTCACGCGAACCGGTATCCACTTCGCTGGAAAACGCTCTGGCTTTGCAGAGGCTAACGATACGATGTGGACTTACGGAGCGATTGCGGTTTTCGGGGTGCTTGGCTGCTGGGCGCGATTTGCGCAGACCAATCTCGTGCAAGCCGTTTATGGCCGCGACTTTCCCTTTGCCACCATGAGCATCAACATCATGGGAAGCTTCCTCATGGGATTTCTGTTCGTCGAAACCCTGGAGCGCCTGACGCTCGGTCCGGCGCTGCGTACGGGAATCCTGACAGGGTTCATCGGCGGTTATACGACATTTTCGACCTTCGAAATGGAGACGCTTCTGCTTGCCGAAGGCGGCGAGGCGCTGAAGGCCGGGTTGTATGTCCTGCTTTCAGTCGGCCTCGGTTTCGTGGCCGCATTTGGAGGAGCCTACATCGCGCGCAACCTGTAAGGAGAGAGACATGACGGAGGAAGTGTTGATGGTCCGTGTTTACCTGCACGAGGCCGATCACGGACGTCGAAAAACCTTGATGCAGGAGATCTTGACGCTGCTTCAGGATCAGCACGGCGTCGAAGGCGTCACCGTATTCCGCGGAATCGCCGGCTTCGGCGCCGGCGGCGAGGTCCGCGCTGATGATATTCTGCGTCTCAATGTCGATCTGCCGCTCATGATCCAGTTCTTCGACGTGCCGAAGGTCGCCGAAGCCGCAATCGGGATCCTTGGCGACCTGGTTCCGGGAGGCCACATCGTTTCCTGGCCGGCCAAGCGTTATGGCGCAGCGACCCCTGCGTGAGGTCCTCATTTTGCGCCCTTGAGGTCGAACGAGGGGATGGAGGACGTCATGGACAGAATTACTGCGATACTCGGGGACGAAATACTCGACTCGCGCGGCTATCCGACACTGCGCGTCGAGGTTCGCCTGCAAAGCGGCATCAGCGCCTTCGCATCGGTGCCTTCCGGGGCATCCACGGGTGAAGGCGAGGCCCACGAACTCCGCGATGGCCATTCCAAGCGCTATGGAGGGCGGGGAGTCCTCAAGGCGATCGCCAACCTGGAGGAAATCGGCCGTGTGATCCGTGGCCGCGATCCGACCAAACAGGCTGACCTCGATCGTCTGCTCATCGAGACGGATGGGACCGAGACGAAATCCCGGCTCGGGGCCAACGCCATTGTGGGTGCGTCGATGGCGGTTGCTCGCGCCGGCGCGCAGGTCTCCCAAAAGCCGCTATACGCCTACCTCGCGAACGCAGCGGGCTATCGCATTCCGGTTCCAATGATGAACGTCATCAATGGAGGAGTTCATGCCGCGAACTCTCTCGACTTTCAGGAGTTCATGATCGTTCCGCACGGCGCGCCATCGTTCCGCGAGGCCATACGTTGGGGTTCGGAGACCTATCACGCGCTTCGCGCCCTGCTCATCGAGAAAGGTCTCACCACCGGCGTCGGCGACGAGGGCGGGTTTGCGCCGAACCTGGAGGACAACGATGCGGCCTGTTCGCTGATCGTTGAGGCCATCCAGCGTGCCGGTTTCATTCCCGGCGAGCAGATCGCCCTTGCACTCGATCCGGCCGCGTCGTCGTTCTGGCGCGACGGCTCGTACGATCTGAAAAAGTCCGGTGCCGGAACGATGGATAGCGTCGCTCTCGAAGCGCTCTACAGGGACTGGATCAAGCGGTTTCCGATTGTCTCGATCGAAGACGGGTTCGACGAGCACGATTGGCCCGCGTTCCAAGCCCAGACGGCCGAACTCGGACAATCCATCCAGATCGTCGGTGACGATCTGTATGTGACAAATCCCAGGCTGATCGAGCGCGGAGCTGCCGAGAAAACAACGAACGCCGCTCTGATCAAGCTCAATCAGATCGGAACCGTCACCGAAACGATCGCAGCCATTTCGGCGTGTCGGGCAGCGGGATGGAATTACATCATCTCCCATCGTTCCGGAGAAACCGACGATCCGTTCATCGCGGATTTTGCCGTCGCGATGAATGGCGGGCAGATCAAGGCCGGCGCACCCTGCCGCGGCGAGCGTCTGGCGAAGTACAATCGCCTGCTCGAAATCGAACGCGAGGTCGCCGGCCAAAGCTTCTACCTGTCTCCCTTTGCCGCAAATCACGTTCACTCTGTTCACTCTAACGATAATGTCCACACTGCCGGGATTTCCTCGGGGCACGACGTCGTGGCAGTGATCGAGGAGGCCTCTTCAGCCCAACGGTGTCTGACCGTGGCACAACGCGCGGCGCAACTCGCGGGGAATGTTCCGTTAATAGCCCTTCATATCTGTGTCGATCCGGCCAGGCTCATCGCAGCCGCCGAGGAGATCGACCTTCAAATGATGCGTAAGCTGCGCGAAGGTACTGCGCAGGAACGGTTGCGTCAGGCCCGATATGTATTCGAAGGCTGGCTGGCGTTTTCCGGTGCTCGCGTCAAATGGCTCGAACACGTCGGTGATATCACGTCTTCCCTGGTTGCCGAGGTGAAGGGAGCCGGGCTCATCGCGGTGGCAAAGCCGCATAATCTCGACGCCACCGATGCGCTGCACGCAGCGATCTTTAATACCGGCCGCCCGGTCCTGTTCGTGCCCACCGAGGGCGCCCTGCCGCCGACATTGGGCGAGCACATCGTGATTGCGTGGAAACCGCGAACCCAGGCGCGCAAGGCGATCACGCGCACGATGCCCTGGCTGCGAGCGGCCAAGCGACTCACGATCGTCACCGTCGATGAATCCGGAACCGGCCAGGGCTGCGCTGAAGCGGTGGGGCTTCTGAAGGAACAAGGTATTTCGGCCGAGGTCCGGCATGTGCATACCCAGCCGGGCCAGCACATCGGTGCGCGGCTACTGTCGGAGGCCGAAGCGGTCGCGGCCGATGCCATCGTCATGGGCGCCTTTCGTTTCGGCCAGATTTTCGAGTGGGTATTCGGCGGCGTGACGCACGAAGTTCTCAGGCACACCCGCTTGCCGGTTTTCATGATGCATTGAACCGGCAGGCGAATGCCGCGCCTCACGGATCCGTTCAGGGGGGTGTTGTTCCTGCGCTTGAATTGGCCGGCTTGACCTCCAAGCCTCTTGACGCCGCGCCGGCGGCAGACGAGCATGAGAAGGGGAATGGAGTCTCCCTTTAATCAAACCGCCTCGGGGCTGATGACTCCTGCCGCAACATCGTGCGGTGGGAGGTCGCTTGCGCGTATGCACGACGCCTGCGACCGCAGTTCGGGAGGCAGGGCGCGTGCTGGATGCATATCTTCGGCAGTCCGTTCGGAACGGATCACTCGGTATTATCTGGCCGAATGGTCGTCAGGCTCGCTATGGCGAAGAGCACCGCCCGCAGGTGGTGGTACGGCTGAACGGTCCGCTCACGCCGCTGAAGCTTGCCCTTCATCCTTACCTTTATCTTGGCGAAGCCTACATGGACGGCTCGTTGCGTCTTGAGCGCGGCACGTTGTGGGATCTCATGGACCTTCTCTGCAAAAACCTTGCGGGGCAGCGCGATGGTTGGCTGCTTCGGCTCGCGCGGCCAATGATTAGCAGCCTGACCCAGCACAATTCGCGTCGACTTGCCCGGCGACATGTCGCGCACCACTATGACCTCTCCAATAAACTATATCGGCTTTTCCTCGACAAGGACCTGCAGTATTCGTGTGCATACTTTAAGCGCCCCGATCTGACGCTGGATGCCGCGCAAGCGGCGAAGAAACGCCATTTGATCGCGAAGCTTCAACTGCAAGCCGGTCAGCGCGTTCTCGACATCGGCTGCGGGTGGGGAGGCCTCGCGTTGTCGGTCGCCGAAGCCGCGAATGTGGAGGTTCTCGGCATTACCCTCTCCCGAGAGCAGCTTGAGGTGGCGCGGCAACGCGCCAGTGAAGCTGGCTTGTCCGGGCGGGTCAAATTCAAGCTCATGGATTTCCGCGACGTTAAAAAAGATGCGTTCGATCGGATCGTTTCCGTCGGGATGTTCGAACATGTCGGCGCTCCCAACTATGCAGCGTTCTTCGAGCAGATCCGCAAGCTGCTTTCTCCCTCGGGGATCGCCGTCTTGCACGCGATCGGCCGCATGCACGGACCGTCGATAACCAGTCGCTGGATGCAGAAGTATATTTTTCCCGGTGGATATATCCCCGCCCTCTCGCAGGTTATTCCCCACGTCGAACGGTGTGGGCTTTGGCTCACGGATCTGGAAATCCTTCGGCTTCATTATGCCAAGACCCTGCGGCTCTGGCGCGAGCGAATCCAGCAAAGTCGCGAAGCCGTCGAAAAACTGTACGACAAGCGGTTCTGCCGCATGTGGGAATATTACCTCGTCGCCAGTGAAATGAGCTTCCGCTATGCCGGCTTCATGGTCTTCCAGATCCAGTTGGCCAAAGCCGTCGGCGCCGTCCCGCTCACCCGAGATTACCTGTTCGAAACCGAGCGCGACGTCACGCCCTTCTTTGGCTTCCCGACGATTGACGCCAGCGCAGCCGTCGGCGTCGTGGCAGGTTTCGGTGGTTGACGCTTTATAGGAGGCCACCTAGATGCAGAAGAGGGATGGAGTCCCCCTCTTACGCCCTGATCGCTGATGACTCCTGCCAATTGAATCATGCGCCAGACCGAGGCGCCGAGGCAGGACCGCCATGAGGGCCAAGCGTCCCGATCCCCGATATCGCGCTCTTGTCGAGCGAGGATTTTGCAGGCCGCCTCCGGTTGCATCGGAGGTCCCGCTGGCCCCTTTCGGGCGGCGGCGGCAGTCGCTGACATGAAGGATTCAGCCATGGACCTTCGCGGATACGAGGCATCCGGGTCTTCCCAAAAAGTCGCAACGCACGCTGCGCTGGCGGCCTCCGCTCCCGTGGCTGCGTTTGGCAGCATCCTGTTCCCGCCCGGATTCGAGGAGCGGCGGCCCGATCGCGCCGACGAGCCTGATTGCTTCATTGACCTGAACTTGGATCAGGTGATCGCTGCGGTGGTGGCCAAGCGCGACGAAGAGGTCCTGCGACCGATCTTTTACTCTTGTTATCGAAATGAAGAAATCGTCCGCTACCGTCAAGCCGTGTTTGCTGATCTGGAGCGACCCGATGTGTTCGCCCTGTTTCCGGTCTTCCGCGAGGCCATGCGATCCATCCGGGCGGACCTTGGCTATGCAGAACAAATCTCTTATCGCAGCCATAAGCACACGGTTTTTCTGCGTGCGGTCGGCCTTTATTGTCGGGGCGTGACAACGCTGCTTCGCGATCTTCGATCCGTCGTTCCGCAGTCGCCGGGATTGGGAGATTTTCTCAGTTATCTCACTGCCTATTCCGAGTCAGCCTCGTTCCGGCAACTTGCCAGCGAGACCGCCGCACTCCACGAGCTTCTGTCAAATCTGAGCTACGGCATGCTGTTCCGTGGCGATCAGGTCACCGTGCGCAGATACGCTTCCGAGCCCGACTATACCGTCGCCGTTCTCGAGCGCTTTGCGAAGTTCAGAGAGACAGAGGCGGAGCCGCCCGCGCCTCGCAAAAACACGGACGGTTTCTCGTTGAACCACATCGAGCAGGCAATCCTCGAATTCGTCAGCCGTCTCTTTCCGGTGGAGTTTCGCCGCCTTGACGAATTTGTGGACGGCCATAGCGAGTTCATCGACGAGACGATCGCGCGCTTCGATCGCGAGATCGGGTTTTACGTCGCGTATCTCGACTTTATCGACCCTCTCAAACGCACCGGATTGCCCTTCTGTCACCCCGAAGTATCCGTTTCATCGAAGGAGACGTTGGTGGAGGACAGCTTCGACCTGGCGCTCGCCGCAAAGCTCGTCCAGGAAAAAGGCGCCGTCGTCCGCAACGACTTCCACCTCTCCGGGCACGAGCGGTTGCTGGTCGTCTCGGGCCCGAACCAGGGCGGCAAGACAACCTTTGCCCGGATGTTCGGGCAGTTGCACTTCCTGGCGGGCCTCGGCTGCCCCGTCCCCGGCAAGGCCGCACGCTTGTTTCTTCCCGACCGCGTCTTCACGCATTTCGATCGAGAGGAAGACATCACCAATCTGCGAGGCAAACTGGAGGATGAACTCGTTCGATTGCACGTAAGCTGCGAAACCATGACATCGGACAGCGTGATCGTCCTCAATGAAATCTTCAATTCAACAAGCCTGGATGACCAGGTCTTCCTCAGCACCCGGGTTCTCGAGCGGATCCTGGCGACCGACGCGATAGGCGTGTGCGTGACATTCATCGACGCGCTCTCGACGCTGAGCGACAAGACCGTCAGCATGGTAAGCACGGTCGACCCCGAGGATTCCGCACGTCGCACCTTCGAGATCGTCCGCAAGCCGGCGGATGGCCTCGCTTACGCGCTCTCGCTCGCGCAAAAGCACGGGGTAACCTACGAACAGCTCCGCAAGAGGGTGCGTCCATGAAGGTCCACCTGATGCACCCCGACCGCGACTTCGATGCTAAGCCGCCCTCCTCCAAGACTCCGATCCCGTGCGCACAGGATCTCGGACTCGACGTGCTGCTCAACGCCGCAGCGGCAGGGGATCACTATCTCCACGACATCATGGCCGAGGCCTGCGCCCATGCGTGGGGAAACGACATTGCGACCGTGCTGTATCGACAAGCAGTGCTGCAGGACTGCCTCGCCAATCCGGCCGTTGTGCGGCAATTCTATGCGATCGCGACCGAGCCGTTCAGCCGGGATCATAGTTGGAGCTTCAGCCTTTACGGCAGGGATGCCGCCTCGAGGGTGAGTAGCGGCGTGCACACCCTGCAAAGCAGTCTCGATGTCCTGGGCCGCCTGCGAGATACCTGCATCCATCATGCCAACCGCTTCACATCTTCCGGTTTCAGGCGGTTCTTCGCGACGCTCGAACAGAACCTTGACGACGCCTACCTCGCAGCAGCGCGTATCGACCTCGACAACCTGACATTCCACAACGGGCTGTTGCTGAGCGCCCGGGTCGGCGACGGCGGCAAAGCGATCGGCACGATGCTGCGAAAACCGCAGCCACGCGATCTGAGCTGGATGCGCCGCATCCTTACACCTGGAGAGCCGAGTTTCACGTACCAGCTTCATCCCCGCGACGACGCGGGAGCCCGGGCCTTCGGCGAACTGCAAGACCGCGGCCTCAGTCTGATCTCGGACGCGATCTACCAGTCGGCCGAGCACGTCCTCGATTTCATCAAGGCTCTGCGCGCCGAACTCGCGTTCTATCTCGGCTGCCTCAACCTCGGAGAGCGCTTCGAGCAGATCGGTGAAGCGGTTGCATTTCCCGAGCCCCGGGAGAGTCAGGGCCACTTTCGCTGCAAGAATCTGCGTGACGCCTGTCTGGCACTGACGATGGGACGACCGGTGGTCGGCAACGATGTCGATGCCGAAGGCAAGCAGCTCATCATCATTACCGGCGCCAATCGCGGCGGCAAGTCGACATTCCTGCGCAGTGTCGGTCTCGCGCAACTGATGATGCAATGCGGGTCGTTCGTCACCGCGGACGCGCTTGCAATCTCTCTTCATTCCGGCCTGTTCACGCACTACAAGCGGGAGGAAGATCGCGACATGCGAAGCGGCAAGTTCGACGAGGAACTCGTGCGCACGAACGCAATTGCGGATGATATTCACCGGTCTGCGATGGTGCTGTTCAACGAGTCCTTCGCCGCCACCCACGAGCGCGAGGGCTCGGAGATCGCGCGCCAGATCGTTACGGCTCTTCTGGAGAACAACGTCACGATCTTTTTCGTCTCGCATATGTACGAGTTCGCGCGCTCGTTTCTTGACGATGAACGAGCTTTGTTCCTGCGCGCCGACCGCGGGGAAGACGGCGTGAGAACCTTCCGTCTCATCACCGCGAAGCCCCTCCCCCAGAGCTTCGGCGCCGATCTCTACGAACGCATTTTTGGGAACGTATCCGGAGAAGCCACGCGTCGAAGCCGCCGACTTGATCGTGCGGGTGTTGAGCGCGCAAAGACGCGGTGAGCCGATGCCCGACTTCGGCTAGCGATGCCCTCAGAGTATATGTGATGGCCGCGTAATGAGTCCGCTCAAGTCGAAGCGATCCGCATCAACGGTTCTTGGAGCGTTTTCAAGCGAAGCATGTCCTCGGGCTTGACCCGAGGATAGCTACCGGTTCGCATAAAGAAAACGCGCCAAATCAAAAACATAGAGCCCCGCTTCTGATTTCATCAGAAACGGAAAGGCTCTAGCGGATGGTAACCGGCGCCGGCAATGGCGCCACGGCGGTCGGCTGGGTCTCGGGCAGGCTCGCCGTCTGCGGCGGCAGCAGAGCCGGCGCTGCATTCGATCCCGGGGCCGGCTCAGCGGACGACGCCGGTTGAGTGGAAGCCGTCGTGTCGGTGTGGGGCGGACCGCCCGGCAGCACCACAACGCGGGTGCCGACCTTCACGCGATCGAACAAATCCGTCACATCCTCGTTGAGCATGCCGATGCAGCCCGACGAAACGAAGTGCCCGATCGTGGACGGCTGGTTGGTGCCGTGGATGCGATAGACGGTCGAGCCGAGGTACATCGCGCGCGCGCCGAGCGGGTTGCCCGGGCCGCCGGCCATAAAACGCGGCAGGTAAGGCTGGCGCTCGATCATTTCCGGCGGCGGATGCCAGTCCGGCCACTCGGCCTTGCGGCTGATCTTCTGCACGCCGGCCCAGGTGAAACCGTCGCGGCCAACGCGCACGCCGTAGCGGATCGCGCGATTGTTGCCGAGAATATAATACAGATACGTGTTCGCGGTATCGACAACGATAGTGCCGGCGGGCTCCTTGGTGACGAAATTGACTTCCTGCCGGCGCAGTCTCGGCGCCAACTGGTTTTCGCCACCCTGATCGACCTCCGGCTGCTCGTCCGGTGGCAGGGCCGACAGCGGGGTCGGCCTGCCGTCCGCCCCCACAGGAGCCGGCGGCGCGAAACCTGCGGCAGACCCGCCCGTCGAAGCAACCGTTTCCGACCCGCGTGTCGGATATTGCGCGGGGCCAGGCTGACCGTAACGGGGATCGTCCGGCGACATCACCGGACCCTGCTGCGCCATCCCGCGATCCGAATAGACCAGCGCGGGATCGGGGCGACCGTAACGCGGATCGTCCGGCGACATGATCGGTCCCGGCGCGGGCAGCGCCGCGGAATTCTGCCGCCGCGGCGATTGGTCGTCGTCGGCAGCATCGAAATCGGGAATCCTATCGATCGCGGCTGGACGCTCATCTCCACTCGGATATGCTTCATTCGGATATGCGGAGGGCGCCGAATAGATCGTGCCCGGTGCGGGCGGATACCCCTGCGCCGAGGCGAGCGAGGTTCCTGCCGCTCCGGCGACGATCGCGGCAAAAACCGTCAGAATGCGTTTGATCATCATCGTCCTTGTATAGGCCCAACAACACACCGGATCGTTAATGGCCACATCGCGCAGGATAGCGGCGCATTCAAGACAATTCCGGCGAAAACGCCCCATATCCAGTCATAATTCCGAAATCGCGGCGAAGCGTGACCTCTATGCCGCACCTGTTCCGGCGCACCGGGGCGAAGCCAGCCGTTGCGCGGCGATTTTTGGGGCGCGCGGCCGGGTCCGTTGCGGTATTCTCACAATGCCTGATTCGCTGGAGGACGGGGCTTGCGCATCCATCGATCAGGCGTGCGTCAACCGCGTCCGGCTCGACCACCGTCTCAAGCCGCGGCAAAGACGGAACCCAATATCCATGCTGCCCGGCTTCCGTTTCCTGTCCGTTGCGATCGTCCTGGCCGTCTCGATGCTGATTTTCGGTCTCGGCGCAGCCGCTCTGCTACGGGCAACGCACGAGGAGTTCGCAAGCCTGCCTCTCAAGCAGATGCCTGAAGTGATGTTCGGGTCGCGAGAGGCGGTTGAACAGCCCACGTTGGCGGTGTTGCAGGTCGATACACCGGCCAGCGAGCCGGCGCCGGACCAGGCCGAAGCACAACGTCCCGTGACAGCGGCGCCGGACGCACAGCCGGAACCCGCTACCGCCGCGCCTCCTGCGGCGGCGGACACGCCACCCGCCGCGGATGCACTTTCCGCCGCGACCGACAGCGCTGCGCCCGCGTCGTCCCCGGCGCCGTCCGACTCCATGCCAAAGCCGGCGGCGGACACGATGCCCGCCAACGATGCAGCCGGCGCAAAATCATCTGAACCACCGCCGGAGGTTGAAACATCCGTCGGGACAGGTGACGCGGCCAAACTGCAAGTCCCGAAAACCGATGCCGCCAAATCCGACGCTCCCAAACCGGATACCGGAGCATCCGACGTTTCCGAAACGATGACATCGCCGCTCGGGGAACACTTCAGGCCACCCTTGCCGAGCAACCGCCCCACGCAGACGGCACGGACCGCCGCTCCGACGCCGCCGGCCGCCCGACGGTCGTCGGCGAAGCCTCCACGCACCATCAAGCGCCATCGTCACCGCAAGGTCCACCGATCCGTTCGCGCGCGACCGGCTGCCCCGAACCCGGCACCGCCTTCAACGTCGCCATTCGCCTTGGACTGAGCCTGTTCAGGCAGATCCGGTGGCGACCGGGGGACCGTCCTGCAATCCCCATTCCGACCACGACCCGTCGTAAAGCGCGGAGCCACGCACACCAAGCCGGTAAAGCGCAAGCGTCAACACTGCGGCGGACACGCCGGAGCCGCAGGTGGTGACGACAGGCTTCGCCAGGTCGAGACCGGCGCCGGCAAAAGCGGCGCGCAATTCATCAAGCGATTTCATGATGCCGGTCGCGGCATCGAACAGCTCGTTGTAAGGCAAGTTGCGGCTGCCGGGGATATGACCCGAACGCAAGCCCGGCCTCGGCTCCGCGACACTGCCCTCGAAACGACCGGCAGCGCGCGCATCGACAAGCTGCTCGCGGTGCGACGACAGGTTGCTCACGAGCTGCGCCTTGCTGCGCACATAGGCCGGATCGAACGCAGCGGTGAACTTGCCCGGTTTCGGCGTTGCCCTGCCGGACGCGACCGGGCGGCCCTCCGCGCGCCATTTCTTCAAACCGCCGTCGAGCACCCGGACATCGCCGTGGCCGAACGACAGGAACATCCACCATGCCCGTGGCGCTGCGACCCAGCCGCCGGAGTCATACACCACGACCGCATCGCCGGAGGAAATCCCGAGCGCGCCGACATCGCGCGCGAACTGCGCGGCATCCGGATACGTATGCGGCAACGGCGACGCACGATCAGCCACGGCATCGACGTCGAAGAACACCGCGCCGGGAATGTGCGCGGCGAGAAAATCATCGACCGGCAACGGCCGCACGCCCGGCATCTTGAACGAGGCGTCGACGACCTTGACGCCGGCATCGCCGAGATGCGCGGCCAGCCACTCGGTGGATACGAGGGGATCGTCTGCGGAGATCATGGTCAGGTATTCCGCTTGCATGTCATTGCCGGATTGATCCGGCAATCCATCTTCACGAAGGATGGACACGCGGGTCAAGCCAGCGTGCGCCGAAACTATCAGTGTAACCGCCGTCATGCCCGGCCTTGTGCCGGGCATGACGGATAATGTTATGACTTCGCCTTCGGCCCGACATCCTCGACCGCCTCCCCCGAATCGCGCCAGGCTTTGAAGCCGCCGCCGAGATGCGCGACGGGCTTCAGGCCCATGTCCTGCGCAGTCTTCGCCGCCAGCGCCGACCGCCAACCCGAAGCGCAGTGGAAGATGAACGTCTTGTCCTCCTGGAAGATCGGTTTGGCATACGGGCTCTCAGGATCGATCCAGAATTCGAGCATGCCGCGGGGGCAGGAGAACGAGCCGGGAATCCTCCCTTCGCGCTCGAGCTCGCGCGGATCGCGGATATCGACGAGGATCGCTTCGCCGCGTTCAACCGCCGCCTTGACCTCCGCCACGCTCATGGTCTCGATGTCCTTGTTCGCCTCCTCGAGCAACGATTTGATGCCGCGTGTGATCGTCTGGGTCATTTTTACCTCCGGCCACTGCTTTTCCCATTGTTACGGGGAAAAGCTCGGATTGGACGAACGATGCGAAGCATCTTCGCACGATCGGTATGAAGGGCATCATGCTTAACGCAATGCTCGCTCTTGGGAAGTAAAGTAACCGCAATAAGCGAATTGCTGGACCTGTCCGGCTTTTTTTCTCTAGAATTGCCTGCAGCCTGCTCGTTCCTGTTGCCAAACGCGATATAAGAGCAGCGATAATCGAGGAAATGCCGGCGAGAGCGGCATTTTAGAGCTATCCCGGCTTTGATGGAATCAAAACCGGGCTCCAGCTTTTTGTTTTGACGCGTTTTCTTTACGCGAACCGGTATCCATCCTCGGGTCAGGCCCGAGGACATGCTTCGCTTGAAAACGCTTTAGGAGGAGCGGTTTATGGGCGTTATCGTATGGTTGATTGTCGGCGCGATCGCGGGTTGGCTTGCCGGCGTGATCGTCAAAGGCGGAGGCTTCGGGCTGATCGGAAACATCGTCATCGGCATCATCGGCGCAATCGTCGCCGGGTGGCTTTTGCCGGTGTTCGGGATCCTGATCGGCGGCGGCTTTTTTGCTCAGATCATCAATGCGGCCATCGGCGCCATCATCGTTCTCCTGGTCGTGTCGCTCATCAAACGCGCCTGAGAAACAATAGCGCGACGCTCAGCCCCTGTGCCGCAGCGCGATCATCGCCCGCTGATCCTTCACATAGCCCAGAGGCACGCCGAGACGCTGGACGGTGGCGACCACCCTGCCCTTGCTGTTCAGATCGCAGTTCATGTGTGTCGGCGCGATGAAGAAATCAGCGGTTTCCCAAACCATCGCCCAATGCAGATGAGGCTTGGCCTTCTTCAGGAACGCCGCGCGCTCGCCGCAGAACGCCACGGTGTAGACATGATGCGCGTCGCGGCTCGCGACCGGCTCGGTCTTGGCGAGATAGGCTTCCAGTCCGTCGACCGCTTCGGGCATGATCGTCGCCCAGTAATCCGTCGCATAGAGCCGCGACGCGCCCGCGAGCCCGCCCACGAGCGGGTTATAAACGACGTATTCATAGGGATGCAGCCGGTAGAGCGTGAGCGCATTCCAGGAAAACCCGGCGGCGATCACCGCCAGCAGCGCCGCCGCGACCGGTCGGTGCCAGGCCGCGGCCCGCGCGACCGCCGTGTCCAGCCCGACCCCGGTCAAAACAGCCAGCGGCGGCAGCACGAACAGGAAGTGACGCAGACCGCAGAATGCGGGGCCATGCGCGATCGCCTCGCAAAGCAGCGGGAAGAAGGCCGCGAATGCGATCAGCGCGACGTCGCGGCGGCGGCGATCCGAGGCTGCTTCCTGCACAAAAACGGGAACGGCCGCGAACATCAGCGCCAGCGCCGTTCCTGCCAGCATCAGCAGGGGTACCTTGATGAGAAGATAGGCCGGCACGTACCAGCGCGGCACCGTGGCCATGCGATAGACATGCCCGTCCAGCACCGTGCGGATGTCGTAGCAGAAATCGCCGAAGCTGATCAGCCCGCGGATCGGATTGAGCGGCGCCAGCGCCGACCACGGCCAGGCGACGATCATGATCGCGTAGGCAATCAGGAGGGCCGGCACAAATCGCAGCAGCGATGCGGCCATGAATGATATCGCGTCGCGAGGCGCGCGGGCGCAGTGCGCTGGCGAATTGAGCGCGATCGCGACGGGAACGTAACACACGAGCAGGAGCGCCAGCACCTTGATGCCGAGCGCCGCGCCGGTCAGCGCGCCGAAGCCGACCACATGTCGAAGCCGCGGACGCGGCAGGTCGCGCCCCGCCCGCGCCAGGAAGTAGATCGCGCCGGCCATCGCCGCGGCGAGCGGAATATCCTTGGTGTGATGGAACATGGTGCCGTACCACGATCCGCACACCGCCAGCGCCACGCCCGCCAGAAATCCGGCGCGGGGACCTGCGATCAGCCGCGCGGTGGCCAGCGCCGCGCCGAGTCCGCCGACGCCGATAAGGGCGCTCATTAAGTGTCGCAGATCGAAGACATCGAGGGGGACGACCCGGTCGAGCAGGACCGCGACGGAATCGAACAGCCCCCCGTAGAGATAGAGATTGTACAGATGGAAAAGCGAACGGTCGGCGAAGCCACTCCGGTAGTAGGCGACGATCAGCTCGCCATAGCGATGTTGAATCCATTCGTCGTTGGTAATCGCATAGCTGCGGAAGGTAGTCAGGACGAGGATCACCAGGATGCCGAGCAGCACGATCGAACCGAGATCGTACAGATCCCGCCCGGCAATCATGCGCAACCCGCGCAATGCTCTCGATCGAACGCTGAGCGGCGCGAGCGGCTGTTCGATAGTCCCAGCCAGATCGCGAGCCACTTCAGTCATGACGAAAGGCATCCTGAACCGTGCCGTGCGGCCACCGGCATTCCGGCAATGCCTCCGGACGGGCACACCGGTCGCCTTTTGCCCGGGTCACGCAATTTTGGCAAGCGGCACGGGAGGGGAAGAACCGCATCTTGCGAGCGTTTTCGAGCGAAGCATGTCCTCGGGCTTGCCCTGAGGATGGAGCCGGTCCGCGTGAGAAAACGCGTCAATTCAAAATCTTAGAGTCGCCTCGGATTCCATCCGAAGCGAAAAGACCCCTGGCCTTGTCGCGTTCTGCCGCGCGCGGCGCCCGGGGCCCGCTGGCGGCGGGCTATCGGGGCTTTTCATCTAGCTCGTAGGCGAGATGCGCCTTCACCGTCGGCCACTCGGCGGGAAGGATGCTGTAGACGACGGTGTCCCGCAGCGTCCCGTTCGGCGACATCTGATGGTTGCGCAGGATGCCGTCCTGCCTGGCGCCAAGCCGCTCGATGCCGCGGCGGCTGACGTGATTGAAAACGTGCGTGCGGAATTCCACCGCGATGCAGTTCAGCTTTTCAAAAGCATGAGCGAGCAACAGCAGCTTGCACTGGGTGTTGACGGCGGTGCGCTGAACCCGCCTCGCATACCAGGTCGAGCCGATCTCGACACGGCGGCTCGCGGCATCGACGTTCATGTAGGTGGTCATGCCCGCGATCCTGCCCTCGGCGTCCCGCACCGTGAAAGGCAGCATGGTGCCGGCGGCTTGCAAGGACAGCCGCCGCTCGATCTCGGGGCCCATTTTTTCCGGCGCGGGAACAAAAGTGTACCAGATCTTCCAGAGTTCGCCGTCTCTCACCGCTTCGACGAGCGCGTCTCGGTGATCGTAGGACAGCGGCTCGAGCCGCGCGTGACGCCCTTCGAGGGTGACGGGCTGCAGCCAGGCCATGGTGTACTCCATTACATACACTTGTACCGTCATTTGCGAGGGGCGAGAACCCGGCTCCGCGTCGCGACGGGCCGGCGGCAAGAATACGCAGACGGTCGAAAAGCCGGACTATGACGGTGGAACCTTAACAACCGGTCTTGAATCCATCACTTCAAAACTGCCCGAGCTACTTCGCGTTCTCCTTCACGCCGTCTTTTGTCTTCTCCATCGACTGTGGCGGTTTCTTCCGCGCCGCCCGGAGTTCGGCAACCGCCTTCTGCAGTTCCGCGACCGTGCTCTCCAGCGCTGCGATCCGCCGGCCGGCGGCGTCGATCTTCTGTCCGCTATCGGTGACAAGTCTGCTGAGGCTCGCTTGCAGGAAGTTGACGTTGCTCTGCAGGCAGCTCGTTCGCCGCTCCATCTTCTTTTCGGCGGTGCAGACTTCGATGCCGGGAACGTCCTGGGCCAGGGCCGCGCCAGAGCGCAACACGCAGGTAGTCGCGATCATCAGTATCCATGGAAGGTTCCGGCCGCTCATCGATATCCCCGTCTCGACAATGATTCCCGATCGACAGCATTGCAGAATGTAACGCGCGGCGCGAGGACCTGTCACACGGACGCCATAATTGCGGCGAGCGACGCAACCCGATCCTTCGAACGCGCTGTCGCGAATGACGCATCGCTTGCCTCATGTCGATCGCATGGATCCGCGACATGAAACCGCAATTTCGTTGGAACGCAACCGAAGCTCACCTGTTGGACCCGCAAGCGTTTCACAAAAGCAACCGGAGATCTGCAATGTCGAACCAGATGCCCAACCAGAACAGATCTGAGGAGAAACGACAGGACGAGAATCAAAAGTCGAGCGATCAGCAGAGGAAGGCCGACATCAGGAAGGCCGTCGAGCAAGATAAAATCGATCCGAAGAATCCCAAGGGTCAACAGGATACCGGGTTCAGCGGCGGCCCCTAGAGTCTGTTTCAACTGCGTTGAATCAGACTCGTCGCTTATCTTTTTGTTTGAGCATGATCTTTCCCGAAAACCGGTTTCCACTTTTCGGGATCATGCTCTAGGAAATGCCCTTACAGGTCAGGGAGGGCTTGAATTAGATCGCCCCGGTCGATCGCCCCGGCTTGCAGAGCCGGGGCGATTCCTTCTCAGCCACGAGGACCGACAGGTTCCGCAATATTTCCGGTATTTGATTTCAAGTCGTCGTAAAACGTCATTCGCCACGTGAGTGGCCGTTAACGCTGGAAGCGAAAAGACTTCCGGCGATGCAGCCACTTGTCATCAAAGCGGACTTATCCTCATTCCCGTTACGGGAAACAGACGATGCGCTTTGACTGGCGAACGATGGCTGGCCCGGCTCTGGCGACACTGGTGGCGCTCGCGTCCATCTTTGTCGATCGTAATGTCGTTGCCATTCCGAACCCGTCGGCGCTGTATGTCTGCGTTGTCGCACTCGCCGCATCGCTGGGTGGAATGACGTCCGGCCTGGTCAGCGCCGGCGTCGCCGTTGCTGCATCCGCCCTGTTCCTGTCGGGTCACGGGGCCGCGCTTCCCGCCGAACTTCCAGCCCTTCCGCACCTCCTGCTGCTGGCCGCGGCAACCGGCGTTGTTGCAGCGATCGTCGGATTGCGGTGCCGACGGTTGGCGGATGCGCTCAGGTGGCGCGAGCGGCACGCGATGGCGGCACGGCTGTCCGCCGCCCTCGACCAGATCGACATCGGCATCGTGCTGCTCGACGCGGACACCCGCGCGGAATTCATCAACCGCGCCTTCCGGAATTTTTTTTCGCTCCCGGACGAGAAGGCCGACAGCAAACCGCCGTTCATTGCGCTGATGTACCATGGACGCGATACCGGCGCGTATGAATTGCCCGAGGACGAACTCAGCCATTTCATCGCCGAACGCACCAAGATGATGCGCGCGGGCGATCAGACGCCGATCAACATCAAGCTCAGGGACGGCCAGGTGCTGCGCTTCAGTTGCACGGCGCTCCCCGACGGCGGCCGCATGTTGAGCTATACCCCCGTGACCGATCTCGTGCGTCGCACCGACGACCCGGCCGACGCCGACTACTATCTGTCGCTGCGAGGCAATGGCCATCGCGCGCTGATCAATCATCTGCGCGCGGCGGAATGAAGCGTTCGCTCGCAAACTGCAACGCACATGTCATCAAGCGCGAGCGGCAGCATAAAACCGGCTTTCAAAACTAAAGCGCCTTCGGGCTTTCGCCAGGATGCTGCCCGGCCCTCTGCGGCAACAGCAGCAAGCAGACGATAATAAAGACCGCGAGAACCGCGGAGGCGGTGAAGCGGCTGAAGTCGAGCCCGCCCTTGCTCAGGGGCTTGTCGAGCAGATCGCCGAGGGTTGCCCCGAGTGGCCGTGTCAAGATGAACGCACCCCAGAATAGCAGCGTGCGCGATATGTTCGTAAAGAAATAACCGATCGCGACCACCACCAGCGCCGCGCCGAACACCAACGCACCACGCTCATAGCCGAATCCATTGGTGTCGGCCATCCAATCGCCAAGCGCCGTGCCCAGTGTCTGGGAAAACAGGATCGCGGCCCAGTAGAAGCCCTCGACGCGTGGGGTCGTCACGGTGTCGACGGAAATGGAACCCTCGAACTGGTGCCATACATAAAGCGACACCATCAGCAGCACGAACAGGATAGAGGCGCCACCCGCATAACCGATGCCGAGCGAACGGTCCGCGAAATCCGCCATCGTGGTGCCCGCCGTCGTTGTCGCAACGATCACGGCCCAATACAAAAATGGATGAAACGAGCGCATGCGGATTTGCATAGCGACCGCCACGGCAAAAATGCAGATGAAAATGGTACTGCTGATGGCATAGCCCAGATTCATCGACATCGACACGGCGTCGCCCGCTGTCTCTCCGAGAGTCGTGGCGGCGATCTTGATAACCCAGAACCCCAACGTGACCGCAGGCACCTTGCTCAGATTGCTCTCTGCAATGCTCGTCATCACGCATCCTTGAAAGTTTGACGCGAGGAATCGCGCAGATTCTGACTAAAGGCCATGCATGCGTGACCGGGCAACGCCCGTCGCCGTCCTTGCGCCGCCAACTTCACGCAGTATCGGATTTCATTTTCATCGATTCGGACAGTATATTTCTCCTGAACCCGGCATCTTCATGACACATCAGACTGGACAGCAGACTGCCCGCCGCCTCGTATGTTCCGGCTGCGGAACGGAATTCGGCTGCGATCCCTCGGGGAACTGCTGGTGCGCCGAGGAAACGGCGCGGCTGCCGATGCCGACACAAGGCGGCGATTGCCTGTGCCGGGACTGCCTGCGAAGGGCGGCTGCGGCTAATTCATCATCGCCGAAGGCATGACCTGCGTCGGCGCATCCGGAATGTGCCCTTTCGTGCGGGCCGGAGACGCCCCATATTGCCGGCATGGTGAAGACTCCCGATTCCCCGAAGCAATCCGGCAAAATGTCGGAGCCCAAGAGTCCAAAATCCAAGCCCGCGAAATCGAAGGCGCATCGTCCCGAAGTGCAGCCGATCGGGCCTGCGCTCGCGGAATTGCTCAATCCGGCGATCAACCGCGGCAACGCCGGCCTCGGCTCCGGCACCGGCTTGCAGCCGCCTCCGGATAATTCCTGGGATCGCCGCTCCGGCGGCGAAGCCGCGGCGCACCGCGCGCGCAAATCGACGCGCGGCAAGAGCGATGCGACGGCGAAGCGGGATGCGGCTACCTCCCCTCCCTTTGGCGGGGGGGCGACGGGCGAAGAGGCGAGCGCCGAGGAGTCGAGGCTGGGGGAAGCTACGAGCGCAACTTTCAAAGCGACAACGGAGAACGGGCCCGGCTTCGGAGAGGCGCCACAAGCAATTTACGGCACCTCAGCGACGATTCCGGCACTCGATCCGGAACTGGCGCGGCAACTCGGTCTGCCGACCGCGGAGGATGATGAAGAAGCTTTGGCGCGACCGCCGCGCAGCAAGATGGAAGGCCTCGGCGTCAAGGCGACCGCCGAGTCGCTGGAGGCGCTGCTGCGCGACGGCCGTCCCGAATTCAAAAAGGACGACGGCTCGCTGAAGGTCTGGACGCCGCACCGCCCGCCGCGCCCGGAGAAAAGCGAAGGCGGCGTCCGCTTCGAGATCAAGTCGGAGTATGAGCCGAAAGGCGACCAGCCGCAGGCGATCCGCGAACTGGTCGAAGGCATCAACCGCAACGACCGCACTCAGGTGCTGCTCGGCGTCACCGGCTCAGGCAAGACCTACACCATGGCAAAGGTGATCGAGGCGACGCAGCGACCGGCCCTGATCCTCGCGCCGAACAAAACGCTTGCGGCGCAGCTCTACGGCGAGTTCAAGAGCTTTTTTCCCGACAACGCGGTCGAGTATTTCGTCAGCTATTACGACTACTACCAGCCGGAAGCCTACGTCCCGCGCACCGACACCTACATCGAAAAAGATTCCTCGATCAACGAACAGATCGACCGCATGCGCCACGCAGCGACCCGGGCGCTGCTGGAACGCGACGACGTCATCATCGTGGCTTCGGTGTCATGCATCTACGGTATCGGCTCGGTCGAAACCTACACCGCGATGACCTTCGCCTTGAGGCGCGGCGAGCGCATCGACCAGCGCCAGCTCATCGCCGACCTCGTGGCGCTGCAATACAAGCGCACGAGCGCCGACTTCACCCGCGGCACGTTTCGCGTGCGCGGCGATACCATCGATATTTTCCCGGCGCACTACGAGGACAGGGCCTGGCGCGTCAACCTGTTCGGCGACGAGGTCGAGAGTATCGAGGAGTTCGATCCGCTCACCGGCCACAAGCAGGACGAACTGGACTTCATCAAGGTCTATTCCAATTCGCATTATGTGACGCCGCGGCCGACGCTGGTGCAGGCGATCAAGAACATCAAGGTCGAGCTGAAACAGCGGCTCGACCAGTTGCACACGCAGGGCCGCCTGCTGGAAGCGCAACGGCTGGAGCAGCGCACCACCTTCGACCTGGAAATGATGGAGGCGACCGGAAGCTGCGCCGGCATCGAGAACTATTCGCGATATCTCACCGGCCGGCGGCCCGGCGAGCCGCCGCCGACGCTGTTCGAATACGTCCCCGACAACGCGCTGGTGTTCGCCGACGAAAGCCACGTCAGCGTGCCGCAGATCGGCGGCATGTTCCGCGGCGACTTCCGCCGCAAGGCGACGCTCGCCGAATACGGCTTCCGCCTGCCCTCCTGCATGGACAACCGGCCGCTGCGCTTCGAGGAATGGGACATGATGCGGCCGCAGACCGTCGCGGTCTCGGCCACGCCGGCGGCATGGGAACTGAACGAAAGCGGCGGCGTGTTCGTCGAGCAGGTGATCCGTCCGACTGGCCTGATCGATCCGCCGGTCGACATCCGCCCGGCACGGACGCAGGTGGACGACCTCGTCGGCGAGGTGCGCGCCACCGCGGCCAAGGGCTATCGCGCGCTCGTCACCGTGCTGACCAAGCGCATGGCGGAGGACCTCACCGAGTATCTGCACGAGCAGGGCATTCGTGTCAGGTACATGCACAGCGACATCGATACCATCGAACGCATCGAGATCATCCGCGATCTCAGGCTGGGCGCGTTCGATGCGCTGGTCGGCATCAACCTGCTGCGCGAAGGTCTCGACATTCCCGAATGCGCGCTGGTCGCCATCCTCGACGCGGACAAGGAAGGATTCCTGCGCAGCGAGACCTCGCTGATCCAGACCATCGGCCGCGCGGCGCGCAACGTCGACGGCCGCGTCATCCTCTATGCCGACCAGGTGACGGGATCGATGCAGCGCGCCATCGCCGAGACCGATCGCCGCCGCGAGAAGCAGGTGGAGTACAACGCCGCCAACGGCATCACGCCGGAGAGCGTCAAGAAGTCCATCGGCGATATCCTCAACAGCGTCTACGAGCGCGATCATGTGCTGGTGGAGATCGGCGACGGCGGCAAGGGGAATTCCTGGTCGGATGACGCGATCGCGATCGGCCACAATTTCGAGGCGGTCCTCGCCGATCTGGAAACGCGGATGCGCGAGGCCGCCGCCGACCTCAACTTCGAGGAAGCCGCAAGGCTGCGCGACGAGGTGAAGCGGCTGCGCGCCACTGAACTTGCGGTGGTGGACGATCCCACCATCAAGCAGCGCGGCGTCGCGGCGAAAGCCGGCAGCTACGCCGGCAAGAAGAAGTATGGCGATGCGGCGAACCTGCCGGCCCGCGCCTCGTCGAAAATCCACAAGCCATCGCTCGACGAGATGGGCATCGCCACCTGGCACGAGGTCAAGCCGACCGGCGCACGCCCGAAGCCGCGCAAACCGACGCTGGACGAAATGGGACCCGGCACGGAAAGCCGAATCTATCAGCCGACCTCATCCCGCGAAGCAGGCCCGGAATTCGGTCCGCGACCGCGCTCCTCAGGCGGCGCGCCCGGGAAGCGGGGCGGATGGAAGAAGAGGTAAAGCCGCATATCGTCAACGAGGCCACTCCGCCGCATTCACCAGGCAACCCGCCCGCGAGTGATCCGCGTACATCTTCCACGCGAAGAAAAACGTGGATGGCCGGGACGGAGCCCGGCCATGACGGAACGGGGTGTTTCCATCAAACCCAAACCGCTATAGGGGATCACAAAACTCGTCTTGCGTATCAGGAGGTTCAAACCGTGGCCGACGCCGATCTCGACGTCATCATTCGCAAGCTTGCAAGGCAGCAGCACAAAAGCCTGACAGCGGCCGTCAAGGCCCGGCGCGCACGCTACCTCGCCCTCGCCGCCAAGGCGAAGGATACCGCCGGCAAGCAGCGCTTCCGCGTGATGGCGAAGCAGGCCTTCGAGGAAGGCACCGCGGCCGCAAGACGGTTGCAGATGTCGGCCGACAATGCCGCCGACAGCTACGCACGCGCGATGCGGCGCGCGGCCGAGGCTCTCGCGGCAGAACCGGCCGCGGCAAAGAAAAAAACTTCCAAAATGGCGGCGTCGAAACCGGCGAAAACCAGCTCCGTCTCGATTCCCTCGCCAATTCGTACGAACCGATCAGCGTTGCCAGTTCGATCAGCGAAACGCCGGCCGGCTCCCTGAGCGCCAGCCCGATCGCCGCGTTCAAACGCAACCGGTGAACGCGCAACGAAGACGCGTCCGATTTCCGGGTATGAACGGGGTCCGCCGCAGATCGGCCGCGATGTTGTCAAAATCGGCAGCACTGATAGAATTTAGAGACTCGTCGTGCGGGGGGACATCCGCGCTCGCTCAACGCGAAACAGGGAACAAGCCGATGAACGCCACTCCAGCCACACCAGCCACTTCGTCCGAACAAACCGAATCGAGCACGACCGAGGCCGACACCAACCTCGCCGCCGTCTCGGAAGTCGAAGCGGGCATCCGCGATTTCGTACGCAACGACATCGCCTATCTGCGCCGGCCGGCCGCGGGTACTCCGAATACCGAGACCAAGCTGGAGCCGAGCACGGAAGCGACCGTGAGCAACGTCAACTCGCTGATTCAGCGCGTGGCCGGAACCTCGCTCGCCGAGATCGAGAATCTCGTCACCGAGCTTGAAAGCCTCCGCGACCTGCTGCATGCGGAAGGACAGCGAGTCCAGCGTGAAATCTCGGGTTATGCCCAGTTGAGCCAGGCTGCGATGAAGTCGACCCGGATGATCGCGGAGAACGTTGCGCAATGGAAGCGCACCGCCGAGAACCTGCGTAACGATTGACGTTTCCGATTTTCGAGGCTTGCGTCGCTCAAAGCAGGTTTGGCTCGGACGGAATCACCTGTCATGCCCGGCTTTATGCCGGGCATCTACGTCTTTGGAAGTTCAGCGAGGAAAGACGTGGATGGCCGGGACAGGGCTGGCCATGACCGATCCGTGTATTTCCGTCGGGAAGCGAACCGCTATAACCACAGGCATTGATGCGGACTTCGCAAGTTATACCCGCCGCATAGCAGCCGCTTCCACATAGACAACGCTCAGTCGAACAGGCTCGATACCGACTGTTCGGCGGCGGTGCGGTTGATCGCCTCGCCGATCAGGCCGGCGATCGACAGCAGGCGGATGTTGGCGGTCTTGTTGACGGCGTCGGTCGGCTGGATCGAGTCGGTAATGACCAGTTCTTTCAGTTTTGAGCTGGCGATGCGCGCCGCCGCGCCGCCGGACAGTACGCCGTGCGTGATGTAGGCATAGACGTCCTTCGCGCCGTTGGCGATCAGCGCGTCGGCGGCATTGACCAGCGTGCCGCCGGAATCGACGATGTCGTCGATCAGGATGCAGGTCGAACCGGCGACGTCGCCGATCACGTTCATGACCTCGGATTCGCCGGCGCGCTCGCGGCGCTTGTCGATGATCGCCAGCGGAGCATTGATGCGCTTGGCGAGACCGCGCGCGCGAACAACGCCGCCGACGTCGGGCGACACCACCATCAGGTTGCCGAGGTCGAACCGCTCCTTGATGTCGCGGACCATCACCGGCGACGCATAGAGATTGTCGGTCGGGATGTCGAAGAAGCCCTGAATCTGCCCGGCATGCAGATCGAGCGTCAGCACGCGATCGGTTCCGGCGCGCGTGATCAGGTTGGCCACCAGCTTGGCCGAGATCGGCGAGCGCGAGCCGACCTTGCGGTCCTGCCGCGCGTAGCCGAAGTAGGGAATGACCGCGGTGATGCGGCGCGCCGACGCGCGGCGCAGCGCGTCGGTGATGATCAGAAGCTCCATCAGATGATCGTTGGTCGGATACGACGTCGACTGGATCACGTACAGGTCCGAGCCGCGCACGTTTTCAAGCACTTCCACGAAGATCTCGTTGTCGGCGAAACGCCGCACGCTGGCTTTGGTGAGTTCAAGCCCGAGCCATTTGGCGATTTCCCGCGCCAGCATCGGGTTGGCGTTGCCGGCGACCAGCTTGATAGCGCCGTTTTTGGCGGACATCGACGCGTCTCCCCGCGATGTGGTGGATACAACGTTCAACATCCCGACTCCAGAGACCTCTCCGACCCCGACGGAGGCGGTGTATCAAGGAGTAGCCAAGTCTGGCAATACGGGACCCGCGGATTCCGGCGCAAAACCCCGTCGATTCCGGCGCAAACGGATGGCTTACTGCGCGGCGAAACCGAGCGCGCTCACCGGCGCGCCAGGCGTTTGCGGAAGATCGTCCGCGCTGGCGATTGCGGGGCCGCTGGACGGCGGCGGCACCGGTTCCGTCGCGGGCGGAGCCGTGCCGTTCACCATGCTGCTCAATCCGCTCAGCCCGGCCTGTGCGATCTTGCGCAACGTGAGATCGTCGGCGGCGGCCCACGCGTCGCGTCCAGCCTTGCCGCCGGGCTCCTCGCCGCTCAGGCGCAGGGCGCGGTTCTGATTGCGATCGTAGACGTCGAACACCCAGGCGATGGTGGTGCGGCCGCGGTTGACCTCAGCCGCGAGATAGGCGCGCACCCGGTAGGCGGCCGATGCCTCGCGCGACACGATGGACAGATTGCGAAGCTGCGATTCCGAATTGAGGATGTTGACGAGGCGATCGAACACCTGCGGCGGCGGTCCGTCGACGGACTCGAACGCGAGGGTCGCGCCGCTGCCGGCTTGCGCGAAGGACTCGCCGCCGTTGCCGCTGCCCGCGCATCCCGCCAGCGCGCACAGCGCCGCCAGAAGCGCAACGGCACGGAAGCTCTTGAAAGGCATTCGCTGACGTCCCCGTTTCGTCGAGCGATATCGTTAAAACGCGTTAACGTCTAGGGCAGAGCGTCGCGGCGGCGCGAAGAATCCGCTTGCCAGCGCCGACGTTCTGATTCCGTTCGACTGTCGCGTCCGGCCCGCTCAATCATTCGGCTTCCAGCACGATGGCATGGACGTGGCGGCCGAAATCCGGCTCCTTGCGATGCACCGAGCGGCGATAGCTGAAGAAACGCTCGTCCGAATAAGTATCGATGCCGGTATCATCGATCGTCTCGACGCCGGCGTGCTCCAGCCGCATCCGGATGAAGCCGCCGAGATCGAACATCGCATGGCCGTCGCGCTCCGACGGAACGAAGAACCCGGCATACGCTCGATCCGTCTCCGTAAATCGCGTCACGAATTCGGCACCGACCTCATAGCTCCGTTGCCGGATCAGCGGACCGATGGCGACGGCGATATCGGAGCGTCTGCTGCCAAGCGTTTCCATCGCATCGACGGTCTTTTCCAGCACGCCGGTCAGCGCGCCCTTCCAGCCGGCATGTGCGGCGGCGATGACGCGGGCCCGCGGATCGGCGAACAGGACGGGGCCGCAGTCGGCCGCGGTGACGCCGATCGCAAGCCCCGGCGTTTTCGTGACGACGGCATCGGCGCGCGGCCGCGCCGCGGCGTCCCAGGGTCGGTCGGCGATCACGGCGTCGGGTGAGTGGACCTGGTAGAGGGAGAGAAAGTTCGCCGGCGTAACGCCCATGGTCTCGGCCATGCGCCGCCGGTTCTCGACAACGCGAGCTGGATCGTCTCGCGAGCCGATGCCGGCATTCAGACTCTGGTAGATGCCTTGCGAGACGCCACCCTCGCGGGTGAAAAATGTGTGCCGCAGGCCGGAAACGGCGGAGAGCAGCGAGGATGCAAGCGTCATGGCGCCCTGCCCCCGCCGCGCCGCTCCTGATCGCTCAGCCCCACCAGTTCGGTGAGGCTGGGATCGGAGACGCCGATCACCTTGAACATCGATCCCATGCCGCCGCGGCCGCCTTCGGTCAGGCGTTTCAGCGCGGTCGCGATATTCTCCGAGACTTCGGGGCTGGCCTTCGCCATCAGGCTGACGGCGCGGGCCTCGATGCCGAGCCGTTGCAGGAATGCTCCCTGCGTCACCGGGCCGTGCACGCGGGCGCCGACATCCTCGGCGGCGCGGGCGAGCGCCTGGAAATCGACATGGGCGGTGACGTCGGTCTGACCGGGATATTTCAGCGGATCGGCGAAGCTGTGTCCTGCGATGGCCTGAAAGGTATCGCCGGCATCGCTGCGCACATGGCCATAGTCGATGATCAGAGCGGCGCCGCCCTGATTGCGGACGCGGGTCCCGATGGACATGATCTCCGCGTCCGGCCGCCACTCGAAAATGGCCCCGACCGGCGCCGCGCGCACCAACGGCGGCAGCAGCACGTCGAACCGCAGCATCGGCGCCGCGGCAGTGCCGAACACGAGCTGGCCGCCGCCGTCGACATCGACCACGCGCTCATGCCAGCCGTCGTCACACCTGACCGTCTGACGGACCGGAAGCACGTCGAAATATTCGTTGGCGAGAATGATCGCCGGCCCCTGCGGCACCTCGTCCAGGCTCGCGTGCCAGTGGAGGTTCCGCGCACCGGACAGCGTCGCCTTCTGCTTCTCCCGCAGCACCGGATTGATCTCGACCAGGTGGAGGCTGAGCGCGTCGTACATCGGCGGCAGCACGCGCAGCGCCCGCAGCGCGTCCGCCATCATGGTGCCGCGGCCGGGCCCGAGTTCGATCAACTGCAGCATGGCCGGCGAACCCAGCGTGCGCCACACCGACGCGGCCCACAGTCCGATCAGCTCGCCGAACATCTGGCTGACTTCGGGCGATGTGATGAAGTCGCCCTCGCGCCCGAGCGGATCGCGCGAAATGTAGTAGCCGTGTTCGGGATGGGTCAGGCAGATCTGCATGTAGCGCCAGACCGGCAGCGGGCCGGAGGTCTTGATCAGCTTTTTGATCTCGGCCAGCAGCGGAGAAGCTTCAGTCACGATCAGCCTTGGTTGAAATGCCCGGATTCGAAATCGTTTGTGCGCCCGGCGCCTGCGAGCCGCGCGACCATGCGGCGTAAATAACGGCGAGCCCGGCAATCATCATCGGGATCGACAATAGCATTCCCATGGTCAGTCCGCCCCACAGAAACCCGAGCTGTGGATCGGGCTCGCGGAAGAATTCGCCGGTGATGCGCGCCACCGCGTACAGCGTGATGAAGCTGCCGAGGACAAGGCCCGGCCGCTTCAGCGCGCCGGCCCGGATCATCAGCGCGAGGATCGTGAACAGAACGAGACCCTCGAGCGTAGCCTCGTAGAGCTGGCTCGGATGGCGCGGCAGCGGGCCGCCATTGGGAAACACCATCGCCCACGGCAGGTTCGGGTCGGCCGGGCGGCCCCACAATTCGCTGTTGATGAAATTGGCGATGCGGCCGAGAAACAGGCCGATCGGCCCGACCGCGGTGGCGACGTCGCCGAGCGACAGGACCGGCAGGCCGTGCTTGCGGCAGAACAGGATCACCGCAACGACGCAGCCCATGAAGCCGCCATGGAAGGACATGCCGCCCTTCCAGAGTTCGAGGATCTCGGCGGGATGACGGATGAAGAAATCCAGGTTGTAGAACAGCACATAGCCGGTGCGGCCGCCGAGGATGATGCCGATCGTCACCCAAAGGATGAAGTCGTCGAGTTGCAGCACCGAGATCGGCGCCGGTCCACCCCAGAGCTTTTCGCTCTTGAGCAGCGCCCGCGCATAGAGCCAGCCAAGCGTGATGCCGCCGATATAGGCCAGCGCATACCAGCGGATCGCGATCGGGCCGAGCGAGATGGCGACGGGATCGAAGACCGGATAGGTGATAAGGAGAAACATCGGTTGTCATTCCACCCAAAGCGTCATGTCCGCGCTTGCCGCGGGCATCCACGTCTTGAATGATCCGGTCACGATTGCAAGGAAATCCGGCACTGACAAGGCTTCGCGGCGTGGGCGGACCATCAAACGGGCTTGAACTGCCATGTCCGGATTGCCATTCTCTAAGTCGACGCGTGGCGATGCCGCCGACCGGAGACAGTGAGATGACCCAGACCAGCAATCGGTTCTTCGACGAGATTGGACGGCTGATGAACGACGCGGCCGGCGCGGCGCAGGGGGTCAAGCGCGAGGTCGACGCGGTCGTCCGCAATCAGGCCGAGAAGATCATGCGCGATCTCGATCTCGTCAAGCGTGAGGAGTTCGAGGCCGTGAAGGAGATGGCGCGGCTCGCGCGCGAGGACAACGAGGCGCTGAAGACGCGCATTGCGGCGCTCGAGGCCCGGCTCGGCGGCGGCTGAGCCGCTCACCTTTCCGCCCGGCTCAGCGAACCGCTATACGCGCCGGCGTGCCATTCTCAAGTGAGTACACGCCGTCGGCATAACCTTTGACCACCGTCCAGGTCGCCAGCGTCACAGCCAGCGTCACGGTCGCGAAGAGAATGCCGACGATTTTCAATCCGGTGCGGTCCGCCATTGTCGTCCCCTGCCCCCCAGGCGGATAGACAAGACCGGCTGAGGGTTTACGATTCCTTAATAGGATACCGGTTTCTTGAAGAAAATTCGGCCGGAACCACCAAATTACGACTCCGGACCCAGCGGGGCCATCAATCCAGCGGATTCCGGCGCCGTATGAAAACCGCCCCCAGAAAGGAAAACACCAGCTCGTCGCGCTGGTTGGTGCCGGTATTGCGCATTTGCATGATGCCCCATTCCGGCCGCGAGCGGGAGGCTTTCAGCGAACAGACCTCGCTGGCATAGCTGACGGTGTCGCCCGCCAGTACCGGCTTCAGCCAGCGCAGGTCGCGAAACCCGGGCGACGGTCCCCACGCCGCAGGCTTCTCGCCGCGCGCCAGGGCGTCCGCCGCCTCGCGCTGACCGGCTGCCACCGCCAGCTTCATCCAGACCGAAGCGATATGCCAGCCGGAAGCCGTCAGGCCGCCGAACAGCGATTTGCGGCCCTCCTCCTCGTCGAGATGGAACGGCTGCGGATCGAATTGCGCCGCGAACGCCTTGATAAGTTCGGCGGTGAAGACAAACGACCCGAGATCGCGACGCTGTCCGACTTCCATGTCTTCGAAATAGCTCATGGGTCAGCCCTGCGGTCCGCCGCCGCCGCACGCCGCCCGATGATGATCGGCGACACCGCCTCGAGCAGCACCTGCCCGGACGCGTTGCGCACGCGCAGCGCGAAGGTCACGATCCCGGTCTCCGGACGGCTGCGCGACAACCGCGCCGCAGCGACGTCGACGTCCAGCATCAGATCGTCGCCAGGACGCAGCGGAGCCAGCCAGCGCACCTCATCGACGCCGGGGGAGCCGAGCGAAGCAGTCCGCCCGATATAGCCGTCGAACATCATCCGCATCATGAGCGAACACAAATGCCAGCCAGAGCCCGACAGACCGCGCAGCATGGAGCGCTTGGCCGCTTCCTCGTCGAGGTGCATGGGCTGTGGATCGAACTCCGACGCGAACGCAATGATTTCGTCGCGGCTGACATGCCGCGGCCCGAATGTGCCGAAACGGCCGACGGGAAAATCCTCGAATGTCAGGGTCATGGCTGGACCTGTAACAGGTACGGCCCGATTGTGGCCGTTATTTGCAGCAATCTCAACCCATGCGCCGGATGGCGCGGCTGCGATTTCCGGGAGGCGGGCCGTCATGGGGTTGGAGCGCCGCCCGGTTCAAGGCGGCGGCGCGACGCGAGGGGGAGCGGCAGATGTTTGAATTCCGGGATCTGTTTCAGTGGGATCGCTTCATCACGCCCACGATCATCAAGATCTTCTACTGGCTGGTCATTGCCCTGATTGTCCTGTCAGGACTGTCCGGCATCTCCTCGGGCCTCGCCGCGATGGCCGTCAGTCCATTCGGCGGCTTCATCACGATCCTTTTGAACATCGCCGGCATCCTGGTTGGCATCGTGTTTTCGCGGATTGCGGCCGAATGCATCCTGATCGTGTTTCGCATCAACGAGCATCTCGGCGCGATCCGCGATCAGGGCGCGAAGCGATAGAGACAGCCTCGACGTCATTTCCGGACGGCTTGCAATGCAAGCCGATCTGGAATCCAGAATTGAGGGATTCCCGCTTATCTGGATTCCGGGTTCGCGCTATCGCCGCGAACGTCAAGCGTCCGTCGCCTCGCGCGTCCCGGAATGACCGGATGAATTGAAACAGATTTACTACGTATTGAACCTGAAGTGCATGACGTCGCCGTCGGCGACGACGTATTCCTTGCCTTCCAGCCGCAGCTTGCCGGCATCGCGTGCGCCGGCTTCGCCGCCGAGCACCACATAATCGGCGTAAGCGATGGTCTCGGCGCGGATGAAACCCTTTTCAAAATCGGTGTGAATGACGCCGGCCGCAGCCGGCGCCTTGGTGCCTTTAGTGACGGTCCAGGCGCGCGCTTCCTTCGGCCCGACGGTGAAATAGGTGATGAGATGAAGCAGGTCGTAGCCGGCGCGGATCAGCCGATCGAGACCCGCTTCCTCCAGCCCCAGCGTCTCGAGGAAATCGGTGCGCTCCTCGCGCGACAACGTGGCGATCTCGGACTCGATCTTGGCGGAAATCGCAACCGCGACCGCGCCTTCCTTCTTCGCGTGCTCGAACACGGCCTGCGAGAAGGCGTTGCCGCTCGCCGCCGCGCCTTCCTCGACATTGCAAACGTAGAGCACCGGCTTTGACGTCAGCAGCCCGAGCATGCGGAAATTGCGCTCTTCCTCGGGCTTGCGCTCCATGCCGCGCGTCGGCTGGCCGTCGCGCAACAGTTTCAGCGCGCGCTCGACCAGATCGAGCTGCTCCTTCGCCTCCTTGTCGTTGCCCTTGGCCTTTTTCGAAAGATTGTCGACCCGTTTCTCGAGGCTTTCGAGATCGGCCAGCATCAGCTCGGTCTCGATGGTCTCGATGTCGGCGAGCGGCGCAATCTTGCCTTCGACATGCGTGATATCGGAATCCTCAAAACAGCGCACCACATGCGCGACCGCGTCGACCTCGCGAATGTTGGCGAGAAACTGGTTGCCGAGTCCTTCGCCCTTGGAGGCGCCGCGCACCAGGCCCGCGATGTCGACGAACGTCAGTTGCGTCGGAATGATCTGCGCCGATCTGGCGATCGCCGCGAGCTTGTCGAGGCGCGGATCCGGCACCGCCACGGCGCCGACATTGGGCTCGATCGTGCAGAACGGATAGTTCGCCGCCTGCGCCGCCGCGGTTTCCGTCAGCGCATTGAACAGGGTCGACTTGCCGACATTGGGCAAACCGACGATACCGCATTTGAAACCCATGATTCATTCCGGTGATTGGCGCAAATCGCACAACAGAGTTAGTGCGTCATACGCGGGCTAAAGCGCGAAGTGCGTCTTCGTGCAAGGAGGGGCGCGTATCCATCGTCTTCAAAAGATGGATTGCCGGATCAGGTCCGGCGATGACGGCGTCGTTCATTTGCCGCCACCATCGTCCTTGTCGCCCTTCTCGGCGAATCCCTTCGCCTGCATCGCAAGATGCACCTTGTTCTGGAACGCCGAATCCCGGCTTGCGACGAGAAGCGCTGCGTTTTCCGCCACGACGTCCACCAGCGCCTCGACCCATGGCCGCTCGCTTTTGGCGAAGTCGTTCAGCACGTGCGCATGCACGAGGTCCTTGACGCCGGGGTGGCCGACGCCGAGCCGGACGCGGCGATAGTCGTTGCCGATATGCGCCGAAATCGATCGCAGGCCGTTGTGCCCGGCGATGCCGCCGCCGACCTTGACGCGGACTTTTGCCGGCGGCAGTTCGATCTCGTCGTGAAAAACCACGACGTCACCCTCCACCAGCTTGAAGAAACTCGCCGCTTCCTGCACGGCATTGCCGGACTCGTTCATGTAGGTCGCGGGCTTGAGCAGAATGACGCGCTCGCCATCGAGCGTGCCTTCGGACGTCTCGCCCTGAAAGCGGCGACGCCACGGCGAGAAACCGTGACGCCGCGCGATCTCGTCCACGGCCATGAACCCGATATTGTGCCGGTTGCCCTGATACTTCGTGCCGGGATTGCCCAGTCCGACGAACAGGCGCATGGCGCAAGCGGTCGCTTACTTCTTCTTGTCGCCACCGCCTGCGGGCGCCTTCGCGCCTGCAGCGGCTCCTGCGGCGGCCGCGCCCGCCGCGGGAGCCGCGCCGGCGGCAGGGGCCGCGGTGCCGGCCGCGGCCGCAGCGGCAGCCGCCTTGAGTTCTTCCGCGTAACCTGACGGCGGCACGATCGTCACCAGCGTGACGTCCTCTCGCGCCAGCGGTTTCACGCCGGGCGGCAGCTTGACATCGGACAGATGGAGCGAGTGGCTGATTTCCAGTCCGCCGACGTCGGCCTCGATGAACTGCGGAATGTTGTCGGCCGCGCACTCGACATCGATGGCGTGGGTCACGAGGTTGACGGTGCCGCCGCGCTTCACGCCAGGAGCGACGTCCGCCTTCAGCAGGCGAAGGGGAATGCTGACGCGGATGGTGGCGCCTTCGCCGAGCCGCATGAAGTCCACATGGATCGGAATGTCCTTGACCGGATCGAGATGGAAGTCGCGCGGAATCACGCGATGCTTCTTGCCCTCCAGGCTGACGTCGAAGATCGTGGTGAGGAAACGGCCTGCCAGAATGCGCTGACGCAGTTCCGCCTCCTCGACCGAGATCGGCTCCGGGGGCTGGTTGTTTCCATAGATCACACCGGGCACTCGGCCGGCGCGACGCTCTGCCCGGGCGGCCCCCTTGCCGCTCTTCGGACGCGCGGTCGCCTTCAATTCCCTGACGGTCGCCATCGTTTTAGTCCTTGCTTTTCAAAAAGTTAAAGGCCGCAATCGCGGCCCGTTGCGCGTCACCGGCAAGCCTCCAGGGGTGCGGGGGCCGTGTGACGTGGCGGCGTTCTAGCCGAAAACGTCCGAAATAACAAGGAAACCGCAGGGTCTTTCCGGCTCCGGCTGTCGCGAGAGCCTCGCTCGGGCGTCAGGAACAACGGACCGCGACGAAACCTGTGGCGCAACGGGTCCCCTTCTCAACTCCCGGCGTCAATCCCGAAGGCCGACGATCGAGCGGGCTTATCTAAAACGAACACGCGGGCATGCGGGCGACGATCGTCAGCCATTCGCAACGCGCGTTTTGAAAAACGGTCCGCCTCGAACCCTGATTCCATCCGGCTCGATCATGCGAGACTCGCGGCAAGCGAGTCCGGGACACGGGACTCGCACGGCGCGAATCCGATTCCGTTTTGTTCACGGCCGCAAGTCGTATCGCCGTTTGATCAGTTGTGGACGACGCGCGCTTTGCCTGTGGACGGACTCCGGGCGGCGTTGCGCGGATTCCGCAAATCACATCACTTGATCCGCGCAGGACATCGTCTTCATCCGATCCACGCGCTTGATGGATCGCCAGAGATCGAAGTCCCGCGGCGTGCCAGCACCGCGGCCGTCCTATGCGTGCGTATCAACACAAGCAAGAGCAAAGGTCGGGACGGCATGTCGCTGCTCCAAGGCGTTATCGATTCCAGAAACAACCCCCTGGCGGTGGTCGAGGACATCGCCGCCACCAACAACTGGGTGTTCGAGCGTTCCGGCGAGGATGAGATCACCATCGTCTCGAAAGGCAACTGGACCGACTATCAGCTCACCTTCACCTGGATGGGCGAGATCGAGGCGCTGCATCTCGCTTGCGCCTTCGACATGAAGATTCCGGCGGCCCGCCGCAACGAGGCCCAGCGCGCCATCGCCACGATCAACGAGCAATTGTGGATCGGCCATTTCGACATCTGGACTCAGACAGGCGCCATCATGTACCGCCACGCGCTTGTTCTTCCCGACGGGCTGACGGCGTCGAACGCACAATGCGAGGATATGCTCGCCGGCGCGATCCATGCCTGCGAGCGCTATTACCCGGCGCTGCAATTCGTTGTGTGGGCCGGCAAGACCGCGGCCGAAGCGATGACCGCCGCGATGTTCGACACCGAGGGCGAGGCTTAGCCTTCTCCGGCGGCGCCATCGAATAGATACCTTTCCACAACTGGGCTTGGGTGCGAAGCGCGCCTTTGCGCAGACGTTCTCGCCCTGAGCGCCGGGTCAAAGACGTGGATGGCCGGAACAAGTCCGGCCATGACGCAGATATCGGTGATAGTGTAGCGGCTGTTCGCTCGCGCCGGAAATATTGTCATGGCTGAATCGCAAACTTCTTTCGCAAACATCTCCGGCACCGTGGTTCTTGCCGGTGCGGGCAAGATGGGCGGCGCGCTGCTGAGCGGATGGCTCGCGCAGGGGCTGGATCCGAAGTGCGTCGCCGTGATCGAGCCGCATCCCTCCGACGAGATCCGCGCGCTCGCCGCCCGCGGCGTCCGGCTGAACGCCGCGACAATGACGGCTGACGACGTCGCGGCGCTCGTGCTCGCGGTCAAGCCGCAAACCTTCGGCGAAGCCGGCCCGGCGTTGCGTCCGCTGATCGGACCGGCGACTCTTGTCGTATCGATCATGGCGGGCACGACGATCGCCGTGCTCGACACCGTCTGCGGCGGCAACGTCGTCCGCGCGATGCCCAATACGCCGGCCGCGATCGGCCGCGGCATCACGGCCGCCGTTGCAGCGAAGGGCGTGAACGACCAGCAGCGCGCCACCGCCGACGCGCTGCTGCGCGCCACCGGGACAGTGGAGTGGATCGACGACGAGGCGCTGATGGATGCCGTCACTGCGGTCTCGGGATCGGGACCGGCCTACGTCTTTCTGCTCGCCGAGGAACTGGCGCGCGCCGGCGTCGCCGCCGGCCTGCCTGCCGATCTCGCCGCACGGCTGGCCCGCGAGACCGTCGCGGGTTCGGGCGAACTGCTGCACCGGTCCGATCTCGACGCCGCAACGCTGCGCCAGAACGTCACCTCGCCCGGCGGCACAACGGCAGCCGCACTCGGTGTGCTGATGGGCGAGAGCGGTCTGAAGGATTTGATGACGCGCGCAGTCGCCGCCGCGACAGAGCGATCGAAGGAACTGGCGAAGTAACGTCTCTCCGCCACATACCGCCGGAACGTTCATCCGACTTGAAGAATTGTCGTGACATGCCGCAACATGGGGCGGCAGTCATCGAGCGTTCGACGAGAAAAAATCTGCCGTGCTCGCAAACGAGGTTACATCCCTGCTCGATCATCTCGGCGTGGCTCCCGATCGCGTGCGCGGCGCGCGCGCCGTGCGATCGCCGCTGACCGGCGAGACCATCGCCCACGTCAATGACGCAAGTCCGCAGCGCGCCGCCGAGACCATTGCGCTGGCCGAAGCAGCGTTCCGCCAATGGCGTCAGGTCCCTCCACCGCAACGCGGCGAGGTGGTCCGCTTGTTCGGCCACGAACTGCGCACCGCCAAGGATGCGTTGGGCCGTCTGGTCACCATCGAAGCCGGCAAGATCGTCTCGGAAGGCCGTGGCGAGGTGCAGGAAATGATCGACATCTGCGATTTCGCCGTCGGCCTGTCGCGGCAGCTTTACGGCCTCACCATCGCCAGCGAGCGGCCCGATCACCGCATGATGGAGCAATGGCATCCGCTCGGCCCGGTCGGCGTCATCACCTCGTTCAATTTTCCCGTCGCGGTGTGGTCGTGGAATGCGGCGCTGGCGCTGGTTTGCGGCAATCCGGTGATCTGGAAGCCGTCGGAAAAAACCCCGCTGACGGCGCTGGCGGTGCAGGCGCTGTTTGAGCGCGCCGCCGCAAAGTCGGGCAACATTCCGGACGGCCTGTCCACGGTGCTGATCGGCGGGCGCGACGTCGGCGAACTCCTGGTCGGCGATTCACGGGTGCCGCTGGTCTCCGCGACCGGATCGACGGCGATGGGCCGCGAGGTCGGAATACAGCTTGCGCGGCGGTTCGCCCGCAGCATTCTCGAACTCGGCGGCAACAACGCCTCGATCGTCTGCCCCTCGGCGAACCTCGATCTGGCGCTGCGGGCCATCGCCTTCGCCGCCATGGGCACCGCCGGCCAGCGCTGCACCACGCTGCGGCGGCTGTTCGTCCATGACAGCATCCACGACGAGTTCGTGGCGAAACTGAAACGCGTTTATGCCTCGGTGCGGATCGGCGACCCGCTTGCGAGCGACGATGTTCTGGTCGGCCCGTTGATCGACGAAACCGCATTCCGGAACATGCAGCGGGCGCTCGACGAGGCTCGCGCGCACGGCGCGCGGGTCCACGGCGGCGAGCGTGTCGATGAGCAGCGGTTTCCGGATGCGTATTATGCCCGGCCGGCGTTGGTGGACATGCCGGCGCAGACCGGGCCGGTGCTGCGCGAGACCTTCGCGCCGATCCTGTACGTCATGACATACACCGACCTCGACGCGGCGATTGCGCAGCACAACGCCGTCGCTCACGGCCTGTCGTCCTCGATCTTCTCGACCGACATGCGCGAGGTGGAGAAATTTCTTTCGGCGAAAGGCTCCGACTGCGGCATCGCCAACGTCAATATCGGTCCGTCCGGCGCCGAGATCGGCGGCGCGTTCGGTGGCGAAAAGGAAACCGGCGGCGGCCGCGAGGCCGGCTCCGACGCCTGGAAAGCGTACATGCGTCGCGTCACCAGCACCGTGAACTACGGCGACGATCTTCCGCTCGCGCAGGGCGTCCGTTTCGACATCGGTTAGAGCAAATTCATCTTTAGATGAAAACGCATCACCGGGCATAGCGAACTCCCTCTCCCATGCGGAGAGGGTTAAGTGAGGGGGTAATACCTCTCGAGTTTGAAACCCCCTCACCCGGCACCATAGCGCGTCGAAGACGCGCGTAACCGCGCTTATGGTGCCGACCTCTCCCCGGCGGGGAGAGGTGAAGAAGATCGACATTCCGATTCCATCAAGCCGTGAACGGCTCTAGCGGGCGCCGCGAATTGTCGTATTCATGTCACGAAGGATGAACATCCGCGCGAGCGAATTCGTCCAGCACCTCGGCGACGCGGTCCACCGCCCAATCAATCTCGGATTGCCCGATGATCAGCGGCGGCGCGAAGCGGACGGTGTTGCGGTGCGTGTCCTTGGTCAGCACGCCAGCCTGCAACAGCCGCGTCGCCACCGCAGCCGCGCTGGCGAGATCGCGATTCAACTCGACGCCGGCGAACAGCCCGCGCCCGCGCACCTCGCGGATGATCGGATTCCTGATCGCGCGGAGCCGGGCGAGCAGATGCGCGCCGAGACGGGCGGAGCGCTCGATCAAATTCTCCTCGATCAGCGTATTAAGCGCCGCAAGCCCGACCGCGGCGGCGATCGGATTGCCGCCGAAGGTGCTGCCGTGATCGCCGGGCTTGAACACCTGCATCACCTCGCGGCGCGCCAGGAACAGCGACACCGGCAGAAGACCGCCGCCCAGCGCCTTGCCCAGCGTCATCGCATCCGGCTTCACGCCATCGTGCTGGCAGGCCAGCAGCCGTCCGGTGCGACCGAGTCCGGATTGAATCTCGTCGCAGATTAAAAGGACGTTATGCTCCCGGCAGATGCGCGCCACCTCGGCAAGATAGCCCGGCAGCGGCACGTTGATGCCGCCCTCGCCCTGGATCGGCTCGACCAGAAAGGCCGCCGTGTTCGGCGTGATCGCCGCGCGAAGCGCCGCCGCGTCGCCGAACGGCACCGACCTGAAACCGGCCGGAAACGGCCCAAACCCGTCGCGATATTGCGGTACGGACGAGAAGCCGACGATGGCGATGGTGCGGCCGTGAAAATTGCCGTCGCACACGATGATCTCGGCGCGGTCGGCCGGCACCCCTTTGACCTCATAGGCCCATTTGCGTGCGGCCTTCAGCGCCGTCTCCACCACTTCCGCGCCGCTGTTCATCGGCAGCGCCTGATCCATCCCGGTCAGCGCGCAGGCACGGCCGAGAAAGGCACCGAGACGATCGCTGAAATAGGCGCGGGAAACAGTGTCGAGTTGCCGCGCCTGATCGGTAAGCGCCTGCACCAGCCGCGGATGACAGTGCCCGAAGCTCGCCGCCGAATAGGCGCCCATCATGTCGATGTAGCGCCGCCCGTTTTCATCCCAGAGATAGACGCCCTTGCCACGCGCGAGCGTGACCGGCATCGGCGCATAGTTGGCGGCACCGAAGCGCATTTCGAGTTGAACCGAGCCATCCATGTCACTCGCTCCCTCGACTCGAACCTGTCCGGAGGCCGCAGAGGATCGCGCTCCCGCCGGAACGGGCCTGGTTGCAACGGGCTTGATTACAATGTGGGGCGGCAAAGCGAGAAAGCCAGAGCATAGTCCCGGAAAGTGGCAAACGATCGATCTCGGACTCCACCCGCCGCGAGAACAGGATGAGTTGACGATGAAGCCTTTCAATCCGTCATGGCCGGGCTCGTCCGGCCATCCAGGTCTTGTTTGGTTGAGAGTTCCAAAGACGTGGATGCCCGGCATAAAGCCGGGCATGACGATTCAATCAAACCTCATCCCGCTCTAATCGGCCGTTACACCGGCACCCGCACTATCGCGCGCAAGCCCCCCATCGGACTGTCCCCAAGCGTGATGTCGCCGCCATGGGAACGCGCGATGTCGCGCGCGATGGCGAGGCCGAGGCCGGAGCCGCCCTCGTCCTGATTGCGAGCGTGGTCCAGCCGCAAAAACGGCTTGAAGACTTCCTCGCGCATGTCCTGCGGGATGCCCGGACCGTCGTCGTCGACCATGACCGTGAGCCAGCGGTGATCGCGATGGCCGTTGATCGCGATGGAGTCGGCATGGCGCGCCGCGTTCGACACCAGATTGCCGAGGCAGCGCTTGAGCGCGGCCGGCTTGACGGTGACGACGGGAAGTCCGTGAAAATTGGTCGTCGCGGAGTGGCCGTTGCGCTCGGCATCGCCGCGCAGCTCCTCCAGCGCAGCGGCCATGTCGGTGGGCTGCGCCTGCTCGCCGCTGTCGCCGCGCGCGAAGGCGAGATAGGCCTCGAGCATCCCATGCATCTCGTCGACGTCCTTGCGTATGCCGTCGACTTCCGGACTGTCGCCGATCAGCGCCAGCTCCAGCTTGAAGCGGGTCAGGATGGTGCGCAGGTCGTGCGACACGCCGGCCAGCATCGCGGTACGCTGCTCGATGCTGCGCTCGATTCGCATCTTCATCTCGATGAACGCCTGCGCGGCGCGGCGGACCTCGCGTGCGCCCCGCGGACGAAAGTTCGGCGCGTCGCGGCCCTTGCCGAAGCGCTCGGCGGCATCCGCCAGCAGCAGGATCGGCTTGATCTGGTTGCGCAGGAACAGCACCGCGACGAACAGCAGGATCGACGACGTGCCCAGCATCCAGAAGATGAAAATCTCCGAGTTCGACGCATAGGCCGCGCTGCGCTGCGCGAAGACCCGCATCACCGCGTCGTCGAGCTGGATCCTGATCTCGACCAGACTGGAACGGCCGACCGTGTCGATCCAGAACGGCTTGCCGATCTGCCGGCTGATCTGCACCGACAGCGACTGATCGAGCAGCGAAAAAAACGGCTTCGGTCCGGGCGGCGGCATATCGCCCGAAGGCAGGAAATCGACCACGAGCCCGAGACGCTGCTGCGCGATGCGCCTGATCGTCGCGCGGTCCTTGTCCTGCGGGTAATCTTTGTAGACCTCGATCAGCGCGGCGATATCCTGAACCACCGCCGCCGACAGCCTGCGCGTCACCGTGTTCCAGTGCCGCTCCATGAACACGAAAGCCACCACCGATTGCAGCACCACCATCGGCACGATCATGATCAGCAGCGCGCGGGCATAGAGGCCCTTGGGCATCCAGTTCTTGAACGCTCGCCCGATCCGGCCATTGGCCACCGAGACACGCCGGGACGCCGTGCGGATCAGCGTCAGACCGGCGCCGAGCGTGCTCATGATCGGCAGTTCAGGGCGCTGCGACAAGACGATAGCCGACGCCGCGCACAGCCTGGAGAAATAACGGATTGGCCGGATCATGCTCGATTTTCCGACGCAGCCGGTTGATCTGCACGTCGACGGCACGCTCGTTCACGGTACCGCCGCCGTTCAGCTCACCGCGGCGAACCGTCTCGCCGGGCGTGGCGGCGAGCACCCGCAGCATCTCGCGTTCGCGATCGGTGAGATGAATGACGTCGTCGCCCTGCCGCAGTTCGCCGCGCTCCAGATGATACACGTAAGGCCCGAACGCGATCGATCCGGTACGCGCCGTCGGCAGCGGCATCGTGCGCTTGAGGATGTTCCCGATCCGCAGCACCAGCTCGCGCGGCTCGAACGGCTTGGCGACATAGTCGTCGGCACCGATCTGCAGGCCCTCGATTCGGTTCTCGGCCTCGTGCCGCGCCGTCAGCATGATGATCGGGACCGAGGACGAAGCGCGGATGAAGCGGGCGAGATCGAAACCGGTTTCGCCGGGCATCATGATGTCGAGGATCAAAAGGTCGAAATACAACCCGAGCAGTTTCGAGCGGGCGGCCTTGGCGCTCATGGCGGTGGTGACGCGGTAACCCTCCCCCGCCAGAAAGCGCGACAACAGATCGCGAATACGCCGGTCGTCATCAACCAGCAGCAGATGCGGGGCGTCATCCGCCGGCTTCACCAGCGACCGCGCGACCCCTGCCGTTTGCGTTACCGTCATGCCTTCACCATTCCGCCGTCGGTCTGCAGGATCGCCTCCAGCACCTTGTCGGGATCGTCGTGATCGATCATCCCGAGCAGGAACTTGCGCACCGCCTCGGCGCCGGACGCGTCGAAGCCTTGCAGCGCGCGAACGATGCGGTCGGTCTGCAGGCCTGCGAGTTTCGCCACCAGCGCCTCGCCTTTTGCGGTGGCGAAAAGAAGGCGCTGGCGCCTGTCGGCGTCCCCGGCCTTCTGCACGATATAGCCCTCGTCGAGCAGTTGCTTGAGAACCCGTCCCAGCGATTGCTTGGTGATGCGCAGCACGTCGAGCAGGTCGGCGACTGTGAGACCGGGATAACGGTAGACGAAATGCATCACGCGATGATGCGCGCGTCCGAAGCCAAATTCCTCCAGCACATGATCGGGATCGCCGACAAAATCGCGATAGGCGAAGAACAGCAACTCGATGATGTCCCAGCGCGTCCTCGACGACCGGGCCCCGGCCGCCTCCGAGCCGGAAGCGACCATCACAGCGGTTCGGGCCGGGATATTTATGTCAGTCATATTGACATATCTTGCGTTTCAATGTTACAGGTCCGCCATCCAAGACGAAATAATATATCGTATCGTCCGGAATCGACCCGACAAAGTCCGATACTCGAAACGACAAGGCCGTTCGGCCCAGACCTCTATCGTCCTATGATTGTCGGGCGACATTTCGGTCAACATACTGGACTTCGCGCCTTCCGCCAAAACGGAAACCGGTCTTCGGACGGGCGGGCCAGGACGAGGACTGCTGCAAAGGCGGGAGGAGATCCATGGGAGTTTCGCTCGATACGTTCAACGGCGCGACGTCGTTGACATTCGATGTCCAGCCGACGGCCAGTCCGACGCCCGCGACCGCGCGCGAGGCAAAGCTCGCAGATCCCGGCTTCGGACGGGTGTTCACCGACCACATGGCCGTGGTGCGCTACAATCACGCAAACGGCTGGCACGGCGCGCGCGTCGAATCCCGCGCCAGTTTCCCGCTCGATCCCGCAACCGCAGTCCTGCATTATGCGCAGGAAATTTTCGAAGGCCTGAAGGCCTACAAGCGTGACGACGGCGGCGTGAACCTGTTTCGCCCCGACGCCAACGCGAAACGCTTCCGCAATTCGGCCGAGCGCATGGCGATGGCACCGCTGCCCGAACCCTTGTTCATCGAGGCCATCGAGCAACTCGTGCGGCTGGACCGCGACTGGATTCCCGGTGGCGAAGGCAGTCTGTACCTGCGGCCTTTCATGATCGCGAACGAGGTGTTTCTCGGCGTGAAGCCTTCGGCGGAATACATCTTCGCCGTCATCGCCTCGCCGGTCGGCTCCTATTTCAAGGGCGGCCCCGCGCCGGTCTCGATCTGGGTGTCGGAAAACTACACACGCGCGGCGGTCGGCGGCACCGGCGCCGTCAAATGCGGCGGCAACTACGCCGCCAGCCTGCGTGCTCAGGCCGAAGCCATCGGTCGCGGCTGCGACCAGGTCGTTTTCCTGGATGCGATCGAGCGCCGCTACATCGAGGAACTCGGCGGCATGAACGTTTTTTTCGTGTTCGACGACGGTTCGCTCTCGACGCCGCCGCTCGGCACCATCCTGCCGGGCATCACCCGCGATTCGATCATCACGCTCGCCAGGGAGTCCGGCACGCCCGTGCGCGAGGAGCCCTATACCATCGACCAGTGGCGCGCGGATGCCGCCAGCGGCAGGCTTCGGGAAGCATTCGCCTGCGGCACCGCGGCGGTCGTCTCGCCGATCGGCAAGGTATGCTCGGCGCACGGCGATTTCATCATCAATGGCGGCGCCGCCGGTCCGGTCGCGATGGGCTTCCGCAAGAAGCTGGTCGACATACAATACGGCCGCGCGGCCGACCCGCACCACTGGACCCGCAAGGTGCTGTGACCGGCGGCGCATGCGTCGCGATATAAGAGCCGTCGTGCTCCGCGAAGGCGGAACATCCCGTATTCGGCAGCGGCACGAAACCCTCAGCCTCACCCTGATTGCTGGATCGTCCGCTTGCGCGGGCGATGGCGGTTTATTTTGAGACCAGAGTCTGATTCAACGGACGGCGTCGTCCCCTTCGCCAGTTGCCGCCATTTGTAGAACCGCGAATCCGGCGGCGGCGAGAGATCAGGTGTCCAGCCCGTCAGTTTTTCCAGAACATAGGTGTCCATGATCCGGCCGCGCCAGGTCCGTTGAACCCGACCCAACGGCGTCAGCACCGCGCCGGTCGAGGCCAGAAGGGATGCACCGTCCTGCTCGCGGGCGATGTACAGCCCGGCATGCCCGGCAATCCGCTCGAAACCGGGATCGCGGAAACCCATGAAGCGGCTGCGTTCGTTGATCTGGATCACCGGCACGCGATCCTTCAGATGCCAGCGCAGCATCGCATAGGTCCGGTAATCGTCGGTCGCGATCCATGTCGCCCCGGCGGCCTGCAATTCGCTTTCGGCGCGGCTCGCGACCTGCGCGAAGCCGGCTTCGCCGCCGATCGGATCGGTCTTGCCGATGAAATTCCAGGGGCTGACGACGGTAATAGAGGAACACCGCGACAACGAGGACGAGACCCGAGGCGATCGCGGCGTTGACCCAGAAGGCGGACGATCTTGCGATCCACGCCGGCCATTTTTCGCGCGATCGCTTCGCGATGTCGATTGCGGTTGCGGCGAATCCCAGCGGCCAGATGAACATCGGCCAGGTGTCGCCGACGCGAAGCGTCAGCGATTTCCAGAGAAAATAGCCGAACGGCACCAGCACGGCCGCCGACAGCAGCACGGAAACCGGATCGCGATGCCGAAACCCGCGCCATGCCGTGACCGCCACGCCAACCAGTACCACGGGCAGCAGGATCGGCCCGACCTGACCGAACTGAAGGCCGAGATAGTCGCCGAGCGTGCGCAGCGTGACGCCATGCGCGGCGGTCGCGCGCACGAACTGAAACCTGAACGAGGCCCAGTCGTGCATCCAATTCCAGATCAGGACCGGCGAGAACACCGCAGCCGCAATCAATGGCGCGGCCCACAGATACGGACTGCGCAGCCAACGTGAGCGCCAGTCCGGCACGACAATGAAAAGAACAACGGCGGGGACCAGCATCAATGCGGTCAGCTTCGACAGCAGCGCGAGGCCGCCGAAGAAACCGGCGGCAAGCCACCAGCGCGCGTCGCCGCTCTCGGTGAGCCGCACCAGCGACCACACCATCGCCAGTTCGAACGGGATCAGCGCGACGTCGGGCGCGACCTTCGCCATCAGCAGGCCGTAATACAACGCCGCTTCCATCATCAGAACCGCCAGCACGGCGGCGCGGATATCGCGGGTGACGCGGCGGACGATATCGGCGAGCAGCAATTGCGAGATCGGCATCGCCAGCAGTCCGGCGAACCTGACGCCGAAATTGGTGTCGCCGAAGATCGCGGTGCCGAGACGAATGAACCACGCGATCATCGGAGGATGATCGAGGAAGGACAGTGCGCTTTCCTTCGACCAGGTCCAGTAATAGGCCTCGTCGGTCCGCAGATCCAGCGTGGCGGCAAAGATGCATCGCAGCACGGTCATCGCAGCGATCAATGCCGCGACCCACGCCAGCGACGAAAGCGTCGGACGCTCTGGCTGTAGCGGATTGCCTGACTCTGCGATCGTCATTGGAGTCCGGAAAGGGATTACGCCTCGTCGCGCCCTCCTTACACCGTTCTCCGGCCGAGCGGGCCGCAAATCTGACGATCGCAGGGCTGAACATCCATTCAGAAAATTCTTCGAATTAGCACTGCATCGGTTCGAACCCGATTCCTCGAGGGTACGACGAACTTGCGACGGGCAAGAGCGACACCAGCACAAGCCCGCAAACGGAAACCAGAACTCGATTTGAAATCAAACCCGCGCATCGCGCGCTTCCTTTAAGGAGTACGACCATGTCTCGTAAACTTGCTCTTGGACTCGTTGCCGCAGCTTCCCTCGGTGCGATGGCGCTGGCGCCGTCGGCCGCTTCCGCGCACGGCTTTGGTCATCACCACTTCGGTCATTTCGGCCATTTCGGTCATCACTTCGGCCACGACTTCGGCATCGCCTATATCGGCGGCTATGACGACGGCTGTTATGTAGTGCGGCGCGTGCCGACCCCGTTCGGCTTCCGTCTGCGCACCATCAACGTCTGCGATTGATCCGCTATCTATAGCGTTTTCAAGCGAAGTGGATACCGGTTCGCATAAAGAAAACGCGTCGAAACAAAAAGCTGGAGCCCGGCTTTGATTCCATCAAAGCCGGAATGGCTCTAGCGCTCCGATTCTGGCATTCGCATCCCGCTTCCAGCGAGCCTTGTTGCGAATGTTGGAATCGAAGGATCACCAGCGATTATAAGTTGCCAGTGCCGTGAATCTGACATTCGCGTCCGGGACGCGCAGCCCGGTGGGGCGCGAATGGCAATTCACGCCACTGGGTCGGTCAAAATCCCGGCTGCCCGGCCGCCGGGATTTTGCGTGTCGGTGGCGGTATCATCCGCCCGCGCAGAAACCCGGCGGAGCAAGCCGTCGAATTTCGTCGTTTCCCTCACTCGAAAGCATCAATTGACTTGCGCTCCCGCGGTGCGAGACTTCGCAGATCGATGACCCGTGATGACGGGTCTCGACCGTAAAGCTTCGGAGGAAGCCATGCTCGACAGACGAGAGATGCTGAAACGCGTCGGCGCCGGACTGGCGCTCGGCGCAACCGCCGGCCTGACCCCTTTCAAGGCCTTTGCGCTCGACAGCGTGACCCTGCCGTTCGAAAACGGCGAACGTCCGCTGGTGAAGTATCCGCAGAAGCGGGTAATGATCGGCCTCACCAGCCGGCCGCCGCAACTCGAAACGCCGTTCTCGGTTTTCAACGAAGGCCCGATTACGCCGAACGACGCCTTCTTTGTCCGCTATCACCTCGCCGGCCTTCCGCTCGACATCGATCCCGACACCTTCACGCTGGAGATCAAGGGCAAGGTCGACCGTCCGCTCAAGCTGTCGCTCAAGGACATCAAAAAAATGAAGGCGACGGAGATCGTCGCCGTCAATCAGTGTTCGGGCAACAGCCGCGGATTCTCAAATCCGCGCGTCGCCGGCGGCCAGTCCGGCAATGGCGCGATGGGCAACGCGCGCTGGCGCGGCGTGCCGCTCAAGACCGTGCTCGATCAGGCCGGCGTGCAACAGGGCGCGAAGCAGGTGGTGTTCGACGGCATGGACGGTCCCGTCAGCGACAGGACGCCGGATTTTGCCAAGGCGCTCGACATCGATCATGCACGTGATGGCGAGGTGATGCTGGCCTATCTCATGAACGGACGGGATTTGCCGTTTTTGAACGGCTTTCCGCTTCGGCTCGTCGTTCCCGGATATTACGGCACCTACTGGGTCAAGCATCTCAACGGGATCACCGTCATCGACAGCGTCTACGACAATTTCTGGATGAAGACGGCCTATCGCATTCCGGACAACGCCTGCGCCTGCGTTGAGCCGGGCACCGCGCCGAAGGCGACTGTCCCTATCAACAGGTTCAACGTCCGCTCCTTCATCACCAATGTCGCCGACGGTGCGAAACTCAGGACAGGCGGCAAGCTGCTGAAGGGCATCGCATTCGACGGCGGCACCGGAATCAGGGAAGTCGCGGTGTCGATCGACGGCGGCAAGACCTGGAAGGCCGCGCGGCTCGGCCGGGACTACGGCAAATACTCGTTCCGCGAATGGAAGATTCCGGTCAAGCTCACCGCCGGTCCGCACGAATTGAAGGTTCGCGCGACCAGCAACGGCGGCCAGGTGCAACCGTCCGAGGCCACATGGAATCCGGCCGGCTACATGCGCAACGTCATCGAGACCGTCCACGTGACGGCGGCCTGAGGGAGAAAAGTCATGAAGCGTCCAACTCTTCTTGCTCTCGCCGCCGCCATCGGACTGGCCGGGAGCAGCGGCGCTTTTGGTCCCACCGCGGCCAGCGCCAAGCCGATTTCCTACAAGCTTCCGGATAAAGCGGCGGAGTTCAAGCCCGGACCCAATCTCGACGTTGTGAAGGCCAACTGCACGGCCTGTCACTCGGCGGACTACATCCAGACCCAACCGCGCGGCCCGAAATTCAAGAAGGATTTCTGGCAGGCGGAGGTCAACAAGATGATCAAGGTGTATGGCGCGCAGATCGAGGAGGCCGATATCGGCAAGATCGTGGACTATCTGACCGCGACTTATTGACGTCGGAAGCCGAATCCAGCGGAAATCCGCCGGCGGATTGCCATTGCCTTGCCCGTCCCTGACGGGTGAGATGTCTAGAATTGTGGCAAAATTGCACCGCCTCGGGATAGAGTTGGTTCAGATAGTTCAACCTTGTGTTTGATCTACCAAGCCGGGCCGAGACCGCGTATCTTGTGTGCTGTCGGACAAGCCGGTTTCCGGGGACCGACGACTGTTTCAATCCTGCGGAGACTTGGGAATGGCTAAGGGTACTGTGAAGTGGTTCAACCCGACCAAAGGTTATGGATTCATCCAGCCGGCTGGCGGCGGCAAGGATGTATTCGTCCATATTTCGGCCGTCGAGAAAGCGGGCCTTTCAACGCTCAACGAAGGTCAGACGGTTGAATTCGAGGAAGTTGCCAACCGCGGCAAGACCTCGGCTGAAAACCTCAAGGTTTGACGCGACCACGCGATCCTCAAGACCCGGATAAAGTCGCGTCCCGACCAATGGGGACGCCCTCCGCGGCAAACGACATCGGCTCCGCCGACGCAATCAGGTCCGCGCCATCGTGGACTCGATCCGCCGGCGACGAAGATCGGCCACCCGAGCGGCGACTGCGCGGCATCGCGTCGATCAATTTTCCTTGATCCATCGATCCAGGGGCATGACGTCGGGCAGTTGCGCGTAACCCCGCGGCCACATGTCGACGACCCATTGCGCATGCGTGGCGCGTTCGACCAGCACCGCGGTATTATGCGGGGTCTGCAACACGAGCGTATTGCCGCGATAATGCGGATTTCCCACGCTGTGAAACTTGAGAAGTCCCCAATCCTGAAGGACCAGCAACAGGCTGGTGACGTTGCGCGTGGTGTCCCAGCAATCGAAGTTGTGGCTGTCGTCGCCGGCGCGGAAATCGGCCCGTGCCACACGCCTGTTGGTCCCGAGGATTGGCCCCATGCGCCGGTCGAACCAGACCACCGCCTTTTGAACCGCCCGGCGCTCCGCGGCAGCCGATGACCGGCCTGCCGCCAGAATCCGTGTCAGCGCGCCGCGATCGGCGGACGTGAAATCGAGAGACTTCCGGCGACGGCAGACGAAGCCGTAGCAGACTGTCATGGACTTCGCGCTCGGCGGATAGATTGAAACGGACGTGTAAAGCTGCGCAATGCCGGGGCTGAGTTCGGCCGCCACGACGGAGCCGTCCATGGCCGGCGCGATGAACAGCATCGCCACCGTCGCAAACAACCGTGAGATACGGCACGCGTGCGATCCGTCAATTCGTCGATTTGAAAACCCGCAATGAAATTGCCGATACCGGCGGCCCCACATTGGCTCGACCCATTGGCGCTATGCCTGATCGAGCTTAGCTTATTGAGTTGAAGAAAAGGTCGCGCGGCCGCAACAGCGTTTCAGATTCGTGTGTCGCGAACGCGCAGTCACGTGGTCTTCTCAAACGGCAGTTTTTGCGCAAAGCCGAGGAATCGCCGATGCCGCCGCCTCTTCCATCGTCGTTTTCGGCTCCTTATGCCCCCGACGAACGAGCAATGGCGAAGCGGCTGCTGGTCGAGGCGCAGCTAACGCCCGAACGCGACGCGCGGATCGATCGCACCGCGCGCGGTTTGATCGACGCCATCCGGCGGAACGACGATCCGCTCGGCGGCGTCGAAGACATGCTGCGCGAGTTTTCACTGTCGACCAGGGAAGGCCTCGCGCTGATGGTGCTCGCAGAGGCGCTGCTGCGCGTGCCCGATGCCGAAACGGCGGACCGGTTCATCGAGGACAAGCTCGGACAAGGCGACTTCATCCATCACGAGACCAGGTCCAGCGCATTCCTTGTCAACGCCTCCGCCTGGGCGCTCGGACTGTCCGCGCTCGTCATCCAGCCGGGCGAGACGCCGCAGGGAACCATCGGTCGGCTCGCCAAGCGGATCGGCGTTCCGGCGGTGCGGGCGGCGACGCGGCAGGCGATGCGGCTGATGGGCAATCACTTCGTGCTCGGCGAGACCATCAAGGCGGCGCTGGAGCGGGCGCACGCGCATTCGGCCGGTCACGCCCGCTACTCCTTCGACATGCTCGGCGAAGGTGCGCGCACGGCCGCGGACGCCGAGCGCTATTTCGACTCCTACGCCGCCGCGATCGAGGCGATCGGCCAGCGCGCCGGCGACGACCCCCTGCCCGACCGTCCCGGCATGTCCGTCAAGCTGTCGGCGCTGCATCCGCGCTTCGAGGCGGTGAGCCGGCAACGTGTGATGGCCGAACTGGTGCCGCGCGTCGTCGATCTCGCCGCGCGCGCCAAGGCGCGCGATCTCGCCTTCACGGTCGATGCGGAGGAAGCCGACCGGCTGGAATTGTCGCTCGACGTGATCGCCGCTGTTGCCGCTGACGCTTCGCTCGCCGGATGGAGCGGCTTCGGCCTCGCCATCCAGGCCTATCAGAAGCGCGCCTCGGCGGTGATCGACCATATCGACGATCTCGCGCGACGCCTGAACCGGCGGATGATGGTCCGCCTCGTGAAAGGCGCTTATTGGGACACCGAGATCAAGCGCGCGCAGGAACGCGGGCTTGACGGCTATCCCGTGTTCACCCGCAAGGCGATGACCGACCTGAACTACATCGCCTGCGCGAAGCAACTGCTGGCGCTGCGGCCGCGGATCTTTCCGCAATTCGCGACCCACAATGCTCTCACCGTCGCCACGCTCCTCGAACTGACCGAGGGCGACGAAGGATACGAATTCCAGCGGCTGCACGGCATGGGCAAAGCGCTTTACGCGCAGCTCGCGAAGGATCGCCCGGGCATCGCCTGCCGCATCTATGCGCCGGTCGGCAGTCACCGCGACCTGCTCGCTTATCTGGTGCGACGCCTGCTCGAAAACGGCGCCAACTCGTCCTTCGTCGCGATGGCCTCCGATCCAGATGTATCGGCGAACGTGCTGCTTCGACGGCCCGCCAAGATCGTCGGCAATGCCGACGGCGCGGCGAATGCGACGATCCCGCTGCCGCGCGATCTGTTCCGGCCCGAACGCGTCAATTCGCGGGGCATCGAATTCGGCGAGCGCATGGCGCTGAACCGGCTGGTCGCTGACGTCGCGGCGGAAAAATTGTCCACCATCACGGTGAAGCACAACGCGCCGGAGGACGTGAGCCGCACCGTTGCAGCGGCGCGCGACGGTTTTTCCGCATGGAGCCGTACGCCGGCTGCAGCCAGGGCAGCCGCGCTGGAATGCGCAGCCGATTTGCTGGAGCAGCGAGCGGCGCATTTCATCGCGCTGCTGCAGCGGGAAGGCGGCAAGACGCTGGACGATTCCGTCTCGGAGGTGCGCGAGGCGGCCGACTTCTGCCGCTACTACGCCGCGGAGGGCCGCAAGCTGTTCGGCGACTTGCGAACGATGCCCGGACCGACCGGCGAGCGCAACACGCTGCAATTGCGCGGGCGCGGCGTCTTTGCCGCGATCTCGCCGTGGAATTTCCCGCTGGCGATCTTCACCGGACAAGTGACGGCGGCGCTGATGGCGGGAAATACGGTGGTCGCGAAACCCGCCGAGCAGACGCCGCTGGTCGCAACGGAGGCCGTGCGCCTGCTGCACCAGGCCGGCATTCCGACAGCGGCGCTTCATCTGCTTCGGGGCGATGGACGGACAGGTGCAGCGCTTGTCGCGCACCGCGACATCGCCGGCGTCGTCTTCACGGGGTCGACGGAAGTGGCGCGGTCGATCAATCGCGCGCTCGCCGCCAAGGACGGCCCCATCGTGCCGCTGATCGCCGAGACCGGCGGCATCAACGCCATGATCGCCGACGCCACCGCACTGCCGGAGCAGGTCGCCGACGATGTGGTCACCTCGGCGTTTCGCTCGGCCGGGCAGCGCTGTTCGGCATTGCGGCTGCTGTTCGTGCAGGAGGACGTGGCCGACCGCATGATCGAGACGATCGCGGGAGCCGCGCGCGAACTGAAGATCGGAGACCCGTCCGATCCCGCCACGCATGTCGGCCCGGTGATCGACCGCGAGGCAAAGGAGCGGCTCGATGCGCATATCGCGCGCATGACGCGCGAGGCCCGCGTGCATTTCGCTGGGCGAGCGCCCGCGTCCGGGCTTTTCGTCGCGCCGCACATCTTTGAGCTGGCCGACGCCAGGCAACTGACCGAAGAGGTGTTCGGACCGATCCTTCACATCGTGCGCTATCGCGCGTCCGGTCTCGACGCGGTTCTGCGCTCGATCGCCGAGACCGGCTACGGCCTGACGCTCGGCATCCACTCGCGCATCGACGACACGGTGGAAGCGATCGTGGACCGCCTCGAAGTCGGCAACATCTACGTCAACCGCAACATGATCGGCGCGGTGGTCGGCGTGCAGCCGTTCGGCGGTCACGGCCTGTCGGGGACCGGACCGAAGGCCGGCGGCCCGCACTATCTCGCGCGCTTTGCGACCGAACAGACCGTGACGGTGAATACCGCAGCCGCCGGCGGCAACGCCGCATTGATGAGCGGAGAAGGATAGCCAACATCCATCGGGGCAACGACTACGCCAAAACCGCTGCGTGCGCGGGGACGGTGGCGAGAGCGAGTTTACCCGAGCGATGACCGAAAGTTCTCCGTCATTCCGGAAGCCGCATGGCGGCTATCCGGAATCCAGTAAACCCAGAATCATTTGACTACCGGATTCCGGGTTCGTCGCTTCGCGACGCCCCGGAATGACGAAGGAGTTTCGCTCGAGCCCTTCCGCTTCTGATGGAATCAGAAGCGGGGCTCCATGATTTTGATTTGACGCGTTTTCTTTACGCGAACCGGTAGCCACTTCGCTTGAAAACGTTCTAGCGGCGCAACCACGGCCACGCGAAACCCAGCGCGATCAGCCCGAGAATAACGGCAACGCCGATGGCCCACGAACTGAGGCGCACGGCACTATCGGCCGCGCGCTCGCGCTCGTTCTGAGCAATTTCGCGATTGCGTTCTTTTTCGGTCTGCTCCGGCTCGTTCATCGCTGCGCGCGCCCCGCGGATAGATCGTTGCGCATCAAACCGCGACGGACGAAATAGTTCCGGCGCGCCCGATCCGGTCGCAAGGCGCTGTCGTCCTTCAGTGCGAAACGACAAGTCCCCTGCTGGTGACGACGACCCAGCGGCCGTCCTGCTTGCGGATCGCATCGACCCGGCCGAGCCCGGGCACCGGATCGCCGGCGTAGACCTCATAGAGACCGCCGCGCCCTTCGATCAACGCGCCGCCGTTGGTGATATCGCGCAAGATCCAGCCTTCAACCGCCGGCAGACGTGCGACAGCCGGTTTCGGCGCCGGCAGCGGCACCGAAGCGGCGGCGGCAGTTGAAGCGGCAGTCGCCGGAATCGACCCGGTCACGTTCGTCGCGGCAGGCGCAGCCGGCGCGGCGGCTGCATGTTGCTTGTCGAGTGCCTCGTGGAGCCTGGTCAGCTTGACCGCCGACTCCGCATGCGCCTTTTCAACCCGGTCCAGGCGATCGTTGATCCTGGCGAACTGGCCGGCGTCGCCCTTGGCCGAGCGGTCGATGCCCGTCTTCAGCGTGGCAACCTCGGACCGGAGCTGCTTGATCGTGGCTTCCAGAGCCTGGGTCTGGCCAGCCGTCGCCGACGACTGTTCACTCGCAACGCTATGGCGGAGCCCGGATGTCGCAAGCGAACCACCGATCGCACCGGTGATCGCAGCCAATGCCGCGACCGCCGCAATTGCGGCGAGACGCCGTTTGCCGAAACGGCCCGATGCCTGCGCAGCTCCGGCGGCCGCCCGACCCTGATCGATGGTCCCGCGATCCCAAGACTTGTCATCCCAAGACTTGTTGCGTGACGGCGGCACGATCATGATCTTGCCGGTTTCTCGCGACGCACCCGTCTGCGGAGTTTCAGCTTCAACATCCGGCTCAATTCGGGTCGCTTCCGTCTTCGGAGGTTCGGCATCAATCCTGGGCTCGATCAAGGACGCATCCACCTTCGCCGCCTTCGCTTCAACCCTGGGCTCGATCAAAGATGCGTCCGCCTTCGGTGCCTCCGCCTCAATCCTGGAATCGGTCAAGGGTGCTTCCGCCTTCGGCGCCACGGGCTCGATGTCGTCGGGTGGCGGCGCGGATAATTCCTGCTCCGGCGCAAGCTCTGGAGATTTGGCGCCTGACGACATCTCCATCCCGGCAGATTTGTCGGCGGGGCCGCGATTGGTCCGATCAAACGAATGGTCGCTCACGTTAAAAACTCCAAAAAAGGGTTGACCATTTGGTAACTTTTCATTGCTTGCAAAATCCTTACTTTCGGGACCATTGCGGAAATTTTAGGATTTTTTCCGACTCACAAGACGGCTTTACCAAGGCCGGCGAGACGCGCACGGGCCCGCTTGTGACGCGGCAATACGGGCCACAGGAAGCACAGGCAGGGAGAGCGCATGGTCGGCATTCTGGATAAATCGCGCATCGATCGCTATCGTCGAGCCGCGCTGGTCTTGAGCGCGTTTCTCGCGCAGCCCCTCTCGCCCGCCGTTGCACAGCAACCGCCGGCCGAGACGATTTTCCGCAACGTGCGCGTGCTGGACGTGGTCGACGGTCGTCTCGGCCCGCCGACCAGCGTCGTGATCCTCGGCAATACCATCGCCGCAATCGGACCATCTGCGGACGCCGATTCCAAGGCCGAAATCATCGACGGCAAAGGCCGCACGCTGATGCCGGGCCTGATCGACGCGCACGTCCACCTGACGTTCGGAGCGGTTTTGCTGAGCGAACTCCATGATCCGAAGACGACAGCCGAGCAGCTCGGCGCGGCCGCGGCGAAATCGGCGACCGACATGCTGCTGCGCGGCTTCACCGCCGTGCGCGACATGGGCGGCCCGATCTTCCCGCTCAAGCGGGCGATCGACAGCGGGAAGGTTCGGGGGCCACGCATCTGGCCATCGGGGGCGATCATCTCGCAAACCTCGGGGCACGGCGACTTTCGTACGCCGGACGAGCGATCGCGCCGCTTCTTCGGCAAGCCTTCCCGCGCCGAGGAGGAGGGCGCGACCTTTATCGCCGACGGTCGCGACGAGGTCCTGACCGCGACGCGTGAAAACCTGCGAATGGGCGCAAGCCAGATCAAGATCATGGGCGGCGGCGGCACGTCGTCGGCCTACGATCCGATCGACGTCACGCAATATACTCTCGACGAGATGAAGGCCGCGGTCGATGCCGCCTCCGACTGGAATACCTATGTCGCCGTCCACGCCTATACGCCCCGCGCGGTCCGCCGGGCGATGGAGGCGGGCGTCAAGTGCATCGAGCACGGGCAATTGCTCGACGAGCCGACCATCAAGCTGATGGCTCAGAAAGGGGTCTGGCTGAGCGCCCAGAACCTGATCCCGGATTCGCCGAACATGACGGCGGAGCGGCGCGCAAAGCGCAAGGGCATCGTGGAAGGCAACGCGCGCATCTGGCCATTGGCGAAGAAGTACGGCGTCAAGCTCGCATGGGGTACGGACATCCTCTTCGAGCCGGATCTCAACGCCGAACAAAATCGCCTGATCCTGTCGCTGAAGCCGTGGTTCTCCCCTGCCGAAATTCTCCGCTTGGTGACCTACGACAATGCCCGGCTGCTGGCGCTGAGCGGCCCGCGCGCGCCCTATCCCGGCAAGCTCGGCGTCGTGCAGGTCGGCGCTCTCGCCGACCTTCTCCTCGTCGAGGGCAATCCGCTCAGCAACATCGACATCCTCGCCGATCCGCAGAAAAACTTCCGGGTCATCATGAAAGACGGCGTGATCTACAAGAATGACTGACGGGAGAGCGGATATCGGCTTCGACGCGCCGCCATGCGGCCGACGTTCAGGAGTCCACGACCGGTCAGATCACAACCGGCGCGTCCGGCAGTTCGTTCGGACCCGGCCCCTGCTTCGGAAAATGTTCTGCAAGCCGCCGTGAGACGGCTTCGATGCCCTTGACGACGCCGACTTCGAAGCGGCCTTGCTTGAACTCGGCCTCCATCGCGGCACAGATGGTCTTCCAAACCGCCGCACCGACCCTGGCGTGAATGCCGCGGTCGGCAACGATCTCGACATCGCTATCGGCGAGCAACAGATAGATCAGGACGCCGTTGTTATGCGCGGTATCCCAGATTTTCAGATGCGCGAATACGTCGAGCGCCCGCTCGCGCGCCGGTTGATCGCGGAACAGGGGGATGCCGTCGAGCGCGCCTTCCACCGCAAACACCACCTGCCCCGAATGGCTCGTCTCGCCGGCACGGATCGCCTGTTCGATGGCGGCCATCGCCTCAGGCGGAAAATGCTTTCGCACCCGCCAGCGATGTCCGAGCAGATGCTTGCCGATTCGCCCGATGCCCATTCCTACCAGCTCCCCGACGCGCCGCCGCCGCCAAAACTGCCGCCGCCGCCGCTAAAGCCGCCGCCGCCCGAAAACGACCCGCCTCCACGGCCACCGCCGATCCAGGTGCCGCCGCCCCGGCCTACGCCCGAGACGATCGCGTCGCCGAACAGCGTGAAGACGAACGCGAGCGCGCCGGCGGCACCCGAGACGGCGAGCGATCCGATGAACAGCCAGGCCATGAAACCGACGATCCCGCCGACCGCTGTCGAGCCGAACAGCCGGCCGAAGACGCTCCGGAAGATCCCGCCGAGAACGAGAACGCCGACGATGACGAACGGATTGAAAAGGTCGTCAATGCTGAAATTGTTCGCATACTGTCCTTGCGGCTTCGGCGCAGGCAGCGGCTCTCCGTCGATCACGCGCAACATGCGATCCACGCCGGCGGAGATGCCGCCGGCAAAATCGCCGCTCCTGAACTTCGGCACGATCTCTTCGTCGATAATGCGCTTCGAGGTGAGGTCGGTCAGCGCGCCCTCGAGGCCGTAGCCCACCTCGATCCGCACCTTGCGGTCGTTTTTGGCGACGACAAGGATCGCGCCGTCATCGACCTTCTTGCGGCCGATCTTCCATTGTTCGGCGACCCGGATCGAATACTGCTCGATCGTTTCCGGCGCGGTGGTCGGCACGATCAGCACCGCGACCTGGCTGCCCTTGCGGTCCTCGAACGCCTTCAGCTCCTGTTCGAGCGACGCCTTCTGATCGCTGCTCAGCGTCGCGGTCAGATCGACCACGCGCCCGGTCAAAGGCGGCACCGCGACATCGGCGAACGCCGCGCCGATCCAGCACAGCATCAGCGCCAGCAGCGCCGCCTTCAGGGTGCGCATCACCGTCACCGGCCGTGCCGGTTACTTCGCCGGCGCTGCCGGCGCCGGATTGAAATCGACCTTCGGCGCGGTCGAGATCTCCTTCTCGTTGCCGACGGTGAAGTTCGGCTTGGCCTTGTAACCCAGCGCCATGGCAGTCAGGTTGGTGGGGAAGGAACGGACGGTGACGTTGTAGTCCTGCACCGCCTTGATGTAGCGGTTGCGCGCGACCGTGATGCGGTTCTCGGTGCCTTCGAGCTGGCTCATCAGATCGCGGAACAGCGTATCCGACTTGAGCTGCGGATAATTCTCGGTGACGACCAGAAGGCGCGACAGCGCGCTGGAGAGTTCGCCCTGGGCGGCCTGGAATTTCTGGAACGCAGCCGGATCGTTGAGCACTTCCGGCGTCGCCTGGATGCTGCCGACCTTGGCGCGCGCGTTGGTGACGCCGAGCAGGACGTCCTTCTCCTGCTGCGCGAAGCCCTTCACCGAGTTGACGAGGTTCGGCACCAGGTCGGCACGGCGCTGGTACTGATTGACCACCTCCGACCAGTCGGACTTGATCTGCTCGTCCTGCGACTGGATGGCGTTGTAACCGCAATTGGTCAGGCTCAAGGTGGCGAGCGCCGCCAGCACCGTCAAAAGCTTTCGCATCATTATGTCTCCTGCCCGGCAATCAAGGCTGCGTTTTAACGAACGTCGCGCGACCTCCCGGGCCACGCAACCCGAATACTAACAGATGTTGCCGCACTGTCCCTGTCAATTCCCTTGTCCCGCAGAACCGGCCTGTTCGCAAAAACTCTTCTGCATTATAGTTTAACGGCATGACCGTTACGGATATCGCGACGCGAACCTATAACCACGGCTGGCGCCTCGATCCCATCGTGCGCAGCCTGCTCGATACGGACTTCTACAAGCTTCTGATGCTGCAGATGATCCGTGAATTGTACCCGAACGAGCATGTGACGTTTTCCGTCATCAATCGCAGCCGCCATGTCCGGCTTGCCGAGGTTATCGACGAAGGTGAACTGCGCGCACAACTCGACCATGCCCGCGGCATCCGCTTCAGCAAAAATGAATTGATCTGGCTCGCAGGCAATACCTTCTACGGCAAGACCCAGATGTTCTCGCCGGACTTCATCAACTGGCTCGCCACGTTCCAGCTTGGCGAATATGAATTGCGGAAGGTCGATGGCCAGTACGAGCTGCATTTTCACGGCCCGTGGACCCAGACCACGATGTGGGAGATTCCGGCGCTCGCCATTCTCAACGAGTTGCGGTCGCGCCAGGTGACCAGGGGTCAGGGCCGTTTCACGCTCGATGTGCTGTATGCGCGCGCCAAGGCAAAGCTGTGGGGCAAACTCGAACGATTGCGCAAGCTCGACGACTTGTGGCTGTCGGACTTCGGAACGAGGCGGCGTCACGGCTTTCTGTGGCAGCGCTGGTGCGTCGAGGCCGCCAAGGAAGGGCTGGGGCCGGCTTTCACCGGCACGTCGAACGTTCTGCTGGCGATGGACAACGATCTCGAGGCCATCGGCACCAACGCGCACGAGCTGCCGATGGTCGCGGCCGCGCTGGCCGACGACGACGACGCGCTTCGCCAGGCGCCCTATCGCATCCTCGACCAATGGCGGCACACGTACGGGGGCAACCTGCTGGTCGCCCTGCCCGATGCCTTCGGCACCCGGGCTTTTCTGCGGGACGCGCCGGAGTGGGTGGCGGACTGGACCGGCTTCCGCCCGGACAGCCTGCCGCCGGTCGCGGCGGGCGAAGAGATCATTAAATGGTGGAAGCAGAAGGGGCGCGATCCCAGGGAGAAGCTCTTGGTGTTTTCCGACGGCATGGACGTGGATTCAATCGAGGAGACGCACCGGCATTTCGCCGGACGCGTCAGGTTAAGTTTCGGCTGGGGCACCAACCTGACCAACGACTTCGTGGGATGCTCGCCCGACGGCACCGTGGACCTCGACCCGATCTCGATCGTCTGCAAGGTGACGTCGGTCAACGGCCGGCCCGCCGTGAAACTGTCGGACAATCCCGAGAAGGCGACCGGCGAACCCTCGGAGATCGAACGCTACCTGCGCGTGTTCGGACATGCCGGCCGCGTCCACGCTCCCGTCCACGTCTGAGCGATGACGGCGCCTTCAATGGGGCGCGTCGGGATGCCAGCCGAGCACGGCCAGCATCACGAAAAAGCCGGCGACATAGGCGACCGCGACGGGCCATCCGTTTCCGAGCCATGAGCCCACCGATTTGGCCTCGGGATACATGTTCGACAGCGCAACGCCGGCCGAGGAGCCGAACCAGACCATCGAGCCGCCGAAGCCGACGGCGTAAGCAAGAAACCCCCAGTCATAGCCGCCCTGCTTGAGCGCCAGCGCGGTAAGCGGGATGTTGTCGAACACCGACGACACAAAGCCGAGGCCGAGCGTCGTTTGCCATGACGCCGACGGCAATGTCTCCACCGGCATCACGGAGGCGGCGGTCACGAGCGCCAGAAGAAAGATCGTGCCCTTGAAGGTTTCGGGCATGATGGTCCAATCCGGCGCGCGCAGGAACGCGGTCAGCAAAATCGCGGCCCAGACTGCAAGCCCAAGCACGGGAAGCGCATCGAGCAGCGCCGGGAATTTCAGGTTCGCGGTCACGTTTGCAACCAGCGCAGCAATCAGGATGACTGCTACGATGAAGACCCGGGCGCCGTCCACGCGCAATCCGCTCGGCGGCTTCTTCACGATCGGCGAGAAGCGATGCTGCTTGATCGCGGCCGGAACCGCGAAAATCGCGAGCGCCACCACGGCCGCGACATAAGCCTCCACGACGCTGAGCGGGCTGACGCCGTCGATCCACATCATCGTCGTCGTCGTATCGCCGACCACGCTTCCCGCTCCGCCGGCATTGGAGGCCGCGACGATCGCGACGAGATAGCCGACATGGACCTTTCCCCGAAAGACGTGGCGCGCGACCGTGCCCCCGATCAGCGCGCCCGCGATGTTATCGAGAAAACTCGACAACACGAAAACGATAACGAGAAGAAGAACGCCGCCTTTCCAGTCATCGGGCAGCACGGCGGGCATTTCGTCCGGTATCCGGCTTTCCTCGAAGTGCCGCGACAGAATGGCAAACCCCATCAGCAGCAGGAACAGGTTCGCCAGCGTGACCCACTCGTGCGCCATGTGGCGGCCGAACCCGCCCCACCCTGCGCCGGACTTGAACCCTGTGAAGCCAATTTTGTAGCCGATGATAACAGCAAGGCCGACCAGCGCGATCGGAAGCGTATGGCGGTGAAACAGCGCAATGCCGAGCAGGATGAACCCAAAGAGAATGAAATCGAGCGGAATTCCAACAATCAGAATCGGATCGATCACGATGGCCTCAAGAATCGTCGGCCATCATTCGCCAACGAACCGGCCGTAACCGCTGTGAGAAAACAACAGGGCGTCGTTCCGATTGTAGCTGTAGGCTTCGACGGCGCCGAGGAAGATGACGTGGTCTCCGCCATAGTAGCGATCGACGGTTCGGCATTGAAAATGCGCGACGGTGCCAGACAGAAGCGGAGCCCCGCCGAGGCCCGGCCTCCAATCGACTCCCTCGAATTTGCAGCCCGACGGCGTGGCAAATTTGACCGCCAGCGCCTGCTGCGACGCGCCGAGCACGTTGACGGCGAAATGGCTCGCGTTCTGGAAGACGCTCATGTTGCGGGAATAGACCACCAGGCTCCAGAGCACGAGCGGTGGATTCAGCGAGACCGAGGCGAACGAGTTGCAAGTCAGTCCATAAGGCTTTCCCGCGTCGTCGGCAGCCGTGATGATGGCGACGCCGGTCGCATAGGTTCCGAGCGCATTGCGGAAGTCGCGCGGATCGAGGGACGACTCGCCGCTCGCCAGTTCATTCGCCGGATCCGGCGCGCCGGAAAATTCAGGATCGCCCGCCATCAGACGACCTCACAGAGTCAGATTTTTCGAGGGCAGGCCAAGAGCAACCCGCCCGTAATCCGTGCCCGCCGCATCGAAGCTGAACGCGATATGGGAATTGATCGCGTTCGCGTCGCGGAACTGCCGCTGCAGCGGAGAACCGGCGAACAACCCCCGCGCCCCGCTCGCTGCAACCAGCAGCGACACCGCCTCGGTACACAGGTTTACCGCATAGGCACCGTCGCGTCGCCATCCGGTCTTGACCGCCATGTCCGGGATATGCCCACGCCGGGCATCCTGCATCGCCTTGATGCAGGTCGAACGCATGACGAGCCGCGCGGCGTCGATCTTCGCGGACGCTTCGGCAATCTTGATCTGCGTGGACTGAAGATCGCCGAGCATGGCGCGACTGTAGGTGGTTGCGCGGTGGCGCGCGACCTCGATGTAGTCATCGAGGCAGCCCTGGGCGTTACCGAGCGCCACCCCGGACAGCACGAAGGGAAACAGCGCAAACACCGGCAGCGCATAAAGGGGGTTCGGATTGACGGCGCTGCCGGGCGACGGACCGCCGGCAATGTCCGCAACCGATAGCGTTTTCCAGTCTTCAACGAAAACGTCTTCGACAGCGACGTCGTTCGAGCCCGTGCCTTTCAGGCCGGCGGCGTTCCACATATCGATGATGCGGTAGTCTTCGCGGGGAAGCAGAAAAATCCTGTACTCGATGCCATCGGCTTCATCGTCGGATGAGACGATTCCCGCGAGCATGTTCCAGGCGCAGCAGTCCACTCCGGATGAAAACGGCCAGTCGCCGTGCAGGCGGTAGCCGCCCTCGACTTTCCTGGCGCGGCCGGAAGGAAACACGAAGGAGGAGGCGATCAATGCGGTTGCATCCTTGCTCCAGACGGCATCCTGCGCCCGGCTGTCGAACATGCCGAGCATCCAGTGATGGCTGGCAAGGTTCGCCAGCGTCCAGGCCGCGGATGCGTCGGCCATGGCGATCACTTCCGCGAAGTCGACGAGAGCCACGTAATCGAATTCGGAGCCGCCGACCCGCTTGGGCTGTAGAATCCTGAACAAGCCGGTCGCATGAAAATCCTTCTCGGTCTCGGGTGGCAGCCGTCGCAACTCTTCCGTCCTCGTGGCCCGCTCACGCAATTGCGGCACGAGCGACCGCGCGCGTGCCATCATGGCGGCATAGGAATCGTCATTCGAATCCGGTTCTGACGACGGATTCGCAGGCGGGCTGAAATCAATACCTGCCATTTGACGATCCCTTATCCGCATTGCCGGAACAATGCAGCGAGCTTCGCAACCACGCCGCTCGTGGAGTGGATTTGACATTCGCCGCCGCCCGCCTTGGACGTGCCATGCGAACGTCAAATCCAGGATTCCACCAGAACTCATAGTCGCCGGTGATCAGCGGCTCTAACATCGCAAAGGCACATGCTGAAAGGGGATGCGAATGTTGGAACCGGACCACTCACCAACTATTAGCGGGTATGGCGAGGATCAACAACCGACAGCAACCCGCCAAAGGCTCGGCCGCCTTACTGCTCGGCAACCCTGTGCGATTTCATAGCCAGACCCTTGTCGAGTTCGACGCGGCAGCCCGGGCTGAGGCTTGAGCGATTCTTGACCATGCAGGCGGTAATCCGGCTGATATTCGGGATTTCGGAGCTGCACAGGCGGAACGCATCGCCGGTGCACTGCCGCTGCGCTTCGGCGGTGAAGGAATAACCAGGGCTGGCCAGCGCGGTGAGGGAGGCGGCGACAGCCAGGGTCGCGGCGATCTGACGAACGGTCTCGGTGCGAACGACGGTCATCTGAAGCTCCTCGGGTTGGCCGCGAACGACGCGGCCGTTGTCGATGCCGCACCCTGGATGATCGGCGGCCGGAAAACCGTGAGCTTCATCACTTAGCTAAAATCAAATAAATCGTAGCAATATCAAAAAGATGTTTGTTCGGAACGGGCGATATGCGCTCGCGATTCGCGACAAGACGAACCCGCCTGCCGGTGGAACAGCGGCGCGGACCCTGATCCGCTATCTGCGCCAGCGAATCGGCCAGGTATTGACGAACCGATGCAAACATTGACGAGACGCCGTTGGCCGAGTCATTCAGGAAGGCAGCGGCCGCGCCACAATACACACAATAGGCAGATTTCTGCTTATCGTACCGCAAAATCAAAACAGCGCCCTTAACGTGCGGCGCACGGCCAATGACAGCGCAAATCCTCCGCCATTGCGGAGCCGCGTCGTCAATTCCTGCACCGCTTCAACAAGCAAGAGAGTCATGAAGACAATCCGCGCGGCAATTTTCTTCATCGTGTTTTTCTCGTGGATGCCCTTGCACGCCGCGACGCCTGCACCCGGGACCTCCAAGCCGGCAAGCCCGGTCGGCGCTCCCCCGCCACCGCCACCTCCGGCTGAAGATCTGCCGTCCGTACCGCCGCCGCAGTTCCCTAAAGCCCAGTCGAAACTCGAAGGCTGGAAGCAGACGCTCGATCAGGTCGAGGCGGCGCTGCGCGCGCGCGTGATCTACGATCCCATGCTGAACGAACTCCGGAATCGGACCGCGGCGGCGCAGAGCGAAGCGCGCGAGCTGATATCTAAAATCCAGCCCCGACTCGAGGCTGCGACAGCGCGGGCCGCCGAACTCGCGCCGAATCCCGAAGCGAATGCTCCGCAGTCCGACGACGTGAAGCTCGAGCGCGCCAAACTGGTGGCTGAAATTGCCGCCCGGCAGGGCATCATTCAGCAAGCCAAGCTTATCAACGTGCGGGCCCAGCAGACAATCGAGGCGATCTCCGATCGACGTCGTGCGATATTCAACGATTCCGTGCTGCAACGCTCCGCAAGCCTGGTCAATCCGACATTCTGGGTCACGGTCGCAACCGCCGTTCCGGTTGCCGCGGGCCAGTTCATCGATCTCCTCACCACATGGGCCCGCGTGCTGGCGTCACAGCCGCTTCGCGCCGCATCGGGCTTCGTGATCGCAGCCTTCGTGGTGCTCGGTTTCTTCCTGTCGCCGGGCCGGCGCTGGTGGTCGCGCTGGACGAAACGCGACCCCGAGATCGCCAGTCCGAGCCCGCTGCGGAAGACCGGCTCCGCCACCGTCATCGTCCTTGCGGACACCGCGCTCACCGCCGTCGCGCTGCTCGTGCTCTATCAGGCGCTCGTGATGCTCGGGGTGCTGCCCGACGACGTGAGCCCGATCGTTCGCGCCTTGTTCATCGGCATCACTTTTGGCTTCTTCTTTGTCCGCCTGACGATCGCTGTGCTGGCGCCGGGCCGTCCGACCTGGCGTCTGATCGAAATGGACAATGCCGCGGCCGATGGACTGATATCCTTCGCGGTGCTGCTCGCCATGGTCATCGCGTTCGGCGTGGTTGTGGACGCTATAAATCTCGCGATCAGGGCGCCGATCGAACTTTCGATCGCAAGCCGGGGCGTGATCGCCATCGCCAAGGCGCTGCTCTTCATGGGCGCGCTTCGCGTTGCCGCCGCCACCGAAGCGGCCGACGAAACCACGCCGTCACCGTCCACCGCCGTCAACAAGTCCGCGTGGCGCCTGCTGATTCCGGTCGGCTGGGTGATGGCCACGGCCGCGATTCTCGGACCGCTCGCGGGATATGTCGCCTTGGGCCGGTTTATCACGATCGAGATGGTGGTGGTGATCGCCGCGCTGATGGGCTTCGTGCTGCTGAGCCGGTTCGCCGCGGTTCTCGTCAATACGACGTTTGCGTTTCATGGAGCGGTCGGCCGCTTTTTGCGACAAACCGCGGGGCTGGGCAGCAGCGCGGTCCGCCAGATCGCCGCGGTGCTCGGCGGCCTTGTCCAACTGTCCTTGATCGGACTGACAACCTTCGTCGTGCTCACCACCTGGGGAATTCGTTCCGACGACCTCGTCGCGTCGATGTCTTCGGCGTTCTTCAGCATCCAGATCGGCAATATCACCATCGCGCCGTCCGTGATTCTAGGCGCGGTTGCGGTGTTTATCATCGGCGTCGCGGCGACGCGCGCGCTCAAGCGATGGCTTGAGGAGCGCTTCCTGCCGGAAACCAGTCTCGACGTCGGCGTTCGCAGTTCGATCGGCACGGGGGCTGGGTATGCCGGCGTCATTCTCGCCACCCTGATCGCGCTGTCCTATGTCGGCCTCAACCTGCAAAACGTCGCCATCGTCGCCGGCGCGCTGTCGGTCGGCATCGGCTTCGGACTGCAATCCATCATCAACAACTTCGTTTCCGGACTGATTCTCCTCGTGGAGCGCCCGATCAAGGTCGGAGACCGCATCGAGGTCGGCACCCGCATGGGCGTCGTGAAACGCATCAACGTGCGCGCCACCGAGATCGCGACCTACGACAACGTCTCGGTGATCGTGCCGAACGCGGACCTGATCAGCGGGCAGGTGGTCAACTGGATGCATGGCAGCTATTCGGCCCGCCTGTCGGTGGCGGTCGGCACCTCCTATGACGCCGATCCGGACAAGGTCATCGAAGTCCTGCTCGATATCGTCGCCCACCATCCGCGCGCGCTGAAGTCGCCCGAGCCGTTTGCCGTTCTCGGCAATTTCGGCGCCGACGCCCTGGAGTTCACGGTATTTTTTCACGTCGCGCATATCGGCATCGACGCCGGCGCCGCCAACGAGGTCAGGCTCGAAATCCTCAAACGCTTCCGCAAGGAGGGAATCGGCCTCCCAAACCCTCAAAGGGACCTGCATGTGCGCGATCTCGATCGCATCGAAGCTCTCGTGCGCGAACTGGCCGGAGCCGAACGCTCCGGTGCACCATAGCGCCGCAAAACGCCGTCACTGCGGTCCAGCCTGGCCGGACAGACAGGCGGGCCGGTTACCTTCGAGCGAACCGGTTCTCCCACACGGCAAAGTGATTGTGGCTGGCTCTACCCACGCCACGAATCGATCAAAGTGTCCGGCCCTGCGCTCTCGTCTTGGGAAGAGCCGCGAGGAAACCGTCTTTGCAGCACGACCGTGCTTTCCATGGGTTAAATTCACGCAATCTCCCTCAATATGATTATTGGAAAGCTGACGTTCGATATGGAATGATGTATAGTTTCAATCTCCCAGATACCCATCGGGCGTGAAATGCAGGCTTCATCCAACAGATCACTACCCTCGCTGAGTTTGCGAATCGATCTCGATTCAAAGGGCCGTATTGGACCGGGCAAAATCGAATTGCTCGAGAGCATCCAGGCTTGCGGCTCGATTTCGGCCGCCGGGCGTGCGATGGAGATGTCCTACAAGCGCGCCTGGGATCTCGTCGACGAGATAAACCATATCTGCCGGCAAGCGGCGGTCGCGCGGCAGACCGGCGGCAAGAATGGCGGCGGCGCGGTCCTGACCCCGTTCGGGGTCTCCCTGGTCGCACGCTATCGCAAGATCGAGCGCGACGCCGCAAACGCGGTTCATAAAGAGCTTGAAGCGCTGCGGAACGATATCCGGCACCCAAAAAAGGGCGCGGACCGTTAGCAAGCCCGATGTCGAACGGTCGACGGCGCCATGCCCGACCGTCCGGCCGTCCTCCATGTCCCTGCCTTGCTTCCACTGACGCCGCTATGGCCAGGTTTTCTCCATCGTGATATATAGGCAGATATATCGTTCACGAGCCGGGTGACGGTGAAGAGGCCAGGCGCCTGTTTCAGTCTTTCCAGACTTGGCAGGACGTCATCGCGGCGACCTTGAAGAGGAGGCGGACCATGTTCGACGCCCAGTGCGATCTTGCCGCTTTGGTTTATGTGGAAGGTCAGGATCCCGACGAGATTTTACACGAGTTCGCCTCCGATCTGAACGCAAACGGCCACCGGGCCGTGGGGATTGTTCAGCTAGGTCGCTACTGTCCCGATGCGGACCTGTCGGCAACGCTGGTGCCTACCGGCGAGCAGCTTCGGCTATTTCAGGATATGAACGCCTATTCGACGGGTTGTCGGCTCGACGTCGGACAGTTGATGGGCGCCGGCGAGCGAATTGCGAGAATTCTCGACGAAGGGGCGGATATCCTGGTCGTCAACCGCTTCGGGCGGAAGGAGCGCGAGGGCAAGGGTCTTGCTCATCTGATCGCCCATGCGCTCAGCGCCGATATCCCGGTCGTGATCGCGGTGCCGAGCCACTATTTCGCGGACTGGATCAAATTCGCCGGCGGCATGACGGTCAAATTGCACTGCGACCGCGAATCGCTGGATGCATGGTGGAACCTGGTGTCGGCCCGCAACACCAGCCTGCGCCGACCCGATCATTTGACGGTCTGTGAAGTCATCAAGTAGTCGTCCGTTCCGGAAAGCCGCGAGCCCTCTCCCCTGATGGCGTCGTCTGCACGGCCGCGTGTCCGCCCGCATAACTTCCTTGACACGGCGGCGGCGTTTCATCTGTAGATGCCGGCATGCCGGATCGTGTCATCGCGGTGGACGTCGGATCGAGCAGCGCGCGCGCCGGCGTGTTCGACAAGCGTGGCGTCCTGCTTGCGCGCGCCGAAGCTCCGTTCGCAACCGCTCATCCCCAACCCGATCACGCCGAGCACAGTTCGGAGGAAATCTGGACCGCGGTCTGCCATGCGGTCCGCGGAGCCCTTGCAGCCGGACATATCGTTGCTGAAGAGGTCAGGGGCATCGCCTTCGACGCCACCTGCTCGCTCGTCGCCCTTGACCGCGCCGGCCGGCCGGTCACGGTTTCGGTAACCGGCGAGGATCGCTGGAACGTCATCATGTGGGCCGACCATCGGGCCGCCGCGGAAGCCGACGAGATCACGGCCACCCGCCATCGCGTGCTCGATCACGTCGGCAATGTGATGTCGCCGGAAATGGAAATTCCGAAGCTGCTCTGGCTGAAGCGGCATTGCCCGGATGCATGGCGCCGCTACGGGCTCGTGCTTGATCTCACCGATTTCCTGACCTGGAAGGCGACGGGCCGTGCCGCGATCTCCGCCTGCACGGTGACATGCAAATGGACCTACCTCGCGCACGAGAAGCCGGGTTGGCAAAGCGATTTCCTGTCGCGCGTCGGGCTCGATGACTTGCAGGACCGGGCGTCGCTTCCCGCCTCGGCGCAATCGATCGGAACGAGCGCAGGTCCCCTGACCGCCCAAAGCGCCGGCGAACTTGGACTCCCGCCCGACTGCGCCGTCGGCGTCGGCGCGATCGATGCGCATGCCGGCGGCATCGGCCTGCTGGGCGGGCTCGACGCATCCGGCCTCAACCGGACGCTCGCCATGATCGCCGGCACATCCTCGTGCCACATGGCGGCCTCGCCCGATCCCAGGCAAATCCCCGGCATATGGGGTCCCTATTACGACGCGATGCTGCCGGGCTACTGGCTGAACGAAGCCGGGCAGTCCGCCACCGGCTCGCTGCTCGATTACATCCTCGACCTCCATGCGGAAGGACAATCGCTCGGCGCGGACCGGCACGCGGTGATGGCGGCAAGGATCGAGACGGCACGCGCCGCGGACGGTTTAGCATTCGTCGCGGGCCTGCACGTGCTGCCGGACTTTCACGGCAACCGCTCCCCGCTCGCCGATCCCGATTCAGTCGGCGTGATCCACGGGCTGCGCCTCGATGCGTCAGCGCGCTCGCTGACCCGGCTCTATTTCGCAACCGCAATCGGCATCGCGCTGGGAACGCGACACATCATCGACGCCCTGAATAGCGCCGGTTACGCCATTGACCAGATCCGGTTGACCGGCGGCCACGCGGCGAGCCCGCTGCTGGTCCAGCTCTATGCCGACGCCGCCGGTGTCGCGGTGTCCCTGCCCGAACAACCCGACGGCGTGCTGCTTGGAACCGCCTGTATCGCCGCCGCCGGTTGCGGACTTTATCCGTCGCTTACGGCCGCGGCGGCGACGATGACCCGGATCGGCCGCACGGTGCAGCCAGCCTCCGCGGCGCGTGATTTCTTCGAGCGCCGCTATCGTGCGTTCCTATTGATGCACGAACATCGCCGGGCGCTGTCGCGGCTCGCGTAAGCGAGGCGGCGGGCCGGGAGAGCCACATTCGTTTCCGTTGTAATTGTATCAGTCTGATCTCGGCCGTCATGCGCGAGCCCGTTCGAAGAACGGCGTCGCTTTCGCGCGCCTAGAGCCTTTCCGCTTCTGATGGAATCAGAAGCGGGACTCTATGATTTTGATTCGACGCGTTTTCTTGACGCGAACCGGTAGCCACTTCGCTCGAAAACGCTCTATGACCCGCGCACCACTTTCTTTCGATTGCCGGGTCAGGCCTGGCAATGACAGTGATCGAGATGTTTCCGTTCAAACACGAAGCCATCCGAGCGAAGCGATTCCATTGTTCGAGCTATTTGCTGCCATGACACGCTGGAATGCCCCATCGTCTCTATCGTTGCAGCCGGACGCCGAGCATCACCACGGTCGAGGCCGAACCCGCGCCGGAAATGTTCGAGGCCAGAATATCGCGGCGTACCTCGGCCTTGATCTGGAATTCCCGGGTCAGCTTGTAAACGAGATCGCCGGAAATCGAGTAGATCTTGTCGGATCGGGTTGAACCCTGATAATCCTGCGTGCCGTAGGTGAACCTGCCGATCGCGGTCAGCCAGCGGCGGAAATCGTGATCGACCTCGAAGGTATAGGTGCGCGTCAGCACGCCGGATACACCGGCGAGCGTGGACTCATCGACCGAGGTGATCGAGGTGAATTTTGCTGTCGTCAGCGGCGTCGCCGACCACACCAGCGACGCGCTGGTGAGAAGGCCGGTCAACTGGTTGAGGCGGGGGTCCGCGTAGCTCCGCGCGGCATAGCCGATGGAGGCTTCGCCGGTCAGCAGGCGGGTCAGCTCGAAGCTGGTCCCGGCCTTGGCATAGCCGCCGTTGGAGTCGCGCTGGAAACCGTTGCGGTCGAGCCGCGTGTCGTGGACGCGCGTGTCCGCCTCGACCTCGGCGAACGGCCTGACGCCCGGCAGCAGATCGTAGCTCGCGCGCGCCACGGCGCCATATTGATTGAAGTTGCGGTCGTCGTTGGGCGTCGACGTGCCATCCGTCAACCGCGAGTCCTGATAGGTCGTGCGGTCCGCAGTCCCGTCCAGCGAGACCCGCAGCCGGTTGAAATCGTGCTCGATGCCGGCGGTCCCGCCGGTGGTCGCGTAGAGCGGATACTTCTCGAGGCCGGCCTGGATATTGGGGCTGCCGGGATTGTCGGTGCCGATCCGCAATCGCAGCTCCGAATTGATGCGGGTCTCGTGCGTCACGTCGAGACGCCCATCGACCTTGCCGGTGAAATCGGGCCGATCCACATTCGTCGGCACCGGCGAAACGACGGGCTGGCCGGAGTTGTCCACGCCAGGCGGAAATGTTCTGCCATACCCGGTGAACGATCCACGCAGATCAACGATGACCGAGTGGCGTTCCCAATCGGATGCGGCCACGAATTCGGGCGACACCATATAGAATGCCGAACCCTTCGGCTTGTTGAATCGGCCGGGATTGGTGTCATAGCCGCCCCACAGTTCGACCGCCGACTTGACGAGGAAACCGCCGACGTAGTTGCCCACATCGCCGAACGGATCGTCGTCACGCTTCAGGCGGCGGCGCGCCGGCTGCCCCTCCACGCTTCCCGCCATGGCCGGCGCGACCGGAGGCTTGTTCGCGGTCGACGACGGCGGCACCGACAATGGCGGCGGCGGTGGAACGGCGACGAAATTGCCCGGCCCCGGCGGCTGTTTCGGTTTCGGCGTGCCGGGATAGGGCTTCGGCTTCTTGCGCTTGCGATTGAGCGCGTCGTAACCGGTGTCGCCCGCTCCCGCCGCCGCGGACACGCCGTAAGTGGGAATGCTGCCGATGCGCGATGGAGCTATTGTTGGCGAATCCGATGCGGTATCATCGCTACCGGCATCGCTGGTCTGGCGCAGGTCAGAATTCGGCGGCTGAAATAAGCCGCCACGAAGCGGACTTATGCGATCGCCGGTGAGCGTTTGCGCTTCGGCGGCCGGGCACGCCAGAACGATCAGGGCGAGGCAGGCCAAAACCGCGCGCCACGTCGATGCGCGTTGCCAGCGGCCCGTCGCTGGACCCCAAGTCACGATCCGAAAACTCCAGCATAAGCATAGATTTACAAGGCCCACCGGCAGGCGCGGCGGACCTTAGCGTTAATGGAGTTAAAACAATTATGGTTAACGGGCCGTTGAGACGGCGAAGCCGCATCGCATCGCACAAGCGGTCGTGCTAAGCACAGTCCCATGGGCCGAACGACGCTGTTTCGTCCCGATGGAACGGGCATGACCTCACTCAAATCACGGACGACCACCGGAGAGGCGGACGCGGCCATCGAGTCCGCGTTGCGAACGCTCGAGGCGGAGGCCGGCGGCGTGAGCGCGCTTGCCGCGGCCCTGAACTCCGATCTCGGTCCTGCATTCGCCGCTGCCGCCGACATGATCCGCAGCGCCAAGGGGCGGCTGATCGTCACCGGTCTCGGCAAGTCCGGCCACATCGGCCGCAAGATCGCGGCGACTTTCGCCTCGACCGGAACGCCGGCCTTTTTCGTCCATGCGGCAGAAGCCAGTCACGGCGACCTCGGCATGATCACCGCCGACGACGTCATTCTGGCGATGTCGTGGTCCGGCGAGCAGCCGGAGATGAAAAACCTCATCACCTATGCCAAGCGCTTTCGCATCGCCCTGATCGCGATGACCGCCGAGCGCGAGTCCACGCTCGGCAAAGCCGCCGATGTCGTGCTGGTGCAGCCCAAGGCGCGCGAAGCCTGCCCGCACAATCTCGCGCCGACAACGTCCTCGCTGATGCAGCTCGCACTCGGCGATGCGCTCGCCATCGCGCTGCTGGAGGGCCGCGGCTTCACCTCGGTCGACTTCAGCGTGCTGCATCCCGGAGGCAAGCTCGGTGCGCTGCTGAAATACACCCGCGACCTCATGCACAGCGGCGACTCCGTCCCGCTGAAGCCGCTCGGCACCAAAATGTCCGAGGCGCTGGTCGAGATGACCTCGAAGGGCTTCGGCTGCGTCGGCATCGTGGATGGCCGAGGGCACCTCGTCGGCATCGTCACCGACGGCGACCTGCGCCGTCACATGCGCCCGGACCTGATAACCGCGCGCGTCGACGATGTCATGACCCGAAATCCGAAGACGATCGGACGCGACCTTCTGGCCGGCGAGACACTGGAAATCCTCAATTCGTCGAAGATCACCGCGTTGATCGTGACCGACGAAAAAAAGCCCGTCGGCATCGTGCATCTGCACGACCTGCTGCGCGCCGGCGTGGCGTAATCGCCGCGCTGGATTGCTACGCCGCCGCCACAGTCAGACGCGCGCCGTCGGCCTTCACGACCTTCACCCGGCTGCCCGCCGGCGCATCCGGTCCCGTCACGCGCCAGACGGTATCGTCGATGCGCACGGTGCCGGTGCCGTCGACGATCGGCTTTTCCAGCGTGAAGACGCGACCGACCAGCGCGTCGGCGCGCTTGTTGAGGAACGGGTTGTCGTCGGCCCCCGGCTTGGCCTGCGCCATGCGCCGCCACAGCGGCACAGCCGCGACGGCAAAAACCGCGAACGCCAGGATCTGCATCTGCCACACCGGATCGAGGGCGAATGACAGCACGCCGACCAGGAACGCGGCGAGGCCGAGCCAGAACACGCCCGGTGTCAGCAATTCGAGTCCCATCAGGATGAGACCGAAGATGAGCCAGTTCCAGGTTCCGAGTGACGCAAACATGTCGGCCATAAAAAACGCTCCCTGATCCTACCCCTGCGGCGGGACGGTCTGGGCCGGCGCGCCCGCGTTCGGCACCGCGCTTCGCCGTGCGGCGGCAGCCGGCGCGGCGCTCTCGCCGAAAGTCGCTTTGGCGATCTCGCCGATCCCACCCAGGGAGGCCAGCATGCTGGTGGCTTCGAGCGGCAGCATCACGACTTTCTGGTTCGGCGAGTTGGCAAGCTGACCGAAGGCCTTGATGTATTTGTCGGCAATGAAGTAGTTCAGCGACGCCACGTCGCCCTTGGCGATCGCCTCGCTCACCATCCGCGTCGCCTTGGCCTCCGCTTCCGCCGACCGCTCGCGCGCCTCGGCATCGCGGAAGGCGGCTTCCTTGCGGCCTTCGGCTTCGAGAATCTGCGATTGCTTCTGGCCCTCCGCCTTGAGGATCGCCGACTGGCGCTGGCCTTCGGCCTGAAGAATGTCGGCGCGCTTCTCGCGCTCGGCCTTCATCTGCCGGCCCATCGCCTGCACGAGGTCGGCCGGCGGCACGATGTCCTTGATCTCGATGCGGTTGACCTTGAGGCCCCACGGCGACACCGCGGCATCCACCACCCGCAGCAGCCGCTCGTTGATCTCGTCGCGATGCGACAGCACCTGGTCGAGGTCCATCGCGCCCATCACCGAGCGGATGTTGGTCATGGTCAGCGTCACGATCGCCTGGTTGAGGTTCGCCACCTCATAGCTCGCCTTGGCGGCATCGAACACCTGATAGAAAGTGACACCGTCCACGGTGACGGTGGCGTTGTCCTTGGTGATGACCTCCTGCTTGGGAATTTCGATCACCTGCTCCATCATGTTCATCTTGCGCCCGACGCGGTCGATATAGGGCACGATGAGATTGAGGCCGGGATCGAGCGTCCGCGTGTACTTGCCGAACCGTTCGATGGTCCAGTCGTAGCCCTGCGGCACGGTCTTGACGCCGGCCAGCAACGTCAGGATCACAAGCGCCACGAAAACAATCGCGAAAATATCGAACCCGGTCATGAATATCTCCGCAGGAGGATCGCCCTTCGAGGAACGCGAGGCGGTGAATTGCTGGTTGGTCGCCGCTCAAAGATGTAGGGTTCGATTGGCAGAAAAACGAGGGCGGCGACAAAGCGCCGTCATTCCGGAAGCCGCGGAGCGGCTATCCGGAATCCGGCGATCAAATGACGCATTCGATCTGGCCGGATCCGGGGTCGCGCCTCGCGCGCCCCGCTAATGACAATCTGCTCTAAATCCAGCCTTGAAGCTCGCGCAGCACCAGCTTCCGGATGACGTCCATTCCCGGATCGCTGTCGTTCAGGCATGGAATCGCAGTGAACTCCTCGCCTCCGTTGTGGCGGAAGATATGCGCATTCTCCTGCGCGATTTCCTCCAGCGTCTCCAGACAATCGGCCGAGAAGCCCGGCGTGACGACGGCCAGGCGCTTCACGCCGTCCTTCGCCAATTTCTCGACGGTCTTGTCGGTGTAGGGCTGCAGCCACTCGTCGAAACCGAAACGCGACTGGAACGTCAGCATCAGTTTGGATGCATCGAGCCCCATTCGCTTGCGCAGGGCCTCGGTGGTCGCGACGCACTGCCCCTGATAGGGATCGCCCTTTTCGATATAGGCCTGCGGCATGCCGTGGAACGAGGCCATGATGATCTCGGGCGTGAACGGGAGCGAGGCGAGATGCCTCTCGATCGAAACCGCCAGCGCGTCGATATAGTCGGGATCGTCGTAATATGGCGGCGTCACCCGCAGCGTCGGCTGCGCGCGCATGTCGCTCAACACGCGGAATGCCTCGTCACACACGGTGGCGGAGGTCGCCGCCGAATATTGCGGATAGAGCGGCACCACCAGCAGCCTGTCGCAACCCTGGGCCGTCAGCGCCGCGATGCGCGATTGCATCGAGGGATTGCCATAGCGCATCGCCCAGTCGACGACGACATGATCGTGATCGGCGATCGCCGCCGCGAGCTTGTCGGACTGCGCGCGCGTGATGGTCTTGATCGGCGACTCGTTCTGCTCGGTGTTCCAGATCTTCAGGTAGTCGAGCGCCTTGCGGCGCGGACGGGTGTTCAGAATGATGCCGTTCAGCACCAATTTCCAGACCAGGCCCTGCTTCTCGATGACGCGCGGATCGGACAAAAATTCCTTCAGATAGACGCGCACGCCGCGGGCGTCGGCGGTGTCCGGCGTGCCGAGATTGACAAGCAGGACGCCGACGCGTCCGCGCGGCGCGCCCGCGGCGGTCCTGGCTCTTTCGATAGGAATAACGGCCGTCATGCCGACTGGATTCGCGCGCCTGCCCGGTCTTGTCAAGCCCGCGCATCTGCCGGTACTGTCTTCGAAACTGCCCGCGAAGGGAATTGCCATGACGGTCGCCGAATGGTGCGTCTTCGGGGCGGTCGTCCTGTACCTCGTAACGATCGTGCCGTTCAAGGCGCTGGGGTCTCCCGGCTTCGACAACGCCCGTCCGCGCGACCCCGGTTTCTACGCCGATCCGCTGCGCGCCCGCGCGCTCGGGGCGCACATCAACGGCATCGAGGCGTTTCCGTTTTTCGCGGCCGCCGTGCTGCTCGCGGAATTCCGCGCCGCGCCCCAGCATCTGATCGACGAACTGGCGATCCTGTTCCTGATCGTCCGCGCCGCCTACGTTTTCACCTATATCGGCGACCGGCCGACGCTGCGCTCGATCCTCTGGGGCCTCGGCTTTGCGATCAACACCGCGATCTTCTTCCTGCCGCTGCTCCGCCGCTGGTTGGCTTGACGACTGCCGGGAAATCTCATCGTCACTTCCGGAAGCCACGAAGCAGCTATCACAGACATGCGATTGCGCATCTGTGGTTCGCGACTATGCGCCCTGGAAGGCCCTATACGAAATCAGCAAATCGTCACCTCGGTCTTCACCGAATTGGCGATGAAGCAGGTCTCATGCGCTTCGTGATGCAGTTGCGCGAGCCGCGCCGCATTGGGCGCCTCGCCCGACCACGCGATCTCGGGTCTGAGGGTCACATGAGTGACGGCCTGACGGCCGGGCGCGATCTCCTCCATCACGCCTTCGGCATGATCGCGATACGACGTGACGCTAAAGCCCGCCAGCCGCGCCAAATGCAGGAACGTCAGCATGTGGCAGTTCGAGAGCGCAGCGACCAGCATCTCCTCGGGATCGACAGCAGAGGCCACCGCCCACTTGCCGACCACATGCGGCGAGGCCGAAGCCGGCACGGTGACGCCGCCATCGAAATTCACGCTATGGCCGCGGCTATAGCGTCCGCTGCGAAAGTCGTCGCCCGGAGCGAGCATCCAGACCACATCGGCAGTGTACTTGGCCATGGCTTCTCCTGAAGCATTCCTTAGTCAGATGGAAGCCCAGGCAGCCGAACACACCGCGAAGCTGGCCTCGATCGACAAGCAGGCGGCGGGAAAGCAGGCCGAAGGGAGGGAAAATTCGATGTCCGACGGCGGTCTACTTGTCCTGTGCTTTTTGCTGAGTTTCTTCGGGTGGGGTTGGTCATCTGGGCCTGTCTCGCAGCGGTCAAGCGTAGGTTAACGAGATGGAATAGCAATCTCTACGTTTGATTCATCATATCGCTAGGTAGTTTTGGGCAACGACAAATTGAAAAATGGAAACGGTGGGGAGAGTATGACGAGGATCAGGCAAAAATCATAACCAAATATCAGGTGCTGTGTTGGTTCGGGATGATCCTCTGGATTCTCATAAGCATGGCGATCATCATGGGCTGCAAAGCTCTAACGTATGAAGGCTAGTGGTTGAGTGAGAATAGCTTCCAAAGACGCAAGGATGGAGATCGCAATGGCTTTCCGAGGCTTAACTCTTTCGTATTCTCCAATTGGGTTTTCTTATGGTCTAGTCTAGGCGGCCAAATACCGAGCGGTGCAGCATCCGCTGGTGTTCTGGTTACAGCATTTGGTGGCCGAGAGAATGACGGCGTCGGAGCCTTTTACTCGGGAGGGTCATCCAACATGAACCCCAATAGGTTTTCATTGCCTATTACGGAATAGATTTAGTCGAGCAGTTCGGCCTAACGTACGGAAATTCTCAGGATGCTGCTGGATACTCAGCTTATTGTGGGGCCCACATAGAGTAACTATCCGCCGCAGATCGCGAGCATGCTTGAGCCTATCTGGAAGCCCTTTAAGCGCGAGCTCTCAATCAATGATTAAACGTGGCCTGTCGATCTTCGATCCGCCTAATGACCTGGTCGACGCCTCTGGAGTCACGCCCAAGCTGGGTGAAGGCGAACGTGTTCTCTGGATCGGCACGCCAGGATGGTTCAGCAGCTTTTTCTGTACAAATTCATGGGGTATGCCAGCGGTTCTCGTTGCGGCGTTCATCTTGTACCGCGGTCTCTATGTGCGAACTGCCGCGCAGTACGCCATTGATGGGCTTATAGCGTGGCGATGGGGGGTGGTCGGTTTCACAGTCTTTTTTGCTTTCATTATTAACTTTGTCGCGCTGTACATGGGCGGCGCCTTTGTCTACATCCTTACGACGAAGCGGATGATGGTAAAAGTAGATCGGACGAGATTGCTCGTCAGATTATTTCAATACTTCAAGAAAGTTTCCGATGCGGATGGCTTCGCCGCCTACGATTTGAGATATCTCAACGGCGCTCGTGTCTATGCCGGCCCCTTGGGCTATGGGAATGTGAGCGTCTCTTACAAAGTCGGCACCTTTGGAAGCCTCAGAGGCGACTTGGACACCTATAAATCCGAACCCGTTTTCCGCCGTGCGCGGCGGTACGTGAAAGTATACTTCCGTAGCGTGGTTTTCTTTCATCCGGCTGAGACCTTTTGCAATGTGTACTTCGGTATCAAGGATGTAGATCGGCTTGGCGATCTTCTGAATGATCAATGCGCGGCGGCAAACAGCTTACGTTGCGCGTGTATCACTTCCAGAGAAAGGCATCCAGATTGAGCACGGCTTCAGGCTGTTCGAGCCGGGCATGGCAATGACTGCCGGGATCAAAATCGGGCAACGGCGCGTGATCAGCTATCTGCTATCGCCTTTGATGCGATATCGCGACGAGGCGGGGTGAGAGAGATGAACGAACGCATCCCCAGGGCTGTCGAAGGACAGGCCGTGTGAAGCCTTCGAGATCTTCTGCGATCGCCAGCGCACTGGCTTCGAATATATCTGATAACCGATGGCATTGGAATTTGGAGAATAACCGATGTCAATGAATGGAACTATTTTCCTCACCACATTGCCTATTCCTATACTCGCGGCGGCGTTTTGGCAGTGGAGGGTGTACTCTCTTTATAAGCTGCTCGGGGCGCGAGTGATGCATATCGGTTATTATTGGTTTTCATTCCAATTTCAAAATCCGAATTTTTGCTCGACAGCTTCCTAATTACGTCGATATCTTTGCTCCATTGCCGGACGATCTATCGACCGAAGTGTTAGCTGTGCGCCGACAAACCAGAGTCGCTATTTTTATAGTGGCCGGTTGGGGCCTTCTCTTTTTCCTGCTCATGGGATTCTCGTTCAAGAAGTAGCTGCGCGCTGACCGAGGTAAGCCAAATTCCTAGAAAGGAGAGCTAAAATGGCCAATAATTTTGCTTTAACCGGTACCGTGCCCTTCTCGATTTTCCCAGACGTTATTTCGCTTGGCCCTTCCTTCGGGGGCGGCATTATTATTAACGGAGCAACGGGCGAGATCGATTGAATTGGCTATGCTGGTGTTCAAGTCGGCGCCAACTGGAGAATTCCGTTCATCGATCTCACCACGCAGACGACTACCCTTTTCTCCAGCTCAACAAAGATTCTTTTTATGTCCGCTAATCAAGTGTCGATCATCTTACCCATAACATTGGCGTTCACATGCTTCGCGCTGATTTATATCAACATTTTGATAGCGAAAAAAAAGATGCAGGACTGGAACGCTACTCAGGTTGGTATTTCGCCTACACCCTAGTGGGGGTGCTAATAAAAGAGCGAGCAGCGCTTTGGGTGAAACGATTCAGGTACAGTGAGATTCAAGCCTTGGCCCTATCCAGGCAACAGCTCGTTGCGATGGTGGAAATAGCGGCGGCTGTTTTTCTTGTGATGGTTATCTTTTCAAGCTTGCAAACCCGTTGAAGCATTCTTCTGATCCATCTAATCAATGAAAACATGCGAGACCATATTTTGGCCTTTGAGTTATAGGGCGACATCGATGTTTCGCAAATTCGCAAAAGTCGTGCTGGCTATTGAGATGCTGTTGTTTCCAGTGCTTGTCTTAGCGCTACTCTTGGCGAGGCCGATTGCGATCGAAGTTGCGGGAGTAAGTGAATTCCTGCCGTCGAAGTTTTTCTTCCTAAGTGATTGGCACGAATTCTTATCGACGCATGCGTTGCTTTCACCATCAGCTCAATGTTCATTACAGACTTTTCTGTTGTTTGCCTGCCTCTCAATTTTGTAGCCTTGCTTCGATTGGTTTCTGGTCCTGTTCTCTTCGATCTCACTGATTGGCAAAAGATTCTCAAGAGGACGAATTCATCTCGGTTCAGATTTGTACTTATTGTGCTGCTGCTTGGCCCTGGCAGCATCTGGACAGCTCTTTCTGTAGATATGGCAAAGTCCATGCCTCTATCTAAGCTTATGTTGTTTTCGTCTCCACGATTGTTAATCGGCCTGGAGGCGTTCGTCTTTGTCTTCGGTGTGGTCGTGTCAGCAGAGGGACTTTTGGGCTGCGTCCAATTTGCTCTGACATTAGGACGTAAGTGGTCGGAAGCTTAAATTTTTGGGAGCGAGTTCATGACTGACTCCACCGAAGATCGAAACGACAGAATTGATCAAAAGATTAAGGACGCGTGCAAGCCCGCGAACTTGAAGGACGTGAGATTCAGAGAGTTCAAGGACAGAGCGTTGCTACCAATCCGGACAGAAGCCGATCGAGTGTGAGGCAAAATAGACTAGATGAATTGTCAGCGTTATTGAGTCACGCGTTCTTCAGCCTTCTGAAAGTCAGCTATAATGATCGATCCCGACCACACAAACACAGGAGATAGCCTCAAATATAACGAAGCTGGCTATCTAGTGGCTCCAAAACCCGGCGACTCCCGCTGGGGGCAGTGCAGTCTCGTCCTGGCATTACTCTTTCCGTTCTTTGCATTGTTGAACAAATGGAGCTGGCTGCCTTCTGCGGAACTATTAAAAAGTACGAGAGTTTTTCAAATCTTGCTTAAACAAGGATTGTTGTCTGATCAGCAGGTTAAGAACGCGCAGTTCTTGCTAGCGTGTCTTTTTGTATCGATCTTCTGCAGCGTTCTTCCCTACTTCAAAAGGAACATAAATAAATACTCGATGCAGCATCCGCCGCCACGGGCATTAAAAAAACTGTGGCCGCCGCAAATCCGAGGAACGATCGCGATTGGCGTGCTTCTGTTTATCGTTCCTGTGATTGCGGCCAACTTCGTGGAGTGGGGAGCGCCTATCGATATTCTCGCGCCGAAGGGGGCGATGTTCATTGCTTTGCTTCTTTTGAGTGAAGGCATTTACTTCGCAGCCGAAGGGTCGGCCTGCGGAGCGCTATACACGTATTTTTACCTTAAGTATTGGCGACTGGACGACTGATCAAGCTCGCGGCCCCGTCATTCTCGACCTCGCCGGTAAAGGCATCAATGTTACTCGACTGAGCTCGTCGAACACTTTCGTCGATCTTGCGGGCAATGGTTATGAGAGTCGCACGGCCTGGGCGGGTCTACTGTTCTATGGCTGTTGCGGCGACAGCTATGCCCGGCGTGGACAGGATCGCTTCGCTTGCATCAACCATGTGCTCGGCAACGGCTGCGACAATGCCCGCACCATCGCCCGCGGGGCTCTGGAGACCTGCGCGCTAACCAGCCTGCGCGAGCGCATGATGACCCCGGATATGTGGCAGAGGCGATGCGCGCCCATGCGCAAGAGACCAACCGGCTGAATCGCGAGCGCCGCAATACGGCCGCCGCGACGCGCCGTGAGCTTGCCGAGACGGCCAAGACCATCGCCGAGATTGTGCGCGTCATCGAGCAAGGCGCTGGCACCGTGCCCTGTCCGACCGACTGAGCTTGAAGCGAAACAGGACAGCCTCATAGCCTGGCTGTCGGACACGCCGCAGGACGTCCCCGACATCCACCTAGGCATCGCGGGAACCTACCGGCGCAGGATCGAGCGCCTGACCACCGCGCTTGCACACCCCAACAACGCGCTTGAGGCAGCCGAAGCCATCCGCGAGATCATCGATCGCATCGTCATTACCCCCGAACCAATGCGTCGCGACCTCTCCATCACCCTGCACGGCAAGCTTGGCACCATCCTCGACCGGATCGACCACACCAGAAAACCCGGCTATAGGCCCGCGATTGATACCCGATCTTGCCGCTTGTCAGTCTCGGCCAAAACCGGGACTTGATCCGGGCATCCATCTTTTCGAGAAGGATGGATTGCCGGGGTCAAGCCCGGCAATGACCAACCTTAGGACGCCTCTCTCAACATAATACATAGTGGCGCTAAGCCGCCCGCGGCGTCTCGAGCAATCCACGCCGGCGCAATAGCGCATCCGGTTCCGGCTTGCGGCCGCGGAACGCCACGTAGGCTTCTTCCGGATCGCGCGAACCGCCCGACGAATAGATGGCGTCGTGCAGCCGCTTCGCGGTTTCGGAATCGAAGATGTCGCCGGCCTCCTCGAAGGCGCCGAACGCATCGGCATCCATCACCTCCGACCACATGTAGCTGTAATAGCCGGCGGCATAGTGATCGCCGGAGAAGATATGGCCGAACTGGGTCGGGCGATGCCGCATCGCGATTTCCACGGGCATGCCGATCTTCTCCAGTTCCGCACGCTCGAAAGCCCGGACATCGTGAACCGCTGATGCCGGCTGGCTATGGAACTCAAGATCCAGAAACGCCGAGGCGACGAATTCCACGGTGGCGAAGCCCTGGTTGAATTGCCGCGCCGCGAGGAAACGCCTGAGCAGATCGTCGGGCAACGGTTCGCCGGTCCGGGAGTGCCTGGCGAATTGCCGCAGCACCTGCGGCTGCTCCTGCCAGTGCTCGTAGAGCTGTGAGGGCAACTCGACGAAATCGGTGAATACGCTGGTGCCCGACAGCGAGGGATAGGTAACGTTCGAGAGCATGCCGTGCAGGCCATGGCCGAACTCGTGGAACAGGGTGCGCGCATCGTCCGGCGACAGCAGCGCCGGTCCCCCCTCGGAGCCTTTTGTGAAGTTGCAGACGTTCACGATCTGCGGCGCGACGTCGCCGTCGAGCTTCTGCTGGTCGCGCAGCGACGTCATCCACGCGCCGGACCGTTTCGACGCCCGCGCGAAGTAATCCCCGTAGAACAGCGCCTGATGCTCGCCGGCTGCGTTCTTCACCTCCCACACCCGGACATCCGGATGCCAGACCGGGACGTCCTTGCGCTCGGAGAAGGTGAGCCCGAACAGCCGGTGCGCACAGTCGAAGGCAGCGGCGATCATGCCCTCCAGCGTCAGATACGGCTTGATCGCATCGTCGTCGAAGTCGGCGCGGACCTGCCGCAGCTTCTCGGCATAATGGCGCCAGTCCCACGGCGCGAGGGTGAAGTTGCCGCCTTCCTTCGTAATCAAAGCCTGCAAGGCGTCGCGGTCTGCGAGCGCGCGTTTTCGCGCCGGCTTCCAGACCCGCTCCAGGAGGTTGCGGGCGGCTTCTGGCGTCCGCGCCATGGAGTCCTCGAAGCGATAGGCTGCAAAAGTCGGGTAGCCCAGGAGCTTCGCCCGCTCCTCGCGGAGCACCAGGATTTCCGGAATCACGGCATTGTTGTCGTGAGCGTTGCCGTTGTCGCCACGCGCCAGGAAAGCCTTGTAGACTTTCTCGCGCAGATCGCGCCGGCGCGAGCTTTTGAGGAACGGCTCCACAAGGGAACGCGAGGTGGTGACGACGGCCTTTCCGGAGAGCCCGCGCTCTTCGGCGGCAGTGCGCGCCGCCGCGGCGAAGCTGTCGGGCAGGCCGTCGAGATCATCGTCGCCGAGTTCGAGGAACCAGGCCTGTTCGTCACCGAGCAGATTGTGGCCGAAGGTGGTGCCGAGCTGCGCGAGACGCTCGTTGATCTCAGCCATCCGCGTCTTGGCGGCCTCGTCGAGGCCCGCGCCGGCGCGGCGGAAGCGGACATAGGTGCGTTCCAGAAGACGCAACTGTTCCGGCGTCAGGGCGAGCGACGCGCGATTCTCGTGAAGCTGCGCGATGCGGCCGAACAGCACCGCGTTCATCATGATCGGGTTCCAGTGCCGCGCCATCCGCAAGGCGACATCACGATCGATCTCGAGCAGCGCCGGATTGGAGTGCGCCGACACCAGGCCGTCAAACACCGCCGACACCTTCGCGAGCAGCTTGCCGGAGCGCTCCAGCGCGGTGACGGTGTTGGCGAAGTCCGGCGCCGAGGGATCGTGAGTGATGGCGGCGATCTCGGCGGCATGATCGGCGAACGCCTGCTCGAAGGCGGGCAGGAAATGCTCGGGCGCGATCTCGCCGAACGGCGGGGTCTGAAAAGGCGTCTGCCACGCCTTCAGCAGCGGGTTATCCGGGGCTAAGGTCGAAGGCGGCGATGGGGGCGTGTCTGACATGAGGCTCCTGTTATTGCCTTAAACGTTGCCGCACATTTTTGCCGCTATCCGCAAGGCATCGAAACTTATAACACGCGATGCCGCCTTTGTGGTCCATTGGCGCTTGCCGCGGGCGGCATTTTCGGAGAGATTGCCGCCGACAACGGGACCCCTGACGATGAGTTCACAACCCTCCGCTTCGACCTCGCGCCAGATCGTCTGGCCAAGCGTCATCACCGTCATCTCTGCGGCTATTCTGATCGGCGCGGAGGTCTTTGGCGCGGCGTTCGCCGGCGGCTGGGCGCTCGCCATCCTGTTCGGGCTCAGCGACATGGAAGCGCACATCCTCCAGGCCGTGCTGTTCGCGGTCGGCGTATTTGTGATGATCAACTTCATCCGCGCCGCCAAGCGCGTCGAACCCTTCGTGCGGCGCGCCTGACAGAAACCGCTGCGGCACAGGGCTAACCTTGCCGCCTGCGCGCGTCCTCACCTAATCGTTCATTAAACAACTTTAACATCCGTTCATCTTCGGCGCACCCCTGCGCGTCATATCACCGCCGTGTGGGGAAACCTCACCACGCCACCCAAGAAAGTTGTTGCGAAGCCCGGTCAAAAGACATATCTCCGCTTCTGCCCAATTTCGCACGTGCCTGTGGTCGTGTGTCAGTCGGTAGGTATCCGGACAAGAGGCCGGACAGCCGCCAAGGGTGAAGGAGCCGAGGGCCGCTCAGGTCGGTTTAACGATCGAGACTGAGTGGCCAGCATCTCTCTCCCGGGATGCCGTCGAAGGTACTTCACTCCTTGCAACCGTGACTGGCAGCCGGAGGCGAACCGGCGCACCCCGCTCTCAACGGGGGACGCGACTTAAAGCAACGACGGAGCGGGCTTTTTTGGTCTCTACCGGCCTTCCACCGCCGGCGCGGGCTACTGAAAAGGCTTGTCCTTCATTGCCAGGTGTGCGGGCGGGATCATCCCAACCAATCCACGGCAGCACAGTTGGTTTGAACTCAAGGCCTTGTCGCGCCTCCATCGTGCGACACCGCCGGAACGTTCATACCGACATCATTTTGAACGAGTCCGTCGCTGGACCGTTTGGAGGGTGCTATGACCGAACGCATTCGGGAATTCCTGCGCAACCGCCATAGCGAAGGCAACGACACTGAGCCCTGCCTCGTGGTCGACCTCGACGTCGTGCGCGACAACTACCAGACCTTCGCGAAAGCGCTGCCCGACTCGCGCGTATTCTACGCGGTAAAGGCCAACCCGGCGCCAGAGGTGCTGAGCCTGCTGGCCTCGCTCGGCTCGTGCTTCGACACCGCGACGGTGGCGGAGATCGAGATGGCGCTGGCCGCCGGCGCGACTCCGGACCGCATCTCCTTCGGCAACACCATCAAGAAGGAGCGCGACATCGCGCGCGCCTACGCGCTCGGCATTCGCCTGTTTGCCGTCGACTGCACCGCCGAGGTCGAGAAGATCGCGCGCGCCGCGCCGGCTGCGAAGGTGTTCTGCCGCATCCTCTATGATTGCGCCGGCGCCGAGTGGCCGCTGTCGCGCAAGTTCGGCTGCGACCCGGAGATGGCGGTCGACGTGCTGGATATGGCCAAGCGGCTGAACCTCGAGCCGGTCGGCATCTCGTTCCATGTCGGCTCGCAGCAGCGCAAGGTGAAGGCGTGGGACCGCGCGCTCGCGATGGCCTCGCAGGTGTTCCGCGATTGCGCCGAGCGCGGGATCAACCTGACCATGGTCAACATGGGCGGGGGGTTCCCGACCAGGTACCTCAAGGACGTTCCGCCGGTCGTGCAGTACGGCCGGTCGATCTTCCGCGCGCTGCGCAAGCACTTCGGCAACCAGATCCCGGAGACCATCATCGAGCCGGGCCGCGGCATGGTGGGCAACGCCGGCGTGATCGAGGCCGAAGTCGTCCTGATCTCGAAGAAGAGCGACGACGACGAGAACCGCTGGGTCTATCTCGACATCGGCAAGTTCGGCGGCCTTGCCGAGACCATGGACGAATCGATCCGCTACGCCATCAGGACGCGGCATGACGGCGCCGAGATGACGCCGTGCGTGCTGGCCGGGCCGACCTGCGATTCGGCCGACGTGCTTTACGAGAAGCAGCCGTATCCGCTTCCGGTGACGCTGGAGATCGGCGACAAGCTGCTGATCGAAGGCACCGGCGCCTACACGTCGACTTACTCGTCTGTGGCCTTCAACGGCTTCCCGCCGCTGAAGACGTACCACATCTGAGGCGCAAGCTCTCCCGGTTGCGGGAGATGAACGAGAACCGGAAGCCGGGCCGCCGGCTTCCACCCTGTCACAATCGTTTTGCTGACAACTCCGCGGTCACCTGTCCGCTGGAGTGGGGACTGATGCGTCATGGCCGCTGTTCTGACCAAGATCGCCGATCACACCGATGCCGCTCCATTCGTTATCCGCGCCGAGCGCCCTGCGGACGTCGCCGCGCGCGCGGCGCTGCTCGACGCGAGCTTCGGCGAAAACAGGCACGCGCGCACCTGCCAGCGCCTGCGCGAGGGACGTGTGCCCGCCGATGGTCTCGCCTTCACGGCCACGCGTCGGGGCAGGCTGGTCGGCACCGTGCGGCTGTGGCAGGTCAGCGCTGGAGGCGTTCCGGCGCTGGTGCTCGGGCCGCTGGCGGTCGATGCATCCTGCCGCAAACTTGGTACAGGCGCCGCGTTGATGACGCGCGCGCTCGATATCGCGCGGGCGCGTGGCCACGGCGCGGTGATCCTGCTCGGCGATACACCGTATTATTCGCGCTTCGGATTTTCCGCGCTTATGACCGGCAATCTGTCCCTGCCCGGCCCGTTCGAGCCTGAGCGGCTGCTGGCGCTCGAACTGCGCGCTGGTGCGCTGGAAGGCGCCTCGGGCCTGATTACAGCGACCGGTGTTATGGCGCCGGGAGCAAGGAAGAATTATGCACGCCGGCGGCCGTTGACGCGGGCGGCGTGAACGGCATCGGATATGGGCGAGCAATGCCTTGATCGCCGCTGCTCGCGCCAAGATGTCGCGGTCCGCGCATTGACTTCCCCGCGGACCGCCTTACCTTTGTCGGATGATGTCGAACGCTTGCTGCAATAACCGTTTGTTGCTGCGCGCAGGTCACCTCCAAGCAGGACGGTGACCCGGACGGACGCGCGCGTCCGTGCCGTCCGGGATAATTCGACTGCGTCCCCAACCGAACACTTCATCATCCCGGCACGTTGAGCGATGCGTCGTTCGTCGCAAGCCGTGCCAACCGCGTCGTGATCGCATCGATCGCGTCACGGCCAATTCCCCGGTGAACAACATGCTGGACGATTTGCAGACCCGCCTCCCCGCCATCGCCATCAGCGCGCGCGATATCGATCGCCTGCGCCATCTTGCCGAAGCTGCGATGGAAAAGTATCCCGCGACGGCGGAATTTCTGGCGCGCGAAATCGATCGCGCCGAGATCATTCCGGCCGACCAGCCCTCGGGCAACGTCGTGACGATGCAGTCGCAAGTGACGTTCATTGACGACATCAGCGGCCAGAAGCGAACGGTCACGCTGGTCTATCCCGAAGACGCCAACGTCGACACCGGCAGGATCTCGGTCCTCACGCCCATCGGCGCGGCCCTTATCGGCTTGTCCGCGGGACAGAGCATCGAGTTTCAGACGCCGTCCGGCGGATGGCGTTCGCTGACGGTGATCGGGGTCGGATCGTCCTGGCCGGCATCGCCGGGTCACGGATAGCGGCGAGGACGTGCTCATCCATGCGCGCACGGGAAGCACGTTACGTTATAAAATATCTTCGCGATGACGACGCACGGCCGCGGTCGCCAGAGCCGGCGGCGGATGCTAGGTCACGAACCCATAAATGGGATTCCGTTTGGACGGGAGGCGTGATTCAATCTCCGAAGCACGGGAGGATTGAATGGCGCGTTTTGATCTGACGGATTTTGAATGGTCTGTGATCCAGCCGCTGTTGCCGAACAAATCGCGCGGCGTTGCACGGGTGGACGACCGACGGGTGCTGAACGGGATTTTCTGGCGGCTGCGCACCGGCGCGCCGTGGGCGGACATTCCGGCGCGCTACGGCCCGCATACGACCTGCGTGAACCGCTTCAACCGGTGGCGCAAGGCCGGCGTATGGGATCGAATTCTGTCGGCGGTTTCAAAGGCTTATGAGGGCGACATTCAAATGATCGATTCATCGTCGATCCGGGTGCACCAGCACGCCGCCAACGGTCAAAAAAACAGACGCGATCCCGTTGCATGGGTCGCTCGCGCGGCGGGCTGACCACCAAGATCCACGCGCTGGTGGATGCGTGCGGCTTGCCGATCGTCCTCAAGATCACCGAAGGCCAGGCGCATGACGGGCGCAGTGCGCAGGACATGATCGACACGATTGGGCGCGGCGACGTGCTGCTGGCGGACCGGGCCTACGACTCCAACGCCCTGCGCCAGACCCTGGCCGCGCGCGGCGCGACAGCCAATGTAAAGCCGATGCCAAATCGCGTCATGGCCCTGAGGTTCAACAGGCGGCTCTATCGCAAGCGCAACCTGGTCGAACGCTTCTTCAACAAAATCAAGCATTATCGCGCTGTCGCAACCCGCTACGACAAGCGCGACGACAACTTCCTCGCTGCCATCAAGCTCGCCTCAATCCGAATCTGGTTGCGATTTAATGAGTCGATGACCTAGACTCGGTGCATGAATGGCGGCCACCATCACGACGACCACCTCCATCACGATCATGCGCGCCATGAACGCGATCTTGATGGGCATCATCATGGCACGCACGGTCATGTTCACACCGTGGACTTCGGCCGTGCGTTCCTCATCGGGATCGGCCTCAACACCGCGTTCGTTCTCGTTGAGGCAGCCTATGGCTTCGCAGCGAATTCCACCGCGCTGCTTGCCGACGCCGGGCACAATCTGTCGGACGTGCTGGGATTGATGGTGGCATGGATCGCGGCCGTGCTGTCGAAACGCCCGCCGACGCCGCGTCTGACCTATGGCCTGCGCAAAACCTCGATCCTGGCGGCGCTGGCGAACGCGATCCTTCTACTGGTCGCATGCGGCGCGATCCTGCTCGAGGCTATCCAGCGGCTGATCCATCCCGAACCGATTGCAAGCGCGACGGTGATGGTCGTCGCCGCGATCGGAATCGCGATCAACGGCGTCACTGCGTGGCTGTTCGCATCGGGCCGCAACACCGATCTCAATATCCGCGGCGCTTATCTGCACATGATGGCGGATGCCGCCGTTTCGCTCGGCGTCGTTCTGGCGGCCGCGGTGATCATGTTGACGGGATGGCTTTGGCTCGATCCGGCGATGAGTCTCGTCATCGTCGCGGTCATCGTCGCGGGCACATGGAGCCTGCTGCGCGAAAGCACCGCAATGACGCTGGCGGCCGTGCCTTCCGGCATCGATCCGGCCGCGGTGCGCGCTTTTCTCGCCGGGCATCGCGGCGTTGCGTCGATCCACGACCTCCATATCTGGTCGATGAGCACCACCGAAATCGCACTGACCGCGCATCTTGTCATGCCCGGGGAAAACCCCGGTGATGCGTTCCTGATCGAAACCTGCCGTGAACTGCAACGACGTTTCGGCATCGGCCACGCCACGCTGCAAGTCGAAACATCGAACGATGTCGATTGCGCGCTCGCGCCCGACCATGTCGTTTGATCACATGACGTCCATGCTCATATGACCGTGCGATGACAGCGCGAAAGCGGCTCATGGCGTTTTCAAGCGAAGCGGATTTCGGTTCGCATCAAGAAAATGCGTCAAAACAAAAATCTGGAACGCCGGTTTGATTCTCTCAGAACCGACGTTCCAGACCTTGATTTCATCCGCGTTTTGTCGTTTTCAAGAGAGCCTCGGCGGAAGCTTTTGCTGCCCGCTCCATCCCCGAAAATCTGGAGAGTCACGATGTCGTCCAATGCTTCGTCTGTGCATGCGCGCATCACCGGCCCGATCGTGATGATCGGCTTCGGTTCGATCGGCAAAGGCACGCTGCCGCTGATCGAGAAGCATTTCGAATACGACAAGTCGCGCTTCGTCATCATCGATCCGCACGCGGACGACACGCTGGCGAAAAAGCACGGCGTCAAATTCATCAGGCAGGCCATCACGCGCGACAACTATCACGACGTCCTTGTCCCGCTGCTGACGCAGGGCGGCGGCCAGGGCTTTTGCGTCAACCTCTCGGTCGACACCGGTTCGGTCGATCTGATGACCATGTGCCGCGAGATCGGATCGCTTTACATCGATACCGTGGTCGAGCCGTGGCTTGGATTTTATTTCGACAAGAGCGCCGGTCCCGAGAAGCGCTCCAACTACGCGTTGCGCGAAACCCTGCTCGCCGCCAAGCGCAAGGGCGAGGGCGGCACCACCGCGGTGTCCACCTGCGGCGCAAATCCAGGCATGGTATCGTGGTTCGTCAAGCAGGCGCTGCTCGATATCGCGCGCGACACCAGGACGGAGTTCAACGAACCGAAGAGCCGCGAAGGCTGGGGCCAGCTCGCGCACAAGCTCGGCGTCAAGGGCATCCACATCGCCGAGCGCGACACCCAGCGCGCCAGGACGCCGAAGCCGATGAACGTGTTCGTCAACACCTGGTCGGTCGAAGGATTCGTCTCCGAGGGCCTGCAGCCGGCCGAACTCGGCTGGGGCACGCACGAGACCTGGATGCCGGAGAATGCCCGCAAGCACGAAACGGGATGCCAGGCCGCGATCTATCTGCTGCAACCCGGCGGCAATACGCGCGTGCGCTCATGGTGCCCGACGCCGGGCTCGCAATACGGATTTCTCGTCACCCATAACGAATCGATCTCGATCGCGGATTACTTTACCGTGCGCGATGGCCAGAACGTGATCTACCGGCCGACATGCCACTACGCCTACCACCCCGCAAACGATGCCGTGCTATCGCTGCACGAGATGTTCGGCGCCGAAGGCAGGATGCAGCCGAAGTGGCACATTCTGGACGAGACCGAGATCGTCGACGGCATCGACGAGCTTGGCGTGCTGGTCTATGGCCACGGCAAGAACGCCTACTGGTACGGCTCCCAGCTCTCGATCGAGGAAGCCCGCCGCGTCGCGCCCTATCAGAACGCGACCGGCCTGCAGGTCTCATCCGCCGTGCTCGCGGGCATGGTCTGGGCGCTGGAAAATCCGGAAGCCGGCATCGTGGAGGCGGACGAGTTGGACTTCCGCCGCTGCCTCGAAATCCAGCGGCCTTATCTCGGTCCGGTGAAAGGCTTCTACACCGACTGGACGCCGCTCGCCGACCGTCCGGGTCTTTTCCCCGAAGACATCGACAGCTCGGATCCGTGGCAGTTCAGGAACGTTCTGGTACGGTGATTCAATGATCGTCAATTCCGGGACGCGGGTGGCTGCCCGCAGGTCCGGAAACCGGGTTCGATGCTGGCGTATCGTTCCGGAATGACGGTCGTGGATACTGAATCGCGCTTGTGTTTCGACGTCCGCGGGAACACTGAAATGACGCTGCCTACTTTTCCTTGATCGGCGGCGCGGTTTTCTCCGCCGGCGCAGGCGGGAGCGCCGGTCGGGCGCCTGCCTTCTGCGCGTCGGCATCGGGTTGTGCGGGCTCGGGCGCGGGCGTAGTCGGACGCGTGCCGCCCGGCTTGGCATCCGCTGGCCCGTTCTGCTTGCCTGCAGGCACGACGGGGGAAATTTGCGGCGGAGTCTGCTGCGCGATCTCCGTCCGCGTCTGTCCTTGCGCGAGTTGCATCAGGGAAACGCCGGACATAACCATGCCGGTCGCGACGATCAGGGTCGCGACCGCCAGATCCTTTCTCGCGTTACGTCTCCTGGCGCTATCGGCGCGTTTGTTCGCATGCATCGGTTGACCGCAAATTTCTTTTTCGCGGGACCAACGGCTCGGCGCTGGCAAAGTTCCTCACGGAACCAAAGACGCGCGACGCCGGGCCATGACGGTATAATCGAAATGTTTCGTCCCGGTGCGCTACTACAGCTCGGCCAATCCCGCATCGCCATTCTGCAGGGCGAAAGCCAGCATCGAGCCCTTGGCGTTCCATGCCAGCGCGGCCACAGGCGCATCGCCGTCGCGGCGGACCACAACCTTGGCGCCATTGGCGATCTTCACCATCAGGATCGTGCCGTTCTCGTAACCGGCGGCGAGGAAGTCCTGCGCGGGGTGGAATGCGACCGCGGTGACCCGCGCCTGCAACTGCGCCAGCATCAGCGGTTCCTTGTCCATCGGGCCGTCCTTGCTGGCGAACGGCCACACCACCACCCGGTCGGCTCCGGATGTGGCCAGCGCCTTCCCACCCGGGCTCCATGACAGCGATTTGACACGGCTCGGGTAGCCGGTCATCTGCATGTGCTGCGCGTCCGCCAGCCGCCAGCCGTGCAGCGCCGGCTCGTGCATGGCGGTGACGATGAACCTGTTGTCCGGGCTGAACATGACGCCGAGGTGCGAGCCGGCCCATTCCAGCCGCTCCGGCTGCGCCACCATATTCGGAAACCACAGCGTGACGCCGTTGTAGTGGGCGAGCGCAAGCCGCAAGCCCTTCGGCGCGAAGGCGAGTCCGCCGACGCTCGATGGCGCGTCGATCGACTTGTCTTCGCCTTTGGCCCCGCGCACGAACGCGGTCTTGCCGACCGACCACGCGATCGCGCCGTCGGGATGAACCGCAACATTGTCGATCCAGCGGCGTTTCGCGTCGGTCACAAGGACCGAACTCTCGCCCTTCATGTCGAGCGCGACAACCTTGCCGTCATCGCCCCCGGTGATGATCCGTTTGCCGTCCGAAATCGACGACAGGATCGCGCCGCCGTGAACGGTCGCCGCGACCTTCTCGCCGTCGCCGGAAACCAGCGTGATCGTCTCCTCGTCCCCGACGAAGGCGGCGCGGTCGCCGATGAAATACACGGCGGCAACCGGCGTGCCGATGGCGAGGGGACGCACGCGTTCGCCGACCGTGGTGATGGGGTTCTGCTGCGGAGCGCTGGAGACGGTCATCACGCGGCGATGCAGTTCTGGAAGCCTTCGCGGATCAGCGCTTCCGGCAGTTCGCGGCCGATGAAGACGACGCGGCTTTCGCGTTTCTCGCCGGGCTTCCATCCGCGCTGGCGGCTGCCCTCCAGCATCATGTGAACGCCCTGGAAAACATAGCGGTCGTCATCGTCGGCGAAAGCCAGAATACCCTTCGAGCGCAGGATCTTCTGCCCCTCCGCCGCCAGCAGTTCCTGCAGCCACGGCATGAACTTGTCCTGATCGAGCGGCTTGTCCGAACGCAGCGCCATCGATTGCATCTCTTCGTCATGGTAGTGCTTCAGACCGTGCTCGTGCTCGTGATCATGGTCGTGGTCGTGACCATGATCGTGATGGTCATGATGATGATCGTGATCATGGTGATGATCGTGATCGTCCTTGGCGAGGAAATCCGGCTCAAGTTCGAGGATACGGTCGAGATCGAACGCGCCGCGCTCCAGAACATCCGACAGCGCCACCTGGCAGCGTTCGGTGTGATGCAGCTTGGCGTAAGGATTGATGCCGCGTATCCGCCCTTCGACCTCGGCCAGTTCGGACTTGGACACCAGATCGGTCTTGTTGAGCACGATGACGTCGGCGAACGCGATCTGGTTCTTGGCCTCGGGCGCATCCTTGAGCCGCTCGCTCAGCCATTTGGCGTCGGCCACCGTCACGACGGCGTCGAGACGTGCATTGTTCTGCACGTCCTCGTCGACGAAGAAGGTCTGCGCCACCGGGGCCGGATCGGCAAGGCCAGTGGTCTCCACGATGATGGCGTCGAACTTGCCCTTACGCTTCATCAGGCCTTCGAGAATGCGCACGAGGTCGCCGCGCACCGTGCAGCAGACGCAGCCGTTGTTCATTTCGAACACTTCCTCGTCGGCGCCGATGATCAGGTCGTTGTCGATGCCGACCTCCCCGAACTCGTTGACGATCACGGCGTATTTCTTGCCGTGATTTTCGGACAAGATACGGTTCAACAGCGTGGTCTTGCCTGCGCCGAGATAGCCGGTGAGCACGGTCACGGGGATTTTGGTCGAAGCGGAGGCGTTTACATCGGACATCAATTCAACTCGCGGCTGCTCCCCTCCCCTTGCGGGAGAGGTTGGGGTTCAATGGCGCGCACAGATAGCAGCGAACAGCCCTGACTTCCCGGTAGGGACGGCAAGGAAGGCACCACTCGATTATTCCGCCAGCGCGCTCGTCAGTGCCTTTATATTATGCCTGACCATGGCAATGTAAGTGGGGGCGTCGCCCTTTTCGTCGCTCAAGCTGTCGGAATACAAAGTCCCCCCGACCCGCGCCCCGGATTCAGCCGCAATCTGGCGGATCAGCCGTTCGTCGCTGAGATTCTCCAGGAAAATGGCCGGGATCTTCGCATTTCTGATCTGCTTGACCGTCATGGCGATGTCGCGCGCGCTCGGCTCGCTGTCGGTCGAGACGCCCTGCGGGGCGATGAAAGCGACACCGTAGGCCGCCTCGAAATAGCCGAACGCAGTATGGGTCGAGATCACCTTGCGCCGCTCAGGCGGAATCCGCTCCACCGCATCGCGAACCTCGCGCTCCAGCGCGTCCAGTTTTGAAAGGTAGGCAGCGGCGTTGGCCCGATAGACCGCCTCACCCGCGGGATCGGCCACGATCAGGCCGTCGCGAATATTGGCGACGTAGATCCTGGCGTTGGCGACCGATTGCCATGCATGTGGATCCGGCGACCCTTCGCCGTGGTGCGCGCCGTGGCTATCCCCGCCATCGGCCCTGTGCAAACGGACGCCGCCGGAGGCAACCACGATCGCCGCATGGCCGCCGGACGCCTGCACCAGCCGCGGCAACCAGCCTTCAAGGCCGAGACCGTTCACGATCACAACTTTCGCGGCTGCGACCTTCCTAGCGTCTGCCGGCGTCGGGGTAAACATATGCACGTCGCCGTTAGGCCCGACCAGCGTCGTGACATCGGCGCGCGCGCCTGCGACTTCCTTGGCGAAATCACCGAGGATGGAGAAGCTTGCGACCACGGCTATCCGATCCGCGGCGCGGGCCGGCGCAAGCCCGTTCAGCACGAACACGATCAGTCCACAGAAAAGGAAGCGGCGAAACCGCATCACGGCGACCTTCAGGCTTCGAGATGTGGCGCGGGAAACAGTTGCCGCAACATTCCCCCGACGCTGCCGAACAGCACCGACACCACATACAGCGCCGTGGCGACCAGAATGACCGCGGGCCCCGATGGCACCTTGCTGTGGAACGACAGCACCAGTCCCGCGTACCCCGACAGCATCGCGCTGACGACGGCGACCATCATCATGCCGGTGATGTCGCGCACCCAGAACCGCGCAATGGCGGCCGGCAACACCATCAGCCCGACCGCCAGCAGCGTGCCCAGCGCGTGGAAGCCGTTGACCAGATTGACGACGACGAGCGCGAGAAACGCCAGATGCGCCGGCGCGCCCGCGCGGCTCACGGTGCGCAGAAACAGCGGATCGACGCATTCGATCACCAGCGGGCGATAGATCACGGCGAGAACCACAAGCGTCACGGTGGCGTTGATCGCGATCACGATCAGCGTCTGATTGTCCATCGCAAGGATATTGCCGAACAGCACATGCAGCAGATCGATGTTGGTGCCCTTGACCGACACGATGGTGACGCCGAGCGCAAGCGAGGCAAGATAGAAGGTCGCGAGCGAAGCATCCTCTTTCAATTCAGTGACGCGCGACACCACGCCGGCCAGAATCGCCACCGCGAATCCCGCGATCAACCCACCGGCTGTCATCGCAAACAGATTGAGGCCCGACAGCAGGAAGCCGATGGCCGCGCCCGGCAGGATCGCATGCGCCATCGCATCGCCGACGAGACTCATCCGCCGCAGCATCAGGAATACGCCGATCGGCGCGGCGCCGAGCGCGAGCGCGATCGACGCCGCCAGCGCACGGCGCATGAATTCGAAATCGGCGAAAGGAGCGACCAGCCAGTCGTAGGCCATGAATGCCTCAGGCCGCGCGGGGCGGCAGGTGCGCCGCGCAAGCGGCTGCGCCGTCGTCGAAGGCTTCGCACATCTGCCGGGCGCGCGCGAGATTGTCCGATGTCAGCACCTGCGCCGTCGGGCCCCACGCCACCTCGCCGCGCGCGAGCAGCAGCGTCTGCGGAAAATTCGCGCGCACCAGATCCATGTCGTGTAATGCCGCGAGCACCGTACGCTTTTCTTCATGCCGCCGCACCAGAGCGAGCAGGTCGGCCGACGTCTTGGCGTCGATCGCGTTGAAGGGCTCGTCCAGCACGATCACGGCCGCATCCTGCAACAGCACCCGCGCGAACAGCATCCGCTGCATCTGCCCACCCGACAGCGTGCCGATGGGACGGTTTTCGAACCCGTTGAGGCCGACCGCCGCCAACGCCTCCACGATCTTGCTGCGCCCGGACCGGCCCAATGCGCCGAACGCGCCGGTGACGCGCCACAGCCCGGTGCCGGTAAAATCGAACACCGAAATCGGAAAGCTGCGGTCGATCTCGGCGCTCTGCGGCAGATAGGCGATGTCGCGGAGGTCGCGCTGGGCGCGCAAGATCGACCCGGCCAACGGCTTCAGGATGCCGACGATGCCGCGAAACAACGTCGACTTGCCCGCGCCGTTCGGACCGATCACCGCCAGCAGCGCGCCGGACGCGACTTCGCCGCTCAGGTGATGAACGGCCGGATGCCGGTCATAGCCGAGGGTGACGTCGCGGAACTGCAGTTGTACCGCCATCTCACCTCATCGCCAGCAGCACGGCGGTCCAAAGCCCGGCGCTGACCGCAAGCGCGGCGCCGAGCCGCATCATCAACGCCATCCGCAGGATCGACCACGGCACCGCCTGGGCCGGATGCGGCGTGGACGGACCGTGGGTGTGCCCATGGTCGTGGGCATGACCATGGTCGCGATCATGAGAATGGAGCACTTGATACGCTTTCCGATCCCGGAATGGGACAAGGAGTCAGACCGCCAATATCCAGATGTAATCGTTATATTATAACATCACAGGTGTCCAGCGCAGAAGGGCTCCCGGACGTCCATAAGGAGCTCAGGGACGCAAGCCGCGTCCGGTGGGGCCCCCGGCCTCACGCCAGATGGCGAACAAGCGCGAGGCCGGCAAACAGCCCTGCGATCGCCAGCATGACCGAGCCGACCATATAGAGGGCAGCAAGGCCGATCTCGCCACGTTCATACAGCAGCGCGGAATCGAGCGAGAATGTCGAGAAAGTAGTGTAGCCGCCGAGAACCCCCGTCATCACGAACAACCGCCACGGCTGCGCGGCGCTGCCCTTGAACGCAAGATAGCCTGCGATCAAACCCATCACGATCGAACCGGAAATATTGATGAGAAACGTGCCGAACGGAAAATGCGTCCCGAAAACCCGGGCGCACAATAAATTGACTCCGTGCCGAAAAGTCGCGCCGAGACCGCCGCCGACAAAAACCAGAAGATAGTTCATCGTTTGTCCCTGTCGTTGAAAGTCTCGCGCCCGCTAATCGGTCATCATTGTCTTGTGTGTTGTGTCTTGCCGAAAATTCTTCGACGCGGCAAGGCGGCCGCCCCATCAGGCGCTTAAGGGCCGATGAAAAAAGGCGGCACCATCGTGCCGCCTTTTGAATTCTCACAACTACGACGGAGGTGTCCTCAGGTGGCCTTGCCCAAAAGCTCGTCGACATATTCCCAGTTCACCAAATGATCCAGGAACGCCTTCAAGTAATCGGGACGGCGATTGCGGTAGTCGATGTAATAGGAATGCTCCCAGACATCGCAGCCGAGGATCGGGGTCGCGCCGTGAATCAGCGGATTTTCGCCGTTCGGCGTCTTGGTGACTTCGAGCTTGCCGTTCTTCACCTGCAGCCAGGCCCAGCCCGAGCCGAACTGTCCGGCGCCGGCCGCGGCGAAAGCGGCCTTGAATTTCTCCAGACCGCCAAGATCCTCTGCGATCTTCTTCTCCAGGCGGCCGGGCAGCTTGCCGCCGCCGCCGTTCGGCTTCATCCACTGCCAGAAATGCAGGTGATTGTAGTGCTGACCGGCGTTGTTAAAGACGCCCACGGCCGCGCTCTTGCCGTATGAATTCCTCACGATATCCTCGAGCGATTTGCCCTCGAATTCGGTCCCCTTGATCGCGTTATTGCCGTTGGTCACGTAGGCCTGATGGTGTTTATCGTGATGATATTCCAAGGTTTCCTTGGACATATGGGGCGCAAGCGCATCGTAGGAATAAGGCAGGTTCGGAAGCGTGAAGGTCATGGGTTGTTGTCCGAATTGGTGGAAGAATTGATGAGAGCTAGCGGGCGTAACGGGACCACTCCGATGAGGGTTCCATCGCCGTAGATACTACGATAGCCGTTACATACCATAATATAAGGGCGGTCAACGCCGAGTATCCAGTCTTGCAGACTGCGTATTCACGGGATGCGCGGCTGGCTGCCGACATCTGCTCCCGCCCGACACTGCCGTTGCCCCCACGCCACACGGCCGCGGGCGATGTCCGCCGCGCCGGTAGAACCTTTCGAAATCCGATGGATTCGGAAGCGAGGCCCATGATTTTATTTTGATGCGTTTTCTTCACGAACCGGTAGCCGCTTCGCTCGAAAATACGATATCGCCATCGCTGAGACATCCTGTCGCGAACATGGCTTCGCCAACCATAGGGCGTTGCACGCCTCGGTTTTTTTGTTATGCACACCGGATGGCTCTGGAGGTTGTCATGCTCGTGCGATCCGGTTTTGCGGTTGCAATCCTTGCCGCCGCCTTATCCGTCGCCGATGCGCAGACAGCGCCCGACCCCACCGGGGTCTGGTTGACACAAGCCGGTGACGCCAAGGTTCGTGTCAGCCGATGCCGCGGTGGAATTTGCGGCGTGGTGATCTGGCTGCGCAACCCGATCGATCCCGCCACCGGACGGCCGGCCGTCGACGACAAGAACCGCAATCCGGCGCTGGCCCGGCGACCGATGGTCGGGCTGCCGCTGTTCCAGGGCATGTCGCAAAGCGGCCCCAACAAATGGTCGGGCACGATCTACAACGCTGACGACGGCAACAGCTACGCCAGTAACATCTCTGTCGCCGGGCCCGGCACATTGCGCGTGGAAGGCTGCGTCGGCGGGTTATGCGGCGGCGAAGTCTGGACGCGCTCCCACCGCTGAAGAACGGAATCGACTGGCACCGCCTTCAGAGCCCTGTCGCGCGCAGCCGGAGCGCGTTGCCGACGACGCTCACCGACGACAGCGCCATCGCCGCCGCCGCCACGATCGGGGACAGCAGCAGGCCGAAGACCGGATAAAGAACGCCGGCCGCAATCGGGATGCCGGCGGCGTTGTAGACGAAGGCGAAGGTCAGGTTTTGCCGGATGTTGCGCATGGTCGCCTCGGAGAGACGACGGGCGCGAAGGATGCCGCCGAGATCACCCCTGAGCAGCGTCACGCCGGCGCTTTCCATGGCGATATCGGTCCCGGTGCCCATGGCGATGCCGACATCGGCGGAAGCGAGCGCCGGAGCGTCGTTAGTGCCGTCTCCGGCCATCGCCACGACATGTCCCTCCTTCTGAAGCCGGGTGACGACGGCGCTCTTCTGCTCCGGCAGCACATCCGCCTCGACCTCGGCGATGCCAAGCTGCTTTGCGACCGCATCGGCGGTGGTGCGATTGTCGCCGGTCAGCATGACGACCTTGATGCCGTCGTCGGCCAACGCTTTGAGAGCCGCCGGCGTTGACGGCTTCACTGGATCGGCGATCGCGAGCAGACCGGCCAGTTTGCCGTCGACTGCGACGTTGACGACGGTCGCTCCCGCGGCGCGCAGCCGCTCGGCGCGGGGCGTCATTGCGGCAACGGCAACCTGCGCGGATTCGAGAAACGCGGCCGATCCGATCAGTACCGTCCTGCCGTCGACCCTTCCGGTCACGCCCTTTCCGGCCGGCGCATCGAACTCCTGCAAGTCATTCAGCGCCAAATTGCGTTGCTTCGCCGCGGCCATAATGGCGTCCGCGAGAGGATGTTCGCTGGATCGTTCGACGCTCGCGGCGAGCCGCAACAGATCGTCCTTGTGAAAACCTTCCGCGGCCTCGATGGCGACGAGCCTGGGTTTTCCTTCCGTCAATGTACCGGTCTTGTCGACCACCAGCGTGTCGACCTTCTCCATGCGCTCCAGCGCCTCGGCGTTCCTGATCAGGACGCCGGCCTGCGCGCCGCGCCCGACACCGACCATGATCGACATCGGCGTCGCGAGGCCGAGCGCGCAGGGACACGCGATAATCAGCACACTCACCCCGGCGACCAGACCGAAGGCGAGACGCGGTTCGGGTCCGACCAAAGCCCAGACCGCGAACGCCGCCACGGCTGCGGCAATGACGGCCGGCACGAACCAGCCGGCCACCTGATCGGCCAGGCGCTGGATCGGTGCACGCGACCGCTGCGCCTGCGCGACCATCTGCACGATCCGGGACAGGAGCGTGTCATGTCCGATCTTCTCGGCCCGCATCACGAAACTTCCCGAGCGGTTGATGGTGCCGGCGATCACTTCGCCGCCGGCTTCCTTGCTGACCGGCATCGATTCTCCGGTCACCATGGACTCATCGAGCGAGGAACGGCGGCCGTCCGCGATGACGCCATCCACCGGCACCTTCTCGCCGGGACGCACGCGGAGGCGGTCGCCGACGACAATGTCGTCAAGCGCCACGTCGTGGTCCGCACCCGACTCGTCGACGCGGCGCGCGGTCTTCGGCGCGAGATCGAGCAGCGCCTTGATCGCACCCGATGTCGCCTCGCGCGCGCGCAGTTCGAGCACCTGGCCGAGCAGCACCAGGATCGTGATGACAGCCGCCGCCTCGAAATAGACGGCGACCGCGCCGTCGTGCCCGCGAAAGGCCGGCGGAAACAGTCCCGGCCCAAAGGTGGCGGCAATGCTGTAGAGATAGGCCACGCCGGTACCCATCGCGATCAGCGTGAACATGTTGAGGTTGCGCGTCAGCAGCGACTGCCAGCCGCGCACGAAGAACGGCCAGCCGGCCCAGACCACCACCGGCGTCGCAAAGGCGAACTGAATCCAGTTCGACAACGTCGGTTCGACCCAGCCATGCGCTCCCGCAATGTGTCCCCCCATGTCCAGCACGATCACAGGCAGCGCGAGGATCAATCCGATCCAGAAACGCCGCGACATGTCCGCAAGTTCGGGATTGGGCGCATCATCCAGCGACACCAGTTCGGGCTCCAGCGCCATGCCGCAGATCGGACAGGCGCCGGGGCCGACCTGGCGGACGTCCGGATGCATCGGACAGGTGTAGATGGTGCCTTTCGGCAGGTTCGCGGGAGGCGGCGGCGCCTTGGACTTGTCGAGATACGACTGCGGCGACGCGGCGAATTTGGTCCGGCAGCCGGCGGAACAGAAATGATAGGTCGCGCCGTGATGATCGAAGCGATGCTTGCTGGTCTGCGGGTCGACGCTCATGCCGCAGACGGGATCGAGGACTTTTCCTTGATCCGCGTCAACGGTGTGACGCTGGTGTTGCTCGTCATGATGTACGTGCGCACCATGGCTGTGGGCTGCCGTGGCGTCGCCGCCGCAGCAACTCGATCCGGACGATGCACCGGCGGACGGTGCAGCCGGCGTCTCATCCGCACAGCCGCAGCCTTTCTTCGACGCCGCCTGTTCCGCTGTGTTCATCCGGACTCTCCCCGTTCGGCTCTTGCATCAAATACCCTATAGGGGTATATACTGCGTATGCGCGATAACCTCAAGGCATCCTGCCGCAAACGATTGAGCCGGATCGAAGGCCAGGTGCGAGGCCTGTCGCGAATGGTCGATGACGACCGCTATTGCATCGACATCGTGACGCAGATTTCGGCGGTACGCGCCGCGCTCCGGCGCGTCGAGGAAGAAGTGCTCAAGGATCATGTGGCGCATTGCGTCGAGCATGCGATCACGAGCGGCAACAAGGCCGATCAGCGCCGCAAGATCGCCGAACTGATGGCCGTCATCGAGCGGTCGGACCGATAGCTTCGTCCCGCGGTCTGAATCGTCCCCGGACATTCGCGCGTCGGTCCGGCGAATGAGTTTTCAATTTCGTCGTCGACAAATGATATGACGCCTCAAACAAATTTCTGAGAGCCTCAGCCCAACCGTCAGGGACCGGAACTCGCGGAGAATGCCGACGTTAACAGGGGCGGACGACCGACCGGACACGCGACACCGGCACTAAAGGCGCGGATATTGTCCGGCCTCAATTGACCGTAACGGGCGATGACCTTCGATACGGAGTGGACACATGCGTGCAGAAGCGAGCAGTCATCAGGTGCCGCCGGCCGGTCTACGAATGATGTCCGTTGGGTTGCGGCAGACGAGCATTTGGATGAAAGAACTGCCCTATAGTCTCGTTCTGCTGCTGACCATCCTCGGCGTCGCCTATACGAGCTTCTTGAAACAACCGATCGTCCTCTATTGGGAGGTTCTGGCGGTACTGATTGGAATTGTCTGTGTCGGCACCGGATGGCAGAGCGCGGACGACAAAGACGCGCGATGGCGGTTGGTCTGGACGCAAGTTCTGCATTGGTGCGCATTTCTGTTCGTGATGAACATGATGCTGCTACCAAGCGTGCAGAGGATCCTCAATGCCAACGTGACCGGCCTTGCCATTTTCACCGTGCTTGCACTTGGTACGTTTACCGCCGGCATCCATGTCGCTTCTTGGCAGGTCTGCCTTCTCGGATTCGTCATGGCCCTGAGCATTCCGGCGATTGCGTGGATTGAAAGTTCCGCATTGATTGTGGTTCTGGTTGTATCCGTGTCGCTTGGGGTCGGCGCCGTGCTTTGGTGGCACTGGCATAGAACGAAACCCGCCCCAGATTGATCCGAGGGGCTTTTCTGGACCGATGCCGGCTAGAGCGTTTTCAAGCGAAGTGGCTACCGGTTCGCGTCAAGAAAACGCGTCAAAACAAAAACACGGAGCCCCGCTTCTGATTCCATCAGAAGCCGAAAGGTTCTAGTGCGACATGAAAACAGGGATCGTCATCGCCGACAGTATTCCGCGCGTCGCTCCACCAAACACGAATTCGCGGAGGCGGGAATGTCCATAGCCGCCCATCACAAGCAGGCTCGTCGAGCCGTCAGCAGCGTGCGACAGAATGGCGTTCGCCACATCGGAATCGGCAGCAAGCGTCGTTTTCACCTCGACCTTGATATCGTGTCGGGCGAGATGCCGGCTGATTTCGATCCCGCGCGGCACGTGCTCATTCGCGGTCTTTTCATTTTCAACAATAAATATCTCGACGGCATTGGCTTTCTTCAGCAGCGGCAGTGCATCATGGATGGCACGCGCCGCGGTGCGACTTCCATCCCAACAACACACAACCCGTTCGAGTTTCAACCGATCCTTCTGGGTGCTGGGAACGATAATGAGCGGCCGACCGGAGTCAAATAGCGCGGCTTCGATCAGAAGGCTATTATCGACGCCATTACGATCGTCCGATTGCATGATGACGCTTAGATCGAAACACCGCGCCATCTCCGAAAACGTTCTGGGCGTCCCAAGGACAAGCCGCGATTCAGCCGAAAGATCGTCGCGCTTCATGGCTAACTCGAAGCGATCAACCGCGCCCCGCGCCTCTGCTTCGCTTTCGTCAAATAGACCGCCAAGAGCATCTGCGGGAATGTTTGCCGCGAAGGCGAATGCAACTCCCGTCAAATGCGCGGCGAAAGTTTCAGCTATCGAAGCAGCAAAGTCACGAACGATATCCCGAGAGGAGTCGTGTTCCAGATGAAGAATAATATCTTTAAGCATACAATTCGCTCCCAGCCTGGGCACTACAGTATGAGATATGGTATCGACACATCAAAGCAAGCGACAACTTCGGGCTTTGCCGTGTTTCATTCGGCGAGCATCGAGCGGCACGGCACCGGATAAAGCGGGCTTCGCAACGCCCAGCATGAAGGCACCGAATGAGTTTTCGATGTTTTGATTGCTCCCCGTCCCGACAAGAACCATTCTACAACGGAGCCCTGCTTAAAACGGGTCGGAGCGCCTGCTGGAAAACACCGCGGAGGCGTCGGGATCTGTTGTGTTGATCTTGCAGAAGCGCAACGGCTTTACTGCCGACCGCATCGATAGCGCCCGGCTGTCGCAAGATGCGCGAAAGTCTCTCGGACCGGGAAACGGTGCTGGCCTCGATGAGCAGCGCCGTTCCGTGACGGCGCAAAAATAATTTTTCTAGAAAGGCTTCGTGTCAGTTGATGGCGATGATGACGTGCGCGGCATCGAAAAGAGCGAATGCCGGCTTTCCTGGAGAGAGGCGAAGCGATTTTGCGCTCTGCGCCGTGATACTCGATGCCAGCGTCTTGCCGGCGCCGATATCGAGAACGACCTCGGCGCTTACGGCGGAGGTCTCGCATCGGCTTACGATTCCGCTGATGCAATTGCGTGCGGACGTCTTCGGCGCCGCCTTGCCTGTGGCGATGGCTACAAACGGCGCCTTGACCAGTAGCGTCACCGATCGGCCCGGGCAGAGTCCCAGATCTTCCATGCTGGCGTGCGTGACAAGCGAATAGATCGTCGTTTCCGGCGAAACCGAAATTTCGACCTCGGCGCTCAGCGTATCGGACACGATATTAGTTATGCTGCCACGGATCGCGTTGCGTGCGCTGGTCTTCATCAGAAATCCCGAAACAAGATCCAGTGGAGAAACGCCGGCTTCGGCGAGTTCGGGCTCGATCGTCCGCAAGACGCGAGCCATCTCAGCTTCCATTCTTCTGAAAGCCTCGATGACGGAATGACCGGTCGGCGTCAGCGTCGCGCCACCGCCCGCGCGGCCGCCGGCGCGCCCGACAAGCAACGGCCTGCCGAAAAGATTGGCCATCGCATCGAGGCCGTCCCACGCCGCCTTGTAGGTAATGCCGATCGCCCGCGCGCCGGCCGAAATGCTGCCTTCGCGCGCGACCGCCTCGAGCAGCTTCAGCCGCTCCCGACCCACGGCCGGAAGGTTCTCGCTCTTCAAGGTGACAAGCGCTTCGATCGCCATCCACGCTCGCTCGCGTTATATAGCCGTGATAGATAGCGCACGTTGCCGCGCAACGAAAGGTCGATTTGCAGCAGGGATTCGTTGTTCGATCAGGCTTCGGAAAAGTCATGGACGCCGGCTGGCCTGCGCGGCGTTCAACGGCAAGCAAGGTGCCACCGGCATCCGAAGGGAACTCCGGCCGTCAATGCTTGCGGCAAAATCGGCGAACCCGGAGCTTTTCCCGGTTTCACGTAAACTGTGAAAGACTCCAGGTTCTTGATTTGACGCGTTTTCTTCACGCGAACCGGATTCCACTTCGCTTGAAAACGCTACAATTTATCCAAACAGGAAACGGGCCGGAACGATTGTTCCGACCCGTTCTGCGGCATCAGATCGCTACGCGGAACGAACTCAGACCTGGTGCGCGCCTGTGTGAATGATGGTGCCGACGTGCTCGCCGCGCAATGCGGCGGTGAGCCGGCCCGGCACGAGCCCATTCACGACCTGCACGTGCTCGATGTGGCGCGCGGTTGCGATGACCTCGACGAACGCCTTGTCGACCGGCAGCGTGCCCTTGAACTTTGCAAGGTCAGCGGCGCTCGTTTCGCGAAGCAATTGCGCCTTCTTTCCGTCGGAGCCGTTAGGGTCGGCGGTATACACACCATCGACGTCCTCGACGATCGTGAGACCGGCCGCTCCGAGCGCGTCAGCGAGCAGGAACGCGCCGGTGTCCGCCCGGTGGGGCGGAATCCGGGAGCCCGGGAATTCATGGTGGTGATAGGGAGGAAAAGCGCTTCCCACGACCGCGCGGGCCGCGGAAAGGTGGATCGCCAACTGGTTGGCGATGGTTGGGTGCTCGACATAGGAGACGCTTTCGGGGGCGAGCAGCGAGGCCAGAATGTGGCCGTTCTGTCCGGCCTCGGTCGCGGCGAGCGGGGCGAGCGACCCGACCGGCAGGCCGAGATCGAGGCCAACGCCGTAGACATGGCGGGCGCGGATGCCGGCGCCCGTCAGGATCAGCAGACGGTGCTCGGGCAATAGTTTCCGGATTTCGTCCACGATCGGGAGAATCGCGTCCCGGCCGCGGTCCATGATGGAGCGGCCGCCGATCTTCACCACCTGCAGCCAGGGCAGGAGCCTAATCGGCCGCTTGCCGGCGACGGGATCGGTGAGTTCGCTGTCGAGCAGGGTCTGGCGCGCGAGCGGCGAGGCGACGTGTTTGATGGTGTTGGTTGTGTTGGCCATGACGATCCCTCTTAGCTCGCGGTGATGATAGTGCCGACGTGCTCGCCGGCGAGCGCACGGGTCAGATTGCCGGGAACGAGGCCGTTCACGACCTGCACCTGCCGGACATGGCGCGCGGATTCGAGCAGGTCGAGCATCCGGAATTCGAGGATCGAGTCGTGAAGTCCCTTGGCCTTCATTTCGGCCACGGAGATCTTCGGGATCAGGGTGGCGTCCTTCGAGGTCTTCGGGTTGGCCGTGTAGAGGCCGTCCTCGTCCTTCACGAAGATCATCGCCTTGCAGCCGAACTGTTCGGCGACAAGGAAGCATCCGGCGTCGGTCCGGTAGGGAGGGATGACGCCCTCGGCGGCAGGCCGCATCCAGAGGCCGTAAGGCGGCATGCCGCTGAAGACGACGCCGTTCACCTCGGCGAGGTAGAGCGGCACAGCCGAAAGCCCGGCGCCGTCGACCGCCGATATTCCGTACTTCGCGAGAAGCTGCCCCAGCATGACGGCGTTCTGATTGGCGACCGCAGCTCCGAGCTGCGACAGCACGCCCGCCGGCAAGCCGAGCCCGGCCGCGACCGAGTAAAGATGGCGAGCGCGGGTTCCCGCGCCGGTCCCGATCAGCAGTTTGTGGTTCTTGCGGGCGGCGACGATCTCGTCCACGAGCGGATAGACCGCCGCGCGGCCGCGGTCGATGACGCTCTGTCCGCCGATCTTGAGGACCGTGGCGTCAGGCAGGATCGAGAAGTCCGCCGCGGCCTCCGCCGCAGCCAGAAGCTGCGCGTCGGTCAGCGAACGCTGCGTAAGGAGCGCCTCTAGCTCCGCGGTGGTGTTGGCCATTGGGGACTTTCCTTTCGTTATCGAGTTCGTTCGTCAGTCCATCGGCTTTACGGACGCCGTGCGGTCCCGGCCGTTATTGAGGACCCGAGAGGGAATTCCAAGCCGACATATTGACCCGACGGATCAGTCTCCCGTCTCTGGTAATATTGGGGCGTCCCCACATGCATGTCAATCGCCAGAATAGATAAACTCCTTTATTTTCAAAGCGTTATGTACGACAACGTGATAGCGGCATCGACCTTGGAATGTGTTTCGGCCGTCATGCATGCGGTCTGTTTCAAGGGGGATGGGCCGCCATCAGCCAATTTGCGACTGACCGCTGAAGACGACTCCGGTCGCCGGCGTTGCGAGAGTTCTCGTCACAGCGTGGCGACCCCACGCGCGATCTTGCTGATTATCATTGCTCGTAAATAAAGCGGCCAACAAGGACGACCGGGAAAAGACGGGGCCCTCGCCCACACGAGGAGTCGGACATACCGCGGTGCGACATGACCGGTCTTGTCGGCACATCATGGGCGCAAGAGCAACGGATCCGGAAGACGAAGATCAGGGAGTTGCAGGAGCGTGGCCGACGTGGTTCTCGACGTTGGCTGCATTTGATGATCGTCCGCGCCCGGTCGTCGCGACGAATGCCAGCCCCTTCTCCCAGTTGCAGGCATGCTCGATCATCTTCGGCAGATCATTCAATTCCGGTTTCCATCCCAGGCTCACGAGTTGATCGCTGTTTGCGACGACGGAGGCAGGATCTCCCGCCCGACGCGGCGCGCGGCGCGCTTCAAAATCAGCTCCGGTGACCGTCCTCACCGCTTCGATAACCTCTTTGACTGAATAGCCTTGTCCGTAGCCGCAATTGAGCGTCCGCGACTCGCCGCCGTTCCGCAGATGGTCGAGGGCCACGAGATGCGCACGCGCCAGATCGGAAACATGCACATAGTCTCGTATGCACGTACCGTCCGGGGTCGGGTAGTCGCTGCCATAGATGCTCATATAGGGACGCCGGCGAAGCGCCGTCTCAATCGCGACTTTGATGAGATGCGTCGCTCCGGGCGTCGACTGGCCAAGACGCCCGGCCGGATCGGCGCCCGCGACGTTGAAATAGCGCAAGATCACGTGCCGCAGCCTGGATGCCGCGCTTGTATCGCGCAGCATGTGCTCCGACATCAGCTTCGACATTCCATAAGGCGAAAGCGGCGCCGGGAGTGCTGTCTCGCTCACGGGGGTGGAAATCGGGTTGCCATAAATGGCCGCAGATGAAGAGAAAACGAAATACTTCACGTTTTCTTCCACTGCAGTTTGCAGCAAGGTATGGGTCTTGACGGTGTTGTTCAGATAATACTTGAGCGGATCGGCGACCGATTCCGGAACGATGATCTTGGCGGCGAAATGCACGATCGCGTCAATCTTATAATGTCGTATAAGACGCGATACCAACTCGGCATCTCCGACGTCGCCGACAACGAAAGGAACGTTCGACGGCACAGCCTCGCGGCGGCCGGTCGAGAGATCGTCCAGCACAACCGGAATTTCTCCCCGATCGAGGAAAGCCAGAACCGTATGTCCGCCGATGAACCCGGCGCCGCCAGTGATCAATGTCGTCACTTGGCATCTCCTGTCGAAGAACTTGGCATCTCCCGTCGCAAGGATCGCGCCACAGGTTTCGAGGCATGACTTGCATCATCACACCGCCGTTTACCGTCGCTTGTCGATTTGGCACTTGAGGTAGTCAGGAGGAGGTAGGATGCTGCAACCGGCAGGATCACTTCCCGGCCGGGTCCATCAGAAATACATAGTCGTGCGTCACGCGTTCGTGCATCACACGGCGGCATCACAGACAGCGATGATTCGCGGGCTCGACCGAGCCGTCGGGCCGTCAACGGCCGACGCCCACCCGTCGCGAAAATGGACGCGAGGAGCGAGCCTCGGCGGCGATGCCGAGGCGTGTTCTGGCGTAGGCGAAGGCCGTAAGGGCAAGCCCGGCGATGATCGCGCCGGCCTGCCGGGCGGCGCCGGTCCGGCCGCGCATCGCCGCCGTGAGATTCTTGATGACGGCACGCGGCAACACCTCGCGGACGTATCGCCCTTCCGCTCCGAGACCCTCCCTTGATCCGGCAAGGCCAGCCAAGACAGCCTTGGCGTTGCCCTCGATCAGACAACGATGGACGAAATAGCTCCAGGTCATGCGCTGGACCGGCACGGCGTGATGCACGCGCGCTCCCGTCCGATACGCGAAATAGCCGCCGGGATGGAGGCGAGCGGCCCGGATACAGAATTCCGTCTCCTCGCAGCTTTCGGCCTTGCCGCCAAACGTGGCTCGTCCGCTGACCGAAAAGCCGAGCTTTCGGCGCCCGAGGTCGGACGTGAAACCGCCTGCGTGGCGCAGCACGTCGGCGCGCACCGACATGTTGGCGCCGATCGGGTTGCGGATGCGCCCGTCGCGCACATGCATGCCGGCGTACGTACAACCGACGACCCAGCGGAATTCGTCAGGAAACCAGGAGGGCGGCGGCGCGCGCCAGAGCGGCTCAACCGGGCCGCCGGCGCCCAGCACGGCCGGGTCCTCGTAAGCGTCGAGCAGCTCCTCCAGCCAGCGCGGATCGGCTGCGGCATCGTCATCAAGAAAGCAGATCACCGGCGCCGTCGCGCATTCCGCTCCGGTCATGCGACCGCCCGACAGACCGGCTTCCTTGGCGTTTGCGAGGACAGTGACGCCCTCGATCTCCCGCGCGGCGCGTTCCCGCAAGGATTCATTATTATCCACGACCACGATGATTTCCCGTGGCGCGCGCGTCTGGTTGCGGACGGATTCGACCGCGCGGTTAAGTTCGTCCCAGCGCTCGAGCGTGTGGGCGCAAATCACGATGGAGGCTTCGATCATGGAGTTTTCCGGAGGCTGTTGGCTGGAATCGGACCGGTTCCGCGAACCTTCGCCGCCCGAGCTGTTGCGGCTTTAAGGACATTCCAGATAGGGCTTGCATCGTTGTGAACATCGAACTGATCGTGCTCGTCCGCTGGATAGTGGCCGTGGTCCTGCAGCGATACCAGCCGCCAGACGAGCCAGCCGGCGCAGTCCGGGTCGCGGACGAGCGTATCGAGCCAGCCCGCATAGGCTTCGGCGGAGTCCCGGTTGGAGCGCGCATAGCCGAACTCCTCGAGAAGGACAGGCTTCTGAACACGGTCCGCGATCTGGCAGTAATCGGTGATCGTCTTGCCGAACTGGCTCACGGTGAGCCCGAAGTAGAGCGGATAGCCGTGCCAGGTGCCGAAATCGAGGGTGGGAATTGTAAGGTCGGCCACTTTGGGCTCGTCCTTAGCGTTGGCGTTCCCTGAACTCACCAGATGGTTCGGGTCGAGCGACTTGACGTAAGCCGACATCTCGGCGGTCCAGTCCAGCCTCAGGGATTCCGGCCGCGCATTGCCCTCGTTCATCAGTTCCCAGGCCATGATGGTCGGATCGTCGCGGTAGGCAAGCCCCGTGAGCGGATTGACCCGCCGCACGACATGAGCGACCCAGGTTTTGTAGTCGCGCTTCGTGCGCGGATCGCTGAAGAAGAACGTCGACTTGTCGGTGCTTCCGTACCAGGCCCGCATCTGCTGGGCGCCGCCCGTATAGTCCCAGAAATCGAGAAAGGCGATGATGAGTCTCAGATGGCGCTTTCCGGCTTCGGCGATGAGGAAGTCGACCTTCTGCATGCCTTTGGGGCCGTCATTGACCGCCATCGCGTTCTTCTCTGTATCCCAGTAAAGCAGGATCGTGCCGCCGACGTTGAGATTGCTCGCATCCGCGGTCGGATTCCGCCAGTCCCAAATCGTGGGAACCTTTCCGTCCCGCGAGCCGATCACCGGCTGGAGGATAACGCGAACGACGTTGGCGCCCATCGCCACCGCGTCGTCCAGGACGCGCGTGACTTCGTTCGGCGATGCGAAAGTGAGATAATGGTTGTTGACGCCTGTCACAAAGAATGGCCGGCCACCCAGGGTAAACATCGTGCCGGACGTCTTGATGAAGGAGGTTTCAGGCTGGCGACTTGCTGCCGCAGTCGAAGCGAACATGAACACAAACAGCAAAAGGCAAGAACCGCGCGACGATCTCTTCACCCATTGCCAATGTCTCTGCATCAGAGCAGGAGATCGCCTCCAACGACCGCGCGCAACGGCACGGAAGGCTTACCCCTTCCGGTTTCAGGCGCCACCCTCTTCAGGGTGATTGGCTGGCCGCGCCTGATCCAGTATCAGCAGAGTTCAGCCATTCGAAATCTTGATTGGCTCTGGCCCAGGTCCTGCTCATGACGGACACCACCACGGATACCGACGTCGTGATTATTGGCGGCGGCCTCGCCGGCTCGACAGCCGCAGCCATGCTGGGGCGGGCGGGCATCCGCGCCGCGCTGATCGATCCTCATCAGGTCTATCCACCGGACCTGCGTTGCGAGAAACTCGACGACGATCAGGTCTCCATTTTGCGCAAGACCGGCCTCGCCGATGCAATCTTGCCAAAAGCGACGTTCGACGGCGACACCCGCGACGGCAAGGCCTGGGTCGCGCGCTCCGGATACCTGCTCGACAAGCAACCGGGTGGCCAGCACGGCATCCTTTACGACGACCTGGTCAATGCGATGCGCGCCGCTATTCCCCCGAGCGTGCCGTTCACTATTGCGAAGGCGACCGGCATCACGGTGGGAGACGATCGCCAGGAGGTGTTGCTGTCGAATGGCGCCAGCATCTCCGCACGTCTGGTCGTGCTCGCTCACGGATTGAGCGTCGCCCTGAAGGATCAGATCGGCATCGAGCGGGTCGTTATCAGCCCCTGTCATTCGATCACCCTCGCCTTCGACATCAAACCGCGTCATGGCGCTTTCGATTTCTCTGCCCTGACCTACTATCCCGAGCGCACCACCGACCGGATGGCATATCTCACGCTGTTTCCCATTCGAGCATCGATGCGGGGGAACCTGATGGTCTATCGGAACATGGACGATCCCTGGTTGCGGGACGTGCGCCACGACCCCGAGCGAAGTCTGTTCGCACTGATGCCCAAACTGCGGCGGCTCACGGGAGACATCGAGATTATCGGACCGATCAAGATCCGGCCGGCCGACCTTTATGTCAGCAAAGGTTATCGACAGGCCGGCATCGTCCTGGTCGGGGACGCATTCGCAACGTCCTGTCCGGCCGCCGGGTCAGGCACACGCAAGCTGTTCAACGACGTCGAGCGGCTTTGCAACATTCACATTCCGAACTGGCTCGCAAGTCCCGGCATGACCGCGGGCAAGATCGCCCAGTTCTACGACGATCCGCTCAAGCGCAGCTATGACACTGCCTCCGAATCATTTGCCTATCAATTGCGGTCGCTGTCGATCGACGACAGTTTCAGCTGGAAGCTGAAGCGCAACCTGCGATTCATCGTCCGCGCAGCGATCGGCGCGGCTCGCCGGCTCGGCATGATCGCCCTCGCGGATCGCGTCGCGTCCGAAGGATGGTCGCAGCGCTTTCGTGATCTTGCGGACCGAGCCTAGGCTTGTGAATGGCGGGCGAAGATTTCCGCTCCCGGACGCGTCCATCGCTTGATTGCACGAGTCCCCCTCCTTCGCGCGTGACGAAACAGTCGGTAGCCCTGGTGCTGCGCCACTTCCACCGCGAAAGCCAATGAGTTGCACGGACGAGCATCGATCAGCGCATCGACCAGAATTCTTCGGCTGGTGAGCAACTGCGCCATGAATCCGCCGGGAAATGAGCAGGAATCGATTGTTGCAATCTGACCTGATTCAACCAAGTTTCGAATCGCCTTGTCGGCCAACAAGACTCCCGGGGAAAATCGCGCGAAGGAGGCATTGAACGCGGTTTTCCACGTATAAGCCCGCTGGCCGCTGTAAAACAGGACCTGAGCGGCAATCGCTTCGCCGTCGACGCACAACAGCGCGACCGAAGCCAGACCGAATGCCGCGAGATTCTCAATCAGTCGACGGGCGAACGCGGCATCGCCCGCATCGCACAGCAACGCCGTTCCCTCCTCCCCCTTCCAACTCGCCGCCTCCAGTTCCAGAAACGTCTCGAACGCGGCCTGCGTGCTGTCCGGCGTCCGCTCGTTGACAATCTCGACAATTCCTACCGATGAGAGCTGACGCAGCTTCTTTCGAGTCGAAGTCGATTTTTTTCGAGGTCCGAGCGACCAATCTGCAAACGGCCGTTCGACGCGAGACAACTCGCGATATTTCCCCGTGCTCGATAAATGCCGGAGCACCGCGGGGTAGACGATCGGATCAGCTTCGAAGCATGACAAGCTTACGACCTTCGGCAGGCGCGCATCCCGCCTGATCGCATCGAAAAAGGCGGCCACGACGTCGTCGACGCAATCACAATCGACCACGGCGTTCGAAGAAAACGCGTAGTCGTAGGGAAGCGCTTCCAGAAATGCCGGCATCAACGGCACATCGTGCCGTTCCCTCAACGCCCAGAATCCGACGCAGCGTCGCGGCGTGGTTTCCTCGTCCCATGCCAGAAAAACATGAATCGTCGCGAAACCTGTATCCTTCGCCGCGAGTAACGCCGCCGGATGCATGAATGCATTGCTTTCCAGGCGTGCTGCGAGATCGTTCCACGGTTCGATAAGATCAGGCCCCGGCGAACAAATGCTTACCGAGATCAACCGGCCTTTCGGCCGCTGCCAACTCATATTCATTGAGTCAACAGACTACGGCAGACGCCGAATGCAACAGTACAAATGAGTTACCCCGTCCGGACCCCGTTTTAATCAAGCCTCTCTCTTTAGAGTAATGGTGGGTTCGATACGGCTGCTGCAATATTAACAGAATTGATATCGTCGGGACCATTTCAGTAAATTATCCGTCACCGGAGCAACGCAACGATTCATCCGGGACTTCAACGAGGCAACGGCCGGAGACGCGAATCCGTCGGGGGAAGGTAACAACCGCTCATGCGCATTTGTCTGCATTTTGATCCATCCCGACTCTTGCGCTGGCATTTGTGGTTGGCTCACGCGCTCGCAGAAGTGCCCGACAGCCAGATATCGCGGTCGTTTGCCCCGCTTAGCTATCCGCTTCCGCCGGGCAGCCGGCTGCTGTTCGAACTCGAACGTTTGATCTATGGCTTTCGCGGACTTGGTGCCATGGATCGCATGGAATCTGCATTGCTGTCCTTGCCGCTACAGCAGGCTGGCCAGGCCGACGTCGTCATCGATTTGAGTGGAGAGGAAACCTCTCCGGAAGCGCCACGCATATTGAGGCCTTTCTTCAATGGAGTGCCCAGCGAGATCGGAATCATGGCGGCGCTGGCGAACGATCAGGATCTCCTCGTCGAGTTGCACGACACGGCACGTCCCTCGAATCCCTGGACGGCCCGCCCCGCCAGCCAAGATCGCGAGGTGTTCTCGGCAAGCCTCGACGCTTCGCTTTCCTGCGCGACCGCGCTGATTCTGAAGGCATTGCACCACGAAAACGGATCATTGGACTTCGACGGCGTTCCGCGCGCGAAATCGACGAAACGCTCATCCGGCCCAATGTCGGCTCTTGGGTTCGCAACCAGCAGCTTCGCCGCGAAGTCGGGACGACTTCTCGACAAGATAATCCGGGGTGGCAAGTGCTGGGCGATCGGTTGGCGTTTCGATGAAACGGCGAGCCTCTTCGACAAGCGCGAAGCCCCCTTCCAAGTTCTTTCCGGAGGCTCCTCCGGCTATCTCGCCGACCCTTTTCCATTCCGACACAACGGGCAAGACTTCATATTCGTCGAACAGTATCTTTACTCGAAAAGTCGCGGATGCATCGCGGTGGTTGCATTGGACCGAAACGGCGCAGCAAGCGCTCCCCGTATCGTATTGGAAGAGTCGCACCATCTCTCCTATCCGTTCGTGTTCGCGCATGAGGGGCAGATCTGGATGATCCCCGAATCGGGAGCCGCCCGTCATGTCGCCCTCTATCGCGCCGTCGAGTTTCCGTATCGGTGGACGCGCGAAGCCTGTCTGATGGAGAAGATCGAAGGTTACGACGTCACTCCGCTACGCGATCAGGACGGCTTCTGGTTTTTCGTCTCGCCCAGACTGTGGACGTCGTCATCTTGGGACATGCTTGATCTCTACCATGCCGACAGCCTGACTGCATCCTGGACCCGTCACGGCGCAGGGCCTGCTTTGATCGACGCCAGGTTCAGCCGCCCCGCCGGCGCCGTGATCGAGCGGAATGGGCATTACCTCCGCCCGGCTCAGGACTGCTCTCGCGGCTATGGAGGGGCGGTGACACTTTGCCGAATCGACGCGATCAGCTTCTCCGACTTCATCCAGGTTCCGGTTGGTCGCATCGAAGCCGGATCATTCGGATGCCACACGTATAACCGTCACGCAGGTTGCGAGACCATCGACATCTTCGGTCAGGTTGGCGGATTGCAGGAAGCCACGGTTTCTTACGTCCCGCTGGGATCAGACACGCGAAGCCCGGCGACCGTTGATGAACCTGCGCTCCCGGCGGGACTCGGCATTGGGCTGGCGACACGGTCCTAGAGCGGTTTTCCACCCGCATCCCGCTTCTCAAAATATTGGAATCGATCACGTTCATGACTTTGGATCGATTCGATCCAAATCATCGCGATCTAGCGCGTCTTCTGCAAACGTGGACACCGGTTTTGTAATACGCGCAAGTTGTTAATCGAGAGCATTTCCTTACGGCTCTGGCCAGAATGCGCCCGTGGTTCGGCTCCAGCATTCATCGCGTGGGCGAGCCGCCGCAAGCTGGAATTATCAAAGAGCGCACGGCCGGCCGTCCTCTCAGCCAGCCACCATGGCTCGGAGCTTTTGCCGCGCTCGCCGAATCTTTGCCTCGATGCGACGCTCCGGACTGTCTTTCCCGACAGCGATCCACGTCATGGCACGCTGCGCGTTAGCGAGACGAGACTTATGCCCGGCAGGACCCGCGCCGAAATCGTAGCTACCTTCGCCTCGCAGAAGGCTGTCCTCGATAGCCAGTACGTGACTGACGAGCCCGGGTTTGAGCCGCCCGTCGTCTTCGTAGAAAAAGCCGCTTTGGTAATTGAACACATGGCCCCGATGCACGAAATTATACAGGATTCCGATCGTCCGATCGCCGACCAGGGTCCGCGAGATTCGTACCGCACCGATCGGAGTTCCCTGCGCGATAAGATTCTCATGGAACAGACGAAAGCCCGGATTGGCGAAGGGCCCCTTGCGGCCCCATCGCGACCAATGAAAGTCAATGAGTTCATCGAACGCGGCGAGAGCCTCCGACGTCGTTTCCATGGTCAGGTACTTAATGGGCCCGCGCTCCACGTAAAGCCGCATGGCGCGGCTCACGGCTTGTCGCGTGTTGCGGCCCAGGGCGGCGCGATAGTTCCCACCCTTCCGGCGGACTTCTGCAAAATCGATCCACGGCGCGCTATCCGCTACGCGGACGTCCATAGCAAGTCCGGCGGCAGCGCGACGGGCAATGGTCTCGACCTCCAGACCAATGCCCGACAGCACCAGTTCGTCGGAGAACCGCAAGCGGCGCGTCAAGACCTCAAGACAGATCGTCGTGATACGATCCGCCGAAGATCGGTCCGCGAGAACGCCATTATGTTCGATAAAGAGCCGATCGAAGCTCGCATCTCCGGTCTCATTCAGCAGCCAACGAGTCCGCTCGCGCGGCCCGAGGTGCCATATCTTGCGCGGGCAGACGATCGCCAAGCCAACAATCGCGCCGGATGCCCGCGCGATGACCACATGCGGGTTCACCCCCTTCGGAAGATGCCTCAGCCAGGTTCCGATCCAGAGCCAGGACAAATAGAATGAGTGATCGGCTCGCGACTCGAGGTCCTTCCATGAAGACTCGACTCCCGCAAGATCCCGCAGGCTCTCCACGCTGACGTCGATGACACGATCGTGACGTGTGGTCGGGTCGTCCCCCGATGCATGAGATAATGTGGGCCGCAAGTGAAGGACCGCGGCGTCGACCGCAGATGTGGATGACACGATCAGATCCCCGGTAAAATCAACGCCAAGCTGCTAACCGCCTCTCATGGCCTGAGACGTGAAACTTTCTCGCGCAGGTAATGCCGGCGCTTCAATCGAGAGCTTCGGTTGTAAGCGACCGAAAGTGAAGCTCCTATAAGGGTTACCTCTCTTGGAATCCTTCCGGACTTAAAGACGTCTCAGTTCGCCCGAATTTCAAGATCGGCACCGCGCATCCTGCGTGTGCGCCACCCTGCGCGGAACCGACCTGCTGCGCGGAACCAAGATGAGTCGGACGGACAGCTAACCCAAAGGAGCTAATCACCTATCGCGCTTCCAATGCGGCGCAGCATCCGAGATGCTTCGACGCGAGGTTGCGGGAGTTTCGGTATGGCAAGACTAGGCAGCTCCGTCGATGTAGCGGTCATTGGAGCCGGACCTTATGGCTTGTCGCTGACGGCGCATCTCAGATCGCGCGGCGTCGAGCATCGGATTTTCGGGGAATCGATGGGTCCCTGGAAGAGCAACATGCCGAGCGGCATGCTGCTCAAATCCTATCCCTGGGCGTCCAGCCTGTCCGATCCGAGGTTGGAGTTCACGGCCAGGACCTACTGCACCGAACGCGCCCTGCCCTACCACGACGAACTGATGCCGCTGCCTCTCAGCCGGTTCGTCGAATACGGCGAGGCCTTCCAGGCGCGTTACGCGCCAAACGTGGAGCGCAAGACGTTGACCGCGCTGGAGCCCGGTCCGGCGGGCTTTCGTGCGAGTTTCGCCGACGGCGAAACAGTCGATGCACGCCGCGTGGTGGTGGCGGTCGGTTTATATCCCTTCAAGCACCTGCCGCCTGAGGCCGAGCATCTTCCCGCCGATCTTTGCTCGCATAGCGGCGAATACGGCCCGATCGAATCGCTTCGGGGCAAAAAGGTGATTGTCGTCGGCGCCGGATCGTCCGCGACCGATCTGGCGGCGCTGCTCCATGAGCAGGGCGTCCCGGTTTCGCTTGTGACGCGAGCGTCGTATCTGAACTTCGCCTGCCGACCTCGCCCGCGCGCCTTGTTCGAACGTATCGCTGCCCCGATGAGCGGCATCGGCAATGGCTGGACAACGGCCGCCTGCGCCAAGTATCCGCAATTGATCCGCCTCCTGAACCAGGATCTGCGGGTTCGCCTCGCAAACTCCAAGATACACGGCCCTTCGAGCAGCGCGTTCATGAAGGACCGAGTGGTCGGTAAAATACCACTGTTGCTCGGTCGAGCCATCCAGGGATTCGAGACACGCAACGGCAAGGTTGCGCTCGACCTCGTGGCGGACGACGGCAATTCACGGCAGCCGTTGCTGGCCGATCACGTCATCTTCGCGACCGGATACAAGATCGACATCACCCGGCTCGCTTTCCTGAACGAAAGCCTGCTGAATCGGATCTGCCGCGTCGAGCGAGCGCCTCTGCTGTCGGCGCACTATGAAAGCTCCGTGCCCGGCCTGCATTTCATCGGCCCCGTCGCTGCGAACAGCTTCGGTCCGGTGTGCCGGTTCGTGTACGGCGCCTCGCACCCGGCCCGACATCTCGCTCACTACCTCTCGGCAGTCCCGCCCCGCATCCGACCAACGACCAAACTTAAAACTGTTGAAAGCACGGTGCTGTCATGAACGCTCCCGTCCCGCGTATTCTTGCCCAAGCCGGCGCCATGCCGACGCCTGTTCAAATGCCGATCAAGCTCCCGCCCGAGCGGTCGCTGGCTCTGCCCAAGGTCAGCTTCGTCGTGCCGACGCTCAACGAGGCCAAGAATCTGCCCTGGCTTCTACCGCGCATTCCGGACTGGGCTCACGAGGTCATCATCATCGATGGCCGCTCGACCGACGACACGGTCGCGGTCGCCCGCAGCCTGCGCAGCGATGTGAAGATCGTCATGGAGCCGAGGCGCGGCAAGGGCGCCGCCCTGCAGGCCGGTTTCAATGCGGTAACGGGCGACATCATCGTGATGCTGGATGCCGACGGATCGATGGAACCGGAAGAGGCAATCGTCTTCGTCGGCGTTCTCATGGCCGGCGCGGATATGGTCAAGGGCTCGCGCTTTCTCCAGGGCGCGGGGACCGACGACATGTCGCTGTTTCGAATGCTCGGCAATTGGGGGCTGACTTGGGCGGTGCGGCTGCTCTATGGAGGATCGTTCTCCGATCTCTGCTACGGCTATGTCGCGTTCTGGACCAAGCACGTCGCGACCCTTCACTGTGACTGCGACGGGTTCGAGATCGAAACGCTGATCAACGTGCGGGCTCTGAAGAACCGGCTGAAGATCGTCGAGGTGGCGAGCTTCGAAGCCCCCCGCATCAGCGGCCTCAGCAATCTGCGCGCGCTTCCTGACGGCTGGCGCGTTTTCAAGACGATCCTTCGCGAAAGGATTTTTTCGCCCGTTTCGCTGGTTTCACACGGATATCCGTAGACGCGGCTCCGCAATCGCGCGGAAGCTGGTCGCGCCGGCGATGGCGATCGAGACCGGGAGGGGATGGAACGAGCCAATGCGCATCCTGATGGTTGCCGCTCGGTGTCATCCCTTCGTGGGCGGCATCGAAACCCACATCCAGGAGGTAGGTCCCCGCCTGGTGGCGCGCGGCCACACGGTTGATGTGCTCACCACCGATCCTTCGGGCCAATGGCCGATTCAAGAGACGGTGCGGGGCATGAACGTGCAACGCGTGCCGGCATGGCCAAAGCATCGCGACTTCTACGTGGCGCCGGGAATTTTTGCGGCGATCAATCGCGGCTCCTGGGATCTCGTTCATTTTCAGGGCTATGGCACTTTCGTGACGCCGATCGGGCTGCTGGCGACGCTCCACCGCGATCTTCCGTTCGTCCTGACTTTTCACAGCGGCGGACATTCCTCGCGGCTGCGGAACGCCGTGCGCAGCACCCAGCATGCGCTGCTACGTCCCATGATATCCAGAGCCGCGCGACTGATCGGCGTTTCCGAATTCGAAGCCGATTTCTTCAGCGCCAGGATGGGCGTGCCCCGCAGGAGCTTCGCCGTCATCCCGAACGGCGCCGCCATGCCCGCTCCGAGTTCGAATGTCACGGTCGAACCCAACCTGATTGTTTCGAGCGGCAGGCTGGAGCGTTACAAGGGCCATCACCGGGCGATAGCGGCAATGCCGGATCTGATCCGCCGGGTGCCTGACGCGCGGCTGCATATCGCGGGAGCGGGCCCTTACGAGAGAGTGCTGCGCAGCCTTGTCGACTCACTCGGACTCGAGAACCGCGTCACCATCGCAGCCATCCCCGGATCCGAGCGGCAGAAACTGGCGGACCTTCTGGCGAGCGCCGGACTGTTCGTGCTGTTCAGCGATTACGAAGCCCACCCGGTCGCCGTGATGGAAGCTCTCTCGCTCCGCCGGCCGGTGCTCGTCAGCGATACGTCCGGATTGGGAGAGTTGGCCGACAAAGGTCTCTGCCGCGCGATTCCGCTCGACGCCAACCCCGAAGACATCGCGGCCGCGATGGCCGATGAACTGGAGGCCCGGCGCCAGATCCCGAATTTGGCGCTGCCGAACTGGGATGACTGCGCGCAAGCGCTGAGCGACGTTTACGAAGATGTCTTCAACGGTCGGCTTATGAGCCGAGCCGAGCCGCATGGCATTCCGCGGCGGCTTCCCGAGGCGGGCGCCCAATGCCGCTGATGCCGGTCCATTTCACCGCAGGCGACGGCGCCAAGCCTTTTCAAACCTGGGTGCGGCTTGTCTCCACCGTGATCGGCCCCGATCTTCACGGGGACGGCGTCGATGCACGGCCGCCGCCTGCAAACTTCGGATTGATCGCCATCCTGTGTCTGACGGCGGCTACCGCCTTGCTCCTGATCGCGGAGGGACACGGGGCGGGGCGCCGCGGCGACGGGACGATGGCGTTGCTGCTGTTCTGGTCCGGCGTCGGCATCCTCGTTATCCCGATCAGCCTGCGCATCGCTGGGCCGCGGGTAGCCAGGGGCGAGCGGTTCTTCCTTCTGTTCCTGCTCGTCGAAGCGCTGTTCTTTTCCAAGATCCTGCATTCGCCGACGAGCTTTGTCGGCCATGACGAGTTCCTGCACTGGATCGCGGCGGACGATCTCCTGACGGCGCGCCGTTTGTTCCTTTCCAACCCGCTTCTCGAGATCGGACCGTCATATCCCGCTCTGGAAATCCTGACGACGGCGATCGTCAACCTGACCGGACTGTCGATTTTTGCCGCCGGCACGTTGCTGCTGGCTGTTCTGAGAGGAACGTTCGTCGCGGCCCTCTTTCTGTTTTACGAAAAGCTCACCGGATCGGCGCGCCTCGCAGCCATCGCCAGTCTGGTCTACATGGGGTGCTCGACCTTCGTCCTGTTCGAGGCAATGTTTTCCTACGAGAGCCTCGGCATTGTCCTCTGTGCGCTGATCTTTGCGGTCGAAGCCTCTTCCAGGACTCTCGCAGGGCCGCCAAGATTGAAGGCCGTCGGGTTGATTGTCTTGCTGCTGGCGGCGCTTGCGGTGACCCATCACCTCTCGGCCGCCTATGCCGCCATCTATCTCGGAGCAGTGGCGCTCCTCGAGATCATGCATCGGGACGGATGGACGCGGACCGAGGCAAAGTTCGCCGTCTTCATTGCGACCGTTGCCGTCGCCCTGCCGATCCTGTGGATGGAGGTTAGTGGTGCCCATATCGCCAACTATCTCGGCCCGATCGTCGAAGGCGGCGTCAAAAACGTCCTTGGAATACTCCATGGCTTGCTGTCCACGCATCGGGTGACCGAGACTGCGTCGGTGCCGCACCAGCCGTTCGGCGTGCGTTTGATCACCATGCTTGCGATCCTGCTGACGGCCGCAGGGCTCGCGACGGGATTCTTCCGGTCGCTGGCCCTGGCGACGCCGCGCGAGAGGCGGACCGGCTGGCTTGCGATCAGGGAAATTCTCGGACGGCGTTGGCAAGACAGCCGCCTTGTATTCCTCACCATCCTGGCCTTCGGATTCCCGGTCTCGGTCGCCTTCCGATTGAGCGGCGGCGGCTGGGAAGTCGGCAACCGCATGGGGACGCTGGCATTCTTCGGCGTCGGGTTGGTGGTCGCCGTGAGCATCCTCCACTACTGGCAGCGTCGTCGCCCGTCGCATGGGTGGCGCCGCAGCGCGCCGCCACTTGCCCTTGTGATCATCGTTCTGGGCGGCATCACAAGTGCAACGCTCAATCCCATCCAGGGCCGCTACAAGGTGGGTGCCGACGATCAGTCCATCGAACCCATGGGAATCGAAACGGCGCGCTGGACCAAGACCTGGCTCGGCCCCGGCAATCGCTTCGTCTCCGACCGCATCAACCGTCTGCTGCTCGCGGGCTACGGGCGGCAGGACGTGAGACTCGCCGTGTCCCAAGGAGTCGATGCCGGGCGCGTGTTCAGGGCGCCGAAACTGGACTCCGACGAATACTGGGCGTTGGCGAAGGGCGACATCGAATTCCTGCTGGTGGATTTACGGCTGTCGACGAACCTCCCGGTGCTCGGCTTCTACTTCGAGCCGTGGGAGCAAAAACCCACGACGCCACTGTCCGCCGCCGCGCTGCTCAAATTCAACAACATCAAGGGCATCACCCGCATTTACGACAACGGCTACATCGTCATCTACGACGTGAGGGGTTTGCATGGACGCTTCTAGCCATCGGGACCTTTCGGCAGCCTGCGTATGGGCGACCGCGCTGGTAGCGGCCGTGACGGTTTCCGACAGCGTGCTGGGGCGCACCATTCTAGGCGTGCCCATGGTGCTCTTCATTCCGGGCTATGTGCTGCTGCGAGCCATCGGGGTGAAAACCACGTCGCTCGCCGAGCGCCTGGCCTACGCCGTCGGAACAAGTCTCGCCGCCGGAATCGCGGGCGGGTTTGCCCTGAACATCATGGGCTTCCTGACCCCGTTCGGCTGGGCGATCTGGTTCTGGACCGTCACGGTCGGCGCGTCGTTGATAACTGCGAAGCGTCGCGAAATTGCCGATCTGCCGTCATGGCCGCAACAAGCGGGGCTTCGGCCATGGCACGGGGTTGCGTTCGCTCTGGCGGTGCTGGTCACGACCGGAGCATATGCATTGGCCGTCCGCGACGAATCGAGCCAGCAGCAATTCAAATACGTCGAACTCTGGATGTTGCCGCCTGCCAATGCCGGTCCAGCCCGACTCTCGGTCGGGGTTCGCAGCGCCGAGGCTCAAACCCAGCAGTTCGATCTCGAAATCACGCTCAACGGGCAACCGCTGGCTGTCTTCCGTTCGCTCGTACTCGCGCCAGGCGACACCTGGACCCGGGATATTCCGGTGCCCATCCTGGCTACCACCCAGAAAGCCGAAGCCAAACTGTACCGGCCGAAAGACAACCGCCTCTATCGCAGCGTCTCGGCGCTGGTGCCTGGCGTTAAAGGCTGAAGGAGATCGGTTCATGCGCGTCCTGCTGCTCTCTCAATTTTATCCTCCGGTGATCGGAGGTGAGGAGCGGCACGTTCGCAATCTCGGCGCCGCGCTGGCGCAACGAGGACACGACGTGATCGTCGGAACCACGATGCATCCCGGATCGCCGGACATCGAATTGGATGGCGCGGTGCGCGTCCATCGCCTGCGCGGCACGCTCCAGCGCCTGTCCCACCTTCATGCCGATTCCGAACGGCGGCATGCTCCGCCATTCCCGGATCCCGAGCTGGTGTTAGCCTTGAAGCGGCTGGTCGTGCGAGAGAGGCCGGACATTGTCCATGCCCACAATTGGATCTACGCCTCCTTCCTTCCGGTGAAGCCGCTCGGCGGCGCGCCGCTGGTGGTTACGCTGCACGATTACGGCCTCGTCTGCGCCAAGAAGAACTTCATGCACCAGGACACGCATCTGTGCAGCGATCCGGCACTGACGAAGTGCCTGTCCTGCGCCGCGCGCCATTATGGCACCTTGAAGGCGGCAGTGACCACATTGGGCAACATGGGGACAAGCTTTGCAGCCCGGCGCATGGTGGACCGCTTCATCCCGGTGAGCCACGCGGTCGCGCGCAACACAGGACTCACAGGGAGCCGTATTCCTTACGAGGTCATCCCCAACTTCGTGCCCGACGATGTCGGCGTGCCCGGTCCGGAAGATCCTCTGCTCGCGCAACTGCCTGCGGAAGGCTTCATTCTATTCGTGGGCGACATGATGCGCCTCAAAGGCATCGACGTTCTGCTGAACGCTTATGCGGGCTTGAAGCGGGCACCGCCTCTCATTCTCCTCGGGCGGAGAGCTCCCGACACGCCGGCCGAATTTCCCCCGAACGTCCATGCGCTCGGCACGTGGCCGCATTCCGCCATCATGCACGCATGGCGGCGCTCGTTGTTCGGCGTTTTACCATCGGTTGGGCCGGAAGCCTGCGCAACGGTCATCATGGAAGCGATGGCGTGCGGCAAGGCTGTTGTCGCGACCGATATTGGCGGCATGCCCGACCTGGTCGACAGCGGCGAAACAGGTCTTCTCGTACCCGCCGGCGATACGCTGGCTTTACGCCAGGCGATGCAACAGCTTCTCGATGACCGCGCCCTGCTGACACGCCTGGGAGCGGCGAGCCTCGCCAGGGTGGAGCGTCTCAAGGCCAGCGCCGTCGTGACCCGGATCGAGCAGGTCTACCGCAACGTTCTGCACCCGGCGGCTCGTCGAGCTCCGGTGGCGGTTCACCAGACCTCGGGAGGGCCACCGTGCGGATGATCGCCGCCGCGGCTTTGATGCGCGTGCGCGGAGCGCTTCAGGACAACGCCACGCTCGTCATAAATTCGGGCGCCCTAGCGATCGGTACTGTCGCAACGGCTGGCCTCGGCTTTGTCTATTGGTGGCTGGCAGCCCGGCTATTTCCGCCGGCAGCGATCGGCAACGCATCCGCCCTGCTGTCTATCGTCAGTCTCGTGGCCCTGCTCGGGGACGCTGGGCTCGGCACCCTGCTGATTGGCGAAATCGTCCGCCATCCGAAGCAGGCGCCCGCCCTTGTCGGCGCGGCGGCATCGATCGGAGTCGCGCTGGCGGTCGTCCTGGCCCTGGCCTTCATTCCCGGGGCTCATCTCGTCGGATCCGCCAACCTGATCGACGGATGGCCTGCAGGCGTTGCGTTCGTGCTTGGCTGCGCTCTGACCGCCTTCACCGTAGTCGTCAGTCAGGCATTCGTCGGCAGCCTGAACAGTGCCGGCAAAATGATCCAGCAGGTGCTCTTCTCCGTGTTCAAGCTGATGCTGATCGTCATCGCCGCCGTCGTCAGCCAGACCTCCAGCACTGCGATCATCCTGACCTGGGTAGCCGGTCTGCTGGCATCTTGGATCGGGCTTGACCTCCTGACCAGAGGCGGCGCGCGGCGTCTCGTCGGAATTCCCGACTTTCGCCTGCTTCACACGCTCCGACTTAAAGTATTTGGCCACTACGCGCTCGATGTCACGTCGCAAGCCCCCAGCGTCATCGTGCCCTATCTCGTGCTGGTGCTCCTGTCGCCGGCCGCGACCGCGGCGTTCTCAGCGCTTTGGCTGCTGGTCTCTACCGCCGCGGTGATCCCCGCGGTTCTGACCACGGTTCTATTCCCCGTCGTCCGGGCAGGCCCAAACAGCTCCCGGCGCCATTTCCTTGTGTCGCTCACGGCGTCGTTGCTGTTCTCGCTGGCTTGTGCCGTTTTCGTCTTTGTCTATTCGGAAAATATCCTGGAGATCTTCAATCCAGCCTACCGGGACATCGCGGGATCAAGTCTGCGCCTCCTCGGTTTCAGTCTGCTGGGATCGACACTCAAATTCCATGCCTGCGCACTGGCGCGATTGAGTGATGCAATGCGCAGGGCGTCCCTTCCGTTCGCGCTCGGCGGGTTGCTGGAGGTGGGCCTCGTGGTCGCGGGAGCGAAACTCGGCGGACTTGAGGGCCTGGTCGTCGGCTGGACAATCGCCGTCAGCATCGAGGGGATTTTCGCGGGCCTCCTCTGGGCCTTTGCGTCGAGCTTGGGTATCTCCGCAAACCCTTCTCCTGAACTCGTTGCCTCGCCGCCGCTCCGGATTTAGGGGAGCTCCCGTCATGACAAAAGATCATCGACCGCAATTGGAGCGCCTGGAGACATCATCATCTGGCTCGACCAGCATCGCAAAGGGAGAAACCGGCATATGACGACGAACGAGCTTTCTCTGTCGCGCGCGCGTACCGCGCCGCGTTACCCGCATCCCGGCAGTTCAACCGCGATCGGCAGCAATGTCGCCTACAGGCTCGGGAAATTGAAAGACCTAGGACTTCTGCACGGCGTCTGGCTCGACTGTGGCTGCGCGAACGGCGGCTATACCGAGGCCCTGGTCGCCTGGGGTGCGAAGAAAGTCATTGGTGTCGACCCCGAACAATCAAGAATCGATGAGGCGAACGCACGCAAACAGACAAACGACGAAAAGATTACTCGACTGGGGGATGCTGTCGAATATCACTGCTGCACAGATAACTTTCCACTGCCGGATTCGTCCATCGACGCGGCGCTGTTGAACGAGGTTCTCGAACACGTCGCCGATGAGGCAGCCACGTTGCATGAAATTCGGCGGGTGCTGCGGCCCGGCGGCCATCTTGTCGTGATGAGTCCGAACCGCTGGTTTCCGTTCGAGGGGCACGGCATGCGGCTTCTTGGCCGTGATTTCGGCTTTCCGATCCCACTCCTTCCCTGGCTGCCCAGTTCTTGGACCGCGCGCACCATGGCCGCGCGGAACTACTGGCCCCATGAGCTGCGCAACATCGTGGCCGCGGCTGGTTTCGAGATACAAAAGGTCGACTATGTGTTGCCGGTGTTCGAACTTTACCAATGGCTACCGGCGAGCGTGATATCGGCCTACCGACGGCTCATGCCGCAGATCGAAAAGACACCCTTGCGAAAATTCGGCGTTTCAACTCTGATCGTCGCAACCCGACCTCTCAATTCCTGAAACGTGAAATCTGTCGGCAAGGCCTCCGTGCGTTGCCTTTGCCTCCACGGAGCCCGCCGCCTCTTCAAACGAAACTTCCAGAACGGCGAAAACGCATGCCTACCGGCATGGCCCCGGCGTGGGTAACTACGCAGCGCTCGATCAGATCTTCGATTTTGCGGAGCGTCTTACCAAGTGCTGCGATAGATGTGCTGCGATGGATGCGCTCAGGCAGCGCTTAAGGCGCCACCTGGAGCCTTTCCCGCTTATGATGGAATCAAGCGGGGCTCTATGATTTTGATTTGATGCGTTTTCTTTACGCGAACGGGTAAGCCACTTCGCTTGAAAACGCTCTAACGCTGCGAACCCATAAAACCTGAACCATAAACCGAGACGGCATCGTCTTTTGGGGGGGGCGCCCTTCGCCATTACTCCTGCGCGACGGCGCGGACATTCTGATTGCTGGCACTGGATCCGGCCGACGGTGGTCTCTTGCGCGGGATCATGACCGGCGTTGACGGAACCAACGTCGTCGCCGGCAGCCCGGTTGTCTCACCTGTTCCCACAATGATATTGACAAGATCGCCCGGCTGCAACAGCGTCATACCATCGGCCGAGATGTTGACCGGCCCGTTCGGCGTCCGCCGCACGATTTGAAAACTGGCGCCGCTCGCCTCCTCCGAGGACGTGAAGGCAACGCTTGTCGCGGACAAATTCTTCAGAACTCCTTCGCTGCTGCTGAGCTCCCGCTCGTTGTCCGCGATCTGACGGTCGATCGCGTCGATCTCAACCGCGACGTCGTTCTCAAGATCGGCCTGAACCTTGAGCCCTTCCGCTTCGAGGGCGGCCAGCCGCTGCTTGGCCATCCCGTATTGGTTGATGGCATCCTGCCGACGCTGCTCGGCATCGGCCAATTCGGCCTCGACCTGGCTCAACTGGGACTTGGTGGCAACACCGCGGTCCATCAGCGCACGCATGTTGTCGACGCGGTCCTGACGCGTCTTGACGAGTTTGTCGAGCGATGTCGTGTGGCCATACTCAAGAAGATCCTGCTTGGCAGACTCAACAGCATTTTTGATCGCCCGTCTGCGGTCTTTACGCGCCCGAACGATGGCCTTGCGATCGTTGCTTTGCTCATTGACGAGGCGTGTCGCCGCAGTCGCGCCGACCAGCTCCATCAGCCGAAGCGGAACCTTGGGCGCCGTCCCGTCGCGTTCGGCCTTCAGAACCGCCTCGCGTGCCATGAGCTTCACCACCGAATCTGCGGCCCCGCTGCGCCTCTGGATTTCCCGTACGGTTTCGACCTTCGACCACGGATCGTTCGCACCGCGATCGAGGCCGCCGGCCATCGCGATGGCGTGCAACACTGTCGCGCCGGGCACGTATTTGAAAGAGCCCGGATTTTTCACAGGCCCCAGAACGTAGATCGGCGCGCGTTCCACCAACGCGATGTTGACCATCCCCTTGCGACCCAGAAGTTTCTCGAAAGCCGCGTCCATGGCGGCATGCACCTGCTGCGCCGACCGAGCCGCGACCGGAATTGAACCGAGTAAAGGTATTGAAACCGTGCCGTCCTCCTGGACAGTGTATTCTCCGCTCAATTCCGGACGCTCCTGGATGCCACGCAAGGCAGAGGCGGGGCGACCCCATCTGTCCTCCTCGACGTTCAGCCGCTCGTAGAAGGCGATCTTGAGCTTGTCGCCGACGCCGAACGACAGCCCGGCCGGTTCGGGGCTGGGCTGGACAGCGACGGCATCGGTTGCAACACGAACCAGGTTATCAGATGACGCCACGGTGGGCGGGGCATACCCAGCCAACACTTCCTGCGGCTGATCGTGCGGGGTCGGACTGGCGGCAAGAACTTTCTGCACCACGCCGCCTGAGATATTACCGAGCAGCCTATTGCTCTCGATGAGAACCCCGTCCAGCAGTGGTCTGTCCATCAGCACGAAGCCAAGCCCGTACAACCCGATCGTGAGCAGAACCGGCTTCACTATTTTTCCGCGGGAAGACGCATTTAACGGGGACATGCTTCTTGGCGCCTTCAATAATGAAATTGATGAAAGGCAGGTTCGGAAGAAATCGCGTTGGGCGCCCATGACACGTCGCCTCTTTGGCTATGGCGATTTTTCTACGGTGGCCTTTACCCGCCCCGAAGCGGTGCAAGGGTAAGGCGCGGCGTTCTATGCTCGCCATGCTGACGTATCGGGACCGGAAGCACAAATCCCCTTTGTGGGCACCCCTTTTGGAGTATCTCGTCACACCCCTGAAAACAGCGCGTTAGTGAAAACGCGGAATCGACCGGTCAATGGTTGAGGCCGTTGCATACTGCCAGCGATCCGGTGCCGGACCAGAATACCTGAAGGCTGATCCAACTTCGTTGAATCGGCCTCCATCGCGTTTTTCGTTTCTGATAAAACCAGGAGCGGGCTCTAAAGTTTTGATTTGACGCGTTTTCCTCACGCAAACCGGTATCCACAGCCTTATCTTTTTGATTGGATGCTCAGTCCGCTGACATCAAAGTTGAAGACGAAAAATCAAGCAGCGGATTCCGAGGGCAGGCACACGAGCCTCCTCCGCAACGACAAGACCGGACCGCAAGCTTCTCTCAATTAAGACGAAATCGTCGGGCGGCTTCGGGTTCGCCCGGAGCGGATCGTTGCACCCGCGGAAGCCGACCGCATCGACGCCTTATTTTCCACTCTCCTCGATTATTTTGTCGCCATCATTTCTGGCCACAGCAGTCGCGGATTGGGGGCTCAAAGACCGATGGGGATAGTGGGATGGCTCTATCTACGCCTGCAGGCTACGACTCAAGCGACTTGGTTTTTCAGGAAGACTTCTCCGGGACGACGCTCAACAGCATCTGGCACAATTACATTACGAGCAATGCCGCCAATGGTGCACCTTGGAATAGCAACGGATCTGGCGGCAGCGGCCCGGGGGGGCAGTACGACGCCGACTACAATATGCCGAGCCAGGTAACCGTAAGCAACGGCGCGTTGAACATCACGGCGATCAAGTCGCCCATAACCGGCAATAACCGGGGCACGACGCAGACCTTCCCGATCACATCCGGCGCTGTCAGCAGCTACGGCAACTTCGAATTCACGGGCGGCTACCTTCAGGTCAGCATGAAAGCGCCGAGCGGCGACGGCGCCTGGCCGGGCATCTGGCTGTTACCGGGTAAAGGCGCGGGCAACAGCCGCGACAATTTTGAGATCGATGTCCAGGAAGGCGGGTACACCGGCAAGGGACCGGCAAATCAGGCATTCTCAGCCAATCTTCACACGCCGAACGGTACTTTCGGCAAAGTCGTCGACACCGGCGTCGATCTCACAGCCGGCTTTCATACCTATGCCATCGACTGGGAACCCGGCAAGTCGATCACCTGGTATCTTGACGGGAAGCAGATAGCGCAAGTCACCAGCGCCGAGGTGCCGATTCCGACCGAGCCGATGGAACTGATTCTGGACAATCAGGTCGCTAATTCCAACACGTCAGGCTGGCATACGGTCCTGAACGACTCGACTCCGTCGTCGATGCAGATGCAGATCGACTCAATCCAGCTCTATCAAAAACCGGGCAGCGGTAACACCGTTACGGGCGCCAACGTCAGCCCGTCAGCATCGACCTCGCCACCCGAAACAACCACGCCGGTCACCACGCCTCCGGTGACCACGCCGCCGGCAACCCAGCCCACGGTGACCCAGGCAACGGCGTCGCCTGGAAACGGTGTTGAGCATGTCGGCGACAAGATCACGCTGACGCTCGGCTTCAGCGAAGCCGTGACAGTGACCGGCAAGCCCACGCTGACGCTCAACGACGGCGGCACCGCCACCTATGTCGGTGGCTCCGGAACAAACGCGCTCACGTTCCAAACCACCGTGGCGGCCACCAACACCAGCACCTCCGCGCTCGCCATCACAAAGGTCAATCTTCCGAGCGGTGCGAGCATCAAGGATGCGGACGGCCTCTCCGCAAACCTCTCTGGCGCGGTGAAAACCTTCTCCGGCCTTCAGGTCGATCCGTCGCCGGTAAGCACATCGGAAGAGGGAACGGGCGGAGTGACGACACCGCCAACGACAACGCCGCCAACGACCAAGCCTTCGGTCTCCACGCCTGTTCTATCGGTGGCGGACCACTCGCTGTCGGTGAACGCTCGCGGCGCGGTCGATCTGGGACTCAGCGTCAAGACATCCGATCCGGACGATACCGTGACCGTAAATATCAAGGGGCTGCCGCGATACGAGACGATAACATCGAATCTCGACGGCCATACATTCAAGGGGGACAATATCACCTTGACCGCCGCACAGGTCGATGGCGGATTGACGCTGCATTCCGATTATAAAGGCTCCGGCGCCCCGGTTGCGACGCTCACGGCAACGGCAACCGGAAAAGATCCTACAACGGGCGCCATCGCGAGATCGGCCGCACAAACCATCACCGTGACCGATCCCCCGGCCTCATCCGCGGGGACGTCTCCTCCGGCTACATCGCCTGTGACTTCGCATTCTCATGCAAATCACAGCTTCGCTCTGCTGAACCAGTATCTGGCCGGCGGCGGATTCTCGGGGCAGATCGATCACGGTCAGATTGCGACAGCCTTCTCACAGGCCTCCGCCTGGCTGAACGAGTCGTTCCTGACCCGACCTCGCCATTAAACCAGCCGGCGCGCCCGGGCACCCTGCTCCGTCCCTGAACGGATTTCGTGTCCGGGCGCGCCATCGATTCATGCGGCATTTGAAATCCCCATGTCATTGTTGAGAGCTGAGCTAGAATGGCGACGCACAATGAGACCGCTGCGACGGAGGACGCCGGGCTTCTCGCCCTTTGGCTATTTCTGCGTCTTCAAGGAGTAAATGCCGCGATCGACCAGATCCGCGAACGCTGCGGAACGACGGCAACGATAGGCATCCGGGCGATGCTCCGTTGCGCCGCCCAGCTTGGGATCGCGATGGGCGCGCGCAGGACGGATTGGACGCAACTGGTCAGCATGCGGCTGCCCGGAATTGCGTCGTTGCGCGACGGAGGATTTCTGCTTCTTGGACGCGCAGACGACAACGGTGCGCTGGTTATGCATCCATTGTCGGGGTATCCGAACTCGGGGCATACCAGGCTTATTACGCGCGAGGAATTCGAAGCGATCTGGGACGGCCGCGTCGTGTTTGCCGGGTCGATCAGCTTTATGCAGCGTATTCGTTATGCCCTGGTCAATGCGGCTATCCGCGCGCGCAGCCTGGCGATGCTCGTCCTTGGCGTTATATCGACACGAGGACGCAGCTTCGCAGCGCAGGTTCGCCATGCCTTCGCCGACCGCTTGCGCGGACTGGGTCAACGGATGCACCGCTTCGACCGAAGCGAGACTGTCGTCGAAGCCGCGGAGCCGGATTTCGCCGCAGACTTCGACGCAGACGACGAGTCCGGACTGATGGCCTTGGTCACCTTGTTGCGGTGTCACGGCGTCGCGGCCGATCCAGCACAAATTCGGCACCAGCTTGGCGTCACGCGAGTCGACATCGCCAGCATGTTGCGGTGCGCCAAGGATTTCGGCCTCAAGTCCCGGATACAGAAGACCAGTTGGAGCCGGCTCTCCGTCACCCCGCTTCCGGGCATTGCGGTTCTGCGAAACGGTGGATTCCTGATCCTCGGCAAAATCGCCGACGAGAAGCTCCTGGTCCAGTGGCCAATGGTTCCGCAGCCCGAAACCATGACGCAAGCCGACCTCGAAGCCATCTGGGATGGCGACATCATCCTGATGGCGCGGCGCGCGTCGTTAACGGACCTGTCGCGACGCTTCGACATCAGCTGGTTCCTCGGCGCAATTCACAAGTACCGTCGCCTTCTGGGCGAGGTGCTCGTCGCCTCGTTCTTCCTTCAGCTTTTCGGCGTCATCTCTCCCCTCTTCTTCCAGGTCGTCATCGACAAGGTACTCGTGCATCAGAGCATGAGCACGCTCGACGTTCTGATCATCGGTCTTGTCTCGTTGACGATCTTCGAGGCCGTTCTGGGCACGCTTCGGGTCTATGTGTTCGCGCACACGACCAACCGCATCGACGTCGAACTCGGCGCCCGGTTGTTCCGGCACCTGATGGCATTGCCGATCGCATATTTCCAGGCCAGACGCGTCGGTGATTCAGTCGCGCGCGTGCGCGAGCTGGAGAACATCCGCCAATTCCTGACGAGTTCGGCGCTGACCCTCGTGATAGACTTCCTGTTCACCTTCGTTTTTCTCGCAGTGATGTTCTATTATTCGATTTCGTTGACATTCGTCGTTTTGGCGTCGTTCCCGTTCTATATCGGTATTTCCGCTGGTGCAGCGCCGTTGTTTCGCCGGCGCCTGGACGAGAAATTCAACCGCGGCGCGGAGAATCAGGCTTTCCTCGTGGAGAGCGTAACCGGCGTGGAAACGCTTAAAGCCATGGCGGTGGAACCTCAGATGCAGCGCCGCTGGGAGGAGCAACTCGCCGCTTACGTATCAGCAAGCTTTCGCGTCCTCAGCTTGAACAATTCAGCGAGTCAGGCGGTCCAGGCCATCAACAAGCTGGTCATCGCCGCAATACTCTACTTCGGCGCCAAGCTTGTGATCGATGGCGAGATGAGCGTGGGTGAGCTTGTCGCGTTCAACATGCTGGCCGCTCGCGTGAGCATGCCCGTGCTGCGGCTCGCGCAGCTCTGGCAGGATTTCCATCAAGCGCGTCTGTCGATCGACCGGCTTGGCGACATCCTCAACACAATACCGGAGCCAAGCTTCAGCCCCGGACGCGCCGCGTTGCCGGCGATCCGTGGTCAGATCACGTTCGATCATGTGACCTTCCGCTATCGCGTTGGCGGACCCGAAGTGCTGCACGACGTGTCCTTCAACGTCCAGCCCGGTCAGGTCGTCGGCGTGGTCGGCTCATCGGGCTCCGGCAAGAGCACCATCGCCAAGCTGATCCAACGTCTTTACGTGCCGGAAAGCGGGCGCGTGCTGATCGACGGCGTCGATCTTGCCATGGTGGACCTCGCATGGCTGCGCCGACAGACCGGCGTCGTGCTCCAGGAGAACGTGCTCTTCAACAGCTCGATTCGGGAGAACATCGCCCTCGCTGATCCGGCCGTCGGCATGGAGCGCATAATTGCAGCGGCCGAGCTTGCGGGTGCTCACGACTTCATTCTCGAATTGCCCGAAGGCTACGACACCGTCGTGGGCGAGCGAGGCAGCAGCCTCTCGGGCGGACAGCGCCAACGCATCGCGATCGCCCGCGCGCTCATCATGGACCCGCGCATCCTCATTCTCGACGAGGCGACAAGCGCTCTCGACTACGAAAGCGAGCGTGCAATCCAGCAGAATATGAAACGCATCGCGGCAGGCCGGACGGTCTTTGTCGTTGCCCATCGGCTATCGACGGTGCGGCGGGCCGATCGCATCATTACGATCGAGCGGGGCCGCATCGTCGAGGACGGCCGCCACGACGACCTGATCCGCTCTAACGGGCGGTACGCAAAGCTGCACTTTCTACAGGCGGGCATCCATGACGCCAGCTAGCAAGAACGTTGTCGCTTTTCCAAAAGCCATGATCCGCCGTCGCGAGGCCGAAATCGCATTTCTGCCAGCGGCCCTCGAGATTGCGGAAACGCCGCCCTCGCCGGTCGGGCGCGCGATAGCAGCGAGCATCATCGCGATCTTCTGCGTCGCGCTCGCATGGGCGTCGCTCGGCAGCGTCGACATCGTCGCCACATCGACTGGCAAGATCGTGCCGGGAGGGCGAACCAAGCTGGTCCAGCCGTTCGAGACCGGCGTCGTCCGTGCCATTCACGTGCGGGACGGCCAGACCGTGAAGGCCGGCGACGTCCTGATTGAACTGGATCCGACGATGACCGACGCCGACCGGGAGCGACAAAAGAGCGATCTCGTCGGCGCCGAACTCGATGCCGCACGGCGTCGAGCTGCCCTGGCGGACAATCCGCTCGCCGCGTTCCATCCGCCTCGAGACGCAGATCCCGCCAAAATCGAAACACAACGCCAGCTACTGATCAGTGAGCAGGCCGAGCATGACGCCAAGCTTTCGGAGATCGGACGTCAACTAAACCAGAAGGAAGCCGAGCGGGGGACGATTTCCGCCAGCGTCGCGAAAATCCAGGCTACCATTCCGATATTGCAGGAACGGGTCAACATTCACAAGACACTCCTCGACAAAGGACTGGCGTCGAAGGTCGTTTATCTTACCGAACTGCAGGATCTGGTCGGACTCCAACAAGACGTCACTGTCCAGCAAAGCAAGCTGCGTGAAGCCGACGCGGCGATCGCTCTGCTGAGGGAGACAAGAGAAAAGACCGCCATGGAGTATCGGCGCGCCGTCTATGATGCGCTGTCCAAGGCGGAGCAAAAGGTCGCGAGCATCACCCAAGACGTGATCAAGGCGGATCAGCGGACCAAGCTCCAGAGCTTGACCGCACCGGTCGACGGGGTTGTGCAGCAACTCGCCGTTCATACGGTGGGAGGCGTGGTGACCCCCGCCCAGGTGCTTGCGGTGGTGGTCCCCACCAAAGCCCCTCTCGAGATCGAGGCCATGGTGTCAAATCGCGATATCGGGTTCGTCCATCCCGGCCAGAGAGCGGAAATCAAGGTCGATACATTCAACTTTACGCGTTATGGACTTCTTCACGGCGAGGTTCTCAGTCTGTCTTCCGACGCCATCGTTCGCGACAACCCTTCGAACGGGTCGAATGACAGGGCTGAAGGTGCGGCGACAAGCAGCAGCGAACCGCATGGGCAGGAATTACAATATGCAGCGCGCGTCTCGCTCGATCGCACGGAGATGCAAATAGACGAAAAGCGCGTCAAGTTAAGCCCCGGAATGGCCGTGACGGTCGAGATCAAGACAGGCTCACGCAGGATCATCAGCTACCTGCTCTCGCCGCTGGCAAGATACAAGCAGGACGCCCTACGGGAGCGATAGCGGATATTCATTCATTGGCCAGTCTTGTTTATTGCTGACCGTGTTGCGGCCGCTCGCCAATGCGGCCTGACGCATAATCATCAAATATCAAATACCGCCGCCAATTGCCGTCTTACGACTCCATTCGCTTTATTGCGGAGATTACCGTGACGGGATCTGAAAATGATTCGTTTGCATTGGCGGCAGGAAGATGGGGGGGACCATTTACCGGCTGTGCCAGCAGCGGATGATTCATTCCCCAAATCGCGGCCTGAGTTCGATTCTGAACTCGTATCTTCCGCAAAATTGCCTTGACGTGAACCTTTACTGTCGCTTCTGCGATATCGATCTTTCGCGCAATGCACTTATTGGAGTTGCCGCTGATAAGGCAACGCAAAATCGCCAGCTCTCTCGGGGAAAGCTGCGGCGCAGTCGCATCCTCCGACGTGACGAAAATCGTGTCCTGGTCAGGGGGCGCGGCACTGCGTTGACGCTCACTTCTGGCATTAGGCGCCGATGTCTGGAACACGGGCGGGAAAACCGCCTCACCCATCATAACCAATTCGATTGATTTTACGAAGGCATCGCAGGACATGGCGCTCACGAGATAACCCGCAGCGCCGACCTGAAACGCCAGATCCGGTTCAGTCGACCTATAGTCGTCGACCACAACGACAATGCGCCCGTTGGAATATTGATCTTTCAAAATGTTGATCTGTTCAACCGCCAGAGCAAAATCATCTCCGGTATGGACGATCAGAAACAGCAGTTGAGGTCCTCGAAAGGTGCCTGTCAATTCATCCGGAGATGATACCGATGCCCGAACACGGAAGTTCTCCGCGCGTAAAATCCGGACAATACCTTCTCTCATTAAAACGCTCTTTCCTATGAGAAATGTTTCAAAGGACTGATGCCTCCTCATTTGACCCTCCTGGTCAGCACGCAACTGGAAACTTTGAAAATCGATTTAAAAACTCCTTAGGGGCTACTCCTGCAGAGGTAGCGGGCCGGCAAGACACTCCTTTTCCAACGACCCACAATGTTTTAGTGGGGCCTTCCAACTGAAAGTTCAAATTTTCGGTGGAATCTAACCGTAGTTCCAATAGCGGAACTCGAAGTCCGGACTCTTTGCAGAAGGTCGTAGGACGACAAATCATTCCGGTTCCCAAACAAATCTGCGAACATCATAGGCGTCCAGCAATCGTCATAGGCGTCCAGCAATCGTCTCAACCAGGCGTTGTTGAATGCTCGATCTGATCTCGTGCGGGGTTGCATCCCCGCGAAACTTCGCCTCTGCTGACCGGTTCGCGAGCGAGCCTCAGCCTGGACACTAGACCAGCCCAAGCGGCGGGAGGCATCAAAATAGGCTCAAAATAAGTTGAATTTTTCCGATTCCCGCAGCACGCCAGCGGCGGACTGCGTCTTATGTGACAGCATCACAGTGAACGATCAGATCTATCTCGCAGCACGCCATTGGCGGCCAACGGCCTGCGATCATCGTTTTCCTGCCTTACACTTTCCCCTGTGCTGCCTTGCTGAGGTCAAAGCACAGCGTCTTCTTCTCACGGGACAGGTTGGTCGGAACCCGGCCGTGTAACAAGTCACTCGGGGGCTTCGATGTTATTCAGACCACAACCCGCTGCCGGTTCTCAGGCCGATCCGCACGACGTTATAATCGCACAACTGCGTGATCTGGCTCCGCGGATCAAAAATCATACGCCGCAAGATGACGAGACGTCTTTAACGGCACCCCAGTCAATTGAGGACGCATCGGTTCGGGTCGCGCCGTCGAATGACAATGCTGATGCATTCCATAATGTAGCAGTTCCCCGTGCGCGATCTCATCGCGGGATCTTCGTCGTGCTACTGGCCCTCTGTACCGGCGTTGCCGCGACGATGGCCTGGCATTCCTACCGCGACCAGGCCACACAGAGCCTTTCACGCTTTATACCGCATTTTCTGACGCAGACTCCTGCGGCTGAAGCGCAGAGCGCGACGGCTCAAGCGATCGCGTCTCAACCAACCGCAACAGCGGATCCCACGCAAACGGCCGCGACGGTTGCACGCGAGCCGCCAACACCGTCGACAGATCCAGCCCCGGCTCCGACGCAAGCTGCACCCATCCAAGCCACGCTTCCCGCCGAAACGGTACAGTCACTCAAAACAATGGAAAGCGACATCGCCTCGCTAAAACAGGCAGTCGACGAGTTGCGGACCGGTGAACAGCAATTGCGTCGAGAGATTGCGAAGGCCGCCGAGCGCGAAGCGCATCCCAAGCCTGTGCAGCACCCGGCCAAGCCTGCTGCGTCACGACGGCAACGCACCTCGCCTCAAGCATCAATTCCACACCGTCCACCCCCGGTCCTTTCGCCGCGACCGGCAGCCGAAGGGCGGATACACCCGCAACAACCCGAGCAACGCAACGCCTACATCCCGGCACGGGCACCGGCGCCTTCCCGACTTCCGCCGCCGTCTGGCGACGACAGCGCCCCCCGGCCGCCGATGCCGTTGCAGTAACGACGCAAGCGGCACAACCGATACGTACAGCAGTCGTTGTCGCGCTTAATACGCGTTGGAAGCCTCTTCGCTTCTGATGGAATCGAAAGCGGAAAGGCTCGCTCTGGCGGCAGGAGCGTGAGCCCGAAACAGGTCGTTTCCCAACACAAAGACCCTGAGGAACGCCGACGCTCAAAAACCTTTCGTCCAACGTGGTTTTTTGCAGCGCGCATAATTCATCGTGCGCCCCCGCGCCGCGGCGGGTGCTGCCAGCAATCCCCCAAACCCCAGCGGCAGGTATCACCTGGTGATACGCGCTGTCCCCGAATGTCGGCCGTTCAAGCTCAGCCTTAGCCCCGCCCTTCAATGCCCGGGCGGTCTCCGGCTTGGTCCCCGCGCGGGCCGCCACTCTGGTCGGGCTGCACAATCTGCTTCACATGAAGACCATGCGGCAAGACCTGACCGCCTCGTTCGTCCGAGACCGGGATATCCGCGATCAGTCCCGAACGCAGCGCTCGCCTCCATGCCTCGATCTCGGTCGGCGCCGCCGCCCCGATGCGTTGATCGTGATAAAATAGAGCATAGGCCATTTGTCCCTCCCCTCTGGTCGCACGGTCAACGTCCCGGACGGAGAATGGTCTCCTTTGCACGGTCGCAGATTCATTCACTTTCACATGAAGGACTTGCGTCACCACAGTTTTGCGGGACGCAGGTATCCGTTGTGTTCAACATTGGTCAAAAGACTTCGACGCAAAGTTCCCGGGTCCAGTTCCTCGGCGTTTCGCAACTTCCTGGTGAACAACCAGACGCGGAGCATAAGAGAAAACTCCCCAATGTGATCGCTGCCTCAGAAGGTTCTCGATCGCAGCCTGTTTTTCCTACTGCAAGGCCAGGCCGTACCTGTCGGCGCACGCCCCCCGAGCTTTCGTGCCGCGCATGTCCGGCCGGATCGAGACGAGCGACACGCTCCTCAGGTTGAGGGCGGACGAGCAGCAGCGACCACCGGCAGCAGTCCACATCGTCAACGCGGGCCTATACGCTCGCGCCCGACCATCGGCATCATGGACGGCGATAACCCGCGCGCGGTCGTTGGTCGAACTCGAGGCGAGATCGAACGATCCCTCGCGATCCGGAGACCGAGCAATGCGGGGCGTCGAGTGACCGATGGTTCTTCAGCGCACCGTGTGCGTTTCAGCGCTGGGATGGTAGCGCTTGACAAGATGCAGAATATTCTTGTCCGTGTGATGCATCTCTTCCTCGGTCGCTGCGAGTTTCAGAACAAGATCGGAGACATAACTGAAAGTCCCGTCATCGTTGATCGTGAAAGTGCTCTTGAAGTCGCGGATTTCAGCGCGTTCGAGAAGATACTTGTTCTGCACGACCCCGTAGTGCGGCGCCCCCGGCTTCGCGTCGAACGTTAACGTTCTGTCGTGAGGTTTAGCGCTGCTACCCGCGAGGATCGCAATACCACGGCCGAACACGACCGCACGCATGACTTCGCCATGGGCCTTGTCCCATAGCAAGAAACCGACCTCGTCATGGAACGGGTCCATCGCCTCTTCGCCGTGGCGCCATGCGGTCATTCCGTAGTTCAGCCCCCATAATTCCTGTCGACCGTTTTCTTGGATTGGAATTGGCTTGAACCAAGCTTTCTCAAAATAGGTGGTGTTGCTCGTTTCATCGTCCTTGTTGTGATACGAGAGGTCGACCCCAACGTCACCTTCCCATTCGCCGACCAGCGGCGTTAGCGGCCCCAGTTTCTGAGGGCCAAATGCCTTTGCCATTCTCGATTCCTTGTCAAACAACGCCGGGCGTCAACAGCCATGCACCATCGATTCTTCGTCGACGCTCGGGGGATACATGACCTTAGGGCTTTAAACATTTATTGCAAATAAATCTTTATGCCGAAGAGGCGCCGGTGTGGCGGCAGGAAATGATGGCGCGGATCAACAGCGATGCACGATTTCCATCCTGACGCTTCCCTCTTTTTTCTTTTTGGTTTCGGGAGCAGTCGCCAGTTCAAGAGAATTCGTTGTCGTCGAGCGGCAAGAGGATTGCCTCGTCCGTCCGGGCCGGACAACGCATGAGCGAGGCATGGCATAAGCGAGGCATGGCCAAAATTCGGACCAAACGCAGGCGACGCACGACGTAACCCGCCGGCAATGTGGGTCACCGGCGGGTCGACTTCCACCTACCAGACGAGGGGTACTGGTACCCGTCTGAGTCGATAATGCACGAGACCGCGGCCGGTTCCTTGCGCATGGCAGCGAAAAATCCCGAAGGTCGCTTGAGCGCAAACGGTCGACACGAAAAGCCCGCCTGACATGGCGGGCTGAACGCAAATATAATTTCGGGATCACAACGGAGGGAAGTAAAGCGCCGGGCCCATGAATGCCGCCTGAACGCTCGAAGTCCGTCCTGAACTAGATAACGTACGAAAACCTGCCATATCGCCCTCTCAGGCTGAAGCCAGGCAGCTACCGCATTGCCTTCCTCCATCCGGCGGCGCGCGCCTCATCTTCTGAACAGAACCAGCGCTCTCCTTTGTTGTAATGACCGCCGCGGAATAATACTCCTGGCCGGGCACGTGATAGATGCGCTCGCCAGTGTTCAGGCTGATATTCCCTTTGATGTTACAGCCGAGGCTCGTCGCTCCAACCGCGGAATGGCCCGCATGGCTGCTCATCTCCGACAAGAGGCCTTGCCCGGTGAAGCCTGCCGCCGCAGCAACCAACACTAGTATCGCAAGTCGTGCCATACCGGCATTCAAGCACGGCGGGCGTTCATTCGAATTGCCGCGATAAGCGAAAATTGTACAGGTCTCGTTCCGGCAAGGCTTTCCATTCATCGTCCAGCCTGCGGCGATGAATGGAGTGCGGCCGAGTCGTGAACAGGACGGCAGAAGAGGCGGCGTGATTACCCTGACGGATAAGGGGCTGCCGCGACCTTGTAGGCAAGCGGAAATGGCGACGGCATAGCGCAAGAGGTTACTGGAGATGACGCACGAGGGGAGACGAAAGTCGTAAAGATATATTCTTGATATTTCTTTTGAGAGGTGTAGGGTTTGCGTGTGGCGAGGGTCCTGAGTTCCTCCCCCCGCCGCAAACTTCCAAGCGATCCGGTACGAGTTCAGTAGGTACCGGATCGCTCCCGTTCTGTATCCAGAGGTACGAAGTTGAAACGGTTGCCTGGGTCGGGGATCTTGGTTTGATGCACTGTACCAAACCGGCCGGATCCCTACAGGGACCGAGAAAGGTTTTCAATGAATACCGTCGAGCAAGTTCAAAAAGCAGCCGAATCGCGAAAGGACGCTGAAGACTTCGCCAACAAGCAGGCTGATCCACGTTCCGGTGATAGCCTGGTGCCAATGCTTGTGGCCGGAGTCGTTCTAACTTTCGGAGGAATGATTGCCGCCTTGGCTTTTACGTCAGTGACCTAGGACTCGGGCTTCTGACCGCGGCGCCGTGCCGTCTCCCAGCTTCTTCGCTCGCCTTTGCCGCACGCATCGGCATCTCAGCGTCGTGAAGATGAAGATGGCGCGCCGCGCTCGCGGCCTCCTTCGGTAAGGAGGCCCTTGGCTCGATGCGCCGAGTCTTGCCTGTTTCAAGCACTCGTGCAGCAGCCTCCACTCCGTCCTCTGGACGCCCTCGTTCCCCCCTGCCATTTGCTTCGTTTCGTCGCAACTTGCGAAGAAACTCCCTCCCCATCTTAGTTTTTCTTCTGTCAACATACATCGCCGTCTGCTGACGCGGGCCGTGACGAGACGCCGACGGTCAATAACGCGGTCGAGTTTGCGCCTGTCGGGCATCGAGTAGCCGAAGGGTGCCGGTGACTTAGGCTCGCTCTTAGGCCATTCGTCGAGCCTATCCTTCGTCCAGTAAACTGCTCATAATGAGAAACTAAGATAATGATCGGCGCAAACCTGCCGAGGGCGGGTGCAGTGGGAGATGACAGCAATGGCTATGCACCATGCCCGCCCCGGAGAAGTTTTTGACCTCGCACCATTGGGTTCAAATCTGAAGGACGCGCGGACAACCGCCATCGTCAAATCGAAAGCATTCGAGGTCGTACGCCTCATTGTTCACGCCGGCGTGGATATCAAGACGCACCAAGTTGACGGTCCCATCACGCTGCATTGCCTGGAAGGCCGGGCTCTGCTCGGATTGTCTGAAGCGACACTTGAACTTTCAGGCGGCCAATGGGTGTATCTCGAAGGGGGCGTCCCGCACTCGATCCGGGGAATCGAAGACACATCGCTGCTGCTCACGATCCTCTTCTTTTCGGGGAGTTCCGACCATCCCGGCGAAAGCACACGTCAAGGTAAGGTGGCGTGAGGACGAAAATGCGGGAAACCATCATGACGCAGGTCGTAGCAGCGGAGCACGACGCCATGGGGGCCGGGCAGATCGGCGGCGCGGATTACGTCGTCTTCCGCCGATCGCGCCGAGCATAGATGGCGACATCGCGCCCCCGCTGGCGCACATGGTCGCCATCAGGATCGCGACGGCCATGGCGATGACGCCGCCTGACGCGGGGGGCCGCGCATGAAGGCCGACCATCGCCGCGGCGTGATCGATGCAAGCAAGTCCGTAGAGCGCGCGGAAGAAAGAAGCGTGCCGCGTAGACGCGTCCGCACTCAGGCCATGCGAAGCGAATCCTGATTTTTGCGGTACGCCTCGTGTATCTATGGACACGAGGGTATCGCTGCGCTGTTGTCTGACGTTAAGGTGACCTGCTGTGGGACGACCCCGTAATTTGAATGGGTCTGCCCAGCGAGTCGACCGGACGCATGCCGGTTATCGCGTCGTTGGCATCATTGACACCAAGCGCTTCGGTGAGCGTGACGTAAACACCTGGACCTACGATTTTCGGCCATGGGTTCTGCCACATCCAATCCCTGAAGAACTGCCAGTTGCCTTCGAGCACAACGAGCGACGACGTCTTATCATTGAAATTGAAATGATCGACTTGGGTACTGAGATTCTCGATATGGTCGAATACGTGCTTGTGGTTGCCTTGAAAATCGACGTTCTCGAAAAGAATAGCATGGGCTGGCATGGTAGGACTCCCTTAAACATGCTGATGGTCCCGCAGGACCTAGCTTGTAGTTGGTCCGACTACCGTTCCGGTTCGTCCTCTTATTGTCTCTCACGGACTAGTGATTCAATTTCGCATCGATATCGCGCGAGAGCAGGCAATAACATCTGGCGCAAGGGCGCCGCATGCCGTCGAAAATTGCCGCGGAGCGATCGATGCCGCCCGCTCGGTAATTAGGTGTCGGCGGGCCTGTACCTCCGGGATCGCGCGGAGCCAATAGCGGGCATCAAGGTTTCGACCGTCGCCGGAAACGATCTCGATGGTATCGCTCATCTTGGAAATCACAAATGGAAGGTCCCTCAACCTCGAAATCGAAAATCGCCGGGTTGAGAGTCAACTGGCTTGCTGCCAACTAGATTCTCACAACAGACGGGAAGGATCATCGCTATGCCAATCCACCATCGCCGTTTGGCCGTTCGGCTCCCTCAATCCGCCACCCATCCCTTCGCCTGGGTGCGCCAGAACAGGAACGCGAAGATCGGCGTTCCAACCGCACTGGTGAGAAGGCCGATCGGGATTTCCTGATCGGTCAGGCTGCGGGCGATATCGTCCATCGCCAGAAGATAGAGGCCGCCAAGCACGGCCGCTGTCGGCAGCAACCGGTTATGATCGGGCCCAACCAGAAGCCGCGCCAGATGCGGCACGATCAGGCCGACCCAACCCACGCCGCCGCTGACGGAAACTTGAGCCGCGACAATCAGCGCAACCAAAGCCATCAGGACCCAGCGCAGCACATCGACGTTGACACCGAGCGCCCGCGCATCCACTTCGCCCAGCGACAAAAGGTTGATGCGCCAGCGCAGCGCAAGCAACAACGTGCCCGCGAATAATGTCACGGCGGCAACGACGGCGACCTTGTCATAGGTCGCGCCGACAAAGCTGCCCAACAGCCAATAGAGAATCGAGGGTAACTTGACGGTCGGATCGACCAGAGTTTGAAAAAGCCCGATGATCGACGAGCAGAAGCCCCCCACGATAACCCCGGATAGAATCAGCGCCAGCGTGCTGGCGCGCCCGCTGAGCGTCGCCAGCGCGAACGCGAAGAACAGCGCGAGCAGACCTGAGCCGAACGCGAGCCCAACCAGGGCAACGGTCGGCCATCCGAGTACTATCGCGATCACACCGCCAAGAGACGCGCCGGAGGTGACGCCAGCGATTTCCGGACCGACGAGCGGGTTGCGGAATACGCCCTGCATTGCAGCTCCGGACAGCGCAAGTCCCATGCCGCAGATCGTGACCAGCAGAATGCGCGGCATCCGGATGATCTCGACGACAACCCAGCTCTTGTCGTCATAACTTCCGACCGCATCAAACGGCAGTGTCGTGAACGCGATTCGCGCCACCTCGCCGATCGGCACCGGATATCGCCCGATTGTCAGCGACATCAATATCAGCGCCACGAGAGCCAGAAACAGCACGGTCAGAAGCAGATCGCTCCGGATCGTCGAGCGAACATAAGAATCCGCCTGCGATAGATCCACTGTGCTCATCATCACCCCAGGTTGAAATGAATCGTCACGCTGCCCCGGAAATGTCCGCAGGAGATGGTGGCGGATGCGCGGCCGCCATCGTTCCGTTCACGGCGCCACCGAGCGTCCTACGATACTACCGCATTCACGCTATACAACAACGTTATATACGAATAAGCACACCGTTGGGAAGATTGTCCCCTGCTCTTATCGGCTTATCGCCCCTCCTTCCTGGAATAGAGGCGCTTCGCCGACGTCTTCGTCTTCTGACGCGGTTTGCGTTGCCGCGCCTGCTCCTTTGCCAAAGGAGGGACATTGTGCGGACCGATGATTTGAGCGTAGCGCGGTATCGCCGGCGGTGTTGTGGAATCGATCCCGAACCGTTTCTCAAAGGCGCGAAAGTAGGGCTTCAGGGCCCTATTTGCGATCAGCTCCATCTCACGAAATCTCGCCAGCACTTCCTTGCCGATGGGGGTCAGGGACGCTCCGCCGCCATGGCGCCCGCGCCTGAGCTCCACCAGCGGCTCATCAAACAGCGAATTGAGGATATGCACCGATGCCAGAAGCTGACGAATGCTGAGATCGACGGCCGGCGCCGCAGCCGATATCGAGCCAAGACGGTCGATGGCTTCGAGCATATTAGCTCGATGCGGACCTATTATTTCATTCGCGGGATTCGTGGATCCCCACTCGATGCGGAGGAACATCCAGATTGACATGCAATACCCCCAAGCATCGCCTCATGATGACCCCGGTGCTTCGCATGTCTGAACCCCAAAGGCCAGTGCTACAACGAAGCCACCATCGCGGGTCGCGAAGGAATCTCCACACTGGTTTCAATTATAATGTTGACTTCATGTTTAGATAGGCTAACCTGGTCGCATTCCTGTCGATGCCGAGTCGAGCGCATATGGCGTTCGTCGCAGCGGAGGCGGAGTAGTGGTCGGCTGATTTCAAGAGTGATGTGCGCGCCGCATCGATGGATCCGCGCGCTATCCTCCCAAGTGCCAATCCGCGTCAACGCGAGAATGGGCTTGGGGGGGATTCAGTGACGAAATCATACAGAGATAGCGCGCGGCGTATTGAGACGGCCTGCGTCGCAGTGATGAGCGTGGCGTTTTCCGGGCACGCTTTCTGTCAAGAACAGCAGTCGAAGCCGCCGTTACCACCGGTCTATGTCGAATCACCTTCCCACCGGTCAGCGTCGGTCACTCCGCAATCGGCTTCGAGACACCACGCAAAACGAAAGCGCGCCGGGCGCGCAGTGCGCCGCGACGCGGAGCGGACGCCCAATGTCTCTGTCACTGCGCCGGCTGGAGTAGCCGCCGAGGGAAGCGTCGCTGCGGGATATCGTCCCTCGACGATCTCGAATGTCGGACCGCTCGGAACAATGAAAATTGAGGATGTCCCGTACTCGGTCAATGTGGTCTCCGCTCCGCTGCTTGAGAACACGCTCAGCTTCCGACAGGATGATTTCTACAAGATCAATCCGAGCATTCAAACGGCGTCAACGAGCACCAGGGGTTTCTCGGCCAATCCCTATTTGCGCGGATTTCTTGTTCCGAATGGAAACGGAACCGCAGAGGACGGGCTCAGGTTTCAGAACCTGTTCGCGGAACCTCTCGAAGACAAGGCGCGAATCGAAACCTATACTGGTCTCACCAGCTTCCTCTATGGCGCCAACAACGTCGGCGGGCTGATCAACTACGTCTACAAACGGCCCACTCCCGTTCCCTACGCATCCGTCACATTGGGCGACTACAGCGGGCTTTCCGGCTATGCTCATGGCGATTTCAGCGGACCCATCGACAAGGATGGCCATTTCTCTTACCGGCTGAACGTGCTCGGACAGGACGGCGAGACCGCCGTCGACAACCAGAAGATCAGGCGCGATCTCGTGACCGGCGCATTTTCCTTCCAGCCAAACTCAGATTTCAATCTCACCGTCATAGGTTCGCACCACGACCAGATCGTGCACGGCGTCGATCCGGCCTGGAACTTCGCGACCAATCCTAACGGGTCGAGCAAAATCTTCCACACGACCGCGCCCGACCCCACCTTGAACTTTGGACAGCCGTGGACCAGCTACAACCTGCAGCGGGACCGGATCGGCGCCGATCTGAACTGGAAGATAGACGACGTTTTCACGCTGAGGTCCGCGATCGCAACGGCCTACGCTTCAGTGCATGACAATATCTTCGTCAACAACAACGTCAACGCCAACACCGGGACCTACTCTCAGTCGGTTACGCATGGGAGTGACCTCTTCTATCGCGCAAACACCGGCTATACATTCCTCGACGCTGATTTCAACACCGGATCCGTCCATCACAAGGTAACGACCGGCTTCTATGGAAATGACTTTACCCAGAGTCAGGCGCCGACGAGCTACAATTCGTTTACGTTCAACAATTTCAATTTCACGACCCCTACTTATGTTAACGAGCCGACTTTCATCGCATCCAATGTCGGGCCCGTGCGTCGATCCAGCTATAACAACAACCGGAACGTCGTCATCGGCGACGACATCAAATTCACCGACCAATGGTCGGCGCTCATTGGCGCGAACTATGCCATGCTGACGGGCCGGAACTTCAATACGACGACAGGACTGCAAACCTCCGGCTACGATCAGGCGAGATTGTCACCCAGCGCATCGTTGATCTTCAAACCGCTGCCGCGGGTGTCGACGTATGTCACGTACAGCGAGTCCTTGCAGGGCGGGCAGCCGGTCAGCAATGCCGGCTCGATGATCTTCACCAACAATGGCCAGATCCTCGCTCCCTATGTAGGACGGGCCTATGAGGCGGGTGCAAAGACACAGATCGGCGGCACGCTTGTCACTCTCGCCGTCTTCAGGGTCAATCAAGCGCTCCAATACAATCAATACAATAACGACGGGACCTACACGGCCGTCCAGAATGGCCGGCAGGAAAATACCGGAATCGAGCTCAACGCTATCGGCACGGTGTTTGACGGCTTCCGCCTGTTCGGAGGAATCACGCTGATCGATGCCCGGGTCACGCAGAGCCAGTCCTCTCGGACAATGCCCCCGCTCGACGGCTTGCGTCCGCCCGGTGTGGCGAATTCTCTCGCCAAGGTCACGGCAGAGTATGACCTGCCTTTCGCACCCGGGTTCACGCTGACCGGCGGCGTTTACTACACAGGACGGGCAGCAGTCGATCGCCTCAACACTGAATATCTACCGTCGTTCGTCACCGCCGACCTCGGCTTGCGTTATCAAACCAAGCTGAGGCCCTATGGCAACGATCTTATTTTGCGCTTCGACGTGAAGAACGTCACGAATGAGAACTACTGGCTGACGCCGAGCTATGTTGGTCAACCACGCACGTTTGCCTTGTCGGCGCAAACGCGTTTCTAACCCAAAGTGGTAGGCGAATGGGAAAACATATCCGATTCGAAGCCATTCATATCCACAGCAAGCTCGTGGCATGTGCGCATAGCTGCAAGTACTGCTCGATGGGCAAAAAGAAGATTGCGCGGATTCAGCCTGGCAGACTCCACGCGCTCCTGGAGCGATTTCTGGAATGGGAGACGTCGCATGACATGAGGATTGGCTATATCGTCAATTACAGCGCGGACTATGATCGAGCTACGCTCGAATATCTTAAGGATCTCAGCGAGCGCTTTCCGCGCGACTACGAGCCGTTGAGGCGGATCTCGCTTGGAGGACTGCGAAAACGGACGGACGAAGAACTGCGGCTCTGGTTGCATGAACGCCAACAATTCGGATGCATCTCCGCGCACGGATCCTTTGCGGGACATGGTGAAGTGCACGACTATTGGAACGGCCAGCGCGGGAACTACGATCTTATCGTTCGGACCCTGCGTATCGCGGGCGAGATCGGGATGGCAATTCTCGCCCGGCTCTTTGTCGTGAAGAGCACGCTTTCCACGCTCCAGGAGCTGAATGACACCCTTGATACCCTTCCGGACCATCAGAATAACTGCCGTTATGCCGTGCCGTATTTCTACGCCGGATGGGGATCCCGCCTCGAAGAGGAACGCATCGACGAGCGAACAAGGGATGAGTTGCCGTCGTGGCTGCATCGCCTGCTTCGCGAGGCACGATCAGCCGAGGGGGAATGCCGGTCGGAACGCGAATGGATCGAAGTCATTCGCAATGATCCCGCGCAGCGCAAGAACGGTCTCATTCTGAACGTGACGGAAGACAATATCGAACGTCTTGAACAGCAGACATGCGATGAAATCATTGGGGATCTCGAAACGCGTACGCGGACGGCTTATGCGGCCATTCCGGGTCTATCGGAATTATGCGAACGATACGGCGACCGCAACGGAACAATGATCTATGGGCTGGAGCGTTGCCTTGAGATGAAGTGGCTGGACCGCCATTTACAGGAGCATCCGACCGAATTCGAGCGTCAGCTCACTCATCTGCAGTTGGGCAATTAGCGAAGGGTCAAGGACGACGACACGCCCTTGCTTGACCGTCCGTGAGCGCATCAAGATGCTGCAGATAGCCGCCCCACCCCGGAAAGGTTCAGATACCGGGAATGAAGCTTTTTCCACCACTCTTTGGCGTCATTCCACTCCTTGCGTTGGGGATAGCGCTCCGCCCGCCAACCGTACCGCATCTTGCGCGTGACGATGCCAGATCATCATCCATCGCCGCGCCGCATCGGATCGTGTCCTATGCGTCTGTCCTGGAAGCTATCGCAACCATCGACGAAAGCGCCAAGCGTATTGTCGCGGCGCCCGACTATCTGCGTCTCGGGGTTCGGCAGAGCCTGATCAGCCGGGTCTTCCCCTCTCTCCTCTCAATTTCCGCGACAGGAAATAGCCCCATTCCCGATCCTGAGGGAATTATGGCTCTGAATGTCGATACCGTCATTGCATGGCAAGGCGTTCTCGGTAATCTGAAACAAATCGGCTTCCCGAACGTCCTGCAGATTCGCCGACCCGGCGCCGAGGTTGGGACTGCTCTCCGTGAGACATGGCAGCTTTTGGGGCAGGTTCTGCGAAAACAGGCTCGAAGTTACGGTCTGATGGATGCCTATCATCAAAGGATGGACGCGATCGAAACGGAATATGCGGCGTCACGGCCCTTGCGTGTAATTGTGATCATTCCCATACGCGGGCATTGGCGCGTCGGCGGCGGCCGTTTCTACCTAAACCGCCTGCTGAACCTCATCGGTGCCGTGAATGCGGCTGCCGCCGTACCCACGGATGGTCCGGCCGATGCCGAACAGATCTTCAGCTATGATCCCGACGTCATCCTGCTGTTGAATACACCGGGCGGTGCATCTCCGGCCGAGTTCTATGAGAATCGCGTTTGGCGCGCAGTTCGCGCGGTACGGCAGAGACGCGTATACACCATGCCGACACAGTCGACCTACAATGCCCCGGTCGACGAGCCGCTGTTGGCGCAATGGCTGGTTGACGTCTTCCGTTCAGGAGGCAACGAGGAACATACGCGGGAGAGCTATACGACGGCATACGCAACCGTCTATGGTTACCCCTTGAACGATACGAACCTCGCATGGGCGCTCCGCGACGAGGAAAACAGGGCATCGGCCGGGTATGCGCGCTTCTTGAGGACTGGACAAGATCGGTTCAGCAACTAGAGCGTTTTCAAGCGAAGTGGCTACCGGTTCGCGTCAAGAAAACGCGTCAAATCAAAATGTAGAGCCTTTTCCGCTTCTGATTCCATCAGAAGCGGAAAGGCTCTAGACGGCGCTCCCGGGCCTACCCCCAATTCCTCACGCGGCTGAATCGTATATAGTCCACGCTTCTCAAAGGATAACGGCGCGCATCGATGCATGACATCTCAACAACCGAAAACGCAGTTACGCTGAACAACGTCAGCTATGCCTATCAGCCAGGAGAATGGATCGTCCGCGGCTGCAACGCCTGCTTCGGAAAACGTCGGGTCGCCGCCGTGCTGGGTCCGAACGGCAGAGGCAAGACGACGCTGCTAAAGCTGCTGATCGGTGCGATGAAGCCGTCAGAAGGAAACATCACCAGTCAGGGCGAAATAGCGTTCGTTCCCCAGTTGTTCGATACGGCCTTTAATTACACCGCCGTCGAGATGGTCATGATGGGGCGCGCCAAGCGGCTGCGTCTGTTTTCCCAGCCATCGCGACATGATCTGGACCTCGCCTTGGCCATGATGGATCGGTTCGGCATCGCCCACCTGGCAAATCATCCCTTTGATACGCTTTCGGGCGGACAACGCCAGCTTGTCATTTTTGCACGGGCATTGGTGGCGGAAGCCGATATCATCATCCTCGATGAACCGACCTCCGCGCTCGACCTTCAGAATCAGGTCGTGGTTCTGCGCTGGATGCGGCGGCTCGCGGAAACAGAAGGACTGACCGTGATATTCACGACCCATCATCCTCACCATGCGCTCTGGGTCGCCGATGACGCCTTGCTGATGATGGGTCACACCGAGCATGAAATGGGCAGCGTCGAGACGACATTGACTGAACCGAATCTCACAAGGCTTTATGGCACCGCCATGAAGCGGATCGCCTTCGAGCACGACGGTCGTAAGGTCGAGACGCTGACGCCGGTATTCGAACCGGCATCCTGAGTCAAAATCGTCCTCCTCGCCTTCCCCCCGGGAAAAACGCACGGCGGTGCGACCCTCGCGACGCATGGCGCATGGATTGTCGACCTCTACCGGTCGATCGAGCAATCGACTTCTGCGAGCGCAACACGATTTCAAGCAGCGGTCTTCCTTGGACTTCGCGGAGAAAAACGCCATCGCATGGTCGTGGACTCGCGGCTGAACGCGCCAGTAGATTCCTGCTCCCGCCATATTGCCGCTTTCGCGCATGCCATTTTCCACGTGACTGATCCTTCCTGACAGGTGTCAAAACCGGGCAAGTGATATGAAGGCTCAGAATTTCATCTCGATTGTACCCGCAAACCGTCTAGGCTCGCCCAGCACCGAGACACCTACCCAATATCGTTGATCGAAAAGGTTGCTGACATTGAATCGTATAATGGCAGGACGTTCGGCGATCTTTGTCGCGTAGCGGAAGCCAGCATCAAAGAGAACGCGTCCAGAGACCCGGTCCGTGTTATCTATGTCGGCATAGAAACCGCTGGTGTAGTAAGCGCCACCCGTGAGCGTGAATCCGGGAATAGGAGCGACATCGTATTCGATGGTGTTCTTAAAGAGCCAGTTCGCTACATTCTGTGCCGTTTTCCCGACGAGCGAAGGATCGGAGTCGTCTTTCAGGATACGCGCATCAATGTATGAAAGCCCGCTCAATACGCGGAGACCGGGAGCTATCTGTCCCGTTGCCGAAAGCTCGACCCCTCGATTGCGTTGGCGTCCATCCTGGCGATACGTCAGGGTGCCATCCCCGTTATCGACAAGATACTGTGACGCGCTGTCGATCTGAAACAACGCAAACGTGTAGAACACATTCCCGACAGTCGCTTTTGCCCCGACCTCGTATTGCTCGCGCAAATAGGGAGGGAGTACCGACCCGTTGTTGGTAAACTGCGGACCTACGACCGTGATCCCTTGTTGGAGTCCCTGGACGTAAGATCCGTAGGTTGTGAGCCATTCGACGGGCTTGTACATGAGCGCTACAGTCGGCGTGGCCTTGCCAACGTCATAGTTGGTCGCTTGTGCGCCAGTCGGATCGAAAGTCTGATCATGAATTGTCGCATATGTCACGCCGACCAGCGCGCTCCGATGTTTGCTGAAATCGATCTGATCGCCGATGGCGTAATCTCGGGTATTGACTTCTTCGAAGGTATATACGGGCTTCGTCCCGATATTAAAAACCGGCTTCGGCAGATATGTCGGGTAGCCCAGCGGCAACCCATTAAAAATGCCGCCTACGGTAACACCGAAGTAATCTGCAGCCTCTGTCTCTCTGGCGTTTGTCGCGCGAAGTCCTGTCGTGATTTTATGGTGAATCGGGCCAGTTTCGAATGCTATGTCGAAGTACTGATAGCCGCCTATAGTGGAGTGGGTGTAGCTAGGATCGATGGCGAAGATCGTCTGATTGTAGGTGTTGTTGGGTTGAATCGTGTTGTTGATAAAGATGCTTCCGTACGGCTCATTGAAATAGCGAACGCTTGTGCGAGAGGTGATGTTGTCCGTCAACTCCGCGGTGAATTTCCCTCCGACCGAGGCGGTCGATGTATCGACATACGACCATGGTTGGCTCCAAAGCTTTGAGGGGTCAGGGATCGACGTCGAGGAGAATTTGACTCCGGGAGCCACAAGCCAAGCCGAGGGCGAAGTGCCATTCCATTTGGAATAAGAGGCATCTATTTGCAGAAGCGCTCTATCCGAGAGATGAAAATCAAATGCGCCGCTTAAGAGATATTTGTGCTGCCCTTCATTATCCACGTTCGTATTGCCAGTCTGACCGACAATATTGAACCGATACCCGACGCGTCCATCAGGTGAATTTCCGCCAAAATCCGCATAGCCGTAGGGACTTGTCCCAATCAAAACTCCGGTCATGATGTTTGCGAAGAAGGGGTCGGATGTCGGCCGTTTTAAAACGTAGTTGAACTTTCCGGTGGACGAGCCGACGCCGTACATAAATCCCGATACGCTGGAGAGAGCTTCGACACGCTCGAACGGCTCCAAGAAGTTCAGGCTGGATGTCCCGGGTACCGGCAGACCTTCAACCAACTGTTGATCCGGCGCGCCGATGCCACGGAAGTTTCCGCTGCCTGTAATTGGACGCTGATCAGTATAACCGACCTGAAAAGACGGGAATTTATCAGCAAACGATTCGGGCGTGGCATATGACTGAGTGTTTTTGAGAAAATCGCTGGAGAGAACACTGACTGAATACGGAGTATCTTGAAGCCTCATGTTGGTAAAGGGACCAATATCTTTTACATCGTCCACGCGGTAACCAGCCGCGACCGACCCATCTGCCCGTTGTACCGCTGGCGCGTTGGCGGAGGCATCGGGTGTGGTCGCTGGAGCCTCCCGCCGCGCAGCGCGCCGGCCTCGCCTTGGTTTTGCATGTTGCCCCGAAACCGAACGCGGAGTGACCGACGCCGCGCGGCGAGAAGGCGGTTCGACATAGACCGGGGATAACGACTGCTGCGGCTGCTGCTCTTGAGCGAAGGCATGTCCGGAAATCGCCACGCTCATCACCGCGACACAGGCGAACTCAATACGCCGCGCGCCAAGCCTTCTTGACTTCGTCATCAAATCCCCCGGTCCCGATCTGCCAACAACACGATGGTGCTCAGATCCCAGCCGCTGCCATACGGCTCGGTGGCGCAAACACCCCCTGACGCTCATCGATCTATCCAACTGGATATATCGACAATAGACTTGGTTCCGATATGTTGTCAATCAACATATCTTGTCTGAATCGACATGCGTAAAGAGGACATATCGAGTTAAGCAACCGAGACGGTCCGCGGGGTCTTTTGATTTGGCTTCTGATGGCCGGGCCTGTACACCCTTTGTGAGTGGGACAGCGTCTTTGGCTTGCACATCCTTCGGAGACCCAGAATGTCGATCTGGATGTTTTTCTGCCTTCATTTTGGGACGATCGACAAAACGCTCGGTCCACACCGCGCTAACATGCTGGAGGCGATCGACCGCTTCGGGTCCATCTCGGCTGCGGCGCCAGCGGTCAATCTTATGTTTCGTCAATCATGGGAATTGGTTCAGGAACTCAATAATCTATTCGATCAGCCCCTGATCGGCATCCGGCGGAGTGGCCGCAACAGCGGCGCCTACCTGACCCCGCTCGGAAAGGAGGTTCTTGGGCGCGTCCGCGAAATTCAGCGGGTCTTTGACGAGGCTTTGAAGCCGCATTTACACGATCTTGCGAAATCGGTCGGGCTCGATCCCAACGCGCCGCCGCCGATCCCCCGTGAGGCCAGGATCGTTGACCCGGCCACGATCCCCATCGCAAAGAAGCAAAAGCGATCTCCGCAGGCGCCGACCAAACAAAAGCGCAAGCCCGCCAAAACCAGCAGAAAACGAAAGCCCGCCAAGAAGCCCTCCACGAGGTTGTCCCATCACACGAGGCGCCGTTAATAGGCAGGAAATGCTTTCCCTCAGCTATGCAGCGCTTAAGAGCCGTTCCGCTTCTGATGGAATCAGAAGCGGGGCTCTATTTTTGATTTGATGCGTTTTCTAGCGCTGTTTGCTGGTGTTTCCATGCTGTTACTTTGCGACGGAATGCGAATCGCTTCAGCCCAGGAAGCGAATTCCGGACAAGCTTCCAAACGAGAGCAGCAGTCGCAGCCGTCGTTACCTCCGGTCTACGCCAACCACCTTTTCACCGGTCAACGTCGATCACTCCGCAATCGGCGTCGGGAAAACATGCAAAACCAAGGCGAGCGCGGAGGGAGGCGCCGGCGAGAACCAGGCGCGGCGCAAGATCAGGTTCTTAAATAAACGTTTCCACGGAGCCGTCGTCACGGCACGCGGCCGCAGCGGCGGTGCCTATGTCACGCCAAAGCGCAAAAGTTCGTGGCACGGTTCTGCAAAATCGAACGAGGTGCCTACCACATCTTTGCCGATGGGTTACGCCAGGCCGGGAGGCTTGTCGGCGTGGCCCAGAAGCCTAACTGATCATTCCGCGCGATGCACAATTACGAGAACCGAGGCCACGAAACCGCGCCGACCGATGACTATTCACGCCTGAAAAGGTAGGTGGAACAATCAACGATCCATGGATATCGATCAGATGATGAGATACCATGCTTCACCAGGGCTGGGGTGCATAGCTTACGGCCCGGCGGCAAGGCGAACTGCCTGCCTTTCCCTGGCCGTGAAGTGAACGCTCCGGTCTCGGACCCGACGATGCTGTGATTGGCAACGGTGCGTTCGCATGACCAGTTCAACACCAGCGTCTACAGCCACGACGACCGCGATCGCGGCGTTTACGACGACCGATGTGCAGCGGCGTCGACGGATCGTTATTTGACGAGGAGAGACGGGGCTTTGTGAAGGGAGAAGCGGCAATGTTGTTGCCTGAGATTCTCGACCCGGTCATCCTCGCGCGCGCGCAATTCGCCTTCACGGTATCGATCCACTTCATTTTCCCGGCTTTCTCGATCGGGCTCGCAAGCTATTTGATGGTGCTCGAGGGGCTGTGGCTCGCGACGGACCGGGATGTCTACGCCAACCTCTTTCGCTACTGGCTGAAGATCTTCGCCGTGGTGTTCGGCATGGGCGTCGTTTCCGGCATCGTCATGTCTTACCAGTTCGGAACCAACTGGTCGGTATTTTCGACCAGGGCCGGGCCGATCATCGGTCCGTTGATGGCCTATGAGGTTCTGACGGCGTTCTTCCTCGAAGCCGGCTTTCTGGGCGTGATGCTGTTCGGCATGACGAAGGTCGGGAAAGGCCTGCATTTCTTCGCGACCTGCATGGTGGCGCTCGGAACGCTCATCTCGGCGACGTGGATCATCGCGGTCAATAGCTGGATGCAGACACCGGCAGGATTCGCGATCAACGCCAGGGGGCAATTTGTTCCGGCCGGATCGTGGCTGCCGATCATCTTTACGGCAAGCTTCCCTTACCGCCTCGTCCACACGGTGATCGCAGCCTATCTCACGACCGCTCTTGCCGTGGGCGGCGTCGGCGCCTGGCACTTGCTCCGGGACCGGACAAATCCAGGCGCGCGCAAGATGTTTTCGATGGCGATGTGGATGGCAGCCATCGTCACTCCGATTCAAATTCTGGCGGGGGACGCGCATGGGCTGAACACTTTGGAGCACCAGCCAGTCAAGGTACTCGCAATGGAAGGTGATTTTGAGCCGAGCCCCCATGGAGCGCCGCTTGTCCTGTTCGGCCTGCCAAGTAATGAAGCCGCACGCGTGCGCTACGCGTGGTCGGTGCCGCATATCGGTTCGTTGATCCTCAAGCACGACCCTTACGCGCCGCTTCAGGGGCTCAAGGACTTCCCGCAAGATCAATGGCCTCCGGTGGCAATCGTGTTCTGGTCGTTCCGGATCATGGTCGGACTGGCGATTGCGATGTTCGGCCTTGGCCTCTGGAGCCTGCTCGCCCGCCTCCGGGGAAGGCTTTTCGACTGGCCCTGGCTGCACCGCGCCGCGATATTGATGGGACCGGCTGGCTTCGTTGCGGTGATCGCAGGTTGGGTCACGACGGAAGTCGGCCGTCAACCCTTCACGATCTACGGCCTGATGCGCACCGCCGACTCTCATTCACCCATCGCAGCACCGGCGGTGGCGGCTTCGCTTGTCGCCTTTATCCTGGTCTATTTCGCAGTCTTCGGTGCTGGCACCTACTACCTGCTGCGGTTGATGTCGAAGCCACCCGAACCGGAGGAGAAAGAACCGGTTCGCGTGCCGCCGCGCGTCGCAGGCATCACGCCGGCAAGAGGCGCGGCCTCAGACTCCCTGGCGTCGGAGTGAACGTCATGGGCAGCGTCGATCTCACTCTCATATGGGCGGGCATCATCGGGTTCGCGGTGATGGCTTATGTCGTGTTGGACGGTTTCGACCTCGGCATTGGTATTTTATTCCCGACCTTTGCGGTCGCAGATGAACGCGACCGGGCGATGAACTCGATCGCACCGGTTTGGGACGGCAACGAAACCTGGCTCGTCATGGGCGGAGGTGGGCTCCTTGCGGTCTTTCCGCTGGCATATGCGATCATTTTGCCGGCAACCTATCCGCTCATCATCGCGATGCTGCTCGGGCTTATCTTCCGTGGTGTCGCCTTCGAATTCCGTTGGCGTCATCCACGCCATCGGCCGCTCTGGGATTTTGCCTTTTCGCTCGGCTCCCTGGTTGCGGCTTTTGCACAAGGCGTCACGCTCGGCGCGATCCTGCAAGGGATCCGCGTCGAGAATGACGCGTATGCGGGAGGCTGGCTTGATTGGCTGAGCCCGTTCAGCGTGCTGACAGGCGTGGCCGTGGTGATCGGCTACGCCTTGCTCGGCGCGACCTGGCTCATCTGGAAAACAGAGGGAACGAACCAGAGCCATGCCAGGCGGGCAGCGTTTTGGCTCGGCGTCGGAACACTTGTCGCGCTTGCGGCGGTCAGCGCGGCCACGCCATTTCTGAACTACGACTACTGGCGACGATGGTTCGCCATGCCCGGCGTGCTGCTCACCGCGCAGGTCCCAGTGCTCGTTGTGATCTGCGCGGCGACGTTCTTCTGGAGCCTGCGCGCCAGGTCTGAAAGACTGCCCTTCCTGATGGCGCTCGCTCTGTTCCTTCTAAGCTTCGTCGGGCTTGGCATCAGCGTCTATCCGTACGCGGTCCCGCGCGCCGTGACGATCTGGGATGCGGCTGCACCACCCCAGAGCCAGCTTTTCCTGTTGGTTGGAGCGCTCATCATCATCCCGCTCATACTTGCCTACACGAGCTGGGCATATTGGGTGTTCCGAGGCAAAGCCGGCGGAACGGGCTATCATTGATGGGGAAAGCCTTACCGCTTTGGAAGCGACTTGTCTGGATGGGCGCGATCTGGATCGCGAGCGTCGTCGCGCTCGGCGTCGTCACCGGGGTAATCCGGCTGTTCTTGAAAGGCTGACTTGCGACCGATTCCTTGGAAATTCGCGGTCGGTGTCTTCGCTGGCCGGATGCTGCGTAGTCGCGAAACTCCTTGGATGCGCGCCAGGGCCTACATAAATGGAGCAGAGACTCGGCATTCATCGATTCACGGATATCATATTGCTGACGACTTCTCTTTGGCTGGAATCTTAGTCGTGCAAATCGCTTTCGCACGTTGGCACTCGCCATGTCGGTTCTGGAGAGAAGCTGCATAACTCTGACGAACGGCCTCACAAGCGCGATAACACGGCTTTAGCATGCCGCCAACTCTAGACACCTCCGAAAGCACGCGCGGAGCCAAGAACGGGCGTCAACGTCTCGACCGTGCGCCCTTCATGATCAAAGTTCACACGCTTCAGAGGCACGCCGTAAAGCTTGGCGAGATTCGTCTCCGTCAACACGTTTGCCGCCGGACCCGTCACGTAGTCATGTTCGCCGAGCATCAGTAGCGCGCTATCCGCGACGGCCAGCGCGTGGTGCGGATGATGCGTGGTGAAGATCACGGTCAGTCCCTGCTCATGCGACAGCCGGTCGATCCAGTCGAGGATCAGCACCTGGTTCTTCAGGTCCAGCGCCGATGTCGGCTCGTCCAGCACAAGGATGTCGGCTTCCGCCACCAGCGCGCGGGCTAGAATAGCCAACTGGCGCTGTCCGCCGGATAACTCGTGAAAGGGTCGCCGAGCTGCGTTCGCAAGCCCCATGCGCTCGATCGCGACCAGCGACGCATCTTCATCCTCCTTCGTCGGCTGGCTAAACAAGCCTACTTTGCGGGAGCGACCCATCAGCACCATGTCGAGCACGCTGTAATCGAAGCTGACCTGGAACAATTGCGGCACGAAGGCCTGCCGTCCCTGAATGGCGACGCTTCCTTCCGTAGGGACCAGCACGCCGAGCATCACCTTCAAGAGCGTCGTCTTCCCTCGCCCCTTGGGTCCCAGCAGCGCAAATGACGAGCCGCGCGCGATGCCGGCCGACAGATCGCGGAAGATCCATTTGCCCGGCACATAAGCGTGACCGAGCCCCTGGATGGTGACAGCCTCAGCCATGGCTCCAGCCCCGTGTAGCAGGGCCTTAGCCGGAAAGACCTGGAGCCGATGATCGGACCGCGCAACCGGGTGCCGGACGTGCTGAACCGCAAGCGGAGCCTGTCGATCGAGATGATCCGGCAGTTGCATGACCGTCTCGGCATCTCGGCCGAGGTTCTGATCCGGCCTAGCCGGTTCGATAAAGTTGCCTGAACGGAGTGCGCCCATGGCCCGCGTTGCCCTCTATGCCCGCTATTCCTCCGACAATCAGCGCGACGCATCGATCGAGGACCAACTCCGCATCTGCCGCGAGCAGGCGAAGCGGGAGAAGTGGAAGGTGGTGGGCGTCTACAAGGACGCGGGCATTTCCGGCGCGAGCATGATCCTGCGGCCCGGCGTCCAGATGCTGTTACAGGATGCGCAGGCGGGCCAGTTCGATGTGGTGATGGCAGAGGCGTTGGACCGGATCAGCCGCGACCAGGCCGATGTCGCGACGCTGTTCAAGCATCTCAAATTTGCGGGCGTGCCGATCGTCACGCTGTCCGAGGGTGAGATCAGCGAGTTGCATGTCGGCCTCAAGGGCACGATGAACGCGCTGTTTCTCAAGGACCTCGCCGCCAAGACCCATCGCGGCATCCGTGGCCGGGTTGAGGAAGGCAAGTCGGGCGGCGGGCTCTGCTACGGCTACAAGGTGGTGAAGCAACTCGATGCGCGTGGCGAGCCGATCCGCGGCGACCGCGAGATCGACGAGGCCGAAGCCAATCTCGTGCGCCGTATTTTTCGCGAATTCGCCGCCGGCGTTGGGCCACACACCATTGCGCGGACCCTGAACGAGGAAGGCGTGCCCGGCCCAAACGGTAAGCTCTGGAAAGACACGACGATCCGGGGGCACGTCAAGCGCGGGACAGGTCTCGTGAACAACGAGCTTTATATCGGAAGGCTGATCTGGAACCGGCTGCGCTACCTCAAGGACCCGTCCACCGGAAGGCGGGTGTCGCGGCTCAACCCGGAGAGCGCCTGGATCACGACCGAGGTGCCTGAACTGCGCATTGTCGATGACAAACTCTGGCAGGCAGTTCGCAAGCGTCAAGGCGAGATCGCCGAAAAGTTCGTGAACGTCACGGAAGCCGTGCGCGAGCATCACAGGAAGAGCCGGTTGAACAGCGCGCATCGCCCGAGGTCGCTATTGTCAGGTCTGATCTTCTGCGGCTGCTGTGGCGGTCCCTACTCGCTGCGCGGTGCGGATCGCTTCGCCTGCTCGAATCGTATCAGCAACGGCACCTGTTCCAACACGCGCACCATTCCGCGCAAGGAACTGGAACGCCGCGTGCTGGCCGGCCTCAAGGACCGGATGATGGCCCCGGAAGTCGCCGCTGAGGCGATGCGCGCCTGCGCCGAAGAGACCAACCGGCTGAACCGTGAACGCCGCTCCAACAGCGACTCGTGGAAGGCGGAACTGATGAGGGTCGAGAAGCAGATCCGTGGCATCATCGAGGCCATCAAGGAGGGCATGTATCAACCATCTATGAAAGTTGCGATGGATGCGCTGGAGGACCGCAAGAAGGAGTTGACGGAGCTTTTGACCAACGTGCCAGAGGACGCGCCGGACCGGCTGCCCTCGGCCTCGGCGATTTATGCGAGGAAGGTTACGATTCTGACCAAAGCCCTGAACCGTCCCAACGAACGGCAGCAGGCGGCGGAGGCTTTGCGGATGCTAATCGAGAGGATCGTGCTGACGCCGGGGCCGAAACGGGGCGAAATTCTTGCCACGCTGCATGGCGAACTGCGGACCATTCTCGAATGGACCGAGCGCCAAGCCATTGGAAAAGGTAGAAAAAACGACACTCCCGGAGCCGGGCTCACGGGAGTGTCGGTATCGGTGGTTGCGGGGAAGCACAACACCCGATCCCTGCGAAATGGACCCGACACTCCTCAAAGCGGGGAATCGCCGATATCAATGGTTGCGGGGGCGACCAGCAACCAATTCCTACGATTGATAGAACAAGTCGTTCCGAGGTTGGCTGCATGACCATTGCCCTCCGAAGCTGGACCGGTGTCGTTGCAAACCCCTTTGAATTTGAGCTTGGTGCAGCGTCCCCGACGTGTTTTCGACTTCAAAGGCACGCCCGGGCCACGTTATACGCTTAGCGGTGATAATTCGTATGCAGCATATTGTAATGTTCAGTGCGGGTGCAGGCTCCTGGGCCGCTGCAAAGGTCGTCGCCAAACGTTTCGGCCTCAAAGACTTACGTCTTCTATTTACCGACACGCTGATGGAAGACCCAGATGCGTATCGCTTCTTGATTGAAGGGGCGGCGAACGTTTTTGGCCTCGACCTCGCGGACAAGATGAACGTCCCATCACACACGGAGTTTCCTGACTTCCGCGATCGATCCAAGTGGCGGCTCTATCTGCACGAATTGCGTGCGCAAGTGAGTGTGCACATGCCCCAGCTTATTTGGCTCAAGGACGGGCGCGATGTCTGGGATGTCTTTTTTGACGAAAGGTTTCTCGGCAACAGTCGGCGCGATCCTTGCAGCAAAATTCTCAAGCGCCGCGAAGCGGATCGATGGCTGACTAAGAATTGCGATCCCCACAACACCATTTGTTACGTGGGGATCGATTTTACGGAAGCGCACCGTTTCGATGACGGCTCTGGTGGCGGCCTCGGTCCGAGACGTGCCTTAGAAGGTTGGAGATATGAGGCTCCACTTTGTTCAGAACCGTGGATGGCAAAGTGGGACATCATGGAATTGATGCAAGGCGAGAACATCGCGCCGCCCAGGCTATACTCACTCGGCTTTAGTCACAATAATTGCTTCGGCTTCTGCATTAAGGCGGGTCACGCCCATTATCGTCTTCTTTTGCAGACATTGCCCGACGTATATTCTTATCATGAGCAGAAAGAGCAAGAGATAAGGGCATATCTGAAAAAAGACGTCTCCATTCTCGCAGATCGACGAAATGGAAATAGAAAACGACCGCTCACACTGCGCGCCTTCAGAGAGCGCTTTGAGAAAGACGGCAACAATGCCACCGGCGACTCGGACTATGGTGGCTGCGGGTGTTTTACCGACCAATCCGTCCTAACGGAGTAAGTCATGTCTATTGGAGGAGCATTTATAGAAACTGCTAAGGCAGTCACTTCGGCCAGCGACGTTTGGACGGCAAAAGACATCGCTACGGTGGTTTCGCCTGTAGGCAGTGCATTGGTCGGAATTGTTGCGCTGATAGCTAGCGCGATAATGAATTCAAAGACACTTCGCGTCTCACAGCTAAACAATGAAGCGACGATTTGGCAAAAGGCTAACGAGCTAGAAATAAAAGAGATTCAGGAGAAGCTAGATCGTTTCTATGGTCCGTTCACGCGGATGTCGGAGACGAATGCCTTGCTATCGAGGGATTTGCGCAGCAGACAAACGGACTCATCCACCTTCCTACTCGTCGAAAAGCTCTTTGATCGTGAGTGGTTGCGCGCGCTTCCTCAAGATCAAAAGACGTTGGTTGACGAACTAGTGGCCAATGCAGCTGAGCTCAGGAAATTCATTGTCAAGAACGCCAAAATGGTCGATTTGAAATTGCAGCCCTATCTTTCGAGAGTTTGTGCCCATTATCGAATTTTGGAACTGGCACATTGCGAGAAGCTCGGCACTGACCCGAAACCTTACGTAAGCAAATACGTGTTCCCTATTCAGACCGTGAAGGTGTTGGCTCTCGAAGTCACCCGACTTGAGAACCGGAAGGCACTCCTTCGATCCCGCCCGAACAGTCAGCCCCCGCTAAGTGATGAATTGATCATTCCGGACGAACTTAAGCTACCGGAATGGTCTTATCCAAAGCGGGCGAGCAGAGATGGCTTGAACATGGCGGTCGTCAATACGCAAGAGCGCTCATAATCCCGAGAACAGAACGGCCTCGACCTCCTCACGAATTGGCTCATGTGCCTTGTGCACCGGTAGTATGTGAACTGCTCATCCAAGTATCCGGCTTATTGGAATGGATCGGTGATGCCAAGCCGGAAGATGAAAGTTCACCCTGACTGATCTCCACGCCCATGTCGCGGAAATAGTCATTTACAGACTGTGGGCAGCTCGCTGAATGAACTGACAGAGCGTTGCCTCGTCACGGCAACGCCTCTCGACAGCGCTACTCGCTAACGACACTCGGACGTCCTTGATCCGAAAGGTCTTTCTGAGTCCTCGCTCCTGGTGTGGCTCGAAATAGGCACAGAAGCGGCACAGCCAGATATTTCTGCACCGCTGCGGGATAGTCCTTGGCACCGAGTCGCTGGCGTCCTTCACTCAGTAAACAAGAGTGATTTGAGCGGCAGACGATGGCGACAATCCGCAAACTACGAGGTCGATGGCAGGCTCAGGTCCGACGTCGTGGCGTGCCCCCACGGGCCAAGTCGTTCGACAAGCGCGCTGATGCAGAACGTTGGGCCCGCGATCTCGAAGCGGAAGCTGACAGGAGTGGGTGGGTCGCTGACACGCGCGCTGCCGAAAAAACGACGCTGGGCGAGCTACTGACGCGCTACTGCGCTGAGGTGACACCTACCAAGCGCGGGGCCGTATCCGAGAAATCGCGAATTAACTCAATATTGCGCTGCCCCATAGCGCACCGAACGCTGGCAAAGCTGACCAGCTCAGATGTCGCGACCTATCGCGACGAGCGGCTCAAGACGGTGGCGCCGGCGACGATCGTTCGCGAGCTCAATACGATTTCGCACGCCCTCGAGATAGCGTCCCGCGAATGGGGCCTCTGGATCCCGCGCAATCCGGTCAAGTTGGTGCGACGTCCTCCAGTCCCACGTGGGCGCACTCGGCGACTAAAAAAGGGCGAGGAGCAGCGCCTGCTCGATGCCTGCGATCGCGGGCGAACACCGCTGCTCAAGCCACTCATTATAATAGCCATCGAAACCGGGATGCGGCGTGGCGAACTGCTCGACCTGCGCTGGGAGCACGTCGACCTCAAACTTGGCGTCGCACATTTGCCGCTGACCAAGAACGGCGATAGCCGGGACGTTCCTCTGTCGCGGTGTGCTGTCCGCACCCTGCAAGAACTCCGCACTGCTGGCGCCAAACAAGAGCGAGTGTTCCCGATGACGGGTAACTCTGTGAGACTCGCGTTCGAGCACTTGCGCGTCCGAGCCGGCATGTCGGACTTTCATTTCCACGATCTGCGCCACGAGGCGATCTCCCGGCTATTCGAGAAGGGACTCAACATCGCCGAAGTCTCGGCGATCAGCGGGCATCGCGAACTCAAAATGCTGCAGCGCTACACGCATCTGAGGGCCGTCGATCTGGTCGCACGACTGGGATAAGGCCTTCAATCGTCGAAGTCCTAGAAGCAATTTGACGTATCCAATCCTATGCGTAATGGGTCGGCAGAGGTTTTTTCCACTTAGCCTTGGCCAATGCCCAACTGACCATTCATGACTAAAACCCGTTTTTGGCTAACCATCGCCGCAGCGCTTCCAGGACATCCGATGGTAGGCCGACCTTGCCCTTTAGCGACTCCGCTAGGCGGTAGTCGAAGTTTGAGTAGCCCATTTGCTTCATAATCTGCCCCGGCGTCAGGTGTTCCTTCCGTAACCAGTCGTTGAGGAACGCTATTACCCGCGACGTCAATCGACCATCTGCATCGGCAATCGATCCCGCGGAACGGGATCTGACGCCGATACCGCTTGATCTTACCCATTTAAGGAACTCCGACCGCTGATGCTGAGATGACAGTTTCCAGTCCCTTTTCATCGCGGTGAGTCGATCTGGTAGATGTATCAACCGAGCTTTAGCCGCGGCTTGGCGGACGCTCTTTAGCTTACCCGAGCGCAAATCGGCGTAGATTGCGGGGAAATCTCTCTTAAGGCGGCTTTCGTAATAGGCTGCATCCCGTTTCTTACTCATCACTAACCAACCTAATCATCTGGTTGTAGATGTATCTATCCGTCTCTGGGGAGATTTAAAAAAGTTGTCAAGAGCTCGGCAGATCTTCGACGAAAACGCTATGTTCACAGCTCGACTTTAATTCCGGAGAATAAGGAGCAGCCGTCACGGGCTGAATGAAAGCGCATGTCTGACACCAATCGTCGAGAGAAAGCCAACCGCATTATCATCAACAAGTGTGCGACCATTGCGCGACGGATCTCAAAGAAGGACGGAATCGCTGAGCGTGGTCTCATGAGGACAAAATGGTTCGATTACAGGTTTATGTCTCCGCTCACCGCGACTGACGAGTTTGTCCGAAATTATGTTGCCGTATATCAGAGGAAATGGGACACGAATTTCTCGACCGAGGAGGCCTCGCACAAGTTGGCCATACGGGGTGGATATTGGCGCAGCAGCCAAACCGAATTCATCTCCTTCTGGAGGGCACGCCAGTTCGCGGACGAACTGGGAGTTCCTTATGGCCTGTTTTGCAATCACGCCTTGGAGTTTCTGCTCCGCAAGGGTTACACGAGGCCGGCTCGTCCCAACCAGCTCTATGCCGAGAAAAACAAGCAAGCCATTGCAGAGCATGTAATGGAGGCGTGGCGTGAACACTGTTTCGACCTGGAATTCATGACCTCGAAGCTCCCCCATTACCACCTAAAGAACTTCCGAAGCCAACCAGCACAGCACGCCCACCAGGATTGGGTAGTTGAGCAGATTCGTGCGCGGCATATGAGGATTGGCGCCATAGTGAAGGCGTGTCTGGAAGACAACGTATTGCCGGCCGCGCGAGCACTATTTGAGTTTGGACCGGCCAGGTTTGAAAGGGCCCGTGAAGAAGCCGCGAATATGGCGCAACCGATAGCCATCCCAACTCCCGTCGATATGAATGAGCTGCGCCCAAGTTGCTTCGGGATCTTGCATGCCTACGACGGGGCAGCATCTGCGTGTGAGGCTTGCATGTTCAGCGGACACTGCAAGTCCGTGACCGACACACTTTCCACGCACATTGTTGGCCACTTTGGTGGGGACGACCCAGTCCTGGCCAGGAAGCGCATCAAAACTAGGAAACGTGTCAATGACCACCGGGCAAGGAAGAGAGCAGCCGCGGAGGCTGCGAAATCCTCAATTGCTTCTTAATAGATGTATCTATGACCGGAGGTCCTTGCCTCCGGAGATGTAACGCTTCCCATATATTTAATATCCTTCAGTAAGTAAGAGAGTTGTATGGGAAGCGTTACAGTGGGAGTTCTCGGCTTGTATCTTTTGTCCCGCGGCTTCCCGGTCGCTCCGCTCCCGGTGCCGCGGCCATGAAGATCACTCCGGGGGAGACAGCTCGGAAATAAGAACTTAACAGGCTCAACTAGCATGCCTTCGGTCCTTGAGTGGAACCGAGTCTGTCGGTGTTTCGAATTGATGGCGAGGCTCTGCTCGATCAGCCCGGTCAGTGGCTTCGCCATCGAGTAGAAGAGCCGTCGGGATCGCTGGCCAATCGCCGGCTGGTCTCACCGAGGAGCCTCTGAATGCGTCGTGGCGCCCGTTCGAGTGTCGGTCTATTCGTCGTCCGTAGCGTCGGGGCTCCAGAATAGTGCCAGAGGCTCGCTGATTCGTTTTCCTCGCCGGCGGGTGTTGGGTAGCGCCAAGCATACCGACTCACCAGTGAGCTTCTAAACGCATTCTACGGCCTTTGTTGTTTTGGGCTGGGGTTTCGGCGTCGGGACGCGCGCTCGGTCTGTCTACGTGCCAATCCAAAAAGGTATTAAACACCTCACCCTCGGTGGTCGCTCGCACTGACGGACCATGCAGGTCGAAGTGATTGTCAACGATGCTTCCAGCACTGGCGACGGGGAGCTGGTCAAGCTTCGCTCGACAACGTCGTTCAGCTTCGCACTCGGCGTCTGATTGAGAAGCCACGCTGGCTTCGATAGAAACAAAATGGCAAAAACCGAAACTAACAGGCCCCGAATAGAAACAAGCGAGCCTCCAGTAGAAACTAAAAGCGAAACTTAGCGATGCCATTCCGGTCGAAAATAGAAATTTAAACCGCCCAATTGTTGTCGAATAGCTCTGAATAGAAACTAGGTTCTTTGTTTTTGCTGCAGTTTTTCGCGCCGCCAGCCAAAAACAGCTCAGAAAAAAATGAGGGAAGCTTTGAGCGTGCGTCATTCCAGCGAATAGGTGCGAAAAGCTGGTTCTGAGACCAGGATGCGCATGGGTGACAATCGAGGAAACCCGCGATTTTAAAGGTCGAATACACGTCCTTCGACGAGCAGATCGATGCTTCTCCCGGCCCGAAGAGCGCGTCGACGAGTGCTCAGATCGTCGATATGCCGGTGAGTGAGAGTGGAAAAACCCTCACCCGAAAAATACTCTGGCGTGCGGCTGGACGATGGTCGGCGTCGATCGGCCTTTGGTTTGCGCCGAGGATAATTCCATTTGTCCTTGATCTTCGGCAAGGCCGTTCGGTGGGCGTCGCATAGTTGGCCGGCTATTTGCTGGCGACCAGCCTCAGTCGACGTTTCAGGACGTCTTCGAGTTCGGCTTTAAGTCTGTGCACACGCGGGTCGGCCGAGCGGCATGCACAGATTGAGAATTGGGCGATCGATCGAGCCAATGCTTCGCGCTCGTCTGGCGTCTTTGTCACGGTGGGGTGCGACAGTCGCAAGACCATTTCGCCCAGGTTGACGAGTAAATCGTCCAGGGTTCGGTCGATTTGCGCTATTTCATCCATCGCCTAACTCCCTCAGGAGTTAAGCCTTGTCAAAGCCGGCCGTTCCGGTGAGGCGACCGTCAGGGATAACAGTGGGTAAAGAACGTCCACCACGAGCGTTTCCCGCGCTGTATCAAGTGCCTTCCATCCCGACCCCCCGCCATCTAAATTCACCCTGATTTGGGGGACTGGAATGCTGACGGGCGAGCTACGATCTAAAATCGATAATGTTTGGAATGCCTTTTGGGCGGGCGGCATCGCCAACCCGATCGAGGTCATCGAGCAGATCACCTACCTCTTGTTCATGCGCGGCCTGGACGAGGCTTATACCCGGGAGGAGAACAAGGCGAACCGGCTGAAGCGGCCGATCGAGCGCCGTATCTTCCCGGAAGGCAAGGACGGCTTGGGGAAGGACGGCGGCGTCGCCTATGAGAAGATGCGCTGGTCCAAGCTGAAGAACAAGGACCCCGGGACGATGTTTGAGATCGTCTCAGAGCACGTCTTCCCGTTCCTGCGCTCGATGGCCGAAGAGGGCACGGCGCACGCCACCCATATGAAGGGCGCTCGCTTCACCATCCCGACGCCGGCGCTGTTGGCCAAGGTGGTCGACCTTCTCGCCGAGATTCCAATGGAGGATCGCGACACCAAGGGCGACCTCTACGAATACATGCTGTCGAAGATCGCCAGCGCCGGCCAGAACGGCCAGTTCCGCACCCCGCGCCACATCATCGCGCTGATGGTCGAGATGATGGCGCCGGGGCCAAAGGATATTATCGTCGATCCCGCCTGCGGCACCTGCGGCTTCCTGGTCGCGGCCGGCGAATATCTCCGCGACAATCATCCGAAGCTGTTTCACGACACCGAAAGCCGCGACCACTTCAACCAGGAGATGTTCCACGGCTTCGATTTCGACGGCACCATGCTGCGGATCGGGTCGATGAACATGACGCTGCACGGCGTCGACGATCCCGACATCCGCTACAAGGACTCGCTGGCGCAGGAACATGCCGGTGACGAGGACCGTTATTCGCTGGTGCTCGCCAATCCTCCATTCGCCGGCTCGCTCGATTACGAGACCACGGCGAAGGATCTGCTCGCGGTGGTCAAGACCAAGAAGACCGAGCTTTTGTTCATGGCGCTGTTCCTGAAGCTGCTGAAGGCCGGCGGGCGCGCGGCGGTGATCGTGCCGGATGGCGTGCTGTTCGGCTCCTCGACCGCGCACAAGACGATCCGCAGGATGCTGGTCGAGGACCATCGCCTCGACGGTATCGTCAAGCTGCCCTCCGGCGTGTTCCGGCCTTATGCCGGCGTCTCCACCGCGATCGTGCTGTTCACCAAGACCAATTCCGGCGGCACTGACAACGTGTGGTTCTACGATTGCCAGGCGGACGGCCTGTCGCTCGACGACAAGCGCAACTCGCTGCTGCCAACGGAGAAGATCGGGCCGAAGGCCAAGATCGACGAGGCCGAGCACGCCAAGAATAACTTGCCGGACATCGCCGCGCGCTGGAAGCAACGCGCTGGCACCGAGCTCGACCGCCCGCGCACTGCGCAGAGTTTTTGCGTGCCGAGGGCCGAGATCGTCGCAGCGGGCCACGACCTGTCGATCAACCGCTACAAGGAAGTGGTGCACGAGGCAGCCGAGCATCGCCCGCCGAAGGAGATCATCGCTGAGCTGAAAAAACTGGAGAAGGAGATCGCGAACGGGTTGGAAGAGCTGGAGGCGATGCTGTGAACTGGCCGATCGCTTCGCTCGCAGACGCAACCGAGTTGCTAACAGATGGAACTCACTACACGCCGCCAGACATCGGAGAGGGGATACCCTTTCTTACGGTGAAGGACGTAGGTAGCAACAGCTTGGACTTTATCGGCTGTTCGAAGATTGCGACAGACGAATATGAAGCGGCAAGAAAGCAAAATTCCGCCCCGAGGTTCGGCGATGTTCTGTTTTCGAAGGACGGCACCGTTGGCAAGGTGCATCTTGTGCAAGAAAATCGACCATTTGCCGTTCTATCTTCGTTGGCGATCTTGCGCCCGTCGAAACACGTAGACGGCGGATATCTTGCCCACTTCCTGCGCACTCCATCTACCATTGATGCGGCGACCAAAAAGAAGACAGGTAGCGCCATTCGTCGCATTGTTCTTCGCGATCTGGCTACGCTCGAAATCCCCCTTCCCCCGCTCGATCAGCAGCGGCGGATCGCGGCGATCCTGGACAAGGCGGATGCACTGCGCCGCAAGCGCAGGCGCACGCTCGACCTGCTCGACAGCCTCACGCGATCAATTTTTCTGGAGGTGTTTGGCGACCCGGTCAGCAATCCTAAGAAACTAAACAAGATTACGCTCGGTGATCTTATCAAGGTTAAGAGCGGGAATGGTTTAGTTGCTAAGGACATGGCGCCAGGTGGCTTGTTTCCAGTTTACGGCGGCAACGGAATCAATGGGTATCACGACCGTTTTATGTTTGATGAGCCCCAGTTAGCAATCGGTCGCGTCGGGGTCTATTGCGGTGCAGTTCATCTAACGAAACCCAAGAGTTGGGTTACGGATAACGCTCTCTACGTTTCGGAATACAAGAAGCCCGTCTCACAGCTATATTTGAGATATGCATTAGTCGAAACGAATCTGAACCAATACGCGGGACGCGCTGCGCAGCCCCTAATCTCAGGCAGTCGAATTTATCCAATCGAAATTATACTCCCAAGCAAAGGCGACCAGACTCGCTTTGAAAAGGCAATCATGCAGGTTTCTCATTTGGAAATCCCTTATCGAGCAGACGCTGAGCTAGTAAACGCTGCGTTCTCCTCCCTCCAATCCCGCGCCTTTTCCGGCCAGCTCTGATCGGACACTCGCATGTCCAACTTCGCGTTCCTCGCCTATGAATTTCCTGCCGTGCACGAGGCGGCGGTGGAGGCGGAGCGTCAGGCGGGAGTATCACCGACGGCTGCGGCGTTCTTCGCCGGCAAGGCGGTCGAGATTGCGGTGAAATGGGCGTTTCGATCCGACCCCAATCTCAAGCTGCCCTATCAGGACAACATCGCCGCGCTGCTGCACGAGCCCAGCTTCCGCCGTGCGGCAGGCGAGGCGGTGTTTGCCAAGGCAAAATACATCAACAGCCTGCGCAATCGCGCGGTGCACGAAGAGAAGAAGACTAGCCCCGGTGATGCCGTTGGCGCGGTGAAGGAGCTGTTTCACGTTTGCTTCTGGTTCGCTCGCACTTATGCGCGCAAAGGAAAGCCAGCCGACGGTCTTGCCTTCGACCCGTCCGCGCTGTCGCGTCGCGACGATGTGCTGAAGAAGGCGTTCGGCCAGCTCAAGGCACAGCAAGCCGAACTCGATGCCAAGAACGGTGAGCTGACGAAACTGCTCGCCGACAGGCAGAACCTGGATGACGAACTGAAAGCGCTGCGCGGCGCCGTCGCCGCCGCTCGCAAGGCCGCCGAGGCGACACCGGATCAGCACGACTACAACGAGGCCGAGACCCGCGACCGCTTCATCGACCTGCTGCTGCGCGAAGCCGGCTGGGCGCTGGACCAGCCCGACGACCTGGAATTTCGCGTCGATGGGATGCCGAACGCGGAAGGCGTCGGCTTCGTCGATTACGTGCTGTGGGGCGCGGACGGCAAGCCGCTCGGCGTGGTCGAGGCCAAGCGCACCCGCAAGGACGCCCGCCAGGGCCAGCAGCAAGCCAAGCTCTACGCCGATTGCCTGGAAGCACGCTACGGCCAGCGCCCGGTGATCTTCTATTCCAATGGCTACGAGCACTGGATCTGGGACGACGCCCGCTATCCGCCGCGCCAGATCGGCGGATTCTACAAGCGCGATGAACTGGAACTGCTGATCCAGCGCCGCGCCTCGCGCAAAAAGCTTGCCGAGACCAAGATCAACACCGCGATCGCCGGGCACAAGCGGCCCTACCAGCAACGCGCGATCCGCGCCATCGCCAAGAGCTTCGAGGCCGACGGCGAGCGCAAGGCGCTCCTGGTGATGGCGACCGGCTCCGGCAAGACCCGCACCGTGATCGCGCTGGTTGATCTCTTGATGCGCGCCGGCTGGGTCAAGCGCGTGCTGTTCCTGGCCGATCGCATCGCGCTGGTGAACCAGGCGACCGGCGCCTTCAAGGCCCATCTGCCGGACTCGGCACCGGTCAATCTGGTCACTGAGCGCACCAGTGAGGGCCGGGTGTTCCTGTCGACCTATCCGACAATGATGAACCTGATCGACGGCAAGCAGGACGGCAAGGTCAAGTTCGGCCCCGGCCATTTCGACCTGATCGTGATCGACGAGGCGCACCGCTCGGTCTACCAGCGCTTTCGGGCGATCTTCGAGTATTTCGATTCGTTCCTGGTCGGGCTGACGGCGACGCCGAAGGACGAGATCGACAAGAACACCTATTCGCTGTTCGACCTCGAGGACGGTGTGCCGACCGACGCCTATTCGCTCGACGAGGCGGTGGCCGGCGGCTATCTGGTGCCGCCGAAGGCGATCTCCGTGCCACTCCAGATCGTGCGCTCCGGCCTGCGCTACGACGACCTCAGCGACGAGGAAAAGGACCAGTGGGACAGCCTCGAATGGGGCGAGGAGGACATCCCCGACAGCGTTGACGCCGCCGAGGTCAACAAGCGGCTGTTCAATATCGACACCGTCGACCTCGTGATTGCGCATTTGATGCAGAACGGCGTCAAGGTCGAGGGCGGCGACCGACTCGGCAAGACCATCATCTTCGCCAAGAATCAGGCGCACGCGCAATTCATCGAGCAGCGGTTCAACGTGGCCTATCCGCATCTGGCCGGGCATTTCGCACGCGTCATCACCTATGAGTGCGGCTCCTACGCCCAGACGCTGATCGACGATTTCTCCAAGAAGAACGCCAACCCGCACATCGCGATCTCGGTTGATATGCTCGACACCGGCATCGACGTGCCGGAGGTCGTCAACCTCGTCTTCTTCAAACAGGTCCGCTCCAAGACCAAATTCTGGCAGATGATGGGGCGGGGCACCCGTCTCTGCCCCGACCTGTTCGGCCCCGGGCAGGACAAGGAATTCTTCCGAGTCTTCGATTACTGCCAGAATTTGGAATTCTTCGGCGCGAATCCAGAGCTGAAGGAGGCAAGCTCCACGAAATCCCTGTCAGAGCGCCTGTTCGCCGCGCGGCTCGACCTAATCGCCGCTCTCGACAAGAAGAAAGACAAGCCGGACGGCTTCGCGGCCGGCGACCAAGCGCCTTACGGCGCTGATGGCGAACAACCGCCCAGCGAGGACGAGATCCGCACCGGCGCGCTGAAAGCGCTGCAAGAAACGGTAGTGGGGCTCAATCTCGATAACTTTATTGTCCGGCAGCATCGCCGCGCGGTGGAAAAGTTCGCCAAACCGGAGGCATGGGCCAAACTCGACGACGAAGGCCGCAAGGAGTTGGTCGAGGAGATCGCCCCGCTGCCATCGGCGCAAAGTCTCGGGACCGAGGAAGCCAAGCGGTTCGACCTCTTGATGTTCCAGCTAGAGCTCGCGCTGCTGAAGGGGTCGAAGCGCTTCGCCTCGCTTAAGAAGCAGTTGCTGGAGATCGCATCGGCGCTGGAGGACCAGACCGGAATTCCCGCGATCGCGCAGCAGGCCGCACTGATCGAGGACACCCAGACCGACCAATGGTGGGAAGGGGTTACTGTCCCGCTGCTGGAACTGGTCCGGCTGCGGCTGCGCAATCTGGTCCAGCACATCGAGAAATCCAAGAAGGCGGTGGTCTATTCGAACTTCGCCGATGAGATCGGCGACGGTATCGAGCACGAACTGCCCCAGGTCGGCGAGGCCGACTTCGCCCGTTTCAAGCAGAAGGCGCGGCATTTCCTGAAAGCGCACGAAAATCATCTCGTGCTGCACAAGCTGCGCCAGGGAAGGCCGCTCACTCCCACCGACCTAAACGAGCTCGAAAGGATGCTGCTCGACGCTGGCATTGGCGAAGCCGGCGACATCGAAAGGGCGCGGGAGGCCAGCCAAGGCTTCGGTCGGTTCGTTCGGACCCTCGTCGGATTGGACCGGGCTGCAGTTAACGAAGCATTCGGGGACTTCCTGAATAGCGGCACGGCATCCGCTGCCCAGATCGAGTTCATCAACATGGTGGTCGAGCACCTGACCGATCAGGGCATAATGGACCCGGCGCTGCTCTACGAGCCACCATTCACCGACGTCGCGCCGACGGGACCGGACGATCTGTTCGGCGATGAGCGGGTTACGAAGCTGTTCGCCAAGATCGAGACGCTGAATGAGAGCGCGGTGGCGTAGCCATGCGAAACGATCACGGACGATAGAACTCAAAGGTGAGAATGAAATGACAATTCGCCATGCGATCTGGAAAGTCGGCGCAAAGCCGGTGGGGCTGTCGTCAGCAGTCCTCATGAGCGAGAAGCAGCTCGAGGACATGATCGTCGCGGCCTCGGAGATCCTGCACGATCAATGGATGTTAATTGGCCGGCAGGTCGATACTGGATTCGGTGGCCGAATTGACCTGCTGGCGATCGCGCCCGATGGCGCACTGATCCTCATCGAGCTCAAGCGTAACAAGACACCGCGCGAAGTCGTGGCGCAGGCGATAGACTACGCCACTTTCATCGAGGGATTGGAGTCGGACAGGATCGCCAAGATCTATGACGACTTCGCGCCGGGCCACAATCTCGCCGATGACTTCAAGGCGAGGTTCGGCCAGGCGCTCGACGAAGAGACACTCAACGAGAGCCATCAGATCGTCGTGGTGGCAGCGGCGATCGATGCCAGCACTGCTCGTATTGTCCGCTATCTCAATGAGCGGGACATCGCGATCAATATCCTTTGCTTCCAGGTGTTTGCCAATGGCGACGAGCAACTGTTGAGCCGCGCCTGGCTGATCGATCCGGCCGAAACGCAGACCAACGCCACCGTCACGCCAGCTCGCGAGAAAGAGCCGTGGAACGGCGAGGTTTACGCGTCCTTCGGCCACGACGAGAAAGGCCGCTTGTGGTCTGAGGCTCGCCAGTATGGCTTCATCTCCGCCGGTGGCGGCACCTGGTATAGCAACTCTTTAAATCTGCTGAACCCGGGCGATCGCATCTGGGTCAAAGCCCCGGGTCACGGATTTGTCGGCGTTGGCAGGGTGAAGGGCAAAGCAGTGGCTGCGTCGGAGTTCAAGTTGCCGTCCTCTGCCGGCGAAAAGGCCGCGCTCGAAGTCTTAAAAGGACATTACAGCAACAGCGGGGAAGCTGACCCGGATCGTGCCGAGTATTTTGTGCCGGTCGATTGGCTTGAGACCGTTCCACTTGAACAAGCGGTCCAGGAGGTCGGAATGTTCGGCAACCAAAACACAGTTTGCAAGCCAAAGACGCCGAAATGGCGGTTCACGGTGGATCGGCTCAAGCAGAAGTTTCCAAATTACAACAAGTAGCCCGCCACAATCCCGGCACGTCCGCCACAGGCTTTCCTGGCGCACCCGACACGATTCGAACGTGTGACCTTTGCCTGAAGAGGGCTACGCAACCCTCCAACCGAGCGCTTTAAGCTCAAAACCGGCCTTGCCGGGCGTTGCCGCCGCCCGGTCAATCGGCTAAACGGAACGCCTCGCACCCGTAGCTCAGCTGGATAGAGCGTTGCCCTCCGAACGCAACGCTAAGTCAAGTGCGGCGAAGGTGCGTATCGAAAAAACGAGGGAAACCAAGCTGTCAATCGGCGCCGAAGTTTGACCCCGTATCGGCGTCCAAATTTGACCCCTTTGATCGACGGGGTTTAGCGGTAGCGCTCGGTCCGTCGGAGCTGGCCGGGATTGCGGAGACGGACCGAGCGCGGGTTGTTTGATCATCGTCGCGGCTTTTGAAGCGCCAGCTGTCGTTGCCGGTTTCGACGATGTCGCAGTGGTGGGTCAGACGATCGAGCAGCGCGGTGGTCATCTTGGCGTCGCCGAACACGCTGGGCCATTCGCCGAAGGCGAGATTGGTGGTGACGACGATGGAGGTGCGCTCGTAGAGCCGACTGACGAGATGGAACAGAAGTTGTCCGCCGGCTTGGGCAAATGGCAGGTAGCCGAGTTCGTCGAGGACGATGAAGTCCATTCGGGTCAGATGCTCGGCGATACGACCCTGGCGTCCGTTGCGGGTCTCGATCTCGAGACGATTGACGAGGTCGACGACGTTGTAGAAGCGCCCGCGGGCACCGGATCGAATGCAGCTTCGGGCGATGGCGATGGCCAGATGGGTCTTGCCGGTGCCTGTACCGCCGACCAGAACGGCATTGCGTTGCTGGGCGATGAAGCCACCGCCGGCGAGATCATTGACCAGCGTCTGGTTGATGGGGGTGCCCTCGAACTGGAAGCCATCGAGATCCTTGGCGAGCGGCAGCTTGGCGATAGTGAGCTGGTATTTGATCGAACGCGCCTGCTTCTCGTTGATCTCGGCATTGAGCAGGTCGCCGACAATGCGTTGCGGTTCGTGCTGGCGCTTGACGGCGGTCGCCATGATCTCGTCGAAGGCGGCCTTCATGCCATAGAGCTTGAGTTCGCTCATGAGGTCAAACAGTTGAGTGCGTTCCATCAGACCGGTCTCCTGAGGTTGTCGTAACGGGCACAGTCAGCGATCGGCGCATAACGCAAGGTCAGCGCCGCCGGGGTGAGGATGTTGGCTGGTGGCGCCGGCTCACGCTGGCGGGCCAGAATGTTGAGAACGACATCGGCAGAATGGACGCCGTGGGCGATTGCCTCGGCGCAAGCCGCCTCGACTGCCGGCAGTCCGTCGGTCAACACCGCGTTGAGGATGTCGACCATCTGCCGATTGCCATCGTCGGCACCGGCGAGCTTGCGCCGTACACGCTCGATCGCGGCCGGCAGCACCCAGTCCTTGAACGGAGCGCCGTTGCGCAACGCGCCGGGTTTGCGAGCCAGCACCGGCACATAATGCCAGGGATCGTAGGTCGTCTCGCCGCGGCCGAATGAACGCGGATGCTCGGCGACGATGCGTCCGTCCTGGCGGATCACGATGCGGTCGGCATAGGCATGAACCTCGACCGGACGTCCGACTGCGCTGGCCGTGACCGAGTATTTGTTGTTGTCGAAGCGCACCAGGCAGGTCTTCGAGACCGACGCGGATACCGCATGGAATCCATCGAACCGGCCGGCATAGGGAACAAGCTTTGGCCGCTCAGCTTCGAACACCTCCCAGACTGTTTGCTCGGTCAGTTCCGGATGCCGGTGTGCCTTGGCGTAGGCGATGCACTTGTCCAGCAGCCAGGCGTTTAACTCGTCGAGGGTTTTGAACCGCAGCCGTGGCGTGAAGAAGCGCTCCCGGACAAGTCCGACCTGGTTCTCAACCTGGCCCTTCTCCCAGCCCGAGGCCGGCGTGCAGGCGACCGGGTCGACTAGGTAATGGCTGCACATCTGTATGAAGCGGCGATTGTAGCGACGATCCTTGCCGACGAAGATCGTCTCCACCGCGGTCTTCATATTGTCGTAGATGCCGCGGCCACAGGTGCCCTTGAACAGAGCGAATGCCCGGTCGTGGGCGTCGAACACCATCTCCTGCGTCTCGCGCGGATAGGCGCGAGCGAACAGCATCCGGCTGTGACAGAGCCGGACATGAGCGACCTTCACGATCACCGTCACGCCATGCAGCAGGACAACCTCATGGCTCCAGTCGAACTGGTAGGCTTCTCCCGGTGCAAAGCTCAGCGGGACATAGGCCGCCGCCGTCGATTGTCCGCGCTCCTGGCTCCACCGTCTGGCGTAACGTCGCACAGCATCGTAGCCGCCGTCATAGCCGCGCCCGCGAAGCTCTTCGAAGACCCGGATCAGCGTCAGCTGTTCGCGAGCGGACTTCGCCACGTTCGACGCCAGCAATCCGTCGAGATCAGCGGCCCATCGCCCCAGCTTCGGCCGCGGCTGCACCGCACGTTCGTACTCGAATGAGGTCTCCCCAGACCGCAACACCTTGCGGACCGTGTTCCGCGACACCTTCAGGTCGCGTGCGATCTCCTTGATCGTCTTGCCCTTGATGAAGTGCTCGCGGCGTATCCGCGCAATCGTCTCCACGATCAGCATCCCCAACCACCTGCTTCGTTCCAAAGCAGGCAGCGCAACAGACCAACCTATCGGGGGTCAATTTTGGACGCCGATCCCCCGGCTCAGGGGGTCAATATTGCAGGCCGAATAACAGTCAGATTTCGCGCTGGCTGACTTGTGCACCGCGTTGAGCGCTGCCTGGAGCAGATCCGTGAAGTGTGAGGGAAGTTCGGAGAGCGCGACCGGGAGGGAAGTTGCGACGTTGCCCCCCGAAGCGAGCACAAGGTTGCATCCCGCGTTGGAGATGAACCCACCCGAACTTTCCAAAGTCTTGAAACAAGTGAGTGAAGCAAAGAGCTTTCCAAGTGGGCTGTCGGCAATCCCATCCAACGGCTTCGTTTTCTTAACTTTGCTCTTCCCTTTTTTCACAGGATCATCGGGGACATGCAGGTTCGTGAGCGAAGTCCACGTCCATTCCGTGCGATCCTTTTTCTTGACCTGAAAGACTTCAATGCTGGTGGGCGCGGTAGGAGAGTTTAGTATGGCTATGTCCTGAACGGCTTCAAACAGGAATAGGAAGTTGACCGCGCCCTTTTCCTTTAACGCAAACATCTTCACGATCGCCCAGTTCTTCTGGAATTCGATCCCCTTCTGATTATGAGCCCCACCACTTTCTGCGATGTCGGGGTCACCTAAGGCCAGCATGACCTCTTGTAACGCAGTGTTCAATTGAAACGCCCCCGCGATTTCAACGCAATCTATGTCCCCACTCAGCCGGTGGGCAAGGAATTCCTCGCCGCATGTCGTAAGTAAAATGTCGAAGCGGCGAGCCCCAGGACCGCTTCGATCAGGACAAGGGATCGCGTTTACGGTCCTTTCCCCCGGGGAGATTGCGGCGAGGGGTAATACCTCGGTTCAGTCCGCCGGCGGCCATGGCTGTGGCAGGTTGAGAATATCAGCCAGGATCGTGCCGTCCGCTCGGCAGAATTCGTCCGTCTCCTTGACATAGGCATACCCGGGAAGCGGCAGCAGGCTCTTCGGCAGGGGATTGATTGCGAACGGGTTGTCCGCGATCAGGGGCTGCCATCGTTCGTCGCGCAGCTTCCACAGGTTGGGCTCGGGCAAAAGCAGAACGCCGCTGACATTTCGGTTGCGCGGCTCTCCATGCCGGCCGAAAAACCCGTCATTCGTACGCGTCATTTCCTCTTCGGTCCTGCCATCCGCAAAGCATCGGAATACGACCGCTGGCGTACCGAAGAGCGCGTCGATGAGGGCATCATCGACGGCGTCGCCGGTCGGGATCGAATCCTTGCAATCCGCCACGACAATCAGATACGGTGTCTCTTCGATCCGATATCGGCGCCCTTTCAAATCGAGCGCTTGGCGAAGATCGATGTGAGGCGCGACCGAGCGCACGCCCGTCGAAGCCGCGCCGATCTTCCGCTCGTAGACGACGTCCTTCTTGAAGCCTCCGTAGAGCGTCAGCTCGATCCGCCAGTCGTCCGCCTCAAACACCTTTCTCGGCATGAGCGCGGGATCATCGCCGCAAGCCCCCGCCGCCCAAGCCTCGACATCCTTTTTCAGCTTCGCCAAGCTCGGCGAACTGGTGCCTCTCTCTTCGACGCTGTAGCCAAGCAACCATCCCGCGGGCAGATTGACGGTGTCCAGCGCGTTGTAGATGGCCGCTTCACGGTTATCCCCGCTCACGGTTTCCGCGTCCGGGCCGAAAGTTGTCACTTCAACATACGCCAGCGCCTTGCCGGATGCGTCCTTAACCAGAAAATCCGGTCGGCGGGAGGGATGCGGGCAGGCCGGATGGATCTCGACAACATGCCCGAGCTGGAGCAGCGCAGTATGGATGACAAGTTCGGCGAGTGCCGCCTGATACTGGGGGTTTGTCCCGGTGCGCAGCCGCTTCGCCATCTCCGGCTGTTCGCTGGCAGGCAGCTTCGAGAGCCACTCGTTCACGCAGGCGCGATAGACCACGTAAGGCTTGCGCGCGGATGAATCGTAGAACGCGAATTCGCCTTCCCCCGGTTTCATCGGGCCGGTCCTTGTTCTCTCCCTGTCGTCAAAAACCCTGAACGTCATCGATTCCATTCTAAAGACCATTTTTTACGCATACTCGGCCTAGGATGCTTATAGTCAATGGCCCAGCTGTTGCGCCGACCGGCCGCCTATCATGGAAACCAGAGTGACTGACAAGCAGCCGATCATCGATGTCTGGGATGTTGCGACCTTCGATCCTGATTTGGTGACAATCCTTGAAGCGAACGAGCTCACCATGCGGGCTTACTTCGACACGGAAAAACGAGATTTTTCTTTCTTTCGATCTCGGACGCGACCCGGAGCGTCCTCCCTGGCGCCCCGAGAACCAGCATGCCGGCGCCTTCTATCGGTTGCTGGATAAGATGGGCGGTGAGATGGAAGCGCGATCGATCCGCGCCTACCACTACACACGGCTGACCGATGACGAGATCGGGCGTCTCTCTCGTTCCGGCATCCATGTCTCGACGCCGGAAACACTGCGGCGCCGCCTCGACGCCGTGGTCGCATCGGGAGAGCTGACTGTCGATGCGGCGGATCAGCTTTATGCGAAGAGCCCGTTCCACGGCGATCAGCTCGCCGCGCGGTCGGGGAAATTTTGGCTATCGTCCTATCCTGTGATCGTCGACGACGGTGGGGTTGCGCCCCTTATAGCGCAGTGGGGCGGTGAGGTTGCCTCGATGTGGGTCAGGGAGGCCGACCTCGCGAAACCTCTTCGTGCGATCGGCCGCCGCAGGATTGTCGAAGTGGCCGTCCCATTGTCCTCCACGACGCGCAGCCATAACGCCGGCAACGCCGTCGTAGCCACCTTTGCGCGATGGCGCGGCGCGCTTCCGGAGAAATCTGCCTTCGATCTCTATGTTACGACGGCTTTACCCCCAGCAGCCGTGATCAAGATTCACACCGAAGGCGAGCCGACGTTCACGACCATGGCGCGTGATTACCCCGCCGGTTACGTCGACGTCGACGTCACTCGCTGGAAGGAGCTCACCGGCGAGGACGATTGATCCGGCGATCGCTCAAGCGCGCTCTGTTTCAACACCCTCCGCTATCGTGGTGCATTCCCTGACGATGGCGTCCAAAACCGCGCGCAGCTTTGACACATCATAGTTGCCCGATGACAGGGTTTCCGGCGTCTGGTCGAAAAATGCCTTTGTGTAGCTGTCTTTATGCTCTAGCGCGCCGTGATACATGTCGATGTCGCGCTTGTAATTCGTCCAGACGACCTTCGCCGGCGGATAAGCCGCGAGATTGAGATCGAGGTAGCATTCGATCGCCGCCGCGCGCCGGTTGATATCGGCGGTGCCGATGCCGTCAGGCCCGCGAGCCGGAAAGTTCCAAAACACGTCGAGTTCGGGAAGCATCATGCCCCGCATGTTCGTCGGCAGCGTCAATCTCTGGAGACGGCGATAGGCGTCGAAGCCTTCTGCGTCGTTGTCGAAGAGGAAGACGAGCTGGTTCTGGACGTCGATCTTGACCAATCCCTCTGCGAACTTCAGCAGATTGCCGGTGCCGGAAAACGGGTGACCTTCGCTCACGTCGATGAAACGGAAGAAGTCGAAGATCTCGGGACGCAGGACGGAAAGGGCGTGTCTGATGATGTGAACGTCCGAACTTCCTTCCGTGGCGATCAGGAAGGTATGGCCCCGCCGGGCCGCCGGCACGAAGTCTCGTTCGCTCGCCCATCCGGCATGGATCAAGGGTCCGTACTGCCAGACCAATTCTGCGTCGAGATTCGCAGAGTTCTCGGCAAGCACGCGCAATAGAGAATAGGGATGGAGTATACCTACGAGCTCCGCGAAATGACTGCGTTCGGAATATGCCGGGGACCGGCCGAACGCGCTGCAGGGGATGCGGTCGGTGACGCCCACATCCGAAAATCGCCCTCGTGCCTTCCGCTGGTCGCCGGACTCGACGAACGTGCCGTCAAGGCTTTGAACGGGATACTTGGTCGCGAACGCGCGGAATTCGTCGAAATTCATGAGGTCGCGCGGTGTGGTTGGTTCGTCGTCGAGGCTCGATCGTTCCTCCCGGTCTGCAGCTATCGCGCCATCATATTCGTCCCTCGCCCTATCAAGGGTGAAGCCGAGAAGTTCAAGTCGGGGAACCACGTCTTCAAGATAACGGACGAGGGCCATCTCCATTGACGTCGGATCCTCGTCATTCTCAGCGAAGTAATCGTAGTCGATCTGATCCGAGCGAATGACCTTCCGATCGCCCTCCTGAAAAAGCGGCCCATGATCGACGCCCATGCTATTCTTGCTCCAGTCGATCGTCATTCCGCCGATATCTAGTGAAATCTCTGTTCCCACCCTTCGCCCCCAACAGACGCCCAAAATCGCTGCGACTCACTTGATCGAGTGTGTCATCCGATCCGTTCGACATGAAGCGATCCCACTGAAAGAGGTCTAATCAATGTTATGGCTGGGACGGACGGATCGAATCAATCAATGCAGGCGTTCCGTTTGAGGATGACGATCTGCCGGTCGTGATAAGGAGCGAGGGAATGTCGAGCTTCTCGACACGTTGAATTTTCACCCTCCTTCGTTGATGACAATTTCCCGATCGCCACCCTGAGTGACAATCTTTTTCGACAGCACGATCTCGAGCGGCTCGCCTAGGATCCGCTTTGCAAATTTTTACAATACGATCTCGCTCGCGGAGTACATGATCGCCTTTTCAAGGATCAATGCATGAGCATTGATCCTTGAAAACAACTCGTCCCTATCGACGCCGAGGATTAGGTCACTCAGCAATACTGGGAAGCAAGCGACACGGATCACGCGACGAGGTCATGATGGTGACTGCGGCGCGCGCCCGTGTCGCTGCGACATGCAGATTAAAGCAGAGCGGATCGCTCGGCGTCAGCACCTCGTGGCTGCAAGTATCGCTGGTACAGCCCTTCAAAAACGATCGCCTGTCGAATTCTTTCCCCTTGGCCTTATGGATCGTCATCACCGTGACACCACGGTGAGGCCGGGTGATCGCTGCGAACTGATCTTCGACAACTGCGGCATGCAGAAGCTCGCGGGCATTTCGGTAAACGCCGTGCGTACGCCAGGCTTCTGCCAGCCGTGCCTTGTTCTGGGCACCGCGCCTCAGGAGCCGCATATGGCGGACCTCGCGTGCAACGGTCTGAATCTCGTCCCGCAGTCTAAGCGATTCAGGCTTGATAGCGCGACCGATTGGCAGTCTGCCGCTCATCAATGTCGCCAGCCCTGCCTATCTGAAAGCCCACGGAACACCGCGCACACCTGACGATCTCGGGCATCATTGGGCGGTCAATTATGCGTCACCCTCCAACGGGCGGGTCGAGGACTAGGAGTGGATCGAACACGATGCGCTTCGCACGGTGCCGCTGCGTGGTCGCGCCACCGTCAACAGCGCCGAGGCATACATCGCCTGTTGTCTGGCGGGCCTCGAGTTGATCCAGATCCCGGCTTATGACGTTCGCATCCATCTGGAAGCGGGGGAACTCGTTGAGGTCATGCCGGATCATCGTGCGGAACCCATGCCCATGACAGGTCCGACATATGCAATCCTTCTGCGCGTTATCTAGTCGATTTGCGAGCCACCGCTTCCAAGTCAACGGCCGCGCTTGACGACCAGCCGTTCCGCTGAGCCCACCGGCGGACTTCAACAGGATCGAATGAATGGCCTTCCTGACGAAGCCGCGCGATTGTGCGCTCTGCATGTTTCTTGTCTGAGGGATGATTGAGACCCGTACCCAAGTTAATGGCTTGAGTCAGGCTCTGCAGCGCCGCCTCTACAGGGGCGGGCAAACTACCGGCGGGCGTCGGCGCAGTGGTTACTCCCACTATCTGGGCTCCCCACGTCGCTTGCCAGTCTTTGCCTTCGGTGTCGTTCCAAGGAAGATAGACAATCGCTTGCACTCCAATCGAGTCGTCTAGCTTGTTCATGTCTTTGTCCGAGATGTGGGCGCCAATCAGAAGCCCTTCCGACCTGCTTCCCCGGAAGGCCTGAGCACCTTCCAGTTTCATCTGAACGCCCTGGGCGATCTGAACGGCCTGCCCCTTTACCAGCGCTTTCACGATATTTGGTCCGAGGAATTCGGCCACGATGGTTCGATCGAAGCTGCTCTTTTGCGGGACCACCAACGCCACGCTCGCGATATTCTTCGCTATGCAGATATCGAGGACGCTCTTGAAAGCGAGCCGGACCTGGTCCGGCGCCCGCTCAACGACATATCGTGCGACGGATGCCATTTAATTCCTCCGCTTATTGAGTTAGAGCCGCGACCAGATCAGAGGCAGGCGCTCCGCGAGCTGCCGCGCCAAGCCTGGTCGCGATATATGTACGCCGATCTCACCAAAGGGCGCATCCGGGGGCGACGTCCACGAACACCAGTTGATGCTGGTGACGACGACGTCATCGTCGCCCCACAGAAGAAATTTCGCATGGAAGCCTTCGGAGATTCGAAGCAGGCGAACACCGCGTTCGCGAACGTCGAACGTCATTCCAGCGGCGATCGGACCACTTACCAGCCCGGCGGTGCTTCCATAGATGACAACCGGCTCGGTGCGAGCGGTAGCCGCAGCAACCTCGGCCGGGATGATCGCGTTGGCGAAGGCCGAGTTTCCGAACTTGTCGCTCGCAACCAGGAAGCGGCTCGGCCGGCTGCCGCTGGCCTCACGCAGTATCGCCTCATGCGCTTGTCCCGCGATCACCCGAGCGCGATGATGTCCGGTGCTTTCAGGCCGCCGTCGCAGCGAACGCGCTAGAATATAGAGTTCGGTCCCGATCTCCGGCTTGAATCCCGGCCGAGCCACCATCGCGCCGAAGGCCTCGGCGATTTCCGCGATGAGGCGCGGGTCTCTGAATTCGCACGACAGTTCGAATCGATCGAATGAGGTATATAGCCAATTGCAGGATCCGACGACCGCGACGTATCCCTCGTCGCCGTCGTCAGCGATAATCAGCTTGGAGTGTGAGCCGGTTGACCGGAGGTGGATACGGACCCGTTCTCGAAGGAGTTCGTCGGCGGCGATGAGCTTCGATATCTCCGCTGCCTGAAGGAACGCCTTTTCATTCGGATTGTCCGGCGCCCCAGCCCCCCAGAACAGATCGATCTTGGCGCCACGACGGACCGCGTCGCGGATTTCGTCAAGCCATCTGGTGAAGCCTCCAAGCCGCAGGAATGTCGAGTGGAGGAATATACGTCGCCTCGCTCTTCCCAGGATTCGCTTGAGCCGTTCACGATGCGCGTCACCTCCAAAAATAAGGTCATCCGCTTCAAATGCTACGGAAATTGGATCAGGCAGAACCTTTTCGGACTCATCCTGGATGTGGGATGCAACGACTACCGGCCTCACACCATCCGTTGATGCCGCAATGCGGGCGATTTCCTGCTTGAGAGACTCAGGCGCACGATCCGGCAGGTTCCGCATCGACGCGCCGTCCACGACGATGAGCATGAATTCATTCTGTCGCTCGACGAATGTGTCGCCGTCAAAGAACAGCAGCTTCTCGTCTTCACGAAGGACTTTCTGAATACGGGCAAAATTCTCCTGAGGTGTGGTCTTTGGTAGCGCGCCGCGCACCTCGATATCCCGGACGTCGATCCCCTTTTGTCGCAGCGAAAGGATGACTCCGGCGCGTTTGCCCGCAACGTCTCGTCGCGAAAATACAGTGCCTGTGATCGTGTCGTAAACGAACGAGACATTTCGCGTGACCCGTTGCTTGTCCGTTGGAATCTCCGATCCGCCCGCGACCACGGCCGCACCAAAGGCCGTCGTCTGAAATGCCGGAAAGCCGTCGATCAAGACCGCCTCAAGCAGCCGAAACCTCATCATCCGGACGATGATCTCCAGAATGACACGCCGCGGGATATTAAGATCATCGGCCAAACGCGTCGCCGACATGGCTTCGCGCGACAAGGACCACAAGACAAACTCATCAAGGGCGCTCCAGCCACGGCCTTTTTCAATCACCGCTCGCGTCGAAACCCGGCGGATCGGTATCGCTACAACGACGCTCATCGGGCCCTCCGAATCAATTCCACGGAAGTGATGATCGTCGCGGCCGGCCCGCCCCGTTGGGCCTGCTGCTTGCGCAACGCCTCGATCGTTTCGAGAAACGTCACGACAAACGACAATTCGTCTTTCGGATCCTTCGTTGCATGCCGGGAGCTTTCCCGCAGGAACTCCAGCGATCCGACGAGAACGAGTTGCTGGCGGCCCCGGCTTAGCAATACGTTCATGCGGCGCCGATCGCGCAGAAAGCCGAGCGCCGGCACCCCTGTTCTGGGATTGTTTCGAACCAGCGACACGAGGACCAGATCGGCCTCCGAACCTTGTGACGCGTCAACGGTCCCGCAAATTCGACCATTCTCGGCGAAGCCCTTGAAGCGCAGGATATCGTCCCCTTTCGCCTTAAGCGCCTCAATCTGCCGCTCGATCCGATCGACCTGCGCCCGATAGGGTGCGAGAACGGCGAGCGACGGCGCCTCTTGATCGCCAGTTTGCGGCAGCAGACGCAGTCGCTCCAGCAAATCGACGATGACCCTCGCCTCAGATCCATTGCTCCATCGAGGCCTTCCGGATTCGACCGGCGGAGCTTTTCCGGTTCGGCTCACATAGGGCATGTCGATGAAAACGAGAGGAGACGTGGGGAATCCTTCGCCAAATGTGAACGGCAGGGGTTTCGATGCTTCCTTCGTCCGGCGATCTGAAGTCTTCAACCGTCCGTTATAGAAGCAGAGCGAAATCAACTCCGCGATCTGCGGGTCCATACGATGCTGCACCAGCAATTCGCTTGAGACTGACCGCTTCGCGCCAGCGACCACGCTTCTGCGCTTTTCATCTTCTTCGACGAGGACGCGGAATGGTTCAAATGCCCGCAGCGCGGCGCGCGAGACCTGGGCGAGCGTGTCGTCATCCTCGGCGGCCTTGCGAAGCTCCTCAAGCCCCGATTCAAAAAATGTCGGCCCAATCATCTCATCCGAATTCACCAACGCATTCCGCAGCGCTGACTGATCTGAGAGGATCGAGGTCATGCGTTCGGTGTCGAACGGTGGAAGCTGATTGTGGTCTCCGATAAATAGACGCCGCCCCGACAATGAGAGCGGAGCGATCAGGTCGGGTCCTGTCGCTTTGGCAGCCTCCTCGATAATGGCCCAGTCGAATTGGGCGGATTCGTCGATCAGCCGCTCGATGTCCGCCGATGCGCTCGTTGAAAACACCAGGTTCGCCGATCCGAGGACCAATGCGGTCAACGCCCGCATTCCTTCGGCATCCCGCGCATCGCGCCGTTGGACCGTACCAAACCCGTCTTGCGCAAACGCCTTCTCAAGATCTGCAATCCCCGACTGCACGCTGAGCGGCGCTTCTGCGAAGCGATCTGAGGCACGAACGCGTTTCAAATAATCCTGGGCTGTTCGCCGGACGTCCGCCTCGGTAGATACTGCGTCGTCACGACCTGGCGAGCGGACGATAATGACATCCTCCGCGTTTCCGCTGAGCGCGCGTCGCGTCGCCTTCAGGATATGGTCGAGGGCTTGATGGCTTTGCGTTGAGACAAGGACGCGAGCCGCGGGGTCGACCGACACCTTTCGGCGCAGCACTTCACTGACAAGCTTCGTCTTGCCGACGCCGGGCGGGCCGACGACGAAGTAGCTCGGCTCGAGCGTCCATAGGTCCTCAAGAACGCCCTGCTTTGCTTCGTCCAGGTCCTCGTAGAACTCATCTTTGGCAAGAGGCGTGTCTGTGCGGCGGCTGTTGCGCCTCGGATCGGAGAACAGCGTCACGAGATCGCGTTGCTCTGCAAGCGCGCGCGTTGTTCTGAGCCGCCGTCGGATCAGGCTTTCCGTGCCGTGATCGCCATACTTTCGCAAGAACAGGCAGTCGTCCTCCGCGGGCAGCTCGAAAGCCGAGAATTCGTAGACGGTGTGTCCAGACCGGTCCTTTTCGACGGACTCGAATCGCAGGCTGACATCGCCCGCGTCCCGTCCGCCCAAGCCGCCTGAATTGCTCAATCGCCACTCAACGTCGATACCCTGGTCGTCCTTCTCGAACAGCCGGTCCATCACGTCGGTCGTGCTGCGCTCTCCGACGTTCCGAGCGACATCGTCTCTGGGCGATTCACGCGGCGCGATCTGAAGGATGACGCGTCCTCGTTCGGAACGCGTGCCCACGATCGCAACGGGAAGAATTTCGAGGACGTGCAACAACGCCTCGACAACCTGGATCAGCAGGATCGCGTGCCTGAGCGTGCGGGTCTCTGGGTCTTCTTCGTGAGACTTCTCTTTGACGAGAGAGAGCGTCCACTCCAGCGCTCCCGCCCCCAGCTCGGTCAATCTGCGGGTCGCTTCCTTGTTGTTCGAGACCAATTCGACCGGGTGCCGGATCTGCTGAATTTCGCTGTTGCCAAATGCGCGGCCCGGCTCGCGGACAATGATCGACGTGACGGTGGCAACCTGCCACGTACTAGCGCCCGAATTCGAGAACCGGCGAAGCTGATAGGACGTCGTATCGGTTATCAGAAAGAGACGCTCCGGATTGTCATCGCCGGCAGGGGCGACAATTCTGGCGCCACTCGACAGGTCGCTTTCGACGAACGACTGTTGAGCCTGGATATCATCGAAGGCTACGCTCTCTTCGCTCAGCGTATAGATTGTCTCGGCCATCTTGTCGTTTGGGCGAAACAGGAGAAGCAGACGGGATTCGCGTGTCTCGCGGTGACCGCCCAGCTCCCGCGTGAGAACCTGGACTGACCGCATGACCGATTTCGCCTCGACGACCTCTTCACGTGCAGGATCGATCATCCGGCGCAGAAGATCGATTTCACCGTCCGTCAATTCGATTGGGTTGTCCGTGTCGATATAGGGATCGGCTCTGCGCAATCCGCCCGGGTCGATGCCTATGAAGGATGCGAAGAGCGAGGCAATAGCCTTCCAGTCGTGAGCATAGGAATAAGTGAGCTGTCGGATCTTGGTCCGAACCTGTTGCAGCGGAGGGTGAACGGTCCGCGCTTCGCCCAATACCAGGCTCCATTCGAAGCCGCCCAGGCGGAAATCCGCCTCCTGCGCCCCCTCAGTAAAGACGGCATAGCTATCGATCCTGCCATGCAGAAGTCCGTGCGAGTGCAGGATGCCCAATGCCTTCGCCAGCCGACCAAGGTTCTGCCAGAGGATGACACGGTTTGCAGGAACGGACAGGTTACGCATCCAGAACCGCTTCGGCGCCGTCCTCAGCTTCCCTTCGAGAGGCATCGATCCCGGTTCATGCACGATACAAAACGTGTCCGACGTCTCGATCATCGCAACGACGCCGGCGAAAACCTCGTCGGCGCCCGGATAGCTCATGATGCGATCGACCTGGAGCCGCTCGTGGCGCCAGAGGTCGCGAAGCTCCTCATCGGCGATGGTTCCGGTCTTCGGCCAGAACTTCAGCAGTCGATCCTGCTTGGTCTTTCTATCGACCGCTTCAATCAATCCGGGTCGAAGCGCTTCAGGCTGCGGACCACGCAGATAGTCTTCCGGGAGTTCAAATAGCGTTTCCAGCGAGGGCTGATTATTCTTAGCTGCCATTACAACGCCTTCGGAATCCGGTTGCAATAATATGCTGAAAGTAAAGCAGCCCTGACTGGGAAAAAGTCGATGTCCCGGATGACCTGGCTGCTGGGCCGCATGGTTCTAAATCTCCGGCGAAGCTCTAGCATTTCTTCATGAGTTTATCGCGGATCAAGCTGAACAACTCGGCCAGCATCATGCAGGGCCTGATGATCGCCTTTCAATCGAGGGATAGGCGCTGCGCCATTTTGCTCGCGTATCGGCCCAATCGCACCCCGTCGCGCCCATGAGGAGCGACTTGATGTCCAACGCCGTGAACCCAAATGGATTGTCGCCCGCGAACCAATGGAAATAATAATTCACGAATGACTAATCGAATGGCACGTTGAGTCCGAAGAAGGAGCTTCCACATACTCGACAAAATCCTAGCGTTCGTCAGGCGATCGCCCTCGACGAGCGCCGGCGGATGTCCAGGCTTTATAGCTGGAAAGAGCCGCAGACATTTACCCATAATCGCTTCAGCAAGATCAATAACAGCAACGAGCAGGCCATTAAATAAGTCTGGAAAGAAGCGGAAGCCCATTTTCTTATGTTGCACCGGATTTTACGAGGGATTCTCACCGATCGTTGTCTGGAGCATGGTTAGCGCTCGAGTGGCTGCCGAAAGCCGACTCTTACAAGGAGTGGGCTACGCGCACTTCGCGATCCGGATATTATTTGCCACGGGCCGCGCCGCGGTTCGTGCAGGAGAATGCGTGGATTCATGAATCGGTTTTTCAACGTATTCACTCGATCCCGGCTTATCGTCCGAAAATTCTGCCGAAGCAATATCGAATCGTCCCGCTCGCGATCGGACCGGCAGCACGACCGGCGAACGGATAGATCCTGAATCCCGGAATTTCCGATGAATGCACCTGCCGTATTGCAACAATAGCAGCGCGCCGTAAAAGTCGCGCAGCTAAAACCACACCCGCCTTCGCAGACCATAGGATTTCTGCACCGTTCAGCACGCGAGACCTTGGCACAGCACCGAGATGCGTGGCAATAATCGAAGGTACTTTTCCCGTATGTGCCTGCCCCTCGCCCCTCCTGCATCCTGAGCGCCACATCGTCGCGCTTCCAGCTGATGAGCTGGAAAAATTCGCGCGCGATGGGCGTTGCTGAAGAAGGGCTATTTCGAGGTCGAACGGTTTTCCGGCGCGGGCGACATGGGCCGTGATGTCGTCGGCTACCCGCCGATGCGCGACACCGGGAAGATCGGTGTTCTTAGATCGATCTCAATCTCCGAGACGAAGGGCTCCATAGAAACGCCGGCGTCATACCCCTCGAATTGAACGCCGGCGGCCTTCATCACTTTGAAAACACGGCAGACGGCGGGGGTGAAGACCGGCATCAAATCCAGATAAATCTAGCTTTCGGGATAGCGAGCGCTCAAGCCCTCTTGGCGGATTACTGCGAGCGCAAGACTTTCGATCAGCATGAACCTCTGCTCCGCCCTTTTGGGAATCATGAAGGCATCGAAGTGCGGCGATGCGAGTTTTGGATCGAGTCGCGCATCAAGATCATCCAGCAGGATAAGATAAAATGGCTCGTGCGAATGGGCGCACCATGAAGCGTGGGATAGGTTGCCAAGAGGAAGGAAGCGCCCAACCACCGCCAGGGGGCGTTGTCGAGAAACAGCCATGAATAGAGGCTACGGGACAGGGGATGATTACGATGGATGCTGATCGCTCCTCAATGGTGTTGTTGCCGGTCATTCGCGTCATTCCAGTCTAACATCCGCCCATCATGATCGATGATGCCTGCCGATCACGGTCTTACAATTGAAAGTAAGCGGAACGATCTGACGTACGCAGGTGCGACTGTCGCGTCTGCTTCCCGAATCAGCCGCACAGTCCAGTTGCTTTCGGGTCAGCATTCCCCCACATCGAGCTACCGCGATCGGGCGCGTTCCTGTCTAATTCGAACTAGCCGGAAGCGGCGCGCCTGGTTTCGGCTGATAGGCCGAAGTCCTGCGGCGTTCTATAGCCTCAGATTAACGATCCAAACCGCCCTTCCTCACCTGCTCCACCCAGTCCAACACCCCATCGAACACCTCGTCTTTCACCCTGACCCAGCCGCTCGTCTTCACACGCTCGACCATCGTTTCCAGAGCTCGGACAAATTCGGCTTCTGATTTGAAGCGGTGCGTGAAAGCATGAAACGAATTATAGTCCATCACCATGCCGCCACCGTTTAGACTCGCGAGCTTTCTGCAAGCGGCCGCGTAGGCTTTGCCCTCGTCGTCAAACAGCTCTTTCACGATCGCGAGCCCGATCACCCGGCGTTTCCCCAGCGAAACCTCCACATCGTTGTCGCTAACAACCAACTTCGCCGTTGTCGCGCGCTCAAGAAAGCGAGCGGCGCCGTTGATCTGCCTTATCGCGTCATCGATCTGGCTATGTGTGGAGCGCCGTTTCCGCTCAAGCGTGCGAGTGATTCCCGCTTCGGTAGTCGGGCTGTCCTTGGCTTGGATGAGGATCGCCAACTCATCCGTCAAAACGAGGTGGTCCAGGATTTCCTTGAAGGTGTCCTTGCGCCTCGGATTCATCATGATCTGTTGCGGCTCAAAAGCACGCAGCAGGCAGGCCGAAATGTCTCGCTCCTGATGATAGCCTGGATCGGTTCTCGCAAGGGTATCGCGACGGTATCCCGAGCCGCCTTGATAGCCGTTCATTTCCGGTGTCATGTCGAGGACGAATATATCTTGAGGCGCGAGCTCCTCCTTGAACACCGCCTGGATAGCGCATTCGTCGTCTTCCTGAGTTCGGGTCCCAAACCAATCATTCAACACGCCATGGATGCTCTTCACCGTCTCCGGATGGTATCCAAGCAGGTGAATGTCCTTATCGCCGATCAGGCAACTGCCGTTATCCTCTACGATCGTCCTAAAGCTCATCCACTCGTAATTGTGCTCATCGAAGAAGTAGATATCGACTTCATCATATTTAAGGATTTCAATAATGCCTCGTGAGAAATCGTCGTCGCCGAACAGCGGAGTTCTGATAGTCAACGGCTCGTCATCATCATCGAAAAACGCCGTGATGAGCGACGTGGTGGTGAGGGTCGACGAGGGAAGCGCGGGTAGATAAAACGAGATGGACCCGTTCATCTTGGCGGCCAAGATCGCCTCTTTCTGCGTCTTGATCACCAGCGAAAGCTGCTCATCATCGTGCAATCGAACCGGCATCAAACCGCCCGCGAACTTCGCAATCTGTGGTCTCACCTCTGGATGGAGAACGGTCAACCGCATCAGCTACCCTTATCACCGTAGTAATTTTAGTAGTATATAGGAACGACGTCGCCAGCTTCCTTGAGACGACTGCGCCAGCGGATCGCGCTAGCCGCGCCAATACCCTAACGCTCGGCGGCCCGCCGACGGGACAAGCCATCGTCAATCGCGGCGACACCCTTTGGCGAAGATCAACGGAAAGCGCCCTGGTCATGCATGCTGACCTCTCTCGCCAGCATCCAGCTTGAATCTGACTCGCGCCGTTTTGGGAATCCCAACCGATTCATTCCGGTCGGAAAATGCTCTAGGAGGGACTGAGAGAGTTGGGTCAGAAACCCAATCCGCAGCTCGTGTATCGTCAATACTCGTCGAGTGCCCCCAGCACGAGTTCCGCCGTAAGCGCGCTGCTATACTGCTGTTGCTTGTTCGGAATCTTTCCCTGTTCTCGGACCGCTCGGACGATGATGGCATCTTTCCAAGGAAAGTACCTAGTCGCGATCAAGCTGCCGTGCAGGAGACTCTGAATGTCTTTTTCGGCTCGACGCTACTCTACCATCTGACACGGCAATGGATTCTTGAAGAGGGAGCGTTTCGCTACGACTTTCACTGGCTAACCGGCCGTCGAGAAAATGACGACCTAGTCGCCTGGGCAAAGGCGATGTTCGAAGCTACATTCGGAGCTCATCCTGATGAATTCGAATTGGTGGCCAGTACTGCACCTGATTCTCGTCCCACAACGTGAGTGAGCCTCGATGCGATTTCATCCGTCGGCTAGGCGCAAGCGATTGCCGCCCCTGTGCGACGAGCCAATAGCAGGCCTACGGCGGCCAACCTTAACTGGAGGCCGAGCTAACGGCTGAGACAGCATGACGGATATATTTGAGAACGCAATTCACTCTATCCAGATGGGAATCGAGGACTTTCAGTCCAACGACGAGCGTCGGCCGGTCAGCGCGCTGCGGAATTTTTACGCGGGTGTGCTGTTGCTCGGGAAACAGTGTCTTCTGAATGCTGCGCCTGATGCGGATCCGATGAACGTTCTCGCCTCGAAATTCGCACCGGTCTTGAACGACGACGGCGATCTCGTCCACCAACCGAAGGGATTTCAGACGATTGACCTCGCAGAATTGCGCGAGCGGTTTAAGGCCTTTCGGCTGACCTGGCCGGCCGGAGAGATCAAGGATTTACAGAAGCTCCGCAATGAATTCGAGCACTATCACTCCGAAGCTCCCAAAGACGCGATCCGGCAGGCGATCGCCTCTTGCTTTCCATTGGTGGAAGGGTTCTTCGCCATCCTCGATCGGTCGCCGAAAACAGAGCTCGGAGATGCCTGGGATGTGATGCTCGCGGAAAAGAAGTTCTTTGAGAAGTTGAAGAGCGAATGCGATGGGTCGTTGAACGCGATCGCGTGGTGGCATGAGATAACCGAGCGGTCGGAGATCCGCTGCCCGACGTGTGGCTCGTCGCTACTTTATCAAGAAGACGCCAACAATAGTGATCCTGCCGAGATCAAGGGACGATGCAAGGCCTGTGGCGATAGCTTCTCGGCAGAACAAACAGTTGAACTACTCGTCGAAACACAGTTTGGAGCCGACGACTATATGGCTGCGAAGGACGGATCGGAACCGGTCATTCATGACTGTCCGGAATGTTCTAACTCCACTTATGTTGAGACCGGCGATACGGTGAAGTGCTTCTGGTGTGACTACACCATCAGCGGAAGCTGCGCTCGTTGCGGCACGTCGCTCGGTGTTTCAAACATGTCAGTAAACAACTCACAGCTCTGCGATTACTGCGACCATGTGATGTCGAAAGACGATTAGGCCCCACTGACTAGTGCCGTTTGTCATTTCTTAGAGTTTTCGCGACTTAAGCCACAAAGCTTCGCCCGAATTGCGTACAACAACGGACGTCGACGGCCGCGGGCGTCAGAGCAGCAAAACGCCAAGAACGGACCTGATCTCGCAACCGCGAAAATCTGAATGCGAGATCGACGCAACAGCCGGGATACTAAAAATCTCCCGTTCTGAGCGAAAGGCTTTAAAAGGACTACTCTTTGATTTCGCGGGGTGCGCAACGATGGCAACTGAAACAAACACAAAGCTGGCTTCTGCGAGACAGATCCATGCCGCCATGAACCTCCATGCAGCAGGGGAGCAGGAATGCGCCATAACCCTCGCGGCGGCAGCCGAAGGAATGCTTGTCGAACCGGATGAGCCCGCATTTCGCCAAAAGGTAAAGGACTTCGCCGCCACCCTCCCCGAGGCCGAGGGCTCGCAGAAACCAAACGATTTCATCAATTGGCTCAAGCACGGAACCTATAACGGCAAGAAATGCGATACAGCCACGATAGACGACATAGAAGCGCCCGTGACCATCTGGCGGGCGATCACGAAATTCTATGCTGTGTACAAAGCCGTCACGCCAGAGATGGAGAAGTGGCAGCAAACGATGAAGCAGAAGCTGTCGGCCGAAAAAGTGGCGCGAGCAAACGGCAATTGTTAACTCGGTGGATGCGGTACCCGCAGTCTAGCGGTGATTGACAGGGAAGGGCTTTACGGCGGGCTAATCTATCCGGCGACATGTAAGTGCGGCGCGAGAAATCGTTTGGCCCGATCGAAACCCAGACGAAATCATCGTCATCAAACGAGAACTCAGAATCGATATTGGCTTGCCTGCCCGGATCACGACATTCGCATTAAGAAAAACCCGACGTGGCGGTCATCGGCCATTTCAGAAATTCTCGCGAGAAAAACTCTTACATGTTCACGTCGCAAATAAGAATCCGTATCGCCGATTGCCTCATCGTCCACGCTATCGCAGACGTCCTAGTCCAACTTCTCCGCCGGAAGGTTGGCGCTCGCCAGCAACTGATCATAGAGCCGACGCTTCAAACGCAACTCCCGAAGGTCCGTTGCCACAACTTCAGCGAATTTCTTGATCGCCACTGACGCCTCATCAATTCGGGCCGGCAGATCTTCCCGCGCTTTGTTCTCGGCTGCGTCAATCTTCGCCCGATCGTCGTCGGAGAGATCGTACTCCGGGTCGTCGGCGTAGACAGATCCATTGTATTCTGACATGCACTTGCTGAGCCGCCCGAGGATGTCGATGAGGTTTTGACGGGCGGCCGTTATCTCGGCAGGTCCGAAGTTTCTGTCTTGCCGTCGAATTAAGCGGTCGCGGGCGCTGTCGACCGTTTGGTTCATATCCCATACCCAGTGAGGAAGCACCCCATGGTCATCCTCACGTTCGTAGTAGCCACGGGCCAGTTGTTCAGACAGTTTTTGAAACGCGGCCAATTCTGGCTTGAGCCAATTTTCCAACCGTTTTTCACGATCTGCGTGAACCTGCTGCAAGGCGACGGCGGTCTGCACCGATGACAGCTTGAGCTGCTTCAAAACAGGCTGGACGCTAAGCCAAGCAACGAAAATCGCGCCAAACATTGCGATCAATGTCTGGTAGCGGGAGAACCACCATTCGAGACAACCAAATTGAGCATCCTTGATCTGCTCGCAACCACCATTGAAGGTGGCGCCATAGGCAAAACCCAATACAAGCGCCAGGACGGCAGCGGCTGCGACCAGGGCGAGCGTATTCCGATTGTCCGCCATTCGGGCACCAATCGTTATGCGAGCACGAAGGCACGCGTCATTTCTTCCCTCTCCTGCTTTGATTATCAAAGAAGATCGGAAAGAAACTTCGCTGCTGTTTCAAGCGCAGGATGTCGCTGGTCTTGATCGTGTTGGCTCTGCGGCGCTCGCCGCCGCCTTGTTCAGTGATAACCTCCAGGTCGGGGTTCTCGATGATCGCTGAACTGATGTCGAGCATGTGAGCCGGGGTCGCGTTGTAGATGCTGGCGTAAAACTCCCCGACCGGAATGGCATCGCCGTAATTTGTGATGAGCCGTGGAATATCATCGTGAAGCTGCTTTTTGGCTTCCGCCCTTCCCGCCGCATCGAACACATAGAGCATACTGTCGGCTTCACTTGGGTCGTAGGACAGCATGTGCAAACCGGACCGGCCAAAATGTGCCTGGGCGCTGCTGTTTTGATGCAGGATATTGTTGTATTCCTGACGTGCGCGAACCGAATTTGCGAAGTGGATAAGCCAATAACGCCATCCGTCCGGATTGTGGATGGAAAACGGACTGACGTAGTTCGCGCATCGCCGAAACGACTCAAAGACGATGCGTTCCGCTGCGCCAAGCCAGGCGTCCTTGGTCATCAAACCATCGAGCTGCGATAGATCATCAGGACTGACGCCAAACGGCGCAAGCTGCTTGGCCAGCGCGGCCCGATCCGTCTGATGCAAGAACGTCAGCAACGTCTGGATGCCGAATGTGTAGAAGATTTCAACCGACGTGAACGACGCGACAATGTCGCCAATCGTGTTGATTTCAACGCTGCCTGTTCCGCATTGATCCAGGTTGAAAAGGACGTTGTGATAGCTGCCGCGTTCCAACAGTTGCTTCACTTCGGGATAGAGCTCGTCGAACTTCTCATTTCGATACTCGACGCGAAGGTGGAGTTTCGGCACGTTCTCCTTGATTTCGGCGACAAACGAAGCGGCATTCGTTTTCAACAGCTCGACGGTCTCTTTGTCGAAGTCGTTCAGGATGAACAGGCATTCGATGTCGAGCGGCGACATCCCCTCGGCCTGACGCTTGATGTTGAATTGCTCCGTCGCGATACGAAGCTCGTTTATAAAAATCAGGGGAGACCCGGGACTGCCGCACTTGTATCGGCCGCCGCCCGCAAAACCATCGACAATGGCAAGACGAAACCGGGACTGCTGAGGAAGCTGGCAGCGCACAGCCAGATAGCGCGCGACGTATTCGCCGATGACCTTATGCTTGCGTCTTGAGTGCTCCTCAAGAATCGCGCCCGTGACCCATGAATACGGTTTTTTCGACATTCGCCCCCGAATGAATCCTGCTATCCAGAGGCGTCATTCTCAGAGCGCGAGCGAAGCCTCCGGCATTTCGTCCCAGACCTGATCGCGATATACGCGCCCATTGGCCTTTTTGGAACGACGCTTGTTGTCTTTCCCCCATGTCCCCCACTGCTTAAAGAAGAACGCGGTGTTGTGCATCGCACACCGATCGAAGATTTCATCGATCCATTCTTCACGGATCGGGCGGGCCGATCTTCCGCTCTCTCCTCCGACGATGGCCCAATGCATGTCGTGAAGATCGACCGCCCCCACCGGGCCGATCAGCGGCTCAAAAGAGATAAAACGGATCGCCGCCGGAACGGTACGCAAATGATCGATGCGCTCGACGACGTTGGCGTTCTCGACGCTGGTGCCGAGCCATACGTTCGGCAGAACTTCGCCGATCTTGGAGCGAACCAGCGCTCCCATACGCTCGGGACGCTTGGTGAGGATCTGATAGTGATGATAGGGTGTGGCACGCATCACAGCCCACACTTTCAGGATGAAGGCGTCCGTCACCCGATCATGAAACAGGTCAGACATCGAGTTAACGAAGATTTTTCGCGGCTTCTTCCAGCGTAGCGGAATGTCCAAGGCAGCCTTGTCTTCACGGACTACGCCGTTCCAAACGGTTCGTTTTCCGCTGCGGCGCGTCAGTCCTTTATATTTCGGGACATTCATCGCCTGAAGTCGTCTCGCCATTTCCATGGCGTAGCAATTCGTACAACCAGCGCTGACGATGGAGCAGCCAGCAACCGGATTCCAGGTGGCGTCGGTCCATTCAATTTGTGTCTCGGCCATGACCGTTCCCACATCGCGCTGTCGATCGTTTATCGATCACAGTCAATACCCGCTTAACCGTTAAGATCGGGTTGGAAGGCGCCGGTCGCAGGCGGCTAGCCGTTGTAACAGCGAAAGCGGCCGTATCGGACGCCCCTGATGAAGCCTTGTGAGACCTTCGCCTCCAGTCGCCACTGCACCAGAAGCAGCGTCCGGATCGTGCGCCGCGGATCACCATCGTGCTCCGCAATGGCTTGATCCACGGCCATATCAAGCCGTTCCGATTCTGAGATGGAATCGGCTCCCGCCGCTTCCGACATTGCGAGTTCCTGATGGACCTTGCTCCGTCAATGTTCCTATTTTGTTCTCATAGGTCAAGCAGCGAGCCGCGGGTTTCCGCCTAGCGGCTAATGAGAAAAAAATGCCGACACGTTCGTCGTCACCGATGCCAACGGAACGAAAGTCGCGTGGGGCTCAACGCCATCCCTTAGCGTTGAGTCGTGCATTTCTCTTTTGCGAAGCCCTTATCGGTGGCCATGAAGCGCTGGAGCATGGGCGCGACCAGCTTGGCGGGATCTGGTGGCGTGGCCTCGCCCGAGGTTCGGGCCAGAATCTCGGCATAGGCGACGAGATCGCGATGGACGGCCGCCGGCAGCTCGACGGTGATCTTGACCGGCTTGTCATCGAGAAGAGCCGAGAGTCTCAGTTTGGTCATGACGGCTCCTTGGCGGCACCATAAGGCTGCAATATCAAGTCGCGATTAACGATCACGCGGACCGGGAAACCCGGCCTGATGGTAAGCGTCGGCTGGATGTTAAGCTGTCGGCGGATGAGCTGTCGGCCGACATCGGACGCGGTGTCCTGGCTGCTCTGGCGGATCGCGCGGGCGATCTCGTTCTCGTTGTTGCTGGCGCCGATCTCGGTGCCCACGCCGAGCAAGGTCGAGAGGATCGCCGCCCTGAAGAGTTGGCCCCAATGATAGTCGACGTCATCCTCGAGTCCGGAATAGCCTTGAGCGTCCGCGCCCGGCTGCCTTTCCAAGACGATTGAGGTGCCGTTGGGCATGATGATCCGATTCCAGACGAGCAGCACGCGCGACTGCCCGAATGCGACTTGGCTGTCGTACTGGCCGATCAGTCGCGCGCCCTGCGGGATGAGAAGCTGCTTGCCGGTCGGGGTGTCGTAAACCTGTTCCGTCACCTGTGCGGTGATCGTTCCGGGCAGATCGGATTTGATGCCGGTAATCAGCGCGGCGGGGATGACGGTGCCGGCCTGAACGACATAGGATGACGCCTTCTCCTGCACGCGGTCAGGCGTGACGGTGCGTCGATCGATGGAGGCGTTGACGAAAGCGAGCTTGCGATCCTGCATGTTCTGCGCGGCGCCTGGATCGAGCGGCGGCGTCTCGGTCGGCAGCGCGAGACCCGTCGCCGGATCGACGCGGCCAACGGGGGGTGCTGCGGCTGGTGCGACCGTCGCCTCCATTCCGCGGCTATCGGTGAAGACTTTCGCCACGCGCGCGGCTTCAATCTCGGCGAGACGGCGCTGTTCCTCCGGGTCTGCTCGTGGCGTGCGGACATCCGGCGGCACGACAGGACGCCCCTCTTCCTGCGCGCGTAGGATCGGCCTCCCCAGGTCGCCCGGGAGCGCAGGGCCGAGCTTGGGGATGCCGGTGTAGTCCTTCGGCAGGCCGACCAGTCCATCTGCCGGCGTGCGGTTCTCCGTGCTGTAAAGTTCGGTTGGCGATTGGTTGGCGCGGCGGTTTGCGTCGAGCGCCCAGAACAGCGCAGCCATGATGGCGACGGCGCTGACACCACCGATCATAGTGAGCACCTTGCGCGACAGGCGCGTGACGAGCGGCTGCTCAGGACGCAAGCGCAGTTCGGCACGGACATCGCCGGGAGGCGGAGTTTGGGCGTCGGTCATCAGAACAACTTTGGGCTAAGTCCCGGCCGGCCGTCGGTGCGCACGATATGCACGCGCTTCTCGCTGTCCTTGTCGCCCAACCTGAGTTCGGCGGCGGCGAACAGACGATCGACGACGTAGTAGTTCTGGCGGGCGCGGTAGTTGACCAACTCCGAATTGCCGGACGGGCCTATAATAAAGAGCGGCGGCATCTCGCCCTGCCCGATCCCCGACGGAAACTCGATATAGACCTTGTTGCCGTCATCGAAGGCGCGCAGCGGCCGCCACGGGGCGCTGTCGCCCTCGATCTGGTAGCGAAAGTTCAATCTCGAAATATCGACGCCGGACGCGACCGGCTGCATGAGCGCGGTCTGTTGGTTCTGCCGCCGCAGCGCGATCAACTGATCCTGCGGATATTGCCACGACACCGAGGCCATGTAGGTCTTTTCTGTCGAGCGCAACTCCATATGATAGGTGCGCAGGTTGGTGTTAATGACGAGGTTGGTCTGAAGGTCCGGCCGCGTCGGCTTGACGAGGAGGTGGACTTGGGCGGTTTGCCCGGACCCGCTGAGCGTATCGCCAACGATCCAGCGCACCGTGTCGCCGGCGGCGACGGGACCAGCGCCGACAAGCTGCTCGCCCGGCTGAAGCGCGATGTCCGTGACTTGGCCCGGCGCGGCGTAGACTTGATAGAGGGCGCCGACAACGAAGGGATAGACCTGCACGGCGTTGATGAAGCCGTTGCGCACGGGCTGCATCCGCGCAGCTTCATTGGCCAGCGCGACGCGCTTCTTGGGATCGGCCGGCTCGGGCTTGGTCTTGCCTGCGTTGACGGGTTTCAATTGGCCCGGCAGCGGCAGCGGCTTCGGTAGCTCGACCACCTTCACCGACCCGACCGGATCGGCGCTGAGCACGGCAGGCGCCGCGTCGTCGTAGTCGATGTCCGGCGGAATGAATTTGTTGGCGCAGCCAGCGAGCGCTGTCGTCGCCAGCATGACTGCGATCAGCGCCGGCGCGACATTCTTTCTATTGTCCCCCATTATCCCATCTCCTTCGACCAGTTGATTGCGTTGACGAATACCCCGAGCGGATTGGTGCGTAGCTTGTCGGCCGTGCGCGGCTGCTGGATCACGACAGTCAGAATGGCGGTCCAGCGTTCGGTGCCGGAGAGCTGGCCGTTCTCGTAGCGGCGCTCCAGCCAAGCGATGCGGAAGCTCTCTGGCGACGCGCGAATGACGCTCGATATCTCGACCGCGATTTGCTGCTTCCCGACCTTCGTGAAGGGATCGTTGCCCCGCGCATAGTCGTTAAGCGCGATCGCGCCGCGATTGGTCGTGTAATCGTAGGCACGAAGCCAATTCTGCCGCACGATGACCGGATCGGCCGGAATGCTGCGCACCTGCTCGATGAAGCGCGCCAGATGCCATGCGATCTGCGGATCGGTCGGCCGATAATCGGAAACGGCGGACGCCACCGCCTGCGCTTCGCCGAACTTGTCGACCTGCACCACCCAGGGAACGACGGTGCCTTGCGTCGATTGCCAGACCAGCGCCGCCGCGAAGCTGCCGGCGAGCGCTAGCGAGCCGAAAGCCATCAAGCGCCAGTTTTTGGCCTGCACGCGGGCGGAGCCGATACGCTCGTCCCAGACCTGCGCGGCTTTCAGATACGGGGTCTCGGGTTCGGGCGTGCGCGCATAGCGCACCGAAGGTCGGCGAAAGAGATTCATTTGTGGTCATCCTGATGAAGGGAAACGGACATCGAGCCGCCGCCGTGATCGCCGGAGCGCACGGCATGGGCGGCGGCGGTAGCGCCGTGGCTCATGGTCTGGCTGCGCTTCATGCGCGCGGCCCAGGCCGGCGGTGCGCCAGATGCTGACGGAGATTGAGTGGCCGAAGCGCCCGCGGCCGCTGCCGGCGACGATTGTCCGCCCGTGGTCGCAGCGCCGCCGGCGGCGTAACTGGTTTTGAGGGAAGCTGCCGCACGCGACGCGGCCTGCCGCACCGGCTGGATCGCAGCGGAAGCGCCTGCCTTGGCGACGCCGCCGAGACCGCCAGCTACGGCGCCCATGCCGGCATGGCCGGATGCGCCGCCGCTATACGCGCCCGATGTAGCACCGGCGAGATGCGCGCCGCCACGCGCCGCCGCGGCCGTCATGCGTCCGCCCGCTCCGATTGCGGCGGCGCCTCCACCCAAGGCCGCGCCCGCTCCCATGACGCTCGCCGCCCCAATGCCTGCGGCGGCAAGGCCGGTGCCGACGGCCGCCCCTGCCCCGAGTTGCGGGGCGCCGGAAACAAGCCCCGTCGCGATCCCCGGACCAAAGATCGACAATCCCATCAGCGAAAGCGCACCGAGCACGAGCGCGAGTGCGTCGGTGATCGTCGGCGTGCCCGAGAATCCCGAGGTGAACTCGCTGAACAGGCCGGAGCCGATGCCGACGATGACGGCGAGCACGAGAATCTTGACGCCGGAGGCGACGATGTTGCCAAGCACCTTTTCGGCGAGAAAGGCGGTCTTGTTGAACAACGCGAACGGGATCAGCACGAAGCCCGCCAGCGTGGTCAATTTGAACTCGATCAGCGTGACGAAGATCTGGACCGCGAGAATGAAGAAGGCGATGAGCACGATCGCCCAGGCGATCATGAGCACCATGATCTGCACGAAGTTTTCGAAGAAGGAGATGTAGCCCATCAGGTCGCCGGCGGCCTTGAGGATGGGATTGCCGGCGTCGATACCGACCTGCGCCACGCGGCCGGGCTGAAGCAAGGTGTCAGCGGTCAGCGATGATCCGCCGGCCTTCAGGCCGAGACCGCTGAAGGACTGGAAAACGATGCCGGCGAGCCGGTTGAAATTACCGATGATGAAGGCGAAGACACCGATGTAGAGCGTCTTCTTGATGAGACGCGCAATCACGTTTTCATCGGCGCCCCAGGCCCAGAACAGGCCCGCCAACGTGATGTCGATCACGATCAGCGTGGAGGTGAGGAATCCGATCTCGCCGCCGAGCAGACCGAAGCCCGAGTCGATGTAGCGGGTGAAGGTCTCCAGAAAGCGGTCGATGACGCCCGTGTTCATGGCCGCGACCGCTCCGCATTGCCTTCAAGAAAATGACGGCGGCTGTCGGCCCATGCCTTCTTGCACCCGGCGTCGTCGAGCGCGGCGGCGCCGATCTCGCGGCAGCGGAGCAATTCGCTCGAGGCGGGCTCGCCGCTCTGCGGCTGAACCGTTGGTGCGGGCGCCTCCTCTGTCGCATCGGGACGCAGCGCGATCGCGCACGCCACCATGAGCGCCGCGACGAAGAGGACGGCAATGACCCTGGTGGCGAGCTTCCAATCCATGTTCGCGCCCTCAGTCGTGGAACATGCGAACGGTGGTGGGCGTGTAGCTGCTGCCCGTCAGGAAGCGGCCGAATTGCTCGCGCGCCTGCTCCTGCGCGGCGGCCTGACGCGACTTTTCCAGAGCGTTGGCCCGCCCCTGCGCCGCCAACATCGAAGTGAGATCGGCGAGCTGGCTGGTCTGAACGCCGAGAAGCTGATTGCCGGCCTGCGTCGCCTGAAGCACGCCCACCGCCGATTGGCTGGTGTTGACCAACGTGCTGGTTTGCGTGCGCGTGCTGTCGAGATTCTGCACGGCGGTCGCGCCCGCCTTCAGCGAGTGCTCGTAAGCCGATAGCGATTGCTGCCATCGCTCGCGTGCGGAAGCGATGAGCTGGGCGTCGGACTTGCCGACCGCAAAATTCTGGAAGGTCGACGAGAACTGCGACTCGATATTGCTGACGTTGTAGGCAAGCCGATCGGCCTCGCCCATCAGCCGCTTCATCTCCGTGAAGTTGCCCTCAATCTGGGAGAGGACCGAGGTCGGCAGGCTGGCGAGTTGCTTCGCCTGATTGATGAGCATCTGCGCCTGATTGGCGAGCGACGTAATCTGGTTGTTGATCTGTTGCAAAGCTCGCGCGGCGGTCAGGACATTCTGCGCATAGTTCGACGGATCGAACACGATCTGCGCTGAGGTCGGGGCGCTGCTTAACGCAATGCCGATCGCTAGCGCACCTGCGGCAATCGCGTTGAGATAGCGCGAGCGGGACACGGATAGGATCATGATGACGTCTCCTGTTCGGACGGCGTGACGGGTGGCGGCGGATGTGTCCCGGCGGACGCATCGATGACATTGGTGAGGTCGGGAACGAGGTCGCCGGCCCAGGCGAGGTCGTTGGCGTACAGCCAGGCTTCGAGGAAATACGGCCGTGCTCCGTCGCGCAGCAGCTCGTCGATCAGCGCGTGCGCGGCCTTGTCCGACGATGCGCAGAGCGCGAGCGCGACCGAACCAAGGCCAAGCTCGAATAGGCGGTTGCCGCGGCGCGACTGGCAGTAGTAGTCGCGCTTCGGGGTCGCCCGCGCGATGATCTCGATCTGCCTGGCATTGAGCCCGAAGCGCTCATAGACAGCGGTGATCTGCGGCTCGATCGCGCGCTCATTGGCGAGAAAGATGCGGGTCGGGCAGCTCTCGACTAGCACGGGTGCGATCGGCGAGGCTTCGATGTCGGCGAGCGACTGCGAGGAGAAGATGACGCTGACGTTCTTCTTACGGAGCGTCTTCAGCCATTCCTTGATCTTGTCGACGAAGCCGCCGTCATCGAGCGCGCGCCAGCCCTCGTCGATGATGAGCAGGCTCGGACGTCCGTCGAAGCGCGCTTCGATGCGGTGAAAGAGATATGACAGGACGGCCGGCGCGGCCTTGGTGCCGACAAGCCCCTCGGTCTCGAAGGCTTGGACGTTCGCTGTGCCGAGATACTCGTGCTCGGCATCGAGCAACCGGCCGTGTGCGCCGCCGATGCAATACGGCCGAAGCGCCTGCTTCAGCGCCGAGAATTGCAACAGCACGGTCAAGCCGGTGATCGTGCGTTCCTCGACCGGCGCCGAGGCGAGCGAGGTCAACGCCGCCCAGATGTATTCCTTCACGTCCGGCGTGACGGTGACGCCTTCGCGGAGAAGAATGTCGACCAGCCAATCGGCGGCCCAGGCCCGTTCGGGGACGTGATGGATGAGTGCGAGGGGCTGGAGCGAGACGGATGTGGACTCTGCGTCGTCGCTGAGCGTGCCGCCGAGGTCCTGCCAGTCCCCGCCCATCGCCAGGGTCGCGGCGCGAATGCTGCCACCGAAATCGAAGACGAAGACCTGAGAATTGCGATAGCGGCGGAACTGGAGCGCCATCAGCGCGAGCAGCACCGATTTGCCGGCGCCGGTCGGCCCGACGATCATGGTATGGCCGACGTCGCCGACATGGAGTGCGAAGCGAAACGGCGTCGCCCCCTCGGTCTTGGCGTAGAACAGTGGCGGCGCGCCGAGATGCTCGTCCCGCGCCGGCCCGGCCCAGACCGCCGACAGTGGCATCATGTGCGCGAGGTTGAGCGTCGAGATCGGCGGCTGACGGACATTGGCGTAGGTCTGCCCCGGAATCGAGCCGAGCCAGGCTTCGATGGCATTGACGCCTTCGACAATGCAGGTGAAGTCGCGTGACTGGATGACCTTCTCGACCAGGCGCAGCCTTTCGTCGGCGATGGTGCGGTCGGTGCTCCACACCGTGACGGTCGCGGTGACATAGACCTCGCCGACTTGATCGGAGCCGAGGTCCTGCAAGGCGGCATCGGCGTCGGCCGCCTTGTTAGCGGCGTCGGTGTCCAGCAGCACCGACTGCTCGTTCGTCATCACTTCTTTAAGGATGGCGGCGACGCTCTTTCGCTTCGCAAACCATTGCCGCCTGATCTTCGTCACCAGCCGCGTCGCATCGGTCTTGTCGAGCATGATGGCGCGCGTCGACCAGCGATAGACGAAGGCGAGCCGATTGAGGTCGTCGAGGATTCCGGGGAACGTCGTGGTCGGAAATCCGATGACGGTGAGCGTGCGGACATGGAAATCGCCAAGCCGCGGCTCCAGCCCGCCGGCGAGCGGCTGATCGACCAAGAGCGCGTCGAGGTGCATGGGCGTCTCGGGCACGCGCACGCGATGCCGCTTCGTCGAGATGGTCGAATGCAGGTAGGTCAACGTCTCCGAGTCATCGAGCCAGTCAGCCTCCGGCACAAAGCCTTCGACCAGATTGAGCACGCGGTCGGTGCGATCGACGAAACCCTTCAGCAACTCCCAAGGATCGACGCCGGTGTGCTCGCGGCCCTCGTAGAGCCAGGCTTCCATGCGCGAGGCTTCCTCGGCTGGCGGCAGCCAGACGAAGGTGAGGAAGTAGCTCGACTCGAACAGGACGCCGGAGTCCTCGAATTGCTCCCGCCGTTCGATGTCGAGGAGCGCGGACGCGGATTCCGGGAACAGGCTTTCGGGATAGTCGGTGGCGGGATGGCGTTGTGCCTCGACGAAGATTGCCCAGCCGGAGCCGAGCCGGCGCAAGGCGTTGTTGAGCCGTGCGGTCGTGCCGACCAGTTCGGCCGGCGTGGCGCTGTCGAGGTCCGGGCCGCGGAAGCGCGCTGTTCTCTGAAAGCTGCCGTCCTTGTTCAACACGACGCCCGGCGCAACCAAGGCGGCCCAGGGCAGGAAGTCCGCAAGTTGCGCATTCTTCTTCCGGTATTCGGCGAGGTTCAGCATCGGCGCACCTCACACGTCCATGTGCGCGGGATAGCGAAGGTGCCGGCGGCCGACGTCGACGAACTGCGCGTCGCGCTTCGTGGCCCACACGGCCGCGAAATGCCCGATCGCCCAGATGACGAGACCGGCGATCCACAAACGCAGGCCGAGGCCGACCGCGCCGGCGAGCGTTCCGTTGGCGATGGCGACCGTGCGCGGCGCACCGCCGAGTAAGATGGGTTCGGTCAGCGCGCGATGCACCGGCGCGAAGAAGCCGCGAACGTCTTCGTCCATCAGACCAGCGCCCCGCCGCCGAAAGAAAAGAAGGAGAGGAAGAAGGAGCTGGCCGCGAAGGCGATCGACAGGCCGAAGACGATCTGGATCAACTTGCGAAAACCGCCGGACGTATCACCGAAGGCGAGCGCCAGGCCGGTGGTGATGATGATGATGACCGCCACGATCTTGGAGACCGGACCCTCGATGCTATCGAGGATCTTTTGCAGCGGTTCTTCCCACGGCATGGATGAGCCGGAGGCATGGGCGGGCGCCGCTGTCAGCAGCGTGATGGTGGCAAGCGCGGTTGCCTCGGCCAGGCGACGGCGCACATGAAAAAAAGCAGGCTGAATCATTCAGAGTCTCCTTTCGGGGGTGATGGGAATGGGAGCAGCGCGTTGAGCGTGCGATAATCGCCGGTGGCGGAATCGAGCCCGTCGACATGGGCGATCTCGGCGAGACGCCGCTCAGTGCCGCGGCCGGAGAGCACGGCCACGATGTCGATGGTCTCTGCGATGAGTGCGCGTGGGACCGTGACGACGGCCTCCTGCACGAGTTGCTCCAGGCGGCGCAGCGCCCCTAGCGCCGTGTTGGCGTGGATGGTGCCGACGCCGCCGGGATGGCCGGTCCCCCAGGCTTTGAGCAAATCGAGCGCTTCGCTGCCGCGCACCTCGCCGACCGGGATGCGATCGGGGCGCAGGCGCAGCGACGACTTCACGAGATCGGAGAGCGATGCGACGCCGTCTTTCGTCCGCAGCGCGACAAGGTTCGGCGCGGCGCATTGCAGCTCGCGGGTATCCTCGATCAGCACCACGCGGTCGGAGGTCTTCGCGACCTCCGCCAGCAAAGCGTTCGTCAACGTCGTTTTTCCGGTCGAGGTGCCGCCCGCAACGAGGATGTTCTTGCGACGCTCAACCGCGAGCCGCAGCACCTCGGCCTGCGCCGCCGTCATGATGCCGGCTGCGACGTAATCGGCGAGCGTGAACACTGCGACGGCCGGCTTGCGGATCGCGAAGGTCGGCGCCATGACGACAGGGGGAAGCAACCCCTCGAAGCGTTCGCCGGTCTCAGGCAACTCGGCCGAGACGCGCGGCGAGCCGGGATGCACTTCGGCGCCGACATGATGCGCGACCAAGCGCACGATGCGCTCGCCATCGGCCGGGATCAGCACGTCGTCGGTGGCGACAAGACCTTCGCGTAACCGATCGACCCACAGCCGGCCGTCGGGATTCAACATCACTTCAACGATGGCGGGGTCTTCGAGATAGCGGGCGATGGCCGGGCCGAGCGCGGTGCGCAACATGCGTGCGCCACGCGACAGTCCTTCGCTGCTGTGATGATGCCCCGCCATCGTGTCCCCGTTCCGGCCATCCGCACGACGGCTGGATGGCAACGGGGACAATCAAGAAAGGCAGAACTTACAGGTGAGCAACAGGATAATTTTAAATTTCGTAGTGCGTCGTAGACGATCGAAAAAATACTTGAAATACTCGGCGCCGCTGACGGCTTCCGATGCAACTTCGGGTCACGACCGAATCAACATCGCATCCTTGAAAGCATTGCGGAGAATTTCCAGCACCGGATTGATGTTGTCCGGTTTCCAGCAAACGATATAGTCGAGTCGGGTGGCCCCGGTGCCGTCATGCAGGGGCCGGAAGACGACGCCGAGGCCGGTCAATCCGGACGCGGATTCACATTGCAGGCTGATGCCCTCGCCGCTGCCGACCTCGCTGAGGATATTATCGCGGTTGAGATGGAGCGTGACGATTTCAGGGTGGTCCGACGGCGCTGCCAAATGGCGAAGCAGGATGTTCCGGATATCGGGGCCGGGATCGTGATGGCCGATGAGAAAGCGTTCGCCCTTCAGCTCAGGCCAATAGACGACGGGTTTTTCCGCAAGGGGATGTCCGTTAGGCAGCGCCACCACGAGATGCTCCGACCAGAGTGCAATGGAATCGAGAACCTCGCCCTTGCCGAGATCGCCGAGGATGAGAGCCGCGTCGACCCTTCCGGAATGAAGGCCGGCGATAATCTCGGTAAACGGCGCTTCGAGCAGCTCGAGGTTGATGTCGGGATAGCATTGCCGGAAGTCGTTCAGGAATGTGCGCAGCGCTCCGGTCGAGAGCGATTTGTATAAGCCAACGACGATCCGCCCCAGCGTACCGGCGCCGCTCGCTGTCGCGCGTTCTGCGAGGCGGTCGAAGTCCTCGATGATGCGTCGCGCCTCGACGACGAAGGCCTCGCCGGCCAGTGTCAGACGGGCGCCTGCGGTTGAGCGAACGAACAAAGTGACGTGAAGCTCGTCTTCGACCTCCTTGATACGCTTGCTGACGATCGGCTGCCTGACATTGAACTCGTGCGCCGCAGCACTGAAACTGCCGTTGCGGGCGCTGGCAACGATGTAGCGAAGGTGGCGCAGGTCCATGCGCTTGCTACCTTTCCATTCGGCTCCTGATCGGCCGCGTGAGCGGCGCTGAAACCGTTCAGCGAGACGTTGAAGGCGACGGCTCTCAATTCTGTCGGGATCGGCGCTGATGGAAGCCGCCCAGCCCGTCGTCCGATTTAGAACGATGTGCGTTTACCGGCCCGCGACTTCTTTACAGGTTCGATGTCGGATTGCAGCTGCAGCAGATCCTGCCGGACAGCGCGTGCCGCAATGCGTTCGATTTTCCGATAGCGCGAAACCAGGGAAACACCGAACGGCGTTAGCACCGATCCGCCGCCGCTCTTGCCGCCGATTTTCCGGTCCACGGCTTTGCGACCGCAGATGTGATTGATCTCGTCGACCAGATCCCAAGCTCGTTTGTACGACATATCGATCGCGCGTCCGGCAGCCGAGATCGAGCCGCAGGCCTCGATGGCCTCAAGCAGTTCTATTTTGCCGGGGCCAATTCGTGCGTCCATCGCGAGATCAATGCGAAGAGACAAGGAAGGCAGGAACGTCGCGTGCTTGTGCATATCACAACCCGCATCAAGTAAGGCCTGCGCCCGTAGACAATGATGCCGGCGTTGCCGAGGCACGCCGGACAACATACCGTCTCGAACTCAGACGACGGTCTGGTCAACCCGCTTCCGCGGTTTTGTTCCATAGAAGTTGCTTCGCGGCTCGGAGGTTTCAAGCGTGCCGGCTTGAGCCGAGGCGATCAGCTCCTTTGTGCGGCGGACTTCCGCAGCAGCTCGGTCGAAGTAGCTGTCGAGCGTCGCGGGCTTGATCTCGCGGATCACGTCGGCGGCGTAGAGCGCCTTGACGTCGGCCACGACACGACTGATGTCAGCGGCGTTGAAGCCGTCTGTCGCCGCTTTAACGCGCTCTGCATCATAGGGGCCGAGCCTCTCCGGCAGTTTGACGAGGTTGGCGTCGAGGATTTCCTGGCGGACGCGAGCGTCGGGTAGTTTGGTCTCCAGCCAGAGTTCGACACGACCGGCGCGCAGCAAGGCCGCGGGCATCTGGTTGGGGTCCATCGCCGTCAGGATCACAGCGACCTTGCCGGCGGTTTCCGTCTCCAACCCATCGAGCATCGTAAGAAGATAGCGGTTGAGGCCGTGCAGCCGTTCGCTTTGCATCAGCACGTCAGCGTCGTCGATGAAGATCACGGATGGCGTGCTGAGCTTGGCCTGCTCGAACACTGTTCGCACCTTCGCGTAGAAGGGATCGGCCGACTCGCTGAAGATGCTGCCATCGATCATGAAGAACTTGCCCTTCATGCGATGGGCCAGGGCACGGCCGATGCTGGTCTTGCCGGTGCCGGGTGGGCCGTAGAGTAACACGCCCTTCTTCGGCGAGAGGCCGAGATCGGCGAAGCGGGAATCGAACATCATCGGATTGACGATGAAGGTCTGCAGTTTCTCGGCAATCTTCTCGAAGCCCTTGAGGCTCGAGAAATCCACCTTCGCGACCTCGCCGAGCGAGACGTTGCTGCTCAGCATGCGAGTGTCGAGCAAGTCGAGCACGGTCTGGTCGTCGGCCGCGGCATCGTCGCGGATCAGCGCGCAGACCTCATTGAGCTGATAGATTGAGAGCTTGGGCGCAAAACTGAAGATGCGCTTGGCGTCGAGTTGCCTGGCCCGCGCCACGCCGAGATTTCGCTCCAGGAAGAAGCTGTAATCATCCGGCGTCAGCGCGCCGAGCGGCAGGAACACCGCCCGCCCGTCGAGGTGGGGTACGAGCTTGATGCGATCGGTGGCCGTGAAGATCAGCCGCTTGTCTCTGGAGCGGGTGGTCTCGAGCAGAGCCTGCAACACCGTGTTGAGATAGTACGGGCGCGGATAGGCCATCGCAAACTTGTTCGTATAGGAAAACAAGTCGAGTTCCTCGATAAAGACGATGTCGGCCTTGTCGAGCGCGGCATCGACCAGCCGGTGCAGCCCTTCTTCATAGGAGGGATGGCTTGCCGCTTCCGCAGCTTGCAGCACGTCACGGCAGGAGATGCGGATGCCACCGAATTCCCCAGCCAGCCTGTTGACCAGGGTGGTCTTGCCGGCCCCAACGCCACCGAGGAGCACGGTCACGGGAACGGCGCGAACTGTCTCACGCAGTCGCTCGACGGCGGCGGCCTGGGTTGGCGACAACTCGGCTGGCGCAGTGGTTGAGCGCTGACCATGCGCGAAGAGGGAGGACGGGATCGGAAGGTTCATGACGAAGCGGTCCTTTCGGTCAGTTCTGGAGGTTTTATCCGGCCACGGCGGAACGAACGGTTTCGATCGGCCTATGAGCGACAGCACAGTCGGTAAGCCGCGCCCCGCCGCCCTCGCCGGCAGCGAGGCACACCGTGCGGGTGTGCAGGGCGGCGAGCGATGCGCGGTGTCCCGCGCTCAGGATCGCCGTATCGGGAAGGCGCTCGGCGAGCAGGCGATGAAGCGCGGCCTCGGATTCCTCATCCAGCGCCGAGGTTGCCTCGTCGAGCAGCAGGATGTCGGGCCGATGCAGCAGGGCGCGCGCAAAGGCGATGCGCTGCCGCTCGCCGCCGGACAGGCCGGCGGTGGCGGCAATGTCGTCGCCGAGTCGTTCGGCGAGCGCCGACAGGCCGACCGCGACGAGCGCGTCGCGCAGCATCTCGTCAGAGAGGGAGTTGGCAAGACCGGGATAGGCGAGCGCATCGCGCAGCCGGCCGAGCGGCAGGTAGCCGCGTTGCGGTAGCGCCATCAGGCGTAAGCCTCGCTTCACGCTCACACTACCTTCGCCGAACGGCCAGATCCCGGCCAGCGCCCGGATCAGGCTGGTCTTGCCGATGCCCGAGGGGCCGCGAAGCAGCACGCGCCCGCCGGGGGATAATGCGAAGTCGACGGCGGAGACAATGGGAGCGCCGCCAGGCAACCGCACAACGAGATCGCGTGAGAGCAGTGCCGGACCGTGGCCGTCATGCGCCGCATGCGCGATCCGGCAGGCCGCGCTCTCCTGCACCGCTGTAAGTGCCTCCTCGAAACTCGACAACCGCTCGATCACTGAGCCCCAATTCGCGAGGTCAGTGTAATTGCGGATCAGAAAGGAGGCTTCATGGCGGATGCGGATAAACGCACCCGAGGTCTGGGTCACACCACCGAGCGGCATTGCGCCAGAGAAGTAGAGCGGCACGGCCGTTAGATAAGGGAAAATGGCCACGAGTTGGTTGATGACTACCTGGAACACCTTCAGCCAGCGTTCGCGCGACAATATCGCGTACCAATTGGTGATGATGGAACTGAAGCGCCGACCAAGCTCGGCGCGCTCGGCCGCCTCTCCTTTGAAGTGAGCCACCTCCTCGGCGTTCTCGCGCAGCCGCGCCAGCGAGAAGCGGAAATCGGCTTCCGCCGTCTGCTGCGCGACATCGAGGCCTACGAGCGATCGACCGATGAGATGTGTCACCCAGGTCCCGATACCGGCATAGAGAACTGAGGCCGTCACCAGCAACAAGGGCATCGGGATCGCTCTGCCCATCAGCTCGATCGGGGCGGCTGCCGGAATCGTTGCCAGGATGGTGCCGAATGACGACAGCGCGACCACCGTGGTCAAAAAGCCAAGGCCGATCGAGATGGTATGGGTGATATAAAGGCGTACATCCTCGGCTATACGCTGGTCAGGATTATCAGGCGCATCGCCGGAAAGCTGAACCCGATAATGCGTGCCACCTGCGAGCCAAGGATCGAGGTAGCGGTCGGTGAGCCAGCGTCGCCAGCGGATCGTGAACCATTTCGTGAGCGTGATGTCCCCGAACGCTTGTAGGATAGCGGCAGCGGCGATACCGCTGAAGACTAAAAGCTGGAAGACGAAGGCGTCCCAGTCCTTCGCACCGAGCGCGTTGAACAGGGCCGCGTTCCAGTAGCTCCCCAGCACCCACACGCCGACCTCGGCGAGTTTGAGCGCGACTACTCCAGCCAGAAGCGTCCGCGCCTCCCAGCGCTCCTCCGAGCGGAACCACAACACGCCGACGCGCCAGCCGGCTTTTGCCAGAAGGATCACATGACGGCGCGGGTTCGCCTCGTGCGCGGCCTGCGCGGGGTTACCCATGAAAGGAGTCCTTGGTGCTGAGGAATGACGATACCGAACCATATGGCCGATCCGCGAACTCCTCGCTCCGCGCACCCCACATCAAAAATTGAATGTCGTTGAGAGGCGGTAAGTGCGGGGTTCGCTGAGAGCCAGCATCCCGTTGAATCCCGAGACCCAATAGTTCTTGTTGAATACGTTATCGACATTGAAGCGGATCGTCACCGGCTTGCCGTTCCACGGCGCATCGAATGTGTAGCGGGCACCAAGATCGACTTGCGTCCAGGAGGGGATAATCAGTGTATCACTGGTGTTGCTGGCATATTGCCAGTCTGACCATGTGGCGCGGCCACTGATCGTCAAGCCTCGCAGGAAAGGCGTGTCCCATTCAGCGCCGAGAATGGCTCGAACCGCCGGCGCACCCTGAGCTCGCCTGCCGTCACGGACACCGCCCTGCGTTTTGGTCAGTCTTGCATCCAAGAATGTCACACCGCTGAGCAGACGCAATTCCGGCGTCAGCTCGCCGAAGACATTGAGTTCGATACCACGGTTAACCTGCTCGCCGTCCAGCGCGAGTGTTGGCAGCGGTGTGCCGGGGATCGAGATTGTGCTGGGCCGCGCGATCTGAAAAAAGCTGAGGGTGGTTATCGTCTTCCCCCAGTCGACCTTCACGCCGGCTTCTTCTTGCTTCGACTGATAAGGTGGGAACACGTCTCCGAAATTGGCGAAGGTGTTACCGACCAGTGTGCCCTGCTCGAGCCCTTCGATGTAGTTGGCATAGAGAGAAACGTTTTGCCACGGCTTCACCACCAGCGCGTAAGCCGGGCTCCATGCATAGGCGTCGTAGTTCAAGTCTGGCCGAGCTAGAAGGACGGATGCCGCCTGCTGACGGCGAACACCTGCCGTGAACTGGATTCTCCCATCGAAGGCCGACATTGTGTCCGCTATGCCGACACCCGAAGAAGAAACGACAGTGCTATCTTGCGCCGGCGCAAGAGGAGCGAAATACGGCAGTGGGCCGAGGCTCGGATTGTAAATGTTGGAAATACGACTAACGCCAGCACCCTGACTCGAACCGAGACGCTGCTCGGTTGTTGTATAATTGAAGTTCAAGGCATGATTGATCAGCCCCGTCGTCAAGTTTGCGCGTATGCCGGCTTCGGCGGACTGGTTGTGAATGATAATTTGCTGAGGCACCGTGTTGGCTGAATAGCTCCCATTCGAATTGAGAGCATTCAGGAAATTGACCAGGAGCAGGTTGCGCTCATACCTGCGCTCACCCGCAGCGGCATAGGCGGTCACGTTGTCCGACAGATCGACTTCACCGCGAACCATGGCGGTTTGAGACGAATTTTTGGTATAAGCCCAATCCGGCAGGAGACTTCTGCTCGCGTCCGGAGGAACAGGAACGGTCGTGAGGGCGGTCACCCCGAGCGGTTGCGCGTAAGGTTGTAAATTGTCCATTTGATTGAAATAATCAGCGGACAGCCGCACGCGCTCACCCCGATAGTCGAGATTGAGAGCACCGACGCCATGTTCGGCGGATTCCGGAGAGACCGGTGTATCACCGTTGCTATAGGCGCCGTTGAAGCGGATTCCAAACTCATTATTGGGGCCGTAGCGGCGACCGACATCAATCTGGCTGCCGAACTGCGAGCGAGATATGTAGCTTGTAGTGAGCTGCGTCAGAGGCTCATCGCCAGCGCGCTTGGTGACAAGGTTGATGGTACCGCCAACGCTGCCGCTTGGCGGCATGCCATTCAAGAGCGCGCTTGGACCTTTGAAAACCTCGACACGCTCGATCATAGGAGTTAGCTGCGTAAAGCCACCGCCCATGCTAGGCAGGCCATTCACGCTGAAGCCTTCGCCATAGTTGCCCCCACCAGGGAAGCCACGGAAATAGACTTGATTCATGGCACTTCGTCGCGGGTACACCGAAATCACGGACGGATCGTTGGCCAAGACGTCGTCCAGCGTCTGTGCCTGCTGATCCTGGATCAGCTTGCTCGTATAGCTGGTCTGATTGAACGGCGTGTCCATCACGCTGCGATTTCCGAGTATGCCAACCCGTCCGCCGGTCGCCACCTGACCGCCTGCGTAAGGCGGCATTAGTGTCATCGTCGAGTTGGGATTGCTTGCGCGTTGAACGATAGTCGGCGAAACTGTACCGGCCGGCCTCACCACGGCTTGACGCGAGGCTCGCGAATGTCTTGCAGCGACGGCGCGGCGGGCAGGACGAGCACGATGTGTCGTCCGACGGGGCTCTTCGATGTGAATTGCGGGAAGATCCGGCGACTGCTGTTGCGCGAAGGCTGATTCGCTAGCGCCAGCAATCAACGCAATAGAACTCCACGCCCCAAGGCCGATCGCCTTGAGGAAATTCCCCGTCGCCCCATTCATCTTGGTGTCCCTGCTTCCCTGTTGCTGACCGTTCCCGGACCTGAGTTGAAGTTCGTGTTTCTGTTCCGTCACCGACGATCACGTTGATCAGAACATATCCAACGATCTTGCCGGGCAACTCCCGTCGTCCGGCACCCCGAATGTGCGACATCCACGTTATGTCCACATCAACACAGCGACACTAGGCAGGATTCTGATATATAGTCAAGATGTATATCAAAACGTAGCGATGGGTCGGCCCCCCTTTGAGAGGCTTGTTTTCTCCGAGCGCCTGGCTCGATAAGGTGTCGATCTTCTTGGAATCGCAGATTTGAAGGTGGGGCATGTCAATCTGGCTCTTTTTCCGCATAGAGCACACGCGCGTAGATCCCGTGGGGCGGCAGAAGTTCGGGTCTGCAGCGGGGATGGGTCCCGGTACGGTCTGCATCCTTGAAGCGATTGACCGATACGGCTCGATCTCGGCAGCAGCTCCTGCTGTCGACCGCAAATTCCAGCAACTCTGGAAAATCGTGCAGAACCTCAATACGATGTATAAGGAGCCGGTCATAAAGATCCGGCGAAGCGGACCCAGCAGCGGCGCGTTTCTGACACCCCTGGGCAAGGAGGTGGTCACACGCTTTCGCGAAATGGAGCGTGTTGCCAATCAAACATTTGAAAAGGACTTCCGTGAGTTCGAAGCACTGGTTGGCGTCGATTCCAGTGCACCGCCGCGTATTCCGCGCTTTGCACAAGTGATCGATCCGGGCACGATTACCAAGCCGGCAAAGAAACGCACAAAGACACGGCAACTTATCAAAAAGGCAAAAAAGTCGACGACGAAGGCCCCGTCTGGACGCCGGCACGCGAACAAGAAATAGCGTCTGACGCAAGGACCGCCATGCGCGGGATACGATTATCGGCACTGCGGCGCACTCAATGCCGCCTGGTCAGTAATTAAGCGTTAGCATGGACGGCAAGCCAATCGCCCAGCATTGTTGCGAGGATCAGCGTGAAGAACCAGGAGAAAACGATCTTCTTGGTGGCTTCTCAACCGATCGACTCGCGGTCCCATGCGCTAGTAGAGCTCGCCATACCCAGTAGCACCCGGTTCATTGACGTCGGATAACCGTACAATGCGGGAGTGGGCGGGCACGCCTTGCGCAAGCTTCGCACCCACGTCCATGTTGGGATCGGGACTCAAAACGATATGTTTTGCGTGCCCGCGACTTCTTTACGGGTCCGATGTCGGATTGCAGTTCCAGGAGATCTTGCTGGACGGCGCTTGCCACAATGCGCTCGATTTTCCGATAGCGCGCAACCAGGGAAGTGCCGAACGGCGTCAGGACCGTGCCGCCACCATTCTTGCCGCCGATTCGTCGAGCCACGACTTTGCAGCCGCAGATTTGATTGATCTCGTCGACCAAATCCCAGGCTCGCTTGTATGACATATCCATTGCGCGTCCGGCAGCCGAGATCGACCCGCAGTCTGCGATGGCCTCAAGCAGTTCTATTTTACCGGGGCCGATGCGAGCGTCCATCGCAAGATCGATGCGAAGAGACAAGGAAGGCTGGGATGTCGCGTGCTTGTGCATATCACAATCCGCTTCAGGTAAATCCTGCGGGCTGAGGCTGGGCTGCCATTGCTGTCTGCCCAGGTACTCAGGCTCAGGACGTCGCACCGTTCTGAATTCAGGCGGAGGTCTATTCGGAACTTCTCCGTGATTTCGTTCCGTAAAAATTGCCGCGTGGCTCGGAGGTTTCGAGCGTGCCGGCCTGAGCCGAAGCGATCAGTTCCTTGGTGCGGCGGATTTCCGCGGCGGCGCGGTCGAAATAACTGTCGAGCGTCGCGGGCTTGATGTCGCGGATCACATCGGCGGCGTAAAGCGCCTTGACATCGGCCACGACGCGGCTGATGTCGGCGGCGTTGAAGCCTTCCGTCGCCGCCTTGACCCGCTCTACGTCATAAGCGCCGAGCCTCTCCGGCAGCTTGGCAAGATTACCGTCGAGAATTTCCTGGCGGGCGCGCGCGTCGGGCAGTTTGGTCTCCAGCCATAGTTCGACGCGGCCGGCCCGCAGCAGTGCCGCGGGCATCTGGTTGGGATCCATCGCGGTCAGGATCACCGCGACCTTGCCGGCGGTTTCCGTCTCCAACCCGTCAAGCATGGTGAGAAGGTAGCGATTGAGGCCATGCAATCGCTCGCTCTGCATCAGCACGTCGGCGTCGTCGATGAAGATCACGGACGGCGTGCAGAGCTTGGCCTGGTCGAACACTGCCCGCACCTTGTTGTAGAATGGATCGGCCGACTCGCTGAAGATGGTGCCATCGATCATGAAGAACTTGCCCTTCATGCGATGCGCCAGCGCGCGGCCGACGCTGGTCTTGCCGGTGCCGGGAGGGCCGTAAAGCAGAATTCCCTTCTTCGGCGTGAGGCCGAGATCGGCGAAGCGGGAATCGAACATCATCGGATTGACGATGAAGGTCTGCAGTTTCTCGGCGATCTCCTCGAAGCCCTTCAGGCTCGAGAAGTCCACCTTCGCGACCTCGCCGAGCGAGACGTTGCTGCTCAGCATGCGGGTGTCGAGCAGGTCGAGCACGGTCTGGTCGTCGGCCGCGGCATCATCGCGGATCAGCGCACAGACCTCGTTGAGCTGATAGACGGATAGCTTGGAGGCGAAACTGAAGATGCGCCTGGCATCGAGCCTTCTGGCCCGCTCCGCACCAAGGTTGCACTCGAGGAAGAAGCTGTAGTCGTCCGGCGTCAGTGCACCGAGCGGCAAGAACACCGCGCGCCCGTCGAGTTGGGGAACCAGCTTGAGGCGATCTGTGACGGTAAACACCAACCGCTTGCCTTTGGCGCGGGCGGTTTCGAACAACGCCTGTAATGTTATGTTCAAATAATACGGGCGCGGATAGGCCATTGGAAACTTGTTCGTGAAGCAAAACAGGTCGAGGTCCTCGACAAAGACGATGTCGGCCCTGTCGAGCGCGGCGTCGACCACCCGGTGCAGCTCCTCTTCATACGAAGGATGGTTCGCCCCTTCGGAAGCCTGCAGCACGTCGCGGCAGGAGATGCGGCTGCCACCGAATTCCTCGATCAGCCAGTTGAGCAAGGTGGTCTTTCCAGCCCCGACCCCACCGATGAGCACGGTCACGGGAACAGCGAGAACGGTCTCCCGCAGTCGCTGGAGGGCCTCGGCCTGGGTGGGCGACAGTTCGGCCGGCGTGGCTGCGGAGGGATGACTAGGCGCGAAGATGGAGGACGGAATCGACAGGTTCATGACGAAGTGTTCCTTTCAGTCAGGTCGGCAGGGTTCAGCTGGCGATGGCAGCAATGAACGGTTGCGATCGGCATATCGGAAAGCCACGACCCGCCGCATTCGCCGGCGGCGAGGTAAATGATGCGGGTATGCAGGGCGGCGAGCGAGGCGCGGTGTCCCACGCTCAGGATCGCCGCATCGGGAAGCCGTTCGGCGAGCAGGCGATGGAGCGCGACCTCGGACTCCTCGTCCAGCGCCGAGGTCGCCTCGTCGAGCAGCAGGATGTCGGGCCGGTGCAATAGCGCGCGAGCGAAGGCGATACGCTGCCGCTCGCCGCCGGACAGGCCGGATGCGGATGCGATGTCATCGTCGTCGAGCCGAGCGATAAGCGTCGGTAACCCGACCGCGACCAACGCGTCGCGCAGCATCCCGTCAGAGATCGAATCTGCGATACTAGGATAAGCAAGCGCGTCGCGAAGCTTGCCGAGCGGCAGGTAGCCGCGTTGCGGCAACGCCATCAGGCGCGCGCCGCGCTTCACGCTCACGCTACCTTCGCCGAACGGCCAGATGCCGGCCAGCGCTCGGATCAGGCTGGTCTTGCCGGCGCTCGAGGGACCACGAAGCAGGACGCGCTCGCCGGGGGCCAAGGCGAGGTGAGTAGCAGAAGCGATAGGCGCACCGTCCGGCCGCCGCACCACGAGATCGCGGGCAAGCAGCGCAGGACCGTCGCCGTCATGCGCGACATGCTCGATCCGGCCGGCCGCGCTCTCCTGCACCACCGCAAGCGCGGTCTCGAAGCCCGACAGCCGGTCGATCACCGCGCCCCAATCGGTGAGCTTGGTGTAGTTGCGCATCAGGAACGAGAGTTCCCAGCGGATGCGGAAGAACACCCCCGAGGTCTGGGTCACGCCGCCGAGTTGCATCGCGCCAGCGAAGTAAAGCGGCACCGACATCAGATAAGGAAACATGTTCGCGATGCCGTTGAAGGCGGTCGCGACGACGCTCAGCCAGCGCTGCCGCGACAGCAGCTCGTACCAGTTGGTGATGATGAAACCGAAGCGCCGGTCGAGCCCGGCGCGCTCGGCCGCCTCGCCGTTGAAATGCGCCACCTCCTCGGCGTTCTCACGCAGCCGCGCCAGCGAGAAGCGGAAATCGGCTTCCGCCTTCTGCTGCGCGGCGTCGAGGCCGACCAGCGAGCGGCCGACGAGATGCGTCACCCAGGTGACCAGGCCCGCGATGAGAAACGAGGTCGTCACCAGCAACACGGGCATGGAGACCGCGATCCCCATCAATTTGATCGGAGCGTTGGCAGGGATTGTCGCCAGCACGGTGGCGAAGGAAGCCAGCGTCACCAGCGTGGTCAGAAGGCCGAGGCCGGTCGAGATCGCATAGGTGACATAGAGGTTTACGTCCTCGGCGATGCGCTGGTCCGGATTGTCAGGCGCGTCGCCGGCAAGCTGCACCCGGTAATGCGCGCCGTCCGCGAGCCAGGCATCGAGATAGCGTCCGGTAAGCCAGCGCCGCCAGCGGATCGTGAGCCATTTGTTGAGCGTGATATTCCCGAACGCAAGAACAACGTTGACGATGGTGATGCAACTGAAGACAACAAAGAGCTGGAACAGGAAGGCATTCCAATCCCTGGCGCCGACCGCATTGAACAGCGCCGCGTTCCAGTAGCTCGACGCCACCGTCACGCCCACGCCGGCAAGGTTGAGCGCGACCACCCCGGCCAGCAGCACCCGCGCCTGCCAGCGCTCCTCCGAGCGGAGCCAAAGCACACCGATGCGCCAGCCGGCCTTCGCCAGAACGATCACGCGACGGCGCGGACTCGTCTCATGCCTCGGCTGCGCAGGGTTACTCATGGGAGCGGCCTTTGCGCCGGGCGCATGGGATCGACGAGGCAAGGCCATCGAACCGAAACGCAAACTCCTCGTTCCTCATGCCCCGACATGACCTTGATACGCGTGGATCAAAATTTGGCGGTGGCCGAAAACGTGTAAGTTCTCGGGAATCCAAGGGCGATGGCGCCTGCGCCGTTTTGAATCCAATAATGGTGATCGGCGACATTCTGCACGTTCAGGCGCATGATCACCGGTGTGCCGTTGAAGGCCGTCTCGTAGCGCAGACCTACGTCACCGACAGCGTAGGCCGGAACAAGGAGTGCATTTTGCGCATCGAGATAAGACGAGCCGACGTAGCTCACGCCTCCGGTCAGGAACAGCGTCTGAAGGAACGGTAACCGGTATTCGCCATAAAGTGACGCTCTCCATGGTGACACAGCCTGTGGTAGTTTTCCGAGAAGAGTTGTATCATTGGTTTTCGTTACTTTCGGATCGAGATAGGTGACGCCGCCCCTGATGGTCAGGTCGTCGGTGACTTTGCCGGTTGCGGTGAATTCGATTCCCTTGTGGATCTGACGGCCGTCCTGATTCTGGGTCAATGTGCCATCGGGATTGGTGGCAATATAGTTGTTTGCCTTGTCGATCTGAAAGGCCGCCAGGGTGAGGAAAACGCCGCCGACATTGGCCTTTGCCCCGAACTCGATCTGCTTGCTGATCGTGGGCGGCAGAATCGCTCCGGCATTCGTATAGATAGGCTGAAGGGGAACGATGCCACCGCTCTGGAGCGCTTCGATATAAGTGCCGTAGAGTGAGACGTTGGACGTCGGCTTGAAGATCAGTGACGCGGTCGGCGTGACGGCCGACTTGTCGTAACTGCTGGTCACGGCAGCCGTTGTCGCGTAGTTCGTCGAAAGAATCGTCGCGCGGTTTGCGCCGACCAGAATCGAGAAATATCGATTGAGGGTAATGTCGTCGCCGATAACGATATTGGTGGCTGAGAGATTGTTATAACGGTATTTGCGGCCGTTTTCTAAAGGATCGAACACAAATGGTGCGGAGTTCTGGAGAGCTGTAAGGGTTGGAAATACGGCGCTGGTGATGAGTTGAAAATAGGCGGCTGTTGGTGTTGGGACGAAGAAGTCGGTTGTATTACCGTTTGCTCCGAACGTGAGCTTGTGCTGAATGCCGAACGTGTCGAACTTCCGGTCGACGTAGAGATAGCTGCCCGCCGCTTCGGATAGAGGTCCCTCTTGGGAGTAGGCTTGGTAGTAGTACTTCCCATCGGCTCGTAGAAACAACCTGTTCGGTCCCGTGGAGGTTCTGTTCGCTTTGTTAGAGATGACAGCCGCCCGCAACGTCGTGTCGTCATCGATGTCCCATCGAACATTGGCGCCCACCAAGTCGTACACGTCATGGGAGGTGCCCCAATTCGGCAAGATTGGCCTGTGCGTGTCGAAATCCGAAGCGGAGGGAATTCGTCCTGCTTGTGCGACATTGAACCAGGTTGCGACGTCCCCGGTGGACCAATAGTCGTGATGTGCCATGTTAAGCGAGACTTTGAGAGAGTCGGTCACATGCCAGTCCACCGCGCCGCTGACGTAGACTCGTTTCTCACCGACGCCGAGGGCGTTATCGCCGTCCTGATAAACTACGTTGAACCGGTAGCCGAACTTCCCTTCCTTATCGATCGGCCCGCCTAGATCGAGATGGTTGAAAAACTGCGTGCCGCCAGCGTTGCCAACCGTATAATTGACCAGAGGAGTCGCGGTCGGACGTTTGCTGACATAATTCACCATTCCGCCGACGCTGCCTGTACCGTAAAGAAAGCCGGAGGCCCCAGAGAAAACTTCCACGCGCTCGAGGCCTTCTGGGTCGTTGTTGGCAAACCGGAACCCGGTGAAGGGGATGCCATCAAATGCTCTACCTGCAGTGAAGCCTCTTACGACGGGGTTCAGGCCGTAACCCGAGTTTGAGGTGCCCGAAGTGACCTGGACGAGAGGGTTGAATTTGAAGAGTTGATCGTCCGTCATCGCGATCGTGTTTTGCAGCAGCTCCGCTGATGTCACGCCGATCGAATACGGTGTATTGAGAATAGGTTTGTCGCCCCAGGGGCCAGTGGTCTTGGCCGTCTCGACCCTGTAGCCCTGCGCCGCCGTGCCCTCGTGCAGATCATCGGACGAAACGGTGTTGTTCGTCCTGATCGGACGTACTTCAACATGTTGCCGCACGTGTGAGGGTTGCGCGCGTCTTGCAGCGACGCGGCGCGCAGGACGGGAAGAACGAGCACGATGCGTCGTCCGGCGAGGCTGATCGACGTAAATCGCGGGAAGGTCCGACTGCTGCTGTTGTTGTGCGAAGGTTGGCCCACTATCGCCGGCCATCAACGCAAGTGAACTCACCGCTCCCAGGCCGATGGCCTTGAGGAACCCCGTTGCCCCATTCATCTCGTGTCCCTGCTTCCTTGTTACTGGTCCTTCCTGGGACCAGCGGTAGTAACGCTATATTCATTTTAATATAATGCGGAGCAGTGACCGTAATCATGTCGATCAGGGCAATGCCCAACGCTTCGCCGGACAACCCCCATCGTCCGGGCTTGATGGTGCGTGATCCGTCGTTATGTCCACACCAACACAGCGTTACTAAGCAAGATTACGTTATACCGTCAAGAGGTATATACCGTTATAAGGTATCTACCGTAATAAGGTATCTACCTTGCAGACTCAGGTTTCAGAGCGGGGGTTTTCTCCGAACGCTTGGATTACTAACGTGCATTCGTTGAATCTGATTCGAGGGTGGGCATGTCGATCTGGCTTTTTTTCCGCATCGAGTTCACGCGCGTGAATCCAAAAGGATGCGAGAAGTTCGGATCTTTGGCGGGGATGGGTACCGGTAGAGTCTGCATCCTTGAAGCGATTGATCGATATGGTTCGATCTCGGCCGGTGCTCCTGCTGTCGGCCTCAAATTTCAGCAGTTCTGGCGACAAGTGCAGGACCTCAATACGCAATTCAAGGAACCGGTCGTCGATATCCGACGAAGCGGGCGCAACAGGGGAGCGTTCTTGACACCCTTGGGCAAGGAGGTAGTCAGACGCTATCGAGAAATGGAGCGCATTACCAATAAGACGCTTGAAAAGCATTATCGGGAGTTCGAGGCGCTGGTTGGCATCGATTCCACCACACCGCCGTTTGTCCCGCGCTGGGCGCAACTGATCGATCCGGGAACGATCGCCAAACCGGCAAAGAAACGCGCCAGGACGCGGCAGCCCGTCGCCAAGCGTACGCCAGGCAACAAGGCGAAAACGCGCGCTACGAAGCGCGCAACCGGTCGCTCGCGCTAGAGTCGGGCATAGTATCTGACAGAACCCCGCTCTCAACCAAAGAAAATCGCGACGCGCAAGTCGGAGTTGTCGCGAACTGAGCGACGAGATGATGGAATGAAAATCACGCACACGAGCGATGACCGCTCGATCTCGTTGGGAGGTTGAGGTGAGCACAGGCGATAGTTCCAACCTATCCGCAGGTCTTACCAAGATATCCGTTCTCGAAATTTGCCTTGCTTTTCTTAAGCTCGGCCTGACCTCTTTTGGCGGCCCAATCGCGCATCTCGGCTACTTCCGAAACGAACTGGTGGTGCGCCGCAAGTGGATCGACGAGGCGGGCTACGCAGATCTCGTTGCGCTCTGCCAGTTCCTGCCGGGGCCGGCGTCGAGTCAGGTCGCTTTTGCTCTCGGTCTACTACGTGGCAATGGCGTGGTCGGAGGCCTCGCTGCGTCGCTTGCGTTCACGCTGCCCTCGGCCATCGTCCTGCTCCCTTTCGCGCTGGGTTCGTCCGCATTCACAGGACCTCTCGCGGAGGGATTCCTACACGGTTTGAAACTTGTCGCCGTCGCCGTCGTCGCCCAGGCAGTCTGGGGCATGGCGAAAAGCCTGGCGCCAGACAAGCCTCGCGCTGCAATAGCGCTTATCGCAGTTGCCATTGCGGTATGCGCCTCTGGTTCGCTCGGGCAGATCGCCGCGATCGCTGGCGGCAGCGTCCTCGGGCTTTGGCTCTGTCGCGACGACAGTACACCCGCCACCGGTCACTTGAGTGTTCCGGTTTCGCGAAGAAGCGGCGCGATCGCTCTGGTCATTTTTCTTGGCCTGTTCGTGATCCCTCCGCTCCTCGCGAGCACGACGGGCTATCAAACCGTGGCCTTGTTCGACGCATTCTATCGCTCGGGCGCGCTTGTGTTCGGAGGCGGCCACGTAGTTTTGCCTCTGCTGCAAGCGGAAGTGGTGACACCCGGATGGGTGAGTAATGACTCCTTCCTCGCCGGCTACGGTCTGGCACAAGCGGTTCCAGGACCGCTCTTCACCTTCGCCGCCTATCTCGGCGCTGTTATGGGACCCGAGCCGAACGGTTTCGCCGGAGCGGCGATCGCGCTCGTTGCCATTTTTCTTCCTGGTCTGCTGCTCGTCTACGGGATGCTGCCATTTTGGGATGCGATGCGGCTGCAGCCATCAGCACAAGCGGCCATGCGCGGTGCGAATGCTGCGGTGGTCGGCATTCTCGGCGCGGCGCTTTATAATCCTGTCTGGACCAGCGCCGTGCTTGCGCCCCATGATTTTGCCCTGTCGTTGGCTGGCTTTCTTTTCCTCACTATCTGGAAATCACCGCCATGGATCGTAGTTGTCCTGCTCGCTTTAGCTGGAGTCGTTTTCCATGGCATGTAGAGATGGACTCGGACAATGCTGCGCGGTCTAGCGATAAGTGTCCTTCAGATAAGAACTATCGTGAATTTGAAGCCCTGATTGACATCGATTCCAACGCGCCAACTTCCGTCCTGCGTTATGCGCTGGTCATCGATCCGGGCGGGATCGGCCAAACAGGCAAAGAAATGCAACAGGACGCGGCAACCTACTGCGAAGCGTGCGCCAAACCAAAAGACAAAGACGCAGAATACGGAAACGCCTATCTGACCCTACAAGAACAAGCGATGGTTTCGGGGCAATACACCACCGCGCATAAAATCCACCATTGTCGCCGCGCGATCGATATCGCTAAGGTGGTGACGTGAGCGACAACATCGACGCTGAGGCGGTCGCTTCATGCACTGATCGTTCGATGAAGTAGCAATGCGATCTCAACCATTGTTTACGCAACGCGTATCTCCATCATCCCACAGATATCATGGGTCGGGCGTCGATCTATCGGCATCATCCCCGATCTCTTGCCTGAGCTTCGGTCCCTTGGCGAGCCGGCGCCCCAGCGCTTCGAGGAATTTATCGTATCGCTCGCCACCCTTGGCACGGGCCGCTGCCTGGGCGGCGTCCGCTAGCGGCGCAGTCGACGTCAGCCAGAAGCGGATGAAGATGGCGAAGGCTTCGTTGGCGATGCCGACGTCTCGCTCTAGGCGCTGAATGTTACGGTCGATGCGGTCGAGACGCTTCGCAATGGCCGCTTCCTGCCGCTCATCTGCGTCGGGCGACAAGAACGATGCGATGGCCGCTTCGGCAATGATGGAGCGCGACTGCTCGCGACGATCGGCGAAATCGGCCAGCAGAAGCATCAAGTCCGGGTCCAAATAGACGGACAGCCGTTTCTTCTTATCGGTTCGCCCAGCCTTGTCGGGAGGATGGGACATGAATCACAGCTCCATTCCGTCGCCGGGGTCCAGCGCGATCCGCCGCGCCATCAGCCGCATGTCGCGCGCCAGCGCGCGATTCGTTACAATCTCGCGCTCCGGCTCGTCGGCATCGGGATCAAACTCGTTGGCGGGCGGTCTCAGTGGCTCCGGAGCGATGTCCTTATGCCGCTCAAGCCCAGGTTCGCGGCGAAGACCCGCATTAGCCGAATCGTCATCTGGCTTGCCTGTACCATTTATCGCGCGCACGTCCGGGACAGCCGCGTTCTTGTCCGTCCGAGTCGGCACGGCGACCGGCTTCAAGGCTGACCAGTCATCGGGCTTCGGCGAAAGGCCGATCTTCGGATTGTCAGGCACAGGTATCAGCCTTTCCTTGAGCCGCGCATCCTCGAAATAGCGCGCTTTCTTGGCGCGAATCGGCGGAACGCCGGCGACCATGACAATCTCGTCGTCGGGGGGGAGCTGCATCACCTCACCGGCGGTGAGTAACGGCCGCGCGGTCTCGGAGCGCGAAATCATGAGATGGCCGAGCCAGGGCGCGAGACGATGACCGGCATAGTTCTGCATCGCACGCATCTCGGTGGCGGTGCCCAGCGCATCGCTCACTCTTTTCGCAGTCCTTTCGTCGTTGGTCGCGAAGCTGACACGTACATGGCAATTGTCGAGGATGGAATTGTTCTGACCGTAGGCTTTCTCGATCTGGTTCAATGACTGTGCGATGAGAAACGCCTTGATCTGATAACCAGCCATGAAGGCAAGCGCGCTCTCGAAGAAGTCGAGCCGGCCGAGCGCCGGAAATTCGTCGAGCATCAGCAACAGGCGGTGGCGCCGGCCTTTCGCGTGCAGGTCTTCGGTCAGCCGACGGCCGATCTGGTTGAGCACCAGGCGCACGAGCGGTTTCGTCCGGCTGATGTCCGAGGGCGGCACAACGAGATAGAGTGTCGTGGGCTTTGCGTCGGCCACAATGTCGGCGATGCGCCAGTCGCAACGGGCCGTGACGCTTGCTACGACGGGGTCGCGATAGAGGCCGAGGAAGGACATCGCGGTTGAGAGGACGCCGGAGCGCTCGTTATCGGACTTGTTGAGCAGCTCACGCGCCGCGCTGGCGATGACGGGGTGCGGCCCCTTCTCGCCGAGATGCGGCGTCGTCATCATGGCGGACAATGTTGACTCGATCGGCCGGCGCGGGTCCGACAGAAAGGCCGCGACGCCCGCGAGCGTCTTGTCCTTCTCGGCATAAAGGACGTGGAGGATCGCGCCGACCAGAAGCGAATGGGACGTCTTCTCCCAATGGTTGCGCTTCTCCAACGAGCCTTCGGGATCGACCAGCACGTCGGCAACATTCTGAACATCGCGTACCTCCCACTCTCCTTTGCGCACCTCGAGCAGCGGGTTGTAGGCGGCCGAGTTCGCGTTGGTGGGATCGAACAACAATACGCGGCCAAACCGCGCGCGCAGGCCCGCGGTCAGCTCCCAGTTTTCCCCCTTGATGTCATGAACGATTGACGAGCCGGGCCAGGTCAGCAGCGTCGGCACCACAAGACCGACGCCCTTCCCGCTCCGCGTCGGGGCAAAGCACAAGACATGCTCGGCGCCGTCGTGGCGTAGATAGTCGCGATCGACCTTGCCGAGCACGACGCCATCCTCACCGAGCAAGCCGACGGCTTCGACCTCATGCCGCTCGGCCCAGCGGGCGGAGCCGAAGGTGCGAACATCCTTCGCTTCCCGCGCCCTGTAGATCGACATCAGGATGGCGGCGGCGATCGCGACGAGGCCGCCGGATGCAGCAATGGCACCGCCCTCCAGAAAGATGTGCGGCGCATAGGCGTCGTATAAGAACCACCACCACATGATAGCGGGTGGGGAATAGACCGGTACTCCGGCAAGCTCGAACCAGGGCGAGCCAAGTTGGGCCTGAAAGCCGAGCCGCCATGCGATCCACTGCGTCGCAATCCAGACCGCAAGAAGCACGATCGCAAACACGACCATGATCTGGCCCCACATGACGCGGCTGGCGGACACGGCGAGCTGACCCCTCCGAAACGCAAGACTGCCGAAGAAAGACAATCACCGCACCGTTTCAACATTTTTTGGCCGCGCTGGCGTAAAGCCGCGTACAGCGGCGAAAAAATACTTACGTTCTGCGGTGACGCCGGCTTGGTTCGGGCCAGACGTCTCTCGGCATAATGCCAATCGTGCTCGAGGCGAAAGGCAATTATTTCTGGCCGCTGCTCGCCGGCCTGTTCGAGGCGATCCTGTTCGGCCTGTGTGCGATTGCCGGCGATAATGGCGCAGCTCGCGCAGTTCTGGCCGCAGCCGCAGTCCGCGCCGACACCACAGTCGCCGCCGCCGAAGATGGAGGAGCCGGGGCCGAAAAGTGATCTACTATTAGCCGATGCCGCCGCCAAGACTCAAGGACCGCCGCGGCAACGACGATCGGATCATCGACGTCTACTGGCGGACCGTTCTCCACGAGAGAATATAGTTCAAAGCCCCAGTCCCCGCTTGCGGCCGAAGGACCAGTCAACGCCGCCGTCGGCGCGGGCGACACCGGCGATGTGCTGGCCGATGTACTTCTCGATCGATGGGGTCCAGGGCACGAGCCTAAAGCCCAATCCGTCGTCGATCATGGCGAAGCGGCCGGAGGCGAGCGCGAAGCGCTGCCGGTAGATGCCGACGACATATTCCCCGTCGGCGGATTTCAGGAATGGCAGGCCGGTCTCATTTGCGAGCTTGTCGCCGAGAGCGTCCAGCTCACGTTCCCGAAGCGTACTGAGGAGGTTTCGGCTGAACAGGATGCGTTCGCTATCGTGCCGCGCCATTCCTTCCTGAATCAAGTGTCCGGTCCGGGTCTCCATCGCCTGCTTCACCTCGAGGCCGAAACCGCCGCCAAGGCCGACCGGATCGCGGGCGGTGAGCTGACGATCAAGCCAAGTCGCACCGCTCGCCGTGGTCTGGGCTTCAATCGACAGATCGGAGCGGGTCGCCAACGCCACGCGGCGCTCGCCGCGCGCATCCTCGAAGGACCGCAGCTCGACGATCGAACCCGGCGCGCTGTCGCCGGCGGCGTCGAGATCGGGGAGTTTGATGTGGTGGGTGTGGCCGTCAATGCCGTCGACAACCACATAGGCTGACCCACGCAACTCGTCGTCGAGACCGCGATCGACCAGCCGGCCGATGATCGGCTGACCGTGGGTTTCTCCGGAGAGCATATAGTCCGTCAGGCCGCGTTCGATGCCGCGCTCGGTCAATGCGCGGTGCATCCGCTTGATGATGTCGCCGCGTTCGCCCAGCTCGCGCAACGTCGGCTCCGCCCCCTCCGCCATCGCCCACTGGCCAGCGCCAATCGACTCGGCGACGCCGAGACTTTCGAGATGGCGCAGCCGGCCGACTTTGAGGGCAAGATATTCGTCGGGCTTCTGGTCCGGGACCGGCGCGAGGTCGATGACGCCGTTCCGGTCGGCATCGCGAACAAGCTGGCGGTCAAGCTGGGTCCAGCGCTCGGCTGCGACCTGGCGCTCGAGCGAGCGGCGAATAGCGAGATCGGTCCGTGGGCCCAGTTCCTGGGTAATGAGATCCTGCGCGCGATTGCGCATGCCCTCCTTGATGTAGTCGCGCGCGATTACGAGGTCCTGGCCGTCATCGGCGCGGCCGCGCAAGATGACATGGACGTGGGGATGCTCCGTGTTCCAGTGATCGACGGCGACCCAATCGAGCTTGGTGCCCAGGTCCTTTTCCATCTGTGTCATCAGCTCGCGGATGAAAGTCTTGAGATTGGACATCTCCAAGGCATCGTCCGGCGAAACGATGAAGCGGAAGTGGTGGCGATCGTCCTTGCAACGCTCGGCGAAGTCCTTGACGTCGGCGTCGTCGGTTTCCGGTCCGAACATGCGCGCCTTCTCGCCGCCGCGCGTGACGCCGTCGCGGCGCAGGTAGTTGAGATGGGCGGTGAGCGGTGCGGAGCGCGCGGTGTGCCTGACCAAGCGGGTCTTGATGACCGCACCCCGTGAGCGGCTGCTGATAAGGCGATTGGCGCGGATGCTGGCGATGCGGCCACGGCCGAAGCGCGAGCCGCGGCTCGAAGTGATCTTGCCGGAGCGCGAGATGCGTCCCCCGGCCCTTTGCGCGGCAGCGAGCGCCTGGGCGACGAAGGGTTTTGCTCGCTGCGCCTTCGATGAGCGGATACGGCCTGGCCGGACGTGGAAATCATCGTCCCGACTCATGGCCAATACCGCGATGTGCAATATTCATTGAATGCGTTCGATAAATTGGCAGCGCGCACCTCGCGGGCGGTCTCCGCGATGTGCGCAAAACTCCAGAAATCGTAATCACAACAACCGCCCGACCGAGCCGCAATGTGCGGCTTTTTATCCCGCCCTCGTGCGGTTGTTGCCTGCGCTGCCCCGCAGCCCTTCGCCATGTCTACGATTGCGTTTGACGCGAAGCGTGGAAACACGATGCTCATCGCTGTTCTCCGCCCGCGTCCGGTCTTCGCACGAAGAGGCCATCGGACGGCGGCACGAGCGCCGACAGATCGACGATTATGGGTGCGTTCGATGGTCGGCCGGAAGGATGATCGGCCGTCTCGGAACCGTCGTCACTGGGGACGCTAGATCGTCCAACGAAGAGCGGCGCACGCGACCATGACGGTCGTGATGACAGGATCAAGAAGCGCATGATAGGGACCGTGCCGTCGATCATCGGCGCGATTTTCGCGACGTAATCGACGGTCTCGGCCGGCAGCCCGCGACCGCTCGCGAGATGCGCGTCATAGCGCTTCGGCCCGGCGTTATAGGCCGCCAGCATCGCGTCGATAGAGCGATACCGGTCGTGCATCTCGCGCAGATACGCCGCGCCCGCGAGGATGTTGTCGCCTGGTTGCCAGGGATCATTGCCGAGGCCGTATCGCGCGCGCAACTCGTTCCACGTCTTCGGCATGATCTGCATCAGGCCGATTGCGCCTTTCGGCGACAGCGCGGTCGAGTCGCCCGTGCTTTCGATCGCCATGACCGCTCGTATCCAGCGCTCGGGAATGGCGAAGCGCTTTGCCGCCTCGGCGATATTCGCCCCCCACGGATCGGACGATGGAGCAGTGACCGCGGCGTGCGCTGGCGGAGTCGCAAACGGCGACTCTGCAGTTGCTTCCGCCGTCGTGCAGAAGATCACGATACATGCGGTCAGCATCGTCATGATCGACGACAGGACGGCGCAACAGCCGCCGTTCCGATACGTCATGAGCCTGCCATCGTGCTCGCTTCGGTCAAGGACAAAGCTGCGCCGGCGGCCGACGTTTTCCGGACGACCATCGTCGGACGACATGCCTTGCCCCAGGAAAACTGGCTGCCGCCCTTGACCTTCGCGCGCGCGCCGGCCGCCTGTTGGGCGATCGGGTCGAGGGGATTGATCGGCGTTCGATCGATCAAGGGGATTGGATCTGAACACGCGCGAGACCGATGGCAGCGCATGACGGGTCATGCCTCGCCGTCGTTCTTCTTCCGGCGCGCCCAGTGCAGGCTCCATGTGTTCTTCTTGGTGTCGGACTCGAACAGCCGGGCGCGAATCGGATCGGAAAACATCGGATCGTCGATGGTCACGGAGAGGTAAGCGCCGGCCTTCTCGCCGGTGCGATCCCAAGCCGCGCCGACCTCTAACTTGTCGAAGAAGACACGATGGTTCGGCGCGTTTTCCGCCTCCGATTCCTCGACCGGCAGGATACTGACTTCCACGTCGAGGGTGAGCGTGTGGATGCGGCCGAAGAAGCCGTCGTCTTTGCGATTGAAGGCGCCAATCTGAGGCATCGTGGTCGTCCTTTCGTGGTTGGAGAAACGAGCTGTCACGGCTCGTCGGAGACCGGCTCGCGGAGGGATTCCGTGGCCGGATCGGTGTCGTCGGTAGTCCAGACCGGAATCGCGCGACCGACGATGGTGCTGAGGGAAAGCGGACCGAAGTAACGACTGTCGAAGCTGTCGGGGCTGTCCCAGTTCATGAAGAAGGCTTCGCCGGCACTGAGCGTGCGACAGCCCTGCCAGTCCGGCAACGGACGACCGCGCGTGTCGCGCGTAAGCGCCTGTCCGTAGATGGCGTCATAAGCAATGATGGTGCTGCCGCGCCGACAGACAGTCGTGCCGGAAAGCGCTAGCACGCGCTTGATGAGCGGCACGCCGCGCGGCAGATAGCGGCGCTCGTCGAGGAAGACAGCGAGATCATCCGGCGGCATGACGACAGCGAGATCGGTGACGGCGACATGGTTGCCGGGCACCATGCGATAGAGCCCGACCGGCACACTGGCGGACGCGTTCCAGATGAAGCGGATGTTCGGGGGGCTCCAGGCTGGAGCGACGATCAAGGCCGCGCCGGCAAGCATCGCAAGCAGCATCAGGCGACGCGCGATCATCGCAGCACCTCGCGACGGCGCAACCAGGCGCGATGCTGCGCCAATGAATAGACGCGGAACGGCTCGTTGACGCTGATGCGATGGTTGAGATGCCGCCAGTGCTCCGGCGCTGCCTCAGCCGGGTCGATGCCCAGCGCCTCGATGGCTTCGATCGCGCCAAGCACGCGCTCGACTTTCGGCCATCCGACGATGCGCAACAGGATGTCGCCACCGGGGCGCACGAAGGGTAATGTTTGATACGGTTGCCCGTAGGACACCGTGCGCACGATGTCGATGCGCGAGATGATCGTGCCGTATTCGTTGCCTGCCCAGCGAACGAAGGCGAAGACGCTGTCCGGCGCGAAACTGACGATGCGCCGATGGCGATCGAGACGGTGTTCGTCGACGATCCGGCCGAAGCGGATGCGATGCTCGATGCGCTTCTCGCGCCAGGTCAGTTCGACCAGCGTGTGATCACCAGGTTGACCGATTGCGCGGAGATCCTTTGTCATGGCTGCGTTCTTTCGGCGAACGGCAGCCCTGATGCGACGCGCCCCGAGGTCTGGATGGCACGGTGCGACCGTCCACAATCCCGCGAACCGACGGGTCGCGTTAGCAAGAGTCCGAAGGACTCTGAGTTAGGAGAGTTAGAGGGGGGCGAATCCGCCTTGTCGCGCCAAATGGTTACGGGGCGCGCGCGTTCCCAATAGTACGGGAGTCGCGTTCCGAATAGTACGGGTGTCGGCGTTCCCAATAGTACGGGTCCGTCCACACCTTTTGCACCGGGACAGGACATGCTCATCACGTGCCTCCCCGCCGCCTACGCGGCGCGACGACGCAATCGGATTCCGTTGGCTGGAAGATCAGGCGCTGCTGTCCATCGGGATCGTCGATCAGCGCCAGGCGGTAGCCGGGCAGCGGCTGACGCTGGACGATGGCGCGCAGCTCGAAGCGGAAGCGGCGTAGCGGCGACAGGCTGCCGGATTTCAGATGCAGGTGCGGAAGATCGAAGCTCCAGCCGTGAGTTTGGCTTCCACCATGCTTACGCACGAGGCGATACAACCATCGCTCAAGCCCGCCGGTCAGGTGGAAATAGGCGCGGTCAATGGTGAGGATCAGTGCGTCGTCGAGGACGCCGGCATAGAACCAGTCCGGTAGGATCAGTTCGATGCCGAGCGGCCGGCCGGTCGCATCGAGCCGTTCCTTCCATTCGTTGATCCAGGAGAAGCGGTGGCGCCGGCGTTCGGACGGCTGGCGGATCGAGGTGACGACGGTGGTGGATTGCAGTCGGTCGAGCGCCGCCTTCAGGCGGTCGTAGCTCAGTCCGGAATCGCTGCGGCTGATGAACGCCAATATTTCGTAAGGCGTGGCGGCCATCAGACGCGACGTGCGCAAGCCACGGTCGCGCGCGTCGACGATCTGGCTGGCAGCCCAGATCAGCACATCGGCATCCCAGATCGTCGCCATGCCGTGCTCGGGGGTGGCTTCGACGCGGATCGACACCTCGCCCATGCGAAAGTCGATCGGCGTCACGCGACGGAATTTGGCGAGCGAGAAGAACGGCCAGGACATCAGGTCCTGTGCGTCACGCGCGGCGATCCCGCCTGAGCGTGCCCGAAAGAGTTCGAGTTGCTGGTTGTCGTATGTTCGGCGCGCGGACATGGCGACGATCAGCCCGCTGTGTCGGCTGCATGGCCCGCAGCGGATTCCGCTGTGGACTGGCGGGCGCAGGCATCGACCCATGCCGCAAGGTCGGAGACGGCGTACACCACGCGGCCGCCGAGCTTATGATAGACGGGGCCGGTGCCATCACACCGATGCTTCTCAAGTGTGCGTGGGGAGAGATCGAGAAGGCGCGCGGCCTCGGGCGTGCGCACGAAACGCGGCCAAGTCTTCTCGGTCTTCTCCGGCATTGCGAGCCTCCGTCGCAGCCGCCATCATGGCGGCGAGTCGGTTGCGACGATGGCGAAAAATCAGCGGCTCGGCGGAGTGACAAAAATCGGGGTCTCTAAGGAAAGTGTCCCCCCTACCCCGGCGACATCGACGGTGCATCAGCGGCGGGAGTTGGGCGGCGCGAGCCAGCGCAGATAACCGCCCTCGATCGTGTCACGGCAAGCTTTCAGGATGCGCGCGAGCCGGCGTCGTTCCGGCGCATTTTTCCAGTCGATCGCGCGCAGGGCTTCGACGTCCTTGTTGAGAAGGATACGGGCGATGAAGCGACGCGATGCACCGGCTTCCACACCGTCCCAGGCGCGCAGCATGAGCGCTGCACGATGAAGCTGGAATGGGGACAGGTGCTGTTCACGTGGCCAGCGGCCAGAACGCTTTCCCTCCAGCCGTCGCATCAAACGGCCTGCATTGCGGTAGCGCCACCAGAAATACGGATCAAGCGGCAGCAAGATCGCCGCTCTCGTTGACCCCGCGCCGTTCTCAAACCAGAGCTGGTGGTCGCCCTCATCATCGTCGGCGACGGCATGCAATCCATCGCCGGTTAATTGTCCACGGACAGGAAGTGTCTGTGAATCAGGAAGCAAAGACGCTGCAAAGCCGTTTGGAGCAGCCGTGACAGTGAGCACCGCGGGGGAGCGTGTCGGCTCCCAGATCGGTCGCGCGGCGAGGGCCGATACAGCGGGGTCCGCCGGGAAAGGCAAGCCCCCAGCGGCGCGAGAGGCGCGCAATGGCTTCGGCTTTGGTCGTGCCGCCGGCGGCGATCTCCGTCAGCGCCGCGGTATGATCCCGCCGGTAGCTTTGATTGCGACGAAGAAACTCAAAACTCACGCCGCCACGATCAAGCTGGCTCAATTCATCCTCGAATTGCGGCGATCGCCAATCCTGAAGCGGCTCCATATCTGCCTCCCCGCGCAGCCGTTGCCATCGGATGACTATTGAGGGACGGCGAGCGTCGGAAGATGGATATTTGGAATAGAGTGCTGAACCGGAACGCGCAACGTAGGGTTGGCGCTGGGTAAACGACAAGTGGACAATTGGCGATTACTGCATGCGACGTTCGAGAAGATGCCGGTAGCCCTTCTCAGTCATCCAGCGCGCACGGGCCAGATGGCTGTCGTGGACGCGCTTCGCCCGTTCCGGATCGACATCGACGTCGAGGCCGAACACGATTGCTACCACCTCCCGCCAATCGGCCCCTTCCTCCGCCGCATCGAGAAGCCGAAGATAAGTAGCAAGATGCGCTTCATCGTAGGAATTCACCCGTTCGGTCAGCGGCGGACTGTCCTTGAAGGTGGTTTTGGTCATCGACGTATTTCCAAATTTCGGCGACTTAGCTTCCAAATAGATAGTTCGCGTCGCTCGCAACAGGATTTAGACAGCAACTCCCGCCCCAAAATCGGAATACCGCTATGCAGCGGATGCGACAACAAGACCAAACATCACAACCACTTTCCTGTCGGGTTTGATCCCTTCTATATCGAATAGGAACGATCATTCCTAGAACGATCGTTCCGATTCTGGCTCCGATACGTCATGGACCTCACGGAGGTCATGGCGATCAATATACGTCGGCTGCGCTATGACAGGAAACTGACGCAGGAGGAACTGGCCGCGCGGTCAGGGTTGAGCATGCGTTATGTTGGCTCGATTGAGCGCGGCGCGGTGTCAGCGAGCGTGAGCGTGTTGGGCAAGATCGCGGAGGCACTCGGCGTCGATCCCTGTGATCTGATCCGGCTGCCAAAGCGCTGACCCCACGTCGGCGCTCGACGTTTCCCATCGGAATGATTAGCAAGTTCGTGTGTGAATCGCGAGCCGGGCTCAGCCCGGCGAGCGGCGGCCGTGCCGTCTAGGCGCGGCCCCGCTGCCGATCCGGGTTCACGGATCCGCGGAAAATTGCTAATCTTCGCCTATTCGGAAACCGTGCGAGACGGCCTTATGCCCGGCCGCGCCGTCGATCATGACGGCGCGGGCTTCTCTGCTTATGCGGCCTTCTCCAGCAAGGTCTTTGCCTTCCCCTCCAGTTCAAGCCGCGCATCCTGATGCGCCTTGATGCGAGCGTGGGCCGTCATGCCCGCGACAAAATCAAAGATCGACTCCGGCGGGCGGCCTTCTTCCTGCAACACGGTCTCGATGATTTTAGCCGTCTCGGCCTTGCTGAACCCGCGCTTGCGCAAGAAGGTTTTGCGGTCGTCGTCGGTGCGGGCGACGATCTTCTCCCGCGCCGCCTTGATGCCTGCCACGAATGGCGCGGGCGAGGAATGGGCGAAGCTCGTCAACGCGGGCGCTGCTTCATGGGCGAAGCGTTGCGCGGCAAACTTACTGTGCCGGATGCTGATTTCCTCGAAGTTCTCGCAACCCCAAAGATTGCGGTTCATGCACACGGCGCGCAGATAGAAAGAGGCGATGCCAAGCGTCTTCGACCCGACTTCGCTATTCCACGCATAGAAGCCCCGGAAATACAAATCCGGCTCGCCATTTGGCAAGCGTCCGGCTTCGATGGGGTGCGTATCATCCACCAAGAACAGGAACACGTCGCGGTCGCTGGCGTAAAGCGTGGTGGTGTCCTTCGTGATGTCCACGAACGGATTGTGCGTCATGGTCGCCCAATCCAACACGCCCGGCACCTTCCACATCGTATCGCCCGTTCCGTTTCCGGCGATGCGCATGACGGAGGCGACAAGCTCGTGATCCCAGATGCGCCCGTAATCCGGGCCGGTGACGGCGCGCAATTCAACGCGTCCGTCTTCTGTTTCCAGAGTCTTCACAAGCTCGGCGCGATGCGACAACAAACCGTGCTGCAGGTTGATGCCTGCGAGCGGCGCGGGAAGCTGTCGCATATAGGTGACGGGTGCGCCGACAAGGCTGCACAACTGCCCGAAGCTCCAATGCGTGGGCGCAACGGGCCGCTCCTGTCCGGGGACGATGAGCGAAAGCCGCTCCGTATTCTCCCGGCTCGCCTCCGCGCGCACGGCGCGGCTTTCCACGGTGCGGGTCTTGGCGCGACCCGCGCGCGTCTTCACCGCATCGTAAAGCTCGGTGAGCGACAAATAACGCTCGTCGTCCGGGCGCGAAAACCATTCGGACGACACGCGGCCGATGCGCTGCCCGCGCGAGATGTCCACGCGGAAACCGCTATTCACTGCCTGCTGTTGGTTCTGGCTGCTGCTGATGGAATTCATTGTTCTGTTCCTTTCCCGTTAATGCCGAAGGCATGTCCCCCGACATGCCTTCCGGGGGCGCGTGAGCGCGCGGGGATGGAGGGGGCACATGCCGGCGCGCGGAGCCGGGCTGCGAGGCGAGCGGAGCGGATGACAATGCTGATGAAGTCGTGGGTATCGGCCACTTTGCGAGGCCGCGGCCCGGCTCCGCAACAGGCGGCATTTGCGGGGAGCAAGGGGTAAGACCCCTTGGCTCCCCACTACGATCGGCAAGGCTCCGGCCGCGGCCGATCAAGACAAAGGGAGCGCAGCTCACCTTATATCTTGCTTTGCGCGGACATGAGCATGACAAAGCCCCGCTTTCGGCGGGGCCTCGCCGGTGGCCGGCCTCAGTCGGCGGCGCGGCGACGCGACCAGATGAGCGCCAGTTCCTCGCCTTCGCTTTCGACCAGGCTCGCATAGATCGGAGCCGGGAACGACGGGTCGTCGAGCTTGACGGAGAGGTAGTCGTTGCCCTTGTCGGACTTCTTCTTCCAGGCCGCACCGAACTCTGTTCCAGCCGCGATGACGCGGAAGTGCGGACCCTTTTCGTTGTCGCCTTCGACTGGGACGAACTTTACCGACTTGACGTTGAGGGTGAGAGTCTTGACCGAGCCGTTGTATCCGCCATTGTTCTCGGTGCGGGAGAAAGTGCCGATCGTAGCCATCACGTGGTTTCCTTCTGCTTATCGGGCCGCGCCCATCGCAACCTCGATGGTGGTCGACAGACCGGGGACGATCGGACTGCACCCCTTGGGGCCGAAACACCATGGAGGGCGGCCGGCGACAGCTTTTTTGGCTCGCGATGCAAAGCCGAAGGCGGCGGAAAAAAGCTGGCGGCGGACGTTGCAGGTTCAAGATCGAGGCGACGCTTTCGTCGCCGGTCTTCGGTCAGACCAAACCAATCGAGGACGCCCGTGGGAGCGGCTTGAAAAAGACAGTCAGAAGAAACCGCGATGTGGCGACAAGGATCGGAAGCACACTTCTCGCTTCGCACCGAACACGGCTATTCCGGCTCCATCAAGCAAACACCTGAACCTCAACGCCGATATGATGTGTCCTCAACGTCGTCGTCATCGACGACACGGAAGGAGTCGGACTCTCCGCCCTTCACTCGCGTCGCCATTGTGTTGGGCGCGGGAAGAACAGTTCCGCAAAGGTAGCGACTACCTCGCTACACAAGCCGCTGCGACGACTCGCTCCCGTCTCGATGTCGTGCGGGGCATGGTGGCTGACGGCGAGGATGGCTCGATCATGTGGATATCTGCCGCTGCGGTGCTGCTTGAGACTGTCCAACGCGATGCTCGCGCGAGCCGGGGCGACCGGCGAAATGTCCGCTGCCGCCCTCTCTTGCGTCAGAAGGGATTGTGACCGAAGTGCGCGAAGGCCATGCGATGGAAGCCTTGCGACCGATCCGGCGGAGATCGACTCGTGCTCAACGACGGCTTTCCGATGCGCGCGCTCAACATTGTGAAGCTGCTGGCGTCGCGCATCCGGCCGGGCGGCGTGGTGCTGACCGATGACGTTGGCGGCTTCCGGGGCATTGCAAAGACTATCTCGCCTATTTGCGAGATCGCGCCAACGGCTTCGATTCCATGTTGATCCGCTCATGGACAACACGGAATATGCGGTGCGCCGATAGCTTCGGCGTTCGACGAACCGACTTAGCCTTGCGAACCGGCGGACGTTGCCAGTCGCATCACGGCGGCCGCACCCACCAATGCGCCGCTTGCAAGGCAGAAAAGTCGCCGCCAGACCGGCAAAGGAACGGCCTCGCCGGTCACGCCATGCACAAGCGCATATCCCGCGACGGCGGCGGGCGCGGCGAATATGAGCGCCAAGGCGATGCGTAGGATCGGCGGGCGCAGCGTTGCGAACAGGAACGTCAGGATTCCGAAGGATGCCGCGCCAGCGACAAGGCCGACGATTCCCGCTCCGAGCCAGCCGGCTCCGGTGCCGTAGGCAAAGCGCATCGCCGCGAGCCCCAGCATGAACGGCAGCGCGTAGATCGCCAGCGTATAAGCGAGGACGCACATCATGCCGATCAGCATCACGGCGACGACGATCATTGCGGTCTTGTCGAGGCCTCCCTCTACGATGGATACGATCCGGCGCATCGCAACGACGCGCCGGACGCGATTTCAAGTGAAGATCATCCCGGCGCTGCGCGCGAGCTTGATAGGTGCTGAGGCGGTGTTCGACCCTGAAATAGAGGTCGCGTTCGACCGGCAGGCCAAGTTTGCCGCGTACATCCTCAATCTCGCTGAGAGGTAGCCGAGTTCTGGACAGCCCATGCCGATTAGGAACGGATCGAAGTCGTCCCGTTCTTCGCTGGTGCGGCCATTCTCGATCAGCTTGGCCAGCAACTCGTCGGGGATCAGCGGTTCGGTACGGGGAAAGCGCCGTGTCATGACCCGCTCTCCCGCGCCGATTCGTTGATCCGGTAGCGGACGTGGAAAGCCGCGATGGCTCCGGCCTGCCGCGCCTTGACGCGGGTGCTGATGGTCATCCGCTTGGCGCGCGCTTCGATCTGCCGTTCGATGACGCAAAGGTGGCGCTCTTTCCGCTCTCTCCATGCTGGCGAGCATCGCCCGCTGCTCTGAATAGCTTCTCATGGTTATGATTCCTGCTGTCGTGCGGTCGAGGTCTCCGGCCGCGCCGATCAGGCGCGGCCGGAAAATTCTCGATGCTGTCGAAAGGCTGGCCAGAGCCGCCAAGGCGGCTCCGGCCGTGGCGGTTCACTCGGCCGCTTCGTGGAAGGTTTCGCCTTCCTCGGCCGCACCGATGTTCTCGGCGGGAAGGTCCGCCGCCTCCGGCTCTGCCACGTCCATCCGTGCATCGACGTCAGCCTGCGGCTCGTCCGACCACGCGGGCTGCGCCGTCCGCAGAAGCGGCGGAAGCCAGCCAGTTTCGGCAAGAAGCTGCTCGGCGGCTTCCGCCATCGGCTGCTTCTTCATGCTGGCGATCCGATCCGCCGCCTCGTCGCTGATAGCTTCGCGCACGGCGGCGAGGATGTGGGCCTTGGTGACCCGACCGAGATAAGTCCGCACCGTGGGCGTCCAATGCGCCGTCATGTCGAGGGCAGTCGCCGTCGCCAGCCTGTCGGCTGTCTCATGGGCGCGGGGCTTGCGCTCCCAAGGCTGCTTCACCGCATTGACGGTCTGCGAGGCGCAATGCGCGAACAGCGCCATGATGCTCGTCTGATCCAGTCCAGCGATGAAGCCCCACAGGCCCGCCACGTCGCGCGGCATGTCCGCAGCCCACCCGGCATGACGATCCGCCAGCGCTTTCGCCGCCGCCGTGTCCTCGATGCCATCCGCATGCCCGCCAAGGTCGGAACTGACAGGACGGATGTCGAGGCAATGGGCGTTCACGGCGTGATAGAAGGTCTGCGTGGCAAAGGCATGCGTCACGGCGATCAACGCCATATCCGGCTGAGCGCCAAGGGCGAGGCGCAGGCCAAGCGTCCGGTGCGCCGTCAGGTCGCGGATAAGAAGATCAGATAGCGTCTTGCCGTCTTCGTCCGCTTCGTCGTCCTCGGCATCGAGCGCGGAAACATCGTTCCCGTCCTCGTCGTCCTCGATGATCTCGCCATCATCGTTGACGCGAACGCCGTCGATCACGCTGCCGTCTGCCACTTCCTCCGGCTTCTCGTCCTCGGCGCGGATGAAGCCGCGTTCGATCCGAGCTTCGCCGTCATGGGACAACATGACGAATATGCCTCCGCGCGCGGTGTCGTCGGGATCGTAGGCATGACGCAATGCGTCGATGCGCTCGATCTCGGCTTCAAGTTCTCCGAAACGCTGATCGACATCGTCGGGAAGTTCCTCGGCGCTGTCATACTCTGACGACAGGCGGTCGTATTCCTCCTGCGCGGCGGTGTAGGCAGCGGCGTCATTCTCCGAAAGCTCCACCGGCTGCGGATAGGCACGGCGCAGGCCGTGGGCGTGGGGATAGTCGATATGGACCGAAACCCACTTCCAGCCTTCCTCCGCCTGAATGTCGGCAGCAATGCGTTCCAGCTTCTGGATGACAAGCCGGTGCAGTAGCGCGGCATCTTCATAGAAGCCGCCACGATCCTCCGTGAACAGGTCGCGAACGATGTTGCCGCCTGCTTCCATGTAAGCTTCCGCGCCGACAAAGATCGCGCGCCGATCCGTTGCCGGAATGTGCGTCTTCATGAGGTCGCGACGGATGAAGGACGGATCGCGATTATAGGAGAGGTTCGCATGAACCTGCTCCTGCCGCGCATGATCCTCGGTGATGGCGAAGGCCATCAACTGGTCGAGCGTCAAGCCACCGTCGCGATAGACCTGCATCAGCTTCGGGCTGACAGCGCCAAGGCGAAGCCGCTGCTTCACCACATGCGCGGTCACGCCAAAGCGGGCGGCGATTTCCTCCGCTCCCCATCCGCGATGTTCCGCAAGCTCGCGGAACGCCTCGAACTGGTCGGCGGGGTGCATGGCCGTGCGCGTGACGTTCTCGTCCAGGCTGATCTCGAACGGGTCATTCGCCGTGTCGATGACGCAGCGGATCGGTTCGGTCCTCTTGATCTGCTTGCGCTTCGCGCGCAGCAACTGCGCCAGCCTGCGGCCTTCGCCAATGGTGACGAAATAGAAGCCGATCGGCTCGCCGTTCGCATCAAGCTCCGGCTCCACCACAAGGTTTTGCAGGATGCCCTTGGCGGCGATGCTGGCCGCATACGCTTCGATATCGGCCTCGCTGTGCGGAGTCTTCCGCGCATTGCGAGGTGACTTCTTCAACTTGTTGAGCGGAATAAAAGCTATCTCGCCACTTGCTACCATCTCCGGGGTGCTCCCGGTCTCGGTCGCCGCAACAGCTTCCGCTTCCGGTGCGGGCAGCGCGCCGACGATCTCCGCCACCGAGTTTGCAACCTCATCTGCCGTCGTAACCGTGACGACCTTCGCCTTCTTCGATGTCCTTGCCATTGTCCTGATCCTTTCTCTGTTCATGCCGGGAGGCATGTCCCTGGCATGCCTCCCGGGGGCGCGTGAGCGCGCGGCAGAGAGGGGGGCGGCTGCCCCGGCGAGCATGGCCGGGCTGCGCCGCGAGCGAGGCGGATCAGGATGATTGGACAGCGGAAAATGAGCGCCGCTTTGCGAGCGCGCGGCCCTGCCATCGCGCAGGCGGTAGTCGCGGGGGAGAGATGGCTAAGACCATCTCTCCCCACCAACGATCGGCAAGGCGTCAGCCGCGGCCGATCAAGACAAAGCGAGCGGGGCTCTCCGTAGCCTCTATTCAATGGCTGCTGTCGGACACTGACGATCGTCAAAAAAATTGCTCGCTCTCAGCGCATTCGTATGCTATTGTCATACGAATAGAAAGGGAAGCCATCATGTCCAATCTCGCGCCTGTGAGCGTGCGGGTATCCCAAAAGGAACGTGAGCTGCTTGAGGCTGCAGCGGATCAATCCCGCACCAATCTGAGTGATTTCATTCGCCGTAAGGCGGTGGAAGCGGCCGAGATCGAGCTTCTTCAGCAGGATCGCGTGATTATCCCGGCCGCGAAGTGGAAGAAATTCGAGGCGTGGGTGAACAGCCCAGCCAAGGATATTCCTGCGCTGAAAAAGCTCTCGAAGAGCCGCCCGGTATGGCAAGACTGACGCCACCGCGCCAGCTTGAGGAAGTTGACGATTGCAATAGTTTCGATTGCGGTCGCGAGTCGATGAACCAATGGTTTCGTCGACACGCCTGGCGCAACCAGCAGACCGACGTGTCGCGAAGCACGGTCATATGCGACGTTGAAACCGGAATGATCGCCGGGTACGTCACGCTCAGCATGGGACATATCGAGCGCGAGTATTTGCCAAAGGCGTCGCAACGGAACAGACCGGAGAATATTCCGATCTTCCTGCTCGGCCAACTTGCCGTCGACACGCGATTTCAGGGCATGGGGATTGGACGATCGCTGATGTTCTACGCGCTGAAAACCGCGGCGGGCGTGGCGCGGGAAATCGGCTGCTACGGCGTGCTGACGCATCCACTCGATGACGAGATACGCAGCTTTTATCAAAGTTTCGGTTTCGAGGAGCTACCTTACGATCCGCGTCGCAGCATGATTGTCCGTATCAAGGATCTGGTACGCAATGGCTTCGACGCAGAGTAAAATAGAAGCATTCTCGGTTTGTATGGATTTGGACATCTGCCGCATGACAAACCGCCAAAATCAAGTATTTTTACGACAACGCTCGCTCTTGTCGCCGCAGACGTTACGATCATCTGCGAAGCAAAGCATAGTCGGCGAGCGCTCTACGCGGGAGACCGCTGACGTGACCGGAAATTCGCATTCTAAATTGCCAACCTTGGGGTCACTGTCCGCCGTGAGTGGAATGGGCTGCTCGGCGACGAGGCGATGGTGGTGGCAAGACCAAGAAGGACGACAGCCGAAAGCGTGCGGTTGGTTCTCGTGCCGTCCGAGCGCGCGGAGGCTTACGACCCCGCAACGCCCGACCCGCGCCTCGTCGCGCTGGTCCGCCTGCTTGCGCGACAAGCCGCACGGGAGTTCGTTGACACGGAATGGGAGCGCGCCTCCCGCGATCGCCTCCGTAAATAGGGAGGTCATCTCATGAGAGTCGCGCTTTACGCCCGTTATTCGTCGGACAATCAGCGCGACGCCTCGATCGAGGATCAGCTTCGGCTGTGCCGTGCTCGCGCTGACCGCGAAGGTTGGAAGATTGTTGGCAGCTATACCGACCGCGCCATTTCCGGCGCGTCGCTTCTGCGTCCCGGCGTTCAGGAATTGATCGCAGACGGCCTCAAGCGCCGATTTGATCTCATCCTGACGGAATCGCTCGATCGGTTGTCACGCGATCAGGAAGACATCGCCGGCTTTTACAAGCGCATGCGCTTTGTCGGCATCAGCATTGTGACGCTGTCGGAAGGCGAAGTGAATGAGTTGCACATCGGTCTCAAGGGGACGATGGGTGCGCTCTACTTGAAGGACCTGGCCGACAAGACGCGACGCGGCCTTCGCGGGCGTGTCGCGGAAGGCAAGTCGGGCGGCGGGTTGTGTTACGGCTATGATGTCGTCAAGCAATTTGACGCCAATGGCGAAGCGATCCGCGGCGACCGCACGATCAACGAAGCCGAGGCGGCCATTGTCCGTCGCATTTTCGTGGACTATCTGGCCGGTCAGTCGTCGCGCACGATCGCCATGACACTGAACAAGGAGGGTGTGCCGGGGCCGCAGGGCAGCGAATGGGGCCCAACGACGATCCACGGCAACCCAAAGCGCGGCGTCGGCATCCTCAACAACGAACTTTATGTTGGCAAGCTTGTCTGGAACCGGCTCCGCTATCTGAAGGACCCGGACACAGGTAAGCGTGTCTCGCGCCTCAACCCGGAGAGCGAGTGGGTCATTCAGGACGTGCCAGAACTGCGTATTGTGGACCAGGAAGTGTGGGACGCGGCGAAGGCGCGCCAGAAGAGCCTTGCTTATGAGCCGCCGACGGAGCCGGGCGAAAACACGCTGAACGAGCGCCGGCGGCCAAAGCATCTATTCACCGGCCTCGTCAAATGTGGATGCTGTGGCAACGGCTACACCATGATTTCGAAGGACCTGCTCGGGTGCTTCGGCGCCCGCAACAAGGGCATTTGCGAGAACCGGCTGAATATCCGTCGCGATGCACTTGAGAAGTCGATCCTGACCGGGTTGAATACCCACCTAATGGAGCCCGGCCTGTTCAAGGAATTTTGTCAGGAATTTACGCGGGAGGTGAACCGTCGTCGGATCGAGCGAAGCACCGATTTCGAAGCATGGCGGCGAGAATCGGAGCGGACCGAACGCGAGCTAGATAAAGCCATCCAGGCCATTCTTGATGGCGTACCCGGAGCCAGGTTGAAGGACAAGATTGGCACGCTCGAAGCGCGTAAGGCCAAATTGACCGAACTGCTGGCCAGCGCCCAAGAGCCGCCGCCCCTGCTGCACCCAAACATGGCGGAAATCTATCACCAGAAGATCGCTGCCCTTCACCGGGAACTCCAGAGTGGGAAAACGGAGCCCCAGGCTGCCGAGACCTTCCGGTCTCTGGTCAACCAAGTGGATCTCGTTCCGGACGGCGGAACGCTCGCGATCGTCCTGCGCGGCGACTTGGCGGCAATCCTCCGCTTTGTGGCAGGCAAGAAAAACCCCGACGTCCTTTCGGAAGCCGGGGTTTTGGATGACCTGCTATCGCAGGGATCGGTGGTTGCGGGGATAGGATTTGAACCTATGACCTTCAGGTTATGAGCCTGACGAGCTACCGGGCTGCTCCACCCCGCGCTAAGCCTCTGCGCACCCTCGAAGATCCAGGCAGGAGACACTTCATCGACGCACGCGCACCGACAAATTCCGTCCAAAATTCCGGAGAAGGCAACTCAGGCAATTGCCTGCAGCGCGAAGCGTATGTAGCAACATCGATTTACTTTGGAAAGGGCTGCGGCCACATTTTCTCAATTTTACGACGCACGCGCCAGCCTCACTGTCGGCGGTTATCTTCGAGCATGATTCTGATAAAGTGCAAACCGGCTTCGGAAAAAACTCCCGCTTAAAGATTCCGCTAAAAGTCTGGCTCGATCAGTAGAACAAACTATAGCATTTCATGTTTTGACGGAAACGGAACAGGCCGTCATTGCCGGGCTTGATGTAAAACCCGGAGTGATGCCTGACACATTTTTATTGGTGGCTACGCGGATCGTTGAGATCGATGGTTGCGATCTCGTTTGCACCGAAGCAGACCGCAAAGCATCCGCTGGGCAGGCGGACCGATGGCGAGGTCTCGCCGCGGAAGGCTTCGGGACCTTCCAGAGGCTGCTGCGGAAGGAGACATGGGCCCTCTTGGTTGTGCCAGACGCGTCGAACGGTTCGCCGGGAGCGTATTGCTGTAGCGTCTCGGGGGAATGATCGGGCGAGAGCGGGGCACATCTGGTCGAACGATCGCCGGGTGATCAGCGGCATCGTTCACATGCTGCGATGCGGGGCGCGCTGACGTGATTGCTCGGAAGTCTACGGGCCTTACACGACGATCTACAATCGCTCAATCGCTGGAGCCGTCAGGGAATTTGGACCGATATCTTTTATGCTCTGACGGGCATGTACGGATCGGCTTCAGCGGATGCCACCTCATCAAGGCCGCCGTTCGGCCGCCGGCGCGCCCTGTTGATCACGACCGGAAACGTTCACGACCTCGAAGGCGCGCGCAGCCTGCTTGCAATGTGAGAACACGCGGCTGAAGCGTCTGCTGGTCGATGCTATGCTCGACAATGCGGGCAAAAGAATCTCCTGGGACAGGAGCGGTGCACCCACGGGCAGGCGGAAAGCTATCGCTCGCCTGAAGGAGCCCTCGGAATGAGCAAACGGCGGGCGTGTAAAGCCATCGGCGAGCTGCCGCATGACGGTTTGTTACGAGACCAACCGTCCCGACAATCGAGAGGTCCGTGAGCGGATGAAGGCGGTCGCGCACGAGCATCACCGCTTCTGGCAGAGACCGGACGAGTTCGCCAGCACCTTCCACCCCGCGACGGTCGCTCGCGCTGCGCTGCCTCAATGGCTCCGCGCCAGTCCGTCGCTCCACCATCCAATACGGCAAAACCAAACGAACTGGGACAGAAACTGTGGAGGCAACGTCACTCGGAATCAGTCCGATAGCTTCGTATAGGGAACGGCCGATCGAAAAACGGCGTAGACATCCTTTCGTCCAAGCCCCCGCGGGTTAGCGAAATCGAGATGTTCGTAGCGATCGATCTGTAAAACTCCGCCATGCGTCCAGACGACCGACCTCGATCTCGGAACTCAGCCGTTGGCGAAAGTTCGTAGCTTCATGCTACTCCTTCCTCACATCAGCGAGGATTAAGAGCTGGAATCAAATTACTTGCAAGCTTCTTGACCAGGCCGATAAAGGCCGCCGTCCAGGCAAGCAGAGCCGCATAAACGAACACATCCGCAATAGGACGTAGGAATTCAAGCCGCATCGCGCTAGCCATCTCGTAAGTGCAGACCGTGTACATACCCAACGGAAAGACTGCACTCCAATATGCAGGATCGTATCTGAGCGGAAACCGTCGATGGAAATGGCGCCAAACGACTAGGATAATAAGGAGTGGAATCCACCAAGTTCCAGCAGCCCAGAAGAAAATCGTAAATCCCTTGAGAAAAGGAAGCAGCTCGTCAAGGAACCATGCATCCGCTGCATTCTCAATTAAGGTCGAGCCGGCGAGCGTCGAAATGGCCATCGCTCCCATGTTAATCCAATAGGAGGGGACAAAATCGGCTGGAGAGAACTTGAAGAACATATACCGATAAAAAATCAGCGAAATAATCGAGATGTACATCATACCGCCCCATAACAACATCGAAAGGGCGAGAAAATTGACGTCCAGGCGGAGGGGTTGACTGATGTGTCGCGCAAGCAGCGCACTCAGAAGCGAGATTGCCTGGGTCGAGACGACGGCAAGCAACCAAGCCCCTGTGATTCCCTGGTCGATCGTCGGCTTGCTCTCCATGATCGTCAGATTAGCAAAAATCGTGTAAGTCAGTACGATCCAAAGTAGGATACCGAAAATCCAAAGTCCCAGCGCAAGGTTTAAGGCACCGGCGAGTATGAACTGATTTGCCATCACGCCCGTCGCGGCCACAGCGGAAAGAAATCCCGGTGCCGATCGATGATCTGTCAAATCTGCAATGAGTGCCCGGCGGTAGCGGATGAGCCGCCACGACGTAAGAACCCAGAGCACCACAAACTGTGTCGTATTCAACCATAGCAAGACGACAGCAATCAGATGAAAACCAGCCCGCTCCGAGGCAATGGAGACGATACCGGTAGCCATGACCAATGCAAAATAGGCGGGTGAAAGGCGGCGGGCACCGCGCATGCGAAGCCGGAAGCGACGTTTCGATTGATCGAACGGCTGCACTAGACTTTATAAACCCTAAGCTCAAGCACCGCTTCAGTGCTACCGCCCTTCGTTAGGGGCGGTAGCGATTGTCTTTTAACTGGTCGGACATCAATAGAGAGGCCGCGCCGTGGGACGCTCTGCCCTCAATGTGCAGGAACAGCTTCGGCAACGGCGTCGCGGACCGGCTTCGCATCCTTGAAGCCAACGCGCGAGAACGACACATAGAACGCGGCGATGTTCATCAACGCCCAAACAACAAAACCCAAGGTATAACCGCCCAAGAGAAAGTTGCTCGCCGCCAGAATTGCCGTCATCGTGAAGCCGCAGGCCGCGCCGGCAGCTTTCGCAAGTCCGCTCACAGCACCGACATGCTCAAAGTAAATCGGGATCAGCTTGATGACCGCTGCCGCCGCTGCGCCGGATAGCAACGCCAGCCCATAGATGGCAATCAATTCCAAGCTCAACGACAACTGCAAGGCCATCAGCACAGCCAGAACAGACATCATACCGAACATCCAGCTCAGAATAGACAACACTTCACACCGGTCAGCGAGCCAGCCACCAAGAGGTCGGGTAATGGCAACACAGACCACGAGAAGAGGAGTATAAAATGCTGATGCGCTGGTAGCGTCCACATGCCAGTGATCAACCAGATAAGTCGGCATCGTGGATGCGAAGAAAACCAGCGTTCCGAAGGCTACCCAGTAGAGTCCGGGCACCAGCCATACCACCAAGCCGGAACGATATACGGCGAAAATCTCCTTCATCGACGTATTCTTGAGCTTTCTGTTAGGCGGATCAGACGTGAAGAACATGTAGACCGCCGCCATCAACAGCGTAGGGATGGCGAAAATCGGGAAAATGATACGCCAACCGTCCGGGTCATTTGCGTCTACGACATTGGTAATCACGAACGTAACGAGCATCATACCGACAGTAATTCCGATATTGCCCAGGGCGAAGAGACCTAGAGCCATACCCTGCCTTGATTTCGGATACCAAGACGATACGTGAGCGTTCCCCACCACGAAGGTCGCACCTCCGAGACCGAGCATCGATCCGAGAAAGAGGAAGGAATAATAGCCCTCGGCGTAGGTCCCAAAAATCAGAACGACCGAAAGGCAGACGAGCAAAATTGTGAATACGGTACGACCACCATACTTGTCCGTCCAAATACCCAGCGGAATGCTAATGGCAGCAGCAAAAAGTGGCTCCATCGCAGCCAAAATGAGCACCTGCGTACTCGTGAAATGATACCACTCAATGAGAAACGGGGCGAGCGCGGAAAACATTCCCCAAATTGCAAAGCCGAGAGCAAACGCCATAGTCGATATAAATAGAATCCTGGCATTGCCCTTAGGCTCGTCCGTCTTCTCAAGCCCGACACCTGGATGTTCCACGAAGAGCTCCTAAAATCTAACGTTTGTGCTGTTTATATCAACAAGGCGATCTTTTTGTTGGCTTAGACCCTTAAGAAGCTCACCGTCCCACTTTGTCCCACTTTCGCGATCTGGGCCAATGCCAGAGACATGCGTCCGTCGTTCCCTCCTCATCCTCGGAGACGAGGCACATAACACTCGCCGGCGAGCAATACTCGCCGGCGATAACTTCAACTTCGCGCTATTTATCAGACTACCGGCACTCACACCAAGCGTCAGTGAGCTTGCCTTACTGTATTTCTGATCTGAAGTTGATACGGCCGCCACAAGTACCAGAACGGGAACATGATCAGGTGCACCAAGCGCGAGAACGGGAACAACGCGATCACCACAAACCCCATAACCATGTGGGCTCTGACCGGGAGAGGCAACGCTGAAATATAGTGCGTCTGGGGGTTTAGAGAGACCAGGGAAATGAGCCACGGCACGGCCGTATCGATAAACCAGTCAGCGCCCCAGCGGTAACCCAAAGAAACCCAGACGCCGAGTCCCACCTGCACAAGTAATGCCACCAGCAGTGCCGCGTCCATCGGACTGGTAACGGAGAGGATGCGTTCCGTCGTGAAACGGCGCACGATCAATACGATCAACCCGATCAGCGCGAGCAACCCGAAGGAAAAGCCAATTAACTCAATCGTATACAGCGTCGTCGCGTTAGAAGTGAAACTCGCCCACATACCGGGTACGAGGAACCCCAGCAAGTGTGCAAACAAAACAACGACAATACCGTAATGCCATGGCACCGAGCCCCAAAACAGTCGACGGTTCTCCAGCAGTTGGGAGGACAGAGTAGAGTAGGAGAAGCGATTGGTGCGGTAACGATAGACGCCCCCAATAACTGCTACTACGATCGCCAAGTATGGCCAAACCGCAAACAGGAATACGTCAAACATAGAATCTGCCTCCGTCATACATGGGATGTGCCTCTCACGCTCGCCAATCTAGCAGGTCGTCTGCCGCGACCTCCGCGAGTGGCTTGTAAACCTTGAAGTGCTGACGCCCAGCCTGCGTCCAGAACACGACGTGTGTTTCGACCGGAGGACAACCAGGATCGGAACACGGAAGCTCCGACACCATAATGGTTTCATCCTCATCGAGATTAAATCGTTCCCGCGTCCACCCGAGCACACGTTCTTGCTCTGCCGATCGATCGGCGCGCTTTTTCGTCATGCCCTCATTCAACAGCAGGCGAAGTGCATCAAGCACCTGGTGGTACGGGTGCGTACGTTTTTCGACTTCCTCGATATCGTAATCTTCGCTCAGCGCGAGCAAGAAGCCGCCCTCAAGGACATCGCCTTGGCTTTGGCCCGTCATCTGCTTTCGGTCGTCCTTTTGGCCCTGCCCTTCAACTAGCTTTAGAGCCTCTCGAGCCTCGCGCTGCTGGTCCTTTAGCTGCTTGCGCAATTCCCGGTCATCCAGCTTCGCGCGCTCAATGCCTGTGTCGCCATCGATATCGGCATGGCCGTGCTGGTGACTGTCGGTCTCCGGCTTCGTCGTCATGCGCTCGAGCGCCGGCAATAACCCCTTATTAAGCAAGGCATCAACATCCTCGCTATCGCTCTGTGCGGCGAAGCGCAACATAATCGAGAGACGATCTGGAATTTCGGCGGCACTCGACTCAAATCCACTTGCACGATAGCTCTTCTTGAGCTCCACCAAAAAAATACTACGCTTGTAGTTCTCGCCAAATAGCTGATAGCCGACATATGGATGGCATATCGAGTTCAAATCAAAAAAGCCGCTATAGACCTCCTGCAACTTCCCGACCGTAACTTCCTGGGCAAAGTTTCGAAAACTCTCCAACAACGCAGCCGCCTGCGGTTGTACAGCACGCACCAATGCCGCACATTCCAAAGCCTTACGACCTAAATCTGGAGCAGGATAGTCGAGAATGTCCGCGAACAACTCCAAGATCTTGGAGCGATTCGAATACAAAACATCTGCTCGATGCGAAAAGCGGCTCATGGTCATCTACAGAAACTAAGTGTGGCAACAAACACAGACCAAGCCTTTTGCGAACCGGGCGGTTGCGCGAGACTGGGTTGGACATCCGAAACCAACCGCCGTCTCGCGCACCGTGGCACGAAGAAGGCCTATGGTCCTCTCGCCGGGTCGGTGTGGAAGCCGACGCCGACCGCGCCCTTGCGGATCGGGTAGTTATGCGACACCGGATCGAGTTGCGGGAACAGCGCATCGACCGCCGTCTCGCGCTCCATCGGCGGAACCACGAAGCGCTCCTCGAAGGTCGGCATCGACGTCAGGCGCCAGATCGCCTCGACCTCGGCCCCCGTGGTCTTGCCTTCGGCAAGCGCCCGCTGCACCTCCTCTTCCGGGATGTCCTTCACCTTCTTCGAACGCATGTATACCCGCACCGCGACAAGCTTACGGTAAACGTCCTTGATCAACTCCTCGTTGCCGCCGGCCAGCAAGCTCGCCATGTAGCGCAGCGGTATGCGCGACCGCTCGAGCGAGCTCATCAACGGGCCCAGTCTCGATTCGGAGGCGATGTTGTCGTACACGCCGTTCTCCACCTTGGCGAGCACCGGCCCCAGCGGCGGCACGTAGAACAGCATCGGCAGCGTGCGGAACTCCGGATGCAGCGGCAGCGCGATGCCCCACTTCTTCACGAACTGGAAGACGGGAGACTTCTGTGCTGCCTCGATCTTGGCATCGGGGATGCCGTTGGCCCTCGCGGCCGCGATGATCTCCGGATCGAACGGATCCTTGATGATATTGCGCTGCGCCATCACCAGTTGATCCTGCGGCGACTTCGCCGTCTCCTCGATCGCGTCCGCGTCGTAAAGCACCAGGCCGATATACCGGATGCGGCCCACGCAGGAGTGGAAGCAGGCCGGCGGCTGGCCGCTCTCAAGGCGCGGATAGCACAGGATGCATTTCTCGGCCTTGCCGGTCGACCAGTTGAAGTAGGTCTTCTTGTAGGGGCAGCCCGAGACGCACATGCGCCAGGCGCGGCAGCGCTCCTGGCTCACCAGCACCACGCCGTCCTCGCCGCGCTTGTAGAGCGCGCCCTGCGGGCACGCCGCAACGCAGCCCGGATTGAGGCAGTGATTGCAGATGCGCGGCAGATAGAAGAACACCGTGCTGTTGATCTCGTTGATCTGGCGCATCTCCTCGTCCGAGGCGCCGTCGAAGTTCGGGTCGTTGTTGGCGTAGACCTGCGAACCGCCGAGGTCGTCGTCCCAGTTCGGGCCCGCCTCGATCGTGTCCATGTACTTGCCGGTCACCATCGAGATCGCGCGCGCGGTCGGCTGCTCGTCGGCCAGCGGCGCATTGATCAGGTTCTGGTAGTCGTAGGTCCAAGGTTCGAAGTAATCGTCGAGCGTCGGCAGATAGGGGTTGTAGAAGATGTTGCTCAGCGTGCCCCATTTGCCCTGCAGCCGCAGCCGCAGGCTCTTCTGCCTCTGGCCGTCGACCACCCAGCCGCCGCGATACTTGGTCTGGTCTTCCCAACGGGTCGGATAGCCGGTGCCCGGCTTCGTCTCCACGTTGTTCCAGTACATGTACTCGGTGCCCTTGCGATCGGTCCAGATGTTCTTGCACGCGATGCTGCAGGTGTGACAGCCGATGCACTTATCCAGGTGAAAGACCATCGAAACTTGAGCTCGGATGTCCATGTTGTAGTACTCCTTCGTTCCTATGGCTTCGTTCTTATGGCTTCGTTTTCGGTTATCGCTTGGCGCTTATGCGTTGCCGGTATCATCGACAGTGCTCGGCGCCGACGGTTTGGTTGTATCGTCGCTCTTCGACTTGCGCCGCGACGCGACCGTCGCTTCTGCGGCAGCCAGCGCAAGTCCATCACCCATGCTGGCCATTGTCGGGTCAATTTGACTATGTCCCGCTGGTGTAGGGGTGTCCCGCACCGCAACAACGCTCACCTCGAATTCGAGCGTCATACCGGCGAGCGGATGATTGGTATCAACCACCACATACCCGTTATCTTCGTCCACCTCGGTGACCATTACGTTTTCGACCCGACGCTCGTCATCACTATGCGCGAGAAAGCACATTCCCGCCTCAATCTGATCGACACCGCCAAACGTTTCAGCCGGCACACGCTGCTGTAACGCCTTGTCTCGCTCTCCATAAGCTTCTTCTGGAGGCAACGTCACTTCAAAACGCTCGCCCGCAACCCTGCCCTCAAGCGCTCGCTCAAGGGCAGGAAGCAGTCGTCCACTCCCATGCTGATACTCCAACGGCTCGTCGCCCCACACAGCAGACCGAATGTGGCGAATCTGACCGTTAGTTCGCAGCGTGTAGTTAATAGTCACGTATTTCCCGACGCTAACCCGCTCAGGCGCACCAAGATGCGCCGGAGCCGGTTCATGATCATGATCGTGGTCATGATCATGCGTCGTGAGATCACCTACCATTCCAGCTTCTCCATCTTACGCACGACGACATGGGTGTCGCGCGTAAAGATGCCGGTCGGTCCCCAGTAGTTCCAGCCGTAAGTGAACTGGGCATAGCCACCGGCCAGGAACAGCGGGTTGATGCGGATACGCGTCAGACTGTTGTGCCCGCCGCCACGCCACTTCCGCTCCTGCGACTTCGGAATGTACACCGTACGCTCGACCGCGTGGTAGTACATGCAGGTGCCAGGCTGAATTCGCCGGCTCACGTTGGCGCGCGTCACGACCACACCGTTGTCGTTGTAGACCTCGACCCAGTCGTTATCCTCGATACCCACCTTCTCGGCATCCCTGTCATTGATCCAGCAAGGATCCATGCCGCGAGACAGCATCAACATGCGGTGGTTGTCTTTGTAGGTGGAGTGAATGTTCCACTTCCCGTGCGGCGTCAGGTAGTTCAGCACCAGAGAGCGGTCATCCACCCGGCTCTTCACGATATCGCCGGTCTTGCGCGGGTTCAGCCGCGGCTTGTAGGTCGGGATGTGCTCGCCGAAGTCGAGATACCACTGATGATCGAGGTACAGCGACTGCCGGCCGGTCAATGTCCGCCAAGGCACCAGGCGCTCGACGTTCATACACCACGCAGAATAGGCGCGACCGTCGTTGATCATACCCGTCCAGCAGGGGCTCGTCAGCAGACGCCTCGGCTGACGCGTCAGATCGTAGAACGTGCAAGAGACACCACGCGTCGGTTCAGCGATGTCGGCAAGCGGCAGACCGACATGATGCTCCTCATGAACGAAGCCCTGGTAACAAGCCTCACCGTTCGCTTCCGGCGCGCACATCAGCACCGTGTTGCACGCATCGAGCACGTCCTCAAGGCTCGGATACCGCTTGCCGCCCCACTCCACACACCGCATATGCCTTGCATCCGGCATCGGCATGACGGGGTTGTCGAGCATCTGGTCGTACTGTTTCTTGATCGGAATATTCACGCCGACAAAAGAGACACCATCCTCCCGCGCCTTCGGTCCGAACGAGATGAACTTGTTGTACAAGTTCGCATAGTCGCGCTCGACCACCCGCACGTGCGGGAAGGTCTTGCCCGGCACCAGCTTGCACTCGCCCTCCGCCCAGTCGAGAATTTCCGGCTGCGACATTTCGTCGGGGGTATCGTGCATCAGCGGCTGAAGGACCACGTCACGCACCGGCTTGGAGAACGCCAGCGGAGACAGCTCGCTGACCTTCTTGGCGAGCAGCTTGAAGATCTCCCAGTCCGTCTTGGACTCCCACACCGGCGGAACCGCCTGCCCCAATACGTGCAGGAACGAGTGCAGGTCCGTCGTGTTGAGGTCGTTCTTCTCGTACCAGAACGCCGTCGGCAACACGATGTCAGAGTATAGCGCCGTCGTGTTCATCCGGAAGTTGATGTCGATCACCAGATCATACTTCCCGCGCGGGGCCGTCTCGTGATACTTGACCGTCGTCGTCTTGCCTCTGGCACGATCCTCCGCGATCACGTTGTCATGCGCACCGAGGTAGTGACGCAGGAAGAACTCGTGCCCCTTGGCGCTCGACTGCACCGCGTTGCCGCGCCAGATGAACCACACGCGCGGCCAGTTCTCCGCGGCATCGGGATCATCGATCGCAAGATTCAACTTCCTGCTCGCGACCTGATCCGCGACGTAGGCCGCGATATCTTCCGTCGTCTTCGCACCGCCACGCTCGGCTTCAGCCACGACCTCGATCGGATTGCGGTTGAAGTTCGGCGTAAACGGCATCCAGCCGCAACGAACCGACTTCGCCTCGAGGTCGATCGAATGACCCTTGGCCCAGCGCGGATTCGGCGCCGTCAAGGCATACTCGGTAAACTCCTGCTCGTAGCGCCACTGGCAGCTATGGGCATAGTGCCAAGTCGACGATTGTACGAGCCGAGCCGGCTTGGACCAGTCGAGAGCCAGAGCCACTGAAGCCCACGGCGCAACCGGCGCGAGCTTTTCCTGGCCGACGTAGTGGTTGATGCCACCGCCGTTGACGCCGCAGCAGCCGCACAGGATCAAGGCGACCGTCGCCGACCGGTAACAGAGGTTGTTGTAGTAGAAGTGGTTGGCGCTGGCGCCCACGATCACCATGGACTTGCCGTTCGTGAGCTCTGCGTTGGTCGCAAACTCACGGGCAAACCTGATCGCGGTTTCACGGCCGATGCCGGTGTGACGCTCCTGCCATGCCGGCGTGTAAGGCGCGTCCTCGTCATCGTAGCTGGTCGCAAACGCACCCTCCAGCCCGCGGCTGTGACCGAACTGCGACATCATGATGTCGAAGCCGGTGGCGACAAGCACCTCGCCCTTGTCGGTCGCGATGCGCTTCACCGGCACGCCGCGCGAGATGATGCGGCCGTTCGCGAAGTCGTCGAACCCGACTTGCACCACGCCATCGGAATGATCGATGAAGCTCAGCACCGGATCGATCGGACTGTTGTCCAGCGTATCCTCCGGAGACAGGTTCCACTTGCCGTGCGTCGAGCCCCAGCGGTCGCCGACCTGCCCCTTGAACGCACGCGGCTCGCCGCTCTTCTCGTCGATGACGAGCATCTTCCAGTCGCCGTTCTCGACGTCCTGGTAGCGCGCGACGCGCTTGGCACGCAACAAACGCCCGGTCTTGTAGGTATTCCCGTTGGGCTCCAGCTCCACCAGGAACGGAAGGTCGGTGTAGCGCTTGACGTAATCGATGAAGTAGGGAACCTGGCGGTCGATATAATACTCCTTGAGGATGACGTGATTGGCCGCCATCCACAGCGCCGTGTCCTGGCCCGCCTGGATCGGAATCCACTCGTCGCAGTATTTTGCGATCTGGCTGAAGTCCGGCGCAAGAACGACGAACTTGGTTCCCTCGGTGCGGGCTTCCGCGATGAAGTGCACGTCCGGCGTACGCGTCATGTTCATGTTCGACGCCATCGAAACGATGAACTTCGAGTTGTACCAGTCGGCGCCTTCGCACACGTCGGTCTGGTCGCCCCAGATTTCCGGGAACGAGGTCGGCAGATCGGCGTACCAGTCGTAGAAGCTCATCAACCCGCCGCCGAAGAGCGACAGAAAACGCGTGCCGGCCGCGAACGACAGCATCGACATCGCCGGGATCGGCGAGAAGCCCATCACCCGGTCCGGTCCGTGCTTGCGCGCGGTATACAAGCAAGCCGCGGCGATCAGTTCGCTCAGCTCTTCCCACTTGGCGCGGCGGTAACCACCCTTGCCGCGCGCCTTCTGCATGCGCAGGCGCTTCTGTTCGTCTCCGACGATCGAGGCCCAGGCCTGCACCGGGTCCGGATGCGAGGCTTTCGCTTCCTTCCACATGTCGTAAAGCGGACCGCGGACGTACGGATACTTGATCCTGATCGGGCTGTAGACGTACCAGGAGGCGGAGATGCCGCGCTGGCAGCCACGAGGCTCGTAAGGCGGCAGGCTGCGCTCGAGGAGCGGGTAGTCCGTCTGCTGCATCTCCCAGGTGATGATACCATCCTTGACGTAGATCGCCCAGGAGCAGCCACCGGTGCAGTTCACGCCATGCGTGCTGCGGAAGACGTTATCGTGGGACCAGCGGTTGCGGTAGAACTCTTCCCACTTGCGCTCCCGGGGATTAACGAGATCAAGTATCCAGCTCATCAGTGTCTCCTCGGTGCATTCGTCCGGCCGCGAGGCCTGCTACCATCCATACCCTTAAACCTAGCTATCCAGCCGTCGGCATACGTTCCCGTAAACCAACCACCGTTATACGGGCCAGTGCTTCGTCCCGTCGTAGGCGCCGCCATCATCGGACGCCGCACCCCGTATTTCAACCGATTGCGCCACCGGAACCCCGCAATCAGCAGCAGGATCACAGCACCCAACCCAGTCAGACCAGCCAACTGCCATATTGCCGAAGCCGAACGGACAGCCAAACCTTCCTGAGCAAGGAACGCAGCCACATCCGCGCGCTCCTGAGGAGTCGGCGGCTGTTTCGACCAGACCGCCTTCATGGTCGGCGTGGGCAAGCCCCCGAGCCAAGCCGTCAATCCGCTCGCTCCACCGAGGCGCTTTGCCACTTCGGTCAAATCCGGACCAAGGTGTCCGCCGCCGAAGGCTCCCAGGCCGCCGGTGCTGTGGCACGCCATGCACGGCGGCCCGCCATTCGCAAACCGCTCGTTGCCAGTAAAGAGATCTTTGCCTTTCTCGGCATTTCCCTTGAGAGCAGGCGCCGCAGCGGCCGACGCGCCGCCACCCCCGCCCGAACCCAAAAATGCAAGAATGTTGTCGATCTCGGACGGATTGAGGCCCAGATTGGGCATCTCCATTCCGTTATACTTCTTGACCAGCTCGACCGCGATCGGATCTTTCTTGGCGATCATTGCGTCCGGCGCCGAAATCCAGGCATGCAGCCATTCGCTGGAGCGCTCTTTCGTGACACCCTTCAGGTCGGGACCAACAAGGTCCCCCCCGCCGACGGAGTGACATGCACTACACGTCTTTTCCTCGAATAATTTTTTACCTGCCGCTGCATCGGCTGCGTTAGCCACGGTCGGCAACGCTGCCCATATGGCTGTAGTCGTAGCTAGCGCAACAAGTGGCATTAATCGCCATGACGCTAGGGGCTTTTTGCTCATGATCCCTCGTCCTCAGATCCATATGATCGGGCGGGCATTAAGTTTATGTTAGACAACAGACGTTTCCCGCTCGTGACCCGCCGTTCTCAGACCCACATGATCGGCGACGGTAGGTTTATGCTAGACTAGAATCGTTAGAAAGCGCAAGGGCGTTGATCCCAGAAATGTGTATTTTTTTCGCCTCATTGCGCAACAGCAAACGTAAGATCAGCGCAACGAGAGAGCCTGCGTCAATGCTCCGTCGCCCTGTTTTTCCCGGCTGCGCGAGCGCATCGGTCAAAACCGGCACACTCGACTCCGATTGCGGCGCCCGCTCATCTGTTTATCAAGCATTTACACTCAAATCGACTGAGATAAAGTGGCACGAACAGGTGCGCACGCCATGGCATGACCGGGTAAACGCAATCGGAGCGCCGCGGATCGAGCGATCCGATTGCGTCTCGAATCTCGAAAGAGACCTGCTTTACTCGGTCGCTTAGAGCGCTTCACAAGCAGCTCTCGCTCGAAGTTGCTCCACCGCACTGACGAAAGGACTTGCCAGGCCAGCCGACCGTTGCGACTCTTGGCCGCGCCGCGGCAGCGACGGCGGTCCAGACCGGATTTCTCCGTCAACTGCCTGCGGCGGGCCGGCGGGCCGTCCGAAACAGTCCATCAATTAAATTGAAGCCCGGCGCGGAATCTTCAATCATGCGTCGGAACTCCATCCCCTATGTTCAAGGAGAACATCATGGCCAAGTCGCGCTTGCCCGCGTTCCTGCAAGACCATCCGGGTCTTGGCAGTCTTGACAACGTGGAGGTGCCGCGACTGAAGCTGCTTCAGGCCTCCTCACCCGAACTCGCTCAATTCGACACGGCCAAACAGGGCGAGTTTTGGCACAGCATGCTCGGCAGGAACATCGGTTCGACCGTTCGCATTTGCCCGGTTTTCATCAACTGGTGCTTCATTCTGTGGCGTCCGCGGGAAGCCGGCGGCGGAATTCTCGCCCGCTCCGACGACGGCAAGCATTGGACGCCCGCCGATTCCGAATTCATAGTCAAGCTCAAGAGCGGCGATGAAGTGACGTGGCGAACCGGCCGCTCGGTGGCGGCATCGGGTCTGCACAAACGGGGCAGCTCTAATCCGAACGATCCCAATTCGCCGCCCGCCGCCACGCGCATGTATTCGATCGTATGTTCGTTTCCGGATCACCAGAATTGGCCGCCGGCGGTGGTGACTTTGCAGCGGGCATCCGTCAAGGCGGCGACCAAGCTGATCGATCAATTGAAGATCCTCCGCGCTCCGTCTTTCGGCGTGATCTTGGAAATGGCCTCCGTCAAGGACGAGTCGCCATCCGGCGAGTTCAACAACTATGCCTTTGAGCTGTACGGGCCGGTGGAAGACAAACCATTCTACGAGGAAAACTCCAGACAGTACCGCTTCTTCATCGAGCATGGCCTCAAGGTGAAGGACCTGGAGAGCGCGCAAGACGATTAGGTCATGAGTCCGTTAGGTCATGAGCCCGAAAAAGCCTGCCCCAGACTTGATCCGGGGTGAGAACCGGTTTTCGGATACGATCAAGCTCGTTCAAACGATTAAGGCTCTGATCAAGGCTAGAGTCTGATTCAACGACGTTGGACCAGACTCTGGTGGAGTGGATTTGACGTTCAAAATCCGCTTCGCCGCAAGCCTGGCAAGCGAATGTCAAATTCAAAACCCACTATCGCGTTTTCGAGCGAAGTGGGCACCAGAAGCGGAAAGGCTCAAACGACCATGGCCACGCTCCACGAGCGGTCGGGCCGTCTCTGCTTTGCGGACGGAGATTCAACCGCTCAAAACATGCTGGTTTACGCGACGGGTAATCGTTAGACGATCTGGCTGCGCTGGAGATGTCGGCGGTCGCGGTTTTGCGTTCCGAGCATGAGCGGCTCTGTCCCGGATGAGACCGGAACTGCAATTCGTCGACAAAGTGACGTCGTCTCCGCAAGAACTCATTACAGGATAAGCATGGTCGAGATCACGCCCCCGGGATGACCCCTGTGGACCTCATGATGCGATCTGATAACCGAATTGCGTCATACACCCGTCGCTGATCCGTTCGCTGGCGGCGGCCACAAATGATCTAGATTCATCAATATTATCAATGATATGCTTATGATAAGATTCATCACCCGTATCACCCGATTTCAATTGACCTCGTGCTCCCACCCGATACTCTCGAACCGCTGGAGAATGAATCGCCCAGGTCGTGCGAGCATTGCTCCCTGTCTGAAGACCAGTTGGTATGCTCGGTAAGCTGACGATTGACGACCTGCCGTTTTACAGCGGCATCGCCATGGCAGGTGCATTGACCGTCGTGTGCGCCGCGCTGGGCGCGGTCGCGCTCATCACCTGGCTCGGTCGATGGCGCTACCTGTGGAGCGAATGGCTGACGAGCCTCGACCACAAGAAAATCGGCATCATGTATGTGGCGCTGGCGCTGATCATGCTGGTGCGCGGCGTCATCGATGCCCTGATAATACGCACACAGCAGGCGTTCGCATTCGAACCGCACGGCTATCTGCCGCCGGACCATTTCGATCAGATCTTCACCTCCCATGCCACCATCATGATGTTCTTCGTGGCGATGCCGTTCGTGCTCGGCCTGCTCAACATCGTCGTTCCGCAACAGATCGGGGCGCGTCGGGTGGCGTTTCCGTTCATGAACGCGGTGGGGCTGTGGCTCACCGCGTCCGGCGCTGCGTTGGTGATGATCTCGCTGGTTATCGGCAAATTCTCGACCGCCTATTGGACCGCTTACCCGCCCCAATCGGGAATACAGTTCAATCCGGGCGTCGGCGTCGATTACTGGATCTGGGCGGTCCTGCTCAGCAGCGTTGGCGCGATGCTGACGGGAATCAGTTTTCTCGTCACGATCGTCAAGCGGCGCGCGCCAGGAATGCAACTGATGATGATGCCGCTGTTCACCTGGGCGGCGCTATGCACCAGCATCCTGATCATATTCGCCTATCCAGCCTTGATCGTCGCCGCTGCCCTGCTTGGTCTCGACCGTCACCTCGGCATGCATTTTTTCACCGGCGGCGAAAGCGGCGGCAACGTCGAGAACTATGTCAGCCTGTTCTGGATCTGGGGCCATCCTCACGTCTACATCCTGATCCTGCCGGCGTTTGGCATTTATTCCGAGGTCGTGGCAACGTTCTCGGGCCGGCGATTGTCCGGCTATACCGCGCTCATCTACTCGACCGTGGCCATCACCGCGCTCTCGTTCGTCGTCTGGCTGCACCACTTCTTCACCATCGGTTCCGGCGCCGACGTGAATGCCTTCTTTGGCAGCGCCGCACCGCTCATCGCCGTGCCGACAATCGTGACGATCGTCGCCTGGCTGCTCACGATGTATCGCGGCCGCGTGCAATTCTCGGTGTCGATGCTGTTCACGATCGGGTTCATCGTGACGTTTCTCGTCGGCGGCATCTCCGGGTTTTTGTTCGCAGTAGCGCCGTCCAATATCCACGACACCACTTTCCGGGTGGCGCATTTCCACAACCTGCTGATCCCCGGCGCGCTGTTCGGCTATTTCGCCGGCTGCCAGTATTGGTTTCCAAAGGCGTTCGGATTTCGTCTTGATGAAAAATGGGGCCGGCGCGCCTTTTGGTACTGGATCGTCGGCTTCTGTCTGGCTTTCATGCCGCTGTATGTTCTCGGCCTTATGGGCATGCCGCAGCGCCTCAATCGCGCCGCCGTCGCCGACTGGCAGCCATATCTCATCGTCGCCCAGTTCGGCGTCCTCTTGATCCTGTGCGGCATCGCCTGCCTCGCCATCCAGATCGCCGTCAGCATCCGCAATCGAACGGCGCTTGCCGTCTCCGGGGGCGATCCATGGAATGCAAGGACGCTCGAATGGGCGACCGCCTCGCCGCCGGCGGCCTACAATTTCGCCGTCGTGCCACAGGTGCACGGCATCGATCCCTGGTGGGCCATGAAGCAGGTGGAAACTGCCAACCGCAGGCCACCCGCGCGCTTCCACGACATCGTCATCCCCGGCAACAGCGGCATCGGAATCCTGCTCGGAGCGATGTCGTTCGTGTTCGCCTTTGCAATGATCTGGCACATCTGGTGGCTGGCGGCCCTCGGTGGGTTGGGCATGTTTGCCGCGGTCCTGTCGCAGACATTCAATGATCATGACGGAGATCGTATTCCGGCAAGCGAGGTCGAAGCGATCGAGAGCCGCCGCGCGGCATCCCCCGCACTCGCAGTCGGGGCGCCGACGTGACCGACGCCGTCATCACCGACGAGCATGCCGAGCAAGCCGAAGCCGCCCAAGAGATCGACGAGAAGATCTACGGCTTCTGGATTTGCCTGATGAGCGACGCGATCATCTTCGCGCTGCTGTGCGCGATCTTCGTGGCGATGGCGCATAGCACGGCTGAGGGGCCAACCGGACATACGTTATTTCAATTTCAGCTCCCGCGCATTTTTGTCCAAACCCTGCTGCTGCTGGCGAGCAGCGCGACCTTCGGCGTCACCGGCGTTGCGATTGCAGCCGGAAATGGCCCGCGCGCGGTGCTCTGGCTGGGCGTGACGTTCCTGCTCGGATTAGGCTTTGTCTCCGCGGAGATCTGGGAACTCTATGGCATGGCCGTCGCCGATGCCGGCCCGGGACGAAGTGGCTTTCTCTCGGCCTTCTTCACGCTGGTCGGCACCCATGGAGCTCACGTCGGCGCCGGCCTGGTCTGGATCGTCCTCTTGGGATGCGAGGTCGCATTGCGCGGACTGACCCCTTGTGTCGTCTCGCGGGTTCATCGGCTGGGTCTGTTCTGGCACTTCCTCGTGATCGTCTGGATCAACATCTTCTCCCTCGTCTACCTTCCGGGATTTCTCTAACGTGGCGGCCGCGCCGCGACCGCCGGACAGACCCGCCTCGCGGCATTGCAAGGTCGTCACGATCGGGTCGTGCCTGGTCGGCGTCGTCCTGGCGTCAGTCCTGACCGCTGTTCCATTCGGCTTCGTCGCCGCCCGCGCGCTACCGCCGAAGCAGACCTTCGCCGTCATCGGCGTCGCTGCAATTGCACAAGTTGTCGTCCACCTGCTGTATTTCCTGGGCCTCGACCTGAAACCGTCGTCGCAGAACAAACTTGCCGCGCTTGGCTTCGCAGCCGTCGTGCTCATTGTTCTGGTCGGCGGCACGCTGTGGATGATGTTCGGTCGCTATTATCGCATGATGTAAACAGCGGCGATGCGACGACGACCCTCGTTCGCTACATCTTGCCACCAACGGCGTCCTCCGATCGGACGAGGTTCCACGACCGAAGTGTTCTGGCCATCTGCAATCGATCGCCGACGGCATTCGACGTTCACCAGGAGTTCCGCTCCTGGCGGAATCAGACGCGATCTCTATGATTTTGACTTGACGCGTTTTCTTCACGCGAACCGGTAGCCACTTCGCTTGAAAACGCTCTATGATTTTGACTTGACGCGTTTTTCTTCACGCCAACCGGGATCCGTCCACAAGTGAAACCCGACGATATGCTTCGCTCGACAACGCTACAGCACCAGCGAGCCGGTTTTCGATTCGTCGGTCATGAGGCCGCACGGAATGCGGGTTCGACAGCAGAAGCTTTGGCGTTTTCTGACGAAAGCCCGTTTCGCGGAACGCGGCCACGACGGGTCGGATGATGCGGGTCCGTTCCAGGTAAGTCGCCGAACTGTCCGACCGGATACAGGAGCGACCATCATATGAATTATATTGGGTTTGTGAGCTATGCAGAGCGCCGCTGGTTGCGCCACCAGACGCCGAAGGCGAACGTCACGGCAGCGGCAAGGCCGAACCAGGTGATGGCGTATTGCATGTGGTCATCTCTCAGATGCACGTCGAGCGGGCCTGGCTTCGGAACCCCGCTCGCCGGCACCGGCGATTCGAGGTCGATATAAAATGGCGCAACATTTTCCCAGCCGAGATCCTTGGCCATCGTGCCGGTATCGCGGGAGAACCACAGCCTCTTGTCGCGATCCGGTGAGGGTGTCAGCAGACCGGCTTTCTCCGGAAAGCGCAGATAACCGGTCATCGTAACAGGCTGACCGGTCACCAGCGGGCTGACGGCGCGATCCTGTTGGCCACGGTCCTGCTTGGTGTTGGGCACGAAGCCCGCATTGACAACGACGGTGCCGCCGCCGGGCAGTTGCGCGGGCAGGAATGCCCAAGTGCCGAGCGCGACGTCGGGGCGCACCGCCGAGCCGAAAGTATAGACCATGGCGTCGGGGCGCGCTTCGTAGGTCGCGGAGAAGCTCACGCGACGAAATTCATCCTTGGCCGGCGACAACGCCGCCCAGTCGGACTGTCTTGGCAAGGCGGAGGGGCTTTCCGCGAGGCGCTCGGAGAGGGCCGCTATAAGAGCATGCTTTTCGGTCCGGCGCTGCAACTGCCATACGCCGAGCCCGATCAGCAGGGTAATCATGACCAGCGTGAAGACGCCGAGGCCCAGTCCAGGACGAGTTTCGGGGTTTTTCATAGTGGATTTTTTTTGATGGGCCGTCCTTCTGCGGCGTTGTGATGGAACTGGAGGCTGATGAGGAGGGACTTCATGGCTCGGAGGGGGA